>OY969694.1:0-3146098 GCA_963701955.1 uncultured Acidimicrobiaceae bacterium
GGAACGGTCGACTCGCCGTGAGGGCTCTCATGCCGACTGTTGTTGGAACGTTGTGACGATTCAGTCCCGTCGGCCCTATTTCGCCATGGACCGCAATGTCAGCATCCTGACCGAGGGGCGGTCACGGCCCACAAGGCGGGAGCTGTCGTTGCCGCCCCTCGCCATGGATCAAGCCGCCACAGCGGCTCTCGGCCCTCCGTGGTACCGACCCAGGAGTCGTCCAGTTCTCTCCGTCCCCGACGGGCTGCGCTAATCAGTCTCAGGACTGCTGGGATTCCCGAGCAATGGTGTCTTCCGGCTTCGGAGAGTTCACCAGCATGTGACGCCTGGCTGGGCCCAGCTCGATTACGACCATTCGACGATGGCAGGCCGCTGCTCACGATTTGCAGAGCCAGGCCCGAGTCGATGAGCGCCTGATTACGGCGACTACGCAGCACTTCATGGACGAGTGCCACCTCCTTGAGGGTCGCTCGGCGAACCACTCAGCCTGGGGCTGGAGCGAGATCTCAGCTGGCGACGAACGGGTGTGCTCGCTTGTCGGCACGTCCTCGATGTCGAGGGCAACGACGTGAATGCCCTCTGAATCATCCTCTTCGGCCTCAGGTATGGCGGCCCGGTGGGCCAGTCGGCCGCCCGAAAAGGTCTTTGTCCCCTGGGAATTGTGCCTCCCTGGTTGCAAAGTTGCCCTCGAGTTGTTGCGAGGAGGTCTGCGGTAACTGAGAACACCGAGAGGCGTGATGAGTCCCTTCAGGACGCCACGTCAAGTCCCTCCGATGATCCACCAACTTTCCCCTCGACGATCGCTGCGGTGACGCGGCGACGCCAACAAGTAAGGAGGCAAAGAACGAAGTGATTCATGCACGAGTGACTCTCCTTGGGGCGAGGGGTGCAAGGAGGTGCGCCTGTACTTCCTGACCGCAGTCACCACCGGGCCGGTGTCGGACGGTCCTCCCAGCAGCAAGGGGCAACGTGATGATCCAGAAGCCGAGTTTGGTCGCCGGGCTTCTGGGGAGCGAATGGCGAAACCGGTGCTCTCAGACGGCAACACCAAGAAACCAACTATGAGAAGGAGCACCAAGTGCAAATGAAAATGACGAAGGGGAGGAAGCGGGCGCTCATAAGCGCTGTCGCCGCCGTCGTCCTCGGTGCAGGCGCAGCGTTTGCGTTCTTCACTACGACCGGAGACGGTACGGGTACGGCGCAGACAGGTACGGCTGCTCACCTGACCATCACCCAGATCGGTGCGGGTTACGACAGCCTGGCCTCTCCGGCGGCGGGCGACCAGGCCGCACTGAATGCTGCGTACACGCAGGACCAGTGCTTCCAGTGCGCTCAGATCACGGACTTTGGTAACGCCATCACGCTTGCCAACCCGGGGTATCAGCGGCTGGTTAGTGCGACCGTGGCGTTCCGTAACTGGGGCGCGGCGATTGGAGCGCTGCCGATCACGCTGACGGTAGGCGGGAAGACCGATACTGAGACCGTCTTCGTTCCGGCTGTCCAGGGCAACGGGAGGCCGACGACGTTCAACGTCACGTTCAACTTCTCCTTGCACCCGTACATCCCACAGCAGGTCGTCTACGACATCTCGTTCAACAACGTGACTGCTCCCAGCCTGAACGTGGCGCTGTCGAACTCGGCGAATGAACTCACGGTGGGAACTGACACCAATCCGGGAACCGTATTGCTTTCGACCACCGATGCGGGCATCGGAAACACCTTCCCAGCGTGCAGCACCCCGGTGGCAACTGGATCTTTCATTTCGGTGTCGACCAACTGTGGCCTCAGCAACATCAATGAGCCCGGTGCCTATGGCAACACTGGACTGGCTCCAACCCTGTCTCCTGGTGGTCCGACGACCAATGCTGACATCCCAGCCGTGGAGATCAATGTGCTGGGTGGAGTTGCAGCGCCGCTGTACCCCGGCGGCCCCGCACAGCCGGTTGACTTTGCCATCACCAACCCCAGCGGGGGGCCCCAGCACGTGGGAACGGTGACCATCACCCTTGGTAACCCCACCCTCACGAACATTGGACTGTGCAACACGCCGGCGAGCGCCGGCTACTGGTACCGGCTCCAAGGTGGCACCCTCGGGGCTAATGCACAGAGCGCAAGCGCTGTCGTGAACGCCAACATCCCGCCTGGGACCACGTACTACAGCCCTTCGGGCTTCTCGACGTACATGTGGGAATCAGGTACAGACCAGAGCGTCTGCGAGAACGCTGCAGTCAACCTGGTCTTCAGTTCCAACTAGCAAGACGAGTCGGGTGGAGTGATGGGCTCAGGCCCGCCTCTCCGCTCGCTCCGGTCGGAAGGTCGGGTCACGGGGGATCTCCTCCGTGGCCCGGCTGACCGGCTAGGACAAGACAAGAGCGATAGCGAAGCGAACATGATCAACCAGCGGTCGGTGAAGCCAACGAAGACAACCCAGGGGCCACGTGCTCCTGGGTTGTTCGGTGTTTTCACCAACACCCAGATCTGGTCTAGGGAGTCGATGAAGTGACGTGGCTTGCACGAGCGAAGACGATCGGAGCGACCTGCCTGCTCGCTCTGGTCGTCGGCGCACTCGTGGCCCGGGCGTGCACCTGGGTCCTCGGCTCCATGGACCACCCGAAGTTCATTCTCACCTCGGCGACTGGGTTCACCATCACCAGCAGCATCTACTCGACCTACGCACCATCTGGCTGCTCAGGGACCACCCCGGGCCTGCTCTACCCGGGGATGACCCGATGTGCGGTCTTTAGCGTCCACAACAACCTGAATGTGCCGATCACGGTCACGAGCATCTCGATGGCCCTGACCGACTTCGGCCTTCCGGCGGTGTGTGTCGGGTCCAATCTGACCATCCGGGCCTTCTCAGGCTCGCTCACCGTCCCCGCGGGAGGCGACGCCAACACTCTTGGGGTGGCCGGGGTTCCGGTCTCGTTGAATGAGAGCCAGACCAACCAGGACGCCTGCAAGAACCTCACCTACCACTTCCGGTACTGGGGCACCGCTCTCTATGCAGACAAGACGACGACGGTGCTGACCTCGACGCCGAACCCCTCTACCTCAGGCCAGTCGGTGACCTTCACGGCCACGGTGAGCGCCAACAACGCCAGTACCGACCCGATCCAGCCCTCCGGCTCGGTGAGTTTCTACAAGTGCCCGACGTCGGCGCAATGCGCCTACAGCTCCTCCAACTTGCTCGGGAGCGGTACCATCGGCACTGGCGGCAAGGGCACCTTCGCCACGTCGTCGCTCCCGGTCGGCACCACCTACGTCGAGGCCGTCTACCCCGGCGCGGGGACGAACTTCACCCTCTCGGTCTCCAACGTGGTCACCCAGGTGGTCAACGCCCTCCTGATCGGGACGAAGACCGCCCTCACCTCCTCGCCCGACCCCTCGGGCCTGGGCAGCCCGGTGACGCTCACGGCCACGGTCGCCAAGACCTCGCGGACTGGGACACCGACCGGCACGGTCACCTTCCACCTGGGCAGCCCGACCGGCCCCGTGGTGGGCACCGGGACCCTGAACGCCAGCGGCCAGGCGTCCACGGTCACCAGCTTGCTCCCGGCGGGGACCGACAATCTCCACGCCGTCTACGGCGGCGACACCCAATTCTCGGGTTCCACCTCGCCGGTGCGGGTCCAGAGCGTCATCGCCCCGCCGACCGAGTGCACCGGGTCCTACCCCAACTTCTCCTTCGGGAACCCGCACTTCCCCTTCATCAACGGGACCAACCTCAACGACTTCGTCTATGCCGTAGGCGGGGACTACTGGATCAACGGTTATGGCGGCAACGACTGTATCGTCGCCGGTGACGGGGACAACTACATCACCATCGGCAACGGGAACGACTACGTGAGCGTCGGCAACGAGTCCAACTGGATCGCCGTCGGCAACGGGAACGACACCGTGAGCGTGGGCAACGGGCCGCTGAACCACGTCTGGATGGGCAACGGAAACGACACCGTCACCATCGAGACCGGGGCCTACAACACAGTTATCCTCGGCTCGGGTACCGACACGGTGACGCTGGCCTCGCCGACGCCGCTCACCCCGATTCACGACACCATCTACGGCGGGCCGGGCAACGAGACGATCTACCTCGGCGCTGGCTCCTACAACGCCTACCACGGGGTGAATGGCAGGACCAACACCTGTCATCTGCCCGCGCCGCCCGCCTCATGGCACGGGGTCGCTGCGGCCTACTACCACGACACCATCACCAACTGCACGGTGGTGACCCCATGAGGCGGCCCAGGCACCAGCGGACGTTGGGCACGACGCCGGTGCACCGCCCGGCCCGGCCACCACGACCCTCGGCTGCGGTCTGGGTGGCCCCCGAGGTGGCGGTTACTCCGGTGCCGGCCACCGGAGACCCCGTTGTGACACCGATGCCGCCGACGACCCCTGACGCCGCTCTGTCTACCAGGAGCGTGGCGGCCAACCCGCCCCCGGCACCTGAGTCCAGGCGTCGAGGAACGCACGTGCGCAAGGACGACCCGCTGCTCGGAGCGGCCCGTGGTGCCCACATACGGAGGGACGATCCCCTCGCCGCGGCCAGCTGGGAGGTCCACGTCACCGAGGACGACGCCCTGGCACTCGTGCTGGCCGGTGCCCACGTCATGGCGGACGACCCCCTGGTCGTCGACGTCGTCTCCGTCCCCACCGAGATCGACGGGGCGCTGGTCTGGGAGCCGGTCGCCGAGGGCCTGCCGCCGGTCGAGGCCGCCCGGGCCCAGCCGGATGCCTCTTGTGGCGAGCCGGTCGCAGGTGGCGACTCTGTTCGGGCCAGGGCGCGCCGTCGACGCTGGCGGCTGGTGCCGGTCGTCGGGGCCGTGACGGCCCTGGTGGCGGGCCTCGGCGGTGGGGCGGCCTTCGCTTACTTCACTGCGTCGGGTGCTGGCTCGGGGAACGGCCAGGCGACGTCCGGACGCCCGGTGACGATCTCCGTCGATGCGGCGACCGGTGCCGCCGACCTCGTGCCGGGCGGTACTGGCTCCGTCTCCCTCACCTTGCAGAACACCGACCCCGTCGCTGTCACATTCGACCACGTGGCCACCGCTGCCGCGGTCTCCGACGACGAGTCGGCGTGCCCGAGCAGCAACCTGAGCATCGCCCCGAGCTTGCCCTACACCATCTCGCCTGCCATCACCGTGAGCGCCGGTGCCACGAGCGGTACTGAATCCATCGCCAGCTTCGTCAAGCTCGCCGCCAACGCCCCGAACACGTGCCAGGGCGTCACCTTCAGCGTGACCCTTACCTTGTCGGGAACCTCCTCATGAGCCGGGGACGTCACGCTCATCGAGGGTCTGTGGCCCGCCAGCGGCGTATGGGACCCCGTCGCCTGGTTCGCCCCGTCGTCGGGGTCGTCGTGGGCCTCGTCCTGGCTTCGGCGGGCGCGGCCTACGCCTCGTGGACCACTTCGGCGGACGGGCCGGGACGGGCCCAAGCGATCACGCTCAGCACGCCGGGCGCCGGGAGCGCCACGAACCCGAAGACCGGCAGCCTGGATCTCAGTTGGGGTGCGGCCCCCGGGCTGCCCGCCGGTGGTGGCTACAAGGTCCTGCGGAGCACGACGAGCGGCGGACCCTACACGGCGATCTCGGAAGGGACCTGTGGTCAGAACGCCACCGTGGTCTCCTCGGCCACCTCGTGCACCGACAACGACCCGGCGCTGACGCCGTCCACGACATACAACTACGTGGTCGAGGCCGTCTACTACGACGTCGCCACGCTCTGGACGAGTGAGCAGAGCGACCAGTTCTCGGGGACGACGTCGCCGGTCACCCCGACCACCATCACCACTACGCAGACCATCATCACCCTCGCCACGACGTCGGGCGCGACGGTGGGATCGACCGACTCCGTCAGTGGTTCGGGCTTCCCGGCCACTTCGAGCGTCACGTTGTCGTGGGACGGAGTAGGCCTGCCCTTCTCGGCGTCGACCGATGCCAACGGAGCGTTCGGTCCGACCTCCTTCACGGTTCCCCAGGCCGTGGCCGGGTCGCACGCGCTGGGTGCGGCGGCGGGCAACGGCTACGCCGCCGCCACGCTCACGGTCGTGCCACAGATCACCGTCAATGTGGGCAGTGGGGTCGCTGGGACCTACGGCAGCGTGAGCGGGACTGGATACGCTGGTTCATCGGCCCTCTCGGCGACATTGAGCGCCAACGGTTCGCTCACCCTTCCCTCGGGCGCCTTGACGGATGCGTTCGGCAGCTTCTACGACGTCGTCTTCGACATTCCCTCGACGGCGTCTGCGGGCTCTCAGACCATCACGGTCAGTGATGCGTCCAGCCACTCGGCCACCAGTCCTTCGTTCACGGTGGTCTCGGCCGGCGGGTACACCGACAGCTCGGCGGGGCTCGTCGCAACCCAGGCCTCGACCACCATGTCCGGGTTGGTGGTGATGAGCTACGGCGGCCCGTCCAACTCGTTCTGCGCCAAAGCGTCGGTGCCGGTCTACATCGATGGCATCAAGACGAATGAGACCGTCGACACCGGAGCCAACCTGAAGTTCAGTGGGGACGGAGCCCAGCCGGACTTTGGCCTCATCGCCGACCTCCCGGTCGGTACACATCAAGTCACTCTCTATGACGCAACTGACAAGTGCTTCGCCGACACGACGCTGACGCTCAGTAGTCCTCTGACCCTGAGTCCCTCGACGGGTATATCGAGCACGAGCGTGACGGTCACCGGTGCTGGGACGACTTCCGTGCAAACGATGAGCGGATCCGGGGTCGGTTTCTCCACATTCTTCGATTCTGCGGCTGTCACCACGGGCGGTACCGGCACGGCGAACGGGGCGACGTCGTCGACCTTCACCGTCCCAGGAGGATGGGGCACGCACTTCGTCTACTTGGAGCAGACCAGCGGAACGGACAACGCCCACTATGTACCGGCAGTCGCGTTCACCGTGCCTCAACCGACCATGACGGCGACAGCCACGGGGGGGTTCGACTCAGGAAATCTCGTCACCCTGGCTGGGTCGGGGTTTGCCGGGAGCGCGGGACTGGGCGCGATCTACGCCGGATCCCTGCTCTCTCTGACTTCGGGCACAACGACCAGCTCAGATGCTTTCAGTGGCGTGACATTCACCCTGCCTGCCGAGACCGCTGACACCTACCCGTTGATAGTGACCGACACCAAGGGCGACTGGTTCACCATCGCCATCGACCAGACCGGGTAGCGATAAGAGGCCCAGGGGCTGGCTTGCTTGGGCATGTTGCGGTTCGCAGGGACAGCTCGAAGCTGCGCACGAGCACGGCAATGTCCGAGGGACTCGTGACGGCCTCCAGGTGCGTCGTAAACCGATGGGCGAGGGTCCCGCTGCTCTTGCTTTCCTTCGCATCGGTGGTGCTCATCTCGCCTCCTGCAGCGTTATCTGGCCGGTCACTCCAGATGTAGCTCCCGGCCCGCCCAGACCAAGGCAACCATCTGCACTCGCAGCGTTGCGCCCAGCCAATGGCGGGCGAGTATGACAAAAAGACCAGGTAGAGTTGTATGTTCCGGGCGTTTAGCTCAGTTGGTTAGAGCAGCTGGCTTACAACCAGCAGGTCGGGGGTTCGAGTCCCTCAGCGCCCACCTCAGCGCCCACACTGTGATGTCTCGCGACATCTGTCTTCGATGTCTCGCGACACCTCAGCGCCCACACCTCAGCGCCGAGAAGGCAAGGGAGCGGCGTCACGGCGGCCACGAAACCCCGCGGGGCGGGGCGGCACGGGCGGCGGCGTCACCGGGAACGGAGGGGGCACCGCGGCGCGGGGCGGGGGCCCAAAGGTCAGAAGGCGAATATGCCGCCATCGGAGGCCACCTCGTAATATCCACCGCCTTCAGGAGTTGGAGCCATGCCGACAATCGGCTTGTTCAGGGGTTTGCCACCCATCGAGCCGTAGAAGTTGGCGCCGGGGCCGAAGGCGAAGATGCCGCCGTCAGAGGCCGCCTCGTAGTACCCGCCTTGAGGAGTGACCGCGATGCCGACAATCGGCTCATTGAGAGATTCTCCTCCCATCGAACCGTAGAACAATCGCTCCCTCTGCGGCTCGATTCGGCACTCCGAAAAGCAGTCTTGCAACCGCTGACACGGCGCCAGCACGACCTGCCCGCGCGTAGCCGTCGCTACGGAGAGCAGGTTTCCTCTTTCATTCCCGGATTAGGAGTCAAGGTCCCGCGTCAGCGCTCCCCGTCAGGGGTCCGTCGCGCCACCACCATTGTCGACACGCCCAGCCGTCTGACGACGGGTAGCGAATCCAACTGGTTCAACCTGGTGCGGTACCAGTCGGATACCCGTCGAGGGAGCCAGTTGTACTCCTCGAGCTCGAGAACGGGCCAGACAAAGTCGCGACGCTCGATGCGGAAGCCGGCGCGTTCCACCAGCCCGACCAGCTCCTTCGGCCAGTAGTTCCTGGCAACCACCATATGGTCCGAGACACGCCGCGGGAGCCACGGAACGAAGAGAGCCGGCCGTGGGTAGCGCCACGAGCCGATGTGGATGCCGTGGCATTCGTAGGGGAACCCGCGGTTGGGACTGATCACCACCACGACCCCACCGGGTCGGATCACCCGATGAAGTTCACCCAGCGAAGCCTCCTGATCCACGACGTGCTCCATGACCTCGTTCACGAATGCTCCGTCGAACGCCCCGTCCTCGAACGGCAGGGTGAACCCATCGAAGATCTCGAACGAGGCGTCAGACAGCTTGCGGGCCTTCGCTGCGGCGATGTGCTCTGGGTCGACGTCCGCGCCTGTGATCCGCTTGGCGCCGACTCGCAGGAGCTCCTGTGCGTAGCCGCCATCGGCGCATCCGAAGTCGAGCCATGACCCCGAGACCAGCTCGGCGAACTTGCCGATCCGGTACCCGACGTTGCGGCCGATCGCCGTCGACCCTCCAGAGTGGGCCCGGACCTCCTCCTCTTGGTGGCGCGCCGCCGCCGCGCCGTCACGGGACCGCGGCATTGCCATCATGCGGAGCGCCATGTCCGATCTTCTGAGGGCAGAACTCCAGCTCCAGTGGGCTCCGCCGCGGACGCGGGTGCGTTGAGAAGTTTCGGCGACGGTGCCTTCCGTTGACGCCTCCGCCGAGGTGTGAGCTATCGAGGCGGTGGTGGCGGGGCGTGGCTTGGATGGAGGTGGCGCGTACCGTTTTCCGTCTGAGGCTTGCCGCCCGCCAGGACCTTGCGAGGTGTCACTCATCGTACGCCCCACCCTTTGCGTTCACGCCGCTGCACTGCCGAGCCGGCTCGCCAAACAAACGTGGTTGTGGATCTTTCCAGACCAAGCCCCGGTTCTCAACCGTTCAAATGGCATCTTCTGGACTATCAGGCAGTCTTGGACAACCGGAGTCTTCGAGGGCGCTCCCTGAACCACCTCTGGGGTGCCGATACCGGGCGGGTTCTGGGTATCCCGTACCGCCGGACCCGCAACACGCCTAGTCCGAGGCTGTTGAAAGGGAGTCGGAGGTGCCTTCTCGTAACTTGCTTCCTCTCCGTTGGCGCGCGTGGGGTGGCCTTCGCCTCCCTGAGTCCTGTCCAAACCGTGACCGGTAGCTGAAGTGAACGGCCCAGAACCGCCGCGCTCCTCGTTTTGCGAGCGGGGCAATCCCTTCAGCAAGCCGCCGTGGCCCTCGCTACGGTGGTGCCACCGTTGATCTAGTGCGGTTGTGAGATTGGAGAGCGGCTATGTCCGACTATGACCAGCTGCGATATGACGAACTCGCCTCGATCAGTGAGTTCGTCCACGGGCTCTCCGCCGAGCAATGGGACCACGCCAGCCTCTGTCGGGGCTGGCGAGTCCGAGACGTCATGAGCCACATGGTCCTCGGCTATACCACGCCCATGATTTCCATGATCGTGATGTTGGCCAAGTACGGCTTCAACGTGCCGAAGGGCTCCGCCCAAGGTTCTGCGGCCTATGGCTCAGCACACACTCCCGAGCAGATAATGGCCGTCTTCGACACCATCCCGACACAGCATGTGCACAAGGGCATCTCCAAGGTCATCAAGCCACAGGATGGCCTCGTCGACCACATCGTCCACCAGCAGGACATGCGCCGACCGCTCGGATTGCCCCGGCAGATCCCCGAGGACCGCCTCCTGGCCGCATTGAGTGTCGGGCCAGGAATCGGTGGGTTCGTGGGCGCCAAGAAGCGGGCAGCCGGACTTCGCCTCGTCGCCACGGATGTCGAGTGGACTCACGGCGAGGGACCCGAGGTGCGGGGCACGGGCGAGGCGATACTCCTGGCCATTACGGGCCGACCGGTCGTACTCGATGAGCTGTCGGGCGACGGTGTCGCAACGCTGCGAGATCGGATTGCCGCTTAGCCAGTCACTCGTTGCGTGTGTCGATACCGGCGCATCAGGGCAGTCCCACCCGGAGGAGACGGTCCGCGCGACGAGCAATACGGCAAGTGGAGGGCTTCGTCACCGCCCTCGACGCAAGTGTGATTCGCTTCGGCAGTTCCATTCGCTGAGGCGTTCCTGGGCGTCTACCGCCGTATCCCGGTCGATGCGGACCTTGGGCACCATCGGCTGCCGTCAGGTCTTCGGTGTCAGACTGCGAAGCGCGAACTGCCCGTTCTCGGTGTAGGTGGAGGTGCCGAACGGGGTTTCGGTGCGGACGTGGATGCTTCGGTGGTTCTGGAGGGGGAGCCCGGATTGCGCGTCGTACCACAGATCGTCGCGTTCGGTGCCGACCTGTGGTCCACTCAGGCTCCACTGCACCTCGATGTGAACAGAAGGGATCTTCTTCCCGGCGACGGTCAGGATCGGCTGGCCGAGAAAGCGGGTGGTCCCGAGCGTGACCACGGTGCCGGGTATCTGCGTCGACGTCCCCGTGCAACGCGCCGGCCACACCTTGTCCACGGTGGGCGCCAACGGGATGGTGATCGACGCCGGCGAACACTGCAACGTCGACAGATTGGTCTCGGCCAGCGGACCGACCATCCAGCGCTGCCAAACCAGTCGTCCTGTCTCCACCAGGCCACTGCGGCGTGTGCAGTAGGTCCAGCGCTGCCAGTGGTTGGTGGAGTAGTCAATGCGAAAGCTCCAGCACCCGGGGCCTTGGACCTCGACGGTCCCGGGCAACGTCGGCCCCTCTGCCTGGGAGAGCGGCGGGAGGCTCAGGCTGTCGGTGCCCGTGCCCTGATACGTGTACACGCCCGGAGCTGGGTGGGTACCCGGGTCGGCCGAGGGGTCCGAGTGGTAGCGGTTGATCGCCTGGCTCACGCTCACCGGGCGGGCCCGCCCTTCAAGGGTGAGCACGACACAGACCACGACGAAGACGATGATCAACGAGGCCACCACCACGAGCGCCGTGCGGACTCGGTGATGCCGGACGGGGTGCTCGGCGGCGGCACGCCCGGAAGCCGCACTTGTTGCCGTTTGCTCGTCCAAAGACTCCACTCGACCATGATGGTCCCAATGACACCGCCGAACGAGTCCAGGGTCATCGCGGCACGTCAGCGCAACGTCCCGGGGAGGGGACGTGCCGCAATGGGCGGTCGCTCGGTCAGCAATCGCGCGCGGGCTGCTGTTCGGGAGTGGCCCTTCCGCCGGACCTGGGACCAGGTCCACCAGTGCCAGAGTGGTCGGTTCCCATTAGCTTTGGCGGCATCATGGTTCGCCGTCCCAGCGCGCTGATCCTGTTACACGGCTTCGGGTCCTCCTTCGATCACAACTGGCGGCGGACCGGCTGGGTCGACATCCTGACTGACTTCGGTGTCACCGTCCCCGCCATCGACCTACCAGGTCACGGGTCGTCTTCGCCGCTGACCGATCCGGCGGACTACGCCGACGTGGAGGGGGAGGTCCGCTGCGCCTTGCCGGCGGACGGACTCATCGCAGGGGTCGGTTTCTCGGCCGGGGCAGAATTGCTTCTGCGTCTGGCTGTCGCCGAGCCAGAGCGTTTCGACCGGATCGTCCTACTTGGGCTGGGCGACAATGTCTTCGACTCGGGCGACCCCGCTGTATTGGTGGCGGCGCTCGAGAGCAGTGAAGAGCCGGAGGACGTTCAGGCCCGGTTGTTCCGCCGGCTGGCCCAGTCGGCGGGCAACGACCCGAGAGCGCTCTCTGCCTTCCTGCGTCGGCCCCGCCGGCCGGTCACCGAGGAAGAGCTGTCGACGCTCCATTGCCCGATCCTGGTGGTGCTGGGCGACCGGGACGCGGTGGGATCGGCCGAACGGCTGATGGCGGCGCTGCCGACGGCCTCGTTGGTCACGCTCGCCGGCGTCGATCACTTCGCCACACCGTCGGACTTCGGCGCGATTGATGCGACGGTCAAGTTCCTCGACCTCCAATGACCTCCGACGCTGCGGGGACGGTGGGGCACATGCCGCAGCATGAGGGCAGAGTCCGGATCGGTCGTGACGGACCGATGAATCGAGCAGGCTCCTTCTTTTGGCAGATCTGTACCCGTAGACCCCTGACGGAGCGTATGTTCTCGCTCCATGGAGCAGGTTGTCGCCGATCTGGTCGGTCCGGATCTGCGCGTACTCTTCTGCGGGATCAATCCCGGGACGCTCTCAGGTGACCTCGGCCTGCACTTCGCCCGGCCCGGGAACCGGTTCTGGAAGTTGCTCTGTGCCGGTGGCTTCACCGAGTCCGTTCTCGTACCCGCCGAGCAGCACACTCTGCCTGGGCTCGGCATAGGGATCACGAACTTGGTGGGGCGGGTGACTGCTGCCGCCAGCGAACTCAGTGTCGCCGAACTGCGTGAAGGAGCAACGCAGCTCGAGACCAAGGTGGCGATGCTGCGGCCCCGCTGCGTCGCGGTGCTCGGGCTGCAGGCGTATCGGACAGCGTTCCTGAGACCCAAAGCCGTAATCGGTCTCCAGCCCGAACTCCTCGGCGGTGCCCTTCTTTGGCTCCTACCCAACCCGAGTGGCCTTCAGGCCCATTATCAGCTGCCTGAAATGAATGAGATGTTCAAATCGCTCTTCGTCGCCACTGAGCGGGCCTGACGGGATTGCCTCATTCCCTACGGCTACGAGGACTCGGCGACCACACCTCGATCTGCGGCGTGACCCCTTTGACAGTGCGAGAACGGCATCGAAGATCGTCAGGCGACCGTCGCGCCAGGACTGAGTCGGGTGGGACGGGGTCGTTGGTTCGGGTCCGACCTCAGACTCGGTTCGGGCCAGACATGATCACAGATCGGGGAACCGTGTCCCGCCGTCGTCCACCGCTCCACCTGTCACGGGGAGCTCGATCCCCGTGACATAGGACGATGCCTTCGATGCCAGGTACAGAGCTGCGGCGCCAATGTCTTCGGGGGTGCCGTTGCGCCGCATTCGTGCCTGCTGCTTCACGGCCTCGACCATCTCTGGCGGCATGGTCTTCATGACTTCGAGCAATGCCTCTGTCTCTGTTGCTCCGGGATGGATGATGTTCACTCGGATCTTGGGGCCCAGGTCGGCGGCGAGTGACTTGGTCAATTGCACCAGCGCCGCCTTGGCCGTCTCGTAGGCCAGATGTCCCCGACTGGCCTTGCCGATGGTCACCGACCCGATGTTGATGATTGAGGCGCCTGGACGCTCGAGGAGATGCGGGACGGCGGCCTTGGTGAGAGCGTAGACAGACGTCACGGTGAAGTGAAATTGCTCCTCCACCATCTCGATGGTCGTGTCGTCAAAGGAATGCCAGTGATACCCCCCGCCGGCACAGTTCACCAAGATGTCGAGTCCCCCGAGCTCGGAAACCACTCGTTCCACGACTGGGGGGAGCGCGGCGAGGTCGTTGACGTCCGCTGGACAGGCGAGGGCGCGCCGACCGACGCCCCGCAATTCGGCCGCGAGGGCCTCCACGTCGCTCGCCGTGCGAGACACCAGGGCGACGTCTGCTCCCGCTCCAGCGAAGGCCCGTGCGATCCCTTTCCCGATCCCCTTGCCTCCGCCGGTGACCAGGGCGACCTTTCCTTCCAATGAGTATTGGCTCATGGAGGCGACGTTATCCGGATCATCGGTGAATTGCCCACGCAGGGGTATCCCATCGACAGCCCATCCGCCTGGGAGAGCCGCATCGGCTGGTGATCAGCCGGTGTGAGCCAACCGATGCTCGAAATCGTCGGCGAGAGCGTTGAGTGCCTCCTTGGCCTCGCCGCGGTACGACGAACCATGCATGATCGCGAGCGTGGCAGGATCCAGCGCAGCAATCCGGCGGATGGTCGGCGCCGACTGAGGGGTGAAACAGCTCGCGCCGAACATGTTCTCGGCTTCAATCGCCGCAGCGACAACGTCGTTCCCTGTCAACGCCGGCCCGTCTCCCACCTGGCTCAGGAGATCGCCACAGAACAGGGTGCCGGTGGTCTCCTCGTAGATGACGTGGGCATCCCACCCGTGGGGTACGTGCGGGGTATGGATGCTACGGATACGCCGGCCACCGATATCAAGGGAATCGTCTGGTCCGATGGGAACCGGCCTGCGGTCAGCGAGGTCGTCAATGGACACCATGCAGCCAATGGCAGTGTGGGCGACCTGGGCACTCGGCGCGGCCTCGAGGAGAAGATTCATGGCGCCACATTCATCTGCTTCGAGATGGCCGAACATGATCCAACGAAGACGGTCGAGCGCCATCAGCGAGGCGATCGCCCCGGACACGGCCGGGAACATGCCGCGCGGACCGGTATGGAAGATGGTTGGCTCGTCGGCGTCGATGAGGAATTGGTTGAACGTGAAGCCAGTGGGGCCAATGTCGGGTACGAACGTCGATAGCCGGTAGATGCGATCGGCGATCTCGTCGACGCGGGTTTCCATAGGTCGCTCCTTTCGGGATGGACTTGGGGAGGTGTGGTGCCGATACCTAGAGAGGGAGGGGATGGCCGAGCACTCCCTCGCCAGGCAGTCGGCCGGACAGGGTTCGAATGAAGTCCAACGCATCGATCTCGATACGCTCACCGCCGACACCCTGTGTGAACTTTCCGCCGGCCGGCCCGTCGAGCACGAGCTCAAAGGGTTGGCCGTGGATATCGGCCCACTCTGCCACGATGTCGGCGACCAGGCGGCCGTCGTGATCGGCCGTGAGCCGCATTGGGCGGTCGATGGCCGCGTGGATGTCGATCCGGTGGGCCCAGACGTCGCGCGTGAACCCGACGTCGAGTAGGTACTTGAGAGGTGCCCATCCGATCGGCGGCCCGAATGGAAGGGGGATGTATCGGGCCGGAGGAGGCGTGCGCCACCGGCCCGTGACCGCCCTCGGGCCCACCGCTGCGACCTGCACGACGAGCTCGTCGTTCGTGAGTCGGTTGCGCTCGCGAATCTGCAGCTCGTTCATGCCGTCGACCCAGTGGTGCGAGTCGATCTCCTTGTTGAGCGGCATGCCCCGCCGCAACTGGTGGACGAACTCTCGGATTGACGCCTGGGCTTCGCCTGAGCCGAGGACGTGCAACACCATCGTGCGGACGTCCCAACCGGTGCAGTCGGTGGGTGCCGACCACTCCTCCGGCGAGAGCGAGGCGACCAAGTCCGCGAACCGGGTGAACTCCTCGTCGGCCAGTACGCGAGCCTCCGGACGGGTGATTCTGTCTGCGATCATGAGTGACCACTCCTTTCGAGCACGTCATCGACATAGAGATCGACGAGTCGGTTGAGGTGACGGATCCAACGGTTGCCGCCGGGGTCATTGCTCAGCTGCGCTTCCATCAAGCCGGCGACCATGGCCACGATGCAGTCGATGTCACCCTGTTTGGTGACGCCTGCCTCGTTGATCAACGTGCAGACGCGTGCCAATACCTCCTCGGCGAGGACGTAGGACGTTGGTGAAGGCGAGAATCCCGGTATGTGGCGCTCGAAGAGCAGCTCGTAGCGCGCCGGGTCCTCGAGTGCGAACGCGACGAACTCGGCCAAGAACCTCTTCAGGGCCGCACGCGGATCTCGAGGAAGCGTCACCAGGTCGAGCCGTTGAAGCAGTCGCCGGTTGCCGTCGGCGAACAAGCAGTCATACAACGCAAGCTTCGAGTCGAAGTAGGCGTACAGCGATGGTTGGCGCATCCCGACCTCGCGGGCCAGGGCGTGCAACGACACTCCCGCGATCCCATGCTCTCGGGCGAGCTTCCAGGCCGACTCGACGATCGCCGCCACCTTGGCCTCTCGCCGCTGCATGACCGTGTTCGGCCTCGTCCGAGAGTCAGCGCCTACCTGTGTATCTATCATCGATAGGTACTGTACCTATTAGTGATAGATAGGTCAAGAGGTAGCGAGCAGCACCTTGAGAGGCGCACATCTCGCTCACGTTCGCCGCGACCATCACACTGGTGGAGTGCTTCTGGTTGATGCGGCAAATGTCATCGGGTCTCGTCCGACCGGCTGGTGGAGGGACCGAGCCGGTGCAGCCCGATCGTTCGTGGGAGAACTCAGAGCGGCCGTCGCCTCTGGGCACGTTGCTCGACCGGTTGTCGTGGTGCTGGAGGGCAAGGCCCGAGAGGGCGTCCCCGTCGGCGTGGCCGAGGGCGTGACCGTTCTCCACGCTGCCGGCAGTGGTGACGACGCGCTCATGGAGGTTGTCTCGGGCAACGCCGGTGAGGTGACCCTCGTCACGGCGGATCGTGAGTTGCGGCGACGGGCGGAGGCCCTGGGGGCTGACGTGGTGGGGCCACGGTGGCTCCTCACGCTCCTCGCGTAGCGCGCGCAGGCCAATTGGGCTGCCCCTGGTCGTTGGCGCGGGACGTGTCAGTCCCAGCCCAAACCCTTGAGCTTGCGATCGGTCAGAGGTGAACGGTCACGCTCGGGAAGGTTTGGGCACCAACGTGTCGTGACGAAGGGCTGCCCAACGCAGGAGCATCATCAGCCGGATCGCCCACCAGCCAGGGTCGATCTCACCCTTGGCCATCGACAATCGACCCGAAGTCGACGCGGCATGGTGGTTGTTGTGAAGCCCCTCGCCAGCGACGAACCAGGCCAGCCATTGGTTGTTCGTCGCCAGGTTGTCGTGTGGGCGTTTCCCCCACTTGTGCCCAATGGCATTGATGGCGCCGCCCCCGAGCACGTACGTCGATGCATGAACCACAGACGCGATCAGCGCAATTTCCCATCCGAACAGTCCGATCAGCAGCCCGACGCCCAGTCCAAGGCCGAGCAGAGCGTGATTGAACAGGGCCTTGTCCCAGCGGTCGTCAGGGAGATCGCGCGCGTAACGGGCGACAGCCCGCGGGTTTCGGGCGACTCTCCGATAGAGCAACGCATTGCCAAACTGAACGTGCGAATAACCGAACACGACGGGCGAGTGCGGATCACCCTCCTTGTCGGTATGGGCATGGTGCTTGCGGTGCACCGCCACCCACTGGCGGGGTCGGGTCCCCGTCGACATCCAGACGATGAACCGGCAGGCGAAAGCCACCGGGGATTTCAAAGTGACGGCCCGGTGGGCCAGAGTTCGATGCAGGTAGACCGTCGTGACGACGAAGGCGACTTGGGAGATCAGCAGCCCGATGACGACGGCCTCTAAGACCGCGGGCACGTTCATCAGTTTACCTCAAGCAACGAACAGCGTCTGTGCGCGGGAACGATCCCGGGACCCGCTGGGACGGTCGACCGCTTCAGTATGGTCTGACGAGGCGGTCTCTCCGGTCGGACCAAGTGAAGGGTTCGGCCCTACGCCGCTCCGAGCAGCTCGCAGAACCTCCCGTCGAGGACGCGGGCTGGCCGAAAGCTCTCGTAGGCGATGACGCGGTGGAACGCTCCGGGCGGGAGTCCCATGAAGTCCTGTGCCTCGATCACCTGGCTGGCATGAGCGGCCACGGCCTCGAGCTTTCGTCCCAGGTCGTCGCCCACGGCCAGTGTCACCAGACTCGGGTCATCTTCGACCCCGACGTGGTCGACCTGGGCTTCGGGCCACACCTCGGGATCCAAGCCTCGCGAGACGAGGCTCTCCCTCAGGCGTCGCAAGTGGCCTCGGTCCACAGTGGCTCAACGAGGTCGCAGCTCGTGCCGGCGATCGCCGCTGCTGCGACCTCGTGGACGCGGACGTGGTCGCGGTGGGAGGAGATGCCGCGGCGGTCGTCGCTGGTGAGCGCGCGCACGCTCATTGAGCAGAACCCGTCGGAGGCGCTTGGCCGCCTCGAGGACCGATGCTCGGGCCAGGTTGGGGAGCCGGCGCGCCACGTTGCACGCTCCGTCTCGACGCGGGAGCGGTTCGGATGTTCGGGGATCCCCCAGGAGCATCGCCGAGGAATGCGAGCATGAGGCCCGTGTCGAGGACGGCGTCACACGCTCCGGGGAGTACCCGACCGGCGCCCCGGACCAGGCGACCCCCGATCAGCCGCTACCTCGTTGGGGTGGGCGTGGTCGTCATGTTGGCCGGACTGCTCTTCGGGTACGACCAGGGCGTGATCTCGGGTGCCCTCTCGGGCATCGGGTCCACCTTCCATCCGAGCACCCTGGTGATCGAGGTCATCACCAGCTGGGTCACCCTCGGCGCCATGGTCGGCGCGCTGGTGGCCGGAGTCCTCTGCGAGCGTTACGGCCGCCGGGCCGCCATCTTGGACGCAGCAGCCATCTTCGTGGTGGGCGCACTGCTCGAGGCGCTGAGTCCGGACACGTTCGTCCTCGTCATCGGGCGACTGGTGCTCGGTGCCGGGGTGGGCGTCGCGTCGGTGGCTGCACCGCTCTACGGCGCCGAGAGCGCGCCCGCACGGGTGCGGGGCCGCTTCGTCTCCCTCTACCAGATGGCCATCACCATCGGGATCTTCCTGGCTTATTTCGCCGATTATCTCCTCATCAGCTCGAATCGCTGGCGGATCATGCTCGGGATCTCCGCCATCCCAGCCGTGCTCCTGGTGATCGCCGTGTGGCCGTTGCGCGACTCGGCACGGTGGTACCTCAAGGTGGGACGTCGATCGGAGGCCGAGGCGGTCCTGCACCGGGTCGACCCCGAGGCGGACGTCAGCACCCAGGTGGCCGCCATCGAACAGGCGCTGAGCCAGGACGGCGAAGCCAGCTGGAGCGAGGTCTTCGCCCGCCAGTGGCGCCGGCCCCTCGTCATCGCCGCGACTCTGGCCGTGCTGCAACAACTGACTGGGATCAACGCCATCATCTACTACGCGGACACGATCTTCGCGGCGGCGGGATTCAACAACCCGACCAGCCAGAGCCTCGCCACGCTGTGGGCCATCGGAGGTGTCAACGTGTGCGCGACGTTGGTCGCCGTGTTCTGGGTGGACCGGTTCGGCCGCAAGCCCTTGCTCCTGATCGGATCCACCGGCATGTTCCTCGGGCTGCTCGTGGTGGCCGGTGCGTTCTTCGAGCTGCACTCGGTGTCGTCGTCCCAGGCATCGTCATCGTCCGCGCCCACTGAGGCCGGAATGCTCGCCCTGGTGGGACTGGTGGCCTTCATCGCATCGTTCGCGTTCTCGCTGGGCCCGGTGGTCTGGACGGTCATCAACGAGGTGTTCCCGTCACGCGTCCGGGGCCGGGGTGTGGCCGTCGCCACGGCGGTCAACTGGCTGGCGGCCTGGCTGGTGGCCCAGTCGTTCTTGTCGCTGGTGAACGCCATCACCACCGAGGGGACGTTCCTCCTCTTTGCGGGGTTCTGCATCATTACCTTCGTCTACGTCCGCTGGTTCGTGCCCGAGACGAAGGGGAAGACGCTCGAAGAGGTCCAGGTCATGTGGTCGGATCCCAAGCAGCTACGCGACGCCATCTCGACCTGGGACTGAAGCGCATGGCAAAGGGCAACGTGGGGCGGGCGGGACCCACATGATTGAGTCCGCCATTCCCTCGTTGGTGCTCATCGCCGTTGCCGCGGTGCTTGCTCCGGTCATCGCTGAGGGGCTCCGACGGTTCCACGTCGTGCCAGAGGTGGTGATCCTGATCGCCCTCGGCATCGTCATGGGACCAGACGTGCTCGCCCTCGTGCACCAGAGCACGATCGTCTCGGCCCTCTCGGACTTCGGGCTGACCTTCCTGATGTTCCTGGCCGGGACCGAGCTCGACCTGACGACCATGCGCAAGGGACACATGCCGCGAGCCGCAGGTTCGTGGGGCGTCTCGGTCGTGCTCGCGCTGGCGGTGGGGGCGGTGCTCCACGGGACGGGCCTGGTGCTCGACACCGTGGTGGTCGCCCTCTGCCTGACCACGACCGCAGTCGGTACGCTGCTGCCGATCCTGCGCGATGCCGGCGTGTTGCGCACCGCGGTGGGTCCCGCCATGTTGTCGGTGGGTTCGATCGGCGAGTTCGGTCCCATCGTTGCCGTTGCCGTGCTGTTGACCGATCGCAACGTCAAGCTCAGCATCCTCCTCTTGACGATCTTCGTGGTCGTCGCCGTCGTGGCTGCACTCCTGGCCATGCAGGTGCGCCCACCGCGCGTGATCGCCCTCATGCGTCGCCACCTGCACTCCACGTCCCAGCTGCCGGTGCGTATCTCGGTGCTCCTGGTGGTCCTGTTGGTCTACCTGGCGCTGAAGTTGAGCCTCGACGTCCTGCTGGGAGCCTTCGCCGCCGGGGTCGTGGTGCGGCTGTTCATCACCGAAGAGGACAGCCCGACGGTGACGAGCAAGCTCGAGGCGATCGGGTTCGGATTTCTCATCCCGATCTTCTTCATTGAGAGCGGGGTGACCTTCGACCTGAGCGCACTGACGCACCGCCCCAAGGTGCTGTTGCTGGTGCCCTTGTTCACCGCGCTGTTCCTCTTCACGCGGTCCCTGCCGACGTGGGCCTTCTTCCGGGGGGTCCTCACGCGGGTCCAGGCACGGTCCCTGGCCGTGCTGTCGGCGACCGGGCTGCCGATCATCGTGGTCATCACGTCACTGGGCGTCCAGGAGCACCGCATGAAGCCCCAGAACGCCGCCGCGCTCGTGGCCGCCGGCATGCTGAGCGTCCTCATCTACCCGCTCATCGGGATCAGGTGGCTCGGGGATTCGAAGGAGTCGACGGAGGAACCGGCCGCGCCGCCGCCGGACCCTCAGTCGTAACCGCCGGTGAAGAGGCTCGGTATGGGACGTGCCGGTGGCGTGACGAAGAATGGGCGAACATGCGTCTCCATGAGTTCCTCGACCACGGGGGCCGCGGCGGGATCCCCGAGGACGTCGTGGTCCTCGTCAGGGTCGTGCTTGAGGTCGAAGAGCTGGCACGGCTCGAGGGCGTCCTCGTCGACGACGAGCCGGTGGTGCTCGGTCTCGAACACGGCGAACCCCCAGTTCTCGCTGATGGTCACCACCCGGGGGCTCTGGGGCGGGGCGCCACCGGGCGACCCGAGCAGGACCCGGCCTTCGCTCGCCGGAAGAGGAGGGGCACCGGCCACCGAGCGCACTGTTGCGGCGACGTCGACGTGTTCGACCAGCGAGTCGACGACCAGGGGCGCGCACCCGCCAGGCGGGCGGATGATCAGGGGTACGCGCACTGCCGGCTCATAGAGGACGCACTTGGACATGAGTCCGTGACTCCCTGCCATCTCCCCGTGGTCGCTGGTGTACACGATGAGGGTGTGCTCGAGCAGGTCCTTGGTCCGGAGTGCCTCGACCATGTCCGCAACGGCCGCATCGATCACGCTCACGTCTGCGGCGTACGAGCGGCGCATGGCGCGAATGGCGTCGTCGCTCATGGAGTCGGAGTCCGAGACCCACAGGAACGAGTCGAGCAGCGCGGCGTAGCGACCCGTTCCCTCGACAGTGGGACGGCGCGTGGTGCGGGGCATGGAGATCTCCACGTCGCGGTAGCGCCTCAGCGCTTCGGCGGGTGCGTCCCAGGGGTCGTGAGGGCCGGGGAACCCGACGAAGAGGAAGAAGGGTTGAGGCCGGTCGTAGCGCTGAATCCACTCGACCGCCTGCCGACCGTGCCAGGCGTCGACGTACGCATGGAGAGGAACCGGCATGGGGGTGGAGTCCCACATGGGGACCCGCTTGGTTGCGTTGCGCCCGTCCTCGTTCTCGCCCTGGTAGCTGCGATCTGCGATGTGCATTCGGTAGGCGTCCAGCAGGCCCTGCCCAGCCAGGAAGTCGGTGTAGCGCGTCGGGATCGCTCCGACGAACTTGTCGCCCGTCTCGAACACCTCGGCGAAACCCAGTGACCCCAGGCGACCCGCCATCTCGTCCATGTGGGCGACGCCGAGGTTCTCGTCGCGGTACAGGTGGGCCTTCCCGATGAGCGAGGTGTGGTAGCCCGCCTCGCGCAGTGCGGCGACGTAGGTGGGGCTGTCCGGCGGTATCTCGCCCCAGTTCGTGTACACGCCGTGGTCCCGTACGTACCGCTCGGTCATGAACGAGGCCCGCGCCGGCATGCACAGCGGACCCTGGCACGACACCCGTGAGAATCGCACGCCTTCGCCGGCCAGCGAGTCGAGGGCGGGGGTGGACACCGTGAGGTCGCCGGCGCAGCCCATCATGTCGGCCCGGTGCTGGTCCGACATGATGAGTACGATGTTGGGAGCGCTCATGGTCACTGCCTCGTCGTCACGTGGCCTCGTCCTCGCCGGTGGTCCGCCAGGGGCCCGGCCGCCGGAGGGATCATCGCACGAACGGGGCGGCGGGCCCGAATAACCTGTCGCCACCGCACTGCGGCGATCCCGGAGCTCACGGCATGCCCTTTGACTTGAAGCAGGTGTTGGACGCCCGCAGGGGTGAGAACTTCACGCTCTACTCCCGATACGTGAACCCCCAGCTGCCTCGGGTGTTGGGCACACTCGAGTTCGACCGGTTCTACGTGTCGGGCAAGGGGTGTTACCTGACCGACGAGGCCGGGGAGCGCTATCTCGACTTCCTCTCGGGGTTCGGTGTCTTCGCGCTCGGACGGGGCCATCCGGGCATCGTCGGGGCACTGCACGCCGCGCTCGATGCCGATCTTCCGAACCTGGTCCAGATGGACTGTGCGTTGCTGGCCGGACTCCTGGCCGAGCAACTGGTCGAGCGCTCGCACCCGGGAATCGAGCGTGTGGTCTTCACCAACTCGGGAGCGGAGGCCGTCGAGAGCGCGATCAAGTTCGCCCGGGCGGCGACCAGACGCACGCGGATCCTCTACTGCGACCATGCCTTCCACGGCTTGACGACCGGGGCCCTCGCCCTCAACGGCGGACGCGAGTTCCGCACCGGCTTCGGACCGTTGCTGCCCGGATGCGACATGATCCCCTTCGGCGATGCCGACGCGCTGCGACGCGAGCTCCGGCGTGGTGATGTGGCCGCCTTCGTGGCCGAGCCGATCCAGGGCAAGGGTGTCAATCTGGCGCCCGAAGGCTTCTGGGCCGAGGCAGAAGCGCTCTGCCGCCGGCACAAGGCGCTCATGGTCGTCGATGAGGTCCAGACCGGTCTGGGCCGTACCGGGACCTTCTTCTGTCACGAACAGCTGGGCATCACCCCCGACATCATCACGGTCTCGAAGGCGCTCTCCGGCGGGTACGTCCCTGTGGGGGCCATGCTCTGCTCGGCGGCAACGTGCGACGCCGTGTACAGCTCCATGGACCGAGCGTTGGCGCACTCCTCAACGTTCGGGACGAACCAGCTGGCCATGGTGGCCGGGCTGGCCACGCTGGCCGCGTTCGACGACGAGGACATTCTCGACCGGGTGCGCCGCACGGGCCGAGCCTTCACCAAGGCTCTGGAGCCCCTCGTCGAGCGCTACGAATTCCTGCACGAGGTACGCGGCATGGGTCTCATGATCGGACTGGTGTTCGGCGAGCCCACGGCCCCGGGGCTCCGACGCCGGTTCCGCATGGTGGAGCGGATGCGTCCGGCACTCTTCTCGCAGATGGTCGTGGTCCCGCTCTTCCACCGGCACCGGATCCTGACGCAGGTGGCGGCGGACAACATGAACGTGGTCAAGCTTCTGCCACCCCTGATCGCCGGTGAAGAGGAGGTCGAGCGGTTCGCCAGCGCGCTCGAGGACGTGCTGGTGAGCGCCGAGCAGGGCTCGAGCCTGCTCTTCGAGTTCGGTCGCACCATGGCCAGGGGCACGCTGCACCGGGGCCGGTTGTGAAGCTGAACCGCGGGGACCGCGTCCTGGTCACCGGGGCGACCGGGTTCATCGGCTCGGCCGTTCTGCGCCAGTTGGTTGCCCGGGACGTCGAGGTCGTCGCCCTGGTCGAGCCGGGGTCGGACGCCGCCAACCTCGAGGAGTTCGACGTCAAGCGGGTGGTGGGTGACGTCCGCGACCGGTCGAGTGTCGAGCAGGCCGTGAGCGGATGTCGCGCCGTGTTCCACGTGGCCGCGTTGTACCGCTTCTGGTCGAGGGACCCCCACGCCTTCTACTCCGTCAACGTCGAGGGCACGCGCAACGTGCTCGGGGCCGCATCGCAAGCCGGTGTGGAGCGGATGGTGTACACCAGCACGGTCGGCACACTTGGCCTCGAGCGCGTGTCGGGACCGGTGCCGGCCGACGAACGTTCGTTCCCCGACGTGCGCCATCTGTACGGCTCTTACAAGCGGTCGAAGTACGTGGCCGAACACGAGGTCCTACGCGCCGTTGCCGAGGGGCTGCCGGCGACGCTGGTGCTCCCCACCTTCCCGCTGGGTCCGGGCGATCGGGCCCCCACGCCCACGGGCAAGCTCGTGCTCGACTTCCTCAACGGGCGGATGCCCGGGTTCGTCGACACGGTTCTCAATGTCGCCCACGTCGACGACGTCGCGGCCGGGCACGTCCTCGCCCTCGAACAGGGACGCCCGGGTCGCAGCTACATCTTGGGCGGGGAGAACCTGACCCTCCAGGAGCTCCTCGGCGCATTGGCCTCGCTGACCGGACTTCCCGCACCCCGGGTCAAGGTGCCCGCTGGACTGTCACTCGCCGTGGCCGCACTCTCCGAGGTCGTCGAGGGACGCCTGCTCCGTCGACACCCCTCGGTCCCCTGGGAAGCCGCCAGAATGTCGACGTCCGCCATGGCCTTCGACGCGACCCGGGCTCGCCAGGAGTTGGGGTTCTCGCCGCGCCCCGCGATCGACGCTCTGGCCGACTCGGCGCGCTGGTTCGCCTCCACGGGGAGGGTCTCCGAGAGGCGACTGCGCCGGATGCGCTGGTCGCCGCCCGCCTGAGCCGCCTGCTCGCCCAGGGCGCGCCCTCCGGGATGCTCGGCGATCGGGCACACTGGACGGCGTGGCTCCCCAGTTCATCTTCACCATGCGCGGCCTGGCGCGCTTCCATCCGCCCGATCGCGAGGTGCTCAAGGGCATCAACCTTTCCTTCTACCCGGGTGCGAAGATCGGCGTGATCGGGGGCAATGGCTCGGGCAAGTCCTCGCTGCTGCGGATCATGGCCGGGCAGGACGACGGTTTCACGGGCGAGGCCCGACTCACGCCGGGTTTCTCAGTGGGATACCTGGCACAGGAGCCCGAGCTCGACGAGTCCAAGGACGTGGCGGGCAACGTGGCCGGCGGCGCCGGCGAGGCACAACGGCTGGTGGAGCGCTTCAACGAGGTCTGTGCCGCGTTCGGGGATCCCGACGCCGACATCGACGCGCTCCTGACCGAGCAGGCCGATTTGCAGTCGAAGATCGACGCCGCCGGAGCGTGGGAGCTCGAGCGGACCTTCGAGATCGCCATGGATGCCCTGCGTCTCCCTCCCGGCGATGCCGACGTCAGCACCCTCTCGGGCGGCGAGCGCCGCAGGGTGGCGCTCTGCCGTCTCCTGTTGTCCAAGCCCGATCTTCTCCTGCTCGACGAGCCGACCAATCACCTCGACGCCGAGTCGGTCGCCTGGCTCGAACGGACGCTGCAGGAGTATCCCGGAACGGTGGTAGCCGTCACCCATGACCGCTACTTCTTGGACAATGTGGCCGGCTGGATCCTCGAGCTCGATCGTGGACAGGGCATCCCCTGGGAGGGCAACTACTCGTCGTGGCTCGAGCAGAAGCAGGCCCGACTGGCTGCGGAGGACAGGGCGGACCGATCCCGCCAGGCTTCGCTCGAGCGCGAGCTCGAGTGGATCCGAATGTCACCGCGCGCCCGTCAGAGCAAGGGCAAGGCCCGCATCACCGCGTACAACGACCTGGTCGCCGAGGCCGAAGCGGTGGAGCGAAGGGCGGACAAGGTGGAGCTGAGCATTCCGCCCGGACCGCGCCTCGGGGACAAGGTGATTGAGGCAGACGGCGTGACCAAGGCCTTCGGGGACCGGTTGCTCATGGACGGATTGGACTTCCTCCTTCCTCCCGGTGGCATCGTCGGCGTCATCGGCCCGAACGGCGCGGGGAAGACGACCCTCTTCAAGATGATCGTGGGGGAGGAGAAGCCCGACGCGGGCTCGCTCGCGATCGGTGGAACGGTGGAGCTGGCCTACGCCGATCAGTCCCGCCAGACGCTGTCACCCGACGCGACGGTGTTCGAAGAGATCACCGGTGGGATGGACCGGCTGATGGTGGGAGGTCGCGAATTGCACGGACGCGCCTACGTGGCCGGCTTCGGCTTCAAGGGAAGCGATCAGCAGAAGAAGGTGGGGCAGCTCTCGGGCGGGGAGCGCAACCGCGTGCAACTGGCCAAAGTGCTGCGCGCCGGGGGTAACGTGCTCCTCCTCGACGAGCCCACCAACGACCTCGACGTCGACGCGCTGCGTGCCCTCGAAGATGCCCTTCTCTCGTTCCCGGGGTGTGCCGTGGTGATCAGTCACGACCGCTGGTTCCTCGACCGTATCGCCACCCACGTCCTGGCCTTCGAAGGGGAGTCGGAGGTGCGGTGGTGGGAAGGAAATTTCAGTGACTACGAGGCGGACCGCAAGCGACGGCTGGGTGTCGACGCCGATCAGCCTCACCGCGTGCGCTACAAACCCCTCGTCCGGGACTGAGGCCGACTCACTCCGAGGTCCGCACCGGAGGGGGCGGGACCGTCTGGGCAGCAGGATCGATCCGCTCGGCCCACAGGGCGCCGACCTCCCGATACGGATTGGCGCACGGAGGCCCTTCGGCCACCCACATCCGGGGGAGGCCCTCCGTGGCAACCCTCACGAGGCACGACGACCGAGTGCCGAACCCGTCACGATGGACGCAGTTGGCCGCATTGGGGTGTTCTTCGCCCTCGGGAAGTCTGTGGTCCACGAGCACCCGACGAAAGGCCTGCACCAGTTGGTCCCCGTCCACGGGTGATCCCAAGGTGGCCCGCACGAGGTCGACCTTGGGCGACGGCGTGCCGATGGCCCGATTCTCGAGCACGTGGATCCCCGGTCCGAGCTCCGTGGCCGACGCCCCCTCGGGCCGGGTGAAGTCCACGAAGAACAGGGTGCTTCGGTCGCCGACCAGGAGCCAGGCACCGTTGTAGTCCGCCGGTCGGTAGTCGATCACGAAGGCCTCCACCGCGTCGGCCGCGGTCGGGTGGCGGGCGAGCGCCATCGGCAACTCCCCACGTGAGCGCTTGGTCGGGTCCCTGGCCTCTCCGAGGGGTTGGTTCGTGAGGCCTGCGCACACACCGTGCTCGTTGACCGCCAACCATGTGCCGCCCGACAGGTCGTCCCGACCACCGAGAACCCGAGGCGGCCCCTCCGTCAGCACGGTGATGGCAACGGCCGGGCGCTCGAGCACCTCGTCTCGATTGGCCCCCACGATCAGGGGTTCATCGGGAACGACCCGGGAGCCGATGATGAGGAGGCACACGCAGCGACTGTACCGAGACCGGTCGGGGCATCGTCCGGACGCCCCGTTGTGCGCCACTTCGTCGGCTAGCGTTCAGCCATGCGAACCCTCACCCAGCGTGCCGTGAAGATCGTCGCTCCGGTGATCGCGGTGGGGGTGGCGACGGTCGCTGCCCTTCCCGCCCTCCCGGCGTCGGCCAAGAACTCGCCGGCGAACATCAAGGCTCTCACCAACAACATCAATCGCGCCAAGCACCTCACCTACGAGGCTCAGTACACGTCGGTGAGCAACGGTCAGACCAACACGGTCACCATCGCACAGGCCCCCCCGAAGTCGAACTTCTCGTCTTCGGGGGGCAGCGTGATCAACGACGGCAAGTCGACCTACTACTGCAACTCCGCCAGTTCCGGAAGTGCCGGCAATTCGGGGAACTCGGGGAACTCGGGCAACTCGGGAAGTTCCAGCAAGGGAACGGTGACCTGCATCTCGTCCAAGGGCTCCAACCCGTTGCTGGGCCTCGAGGCGGCCTTCAGCCCCGCCATCGCCCTCAATGCCCTGGGGCAGGCCAGCCAGACCATCGTTCCGCGGGCCCTGGGGATCAAGGTCTCGTATTCGACCGCCACCTTCGCCGGGCAGCCCTCCAACTGCGTGAGCGTCAACGTGCGCGGCAAGGCGGCCAAGTACTGCGTGACCAAACAGGGGATCCTCTCCTACTCGGGCTCTCCCTCAGCGGGATACTTCGAGCTCACCAGTTACTCGTCCAAGCCTTCGGCCAGTCTCTTCAAGCTTCCGGCCGGCGCGACGACCCAGACGCTCCCGACCCTGCCCGGAGGCTCCTCCGTCTCCATCCCCTGAGGGATCCGCCGTGCACGACCGCTGGCGCAACAGCAAGGTCCAGCGCGGCGCTGACTACGACCGGCGATTCGAGGATCTGGCCGCAGCGGGTGTCGACGTGCACGGCGAGGCGACGCTGGTCGACTCCTACGGCCAGGGGTCGGTGCTCGATGCGGGGTGTGGCACCGGCCGTGTGGCGATCGAGCTCCATCGACGGGGGCATGGGGTCGTCGGGGTGGACGTGGATCCGGCCATGCTCGAAGAGGCACGGGCCAAGGCTCCGAACCTCGAATGGGTCAATGGCGACCTGACCGACCCGACCCTCGATTTCGGGCGCACCTTCGACGCGGTCGTCATGGCGGGCAACGTCTTGATCTTCGTTCCCAGCGGCACCGAGGAGCTGGTGATCATGCATGCGGCGTCCTGGTTGGCCCCCGGGGGGAGGCTGGTCGCCGGCTACACGCTCAGTCCGGGCGGCTTCGGCCCGGTGATGCATGATGCAGCCGCCGCCCGGGCCGGCCTCGTCCTCGAAGGCAGGTGGTCGACGTGGGATCGCCGGCCCTTCCGCACGGGGGACACCTACGCCGTGAGCGTGCATCGTCGCCTGGACTGACAGTGACACGCAACGGAGTCGCAACTCTGGGCCGTGCCAGTGCACTGAATATGCAGTGGAACAGGCTCTCGTTAGAATTCGTGTCATGGGAACCGAAGAACTCGACGTCATCGATCATCAGATCATCGAGCTGCTGTCGCACAACGCCCGGCGGACGATGGCTGACATCGGTGAACAGGTGTCACTCTCGGCTTCAGCGGTCACCAGGAGAATCGAGCGCCTGGAACGGAGCGGGGTGATCGCGGGATACACCGTCGTCGTCGACCACCGGAAGGCGGGACGGCCCATCCAGGCGTTCACCGAGGTGCGCTTCGCCGGCACGACCGATCTTCAGGAGATCAAGGAGACGGCGATGCAGCTCTCAGAGGTGCAGGCCGTGTTCACGACCGCTGGTGATCCCGATGCGTTGGTGTGGCTCCAGGTTCCCGACGTGGAGCGTCTGGGGCAGGTGATCGAGCAGCTCCGTCGCCGCGGCCGGGTCACCGGGACCAAGACCCTGATCGTGCTGGACACATGGTCGCGGCATCGAGCACTCGAGTCGAACCGGGTCCCCGCTCACACCTGAGGGGGCGCCGATCCCAACTCCGATTGGGCGACAGTCCGTGACGACTCCCAAGGTCGAAGAACGGGCGGATCACCGCGTCCGAGGGCCCAGGCCCACAGTTCGACGGGGTCCGTCCGATCCGCCAGCCCCAGCAGATCGCGTGGCAAACAGGCACTGACGAGAGCCCGAGGAAGCGCGACCGGTTCCAGACCCAGGTCCCCGTGGTGCAGGACCACCTCCCGCCACCGGGAAAGGACCACCATGCGCGAGCTCTCCGCGACACCTCGCGAGTTCCTCGACGGCGCGTCCCACGCCGGGTCCGGGAGCTCTTCCATGGCGCGCTCCACGGCGGCCGAGGTATGCCGCACGTCGAGGATGAGCTCGGCTGCGGAACGACCCGCACCGCCTTCTATGTCGGCCTGCCGTTGGGCCAGACCCCCGGGGTACTGGTCGCGCTCCTCGCCTCTGGCGGCGCCGAGGAGTCGCCACACGACGCTGTCCGCGTTTCGAGCGAGGTGCGTGAGGGTGTGCCCCACGCTCCAGCCGGGTAGATGGCTCGGACGCCGGACCGCCGGGTCGTCGAGGGCCTCGAGGGTCCTGTCGAGGGCCCTCTGCGCAGCCACGCACCCCTGCACCCATTCGGTCGGAGCACCGTGACCGTTCGTCTCGCCGATCGCTTGAGTGGACACTCGTACCGACCTCCTTCGGGGCGTTCGTGGGTCGGACCGACGGCTCGGCATCGACCTGATGCCCACCATCTTCGACGAAGATGACCCCCGTGCGAACATTCCCGGTGCCCACCTCATTGCGTGGCTACCGCAGGGCGTGGGTGAGCGCAGACCTGGTTGCCGGAACCGCCCTCCTGGTGATCGCCGTACCCGAGCAGCTGGCCACCTCGCGGTTGGCGGGGATGCCCCCGATCACTGGGTTCTACGCGTTCATCGTCGGGACCGTCGCTTTCGCGCTCCTGGGTTCGAGCCCGCAGGTCTCGGTTGGCGCGGACTCCACGATCGCACCCCTCTTCGCCGTCGGCGTCACGGCGCTGGCCACCTTCGGGTCGGGGCAGTACGTGCACTTCGTCGGAATCCTGGCCGTGATGGTCGGGATCCTCGTCGTACTCGTCAGCGTGTTGCGACTCGGCTGGATCGCCGAGTTCCTCTCCACCCCGATCGTCACGGGGTTCCTCTCGGGGGTGGCCGTCATCATCGTCATCCACCAACTCCCGGACCTTCTCGGGGTACCTCCCGCCTCCGGCTCGAACCAAGACCGGCTCGGCTCTCTGTTCACGCATCTCAACGAGGTGAACGGCTGGACGGCGGCCATCGGTGTCGGGGTGCTCGCCATCATGGTGGTCAGCACCCGGATCGATCGCCGCATCCCGGGGGCCCTCGTGGGCATGGTCGGTGCAACCGTGCTGGTCGCCACGTTGGATCTGGGGTCCCACGGGGTGGCCGTGCTCGGCACGGTCCACACGGGAGCCCCCCAATTCGGGCTGTCCGGGTTGTCGTGGTCCGCCGTGCGGAGCCTGGCACCCCTGGCGGCCGTCGTGGCCCTGGTCGTCGTGACCCAGACGGCGGCGACCACGCGAGCCTTCGCCGACCAGGGGGGGTACGACGTCCGAGCCGGAAGGGACTTCCTCGGGGTCGGCGCGGGCAACGTCGCTGCGGGACTGGTGGGATCCTTCCCGCTCAACGCCTCGCCGCCTCGTACGGGCGCGGTTGCCGCCGCGGGGGGGCGCACCCAGGCAGGGGCACTGTTGGCAGCCGCCGCCGTGGTCATCCTCGTCCCGTTCGCCAACATCCTGCGGGACGTCCCGCTCGCTGCATTGGCCGCCGTGCTGATCGCCGTGGCGGTCCGCCTCTTCGACGTCCGGGGCCTGGTCTCCATCGCGCGCTTCAACTGGCTCGAGTTCGGTCTGGCCGCCGTCACCCTCGTGACGGTGGTTCTGGTCGGAGTCGAACAGGGGATCGCCGTGGCGGTGGGGTTGGCCATACTCGACCGGATCCGTATCAGCGCCCGCCCCCAGCTCCATGTGTTGGGTCGGATTCCCGGCTCGACCAGCTGGGCCCGGCAGGCGTTCGAACCGCGGGCCACGCCCGTGCCCGGAGTGCTGGTGGCGATGTTCGCGACGCCGATCTGGTACGCCAACGCGGTGCGCTTCCGCGAGGAGGTGGCGAGGGCGGTCGCCGAGGCGCCCGGGCCCGTCGAGGTGCTGGTCCTCGACACCATCGGCATGTCGGACATCGATTTCACGGGCAATCATGCCCTGTCCCGGGTCGTCAGCACGTGCGAGCGTGACCACATTCGTCTCGGCATCGCACGAGCAGGCCTTCACCTCCACGCCAGTCTGCGGCGCAGTGGCCTGGCGGCGCGCATCGGTGAGGACCACTTCTTCGACACGGTCGATGCAGCAGTCAGCGCGCTGGCCTCGGGGAGGATGCCGGCCGGCTGAGGTGGGGAAGTGCACCGCCCGGGCGGTGGGGCGTTCAGGTGGCCAGGTCGAGCTCGGCTTTGACAGGGCGGTGATCGGAACCGACGTCGGGCAGGACCCACCCCGATCGCGGGACGAAGGCGCCCCGCACGATGATGTGGTCGATCTGGCTGTGCGGCCTGCGTGTCGGCCATGTGGGGCCGACGACGGCGCGCCGCCATCCGGGCATGAACAGGTGCACGAGCGGGCCCCAGGTGTTCATGTCCCCGGCCAGCACGGCGTCGGGGCGTGCCTCGGTCCGCAGCTCGCGACGCAGCTCCGCCCAGTTTCGGTGAGAACCCAAGTGGAGGTGTGACATGTGGGTTCCGACGACCGAGATCGGCCTTCCACCAACCGTCAGGTCCACCACGATGGCGACTCGCCGGACCCGATCGGCCCGCAGATGGCTCATGGGCACGAGCCGTGTCGCCTCAATCGGCAGTTCGGGGCGCACCAGGACGGCCATCCCCCACGTGCCGCGCTCCGCCTGCTGCCAGCGTTCGAGTTTGCGGACACCTGGGCGCAGGGGTCGAACCCCCTCGAGGTAGAGCGCCCGGTTTGCGTCCTTCCAGATCGGCCGGGGGGACCAGCGGTCGTCGGCTCCGGCCTGGGGCCGGATCCGGCGACCCTCCCCGAGTGTCTGGGCGACGATCTGGTAGCCGAGGTGGCGGGCCAACATGGCGGACTGCCCCTCGCCGCCGTCGCCTTCGGAGGTCCACGCTTCTTCGAGCACGATCACGTCGGTGTCCAGCGACGAGACCGCGCCGAGCAGGTCGTAGGGCCGGCCCCAGCCGTCCATCCCACAGTGCATGTTGAAGTTGGCGATGCTGAGCACGATCCGCAACGACGATAGCGAGGCTCGCCGGACACTTGGCATCATGGGGGACATGGGGATCCTCGTCATCGGGGCCGGCGACCTTCGGAGGCCAGCGTGGGGCAAGAGCTCGGTGCAACCGGGCCACCTGTGCTAGGGATGCGGCTCATGGGGAGTCCGTTGGTCAGCGGCCCCAGAGACCACGTGCGAGCCCTCGTCGAGGGTCACGAGCCCGCGTCACCCCGGGAGGTCGAATCGAAAGAGCGCTTCCTCGAGAAGTTGGCCGACCTGCCCGACCCGTGCAACGAGAACGCCGGACCGACACACGTCACGGCCTCAGGAATCGTCGTCGGCCGTCGAGGCACCGTGCTTCACCTGCACAAACGGCTCGGGATCTGGATGCAGCCCGGAGGGCACATCGATCCCGGGGAGACCCCCGAGATCGCTGCGCGGCGCGAGGCGATCGAGGAGCTGGGCATGGGGATCGAGCACCCGAGCGCCGGCCCACGCCTGATTCACCTCGACGTGCACGAGGCCGCGGCAGGCCACCTGCACCTCGACCTGCGGTACCTGCTCCTGGGCGAGGACGTCGATCCCGACCCGCCTGCGGGCGAGAGCCCCGACGCCCGTTGGTGCGGGTGGGACGAGGCGCTCTCCCTGGCTGACGCCGCGTTGGTGGATGCGTTGCCCGTGGCGAGACGTGCCTACGAGGAGCTGGTGTGAACGAGGTGCTCGAGCAGCTCCTGGCGGTCGCCGATCTCGATACGTTCATGTCCCAGCTCCAGCACCGCCGCGACGCGCTCCCCGAGGCGTTGGGACTGCAGGGAGTGGAAGCAGAGCTCGCGGCGTTCGAGGCTCAACGAGTCGAGGCGGCGCGGCGCCGGGAAGAGCTCGGGGTGACCCAGCAGGACCTCGAAGCACAGATCGCCGCCCTCACGGAACGGCGAAGTGCCCTTGAGCAGCGGATGTACGCCGCGACCGGCTCTGCGGCTCGCGACCTCCAAGCCATGAACGACGAAGTCAGGCACCTGACCGGACGGCGCGCCGAGCTCGAGGAGCTCGAGCTGGAGGCGATGTTGGAGCAGGACCCCGTGGACGCCGAATTGGCCCGGCTGCGAGACGCCATGGCCCCGCTGCAGGCCCGGGCCGGGGAGCTTCGCGACCGGGTGGCTCACGATCGGCGTGAGATCGACGACGAGCTCGCCCAGGCAGCCTCGAGCCGGGCCAACGCGTCCGCAATGCTGCCGACCGCCTTGAGCGACCGATACGAGACCCTGCGGGCTCGTCTGCGCGGGACCGGTGCAGCTCGCCTGGTGGGCAACCATTGCGACGGGTGCCACCTCGAGCTCTCCTCGGTGGAGGTCGAGAAGCTCCGTGCCCTGCCACCCGGTGAGGTGGCGACCTGCGAGCAGTGTGGCCGACTCCTGGTCCCGGTTTGATCTCACGGCGTGCTCGTTCTCGTCCGCCACGGTGAGTCAGAGGCCAACGCGCGGGGTCTCCTGCTCGGGCGCACCGACGCCCCCCTGACCGAGCATGGACGGGCTCAGGCCGCGGCGGTGAGATCGGTCCTGCGCCAGCCGCTGGCCGAGGTTCGGACCAGTCCGCTGCAGCGGGCGCGAGATACGGCCTCCCTGCTCGCGCCCGACCACCGGGCCGTCGTCGACGAGCGCTGGGTCGAGGTCGACTACGGGGAGCTGGAGTGCCAACCACTCGGGGGAATTCCCGCCGAGGTATGGCAGTGCTGGCAGCGCGATCGGGATTTCCGCCCTGCCGGAGGCGAAACCCTGGCCGAGGTCGACGGGCGGGTCAGGGCGGCCTGCGAGGAATTGTTCGCCGCAGACGGGGTAGGTGCGCGTCGCTCCGACGCGGACATTGTCGTGGTGAGCCACGTCACGCCGATCAAGGCTGCGGTGGCCTGGGCCCTCGGTGCCGACGACCTCTACTGGCGACTCCACCTCTCGACGGGATCGGTCACCAGGATCGGGTGGAACCGCGATGCGCCCATCCTGCACGGGTACAACGAGGTGGGGTTGGCGCCCGATCCCGGCCGGACGGCACAATCACCGAGTGCCTGAGCCCCACACCGTCGCCGCGCTCCGCCCGAACCCGGGGTCGACGGAAGACCCGGTCCATCGACGCTCCGTCGTGATGGACGTCTTCACCCGCGGAGACCACGCCGTGACGATCGCCACCCTGCGTGACGAGCGACCGTGGGCCAATCCTGACGGCCAGGGCGTGCCGCGACTGGCCCATGCCATGGAACTCGCCGTCGCGGTCCGCCTCTCCGACTTGGTGATCGTCGACGCCGTGGCCCACATGGAAGCCTTTCCGCATGTCGAGTGCACCGAAATCGAACCGAGCTTTCACGACCTGGTCGGGCTCAGCATCGGCCGGGGCTACACCGGAGCCGTACAGGAGCGCTTCGGTCGCGAGCGTGGGTGCAGCCATCTCGAGTTCCTGGCGAGGGCGCTGGGACCTGCCGTGATTCAGGGCGTCGCCTCCGCAGCCTCACGTCGCGTCGAGCGAGGGGAGGGGTTGCATCCGTTCCAAGAGGGCGCGTTCGGATTCTTGGTCAACACCTGCCACGTCTGGCGCGAAGGGGGACCGGCTGCCGAGAAGGTGGCCGCCGGTTGGCTCCCCTTCAAGTCGGAATATCCGGCACCGTCGGCGGTCGAGATCCGCCTCCGGGAGTCGACGCCGGAGCCGCCGGGGTAGCAGGCGGCCCACGAGTCGTGGTCAGCGAAGACCGTGGACCACGCGCCCGGCCTCCAAGACCACCGTCGCGTCGCAACGTTCCGCCTCGGACGATCGGTGCGTGATGACGAGGACGCTCCGGGCGCCCGCCGCGGCCAGGGCTCCGTCCAGCAGCCCCTCGGCGAGAGACCGGTCGAGCCCGCTGGTCGGCTCGTCGAGAATGAGGATCTTCGAGGGGGCCAAGAGCGCGCGCGCGACGGCGAGCCGTCGACGCTCTCCGCCGGAGAGGGCGACACCGTCCTCACCGACTGGGGTGTCGAGCCCGGCGGGGAGTGTCGACACCCAGCGGTCGAGGCACGCGGCCCGGAGTGCCTCGCCGATCTCCTCCTCGGTGGCGTCCGGTCGGCCCAGCGTGACGTTGGAGCGGACGGTGCCGAAGAACATCTGGGCCCGCTGGTCGGCCAATGCGCAGGACTGCCGCACCTCGGACTGTCTGAAGCGAGCGATGTCCCTCCCGTCCACGCCGAGGCGGCCCGCGTCGAGGGGCCAGAAGCGCAGGAGCACGTTGACGAGGGTCGACTTGCCAGATCCGCTCGACCCAGTGACGGCGACCCGACCGCCGGGCGGGATGCGAACGTCGACACGGTCGAGTGCGCGCGGAAGAGCGGGGTCGTAACGTACCGAGGCCTGCTCGAAGGCCACGGAGGGCACCCCGAGGGGCAGGTCGTCGGGGTCGGCGACGTCGTTCACGGGCACCGGCACGGCGTCAATGGCGAAGAGTCGTTCCGCTGCGGCCCGCACGGCCAGACCCCGCGCCGCGGCCAGCGGGACGCTGGGAACGGTCTCGAAGGTGGCCAGTACGGCGAGCGGGAGCACGGCGACCATCACCGGTCCGAGACGGTGTGCGTGGACGGCGGCGACCCCGAGCGCCAGTACGGCGCCGACCGCGACCGCCATGCACAGGTGGCTGAGGAGGCTCGTCGCCAGTGTCCGCCGGGCGTGACGGCGCTCGAGCACTTCGGCCCGGGTGCCGGTCTCGACGGCGGCCGCGACCCAGGCCTCGTCGGCTCCGAAGGCGAGGAGCTCGGGGGCCCCGGCGAGCGCGTCGACGACGTGAGCCGAGAGGGTTCCCGAGAGCTCGACGAGCTCCTGGTCGCCACCCCGTCGCCACGTGAGCACGGTGGGAATCACCAGGGCCACGGCGAGTGGCAGCCCGAGGGCCAGCGCCGCCCAGGGGAGGATGAGGCCGACGACGACGGTGCCGAGGGCCCCGGCGCCCACGGCGATCGCCACCGGGAGCCCGGTGCGCAGGTACAGGTCGGCCAACGCGTCCACGTCGTCGACCGCCCGGGCCAGCAGGTCACCGCTGCGCCACCCGGCCAGGGCTGCGGGCACTCGCGCCGTCAGGCGGTCGTAGAGCCAGACCCTCCAGGTGGCCAGCGCCCGCAGGGCGGCGTCATGGCCGACCAGTCGTTCGGCGTAGCGCAGTGGGCCGCGCAGGAACGCCAACACCTCGACCGCGGCCAGGATGCCGACCAGCGCGTTCAGCCCGGGCTGCAGCGCAGCCCGTCCCACCACGTACCCCGAGCCCGCCAGAAGGCCGATCGTGGCGGCCGCCGAGGCGAGACCGAGAAGCCCCGCCACGGCCAGGCGGCCATAGGGGGTGCCGGGCTCCGCCAGGACGCGGCGCACGGCGCCAGGGACGCGGTTCATGTGGGCGCCACCATGTCGAGTGCACCACGGTCCGAGACGTCCACCGTCGAATCGAAGGAGTCGAGGAGCGCGGGCTCGTGTGCCGCCACGACGACGATCCTCTTGGCGAGCCACGGCTCGATCGCCGGGGCCAGACGTGCCACCGTGGGGCGGTCCAGCGAGGCGGTCGGCTCGTCGAGGAGGAGCACGGGCGCCGGGCGGAGCAGGGCTCGGGCCAACGCCACCCGTTGACGTTCGCCCCAGCTCAGGGTGAGACCGTCGTGGCCGAGCACGGTCTCGAGGCCTGAGGGAAGCTGAGCCGTCAGCTCTGACAGGCCGACGGCGGCGATGACTCGGAGGATCTCGTCGTCGGACACGTCGGGAGCGCCAAGCCGCAGGTTCTGGTCCAAAGTCGCGTTGAACAGGTGCGGACGCTGGGGCAGCCACGAGAAGTGGTGTCTCCAGTCCCTCACGCACTCGGTGCTCGCCGCCACGCCGCCGAATTCCATGGTTCCCTCGTTGGGCTCCACGAAGCGGAGGAGCGAGGCCAACACGGTGGACTTGCCCGATCCGGACGGCCCGACGAGCGCGATCCGGGTCCCCGGCGGCGCCACGAGTGAGAATCCGGCCAGGGCCGACCCGTCTCGATGCGGGTAGTCGACCCGGACTCCGTGCACGCGCAGCGTTCCCGGCTCGCTGGTCGGGACCGGCGCCGGGGCCGTGGTCGCAACGCTCGGCGCCGGCCTCGGCGTCCCCATGTTCGCCGGCGCCGCGAGCACGTCGAGAACGCGGTTGGCCGCCGCTTGCCCCTCGGTGCTGGCATGGAACTCGGCTCCGGCCCGGCGTAAGGGGATGAAGATCTCCGGCGCCACCAAGAGCACGGCCATCGCCGTCTGCAGGCTGAGCTCGCCCCAGAGAAGCCGCAGGCCCAGCACCATGGCGACCAGGCCGACGCCCAACCCCGCGATCATGTCCATGGACAGCGAGGATGCGAAGGCGACCCGCAGGGTCCGCATCGTGGCGACACGTACCCCTTCGGTGGCGGCAGCCACCTCCCGACGGCCCTGCTGCTCGCGTCCAAAGGCGCGCAGCGTGGGTAGCCCGTCCAAGAGCATGAGGAAACGTCCGGCCAGCGAGGACAGCCTGCGCCACTGGCGCGCCGAGCGTGCGGCAGACTCCCGTCCGAAGAAGACCATGGTCACCGGTACGGCGACGACCAACGCCAGGGCGACCAGGAACGACAACCAGTCCTCCAGCGCGACCCAGGCGAGCAGGATGAGGGGGACCACCGCGGCGGCGGCGGCCTGAGGCAGGTAGCGCGCGTAGTACGTGTGGAGTGAGCGCAACCCCCGCGTGGCAGTGACGGCGAGCTCCCCAGGGCGTTGCGTGCCGAGCCACGCCGGACCGCGCCCGAGCGCATGTCGCAACAGCTCTCTCCGCAGGGTTGCCACCACGCGATCGGCGGTCCCTTGTGCCGCCAGGTCGCCGGCACCGTGGAGGACGGCGCGAGCCACGATCGCCGCGACCACCAGCACGATTGCCGGCGTCACCGATGAGAGGGGCACGTGGTGCAGCAGGGACCGGTCCACCGCGGACGCGATCGCCACCGCCTGCACCACGACAAGGGCAGCGCTGAGGGCACCCACGGCCAGGGCGAGGGCTGCGGCGGATCGCAGGCCGGGCACCCGCGCCGCCAGCGCGGGGTCGACGAGGCGGGGACGGTCCGGTCGGGGGGTGGGGGTGCTCACGGGCGGTGCGGGAATCTTCGCAGGCCGCGGCACGGTCGGGCCACGTCGCTCGATGCTACGGCCCCGCCGGAGCCCCGGCCGACGCCGCCCCTCCACCAGTGTGCCGGAGCAGATCGGCGGCGATCTGGCGCACGTCGGAGCGGCCCTGGGTGAGAGCGGTGTGTGCCGACTGTTGTGAGGACTTCGACGACGAGAGAAGGTCGTGGTTGGCGTTCCACTGCGCCGGCGTGAACGCCAGCACGTTCCCGGCCAGGCCGTTGGTGGCGTTGGTCGCCGCGGCGATCTGCCCGTTGAGGTCGTTGATCAGCGGCTGGAGCTCGACCTGGTCCGTCGGGTTCACGTGCGCCTGGGCCCGAGCCGAAGCGGCGGTGAGCGTGGGGATGGCCGTTCCCGTCGCGTGATCCGCGTCTGCGGCGATCCATGCCACGGGAAGCACCAGGAGGTAGACCCGGAACCCCCCGAAGATGGTCGAGAAGTCATTGGTCGCCTGCGCCACGGAGGTGTCGGACTGGATCTTCTGGTTCAGTTGTTGGAGCGGCGCGATGTCCGTGCCGAGGTAGGAGTCGAGGGTCGGCTGTCCCGAGCCGAGCCCCTGCGTCGCGTTGACCCGAGTGACGGCCTTGTCGAGATCGTTGATCCGGTCGTTGATGTCTGCCGAGGCCTTGGCCTTGATCCCGGCCAGCGTGGCCGGTACCACGGTGGAACCACTGTTCCCGCTGGCGCCCGAAACCGGGGCAGCGGACCCGGCCGAGGCCGCGACGGCGCCCAGCGTGGCGGCCGACATCAGGGATAGCGCGCTCAACCGGACGAGGTGGGTGTGCGCACGTGCCATTGCTGCTCCTCTCATCGGTGCCCCGTACGGATGCTCAACGGTGGCCGCCCGGGGCGAGATCTCACTCCATGGTCGGACGTCACGGTGATCGGCATGTTCGCCAAACATGAGGGTTCTGTGAGGGGTGGCACCAATGCGGCAATTGGGGGAGCGGTGGGTGGGAGGCTAGGGAGATGAGCTCGGACAACGCGACCGTGGTGGTCGTCGAGGACGACCCGCACATCGCCGACCTGGTGGACCTCTACCTCCGGCGGGAGGGCTTCCGGGTCCTGCTCACCGGTGACGGCGAAGGCGGGCTCGAGATCGTCCGGCGGGAGGATCCCTCCATCGTCATCCTCGACATCGGTTTGCCCGGATCACGCGACGGATTCGCTGTGTGCCGCGAGATCCGGGCCAAGAGCACGGTACCGGTCCTCTTCCTCACCGCCCGGGACGACGAGGTGGACCGGGTTCTCGGGCTCGAGCTCGGCGCCGACGACTACCTGGTCAAGCCGTTTTCGCCGAGGGAATTGGTGGCCCGCGTCCGAGCGATCCTGCGTCGCACCAGGGAGGGACCCCCGCCCCAGGAGGTCATCGCCGTGGGCGACGTGGAGGTGGATCTGCGTCGGCGCGAGGCACGTCACTGCGGAGAGGTGGTCGCGCTCGCCACCCGAGAGTTCGACCTGCTGGCGTTCCTGGTCAACAACGCCGGGCTTGCTCTGTCGCGTCAGCAGCTCCTCGACGGGGTGTGGGGTCCCGACTGGTACGGCGACGAACGCACCGTCGACGTCCATGTGGCCCAGCTCCGCAAGAAGCTCGGTCCCGAGCTCCCGCTCGCCACCGTGTGGGGCGTCGGCTACCGATTCGGCTGAGGTGAGACGATGCGCCGCCGCTTGATGCTTGCCATGGTGGGCCTGGTCGCCGTCGTCCTGGTCATAGCCGGAGTGGGGAGCCTCCTCCTCACGCGCAGCGAGGCGCGACACCAGGCGCAGCAGCAGCTGGTGTCCGAGGCCGACGCGCTCACCACGGGCCCGACCGGGGCCCACTCCCTCGGCGTGCTCGGCGTCGTCCGCCGCACGCTCAAGCTCGAGGATGCCGACGTGATCAGGATCGACCGGTCCGGCGACGTCGTGACGCAATTGCCGTCCGGCCTCACCGCGGCGGATCTCGGAGTCGCCGGTGTGCAGGCCGGACAGACGACGTCAGGGCGCAAGGGCGACCTCGTGTACGCCGTCGCGCCCGTGACGCTTTCCGCCAATGCCCAGGCCCAGATCTTGGCTCGTACCCGTGATCGCTTCGGTGGGACGTTCGCCGTTCTCCTCACCCGTGACGTGGGAGGGCTGGGGCCGAGCTGGGGCTACTTCATCGTCGCCGGCGGGGTGGCCCTGTTCGTGGCCGCCGTCGTGGCCTGGCAGATCTCGCGGCGCATGGCCCGTCCGCTCGTGGAGGCAGAAGTGGTGACCGGCAGGATCGCGGCGGGAGAGCTCTCCGGCCGTGTCACGGTACGGCCTCACGACTATCCCGAGCTGGCCTCCCTGGCGGGATCGATCAACCACATGGCCCAGAGCATCGAGGACAGTCGGGCGCGGGAGCGCCACCTCCTCCTGTCGGTGTCACACGACCTGCGCACCCCGCTGACCTCCATCCGCGGGTTCGCCGAGGCGATTCAGGACGGCGCCATCGAGGACAGCGCTCAGGCCGCCGACGTGATCATCGCCGAGGCACGCCGACTCGAGCGCCTGGTGGGCGACCTGCTCGATCTGACCAAGCTCGAGGCGCGCCAGATGTCCATCACGATGCGGCCCACCGATGCCGCCGAGGTGGTCTCCACGACGGTCGAAGGATTCCGGCCGGGCGCCCTGAGGAGCGGCCGGGCCGTCGAGGTGCACCTGCCCACCCCCGGAGGGAGCGGCTGGAGCACTGTCTCGGACGGCACTGGCGCGCCGGGCCGGCCCGTATCTGTTCGGGTGGCGGCCGACCCCGATCGACTGGCGCAACTCCTGGCCAACCTGCTCGAGAACGCGCTGGCGTTTGCTCGGACGCGCGTCAACGTGGCGCTCACCGACCTCGGGGACGAGGGAACGGCCTTGATCACCGTCGACGACGACGGGCCGGGAATCGCCCCCCACGATCTCCCGCGGGTGTTCGACCGGTTCTACCGGGCCGACCGCGGATCCAACCGCCTCGTCGGCTCTGGGCTGGGGCTTGCCATCGTGGCCGAGTTGGCAACTGCCATGGGGGCGACGGTGCGCGCGGAATCACCTCTGAGCGAGGACGGTGGCTCCCGTTTCGTCGTGACCCTCCGCCACTGGCCGGCCAGCAGCGGCTCGACCTCCGATATCGCGGTTCCGGTCCCGTCGGCGCATTCTTCGCCTGCGCCGGCGGCGACTCCGCCCGAGCCCGACCCGGCTCCCGCTCGGGTGCCGGGGGCTCCCTGACGAGGGGCGGTCAGCGCATCGATACCGGTGGGCCGAATTCGCCAGGTGTCAAACGAGGTGCGCGACGAGGTGCCACGTGGCGGGGATGTGCCAGGTGGTGACCGCGGGTTCGAAAACGAGGACGAGGACCCGGTAGGTCGCCGTATAGGACCCCAGGCCGGCCAGCGCGGTCATCAAGATGGCAGAGAGCAGCTTGCTCCAGTAGTGGGTGGTGCGCCATGGGTGGTTCGAGACGCGGAAGGCCAGACGTCCGAACGGCGACGGTTGTGTCCCCGTTGTCTCGACGTCGGAAACCACGTAGATGTATCGGCGACTCGGCTCCGAAGCTTGAGGTCCGGCTCACTCCGCTCGCACGAGGTCCGGCGTCGCCTGCTCTGGACGACGATGGCGGCGTCGGCGATGGCGAAACCGAGCCCGAAGAGGATCTCGTTGGGCATGCCGTCGGATGCCTCGTTCTGGGCTCGGGCGTGGATCCGCCGCACCACCTTGGGGAACGGGTTACGGCCCCAGAAGTACAGCATGGGTTTGTCGGCGTCGAGCAGCGCTGCTCCAGCCATGGCCGCGAGTGTGGCGGGACGCGACCGCCGATCGACCGCACCGGTCGCGCCCAGGGCCACCGCGAGGCCCAACACCCCGTCCCGCTTCGCATAGCGAACGAAGCCCTCCCAGTCGTCGGCCGTCTTCAGGTCACAACCCCAGTGAGGCACCATGTCGAGAACGAGGTGGGATGCGACGCCGGCAACGAAGGCGGTTACCGGATGCCGCCTGAGGAGTCGCCCGATGACGACGCCCGAGAGCACGTGATTCGTCACGAACATGGCTTCTACCCTCCGTCCCTCGGTGTCGACCGGACAATTCCGGATGTTGAACAGGCACGCGGACCAGGTGAAACAGACATTGCAGCCTACGGCGGCCATGATCCCAGCAGGTACCAAGCCGGCTCTGCGCCGCGTGGTATGCCCCACAGTCAAACTGGCTCAAGTATGATGGCAAAAGCACCGAGAGGCTCCTATGGGAGTTGGAGCTTCGCGTGGGGCACACGTGCTTCGCGTTTGCGAGATCGATGAGCCCTCGAGGGGGGTCTGACCAGTGTGCGAGTGTCGGAGTGCATAGGCATCGACATGGCGTGTGCCATCGGTGCGGGTGGAGCGGGACCGTCTCAAGGGTCGGCCGCACCGAGCGCAGGCGTTTGGGTACAGGACGGACTTTCGGTCGTCTGTGCGATGACTGCCTCAACACCCTTCTGAGCGGGCGTCCAGCCCAGCTGGTCACACCGCCCGCCGCGAAGACGGTCAAGCCGCTGCATCGCACCGACGCCGTTTGATTCGCCACTCACGGGTCCTGACGTTCCGATCGTCAGGAGCCTCCGCGCCCGAGCTCGGAAGAGCGGGCTAGCCGAAGTCCTCGCCCAGGTTGGGGATCCCTGAATCCGACCACGTCGAATCACTCGTCGGCCGTTGGGCCGAGCCTCTGCGTTCTGCATGGATCGTCCTCAGCACCCGCATGCCATCGGAGAAGGCGTTGAGGTTGCTCGCCCCGAAGTGACGCGCCGTCTCGAAGCTCGGGACTTCTGTGACCTTCAGGCCCGCCTTCGCGATACGAAGATTGATGAGCGTCTCGATCTCGAACCCGTCTCCCCAGAGCATCGCGCCACGCTCGGAGGCCTTGGCCTCGATAGCCGGAAGCTGCATCACGTCAAGGCACTCTCGCCGGAATGCGTTATAGCCGTAGCACAGGTCGGTATATCGAGTTCCGTAAAGTACGTTGACGATCTTATTGAGCCAGAAGTTGCCGATCCTCCGGACAAAGGTGATGTCCTGACTGCCACCACCAGCGACGAACCGGGATCCCTTGGCGAAATCGGCCCCACTCTCGAGTGCGGCGATGAAGCGGGGGATCTCGCCCGGGTCATTCGAGCCGTCGGCGTCGATCATGACGATGAAATCACCCTTGGCCGCGTCGAACCCACAGGCGAGGCCATTTCCCTTTCCCTCTCGGGTCTGATGGACGATGGTGATGTCCGGCCTCAGCGATTGTGCAACGCTCACCGTGTCGTCCGTCGAATTGCCGTCGACCAGGATGATCTGGCACTTCTGGGGAAGTTGCTGCAGAACGTGGGGAAGGTTCCGGGCCTCGTTCTTGGCCGGGACCACGATGCTGACGGACGGCGCTCCCTCTGGTGGCCCGGCGACACGACGGGGCGACAGTGCCTCTTGCGCCGCCTCGTCCGCCGCCGCACCGAGCTCACTGAACTCCTCGGGGAATGGGCGGTCGGCTTCCGCCGCCGCCACGACATCCGGCTTGCTGCTGCTCACCACGCTCATTGACCGCCCACCGAAAGCTCGAGATCGCCTAGAGCAGTCGGTCGACGACTGCACTCTCCGATTTGATCAATTCAGGACTCGCCCAGGTAGAGCCGATCGAACCTAATCGCAGGCGAAATGGGTCGAGCGGGTTACCTTTGAACAACTTTCGATCAACTATTCACAAAAGCCTGAGCGATTCGGTTACTCCCGACATCGAGAAGGAGATAGTTCCCGCCATGCCGACAGCGTTGATCATCGGATCGGGCCCCGCGGCTGCCGGCGCGGCCCTCGCTCTCGCGGCCGACTCCTCCCAGCAGATCACCGTTGTCGACGTCGGGGAGTCACTCGAGCTCGATCTCCGTTCGACGGTCCAGCGATTGGCTGCGTCGGACGAGCGGTCATGGTCGCCGGCCGACCTCGATCGGATCGGGCGACAACCGGTACCCTCCCGACGCGGAGGACTTCCGCAGAAGCGGTCCTACGGCTCCGACTTTCCGTTCCGTGACGCCGGGCAGCTCGAGGGCGTCGAGGCGCGGGGACCCGCCAACGCGTCGATTGTCTCCGGGGCTTACGGGGGTTACTCGAACGTGTGGGGCGCCCAGATCATGCCGTTCTCGGCGAGGACGTTCGACCTGTGGCCGGTCACGTTGACCGAGATGGAGCCGCACTACCGCATGGCCTTGGAGGAAATGACGCTGGCCGGCGAGGAAGACGACCTGGCAGAGCTCTTCCCACTGTTGGCCACCGCCCGTCCATTGCCCCCACCCGCCGAGCGGACCAGCCGCGTGCTCGCCCGCTACGGGGCTCGCCGGGGCCTGGTCCGATCGCATGGGATCACTCTCGGCCGGGCCCGGCTGGCCTTCAAGGCCTCCGAGTGCAGCCGGTGCGGGTTGTGCATGACCGGCTGTCCCCACGAGCTCATCTACTCGAGCTCCCACACCTTCGACCGGCTCCGGGCGGCGCATCGGGTCGCTTACCGAGCCGGTCTGCTCGTCGTTCGCCTCGAGGAGGTGGATGGCGAGCCGAGCGCGCTGGTCCGGCACCTCGCAACCGGCCGACTCGAGCGCCTCGGCGCCGACCGGATCTTCGTGGCGTGCGGCGGTGTCGGCAGCACCCGGCTGGTGCTCGGCTCGCTCGGGGCCTTCGGACAGCCGGTCCACCTGCAGGAATCAGTGCAGTTCGTCATGCCCACGGTCTCCCTCGGCCCCGTCGGTGATCCCCGTTCGGCCCGGAACTTCACCCTCAACCAGTTCAACCTGCTCTACGACGCGTCGGGGGAGGGTGTCGACCTGTGCCAGATCCACTTCTACGAGTACAACCCGGCGTTCCTCGAGTCGATCCCTCGAGTGCTCTGCCGACCCGGCGCGGAGCCGGCCCTCGTCGCGCTGCTCCGGCGGGTCTCGGTGGGTCTCGGATACGTGCCAGGCTGGGGATCCCCGATGGTCAAGGTGGTGGCCCGCCCCGCATCCGAGGGGAGGGACAGCCTCCCGGACCTCGAAGTCGAGCGCGACTCGGAGGGCGGATGGCCACCGATGTTGCGGGGTCTCGTGCGCGCCATGCTGAAGGTCGCTCCCGCCCTGGACCTCTGGCCCGTCGTCCCGTCGATCTCCGTCTCAGCGGCTGCGAAGAGCTACCACTTCGGCGCCAGCTTCCCGCACGGTCGGGCACGGACCGCGACCACCACCGACCGGACCGGTCGTCTGGCGGCCTGGGATCGCATCCACCTCGTGGACGCATCGGTGTTCCCGGTCGTCCCCGCCACGACGTTCACCCTCACCATCATGGCGAATGCCCACCGCATCGCCAGTGAGACCCTCCGAGGAGCTGCCCCATGACCGCCCCTCAGCCGCTCGTCGCCATTACGGGCGCCACCGGCTACCTCGGTTCGGTCCTCGTCGACGCATTCGGCGCGGCCGGGTATGGCGTCCGCCGACTGGTCCGGACCCCGCTGCCCGGGAGCGGCGACCGCTTCTTCGACCTGCGTTCAGCGGGACAGACCGACGTCCTCGCCGGCGTGGACCTGCTGGTGCACTGCGCCTACGACATGACCTTGACCAAGAGGACGGACATCTGGGAATCGAACGTCTTCGGCACCGAGGCGTTGTTCGACCAGGCCGTCGCCTGCGGGGTCGGGCGCACGATCGCGCTGTCGTCGATGTCGGCCTATGCGGGGACCCGTCAGCTCTACGGCCGGGCCAAGCTGGCCATGGAGGTTGCGGCGCGGGCGCGCGGGCTGTCCGTCGTGCGCCCAGGCCTGGTCTACGGACCCGGGTGGGGAGGGATGGCCGGCACGTTGCGTCGCATGGCCCGACTGGCGGTTCTGCCGGACTTCGGGTCACGGGCGCGGCAGTTCACCGTGGCGGAGCGGGATTTCGCGACCGCGGTGGTCGCATTGGCCGAGGCCGAAGAACTGCCGCTCGTGCCGGTCGGACTCGCCCACCCCGACCCGGTTCCCTTCAAGGAGCTCCTCGTGAACCTCGCAACGAGTGCGGGCGCACCCCCGCCCCGTTTCGTCCCGGTTCCCCCGATGGCCGCCTACGGTGCCCTGCGCGTCGCGGAGGTCCTTCGGGTGGCGTTACCGGTCCGAGCGGACTCGCTTCTCGGGCTCGTCCGACCTGCCCCGGCCGTGCCTCACCTCGAGGTGCTCGACCAGCTCGGAGTGGGGCTCCAGCCGTTCAGCGTGGAGGACGGCGATGCTGCGGAGCCAGGCAGGGACGGCTCACGTCGTCCCGAGTCGCGCTCGACCTCTCGGTCAAAGCAGGCGCGGCGGCGCCTCGACGCGAGCTCAGCCGTCGACCCGGCGCAGGGTATGCCCATCGGAGACCAGTACCACCCGGGAGCCCTTGCCGAGGAGGTGGGTGGGGAGGTCCACGTGCTGCGCCGCCGTGGTCCGTGCCAGGTCGGAGTGCCAGACCGTGCGGTCGCCGTGTCTGACTTGGACCTGGGCGGCGACGGGACCCGACGAGGCGAGCTGCACCTCGGCCACGGAATGCCCCGTCGCGCTTGTGGCGACGGAGAGCTCAGGTGGAGGCGTCCAGTCCTTGAGCGACGCCGCGGTGGCCAAGGCAGCGCCCAGGGCGAAGAGCGCCACGCCCACGAAGCCGAGCAGGACCTGCGGTCGCGAACGGTGGGACCTTTCGGAGCGGGGTGGTGCGGGCGCTGATCCCCTCCGGTCGGCGACGGACCCGGCGTCGTGATCCGGTCGGCCGCCGACGGACCACATGCCGGCGACGGTCCTCGGATCCTGCCCGTTCGCTTCGACCAGAGCCACCATGTCCAGGAAGTCGCCCACGTCCTCGAAGGCGGCGGCCTCGTCGGCCAGCTCGGCCAGGTTCTCCAGACGGGCTGCCCCCCCTGGGGTGTGGGAAGCCTCGAGCCACGCTCCGTACCCCGTCCGCTCGACGACGATCCGGACGGCGTCGCCGGGGTTGGCGGTCTCCATCAGCGGACGAAGCCGGTCCAGCGTCTTGGACAGTCGCAGGGTGCCCGTCAACGACTTTCCGGTGAGCCCCGCGTCGAAGGCGTGATGGATCGACACGCCGAGGGAGACGTCGTGCTCCTCCGCCCAGGCGGCGAGGAGGGAGACGGAGGCTGCGCCGATACCGCGCTTGGGCCGGTTGATGATGCGTCGGGTCGAGATCTCGTCGTCGGGGTCGAGGAGCAGCCGCATGTAGGCGAGCACGTCTTTGATCTCGCGGCGCTCGTAGAGCGAGGGGACGGACACCAATGAGACCGCGCCAAGGCCAGGTGGCGAGGACGGGGCCAGCGGCACGGACGGCGCCCCCGAGCCGTGAGAGTCCGGGCGGTCCAGAGCCGGATCGCCAGAGTGCGCTGGCCCCGGGGTTCCCGGGGAGCCTCGGTGGAGGGGGACGCCGTCGGGCCCCTGGCTGCGTGGGTGCCAGCTCGGCGGCCGCAGGCTCAGCACGAGGAGCACGAAGAGGACGGCGACGGCGACGGCCTCGGGGCGGACGCCCGACAACCGGATGAGGAATGCGCCGAAGATCCCGATCACCAGTGCGCCCACCACGACGCAAAGAGCCAGATGCTCCATGTCGTGGATCGGCTGGCGACGGCGCAGCAGCCTGCGAAGCCACGACGCGGCGACCAGCGCCGCCAGGACGAAGACGCCCGCATTGAGACCGGATCCTCCGACGGGGGGACCCGCGGGAGCAGGGCGAGCGGACGGGGGGAGTAGCCCCGTCACGTCGTAGACCTTGATCGGACCGTTGTCGTAAATGCGCGTGATGAACCCGTACGAGTCGAATTTGTCGAGCTGGGCCCTGGTGAGACGTCCCGAGGGCTCGCCGGCGGCGATGTAGGTGCCGTAGAGCGGGAGTCCCTGGGCAAGGCGGTCGTCGACGACGATGTAGCGGATGTCGTCCTTGCGGATGAGGCCGATGTCGTACCGGCTGAGGCGACGGTCGAAATAGAGCAGCTCCGGGTTGATCAGGCCGCCTTCAGGGGTGACCGTCTCGACGCCTCCGATGGCATTGAGCAGCACGCCGTTGTCCTTGTCGGCCGCAACGTGGGAGCCGGCTGGAAGATGGGTATCGGCCCAGTGAGCGAGGGCCAGGGAAGGCGAGCCGTAGGACAAATCGTCGGCGCCGACGCGGTACGGTCCGGGGAGGAGGCTCACGAGCGGGCCGATGCCGAAGAGCAGGCTGCCGAGGAAGACGAGGGTGGCGACGCCGATCGTGGCGACGCGTTCGGCCGCCCGCCGTTCGCGCACGATGCGTCCTCCCAGCCACGCGCCTATCACCACGGCCACGCCGAAGAAGATGAACGTCGACGCGCGTCCCGCCACCTCTTTGCTGCTCGACGAGACGTTGGCCAGCACGGTCAGCGGGTACACGGCGGCGATGACCGCCGGCAGGTAGCGGAGCGTGCCACCGCGAACGCTCCGCTTGAAGACGACGCTGTAGAGAGAAGGAAGGAGGACGACACACCAGACCGCGGCGGAGGCCAGGATCAGGGCGATCTCCCAGTGGGGAGATGCGGCGCCGGAGGCGGAGGCAAAGAGCGTTCGGTCGCCGTGTCCGGTCCCCAGGGCGTCTTTGATGTCGGCGGCCGCGGCCGAGAAGAGAGGACCGAGATACGGCGCGAGCAGGTGGGCGACGAAGACGGTCCACGCCGCGCCGACGGCGATGCCCACCGCGGTTGCGATGCCGACGATACGTGCCTGACTCAGCCGCCGCTTGTTGGGCTGCGTCTCCTTGCCGTTGCTGTGTTCCTGAGCGCCGGGGGTCGACGGCAATGGGGCGGGTGGCTGTCCGTCGGTAACCGGGTTCGTTTCCACCGTCCCCGCCGGCGGCGTCGCGAAGAAGGCGAGGCTCGGTCGCAAGTCCTTGAGTGGGAGGCGACGGAACGGGTGGGCAGTGAAGAACAGTCCGGCGGTCCACACAACGAGGAACCCGACGGTGAGCCAACCCGTGACATGGTGGCTGAAGACGACCGCGACGACCGAAGCCAGCGCGAGTAGGAACGCCTTTCCCATCCGAGGCCGTGCTGCATCGACGGAGAAGAAGAGGAGGTAGACCGCGGCCACTGCGAAGGCGAGTGCGAGCGTTTCGTAGGCGTACTGGGTGTCGAATCCGTAGAACTGCGGACTTGCGGCATAGACGAGCACACCGATACCGCCCGCACGTGCCGAATGACATGCGCGCTCGACCACGAGGAAGAGACCGAGCACGAATACGATACGGACCGCCGCGAGCACGATCAGCTGGCACGCCACGAGTGGGAGACCGGTGAGCCACTTCGCTGCGGCCGTCGCCAGCTCGAGCCCCGGGTAGTACGGGCTCGCCGGCAGCACGCTGTTCGTGGGAAATACGGCGCGACTATCGAAGACATGGATGAGGGTGCCGAGGTGGATCAGCTCGTCGAAGCTGTCCAACATGAGGGGCTGGAGCATGACGTAGGAGGCGAGAAGTCCGAGGCCGAGCGTGAGCGAGACCCAGATCCGCTCGCTCCGTGCAGCGTGCGCGCCCAGAAGGCGCCATGCACACGCCGCGAAATTGGAGTCCGATGCCGCACAGAAAGACGGGGAGTGCATGCGACCCGTGCCCCGTGCGGGAAAGGGCGTCGGCTCCACCCTGCATCAGCAGCCCCGCACCGACCAACACGAGCACAGTGCCGAGGCGTGATTGTTCGACTGGCGGCGTCACAGGGCCGATCGCCTCCGTCGTCGGTCGATGAAGCCCGACGTCGATCGGGTCGAGGAGGGGACCGACCACGACCGTGGGGTTCTCAAGACGAGGGCGAATTCGCTGCAACATCAATGTGCCCTCGCGCTTTGCCTCTCGTTGTGGGAGCCGTTTCGGGCCTTGCGTCACACCCCAAGCTCCGGTTGCCGCCATCGCCGTGCCACCGCAGTGGCAGCTCAGAGTATGGCATGGGGGCCCCGTTGCCCGGTGGGCGTGAACCGCGCGTGTCCCCCATTGGTCACGGCGGGCAGCGGCCCCCAACTGGGCGGGGGGGTCAGTCCTCGGGCGGCAAGCCGGAGCGCAGGCGTTCGTAGAGCCGCTCGATCCGTCCGACCACCGCCGCGGCGGTGAACGAACGCGCTCGCTCGAGCGCCGCCCGTCCCATTGCGGCGGCGCGCTCGCGATCGTTGACGAGCGTCGAGAGTGCACGGGACAGGGCCGGCGGGTCGCCGGGAGCGACCAGGAGCCCTGTCACCCCCTGGTCCACGAGGTCGACGATTCCTCCGCTGGCCGCTGCGACCACCGGCCGGCCGAGGGCCATGGCCTCGAGGATCACCGTGGGGCAGCAGTCGGGCACGATGGAGGGAACCGCCACGACGCTGGCCGTCTGCATCAGGTCGATGACCGACGCGTGGTCGAGCAATCCCCGCAATTCCACCCCGTCCGGGAGTTCGAGCGGCGTGTTCTCGAGGACTCTTCCGGCCAGCACGAGGGGAGGGAGGCCGCCCAGCCGGTGCGCCTCGAGAAGCACTTCGATGCCTTTGTCCCGACTGAGGTCCCCCACGAACACGATCGGCCCCTCTGGGTGCGGTGCGGCCTCGTCGAGGACCAGGTCGTCAGGGATGAAGTTGGGGATGACGACGTAGGGGCTCCTGCCGGGAAGCTTCGTGTTGGTCGCGACCACTGAGCTGACCGGGACGAACGCGTCCACGTGCCGCATCCTGCGACGACGGGCGACGGCGTTTGCCAGTACGACACCGGGGCCGACCACCGGTCCGTGCCAGGACGAGGCGCAGCGCACGCAGGCGATGGGCGCTGGACCCGGACAGACCTTGTCACCGCGCATGAACCGCTTGGTGGCGCAGACGTGGCTGTAGTCGTGCTGGGTCAGGACCACGGGCACGCCCGAGCGGTGGGCCGGACCGAGCGCAGAACCGATGCTCCAATCGTGCGCGTGGAGGATCTCGAATCGGCCGTCGGCGAGGAGTCGTCCAATGGCCTTGCGGAACCCGGGGTCGGCGACCGGCAGCGCGTGGGGCCGCGCCGCGTCATCGTAGAGACTGGGGAGACGTTGAGCCGTTGTCCGGATGCGGTGCACAGGCACGGCACCGTCGAGGGTGGTGCCGGCAATGCCGTCAATGGCGATCGTGACGACCTCGGCGTGGTGTCCCCGTCCCACCATCGCATGGGCCAGATTCCGGACATGCTGCTCCTGCCCCCCGGCGACCGGCGGGTAGAACTGGGTCACCATGAGAACTCGCATGCTCGAGGCAACCTAGACGCGGATCACCGCGGCTATTGTCAGGTGCCTTCCATGCAGGAAAGAGGCCATCGAGGCAGTTGTCGGTGTCGTTGTTCGAGCCTTGTGAACAAGATCGGGAGGACAGGTGAGGGGAGTCCTTCTCGGCGTTGTCGGATCTGGAGTGCGGACGGACGTGGGGCACGGTGCGTAGCGGGTCACTGATTCTCTGTTATCACCGGGTGGGGGAGGGCCACGATGACCCGTTCCGGTTGAGGGTGACCCCCGGGAATTTTGCGGCCCACCTCGACGAGATCGCCCGGCATGGAGAGCCGTCCACCCTGGCTGAGCTGTCCCTGCCGTCGCGACGGCCTCGGATCAGCGTGACGTTCGACGACGGGTACGCCGACAACCTCACCGACGCGTTGCCGATCGCGGAAGCCAAGGGAATTCCCCTCACCGTCTTCGTCACCAGCGGCGTCCTGGGCGGGCAGCAGGGGTTCTGGTGGGATCGTCTCGGCACGCTGCTGAGAGCACGACCTTCTGCCGTCCGTGAGATCCGTGTTCCGACGGGTGATGGACCCGTCCGCATCGGACTGGGGTCGTCGACGGACGACGCCGATCTCCAGTCGGTTCGTCGCCACCTCCTTCCGCTTCCGGTGGCTGAGATCCACCATGTTCTCGACGCTGTCTCCGAGCAATGGGGGACGGACGCGTCGCCACCCCCTGATGCCCGCCCGTTGACGCAGGGCGAGCTCGTCCAGTTGGCAGGGTCGGAGGTGGTGACGATCGGGGCTCACACGGTGGACCACGTCCGCTTACGAGGGCTCCCCGCACAGCAGCAGTGGGAGACGATCTCCTCCTCGCAAGAGGAGCTGAAACGGTTGAGCGGTCAGGCGATCCGGCACTTCGCCTACCCGTACGGGGGCCCGGACAGCTTCGACGACCACTCCGTGGAGGCCGTGCGCTCAATCGGATTCGAGACGGCGTGCACCACCATTCCGGGGAACGCCCGATCGTCCTCCGACCCGCATCGCCTGCCTCGCCGCATGGTCATGGACTGGGGTCGCCTTCGTTTCAGGTTGAGCCTGGAGCGTTGGAGACTCGTCACCCGGCACTGACTTCCGACCGCCTCGCCGCATGAGCCCGGTTCGCGTCGCCATGGTCAGCTCTCGCTACCCGCCCCACCTGGGCGGGGTCGAGACGCACGTCTACGAGGTTGCCCGCAGAATGGCGGCGAAGGGTCTCGACCTGACGGTGTTGACCACCGACCTCACCGGTGAACTGCCGCGAATGGAGCACGACGGACGCCTGACGGTGCAACGGTTTGCCGCACGACCGAAGCGGTCCGATCTCTACATCTCGCCAGCCCTTGTCCGGCAGATCCGGGACGGAGCCTACGACCTGGTCCACGTGCAGGGCGTCAACAACTTCTTGCCCCCGATGGCACTCGCCGCCGCCCAGCGCTCGGGCGTACCCACGGTGGCAACGTTCCACACGGGCGGTCACTCCAGCCGGGCGCGGACAATGGTCAGAGGGGCGCAATGGCGAGCCCTGCGGCCGCTGCTGCGACGGGCGAAGGGCCTGGTCGCGGTGTGCCGTTTCGAGGTCGAGGTGTTCGCCCGACGGCTTGGCGTCGAACCCGAACGGATCCGGCTGATCCGAAATGGTGCAGAGCCACTCCCAGAGGGCGATGAGACACCCGGGATCTCGGGCGTGCCGCTGGTGTGCTCCGTGGGCCGTCTCGAGCGCTACAAGGGCCATCATCGCCTGATCGCGGCGATGCCGGCGCTCCTCGAACTGGCCCCCGACGCGCACTTGGCGGTGATCGGCCGGGGCGGCTACGAGGGGCAGCTTCGCCGTCTCGTGGCCCGGCTGCAGATCGGACAGGCCGTGACGTTCGCGTCGTTCGATGCCACGCAGCGGGAGGCTCTCGGTGGACTCCTGCGATCGAGCGACGTCGTCGCACTGATGAGTGATTACGAGGCGAATCCCGTCGCCGTCATGGAGGCACTGGCGCTCGGCTGCAGAGTGGTCGTGGCCGACACCTCTGGGTTGTCGGAACTGGCCGCGGAAGGACTCGCGACGGCCGTTGCTCCGAGAACCTCCCCCCGTGAGCTGGCGGACGTCCTCGCTCGGGTGGCAGCCGGTCCCGGGCCCGAGCCCTTCGACCTGCCCAACTGGGACGACTGTGCCGACGCGCTCGTGGATCTCTACGACGAGATCCTTTCGTCCGCCTCTGAGGGCTGATGGTCACCCTGTGCCCACGGTCGTGACGAGAGGGCCGGGTCGAGAATTGTGCGTGCATTGATCCTGCGACAATCCACCGTCCGAGCTGGGGCGATTTCCGCCGAAGGGCCCTGTTGATCCCTCCTGGAGTCCCCTAGTATCCGGTGCTGAACGAGGCGGTTTGTGGCGTTGATTATGGATCCGGCGAACACGAGAAGGCGGGGCAGACACGTGGCGACCTCCCCTTGCGCCACCGTTGCCCGCGGGTCCGGGGGGCAGTCGACGGAGCAGGGGGTCCTGACCGTTTCGGTCGTGATTTGTGCGTACACCGAGGACCGATGGCCGTTGCTCGTGCGATCGGTGGCATCGGTGCACGACCAGAGCCGGCCCCCAATCGAGGTCATCGTCTGCGTGGATCACAACGACACGCTGCTCGAACGCTGCCGACTGCAATGGGCCCCGCAGGGAGACGATGGACAGATCCCGGTGGTGGTCATCGCCAACAAGTTCGAGGGCCGCCTCGGGTCTGCTCGAAACTCGGCTGCCGAGGTCGCGCGCGGTGACGTCGTGGCCTTCTTGGACGACGATGCATGGGCCGAACCGGATTGGCTGGAGCGGCTCGTGCTGCCCTACTGCGATGAGTCCGTCGTCGCCGTCGGCGGAGCACCGGTTCCGGAGTTCGAGAGAGCAAGGCCCAGCTGGTTCCCGCCCGAATTCGACTGGGTGTTCGGCTGCGCGTATTCAGGTCTTCCGATAGAGCAGGCTCCCGTCCCGCGGCTCATCGGCGCCAATATGTCGGTGCGGCGTTCGGCGCTTGCCGAGATCGGGGGTTTCCACTCTGACAACCACGACGACATGGACATGTGCCATCGCCTGAAGCATCTGCGTCCGGCGGACAAGATCATCTACGAGCCGGCGGCGCAGGTCCATCACTTCGTTCCTGCAGTGCGGACGACGTGGGGGTACTTCTGGCGACGCTGCTTCTTCGTCAACCGGGGAAAGGTCGAGGCCTTCCGCCAGATGGAAGGTGCAGCCAATCGGTCGGCCGACGTGGGCTTCGTGGCCCGCGCCTTGTCCCGTGGCGTGTCGCGGGGACTCCGTCAGGCCGTTCGGGGCGACGCCTGGGGTGCGGCAAGGACGGCGTCCATTGTGGCCGGTGTCTTCCTGGCGGGCAGCGGTCACATTGCCGGAACGTGCCAGTGGCATCGGACGACATTCAGATCAAGGAGGCGAGAGTGGTTGCAGAGCCCGTAGATCAGATACTTCCCACAGTTGCAGAACTTCCGCTCTACGGATACCCAGATCGGCCGTTGGCGTTCCGTCATGAGGTGCATCTCGACGCGCGCTTGACGCCCGAATCGGTTGCGGACCTCGCCGATCGACTGCCTGCCGAAGAGGTGGCCTATGAGACGTCGACGAAGCCCCTGGTGGTTCCCGATGAAGGGCCCCCGCGAGGTGTTCTGGAGCGACCGGGCGACGTGATTCGCAACTTGGAGAATGCCGACGCGTGGTTGGCGCTGCTCAACGCGGAGTCAGACCCCGCCATCTCCGACCTGATGGTCGGCGTGCTCGATCAGCTCCAGCCGGGGATCATGGCCACCCAGGGAAAGATGCGAAATCGCGGGGCCTACTTCTTCGTTGCATCCCCGAATTCGATCACGCCGGCCCATATCGACATCGAGTACAGCCTGTTGTTGCAGTTCAGAGGGATCAAGACGGTGAGCTTCGGTCGTTGGCAAAGCGACGCCGTCCGGCGGTCCGAGATCAATCGGTACTGGGAGGGATCCCACGGTCGGGTTGAGGCGATGCCCGAGGAGATGGTCTCCTTTCGGCTCTCGCCCGGGATGGGGGTGTACATCCCCCCCTGCACGCCGCACTGGGTGCAGAGCGGACCCGAAACCGCCATGTCCGTGACGCTGGCATTCCACACTGCCGCCTCGACGAGGGAGCGGCGCGTCGAGGACTTCAACTCGCTCGCACGACGGATCCACCTGCACCCCCGCGAACCGGGGCGTTCCGCCATCGTTGACACGGCCAAGATCGGTGCCATGGCTGTCTGGGCCGCCGGAAGGAAGGTCCGCGGTGCGCCGAGGGCGCTTGGTGCCAAGTGACGGATGCCAAGTGACTGGCCGCGCAGGAAGGCGCTAATCCGTCCTCCGGGCAAATGCTGATCGCCCGAGGCGAACTCCGCGCACTGCGACTCTGTGGGCACGAAGCGATGCCGTCGTGGCGGCGCGGCCGAGCCCGCCTGCGACCCCCTGGCCGGCAACGAGCCTGTACATCTCTCGTCGCTTGGTGGTGAACCGGCTCTTGTACGGCTCTTCACCCCGGAGGAAGTCCACCTCGCTGAAGCCTCGATCGCAGGCGTCGTCGATGATGGCGGCGAGCAAGGTGGTTGTCGCATCCCTCCAGCGTGGATCGGTGAGCCGGGCGCTCTGATACAGGCTCACGCGCCCCGCGACCTCGAAAGCCGACACGCTGGAGACCACGAGATCGTCGGTGCCGAGTTCGTGGACGACCGCCTCGTCGGCTGCAGCGCCGCCCGCGCAACCGGCGGCGAAGAGGTCGAATTCGGGCAAGAACCGGGAACGGTTTCCCCACTGCGACCGGTGGAGGTCCCGTAGGGTGCCGAGGCTCGAGAGCACCGCCGGGCCACGGATCGTTCGGTGCATCACCCCCTGGTCGGCGAGGCGTCTCGACGATTTGCGAAGATTGCGCCGGAATTGTGGGGGCAGCGTTGCCCGGAAGGCCTCGGCGCTGTCGGGCAACGGGGCGAAGGGGGCGGCGGCCATCTGCTCGAGGCGAACACGGCCGGGCAGGACGTCGGGTAACCGTGACCCGGCTCGGACACCCCGGAGGTCGAAAAGGCGCCCACCGGGGCGACCGAGCCAGTCCCTGAGGGCGTCGACCACGGTCGCCTCGTGACCCGGGGCGGACAACAGGTCGACATGATCCGGGCAAAGTGACCCGTCCGTCATCACTCGGATGCTCGATACCCGGTGCCGCTGCTCGAGGGCAAGGCCGCCGAGGAGCTCCGGATCGTCGACGACCAGGAGGAAGTGACGGCCCGAGCCTCCGGTCGCCGTCAGCCACCACGACCGCAGGAAGGGTGACGGAAGGGGGGAGGAATCCACCAGTCGATCCCATCGGGGCGCCCATTCGCCGAGGTGTGGGAGGTCAAGCAGGCTGGGCAAGGAGATTACCGGATCGGTTTCGGAGGTGGATGTCGAACGAGTTGTCCCACGTCATGTCGAATGGCGGCACACCGTTGTTGGCTGACACTGGTCACCCCCGTTCCTTGACTGCCGGCGAGCATCGCCGGCCACAGCTTCGACACACCTTAGAGAGTCGCCGTGAGTGACAACCAAACTGGCGAGTCCCACCTCAATCCGTGAGGGGAGATCAGTTCGGGTGCACCTTTTTCGAGTACGCCTGGACCTCCGCGACCTTCATTGATGCGGGCGGGGTGGCGCTCGACGTGATGGTGTGTCCGTCCGATGCTTGCTGGGAGGCCACTTCGAGCTGAAGGATGATCTCGTAGGGCTCACCGGTGATGGTGGTGCCCGACGAGGCCAGGATCTGCCACACCGTCCTACCGTCGAAGAAGCCGGTGATGCTCCGACCAGGGATGAACTCTATGCCGTAGACGTGGTAGCGCGCAGCGAGATTCACGCCGGTGTCCACGGCGTGCTGCCGCTGGCCCTGATCGGAGAAGTAGTCCGAGTGCATCTCGAGGTTGGGGTCGAGGAGGTCCTTCTGGCCCCCTTCTTGGAGGTCGAGCTCGTTCTCGGGTGAGCCGGCGGGGCCACGAAGGAACCAGATCGCGGGCCACATGCCCTGACCGGTGTCGGGCATCTTGGCCTTCACCTGCACGTACCAGCCGCTCGTGGGCAGTGAGAACTTCCCCTCGGTGGTCACCACCCCGCTGATCCACGGATAGGTCCCCGCCCACTGATTCGTGTTCCGCTGCGCCGTGAGGGTCAGGCCGTTGTCCACGCTGACCTGGGAGGGACCGAACATGGCCACTTCTTCGCCGACCGGTGTGTTCGGGCCGCTGTAGGGCGACGGGAGCCTGCCGTAGTTGTTCCAGGTGATCCCGTCGGCCCCGAGGACGGGAGTCCAATACGTCGGGTCGAGGCTGGTCCCGAGGAACTGGTCGTCGAAGATCAACTGCTGGTTCGTGTAGCCGGGTGGGGCGTGCATCCCTGCGTCGGAGACCTGGCGCACGCCGGTGGAGGAAGTCGTACACGCGGCCAACATGGGGACCAGGCAGAGCAAGACGGCCCCGATGATCGGTACACCGGCGCCGCAGAGACGGTGATTCCTTCCCTTGAACTTCAACACGGCCACCAGCCGGCAACGGCCAACGGGATGGCCGGATCCTGCACGCACTCCACAGTAGACACAACACTTGCACCACTCCCAGGCGCCACAGACTGGTCCCTGGGCTCCGCCCGTAAATGCGCCGGCGAGCATTGGTGCCGTCGTTCCCGGCTTTGCTGAGTGCAATCGCGGGCTCGGCCGACCGCGGTCTGAGACGTGTTGTGCCCGATAGCTGCGCTCCCGCGGCGGCGTCTCTGGCATTTCATGGTGGTCAGCGCGGGCGATGGGCACGGTCGTCCTCCTTGGTCGGAGCCGGTCCCCAGCGCGAGGGCCTTGTCGGGCAGGAGCGATGTGCGTCACGTAGGTGGTCGTCGCATGGTGACGGGTCTTGAGGGACCTCGTCCTTCCCGATCACCGCCGGGCACGAGCCCTTCGTGCAGAACCACCGGATCACAATCGGACCACCCTGACCGGGAAGAGGCATGCCGCTGAGAATGACAAGCCGTCTGCAAGAAGTAACAATTGTGCGTGCAACCTTTGTTGTCAGACATTTGTGCGGATTCACAAGACCGCTGTGGTGCGCGTGGCGACGACGATGTCGGTGCCTGGTCGGGACGGAAGTGGCCGGACCGGAGGGTTCGTAGGGTCGGATCAGAACCGGCACTCTCTGCAGGCGATTCGGCAGCGCGAGCGCCAACGCGCTAGCTTCGAGGCCAACACGCTGGCGGCGGTGCCTGCGTGTCTGGAGGTGGAACGTCAACATGTGGTCGCGGCCCTTTTTCTCGGACAAGGTCTCCTCTATTGGGGGGGGTCGGGTCCGCCAGCTCATGGTTGCGGTCGCAGCCCTCGTTGCCCTCAGCGTGCCACTGGGTCAAGGAGTTGCCTCGGCGGCGAACACCCCATGCGGCTACTGGCTGGTGGGCAGCGACGGCGGCATCTTCACGTTTGGCGACGCCGTGTTCCACGGATCCACCGGTTCCCTTGTCCTCCAGCGCCCGATCGTGGGCATCTCCACGCTGAACAGCAACCAGGGCGCCACCCCCTACTGGATGGTCGCCTCAGACGGCGGGATCTTCGCCTTCGGCACTGGCTTCTACGGCTCCATTCCCGGACTGGGACTCAACCCGGCGGGCTCGGGGCTCCCACATAGCCTGAACGCCCCCATCGTGGGCATGGTGCGCTCCACCACGGGCAATGGCTACTTCTTGGTGGGCTCGGACGGCGGGGTCTTTGCGTTCGGGGACGCCCAATTTGCCGGATCCTGTCCCGGAATCGGGGGCTGCGCAGGAACAGCTGTCGCCGTCATGCCCGACGCGTCCGGGGGCGGCTACTGGGTCGTGACGAGCACCGGGAACGTGTATGCGTTCGGCGATGCGGGCTACTACGGAGGACCGGGCCCCCAAGGCACGCCCATCACTTCGGCCGTGGCGACGGAGCCGACCGGCGCCGGCTACTACATCCTCGACGCGAGTGGCGAGGTGTTCAACTACGGGGATGCCAAGTCGTTCGGCAACCTGCCCACGGGCGCGACGAGCAGCGACGATCCGGCCACCGCCATCTTCGTCACCGACGACAACTCCGGATATTGGATTGTGACGGCACGGGGCAAGGTGTATCCCTTCGGCGACGCACCGAACGAGGGGGACATGTCCGGAACGACGCTCAACTCGCCGATCGTCGCCGCGACCGGATTCTGAGTCTCGGGGTCGGGCGCGGGACTCGGAAGCGGGTGGTGGAGCAGGTCGGCTGCATCACTGCCACGCGCGGCGACCCCGCGGCTGCCACCTGACCGACCACGACGCTGCACCGTCGAAGGAGGGCGCTCATCGGTGAAACGACGGATGAGACGGCCGGTGGCCGCGTTCGTGGCCACCGCGCTGCTCTGGCTGGGTCCCGCCATCGGCGGCACGCCCGATGTGGCCTCGGCAGGTACGCCGATTCCCGGCGCGTCCAACTGTCCGGTGTTCCCAGCGGACAACGTCTGGAACACCCCGATCTCGGATCTGCCGATCGACCCGCACAGCGCACAATGGCTGGCCGCCATGGACGCATCCACCACCAACCTGCAGCCGGTCGCACCTCCGACCTACGGCATGCCCATCAGCGTGGTGCCCCCGGGGCATTCCTTCATACCGCTCGCGTTCGGCTCATCCGGGAACGATCCCGGTCCGTACCCGTTCGGACCAGACACGCAGATAGAGGGCGGCACGGTCGACCGGCACGCCATCATGGTCGATCCGGCAACGTGCACCGACTATGAGCTCTACGACGCGTTCTACACCGGCCCCACCACCTCGCACGCCGCCAACGGCGCCATCTGGAACCTCAACTCAGACGCCCTCCGGGCCGGCAAGGCGACGGTGGACGCCGCCGGTACGCCCATTGTGGCCGGACTGATGCGTTACGACGAGGTGCAGTCGGGCGTCATTACGCACGCCATCCGGGTCCAGGCGGCGATAACAGACACCTCGTACATATGGCCGGCCACCGCCGGAGAGGGAACGGCGGCAAACGCGAACCTCCCGCCGATGGGGGCCCGGTTCAGGCTCAAGGCGAGTTTCAACATCTCGGGCTACTCGCCCCAGGCCCAGGTCGTCCTACGCGCCTTGCAGCAGTACGGGCTGATTCTGGACGACAACGGCCCAAACTGGCACTTCTGGGCGGACGCCAATCCAGCGTGGCCGTCCTCGCTTCTCAACGAGCTCAAGACGGTGCCAGGGAGCGCCTTCGATGCCGTCGACGAGTCGAGCTTGATGATCGATCCCAACTCGGGACAAGCCCGCCAACTGGCCGCCTCGGTCAACTGCTCGTCCCAACCGGGGTACCGCCTGGTGGCGGCCGACGGTGGCGTGTTCTCCTTCTGTGAGCCCTTCTTTGGCTCCATGGGCGGCCACCATCTCAACGCGCCCATCGTGGGCACGGCCCAGACACCGCAGGGCGGTGGCTACTGGGAAGTGGGTTCGGACGGCGGGATCTTCAGTTACGGCAATGCCGGTTTCCACGGCTCGACGGGGAGCCTGCATCTGAACGCCCCTGTCGTCGGCATGGCGGCCACAGCCGACGGAGGTGGCTATTGGCTGGTCGCCTCCGACGGCGGGATCTTCAACTACGGCGATGCCGGGTTCTACGGCTCGGCAGGTTCCATCAGGCTGAACCGGCCGATCGTGGGCATGGCGGCCACCGCCGACGGCAAGGGATATTGGTTGGTGGCATCCGACGGTGGCATATTCAGCTATGGAGACGCGGTCTTCCACGGTTCGGCGGGCTCCCTCCACCTCAACCGACCGGTCGTGGGGATGGCCGCTGACGCGGGAGGAGGTGGCTACTGGCTGGTCGCCTCTGACGGCGGAATCTTCAGCTACGGCGACGCGCCTTTCCGCGGCTCGGCAGGTTCCATCCCGCTCAACAAGCCGGTCGTGGGAATGTCCTCCGAGGGCAACGGATATTGGTTGGTGGCCTCAGACGGCGGGATCTTCAGCTACGACGCGGTCTTCCACGGGTCGGCCGGAGGCATCGCTCTCGCCGCACCCATCGTGGCGATGGGCTGACCGAGTCGCCCGGGGGCCGGCGCCGGTCCGGGAGGTAGCGCAGTTGTCGCTGACAAGCCTTCGAACGTGTCCCGCCATCACCTCGCCGACGACCGACTGCAGCTCCCGGCCGGCGGCTCACGACCAGCGACTTACGTCCTCAAGGGAGGGTCCGAGACGCCCGAAAGAGAAGACCGGGTGGTTGTGCGAACGTTGTGCGAGAGGGAGGAACTTGCCGACTGCCAGGACTACCATTCTTTCGTGAGAGGCGGCGATCACGACTGTGGCTTCGACGGTTCGACCCCATGAACAGCCGCGCACCTGCCTCACAGGATCACAGCCCAAAGAGCAGAACCTCGATGTGGAAGCGGTACGGCGGTACGGAACCGCATCACGTGGCGGAACTGCGGCGTCTGTTCACCACGTTCGGATATCTCGTTGCCAGCAATGGCGCGACTGCGCTGATCGGCCTCGTCTACTGGGCGGTCGTGACGCATCTCTTTCGTCCGACGGAGGTCGGCCTTGCCGCCGCAGCCGCTTCGACGGCCTTACTCCTGGCGGCCTTCGGTGCGCTCGGGATCCCGTTGCTCCTCTTGGCGGAAATTGAGTCGCTCGATACAACCGAACGGCGCGTGTTCTTCACGACCGGGAACACCATCGCTGCATTTGTGGTCCTGATCATGGCCATCGGCACCATCGCGCTTTCCCCCTGGCTGGGGCAGAGCCTCCACATGATCGGTTCGAATCCCGTTACCGCAGCCCTCTTCGTCGTCGGCTCAGTGGCAACCATGGCCGGGCTCACTCTCGACGGAGCGGCAGTCGGGCTGCACCGCGGTGCGGCGCAGCTCTGGCGAGGCAGCCTGAGCTCCGTTTTGAAGCTCGCATGCGTCGGTGTCCTGGTCCTTGCTTCCACGCGTACGAGCACCGGTCTGATCTTCGCCTGGGCGGTGTCCTTCGTGGTCGCATTCTTCGTCTGCATCCCGATGCTCGGACTGCAGCACGGACCAGCGGGAGAAGGAGCGCTGGCTCACCGTGAGGCGCTGGTGCGTCGGTTTGGCAAACTCTCGCTCCAGCACCACGTGCTGAATCTCTCCATAAGTTCGGTCTCCTACATCATCCCGCTCACGGCAACCCTCCTGATCTCACCGTCGGACGTCGCCTACTTCTCTGCTGCGTATCTGCTTGGCTCCACCCTGATGGTCGTCCCGTATCTGCTCGCCCTCTCTTTGTTCGCCGAGCGTTCGGGTGATCCTGGTCTCCTCCACCGCAACGTACGACGCACGTTCCCCCTCGGCCTCGCGCTGATCGGGGGCATGATCCTGGTCGTGGAGATTGCTGCTCCGTACGCCCTGCATCTCTTCGGTCCCGCATATGCTCAGAACGGAACGACGGCATTGCGCATCTTGATCCTGGTGGGACCTGCCTACGTCATCAAGGATCACTACGTGTCGATTCGCCGAGCCCAGCACCGTATGGCCCACGCCTCGAGCATCATGGCCATCGGGACCGTTGTCGAAGTCACGGGATCGGCCATTGGCGGTGCGTTGTGGGGTTTGAACGGCATTTGCCTCGGTTGGGTGCTTGCTGCGTCCTGTGAGGCGATGGTCCTCCTTTCACCGGTGCTACATGTCTTCCGTCGCGTTCCCGCCGCCGATTCGGATGCAGGCAATGAATCCGATTGAGCCCGTCAAGACGGCCATGCCGACACGGGCTCGTAAGGGGCGCACAATCGACCCCCTGTTCCGTCACCTGCCGCGGGGCGATCGCCGTTCGACCGTACCCCCCGCCCTCGACTGTGGTCTGCCGGTCCTTCTCGTCCGGGTCGGCCATTACCCGATCCATCACGGCACGGTTGGAGTGATTCGCACGATGGGCCGTGCCGGTGTACCGGTCTACGCGGTGACCGAGGACGGCGTCACCCCCGCGTCAACCAGTCGGTACCTCACTGGCCAAGTGAAGCTCTCGTCCGGCGGGGAGCCGGACCAGTCGGCACTGCTCGACCGTCTCGTCGAGGTGGTCGACGGGCTGCCGGCCAGGCCGCTGCTGGTCTGCACCGACGACGAGGCGGCCGTGCTCGTGGCCGAAGGCGCGGCTGCGCTGGCCGGCCGGGCGATCTGCCCCGCCGTCCCCCCAGACCTGCCACGCCAGCTTGCCAGCAAGCGCGGTCTCTACGAGATCTGCCGGCGTTTCGGCGTTCCCACACTTGTCACATCGTGCGTGAAGACGGGCGACGAACTCGAGGCGGCCCTGACGGACCTCGCGCTCCCGGTCGTGGTGAAGCCGAACGATCCGTGGACCCGCCTGACCCGCCCGGTCGTCGCCGGTAGCACGATCGTGCGCACGCCCGAGGATGTGAAGCGACTGCGCGCCGCGTTCGACCGTTGGCCCGGGGGTACCGACGTCGTCGTGCAGGAGTACCTGCCCGACGACGACGCAGAGGACTGGTTCGCTCACGGCTACTGCGCGGCCTCGTCAGACGTCGCGCGCATCTTCACGGGCCGCAAGTTCTGGTCGTGGCCCCCACGCGCCGGAGCCACCGCCTACGCCCGAACGGAGCGGAACGAGGAGATCGAGGACTCCGTCCGCGAGCTGTGCCGGCGGATCGGCTATCGCGGCATCTTTGACACGGACTGGCGGTACGACCGAAGAACCGGCACCTATCTTCTGCTCGACTTCAATCCTCGCGTCGGGGCCCAATTCCGCATGTTCGAGGACGATGGCGGCGTCGACGTCGTCAGGGCCATGCACCTCGACCTCTCGGGGCGCCCCTTGAGTCCCGGGCGACCGGTCGAGGGAGAGCGATTTCTTGCGGAGAACCTGGGGGTGGCAGCTCGTGGCCACTATCGCGACGAACCGCTACCACCCGAGATCCCGGGCGCGCCCACGCGTCTCAGGCTCGCCTGGTTCAGCGTCGACGACCTACGGCCTTTCATCACCATGATCATTCAGCAGGTGGCGGCCTCGGTCCGGTCCCGGCGGAGGGCGCTGCGGTCCCGCTCGTCAGCCGACGCGTAGACGGGCGGCCACGCCGTCGGCCACCCGCGAACCGGCGAAGTCGGAGCCGCAGACGAAACGCATCATCGGGCCGAAGGTGGCCGCCGCCGCCAGCCCGCCGAAGAAGAGGCCCGGCACGGACGACTCGAACCCCCCCGACAGGCGGGGCGATCCTTCCACGGTCTCGACCGAGCTCGCGAGCTCGGTCGAGAGGAGGCCGAGGGAGCCCACGTCGACTCGGTAGCCGGTGGCCGCGATGACGTGAGCCACGTCGAGGTGCGAGGGCGTGCCGTCTTGGCCGACGAGGTCCAGCCGGACGCCGTCGGCGTGTGGACCGGCGCCGGTCACCTTGGTGCGCAGGCGGACGTCGATCCCCTCGAACCTGCCCTTCAGCCACCACGCGCCGAATGGACCGAGGATCTTCTGCACGCCGGCCAGTCGGACCCGGTCGGGCAGGTGCCGGTAGGCCGCCACGTACGCGTGACGAGCAGGTGCGTCCAGCCGTTGCCGAGCTGCGACGGGGGCGCTCGCAACGTGTGCAAGAGTCCCGGGTTGGGCGGCGGTGGAGGTCCGCCCCAGAGCAATTCGGGTGATCGGACGAGGAGGTGCACGGTCGCGCCGGCTTCGTGGAGCAGCACGGCGGTCTCCAGAGCCGATTGACCCCTTCCGATCACCGCGACGGTCTTGCCGCTGAATCCCGACAGATCGTGGTGGTCACTCGAATGGCTGACGAGCCCGTGCGCCCAGTCGGCCTCGCGACCCTCGCCCCGGAGTTCGGGCGGCACGTAAGCGAACGGCGCCGTGCCGACGGCGACGACCACCGTTGCCGACCGGAACTGCTCGCCGGAAGCGAGCTTGACCTCGAATCCCGACGACAGGCGAGCGACGCTGCTGACCTGCTCCTGCTCGAGCTCTGACACCTCTTGCTCTTGAAACCACCTGCCGTACTCAATGAATTCGGCGACGGGGATCGGGATCTCGCCGCCGTCCTTGTCGTAGGGCTCGACTCCGGCGGCCGCGCACCAGTCGCCGATCCCCATCCGCTGATGCGGCGAGCCGATGCTCGAGTCCCGGGCCGTCGACTTGAGGAACATCCCGATCGGCATGTGCTCGAGCCACCCACCCATGGGGGTGCCGAACGTGCGGTGCTCGACGTGGCGTTGTGTGAGGTTCGCGGCGGCGGCGAGGCCGTAGGGGCCGGCGCCGATGACCACCGCGCCCACATTCTCGGTTACTGGCACGGGGGCAGAGAATACGTGCCGGACGGGCCCGGTGGGAAATCGCCTCTTCGGTCCGTCGGCGTCCTCCGCGCCCGTCGACCCAACCCCGCGGTGGAGCTAGGCGCTCTGAGCGCCCTTGTAGTACGCCACCAGCTCTTGCGGCGATGCGGTTGAGTCGGACTTCTGCGCAAGCAAGAAGACGCTCGACGCGCTGTCGATCGATCTCCCCTCATGGAGCCATCGATTGAGAAACGAGGTCCAGAACGTTGACAGTCGTGCCGTGAATGCCAGTGCTCTCGATCGCGTGAGAGCACGGACGAAGTCGGCGAAGGACCAGCTCAACGTGGTTCCCGATCCCCGCAGGAGCCCTGAATCGATGACCGTGAATCGTTTGAAGAGCGCCCGATGGCCGCTGTCGGTGAATCGGGTGAAGTCGTAGGGACCCTCGTGGACGGACTGTAGGAATGGCGTATCCGCGTAAACCAGACCGTCCTTTCGGAGGATCCTGTGGATTTCTTCGACGACGTTCCAAGGCTCAAGGACATGTTCGAGCACGGCCTGGATCACAACGGCATCCATCGAACCCGCGGCGAGGGGGATGCCGTGAGCGTCAGCGATGAACTGGGTCAGCGGGCTGGCGTAGATGTCGAAAGCGATCAGGTTCACGTCGTTCGCTTCGTAGAGCTCTTCCGTCTGGTGGCCCATTGCTCCCCCTCCGATCACGAGCACGTTCAGGCGAGCGGACGACGTCCGGCTTCGGAGGATGCGGAGCAACTGCTGAATCTGTGCGGCGGTGACGTCGTTTGGTGCCTCCACGGTTCGCGTCAACGCCCAGCGGGCGAGGCGCCGACTCGGGCTGGTGGATCGCTGAACGGGAGAAGAGCCGTCAGACGCCTGCAGGTGATCAACGGATATGACGCTGCTCTCCAGATCGACGAGGACCGGCTTCTCCGAAATGGTCATGAACGGGCCACGTGAGAGCACGCACGCTGGGTTCGAGCACTGGTACTTCCCGTCACACGTCAGGGGACGGCGACAGCGGGGACATGCGAGCAGTCCCCAGATTTCGGTTATGTCGACGAGAGCCATCGATTTCGCGTCCAATCCTACCTGGCCAGTTGCGAGCTCGTTCTCTGGCGGTCCGGCCTCCAACGGGAGACTTAGCGGCGGATCCTCCAGGAAAAGGTGGCCGAGCCGTGCGCACCCGTGTTGTCGGTCACCGTCACGGTGACGGTGGTCGTCCCCGTCGTTGTGGGGGTTCCGGAGACTAGCCCCGTGGAGGAGCTGATCGTCAGACCGCGCGGGAGCCCGGTGGAGCTGTAGGTCAGCGTCGCGCCAGAACTCGAGTCGCTGGCGTGGATCTGCAAACTGGTGGATCGGCCGACGGTGCCCGTCTGTGATCCGGGGTTCGTCACCGTCACGGTGTTGCCGGTCACCGTCCACGAGAAGGTGGCCGAGCCGCGAGCACCGGTGGTGTCCGTCGCCGTCACGGTGACGCTGTAGCTCCCGGACTTGGTCTCCGTGCCGGTGATGAGTCCCGAGGCGGGGTTGATGGCCAGCGTTGGCGGAAGACCCGACGCGCTGTAGCTCAGGGTCTGTCCACTTGCCGAGTCACTGGCGTGGATCTGGAGGTTGGCGGACGATCCCACGGTGCCGCCCTGAGGCCCCGGATTGGTCACCGTGACGGTGTTACCGGTCGCGTTGATCGTCCAGGAGAAGCTCGCCGAGCCCTGGGCCCCGGTGGTGTCGGTCGCGGTGACCGTGACGCTGAAGGTCCCCGTGGCTGTCGGGCTCCCCGAGATCAGTCCGGTGCTGGCGTTGATGCCGAGGCCCGGCGGCAGCCCCGAGGCTCCGAACGAGAGCGTCTGGCCCGATGCCGAGTCGCTGGCCGCGATCTGCAGCGAGACCGACGTGCCCACCGTGCCCGTCTGCGTCCCAGGGTTGGTCAGGCTGACCGTGTTGCCGGTCGACCCGGTGACGATCGGATGGCTGATGGCGCAGTTGTTGGTGTCGTTGGACCAGATGCTCTGCATGGCGAACGACCCGGTTGACAGGGCGATGTCGGCAGCCGCACCCGTCCCGGAGTTGATCCAGGCGCACTCGTCGCCCACTTCGGATCCTGAGGTGCTGAGCCAACCGGCGTTGGGGTACTCGTCGGTCAGCGTCTCGGCGTATTCGTGGCCGTTGACGATGCTGTAGCCGTCGAGGGTGCCGGGTGCGTTGACGAACCCGGCACCGCAGCTCGCGCCCACGTTCATCAGATAGGGCATGTTCGTGAAGGCGATGTTGCCGAAGGACGAGGTGGCGTACGTGTGCCAGGCGCAGAATCCCTGGGTTTCGTAGCCGTCGGGGTCCGTGCCTGGGGCGGACAACACGTCGTACTGCGCGTACCGGTTCGACGTCGCAGTGGTGTTCCCGAAATGGATGGCCGCGGCGCCGGCCTCGTTGGCGAGTTGCTGCACGCTGGCAACCGATGGCTCGGCGGCGCTGTTGTCGAACCAGACTCCGGCCAGGACGCTGCCGCTTGCCGGAAACCCGACGTGGGGGGCGCCGGCGGGGCAGGACGTGGCGCCCACTGCCACCGATGGGTCCATCGCAGTACTGGGTCATCGTCCCTGACCACAGTTCGCCGTTCGTGCCGAGACCCTTGAACATCTGTTGGACATAGGGCGCCCCTCCCACGCCGTCCGCCGAGAAGGTCAGGTTGCCGTTGGCGTCGGTTCCCTGCGTGCCCCACTGGGTGCCCCAGAAGACGAGGTACACCTTGGGGGCACTCGTCACGGCCCCCTGCCCGCCGTTCACACCGCCGTAGAACTTCATGGTGTTCGGACCGACGGCCGCGCCGGCCCCGCCTCGTGCTGCGGGATGCTCGAAGTCCCACGTGCGAATCTTGGAGAACTGGCCCCGGGTGGGAACTGCACCGTGGCGGTAGCTGTGCCCGACGCTCGGGAGGAAGGGGTTCTGGTCCGCGGTCGAGAGGATCGACGCTCCGGTCGGCGCGCCAGATGGTTCAGCTGCAGCCGATGCCATGGAGGACAAGACGGAGGTCGTGCCCAGCGTTGTGCCGGCCAGGACGAGACCGGCAGGGAGAAGTCGCAGAAGCCGCATGCACCACCCCTTAGAAGGACACCTCCCATGGGTGTCGATCTCGTGACGGTAGAGCGAGGAGCGCCGCCTGTCAACGAATCCCACCGGGCAACGGGGTCCGCAATGAACAACAAGTGAACTACGTGAATCTCCGAAGGACCGCAACCCGCTTGGGATCACCGCGGTGACGAGGTCGCGTTGGCGGCCTCGGTCATGCCGCGTTCGCCGTGGCCGTCAGGGAGCGGCACGCAGCTCGCATCGGCGACGGCCATCGCGCATGCGACGAAGCCCCGGCAGGAGACCCGTGGAAGCCTCCAGGGACTCCGCCGTCAAGGCCACCATTTGTCGGAGAATCGGTTTCGGCCTGTCGGCGACACCCCACTACGAGTACGCCTTTACCTCGGCGATGGCCATGCTTGCCGATTCGGTGGTGTCCGTCGGCACGGTATGCCAGTTCGACGTCTGCTGCGAGGCCACCTGCAGCTCCAAGAGCAATTCGTACGTGCCCGCAACGACGCCTCCCTTATCCGACTCCACCTGTTCGAACATCAGGTTGCCGTCGAGGAAATACTTGACGGCAACGTTGGGGATGTACTGAATCCCGTAGACGTGGTAGCCCGCGGACAGGTCGGATCCGGTGTCGTAGACAATGTCGCGATAGCCCGAGTACTGCGTTGCGCTGCCGCCGTAGTCGCTGTGCATGATCTCGTTCGGATTGGCGCTGCGCCACCCGCCCTCGAAGAGATCGATTTCGGGCACCGTACTGGTCTTGGTATCAGGCATGAACCAGATGGCGGGCCACATTCCCGCCGTCATGTCGGACATCTTGGCCTTCACCTGCACGTACCAACCGGTCGAGGGGAGGGAGACCTTGCCTTCCGTCGTCACAACGCCGCTGATCCACGGGTAGGTCTTGGCGTACTGGTTGGTGTTGCGCTGCGCCGTCAGCGTGAGTCCGTTGTCCACGCTCACCTGGCTCGGCCCGAACATGGCTGCTTCGCCCCCGAAGCCAGGGACATTCGGAGCGGAGTACGGGGAGGGGATGGTGTCGTGGTTGTTCCACACGATTCCTTGAGCTCCCAGGTACGTGGTCCACTTCGTGGTGTCCAGACTGGTACCGGCGAACCGGTCGTCGAAGATCAGCTGCTGGCTCGTGTAGCCGGGGGGAGTCGATATGGCCGGGTTCGACTGGCTCGGGGAAGGTGACGTGCTATCGCTGAAGTCCAGATGCCAGATGAGAATCGCCACCACGAGGCCAATGACACACACGCTCCCGAGGATCAGGCCGACACAATGCGCAACAAAGAAGGAGGCGGGCCGCCGGACCCGAGTCGAGCGCGGTCCCAAGGCAGGGCGTTGCGGTCCAGGAGAGAGCCGATCACTTGAGTCCACCGGCAGCTCTGCCTCGTCCACGGAGCGCCGCGTCACGACCCCGCGCTCAACGAGCGAACCGACGGTCCGCGGCTCGGTCATGGTTCGACTGGGCCGCCCACCTTGGTGGCGAGGATGAGATCCTGGTCACCGAGGGTTCCGGCTCCGTCACCCCAGAGATCCGGTCGGCCACACCATCCGCCGTAATGCACTCCGTTGGCGACCGACAGCCCGTGTTGCTCGAACAGGTCCTTGACATAGCTCTCCTCGTAGCCAGTCGAAAGCTCCGCAGCCTTGTCGCTGACGGTCCAGTACGTACCGTGGTCGTTCTTGAAGCGAAGTGATCCTTTTCCGGTCCGCATCATCTCAATGGACTCGGCGTTCAGGAGATAGAAGGATGCCCAGCAGTGTCCCCCAGGACGTAACACGCGCGAGATCTCGGCGATGTATCTGTGCGTGTCCTCGGGAAGCATGTGTGTGAAGACGGAGATGAGGAGCACGAGGTCGAAGGCGTCGTCGGGGTATGGAAACGTGTACTCCGATGCCAGCAGCTGCCCATTGGGGTTGTAGTCCTCGTTGCAGATGTCAGCCAACGTGAAGTGGAAATTTGGATATTGCCGCGCAATGTGACCATTGCACCATTCGATTCCTGACGGGACGATGTCCAGGCCATCGTACGAGCCACCTTTCAGATAGGTCGTCAGCGGAATGGCGAGTCGTCCGATTCCACAACCGATGTCCAACACGCGCGACTCCGGCGTGATGACGTTCATCCGGATCAGACGATCGATTCCCTCCTGTGCGCCTTCTTTGAAATCAACGGTGCCGACGAAGATCATTGATTTCGGCGGAATCAGTTCATTCGACTCGCCGAGAGCTGATTCGATCAGATCGGGCAGCTTGAAGTACAGCTTGCGGAGCCTCCAGCGGACGCTCCTAGGGATGGCAGGCATCAGCACGCTGTTGAACCACTCCTGCCGCAACAACAGATCCCTGAACTTGTCCGTGGCAGAAGCGAGCCTCTTCAGCAGGGTGCGCGCCGCGCGCACCAGGTGTGCACCCATGGGTGTCCGTCCGTCCTCCCAGTGCATACTCGCTCCAATCTGATGAGGCCGGCGCCGTCATTGCGAAGCTGCAAGCCGCCAGGTTGCCATTCCTTGGCCGCGGTCAGGGCGGGCCGGTCGAGACTCGCTGCGCGAGCCCCGCGAAGATGCTGACATTGCAGCCCCGTTCCACATAGTGCCGACCAGCCTGAACGCGGCACAACGTTTCGACAACAACCGGCAGCCGCGGGGTTGAGGAAATATGCGGAAGGCCTGAAACTCTCGTTGGTCACCATCGATCGAGGACCGATTGAGGACCGTCGGTCTGGCGGGTCCGTGATCGGCCCACCAGCCCCGGTCACTCCGCCCGCAGGAGCAGCGAGGTGCGCGTCCTGGCGGCGGCCCGCCCCGGGAGGAGGGCGACCAGGTTGGCGAAGAGAACCGCCCCGAGCGCGACAGCGGCAATCGAGAGGGTGGGCACGGTCGGATGCGGCACGGCCGAGATGCCGTCAGCGAAGAGCGTCCACAACCAGCGTCCCAGGGCGATCCCGATCGGGATTCCGAGCACGACCCCAACCACGGCGGCCACCGAGGACTGCCAGGCCACCGAGGCGGCGATCTGTCCCGGGGTGAATCCCAGTGCCTTCAGGAGGGCGAACTGACGCCGCCGTTGGCGGACCGATGCGATCAGCGTCAGTGCCAGGGCGCCGATCGCCCCGGCAGCGAGGACGGCGGCGAGCAGCGCGGGGGTCGCGCTGATGCTGTGGGAGTCGGCGATCTCGGCCGGGCGCAGTGCGCTGACCACGCCGCCGATCGGCGCGTCGGGATCAGAGGACCGGTTGAGCACCGCCGTGATGTGGTTGAGTGAGCGCAACGCGGCGGCCTGGCTCACGCCGGGCCGGACGGCGATGAACACCGCCATGGGGCCCGCGACCGGGGCGCCCTGCTGGTTGAGGTCGGTGGCCGAGAAGAGCGACGACGCCATCACCGCCCCGGTCCCCATCTGCAGCGCGGGATCACCCGACCCGCCGATCGTCGGCAGGGTCGCCGTCCCCACGACACGCAGGCGGAGCTTGGTGTGACCGTCCGTCTGAGCGACGACCGTGCCGCCGAGGTGTGCGTGCAGTGACGCCAGGGTCGCCGGTCCGAGCACGATCTGAGACGGCTCGTCCAGCACGTTGCCGGTGAGGATGGAGGGGTTCACCCGGGCGCCCGGCTTCATGGCCAGCACGGGCACGGACCGCCCGTCCAATTTGGCGGTCTCGAAGTAGACGCCGGCCCAATGGGCCACGTCCGGATCGTTGTCGAGTAGTGCGGTCGTCTCCGCCGCCGGCAGGTTCTCGGCGGCCGAGAAGCCGGCCAGCAGGGCGTAGTTCCAGTTCCATCCATACAGGGCTGGTTGGGAGACGAGGGCATTGAGGCTCGATGCGAACGTGAGCGAGGTCACGATCACCGTGATCGCGACCACCGCTCCAAGCAGCGCGGAGCGCACCGGTGCGGCGTCACGTCCGGCGCGCCCGCCAAATGCCGATCGGATACCCAATACCGCGCTCGGGGGGAGCCCGGCCGCAGCGGCTCGGATCCACCCGGGGTCCCTGCCGGGGACGTCCGGCCTCTGTGCCAACCGGTGCGGCGCCACCCGGTAGGCGACCAGGAGCGCGGTCGCCGTGAGCGCCACGACGAACCAGAGGAACCCCAGCCCGAGAACGGTCCAATCGAAGTCCACGCCGATGTCGGGGTAGACGGACCGGACCGGGCCGATCGGGGCCAGCGGGGACAGCCCCACGGCGACCCCGACCGCGAGGAGCGATCCGGCCGCGATCGCGCCCATGACGCCGGCGAGCCCGTCTGCCATCGCCATGGCGGGCCCGGCTCCGAGGGCTCGCACGGTCGCGCCCTCCTCGGCGTTGCGTCGGATCAGGCGGCTGATCACCTGACCATTGATCACCAGCGCGGCGAGGGCGGCGATGAGCCCGAACACCCCGAGAGCGATGGCTTCGGGGCGGATGGCGCGCTCGGCCTTCGCGACGTACGGGGCGTTCGTGGTCTGTCCTGCCACGGGGCCCAGGTCGGGGATGACCTTGTTCACGGCCGAGACGACGGCAGCTTCGTGCGCCAATCCGTGGACGAGATGGAACGAGACGTACGAGTAGTAGGCGCAGCACGTCTCGAGTTGCCTGGTCAGCGCGGGCGTGATGACGGCGATCTGGTTGCCGAGAGCGGCATCATCATCCTGGACGACCTGGGTGTCCCACTCGACGATGCCGACGAGCTTGAACGGGACGATGAGGTGGGGCTTGTCATGCGGGTAACCGCTGAAGTTCGGTTGGCCCGCCTGGGCGTCGGTGAAGAAGGCCACGGGCAGGGTCGACCCGAGGTGAAGTCCGTACTGGGCGGCGGCCCCCGCGGACATGACGATCTCGTCGGTCCGGGTCGGGTCGGCCATGCGGCCCTTCAGGACGGTGACACGGTCCGTGGAGAAGTACGCGGCGTCGGGGCCCGTGCTGCCCTCCAGTGCCGGTGGCGCCTCGCCCGGCACGCCCGTTCCACGGTGGTGCCCGAGAACCTGCAAGGTGCCGTCGAAGCCGACGACGGGCACCGCTCGCTCGACGTCGGGGACCCGGGCCAGGGCCTCGACCACCTTCTGCGAGTACCCCGTGTTCGTGATGGGACCGAACTCGGTGAACATCCCCAGATCCGAGGGGTTGGTGCTCGCCAGGTAGGTCGGGAAGGAGGACTGCGTGCGGCGCGCCCCGGCCAGCGCCGCCATGGCGACGCCGCCCACGAGGCCGATGAGCACGACCAGGGTGAGGTAGCCGGCCCAGCGTTGGCGGAAGGTGGCCCGGAACCGGTAGCAGGATTCACGCACGACCGCTCGGATCAAGCCCGACCCTCCTCCTCGTTTTCCTGCCTGGTCCCGAACGCGGCCCGGCGTCGGCCGGCCGCTCATGCTCCAGTGTCGCGGGGAAGCCCGGTCCGACCAAGGTGGGTACCCGCCGCCGGGGCCTCGTGTTAGCACCCGGACGGTGGTGGCGCGTCGCCAGGTGTGCACGGGCACCTCGGCTCGCCTCCAACGTGCGCCGCCGCCGGGCCTCCATGTGGAGACGGTGAGCCGGCCTGTAGGCGGGATTCTGTCCGGCCCCCGCCCCGGTGAGGGGGCAGAAGGCCGGGGTGGCCATCCATCTGAGCGGCCTACCTGGGGAGCGCCCCTCTGCAGGGACTGGGCGAGCAACCCGTCTCCCACGCTTGGCCTTGCTCCGAGTGGGGTTTACCGAGCCGGCGGGGTCACCCCCGTCGCTGGTGCGCTCTTACCGCACCCTTTCACCCTTACCTGTGCGGGCTCTGGCCCGCCATCGGCGGTTTCCTTTCTGTGGCACTGTCCTGCGGGTCGCCCCGACTGGCCGTTAGCCAGCACTCTGCTCTGCGGAGTCCCGACCTTCCTCGACACGATCCCGCGAGCGGTTCGTGCCGCGGCCACCCGGCCGACTCACCGTCAGCCCACATCCTGCCACCCCTCCGCGACCACGGCGACCGCGACGAACATCGACCGACGAGTCCAGGTCGGAGGTGAACGACCTCACTGTCGTGATGGCAACGAGCGTCGGTAGGGTGTCCCTGATGTCCGGCGGCGCCCAACTCTTCGACCCCGAGTCGCCCCCGCTGTCCGCACCTCCGGGTGCCCCCGACCAGGACGAGGGCGAACCGGCCCACCCCCAGGCGCTGTCCATCGGTGGCCTCTACGACGCGGCGGAGGCAGCGCTCAATCGCGAGTTCCCCCGGAACCGGGCCCTGTGGGTGCGAGGTGAGATCTCGCATCTCTCGGACCATCGTTCGGGCCACCTGTATCTCGATCTGGTCGATCCCGACGACGTGTCAGCAGCGGGCGGAGCCAGGGCGAGGGGTGGAGCGCCCACCTTGCACGTCAAGTGCTGGCGCTCCTCCTGGGCGCCGTTGCGGCATGCGTTGGCCAAGCAGGGGATCGAGCTGACCGAGGGAATGGTGGTGGTCCTGCGCGGCACGATCGATCTCTACCGGGCCAAGGGCGAGCTGAGCCTGATCCTCGTCGACGTCGACGTCACCGCGCTGCTCGGGCAAATGGCGGCGGCGCGGGCACGCCTGCTGCGCGCCCTCGAGGGCGAGGGCCTCCTGCGTCGCAACGCCTCGCTGCCCCTTCCCGAACCGGCGGTGCACGTCGGCCTGGTGGCCAGCCCCGGCACCGAGGGGTGCCGCGACTTCCTGGGCCAGCTGGTCGGATCAGGTCTTGGCTTCCGGGTCTCGCACGTCAAGGTGCCCGTGCAGGGACCCGGCGCGCCAGCCTCCATCGCTCGGGCGCTGGCCATGTTGAGCCGGAGTGAGTGCGACGTCGTCGCCGTCGTGCGCGGCGGTGGGGCACGAGCCGATCTGGCTGCGTTCGAGACCGAGCTGGTGGCACGCGCGGTCGCCGGTTGTGCGAAGCCCGTGTTCACGGGGATCGGCCACAGCGGCGACGAGACCGTGGCCGACGTCGTGGCGGCGCGAGCCTGCATCACCCCGACCGAGTGCGGACACCAGCTTGTCGTCGCTCTCCGGCACTGGTGGACGGGTCACGTGGCCGATCCGGCCGAGCTGTTGGCCCGACGCGTGCACGCCTTCGTGTCGGCGGCCGAAGGGCGCGACGCCCAGGTCCGGCGCGGGCTGGCCGTCGCGGCGAGGCACCATCTCCGTGTGCACGCGGAGCGCCTGACCACCAAGGCGTCGGCCGTGCGACGGGGTGCACCGGCACGGGTCGAGGCGTGCGAGAGCACTGTTCGTGCCCGCGCCACCCGCCTCGGTCCGCTTGGGACAGGGCATCTGGGCCGGCAGGAGGAACGCCTGCACGGCTGGCGACGGTTGTTGGCCGCCTACGACGTGGAGCGGCAGCTCGAACGTGGATACAGCCTGACGCTCACCGCCGAGGGAACCCTGGTGCGCAGCGCCTCGGACCTGTCCGTGGCGCAGGAGATCGTGACGCGGCTCGCTGACGGTACGGTGCGCAGCACCGTGGTGGACCGCGAGGCAGGAGACAAGAGATGAGCGACTCCGGGGAGTCCGTCCCCGTCGATCAGCTGAGCTACACCGAGGCCAGCCGTGAGCTCGATGCAATCGTGGACTTCTTCGAACAGCGCGAGGTGGACGTCGACGTCCTCGTGGCGCGCCTCGAGCGCGCCACCGTTCTCATCGACGAACTCGACCGCCGGCTGCGCCGGACCAGGGCACAGGTCGAAGAGCTGGTGCCCCGTCTGGACGCGCTGGGGACGGAACGTCCCGCCGACACGGGGGGAGACGGCGACGCCGAGGGAGGCAGTGATGGGTGAGGGAACCGGGGACGACCGACTCTATTTCCGTCAGTTGCTCTCGGGTCGGGACTTCGCACGGGGTGACCTGATGGCCCGCCAGATGGTCAACTTCGTCTATCTGGTCGGAGACCGGGAGACCGGCGAAGCGGTGGTGGTCGACCCGGCCTATGCCGTGCAGGACATCCTCGACCTCGTGGCGGCCGACGGCATGCGGCTGACCGGCGTGCTCGGAACCCACTACCACGCCGACCACGTGGGAGGGCGCATCGGCGGTTACTCGCTCGAGGGGATCAGCACGCTGCTCGAGACGGTGCAGGTGCCCATCCACGTGCAGGCCGACGAGGTGCCCTGGGTCGAGCGCAACACCGGTGTCAGCCGCACGGAGCTGGTCGGTCACCACAGCGGCGACGTCGTGCGGGTGGGCGAGGTCGGTATCGAGCTGATTCACACGCCGGGCCACACGCCAGGGAGCCAGTGCTTCCTCGTCGACGGCCGGCTGGTCGCGGGCGACACCCTTTTCCTCGAGGGCTGTGGGCGCACCGACCTTCCTGGTTCGGACTCGGCCGCCATGTACGAGTCACTGCACACCCGCCTGGCGCGTATACCCGACGACGCCATCCTGTTTCCCGGCCACATGTACTCGTCGGACCCCTCGGCCACCATGGGCGAGACCAGAAAATGGAACTATGTCTTTCGCCCGCGCTCCGAACAGGAGTGGCTGGCCACGTTCGGCGGCTGACCCAGCGGGAAGATCAGCCGGGAGGAGAGGAGTGGGTGGGGTTGCACGCGGTGGAAGAAGTCGTGGTCGTGGGCGCGTCACTGGCCGGGTGGCGTGCCGTCGAGACGCTGCGCGCCGAAGGCTTCGAGGGGTCGATCACCCTCGTCGGCGAGGAGCTTCACCTTCCCTACGATCGGCCCCCGCTCTCCAAGGAGGTGCTGGCCGGCACCTGGCCGCCTGAGAAGGCGGTACTGGCGGACAAGCGGCGCTCCAGCGAGCTTCGGATCCACGAGGTGCTGGGCCGCCGCGCCGTCGCGCTCGATGTCTCGTCCCGTGAGGTGCATCTCGACGACGGCACGACGCACCGGGGGGACGCCGTGGTCATCGCGACGGGAGCCGCACCCCGCCGGCTGCCAGGCACCGACGAGCTGACGCAACGCGACGGGATGTTCACGTTGCGGACGCTCGACGACTCGCTCGCCTTGCGCGCCGCGGTGACCGCGGTGGACGGCGTGCGCGTGGTGGTGATCGGGGCCGGATTCATCGGCGCCGAAGTGGCCTCGACCTGTGCCGTGCTGGGATGCCGGGTCACGGTGCTCGAAGCGCTCGACATCCCGCTGCGCACCGTCATCGGTCCCCAGTTGGGCGCGCACTGCGCCTCGCTGCACGCCGCACATGGCGTCGACCTGCGCACCGGTGTCACCGTCAGGGGCATCCGTAAGGCGTCAGCCGGTGACCTGGCCGGCACCCCCGGTGGCCTCTCGGTCGAGCTCGGCGACGGCGAGATCCTGACCGCCGACGTCGTCGTCGTGGGCATCGGTGTCACGCCGTCGGTGGGCTGGCTCGAGGGGTCGGGCCTCACGCTCGACGACGGGGTGCACTGCGACGATCGACTCTTCGCTGCCGACGGGATCGTCGCCGCGGGCGACGCGGCGCGTTGGCGCTGGCATCATGCTGAGGGGGACGAGGAGGTGCGGATCGAGCACTGGCAGGTCGCAGCCGAGGCCGGAGTTGCCGCGGCGCGCAGCGTGTTGGCCGGCCGGATGGATGCTCCCGCGTTCTCACCGATCCCGTATTTCTGGTCCGATCAGTTCGGTGTCCGTCTCCAGGTGCTGGGACGGCCGCAGGGCGACGACGACGTGGAGGTGATCCAGGGGTCACTCGCCGAAGGGAAGTTCGTCGCCGTCTTCGGGCGCGCCGGGCGGTTGCGCGCCGTCACGGCCATCGGAATGCCCCGGCAGCTCATGAAGCTGCGGCCTCTCCTGCAGAACGGCGCGAGCTGGGACGACGCGCTGGCGCGGGCCGTCGGGTCCACCTGAGGGCCGCCGTCCCCGGGTACCATTTCAGGCGGCGGAAGGTCACGCCTGATCGCATCGTCATGCCTGGTACGGGGAGAAATTGTGTTCTCGTTGTGCACTCGGCGGCCGACTAATGACTGTTCACTGAGGCGGTGAGTGGCGGAGGTCGCCCGATGCTCGGCCGACGCGTCGGCGAGAGGACTCTGGTGGCGATGCCCTTTTGTCCCGGGGAGAGCGAGACCCCTGACGAGGAGCGAACGTGTCTGCGAAGAAGAAGCACACCGTCGAGGAGATCGTGACCAAGCTCGGGGAGATCGAGCACCTCACCGATCAGGGGATGTCGGTCGCCATGGCTGCCAAGTCACGCGACGTCACCGAGCAGACCTACTACCGCTGGAAGGCTCGGTACGGGGAGATGCCCGGGGACGAAGCTGAGCGGATTCACGAGCTCGAGCAAGAGAACACCCGATTAAAACGCATCATCTCCGAACAGGCCCGAGACATCGCGATGCTCCAGGACTTGAACGAGGGAAAATTCTGAGCCCGGCGCGGCGGAGGGAGGCGGTGGACTACCTGGTCCGCCGCTACGAGATCTCCGAGCGCCGGGCGTGCAAACTTGCTCGCCAACACCGCTCCACTCAGCGCTATGCGGCGATGCACGGGGTCGATCCGGGCCTGGTCGTCGTGGCCACCGGGTACCCGGACCAATGGACGGATACGGTGGATCCCGGTGGTGCGCCCGGTGACCAGCCCGTCGACGAGCAGCACGTCGACGGCCGGCCCACCTTCGATGCGCTGATGCCGGCGGAGGGCCTCGACGAACGGGACGATGCAGGGGAGGAAGGCCGGCGTGTCGCCGACAGGGTCCTCGGAGCCGATGGCCTCTGTGACGCCGTCATCGACACGGTTCAGGCGGTGGGGAGGATCCCGATCACTGTCGTCGGGGGATTCGTGCGTTTCACCTTGGACTCGGGATCGGCGTGCGTGCACGGTGCGCGCGCCACTGCGGGTCTGCTCGGGCGGCTCGTGCCGAGCGGGCGATGCAGGCCCCGGGGTCGGCTCAGAACGTAATACCCGTGAGCTCGGGGATCGTCGCCTCGGCCTTGGCCCGGGCGGCGAGCCAACGCTCCCGGCGTACCTCCCGCTCTGCGTCACCGTCTCGCGGATGGACGATCCGCCTCGGGACGAACGTGCTGGCCAACTCGTCGCTCGACCCGTACGTCCCGAGGGCGAGTCCCGCCAGGAGCCCGGCTCCCAGCGTCGTCGCCTCCAGCACGGGTGCGATCTCGACCGGCCGGCCGATGGCGTCGGCCAGAGCCCCGACGAAGACCTCGTTCGCCGACATGCCCCCGTCCACCCGGAGCGCCTCAATCGGGAGCCCGGAGTCGGCCTCCGTCGCCTCGACCAGGTCGGCACCACGATGGGCGATCCCCTCGAGCACGGCCCGGACGATCTCGGGCCGTCCCGAACCCCGGGTGAGCCCCACGAGGGTCCCCCGAGCGCCGAAATCCCACAGCGGGGTGCCCAGCCCGAGGAGGGCCGGGACGAACCAGACGTCTCCCGACGACGGGCAACGCGCCGCGACGTCGGAGGACTCTGACGCCGTGGCGAGGATCCCCAGGTCGTCGCGTAGCCACTCCACCGACGTCCCGGCCGAGAGCATGACGGCCTCGTTGCCCCAGGTGGGCACCCCGCCCACCTGGAAGGCCACAATGGGAAAGGTGCCGGCGGGGAACCGGACCGCCTGACGGGGCCCCGGACCCGGCCCGGTGCACTGGTCGAGCATCCCTCCCGTGCCGAAGGTGGCCTTGGCCGAGCCCGGCAGGGTGCACCCCTGGCCGACCAGCGAGGCCTGCTGGTCTCCGGCGATGCCGCAGATCGGGGGCGCTCCCGCGAGCGCGGAGGCCTCACCCGCCGGTCCCGAGGAGTCGACGATGGCCGGTGCCATCACGACCGGGATCCCGAGGCGCTCAAGCAGCCGCTGGTCCCACGTCATGGAGGTCGGATCGACGAGGGCGGTGACCGCGGCGTTGGTTGCATCGGTGACGTGAAGAGCTTCGGTGGTGCCGGCGCCTCCTCCCGAGAGCGTCCACGCCACCCAGCTGTCCACGGTGCCGAAGCACAGCTCACCGGCCTCCGCGCGCGTCCGCTCCGGATCGACCGCGTCGAGGATGGCCATCACCTTGGTCGCCGACGCGTTGGGCGCGAGGCGGATCCCTTCGGCCTGAAGTGCCAGGCAGGTGCCGACCGTGCGAAGGTCCTGCCAACCGATACCCGGCGCGAGCGCCCGGCCGGTGGCGCGCTCCCATACGAGGACCGAGGCGCGTTGGTTGGCGATGGCCACCCCGGCGACAGGCCCGCCGGCCCGAAGGGCGGCACCGGCCACGGAGAGCACCGCCCCGGCCATGGCTGCTCCGTCGAATTCCACCAGTCCGGGCGCCGGCGAGGCGGGGAGGAGCGGGACCCGGTGCTCGTGAGCCAGAGTGGCGTCGGGCCGCACGATGGAGGCTCGAACGCTCGACGTCCCCACGTCGACGACGAGGACGCTGCCGTCCGAGCCGCTCATGCCCACGGCGTCGGGCCGAAGGGGGAGCGCAGACCGAGCTTGCCCGGGTTGAGGATCCCGGCGGGGTCCAGTGCACCCTTGAGGTCCTGCAGGGTGCCGAGCGCGGTGCCCAGAGCCCGGGGCATGAATCGCGCCCGCTGGAGCCCGATGCCGTGATGGTGGCTGATCGCAGCACCGTTCGCCAAGGTGGCATCGCCCACTGCATCCCACGCTCGCCGGTAGTAGTCCTCGCGCCACACCGCGTCGCCGTCGGGATTGTGACCGCCGAACGTGAAGTAGAGACAGGCCCCGTCGGGATAGGAGTGGGACTGGTGCGCCGATGCCGCCACGGTGCCCTCCATCCGCTCCAGCGCGCCGATCACCTCGTCGAAGAGGCCGGGCAGCACGGACCACGAGCCCGAGATCTCCACCGTGTCGACCACGAAGCCGGCGCGCCACAGCGGGGCGAGGGCTGAGACGTCGTTTCGATTGGCGAGCCAGCGGGCAACCAGGGCCGGGCTGAGTGACTGCGCCCCGTTGCACTCCTCGTCGACGATGGTCATCGTCGCACTCACGATGGCGGGATCGGCTTCATCGAGGACCACGAGAACGTTGGTGTCTGAGAGGTCGAAATGCCTGTCGGATTCGGTCCGATCGTACAAGCGCAGCACCGCGGGGGTGGCGCCACGGCGCATGATGCGCCGACATGCATCGAGACCGCCGGCGAAGGTGCTGAAGCCGAAGGCGCGGCGCTCCTGCGCGCCGGGCAGCGGGTGAATGCGCAGTCGGGCTTCGGTGATCACCCCCAGCGTGCCTTCGCTGCCGACGAAGAGCTGAGTCAGGTTGGGGCCTGTGGCGGCACGCGGTCCGCGACCGTCGGTGCGCACGATGCTCCCGTCGGCCAGTACCACCTCGAGCCCGACGATCATGTCCTCGATCTTCCCGTAGCGCGTCGAGTACTGCCCGGCGCTGCGGCAGGCCAGCCAGCCACCCACCGTCGAGAGCTCCACCGACTGGGGCCAGTGGCCGAGGGTGTACCCGGTCCCGGTTGCGGCGAGCGACGTTTCCAGGTCGGGCCCGAACGTGCCGGCCCGCACGTCGGCCAGGAGGGAGGTGTCGTCGACGTGACGGACGCCGCAGTGCGCGGTCAGATCCAGCGCGATCCCGCCGAACGCGGGGACGGCCCCGCCGCAGACGCCGCTCCGCCCACCCGCTGCGGTGACCGGGACGCGGGACTCGTTGCACGCGGCGAGGACGGCGGACACTTGTTCGGTAGAGCGTGGGCGCACGACCGCGGCAGGCCGGCGGGGGACGGCGCCCTCGGCGGCCCAGCCGACGGCCAGCGGCCACCAGTCCCGTCCGGCCTCGGCCCGGGCGGCGTCGTCGGTCTCGATCGCCGCTCCGCTGGACGCCAGGCGCTCGAGCAGCCCGTCGGGCAGGTCCACCGGGGTCGAATCGAGCCGGTCCACGACGTCCGACGGTGCCGCATCGATCGGGGTGACGGGCGTCGGCTCGGTCACGGCGCGTCCAGCCCGGCCGTCACGAGGTCACCACGGCACGACGCGGTGTACTGCGACACCTGGGCTGCCGTTGCCCGCCGATCCCATCCCATCTCCGGAGCGACCAGGGCGGCGACCGCTGCGGCCGCGCCGAGGCTGGCACCCGCCCGCTGGATCGTCGACCGCGTGCGGCGCGACAGGATGTCCTCGAGCGTGCAGGCCATCTCCTCGCGGGCGGCATAGAGCACCTCGGCCCCCGTGTAGGGAAGACCGTCGACCACGGGCAAGGCGAGCTCCGGCCGATCGGCGGCCAGGTCACGCACCGAGAGCCATTCTGTGCCATAACGGCCGAGGAGACGCCCACCGGGCTGGGCCCGGGCCACCGGGTCGCGCCCCCTGGTGGTGGCGCCGATGAGCGGGAGTGCCCTGGTGACGCAGCGCCGCCGCCTGGGCGACTCACCGAGAGCGCCCACCACCGCGTCGACCGCGTCCTGGGCCATCTTTCGGTAGGTCGTCAGCTTGCCGCCGGTGATGGTCACAACCCCGTGGCGTGAGATGGTGACGCGGTGACGCCGCGACAGGTCCGCCGTGCGCTCCGAGACGCGCCCGCCCCTGCCCGATGCCAGCAGCGGTCGGAGCCCGGCCCAGACCCCGGTCACATCGGCGCGGGTGAGGTCCGACGTGGTCACCCTGTTCGTGGCGTCGAGCAGATAGTCCACGTCCTCGGGTGAGCATGCCGGCCGGTCGAGGGGGCCCGAATAGTCGGTGTCGGTGGTGCCGAGGTACACCAGGTCGGTGGCGGGCCAGGGAACGACGAAGATGGAGCGGCGATCGCTCTGCACCGGGATCACCGCTGCGATGTCGGCGGGCATGCGTGCGGCCGGAACGGTCACGTGGACGCCCTTGGCCGGCCTCAGCGCGCGGGGATGCACGCCCTCGTCGAGGTTCCGCACTTCGTCGGCCCAGACGCCCGAGGCGTTGACCACGACCCGTGCTCGAACGCGGAACTCGGTGCCGTCCCCTTCGAGTTCGGGGCGCACCAAGGCGCCGTCGGTCCGCCCGTCGTGGCCTGTCGTGAGCCGGACCACGGAGGCGTAGTTGGCGACGGCTGCACCGAATTCGCAGGCCGCGGTGCGCGCCAGGGCAAGGGTCAGGCGCGCGTCGTCGGTTCGGGCGTCGAAGTAGATGAACCCGGCGACGAGGTCGTCGGTGTCGAGCGCAGGCAGGTGGGCCAGTGCCTGTTCCCGGGTGAGGCGCCGATGGTGGTCGCCGATGCGCCAGCCGCCGGTGACGTCGTAGGTCCACAGCACACCGGCGTAGGTCCGGGCTACCGTCCGCGACGCCACACCGTCACGCCCGAAGAGCGGGATGAGGAACGGCAGCGGCGAGACGAGGTGCGGCGCGTTGTCGAGCAGGCGTTGCCGTTCGGCGAGGTTCTCGTACACGAGGCGGAGCTCGCGTTGTTGGAGGTAGCGCAGCCCCCCGTGCACGAGCTTGGAGGACTTCGATGAGGTGCCCGAGGCGAAGTCGCCCTTTTCGACCAGTGCCGTCCGCAGACCCCGGCTGGCGGCATCGAGCGCCACACCGGCGCCCGTGACGCCACCGCCGACCACGAGGACGTCGAACTCCTCGTCGGCCAACCGTCGCAACGACTCGTTGCGGCGGAAGGGGTGCACCGGCCAACACTGCCACACGCAGTGCGCGGCACTCGGGCGGCGATGTCAGCTCACTGAGCGAGCAGCGCGAGCAGCCGGAACGGCGTCGCCATCGCGTCAAAGTCCGTGCCATAGGGTGATGGTGTGCTCCTGGCACCGGGCGATCCCTGGGCGGGTTATGCGCGGACGGTCGTCGAGATCCATCGTCGCGGTGTCGGCGATCTGGTGGTGCGGGCGGCACCCCCGGGTCAGGCCGGTGCATGGCCGTGGTTCTCGCCTGCGGTGGTGCACCTGCTCACCGCCTGGGACCCCGGGGACGAGCGCCCGGGCCCGGAGGTCAATCGCGCACGCCAAGAGGCGCTCGAATCCGAGCTGCGTTCGTTGGGGCCTCACATGTGGGCCGCAGCCGGGGTCGATCCCCACAGCGGATCCGGCGACGAGGGTGTGGCCGTACAGGGTCTCCCCGAAGCCCAGGTCCTTCGCATCGCGGCCCGCTACCGCCAGAGTGCCGTCTTCGCGTGGACACCGACGGAATGGGCCATCGTTGCGTGTCGCGGAACCCGGCGGGTGTCCCTGGGGTGGTCGATCGCCCCGCTCCTGCCTTGACGTCACGGTGTTCGCGAGTTGTCCGGCCATTGGGCCTTCGCGACCGCCAAGCCCTTCAGGGGGGGAACCATCGCGCCGAATTCCTGTGGGTGTGGGGGGCAGGGCCGACGAGGCCGGCGGTGCCCTGAAGGGAATCGGGATGGAGCAGTTCGACCAGGCTTGGGAATACGACCCGGAATACGGCGCTGAGTACGACGAGGCATTCGGACCCGACCTCGATCCTGATCTCGACCCTGACATCGACCCCGAGGTCCTCTACCTCCGGATGATCTCAGACGAGGAGCGCCAACGATTCTGGCCCGAGGCTCGCTGGGAATCTCCCTTCGACGACGGCTCGGCCGAAGCGGGGTCCCGCGATGCAGGGCCCTTGGGCGGAGGGCCGGCAAGCGTCGGGGACCTCGGGGTTCCCGGTGATCCTCCGCTCCTCTTCGTGGACCACGCAGCCGAGCTCCGGCTGGGCCGAGAGATGCGCCTCTCGGAGCTCTGGGGACACGCCGAGCGCGGAGCGCTCCTGACGTCGGAGCTCGTGGAGCTGACCATGCTCGTGAGTGAGGTGGAGGGAGTGCCCGGAGCAGTCTGCGCGGATTGCGCCATGCTCAAGCGACCGAGTCTGCATGGGAACTGGGCGCTGGCCATCACGGGCCTGTGTCGCGTGCATCTCCGTCTCCGGCTGGGGCATGAGGAGATCGATCGCGCCACGTAGGGCTCTCGTGCCCACCGGGCCCACCGGGTCCCACATCGGGCGACCCAGCGGGCACAATGGTGAGGTGACGCTGGCCACCCGTGTCGTCGCGGCATGCCACCTGACTGGGACGTTCGTCCTGCGGTCGGGACGGACGGCGGACCATTACTTCGACAAGTACCGGTTCGAATCGGACCCGTCGTTGCTGGCCGACATCGTGACGGCCCTGGTGCCACTGGTTCCCGCGGGGACCGAGGGTCTGGCCGGCCTGGAGCTGGGTGGGGTGCCACTGGCCACCCTGTTGTCCTCAGTGACGGGATTGCCCGCCTACTTCGTGCGCAAGGAGCCCAAGAAGTACGGCACGGAGCAGATCTGCGAGGGAGGGGGCGTCGCGAACCGCAACCTGCTGATCGTTGAGGACGTGGTCACGACCGGGGGACAGGTGGTGCTCTCGGCACAGGACCTACGCGCCGAGGGGGCGGTGGTCCACGCGGCCCTGTGCGTGATCGACCGTGAGGGCGGGGGAGCGGGGGTGATGGGCGCCGAAGGGATCACGCTGCATTCCTTGTTCACCATGAGCCAGCTCGAGGAAGCCGGCCGGAAGTCGCCGCCGCAGGTCGTGTGATCATTCTGACAATGATTGTCGAAATGGTTGGCGGTGCCGCTAGGGTGGCGCTGCCATGGAGTCCCCCGAGGAACTGACCGATCTCTTCCGCGCCCATGGGCGCAAGATCACCGCCCAGCGCCGGTGCATCTTCCGGGCGCTGCAAGGGGACGTGTCGCACCCCTCCGCCGAGAGGGTCTACGAGCGGGTCCGCCGCGAGATGCCGAACGTCTCGCTGAAGACCGTGTACCAGACCCTCAACGACCTGGCCGATCTCGGGGTCATCGCCGCGCTCGACGTGGGCACCGGGTCCACGCGATTCGATCCAAATGTGGAGACGACACACCACCACCTGGTCTGCCGTTCGTGCGGCAAGGTACGCGACCTGGCGGTTGACCTGCCGGGACTCGGGGTGCCGCGCCGGGCGGCGCTGGGATTCGCCGTGGACAGCGCCGAGGTCGTCTTCCGGGGTCTGTGCGCCGAGTGCAGGGGCTCGAGGGCGCACGGGGCGCAGGTGGCGGAGCCCCCGCTTCGGGTGGCGGGCGAATCGTAGGGATCGCCGAGCCATCTACCGGTACAGCCAGGACAGCCAGAACCAGAAGAACCAGTACAGACCAAGAAAGGAAAGGACCCATCCATGCCAGGATTGAAGGGAACCCAGACAGAGGCCAACCTGAAGGAGGCCTTTGCCGGCGAGAGCCAGGCCAACCGCCGGTACCTCTACTTCGCGCAGAAGGCCGACGTCGAGGGATATCCCGACGTCGCCGCGCTCTTCCGCTCCGTGGCGGAGGGTGAGACCGGACACGCCTTCGGGCACTTCGACTACCTCAAGGAGGTGGGCGACCCCGTCACCGGAGTGCCGGTGGGCGCGACCGAGGAGAACTTGAAGTCGGCGATCGAAGGTGAGACCTACGAGTTCACCGAGATGTACCCGGGGTTCGCCAAGACCGCCCGCGACGAGGGGTTCGAGGAGATCGCCGAGTGGCTCGAGACGCTGGCCAAGGCCGAGAAGTCGCACGCCGGGCGCTTCAGCCAAGGACTCGAATCGGTCTCCTGAGAGGTCGGCCGACGTGACCGCCACGTACGACCCGAAGGATCCGGCCTACTTCGACCCCGGGGCGCTCGGCGAGGAACTCGACCGCGTCTTCGACCTCTGCCACGGGTGCCGACTGTGCTTCAACCTGTGCCCGTCCTTCCCGACGATGTTCGGGTACATCGACGAGCACGACGGTGACGTGGGCGCGCTGAATGACGCCCAGCGCGACGAGGTCGTCGATCAGTGCTACCAGTGCAAGCTCTGCTACGTGAAGTGTCCCTACGTGCCACCTCACGAGTGGAAGCTCGACTTCCCGCGGTTGATGAGCCGCGTGCACGCCGTGCGCCAGAGGCAAGGGGTCGGGGCCAAGGAGCGGGTGACCGACCAGTTTCTGGCACGTACCGATGCACTGGGCCATGCCGCGGTCGTGGCCGCGCCCGTGGTCAACCGGATCACGGCAACGCCGGGGTCGTGGCCGCGCCGGGTCATGGAGAAGACGGTTGGCCTGGCTGCCGAGCGGCTCCTGCCCCCCTACGCGAAGCAGCGTTTCACGACCTGGTTCTCGCGCCGGAAGACCGATGGAGCCGAGCCGTCGGCCTCTGGGGCGCCCCCGGGGTCGGCGACGGTGTCCGTGTTCCCCACCTGCTTCGTGGAGTACATGGACCCCGGCGTGGGTCGAGCCGTCGTGGAGGTCTACGAGCACAACGGTGTGGCGTGCGACCTCCCTCAGGGCACCCGGTGCTGCGGTGCTCCGTGGCTGCACTCCGGGCACGTCGCCGAGTTCACCAAGGCGGCCCACCGCAACGTGGCGATCCTCGTCGAGGAGGTGCGTGCCGGCCGCGACATCGTCGTGGCGCAACCGACCTGCGCCTACGTGCTCAAGCGCGACTACCCCCTCTACGCCGAAGGGCCCGACGCCGACCTGGTGGCGGCGCACACCTTCGACCCGGCCGAGTACCTCGTGCGACGCCACCGCGACGCCGACGACGCGTTCACCTTGCGTGACGGGTTTCCCGGGCGCGAGGACCACTCGGTGCCCGGCCATGTGACCTACCACGTGGCGTGCCACCTGCAGGCCCAGAATGCCGGACTGCGCAGTCGCGATCTCCTGAAGGTGGCGGGTGTCGCCTGCACGCTCGTGCAGCGATGCTCGGGGATCGACGGGACCTGGGGTTATCGGGCCGAGAACTATGAGCTGGCGCGGGCCGTGGCGGCACCAATGGCCCGTGAAATCGGAGAGGCCGGTCACGAGGTCGTGTGCGGTGACTGCCATCTGGCCAATGGGGCGATCCTCCAGGAGACCGGGACACGACCCGTGCACCCGATGCAGCTCATGGCACAGGCCTACGGGCTCGAGTCCGGTCGAACCGGCGCAACGACATGAGGGAGGCCGCCGGTCCATGGACGGCCTGACGCTGGCAGATGTCTTGGACCAGCGCGCCTACGAGCGCGTGCGCGAGGACTACCGGGCTCGGGTGATCGCCCGCAAGCGAAACCGCCGCGTGGCCCTGGGGCCCTTCATGACTGTGGTCTTCGAGTGCTTCGACACCGTTCGCTTCCAGATCCAGGAGATGGCGCGGGTGGAGAAGATCATCAGCGACGAGGCGATCCAGCTCGAGCTGGACACGTACAACCGGCTGTTGCCGTCGCTACGGGAGCTCTCGGCGACCCTCTTCATTGAGCTGACATCGGAAGCCGACCTGAGGCAATGGCTGCCCCGCCTGGTGGGGGTGGAGGGCCACCTCGGCATCTGCCTGGGCACGGAGGTCGTGCGGAGCACCCCCGAGGCGCAGCACGCGGCCGCGCTCACCCGTGAGTCCGCGACCTCAGCGGTCCACTACCTGCGATTTCCCTTCACCGAGCCTCAGGTGGAGAGCTTCCGGAGCGCCGCCGAAGTGGCCCTGGTGGCGACGCACCGGGAGTATGAGGCACGGGCCTTGCTCGCGCCGCTCGTGCGGGAAGAGCTCCTCGGGGACCTCTTGGGGACAACAAAAACGCTCACTCTTGCCTGACCAGGCACAATTCCGTGCGTTCGTCTTTACAGGTGCTCAAGATGTACGACATACTCAACGTTCGCCGAATTCGGGGACGTTCCCATCCGCCGTTGCGCCGATAGGGCCTCCGATCAGGGCGAGCACAAGTATCCGCCTGAACCCGTGACGAGGAAGTGTTTCCCATGATCGCCACCACGTGGCGCAAGCAAGGCGCCTGCCGGGGGCTGGACGTCGAGACGTTCTACCCGGCCACCGAGGACGAGGCCGACGCGGCCGAGGCCAAGGCGGTGTGCGCCGTCTGCCCGGTCCGGCAGGCGTGCCTCGAGCACGCGCTGCTCCACCGCGAGCGCGAGGGGGTCTGGGGTGGCACGACCGAGCGGGAGCGCCGCCGGATCGTCCGGCAACGCCGCAAGTCGGCCTAGAGCCCCAGAGCTCGGGGCGGTCAGCCGCTTATCGGCTGTGGCTGGAGCCGGCGCCCTTGGTAGTGGTGCTGGTCGGCGCGGCCTGGGTCGAGTGGCCGAGAGTGCACGGAACGGGATTCCACGGCTCCGGCTGGGTGTTCGCGTAGACGTCTGCGGGGATCGTGGTGGTCGTCGTGCTGGGGGGCCCGGCCACGGTGGTTGTCGTCGCCGAGGGGACCGATCCCGGACTCGCCGCTGACCCCGGAGCGGCGACGGTGAGGTCAGGGCCGGCAATCAACAGCGACACCGTCGACCCGCTCATGGCGGGGTCGGCCACGAGGTCGACCGGTCCCCGGAGCACGGCGGCCAGGGTGTTCGCCGCGGCCACGCCCGAGGGTCCGTAGAGGACCTGCGAGGCGCTGCCCGGGGACAGGAGTGTCGAGGCGTTGGCGATCTCGTTGACCCCGAATCCCTGGTGGCCCAGTGCGGCCGCGGTGGAGGTGGCCAGGCCACCCGTCGAGGAGGCGTTGAACACGTCGACGGAGACCTGTCCGTGCGGCTCGGTGGTCGTTGTCGTCGTCGTCGTGGGGGTGGGGTGCCTCGGCGCAGGCGGTGTGGTGCGCGGGGCGGCCGCGTGGACCACCGGAGTGGTGCCGATCTGCTTGAACGCGTCGACCATCTGTTGCGCGTACGGCTGAGCCGTCCTGAGCACCGCGGCGCCGCCTGCCGTGGTGAACGAGGTGGTGGGCAGGGTCTCGGTGACCAAGTGGGAGGACGAGAGGCCGCGGAAGTCCCCGGCGAGGTGCACCAGGTCGCTCCGGGAGAAAGTGTCGTCAATGGTGAGGTTGGTCACGGCGGCGCCGATGAAGGCGTTGATGGTGAACGGGTTGAGGCTGGTCTGGTTCACCTTGGCCAGTACGGCGCGGAAGAACGAGTCCTGACGCTGGATCCGGCTGAAGTCGGAGAGCCCGTCGCCCTCCCAGTAGCCGTTGGAGCTCAGGTAGGAGAGGTGCCGACTGCGCACCAGCTCGAGCGCGGTCGTCCCGTTGACGACCTGGCAGCCCGTCGTGGTCACGTGGAGCCCGGTGTAGGGGTCCCTCACCTCCGTGGGGAAGTCCATGGTGACCCCGCCGAGCGCGTCGACCATGCCCGAGAATCCGGGGAAGTTCACCGCCATGTAGTGGTTGATCGGGATACCGAAGTCCTGCTCAATGGTCTGGACCAGAAGGTCGGGACCCGAATTGAACGCGGCGTTGATTCGGTTCATCCCCGAGATCCCGCTGACGTCGCCGGGAATGTGCACCCACAGGTCGCGCGGGATGGAGAGCACGGTGACCGTCTTGGCCGCAGGGTCGAAGCGGGCCACCATGGTGACGTCGCTGCGTTGGCCGCCCGCCGTCGACTCGGTGCCGAAGGCGTTCGCCTGTGTCGAGTTGGAGACGAAGGCGCGCGAGTCCGAACCCGCCAGCAGGAGGTTGAAGGGTTTCCGGTCGATTGCCGACGCGGGGAGGAGGTGCTTCGCGTGGACCTTCTTGATCTGGTCGAAGCGGTAGGTCGCGTACAGGTAGAGACCGCCGGCCCCCACCGCGGCGAGGAGGAGCACGAAGGCGAGGACGTAGAACGTACGTCGCCTCCAGCGGTGGTGCTGGCGGCGTTCCTTGCGCTGCGTCTTGCGGAGCTCGGCCTGCAGGTCGGACCGGGTCCGAGGTGCGTCAGGGGTCAAGGATCAGAAAAATAGCTGGTGGGGACCCGCCGCAGGGGTCAACTAACCTTCGACGGTGCACTTCGAACTGGCGCCGGAGCTGCTCGAGCTGCGCGACAGCGTGCGTCGGCTTGCCCGGGAGAGGGTGAAGCCGCGGGCCCGCGAGATCGACCGCAGCGGTGCCTATCCCCAGGACCTCTTCGAGGCGTTCCGCGACGCCGGGCTGCTCGGCCTGTGCATCCCGGTCGAGTACGGCGGGTCGGGCGCGGGGATCATGGGACTGGTCGTGGCCATCGAAGAGGTGGCCAAGTACTCGAACACGGCTGCACTCATGCTCCTCTTGACCCGCCTCCCCACCGGGACGGTCCTGATCGCCGGCAACGAGGCCCAAAAAGCCCGCTACCTGCCGGGCATCTGCGACGGCACGGCGCGTGCCGCCTTCGGCCTCTCGGAGTCCCAGGCCGGGAGCGACGTCATGGGGATGCGCACACGGGCCGTACCGGACCCCGACCGTGAAGGCGGTTGGGTGCTCAGCGGGACCAAGTGCTGGATGTCGGGTGTCAAGGAAGCCGACTGGTACATCGTCTTCGCCAAGACGGGAGACCCACAGAGCCGTGCCCACGACTCGGTCAGCGTCTTCATCGTGGAGCGGGGATGGCCGGGAGTGGAGGTCGGGCGCACCGACCGCAAGATGGGACTCCGGGGCGTGGACACCGGTGAGCTCGTGCTGCGTGACGTTCGGGTCCCCGCCGAGAACGTGATCGGGGAGGTGGGTGGCTTCCGCGGGGCCATGCTGGGGCTCAACGCCATGAGGCCGGTCGTGGCCGCCCGCGGTATCGGCTTGGCCGAGGGTGCGCTCATGTACGCCACCGACTACGTCGCTCGACGGGAGGCCTTCGGCCGGACGATCGCCGACTTCCAGGGGATCCAGTGGGAGATCGCCAAGGTCGCGGCGGATATCGAGGGGGCACGCCTGCTGACCTACCGGGCCGCCGTGATGGTCGACGCCGGCCAGTTCACCAAGGAGTACGTCCCTTACCTGTCGGTGGCCAAGTACCAGGCCACCGAACTGGCGGTCCGGGCATCGTCGCTGGCGGTCCAGCTCCTGGGTGCGGCCGGCTACATGGAGGACCACCCCACCGAGCAGTGGTACCGCGACGCCAAGCAGCTCACGATCGTGGAGGGCACGTCGCAGGTGCAGCTCGGCCTGATCGCCCGCGGTGTGCTGGATCGGGACCTGTGGTGGGATTGAGCTGGTCGGAGCTCCTGGGACGCCTGACGAGGCGCGAAGCGCTGACCGAGGCCGAGGCCGAGGCAGCGCTCGGAGTCGTCCTCGCAGGCGAGGCCACGCCTGCGCAGGTGGGCGCCTTCCTCGCGCTGCTCCACGCCAAGGGTGAGACCGCCGAGGAGGTCACCGGGCTTGCCCTCGCCATGCTGCGCGCCGCGGTGCCCTGTCCACTGGGCGAGGTGGGTGACGGCGTCGTGGTCGACCTGGTGGGGACGGGGGGCGACCGTCTGGCCAGTATCAATGTCACCACGTTGGCCGCGTTCATCACGGCCGGCTGCGGCGTGGCCGTCTGCAAGCACGGGAACCGGGCGGCGTCGTCGTCGGTCGGCACGGCCGACGTGCTCGAAGCGCTGGGGGTGGCGATCGAGATCGGGCCCGAGGGCGTGGCGCGCTGCGTGTCCGAGGCGGGGATGGGCTTCTGCTTCGCTCAGCGGTTCCATCCCGCCATGCGTTTCGTCGGCCCGGTTCGCAAGGAGCTGGGCGTGCCGACGGTGTTCAACTTCCTCGGTCCGCTCATCAACCCGGCGCGCACCCGCTTCCAACTGGTCGGGGTGAGCGACCCGGCCATGGCGCCGGTCATGGCCGGAGTCTTCGGAGCGACCGGGAGCAGGCGTACCCTCATCGTCCACGCCGACGACGGTCTCGACGAGCTCAGCGTGACGTCACCCACGACGGTGCTCGACGTGCGGGGCGACGGCTCGGGGAGCTACGAGCAGCGCGAGTGGCGGGTCGACCCTGCCTCGCTCGGCCTGGCCCCGGCCACCATGGACGACCTGCGCGGGGGGGACGCCGGCTTCAACGCCGCCGCCATCCGCTCCGTGCTCGGCGGCGAGGCGGGGGCGCGGCGCGACATCGGCCTGCTGAACGCCGCGGCCGCCCTGCTCGTTGCCGGACGGGTCGACGACCTCACGACGGGTCTGGCCCGGGCGCAGGAGTCGATCGATTCCGGGCGGGCGCTCGGGGTGCTCGACGCCCTGGTGGCCGTGTCCCAGAGGGAAGCTCTGTCGCAAGACACGCTGCGCCGCCAGACGGGCTGACCCGCCAGGCCCGACGCGGCGCATGGGATTCGGGCTCGAGCGCCCGAGAGTCGGGCTCGCACAAGGCGAGGACGCACCCGCCGAACCCGCCGCCGGTCATCCGCACGCCGAGGACTCCGGGGATGGCGAGGAGATCCTCGACCAGCTCGTCGATAGCGGGCAGCGAGACCCGGTAGTCGTCGGCCAGGCTGTGGTGCCCGTCGGTCATGACCTCGCCCAACCCGCGCACGTTGCCCCGGCCGAGGAGGCGCTCCGCCTCGCGCACCCGGGCGCACTCGGTCACGACATGGCGGGCCCTGCGTCGCAGGACCGGGTCGCTGAGCGCGCTCGAGATCGCCCAGGTCGCAGGTCCCGAGCGGCCGGCCGACAGCCGAGGCGGCACGCTCGCACTCGGCCCGCCGCGCGGCGTAGGGGGTTCCGGCGAGCGAGCGGGGCACCTCGCTGTGCACGATGACGAAGGCGGCCTCTTCGGGTACGGCGACCGGACGCGTCACGAGATCGGCGAAGTCGATGAGGAGGGCATGGTTCGCCACGGCGGCGGCGATGGCCAACGGGTCGAGCAGGCCCACCGGAGCCCCGGCACCGCGCTCGGCCTCCTGGCAGTGCTGCGCCAGCGCGATCGGGTCAGGGTCGTGGCCGAGCGCCAGCAGCAGCGCCACCGAGAAGGCGGCACTCGACGCCAGACCTGCCCCCACGGGCAAGGTGCTGCGCACGGTGACGGCGCCCCCCGACGGCGGCGGTGCCACGCGGAGGAGGCCGGCCGCCAGGGCCGCTTCGGGCGGGACCCGGGCGGTGTCGCCCAGGGCGATCTCGAGTGGGTGGTCCGGGAATTGGTCCGAAGTGATCCCCACGAGGAAGCTTCCGTGCCCGGGCGTGAAGGTGACCTCGGTGGCGAGCTCGATCGCCATCGGGAGCGACAGGCCGCCGTTGTAGTCGGTGTGATCACCGATGATGACGACGCGTCCGGGGGCTCGGGCTCGGGGCATACCCCCAGCTTGGCGCGGCGGCAGTCCGCTTGACTGCATCGTGTGTGCCAGGTCAGCATCCAGGCGTGGCCGACCGGACCGGACCCCTGCGGGGGGTCAAGATCATCGAGCTGGCGGGCCTGGGCCCCGCACCTTTCGCCTGCATGATGCTGGCCGATGCCGGGGCGCAGGTGCTCCGGCTCGAGCGGGCCACCCCCGGGGCGGTCGAGCGGGCCGACGCGCTGGGTGCGTCGGGGTCGGCGCGGTACTGGGACCTGCTCAACCGGTCCCGTCCCTCGGTCGGCATCGATCTCAAGCACCCCGATGCCCTGACGCTGGTCCTCGACCTCGTCGAGCAGGCTGACGGTTTCGTCGAAGGGTTCCGACCGGGTGTGGCCGAGCGCCTCGGCGTCGGCCCCGAGGTCTGCCTGGCCCGGAACGCCCGCCTCGTCTACGGGCGCATGACGGGGTGGGGACAAGACGGCCCCATGGCGTCCATGGCGGGCCATGACATCAACTACATCGCCATCGGTGGAGCGCTGTGGTCGATGGGGCGGGCGGACACGGCGCCGGTGCCGCCGCTCAACCTGGTGGGCGATTTCGGCGGGGGAGGGATGCTCCTTGCCTTCGGCATGCTGGCGGGTCTCCTCGAGTCGGCCCGCTCCGGGCAGGGGCAGGTGATCGACGCCGCGATGACCGACGGTTCGGCGGCCCTCATGACCATGATCCACGCCTTCCACCTCGACGGGCAGTGGAACGAGCAGCGCGGCGCCAACATGCTCGACACCGGCGCGCCGTACTACGAGGTCTACGAGACGGCCGACGGGCGCTGGATGTCGGTGGGCGCGATCGAGCCTCAGTTCTACCGGCGCCTGCTCGAGGGGATGGGGCTGTCGGGCGACCCCTCGTTGCCCGATCAGAACGCCCGCGAGCATTGGCCGGCCGTGAAGGAGCGCTTCGCCGCCGTGTTCAAGACGAGGACCCGTGACGAGTGGACGGCCGTTTTCGACGGGACCGACGCCTGCGTGGCGCCCGTGCTCTCCCCCTGGGAGGCGCACCGGCATCCGCACAACTCGAGCCGCGGCACCTACGTCGAGGTCGACGGCGTGGTGCAGCCCGGTCCGGCGCCGCGGTTCTCGCGTACCCCCTCGGGCGTGTCGAGCCCTCCGTCGCAACCGGGCGCGGACACCCTCTCGGGATTGCTCGAGTGGGGAGTCCCCGAGGAAGCGGTGGCCAAGCTGCGAGCCTCGAAGGCTCTCAGCTGAATCAGATCCTGGCGACGGGACAGGTGATGGCGCGAGCGATGACGTCGTAGGGGCCGCTCACGCCCTCGGCCACCACCACGCCCTTCGCGGCGCGCACGAGCTCGGCCACCGGTGCCGCCTTCCCGCATCGGCCCGGATCAGGCCGTATGCATGGACGGTCACAGCACACCGTACATTGGCGTTGTGGCGACCTCGCCGAGGATCGAGCAGTTCAAGGACATGGCCCGACAGGCGGCGCGGGACCTCTTCGACCAGACGCATCCGATCGGCCGCCTCTCTCTCGTCCAGTGCGCCATGCTGGCCGGCGCCACGGTGGTCACCATCTCGCTGGCGGGATCACTGTTCTTCTCCATCTCGCCGACGGCGGCCGACCACAAGGTGCTGCTGTACCTGCTCTTCACGATCGCACCTTTTGCCATCGTCTCACCGCTCCTGGGTCCGCTCATCGACCGAAGTCGAGGCGCCCGCAGGTTCATGGTGGTGGCGTCGGGCATCGGGCAGGCCGTGCTCTGCCTCCTCATGGCGACGCACATCCACAGCCTGCTCCTCTTCCCCCTCGCCTTCTTGGTGCTCGTGTGCCAGAAGCTCTACGTCGTCACCAAGGGCGCGCTCGTTCCCGAGATGGCCGCGCTGACCGGACCGGACGAAAAGGGCGAGGAAGCGGGCTACGCCACACTGAACGCCCGCCTCACGCTGCTCGGCACGATCGCCGGCTTCGTGGCGTCCCTCCCCGCCGTGATCCTCTACAAGGTGGCGGGCTCGCCCGGCGTACTCGTGTTCGGCTCCATGGTGTTCGTGGCCGCCACCGTGGCGGGCGCCCGGCTGCCGGTGCTCTCGGGGGGTCGGGGGGAGCGGCTCTGGACCGACGACACCACCCGGGCCCGCGAGTACGGCCAGCCCGGCGAGGCGGTGGCCCGAGAACAGGACCTGATGAAGCTCCAGCCGATCGCCAACCCCGAGGTGCTGCTCGGGCTGACGGCCATGTGCATCGTGCGGGGCCTCACGGGGTTCATGACCTTCATGCTCGCCTTCGGGCTGCGCCGCATGCACGGGGTCGGCCTGTGGTGGTACGGCCTGGTGCTGGCCGGCACCGGCGTCGGCGCCATCATCGGGCTCGTTCTGGTGGGCCGACTTCGCAGCCGCATGACCGAGCAGCAGCTGCTCTTGAGCTCGCTCTGGCTCATCGCCGCCACGGCGGCCGGCTGTGCCGTCTGGGGCACGCTGCTGGCCCAGGTGCTGCTCGCCTTCATGGTGGGGCTCTGCGGGGCCGTGGCCCAGCCCTCCTTCGATGCCATGACGCAGCGATACATCCCGCTCTCGGCGCAGGGACGGGCCTTTGCCCGCTTCGGCATGCGCCAGCAGCTGGTGTGGGTGGTGGGATCGCTCATCCCGTTGGTCGTCGCCTTCACACTGCCGCAGGGTGACGCCACCATGGCGGTGCTCGCCGCCCTGGGCGGACTGTCCTACGTGTCGGGCCGCCGTGCCGCCCATGCCCCTCGCCTCGTGCGTCGCGACTACGGCAGCCTCGGGAGGGAGGTGGGCGAGGCGGGCGGTTAGCCCGGGTGCACCCGCGGTCAGCCCAGGCGCTGGCCCAGGCGGTCGACCTGTTCCACGAGGGCCGCCGGCATGCGGTCCCCGAACTGGTCGTAGTAGGCCCGGATGAGCGGCACCTCGGCACGCCAGCCGTCGACGTCGATCCGGAGGAGCTCCTCCATCTGTTCCGCCGTCACGTCGAGACCGTTCGTGTCGATGGCGTCGGCGGTCGGCACGGCTCCGATGGGCGTGTCGAGTGCGGGGGCCTTGTCGACCACCCGGTTGAAGATCCACTCGAGCACCCGTGAGTTCTCGCCGTATCCGGGCCAGAGGAACTTCCCGTCCGCGTCCTTGCGGAACCAGTTGACGTAGAAGATCTTGGGCAGAGCGTCCCGGTCGGGCGCCTGCTCGCCGACGTCCAGCCAGTGTGCGAAGTAGTCGGCCATGTTGTAGCCGCAGAAGGGAAGCATGGCGAAGGGGTCACGGCGCAGGTTGCCGACGGCGCCGGTTGCGGCCGCCGTCGTCTCCGAGGCCATGATCGACCCGAGGAACACGCCGTGCTCCCAGTCGTGGGACTGGAAGACCAGCGGGACCACCGAGGCGCGCCGCCCGCCGAAGAGGATGGCGCTGATCGGGACGCCTGCCGGGTCCTCCCACTCGGGGGCGATGGCCGGGTCCTGGCTGGCCGGAGCGGTGAAGCGTGCGTTGGGGTGCGCCGCAGGCGTGCCCTTCTCGGGCGTCCACTCCTCGCCCTTCCAGTCGGTCAGCTTCGCCGGTGGGGTGTCGGTCATGCCCTCCCACCACACGTCGCCGTCCTCGGTCAGCGCGGTGTTGGTGAAGATGCAGTTACCGTCGAGCGTCAAGATGGCGTTGGGGTTGGTGACGGTGTTCGTACCCGGGGCGACACCGAAGAACCCCGCCTCGGGGTTGATGGCGTGGAGGCGGCCGTCGGCGCCGAACTTCATCCAGCAGATGTCGTCGCCCACCGTCTCGACCTTCCACCCCTCGAGGGTGGGGATGAGCATCGCCAGGTTGGTCTTGCCGCACGCCGAGGGGAAGGCGCCGGCGATGTAACGGGTGTCACCCTCGGGCGACGTCAGCTTCAAGATGAGCATGTGTTCGGCCAACCAGCCGTCGTCGCGGGCCATCACCGAGGCGATCCTCAGGGCGAAGCACTTCTTTCCCAGCAGCGCGTTGCCGCCGTACCCAGAGCCGTAGGAGACGATCTCGCGGGTCTCGGGGAAGTGGACGATGTACTTGTTCTCCGCGTTGCAGGGCCACGCGACGTCGTGCTGACCCTGCTCGAGCGGCGCGCCCACCGAGTGCAGGCACGGCACGAATTCGCCGTCGGCGCCGAGCACCTCGAGGGCGCCGGTTCCCATCCGCGTCATGATCCGCATGGACACGGCGACATAGGCCGAGTCCGTCAGCTGCACCCCGATGTGGGCGATGTCCGAGCCGAGCGGGCCCATGGAGAAGGGGACGACGTACATGGTGCGGCCCTTCATGGAGCCCTTGAAGAGGCTTTGGAGCTGCTGGCGCATCTCGGTCGGATCCCGCCAGTTGTTGGTCGGGCCGGCGTCGATCTCCTGCTCCGAGCAGATGAACGTCCGGTCCTCGACCCGGGCGACGTCGCCGGGGTCGGAGTGGGCCCAGTAGCTGTTGGGCCGCTTGGCCTCCGAGAGGCGGGTGAACGTCCCGGATCGGACCAGCTCCTGGCAGAACCGGTCGTACTCGTCGGCCGAGCCGTCACACCACACCACCTGGTCGGGTTCGGTGAGCGAGGCGACCTCGTCGACCCAGGCCAGGAGTTTCGCGTTCTTCGTTGGCACCATTGTGGGGGGATCAGCTCCTTCGTCCGGGCCTCTTGCGATGGGGCTCAATGCTAGGCATGTGCCGTGGGATCCCCCAAACCTCGGCAGCCGTCTACCGCCCATGAAGACGACGTTGTCCAGCATATTCGCGAGATCCTCGGAGGAGGAATCGAGGCCTTCGGGTTACGCGACGACGCCGGGGTCGTGCACCTGCCCGGGGGGGGCTCGCTGGTCGTCTCGGTCGACACGGTGGTGGAGGGGGTCCACGTCGACCTGGCCGTGTGCAGCCCGGCTGACGTGGGCTGGAAGGCGTTGATGGGGGCACTGAGCGACCTGGCGGCCGTGGGTGCCGATCCGCTCGGAGCGCTGGTGGCCCTGTGCGTTCCCGGTGGCTCGGGCTCCGGAGAGCTGGCCGTGGGGGTCATGGGAGGGGTGGCGCAGGCCGCGTCGGCCAGCGGGTGCGCGGTGGTCGGCGGCGACGTGTCCTCGGCGGCCCAGGTCGTGGTGTCGGTCACGGTGCTCGGCACGGTCGAGCAGATCGGCCCGCCCCCGGTGCCGCGCTCGGGAGCCCAGCCCGGGGACGCGGTGATGGTGACCGGGCCGTGCGGAGCGTCGGCGGCCGGTTTGCGGGCGTTGCGGTCGGCGACGGGCGAGGTGTCCACCAGCGAGGCGTCGACGGCCTACCGACGTCCGGTGGCCCGCCTCGCCGAAGGAGCGCTGGCCCGCCGGGCCGGCGTGCGGGCGATGATCGACGTCTCCGACGGGCTCGCCCTCGATCTGCACCGCCTGGCGGATGCCTCGGAGGTCGGGTTCCGCCTGGACTCGGTCCCGGTCGCGGAGGGGGCGACCCTCGACGAGGCGCTGGGTGGCGGCGAGGACTACGAGCTGCTCGTGGCGGGCGACGAGGACGTCAGCCGCGCCTTCACCGCCGAGCTCGTACAGGCGGGACTGCGCCCTGCACTGCGGATCGGGACGTTGGTCGACGATCCCGCGGTGCGGCTCTTGGGCGGCGAGGAGCTCGGGCGTCTCGGTTGGCAGCATCGATTGGGGTAGCCCGGGAGGACACCGTCGTTGGTCTCTGGTGCTCGGCGCGAGCCCCGGCGACGTTCCCATCGAACTCTCTCCCACCAAAGCGCGAACGAACGGAGTCTCTTCGCGGTGTGATCACGCGGACGCGACGGAGCACCCCGAGATGTCCTCGCCTGTTCGCGGGTCAGTCGGACGACGTTCATATGTGGTTCTTACGGTGTGCCGCCTCGGCCCGCGTCACGACCTCGAGGAGTCACTGTGTTCATACGCCGTCCCCGTTCGCGAATGGCCGCCCGGCTGGGCGCGCTGACGACCATCGCCGGGGCGGTGGCGATCGTCGCCGGCCCCATCGGAGCTTCCGCCTCGGGCTCGCTGACGCCGGGCAACCTGCTCGTCTCGACCGGCCAGTGGACGGTCACCCCCTCCATCACGGCCGGCACCACCCAGCTGCCTCCGGGCTGCGGCAGCTCGGCTGCCCCGTGCGTGACGGCCCAGGCGAACGGCGACTACCCCTACGTGTTCAACAACGACGGCTCCGACGCGAGCTTCGGCGTCACCCAGCCCATCGTGCTCGACCAGCTCACGACGGGCGGGTCCCTGGTCAACCAGACCACAGTGCCGTACGGCACGGTGGCCAACCCGGCAACCGGCGACCAGATGGTGACGAGTTTCTCGTCGAAGTCAGAGTTGGCCCTCAACGAGTCGACCGACGACAACTACGTGACCTTCATGGGCTACGACGCTCAGGCCGGCCTGGTCGACGTCTCGAACTCGGATACACCCGGTGCCACCGACTCGACCAACGCCGACAGCGCGCCGGCCACATACCGGACGGTGGCACAGCTCGACACCAACGGAAACTTCGGGTTCACCAACACCAACTCGTTCAGCGGCAACAACGGCCGGGCAGCCATTGAGGACCCCGAGACCGACACACTGTTCATGGCGGGCAACGCGGGGAACGGCGCAGATCCCGAGCCGTCCGGGGTGGTCAAGGGTGCCGGATCGGCGATCATGAGCCCGGCCACCACCGCCGAGTCGTCACAGTCACCTCCGGCTCCGAGCCCGCTCGGAAACTTCAACGTGAAATCACAGCTCGCGATCACGAGTTCCCAGAAGTACGCAAAGGGCGACAACTACCGGGGACTCACGGTCAACGGCAATGTCGTGTACTACACCAAGGGCAGCGGATCGAACGGCGTCGACACGGTGTACTTCGTGGACACCAGCGGGACGTCGTGCCCGTCCGGGGGCGTCGGATTGCCGTCGTCGAGCGCCACGCTGCCCGTGGCGGGGTCCTTCGCGTCGCCGGACTACAGCGCCAGCAACACGCCGCTTGGCCTCACGACGTCCGACCCGGGCCTGGCCCCGACGAACATGTGCATCTTGAAGGGCTTCCCGACCGCCATCGCCAAGAACGCCGATGACACCTTCAAGTACCCCTTCGGACTCTGGTTCGCCAACCCGACGACGCTGTACGTGGCCGACGAGGGCGCGGGCGACAACGCCTACAACGCGACGTCGAGCTCCTACACCGCGGCGGCCGTCTCGGCGACCGCCGGTCTGGAGAAGTGGGTCTACAACTCCACTCAGGGTCAGTGGAACCTCGCCTACACACTCCAGAACGGCCTCAACCTCGGCACGCCCTACTCGGTGAACAACTCGGGGGCCAACGTCTACCCGACGGGGAACAACTCCTACACCACCTCGAAGGGCACCGTGAGCGGACCGTGGGCTCCGGCCACCGACGGACTGCGCAACCTCACTGGTGAGGTCAATGCCGATGGGACCGTGAGCATCTGGGCCACGACCTCGACGGTCAGCTTCAGTGGCGACCAGGGCACAGACCCGAACGCCCTCGTGTCGATCACCGACAACCTGGCCGCCACGACGCAACCTGCTGGCGAACAGTTCAACACCGTGATGGCGCCGACCTGGGGCCAGGTGATCCGGGGTGTCTCGTTCACACCGCAGACCCAGCAGCTCCCGAACGGCGGTGTCACCCCCGAGGTGCCGCTGCCGCTGCTCCTGCCGATCGCGGGACTGGGCGTGGCCGGTGGCGCGTACGTGGTCCAGCGGCGTCGCAGCCGGGCGAGCGCCGCAGCGACCGCCTGACACGGTGCTGGGCTGACGTCGCGGGATTGACGGCTTCGAGAAGGGTCAGCGTCCCTGTTGGACAGGGGCGCTGACCCTTCGTCGTCAACGGCCGGCGGGTGGGTCCGGCCCAGCCACGGCTCAAGTGCAATCCCAGTCGCACCGAAAAAATTGGTCATGCCACCCCTCCAACAGCCGATCCCGTCGACGCACACGACACCGGTCGTGCCCGAACAGGTGCAGCAACTGTTTCAGTCGGTGAGTGCCTCGATCACCCGTGACATGGTGATCGAGCTGTTCGTGCTGGCGATCGTGCTGTTCGGGATCTGGCGGGTCATCACAAGAGCCGGCTTCTCACCGGCGTGGTTTCTCGCTCCGCTCTCGGTCCCGGTGCTGACCTTCGTCGCGCTGGCTCAGGCAGCCGATGGCCATCTCAGCCCGTTCAAGGACTTCGTGGCCCTCTGGATGGATTCGGTGTTCTCCCTTCCCGCCTACACCCCACAGATGGCCAACCTGGCGGGCGGGGCGTGGTACAAGATCGTGGGCTGGGACGTGATCGCCAACTTCGTGCTGTTCGTGGCCTTCGCGCTCGTTCGCTGGCCCGTCGCCGAATCAGGGGGCGGTGGCGCATCTCGTCCCTTCGCGCTGGGCCGGAAACCGACACCCGAGCCCGCCGGAGGTGTCGGTTCAGTTCCTGGTGCGCACGGTGGGGATGGGCTCCACTCCCCGAGTCCTGATGGGACCGTCAGTACAACCGGGGCGGGAAGGACCACCGCGACCCTGCCCCCACGGGCCATCGGTCGCCCCATTGCCTGGTACCCCGCCGAGGACGGATCGGGCGACGAGTGCTACTGGGACGGCCGGAGCTGGACGGGGCGGCGGCGTCCCAACGGCGCGGGCCGCTGGTCCATCGTCTCGGGCTGAACCGTCGTCTCGGGCTGAGCCGTCGTCTCGGGCAGAGCCGTGCATGCCGCCCGGCGGTCGAGCGTCGTCGCCCGCCGGTCAGACGACGGCGTCGGCCCGGCTCAGCCTGCGACCGGCGTGTGGGTCCGGCGCGGCGGCTTGGTGACCTTGCCGGCCCGGAGGCACGAGGTGCACACGTGCAGTCGGCGGGGTGCGCCGTCGACCAGGGCCCGGACCCGCTGCACGTTGGGGTTCCAGCGCCGCTTCGTGCGGCGGTGGGAGTGGCTCACGCTCATGCCGAACGAGGGCTTCTTGCCGCAGATGTCGCACACAGATGCCATGGGTGAACCTTCCTCTTGACGATGGCCTCGGGGCCACTTAGGGATGGCCTCGGGGCCTCTCGGGGATGGCCTCGGGGACGGCCGCGGTCGAGGGACCAGGCAGGCCTTGACGAACCGGTCAAGGTTAGCATCCCCTTTGATGAGCTCCCCGGCGACCCTCAGACCCGTGTCGTTGGGCCCCGGCGAGCTGCGCGCCGTCATGGGAGGCTACCGAGACGCGCTGCGGCTCCATCAGGCGGACATCAACCGCCTCAACGTCTACCCCGTTCCCGACGGGGACACCGGCACCAACATGGCGCTGACCCTCGAGGCCGTGGTGAGCGAGCTCGGTTCGGTCGAGCACCAGGCGCCGCTCGCCGACGTGTGCCGGGCCATCGGCCACGGGTCACTGATGGGCGCTCGCGGGAACTCGGGCGTGATCCTCTCGCAGCTGCTGCGCGGCATGAGCGAGCGCATGGCCGCAGCCGGCGGCACCGGCCAGGTGGGTGTGGCCGGCGGTTCCGGCGGCGTCGGCCCCGAGCTGCTGGTCGAGGCGCTCACCCATGCCGCCGAGCTGGCCCGGCGGGCCGTGGTCCGTCCGGTCGAGGGCACCATCCTCACCGTCGCCTCCTCGGCGGCCGAAGGGGCAGCCCTCGGGGTCGCGGCGGGCATCGGACTGGTGGAGGTGGTCGAGTCGGCCCGGGCCCGAGCCGCCGACGCGTTGGCTCGCACGCCCGAGATGCTTCCCGTGCTGGCACAGGCCGGCGTCGTCGACGCCGGAGGGACGGGGTTCCTCCTCCTCTTGGACGCCTTCTTGCTCGTGCTCGACGGCCGCCCCCTGCCGGAACCCTCCGGGACGCCGGCCCCCGACCTGTCCGCCCTGGGCGCCGGCACCGTCGTCACCCGCGGCGACCCCGCCGGAACCGGGACCGGCGGCACGGGCTCGGTGGGTGACCTGCGCTACGAGGTGATGTATCTCCTGCACGCTCCCGACGACTCCATCGAGGATTTCAAGGAGGTCTGGGCCGGCATCGGCGACTCCATCGTCGTCGTCGGTGGGGACGGGCTGTGGAATTGTCACATTCACACGGACGACGTGGGTGCGGCAATCGAGGCCGGCGTGGACGCCGGGCGGCCCTCGCGGATCCGGGTCACCGACCTCGACGAGCAGATCGAGGAGGAGCGCTGGGTCCGTGAGAGTGCCGGTGCGCCGGGCGCCGGGCCGAGCGTGGAGGGTGCCGGTCCGCCGCCGACCACCAGCGTGGTCGCCGTGGTGTCCGGAGAGGGCATCGGGCGGATCTTCCGATCCCTCGGAGTGCACCACCTCGTCGTGGGCGGCCAGACCATGAACCCGGCCACGGCCGATCTGGTCAAGGCGGTCGAGGCCGTGGGCTCGGACCAGGTGGTGATCCTGCCCAACAACAAGAACATCCGCCCGGTGGCCGAACAGGTCGACGCCCTGTGCGACAAGACGGTGCGGGTCGTGGCCACGGGCTCCATCGTCGAGGGCTTCGCCGCCCTCCTGGCCTACGACCCGGCCGCGGACGCACCGTCCAACATGGCCTCCATGACGGACTCGGCGGCCCATGTGGTTCCCGCCGAGGTGACCCGGGCCGTGCGGGATGCGACCACCGATGCCGGCGAAGTCCACGAGGGTGACTTCATCGGCATCTCGCGCGACGGCGTGGTGGCCGTGGCGGACAACGTCGTGATGTGCACCCGCCTCCTGATCAGCCGACTGCTCGAGCCCTCGCACGAGCTGGTGACACTCATCGAAGGCGAGGGGGCACGGGCGGCGGACACGCGGCGCGTGGAGGAGTGGCTCTCCGAGGAGCACCCCGACGTGGTGCTCGAGGTGCACCAGGGGGGTCAACCGCTCTATCCCTACCTGTTGGGGATGGAGTAACCGAGTCGGCCGAGTCGCCCCGATTGCCTCGCGGTCGCCAGCTCCTGTCCCTCGGCGCGGTGCCGGTCGCCCGGCTCGACAGTGTGTCGGAGCGCCGGGCGGCCCGACTGGCCGAGTTCGGCGTCGCGTCCGTCCTCGACCTTCTCCTGACCTACCCGCGGCGCTACATCGACCGCACCCGGCAGGCCGACGTGTCGGACCTGGTGGTCGGCGACGAGGCCGCCGTGCTGGCCAGCGTGGTCGCGACGCGGTCCCGTCGGGCCCGCAACGGACGCGCCGTGGTCGACGTCACGGTGCGTGACGACACCGGGCGATTGGCCGTCGTCTTCTTCAACCAGCCGTGGCGGGCCGCGCAGCTCGAGGAGGGGACCGAGGCCATCTTCTTCGGCAAGGTGGGCCTCTACCGAGGGACGCGTCAGATGGTCAATCCGGTGGTCGACGTCGTGGCAGCCATGGGTCCGGGGCGGCGCACCCTGCGGATCCTGCCGGTGTACCCTGCGTCCGCCAAGGCTGGGCTGACGAGCTGGGAGATCGGCACCTGCGTGGAAGAGGCGCTCTCGCGGGCGGGCGAGCTGGCCGATCCGCTCCCCGAGTCCTGGCGCTCGTCACTGGGTCTCTGGGGCCGGACCGAGGCCTTCGGTGCCGTACACCGGCCCGAGTCCATGGCCGTGGTCGACCAGGCGCGGCGCCGCCTGAAGTTCGACGAGCTCTTCCGGCTCCAGCTCGCCGTGGTCCTTCGGCGGCGAGCCTTCGAGCACAACGCGAGGGCGTTGCACCACGACGTCTCCCCCCTCGAGGTCACCGGGGCGGCGACGGACACCCTCATGGCCCGGTTCCTGGCCCGCCTGCCCTACGAGCTCACGACGGCGCAACGCCGTGCCCTGGCCGTCGTCGTGGCTGACATGGCCGGGCCCTTTCCCATGCACCGCCTGCTCCAGGGCGACGTCGGTTCGGGCAAGACCGTGGTGGCCCTGGCCGCCCTGCTGGCCTCGGTCCAGAGCGGGCACCAGGGTGCCCTCATGGTGCCGACCGAGGTTCTCGCCGAGCAGCACTTCTCCGCCGTGCGCGCGTTGCTCGGCGACCTCGAGGGCCCCGGGGGGATGGCCGGGGGTGAGGTTCGGGTCGAGCTGCTGACCAGCCGCGTGAAGGGCAAGGCCCGTGCCGCGGTGCTCGAGGGCCTGGCCTCGGGAGAGGTCGGTGTGGTCGTGGGCACGCACGCCCTGTTGACCGACGAGGTCCGGTTCGCCTCGCTCGGGTGCGTGGTGGTCGACGAGCAGCACCGCTTCGGGGTCGAGCAGAGGGCGACCCTTCGGACCAAGGGGGCCGACGGGGACCCCGACATGCTCGTCATGACGGCGACGCCAATCCCACGCACCGCCGCCATGGTGATCTTCGGGGACCTCGATCTGACGACGCTCGACGAGCTGCCGCCCGGGCGCACCCCGGTGACCACCGAGTGGCTGCGCGGCGCGGCCGAAGGTTCGCATGCCGGTGAGGCGCCGGCCTGGGAGCGCGTACGGGCCGAGGTGGCGGTCGGGCACCGCGCCTTCGTCGTGTGCCCCTTGGTGGGCGACTCCCCCCGGGTGGAGGCCAAGTCGGCGGCCGAGGAGTTCGAACGGCTGAGCAACGGCGAGTTGACGGGATTGCGCGTCGGCCTGCTCCACGGGCAGATGGCACCTGCCGCACGCGAGGAGGTGATGGCGCAGTTCCGCCGGGGCGAGCTCGAGGTGCTCGTCGCCACCACCGTGATCGAGGTGGGAGTCGACGTTCCCGAGGCGACCGTGATGGTGATCGAGAGCGCGGACCGCTTCGGCATCGCCCAGCTGCACCAGCTGCGCGGGAGGGTGGGCCGCGGCACGGCGGCCAGCTGGTGCTTCCTGCTCGGTGGCCAGGAGGACAACGAGCGGCTGACTGCCGTGGCGGGTTCGTCCGACGGCTTTCATCTGGCCGAGGTGGACTTGCGGGTGCGCGGCGAAGGCACTCTCTTCGGCGCGCGCCAGAAGGGGCAGAGCGACCTCCGGCTGGCGTCGCTGACCGACGACGGTGACATGGTGCTGCTCGGCGAGGCGCGCCGGGTCGCCGAGGCCATCGTCGAGGAGGACCCCCACCTGGCCGCGCATCCCGAGGTGGCCGACGAGGTCCGCGTGCTCCTGAGTGACGACGAGGGCGAGTTCCTCTTCAAGAGCTAGACGGGCCGGTGTCTCCCGGGCCGTCGACGCCCGGACAGCAGCCGCCGGCCCGTTGGACGCGGGGCCGTCGACACCGGGCCCAAAACCCGGCCAGGACCGATGCGGCGTGCCGTAGGGTGGGAACGATGCGGGTCATCGGAGGCCGGAGCCGTGGGCGCCGGCTGGCCGCCAAGCTCCCGAAGACCGTGCGGCCGACGTCGGACCGGGTGCGCGAGTCGATCTTCGACATGCTCGGATCGATGGGCGGTGTGGAGGGACTGCGCGTGGCCGACCTCTTCTGTGGCAGCGGGGCGCTCGGGCTCGAGGCGCTCTCGCGAGGTGCGGCCACCGCCGTGTTCGTCGACCACGATCCCGACGCCCTCGCCGCGGTTCGGGTCAACCTCGACGCCGTGGGTCTCGCCGACGCTGCCGGCAACGCTGGTGCGGGCGTCGCTGCCGGCGTGGTTGGGATCGGCGGGTGCGCGGCACGTCGATCTCGCGCTGTGCGACCCGCCCTATGGCTTCAGTGAATGGGAGGCGATCCTCGCCTCGTTGAAGGCCGACGTGGTGGTGATCGAGTCGGCCACTCCCGCGGCCGTGAGCGAAGGCTGGGTGGTCACGAAAGAGCGTCGGTACGGCGGTACGCTCGTCACCGTGGCGCAGCGCTCCGAGGTCTCCGAGGCCGGCTCATGAGGAAGCCGGCTCATGAAGGCCGGCTCATGAAGGCCGGCTCATGAAGGTCGGCCTCTTCCCGGGGTCCTTCGACCCGTTCCACAACGGACACCTCGAGATCGTCGAGCGTGCCAGCCGCCTCTTCGACGAGGTTGTGGTGGCCGCGCTGCGCAACCCGCAGAAGGGAACGCCCCTCTTCGACCTCGAAGAGCGCGAGACCATGCTCGAAGAGGTCGTGGCGCACCTGCCCTCGGTCAGGATCGTCTCGGTCTCGACGTTGCTGGTCAACGTGGCTCGTGACGTGGGGGCCTCGGCCATCGTGCGGGGCCTGCGCGCCGTCTCGGACTTCGAGACCGAGATGCAGATGGCTCAGATGAACAACCATCTCTCGGGGGTCGAGACCATCTTCATTCCCACCAGCCCCGAATGGTCCTTCGTCGCCTCCAAGCTGGTGCGCGAGGTGGCCCGGTTCGGTGGCGACGTCTCTGCCTTCGTGCCCAAGGTGGTGGCCGAGCACCTGCGGGGAAAGTACGACGAGTCGGAGCAGGGGCCCGAAGCGCAGTGACCGACCCCTTCCTCGAGGCGGACGACGACCCGGAGGTCGAGGAGATCGGGATCGAGCCGATCCTGCGCCAGCTGCTCCATGTCGTGTCGACGGCCAAGTCGATGCCGCTTTCGTCGTCGGTCATGGTCTCGAGGGAGGAAGTCACCACCCTCGTGCAGTCGGCGCTCGACAGCCTTCCCGAGGAGGTCCGTCAGGCCCGCTGGCTGCTGCGCGAACGCGACGAGTTCATGGCGGAGCGGTCCCGGGAGGCCGACGCCCTGTTGGGCGAGGTCCGGGCCCAGGCCGAGCACATGGTCCAGCGCACAGAGATCGTGCGGCAGGCCAACGCGGTGGCCCAACGGATTCTCGATGACGCCAACGAGGAGGCACGCGTCCTGCGGCACCAGGCGGAGGACTTCGTCGACACCAAGCTGGCCGGCATGGAGATCGTGCTGGACCGCCTGACCCGGACGGTCCAGGCCGGCCGGGCGAAGCTCGCCGTCCCCGTCTCGGATCCGACACCCTCCGACGCCGGCGCCGACACCGAGGACGGGGGCTTCTTCGACCAGGATCGGACCTAATGGGTGCTGATCGCTTCGTCGTGCACGTCGCACGCCTGCGCCGTGGACCCGCCACCGCGCTCCACGAGACGCGGCGCGGTGAGGTCGTCCTGGCCGGTCCGCTCGAAGAGGAGGGCATCGACCCGGGTCGCAGCGTGGTCCCGGCCGGAGCCGAGGCGGAGGTCGATGTGACCCTCGTTCCCTTCGAGGGCGGGATCGACGTCGAAGGGACCGTCACCGCCCCCTGGGTGGGGACCTGCCGTCGTTGCGCCGAGCCGGTGTCGGGGACGCTGCGCCTGGCGGTCCACGAGCGCTACGCGGACGCCGAACTGTCCGGGCCTTCCGACGAGGACCTCTACCCGATCAGCGACGACACGGTCGACCTGGGCCCGCTCGTGCGAGACGCGGTGGTGCTCGAGCTGCCCATGGCGCCGCTCTGCCGGCCCGACTGCGCCGGGCTGTGCCCCTCCTGCGGGGCCGACCGCAACGCGGGCGAATGCGGCTGCGTTGCCCCACGTGACCCCCGGTGGGCTAACCTCGACGTGCTCCGGTAGCCGTACCGGAGGGATCACGCCCTTCCTCCGGACTCGGTTCGGGCATGGCCTCGGCCGCACCACCACCCCTCAGGCAACCACCCCGCTTCCCACAACGATCGCTGGAGACCGTCCATGGCTGTCCCGAAGAAGAAGAAGTCCAAGGCCAAGGGCCGCAGCCACCAGGCCGGAGCATGGCGCCTGGGCCGCCCGGCCCGCAGCGTGTGCCCGCACTGCCAGGCGTCCAAGACGCCGCACGTCGTCTGCCCGAGCTGTGGCTGGTACAAGGGGCGCCAAGCGGTCGAGGTCGACTGACTTGAGCCGCCGGGGCGAGCGTCGCGCGCCCGAGACCCTGGCCGCCCTGCCCGTCGCCGTCGATGCCATGGGCGGCGACAAGGCGCCCGCCGAGATCGTCGAGGGCGCCCGACGAGCCTCCGCCGAGCACGGGATCGAGGTCGTCCTGGTCGGTCCGCCCGAGCAGGTGGGCGACACCGCCGGCCTGCACCTCGTGCCCTGCACCGAGGTCATCGCCATGGACGAGGATCCCGCAGGGGGTGTCCGCCGAAAGAAGGACTCCTCACTCGTCCGGGCCGCCGAGCTGGTCCGGGACGGCAAGGCCTGCGCCATGGTCTCGGCCGGCAACACCGGGGCGACCATGGCCTCGGCCATGCTGCGCATGGGCCGTCTGCCCGGCGTGGTTCGGCCCTGCATCGCCACGCCGATTCCCCGTCCGGGGCGGACTCCCGCCGTCCTGGTCGACGCCGGGGCCAACGCCGAGTGCACGGCGGCCATGCTGGTGCAGTTCGCACAGATGGGCGCCGCGTACGTCTCGGCGCGCTTTGGGACCGAGTCGCCCTCCGTTGGGCTGCTCTCCATCGGCGAGGAACCGACCAAGGGCACCCCCCTGGTCAAGGAGACCCACGGGCTGCTGGTCGAGGCGGCCCGGGCGAGTGCCGCCGGTTTCGAGTTCCAGGGGAATCTCGAGGGTCGCGACCTGCTGCCCTCACCTGCCGACGTCGTGGTGACCGACGGCTTCACCGGCAACGTCACGCTCAAGTCCCTCGAAGGGACACTCCGCTTCCTCTTCGACACCATCCTCGGCGTGTTCGGGACCGACGACACCACACGCCGGGCGGCCGACGTCCTGATCCCGTACCTGATGCCGCTGGTCGCCGAGTTCGAACCGGAGAACACCGGAGGGGCCATGCTGCTCGGGACCGACGGGGTGTGCGTCATCAGCCACGGCTCGTCGAGCTCGACCGCGGTGATGAACGCCGTCCTCGTCGCCCACGAGTGCGCCACACGGGGGTTGGTCGGCCAGGTGGCGGCCGCCGTGCGATCCGGCGATCCTGCCTGAAATTCCAGTTCAAGGGGGGTAAACGGGCGGTTGATGGCGCGTCCCACCTAGACTGTCGGCCGTGCCAGCCGAAACCCACACCAATCAGGGGCCTCTCGACCGCCGCGGGGTGTTCGAGCTGATCCGGGACCAGCTGGCTGACATCTTGGAGACGGACCCGTCGTCGATCACCGAGGGTGCCTCATTCGTCGAGGACCTCGATGCAGACTCGTTGGCCCTGATCGAGCTGGTCGAGGCCCTCGAGGAGGAGCTGGGGGAGCGGACCGTCGGGTTCCGCATCGACGACGAGGATCTCGAGGACCTGCGCACGGTCCGGGACGCTGTTGACTACGTCTACGCCAAGCTCGAGGCGGGTTGACGCCGGCGCTGAAGGGGCGGTCGCCCTGGCCCAGCGGCTCGGCCACACCTTCAGCGACCTGAGCCTCTTGCAGCAGGCGCTGGCGCATCGCAGCTGGTGCGGTGAGCAGGAGGGAGGCGCACCCTCCAACGAGCGGTTGGAGTTCCTCGGTGACGCCGTCCTGGGTCTGGTCGTCGCCGGCTTCACCTACGGCCGCTATCCCGACTTCGCCGAGGGAAAGCTGGCCAAGGTGCGCTCCGCCGTGGTCAACGCCCGGGTCCTCGCCGAGGTGGCGGCAGACCTGGGGGTGGGTGACGTGCTGTTGCTGGGCCGCGGCGAGGAGGGCTCGGGCGGTCGGGCGAAGGCCTCGATCCTGGCGGACGCCTTCGAGGCCGTGCTCGGTGCCGTCTACCTCGATGCCGGGTGGGAGGCCGCCCAGCGCCTCGTGTTGCGCGAGCTCGGACCGGCGATCGCCCGGGCGGGCGAGGAGCCCGACGACTTCGACCACAAGAGCCGACTCCAGGAGAAGGCGGTGCGCGACGGGGAGGGCACCCCGCGGTACGTCGTCGAGGGTTCCGGGCCCGACCACGACCGCGCCTATGTGGCGCAGGTGTTCCTCGGCGGGACCTGCCTGGGTGTCGGCGAGGGACGTTCCAAGAAGGACGCCGAGCAGGAGGCCGCCCGGGCCGCGTGGGAGGAGCTGACCAATGCCTGAGCTCCCCGAAGTCGAGACCCTCCGCCAGGACCTGTCCCGGGAGGTCGTGGGGCGCAAGATCAAGGCCGTGTCGGTGGCCAACGGGCGATCGGTCCGCCGCCATCCCTCGGCCAAGCACTTCCGTGCCCTCCTCGAGGGGCGCACGATCAAGTCGGTCGGGCGGCTGGGCAAGTACCTGCTGCTCATCTTGGACAGCGGCGACACGCTGGTGGTGCACCTCGGGATGAGCGGTCAGCTGCTGCGGGTCAAGTCGGCCAAGGATCCCAAGCCCAAACACACCCACGTCGTGATCACCTTCACCCAGGGAGGCGAGCTGCGCTACGTCGACCCGAGAACCTTCGGCGAGCTCTTCGTCTCGACGCCTCCGCACAAGGCGGACGGGACGCCGCTGAGCCCGGTCTCGGGGACGGCCGGCGGCGACGGCGAGGCCATCCGCAAGGCCATTCCAGAGCTCGCCCACCTCGGCTTCGATCCGATGGAGGACCTCATGAGCTGGGAGCGTTTCGGCGCTCTGCTGCACCAGCACCACGGGGGGGTCAAGTCCCTGATGATGGACCAGAGCTTCACGGCCGGCATCGGGAACCTCTACTCCGACGAGATGCTCTATCAGGCCGGTCTGCGCTACGACCGACCGGCGGACTCGCTGACGGCGACCGAGGTGCGACGGCTGTACCGCGCCATCGTCGAGACCCTGGCCGATGCCATCAAGCACCGTGGGTCCTCCCTGGCCGACGAGCAGTACCGCGACCTCTTCGGCGAGCTGGGTGACTTCCAGGGATCCCACCAGGTCTACGACCGCGAGGGCCAGCCGTGCCGGCGTTGTCGCAACGTGATCGTGCGGGTCAAGACGGGCGGCCGTTCCACGTTCTTCTGCGAGCACTGCCAGGTCTGAGGGCGCACCACCGCCAACCAGGGCGGATTTTGGCTGCCCGGCGCTGCGAGCACCTTGTAGGGTCGCATCGAATGTTCCTGAAGTCTCTCAGCATGAAGGGTTTCAAGTCCTTCGCCGACCCGACCGTGTTGCAGTTCGAACCGGGGATCACCGTCGTTGTCGGGCCCAACGGGAGCGGGAAGTCCAACGTCGTCGACGCCGTGACCTGGGTTCTCGGCGCCCAGGGGCCGCGATCGCTGCGCTCGGCGAAGATGGAGGACGTCATCTTCGCGGGGACTTCGTCGAGGGCCGCGCTCGGTCGCGCCGAGGTGTCACTGACCATCGACAACTCCTCGGGGAAATTGCCCGTCGATCTGGCCGAGGTGACCATCACCCGGACGCTGTTCCGCTCGGGCGACAGCGAGTACGCCATCAACGGAGCGCCGTGCAGGCTGCTCGACATCCAGGAGCTGTTGAGCGATTCGGGCGTCGGCCGCCAGCAGCACATGATCGTCGGTCAGGGACAGCTCGACACCGTGCTCAACGCCCGCCCGGAGGACCGGCGGGCGATCATCGAGGAAGCGGCCGGGGTGCTCAAGCATCGCCGCCGCCGGGAACGCGCCGACCGCAGGCTTGCCGCGACGGCCGAGAACCTCGAGCGGCTGGGCGACCTCGTCCGTGAGGTCCGGCGCCAGATCCGTCCCCTCGAGCGTCAGGCGGCGGCGGCCCGGTCGCACGACGTCGTGGCGTCGCAGCTGCTCGCCCTGCGCCGCTACCTGGCCGGAAGCGAGCTGGCGGACCTCGTGGCGCGTCGTGGTGCGGCGCGCCAGGGCCTGAGCGTGTGCCGCCAGGAGGAGCACGAACTGCAAGAGGCGCTGGCGCAGCTCGATGCCGAGGCGACCTCGACCACGGCCGAGCTGTCTTCGAGGCGGGAGGAGGACCTGGCGAACGCCCTGGGTCGCGTGCAGGGGCTCGTCGAGCGGGCCAGAGGTCTCTCGGGCGTGTTGCGTGAGCGCGCAAGGGCGGTCGTCGCCGCCCTCGATGCCGCGGCCGACGTCGACGTGGTCTCGACGCTCGAGGCCGAGGCGGCACACCTCGCGGCCGAGCTGGTTTCCGCCGAGGCCGAGGAGGCAGCCGGTGGCGCGGCCGAACGTGACGAGCTGGCCGCTGCCGATGCCCGACTGGCCGAGGACGAGGAAGCACTGCGGGAGGGGTGGACAGGTCTCCTCGGTGGTGCGTCGGACCCCGAAGAGGCCGTGGCCCGGGCGCGCGCCCGAACAGAGCTGGTGGCTCGCTCGGCAGCCAGGGAGCAGCACGACATCGATGCCATCGGGTCCCGGGTGGCCGGTCTGGAGCAGGGCCAGGCCGCGGCCGCCGTGCGCGCCGACATGCTGGCGAAGGTGGCCACAGATCTCGAGCAGGCCACCGGCGGGCTGGAGGCGGATCTGGCGACCAGCACGGCGGAGCTCGAGGCCGCGGCCCGAGCCGTCGAGGTGGTGCAGGTCGAGAGCGACGAGGCGGTTGACTCCGGCCACCGTGCCGCGGCGCGGGCCGAGGCTCTCGAGCGCGCCCTGGCCGAGCTGCAGGGCGCCGGCGGACGCGAGCTCCTGCGTCAGGTGGACGGGGTCGTGGGCTCCCTGGTCGACCTGGTCGAGATCGACGAGGGTTGGGACGCCGCGTTCGAAGCGGCGGCCGGTGCGGGGGTGGCTGCGGTCGTCGTCGATGGTCGAGCCTCAGCGCAGGCGGCACTGACCACGCTGCGTGAGCAGGGGGTGACCGGAGCCGTGCTCGCCCCGCGTTCGGGCGGGCGGGTCGGCGGTCCCGAGTTGCCGCCGGGAAGCAGCGCCGAGCCCGTACGGCGCCACGTCAGGGTGCGACAGGGGGGAGCGGTGGCCGAGTCCGTGCTCGACGCACTGGTCGGGCGGGCCGTGCGCGTCGACGGGTGGGAGGAGGCGATCGACCTCTCGCTGGCACGCGGAGACCTGATCGTCGTGACGCCCGAGGGAGACCGTTTCGCCGCGACGGGCTGGCGGGTGCGCTCGGGCACGGGCGTGGTCACCGCGGCGGCAGTGGAGGACGCGGCAGAGGCGCGCCGCGGAGGCCGCGACGACCGCCCAGCTGGCCAGGGCACGGTTGAGCGACACGCGCGTCGCCCTTGCCCGGTTCCGCGACACGCGGACGGCGGCGGAGCGCGCCCTGGACCGACACGTCGCGGCGTGCGCCGCGGCCCGCGCCGATGTGGAACGGGCCGCCGTCGAGCAACGGCGTCTGGCCGCGGAGCTCGAAGAGGTCCGTGCCACCGTCGCCGCGGCCCACCAACGGCTGGCCGACGTGACTGCCGAGGAGGCGCAGCTGCTGCAGTTGCTGCCGGCGCTCGAGGAGGCCGTCGCCGCGTGGAAGGGACTTCAGGGTCGGCGCACGGAGGTGGGCCTTCGCCGCCAGGAGCTCGAGGTGCGAGTGGCCGGCGTGGCCGAACGCCGGCGCGTCCTGGCCGAACGGCGCGCCGAGGTGGAGCGCCGACTGGCCGGTCACGCCGAAGAACGCGCCACCGCAGCCTCGCGCCGCGAGCGACTCGAGGCCGAAGGTCGTGCCCTCGCCCGCCTCGAGACCGTCGTCGAGGCCGAGCACGCCCGGCTCGACGCCGTCTTCGAGTCCCTTCGTCATGACTACCAGGACCAGGTCGACGCGGTGCGTGCCGGCGGTGAACGGCTCGAACAGCTCCGCCAGGACCGCCACACCGCGGAACAGCGTCTTGAAGCCGTGCGCGGCCGCACGCGCACCCTCGATCTGGAGGCCAACGAAGTCGATCTGCGCACCGAGGCGCTGCGCGAGCACGTCAGCCGCGATCTCCATGCCACCCCCGACGATCTGGTGGGGTTGCCCGAGCCCGAGGCGCCGGAGGGCACGACCCTGGCAAAGCACGCCGAGGAGCTGGAGCGCAAGCTCGCCTCGCTCGGTCCGGTCAACCCGCTGGCATTGGAGGAGCTCTCGGTTCTCGAAGAGCGGCACAAGGAGCTCGAGGCACAGGTCGACGACGTGCGCGGGAGCGCGGCGCGAGCTGCACGAAGTCGTGCGAACCTTGGACCAGGAGATCATGACGTCGTTCGCCACCGCGGCGGCCGATGTGAACGAGCACTTCTCGGCGCTCATCGCCATGTTGTTCCCCGGAGGCACCGGTCGCCTGATGCTCCTCGAGCCCGACGACCTCTTGAACACGGGCGTGGAGATCGAGGTCCGACCCGCGGGGCGCAACGTCCGCCGCGTGTCGTTGCTGTCGGGAGGGGAGCGCTCCATGGCCGCGCTGGCCTTCCTCTTCGCCGTGTTCCGCAGCCGGCCCTCGCCCTTCTACATGATGGACGAGGTCGAGGCCGCCCTCGACGACGTCAACCTGAGTCGCTTCCTCACCCTCGTCCGCGATTTCCGGGACGAGGCGCAGCTCCTCATCGTGAGCCACCAGAAGCGCACCATGGAGACGGCCGACGCGCTCTACGGCGTGACGATGGCACCGGGCGGATCGTCGCAGGTCGTCAGCCAGAAAGTCGCGAAGGAGCCCGCGCCGGCATGATCGCAGTGGCCGTCGGCTTCTACATCGTCCTCGTCGTGGTGGTGGCCGTGCTCGGCGTCGTCGCCGGCGGGCTGGCGGCGACCCGGGGGCGCCGGCGTCGAGGGCGGGTCGAGACGCCCGGGACACCGCCGTCGCCTCGGGCACCCGCCGTCGCGGCCCCGCCCGCGGTCCGAGACCGTGCCTGGGGTCGAGACCGTGCCTGGGGTCGAGACGGTGCCTGGGGTCGAGACGGCGCCCGTCGAGGCGCCACCGACCTACCGCAGCCGCCTCGGAGGGGTCCGTGGGATCTTCAGCGGGGCCGTGTCGGCCCTGCGGTCGGGGCGGGTGGACCAGGCCACCTGGGACTCGCTCGAGGAAGCCCTGATCAGGGCGGACGTGGGCGTGACGACGACCACCGCACTCCTCGACGAGCTGCGTGCCAAGGTTGCCACGAAGGAGATTGGGGGCGGCGATGACCTGGTGGAGGCGCTCGGGACGTCGATCCGCCGGCTTCTCGACACCTCGGGGTCACGCTCCCTGCGAATGGAGGCCCGGCCCGGCCAGCCCGACGTCTGGCTGTTCGTCGGCGTCAACGGCGTCGGGAAGACCACCACCATCGGCAAGCTGGCCCGGCGCCAGTCGGCCGCGGGCCATTCGGTCCTCCTGGCCGCAGGCGACACGTTCCGCGCTGCCGCGGTCGACCAGTTGGCCATGTGGGCCGAGCGCACGGGAACCGAGATCGTCCGCGGAGCCGAGGGCGCCGACCCCAGCGCCATCGTGTTCGACGCCGTCCAGCGGGCCGCGGCGCGTGGGAACGACCTGGTGCTGGCGGACACGGCGGGCCGGCTGCACACGAAGGTGAACCTGGTCGAGGAGCTCAAGAAGATTCGCCGGGTCGCTGACCGGGATCCGGGCAACGTCAGCGAGGTCCTCCTCGTGCTCGATGCCACCACCGGTCAGAACGGGCTGGCCCAGGCGCGCCAGTTCGCCGACGCCGTGGACATCACCGGGATCGTGCTCACGAAGCTCGACGGCACGGCCAAGGGAGGGATCGTGATCGCGGTCCAGCGCGAGCTGTTCGTGCCGGTCAAGCTCGTGGGTCTGGGCGAGGGGCCCGAGGACCTGGTGGACTTCGATCCCGACGACTTCGTGAGCGCGCTGTTGGACGCCGAGTGAGGAGCTCGCTCGGCCGGGCCGGCCTCAGCTGACCTGCCTCAGCTGACCTCGAGCAGGTCGATGACGAACACCAGCGTGTCGTTCGCCGCGATGCCCGACCCCGGGGACTGGCTGCCGTAGCCCAGGCTCGGCGGGATGATCAGCTCACGCCTCCCACCAACCTTCATGCCGACGACGCCCTTGTCCCACCCGGGGATGACCTGGTGCTCCCCCAGGGCGAACGTGAAGGGCTGGCTCGTCCACGAGGACTGGATCATCTTCCCGCTCGAGTAGGTGGCCAGGACGTACTGCACCGCCAAGGTCTTACCCGGCAGCGCCTCGGCTCCGGTGCCCGTGATCAGGTCGGCACCCTCGAGCGTGGTCGGTGGAGTGCCGGCGGGCACGGTGACCGTCGGCGCTGCACCCGCCGTGCCGGCGGGTGACAGTTCGGAGGTGGGGATCGGCGGGAGGGCGATCGGGCTGCCGGCGTGGGCGGCGGTCGGCAGCGTCGTGCCGCCGCCCGTGCTCCCCGAGGCGCCGGTGTTGCCCGAGGCGCCGGTGTTGTCCGAGGCGCCCGATGTCGTCGTGGTCGGTGACCCCGACCCGCCCGACGGCGAGGAACTGCAGCCGGCGAGGCCCAGCAGGCTGACGACACCGAGCGCCGCCGCGAGGTTCCGCGTGCGCCGGCGGGAGATCGTGCGAGGCATGGGCCGAGACGCTATCGGAGCCGGTGCGGCCGTCGGGGACGGGTGCCTGGCTAACCTGAGACCCCATGTTCGATGCCCTCTCGGACCGTCTGGAGCGGATCTCGACCCGCCTGCGGGGTAAGGGGCGTATCAGCGACGCCGACCTCGATGAGTCGCTCAGGGAGATCCGCACCGCGCTGCTCGAGGCCGACGTCGAACTCTCGGTGGCCCGCCGGTTCTGCGACGGCATCCGGCTGAGGGTCAGCACCGAGGCGCTCTCGAAGAGCCTCTCCCCGGGCCAGCAGGTGATCAGGGCGGTGCACGAGGAGCTGGTGGGGGTCCTGGGCGGGGAGGCGCTCAAGCTCACCTATGCCCCGCGGCCCCCCACCGTCGTCCTCATGGCCGGCCTGCAGGGCTCGGGGAAGACGACCAACTCGGCCAAGCTCGCCCTGTGGTGGAAGCAGCAGGGGCGCAACCCCCTGCTCGTCGGGGCCGACCTGCAGCGCCCCGCGGCCGTCGAGCAGCTGCGCGTGCTCGGAGAGCAGGCCGGCGTGACCGTCTTCTCGGAGTCGACGGACCCCGTCCGCTGCGCGCGGGCCGGGTTGGAAGAGGCACGGCGACTCGGTCGCGACATCTGCATCATCGACACCGCCGGCCGACTCACGATCGACGCCGAGATGATGGACCAGATCCGCGCCATCTCCGCGACCACCGAGCCCCACTACACGTTCTTGGTGATCGACGCCATGATCGGCCAGGACGCCGTGGCCACCGCCAAGGCGTTCCACGACACGCTGGCTTTGAGCGGGGTGATCCTGACCAAGCTCGACGGCGACGCCCGCGGCGGTGCGGCGCTGTCGGTCAAGGGTGTGGTCGGCAAGCCCATCGCATTCGCCAGCACGGGGGAGCGACTGGGCGATTTCGACCTCTTCCATCCCGACCGCATGGCCGAGCGGATCCTGGGCATGGGCGACGTCCGCAGTCTCATCGAGCAGGCCGAGCGCACGATGGACTCCGACGAGGTGGCCAAGAGCGCCAGCCGCCTCATGCAGGGGCAGTTCACCCTCGACGACTTCCTCTCACAGCTGCGCCAGGTCAAGAAGATGGGCTCGCTGGGCGGTCTCATGCGCCTCATGCCGGGCATGACCAAAGAGATGCGCCAGGCCGCCGGCCAGATCGACGACCGCGAGGTGGCCAAGGTCGAGGCCATCGTGTGCTCCATGACGCCGGCCGAGCGCAACGAGGTCTCCCTCATGGACGGCTCGCGCCGAAGTCGCGTGGCCCGGGGATCGGGCACCAGCGTCCAGGACGTCAACGGATTGCTCAAGCAGTTCAAGGAAATGCAGAAGATGATGAAGGGGATGGCGTCGGGCAACCTGCCCAATCTTCCCGGGATGCCCAACATGGGCGCCATGTCCGGGCTGAGCGGCCGCGCCGCTCGCAAGATGGCCAAGCAGGCGGCCGGAGCCGGTTTCCCTGGACCAGGAGGCGCCGCCGGGGGCCAGGCCGACTTCGACATGATGGCCCAGCTCATGGCTGACGGTGGCGACGACGGCCTGCCTCCGGGTCTGCCCGCTCTGTCGGCGGGTTCCCCGGGTGGCCCGGTGCCCGGATCCGGGACCGGCGGCTCGCGACCCGTGGTCAGCACCAACAAGGGCACCAAGAAGAAGAAGAAGGGTGGCCGGGTCACGCCGCCCAAGAGCCGGTAGGGGCGTGGGAGCCCGCCACCTGCGCCATCTGGCACAATGGACGGCCGGGCGCGTCCGCCGATGCGCCGGGCGCTCGACGAGCTCTCTCGACGAGCCGTCTCGACACTTGGAGGAATGTCCGTGGCAGTGAAGCTCCGCCTCGTGCGGATGGGCAAGAAGAAGCAGCCGACCTACCGGGTGGTGGCGGCGGACAGCCGCTCGCCCCGTGACGGCCGGTTCCTCGAGATCCTGGGAACCTATGCACCCCGGGGGGCCTCGAGGGCCGAGCCGGACGCCGTCGTCGAGATCGACAACGCCAAGGCGGTCAGGTGGCTGGTGAACGGGGCGAAGCCGACCGAGCGGGTGGAGCGCCTCCTCAAGACCTCGGGCGCCTGGGACGAGTTCGCCGCGGCGAGGGCGAAGTGACCGATCTCTACGAAGCGGGCGACATCAACCAGACCGACGGTGGCGCGGGCGGACCCGAGGGCGACGAACTCGACGACGACCTCCACGAGGTGGGGGAGGGCAACGAGCGCATCGAGGCCGGCCAGGGCACCCCTGTGGCGGTCCTGGCCTATCTGGCCCGGGCGCTGTCCAACGACCCCGATGCAGTGGTGATCGACACGCAGGAGCGGCGCGGTGGACTGCGCCTCAACCTGCACGTCGCGCCCGAGGACATGGGCCGCGTCATCGGGCGTCGGGGGCGCACGGCACAGGCCATCCGCACCGTGGTCACCGTGGCCGGCGCCAAGGACGGCGTCCAGGCCAGCGTCGACATCCTCGACGACTGACGACGTCTGACCTCCTGATCGTCGGTCGGGTCGCCCGGGCCCACGGCCTCCGGGGCGAGGTGGTGGTCGAGCTCTGGAGTGACCAGGTGCAGCGGTTGGACCCCGGCTCGGTGCTGTCCTCGGACCGGGGGCCCCTCACCGTCGAGCGGTCGAGGCTGCTGCGTCCCGAGCGCTATGTCGTCGCATTCTCCGGAGTGGCGGACCGGAGTGGCGCGGAGCAGCTGAGAGGCCTCGAGCTGCGGGCCGAGGCGCTCGACGCCCACGAGACACCAGGGACGCTCTGGGTGCATCAACTGGTGGGGGCGACCGTGCGTGACACCGCCGGAACCGAGCTGGGGCGGGTGGCCTCGGTGGAGGCCAACCCGGCGAGCGATCTGCTGGTGCTCGAGTCCGGAGGACTGATCCCCGTCCGCTTCGTGACGAGTCTCGACGTCTCCGACCGCTCGGTCGTGCAGGTGGACCTGCCGCCCGGGCTCCTCGAATTGTGAGGGTCGACGTCTTCACGATCTTCCCCGAGGTGGTGGCGGGGTACTGCAGCGCCTCCATTCTCGGTCGGGCCGCCGACTCGGGCGCGCTCGACGTGCGGGTCCACGACCTGCGCGACGGGGCAGACGACCCGCGCCGATCGGTCGACGACAGCCCCTTCGGGGGTGGGGCGGGCATGGTCCTCATGCCCGAGCCGATCTTTCGCAGTGTCGAGTCGGTCACCGACCTGCCCCGACCGCTCTACCTGCTGGCGCCCGGAGGTCGGCGTTTCGACCAGTCGGTGGCCGCCGAGCTGGCGGCCCTGGCCGAGGGTCCTTCGGGCGGCTTCTCACTCTTGTGCGGCCGCTACGAGGGCGTGGACCAGCGGGTGGCGGACCATCTGGTCGACGGCGAGCTGTCGGTGGGTGACTTCGTCCTGGCCGGTGGGGAGCTGGCGGCGCTCGTCGTGCTCGAGGCGGTGGCCCGCCTGAGGCCCGCCGTGCTGGGCAACGAGGAGTCGGCGCGCGAGGAGAGCTTCGTCCACGGTCTGCTCGAGTACCCCCAGTACACCCGCCCCGCGGAGTTCCGTGGGTGGAGCGTTCCCGAGGTTCTCCGCTCGGGGGACCACGGGGCGGTTGCCGCCTGGCGCCGTGCCCAGGCCCTGGTGCGGACGGCGGAACGCCGGCCCGATCTCATGGCGCGCCTGGTCGGGGAGTCTGAGCTGAGTCCCGCCGACGTGCGGCTCTTGCGCGAGCAGGGCTACGATGTTCAGTCCGGCCCGGGGTTGAGCAGCGCTGAGACCCCCGAAGAGACCACCGAGCACACCGATGGGCCGGCGTGAGCGAAGGACCTTCCCATGCACCCCACCGAAACGATCGATCGCGACAGCATGCGCGACGACATCCCCGCGTTCCGTCCCGGCGACACCGTCAAGGTCCACGTGCGGGTGGTCGAGGGCAACCGGGAGCGGGTCCAGGTGTTCCAGGGTGCGGTGATGCGGCGACAGGGCGGGGGCGTCCAGGAGACGTTCACCGTGCGCAAGGTGAGCTTCGGGGTCGGGGTCGAGCGAACGTTTCCCGTGCATTCGCCGACCATCGCCAGGATCGAGGTCACGACGCTCGGTGACGTCCGGCGCGCCAAGCTCTACTACCTGCGGGACCGGCACGGGAAGGCAGCCAAGATCAAGGAGCGGCGCGTCCCCCGGGGCAAGGCGGCCGCGGCCGCCCAGGACCTGGTCGACAACGACGCGGTCGTCGACGACGAGACGCTGGTGGACGACGAGACGCTGGTCGACGACGAGACGCTGGTCGACGACGAGGTCGCCATGGAGGCCGAGGTCGGTGGGTCTGACGAAGTCGAGGAGGCCACCGGCGAGTAGGGCCGCCGTCCGGTGAGCGAGGAGGACCTCGAGCGCTACGAGTCCGAGATCGAGCTCGGGCTGGTTCAGGAGTATCGGGCCGTCCTGCCTGTCTTCTCGTATGTGATCGAGACCGAGCGCCGGTTCTACCTGGCCAACGACGTCTCGCTGAACGTTCGTTCCGACACGACCCCGGCATGTATCGAGCTCGAGCTGCGTGACGCCTGGGTGTGGGACATGTACCGCCCTGCCCGCTTCGTTCCCGAGGTGCGGGTCGTCACGTTCCGGGACGTCAACATCGAGCGCCTGCCCGAACAGGAGCTGTGACGGGAACCTGAGCTCCTCGGGCGACCGTTCCCCGGCATGGGAGAGGGCCGCATGCGGCTCGGTCGCCGCGGGGAGCAGGCGGTCGCGCAGTGGTACGCCGAGCACGGCTACGAGGTGCTGACCCGGAATTGGCGGTGTGGGCAGGGCGAGATCGATCTCCTCTGTGCGCGGGCCGACACCCCGTCTTCCACGACGCTCGTCGTCTGTGAGGTCAAGGCCAGAACCTCGCACTCGTTCGGGCATCCCCTCGAGGCGGTGACCCCGACGAAGCAGCGGCGGCTCCGGCGGCTGGCCACCGCCTACCTGCACAGCCAGGTGCGGCACTACGACCACGTCCGTTTCGATGTCGCCGGGGTCACCGGGCACGAGCTCCACGTCGTGGAGGATGCCTTCTGAGGCTCTGGCCGGGCACGAACTGGTTGCGAGGACCCCGGTAAGGTCATGTGCCATGGAAACCCTCATTGTGGAGCGCAAGGACGGTGTGGTCACCGTCACCATGAACCGTCCCGAGCGCAAGAACGCCCTCAACAACCAACTCATGATCGACCTGACCCAGGTGTTCGTCGAGATCGAGCAGAACCTCGAAGACCGGGCCATGGTGCTGACAGGAGCGGGTGAAGCCTTCTGCTCGGGCGCCGACCTGACCGATCCCCGCGGGCCCGTGCTCGACACCTCGCGCCCGCCACTGGTGCGCATGCGCCGCCTCGGCGATCTCGCCCTCTCGCTCCACCGGCTGTCCAAGCCGACGATCGCCAAGGTGGACGGCGTCGCGGTGGGTGCTGGTTGCTCGCTCGCACTCGGGTGTGACCTCGTTGTGTGCAGCGACCGGGCACGCCTGTCGATGGTCTTCTCCAAGCGCGGGTTGTCGCTGGACAACGGAGCGTCGTGGCAGCTGCCACGCCTGGTGGGCATGGCCCGAGCCAAGGAGATCGCGCTGCTCGGCGGGACCTTCAGCGGTGAGGAAGCCGCGGCAATGGGCCTCGTGAACCGGGCCTTGCCGATCGCAGAGCTCGACGGCTTCGTCGACGCGTGGGCGAGCGAACTGGCCCTTGGCCCGCCGCAGGCCATGTCGATGACCAAGACCCTGCTCAATGCCTCTTCCATGGCATCGATGGAGCAGGCCCTGGAGAACGAGGCCCGCTGTCAGGCCATGAACTTCGACGCTGCGGACGCGGCAGAAGCCCTCGCTGCGTTCAAGGAGAAGCGGGCACCGGTCTTCACCGGGCGCTGAGCGGCTGGCACACATATGGTTCGGTGAGCCGAGAGAACCAGTCGCTAGTAGCGTGGGGTCCGTGCTCAGCGGCGTTCAGGGCATGATCGGCGACACGGCACTGGTCACCAAGGCGATCGAGGGTGCGCACCGGCCCGGGCGCATCCGCGCCCGGGGTGAGGAGTGGCTGGCCATTCCCCTCGACCCTGATGAGACCATCCCGATCGGGACCGACGTCGTCGTCGCGGACGTCGAACGAGGGCTACTCGTGGTTTACGCCGTGGACACATAGAGTCCGGTACAGAGGAAAGAGGCTTCCAATGCTCGCATCGGCCGGAGAACTGCTCGGAATCATCGTCGTCGCAGCGCTGGCGGGCATCGGGCTGGTCACCCTGTTCGCGTCGCGCTTCATCAAGATCGTGCAGCAGGGCAGCGTCGGGGTCGTCAAGCGCCTCGGTGAGTTCAAGGCCGTCCAGCAACCTGGCCTGCACATCCTGGCGCCCTTCATCGACCGCATGGAGAAGGTCGACGTCCGCGAGTTCCCGATGACCGGTGACCAGCAGGCGGTCATCACCAAGGACAACGTATCGCTCCAGGTCAGCGCCACCATCTTCTGCCAGGTGATCGACGTCAGGTCGGCGCTGTTCGAGATCAACGACTTCCAGCTGGCGGTCGACCAGCTGTCGCGCACGGCGCTGCGCGCCGTCTTCGGCGAACTCTCGCTGGACCAGGCGTTGTCCGAGCGCGAGATGATCAACAGCCGCATGCAGGACCACATGGCCGACCCCACGGCCAAGTGGGGCGTGCGGCTGAACCGGATCGAGATCCTCGACATCACCCCACCCATGAACGTGGTGCAGGCGATGTCCGAGCAGAAGGAGGCCGAGCAGCACAAACGCGCCCTGATCTTGAAGTCCGAGGGCGAGCAGCAGGCGGCAGTGAACCAGGCCGGCGGGCGCAAGTCCGCCGCGGTGCTCGAGGCCGAGGGTGCCAAGCAGGCTGCCATCTTGCGGGCCGAGGCGCAGATGAAGGTGCTCGAGCTCCAGGCGGAGGGTGAGAAGAAGGCACTCGAGCTGCGTGGCCTGGGCGAGGCCTCCCGCCTCACGTCCCTCGACACCGCGACGATCAACCCGCACACGCTCGCCGTGCTCCAGCTGCGGGCGTTGCAAGAGATCGCCACTTCTGACAACGCCAAGGTCGTCGTCCCCTACGAGGCCACCAGCCTCATGGGAGCTGCCGAAGTGCTCCTGTCAGCATTGCGCAAAGAGGATCTGGGTGGAGCGAGCCCCAACGGGGCAGCGCCCGTGGCGACCCCCGCCTCGGGACGGTCGCCGGGCCAACCCGACAGGCCGCTCCCACCAGGGGACTGACCAGCCGTAGAGGACCCCGTAACCGTCGGGAGTGGGCTCCCAAGCGACTGCCCAGTGGGGTCAGAGCCGTTCCTGGGAGCCGATCGTCATTCGGGTTGGAACAGCGCGATCGTGTTCCCTTCGGGGTCCTTGAACCATGCGGAACGCCCGATGCCATCGGTGGTCACCACGTGATTGACGGTCTTGAACGTCTCCGTGTCGTATTCCTCGAATTCGACTCCGTTGGCGACGAGCTCTTCCACGTCCTTCTCGATGTCGCCGGACCAGAAGCGAACCTGGGTGTGGTCAGCCCGGTTGCCGCCTGGACGGCCGTAGATCAGCAGTGACGTTCCGTCCCCGCACTTGAACACCAGGTGGTTCTTGATCGACTCCTCGGAAAGCTCGAGGCCGACCTTGTCCTCGTAGAAGCGCTGAGCGCGCTCGAGATCGGTTGACACGAGTACTGCCGAGATCTTGTTGTCCCTGACCATTGCATGCTCTGTTCAACGAATCAGGGTGTCGATGTCGATTTCGATCTCCTGCGGTGGGGAGGGGAAGCCGCCTTCGATGCCCGCCTGCATCCGAGGGAGGAGGATGCCGTCACGGAACTGTTCCCAGCTCTGTCGGGACTCGTGAACGGCCATGATCGTCCACCCTCCCGCCGATGGGCCGGCGGCGTGGAAGATCTGCCCGTCGGGCAGAACGTCCGGGCCAGGATGCACGGCGGCGATCGAGGCCTCGTAGTTTTCCTTCGTCCCGCCGGGGAAGTGGTGTACGACTCCGAATGCCATGAGCGGTCCCTCCTGGGATAGTATTTTCGTACGAAAAGAAATATACTCGTGCTCGTGGAGAAGTCAAGCGTCAATGGGCACGAATTCCTCGACCGCGACGAATGGGAGTCGTGGGGCGCGTTGATGATGCTGAACCGGACCGTGGTGCAGGCCCTCGACGCGGAGTTGCGCAGCCGCCACGGCCTTGCGGTCACCGAGTTCGACGTGCTCATCACATTGTTCAATGCACCGAATCAACGTCTCGGGATGTCGGCACTCGCGGATCGGGTGTTGTTGAGCCCGGCAGGGACCACGCACCTGGTGACGCGGCTCGAACGCGACGGAAAGGTGCGGCGAGAAGTCGATCCCTCCGACCGCCGCAAGTGGTTCACCGTCCTCACGCCCGGGGGCGACCGAATTCTCCGGGAGGCACGGCGGACGCATAATGATGTGCTCCGCCGCACCCTCCTCGGCGCGACGTCGGCGACCGATCGGCGCACGCTCCAGCGGGTGTGGCGACGCCTTGCCACCGAGCACCATGATCGGGTGCCCACGATCTGAACCACGGGTCACACGTGACGGGACGTCCGGACGTGACCCGGCGCAGGACGGGTCAGACCGAGGAGACCAGTCCGGCCTCGATCGACGATTTCACTACTCTTCGATGGTGGCACCGGTTGCCGCAGGAGGATGGTGCACAACATGACAGCGGTGAATCGGGAGGGCATCTCAATCATCGGCAGAACGGTCGTTGAGGAACTTGGTGACAGAAACGAAGTCGAATGGCAGCTGAGCGCGACGCCCGAGCTCGAGTGGGCCGAGATCTTCCAACTGGCAGCCCCGTCGGACCGGAAGGGTTCGATCCAGTGGGTCAAAGGCAGCGGGCCAGACGTCATGGGCGCCGTCGTACGATGGTTCGTCCCAGACGGGGAGATCGAAGAGGCCGATGCGGAAGTAAGACACCGTCTGTCGGTGGCGAACCAGCGGTTCGGGTCGGGGCGTATCTAGGAATCGCTCGCACGTTGAGGGCGTTGGAGCATGGCTCCAACCGAGCGAAGTGGGGCACCATTCCTTGTGCCCTGCATCGAGCATGTCGGATACCTGATGTCGACGCTCGACATCCAAAAAGAAGACCGTCGTCAGTCCCACTCGGCCTCACGCCCTGCCGCCCTTTGCCTGGCCAGACTACGCTGAAGCCACGTTCTACGGTCACGGTTCCTCGATCGCGCTGATTATCTTCTTCGGCCTGTTCATGATGCGAGCGCTCTCTTCTGGGAGACGCCGCAGGGGTCATCCGCGGAACCCACCCTCCGCCAGCGCGTTCGCGGACCCCACCCTTCCAAGTCAAGGAAATGGTGCCGACGACGTCTCATCCGGCGAGATCACATTTACTGGGATCGCTCCGGGTTGGCTGACCGACCCCTCCGGCCGACATGAGCAGCGGTACTGGTCGGGGTCTGAATGGACGGAGCACGTGACCGACGGTGGCGTCCCGGGCACCGACCCACCTCCACGCACCCTCAAATTGACAGGATTCTGCATAGCCCTGCTTGCCCGTGGGCGTGAAGAGCCACGACTCCCTTGACGAGACACCCTCTGAGAAGAAGGGGCGCCCCTAACGAACAGGGCTTCCGAAGCGGATCACGTTTCCATCGGGGTCGGTAATAGATCCCTCCCGCTTGCCATAGTCCGCGTCTCGCGGGCCGTGCACATCGATGCCGGCGTGCCTCCACTCCTCAGCGACCCGGTCGGCATCTTGACAGTGGATGTAGAGCGCGCCTTGGCCGGGAGGTTCATCGCCTTCCGCCCTGGCAAGGTGGATCGTGAGGTCGCGATCGCGGTGCGCGAAGGCATAGGTGTCGTCATGAAATGACGTTTCGAAGCCCGCCCCCGTGAACCAGGCAACCGAGCGGGTCACGTTGGAGACCTTGAAGATCGGTTCGAAACCCGTGATCAGCCATGTATCGCTCATGAGCTGCAGTTGGCCGTCTCGCTGTCCATTGAGCCCAGCAAGGCAGTTGTGGCAGATGGGCAGGTCAGGGTGCGAACGCAGTCTGACCCACCAATCGACCGACATCGAGCAGCACGAACAGGTCGTGGTCATCGCTGGGCAATGCTAGGTGGCTGTCCCCGGCGCTCCTGGGGAGCGGGTCGCAGTCCCAGTGTACGGAGGCCCACTCGGACCGATCGCCGGAATCTGATCCTCCCAACGCTGATTCAGGCGTTGAGTATCAATCTCCATTCGCCGCTCGGTGGATTGGTCGTTCAGGATCTCCTGAGCCGCCCCGCTTGCAGGACCAGGGGGTCCAATGGTTCGAAGGCCAGGCGTTGCTCGTACTCGTCCGCGAGCCCGCATCTGAGCGTCGCCGCATCATGGGGGGTGAATCGGTGGCTGTACCCGCGTCGATGTGACATTCCGACGATGGCTTTGCCGCAGCAGATGGAGGACACGGCAAGGTGCCATGAGGAGTCAGAGCGATCCCACTTGGCCGTTGGAATGTCATCGTCGAGGGCACGCTGAGCAGCTTGGGGCAAGGGCTCGTAGCCCACCCCGACAACGTCGGCGTAGTGCGGTGGAGTCGGTTCAAGGAAGGTCGACTCCTCCCAAGAACTGAGGACCTCCAGATTGGCCACAGCCGTGTCGACGACGGATGCCAGTCGTGACGGATGGGGTGCGGTCCTCATCTCATTGCCGAGTTGAAGTTCGATGATCAAGTTGTCACCCTCAATCTCTTGGAATTCTGCACGTACCGGAAGCCCAATCGCTGACTCGACCTCTGAACAGGCAGTGTTCACTGCATGAGCCGCGTCGGACACGGCAACTCGGAGTTTGTTGGCGGCGGTCATCGCACCTCGCATAGTGAGTGCTTACCCAATCGGGTGGCGGGTAGCTGGAGAGACTCTCAGACTAAGAGATGAACGTAAACGGAGCCTGATCTCGAGGTTACGATCGGATTGATGTTTGAGGTGCTCAAGTTCACATGTCGGTGACGCCGGTGTCGAACAGCCAGAAGAATCGCAGCGGAGACACCATGTCACTCATCTCGCACCGACCGTTGATCTCCTGCCTTAGGCGTAGCCCCGAAATTGATCCCGGAACCGGCCACGGTCTCCGAGCGATAGGGCGGAGCGTCACGATCAGCCCTTCCCTGACAGAAGAGCTATCGGGCAAACCGGATGATGTCGACTGAGATCTCCACCGCCGGAACCGTTCCTCTGTTCTCAAGCCAGTGGGTGGTGTTCCTATCCTCGGGCCAGCCCACTCCCGGCCCGTAGTCCGTAGCGACTCCATCTCGGTGGTCAGTGATCGTTCCTTGCAGTACGTACACGATGCCCGGTCTGTCCTTGTGGTCGTGGATCGGGCCGAGGACGGCTCCGGGCTCGAAGGTGAACATACGCATTCGAAGTTGACGCTCCGCCATGCCCTCGATCTCAGGGCCAAGGTCAACCGTTGTCAGTAACTCTGCTGTCACACCTTTCGTCTCAGGTGCCGCTTCTTCATGGCTCATCGCGCTCGTCTCTCCGTGCTTCCAGGATCCAACATCCCACCTCGTACTCGTCCGCCGGGCTTCGACCAACTGAGTAGCGGGGGCTCCTCGACCGGGACCAGTATTGTCGGTCATTCGACGAGGCCGCCCCGAAGCGCCTGGGCCTTGCTCCGGTGGCTGAAACGGGCCGCACGGGAGTGCGGGTACCGATCGGGGTCGTTGTTTGGAGGAGTGCCGCCGCAGCGTGGTGTCCCATCTACCCCGGCGTGCTGGGGCAAGTGCTCGCCTTGCCATTTGGCTCGACATGTCAAAGATGATCCCGAGTAGCGTCTGTCTTCCAACATTCAAAGGGGACCCCATGGCAGTGATGGTCACGTTCACACTGAAGAGCGACGTCGAGACCTACCGGGGTATGCACGATCAGATGCTTGGCCTCGCTATCCCGGCTGGGATGCTCTTTCACTCCGCCCACGAGGTGGGCAGCCAAGTTGGGATCGTGGACTTCTGGCCCAGCGCCGAGGCTTGGCAGAGCTTCGCGGAGGGTCCGTTGGGCGAGGGGATGAAGGCGAGCGGGATCGCGCCGCCTGACGACCTCAAGATCACTCCCGTTCTCGACGCCGATGCTCGGTGAGGGTCTCGTCCCTGCTCCAAGGTTGACGTCGGGGCGGTCGATCCTGGATTAGCCCGAGAGTGCCGCAGGGTGGCACCCCAGCCCAGCGAAGTGAGCATCCTGGTGGATCGTGACCCTGATGTCGAAGACGTCGCTTCCGTGATGTCCCCTTGGCCCGGCTGCCTCGTCCTGGTCCAAGAGTCCGTACGCTTCTCACCATGACCACATTGCGAGGCGGCTACGAACCCAGTCCGTGGGAATGGGTCCGCGACCAGGTAGCCGAGTACGAGGCATCCGGCGGCCAAAGCGCCAACACACTGCGCGACACCGGTTTGCCGATCGTCGTAGTGACGAGCCTGGGTGCCAGGAGCGGCAAGGTGCGAAAGAACCCAGTCATGCGAGTCGAATACGACGGCGAGTATGCGATTGTCGCGTCCAAGGGCGGCGCGGCCGAAAACCCCGAGTGGTACGCAAACCTGGTGACCCACCCAAACGAGGTGGCGATCCAGGACGGTCCGGCACCTTTCGCAGTCACGGTGCGCAGGGCGCACGGTGAAGAGAGAGCATTGTGGTGGGATCGGGCCGTCGCCGCCTATCCACCCTATGCCGAGTATCAGGAGAAGACGAAGAGGGAAATCCCCGTCTTCGTCGCCACCCGCCGCGGCTGACCCGATCGCAGCGGAGGCCGCCGCCCAGGGCCACGGGCACGAAACCACCCACCGTGCGATCCCGAAGACGACCAGGCGGACAACGTCGGCCGATTCGGATTCGAGTACGACCCCTTCTGGAGGGTTTCTGGCCCGTGAAACTGGGGCACCCCGTCAAATCGACCTACTGGTTCCCGTGAAGATGAAGAATTCGGCGCGATTCTCCCGTCAGACCGTTGAAGTGCGTCAAACGCTGCCCGTGATCCTGTTTGGTGTTGACCCGCTGACACACGCGCACCCGATAGTGGATATCAGTCCGCGGAGAAGTGTGCCCGTTGGGTCGCCAATCGCAGTATCCAGAGGAGTTCCGGCGTGACACCGTCCGTCTGGTCCTCAATACCGACAAGTCGATGGCCGAGGTCGCTCGAGATCTCAACATCAAGAGACTGTGAAGCGGTCCGTGCCGCCGTTGCTCACCACTCGGTCATAGTCAATGCTGCCGGATCGTCTGCCGTGGACGACGCAGAGGCCAACGAGGGAACTGCCTTTGCGGTCAATGCCGTGGGTGCTTACAACGTGGCTCGGGCGGCCCGAGAGGCTGGTCACGGACCGTCCAAGTCACGACTGACTATGTCTTTGATGGGCTCGCGAGCAGCCCTTCCTTGCGGACCACCCCTCCATCGCCATGTTCCGCGTATGGCCGCACGAAAGCTGCAGGCGCGTGGGCTGTGCGGTCAGCTGACTCGACCTCCATCGTGGTGCGGACCGTCTGGTCGTATGGCGATCATGGTTCCAACTCCGTCATTCGGTCGGGGTCATGCCGGAGCCGGTGGCACCCTCAGGCTGATCTGCGCCAGGGTCATCGGAATGAAGTAGGCCATATTGACCATTTTGGAATCAGCCAAGGCGACCGATATCTCTCCTATGGCAGCGCGGGTGCTGACGCGAGATCGAGACGTCCCCGCGGCACGTTCGATGCCGTTGCGAAGAGACCGCCCGATCAACGGTTTGATTGGGTCGGCCGCGTTGGGGGCAATTGGATCAGCGCTCTTGGCCCTGGCCAGCGATCTCCCAGCGTCGCCCTTCGGGCCACATGCTGGCGGCCTGTGGCCCTTCGCCGCCTCGGGCTCCGCCGGGACCTGGGAGGGGCCGAGGGCACCGAGGTGGGCCGTCCCGGCGAACGTCGGCTCCGGGGTCCCGTCGGGGCATCTGCTGGTCTGGGTCGCTGCCCTTGTCGGTGTGGTGCTCCTCATGATTGCGTGGCTTCGACTGTGGCGAACAGTGCGGGTGGACCGAACCCTGCAATTTCGGAACCTGTGGTGGGTGTTCGCTGCGTGGACGGCGCCCCTGTTGTTCGCTGCCCCGTTCGCCAGCCAGGACGTCTGGGTGTACGCGGCCCAAGGCAAGGTGGTGGCCTCCGGGCTCGGCTCGGCAAGCCCGGTCCGCCTCCTAGGCCACTCGGTCTGGCTGTCCGGTGTCGACCCCAAGTATCGGGTGGGTGGCACGATCTATGGACCCGGTGCCGTGGGCCTCTCTGCGCTGTTCGCAAGCATCTCGGGCCAGCACCCCTGGATCGCTGCCGAGGCCTGGCGCCTGGCTGTGATCGCCGCTCTGCTCCTGTGCGCCTGGGGCGTTGCCCTCGTCGCGGCCTCTCGTCGTGCCAACCCGGTCGAAGCGGTGGTCGCAGGGGTCGCCAACCCTGCCATACTCGTCCTTTTCGTCGCCAGCATCCACAACGACGCCGTCATGATCGGGCTCGTCGTGGCCGGAATTGCACTCGCCGTGACCGAACGACCGTGGGCGGCGCTTGGTGCTGCCGCTCTCGCAGTCACGATCAAAGCTCCGGCGGCGCTCGCCGTGCTCGCTATTGCCTGGTGGAGCTGGAAGGGAAACTGGCATCGGCGTGCAATCGGACTCGCCATCGGCATCGCTCTGACCCTCGCCGCACTGTGGGTCGTCGGACTCGGTGACGGGGGAGGGTTTGGGTGGCTCAAGTCTGCCTCGTTCGGCACAGTCGCCAGTTCCTTCTCGATTCTGGCGCAGGCCGGCATCGCCTCCCCGGAACCGGCAAATCTCGTACAGCTGGCGGGAATCGTCGCGGCGGTCCTGCTGGTCCTGTGCGTCCCACAGAGACAGAGCTGGGTCGGAGCGCTCGCGGCGGGATTCGCGGTGATGGCCGTCTGCGCCACGAATCCACAGCCCTGGTACCTGTTGTGGGCACTCCCGATCGTCGCGTGCACTCTTGTCGACGGCGGGGTCGAGCGTGTCGTGATCCTGGTCATCGGGGTCATGGCAGCCTGGAGCGAGCTGCCCTTGGGCGTCGTGTTCTGGTTCGAGGGAATCTTGCTCCTCACGTTGCTGTGGGTCGCCTCGAAGCGATCGTGGCATAGCGACCTGCTTTCCCGAATACTGCCTACGGAACGCTCGCGACGCGCGCACGTGAACCTGCCGGGTTGAGGACACGACAAGCACGGCCGCTCCCCTCGGGACGACCGCTGGTGGGTCGCTCGTCTACTTGGCCGTGAACCCGGCGTCGACTGGGAGGATCACGCCGGTGATGTACCGGGAGAGATCCGAAGCCAAGAAGAGCACCGTGTCGCTTATGTCGCGTGGCTGGAGTACGTCGACCGGCAGCAAGTTCGAGGGGAACGACACGGTATCGGGGAGAGCGGCGAAGTACTTGCGCATGGCTTCGTTTCCGACCATCTCGGTGGCGACGCCGGTCGGGTGGATGCTGTTGACCCGGATTGAGTCGCCGGCCAGTTCGACGGCGGAGTTTCGCATCAGTCCGATCACCGCATGCTTGGACACGCCGTATGCATCTGCTCCGGCGATGCCCGGCAGGATTCGGCCTTTCAGTCCTGCCGTGGAAGATGTGAGGATGATAGAACCCCCTGCGCCACGCTCGATCATGGGGGGAGTGCAGGCTCGCAACGTGTTCCAGACGCCCGTGACGTTGATCGCCATGACAACCTCCCAGGCAGCATCCAGCTCCTCGTCGGAGGGATCGATCACCATCGACATGACACCAGCATTGGCCACCACGATGTCGATTTGGCCGAGCTTGGCTAGGCCCAACGAGACGGCATCACGGAGTTGACCTAGGTCACGGACGTCGGCCGGGCAGATCACAGCGCGTCGGCCCGCCTCTTCGACCAGCCTGGCCGTCGCTTCCAGTTCCGCTTCGGTGCCCAGCGGATAGTGCACCGACTCGATGTTGGCGCAGATGTCGACGCCCACGATGTCGGCGCCCTCCTGGGCCAATCGCAACGCGTGGGCGCGTCCCTGCCCCCGTGCTGCGCCGGTGATAAACGCCACCTTCCCTTCGACCAGTCCCATGGCCCGTCAAGGTAGTCGCTCGGCTTCAGTTGGCCGACAGGATGCCCGAATCGGGCCGCTCCGAGTCAGACCAACTCCAGCCAGCAGGTCAGGAACTCCAGCGGTTCTCGGGCCGGCGGATGTTGGCGGCCTGGGACGACGAGAAGTCGCCCCGCCCCTTCATGTACGGCGGTAGGGGACACCCCTAGGTGGTGATGGACCTCTCGGAGTCGAATGCCTAGCTCTTGTAAGAATGGAGAGATGGGCGAGGCTCGCTGGGCAGTGGCGTGCACACAGTGTCAGGTCCACTGGTATGTGGACGATGAACCAGGCAAATGCACTGACCCCCGCCACGATCATCAGCAGTTCGCCCTCCATGAGCACCTATCCGTGGTCGTCCTGCCTAATGGAACCGAGGTCACTGCAGCGTCGTTCAATGCCAGGGACCCCTATGCTCGTGACCAGCCACCTGATTACGGTCTCTATCTGGACCGGCATTGGCAGCCGCCGTGGACACACGATCATCTTGAATGGCCAGACTTCGGAGTGCCCGAAGAAGCCGCCCGAGTAGCTGGCGCTCTGAGGATCGTGCTCAACCGGGCTTGTGGCCGAGACCGAGTCGAGGTGGGTTGCCTAGGCGGCCATGGTCGGACCGGAACGGCTTTGGCTTGCCTCGCCATCATGAGTGGACATCCTTCCAGCGATGCCACCGCCTGGGTCCGCGCCAACTACTGCACCGACGCTGTAGAGACCGCTCAACAAGAAGCGTTTATTGCCGATTTTGTCGGCTGACCCCTGCCCCACTCGTGCCGAACTACCCCACCGTCCCGGCGGACGGGGGCACCCAAAACGGCCCCGAGTAGGGGACCGTCGGGCGCACCGCACCGGGGCGGGCTCTTGTCGGGTGTGCTAGCGATGGGTGGCGTATCTGCGCAGTCACTCCCCAATGAAGGGACGGTATATCCGTGTTTGTGACAGTCATCCACCGAATCCACGACCCCGAAGGCTTCCAGGCCGCCGAGGCTAAGGCACTCGAAGCTGGGCTTCCTTCTCACGTTGCGCTGCCAATCCATGCCGCGACCAACGATCACGGACTCGGCATCTGCATCTGGGAAGGCGAATCGGTCGACGCCGTGCGTGAGGTCGTTGAAGGTGCAGTCGGACCATGGGCGAATAACGAGTATCACGAGATGCATGTGGACGGGCTGACGCCCTCGCTCGGAAAGTAACAACAGGGCCCTGACGCGGTCCGGGGGTATCCCAGTCGGAGTGCCCCACCGTCCCGCGGTAGGTGACACCCCCAACCGGAATGTTGGCCGCGCGTTTTGGGGCATCCATCGGACAGCAGATCCGTCGGGCTAGCGCGTCCGCAGACCGATGGGACGAAGAATCTGACGGAACCGATCCAACCGCTCGCGCCTAGCAAGCATTCGGCAGTCGAGGCTTTTGAGAAGTGTGTCCGTGACCCCGGGCGAGTTGGGCAGCTCCAGAGCGCCAAGACGTCGACCCATCGGGGACACAACGCAACCGATAGGCCCTCACCGATCGCGCCTGGGGCTGGTTGGGATGTGCCATCCGATCTCCGGCGTGGCGACGGGGTGGAGTGGGATCCACCCCCCGGTCAACCCCTGGGCTGACGCCAGAGTGCCCTTCGTCGCAGACACTGATGGCATGACACTTCCTGAATACCTCCTCAACCTCTTTCTGGTCGCTCTCGTGGTCCTCCAGGTCCGAGGCCACAAGATCACCAAGGCCCGTCTGGTGTTCCCCCTGGTCGTGACCTTCTGGGTCTGCACCTCGATCCTGCGCGGCATCCCGACCGCCGGCAACGACCTCGTGCTCGTCGTTGGTGGCACGACGCTCGGCGCCACCTTGGGGACCCTGGCCGCACTGGCCACGACGGTTCGGCGCGACGGTCCTGGTGCCTTCGCCAAGGCCGGTGCCCTCGCCGCCGCCTTGTGGGTGGCCGGCATCGGCGCCCGGGTCGGCTTCTCGCTGTGGGTCACCCACGGCGGCGCACCGGCAATCGCCCGGTTCAGTGCCGCCCACGACGTCACTTCCGGAGCAGCCTGGGCCACGGCTTTCATCCTCATGGCAATGGCCGAGGTGGCGACCCGGACCGCCGGCCTCTACCTGAAGGCCCGTCGCTCCGGGGCCGTCATCGAGCGGGGCGGACTCCTCCGTTCGCCGGCTGTCGCCTGAGTCTCAAATGCGCTGGGACCAGCGTGCGAGTGGGATCATCTTGTCCGTGGGGCTGGCAACCCAACTCCGAGCCCAGCTAGGGACGAGGACAGAGCGCATGCTCAGCGCTGCCCGCCTGGCTGCCCTTGCCGGCCTCTTGTTGGCCATGGCGCACCAACAGCCACCGAGCGGCGTGTCGGCGAACCACTTGATCAAGTGGGCACTGATGGTGGGTGCCGCGATCGGATGGCTGGGCTGGATGGCGAGCCGCCGGAGCGGCGCCTCGGATCGCACGACGTGGTGCTTCGTTGCCCTGCTGGCTGCGTCAGGAGGCGCGCTTGCGGCGTTGGCGCCCAATGCGATCACCTTCATGGCCGTCGCCGGACTCGCTGCTGGGATCGCGTTCGAGGGGCTTTCGGCAATCGGTGTGGGAGCGATCGGCGTTGGGGCGCTCGCCGCGGCAACGTCAGCACTGGGCAGTCCCACGGTCCTCATTGCCGAGGGCGCGGTCGCGGTGGCAGTCGGGCTCATGGTCGGCGCGAGCCGCCGTCAATACGTGCAGCGGACGATTCAAGCGGAGCAACTCCTGGCTGAACGGGTCCGGGCCGACGTCGAACGGGATCGAGCGGCAGCGCTGGCCGAACGCAACCGGATCGGACGTGAGGTCCACGACGTGCTCGCGCACTCACTCGGAGCACTCTCGGTCCAATTGGATGCTGCCGACGCGCTCTTGGAGAGCGGCCACGATTCGACACGAGCGCGCGAGCTGGTGCAAGGGGCTCGGCGGCTTGCCGTCCAGGGCTTGGAGGAGACACGGCAGGCGGTGCACGCGCTGCGCGATGAGCCGGTGGCCCTGGCCGAACAACTGGCGTCGCTCGCCGCTCGTGACGATGCTGAGCTAATTGTGACCGGTGCGCCCCGTCCACTCGCAGCCGACGCCGGATTAGCTCTCTATCGTGCGGCGCAGGAGGCCGTGACGAATGCCCGCAAGCACGCACCCGGCGCGCCGGTGTCGATCCGTCTTGACTTCGACCAGCATTCGACGACCCTGACGGTCACGAACGGTCTCTGCCCGGACGCCGTCGCAAGCGAGCTGAGGGCGACGGGCGGAGGCTTCGGCCTCCAAGGCATGCGAGAGCGCATCGAGCTATTGGGTGGCCAGGTCGTGGCCGAGCCGAATTCGTCGGGATTCACTGTTGCTGTGGCGGTGCCGGAGTGAGAGTCATCGTGGTGGACGATCAGACGGTCGTCCGCGAGGGTCTCGTCATGTCCCTCGAGACCATGCAGGGAATTGAGGTGGTCGGGTCGGCCGCGGACGGTGAAGGGGCGGTCGAGCTGGTCGCGACGGCGTCCCCAGAGGTTGTGCTCATGGACCTGCGTATGCCACGGATGGACGGGGTCGAAGCTACGAGGCGGATCCGGGCCGACCATCCCGAAATCCAAGTGGTGGTGCTCACCACGTATGCCGATGACGAGTCCATCGTCGGGGCACTCCGTGCGGGGGCGATCGGATACCTCACCAAGGACGCCGGCCGCGACCACATCCGCCGCGCTCTCGAAGCTGCCGCCTCAGGGCAAGCGGTCCTCGACCCCGAAGTCCAGACCCGACTCGTAGAGGTGGCGACCTTGCCCGGAACGGGCGCTGGACGCGGCCCCCTGCCCGACGGGCTGACCGAGCGAGAAGCCGAGGTGCTCGGATTGATCGCCGCTGGGCACTCGAATGCCGAGATCGGGCAGCGACTCTTCGTAGGTGAGGCCACGGTCAAGACACATGTGAATCGAATCTTCGCCAAGACTGGCAGCCGAGACCGCCCCCAGGCGATCGCCTATGCACATCGTCGAGGTCTTGCCGGGTAACGCCAAGGAAGGGTCGCATCATCATCGGGGTGCCCAGATCGGGCCGTTCCAGGCGAGATCAACGGTTGCAAGCACTTGATCCCAGAGGAACGCTCTTGGCGGCCCGGACATCAAGCCATCGGCGGCCTTAGCAACCGGAACCGCAACTGGTCACGGTGAACAATCGTTGATCAGTCAATGCCCCTTCTTCACTCGACGCTCGCTCTCCTCGTCGAGACTGGCGACGGCTCCCAGTGGGTCGAAGTCCGCATCGGGCATGAACTGGATCTGTACCGCGACCTCTCCCCGACGCACCTCCATCTTTGCCAGGCGCTCAAAGACAGCCCTGTCCGCGGCGGTGAGCGGTGGTTGGGTCACGGACCGCGGCCAGAGGCGGTACCGCCTCACCACGTTGATTTCCGCAGCGAGAAGGAAGAGCTGAGCCCCCAGGTAGATCCAGGCCAACAAGACGATGACGATGCCGAAGAACCCGTATGTCTCCGTTGCGTGCTGGAGCTCGCGACCCACGTACCAGCTCCCGAGGAGTTGCAGCGTCTGCCAGAATACCGTGGCCAACGCAGCGCCTAGCGCCACGTCACGCCACGTGAACTTCTCGGCGGTCATGACCATGAACGCGAGGAGAATGAGCCCGAAGTTGACGGCTAGAGATGCGATGAGCAAGAGCGCCCTCGAGACGTCTGCATGTGAGGCCAGGGTCGCGAATCCCGTCAGCGCCGTCGATCCAAGTGTGGAGACGGCGAGCAGCACAAGTACGACAAGCCCTCGGAGATAGCGCATGAGCAACGAAGGCCAGTGAACGTAAGGGATGTTCCACACCTTGTTCATCGCACTCTGGGTCGCCAGTCCGAGTCCCATGGCACCGTACAAGAGGAGCAGGCCGCCGATGACGACGGCGAAGGCGCTCCCGCTCAGGGTGTGGACCTGTGATTGCAGCTGGGGTCCGATGATCGGGAAGCTTCCAAGAGCGCTCTCGACGAGGTCCTTACGCAGCTGGTCATTGTTGTGCAGGACATAGCCAAGGATGGTTGTGAACAGCATCAACAGCGGAAACACGGCGAAGAGGCCATAGTAGGCAATGAGCGCTGCCTTGCTGCCAGCCTGGTCGTTGCCGAACTTCTGCAGGACGGCGAAGGGAAATCCGAGCACACCGTGTCTCTGCTGGAACCGGTCCACTCGGCGGATGAGCACTTCCATCCGGCCAGGTCGACTACTCGCCCCCATCTCCGTCTTGTCGTGAAGGCTCTTGTCCTGCAAGTGAGTCGGCGGATGTTCCGGAGCGGTCACGGCATCTAAAGATAGGACTGCTCCAGACGGCAGAGGTCAGCAAGGGCCAACCCATGCTTTTGGCGAGGATCGGGTGCTAATTCACAATCGCAGGTCACTCGATCACTGGATGTACCTGAGGGCCTAGCCCCATGGTGGCATGGTGGCATGGTGGCACCTCGTCCCGGCGACGCTCCTATCACTTGTCAACCCCTCTTTTGGGGCTCGGGAGTCAAAACAGCGGGCAGAACATTGATGAGTCACTCGATGCTCGAGGACAGGCTCTTATGAAGCCACGCGTTTTGAAGAGGTGGGCCCGGCTGTGGGTCGGCGTGTCGCTGGAAAGTCAGCCCGGACGGGCGACAGTACTGGGGAGAGCCAGGCTCCACAGCCAGGGAGCTAGCCGCGAGGCAGGTACTTGTAGACCTCGCGGGCGACGTAGCGCTTCAAGATGCGGATCACTTCATGTTTGCTCCGCCCCTCCTTGACGCGTCGATCGAAGTAAGCGCGGGTGTCGGGGTCGTGAGCGATGCGGACCATGATGATGCGCCACAGCGCGCTGTTCGCCTGGCGGTCACCGCCTTGGTGATGGCGGACCTTGCCACTCTTTTGGCCCGACCCGGTTGGGATAGGCGACACGCCGCACAGATGAGCCCACGCCGCTTCTGAATGGAGACGCTCTGGGTTGTCGCCGGCAGCCATCACCAGTGCGGCAGCAGTGTCGGGTCCGACACCGAAGCGATCGAGGAGCTCGGGGACGGTGGCGACCAGCAGCGCTTCGATCCGCTCGTCGAGCTCAGCCAGCTCGTCGTCGAGGGAACTGATCCGGTGCGCCAGCGACGAGAGCGATGCCTTGGTGGCGGCGGTCACCGTGTCAGTCGAACGAGTGGGACGCAGCTTGACCCCTTCGGCCACCAGGGCCGAGACGCGAAGCCCCTTGAGCCGGCATCGCAGCTCGTCAGGGGCCGAATAACCCAGGTGGCGCATCTGGATCAGCGCCTTGACCCGAGCCTGGCGGGCCGAGCGCTTGGCCACGACAACGACACGGATGGCCTCGACGGCACCGTCCCTGGACTTCGGACTGCCCGTCGCCCGACCGCTCAGCGCTGCTCGAGCGGCTTCGACTGCATCGAGGGGATCGGACTTGCCACTGCGGCGTCGCTCGTCACGGTTGGGACGATCCACTTCGATCACGGTGACGCCCACTCGGCGCAGGTGGCGGGCCAGACCGGCCCCATAGGAGCCAGTGCCCTCCACCCCGATCTTGGTGACGTCGCCGAACGAGCGCAGCCACTTAAGCAGGGCCTTGTAGCCGGCTGGGTCGGTGCTGAAGGATTCGGAGCCGAGCAGTCCACCGAGCGGGTCCAGGGCGGCAGCGACATGGAGGTCACGATGGGTGTCAACACCACCGGTGATCCCGCGCGCAGCTTCTACGATGGTCATGGTCATCCCTTTCTCTCAAAGGTGTGAGGGATGGCACGGCCGTTCCGGATCGGAGCGACGGGGGTCTGGGTTGTTGCTGCAACCCGGACCAATCACCCCAACTTCGAGACGGGACGCGCCGTCTTTCAATGTGCGGCTGGAGGGCCTCGGCCGACGACGTCTTGCAACGTCACGGGACTCCAAGTCAGACCGAACCCCCGCCAGCACTCCCGAAGCTATTCAGGACCAGCAATCAAGCGGTGGATCCTCAGAGAAGTATCAATGTACTGGGGCAGGGTGTCAGGGTCTACGGACTGCCACCTGGAACTCCATGTCACCCCATTTCACCGTCAGCATGGATGCAGCCTCGGGAATGCCCGGCATGAACTGTGCCTGTCCGGTCTGTTCATTCCCACCCCCTCTCGATCCTCCTCCCGTGCGGTGGTACTCGGTGCCCAGGTCATCAGCGAGCATGAACTTGAATCTCGTGTGATCAAGGTGGCGCAAGAAACTCTGGCGCATGATCTTTCGCTCCTGCTCCGGAAGGCCCTCAGTGTCTCGATCGTGAGCTGCTAGCTCCTCGGGATGTTCGGCTCTGCGTCTGGCAATGGGGCCATGCGCCAGGCAACCGCCACCTTCGTGTCATAACGTTCGATCCCCAAGATCTGTAAGCGACCTCCGTGCGGGACCGCTCGGTCTGCATCTGCGACGGAGATAAGTTCGAGGAACCGAGCAATCGGTGGCGCCGGACGTGGCGCTGGACCCTCATCGTCGCCGATCAAGATCATTCGATGACGTGCGACCCCGGGCGGGCTTGGTGGGAGTGGGTCGAGTGGGTCGAGCCCGAGCGCGACAAGCATTCGATTGTTCCAATCGTGGGCTTCATCGGCATCCATGGCATCGGCCGCTTGAAGTGCCTCGATGGCTCCACCGAACCCGGCGAGCATCTGCCGCTTCCATTGGAGGATCTCGACGTGGGGCGGGCGATCTCGGGCAACCATGAGCCGTTGCGCCAGATATTTCTGAGCCCCAGGGTTCATGCTCCCTCCGCATTTCGAGTGGCACGCCGTTTCAGCTGAGGGTATCTCGCAAGTGCCCGGCCATCCCATTCCCGGCGGTGAACTGGGGCAGGGTGATCAGGCGACTACCCGACTAGCTGATCCGTCCTGGCTCTGGGTGGGCGTGCCTGTGGGCGCTCGTTGGAGCACAATGCATTCAAGTGACCGAGCACCCTGACAGTCAGCCGACGGCGCCTCTCGTATCAGTGCCAGGTGGAGCACGATGGGGAGGCCTGAAACAACTAGGGGGGAACGGCCTGGCCATTCTTCAGATCTTCAACTGGGGAGTTCAGATCGGTCCCTCCAGTCCTGTTCTGGCGAAGCTCATGCCACCAGCTCGGCTTGAATGGTCAGACATCCTTTCAGTCAAGCATCCTCGTTCTTCAGTGCTCCGGTTCGAGCGAAGCAACGGAAAGAAGATCAAATTCTATGCTGCGTCGTCTCTTGATCCGGCCTTAACCATCCTGCGTGCTCGAGGCTTGATTCAGGAATAGCACTTCTTTGCAGCGTCCCCGATGTGCCGCATGGCCGCACCCCTTCCCGGCGAACTGGGCTACCCTGGGACTTCATTGCCTGCCTCGAAGGAGGGAGACCAGATCTCGTTGAACGTCGGCACCCGATGCGGCGCGTAGGAGTAGATCGGCAACCTCTCGATCCCCTGCAGGCAGGATCACTCCTCCTTCCATTCCGTTCTGATCCAGAATCCAGCGAGCGAGGAGCAGGGCTGTTCGTTTGTTGCCCTCGCCGAATGCTTGCGCTCGGGCAATCCGGAAAGCCAGGACGGCCGCTGCTTCAACCGGATCGATCAGTGATTCGATCGAGTCCAGGGCATGTCTGAGCCGATCGAGCTCGTCGGGCTCTTCAAACCATTCGTCCTCGTCTCGGACGGCCTCATTGAGCGCCAAGGCCAATCGGATGTCAGGGCGGATCAATGGTCGCGGAGGTATTCGAGGAGCTCTTGGTACTCGCGGATGCGCTCCTCCAACCAGGCGCGCTCAGCCGGTGCGAGAGCAGCCACGTACGAGTGGCTCTCCGGGCGCTGCGTCTGGCTCATGGGAACATTGTAATGGTGAGGCGGGCTCCCTGCGGGCCTCAAAGGCCCGAGACCAGCCGGTCCAACTGCGCCCACGTCCCGGCAGCGAGGATTGACGTAGCCCGCTGACGGTCCACCACTGCAGAGGCAGAACTGGTCAGCGTGTGGGTGTGTGCCCGAGCCAGGTCTGACCCTATGCAAGTCCGGCTGACGTCCTTTGGGACTGTCCTCAAGACGATCCGTCGGCCCGGCTCGGACACTCACCCGACGCCAACCGGTCGGACGGAGTGACCTCATAGGAGCCTGCCTTCACAGGCCCTTCGCTGTCCTGTCCATCGTTCCGGCTGTGCGGTGTCACCCACCCCAAGCGAAAGGAACAGATGACGACGGCCACTATCGCGCGCACGATCACCGGAGGGGTTGACACCCACCTCGACGTCCATGTCGCGGCAGCGCTGGACGAACGGGGGGCACTGCTCGGCACCGAGAGCTTCCCGACCACGCCGCGGGGCTACGTGGCGCTATTGGATTGGCTCGAGGCCTTTGGGACCGTTGGGCTCGTCGGGGTCGAGGGGACCGGCAGCTATGGGGCCGGACTGACCCGCCACCTGCACCGCCAGGGGATCTCGGTGGTCGAAGTGGATCGGCCCAACCGCCAAAAGCGCCGGCGCCAGGGCAAGTCCGACACGCTCGACGCGGTGTCTGCGGCTCGGGCCGCCCAAGGCGGAGATGCCAACGGATCGGCCAAGACGAGAACCGGAAACGTCGAGGCCATGCGGGTGTTACGGGTCGCTCGGTCCTCGGCTCGACGCAGCCGGACCCAGGCCATCAACCAGATGCGCAGCCTCATTTCGACCGCCCCCGACGAGCTGCGCTCCGAGCTGCGTGATCTCTCTATCTACAAGGTCCTCGAACTTGCCAGTGCGTATCGTCACACAGGCCGGACCGACGTGACGGGGGTGACCAAGCTCACGCTGCGCACGCTGGCACGCCGGGCTCTTTCCCTCGAAGACGAGGTGAAAGAGATCGACCGGCTCCTCAAAGTCCTCGTTGCCGAGACCGCTCCGGAGTTGCGCGCCATCGATGGTGTGGGCACCGACGTGGCCTCCGCCCTCCTGGTCGCCGCCGGCGACAACCCCGAGCGACTCAAGAACGAAGCCACCTTCGCCAAGCTCTGCGGCGTGGCTCCTCTCGACGCCTCGAGCGGCAAGAACGAACGTCACCGCCTCAACCACGGAGGAGACCGCCAGGCCAACTCGGCTCTCTGGCACATCGTGTTCACCCGGATGGTCAACGACCCGCGAACCAAGCACTACATCGAGCGTCGGATGAAAGACGGGAAGACCAAGAAGGAGGCGATGCGCTGCCTCAAGCGCTACGTGGCGAGGGAGGTGTTCGCACAGCTCCCAAGGTCAGAACTCGCCCTTGACAATCCATAGGAGCATCGTTAGGGGACGGTCGGCCTTAATCCCCAAAGCGCCAAACGTGGGCCTGGCCACAGGCCGGACATTCGAACTCAAGGCGACCGGTACGAACGACCTCATCTGGATCGGGCTCTCCCGGTACGTTGATCGTTACTCCCGCCCCAGAACACCACCCTGGCCACGGTGCGAAGAGAGAATCATCGTTTCCTCGGGCATCGTCGTCTTCATCCTCGGGATACGGCGTTCCGTCCTCACGAAGCTGGGGCTCGTACGTGCCAAAATCCAAATGGTTGTACATCGCCTGCATTGCCTCGTTCCAACTCGACGCATCCGTTTCCCACGTCTTCACGAGGCCGTCCACTCTGGCCATCACACGATTCTTTTCGCTGGACGCAGGGAAGAAAGCCGTTTCGCCGTCCTTCTCCCAAAGCTCCCAGCGTCGCATTGCGAGTCAGTGTGCCACGGCGTCGGCGTCCTGCCTCGGTCCCGGCGAACTGGGCTACCCCGATGGGTGGGGGCGTCTCCTAGATTTCGGTAGGTGGAACCCAGCGGGATTGAGGACGCGATCTCCGGGGATGTTGTCGCCCAAAGTGTCGCCACGTACTCCGATGACCCAGATGCCTTTGCCGCCTTCAGTGCAGCGGCGGTGGCTGGTCCCTTCGCTGCCTTCGTAGCGCTCCTCGAGCCCTGCTCGACGGTACTTGATGCGGGTTGTGGCCCTGGGCGGGATCTGGCTCGCCTCGCCCTTTATGGGCACAGGGGGATCGGGGTTGACCTAAATCAGGATTTCGTCGATCGGGCGCGAACTCATGGGCCGGTCATCCGAGGTGATCTTCGAGCATTGCCGTTGCGCGCCGCCTATTTCGATGGCATCTGGGCTAGCGCCTCGTTGATCCACCTTCCTTACGAAGATGCCACAGCCGCGCTCCGGGAACTTGCGAGGGTTGCGAGAGCCGGTGCTCACGTCAACGTGTCGGTCAAGACCGGCGGCGTCACCGGATGGGCGGACGACCTCCCCCTGGGAAGACGATGGTTTTACATCTGGAATCCCGGCGATTTCGCCGGAGCGGTCGAGGCGGCGGGACTGTCCGTTGAAGACATCTCCGACAACGGACAATGGGTCGAAGTCAGAGCCCGTCGGTAACGCCAATGGCTTGTCGGATGGGATCGCCGAGTGCGCTCAAGCCCGGCGGTCGGTGACACAGCTCGACTATTCCTGGCCTAAGGTCGCAACGTGGGTGCCCGAAGTGTGTGGAAAGCAATCGCCGCAGTGCTTGTGCTCAGCGCAGCGGTAACTCTGGTTGTGCAAGTCACGCCTGCGTCCGCCGCGACCTTTCCTAACGGCTGCATCACCGAGAACGCCCCGAGCACAGGGTTGTGCCCCTCGCATTCACCACAGATTGTCAGTGCCGATAATGGGTCGGTCGGCACATCATCGTCGGGCGTTGTTTACGAAGAGAACGGCATTGTAAATGGGAGCCCTCAAAACGGTAGCGGTGAAGTCGCCAGTCTTGGCGGCCTGCACCTCAACGCGCCGATCGTGGGAGTTGCCAGCTTGGGAGCTACCGGCTCGTTTCTTCTTGCGGCCTCAGATGGAGGGGTCTTCGCCCTCAACGCAGCCTTTTGGGGCTCGATGGCAGGCCAACACTTGCGCGCACCCATTGTCGGGCTCGTTGCCCGCAACGATGATGGCTACTGGTTAGTGGCTGCCGACGGGGGGGTCTTCAGCTACGGCGACATGTCCGACAGTCCGGAGTTCTACGGCTCCTTGGGCGGCATCCCGCTGAACGCGCCGATCGTCGGGATGGCACCCACCCCCGATTACAAGGGATATTGGCTCGTGGCGGCCGACGGGGGTGTGTTCGCCTTCGGGGACGCGGCCTTCTACGGGTCGATGGGTGGCCAGCGCCTCGATGCGCCGATCGTCGGGATGGCATCTTCCTCAGGCGGCCAGGGGTATTGGCTGGTTGGTTCTGACGGCGGTGTCTTCACATACGGAGACGCTCCCTTCTATGGTGCCGATCTGGGCGGGGGGTATCCGGTGATCGCCATTGCCGACTTCCCTCCCACAGGTTGTCTCGGTATCGACGAGAGTCCGTGTCCCGACCAGTACGTGGTTGCCTTGAGCAACGGCCAGGTGTACCGGAACAGTCCGTTCTCGGTGTGAGTGAGCACCTGTGTTCGTGGCCGCAGATCCGGCGTTCGGGGACAGCTCAGACAGAGACGCGGAGGGGTTGAGTTCCGCCATACTGGCTCTGTGACCAAGGAGGCTCGGCCCGCTCGGGATTGGTCGTGGCGGCTTGATGAATGGCTGGTACGACGCCGAGGCGTCGAGAAGATGCGGGAGACCGACGAGAGGCTACTGGCGAAACATCGTCGTCTCTTTGGAGAGCGGGCGTTTACGGTCATTAATGGGAAGCACATGCTGTCCTACCGTTTGCGTAGAGAGGGCCGTTACGAGGAAGCGCTGGACCTGTCGGAGCAAGTTTTGGTGCAGAGAGCGGAGCGATACGGACCCGATCACGCAAAGACGCGTGAAGCGAAGCTCGCTGTGGCAGTGACGCTGAGCAAACTCGGCCGAACCGAGGAGGCGCGAGACATTCTGTCTGACTTGGTTTGCGCTTGCGCCCGGTTGCTTGGTGATACGGATGACGAAACACAGAGGTGCCGCTTATGGCTGGTGAGTGTGCTTATCGATCTTGGGGACTATGTCGCAGCCCAGGAGGAGCTTTCGATGCTCTTCAAAGCAGCAAAGGCGAGGGGTGGATGGTGGGACTCCGAGGCTGAGGGGCGCACCAAGGAGTACTGGCGGATCGTGACCTCCGACGCGTTTCCAGACGGAGCGCCCTAGGAGACTGTTGAATAATTCTCCCGTTGGTGCTCGCGATTTGAGCCCAGATCGTCGAGAATTGGTGGGTGCAAGGACGAAGCGAATCCAACCGGGAGCTGCTCGACGCTGCAGCGCTGTGTCGCCAACTGGTTCCTGACGGGAGCGTCGAGGCGTTCCTGGCTGATCACCGTCACGATCTGTTCCCTGACGAGATGTTCGAGGATCTGTTCCCCTCTGGTCGTGGTCGACCGTCGATCCCCGCTGACGTGGTGGCGTCGGTCATGGTGCTCCAAGCCCTCGAGGGACTCTCCGACCGCGACGCCGCTCGTGCCCTGCGGGACCGGATCAGCTGGAAGGTGGCCTGCGGGCTGGCCCTCGATGACGAGGGGTTCGACTTCTCGGTCCTCACGTATTGGCGGACGAGGCTGCGCAAGTCCGACAAGCCCGAACGGATCTTCGATGCGGTGCGCTCTGTCATCGACGCCACCGGGGTGCTCAAGGGCAAGACCCGCCGCGCCCTCGACTCGACCCTGCTCGACGATGCCGTCGCCACCCAGGACACCGTCACCCAGCTGATCGCCGCTGTCCGCCGGGTACGCAGGGCCGTCCCCGGTGCGATGCGCGTCGCACTCTCCGCCCACGACTACGACTCGGCGGGCAAGCCGCTGATTAGCTGGGACGACCCGGTGGCCAAGGCCGCTCTGGTCGACGCTCTGGTCACCGATGCCCTGGCCCTGCTCGCCGCCTTCGAGAACGAGCGCGAAGATGCCGAGGCCACCTCGGCCCTCGCACTGCTGGCTCTGGTCGCCGGCCAAGACGTCGAACAAGGAGAAGACGGCACCTGGCACATCGCACAAAAGGTGGCCCCTGACCGGGTCATTTCGGTCGTCGATCCCGAAACCCGCCACATGCACAAGTCACACTCTGAGTACCGTGACGGCTACAAGGCCCACATCGCCGTCGAGCCCGAGACCGGACTCGTTACCTCGGCCATCGTCACCCCGGCCAACGTGTCTGACGCCAAGACCGCACTCGATCTGATGGCCACAGAGCCCGACGGACTCGAGGTCCTGGCCGACTCGGCCTATGGGTCAGGCAAGACCCGCGCCGAACTGCGAGCGCGCGGACACCGCCAGCTGATCAAGCCGATTCCGCTGCGACGTGCGGTCCCCGGTGGGTTCTGCCGTGACGATTTCTCCGTCGATCACCACGCGCGCACGATCACGTGTCCAGCCGGCATCACCGTCCCCATCGCCCCAAGCAACCAGGCGACCTTTGGCGCAAAGTGCACGGGTTGCGCGCTCCGAGAGCGCTGCACCACGTCACCGCGTGGCCTCAAGACAATTATCCATCCCCATGACGACGAGCTCGTGGCGGCCCGTCGTCAATGGAAAGAAGGGGTCGACCTCGAGGAGTATCGCCATTGGCGCCCCATGGTCGAGCGCTCCATCGCGTGGCTCGTCACCCACGGGAATCGGCGAGTCCGTTTCCGCGGCGTCGAGCGAAATCGGCTCGGACTCTCGCATCGGGTGGCCGCCCTCAACCTGCGCCGGTTGGTCAACCTCGGCCTGACCAATGACAGCGGGTGGACACTCACCACCGTCTGAACCAGGCCGCGCAAGCCCAGGTCGTCAAAAATGGGACCTCACCTTTGGGCTCTGCCCATCCAGGGTGGCCGGCTCCAACCCATTTCACGCCGGCGCTTCAGTCGGACATACCCGGGCTTGCATCCTCGAACCTATGCCCGCCAGGTCCTTTGTTCAACAGTCTCCTAGCCCATAAGTGCCGCACGGTGACACCCTATCCCGGGGTATGGGGGCACATCCCTGTGAACGCGGGAACTAGGCGAACCATTGGAGCGACTGTCTGTGGGGCCCGGCATGACCGACGGCCTGGCCGTCAATTGCAAGGACAAAGTAGGTCTTTGTGGAATCCGGTGGAGGTGGCAAGCCTGAGGGCCTGATATCTAGAACGACTGATGGAGCTTCGTTCGATATCCAATGGCCGGGGAGGGCCATGGCTGTCGCCACGAACTGTGACCGAACCTCGACGGACACGTAAGCGAGCACGGCGCTGTGGAAGATCACGAGCGTCGCGTCCCGAGGAGCCTGATTGGCCAAGGACTCGACGGACTCGTTGAGGTCTCCACCGATGAGGCGTGGCGGATCTAAGCGGGCGATATCGACGGCTGGGCTTGACCGGGTTCGACGGACAGGTTTGTTGTGTTGATCATGCCGCCTGACGGTCGGCGTTGTGGTGGATGAGTGCTTCGTACTTGGCGGGGCTCATGTAACCGAGCGAGCTGTGCAGACGACGCGTGTTGTACCAGCCTTCGATGTACTCGAAGACAGCGCGGCGAAGTCCCGCTCTCGTCGGCCAGGCCCGCGTGTCGATGAGCTCGCGCTTGATGGTGGCGAAGAAGCTCTCGGCCACCGCGTTGTCCCAGCACTCGCCCTTGCGTCCGACCGAGAGCACGACGCCGTTGGTCTGGGCCAACTGCGCGTAGTCACCGCTCGTGTACTGACTGGGTTCAATCGATCGAAGCAACACCGGTCTTTTGAAGTAACAGTAGATGTTCGTCGAAGGCTTCGGCTGGAGTCTTCCAACCGAGGCCTTTACGCGGTCGACCGTTGAGCATGGACGCGACGGCATCAATCTCTTCGGCGTTCCACCGTGACAGGTCAGTGCCCTTGGGAAAGTATTGGCGCAGGAGTCCATTGGTGTTCTCGTTGGTGCCTCGTTGCCAAGGACTGCGCGGGTCTGCGAAGTAGACCGGGATGCCGGTCTCGACTTTGAAGGTTGCATGCTGAGAGAGCTCCTTGCCCCGGTCCCAGGTCAACGATCGACGGAGTTGCTCTGGCAGCGAGGTCATCTTGGTGGCGAGGGCGTCCTTCATCGTGACCGCCCCATAACCAGCAAGGGCCGGCCCGTTCTTGGGCGTGTGCTTATGGCGATAACCCTTCTCTCGAGGAAGGTGGACCAGCATCGTGAAGCGAGTTGTTCTCTCCACCAGAGTGCCGATGGCCGAGCGCTCCAATCCGATGATGAGATCACCCTCCCAGTGTCCGGGCACGGCCCGATCGTCGGCTTCGGCCGGTCGTTCACTGATCATCACCTCAGGGGTGACGTGGCCCCATGCTTTGTGCTGCGACCTGGCCCGAGGGACTCGCAAGGCCCGCCCCGTGCGCAGGCACGCGACCAGTTCGCGTTTAAGCGCGCCTCGGCCCTGCACATAGAGGGCCTGGTAAATGGCCTCGTGACTGATCCGCATGGACCCATCTTTGGGGAAATCGACCTTGAGGCGCTGGGAAATCTGTTCGGGACTCCAGCCGGTGACCCAGCGACGGTCCGCCCGGTGGGGCTTGCCCTTCCCGTTCCACTTCGGACCCGGTGGGCCGACAAGCTGCCCTCTAGGTCTCCTCTGCACACTGGACAATCGCTCCTGGACGTAGTCGCGCAGCGCATCGTTGGCGGCCAGCTTGGCCACTCTTGGCCGTCGGGCGCGCCGTTCGGCATGCCACTGTGCAGTCGATGCCTTGTACACAGGCGGGTAGACGCGCGTCGACGCGTTGCGACGGAGCTCGCGCGAGATCGTCGAAGGGCTCCGACCAAGCTGTCGGGCGATCTCTCGCACGCCGAGCTTTTGAGCCCGCTTGATGGCGATGTCCTCTCGCTCGGCAAAGGAAAGGTAACGGCCCGACACGGTCTGAGGAAGGCAAGGGTTCACGCCACCAGCGTGGCGGAACCACCGATAGGCGACGGGGGATGAGACACCGGCCTCAACGCCAGCCTCGTCACTCTTTAGGCCGCGCGCGATGGCGGCCCAGAACTTGACCCGGCCTTCTCGCCACGCCACGGAGGGTCGTCCCGGCGAGGGGATCTGCCCCCGATACAGGCGAATTGCCTTCGCTTGATTCCTGTTGCGCACTCAACACCTCCAGAATCAGGGTGTTGCGACGACCAGTTGATTCCACCCTGGCATCCCCGGTCGGAGTGGAAGATGACGCCCTCTGGGGGTCGGCGCTGGACGAAGGCCATCTGCAGGGCCTCTTCGACGAGCTCGGTGCGCATGTGGTCGGCCAGCGCCCAGCCCACGACGCGTCGAGAGGCCAGGTCGATGACCGTGGCCAGGTAGGCCCAGCCTTCCCAGGTCGCGACGTAGGTGATGTCGCCGACATAGCGACGGTCGAGCTCTTCGCACGGCCCGAAGTGGCGTTGGATCAGGTCCTTGGCCGCCTCGGCTTGGGGATCGGCCACCGTCGTCGTGCGCCAGCGCTTCTTGGCCCGGCCCTCGAGGCCGGCCGTTCGCATGAGCCGGCGCACCCGCCACTTGCCGACCTCGGTGCCCTCGTCGCTGAGGGCCTTGCGCACCCGCAGGTACCCATAGGTGCCCTTGGACTCGTCGTGGACCTCTTTGATCTTCTCGGTCAACTCGGCGTCGGTGACGTCGCGCTCCGAGGGGACGGCCTTCTTGCGCTCGTAGTAGGCGGACCGGGAGACTTCGAGCAGGCGACAGGCGCGCTTGGCGCCGTGACCTGCAGCTTCTTCCGCCTCGATGAACGGGTCCACCGTCATCGGGTCTCCCGGGCGAAGAAACTTGTTGCTCGCTTCAGCGTCTCGTTGTCGAGGCGCAGCTGGCGGTTCTCGTGGCGCAGGCGTGCCAGCTCGGCGCGCTCTTCTGTGCTCAGTCCGGGCCGCTCGCCGGCGTCGATCTCGGCCTGCTTCACCCAGCTCCGCACGTTCGTCTCTGTCAGGTCGAAGTCCCGAGCAACCTGGCCGATCGAGCGGTCACCGCGTCTGCAGTGCTCGACGATCTCGGCTTTGAACTCCGGGGTGAACGACCGGCGGGGACGGGGCTTCTTCCTCTCCATGGTGTCCATGATGGGCATCCTCTCTGGTGCTGTGCACCTGATGGCGGATGTCCGTCAAACCCGGAGAAGCCCAGTGCTTTGGTCGAGGATTCTCCGTCGGTTACTCACGATGGACGGCCGAAGCGATGGGTCGTGGTGCGTCCACCCGGCGGTGAGGCGGGACTCCTGCTCGCACAGGCCGATGGAGAGGACCAAGCTTCCATCGTGGGAGGTCAGGTCGCTGGTCGCGTTGGCTTCTTCTTACGTGTGAATGATTTCGATCATGCCTACGACCAGATGGCGTCTCGCGGTGTCGAGTTCGTTGGAGAACCTCGGACCGAGTCCTACGGCAAGGTCGCGGTCTTTGTCGACATCGCTGGCAATCGTTGGGACTTGCTCGGGCCCTCCTAGGCAGGGCACCGCACCCGTAGGCTGCGCCCGAGCCGGCGAACTGGGATACTCGGGAGGCGTTGGCTATGAAGAGATGGGGCCTTACTGATCGATTCCGTTCGGGTCAATGGCACCAGCGGGCCCTTCTCCTTGCTGTGACCTGGGCTGTCCTGACCGGGCTCCTGATCGGCGTCGGTGTGGGTGTCGTGCACTCCTCTTCAGTCAACGGATTTGACCGCCACGTGACCTCCGTTGTTGTCGCTCACCGGACCCCGGCACTCAACGAGGCCATGAGAGCCGTCACCTGGCTCGGTTCTTGGGTCGCACTCGTAGCGACCGGGATCGTGCTGGTCGTCCTTGCTCTCCGCCAGCGACTTCCGATGGTCGCCGTGGTTCTCGCGGTCATCGCTTGGGCGGGGGAGAATGGTGGTGTCGCGCTGGCCAAACACGTAGTCGAGCGTGACCGCCCCCCGCAGGATGTCCGGCTCGTCTCGGCGCACGGCTGGTCCTGGCCGTCGGGTCACACGGCGGTCGCCCTTCTGGTGTTCACCACCTTGGCCCTGGTGGTCGTAGCTCTCGCTCCAAAATCGCGCTACCGAACGCTGGCGTGGGTCGTGGCGACCCTGGCAGTGGCGGCGGTCGCTTTTTCACGGGTTGAGTTAGGTGTGCATTGGACCACCGACGTCATCGCAAGCATGATCTTCGTTGGCGCGTGGCTGGTGGTCCTCTTCGCGCTGTTTGGTTCCGATATTCGCCTGAATCGCATGAACGCCGAGGCCGACTGAAGCCAAAGGTCCAGGGAGATCCGCCGGCGCCGGCGGCTGCGTCGGGCTGCACACCGGACCCGCAAACCCTGCGCGATGTTCCGTGTCCGAGCGGGTTTCCGAAGGATGCTGAATCCGTCTGTGGCCCTATCCCCGTTGTGCCGGGCAGCGATACCCGTGGAGGCAACCGGTCACCGCGAGCGACGGCCCCATTGCCGGGGCTTGTTGGTCCACCAGCACGACCGTTCCCCGACATGCTCGCTTCCATCGCCTCAGCCACGCTGAGCGGCACGGTTGGACGTGCCGTCTCGGTCGAAGTTCATGTCTCCAACGGACTCCCCGGGTTCACGATCGTCGGCTTGCCTGACGCCGCGGTCCGCGAAGCGAGGGATCGAGTACGCGCCGCGGTTCTCTCCAGTGGGTTGCCCTGGCCGCTCAAGCGGGTGACGGTGAATTTGGCGCCATCGGGCGTTCGTAAGGCTGGTGCGGGTCTCGACCTGCCCATCGCCGTGGGGATCCTGGTCGCCAGCGGTGAGCTCTCTGATGAACGCGTCCAGGAGCTGGCCTTTTGCGGAGAGTTGGGACTGAACGGGTCGCTCAGGCACGTTCCGGGCATGATCGCACTGGCCGATGCGATGACGGCTCGTGAGCTCGTGGTGTCTCTCGGCGATGTCCTTGAAGCGTCGCTGGTGGGTGGCAAGAGCGTCCACGGCGCGTCGACCCTGGCCGAGCTCGTTCACGTTCTTCGCGAGGGAGGTGGTTGGCCCGATCCACCGCGCGGAGCGCCGAAGGCTCTCGGTGGCCGCCAGCTTCCCGATCTGCGCGATGTCCACGGACAGGCTCTCGGTCGACGGGCTCTCGAGGTGGCGGCTGCAGGTCGGCACCATCTCTTGATGATTGGACCGCCAGGCGCAGGCAAGACGATGCTGGCCGAGAGACTTCCGGGGATCCTGCCTCCTTTGACCAACGCGGAGGCTGTGACCGTCACGCGCATCCATTCCGCCGCGGGTTGCAGCTTGCCCGATGGCATCCTGGTCGAGACGCCGCCATTTCGTGCACCCCACCACCGAGCATCAATCGTGTCGCTTGTCGGTGGTGGAGGTTGGTCGGTACGTCCGGGCGAGGTCAGTTTGGCGAGTTGTGGAGTCCTCTTCCTCGATGAGTTCGGAGAATTCCCAGTCGCGGCGCTCAATGCCCTGCGTCAGCCTCTTGAAGAGGGGGTGATCAGGGTGAGCCGCTCCCAAGGCACAGTGAGCTACCCGGCGGACTTCCTGCTCGTGGCAGCGATGAATCCGTGCCCTTGCGGCGAAGGTATGTACGGGGGGGCGTGCAAGTGCACGGTCGTGGACCGGGCACGATACCGACGCCGGCTCTCGGGACCTCTGATCGATCGGTTCGACCTGGTCGTCTCGCTGAGCCGTCCTGATCCCGATGAGTTGCTCGCGGACGAACCCGGCGAATCGTCGGCTGCGGTGGCGGCAAGGGTCGTCGCCGCCAGGGGCCGTTGCCGCGGTGACGATTCTCCGAATCCGGAGGATCTCGATCCTGACGCCAAGGCACTCCTGCTTTCGAAGCTCAAGTCGGGGACACTGAGCGCTCGTGGCTTGCGCAAGGTCGAGGGCGTCGCCCGGACGCTTGCCGTCCTCGACGACGAACACGGCGTGTCCTTCGCCCACGTGGCAGAGGCATTGTCCTTGCGGTCCGGCCGGGCCTTGGTGGCGGCGTGAACGGGGCGAGCAACCAGCATTCGGGCCAGTCGAAGCACACGGCGCCGGCGTTGCCCGAGGAGGCCTATGCCCTCGGACTGGCCCTGCTCCCGTCGGTCGGACCCTCGACGTTGCGGCGCACGTTGGCGTCGAGCACAGCATCGAGAGCTTGGGCCCGGGCCTCCGTGCACGCGGAGGGGCCCGTGCCGGACCTCGCTGAGGTCTGGAGGAACCACGTCGCCAGCGGCATCCACGTGCTGATGCAGGACCACCGGTACTACCCGTCGCGCCTCGGTGGCGACCCCAAGGCTCCGGCCCTCATGTTCTGTCGGGGCAATCCTGAGGTGCTCAACGCGGCGCCCACGGTGGCGGTCGTCGGTACCCGGGCTCCGACTCGGTACGGCATTGGTGTGGCAGCTCAACTCGGGGCGGAGCTGGCCGCAGCCGGCGTCAGCGTGGTGTCGGGGCTGGCACTGGGAGTGGATGCCGCGGCGCACGAAGGTGCGTGTGGCGCCGGTGCCCCTCCGATCGCCGTGGTTGCGGGAGGTCTCGACGACCCTTACCCGCGCGGTCATGCCCGCCTGTGGGAGCGAGTGGCGGCAGGCGGGGTCATCGTGTCGGAGTCGCCCGCAGGGACGCCGACCGAGAAGTGGCGGTTCCCGACGCGCAACCGTCTGCTGGCCGCGTTGAGCGACGTGGTCGTTGTCGTGGAGAGCCGGCACGGGGGAGGCTCGAGGCACACGGTCGACGCCGCGCTCGAGCGTGGAATCCCAATTGGTGCGGTTCCCGGGTCCATCCGCAGCGACACGTCGGAGGGACCCAACGCCCTCCTCGCCGATGGGGCATTTCCGGTGTGCTCGACTGCCGACATCCTCCTCGCACTGTCCATGGCGGGACCACTCGACGCTCAGGTGCCGCGCGGCTCGGGCCACCGGCCCTCCGAACGTCCCAAGCCACTGGGTCGTGATCGAACGGTGTACGAGGTGCTGACACCTGACCCGGTTCCACTCGACTCGCTGGCTCGATCGACGGGCCTCGCCATCCCGGAGCTGTGCGGGGCTCTGGAACGACTTGCTCAGGCCGGGCTCGCCCACGACGTCGGCGGATGGTGGGAACGGGCGTGAGCCGAGCTGCTCGGGACATGCTCATGAGCCCTAGTCTGCGATTCGTGGAAGGTCGATTCCTTCAGGCGGACGACATGGCCGGCCTTCGATCGCAGGCGCTCGAGGCCGAGTCGGCCGACGTGGACGCGCTCTTCGTGTGCGAGGCGCCGCTGGGCGACCCCGTCGTCCTCGCCGCGGCGCTGAGTGGGGTGGTCCGGGGTTCGATGCTCGGGATCGGTGTGACCCAGGTCCTCAATGGTCGGCATCCGGCGATCCTTGCTCGTGAGCTGACCTGCCTCGACCTCATCTGCGGAGGGCGTTCGATCCTCTGTTTCCGTCCGCCGTTCCTCGACGGTCTCCACGAGGTCATGGCGATGTGCCGGGAGCTGTGGCGTGAGGGGTCGGTGAGCGGTCAGGCCGGGCCCTTCCGCGTGGAAGGTGCGGTGAACCGACCGCACCTGAGCGGCCGCACCCCTCTGCTCGCGCTGGACCTGACCGGGCCCGCGCGGCCGCCGGGGGAGCTCGTCGTGGCGGCCGACGTGGTGCTTCGCCCGAGCGACGTCGAGGGCAACTGCACGATGGAGTACGTCTGAGGACGACCGATGGGGGTGGCCACCGGGCTCAGGGTTGGACGCAGAACGGGTTGCTGGAGTTGATGGTGCTCTCGCCGCTCGCAGAGGACTTGGAGCTGGCCCAGTTCGTGCCGACGTCGGCCACGACCTCGTACCAGTAGTTCGTCCCGGCGGTGAGGGTGCCGCTGGTCCACGAGGTTCCCGACACGCCGGTCGCCACCGATGAGTAGGTGCCCGTGGCCGATGTGGTCGACTGCCAGATGGCATAGGCCGTGGCGTGGGTCACGGCACTCCAGGTGACCTTGATCGTCTTGGTGGTGGTCGGGGCGGCGCAGACCGCCGACACGCCGGTCGGGGCGACGGGGATCGCCTGGGAGTGTGCCTCACCCTTGCTCCCCGCTGCGAGCCCGGGCTTCCACGAGGTCGCCCACGCGTCAGACGAGGGGCTCACGCCAATGCCGAGAGCGGTCGCCCCTACGGCAACGACGAGGAGGGCACCGCGCCGCCAGACGGGCGCCCTCCTCATCGCTGCCGGGTCGTCCTCTACGGGGCAGTGAGGACAGATCAGGACGTCCAGGCGTCCGTCGCCGGGGACGTCGTCGAAGTGGCGGCTCCACCGGTCGCTGTCACACCGGTCAACGACGGCATGGAGAAGTAGGTGCCGGCGCACGCCGCGGGGGAGGTCGTGGCCATCGATGCGTCATTGGTCAGCGTCACGACGAGCGGGTTGTTGCTGGCGCCTGACGCCCCGACGGTGAGTGCGCTGGTCAAGGTGTGCGAGCTCCCACTCGTGCCCGTGGAGAAGTTCCAGCCGACAAGGCTCGTCGTGCCCGAGCACCCCGTTTGAGGCGTGCTCAGCGCGTTGGTGGTGTAGCCCGCGGCATAGGTCGCGTTCGTCGGCAGGTTCACCGCGCTGATGGTCACCGGGTAGGAGTTGGGGTTGGCGATCGTCACGACCACGTCACCGGTGCCTCCGGGGTACAACAGGTTGGACGCCGCAGGGGAGGCCACCGCGCTGATGCTGAGGTTCGTGATGGTGGCCGACTGGCCCTCACCCGAGGAGCCCGCGGTCAGCCCCACCACCCAATTGGTGGCGGCGTAGGCGGCTACACCGGTGAGCAGGACGCCGACCACGGCCGACACGACCTTCATGCGCCGCGAATACCTCATCGCTCTTCCGGTTACGTGCTTCACGAACTGCGACCTCACTGTCCTTGTGTGCCGACCGCCACCCAGCGGCGAGAAGTCTCTGTGTCACCGGAGTCCTCGGAGGGACCAAAGGCCCGCTTAAGTGGTGTTGACGCATTTGGACGCCCGACGAAATCCGTCGTCTGGCGCCAGCTTCTTCGCACGGCTCGCCACGCGGGGGCAGCGCGACCCGGGGTGACTCGGTGGAAAGGCTCACTCTGGCCCGAGCCAGAGCCGATAATGCAGGGGATGCGTCCGGCGCTGCACCGAGAGGAACTGCTCCGCCACCTGCCCTTCGCCGCGATGGCGCTGGTCGGGCAGGTCAGCGCGCTGTGGCCGCCCGGTCCTATCGACGTGACGGCCTACCGCATCAGCACGGGCCTCCTCGTCGTCAACGCAGTCCTCATTGTGCGCCGGCCGGGACGCCCCGAGCGCACCTGGCTGGTGCGGGCCGGCGTCTACATCACGTCGCTGTCGTTCCTCATGCTCGCCATGGGGGGGATCAACAGCGGGCTGGGCGCCCTGCTCTTGGTCCCCGTGGTGGGCATCGCCCTGTACGGGGAGATCTGGGAATCGGTGGTGGTCACGGGATTCGTCCTCAGCGCGACCCTGGCGGTGTCTCTGGCCAGCGGGCCTCAGCTGGCGGGCGCCACGCCGCGAGGGCTCGTGCTGGTCGGCTGCCTGGCCGCCATGGTGTCGGTCGGGATCCACACGCTTCGACGGCGACTGATCCAGTCCAATAGCGACACGCGGACGCTCCTCGAGCTCGAGAAGGCATTGTCCGAAGCCTCCCGTGAGCTCGTGCAGCTGTCCGACCCTCCGGCGATCACGACACTGGGCACCGAGCTGGCGGCGAGGATCGCCTCGTCTCCCGGGGACCCGAGGCCTCGGGCCGGCTACTTCCGCATTGAAGGTGGGCGGGTCACCGTCGACGGCGAGTTCGGAACGTCGGGCCGGGCGATGGAGGAGTCGTGGCTCCTCGACGAGCACCCCTACCTGCGCGAGGCGGTGACGACACGGAGCCCGTTGTCGGTGCAGATCGATCTCGAACGGATGGGGCCGACCGTGCGGTCCGTCCTCGCGGGGAGCGGGGTCACCCATGGTGCCCTGGTGCCCGTCTGCCCGGACGGGGTGCTCGAGGGAGTGCTCTCGGTGTCCTCTCGGGGGACCCCGATCTCGGACGAATGCCTCGATCGGCTGGCGTCGCTCGGGCGCTTCTTGGAGCTCGCCCTGGCCAATTGGTCCGCCCACGAGAAGTTGAAGGATCAGGCCACGGCCGACGAGCGGCGTCGCATCGCCCGGGAGCTGCACGACGGCCTGGCGCACGAGTTGGCCTTCATCGCCAGCAAGACCCGCGGCTCACGGGCCGGGCTGACCAAGTCCGAGCTGAACGTGCGCGAGCTCGCCGGAGCGGCTGACCGGGCCCTCGACGAGGCTCGCCGGGCGATCACCGTGCTCTCCGCAGCGCGCCCGCAGACGTTGGAGGACGCCATCGCCCAGACCGCCGAAGACCTGGCGTCGCGCCTCGGGATGGCGGTCGACCTCCAGCTGACGAGTGAGATCGAGGTCCCCGGGGAGGTCACGGAGAACGTGCTTCGCATCGTGCGCGAAGCCATCACGAACGCGGCGATGCACGGCGGGTCTGCCCACCTCTGGGTCCGCCTCGAGCAGGCCGATCGGGTGCGCCTCGTGATCGAGGACGACGGGTGTGGCTTCGACGCACGCGCCGATTCGATGGACGCCGGTTCGATGGACGCGGGTTCGATGGACGCGGGCTTCGGACTGGTGAGCATGCGCGAGCGGGCGACATCGATCGGGGCCGAGCTCGAGGTCGTCTCGGCGCCGCATCGGGGTACCCGGGTGACGGTGACCTTCGGATGAACATGCCGATCACCGTGCTGTTGGCCGATGATCACGCACGCACCCGGGCGCTCGTGCGCGGGGCGCTCGAGCGTACGGGAGACTTCCACGTGTGCGTGGAGGCGACCGACGCCGCCAGCGCGGTCGAAGGGGCCAAGCGGGAACACCCCGACGTCTGCCTGATCGACATCAACATGCCCGGAAACGGGATCGCCGCCGCGGCGGGGATCACCGGTGCGCTGCCCGACACCGCGGTCGTGATGTTGACCGTGTCACGCCAAGACGACGACCTCTTCGATGCGCTGCGCGCCGGGGCGTCGGGCTACCTGCTCAAGGGGATCGACGAGGACTCCATCGCCGAATCGCTCCACCGTGTGCTGGCGGGCGAGGCGACGTTGCCGGGCAGCCTGGTGGCACGGCTGGTCGACGAGTTCCGCGATCGCGAGAGCCGGAGGGTCGCCATGCCCGAGGGCCAGGTGGCCCGTCTCACCGGGAGGGAATGGGACGTGCTCGAGCTCATGCGCAAGGGTGCGAGCACCGCGGACATCGCCGATCGCCTCTTCGTGACGCCGACCACCGTGCGCAGCCACGTCTCGTCCATTCTGCGCAAGCTCGGCGTGCCCACCCGCGAGGCGGCCATCAAACTTCTCGACGGAGAGCCCGGAGGGTGATTCGGGGGGCGACGACCGGGCTACCGTGACACGGTGCTGGTGGGCGCCCACGTCAGGGCAGGAGGAGACCTCCTGCCGGCGCTGCGTCACGGGCGGGAGATCGGCGCCGACGTGGTCCAGGTCTTCACCCAGAGCCCGCGGGCCTGGAAGCCGATGCAGTACGGCGACGACGTGCTCGAGCGTTACCGCGCCGCCCAGGCCGCCGAGGACCAGGTGCGGCACACCTTCTGCCATGCCACCTACCTGATCAACCTGGCCGCTCCCGACGCGGAGGTGAGGGAGCGCTCACGGGCGTGCCTGCAGGCCAATCTGGCGGTGGCGACGGGGATGGGCGCGTCGGGGCTGGTACTCCACGTGGGCAGCCACCGCGGGCACGGTTTCGACACCGCGTTGCCCCAGGTGGCCGACCTGCTGCTCGAGGCGCTGGCCAGCCAACCCCATGGTGCCTGCCCCATCTTGTTGGAGAATGCCGCGGGAACCGGGGACACGGTGGGCAGAACCTTCGAGGAGCTCGCCGATATTCTGGCGGCGCTCGGGGCTGAGGGGCGGCGGCTCGGAGTGTGTCTGGACACGCAGCACCTGTGGGCCTCGGGCGTGGACTACCGAACGGTTCGTCGGGCTGACGCCGTGGTGGCGCGATTCGACGACGTGGTGGGACTGGACCACCTGTGTTGCCTCCACCTCAACGACTCCAAGGTTGCGCTGGGGGCCAACCGGGACCGGCACGAGAACATCGGGGAGGGAACCATCGGGGCGGCCGCCCTGGGCAACCTCGTCTCGCACCCCGCCCTCGCAGGGCTGCCCGCCATCTTGGAGGTTCCCGGCGCGGGAGCCGGTGCCCGAGCCGAAGATGTGGAAGCCGCCCGGGCGGCGGTGGCCCGGGGGGTCGCCCGTCGACGCCGGTCCTAAGCTGGCCACGTGACCACGACCCGGATCGAACGCGACAGCATGGGGGAGATCGACGTCCCCGCGGACCGCTACTGGGGCGCGCAGACGCAGCGTTCCCTGCACCATTTCGACATCGGTATCGAGACGATGCCCAAGTCCCTCATCAGGGCCTTCGGGATCCTCAAGGGAGCGTCGGCTTCGGTCAACCGCGAGCTCGGGAAGCTCGACGACACCCGGGCGGGCCTCATTGAGCAGGCAGCCGGAGAGGTGGCCAAGGGCGCTCTCGACGAGCACTTCCCGCTGCGCATCTGGCAGACGGGAAGTGGCACGCAGACCAACATGAACGCCAACGAGGTCATCTCGAACCGGGCCATCGAGCTCGCCGGTGGAGAGATGGGCTCGAAGGACCCGGTCCACCCGAACGACCACGTCAACATGTCGCAATCGTCGAACGACACATTTCCCACGGCCATGCACATCGCCGCGGTGGAGCAGATCGTGCACCACCTCGTCCCGTCGGTGAGCTCGCTGCGCGACGCGCTGCATCAGCGGGCGCTCGAGTTCGACACTGTGACCAAGATCGGCCGCACCCATCTGATGGACGCCGTCCCGCTGACCCTGGGCCAGGAGTTCTCCGGCTATGTGGCCCAGCTGAGCGCCGACCTCGAGCGCATCGAGCAGACCCTCCCTGGTCTCTACGAGCTGGCTGCCGGCGGCACGGCGGTTGGCACCGGGCTGAACACCCACCCCGAGTTCGGCGAGCGTGTGGCCCGGACCATCGCCGAGATGACCGGGCTCCCGTTCGTCACCGCGCCCAACAAGTTCGCCGCGCTGGCCGCCCACGACGCGTTGGTCTTCGCCCACGGGGCGCTCAGGACACTCGCGGTGTCGCTCATGAAGATCGCCGACGACCTCCGTTGGCTGGGATCGGGTCCGCGCAGCGGGCTGGGCGAGCTGGCCCTGCCGGAGAACGAGCCCGGTTCGTCGATCATGCCGGGCAAGGTCAACCCCACTCAGAGCGAGGCCATGATCATGGTCGGGATCCAGGTGCTGGGCAACGACATGGCCGTGGCCACGGCGGGCAGTCGGGGCAACCTCGAGCTCAATGTGTGCAAGCCCGTGATCGCTTACAACGTCATGCAGTCGATTTCCCTCATGACCGACGCCTGCCGCGGCTTCCGCGAGTTCTGCGTGGACGGGCTCCAGCCGGACCTGCCCCAGATCGAGCGGCATCTGAAGAACTCGCTCATGCTGGTCACCGCGCTGAACCCCATCATCGGGTACGACAACGCGGCGAAGGTGGCCAAGAAGGCGCACAAGGAGCGCACGACGCTTCGCGAGGCCGCCCTCGAGCTCGGCCTGCTCACGGCCGAGGAGTTCGACGCCGCCGTGCGGCCCGAAGAGATGACGCATCCGTGAGCGAGCCGGTACTCGACGGGGCCGAGGTGGACGCTGCGCTCGAGGAGCAGGGCCTGCACTGGTCGAGATCCGGCGACACCCTGGTGACGACGGTGAAGCTGCACGACTTCGCCGCCGCGCTCGAATTCGTCAATGCGGTGGGCGCCGCGGCGGAGGCGGCCAATCACCACCCCGATATCGACATCCGCTGGAACACGGTGCACCTGGCCCTGACCACGCACTCGGTGGGAGGTCTCACCCTGCTCGACCTGGCACTGGCCGGTGCCATCGATCGCATGCGGTCCGACACACGGTGAGTGAGGAGGCCCGGCTGACGGCGGCCGGCCCGCCCGCGAGCCGCTAGCCGGACCGTTCTGGGGGCTCGTCGAGGAGCCCCGCCCTCAACCCGTCGACCAGGCCTGGACGGGCGCCGAGGATGGCCACGTAGGACTCCACGGACCCGTACCGCGAGCGCAGGTGGTCCAGCAAACGCTCCATCTGTGCAGGATCAGCCGAGAACACCTCGTCGACCTCCTCGAAGGCGGCTCGAAGCTCGGGGTGCCGGTCGAACAGCCTGGCCCGGAGGACCTCCATCGCCTGTGCGCTGATGGCATAGTCCGCCACGACGGTGGGTTCGTCCACGCCGACCAGGGACAGGATGAGGGCGCAGAGCACGCCGGTCCGGTCCTTGCCCGCCGCGCAGTGGACGACCGCCGGGAGCGCCTTGGGCTCGGCGAGCACCGCCAGCGCGGCCAGGATCCGATCCCCGGCCCGCTCGACCATCTCGAGGTACTGCGAGCCCAAGAAGCCCGGTTGGCGCTCGAACTGCTCGGCGTCGGGGAGCCGGCCGATGAGGGGAAGGTGATGAAAGGACACCGGGTGCGCACGGACGTCGAACCGGCTGCGCTCGAACTCCTCGCCCGAACGAAGGTCGATCACGGTCCGGATCCCCAGCGACCGCACGACCTCCATGTCGGCCTCGGTCAGTTCGCCGAGGCCGTCAGCCCGGAACAGTACCCGCCAGCGGGTCTCGGTACCTCCGGCGGCCCGGTACCCACCGAGGTCGCGGAAGTTCACCGCGCCCTCCAGGGCGATGAGACGTCCGGGCGGTTCGAGCCCCTCGGGTGAAGTGCTCACGTCAGCGCTGAGCCGCCGGGGTCACGAGACCGGCATGTCCCACATCGGGAACCACCGTGCCAGATCGGACTCGAACGGCAGGTCGGCCCCGACCATGGACCGGATGCGCAACTCGAGCTCGGTGTCGCGTCGCTCCTTCTCGTTGTCGACGGGGGCGAAGGGGTAGAACGTCCCGCGCTTGAACAGATAGACGAGCCGGAAGGCCCGGGCGTCGTTCGGCGCGTCGGATCCGGGGACGAAGCCGAAGACCGAGCACAAGAGTTGGGCCCCCCAGCCGTTCTCCTGCAGTGTGGAGTTCGCCATGTGGATCTTGGTGACGAGCTCCTCGAGGTCCGGATCGTCGAGCAACAGCCAGCCGTAGTCGAAGGAGTCCACGGCCTGGCTGAAGCCGCCACTGACGAGATCGGCGATCTCCTTCTGGGCCTCCGCCGTGGCCTGCCCCGGCGGGGACTTCCAGCACACGCCGGCGTGACCCGAGCTGACCAGCCCTCCGGCACTCTGCAGCGTCAGCGCGGCGGTGGGCAGGGCGAAGAGCGCGTCGAGGTTGGCGCGGACGGGCTTCGAGCGGCCCAGGATGGTGTCGAAGAGGCCCAACGCCCGGACTTCCGGACTCGCGTCAGCTGGTCTGGCCGAGCTGGTGCTCGAGTGACTCGAGCTGGGCCAGGCGACGCTCGAGCGTCGGGTGCGTCCGGAACAGCTGGCCGAAGCTGAAGCCACCGCCGCCACCCTGCGTGGCGCCGTTGGCCACGGCGGGGGCGAAGAAGAAGGCGTTGAACGGCTCGGCCGCCCGGAGGTCCTTGGTCGGGATCCGGCCCATCTCCCCGGTGATCTTGACCAGGGCCGAGGCCAGCAGCGAGGGGCGCCCGATGAGCAGTGCCCCGGAGCGGTCGGCGGCCAGCTCTCGATACCGCGACAGCGCCATGGTCAAGAGGAAGCTGACGAAGTAGACGACGACCGAGACCAGCATCACCAGCATCTCGATGGCCGCCGCCTGGCTCTGCTGGTTGTTGTTGCCGCCCCCACCCCCTCCGAAGAGCTCGGAGTAGAACATCACGCGGGTCAGGAGCCCGGCAATCATGCCGAGGCCGCTGGCGATGGTCATCACGGCCACGTCGCGGTGGGCCACGTGGGAGAGCTCGTGCGCCAGCACCGCCTCGACTTCGGGTTCGTCGAGCCTTCGCAGCAGCCCGGTCGTGCAGCAGACCACGGCCGACTTGGGGCTGCGGCCCGTGGCGAAGGCGTTGGGCACGTCGGTGGTGGCGATGGCCACCCGGGGCTTGGGCATGTCGGCCAGCGCGCAGAGCCGGTCCACGACGCCGTGCAGCTCGGGGGCCTGCTCGGCCGTGACCTCCTTGGCGTGCATGGCGTACATGGCGATCTTGTCGCTGAACCAGTACTGGCAGAACAAGAGAGCGAAGGCGATCACCAGGACGAACACGAACGAGAGCCCGACGGCGATCAGGATGCCGACGACCGCCCCGTAGAGCACGACGAGGAAGAAGCCCGTCATGAGCATGCGGACGGTCAGGCCCCGGTCCGGCTTGATGTTGCGTGAGATGGCCATCAGGCGCGCTCTCCTCCTGTCCCGCCCAAGTCTGCTCCGCCCGGCGCCGAGCCGTCGGTCACCCCGCCGGGTGCCCCCTCGGCCGCCGGGAGCGCCGCCGTGTCGCCCCCGGTGCCACCGGTCCCGAGCTCGGCCTTGAGGGCGGCCAGTTCATTGTCCACCTGGGATGTCGAGGAGACCTTGTCGAGCTCCTTCTGGATGTCGTCGACCGGGTGGGTCAGGTCGTCGAGCGCACCCGAGGACAGCAGCTCGTCGATGGCCCCCGCACGCGCCTGCATGGACGCGATCTTGTCCTGCGCCCGCTGCATGGTCGTGCCGGCGTTGCCCATGGAGTCCGAGATGCCCGACACGGCCTCGCCGACCTTGGTCTGGGCCTCGGCGGCGGTGTACGAGGCCTTGAGCGTCTCCTTCTGGGTGCGGAACCGCTCGACACGCGACTGGAGCTCCTGGGAGGTCTGGACCAGCTTCTGCTCCTGTTCGCTGATCTGGTCGTGCTGGGTCTTGAGCTCGGCGAGCTGCTCTCCCAACGCGGCTCGCCGCGACAGCGCCTCGCGGGCCAGGTCCTCGTTGCCCTGCTCGAGTGCAGCCTTGGCCTGGCCCTGGAGCTTGTCCGCCTGCTTCTGCAGCTGTTGGGCCTGCAGCTCGATCCTCTTGCGCGCCGTGGCCACGTCGGCCACCCCCCGGCGCACCTTCTGGAGCTGCTCGAGTTGCTTCTCGTAGGACAGGTCGAGGGTGTCCCGCGGGTCCTCCATCTTGTCCAGGGCCTTGTTCGCCTTGGACCGGAAGATGTCCCGGATCCGACTGAACGTGCCTGCCATGGAACCCGAGCATAAGGCCCAGCGGGCGTGCGGGGATACCGGGAGGCCCTGCCCAGGCCCACCACTAAGGTCGGGCCATGCGCCCGGCGTCCGACCGACTGTGCCTGCTGTGCGTGCACGCGCATCCCGACGACGAGGCCTCCAAGGGAGCGCCCACCGTGGCCCGGTACCACGCCGAGGGGGTCAGGACCGTGCTCGTGTGCTGCACCGGGGGCGAGGAGGGCGACATCCTCAACCCGGCCATGGACACGCCCGAGGTCCGCGCTGACATCGGGCGGGTCCGCCGGGACGAGCTCGAGGCGGCCACCGAGATCATCGGCTACGACGAGACCGTGCTCCTGGGTTACCGCGATTCGGGCATGCCCGAATCGGAGGCCAACGCCCGACCCGAGAGCTTCGCCCAGGCCCCGCTGGACGAGGCCGTGGGCCGGCTCGTGGCCGTCATTCGCGCGGAGCGCCCGCAGGTGGTGGTGACCTACGGCGAGGACCACAGCGGCTACCCGCACCCCGACCACATCCGGGTGCACGAGATCTCCGTGGCGGCCTTCGACTCCGCCGGAGATCCGGACCGCTTCCCGGACGCCGGACCGCCCTTCGCGCCGGACAAGCTCTACTACTCGGTGTGGCCGGCGGAGCGGTTCCGCCAGATGCACGTCACGTTCGGGGAGCTCGGCCTGACGTCGCCCTTCGACGACAAATGGCTGGAACGCCTCACCCGCGACGAGCCGGTCACGACGACGCTGGACGTGCGGGGGTACACCCACGTGCGGGCCGAGGCGCTGCGGGCGCATGCCACCCAGGTCGACCCGAACTCACCGTTCTGGTTCGGGCTCCCCCCCGAAATCCTGCGTGACCTGCATCCCGTCGACGAGTACTTCCTGGCCGCGAGCCGGGTCGGGCCGAGCGGCGTCACCGATGATGCGGTGAGCGAGGACGACCTCTTCGCCGGTGTCCGCGGGTTCGCCCCCGTGCCGGGCCGGCCCTGAGCGCCCTGCTGTCGATGTCGGTGTCGGTGGTTCAGCCGCCGGCCCGCGCCAGCTCGCGCAGGGGCCGGTAGCCGATCAGCGTCGCCCCGGCCTCCTCGAGCGAGCGCCTGACCCAGTCCTCGTCGCAGATCATCCGACGGTCGTCGACACGCGCCGCCCAGTCGTCGGGGGCCAGGGACCGGAGCTCGGCGCTGTCGACGGCCGGGTGGAGGTGCAGCTCGGTGACGCCGGGGCGCAGCGACGCCAGGCGCTGCTCGAGGACCTGGCGCGAGCCGACGCTGGGCACCATCTCGAAGTGGTCGGTGAAGACGGCTCCCGCGTCTGCGGCGACGGACCGGGCCGGGAACCCGACGTAGCGCTCCATGCTGTGGCTCATCATGCGCATGGGCAGCCCGAACTCCATGGCGAGGTCCAGGTACACGTCGAAGAATTCGGGGCGCAGGGCCAGCGCTCCCATGTGCGCGTCGAGGTGGCTCACGTCGAAGCCCCACAGGATGGCCCGCTCGATCTGGGCCCGGCACTCGCGGCGGACCTCGTCGAGGTCGGCATGGTCCCACACGTCCTCGAGCGTCCTCGGGAAACCCCCGTCCCCGCCCAGCAGAGACGGCGCATGGGTGATCGGCCCCCAACGGTAGAGCTCGTACTCGGCGTTGAGCGTCAGATGAACCCCGATGTCCTCGCCGCGATAGCGGCTGGAGGCCTCGCGTGCCCAGGGGCACGGCACCATGAGTGAGGCGCTGGTCACGGTGCCCGTGGCGAGGCACTCGAAGACTCCGACGTTGGCCGAGTGGCACGAGCCCAGGTCGTCGGCGTTGACCACGACCAGCCTGGCGCCGCCGTCATAGCCCAATCGTTGGGCGACGGTGGGCTCCGAGCTCGTGGCCAGGTCAGCCACGGTCGATCCCACCCTCTCGCACCTCGGCGTCCTGCGCCCGGGCTTCGGTGGCGATGCCGGCCTGGAACTCCTCCATTCGTGTCGCCAGGACCGGGTCGCCCGTGGAGAGGATCCGCACGGCCAGGAGCCCGGCGTTGCGCGCGCCGTTGACCGCCACCGTCGCCACGGGGACCCCCCGAGGCATCTGCACGATCGAAAGCAGGCTGTCGAGGCCGTCGAGCTGCGCCAGCGCCACGGGCACACCGATGACCGGCAGGGTGGTCACCGACGCCAGCATGCCCGGCAGGTGGGCCGCCCCCCCGGCCCCCGCGATCAGGACGCGCAGGCCGCGGCCGGCCGCCTCCTCGCCGTAAGCCAACATCTCGCGCGGGGTGCGGTGAGCCGACGTCACCCGCACCTCGTGGGGGACCTCGAAGCGCTCGAGCATCTCTGCCGCACCCTGCATCACGGGCAGGTCCGACGCGCTCCCCATGACGATTCCGACGAGGGGAGGGCCGACCACGGGAGGTGGCGCGCTCACCGAGCCGGCTCCAGGGCCACTCCGGAGGGCAATTCCACTCCGGCCGCGGGCATCGCTGTGCCCAGGGCAGCCGCGGCGCTCCAGGCTTGGGCTCGCACCGCATCGGCGTCGTCCCCACACACGGTCACGTGGCCCAGTTTGCGTCCGGGTCGCGCCTGTTTGCCATAGAGGTGGACGTGCACGCCGTCGATCGCCAAGGCGCGCGCCAGCAGCGCCGCGGGATCCTCACCGCCGGGACCGCCGAACACGTTGACGCTGGCCACGTGCCGATGCTGAGTCGCAGTCGACCCGAGTGGCAAGTCCAGCACGGCTCGCACGTGGTTCTCGAACTGCGAGGTCACCGCACCCTCAATGGTCCAGTGGCCCGAATTGTGCGGTCGGGTGGCCACTTCGTTCACCAGCAGGCGACCCTTCGCCCAGAAGAGCTCAACGGCCATGACCCCCACCGTCCCGGCGATCTCGGCCACCTTCTGCCCGAGGGCGCCGGCCGCATGGACGACGTCGGGGGGAAGGCGCCCGGGCACGAGAACCTCACGGCACACGCCCTCGACCTGCGCCGTCTCGACCGCCGGCCAGGCCACCGAGGCACCCGAAGGGCGACGGGCCACCAGCACTGCCAGCTCGGCCTCGAAGGGCACGAGCTCCTCGACGACCACCGGGCCGGTCACCAAGGACAGCACCTCGGCAGCCTCCGCCCGGTCGACCACCGGCCAGACTCCCTTGCCGTCGTAGCCCCCCCGCGCCGACTTGAGGACGACCGGCCACCCGTGGTCCCGGGCGAAGGTCTCGACGATCATTCAGCGCGTTCGGCCCTTCGGCGATCGCGAACGGGGGAACCGGCACGCCAGCCTCGTCGAGGACCGAGCGCATGACGCCCTTGTCCACCGCGAGCTCCAGGCTGGCCGCACCGGGACGGATCACGGCACCGGCCTCGGACAAGGCGGCGACGAGCTCGAGGTCCACCTGTTCGTGGTCGAAGGTGACCACGGCACACCGCTCGGCGAAATGCCGGAGGTCCCGGGCCTCGAAGGGCGACCCGAGCACGACCTCGGCGGCGACCTCGCAGGCTGCGTCGCCGGGATGCTCGGCCAGGACGGCGACGGAGAGACCGAGCGCGCTGGCCGCCTCAGCGGCCATGCGGGCCAGCTGGCCCGCGCCGACGAACCCGAGATCACAGCGGGTCAGCGCGCTCGCCTCCGTTCGGGGCGTCCCGGGAAGGGACGCCAAGGGAAATCGGTGGACACATCGGGCAGATTACGCGAGGTGCCCGGTCCGGCCGGCCACCGGGGGCCGGCGGTGCCTAGAGCCGGTGCACCTGCACGTCGCCGCGCCTCTGTTTCGGGGTGCCTCGGCGCCACCCCGGTCGGCCGCGTCGGCCGCGTCGGCCCACGTCTCCGGGAGTGACCATGTCGACGACAGGGCGGAGTCCGAGCCCGAGCACCGAGCCGATGGCCGCGCCGCCGAGGACGTCGCTGGGGTGGTGTGCCCGCAGGTGGACACGGCTGGCCGCCACCGCCGTGGCGAAGCCGACGTTTGCCGCGGTCTGGGCGTCGGAGTCGCCCAGGACGAAGGCGGTGCAGAAGGCGGCCAGGGTGTGGCCGCTCGGGAAGCTGCTGTTCGAGGGCGTGCGCACGGCCGCATTGAGATGGTCCTCGGGCCGCTGCCGCTCGACCGCCGCCTTGACGGTCCGGCTCACCGCCAGCGAGGAGATTCCGGCGACCCCGAGCGCGACGATGGCGCGGCGCCGAGTCGGACCGCGTCGCCGGCCCTTGAGCATGGCCAGGAGCACCCAGACCAGCCCGAAGTCGGCCAGGTTGGACACTGCGGCGGCGGCGCGGTCGAATCCCGGCCGGCCCCGAAGGGGGTTGAAGGCGGCGTCGACCGTCTCGTCGAGGGTGCTCATCACCGGCGACTCACGCGGCGAACGCCGGGCAGGAGGTCTTGAAGTGGCAGAAGTCGCACAGCGGGCCCACGTTGGGGCGGAAGTCCTCCCCCTCGCACGCCCGCTCGATCGCCGACCACACCGCCGTGGCCCGCTTGCGCTGTCCCCGGATGGTCTGGTCCGACGCCGCCGACGAGATGGACAGGGGCTGGCGCAGGTAGAGGAGCCTGACCTCGGCCGGGGCCTGGCCCAGAACACTCTCGCAGAGCAACGCGTAGGTCTGGACCCCGCTCAGGCTGCCGCGCTCGTAGCGCTCCGAGGGCGCTCGCCCGGTCTTGTAGTCCACGACGATCAGGCTTCCGTCGGGCCCCATGTCGAGCCGGTCGATGATGCCGCGCAGGCGCATGCCGTCCACCATGGTCTCCACTCCGAGCTCCACCGCGACGTTCCGGGCCGCATCGGGGTCCTCGAGCTCGAAGTAGTTGGACACCAGCTTCTCTGCGTCGGCCAGGAAGGTGGCGGCCTCGTCGGCACCGAGACCGAGGTCCATGAACTCGGTCTCGTCTTGCAGTTCCTCCCAGGCCTCGGCCAACGCCTCGGATGCCGCGGCACGACTGCGCTCCCCGGATGGGTGTTGCCAGAAGAGCCGTTCGAGGGCGGCGTGCACCAGCGTCCCCTTCACGGCCTGCGGTGACGGCGGCTCGGGCCGGCGTTCGATCTGGGAGAACCGAAAGGCCAGTGGACAATTGGTGAAGGCCGCCACCTTGGACGGCGTCAGCGTACGCGGGGGTTCGAGCGCCATCGGAGCCAGGATACGGCGATGCGCGCCGGCATCGGCGCCATTCCCCCGTGCATCTCGGTGCGACGGGCCTGCGGGGGACCGCGACACGATAGAAAGGGCATGTGGCCGACCTCCGTCGCGACCTTCGCTGGGCCGGGCTTCGGCCGGGTGATCCCGTGCGCGTCGAGGGCACACGACTGCGGGGCGCCAACTGGGAGTTCGTGGCCCATGTGACCAACCTCGAGAGTGGCGAGTCGTGGGTGGAGGTGGTCGGAGGTCGGGCGGGGGATCGGGCCGTCAGGTCGTTCCGGCCCGATCAGCTCTACGCGGTGAATGCCAAGCCGGGTCGGGATCCGTCGTTGGCGGCTGCGCCGGGTCTCCCGCTCGGCTGATAGCCCCCCCGCCGACGAGGCGAGGATGCCCGGTCTCCCGTGCGTGAGCGCGTGGCAACATGGCACCTGTGGAGACGGTCGCCCGCCTGGTCGCCTTCATCGCGGGGATCGGCGTCGTTCTCGTTACCGCGTGGAGCGTGTTCACCTCTCTCGTCGTCCCCAGGGTGACCTCGTCGCCCGCCATGCGCATGCTGGCGCGCGTCCTCGGGGGATCGGCGCGATGGCTGGCGCCGCGCCTCCCGGACTACGAGACGCGCGACCACGTGCTGTCCTTCGTCGGTCCCGCGGCCATGGTGCTGCTCTTCGTCCTCTGGCTGTGCCTGATCGTCCTCGGCTTCGCCCTGGTGGAGTGGTGGGCGGCCGGAGTCGCCTTCGCCACCGCGTTGGGGATCTCGGGCTCGTCGGTCTTCACGCTGGGCATCGTCTCGTCGGCCCGGGCCGGTCCCCGCGCCATTGAGATCGTGGCGGCGGGCATGGGCCTGCTCGTCGTCGCCCTCGAGATCGCCTACCTGCCCGCCCTCTACAACCAGTTCTCCTCACGCGAGACCGAGGTGACCCTTCTGGAGTCGCGTTCGGGCACTCCGGCGTGGGGCCCCGAGATCCTCGCCCGGCACTACTGGCTCGACACCATGGACGAGCTGCCCGAGTTGTACGGCGACTGGGAACGCTGGGCCGCGGCCGTCTCGGAGAGCCATGCGAACTACCCGGGCCTCATCTGGTTCCGCTCCCCGGTGCCGGCGCGGAGCTGGCTCGTGGCCCTGGTGGCCATGATGGACTCCGCGGCCCTCTACCACTCCACGAGCCCGGCGCTCACGCCGCGCCAGGCTCGCCTGTGCCTGCGCATGGGGATCACCTGCCTGCGGTCGATGGCGCGGGCGCTGCGCATCCCCTACGACGAGGATCCGCTGCCGACGATGGGAATCCGGCTTTCTCGTGCCGAGTTCGGGGACGGGTATCGCCGGCTGACGTCGGTCGAATTCCCCGTCGAACGCGACGAGGAAGAAGCATGGCGGCACTTCCAGGGATGGCGGGTCAACTACGAGCCCATCGTCGACGCGCTCACCCACGTCGTGGCACCGCCCCCGGCTCCGTGGTTCATCGATCGCCCCCAGCTCGGCGAAGCCCGGCGACCTGTGGTGCTGAACCGCACCCCCGACCAGCCTCAGGGCGCCGAATTCCGCTTCGGCAAGACGTTCTCGCCGTCGCATCGGGACCCCACGGGCGAGCCGGCGACCGACACCTAGCGCCGACCACCGGTCGTTGCGCCGACGAGGACTACACTGACGCGGCGGAATTGCGGACGACGACACATTGCGGTGCGACACGAGGTCCACGACGCAAGGTCGATCCGCCGGTCCCTCCCATGCCACTGACCCTGGACTCCACCACGACAGAGCTGCCCGTCCTGGCCGACGTGGACATCGACGCCTTCTTCGCCGAGGCGGACCTCTGGGCGGTGATCGTCTGGAACGACGACGTGACGACCTTCCAGACGGTGATCCGGGCCTTCGTCGAGATCTTCGGTCACAGCGTCGAGCGGGCCGATGAGCTGGCCTGGCGCATCCACCGCACCGGCAAGGCGGTGGCGGCCGTACGGCCCAAGGAAGAGGCCGAGGCCGCGGTGCAGGCGCTGCACGAGCGCAAGATCTCGGCCAGCCTGGCGCGCGCCTGAAGGTTCGCCGGGGTTACCCGCCGGCCGGGTCGAGCAGCGCCGCGAACTGATGCTCGGTGGTGCGCTCCATGACGGCGACCTCGCTGGCGTCGCTCTGGTACTGCGCGATGAGCGGGCCACCCGACGCAGAGGAGATCAGACCCGAGGGAAGCCCCGACGGCACTCCGGGCGTCTGAACTCCCCGGGCCGCGGTGTTGGCGAGTGCGTCGGTGTTGTCGAAGGCCTTGAGCGCGCTGGTCAACGATCCTTGGAACGACTGCGTCGCGGCAACGTCGCCCGACGGTAGGGAGGGCAGTATTCCCGTCAGCTCGGTCAGGGAGAGTTGCAGGAGATTGGCGACGGACGAGGAGAGCGATTCGACGTCGGACGGACGGTAGGTCGTGCCGGCGTCGTTCCGGGTTTGCATGCTCGCCAGCGTGGTGGAGAGGTTCGCGTCGGCGGCGTTGAGCTGTTGGAGCACGGCGAGGAGGCGGGACGAGGGGGTCGATTTCGAGGGCGGTTGCGAGGACGACGAGGACGATGCCGCCGTGTTGGGCGTCGGCGGGCCCGAGGCCGAGGGGCCTGAGCTGCCGCAGGCGGTCAGGACCGTGCCCGCACCCAGCAGGGCCACGGCGACGACGGTCTTGCGCACTGGCCGTGGGTGCATCGCTCCGTGTCCGTTTCTCGAGGCTCCGATGCCCAAGGATAGGGCCGGTGCGACGAACAGTTTCGAGAATGGCCCACGACCACCCGCCCCTGGGGGAGCGCCGAGAGGATGACCGCTCAGGCGTGCGCGGCGGGGGTCACGTCGACCGAGGCGCCCTCGCCCGGCGTCTGAGACGTTCCGGGCCCGTCGTTCTTGCTCGGGGCCGCACCGGTGGGGATCACGAAGTCCTGCTGGCGCACCAGGACAATGCCGGCCACGGCCCCGACGAAGGCGACCACGGCACCGAGCCACATCAGGTGGTTCAGCGTGGTCGAGAAGCCGACGTGGTACGCACTGAGGAGAGCCTGCCGGTCCGACGGGGAGGGTAGGGATTTCACAACCGGCCCCATCTCGCCGGCGGTCATGGCGCTTCGGAGTGAGGAGCCGCCACGGCTCAGGATCTCGGCACCGCCGGCCGTCTTGGCCAACGCGGCGTTGGTGTGCGACACGATCTGGCTCTGGAAGACGGCGCCGAGGACGGCGATGCCGGTGGCGATGCCCACCTGACGAAACGTGTTGTTCGCCCCCGAGGCCATGCCGCTGCGCTGGGGTTGGACCACCGAGACGGCGCCCGAGGCCAAGGCCGGGTTCACCGTGCCCACTCCGATCCCGCAGGCGATGAACCCGGGAAGGAGCACGGTCCATGTCGACGTGGGCTCGGTCCTCCCCATGAGGAGGAGGCCACCGGTCACGAGGATCATGCCGATTCCGAAGAGGATCCGCGAATCGACTCGCACGGTCAGGCGACCACTGATGAAGGCCACCACGAAGATGAGCAGCGAAAGGGGCAGGAAACGCAGGCCGGCAGCGAACGGCCCGTAGCCGAGGTCGTCCTGTATGTAGAGGGTCAGGTACAAGAACATGGCGAAGATCGAGGCCGCCAATGTGAAGGCCACGATGGAGAGCCCCACGAACGCCGGGATCCTGAAGAGGCTGAGGTCGAGCATCGGGTCCTTCGTCTTCAGCTCGTTGACGAAGAACGCCACCATGAGGAGCACAGAGGCGACGAGGAGCCCGATGATCGTCGTGCTGCCCCAGCCGAGGTCGTTCCCGCGCACCAGGGCGAACACCAACGCGAACAAGCTCGCCGAGAACGTGATGAAGCCCACCCAGTCGATGTGGCGTGTCCCCATGCCGCTCGACTTGGCGATCTTGACGAAGGCGATGACCACCGCGACGGCGCCGATGGGCACGTTGACGAAGAAGATCCAGCGCCAGCCGATACCGCTGGTGATGGCGCCGCCGACCAGGGGACCCACCGCGACGGCGCCGCCGATCACGGCACCGTAGATCCCGAAGGCGGACCCGCGGTCCTTCCCGGTGAACGCGGTGGCGATCAGGGCCAGGGAAGTGGCGAACATCACGGCGCCCCCGACACCCTGGATCGCACGGGCCAGGTTCAGCATCAAGGGACTGGTCGACAGACCGCACAGCAGCGATGCCAGCGTGAAGACCACGAGTCCGGCGGCGAAGACTTCGCGTCGCCCGTACATGTCACCCACGACACCCGCCGTGAGCAGGAACGCCGCCAGGGTCAGCGAGTAGGCGTCGATCACCCACTGGAGGTCGGCGAAGCTCGAGTGCAGCGAACGCTGGATGTCGGGCAGCGCCACGTTCACGACCGTGATGTCGAGGAGGAGCATGAAGGTCGCCGTGCACACGGCGATGAGCGTCCACCATTTCCGGTCAAGTGCAGGCACTGCCGGAGTGTACCGACCCGAGGGTCTCAGGGGCGCGGTGTGCGCGAACCCCACCGCTTCGGACGGAGATCTCCAGCGTGGGTCCGCAGCACCCGGGGCTGTGGACGGACTGTCGGGTGCGCGTGGGTGTATGGCAACCTTGGGTCTCGCCGGGACCCGAGGTCGAGCCCGGCGCGACGAACGGAGAGGGGACATGCAGATGACGATCGCAGTGGGTGATCGCGTGCCGGACGTGAAGGTGTACACCTTCGGAGAGCACGGTCCGGAGGTGACCACGTCGGCGGATCTCCTGGGACACGGAAAGGTCGTGCTCTTCGGCGTGCCCGGAGCCTTCACGCCCACGTGCTCGGACCATCACCTGCCCGGGTACGTGCTTCGTGCCGGGGAGCTGCGGGCCAAGGGTGTCGACGCGGTCGTGTGCATGTCGGTGAACGACGCCTACGTGATGGGTGCCTGGGGCAAGGACCAGAATTCCGACGGTTCGGTCGTCATGCTGGCCGACGGAAACGGCGACCTCACTTCCGCACTCGGCCTCACCATGGACGGCAGCGGTTTCGGACTCGGTACGCGCTCTCAGCGCTTCGCCGCCATCTTCGACGACGGAGTCGTCTCGTGGATCGCCGTGGAGCCCGGACCCGGGTTGAACGTCAGCTCGGCCGAAGAGGTGCTCAAGGCTCTCTGACGCTCCGCTGCCGGGGCGGGGGGGCGGATGCCGTCAGCGCGACGAGGTCGCGGCGTCCGGCGCGGACGGACCGCTTGACGACGCCCGCAAAGCCCGTGGACTCGACCAGCGATGCGAGCTCGTCCGCCTGGCCCTCGGTCAGTCCGTGACTGGCATGGCCTCGAGCGCCTGACATGACGGACCGCTCCATGAGAATCAGGCGACCTCCGTGCGAGAGCACCCGGAGCGCCTCCTCAAGCCCTCGGTTGGGGTCTTCCCAGTGATGGACGGACTGGATCGCCCAGAGGATCGTTGCGCTGGCCGTGGCGAGAGGGAGACGTTCAGCGGAGCCCTCGGCGAAGCGAACGCCGTCCATCCGCCGTGCCGAGGTGATCCAGCGGGCGATCCGCAGCATCTGAGGGCTGGGATCGATCCCGACCACCTGTGCGCCCGCCCGTCGTGCTCGTCTCGCCGCGGTGCCAGGGCCACAGCCCACGTCGACGACGACGTCGGTCGCACGAAGATCGGCCAGGTCGGCCACGGCCCGGGCCATTGCGCCTCGACCGAAGGTCATGGAGACGGCCGAGGCCGCTCCGAAGAGCGACCCGTGGGCCTCGTGGTGGGTGGACTCCGTGGACATCGTTCAGCCCCTCACGTGATGGCGGATTCCCCGGCGGGGCGCTCGCCGTCTCGTAGGCATGGGTGAGGCGAGTGACCCATGCCTTCTCCTGGTGTCCCGGACATCGTGCGTTTCGGGGTCACCACCGGGAAGGGCCGAAGGTCCCGCGTCTCGAGCCGACGCCGCCCGCGCTCCACGGCGACGCGCCACGGTCATGTGGATCCCGACAGGACCAGGACGCCGACTGCGACTGCAAGTGAGATGGGTACGGCGACGATTCCGAGCCGACTCGCCTTCGCCAGTGACGGTCGGGCACCTGCGGACCGGGCCGCTCTCAGCCAGAGAAACCACGCCAACGATCCGGTGACGAAGGCGTTGGGCCCGAGGTTGAGCCCGATCAGCAGGGCGAAGGGGTGGGACGGGTGCTGCGCGGCCAGAAGCGAGGCTGCAGGGAGATTGTTGATCAGGACCGTGCTGATCGCCGCCACCGCCGCCGTCCCCCAGACGTCGAGATGCGACAAGAGCGTCTGCGGACCGAGCCAGACGCGGCCAAGAGTGCCCAAGGCCACCGCCACGCCGAAGAGCCCGACGAGCACAGGTAGTCCGAGAGCGTCGATGACGTGTCGCACCGTGTCCTTCCCCGAGGAGATGCGCACGGTGATGCTGGCGATCCCGAGCGCGACCACCGGCAGTGCTGCGTTGGGGAACGTGAGGACGAAGGCCGTGGCGAGCGCGACCGCGACGATCCCGAGGCCGAGCACCGGGCGCTCGGGAGGTGTCGGGTCGACGGCACGGATCCTGAGCGTCGCATGCTCCGAGACGACCACCACGGACGCCGTCACCACCAAGGCCGCCAGTGCCGGCGCCCACATGTGGGCGAAGAACTGACCGCCCGTGAGGTGCAGGTGTCCGAGCACGATCAGGTTGGTGAGATTCGAGCCGGGGAGGAACAGGGACCCAGCGTTGGCAAGCAGGAGGCATCCGTAGAGAAGCGGAGCTTCGCCGCCGCCTCGACTCCTTGCGGTGTAGACGAGTACCGGGGTGAGGAAGACCACGGCGGTGTCGAGGTTCAACAGCGCGGTCACCACGCCGACCATGAACGTCGCACCCACGAAGATGGAGGTGCCGGTGCGCGCCGTGCGAGCGAGAAGATGACCTGCGGCGGCGAAGAGGCCGTCGTCGTCCGCGACCAGCCCGATCAGGAGCAGCCCGGCCACCAGGACGAACGGGGACCACACCTGGTTTGCCGCCGAGCGGGCCGCTGCTGGTTGGACGAGCACGGCCACGAGCAGGCCGAGCAGACCTGTCGTCGCCAATGTCCATGACAGCCGAGAGCCCGAGCGCCCATGGGAACGATCAGGCCGAACCGGTCTCTTTGAGGCCATCGCGGCAACGGTAACGGCGACGAGAGGGGCTCGAGGCTCCGTGGGTGACGTCGCCTCGCCCGGATCACGCTCGCCCGCGCCGATTCGGGTGCGGTGCGTGGAACTGAAGTGCCAGTTCGGCGAGGTGCTCTGGGCGCCCGCCTACTCGGCGCGGTGTGAGCAGGCGGAGTCGGCATTGCGACGCTGCACCAGGAGGGGAGGGAGCCGGATGTCCGCTTGAATGGGCGGATGTCCGACGTTGGTATCACGATCTACGGAGTGTGCGCCGTCTCATTCATGATGGCGATGTACGCCCTCGAGCGGAGAGGCAGGAAGTTCATCCTTCTCTTTGCTCTCGGTTGCGTGCTCTCGAGCGCATACGGATTCGCTTCTGGAGCGTGGCCGTTCGGCGTGGTCGAGCTCATCTGGTCTGTAATTGCCCTACGTCGCTGGCACGGCACTGCCGGCTTGGCTCACTGACCGGGGTGCTGGGGCAGTGAAGATCGCAAACACATGCGACGCCACATCGATCCAACGAGGTTGGCGAGGAAGACGGCATTCTTTGCGTGACGCGGCTCGCCATTGGGGCAGTGCACGCAGCTGGTGGTCTCGTCGGAACCCCGGTCCGGTGGTTGCGAACCAAGGGCACCCAGGGTGGCGCTCTACGCCAAGAGAGTCACTCCGAGAGGATGCGTATGTGGGACGTGTTGAACTCTGCGGTCCGATGAATCACGGCTTCGTCCGTGAGCCGGGCCTCGTCCGAGACAATCCGGGGCATTCCAAGATTCGTGGTGGGACGGCTCATCGCGAGGTAGCGACGGATCCGGTCCGCCAGTGCAAAGAGGCGCGCCGCATCCTCTGAGCTCTCACAGGCACCGGCTGCCAGTTCGAGCTCATTGGCCGATTCGATGAGAAGGTCCATTCCCGTGTCGTAGGCCCCGGTCATTGCTCTGAGCCCTTCATCGGGTGACGGCAGGCCGGACACGCCCGCCACGTCGCTTCGGAAGCCATCGGACTCGCCATCCTGTCACCGTAAGCGGGGACGCTGTTGCTCTCAATGAGTTGTGACGAGGGTACACCCGGCAGCGTCACTCGCTTGCGCCCCGATTCACGGCAGCTGGATCGGCACTCCCGCAGGGGCCAGAATCCGCCAATGGGTTCGGACCGTGGAGCAGGATCGGAAGTTGCGTGACCGTCACGATCACCTTCGCCCTTGCGGCCGCACTGGCCAACGCGGTGCACCTCATGACCCAGCACGCGGTCAGTATCGGAGCGTCCGACAAGCACCGTGGCTGGAGCCTGGTGACCTTCTTGTTCCGCCAGCCCCTCTGGCTCATCGGATGGGCGGCGGCGGCAGGAGGATTTGCCTTCCAGGCGGTCGCACTCCACAGCGGCCAACTGTCGATTGTCCAGCCCCTCCTCGTCACCGAATTGGTCTTTGCCCTCGTCCTGCGCCGGTTCTGGATCCACCAGCACATCGCCAAGACGGCTTGGACCGCCGCACTGCTCACCTGTGTGGCCCTGACCGTGTTCCTGAGCGCAGCGGAGCCCCATGGTGGCCATCTGCAACCCGACGTGGCCGATTGGGCACTTGCACTGTCCGTCTTCGGCGGGACGGTCGTCGTCTTGACAGTCATGGCGCGGTGGGGATCTCCCGTGCGTCGTGCCGCGTTGTACGCCACCGCAGCCTCGATCACATGGGCCCTGATGGCCGCGTTCATCAAGGCGGCCACCGACGTTCTTGCGACATCGGGCCCATTGGGCATGCTGGCGCACTGGCCCATCTACGCGCTGATCGCCTGCGGGGTCCTCGGTTCGGTCCTTCAACAGGCCGCGTTGCAGACCGGCCCGTTGAGCGTGTCCCAACCGCTGATCGTCGTGGTCGACCCCGCCGTCGCCATCGTGTTGAGCGCCTGGATCTTCGACGAGCGATTCACGGTGAGCCTGGTCCAGAAGTTCGTCGCGGGAGCGGCCTTCTGCGCCATGGCCGTCGGGGTGACGATCTTGTCGCGGACGGCGCCCACTGACTTCGAGCGGACGGTGCCCGTCAGGCGCTGAGGGTTCTCCCGCGTCGCCGCCGCCACTGCAGATCTGCCCTCGGGATCGTCGGGGAGGAGCGACACCGGCGGGCGAACCCAGTGGTGCCACTCCGCTGTCGAAGTCGCACCTCTGGCGCAGAGTCAGCTCAGCTTCTTTGCTTCCGCTTTGATCTCCTTGTCCACTTCCTTCGCGTTCGCGTCGAGCTCCTTCGTGATGTGCTTCTTGGACTTGAGCTCGGCCTTGTTCACGGCGTCCTCGATTGTGCTCCCCGACGATCAGGAGAGCGGCCTGGCCGGCGTCGATGACGTCCCCGAGCTCTTTGACATCGGCCCGGGACATCCCCCGCCACAAGTGCCCGCTCACCCCGCCGATCGCACCGCCGACGACCGCCATTCCGATAATGGATGGTGGGAACAGGATGCCGATCACCGCGCCGGCAGCGGCTCCGCCCCATCCGCCGTGCCGGGTCGCCATCTCGTCCTTGTTCACATGAACCTTGCCGTCCAGGTCCTTGGTGACGACCGCTGCGTCGTAGGTCCCGACGACACCGACGGCGTGCAGATCCTTGACGACGTCGTAGTCGGCGCGAGCCGCCACCTCGTCGGGGTAGGTGCCGATGTAGAGGAATACTCCATCTTGATTCTTCATGTCTCTCTCCTGTCCATGAGTCCGTCCCGGGGCAGACTGCGTCTCACTGTGAGCCTGTTGGGTCCTCCTGAGGCGGCCAGAGGCAAGGGACCATTGCTTGCGTTCGGTGCCGCCAGACGGCGGCGACGACCGCGTGGGGCGACCGAGGCGCCGAACATCCGACGCGTGGCCCTGGGTCCATCGGCCCTAGTCCGTTGGCGAGGAGGCCCAGAAGATGGGTGCGGGAGAGAGTGACATGCGTGAGCCGTCAGAGGATTGGAGACCGTGAACGCGCCGGACCCTTCCTCCAGCTCCAGGGCGATCCTCGACAAGGGGCGGATGGAGGGGTTCAGTGACGGCGTGCTGGCCTTCGCCATCACCTTGCTCGTCATCGACATTGCTGTCAGACCGCCTGGGACTCCATCAGAAGAGTTCTTCCACGGGTGGCCCTCCTACCTGGCGTACCTAGTCAGCTTCTTGACGATTGGCGCTGCGTGGATCGCCCATCACGGCCTGACCGATGAACTTGACGGAGTTGACCCGGTCTTCCTTCGGCTGAACCTCCTCTTCCTCCTCACCATTGCATTCCTGCCGTTTCCAACCCGGCTCATGGTGGAGGGGCTGGAGAAGACCGCGGCGTGGCAGCGGCTTGCCGTCGTCGTCTACGGCCTCACGCTTCTGGCGATACGACTCTTGCTCGCCGCGTTGGGCGCATACGCGCTTCGGAAGCACCTGCGAAAAGCGGATGCGGCTGACCCTGATCTCGACGAAGCTCGCAAGAAACTCCGCTACGCCATCGCCGGCTACGTGCTCACGATTGTGATTGGTCTGTTCCTTCCAAAGCTGGCGATCTTCCTGTTCTTCGCCATCGCAGTCTTCTTGTTCGTGCCGTTCCGCACGGTCGTTCGGGAGATCTTTGGGTCTGCTCGAACCAAAGGCGTGAAATGAAGCGAGGACGGACCACGAGTTCGATCCGTCGAGGCACTCGCAATGACGCAGGCGCCCACCGTCACCCGGGACTTCGAAGAGAGCGGCCGACCGGGATCGAACCGGCATCTTCAGCTTGGAAGGTCCGCCAAGGCAATTTCGGCCTACTCCCATGAACTGAGGTACCAGGGGAGCCGAGTGCGTGGACTCGCCTGAACGGTCCTGACCGACGGCGCCCGCAGGATATTCGCGGGATAGACGCTCCTCCAGGAACCCTTCCAGAGGAAATGCATGACGAGCGGAAGGACGTCCTCAGGACTCGTGGTCTGGCGACCTGAGGGGCCGACGGGCGCGAACCAGGACGTCGATCGCTGTGGCCACCCCCTCCGGAGTGGAGACTGAACGGGGGACATGCTCTGCCCGATCGATCGTGAGGACGGACCCGATGTCGCTGACCACGTCATCGGGTCCGTAGAGAACGGCTGGGTCCTGGGGCCCGCCGAAACCCTCGGAGAGATTCAAGAGGTCATGAGCCACCACGAGCAAGGTTCCGCCCGACGCCACCGCCCTCGCCATCCGCGCCAAGACATTGTGCCGACGGACTCCGGGGAGATGCAGGTACATGACCGCGACCAGGTCATAAGTGCTCGGTGGTTCCCATGTCGTGAGGTCGGCGTGCACCCAATCCACCGTGACGCCCCGCTGCGTCGCCAACTGACGCGCTTTCTCGAGACCGACCGGTGAGAAATCGACGCCGACGACCTGCCAGCCGATGCTCGCGAGCCAGATGGCATTGCGACCCTCTCCGCAGGCCACGTCGAGCGCGGTCCCGGGTCGCAGGTCCGTGACCTCGTCGACGAGGAATCGGTTCGGACCCGCTCCCCACACGAGCTCGCTGGCCCCGTAGCGCTCGTCCCAACTCTGCTGGTCCAGTGTGCTCATCGCATCCCTTCGTGTTCGCGTATCCACCAGTGCCGACCCGATCTGGGTTGATACCCCATGGGGTACCATGATACGATGCCAGATACCCCCCTGGGTATCTGGCATCCGGCCCTTCCGGGGCGGGGTTACCGGTCTGACAAAGGACGTTTCTCATGACCACGACCCGAGGAACCGATCTCGAAGCACCCGGCGAGGCGGCGGGAACCAGCGTGGCCGAACCTTCGGCCGGGATGTCGGAGAGGGTCCGAGAAGGCGAGGGCGTGGTCCACTCGGACCACGCAGGCCCATTCGCCCGACTCGGCCGTTGGGCCGCCACCCATTTCCGGCGCGTGCTCGTTGCGTGGCTCCTGGTGCTCCTGGGCTTCGGATTCTTTGCCATCCACGTGGAGAACGCACTGGCGGGTGCCGGATGGCAGTCCTCGAACAGCCAGTCCGTGGCGGCACGAGCCATTATCGAGAAGCACTTCTCGGGCCTTGGCGCCACCGGCCTGCAGGTCGTGGTCGTCGACCATCACGGTCCCGTCGCGTCCGATCCGCAGGCCCAGGCCATCGTGGCCAAGGCCACGAACGTCCTCCGCAACGATCCCCGGTTGTCCACCGTGGTCTCGCCGCAGGCCGGTGTCTCACTTTCACGTGACGGACGGACGGCGGTCATCACGGCAGGATCCGCCGCCGACTCCAACAAGATGGTGCAGGCCGCCGATGCCGTCGCCACCCCGCTCAGCAAGCTCTCCACATCGTCCGTCACGGTCACGCTAACCGGGGACAGCGCCCTGTGGGCCAACTTCAACACGGCCAACCGCTCGGCCATGTTGCGTTCCGAGATGCTCTCGTGGCCCGTGACGATCATCATCTTGATCATCGCCTTCGGGAGCCTGGTCGCCGCCGGCCTGCCTCTGCTCTTGACCATGGCCGGCCTCCTGGTGGCCGCCGGCGCCCTGGTCATCACCACGAAGTTCACGCCCGTGTCCATCTGGGCGCTGAACTTCGCGCTCGATGTTTGCCCTGGCGTTGGGCATCGACTACGCCCTGTTCCTTGTCATGCGGTTCCGTAGCGCCCTCGAGCGCCGTGGAGCCAAACCGGGCGACCGCGAGGCGATCGTCGCCTCGGTGGCCGAGACGGTCGACACCGCGGGCAAGGCCGTGGCGTTCAGCGCGCTCACGGTCCTGGCGTCGCTGGCAGCCATCCTGATCGTGCCGAGCCCGGCCTTTCGATCGATGGCCTTCGGGATCATGCTTTCCGTCATCGCCGTGTTGGCGGCCACCCTCACGCTGCTCCCCGCTGTGCTCGGCCAGCTCGGGACCAGGATCAACAAGGGAAAGATCCGGCTGCGGCGCAAGCCCCGAGCCGAAGGCGACGAAGGTCCCCTCGACCGGGCGCTGCATGCATGGGGCAAGTTTCTGTGGCGCCACCCGTTCCCGGCTGGCGCGTCAGCTGTGGTCCTGCTGCTGCTGGCGGCCGCACCGATCATCGGCATGCGCACCAACATGCCCTCGATCACCATCGTGCCGGCGAGCGACAACGCCCGAGTGGGGTACTACCAGGTGACCAATGCCTTCGGTCCGGGCGCTCCGGGCACGCTCCAAGTGGTGGTCCCCAAGAGCGATCAGGCCCAAGCTCTCGCCACGCTCGCGCACACGTCCGGGGTAGGTGGCGTCGTGCCCGGGCCGACCCATGCCGGCTGGACCCTCGACCAGGTGACGCCGACGACCGGGCCCTCGACGACGGCGACCGGTACGACGATTGACCATCTGCGCCAGGTGCTGCCCGCCGGCACCCTGGTTGGCGGAGCGGCGGCTGAGAACTACGACCTCCAGCAGTCCCTGTCGTCGCACACGCCGATTGTCCTGGCCATCTTGGGCATCCTCGGATTCCTGCTGTTGCTGATCGCCCTCGGTGCCCCGCTGATCGCCGCGCTCGGTGTCTTGATCACTGCGCTGTCCGTGGCGGGGGCCTTCGGGATCGGGCGGCTCATCTTCCAGAACGGCGACCTTTCCGGTCTCCTCAACTTCCAGCCCCAAGGCTTCATCGACGCCTGGGCCCCGCTGTTCTTCGGGGCCATGGTCTTCGGCGTGGCCATGGACTACACGCTGTTCATGCTGTCTGCGGCCAAGGAGCGCTACGAGACGCACCCCGATCCCGAGCACGCCATGGTGGGGTCGATGCGCACGTCCGGGCGGGTCGTGCTCTCAGCCGCCGCGGTGATGGTCGCCGTGTTCTTGACCTTCGCACTGTCTGGACCACTCGCCCCGAAGGAGATGGGCGTGATCCTGGCGATCGCCGTTGCCCTCGACGCCCTGGTGGTCCGCTTGGTGCTGCTGCCCGTTGCGCTGCGGTTGGGTGGCCACGGGGCCTGGCACCAGCCCAAATGGCTCGGGCGGATCCTGCCCAAGGTGAAGTTCTCCCACTGAGAGGGACGGGCTCTCTGACTCTGACCAGGTCATCGACGAGGAAGGAAGAGTTGCCATGGAACTACCCCACGAAGTGATCCAGGACCTCCGCCTTCGGCTCAAGCGAGTCGAGGGGCAGGTGCACGCCGTCGAGACGATGCTCTCCGATGGCCGTGAGTGTCGCGACATCGTGACCCAGCTGAGCGCGGCGACCAAGGCCCTCGAGCAGGTCGGCTTTCGGCTGATCGCCAGTGGGCTGACCTACTGCGTCCAACATCCCGAAGAGGCGGCGGAGTCCGGGTACCCCCTCGATGAGGTCCAGCGATTGTTCACCAAGTTGGCGTGAGCAGGGAATCCACCAGCAACCAAGCAACGAGAGAGTAGGAGCACGGATCATGGCATTTTCCAAGCTCATGGCATCGAGTGCGGGCCGGGCCATCAGGGTCATCGCCGGTCTGGCCTGATCGTCATCGGCGGGATCCTCGGGGGAGGTTGGTGGGCCCTCGCCATCGTCGGCCTGATCCCACTGGGTGCCGGCGCCCTCGACATCTGCGTGTTCAATGCCCTCTTCCACAAGCCGCTCAGTGGCAAGGTGGTTCGGGCCAGCTGACTGATACCAAGTGAGTACGAGGTGGCGGACCGTCGGACCCGTCAGTCACCGATTCGAGAGGCAACCACATGAGCACCACGCCGATTCAGACCATCGAGGTCTTCGCCGACATCTGGTGTCCGTTCACTCACGTCGGGTTGCGGGCGATCGACGAGCAGCGCAGGCGGACCGACCGCGCCGATGTGGCGATCTGGGTCCGGGCGTGGCCGCTCGAACTGGTGAACGGGGCGCCGCTCGATCCCGCGGTCACCGCCGAACACGCCGACGAGTTGCGAGAGCAGGTCGCTCCGAACCTGTTCCGTCACCTCGACATCGAACGGTTCCCGCGCTCGACTCTGGCTGCCCTCGCTCTGGCCAACCGCGCCTACCGGACGGATCTCGAGATCGGCGAGCACGTCAGCTTCGCGTTACGCGACGCTCTCTTCGAGGAGGGTCGTGACATCTCGGACCCGCCCACGCTCGAGCAGGTGGCGGACGAATACGGACTCGTCATGCCCGACCAGTCCGATCACACCGCTGTACTGGCGGATTGGCACGCCGGCGTGCAGCGTGGCGTCCTCGGCTCGCCGCACTTCTTCTGTGGTGCCGCCGACGTGTTCTGTCCTTCGCTCGACATCACGAAGGACCCGATCAAGGGCGTGTCGATCGTTCGGGACGCGTCGCGTCTGACGGAGTTCCTGCAACGGTGCTTGGCCCTGAACGAACCCACATGATTCGTATCGCCCTTGATTGGGCAAGGGAACTCCTCACACAAACCGACTCCGGCGGTGCGCGGTAAGCACTAGATCTGAGGTCGCACCGAAGGGTTCGGAGGTTGTCTCTCAAAGGAGAGCGGCCGACCGGGATCGAACCGGCATCATCAGATTGGAAGGCGCCCCGGCGCGCTCGGTCGCGGTCGGGGGCACCCAAGGACAGCGGATCAACCTGGTGGTCGTTCGTCAGGATCCATCTCGAAGAAATCAGCAAGGCCGTATCTCTCCGCAAAGGCAGCGGAGCCGAGTTCATTCAGCTCCAGATCGAGGACTTCTAGGCCACGAAAGGCCTCCTTCGTTGACCCGTAGTGCCGAATGATGTACTCCCATCCGAGCCCGTTGACCGCGACAACCCGGGGCCTCTCGCCAGCATCTCCCATGCCCCCATCCAAGAACGCACTCAAGAAGCCCCAAAGCCACCCGCCCGCGCCGGGAGCTCTTACCTGGAGGGCGATTTCTTTGGCTTGCTCGTCGTCGGCTTGAACCTGGTCGGAACGGTTGTCGTCCGTCCAGGTGCCATACGAGAAGTGATCGTCATCCGATTCGCCCGGCGCATCCGTCACGATGTTCACCCCCGGTCGTCTTGTTTGGCCAGCAAAACGTATCTCGCTGGCCGGATGACCTCATCCCGGCGAAGTGAGGCACCTCAGCAGGTCTCGTGAGAGGTGAACACGCCCCGAATCGAACGGACCGTCACCTCTGCCGTCGAACCTAGGTCTCCGACTCGGCCACCTTCTTCAACTTGGCAAGCGTCGCCTCAATGCTCGACTCGGTATTCGCCTTTAGCTGCATGAGGACCTCGTCTCCAAGGGCGATGAGCCGTTCGGCCATACGGAGTATTCTCCAGGACTCCTCGACCTCGGTCCCCTCTTCGACCGGTCGGAATCGGTAACTCCACTCAGCATTGCCCTCGCTTCGCCCGCCTTGCACCCAACCGAAGGCGCGCCCAGGGTCGGCGATATATATCTCGCACCGACGCTCCCACGGCTCGCGGCCCTCGGCCTCGTTGCGGCCCGTAAACCAACCACCTTCACGAGGTGACGAACCCTCGTCCCACCATGCCGCCTTGCATACTGGACTGAGCTCGCCGATACGCGTCACGTCGGAGACAATCTCGTAGACCCGCTCTGGCGGTGCCTTCACCATCGTGGTGCGTGACACCTGGAGATCCGATAACTCAACCATAATTCCCCGTACCCTCTGACCGCGATGGGTTCCGTCGGAGCCCTGCCCTATGGGGTCAATCTAGCGGAGAAGTCCTGCGTGACGCGATGTGCCTTCGGAAGCAATGCGGACGATCTGAATAGAGCTCAGCGCCTCTCGTCGCATGTCGGAAAGGCAGGAGTGGGCGGCACGCGCAAGCCGCACAAATACTGGCAGGGCGAGGTGGGAATCGACGTGTCCGATGTGGATCGGCCCGTCCTTTCAGGTAAGGACTTCGCGTCGGATATTGATGACCCAACTCCCCGGCGACACGAATTGGGACAAGTCAGCTCACAGGCGGGTGGCGGTGACCAGCCTTGTTTCGTACTGGACAACCATTTGCCCGCCTGCCCGGTCGATCTCGGCACCGATGGCTCTGAGGAGCCGGTCCAACTGAGCAGGGTCCAGGGCTGCGTGATCACTATGGGTTGGTAGCTGATCCAGCCACTCTGCCGTGTCGTAGGTCATCTCGTGACCAAAGCCTTTGATCTCGACTCCTGAGAAAAGTCCGCTCTCAGCCAAGGAGCGAGCTGCATCGTCAAGTCGGTCCGCACCTGCTTTGCCAAGCAGTACCGAATATTCGTCGAGCCCCGGTGCGCATTTCGCGTACGCGGCTTCGATCGGTACGTTGATCTCTGCCGGAATGTTCGCGATATTCCAAAACAGTCCGATGCGTCCCTCCGAAGTCAACACCGATGCCGCCTTAGCTGAACCGACGATCGGATCGACCCAGTGCCATGCTTGGGCGGAGATGAGCAGGTCGAACGTGCGAGAGGCAGGTTCCCAGTCCTCGAAGGCCGCCAACTCCACCTCCACCCCATGACGTAATGCTATGGCGGCCATCCGCCCGTCGGGTTCGATGCCAAGGACGTCGCAGCCGCGTTCGAGGAGCAGGCGAGACGCGATTCCTGTGCCACACCCGATGTCGAGAACCCGCTGCGGACTGTCAATGACCAGGGAGTCGACCAATAGTCGTGGGTACGTTGGGCGTGAGCGATCGTAACGTTCAGCGTCCGCACCGAATGAGTTGGCACGCCTTCGGTCCTCGTGCAGCACCATCCCATAATGATGCTTCCCTACGTCGCCGGGGGCATCCACAGCACGTCGGCGGAGCAATCTACGGGTTTGCGGCCCGTTGCCGAGCAATGCCGAGCAACTCGCCACCGTCCCCGAACGGGGGCACTCGGACCGACTACCGAGCATGCTGGCCGCGGTGGCGGTCGTGGTGGACGGCGGCCTCATTCGCGGCAGAGCACGCTCCGCACCAGATGAGCCGTGCAGGTGGCTCAATCCTGATCACTTGGTCGATGGGTTCGGTGCGAGTGAGGTAGTGGTCGTGGACCTTGGCATGATCCGTGCACACCCCCGCCCCACATGAGTGGCAAATGCCCACGGCGGAACTGGACGAGCCGATATCGGCGCAGTCGAGGCAGTTCATCAGACTCCTTCCTTGCTGGGTTCAGGGCTGATTGCAGCCGGGTAGAAACGGTGGCGGGCCCAGAGGGCCACGTAGACGAGGCTCACGAGAACCGGAACCTCGATGAGCGGGCCAACCACACCGGCGAGCGCCTCACCCGAGGTCACTCCGAAGACACCGATCGCGACAGCAATACCGAGTTCGAAGTTGTTCCCGGCGGCGGTGAAGGCCACGGCGGTGTTGCGCTCGTAGGGGAAGTGCATACGGAGTCCGAGGGCAAAGGCACCGAACCACATGACCCCGAAGTATGCGAGCAGCGGTAGCGCAATCCGGGCGACGTCCCACGGATCGCTGGTGATCTTGTGGCCCTGCAAGGCGAAGAGGACCACGATGGTGAACAGCAGCCCGTAGAGCGAAACGGGGCTGATCCGGGGCAAGAAGCGCTGCTCGTACCACTCGGCCCCTCTGCTCCTCTCGCCGATCGTCCGGGTGAGAAACCCTGCGGCGAGGGGAAGGCCGAGGAAGATCAGCACGATCTTGGCGATCTCCCAGATGGTGACGTGGAGCGTCGCTGTGCCAAGGCCGAGCCAACCGGGAAGGAGTCGGAGGTAGAACCAACCGAGCAGGGCGTAGGCGATGATCTGGAACACGGAGTTCACGGCGACGAGCACAACCGCAAGCTCCCGATCGCCACAGGCCAAGTCGTTCCAGACGAGCACCATGGCGATGCATCGAGCCAGGCCCACGATGATCAAACCGGTGCGATATGCCGGAAGGTCGGGCAGCATCAGCCACGCCAAAGTGAACATCAGTGCAGGCCCGATGACCCAGTTCAACAGCAAGGAGGTGCCAATGGTGCGGCGGTCCCTCGCGACACTGCCAACCTTGGCGTATTTCACCTTCGCCAACACCGGGTACATCATCAGCAGCAGACCGATGGCGATCGGTAGTGACACCGAGCCGATCTTGACGGTGTCGAGCCACCCATTGAGACCGGGTATCGTGCGCCCGAGTAGGAGGCCCAGGGCCATCGCCGCGAGTATCCAGAGTGGTAGGAACCGGTTCAGCAAGGACAACCGATGCAGAACGTCTGCCTCATCGGGCGCGGGTGCAGACGTGGTCAAGGAGCCGTTGCCCTGCGAGCGTGAGTCCCTCCGGCCCAGAGCGCTCGCATCGGGAGTCTCCGGCAGGACGTGAGCGCGACGCACGATCCTCGAACCGCTCATGGGGTCACGGTACGCCCCGACACCTCTCGCGACCAGGGTCGAAGGCCCTCTGTGGTGGATAACCCGCTCCGCTCGGTCGACGTGTCGAGTCGGGTTCGTGTTTCCCCAGTGCCGTTGAAGGGCGATCGGCAGGGCTGATGGCCATTCCCGGTTGGCCGGCACCGGCGGTGTCCGTGACGCCCAGGCCTCAGTTGTCTATGGCTTCCCGGAGCTCAGCCAGGCGAGCGCGGTCGAGCGAGTACCAGACCCACTTACCCCGCCGGTCACCGTGAACGAGACCGGCCTCGCTCAAGACCTTGAGGTGGTGTGACACGGTGGGTTGGCTCTTGGCCAAGGGCTCGACGAAGTCGCAGACGCAGACCTCGCCCTCCGGCGACGCAGCGAGGATGCTGAGCACGCGCAGCCGGACGGGGTCAGCCAGCGCGCTGAATCCATTGGCAAGCTTCGCGGCATCGGTTGTGTCCAACGGCGCGGTCAGCACCGATGCGCAGCATTGCGTCGATCGAACCCTGGTCGCGGTTGGCTTGCTCATCGGTCACCACTCCAGACTTACATTGACATCTGTGAATGTATCGGCCATACTCGATACATCGACTGGGTTCGATACTACAGGAGGTCACCATGTCGAGGGTCCAACTCGCACTGAACGTCAGCGACATCGACGAAGCGGTTGCGTTCTATACCAAGCTCTTCGGCGCCGAGCCTGCCAAGCGCCAGCCCGGCTACGCCAACTTCGCCATCGTGGACCCGCCGCTCAAGCTGGTCTTGCTGGAGGACACCACCGCTCGGGGTCACGGGACCCTCGGCGCGCTCAACCACCTCGGTGTCGAGGTCGAGACGACCGACGAGGTAACGGCGGCGACCGGACGCCTGAACGAGACAGGACTCGAGACGGCGGTCGAGGAGCAGACGACCTGCTGCTACGCCGTACAGGACAAGGTCTGGGTCAGCGACCCTGACGGTGCGCCCTGGGAGGTCTACACCGTGCTGGCCGACGCCCGGGCCGAGACCGGGATCGCCGGGGACGGGTCCTGCTGCGTCCCGGAGGCCGTGGGGAGCGTCCCCGTAGCCGTTGGTGGCGCCGGGGCTGCCTCCTCCTGCTGCTGAGCAACGTCGTCGATCGGAAGACACGTCCATGAGGGACACCGTCTTGTGGCGGCGACTGCTGGCTGAGTTCTTGGGCAGTGCCTTCCTGGCCGCCATCGTCATCGGCTCGGGTATCGCCGCGCAGAACCTGTCTCCGGGCAACGTCGGGCTCCAGCTCTTCGAGAACGCGGCCGCCACGGCGGCGGGCCTCATCGCCATCATCTTGATGTTCGGCCCCATCTCGGGCGGTCATTTCAACCCGATCGTCTCCTTCGTCGACGCCGGCTTCGGGGGCCTCAAGTGGCGGGACGCTGCTGCCTACCTACCCTTTCAGATCGTGGGGTGCATCTGCGGGGCGATCGTGGCCAACGTGATGTTCTCGGAGGCCGCCATCTCCATCTCGACCAAGCACCGGGCCAGCGGGCCGCACTGGTTCTCCGAGGTCGTCGCCACCATCGGCCTGATCCTCGTCATCTTCGCCCTGGCCCGCTCCGGGCGCTCCCACCTGGCTCCCGCCGCGGTCGGGGCCTACATCGGCGCCGCCTACTTCTTCACCAGCTCGACCAGCTTCGCCAACCCGGCCATCACGGTCGGCCGCATGTTCTCGAACACGTTCGCGGGCATCGCCCCTTCCTCGGTCCCCAACTTCATCTCCGCTCAGATCGTGGGCGGTGCGCTCGCTTTCGGACTGATCAAGGCGTTGTACCCGGGCATGACCGAAGCCGAGGCGGCCGACGTCATCAATCCGCACCTGCGCGGCGAGGGCGACCTCGAGACCCGCTGAATCGCTCCACAACGAAAGGACGTCCCAATGCACCTCGTAGCCATCGGAGGCAGCGACGCCGGCATCAGCGCTGCGCTGCGAGCCCGCGAGCTCGACCCGACGACCGAGGTCACCGTGGTCGTGGCCGACGCCTACCCCAACTTCTCCATCTGCGGTATCCCCTATTACGTCTCGGGTGAGGTGACCCACTGGCGCAACCTGGCGCACCGCACCCTCGACGACCTCAAGGCGACCGGGATGCAGGTCCGCCTCAACACGCTGGCCACCGAGATCGACGTTGCCGGCCACCGGCTCCACGTGGTCGACGAGGCCGGGACCGAGGACCAGCTCTCCTACGACCAGCTCGTGGTGGGCACAGGCGCCGTCTCGGCCCGCCCACCCATCGAGGGGCTCGTCGGCCCCGACGCGCTCGGTCCGGCCGATGGAGTCCACCTGCTCCACTCCATGGGAGACACGTTCGAGCTGGTGCGCACGCTCGAGGAGGACCAACCGGCTAGCGCCGTGATCGTGGGCGCCGGCTACATCGGTCTCGAGATGGCCGAGGGTCTGGCGGCTCGCGGCCTGGCTGTCACCCAGTTCGAGCAACTCACCGAAGTGCTGCCGACCGTCGACCCGAGCCTGGGTGCTTTGGTCAACGTGGAGCTCACGGCCCACGGCATCGACGTGCGGACCAACACCACGGTCAAGCGGATCGCCCGAGCAGACCCGGGTTCGGCCGGCCGCTTCCAGGTCGACGCCGTCGAGTCGTCGGGCACCAAGCTCACCGCCTTCGCCGACATGGTGCTGGTCGTCGTCGGCGTGCGCCCCGACACGGCGCTCGCAGCATCTGCCGGAGCCGAGCTGGGCGTCGGCGGCGCAATCAATGTGGACCGGGGGATGCGGACCAACCTCGAGCGGGTCTTCGCCGCCGGAGACTGCGTCGTGACCCACCACCGCCTGGCGGGCCTCACCTACCTGCCGCTCGGGACCACGGCCCACAAGCAGGGCCGGGTGGCCGGCGAGAACGCCATCGGGGGACACCGGGAGTTCGCCGGAAGCCTCGGGACCCAGGTCGTGAAGGTCTTCGACATGGTGGCGTCGCGCACGGGTCTGCGCGATCTCGAAGCCGCTGCAGCAGGCTTCGACCCGGTGACCGTCGAGTTCGAGGCCGACGACCACAAGGCCTATTACCCCGGCAGCCACCGGATCCGCATGCGCTACACCGGCGACCGCACGACCGGCCAGCTACTGGGGGTCCAGCTCTTCGGCCACCGCCACGCCGAGGTGGCCAAGCGCATCGACATCGCCGCGGCCGCCATCTTCAACGAGATGACGGTGGACGCCATGAGCGAGCTGGACCTGTCCTATACGCCGCCCCTGGGGAGCCCGTGGGATGCGGTGCAGATGGGGGCCCAGGCCTGGGTGCGTGTGCAGGGATCGAGCGGTAACTGAGCGGGTGCGCAGGCAGGCACCCGTGAAGTGGGGTGGGGTGTTGTGAGCGAAAGGGGAGGGACATGGCTGACCACGAGCCCATGACGGCGCAGCAGAGGCTGCAGCTCGACCACGTCGTCAAGGATCTGCATACCAAGTACCACGGCATCTTCGGACTCGAGTCCATCGAGTCGTTCGTCTTCGACAGCTACGACGAGATCGCGAAGAGGGCCTCGGTGACCACGTGGCTGACCGTCACCGCAGAGAAGTTCGCCCGACAGCGTCTCGAAGCGCTCGTTCAAATGCGGGACCACTCGCTGAATCGAGTGCCGGCGGTGCTCTTCCTGTGTGTCCACAACGCCGGACGGTCCCAGATGGCGCTCGGCTGGTTTCACCATCTCGCCGAAGGGCGTGCCATTGCATGGTCGGGTGGCTCTGAGCCGGGATCCGCGATCAACCAGGACGTGGTCAAGGCCATGGCCGAGGTCGGGATCGATATCTCCAAGGAGTTCCCCAAGCCCTGGACCGACGAGTTCTTGGAGGCGGCTGACGTCGTGGTCACCATGGGATGCGGTGACGCCTGTCCGTTGGTGCCCGGGAAGCGATACGAGGACTGGGAGCTCGAGGATCCGACCGACAAGTCGCTCGAAGAGATTCGGCCCATCCGAGAATCAGTCAAAGGCAGGGTCGAGGCCCTCCTCGAGGAGATCCTTACGTCCCCTCATCCATGAGGTGGGCCATGTCGGGTGGTGAGATCGAGGCAGTGCGTTCCTATTCAGCATTCGGTGCTGGTGAGGTCGCAGCCAACTCCGCATGGGTGGCCCCGATGTGCGGATAGTGGCACCCAGACGCGGCGGTCGAGGACGATCTGGTTGCCGATGTGCGTCGGAAGAGCGCCCACCTTCCCGGAAGGCTGAGGACACCATGTCCACTGAGCCCGTGATGCCGGCGTCTCGATCCCTCGAGCTCTCAGTCGAGGAACTCTTCCGCCGCGCCCGGCCGCTTCCTCCTCACGAAGAGATGGCGTTCGAGGACCTGGATGATGAGGAAGGCACTGCCTTTCTCGCACTTCTTGAGGGGTGATTCACATCACCGGAGCGCCCCGTGGCCAGCATCGCCCAGGTGTGCGAATTAGCGGATGCCATCGATGCCCGTTACCGACTCATGATTCTCCTGGCCACCTTCTGCAGGCTCCGCCTGGGCGAGCTGCTCGCCCTGCGGCGTGAACGGGTCGATGTCTTGCACCGGCGGGTGATCGTGAGCGAGCAGGGCCAGGAGTTGGCCGACGGCACCCGTCACTATGGGCCACCCAAGACGGCGGCCGGCGTGCGCACCGTGGCGTTGCCTCCCCACCTCGTCCCCGTCGTGGAGGACCACTTGCAGCACTGGGTCGGGCCGGCGCCGGCGGACTTCCTCTTCACCGGACCCAATTCCGCAGCGCTCTACCGGGCCACGTTCAACGCAGCATGGGATCGGTCCTGCCGAGCTGTCGGCATGGCGGGATTCCATTTCCACGACCTGCGCCACACGGGCAACACGCTCGCCGCGGGTACCGGGGCAAGCACCAAGGAGCTCATGTCCCGCATGGGTCACGCCAGCGCCCGAGCCGCCTTGCTCTATCAGCACGCCTCGAGCGAACGGGACGTGGTCATCGCCGAGCGCCTGTCTGCCATGACGGCATGACTGAGGAGGCCTTGGCCAACTCCGACATGGAGCGCACCGGTGATGACGAGGTCCCTCCGTCCCGGTCCGAGGTGCGCTGAATCTCGTTCCGTGCACCTCACTCGTGGTCGGAGTGTGGTCTATTCGTGGTCTGCGAAGCTGTTTCGACTCGAACGCATCGCACCTGTCGAGGAGCACACAGACCCTCACCAGGTGGTTCGCAGAGAGCGGCCGACCAGGATCGAACTGGCATCATCAGCTTGGAAGGTCGGCCAAGCCGATTTCGACGAACTGCGGTGAACTGAAATACCAGGTCAGCCGAGTGCACGTACGTCGGTGAACGGCCCTGATCGACGGCGCCCGCGGGATATTCGCGGGATAAAACGGGTCGAATTCTTACGGCCGGCAAGACGCAGGGTCGGTTGCGGGAACAGCCTCCAAGTACGCTTGGAGCATGAGCGTGATTCGGGTGGAGATTCCAGAAGAGGTGGCCGAACGCCTCGCCGAGCGCGCCCTTAAGGAACACGTATCTCCAGAGGAACTGGCATCTGAAGCGGTCCGCTCCTTCGTCGGCTCCGATGGTGAGCTCGAACGAGCACCGAGTCCTCGGCTTCGTCGGGCTCGGGCACAGCGGACGGAGCGACATTTCCGAACGGGCTGAGGAGATCCTGCGCGCTGACTTCGGCGCATGATCGTCGTTGATACGGGTCCGCTGTACGCGGCGGCCGATACCTCCGACTCGCATCACCAGGCCTGTGTTGCCGCATTCGAATCGACGAGTGAGCAGTTCGTGGTGCCGGTCAGCGTGGTCATCGAGACCTGCTTCCTCATCGAACGGCATCTGGGTCCCACGGCCGAGGCTGCCTTCATTGGCTCGTTGAGACCATCGGGGCTCATTGTCGAGCCGCTGGGCGAAGCTGATCTCGAACGCATGGCCGCACTCGTCACGACGTATGGCGATCTGCCTCTCGGCGCCGTTGACGCCTCGGTGATCGCTGTGGCCGAACGATTGGGCGTTCCCACGGTCCTGACGATCGACCGCCGTCACTTTTCGGTCGTGCGGCCACAGCACGTCGGGGCCTTCACTCTCCTGCCTTGATCCTGGCGTGGCCGGTCATTGGCTGAGAGGTTGACTGTGTAACCGTCGATTCGGCGAGGTTGGCGTGGTGGATGTGACGCTCAACTCCCCGTTACTCGCCGTGGAGATGCCTCATAGGACACCGGAGCGCAGGTCTATTGGCGGCCTTCCTCACCCCGTCCGGGTTTCCAGGGTTCCTACACAAACCCCAGTGGACTGATCTACGTCCTCGACCGCTACTACGATCCGTCGACGGATCAGTTCCTCAGCGTCGATCCGCTTGTCTCACAGACTGGTCAGCCGTATGCGTTCACGGGCGACGATCCCCTGAACGCGACGGATCCGCTGGGTTTGATTCGCCACAAGATTCAAAATACGGCCGAGGCTATGCATCGACAGTGAACATCACGACGTCAAACTTCAGCCATGCCGTGAGGCATGCAGGAGAAACGCCGAAGAAGCTGGGGGTAACAAATGACATCTTCTACACCGCCATCCTTCAAACGCTCAGAAAGCCAACCGCATCGTGGACCAGTCGAGTACTGGCACACTCAAGTACTCAGGACCGAGCGCGCTTGCTGAGGACGAAGGTAATGGGCAAGAAGTTATGATCAAGAGAATGGTGATGTACGTAGCAATAAACCAAACAAATGGAAACTTAGTGACGGCCTACCTCACGTCGAACAAGTCAGCCGTTGCGGACACCTGGAATACGAGCTTGTGGGCCGTAAGCCACCCGGACGTTAAATCCTACGGCCCTTGAGACATTTCTGAAACGAATAGCGTAGTTATGGACGATCGATTTTCCGACGCTGAGATGGAAACAATTAGGGCAGTCGTTAAGGGTGAGTTGGAACCCGCTGGTGAATGGTCATTGGGACGAGCCCGGCCGCCGAGTTGATGATCCGACAGTTGGAGACTGTGAGGATCTACCGGGTGCACCATCCAGAGACAAGCCCTATCGTCGAACTGCCACACCAAGACTACGACTATCACGTTACTGAAAACGCAGTGCGAACCTAAGCGATGCGGTCTTGAATGTTGCGATTCGCCTGATGGAGTTTGACGATATCCGCGGATTGGATGAGTTTGCAGATGGCGCAACCATTCGTTTGAACACATATGGCGATTGCGTAACCTCTTGATTAGGTAAGGGAACTCCTCACCAATCGACACTGCGCTGACCGGTCTGACGAGATCCCAGTCGCACCGAATCTGTCGGAGGACTTTCTCCCGAGGGCGTGGCGGCGACGGCCCCTGTGGGCCGGAGCCGCCGAGAGGCCACGTGGTGAGAACTTTTCTCGGAGCCGATTTCCGTTCCACTGTGTCCCTCCCTGTCTCACCGAGTCCCGCCCCGTCTCGTGTGGTCTCGTCGTTCATGGGTCCTGAGCTGGGACGAGCGGTTGAGACGTGGCCGAGCGTCCGTATGGTGGCGCCGTGCTCGACGACTTGGATGACGACGACATCGACATGCTCCGTGCCCTGGGTCGCCATTCGAGCGCTCGTCGCCTCGATGCTTTCTTGGCTCAGGGAGCTCGTTGCGGGTGGTGTGCTCATCCCATCCGCCTCCGTGGCTACGTCCTCGACGGCGAGGGCCGGACCGTCTTTTCGAGTCACGGGTTTCCCGACAACGTGGTGCTCAAGTCCTGCGGGTCGCGCAGCGAGCTGCGTTGCCCGTCGTGCGCCACCCTCTACCGAGGCGATGCTCGTCACCTCGTCCGTGCCGGACTCGAAGGTGGCAAGGGCGTCGACGAAGCGGTTGCCAACCACCCGGCAATCTTCTTGACCCTCACGGCTCCGGGTTTCGGTGCCGTGCACCGGGAAACCACGACAGGCGCTTGTCGCGACGGCAGTCGCCAGGGTCGCTGTCCGCACGGCCGCCCACTCACCTGTCACGTCCGACATACCCGCGAGGACGAGGTCATCGGGACGCCCCTGTGCGTCCACTGCTATGACTACGCCGGCGCAGTACTCCACAACGCGTACAGCGCCGAGCTGTGGCGCCGCACCACCATCTACATCGCCCGCCAGCTGGCGGTCTCCCTCGCCGTCACACGGGCCGAGTGCGCCAAGGTGTTTCGTCTCGAGCACTGCAAGGTGGCCGAGTTCCAGCGCCGGGGATTGGTGCACTTTCATGTCGTGCTCCGAGCTGACGGGCCAGGCGGGTCAGCACCTCCGATCGATGTAGCGGCTTTGGCCAAGGCCACGCTGGCTGCCGTAAAGGCGGTGCAGATCACCCTTCTCCGGGGCACTGTTCGCTGGGGCTCCGAGGTCGACCTCCAGGTGGTCGATCGGGGCACCGAGGCCGTCCGTGTCGGGACCTATGTGGCCAAGTACGCCACCAAGGAGCCGGGCATGCACCCGGGACTGCTTGGTCGCATCCTCTCCGAATCGGATCTCAGGGGCCGGGAACTCCCGCCGCACCTCTTCAACATGGCCGCCGCCGCGTGGAGGCTGGGTGCCGTCCCCGAGTTCGAGTCGCTCAGACTGCGCCGTCACGCACATCATCTCGGCTACTCGGGCCACTTCCTCACCAAGTCGAGGCGCTACTCGACCACCTTCGGAGCGCTTCGAGACGCCCGGGCCGAGTGGCACCGACAACGAGAGGACGCTGCGAACGAACCGGGGAACACGACCAAGCGGCTGAAGGCAGTGGGACGTGGATGGGCCAACCGCGGAGAGGCACTTTTCTCCGCCGCCCAGGCGCGACAGAGGGCAGAAGACCAGAAGGAGGCGGCCTTCGTATGGCACACCCGGAGCGAGTGAATCCTTGGTCGGAGGGCAAGCCGCCGGAGGCGGTGCGGCAGGTCTCTGACGCACTGTCCGTCGGAGGGTCATGGAAGCAGAAGGAGGGGACCATCGGCATACCGCTGAGCCCGCTTCTCCTCACGCCTGAGGAAGTGTCCTCGGCTCTCTCCATCTGCAGGACCAAGGTGTACGAGCTGATCCGAACGGGGCAACTCGAGTCCGTCCAGATCGGATCGAGTCGTCGCATTCCCGTGGACGCTGTGGGCGAGTACGTAGAGCGGCTCCGGCGTTCGTCGGCGTTTCGGTTGCGACCCGACATCAGGGCAGACCGTCCCGTGGAGTGACGATCCGCTGTGACAACCCGAAGCGAAGGTGAGAGTCCGGGATCTGAAGTGATCAGTCGTCTGAGGGACGGCGTCGAGAGAGGGGACAGCACGTGATTGAACGCAAGACCACCAAGAGCGGACCCCGTTACGAGGTCCGTCTGCGAGGGCCCGACGGTCGAGAGCGATCCCGGTCTTTTCGCACACTGCGGGATGCGGAGCGCCACGAGCGAGAGGAGCGAAGGGCACTCGATCGAGGGGATTGGATCGACCCTCGCCACGCCACCGTCACCTTCGAGGCGTACGCACGGAGATGGTTGCGCCAGCGGACTGATCTGCGACCACGGACGGTCGAGCTCTACGAGTCGCTGTTGCGACGTCATCTTCTCCCGGCCTTCGGCTCACTGCCTCTCGGAAAGGTCACACCGAGTGCCGTGCGATCGTGGCACGCCACCCTTGCCGCCGAGTACAAGGTCACTGGCGCCAAGGCCTACCGGTTGCTGAGGGGCATTCTCGGCACTGCAGTGACCGACGACCTCATCGGACGCAACCCGTGCACGGTGAAAGGAGCGGGGCAGGAGCGTTCGCCCGAGCGGCCCATGTTGAGCATCGCCGAGGTCGACGCTCTCGTAGCCGCCATGCCCGAACCGTGGCGAATCGCTGTGGAGCTCGCAGCATGGTGTCATCTTCGAGTGGGCGAAGTCCTCGGGCTCGAGCGCCGGGACGTCAATGTTCTGCACGCCACGGTGACGGTGGAGCGCACGGCCCATGAGGTGGGTGGCCGTCTGGAGCTGGGCCCACCCAAGACGGCGGCGGGGGTCCGCACCGTGAGCGTCCCGCCCCACGTCCTTCCGGAGTTCGAGCGGCACCTGCTGGTGTTCGTCGGCCCTGAACCGTCCGCACCGCTGCTGACGGGCCAGAAGGGCGGCCGGCTGGGTCGGCACCCCCTCAACACCGCCTGGACCACCGCTCGGGACGCCGTCGGACGCCCCGAAATTCACTTCCACGACTTGCGGGGTGCGGGACTCACGTGGGCCGCCACGCAGGGAGCCACGACCCGGGAACTGATGGCGCGCGCGGGGCACGCCAGCCCGGTGGCTGCCTTGCGTTATCAGCACGCCACCCGCGACCGGGATGCGACCATCGCTGCCGCTTTGTCGGGGCTCGCCGAGAGCGCACGCAAGGGCACCCCGCCGCAGGGCCCGCGGGATATTCGCGGGATGGACGATGCACACGTGATCGCCGCTGATTCGGCACACCACCGCTGAACTGCACAGACAATGAGAGCGGCCGACCAGGATCGAACTGGCATCATCAGCTTGGAAGGCTGAGGTTCTACCATTGAACTACGGCCGCGCGGCGAGCGAGCAGTCTAGTGCCGCGACCGGCAACGGTCGCTTGGTCCCCGAAGGGAGTCGGAACCGGTTAGCGAACTGTCGTTTGGAGCGACTCAGCTCAGGCATGAGCGCTGCAGTCGCGGACGCGTCTAAGCCGGTCCACTTTGGAAAGGGAGTTGCTCGCCTGTCTCGAGCAACGTCTTCAGCCCGCTGAGGATCTCGGTCCAGCCGCCACCCGCACCGCTCGACTCGCTCTCACCCCTCAGCACGCCAGCCCAAATAGGCGCACCCGTCACGTCGTGGGTGACAGTGAGCTTGGTGACTCCACCTCGTACGGGCATGATGTCATAGGTAAGTCGGGTAAAGGCCTCGGACGCCATCTCGGGCGTCATCGTCATCCGGTACGTCTGGACTAGCTTGCGAGGCGGGTCGGCCTCGATCACCTCGCCATCGCTAATGACGTCTGGGCAACCGAACGCCTTCATGCCCTCGTTGGCACGAGCCCGAAAGGCACCCCCCGACTGCAGGTCGTACTCCACCAGAGGGGCATAGCCGTACTGCACCGTCCACTCGGACTTGGTGATCGCATCCCAGATGGCCTCGGGCGTCGCCTTGATGTACACCCGGTAAATCTGGACTGTCTCAATCTGGGTCGTCTTGGTCATTTCCGTACCTCCAAGGTGGTTTTCAGGTTGGCGAGCGCCGAAGCGTGATGCTCGGTGTACTTATCGATCCAACGGTCATGGATCAGTCGGATCGGAACGGGATTGAGGAAATGGAGCTTCTCTCGACCTGACCGGCGCGTGACGACAAGACCCGCTTCTTCCAGCAGGCGCAGATGCTTCATGACCCCGATGCGCGTCATGTCCACCTTGGATTCGAGCTCGGTCAACGTGCGGCCTTCACGCTCGAAGAGAAGATCGAGTAGGAAGCGGCGGGTCGGGTCGGCAAGCGCCTTGAACACGAGGTTGTCATCCACACCCGAACAATATATGTAACTAGATAGTTACCTGTCAAGCGGCAGCGGCACGCCGGAAGGGGTTTGCGCTCAGCGACCCGGCGAAACTCGAGGTTTCAGAGTCACCTATCGGGAGAACCCTGTTGTGGCTCAGCCGGCACTTGTCAATCCGCGTCAGCGATTCCGGTCGCCGCACAAGATGCGAATACGCTCCTCTCCGTGGAGGCGCTGTTCGACCGAGTGGGCGGGGAGCAGTTCTTCGTGGACCTGGTCGACCGCTTCTACCTGGGCGTCGCCGGAGATCCCCTGCTCCGCCCGCTCTATCCCGACGACCTCGGTGACTCCTCGCGCCACCTGGCCCTCTTCCTCATGCAGTACTGGGGAGGACCCGGAACCTACGGGGAGGAGCGGGGCCACCCCCGGCTCCGGATGCGCCACGCCCCGTTCGTCATCGGCCCCGCCGAGAGGGATGCCTGGCTCCGCCACATGACCGACGCCGTGGGCGTAGCTCGAGGCCGGGTCGCGGATTTCGGATGCGGACGCCGGCGAGCTCCGGCGCTACCTCGAGATGGCCGCCGACTCGCTGATCAACACCGTCTGAGTCATCGCCGCGTCACCTCGTGGCCGGGGTGTCGCTGCGGTGCGGTGCGCCCTCGGCACGGGCCAACCAACGCAGGTGGGCTGCTCGGGCATCCCAGTCGTAGACCACCGCTGTCCCGGCCACGAAGTCGTCGAGGGCCCGGCGCTCGCGCTGGAACACAATCCCGAGGAAGCCGATGCCCAGGGTGAGGATGGTGAGCCCGAGCCCCAAGGTCCGAAGCACCGCATGGCGCCCCCTGATGGGACCTCCCTGTGGCGTCACCACCTGCAGGCCCATGACGGCCATGCCCAGTGTCTTGCCGCTGACCGCCCACTGGTAGGTGAAGTAGAGGAAGCCCCAGGCCGCCAGCACGACGAACGACAACACCTGGTGGTTGTAGAGGGAGTAGGAGTGTCGGGAGATCAGCTTGACGGCAGCGTCGACCGACGCCACGCCCAGCGTGTAGATGCCCCACGCGGCACCGACGTCGAGAGCGAAGGCGATCAGTCGGCTGACCGCGCCGGCGTAGTGGCCCTGCCGGCCGACCGTCTTCTCGGCGGCGGGGACTGGGACGGTCGTCACTGTGCGACCCGTCGTCGGCACCAGGGATGGCGGACCGTCGGGCCACGCCGCCACCTTCTTGCGTCGGAACAGAACGCGATTGGACCAGCGGAAGAGGAAGTCGTCAAGACCGACTCCCTGGGCGCGGATCACGTCGAGGACCTCGGTCAGCACGCCGGTCGTAGAGCGGGCGATGATGGATCCGAGCTCGGTCTGCTCCACCAGGGCGTCGATGTCGACCTCCTCGACGATGGCATTGACGTCCACCCGCTCAATGACCTTTTGGACGTCAACCCGGTCGATGATGCGGTCGACGTCGACCCTGGCGATGACCTTGTCGACGTCCACCCGGTCGATGACTTCTCCACGTCCACCCGGTCGATGACCTTCTCCACGTCGACCTTGGCGATGACCTTGTCGACGTCCACCCGGTCGATGATCTTCTCCACGTCCACCCGGTCGATGATCCGCTCGACGTTGACCCTGTCGATGATCTTCTCCACGTCGACGCGGTCGATGATCCGCTCGACGTTGACCCTGTCGATGATCTTCTCCACGTCCACCCGGTCGATCATCTTCTCCACGTCCACCCGGTCGATGATCTTCTCCACGTCGACCCGGTCGATGATCCGCTCGACGTTGACCTTGTCCAGAATGGCGTCGATGTCGATCGCATCGACGATCAGGGGGACGATGCGCTCGGCCAGGGCCTGAGCGAGGTGTTCGGCCCGGATGCCGATCGGGTTGGAGCTCACCGGGGCCTTCGGCAATGTGACATTCCCGTGATCATCTCACTCGCACCAGCACCCGCGCCCACTTCTTCGGGTACCGTCGGACGAGTCGGCGGCTGTCGGCGGTCCGGCGCAGGCGTCTGCCGCGGGGAACCAGGCAGGAAAGCCAAGGAGGCACCAGGTGGAATTCGAGCGCTACGACAACGGAGTCCCCTCGTGGATCGACATGGGAAGCCCCGATCTGGACAAGTCCAGGGCGTTCTACAGTGCGCTCTTCGGCTGGGAGTGTCCCGAGGGCCCGCCTGAGGCCGGCGGATACTCGGTCTGCCTTCTCAACGGGAAGACGGTGGCCGGGCTCGGCCCCAAAATGAACCCTGACATGCCCACGGTGTGGCTGACCTACGTCAACGTGGACAGTGCGGACGAGACGGTGGCCAAGGTCTCGTCCAACGGTGGTGCGGTGTTGCTGGCGCCCATGGACGTCCTCGACGTCGGCCGGATGGCCCTCGTCGCCGACCCTGTCGGTGCGGTCCTCGGGTTGTGGCAGCCCCGGACGCATCCTGGCGCCCAGCTGGCCAACGAACCGGGCGCGTTCTGCTGGAACGAGCTCATCACGACCGATCTCGACGCGTCGAAGGCCTTCTACAAGGCGGTCTTCGCATGGGACGCCGCCGACCAGGGCCCTCCGGGCCAGCCGCCGGCCTACACGGAGTGGAAGCTCGGCGAGCGCTCCATCGGGGGCATGATGCGCAAGACCGACGAAATGCCTGCCGATATGCCGCCGAATTGGGGTGTCTACTTCGCCGTGGCGGACACCGACGCGGCCGTGGCCAAGGTGCAGGAGCTGGGTGGTTCGCTCTTCATGGGCCCCATGGACATTGAGCCCGGACGCTTCGCCGTCGTCTGCGACGACGTCGGCGCCGTGTTCAACGTGATCGCCCTCAAGGGCTAGCCCGTCTCCGGATCATTCGGCCACTCCGTCGCCAGGAGGGCGTAACAGTCGGCATCGCGCTGGGCTCCCTCCATGCGCTCCCACCCGCGCAACCGGGCTTCGTGGTGGAATCCCGCTCGGAGGGCGGTCCGGGCCGACGCCACGTTCCAGGGTTCGACGAAGAGGTGCAGGCGCGGGATGCCGAGCTCGCTGAAGGCGAACTGGGCGGCAGCCCGCAGCGCCCTCCCCGCCAAGCCCCTGCCTCGGGCCGGCTCGAGCAACCAGTAACCGACGGACGCCCGCCCGTGCTCGATGTCCCGGAGCCACAGCCCGATGCAGCCGATGCCGGTGCTCACGGCGTCGTCGTTGAGGAGCGAGATGGCGAACGGGTACCCGTGACCCTCGGCGGCGAGTGTGTGCTGGCGTTCGATGAAGTCCTCCGCCGCGGCGTCGTCGCATGCAACGGGCACCGACGAGATGGCCGTGACGAGCGGATCGAGCGATGCCCGGCGGACGAGGTCCCGGTCGCCGGGGTCGAACGGGCGCAGAACCAGCGGGGGCGAGGACAGGACGGGGACGAAGAGCGGGGCAGCGAAGCGTCCCAGGTCGAACGAGCTCATCGCAGGGTCACGTAGCCGGGGACCAGGTGGTGCGGCGTGTCGAGATAGCCCTTGGCCTCGGGAGGGCCGGCGAAGCGTCCGTGACTCCAGCGCACCTCGATGTGCCCTGCCACGCTCACGTCCGTGTTCGAGGCGCGGTCACGGACGGTGGCCTCCCAGCCGACGCGGGCCTGACCTCCGGGCTGGGGTGCCACGTCGAGGGAGACGAGTCGGTACTGCTGCCGCCAATCCCACGGAGTGTCGATGCGGAGCCGCAGGGAACGGGTGTCCGAGGACCCCAGAACGAAGTACGGCGCGCCGCCGATGCGCAGCAACCGCCACACCATGGCCTCTGCTGCCGTGCCGCCGGCCAGTGCGTCCTCCCACCGGCGGGCGGAGGCCGCGGCGACCGCGTCGGCCAGCGCCCCGTAGCGTTCCTTGGCCCCCTCCGGCCAGCCCGACCGGAGCCACCGGCCGAGCGCCTCTCGTTGGACCGAGGTCAGGTTGACGGCGTGCTCGGGCAGGTCGCGGAGCTGATCCGGGAGTGCGCCGGGCTGGCGCCGCCCGTCGGCGGGCCGTGGCATCCGCCCCGCGCCCGGTGGATGTTCCCCGAGGCCCGGGAGCGTCAGTGTGCCCGATCGCGGGCGACCCGGGGATCGCGACACCGTCCAAGCTCCGCCCGTTTCGCCGCTGCCATCTGGGGTGTCGCGGTTCTGAGCCGCTGCCCGCACGGTGCCATAGAGCTCTTGATACTGCGCCGGCGCCACCTCGGCGAACCAGTCCCCACCCGCACCGGCCGCGTCACCTTCGGCCCGCCCGGCCCGCCCCGTGCCCGCCAGGAGCGAATCGAACACGTGGGTGGGCGAGGCGTTGAAGAGGATCTTGGAGAGGTACTTGCAGCTGATCAGGTAGACGTGGTCCACCCGCAGGTCGATCGGCGCCACGTCGTCGCCGGGGGCCCGTCCCGTGCCCTTCCACTCCACGAGCTCGGGGGCCCGCCCCCGCAGGCCGTCCCGGGCGGCCAGGAAGGCCTGGCCGTTGGCCCACGCCGCGTGGAACTCGGCGTCGAAGGCGCCCCCGGCGCGCAGGATCCCGAGCCGATCCCACGTCTCGGGGGAGAGGCTGCGCATCACCGAGGGGCGAGCCGCCAACGCCTCGTCGAGATCGCGCAGGCCGAGCATGCCGAGCGCGGTGCCCAGCTCGGTCACCGTTGTGCGGTCGCTCGGCACGCAGGCATCCTCCCACGGTGATCCGGCCATTTCGCGAGACCGAGCCGAGCCCGAGCCCGATCCGCGGTCAAGGTTCTCAGTCGCTGAACAGGGGAGTGAGCTGCAGTTCGAGCGGACCGACGGCTGCGTCGGCGGCGGCGTGCAGCTCGGTGCTCTCGTAGACGTCGACCGCGGTCCCGGTGCGGGCGATGAAGGCGAAGACGGCGTCGCCCCAGCGCTGTTCCCGCAGGGCCTGGCGCAGGGCGGCGCGCTCGCCCCGGGGGAGCTCACGACCGGGCGTGGTGGCCACCAGCTGGCACGCCAACACCCAGTTCAACGTGTCGAGGTCCTCGGCGACGAAGAGGCGAGGGGGGTCGTCGCGGACGACGGCACAGGCGACGACGGCACCCACGGGTCAGAGGGCTCCGACCACTCAGACGCCGCCAGGGGCGAGGTCGTCCTCGGACCAGAACCCCGGCCGCGGCGAACGCTGCCGCCCTCTTGCATAGGCGGCCAGCCGGGGACCCGTGTCGGGTGAGAGCAGATCGAGCACGTCGAAGATCCCTCCCGGTCCGGGGGCACGCAGGGCCCGGTCGGCCTCGGTGCCCACCCGCGGCAGCTGGGTGGTGAGGACGGCGAAGGGCGCCACTCCGTGGGCGGCCAGCACGTAGGCCCGGCCCAGGGCACGCCAGACCGTCTCGGAGCGGGCCATGCCGCCGCGGTAGGCCGAGTTCGGCCCGGCCACGTCGAAGTGCCACGTCCGCCCGGACGTGTCCACCGCGGTGTAGTCGACGGTCAGGCCCGGACCCCGCACCCGGCGGTTCGGGCGGACGTCGCTGAACCCGGCGGACTCGAGCGCGCTCCGGGCCAGAGCCGTGGCCGACGCGCCGTCGCCCGACACCCGTGCGTCTCCGGCCTCGGCCTCCACGCGGGCCCGGGCCAGCTCCACGTAGGCGGGGTCGAGGTCGTACCCCACGGCGTCTCGTCCGCAGCGGGCCGCCGCCACGAGCGTCGACCCGGATCCGCAGAAGGGGTCGACCACGAGATCGCCCCGATACGTGTAGAGCTCCATCAGGCGCTGCGGGCAATTCCACGGGGAACGGGGCGGGGTGGCGCACCCGCACCGCGCTCTCCGGTGGGAACTCCCACACGTCGAGTGTGAGCGCCATGAAGTCGTCGGCCGCGATGCTGCTCTCGTGGGGCAGGCTCTCGCGCCGGCGTTCCTTGGGCGAGCGCGCCCGGCCGAAGCGGCCCTTGCTCGCCACCACGATCCGCTCGGTCACGTCGCGCAGCACCGGGTTGGCGGCCGAGCGGAACGAACCCCAGGCACACGAGCCCGACGCCCCTTCGCCCTTCTGCCACACGATCTCACCGCGGGGGAGCATCCGCAGGTCGTCCTGCAGGATGGTCATGACGTCCGCGGCCAGGCTGCGGTAGGGCTTGCGGCCGAGGTTGGCCACGTTGACGGCGATGCGCCCACCGGGCTCGAGCACCCGCTTGCACTCGTTGAACACGTCGCGCAGCAGCTCGAGGTACTCGATATACGAACCCGGGACACCCTCGCGGTCGAGCTCCTCCTCGTACTGCTTTCCGGCGAAGTAGGGCGGCGAGGTCACGACGAGAGCCACCGAGTCATCGGCCACGGCACCCATACGGCGGGAGTCGCCGGCGTAACAGGTCACACCGGGTTCGTGGGGGGTGACGTGCTCGTCGGCACTGACCTCGGGGGCCTCGAAGCGGGCGTAGAAGGCGTCGGCGACGTGTGATTCGCGGCGCCCGACGCCGAAATTGGACGTGGCGGTGCGGCGTCGTGGCGGCATGGGACTCCGGCGAACCCTACCGGCCGTCCCGGCGGGGAGCCGTGATCATGCCTCGCACCCTAGGGAGCGGGTGTCACATCTCGTAGACGACGTGGGAGGTGGGCCGGCCCACCACGTCGTAGAGGGAGCGGGCCGGCCCGTTGAAGACCTGTGTGTGCCAGTAGACCAACCCGGCGCCACGTTCGGTGGCGGCCCGCTTGACGGCGAGCAGCAGCGACCGTCCGAGATCGTGTCCCCGGGCGGCGGGGGCGACGAAGAGATCCTCGAGGTAGCACGTGGGCTGACGCGACCAGGTCGTGGCGTGGACGACGCCGTGGGCCAGCCCGATGCCCCTCTCGGTGTCGTCGAGGGCGATCAGGGCGAACATGTCGCGCTCGCCGGCGCAGAGGCGCTCGAAGGTGACCTCGGCGGTGCGCTCGGACAGCTCGGCCCGGTAGAAGGCCAGGTAACCGCTCCACAGTGCCCGCCAGTCGTCCCAGTCGTCGGGTCCGAGACTCCGAATGGTGGCCACCGCGTCAGCTTCGCGCCGACCGGCACCCCGGAGGTGCAACGGTGCCGCCGGACGGGCGACGCCGCTCAGTAATGTGTGACACCGTGATCTCCCTTCTCCGGGCGTCACGCGTGGCGATCCGGACCGGGGCGGTTCTCCTCGTTGCCTGCCTGGCCCCCCTCACCGTGTTGGGCGCCGAGACAGCCGGCGGGGCGTCGGCATCTCCGGAGCCGTTGTCGCGCGTGATCGTCTCAACCTCGCTACCCGGGTACACCGTGCTGCCGCCCGGGCCGTTCAACGGACCCATACCCAAGGCCGTGCTCGACGGCTATTCGAGCCAGCCGCAATGGCAAGAGGACGTGGCGGCCGGACGGTTGACCGGATACCAGAGGTCGTGGGGCCGGGTCTACGCCCAGGGACCCTCGGTGCTCTACGTGTCCGCCTTCCGGCTGCCCAGTCGCTCCTATAGCCCGCTCTTCATGTCCTCGATCGCCGCCACGGCATCGAAGGCGCCCGGGGCCAAGCGCGTCGACGTTCAAGGGATGAAGGGGGCAAAGGGTTACAGCACCAAGCCGCACGCCGACCTCGGATACGGCTCGGGGCATTGGATCATCTTCACCAAAGGCGCTCTCGGCTTCTTCGTCTACGCCGTGGTCCCGACCAGCGGGGTCTCGTCGGCCCAGTTGACGGATCTGGCCCGCCAGCAGCTGGCGCAGGCGCCCACGAGGTGACCGTCGGCCGCCGTCTTCACTCAGACGGGGGAGATGGCTTGACCAGGCCGGATTGGAAGGCGTAGACGACGCACTGGACCCGGTCACGCAATCCGAGCTTGGCCAGGAGGCGGCCCACGTGGGACTTCACGGTGGCCTCCGAGACGTAGAGACGCTCGGCGATCTCGGCGTTCGACAAGCCGTCGGCCACACAGAGGAGCACTTCGCGTTCGCGCTCGGTCAAAGAGGCCAGTCCAGGATCCTCGGCCGGCTGGCCGCCCGCTCCTTCCCCGGTGCCGTCGCTGGCCGGTTCGGGGAGGGTGTGGGCGTACTCCTCCAGTAGGCGGCGGGTGATCCGCGGTGACACGACGGCGTCGCCCCTGGCCACGGTGCGGATGGCCGCGGCCAGCTCGGCGGGCGGCACGTCCTTGAGGAGGAAGCCGCTGGCGCCGGCACGCAGGGCGCCGAAGGCGTACTCGTCGAGGTCGAAGGTGGTGAGGATCAGGACTCTCGTCGACGCACAGGCCTCCGAGTCGACGATGGCGCGCGTCGCGGCGATTCCGTCAAGCACCGGCATCCGCACGTCCATGAGGACGACGTCGGGTTGGTAGAGCTCGGCCAGACGTACGGCGTCGGTGCCGTCGGCCGCCTCGCCCACGATCTCAAAGTCATCCTCGGCCTCGAGGATCATGCGGAAGCCCTTGCGCAGCAACGCCTGATCGTCGGCCAGGACCACCCTCACCCTCATGGTGAGGTCGAGGCTTTGCAGTCGCGCAGCGTGGTCCTGACCTCCCAGCCACCGCCCGACCGCGGCCCTGCCTCGAGGGTGCCGCCGAATGCGGCGGCCCGCTCGGCCATGCCGGTGACCCCGTGGCCACCCCTGGTCCCGGCGACCCGGGTGGGGGCACGCCCCTCGGGGATCGTGTCCGCACCCTCGGGAGTCAACGGCGCGGACACGCGGGCCAGAACCGGGTCCTCTCCGTCGTCGGCCACCCGCACCGAGACGTCCGGATCGTCGAAGTCCAGGTGCACCTCCACCGAGTGTGGGGCCCGGGCGTGCTTGAGCGTGTTGGTCAGGGCCTCCTGGACGATCCGGTAGATGGTCAGGCCGGCGGCGCCGGTGACCTCGAAGGGTCGGCCCGTGCGCTCGAGGGTCACCGGCAGTCCCGTGCCGCCTACCCGGCTGACCAGGGCATTGAGCTCGTCGAGCCCCGGCTGGGGGGCGAGCGGGGCACGATCGGTGCCGGGACCCGGATGTCTTGCCGTGTTCCCTGCCGGCGGTCCGTCGCGCAATACCCCGAGCATGCGCCGCATGTCGGTCAGGGCCTGGCGCCCCGTGCTCGAGACCTCGCGCATCACCTCGGCGGCGCGCCCGGGGTTCGACGCCTGGGCGGCGGTGGCGGCGTCGGCCAGCGTGACCATGACCTGGAGGTTGTGCGACACGACGTCGTGCATCTCTCGGGCGATGCGGGATCGCTCGGCCGCGGCGGCGAGCGAGGCCTGCTGGTCCCGTTCGATCTCGAGCCGTTGGGCACGTTCGGCCAACCAGTCGAGCTGGGCTCGCAGCGTCCGTACCACCACGCCGGCCAGCAGGGCGGCAAAGGCGAGTCCGCTCAGGAAGACGAACGACTTCAGGTGGTTTCCCGTGGGTACCCAGCGTGTCGTGGCCATCACGACACCGACCTCCACGATGACCGAGGCGGCGACGACCAGCACCCAGACGGACTCGAGGGCGACCGTGTAGAGGGCGATGAGCAGGGAGGCGTCGGCCACTCCCGGCTGCGCCACCAGCCACTGGGCGAACGCGAGGGCGGAGACGACCAGGAAGACGGCCATGGGAGCGCGGCGCCGAAAGACGAGCGGGAACGTCAACGCCGCCACGAACCAGAGGCTGGGCCGAGCTGCGGTCTGCTCGACCAGCCAACCCGAGCTGAGCACGAACAGGGCGACCGCCAGTCCCACGTCGACGAGGGTGGCGTAGCGGCGGTCGAAGGCGCGGAGTCGCTCCCAGACCTGCCAGGCCCCGTCACGTTGGACCACCGGGGGCGTCCCGGTCGCACCGGGCTCGTTCGTGCTCGGAGGCCGGAGCCACGCGTGGTGGAGGTGACGTGAGCTGGGGGCCATCGGATCCTTCGTTCCCAGTCGGGACGACCATGGTAGTGGCGTACGAGTCGGATCTCGGGGCCGGGGTCCAGACGTCTCCACCGCTCCCATGCTTCCGGACCCCGACGCGGCGGCGTTCATCCCACAGGATGAAGCAGGGTCGAGCCGATCATCCCTGGGGGTGATTGGCCGTTCGTCGTGGCGGCCGTAAGTTCAGATTCGCCAATCCCTCGGGCGGCGCGGGAGAGCGGGCATGTTCCGCCCCGAGCATGCAACGCCTCTCGCGCCCTCCGGGGTGGTGCAAACCACCAGCGCTCGTGCGCTCGCATTGGCTTCGCCGCGACGCTCCGCATTTCGGAATGCGGGCCCCGAAGTTGAGCCGAACTGGCACAACGATAAGACAATCTTACTTTCTTACCGTGCGGTGAACGCACGATGACTTTGCGGTGCGCCCAGTGTGCGTACCCAGGGAAAACAGCGTCCGTGAGGCCGGCTCTGCACACCTTTGATGCAGGTACCCCCATTACTTATGGCCCGTTGACGCATTTTCCGCTTCCTGTGATCCTGCGACTGATTGGCGAAACGAGTGGTTTGGCGACCACTCCTGTGATCAGGCGAGGCGGTTCATGGACCGGGCGGATCGGTGTGTGAGGAGAACGGCGTTCTGCGGCGACACCGCCGAACGCGTCTGCACGCGTGCTGTCCCCGCGACCTCGCTTTCCGAGATCTCGGTGCACGCGTGCTCTACGGCGCGTCCCGAAGCGATGTTGTGGCACCGAGTGGCGGAATCAATTCCCCTCCGGCCATTTCGGGCCCAACAGCAAGGGAGCTCGAGCTTCGGGTTCCCGGCAACAAGCGGGAACCCCAAACGGTGGGTTCCTTGCGTAGGGCGTCCTGCAATCCCGCAGGCGCCACATCGTGACGCCTGGGGACATGGGATCCCGGGCGCCCTAATCAAGTAACCCATCAGAACAAAGGAGAACAATGAAGCGCTTCATGAACAAGAAGGTGGCGGCCATCGGCCTCGCCGCAGGGCTTGCCCTCGGTGCTGCTGGTGCGCGCGTTCGCCTACTTCACGCGACACTGGTGCGGCACTGGATCGGCTACGACGGCGGTACGACCGCTGGTCGTTGCGAGCGTCACGACGTGATCGCTCTCGGGCGCGACCTCTACCCCGGCCAGGGCACCAACACGATCAGTCGCTGCACGTCCAGAACGACGGCAGCGGCAACCAGGGCCTGAACAACCTCGAGGTCGACGATCACGAGCGTCACCGTCGGCATGCCACGGACCGGCTACTCAGGCGGCTTGCACACGAGCGACTACGCGCTCGCGTCGTCGGATTCGGGTTGGGCCGTGCTGACCGACAGCGGCGACACCGTCACTACGCGTTGGCAGCTCAGCGGACATCCTGCAGGTCATTACGTCGTGAACGCGGCTGACAACGTCAGCACGGGCAATGCGCTTCCGGCTGGCCTCACGCTGTCGATGGTGGACACGGCCGCAACTCAGGACGACTGCCAGGGCGCGACGGTCACGTGACCGTCAGCCGCTAGCTGACGACACCTGAGTCTGGTGAGCGGCTGGGCGTACGGCTCACTCTGCAGCTCGACTCGGTCGGAAGGCCGGGCCACGGACACGTTCCGTGGCCCGGCCAACCACCGGGTGAGATCAGCGAGGGATTCCAGGAAGGCGGACCTGAGGTCCCTCGGTGGGCTTGCCCATCACAGTGAGAACAGAGGAGTAGATGAGGTCAGAGCGGTTCAAGAGGACGAAGTCAGTGGTGGCGTCAGCGCCATCGCGCTCGTCGTTGCCGCGCTCGTGATCGGGCCCTCTCGCTTCGTGCTCGCCCACAGGTCGGCCACCGTCGGACACCTGGGATTCGACCTCACCTCCGGTTCTCGGGTTCACCATCACGTGCAACATCTACTCGACCCCTCGGGGGCCTCCCGCGATCGACTGCTCGGGCACCCGGCCCTCCTCACCCCAGGTGTCACCCGCTGCATCGGCTTCAGCGTCCAGAACAACCTGAAGGCGCCCATCACCGTGCGGACCATCACGACGGCGCTGGACAGCACGGACTACCCGGCGCCTCCGGCCGAGTGCTCGGGGGCCAATCTGGTGCTCCCGACGTTCTCTGGGTCGTTGAACGTACGCGGGGAGCGGCGACGCCACCAGACGCGGCTGCCCATCGAGCTGAAAGACAACGGCGCGGACCAGACCCCAGTGCGAGAACCACACCTACGACTTCAGCTACACCGGCAGCGCCAAGTACACCGATCTACGGCACCCGACGGCGCTGGCCTCGGCGCCCAACCCCTCGAACTCGGGCCAGAGCGGTCACCTTCACGGCCACGGTGACGGCCGGCCAACGCGGCCAGCACCGGACGCCCTCCTGCCCGACGGGGACGGTCACCTTCAAGGACAAGTGCCCGACCTCTGCCCAATGCGCCTACAGCCGCTCCAACCTCTCGGCACGGGGACCACGGCACCGGGGGCACGGCCACCTTCATCCACCTCACGCTACGTCGGTCGGGAGCCACACTACGTCGACGGCCGTCCTACGTCGACATCGAGGGACCAACTTCACCCTCTCGATCTCGGGCGTGGTGCCCCAGGTGGTCAACTCCTCGACCGCCGGGACCTCGACCGCCCTCACCTCTTCGCCCGACCCCTCGGGCCAGGGGCAAGGGGTCACGCTCACGGCCACGGTCACCAAGTCCTCGGGCACCGGGACCCCGACCGGCACGGTCACCTTCCACCTGGGCAGCCCGAGCGGCACCGTGGTCGGCACCGGGACCCTCAACTCCAGCGGCCATGGCCAGCGCCACCACCAGCTCGCTCCCGGCGGGGACCGACAACCTCTACGCCGTCTACAGCGGCGACACCCACTTCTCCGGCTCCACCTCGCCGGTGCGGGTCCAAACGGTGATCGGCCTCCCGCCCAAGTGCACCGGGACCTACCCCAACTTCTTCTACGGGAACCCGCACTTCCCCTTCATTCTCGGCACCAACGGCGACGACTTCATCTATGCCTTCGGCGCGAGCTACATCATCAACGGGTTCGGCGGCAACGACTGCATCTGGGCCGGTGACGGGAACAACTGGATCAGCGACGGCAACGGCAACGACGTGGTGATCGCGGGTAACGGGTCCAACTCGGTGGAACGGACGCCGTGGGGCAACGGCTCAACCGACGTACGGATCGACACGGACGTCGGCAACGGGTACCACAACCAGATCTCCGTCGGCAACGGCGCTGACACCATCACCGTCGGCACCGGGACCTACAACAGCGTCGCACCTCGGCAACGGGCACCGACACGGTCACCTCAGTCGCGACGTGCCCTCACGCCTACCCACAACGACATCGACGGCGGCGCGGGCAACGAGACCATCTACCTCGGTTCGGGCTACTACAACACCTACAGCGGCAGGCGCACGCACACCAACACCTGCCACCTGCCCAAGCCGCCGTCGTCGTGGCACGGGACCGTGGCGGCCTACTACCACGACACCATCACCAACTGCACGGTGGTGTCGCCATGAGGTTACCTACGCTCGCCCTAAACCGCGGCGATCACGTCGTCGCGAACAGCCGACGGCAGTGGCGGGTGGTCTCCTTCGTGGTTGCTGCGGGTGCACTGGCCCTCGGCCTCGGGGGTGGGGCCGCCTACGCTTACTTCACCAGCCACGGGTCAGGGACGGGTCACGCGACTTCGGGGAGCGCCCAGGCGATCACCGTGACGGCGGCCACCTCTCCTGGGGCTGACTCGAGCCTCTACCCCGGAGGTTCAGGAACGGCCGTCCATTTCACGGTGAATAACCCCAACCCCTATGCGGTGAGTTTCACCGGCTGGAGCTCCGCGACGCTGTCCTCGGTCACCCCGGTGGGCGCCAACACCTGCACGACTGCCGACTTCCAGATCGCCGCGACCTCGGGTGCATTCGGACCCTCGCTCACCGTTCCAGCCAACACCCTGAGTTCGCCCGGTGTGAGCGGAGCAGCGAACGGCGTGGTGGAGCTGAAGTCCAGTGCCCAAAACGGCTGTCAGGGAGCGACTGTGTTCGTGACGCTGACACTCACGGGTGGTCAGGGAGCATGAGATTCGGAGGGGACGTGCAACATCGGCGACGGCGCACCGGCATCGGTGGCCTCTTTAGCCCCATGATTCTCATCGTTTGTGGGTTCCTGCTGACCTCAGCCGGCGCAGCGTTCGCTTACTACTCGGCTACCGGCTCCGGCAGCGCCAACGCCATTGCAACCACACTTGGCGTCGGGAACATGCCCACCGCGACCGTGTCTGGGCGGGACGTGACACTCAACTGGAGCTCGTTCACGAACGCGACGTCCTACACGATCGTACGGTCGAATGTGGCCCCCCAGAGCTTGTCCAACACATTGAACGGGACCTGTGCCAGTTCTCCGACCTCGACGTCGTGTACCGACCCCGGTCTGCCCGAGAACAGCACCAGCCGCGACAAACTGGACCTACACGGACACGCCCCAGGTGCACGCCTGGAGCGCAGCGACGAGTCCGGCCAGTGCCCAGGTCACAATCCCCGGACCGACTTTGTCATCGCCCGTCACCAGCGTCCCTGTTGGCGGTGGCACGACGAGCGCCACCGTGGCCAACTTCTTCGACAACGAGACCGTCACGTTCTGCGTCGATCACGACACCACCGCGTGCCCTACAGGCGATCAGACGTCACCAGCAACGGCGAGCGTCCCGGCTACCGGCGGCACCGTGACGACGAACTCCTTGAGCATTCCCGCTGGGCTGTCGGTCGGATCGCACACGCTCTACACGGTGGGGTCCTCGGGCAGCAACCCGACGGGGACTACCTTCAGCGTGACCAAGGTCACTCCGAGCATCACCACCACGGCCAATCCTTCCAGCGTGACAGTGGGAGGCTCGGTGGACGACCGGGCGACGGTCGCAGGTGGCTACAACCCAACTGGGACGATCACCTGGAGCCTCTACTCCAACGGCTCGTGCACCGGTTCGCCGGTCTTTACGACAAGCAACGGTGGCACGGTCTCGGGCGACGCGACCTACACTTCGGGGAGTTTCACCACCACCTTGGTCGGTACCTACACGTGGGGCTTCACCTACTCCGGTGATTCCAACAACAACGCCTTGGCCAACGTCTGTGGCGGAAGCGGTGAGACGCTGACGGTCAACCAGGCGACCACGGCGCTCAGCACCAGTGCGTCCACCAACGTCAGCGTGGGCCAATCGGTGACCGACATCGCCACCCTCTCTGGCGGCTACAACCCGACGGGAACGATCACCTACACGCTATACGGTCCCAGTGCGACGCAGGCGTGCACAACACAGGTTGGCCAAGTGACCGCTTCCGTCAACCTGGGAAACCACGCCTATACCTCACCTACGATTACCCCCACGCAGGCAGGGACCTACTGGTGGATCGCTAACTACGGCGGTGACGCCAACAACGCCGCTACTACAAACACCTGCGGAGGCACCGGCGAAACAAGCGTTCTCAACAAGGTCACCCCAACCATCACCACGACGGCCACGCCGTCGAGCGTCACTGTGGGTGGCTCAGTTGCCGACCAATCCGTCTTCTCCGGTGGCTATAACCCGACGGGCACGCTGACCTGGAGCCTCTATAAAGGAACCACCTGCAATGGAACTGCAGTCTTCTCGACCAGCACCGGAGGTACGGTCTCTGCCAATAGCACCTACACCTCGACCAGCTACAGCGTTCCCACGTCCAACAACAGCGCCGGGACCTACACCTGGCAGGTGAGCTACAGCGGCGACGCCAATAACAACACGATGGCCGCAGTCTGTGGAGGGACAGGGCAAACGCTGACCGTCACCCTGGCTCTTGCCCCTTCCGGGTCGTCCCTCACTAGCGGCACTGTCGGGGCGTCCTACAGCCAGAGTATGACGGCTTCGGGGGGCAACGGCAGCTACACCTACGGCGCCACCGGCCTACCCGCAGGATTGATCATCAACACCTCGACAGGCGCTATCACAGGGACCCCCACGGCAGGTGGAAGCTTCAGCGTCATGGTGAGTGTCCACGACTCGGCCTCGCCGCAGGACACCGGGTCCCAGACCTACTCGCTCACAATCAACGCTCCCACCATCACGCTTAGTCCGAGCACCTTGCCGAACGGTGTCGTGGGCACGGTCTACGCCGGTGGTTCCATCACTGCGACGGGCGGCACGAGCTCGTACACGTTCAGCTATACAGGAACACTTCCCACCGGGGTGAGCCTCTCCTCGGGTGGGGTGTTCTCTGGCACGCCGACCACCGTGGGCTCCTACTCGTTCACGGTTAAGGCGACAGACTCTTCGACGGGGACCGGCCCCTATTCGGGGACCCGGGGCTACACGGTGGTAATCAACCAGGCGCCGTCCATCACCAGCGCGAACAACACGACGTTTACGGCGAGTGTTGCGGGCAGCTTCACGGTAACGGCGACCGGCTCTCCGACACCGACGTTCAGTGAGACCGGCTCATTGCCCAGTGGTATCGCACTCGCTTCGAACGGCTTGCTTTCTGGAACTACGACGGCCGCTGGTGTCTACCCGATCACCATCACGGCGACCAATGGCATCTCTCCGGACGCCACGCAAAACTTCACCCTCACCGTGAACGTGGGCACCGCCTCTGGCAGCTACACCTACTCCGTCCCCACCGGTTACGCCACGGTCAACTTCACCAGTTGCGCTGGTGGGGGTGGCGGTGGTGCCACGGTTAGCGGCAACACCGGAGGAACGGGTGGTGCGGGTGAATGCCAGAGCGGCACGATCACGGTTCCGCCAAGCGGTACGACGCTGAACGTCTATGTCGGTGGCGGCGGTGCCGGGAGCAGCTCCACGTCGGGCGGCACCGGCGGCGGGGTCTCGGGTACTGGCTCGGGTGGGAGTGGCGGCACCAACAGCGGCACCGGAGGCGGCGGTGGCGGCGGCGGTGGCGCAAGCGTCATCATGCACAGCTCCACGAACATCGTTGTTGACCCTGGCGGCGGCGGCGGTGGCGGTGGCGGCGGCGGCGGTACCAGCGGTGGCAACGGCGGAACGCCAGGCGGTGCCGCCGCAGATGGGACGAGCACCACGGGAAGTCAGTCGGCCTCCAACGGCATCGCCGGGAACAACGGGTCTGGATCGAACTACGGCCACGGCGGCAACCTTGGCAGTGCTGCTTCCACGAGCGCAGGCGGCTCCGGCGGCGCCACACAGAGCAGTCGCACCGGTTCAAGCTGTGGGAGCACCTCGAACGGAAGCAGTGGCGGCACCGGGAGCGCCACGACTGGTGGCTCTGGTGGCACGAATGGCGTCAATGGTGGCGCTGGCGGTGGCGCTGGCGGTGGCTACTACGGCGGCGGCGGCGGCGGTGCGGGCAGCGGCTGCAACGGCAACGTCGGTGGCGGCGGAGGTAGTGGCGGTGGCGGTTCGCTCTACGACGCCACCGGATCGGGTGCCTACGTCCCCACAGTGACGTCGCACAACCTGACGACCAGCACCGGTGGAACCGCGGGCAACGCCGGTACGAACGGCTCGGTCACCATCAGCTTGGGCTCCCCCGTATTCCTGGCCTTCTCCCAGCAGCCAGGTGGCGGTGCGCCCGGCACGGCGTGGACCACCCAGCCGCAGGTCACGGTCGAGTATGGATCGAGCAGCGTCGTGACTTGGGACTCCAGCTCGGTTCAGTTGGCCATCGGCACAAACCCAGGTGGAGGAACGCTCACCTGCACCACGAACCCCTTGGCGACGAGTTCCGGAGTGGCGGCTTTCGCCGGTTGCAAGATCAACAACAACGGCACGGGCTACACCTTGACGGCAACCGACAGCACAGATGGCATCACTACTCCTGTGGTGAGTAACGCGTTCAACATCATCAGCCAGGTCAACTTCTCGACCACAGGCACACACACGCTGACGATCCCGGCGGGAGTCACTTCGGTGACCTTCACCATCGACGGCGCTGGCGGTGGGGGATCAAGCGCTCAAGGAGGAACAGGCTCAGGCGGCAACGGGGAGGAAATCTCGGGCACAATCACACTGGCCAGCAACCCCTCGGGTACCACGCTTGATGTCGTCGTCGGTGGCGGTGGCGGTGGCAGCACTAGCGGCACCGGTGGTGCAGCTGGCTCGGGTGGCACTGGTGACGCTGCCGGTGGCTCGGGAGGAAGTAGCACCTATGCGGGCGGCGGCGGTGGTGGCGGTGCGACCGTCATCTACGTGACCTCTGGGACCCCCATCGTGCTGGCCAGTGGCGGCGGTGGTGCCGGTGGTTACGCGAACAATGGCGGCGCTGGCTCGGGTGGTGCGGGCACCGGCCCGGTGCAGCCCGGTGCGAACGGTACTGGTGGCAGCAGCAACGGTGGCGGCGGTGGTGGCGGCGGCTACCCGGGCGGATCTGGTGGAGGGAACAGTGGCAATTTCACTGGTGCTGGCCCGGGTGGTGGTGGTACCGGCTACGACAGTGGCAGAACGGGATACACGGTGTCCGTCACGACGATAACGACGGGAAGTGGGAGCCAGGGTGGTGGCGGCGCGGCTGGAGTCAGCGGCAGCACCGGGTACGCGACCTTCACAGGAAGCGGCATCACTGGTAGCTGAGGATCCCGGCAGGCTGGTAAGTGGGTCAAGATTGGCCGGTGAGCGAGTTCCTGGTCCTCTACCTCGACTCCATCGACGAGCACCTACTCGACTACCTCGACCAGAACGACGAACTGCGCGAGTGGTCAATCTACCTCGACGAGGACGACGAACTGCGGCCCGAGGTGGTCAAGCGCCTGCGCTACTACACGACCGCCCTCCTCGACGGCACCATCACACCGGCGGCGGTGGCCGAGGACTGGCCCGACTGGTTCGACCTCGTCCAGGCCTTCGTGGTGGCCTACGCACCCGAGGCCGTGGCCGAGCTGGGGGAGGGGCCAGAGTTCAAAGACGCCGAGGACTTCGACCAGCCGCTGAGCGAGGTGGACCGGGCCTACCTCGATGACCCTCGAGCCCCTCCTCGACGCCTACCCCGAGATGCGGCTGGGGGAGTAGCTCACTCGGCGGGGAAGGCCTTGTCCACGGCGTCGGAGAGGTCGGCGTCGGAGAGGTGCAGGTACCGCGTCGTCGTGGCGATGTTGGAGTGGCCGAGCAGGCGCTGGACGACGTGGATGTCGGCTCCCCGGCGCAAGAGGCTCGTGGCGTAGGAGTGGCGCCAGCGGTGAGGGAAGTGGCGACCGGCGACCCCCGCTCCGTTGCCTGCCCGCTGGACCAGCTTGGCGACCGACGTCGGTCCGAAGCGGCCCTCGTAGCGGTGGCCGCGTTGCGAGCTGGGGTTGACGAAGAAGAAGGCCGACTTGGCCAGACCGGTGCGCGGCCGTCGTCAGATAGGCGTCGAGGACGGGCAGCAGTGGGGGAGGGACGGGCACCACTCTGGGCTTGTCGCCCTTGCCGACCAGCGAGATGCGCCGGGCGTCGAGGTCCACCTGGTCGAGGCGCAGCATGGAGATCTCGTTGCGGCGCAGCCCCGTGTAGCGGAGCGTGGCTTAGACGACGTAGCCGATGCGCCAACGTCGACTTGATGCTGGCTCGCCGCCCAAGGCCAGCATCAAGTCGGCTTCGGCGTCGGTGTAGATCTCGGTGCGCAGCTTGCGGGCACCGGGGACCTTGATCTTGGCCTCGGGTTGGCCAGTTTCGAGGTCTTCGAAGCCGCGCGACAACATGCAGCACCTCGCCAAGCATCGAACTCCAGGACAATTGAAATCCGGGGTATGAGGAAGTCCGACGACTACCCTGGCCGTATGGCGATTCGACGGTTCCCTTAGGCGCGCCCTCGTGCTCGGAGTGCTGATCGTCCTCTGCGGCCTCTTGGGTCTCGCCATCGGATCGTTCCTCAACGTGGTCATCTACCGCGTGCCGCAAGGTATCTCCGTGGTGTCGCCCCGTTCGGCGTGCCCGTCGTGCGGAACCCAGATCGCCGAGCGCGACAACATTCCGGTCGTCTCCTGGCTCGTGCTCAGGGGTCGCTGCCGGAACTGCCAGGCACCGATCTCGGCCCGCTACCCCCTGGTCGAGCTGAGCTGTGCCGCTCTGTTCGCCGGGTTGGCCGCCCGCTTCGGTTACGACTGGGCGCTGCCGGCCTATCTGGTCCTGTTCGCCGGCTTGTTGGCGCTCTCGGTCATCGACGTCGAGACGATGCTGCTCCCGAAGGTCATCGTCTGGCCGCTGTCGTTGATGGTCGGTGCCCTGTTCGTCATGGCCGCCGCGATCACGGGGCATTGGCACGACCTGGTGGTCGGTGCCGTTTCCGGGGCCGCGTGGTTCGGGCTCTTCTACGTCATGTGGTTGATCAGCCCACGACTGCTCGGCTTCGGTGACGTCCGACTGGCGCCGGTCCTGGGCTTGGCCCTGGGGTGGCTCGGGTGGCGTGAGGTCGTGCTGGGCTTCTTCGCGGCCAACCTGATCGGAGCCGTGGTGGGCATCGTGCTCATCGCGTCGCACCGGATGACGCGCCAACAGCGGATTCCCTACGGGGTCTTCCTGGCCGCCGGCTGCGCGGTGGCGGTGTTCGCCGGTTCTGGGCTCTTGCGGCCTTTTCAGCCGCACTGAGAGAGGCGCCCGCCCGGGCTCAGCGCACCATCTCCATGCGGAGGCCCTGCTCGTCCCACTCGGGGTCCTCGGGGATCCGGGTGGCCGCCCGGGCGAAGATGCGTCGGGCCGTCCACACGAAGGCGGCCACGTCGATCAGGTGTGCCGGGGACGCCCCGGGGAGCTCGGCCGAGAGGATCCGATCGACTCCGGGGACCTTGCCCTCGAGCAGCGTGCGCCGCTCCTTGATCCCTGCCTCGGTCTGCTTGGGGTACTCCATGGGCTGCCCACCGTTGAGCTCGTAGAAGGTGAGGTCGGAGTGGACTTCGTAGACGCTCCGTTGCCGGAACGGCGCCATTTCGGCCGCCACCTCGCGGTAGCGGGGGAGGAGGGTCTTGCTGATGGCGTCGAGGTGCTCGTCCACGAACTCAATATCGTTCGTCTCGGAGCGCACCGGCGCGCTCTGGATCGACGACCCACGTTTGGGTCCGAGCAAGGCCCGTGCCTCTCGGTCACAGGTCCGCCCGCCGACGGCCCGGTGATCGAGATAGCCCACGGGTGCGTTGAGGGCGATCACTGCGTAGGTAGGTCGCTGGTCGAGGACCTCGGTGAAGGGCTTGAGCAGCTGCGGATCTTCAGGGGCGAAGATCGTCCCCTGCAGCTTCGCCGCGGCGACCAGCCACGCCGGTCCGCAGGGGGTGACCCCCGCCACCAGCGAGTACGGCAGATCGGGGCCGCGGCGCGCGGCTGTATTGAACGTCACGCATTCGCCGCCTGAAGGGGGGAGTGCTGGTTCCGTTGTGCGAGCAAGCGGGTCAGCTCCTTGGGGTGTGAGGTGATGGCCAGCGCGTCCTCGTACTCGACGATGTTCGCCGCGATCAGGTCGGCCAGGCTCGACTCCAGTGAGCACATGCCCTCGGCCTGGTTGGTCGTGATCAGGTTGGGCAGTTGGTGGGTCTTGCCCTCCCGGATGATGTTCCGGACCGGGTGGTTGGCGATGAGGATCTCGAACGCCGCCACCATGCCCCCGTTGATCCGGGGCAGCAGCCGCTGCGCGATGACCGCGCTCAGCGAGGAACCGAGCTGGACGCGGATCTGCTCCTGGCGCCAGGAGGGGAAGACGTCGATGATGCGGTCGATCGCCTGCGAGGAGTCGTTCGTGTGCAGCGTGGAGAAGACCAGGTGGCCGGTCTCGGCCAGGGTGAGCGCCAGCTGGATCGACTCGAGGTCGCGCATCTCACCCACCAGGAGGACGTCGGGGTCCTCCCGCAGAGCCGAACGCAGTGCCCGCTCGAACGACGGGCTGTCCGTGCCCACCTCGCGCTGGGTGACAGCCGACAGCCCATGCTTGTGGACGTACTCGACCGGGTCCTCGATGGTGAGAATGTGGAGCGAGCGCGTCTGGTTGATGCGATCGATGATGGAGGCCAGGGTGGTCGACTTTCCGGACCCCGTCGGCCCGGTCAGCAGGACGAGCCCGCGGGGGAGCCGGGCCAGCCATTCGGCGACCGGCGGCAATCCGAGCTCGTCGAAGGTCGGGATATCCGACGGGATCATACGAAGGGCGAGTGCGGTGTGGCCCTTTTGCGTAAAGGCGCTGCCACGGAGCCGGGCACGGTCGAGGTAGGTCAGCGAGAAGTCGACGTCCTGTTGCTCGTCGAAGGTCGCCTGCTGCGCCGGGCTCAGCAGGCCCCGCACGATCTCGTCGATTCGTTCTCCGGAGAGCTCGCTCGTGCCCTCAATGGCGGCAAGCTTGCCGTCCACGCGGATACGGGGCTGTGAGCCGGTCGCCAACAGGAGGTCGGATCCCTTCCGGTCCCAGAGAACCTGTAGCCACGGTGCGATGGAGTCGATGTCGTGCTCATTCGATTGCCCCTCTTCACTCTTCGTTCGGTGGTGAAGTCCAAAGCGCCCGGCCCAGAGGGCCGGGCGCTTTGGTTCACCTGATACTGCTTGTGTTGTCGTGGACTACGAAACGGCGTTGCAGCCAGTGGTGGCGGTCTGCGCGTCGAAGTTGACAAGCGTCGAGGCGGCGGCCGAAGGACCAACCAGCACGGTGCCCGCGGGGTACTGCCCGGCGCGCCGTTCCAACGGCCGGAATGGCCACTGCGTTGGGGTTGTTGACCGTGCCGGTGTCACCAGCGAGCGCAACCACGTAGTGCGTGTTGTTGGCCGACTGGTGCAGCATCTGTCCGTAAGTGCCGCCGGTGAGGTCGTTCGTGCCGGCCGGCGGCGTGTTGGCCGTGTTGCCCGGCGCGTTCTCGTAAGCCGCCACAGCAACCTCGTAGCTCTTGCCGTCGGATTGGCATGCTGCCTGTGCGCTCTGGCCGGTGACGCCACTAAGGGCGAAGATGACCGTCGCGGCAAGGATGCCGAGGACGACGATGACAATCAGGAGCTCGATGAGGGTGAAACCCGAGTTCTGCTCGAGCTCTTCGCCTCGCCGACGCGCCAGGGTGTCGCGTAGGTGCCTAATCATTTGCGGTGGTCCGCCTTTCAGTTTCGGGCACCTGCCAACCAGGTGCATTGTGTCTCCCTCGCCAATGAGGAGTGGACTCAAACTACCATCGGCAGCTTTGAATTGGAATAAAGCGAAAGTCACAATTGGGCCGCTGACTTGCAATTTTGTATGCGTTGTCGGTTCTGAACCTTGACAGCGACACATGAAAAAAAGGGCACGTGAAAAGGCATAAAATCGACCCCGTTGTTTAGCAGTTGTCACGGCTGAGCGCCAATGCGGCTGCTCTGGGGGACGTCTCCCGAAAGGGAGGCCTTCCTACTGGACCTTGACCTGGTGGTAGATGCCGTACATGGCAGAGACCAGCGCGACGGCGACGAATCCGACCACCACACCCATGAAGATGATCACCGCCGGTTCGAACAGTCCCGTGAAGCGCTTCAGCTTCACGTCGAGCTCGCGGTCGTAGAAGGCGGCCGCGGTGGCGAGCTGGGCGTCGAGTGTGCCGGTTTCCTCGCCGACACGGAACATCTGGCGGGCTGCCCCGGGGAAGAGGCCCGTGCGGCCCAGCGGTTCGGCCAGTCCCTGGCCCTCCATCATCTCGTCGCGGACGGTCGCCAGCCCGTCCCGGTAGACGGCGTTGCTGGCGGACTCGGAGGTGACCCGCATGGCGTCGGGCAGGGCGACGCCCGCCTTGAGCATGGACGAGAGGATCCGGCAGGTCCGCTCGATCACCGAAGTGCGGACCAGATCGCCCAGGATCGGGAGCTTGAGGATCATTGAGTCCAACCAGGCTCGGCCGCCGTGGGATCGGCGAAGGGCGATGGTGCCCACGACGACGAGGACGATCGCGCCGAGGATGGCAAACCACCAGTGGTCGACGAAGTTCGATCCGCTCAGGAGCATGCGAGTCGGGAGCGGCAGCTGCGCATTGAACGACTTGAAGAACGTCACGAATTTCGGCATCACGAAGGTGGCCAGAACGACGACCACGACGACGGCCATGACGGCGACGACGGCCGGGTAGATCATGGCGCTGGTGATCTTCGAACGCGCGTCAATATCGCGCTCGAGGTAGTCGGCCAGTTGGTCCAGGACGACGTCGAGATTTCCGGTCAACTCGGCAGACGACAGGATGCCGACGTAGTAGTTGGGGAATGCCTCGGGGTGGGCCGCGGCGGCCGACGCGAACGTGTCACCGGCCTGGATTCGTTCGATCATGTCCAACAGGCACCGCTGGAGCATCTTGTCCGGGGTCTCCTCGGAGATCACCTCGAGCGCTTCCATGATCGGCACGCCGGCCTTGACGAAGACGCTGAGCTGGCGCGAGAAGTGCATGACGTCCTTGCGAGGCACCAGCTTCTTGGTGATCTCGAACTGCAGGACAGTCTTCTTCTGCGACACCTCAATGGTGTGGTAGCCCCGATCGAGCAACGCGAGGTGGGCCGCGCCAGGGGAGACGGCCGACTCGATCCCCGACACGGTCTGGCCCGTGTCGTCGACGGCGCTGAAGCGGTACTTTTCCATGACCCGTTCCGTCCCTGCTTCCTACTAGAGCGAATAGATGCTGCGGATGACCTCGGAGATCGACGTGACGTCGTGTGCCACCAGGTCGATGGCCTCTTCCCGGAGGGTGCGCATGCCCTGCTTCTGGGCCAGGCGACGGAGCTCGTCCTGGGTGGCCCACCCGACGATGAGGCGCTTGATCTCAGGCGTCATCTGCAAGAGCTCGTAGACACCGATGCGGTCCTGATAGCCGGTCTGGCCGCAGAAGTTGCAGCCCGTTCCGATGCAGAAGTCCTTCTTCGGCGGACCACCGCTCTCCTCGTAGAAGGTCATCTCCTCTTGGGTCGGCGTGTAGGGGACTCTGCACGAGGGGCAGATGCGCCGGACCAGGCGCTGGCCGACGATGGCGATCACCGATGAGGCGATCAGGAAGGACTCGATGCCCATGTCGAGGAACCGGTGGAGTGCCGAGACCGAGTCGGTGGCGTGGAGCGAGGACAGCACGAGGTGGCCGGTCAGGGCCGATTGGACGGCGATGCGAGCGGTCTCGACGTCACGGATCTCGCCCACCAGGATCACGTCGGGGTCCTGACGCAGGATCGACTTGAGGCCGGTGGCGAAGGTCAGTCCGGCCTGCTCGTTGGTCTGGATCTGGTTGATGGAGGGAAAGATGTACTCGACCGGGTCCTCGATCGTCATGACGTTGCGGGTCGGGTCGCTCACCTCGCCCAACGTGGCGTAGAGCGTGGTCGTCTTGCCGCTTCCCGTCGGGCCGGCGCACAGGACCATGCCGAACGGTGCGCGGACCAGCTTCGAGAAGGTCTCGTGTGTGTCCGCCGGCATGCCCAGGTCGTGGAGGCGCAGAACCGAGCGGTTCTTGTCGAGGATTCGCATGACGCACTTCTCGCCCCAGATGGTGGCGGCAGTCGAGACGCGGACATCGGTGTCCTTGCCGTCGACCTGAGCGGTCAGCTGGCCGTCTTGGGGACGGCGCCGCTCGACGATGTTCATCCCCGCCATGATCTTGATCCGGCTGATCAGGCCGACGCCCATGGTGGACGGAAGCATGAGGACTTCCTTCAGGGCGCCGTCGATGCGGAACCGCACCCGGACCACGTCCTGGGAGGGTTCGATATGGACATCCGAAGCCCGATCACGCTTGGCCTGGGTCAAGATGCGCGTGACCACCTGCACGATGGGTGCGTCGTCGGTGACGATCTCGGTCTCGGTGGTTTCTGTCTCGCGGCGCCGCGAGCCTTCGACGGCTTCGAAGGCCTCCACCAGGCGGTCCACACCGCCGATGGCCTGGTAGCTGCGGTCGATCGCCCACTGGATGTCGCTCTCGGGTGCCAGGAGGAACCGGATCGGCTTGTCGGTCGTCTGGGTGAGCAGGGCCCGTACCGCGACCGATGGCTGGTCGGATACCGCGACCTCGAGCCCGTCGTCTCCCAGTCGGATCGGCATCACCATGTGCTCGCGGACGATGGCCTCAGGGACGATGTCCAGAGCTCCGGGCTCGGGGTTGTCCCGCCGCAGGTCGACCACCGGCATGGCCAGCAGCTCGGCGAGGAGCAGGGTGAGCTCCCGTTGGTTCAGGGCCCCCATGGAGACCAGGGTCTCGCCGATCCGTTTGCCTGATTCGTTTTGGATCACCAGCGCCTGGGCGACGTCCTCCTCGCTGACGAGGCCCTTGCGGATCAAGAGAGTGCCAAAGGGCTCCGAGCGGGCGGCGTGGCGCGGCGTGACCAGCGCATCGGGGGTTTCGGACTCCGGTGCAGCCGGGTGGCTCTCCGCATCGTCGAGCGCGACGCTCACGGGAGAGTCGGCCAGCTCGACGGTGAGCGTCGATCCGTTGCCGTTGGTCACCGTGTCGGAACTCGCGGTCTTGTCCTTGCGTCCGAGTCTCAACGGAACTCCTCATCCTGAGAGCGGCGCCGACGATGGCGCTCACAACTGGTTCGAGCGGTCGCCACCAGGTCTTTCGCCAGTTCTTGGTGGTTTGCCTGCATTGCACGACCTTCCGGGCCCTGCTGCTCGCTCTCCATTAGTCGGCACGGATGCGGCGGGGGTTTAGAGCTACCGATGCCGGTCGGCGTGGAAGCCGAGGTCGATCGGGGCGGGCGCGGGTCAGGGTCAGGGCTGGCGGTGCACCGAGATGCAGGACCTTTCCATCTGTTCGCCATATCGCCAACGTCACTTCCCACGCGTAGACCGCCTCCCGCGAGTTGGCACAAATTTACCCCGTACGCAGGTGCACGGGGGACCTGACCTGGTGGCGGGGTCGCTCAGCCCTCGCGACCTGCCCTTCTGCCCATGTGCCAGGCCTGGCAGAAGTCGCACTGGTACACGGCGAGATCGGCACCCGAGACCCGCCGCCGATCCTCGGCGGCGGCCGTGGCGGCGCCTTGTGTCGGGAACGCCGTCTTGGGCCCACCGTCGGCGCGCCAGTGCGGGCCGAGGCCCGGGAGCCTCCGATCATCCGGAGATCCCTGGCGCGTTCGGTTCCTGCGTGTCGATCGGCGGGCCCTCGGGTCGTTGTTGCGGCTCGAGCCCACGGATCTCCTCTCGCCTTGACGACATCCGGGCAGGTTCCGGGGATGTTCAGCCTACGGCCGGGCCGGCGCGCCGGCGGTGAATCCCTGGGGGGCGTCGTGTCGGAGCCGGGCTTGCGGGGCGGAGGAATCGCGTTCTTGGTCGGCGTGGACGACATCTGCAACGATCGGGGCATGGCCAAGACCGTGATCGTGAAGCTCACTGACGACCTGGACGGGGGAGATGCCGACGAGTCGGTCACCTTCGCGCTCGAAGGGCGGACCTACGAGATCGACCTCAGCGCAGCGAACGCCGTGCGCCTCCGTGAAGCCCTGCGACCCTTCATTGAGAGGGCCCGGGTCAAAGGTGGCACCGCGGCCCGCCATGCTCCGGCCACCAAGTCGCTGTACTCCCAGCTGGCCGACGACGAGAAGGCGAGGTTCCGCTCGTGGGCCGACATGGCGACGGCGCGGCGGATCAGCGACGAGCGCGTCGAGGGTTGGATCGCGGCCGGCAAGCCCTGACGGGGAGATCTCGTATCTCAAGGTGCCCCGCTCCCGCGGGCTACGTTCGTGGCAGCCGCACGTCGGCCGAGCAAGGAGGCGGACCGTGAACGAGTCCGAGAGCGGACCATCGAGCAACCCGGCGCTGGGGACGCATCGCCGGCAGTCCCAAGGCACCCCTGAGGCTCCCGCCCTGCACGCGAGGCCCCGGACGACCCCGGTCTCGCTGAGCGTGGGTCTCTTGATCATGATGGCCTGCGGCATCGCGCTGATGTTCGGCTCTGTCGGGTCGTGGATCCATGTGACCGGAGCGGTGGGCACGCTGAGCTTCCACGGTTCGCTGAACGGCACTGACGCGGGGGTGGCGACATTGATCGGCGTGAACGGCTACGTCACCTTCATCGCCGGGGTCGTGCTGCTGGTGTTCGCAGGATTGGCCCTCACCAACGACGACCTGGCCCTGGCAATGCTGACTGCGATCGTGGCCGTCGTGACCGTCGTGTTCGCCGTCTACGACATGTTCCGGATCGTGCAGAAGATCTCCCAGGCCACCCCGCCGCCCGGAACCGCGGTGAGCGTCGGTGCGGGACTGATCTGCGTCCTGAGCGCGGCCGTGGTCGCCGTGCTCATCGCCGTCCTCCGGCTGTTCTCCCGCTGACCGCTCGGATCCGGACGCGCAACGGCCCGCACCGGGTGGTGCGGGCCGTTGGCGGCTGAGGGAGTGTGATCTGAGCGGTCCCTACTGGGGCGGTCCCGAGGACAGCTGGACCGTGGCCGTGTGCGACTGCCCGTTGGTGTCGGTCCAGGCAATGCTGACCTTGTCACCGGGGTGGTGGCTGGCCATGGCGTTGGTCAGATCGTTGGCCGAGCTGATCGTCGTCCCACCGAGCGAGGTGATGACGTCGCCCTGGGCCAGACCGGCCTCTTGAGCCGGCCCGCTGGTGACGACGCCGGCCACGGTGGCGCCCGACGTGGACGCGCTGCCCGAGCCGGTGTTGCCCGAGTTGCCGAAGAGGCCGCCGAAGCCACCAAGACCTGAACCTGAACCTGAGCTCGAATCCGAGTTGGGCGAGACTTCGACTCCCAGGAACGCCGTCGTCCCGATGTGCACCGTGGACGATCCGTTCCCGGCCTCAATCTGGCGGGCGATGGACAGAGCGGTGTTGATCGGGATGGCATAACCCTGGTTCCCGCCCGATCCGTCGTTGGACTGGAACGAGAAGCCGGCCGAGGCGGCCGTGTCGACCCCGATCACCTGACCCTGGGTGTTGACCAGCGGACCACCCGAGTCGCCGGGCTGAATGCCCGCGTTGGTCTCGATCAGCCCGCTCAGCTGCTCTGACGTGCTGTCGCCCTGGTCGCTGGCCGTGATGGACTGGTTCAGCGCCGTCACGGTCCCGCCGGCGGCGCTCGGCGTGCCCCCGGTGCCGCCTGCGTTCCCGACGCCCACGACGTCCTGGCCGACCGACACGTTCGCCGTGGTGCCCAGGGTCGCGGTCTGGAGTCCCGATGCGTTGTGCAGCTGGAGGACCGCGATGTCCTTCGTGCGGTCGTAGCCGACCACGCTGGCCGTGTAGGTCTTCTGGTTGCCCACATCGGTCACGCTGATGCTGGTGGCGCCGTTAATCACATGGTTGTTGGTCAGCACCACTCCGTTGGACGTGAGCACGATGCCCGTGCCCGCCGCCTGTTCTTGCTGGTAGCCGAGGGTCGTGTTGATGTCGACGAGGCCCGGGTCGACCTTGGAGGCAATGGCGTCGGCATCGCTCGGGCCCGACGAGCCCGAATTCCCGCTGCTGCCCGAGCCGCCCGAATTTCCCGAATTGCCGAAGGCGCCTCCGAAGGGCGAGCCGTTGCCGAAGGGATTGCTCGACGAGCCCGAGCCGTTCCCGTTGCCAGAGCGGAACGGAAGTTGTCCCGAGCCCGACGACGGCGAGAACGCCTGGGTGTTGGAATTGCCTGTCCATGCTGCGTGTCCGATGGCAACTCCGGCTCCCAGCACGGCCAGGGCGGCGGCACCGGCCAACAGCCCGTTGCGGACCTTGTGCGAGTGGGCGGGGGCCGTCGCGGCCGGGATGCCCCACATCGGTGCTCCATCTCCAGGAGGCATGCCGTAGGGGGCGCCTGGCATGGAGGCGCCCGCGGACAGTGCGGTGAGGGGAACCCCCTGTGGCGGGGTGGTGCCCTGTGGTGGCAGTCCCTGTGGGGGAGTGCTGCCCGCTCCGGGAACGCCCTGCGGCGGGGTGACGTCAGCCGGAGCGCCTTGTGCGTCGGTGGCGGGTGCTTCGGCGACGGTCGGCTCGGTCGCCTCCGACGCGTGCGGCGTGCTCGGTGCGGCCGGCATGGCAATGGCCTGGGTGGCCTCATCGGGAAGCTGCGCCGTGGGTTGCCCCGTGTCGGCCACGGGCGGGGACTCGGCCCCGGCGTCCATTCCTTCGCTCGTCTGGTCCTGGTGCTCGTCGGTCATCTGTGCGGCCCTCCGTCTGGACCCCGGTCTGACCGGGGTTTCGTCACGGTCCCATTGCACAGGTCCGGTCTGAACGCCAGGTCAGAGAAAGTTATGACCCAGATAAATGTTGTCTGTGGAAGATCAGCCGCTGCTTCAGCCGCTGCTTCCCGAGGGCGCCATGTCGGGCCTCGCGGCGTCCTCTCGCTGGTAGGACTCCAGCAGCGCACGTTCGTCGGGGCCCTTCGGGAAGAAGATCCCGACGATGACCGCTCCTATTACGACGGCGATGAGGCCCGAGGCGTAGGCCCAGTGCTGGCCGTCGATGAACGACTGCTTGGCCGCGCTGATGATCTGCGTGGAGTACTGGGGGTACTGCTTGGCGATGTCGGCTGCCCCGTCGAAGGACTTGGTGAGCTCGCTCTGCACACTCGAGGACACCTGGCTCGAATTGGGCGCGGAGGCCACCGCCTTTGAGGCCTCGGTGACATACCCCGCGGTGAGCAGCGCCCCCATGATCGACTGCATGATGGCGCCGCCCAGGTCGCGCTGGAGGTCGGCCGTGCCCGAGGCCATCCCGACCCGGGTCACGGGGACCGAACTGGTCAGCGAATGCGACGCCGGCGTTCCGGCGAACCCCACGCCCGCCCCGACGAGGGCGTAGGCCAGACCCACCTCCCAGTAGGGCGTGCCCTCCTTCCACAGGACCAGCATGGTGAGGAAGCCCAAGAAGATGAAGACGTAGCCGACCAGCAGCGTGAAGCGAGCGCCCTTGGCCTCGACGAGCTTGGCCGACCGGGGGGCGATCAGGACCATGAAGACGGCCGCGGGGAGGATGGCCAGACCGGCGTCCACGGTGGAGTAGCCGAGGACGTTCTGGAGGAACTGCTGCCCGATGAACATGGCGCCCATCAGGCTCCCGAAGACGATGATCCCGGCGCAGGCCGCCACCCAGAACACGCGACGACCGGCCACGTGGAGGTCGTAGAGCGGCTCTCGCGCCTTGCGCTCACGCAGGACGAAGCCGATGGCGGCGGCCACGGCGATCACCGCGAGACCGAGCACGAGGGCACCCTTGTCGGGCACCACGGCGAAGTTGATGGCGAGAATCAGCGCTCCCACCAGCAGCGCCGAGAGGACGCCCCCGAAGTTGTCGACGTCCTCGTTGCTCTCGTTGACGTGGCTGGGCACGACCCGGATGGCGAGCGGGATGGCGACGGCGATCAGCGGATCGTGATGAGGAAGACCGATCCCCACCAGAACTTCGAGAGCAGCAGGCCTGCGACCAGGGGCCCCAGCGCCGCGATGGCGCCACCGGTGGCGGACCACAGGGCGATGCACTGCGTCCGGCGTGGGCCGCGCCACAGCGCCGTGATGAGCGACAGCGTCGTCGGGTAGGCCATTCCCGCGGCCACGCCACCGACGAAACGGGCGCCGATGAGGACCCCGATGCTCGGCGCCCAGGCCATGACCAGGCAGGCCGGAAGCGAGAGCACCACGCCGATCAGCAGCATCTGCTTGCGTCCGTAGCGGTCTCCGAGCGCCCCCAGCCAGAGGACCGAGACGGCCAGTCCCAGCGAGTAGCAGACGGCGACCAGGTTCAGCTGGGTCTGCGACGCGTTGAAGTGCAGGCCGATGTCGGGCAGCGCGACGTTCGCGGAGGCCAGGGGGAGGTTGGCCACCGCCGCGACGAGGATGAGCGTGGCCAGCACAACCCCCTGGTGGTCCGGGGCGCTCGACCTCTCCGCCGAGCCCCCTCCCGGGGGTGCGTCCGCCTGGCCGGTGACCGTCGCCTCACTCGCACTGCCGCTCGCGTCCATGGACCCGTATTTCCCCAGGACAGCCGCCCGTGCCCGGATGGGCTGGTGCCTCGACCCCCATGAGGGGGTCAGGGGACCAAGAGGCCGACCGGCACCCGAACCGTGCTCAGCACGTCGAGCAAGAAGAGCGACTGGAGGAGTCCCATGAGGCCCGCGACGATCCACGTGCCGCGGGCGCGGAGTCGCCAGGCGAACACAGCGAACAGCGGGAACGCCGCCATGACGTAGCGCGGCATGCTGTCGGGGGAGTAGGGGCTGAAGGCGATCAGCAGGGCACCCACCGTGAAGACCCACCAGGCCGAGGGGATGACACGGCCCATCCGGTCCAACCAGCGCACCCCCAGGAAGCCGAGGACCAAGACGGCGGCCGCCGCGGCGTCGGCCACGAACCCCGGGCCGCCCGGCCCCTGCACGATCGCGGCCAGAGCGGCCACGGCCGGCGTGGTGAAGCCCACGAAGTGCTTCCCGGGCCAGAACCGTTCGGCGGCGAGGAAGGCGACGGGAGTGCCCACCATGACCCATGCGTATGCCGTGAACGCGGCAAATCCGAGAGGGGCGATGGCGCTCCCGAGCAGGGCCCGCCGATCACGGTCGCGCCACCACGCCGGCGCCGCGGTGACCAAGACGGCGAGGATCACGACCACGCCGGCGTTGCGGGTCATGCCGGCGAGACAGGCGAACAGGCCTGCCCACACGAAGGCGTGCCGCGAGAGCGCCCAGAGGCACAGTGCCGCAAGCGGTGACGAACAGTCCTTCGGTGTAGCCGAGGGACAGCACGTAGGCGCTCGGGAAGAAGACGTAGAGCAGCACGGCGCGATCGGCCAGCTGTCTCCCGCAGACCTCGCGGACGGCAAGCCAGACGGCGACGGCGGAGGTCAGTCCGAAGGCGAAGGCTTCCACCACGGCCGACGCCGGGAGGCTGAGCGACGTGACCTCGGCCAGTGCCCGGACGGCGAGCGGGAAGGCGGGGAAGAAGGCCCATCGGTCTCCCGCGCCTTCCTGGACCAGGTGGTGGGGGTAGCCGTGTTGGGCGATCTCGAGGTACCAGCGCCCGTCGAAGATGGAGCCCAAAGTGGTCACGGGGTGGAAGTCCCCGACGATCGCCATCGTGACGAGCACCACCAGGGCGATGAGGATCCTCGAGGCGAGGAAGGCGGCGACGGGTCGGCCCAGCGGACGCAGACGGCCGGCGCACCCGCCGAGGCCCTCGGGCGGGTCCGTCGCGACGGTCCGCCCGGATACGGCACCCGCGGCCGGGGGCGGCGGGCGCGGGTCGAGGAGACCGGTGGTCACCCGGGGAGAGGCCGAAGCGGGGCCGGCTGGTCCGGCCCTGGGGGTGGCGGGTAGGCCCAACCCCGCAGGAGCGAGAACCGCACGAGCCCGGCGACGCAGCACGCCGCCGTGGCGGCGACGGCGTCGGCCGTCAGCGACGACCCGACCAGCGCGTCGGTCAGCGCGATGGCGGCCGTGGTGGCGGCCAGGCTCACTCCGTAGAGGGCGGCGACCACCGTGGCGAACGACGGGCCGGGTGCCCGCCGTCCGTGGGCCAGCGAGCGGTGGACGGCCGTGTTGACCACGGTACAGAAGGCCACGGAGACCGCATTGGCCAGCACGGGACCCAGCCTCGGCCAGCCGAAGGCGAACAGCAGGAGGTAGCTCAGGGTGCTCAGTACGCCGACGCCGGCGAAGGAGAGCAGCTCGTTCGAGGTTGCATCGAGGCGGCGTGCCGGAGGGGGAGGACCAGGGACGGACCGAGGGGTCCGTCCGGTCCGGGCCAGCCGCCAGATCCCCCGAAGGTCCTCTCTCGCCGCTTCGAGGATGTGGACCGACGAGTGCGGATCGTCGGTCCACTCCACGGGCGTCTCGCTGATGCGCATCCCGAGGCGTTCCGCCGTCACCACGAGCTCCGTGTCGAAGAACCAGCCCTCGTCGTCCACCAGGGGCAGGAGTTGGAGCGCCCGCTCGCGCCCGATGGCCTTGAAGCCGCACTGGAAGTCGCTGACGTCGCTGCGCAGGGCGAGTCGAACGAGACGGCTGTAGGCCCGCGAAAGGAGTTCACGCTTGGGTCCGCGCACCACCCGCGAGCCGCGGGCCAGGCGGGTCCCCACGGCGAGGTCGCTGTGCCCGGACAGCACCGAGCCGACCAGGGGCAACAACGCGGTGAGCGAGGTCGACAGATCGACGTCCATGTACGCCACCACGTCGGCCCGGCTGGCCGACCAGGCGGCGCGCAGCGCGTGCCCCTTTCCCTTGCGGGACAGGATCAAGGTGGAGACGTCGTGCATGGTCGTGGCCAGCCTCTGGGCGATCAGGGCCGTGCCGTCGGTACTGCCGTTGTCGGCGATCGTCACCAGGGTGCGGAACGGAAACGACTCGTCGAGATAGTGCCGCAGAGTGGTCATGCTCGCTTCGAGCCCGGCCGCCTCGTTGTAGGCGGGCACGACGATCTCGACCTCGAACGGTCCCGCCGATCGTGTGGTCGTGTGGGCCGGCGCGGGCCACGCTCGCTGGTCGTCCCGACGGGCCGCTTCACCAGGGGAGGGCAGGGCCGTCAACGCTCCTGCACGTTCCATCCGGTTCCCTCTCAGATCTCGGTGCTCCTACGGCGGGTCGCCATCACGGCAGGCCGGCGTCACCGTTCAGGGTAGGGAGCGTTTCTGCAGCGTGCATGGGCCGAAAGGACCAGATTGCGACCGCGACCGGGCCGTCGCCGCGGGTGGGTCAGTCGGCGGCGAAGGCGGCGGCCGCGGCGAGCACCGGTTGGAGGAGCGACCGGTCCCCTTCGACCACGGCGTCGAGTGCATCGGGGCGCACCCGGTTGGCCGCCAGCCGGCACAAGTCGATCGTGGCCACCGTCACGACGATGTCAGGCGATCCGGGGGCCTCGCCCCACGCCAACGGCACGTCGAAGGTCCCTCCGCCCGAACCGGTCAGGCAGAAGCGCGCCGTGCGGCCCGGACGGGACTGACCGGTGAGCGCGGTCCCGATCGGGAGTGCCTGCATCAGCTCGCCCGACATGAGCGAGAGCCGCCCGTCGTCGAGCAGGTTGAGCGGGCCGCCCACGGCCTGGCGGATGTCATCGCCGTGCGTCCACAACTCGAAGGTGCGCAACACCATGAGGGAGCGAACATTGCCGGGAAGGTCGAGCGAGCGCACCGGCTCGTCGGGTCCGAGCTCGCCGCAGACCGAGATCAGCTCGAGAACCTCGAGCCACCACTGCCTGGCCACCACCTCACCGGCCGCACCGGACAGGTCGGCCGAGGCCTGGCGGGCCACCGGCCAGTGATCCTCGCGTCGGTCCGCCTCGAGCGGGGAGCGCCGTCCGAGCTGGCCCAGAAGGTAGCGCTCGACACCCACGAGATGGAGCGCGACATCGCGGACCGCGGTCTGTTCCATCCGCGTGCGACGAGTCCAGTCCCCGGCGCCCAGCGAATGGAGGAGGGTGCCCAACTCGGCCGCGGTCAGCGCGAACGCGTCGAGGGGCGAGGTGCCGGACACCTCGACGTGCGCCCAGTCGGGATGCCGCCGGCGCCGTGCACCTTCAGGATCGTGGTCGTTGCCCACGGCGATGCGATCCCACAGCGCGGACGGCATCGCCCCGACATCGGCTGCAGCCGAGTCGAGCGCCATCTCGAGCAGCTGGTCGCGCCGGGGGTCACCCGTGAGCGGATCCCCGCCCGGTGGGTCCATGTCGGCCCGGTCCATGCCGGTCAGGTCCATGCCGGAACCCCTTCTTCGGTGATCTCGGCGCGCAGGATCTCGTTGAGGCGGGCCAGAGCAAGACGGATACGCGATTTGGCCGTGCCTTCGGGGATGCTGAGCTGCTCGGCCACCTGACGGTACGTCCGGCCGCCGTAGTACGCGCAGACGAGAACCTGCCGTTGCTCGGGTGGCAGGGTGTTGAGGGCGCGCTGTACCTGTGCACCGATCCACTTCGCATCGACCTCGTGCTCGGCCGCGGGTTCGGCGACGGGCGGCTCGAGGGTACGGGCCTCGGAGCGCGAGCGACGGCTCTCGGCGCGGACCTTGTCGACGCTGCGCCGGTGAGCCAGCAGCCCGACCCAGGCCTTCAGCGTGCCGCGCGACGGGTCGAACCGTTCCGGGTGCTCCCACAGGTAGGTGAAGACCTCCTGGGTGACGTCCTCGGCGAGCAGCTCGTCGCGCAGCACCCGCCGGGCCACGCCGAGCACCAGCGGCCCGTAGCACCGGTAGGCCTCGGCCAGCGCGCCGTCGTCACCCGCGGCGAGACGGGCCGCCATGGCGCGGTCGATGGCACGGTCGCCGCCGGGCGACGGATCGATCAGCCCTCCGGTGTGGCTCGAGCGCTCCGGGATCTCCGGCCTGCCGGCCGCGGGGTCCATCGCGGGCATCGTATCGAGGCCAAGCCCGAGCCGCCCGGGAGGACACCGGACGGCGCGGACGTCAGTCGTCAGCGTCGTTGCGGCAGACGGGCTCATGCCTCTGTATTCGCCGGCGCCCTCCACCGCGGATCACCGGTGATCCGTCCGACGCTCACGGAGCGAACGCTGCGCAGAGCCTTCGTCGAGGGCCGACGGAGGGACAGTGCAGGAGGAGCCATGAGCGCTGACGTCAACGTCAAGACCATCCAGTCGATGTACGACGCCTTCGGGCGCGGCGACATCGAGTCCGTGCTGGCAGACGTCACCGACGACGTGGATTGGGCCGCGGAGGCCAACGGCTCGGGTGCGCCGTGGTACGGCCCCCACCACGGCCCCGCCGGCGTGGCGGCGTTCTTCGCCGCGTTCGGGTCGACCATGGAGATCGAGGAGTTCGTGCCGCTGACCTTTGCGGCGACCGACGACGAGGTGCTCACCGTCGTGCGCTGTGTGGCCCGCAACCGCGACACCGGGACGCGCATCGCCCACCACCTGCACCATTACTTCCGCTTCCGCGACGGCAAGGTGGAGTACTACCGGGGGAGCGAGGACACGGCCGAGACGAGCGAATCCTTCGCCTCCTGAGCGCCCAGGCGCGGCGGACGGCGGCGGCGTCATACTTCGAGGTGCGCGACCAGCGCGCAGCAGCATCGGAGACGCAGACAGAAGGGGAGGCGACATGCCCTCACAGTTGATCCTCGAGTTCGAAGGTGTCACCACGAAGGAGTACGACGCGGTCAATGCCGCGCTCGGCATCGACATGGAGACCGGCGAAGGCGATTGGCCCGCTGGCCTGCAGGTCCATGCCGCCGGGCTGAACGAGAACGGCCACCTGGTGGTGACCGAGGTCTGGGACACCCCAGAGCACCAGGCCCGGTTCATGGAGGAGCGCCTGGGCGCCGCGCTGCAAAAGGGCGGCATCACCGCAGCGCCGTCGAGCATCACCTGGATCGAGCTCGTGGCGCACCACCAACCCGGCCTCTGAGGCGGGCGCTCACTCCCGAGCGGCGGCCGCGGGGTCATCGGGAAGGGTGCCCCCGTCGCGCCGCCACAGGGTCACGTTGAGGCCGGCGGAGGCCACGATGATCCGGCCGAACACGTAGACCCACAGCAGCACGGCCAGGGCGATACCCACCGCCCCGTAGGTGTTGGACTTACGGGCCACGAGGGGACCGATCCAGTAGGTCGTGAGCGCGTGCATCAGATCAGCGCCGAACGCCACCAGCACGGCGCCGGGGACGAGCGCGCGCCGCGAAATCGGCGCGTGGGGGAGCTGCCACGACACCCACCACCACAGGGCGAACGAGGCCGCGGTGAGCACGATCACGACGAGCAGGATGCCGACGATCCCGGCGGCTGCCCTCATCGCGTTGCTGGCCACCGACAGGGCGGTCATGGCCAGCGCGATCCCGATGGTGGCGCCGATCGCCCGTGGGCCCCTTGGTCGAGGTCGGGCGAAGCGCCACACCAGCCAGTGCACCACCGAGAGCGTCTTGGTCAGGCTGTTGGCCGTGAGCACGAGCGCCACCAGGGCGCCGGCGAGGAGCGCGACCTGTGAGAACACGCTGATCTGCGACTCGTTGACCACCGCGCTGGCGAGCACGCCGGTGATGCCGACCGTGCGCGCCAGCTGAGCCGGGTCCTGGCTCAGCGTCCGGGCCGTCAGCCCCACCACGCTGAAGACGACATAGACGAAGGGAACCAGGAACAGGAACATCCGAAAGGCCACGGCTCCGGCGAGGATGCCGCCGCCCACGTGGACGTCGAGCTCGCGGATGTCGAAGCCTGCGCCGATGATGGACGAGGTGTGGCGGCGGTTCTCGAGCGCGACCTCGACGCGGGTGCGTTCGGTTCCGGTCCACTGCTTGCCCCGGGCCACCCACCGCCGGAGCCGACTTGCCTCCTCGACTGTGGCGGAGTCCATGGAGGGATGCTCGGCCCCGTCCTGGGGCTCGGGGTGGACCTCGGGCACGCACGAGTCTGCCGCGTCCCGTCGCCGAGCGGAGGGAGCCGGGGTACGGTCGGGGCCGAGCGGTCCACCCGGGCGGCACCGCTCGAGAGAGGCAGGGTTGTGGCTCAGGGACACGGCATTCAGGGACATGGCAGCGAGGGACATGGCAGCGAGGGACAGGGCATCGAGCTCGCGCTCACGCCCGATGTGCGTTGGAGCATGGACACCGAGATGATCGTGGCCGCCGCCCGGGACGCCGGGTTCACGGCCCTGGGCCTGACCGAAGCCCGGGCGAACCCTGCCGCGGCAGGGCTGTATCAGGCAGCCCATCTGCGATGCCACGAGCTTCTGGCTCTCGTCGTGCGCGCCGACGCGGAGGAGACGGTCGCCGCCGCGGAACGGCTGGCGGAGAGTGCCGAGGTCGTCGGGGCGGAGTGGGTCCTGACCGTCGTCGAGCCGGTGCTCGATTCTGCCACCGGCGGAGTGCTCCGACGCTGCGCCGCCGTCTTCGCAGAGGTCGGAGCCAAAATGGCGGTCGAGTTCTACCCGCTCAGCCCCATCGACTCGGTGCGCGCCGGCCTCGAGGCGGTCGCCATGGCAGGCCCCGAACGCGCCGGCCTGTTGGTCGACACCTCTCACTTCTTCTGCGGAGCGAGCACGTGGGAGGACCTCGCCGCGGTCCCGCTCGAACAGATTGCCTATGTCCACTTCACCGATGTGCTCGCCCCCCGAGAGGACCGCACCAAGGATCAGGCACTCCCGCGACGGGTCTTCCCCGGTGAGGGGATCTTGGACCTGTCGCGGTTCGCCCAGACACTGCGGGACCGGGAATGGTCGGGCACCGTCAGCATTGAGATCATGAACCGCGCGTCGCGAGACCTGCCGGTGGGCGAATTCGCGCGCTTGGCTGCGACCGCGGCTGCACCCTTTTGGACCTGAACGTCGGGAGCGGTCGCGCACCGCGTTGGGGTCGACCCGCTGGGTGCGGTCGACCCTCGAAAGGAGCTTACGATGAGCGAACAGGTCGAGCATTTCAAGGGGGCCCCATGACCGACACGATGGCCAATCCTGGGGCAGGCAGGACCAGGCTTCGAAGCCCCGCTCGTGGTCGTCTCTTCGGACTGCCATGTCTCGCCGTCCCTCGAGACCCTGCGCCAGTACTGCCCGAAGGATTCCGTCGGGGATTTCGAGGATTGGATGGAGTCGACCCGCGAGCTCCGCGAGATCTCCCAGAAGAGGTTCGTGTTCGAAGGCGACGACGGCGACGTCGACATACAGAAGATCCACACCTGGAATCTGCAGACCAACGGCGCCTGGGACATTGACGAGCGATTGCGCGATCTGAACGAGGACGGCGTGGCCGCCAAGGTCATCTTCCACGGGAGCGCCCCGTTCGAGCCCATTCCCTTCATGGCCACCAGCATCGGAGGTTCGATCGCGCAGCCCGAGCTCGCCGCGGTGGGCCAGCACATGTACAACCTGTGGCTCGCCGACTTCTGTGCGAAGGAGCCCGAGCGCCATGTCGGGCTGGCGTACCTGCCCATGTGGGACATCGAAGAGGCGACCAAGGAGCTCGAGTGGGCCAAGAGCGCAGGCCTCCGTGGTGTCAATTTCCCTCAGGTCCGCGCCGAGATCACGCCCTACGAGGACGAGGCCTGGGAGAGGTTCTGGTCGGTGTGCGAAGACCTCGAGATGCCGCTGGCCAACCACGGCGGAGGGGGAGCGTCGACACCGATGACCACTGGGCCGATGGCCCTGCACATCTACTCGGCCGAGAGCAACGCGCTGAGCCGCATCTCGCCGGTGGTCCGCTTCGTCCTCGGCGGGATCTTCGAGCGCCACCCCAAGCTGAAGTTGATCCAGACCGAGCAGGTGGGCGCCTGGTATGCGCAGGTGCTCGACGAGCTCGACTCGAGGTGGATCGCCTTTCGTCACCAGATCGGTGACCTCGTGCCGAGGCCGCCCAGCGAGTACTGCCGCGAGAACTACTTCGTGGGGGCGAGCTTCCAGTCCCGCCACGAGGCCGAGACGGCCATCCTCGGGGGCTGCGAGGGGAACATGCTCTGGGGGTCGGACTATCCACACCCCGAGGGCACCTACCACTACCCCGAGAAGGCGGGCGAGACACCCATGACCCATCTGGCCATGCGCAACACGTATGCCGGCCTTCCCGGCGCCCCGGTGCGCGCCATGGTGGGCGAGAACGCTGTGCGCGTGTACGGACTGGACGGCGCCAAACTCAAAGACGTGGCCGGTCGGATCAACGCACCCACGCTCGAGGAACTGTCACACCCGATCGACCATCGCCCGGACCACTGGGGTCTCGCCTTCCGGAGCTCCGACTTCTACTCCTGAGATCAACCGGCGTGGACACGGCGGGCCGGCCACGGGACAACCTCGGTCTGGTCGCGGATCACCGAGCACGGTGGCTCCCACAGGAGCATGGCGTGGCTCGGTCCCAAGGGTGCATGATGAGTCCAATGGGTACGACCATCGCCGGATTCGAGCTCTCGGTGCGCGACCTCGAGCGAGCCGAGACCTTCTATTCGACAGGTTTGGGACTGCGCGTGCGGGCCAGAGAGGACCACGGCACGTTCCGCGAGACCCAATTCATCGGTGAGGGTGACACGGCGGCCCTCCTCCTGGTCAGCTACCGAAGTGCGGACGAGCCGACGGGAACGCATGACGATTCGACCAAAGTCGCCCTTTCCGTCGATGACGTGCGCGTGCTCTTCGCGCAGGCCGTCGACGCAGGAGCAGAGGCGATCGCCGAGCCGCGGCACCATGAAGGCTCGGGCGTGTGGTTCGCGCTCTTCCGCGACCCCGATGGTCACGCCGTACTCCTCGTCCAACGGCGTGAGCGCAGCTGAACGTCCAGGCTGATGGCTCCGGGGACGTCAGCGGCGAGGCCAGAACCTGCGGTCGTCGGCGTCGTCGGGCTCGGTCAGATGGGTCGGCCGATCGCTCGTCGGGTTCTCGGATCGGGTACCCCGCTGGCCTTCTACGCCCGCCGACCCGACGTCACGGCCGAGCTGAAGGACCTCGGAGGTCTCGACGGTGGCTCGCTCGAGGGCGTGGCCGGCATCGCCGACATCGTGATCGTCTGCGTCTACGACGACGAGCAGGTCAGGGACGTGTGCCTCGGACCGAACGGCCTGCTCACGCACATGTCGCCAGGGTCGGTCCTGATCAACCACACGACCGGAGACCCGGAGACTGCCCGGTCGTTGGACGGGTCGGCCACGGCGTCGGGGGTCGACTTCCTCGATGCGGCGCTCAGCGGCAGCCCTTCGGACATCGCCGAGGGGCAGCTGACCCTGTGGGTGGGCGGACGCCACGATGTGCTCCGCAAGGCCGAGCCTGTCCTTCGGTCGTACGCCGACCCCATCATCCACGTCGGTGTCGCCGGTGACGGCCAATGGGTGAAGCTCGTCAACAATGCCCTGTTCGCCGCGAATGTGGCGTTGGTCTCCCACGCCGAGCAGGTCCTCCACGCGGCGGGTCTTGGAGGATCCTCAGCGCTGCGCGCACTCCGCCACGGCAGTGGCGACAGCAGCGCGTTGGGGACGATCGTGAAACTCGGAGGTTCGGAACGCCTCGTCGAATTGGCAGGTCGATTCATTGAGAAGGATGTGGCGACAGTGAAGCATGTGGCCGAGCAGCAGGGCATCGATCTTGGACTCCTCGGCGACGTCGCTGGTGAGATGGGAGCGAGCACATGAAGCCGACGTTGGAGCAACTGTGGGACATTGAGCAGATCAAGCAGCTGAAGGCTCGCTACTTCCGTCTGCTCGACACAAAGGACTGGGACGCCTTCGCGGACCTCTTCACCGAGGACTGTGTGCACTATCTCCCCCAGGAGTCGCCCAAGACCGAAGCGGTGTCGAACGAAACCTACTTCGCCGACCTGAAGTCCCTGTTGGGCCATGGTGTGACGACACACCATGGCCACATGCCCGAGATCACGCTGCTGAGCGACACCGAAGCGGAGGGTATTTGGGCCATGTTCGACTACGTCGAGACCGAGCTGCCGACGGGTCCCCTGCGCATTCAGGGATACGGCCACTACTTCGAGACGTACCGAAAGGGGACGGACGGCGAGTGGCGGATCAGCTCGAAACGCAATGTCCGGCTGCGCCTCGATCACCTGCCGCCGACCGGTGGCGGGGCAGGTTGACTCCCCGACGAGCGATTGGGCGGTCCTCCCACCCCTCCCTTCCCCAAAACAAACGGGCGAGAAGCTCCCGGAATTAGAGTTGCTGATGAGGCAGGATCTCGTCAGGATTGCCGCGCCGGATCATGGTGCCGGCGCCTGACGAGATGTGGCCGACCCAACGAGCCGGAGGAGCGATGCGATGTCTGAGTTGAAGGTGCGGGTTCTGCATCCTGCGTTCGGGGCGGAGATCGAAGGCTTTGACCCCGACTCGGGACTGGACGAGGCGACGATCGCTCAGCTTCGGGCTGCCTTTGACGACCGCAGCGTGCTGGTCTTCCGTGATCTGGACATCGACGAGGACATGCAGCGCCTCATCGTGTTCGGCATCATCGGTGAGGACGTGCCGGTCTCCGAAGGCCCTGTCGAGAAGAAGCCGAGAGTCGTCTCCAACAAGATGGAGGACGGCGCGGCACCCTACGGGCGACTGCTCTTCCATTGCGACAACATGTGGGCCCGCCGATTCGAGCCGATCCTCTCGTTGTACGGCGCGCGCGTCGAGCAGCCTTCAGCCCCCACCACCTTCATCAGCATGGGTGACGCGTGGGATCGCCTACCCGAGGAGCTTCGCGTCCGCATCTCCGGCTTGGAGGCTCGGCACGGGTTCGATCACCAGTACCCCAATCGCGGTGGCGACGACGATGTCATCGATACGTACTACGAACAGTCGCGTTCGACCGTGAGGCCCGTCGGTCTGCCCCACCCGCGTACCGGCCGGATGGAGCTGTACGTGTCCCAGCAGGCGACGATCGAGATCCTGGGACTGTCCGAGAAGGAGAACGAGGATCTGCTCAGCGAGCTCTTCGGCTACCTCTACGAGCCGTCCGCCGTCTTGGAGCACGAGTGGCGGAAGGGCGACCTCGTCGTGTGGGACAACATCGCCGTCCAGCACGGTCGTGGCATGGTGACCCTCGAAGGCCCCGAACGATCGCTTCGCAAGGTCGGGGGACCCTTGAACCTCGACCCGGACGAAATGCTGATGCCCGTGTTCAAGAAGGCGATGCGAGGACCAGCGAATGCGGGCGGCTGAATCTGCGATCACCACCCGCGAGTTGAGGCCGCTGGTGGGCACCTCCATCCATGCCGACAACGAGACGCTGCTCAGCGGGCGGATCGCCAAGCAAGTACGCGAGCTGCTCGACGAGCGTGGCGTTCTCGTGTTCCCCGGCGCGGGTTTCGACGACCAGCAACAGATCGCGTTCACTCGGACACTGGGTACTCAGGCGTTCGACAGCAACGGCATAACCCAGGCCAACGGCGAGAAGCAGGCGATCTTCAAGGTGAGCCTCGATTCCGCTGTGAACCCCATCGGTGAGTACCTGAAGACATCGTTCTTCTGGCACCTCGATGGTTCGATGCACGAAGTTCCGATCCTGGCATCGATCTTGAGCGCTCGCGTCCTGCCACCGGGTGGAGGTGCAACGGAGTGGTGCAACACCTATGCCGCCTATGAAGCCCTCTCGGCGACCGACAAGGCGGAGCTTGAGGGCCGCCGGGTCGTGCACGCGAATTGGGCTCTCCAGCGACACGTGAACCCCGAGCCCTCCTATGAAGTGTTCTCGGCCGCCAGGAAGGTGCCTGCCCGCGAGCAGCCGCTCGTGTGGAAACACCGGTCCGGCCGCAAGTCACTGGTGATCGGGTCAACCGCGGCGTACGTCGTGGGGATGGATCCAGCCGACAGCATGGACCTGCTCGTGCGACTGCGGGACTGGGCGACCCAGCCTCAGTTCGTCTACCGGCACGAGTGGGCGGTGGGCGACCTGGTCATGTGGGACAACACCGCAACGCTCCATCGAGCGCTTCCCTACGAAGCCGATAGCGGCCGATTGTTGCATCGGACCATGCTCCAAGGTGAGGAGCCCGTCGCCTGACAGCCGCGTTCGTCGGCATGTCGTGGCGCTCGTCGTTCTCTATCATTCGGATTCGGGGGATCCGACATTGAGCCAACGTGATATCAGGACGGTCGCAAGTGGGTTCATGATGACCGAAAGTGCGCGCTGGCACCAGGGCGCACTCTGGTTCGTCGACTACCTCCGTGGCAACGTGCACCGACTGGCGAACGATGCCGTCGAAACCTTCGGCGGTTTCGACCGCCCCATGTCGTTGGGGTTTCGACCCGGCGGCGAGATGCTGGTGGCCGACGTCCTCATGGATCGGGTGTCACCGGCGGGTGCGCGTCGCCCGTCGTTCCGGACGTCGTCTCTGCACGTCTATCGAGACGGGCGTCACCTCCATACCGCAGATCTGTCGGAGTTCGGCGCGGTGAACGACATGTGTGTCGACCGATACGGGCGGGCGTACATTGACGTGTTTCGACAGCCGCCCGCAGGAGGCGACCAGGCGCCGACCGATTGGGAACCGGTTGGTCAGATCCTGCTCTTCCCGCCTGAAGGGGATCCGAGGATCGTTGCCGACGGGATCGTGGCCGCCAACGGTATCGGCGTGTCGCCCGACGGCCGGACGTTGGTGGTCGGCGAAACATGGGGACCCGAGCGTCGGTTCTCGGGGTCACGGCTCTTCGGCTTCGACGTCGCGGACGACGGCTCACTGTCGAACCGCCGGGTGATCACGACGATCGCCAGCGGCAGCTGTGACGGGTTGTGCTTCGATGCGGACGGCGCTGTCTGGCTTTCCACGGCGGCGGGGGGCGAGGTGCAGCGTGTGCTGGGTGGTGCGATCGTCGACCGGATCGGGCTCCCCGATCACAAGTGGCCATTGGCGTGTGCTCTCGGAGGGCCAGAGTTACGGACTCTGTACATCTGCTCGGTCACCGCGCCGCCCAAGGGCGACCCCGAGGTGTTTCCGGACGGCTGGGACCTCACGGGCTTTCGCGAGGCCTTCATCGAAACGGTCGAGGTGGACGTCCCGGGGGTGGCGCTCTAACCGGGAGTGTCGTCGCCTGCCCGCCGGCTCAACTGTCGATGGCCGCCCTGAGCTCGGCCAGACGGTCACGGTTGAGTGAGTACCAGACCCATTTGCCGCGGCGATCTCCCTGCACGAGACCTGCCTCGCTCAAGACCCGCAGATGGTGTGACACGGTCGGCTGGCTCTTGGCAAGGGGCTCTACGAAGTCGCACACGCAGACCTCTCCCTCGGGTGAGGCGGCGAGGATGCTCAACACGCGCAGGCGGACCGGGTCCGCGAGCGCGCTGAACGCGCTGGCCAGCTCCGATGCGTCGGAGGTCCCCAGCGGTGCGGCGAGAACCGATGCGCAGCACTCCGTCGGTCGGGCGTTCGTCGCCACGGCGTGTCTGCCCATGAGCACCCCTACCACGACGGTTCCATTAACAGCCATCAATGTATCAGCCATACTCGATTCATCGACTGATGTCGATGCTACAGGGAGGTCACCATGTCGAGGGTCCAACTCGCGCTGAACGTCAGCGACATTGACGAAGCCGTCGAGTTCTACACCAAGCTGTTCGGGACCGATCCGGCCAAGCGCCAGCCGGGCTACGCCAGGTCGTCAAGGTCTTCGACATGGCGGTGTCGCGCACCGGGTTGCGGGACCATGAGGCGGTCGCTGCGGGCTTCGACCCGCTCACCGTCGAGTTCGAGGCCGACGACCACAAGGCGTACTACCCGGGGAGCCATCGCATCCGCATGCGCTACACCGGCGATCGCATCACCGGGAGGCCCCTGGGCGTCCAGCTCTTCGGCCACCGCCACGCCGAAGTGGCCAAACGGATCGACATCGCGGCTGCCGCCGTCTTCAACGAGATGAGCGTCGAGCCCATGAGCGACCTCGACCTCTCCTACACCCCGCCGCTCGGGAGCCCCTGGGATGCGGTGCAGATGGGGGCACAGGCGTGGGTGCGCGTGCAGGGACCGAGCGGCGACCGACCGCCGTGAACCTGAGGGGAACGCCTACTCCTCACGGAGCACAACCGCGGGTGGAGTGGAGGCAGCCGTCCGTCCGGGAATCAGTGCGACGAGCACGGCGAGCACGAGTGCTCCAAGCGCAACAACGGCAATGGACGATGGGATGGCCGGCGCGGGCACGACGTCGATGTTCTGTGCGAAGAGATCCCACAGTACCCGTCCCAGGGCGATCCCCAGCGGGACACCGATCACGATCCCGACTGCCACCACGGCGGTGGCCTGCCAGATGAGCGTGAACGCAAGTTGGCGTCTGGTGAATCCCAGCGTCTTGAGTACGGCGAGGTCCCCCCGCCGCCTGCGAACCGTGCCGGTAAGGACGAGGACGAGCGAGAGGACGGCGCCGGCCCCCAGGGCGGCGGCGAGCATTTCGGGGGTGTCCCCCGTCGCCTGGTAGTTCACGATCTCGGCTGGTCGCTGCACCGTCAGGACGGTCACACCGTCGCCGACCGCGTTCTGGTCGGTGGCGAACTGCGCGCTTGCCACCTCCACGACGTGCTGCATGTCGCGCTGTGCAGTCGACGCCGAGACGCCCGGGTGCATCCGGACAAAGACCAGTCCCGGGCCGTTGAGCACCGGATCATGCGATTGCACTGCTTGAAGGAATGCCTTTGGGAGGGCGCTGCTGGAGACCAGCGCGCCGACCCCAAGACCGGTATGTTCCGAGAACGTCGAGGTTCCCGCGATGGCCGGGAACGTCGCCGTACCGGCGACAACGACACGGGTGGGCGGCAGGTACAACGGCGCGGTGTTGGGGGATCCGTAGCTCACCGTGATGGTCCCACCGACGTGCGCGTGAAGCGCGGCCAGCGTGGCCGAGCCGAGCACGACGGAGTCCTTGGACAGGCCTGAGCCCGAGAGGATCGGTGGCGCGACAGAAGGGATCCGGTTGGAAACCAAGGCCGGTACGTTCTGTCCATCCAACTCGAGATTGGGTTCGTTGAACCCGGACCACGCGGCCACGTCATGGTTGTGGTTCAGCCAGGTCAATGCATTGGGCGGAACGTCCTGTTCGGACATCAGCGCATACGTCCAGTTCCATCCGTAGAGGTTGGGGTGCGTGACGAGGGCGGTGAGGCTGTTGCCAAACGTCAGTGTCGCGACGACCGTGGTCAGAGCGACGACGGCACCGATGAGTACCGACCGTGCGACCACCGCAGTACGCCCGCGTCCTGGTTCGAGGGCGAAGCGGAGCCCGATGACGCCGGGAAGGGGAAGGCCGATCGCAGTGGCGACCTGCGCCAGGGGTGATTTCCGCACTCGGCGCAGGTGCTCCCGTCGAAGCATTCGCTGTGGATCGTTCAGCGCACCGATGGCCAAGGACGCCGCGATGAGGAATCCGCCGAACAGGGCGAGTCCCCCACCGAGCACGGTCCAGTCGTCGTAGATGCCCGGATGGAACACGTTGTGAATCGGCCCCAAAGGTGCGATTGGCGAAGCCGCGACGGCCAGCGCGCAGGCCAGGAAGGCCCCCACCACGATGGCAAGAACGACGCCGAGAAGCGCGTCAACAAGCGTCACGAAGGGCGATGCTCCCAAGGCGCGCAATATCCGGCGGTCCTGCTCGGATGCCTGCGTCTCTCGGCCTACGACGAGGAGCGCGGTGACGACGCACGCCAACGCCGCGATCAGTCCGAAAACACCCAAAGCAATGGATTCGGGTTTCACCGCCCGTTCGGTCTTGGCTTCCGTCTGGGCTGTGATGCTGAAATTGGCGGCGGCATCTGCGGGTAGCACTCGACGCAGCTTGTCTTCGACCGTGGCGAGCGACCCCGCGTGACTCCGCAACTGGATCGCGTACCAGGTTCCGTTGGTGTCCTCGTCAGCGACCTGACGGGTGAACGCGGGGGTGTAGACGACATTCGTGGGGAGCTGATCAGTGTCATCCTCGGTGACCTCATTGTTGAATTCGACGATCCCGACGAGCCGCATCTCGAAGCGCTTGGCCGGCGGCACCCGGGCGGTTCCGAAGCCTGGGAGGCCGGACTGACGGGCGGTGTAGAGACCGACGGGTATCACCTGGCCGAGCCGGATCCCCAGGAGCTTCGCGCCGAGCGGCGTCGTCACGAATTCGTTCGCCCGGCGAGGATCAGCAACCCTCCCCTGGAGCGCATGGACGCGGTCCTCGTTGAAGTACAGCCCGGTCTTGCTGCCGGCGAAGTTGACATCGTTTGTGATCGACAGTTCGGGCGCCCCGTTGGGCTCGAGGGGGACGGCAAACACCCCCACCCAACTCTCCACGTGGGCGACAGCGGGCAGTTGGGCAATCTTCCGCTCGGTGGCCGGCGAGTAGAGGGTCGCACTGCTGTCGCCGATGCCGTACGTCGACATCGTCAGGTCCGACGCATTGGTCTCCTTCAGGTAGGCCGGATACGCGGATTGCGTGCGACGAGCGAACTCGATCGACGCCATGGCGGTGCCCCCGATGAGACCGATGATGAGGGCCAGGGCGACACACCCCTTCCACCGACGCGCCAGCGTGGCCCGGAAGCGATACCGGACGACCGCGGCGGACCCCTCAGCCATGGAGGAGGGTGGGCCGTTGGTGTGGCCGCGCCACGGATGGATACGAAGCCGTGACCAGGTGAAAGGTCGGCGGCAGCCTTCGCACATACTTCGCTGTCGTCATGTGATGCCTCTGGTCCAGAACGGTTCTCCACCACTATGGCCGACCATCGGCCCAGGTCCAAGGGTGCCAGCCCCTTGGGCGGGGGTGAAGGCAGCATCACCAAGATCGTTCGACGCGTGCGATCGGATCGCACCATCGCCACCCCTGAAGGAGCTCCCTGGTCGGCATGCCGAGAGGCCGTGACGCTTCTGGTGCTTTGAGGAGTCCAGTGCCTTCCGAGCCCTCCCTGAGCCCTTGGAGGCCCGGTTGTCTCGTGGGGTCCGGAAGGCGGGGGAGTGTGAGGACCTCGAGCGCCGCACGCTCCGGGGGCTCGAGACGCGCCGCGTCGTGGCTCTTCCGTAGGAAGTTGCCGTTCCTTGGCTGCAGTGACGGTGCTCGTGATGATTGTCTCTCAAGAATCTCACTCAGATGCCGATTCTGTTGATTGGGATCAGTCGCGAGAATGGAAGTGGTGATGACCTGTGGATCACTCTCCTGTTCCGGATCCGGCACCTGATCTTCGAGACAAGACCTGGCGGGCATGGACGTTTCTCGTCGTTGCGGCCACCGTCCTGGTCGTCGGACTCGCCATATCCGCGACGGGGGCATGGCTGTCGCATCGATCGGCGCTCCGCTCCGAGGAGGGAGTGGCCCGGTCACAGGTATCGACCCAGTCCGGTGCGCTGGCCGCCGCTCTCGGGCGCGACATGGATTTCGTGAGCAGCCAAGAGGCGTTGTTCATCTCGGTGCCGCAGGTGACCAACAGGCAACTCGCGTCTTGGTACCAGGCTCTCGATGTGCAAAACCGCTATCCAGGGACCATCGGGTTCGGGTTGGTTGAAAGCGTCCCGGCCACACGACTCGCGGCCTTCGGTGCCGCCGTCATCGCCGATCCTCTGAACTACGGACCCGTCACCGCCCCCTACCAGGTCATCCCATCGACACCTCGCTCCGAGTACTGCCTGCAGCGCTACTCGACCGTCTTCGATCTCAAGAAGCTCGGGGCAATTCCTCCCACGTTCGATTTCTGTAGTCCGGTCTTGGTGGGCGGCCTGTCATCGCCGCTTCCGCCGCTCCTCACAGAGGCGGCAACGACCGGGCGGCCGACGGTCTTGTCGGCGGCCAGCTTCCGGTCAACCAGGACTCTGGGAGACCTGATCATCGTTTTCGACCCCACCTACGCGTCTGGAGCAACTCCCTCAACGGCCGAAACTCGCAACGCCCAGCTCGTCGGGTGGACGATCGGCACCTTCAGTTCGCGTTCGCTGCTCGGCTCCGTGTTGGGCCCGGCCCAGTCGGGATCCAGAGCATCGATCACCCAGGTCGGACGTAATGGTCGCACAACACTGGTTGCGTCCCAAGGATCCGTGCCGGTAGGCGTGGATTCGATCACGCACAATCAGGCCATCACCCTGGACGACGGACGATGGGACATCCGAACCACCCAGGCACTCGAAGGCCACCCGTGGAATCAAGCGTTTGTCATCGGCGGTCTCGGAGTCCTCGCCAGTGTCTTGCTGTTCGTCGTGCTCCTGGTCGCCTCTCGATCCAGGGTGCGTGCATTGCGGCTCGTGGACAGGCGAACCGGTCAGCTCCGCTTCCAGGCGCTCCACGACGGCTTGACAGACTTGCCGAACAGGGCACTCATTCTTGACCGAGCTGAGCAGATGCTCGTTCGCAGCCGACGTTCAAGCGAGCCGATCGCCGCACTCTTCCTCGACCTCGACAACTTCAAGGAGGTCAACGACAGCCTCGGACACGGCGCAGGCGATCAGCTTCTGCGAGGTGTTGCCGAACGCCTGACGACCACCGTTCGCGAAGCAGACAGTGTTGGGCGTCTCGGAGGCGACGAATTCGTGATCCTGGTCGAAGGAGCACACCTGGCTTCAAGTCCCGAACTGATCGCGGAGAGGGTGCTCGAAGTCCTCCGGCGGCCCTTCCGCCTCGGTCCTGACGAGACCGCCATCATCGTCACCGCTTCGATCGGCATCGCGCGAGGGCCACGTTCGAGTGCCGACGAATTGCTCAGAGACGCGGATGTCGCCCTCTACCAAGCCAAGGCGTCAGGCAGAAACTGCTTTGCCATGTTCGACGCTCACATGCACCAAGTGGTCGCCAGCCGGCTCGAACTGGAGATGGATCTTCGCGATGCGATTGGAGGGGACCAGTTCTTCCTGGTCTACCAGCCGACGTTTGACATCGACAACGGCGCGACCACGGGCGTCGAAGCCCTCATTCGCTGGCAGCATCCCAGACGCGGCGTGATCGGACCTGCTGAATTCGTCCCGATTCTCGAAGAGACCGGGCTCATCGTGCCGGTGGGGCTCTGGGTGATCGACGAAGCCTGTCGGCAGGGTGCGGAATGGCTTCGCGATGGCCTGTCTGTCGCTGTGTCCGTCAACGTGTCGTCCCGCCAGTTCGACGACGACAATTTGAGCCATGACATCAAGTCCACTCTTGAACGTACGGGCATGCATCCAGACCACCTGATCATCGAGCTCACGGAAGGCACGCTCATGCGCAATGTGCCGAGCACAACCGTTCGCCTCGATGCACTCAAGAAGCTTGGCGTAAGGATTGCGATCGACGACTTCGGCACCGGCTACTCGTCGCTTTCTCGCCTCCGACAGTTTCCCGTCGACATCCTGAAGATCGACCAGTCATTCATCGCGTCGTTGGCCACGAGCAGTGAAGCTGGGGCGATCATCCATACCCTGGTCCAACTCGGCAAGACCCTCGGCCTCGAGACAATCGCTGAAGGCATCGAACAGGCCGAGCAACTCGAGCGCCTACGCGCCGAGAAGGTCGAGACAGGCCAAGGCTTCTTCTACTCAAAGCCGCTTCGAGCATCGGAAGTGCCGGTCTTCCTCAACGCTCATCGTAGGCTTGTGGAAACAGAAGGGCCGCCGAGTGAAGCCAGCGTGACCCGGGTCTGATCACCGAGAATCCGCGAGGCTGGTCTCGTCATCGGAGATCACCCGCTCGCCACCGACCTTCGGGGAGCAGTATCTGCAAGCTCACCCAAATCGGTCGATCACCGTCTTTGACCGAGGACGGAGACGAGTTCGGTCAGGCAGCGCTCCCATCCCTCCAAATGGGAGGGCTCGCGGTCAGGGGGAGGGAGGTCGCGGTGGGTGAGGATCACGATCGTGTCGCCGCCGTCGGCGATGAGCCCGCGTGGCCGCGCGTGTCCCGACCACATCGGACGTTGGCGAGGGCTCCGTCGGGGAGATGAACCCCATGGAGTCAGTCGTCCCTTTCAGCCCTCCCCGAAGGACGCGGCATCGTCGAATCCGGCCATGATCTGCTCGCAGCGCCGCTCGACCAGCATCCGGGTCTCGGGGTGGGTGAAGATGTAGAAGTGACGTTCGCGGATGGCCCGGACGACGCGGGCCGCGAGGTCGGCCGGGTCCTTCCCGCCTTCCCGGCGCCGCTTGGCGGACTCGGCGGCCAGGCCACCGCTTTCGTCGATCGGTCCGCCGTACTCACTGGGCCGGTGGTTCGCCGAGTTCTCGTAGATGCCCGTGTCCACGTGGTGCGCTGGGCAGAGCACCGAGACTCCGACGGGGGTACCGGTGAGGTCGCCCGCCAGGCCTTCGGACAGGGCCACGACCGCGTGTTTCGACACCATGTAACTCTTCATCGGGCCCGAATCGACGGGCGAGCCCTTGCCTCCGGTGGTCCGATTGTGCTCGAAGCGGGCCGGGCCGATGACTCCACCCAGCGAGCTCGTGTTGACGACGTGGGCCTCGTCGCCGGCAGCCAACATCCGGGGCACGAAGGTCTGGATCCCGTAGAGCACTCCGAAAAGGTTGACGTCCATCACCCAGCGCCATCCTGACTCCTCGGGCTCGAGCAACGAGCTCGGTGCGCCCACACCGGCGTTGTTCACCAGGAGCCGCACCCCACCGAGCTCCGACTCGACGCGATCGGCCAGCACCATCACCGAGGCGCGTTTCGTGACGTCGACCGACATAGGCACGGCGCGGCCACCGAGTGCCACGATCTCTTCGGCCACGCCCTCCGCGGCGTCGAGCCGGTTGTCCGCCACGACGACGGTCATGTCCTCGGCCGCGAAGCGCTTCGCCATGGCCCGCCCGAGCCCGCTCCCCGAACCGGTGACGACCGCGACCTTGCCCGCCAACTCCCTCATCGGGCCCCCCCATCGCTCCGCGTTGTCGAGTCGGCCTGATCCGATGGCCGTCGACCGAATTGTGCTGGCGCCGCGCCAATCGTACCTTGCCTATGCTCCGGAAGGACGCGGAGGGGAAGCGACGATGACCGATGGGACGGTAAGAACCCGTGGGGGAATGACGCCAGGCGACGTGAGACCTGGCGCGTCGGACAGCATCGAGTCGGTTCCGCCCGAACTGCGCGCCGATTGGAACGAGTACCTCGGGCGAACGGTCGAGGACATGTGGGAACGGCCGACCCTGTCCCGGCGTGATCGCTCCCTTCTGACCATCGCCGCTCTGGCCACGTTGCGCTGTCCGATCGAGCTGAAGAACCAGATCAGGCACGCGCGGGCCAATGGCCTCACTCGTCTGGAGCTGGGCGAGGCTCTCCTGCAGGTGAACGGCTACGCCGGCCTGGGCGTCGGGGTCGAGGCCATGGCCGTGCTGGCAGAGGTCATCGAGGAGGAGGGGGACGAGGGCGACATGCCATCGGCACATTCGTGGCCTCCGCTCGAAGGTCGCCACGAGCGGGCTCGGATCGTGTTGCACAAGCTGGCGCCTGAGCACGCCGAGTTCATGCATGCCACGTCCGCGCCCTACGTGCCCCACGCCGGAGACGACCGGCCTCCGCTCTCGGAGGCTGGTGGCTGGATGAGCTGGCTCAACGACACCGCCTTCGGGGACCTGTGGAGCCGCCCCCATCTGACCGATGCCGAGCGGGAGCGTGTCGTCACTGCCGTGCTCATCGCCCTGGCCCGACGAGTCGAGCTCAAGCCCCACATCGAGACCAATTTCCGCTTCGGTTTCACGTACGAGGAGATCACCGAGTCGATCGTTCACCTCGCGGTCTACGTCGGGTTCCCCACCGCGGTCGATGCGATGCTGTTGACCCGTGAGGTCGTCGAGGAGATGAGGGCCGGAGCCAACGGCGAGGGCTGATCATGGAACTCCGGGAGGCTTGGTCCTCACGGACGCCGGGCAGGCAGTGCTCACTCCGGCCCGTCGCACCCACCTGCCAGAGTCCACGAGGATCTGTTGCAAATCCCGCCGTCACGAGGCAAGGCCAAAACGCCACCTCTGTCCTTGAAGTGCGGCGTGTATGGGCCACCCTTACGCCGACGAACAACGACGGTCGTTGGCGACGATCAGGACGCCCTCGCCTGGTACTCGTCGAGCGCCTCGACGGGGATGTGCGCGATCCCGTCGACCATCGCGTAGCGAAGGCTCCGATCGTGGACAAACGAAGGAGATCCTTCTTCGGGGTGATCTCCGAGAGTGGCCAACCCTCGAAGTACGGGCGGACGTGGAGTTGGAGGATGCCCCAGTAGCCCCGACGGGTCGTCGGACGCAGTTTGGTCGTCGTTCCCTACCAGCGGTCCGTCCACTGTTCGAATGGGATGCGGCAGCGGTCTCGACACGCTGCGAGACGTGACCCACCTTCCAACTCTCCGCATCAGCGACGTGTTCTCGAGGTCAGTCGGCCACTGGAACTTGGGGGCAAAACCACTTCAGTTCCGTCATCACGGACCTCTCCTGTAGTACCGTCCGATTGGAGCCGGTGCTGGCCGATCCGTTTGAGGCTCGCCCCCAATCGGTATCCCTGCAAGACATGGTCGATGGACGCGTGCCGGCGCGGTTCGCACTCACGGCGAGGAGACGACATGAATCGGTGGACACGCAAATTGGTCAGCGCCACGGCGGTCGGAGCGGGAGCGGTCCTGCTGGTTGCCACGGCGGCGGGGGCGGCGCAGAACGGAACCTCGGGGAACGGTGGGGGCACACCAGCCGCGAATTCCGCCCATGTGGCCCACGCCGGCCTGAGTAGCGGTGGCACCTTCACCTCGGCGGCGATGGTGCCGACCTCGGCTCAAACGGTCGATGTCGCGGGCCCGGTCAACTCCATCACCGGCTCGATCACCGGGGCGACGACCGTAACGACGCTGGCCGGCACCGTGGGTGGTACCGCCCTCGGTCCCGACGGCCAGACAGCTCTGGTCGGCACGGAAGGCACCACCCTCAATGGGGTGACCGCTCCGCTCTCGCCGTCCCCGACGGTGACCAGCCTCGACGTCAGTCAATTCACCGGCGAAGGGGGGCCGGGCTACACCGTCTTCACCGACGGGGTGGCCATGACCCCCGACGGCACCGCCGGCCTGGCCACCGCCGACTCGCAGGGGGCGATCGCCCTGAAGCGCACCGGCACCACCTGGGGGGTCGATACCAGTGTGCAGTCGTCCGGCCTCAACCAGGCCGCCCAGCCCCATCAGCCCGGGTGGATCGAGGCGCCGACCCTGACGCCCACCGCCACGCTGTACGACGGTGTCACCATCAGCGCCACCACCGGGACCGACGGCCATTACGTCGGCCTGCTGATGGACGCCACGGACCACACGGTGGCGGTCGTCACGGGCCTCGGGACAGCGGCGGCCAAGGTTTCGGGCACGGTCTCCGACGCCACCAACATCGTCAGCTCCGGGGCCCACGGGTTCTTCGGCTTCGGAGACTACGGCAACGGCGGCATGTCCTTCTCGCCGACCATGGCAACCAGGGCAGCGGTGGTCACTGCCGACGGGTTCGGGGTGCTCAACCTCACCAACCCGGCGGCCCCGACCTTGGGCTCGCTGACCACGGTCCCGGGTGCGGCCGGCCACGGGGCGCAGTCGGTGGCGGTGGCCCCCGACGGCAACCACGTGGTCGTGGCGGTGGGCGACGTCCTCTACTTCTACTCCGGGCTCCTCAACGCGGCGGCCGGCTCGCCGCTGACCATCAGTGCACCGGCGATCACCCTCCCCAACACGGTGTACTCGCTTAACTACACGGCCAGCGGCAATCTGACGGTCAACTACGAGAACCTCACCGGCACCACCGGGGTACTGGCCACCATCACCAACACCGAGTCGACGCCGGCCACGCCGGGCAACGCCCTGCTGCTGTCCGGTCTCGCTCCAAACGCCAACGGCGCCTCGGTACTGCCAGCGGCGGCGGCCCTGAACACCGGCTACCTCGAGGTGGCGAGCGACGGCGGTGTGTTTGCCTTTCCCAAAGCCCAGTTCTACGGGTCGATGGGCGGCAAGCCGCTCAACAAACCGGTCGTCGGACTGGCCTCCACCCCCGACAACAAGGGTTACTGGGAGGTGGCCAGCGACGGCGGCATCTTCACCTTCGGGGACGCCGTCTTCCACGGCTCGGCCGGCTCCCTGGTGCTGAACAAGCCGATCGTGGGCATGGCCGCCACGCCGGACGGGCAGGGCTACTGGCTGGCGGCCAGCGACGGAGGCGTCTTCAACTACGGCGACGCCCACTTCTTCGGATCCATGGGCGGCATTGCCCTGAACAAGCCGATCGTGGGCATGGCCGCCACGCCGGACGGCCAGGGCTACTGGCTGGTGGCCAGCGACGGCGGCATCTTCTCCTTCGGGGACGCTGTCTTCCATGGCTCGGCCGGCTCCCTGGTGCTCAACAAGCCGATCGTGGGCATGGCCGCCACGCCGGACGGGCAGGGCTACTGGCTGGCGGCCAGCGACGGAGGCGTCTTCAACTACGGCGACGCCCACTTCTCCGGATCCATGGGCGGCACTCCGCTCAACAAGCCAGTGGTGGGCATCGCTGCCTCCAACAACGGCCAGGGCTACTGGCTGGTGGCTTCTGACGGCGGCATCTTCAACTTCGGGAATAGTCCCTTCTTGGGCTCGATGGGCGGCAAGCCGCTCAACAAGCCGATCGTCGGCATGGCTGCCACCGTCGGATAGTGACCTGAGTCTGTCCATACAGAGATTCACAGCGCTATCAGGTGGGCTGACCAAGAGAGCCACGATGTCGCGGACCTCTCCACGAAGAGCGGGTCGGGGCTGATCGTGAAGGTGTCGACCAGATGCGGCCTAACACCAATGGCCGGCTAGATCCGGCAGACCGGCGCTGTGGCTCATCCCTGGCGCCTTGGCATGGATCGCGTCGACCAGTGCCTGGCGTCCCAGTTTGGCGCTCGCCCTGAAAGAGACGCGCCTATTGATTGCGGTCAGGCGAGTCCCCGGGCTTCTTCGATCCGGTGCTTCCATGCGATGGCGAGTCCCAGGACGACCACGTAGCCGGCCAGGACCAGCCAATTGTTGAGGGACAGGGTGTGACCGTCAAGGAAGTCCAGGGCCAGCGAAACCTGGTGATAGCTGGGCGTGAGGTGGGCAACGAATTGAAGCGAACCCGGCATCTCGTGGACCGGGGTGAAGAGCCCCCCGAAGTAGCCGAGGACGAACATCAGTCCCGTGACGACGGGGAAAGCGGCCTCGGTCGCCACCAAGAAGCCGATGAAGACGCCGAGGACGGCGAACGGGAGCGAGGTGACCCACATCAGGAAGGTCAGTCCCACCCATTCTGCGGCAGTCAGTCGGACGTCACCGAAGCCGGCACCAACTGCTTCGACGAGGACGATGACCGGCAGCACCACGAGCATGCTGGCGACAACCTTGGTGGCGACATACGACCAGGACGGGATCGGGGTGATCCGTAGCTGGCGTGCCCATCCGGAGGCTCGTTCCATCGAAAGTCGTGTGCCGCCTGCGTTGAGGGCGGCCACCAGCGCCCCGAAGGAGCTCATGGAGACCATGAGATAGACGCGCCAGGGCACCGTGCCGTCCACCACCTGGCCTGCGGTCTGGTTGCCGAGGAAGAGGATGTAGAAGATCACCGGGAAGCCGACGGTGATGGCGAGAAACTTCCAGCTCCGCAAGAGGCGCCCCACCTCGAATCGCCCGAAGGCCAGTAGCGGGGTGAGGTGGCCGCGCCAGCCGTTGCGATGCTCGGGTTCGCCTGGGACCCCCACCACGCCGAGGTCCGACCGCTGTGATGGGACGATCGAAAGTTCCGTCACCGGTCGCCTCGACCCAGAGAGCCGATGAACGGGGTTTTCGCGAGAAGAGCAGGGATGGCCCCCTTGCCGGCGCCACGCCGGGTCAGGGCGACAAAGGCCTGCTCCAATCCGGCACCGGTGACCTCGAGGTCACGGAACGGAACGCCGCGACCGACGAGCTCACGGATGGTGGCATCGGCGTCAAGCGAGTCGATCGAGACGCCGGTGCCATACACCTCGACCTCCGTGACGCCGTCGAGCTCGGAGAGCTCCGCACGGTCGGGCCGGTCGGTGACGAAGCGGAGCCGGCGGGTGGCGACGGCCGCCTTCAGGGTGGCGCCTGGGCCGTCGGCCACGACCTTGCCGTGGTTGAGCACGACGACGCGATCGGCGATCTCGTCCGCCTCTGCGAGGTGGTGGGTGGCGAAGAGAACCGTGCGGCCCTGGTTCCCGAAGTCTCGCATCATCCGCCAGAAGCCTTGGCGGGACTCCACGTCCATGGCGGAGGTCGGCTCGTCGAGGAACACGATCTCGGGGTCGCCTGCGATCGCGATGGCGAAGCGGACTCGCTGGGCTTGGCCGCCCGAGAGGCGGTCGGTCCGCCGCCGCATGAATGCGCTGATGTCGGCGCGCTCGACGATCTCATCAAGCGGCGCCGGCCGCGGATACAGCCTCCGGACCAGGCCGAGAGCCTGGTCGACACGGACGCCGGGAGGCAGGCCAATGCCTGAGCCGGACTGGAGCATGGCGCCAACCCTTCCGTCGGCCACAACCCGACGTGGGTCGCTGCCGAGAACCTCGACCTGGCCTTGCTGGGGTCGGACAAGACCGAGTAGCGCGGAGATCGTGGTCGACTTGCCGGCCCCGTTCGGCCCGAGGAGCGCGAGCACCTCACCCGAGGAGACCTGAAAGTCCAGCCCATCGAGGGCGATCCGGGAACCGTACCGATGGGTGACTCCTCGGAAGGACAGGGCGACCGGACGCGCCGGTTCCTCGAGCGGATCTGTTGCGACGGGAGACAAGAACGTTGCCCGCCCGCTCAGATCGTGCTCGCGAGATGAGAGGGGCACCCTAATGCCGGCATGCACCATCGCTTTCGTACCTCGGACCGGCTCTGATACAGGTGACTCCGGCCGACTCCTGACCCATTCGATGGAACTTCGCTTGCATCGTGCGACGCCGTACGAGTCGGCCGCGCTGCGGGAATGAGGCTCACCTCGTAACGATGGTGGGCCGACCTGTCTCACGCTAGGGACCATGGTCCCGATTGGGCGGTCATCTGACCCATTTGGCGCTGTCCTCGCCGTGGCCCCGGGACGCGAGGCGATGGCCGGGACAATCGCCGTGAGCCCACTTCGTGCCCGGTTCGCACGTGAACGGACCAAGTGAAGCGCCCCGACCTGCTGGAAAACAGGTCGGGGCGAAGTGAGTCGAGTGAATTGGTGGAGGTGGTGGGAATCGAAACGTCGAGCAGTATTCGCTGCAAACATCCAGGTCAACGCGACAAGAGTCGATCCGATCTGCGATGTCTCGTGGACGGAGCGGCACCGCGTTGGCATCCATCGACACTCGCCGGCACTTGCGTCCAACGTGTCCTCCGTGTCAGATCCGTGTCACACCGACCAAGCATTGAAGACCGCCGAGCCGGTGTGTGGGGTTCGTCCGTCGCAGATCTTTGAGGACGGGGCTAAGAGCTGATGCCTCAGGTCCCGAGAACCTCCGGTCGGGCAAGATGGCAGGACGGTCGCGCTTGGGCGTTCGCCATGTCGCTAATCCTCTCTTTGAATCGCGGCCAGCCCCGACTCAAGTGTCGGATAGAAGCGATCCCGGTCCAGCGTCTCGAAGAGCCCGTATCGCTGCACCAGAGTCTGGAGTCGTGTCCGCATCTCGACGAATGCCAAATGGATGCCCCGAGCGTTGAGCTCCCGGTCAAGTTGTTCGAGCATTTGCGCGGCGGAGACGTCAATGTCGGTGATGGCTTGGCACTGGATCACCACCCAAGTCACCGGGCGCGCCTTGACGATGCCCCGGATCTGGGAACGGAAGGACGACGAATTGGCGAAGAAGAGCGGGGCCTCCCACCGGTAGACCACGATCCCGGGGATCTCGTGGGCATCGGGGTATCGCTTCGTGCTGTGCCATCCCCCGTCGGCCTCGGTCTGACCCAGTACCGCTCCGTGTGGCTGCCAGCCGCGTCGGAAGTAGAGGGCCACGGCCAGGGCCACGGCGATGACGATGCCCTGGAGAACCCCGAGGACGATGACGCCCAGGCTGGCGATGACCGAGAGCACGAGCGCGCTCTTGCGAACTCGCCAGTAGCGGACGAGCACACCTAGGTCGAGCAATGAGAGGGCCGCGCCGATGAGCACCGCCGCAAGCGCAGATTGCGGGAGATCGGCCAGCAGGGAATTGAAGAACAAGAGCAGTACAGCCACGATCGCGGCCCCGACGACCGAGGCCAGTTGGGTTTTGGCGCCTGCTTGTTCGACGACCGCCGTGCGAGACCCGCTGGTCGACACGGCGAAGCCCTGGAGACAGCCTGCCGCCAGATTGGCGGCGCCGATACCGATCATCTCCTGGTTCGGGTCCACTTCCTCGCCTCGCCGGGCACTGAAGCTCGACGAGGTCGCGATGGTGTCGGCCAGTGACACCAAGGTGATGCCCACGGCGGCGATCATCAGCGGCCCGATGTCGGCGAACTTCGTCCATGGGAGCGATGGTCTGGGGATTCCCCTGGGGAGGGTCCCCACAGTGGGCACCCCGTGGGCGTGCAGGTCGAGGACCGCCGAGATGACCGTGGCGGCGACGATCCCAACCAGGACGGCGGGGAGCTTGCCGGTGAAGCGGGGGAGGATCAGAAGGATGGCCAGCACCCCCAGCCCCACGGCGAGGGCGGCCCCGACCGTGGAGTCCAGATGCACGACGAAGGCCTTGACCTCGGGGCCGAAGCCCTGTGCATCGGTGGAGAAGCCGCACAGCTTTGGCAGCTGCCCGACGATGATGACCAGCGCCAGCCCGTTCATGTAGCCGACCTGAACCTCGTTGGAGAGCAGATCGGCCACGAATCCGAGCCGGGCCAGCCCCAGGGCGATCTCGATGAGCGCGACAATGACCGCGAGCATTCCGGCCAGGGCGATGGCTCGGTGCGTGTCACCTCCCACGAGCAACGGCACCAAGGCGGCGAAGATCATCGGGGAGATCGACGAGTCGGGGCCGAGGACGAGGATCCTCGACGGCCCGAAGACGGCATAGCCGATCAGGCAGCCGATGGTCGTATAGAGACCGGTCACCGGGGGGAGGCCGGCCAGCTCGGCGTACGCCATCCCCTGGGGCACGAGAATCGCGGCGAGGACCACACCGGCGATCACGTCGGGGCGGGCCCACCCACCCTGATAGGTGCGTACCGAACGGATGCCAGGTACCCATCGACCGATGGCGGCGGCGCGGCCTGTCGTCTGCTGTCCTGTGCTCACCGTGGCGTTGGATCCTCCATGCCTCGGGTGTTGAACTTACAATGCCGGTCGATCAGGACGGGAGGAAGCCGCTCATGGCAACAGGTCCCGAGGCCTCGTCAACCTGATGCGCTGGCGGGCGTCTCCTTCGTCGCGGTGGCTTTGCTCGTGATCCTCGTCCTCGGGTTCTTGGTGTGCAACGGCGTCCTGTCGTTGTCGGCCTGGCGGTTCTGTCGTTGTCGGCCTGGCCGGTGCATTGCTGGGGATCGTCGGTGGCTACGCCATGTTCAACTCGTGCTGGCCGTCAACGTGTCCATGGGCTAGACATTGGCCCGAGTTTCGGCCCAGTTCATCAACCAACAGGAGTACCTAATGCTTGCGTACAGCTATCCGCTCGGTGGCGTGTTCTTGTCGATGTTGTACTTCTTCTTGTTCTTCATCTGGATCTGGATTCTCATCACCGTCTTCATCGACATCTTCCGCAGTCCAGACTTGAACGGCTGGACGAAGGCTCTCTGGGTCATCTTCGTGATCATCCTCCCGTTCCTCGGCGTGTTCGTGTATCTCATCGCCCGGGGCGGAAAGATGCAGGAGCGCAAGCTCCAAGAGGTTGCGCAGCAGAAGAATGCTTTCGACCAAGCAGTGCGAGAAGCTGCGGACGCTTCAAGTGGCGACGTGGCGTCGCAGCTGAGCAAGCTCGCTGACCTCAAGTCCCAGGGCGTCCTGACCGATGTCGAGTTCGAGACGCAGAAGGCAAAGATCCTGGCCGCAGGTTGACCGACACCCAAAGGCGAACCGCCATGGCGGAGCGATTCGCCTTGGGGGTCTGCTCTCGGTGTGCCGAACCGCCCAACGGAATGTGGCGCAGTTGAGGGTTTCGTCACGAACGCGTGCGCAGTACGATTCGAGTGCGGGCATTGAACCCAGAAGGGTGTCGAACGATGGCAGATCAATCCGGCCCCCTGGGGCCGATCAGCTACCTGATCGTGGAGTTCCCTGGGAGCAAGATGACCGGGGAAGGGCTCCCCATCCTGGTCGACCTGGTGGAGCACGGGGTGATCCGGATCCTCGACCTGGTCTTCGTGACCAAGGGAGGAGACGGTTCCCTGCGGATCCTCCAGATCCAGGACCTGGACTTGGACGGCACGGTGGACCTGGCGATCTTCGAGGGCGTTTCCTCCGGGTTGGTCAGCGAGTCCGACCTGGCCGAGGCGGCACCCGCGATCGAGCCCGGTTCTTCGGCGGCGATCTTGATCTTCGAGAACAGGTGGGCGACCGGCTTCATCGAGTCCCTACGCCGTGGCGGGGCCGAGCTCGTGGCCGCGGGGTACATCCCCCAGGATGATCTCCTCGCTGCTCTCGAGGCAGCCGAAGACTGAAAGGAGACTTGCGTGCCCCTACTCAGAGGAATTGCTCGCACCGCAGTCGTCGCCGGAACGGCAACTGCGGTCTCGAACCGCGTGTCGCGTCGGCAGGGCAACCGCTGGGCCCAGCAGGAAGAGCAGCAAGACGCGCAACAGCAGCAGTATGCGCCTGCGCCCCAGCCGGTACAGTCACGGCCCCCCAGCCGGCGAGAGACCCGGTTGCCCAACTCAAGGACCTTGCAGATCTCAAGGCCCAGGGGATACTGACAGAGGCCGAGTTCGAAGCCCAGAAGGCCAAGATTCTCGCTGCCAGTTAGGCCTGCTTGCATCGCGGATGCGATCCGCGTGCTGAAGCCAGTCCGGGGGGGGAAGCACAGTGGTCGTCTCTCGCGCTCTCAACTTCCTCGGCTAAACGGGGGATAGCGGCCTGCCCACGGATGACAGTTTGTCGTGCCCAGTATTGGCAGCGAGCGGGGCGGGTCTCCAACGTTGGCCATGGCAGCTCAGAGGACGACGGTCGACGTGAGCGAGCAATGGGGCAAGAATGGTGCCGTGGCGGCAAGTCGAAGCGCCCGGAAGGCACTTTCCAGAGGCATCGTCATTGCACTCGTTCTTCTCGGCCTCGTCCTGGGTCACCGAGTCGTTCGGCGAAGCCCTTAGAAATGGCGCCGTAGTTACTGACCCGTCCTTTTCGTGCCCTCCGGACTTACACTGCGGCAATGGCACCGAGATTCAGCCTGCGTCGAGGATGGGGCGCACGGGTTGCACTTGCCGTCGCCGTCCTGTTCGTCGGCGCATCTGTGGGGTGGTGGGTCGTTGAACAGGGTGGTTCCCCTGCCTATGCAACTGCCACCGCAAAAGAGGGAGACGTCCGAGAGCAGGTAGCTGAGCCGGCCACGGTTGACGACGTGTCTCAGGCTGACGTCAACTCCGATATCTCCGGGAGCATCGAGACGGTTGACGTGGAGGCCGGCGATTACGTGTACGCCGACGAGACGCTCGCCGCAACGGATCCCTTGAGCGCGGATGCCACGTTGTACGAAGAGTCCTTGGCCCTCAACCAAGACCAGGCGCAGCTTGCCGCGGACGAGTCCAATCAGTCGCTCCAGTCCGCCGAGGCGGAGTTGGCGACGGCGCAGCAGGAGGTAACGGCCGACCAGGCGGCTGCCGCACAAGCACAGGCCAGCTTGGCGAGTTTGCAGGCGGAGAACCAAGCATCTCTCCAGCAAGCGGAACCGACTGTGTCCCAGGCTGAACAAGCCTTGTCGACTGATACCGGCGCATTGAGCACCGCCCAGGCAACGTTAGGTCAGGACCAGGTTGCGCTTGAATCCGCACAAGTGCAGTTTGCGGATGCCGGTTGCCCGAAACCTCCACCCGGGTCAACTGCTGACTGCACAACTCTGACCAGTGCCGTGACACGGACACAATCCGCCGTCACATCCGATGAGGGAACTTTGAACAGCGATCAATCTGCTGTTGACAATGACCAAAAGACCCTCCAGGACGATCAGACCAATCTCTTGATCGCCGGGCTCAACGACCAGTCGTTGTTGACTCAAGCGACGGCGAAGTTCACGACCGCCGAGCTGGCGCTCTCCGTTGCGGAGGCATCCCTCGCAAACGCGCAGGCGGCTGTTTCGCAATCGCAACGCGAGGTGGACGTGGTCACCCAGGTCGACGCCCAACGGGTCACCCAAGTCGAAGCGCAGATCCAGTCCCAAAAGGACGGCCTGAAGAACGGTCGTCTGACCGCTCCAATCTCGGGGACGGTCAAGAGTGTCCAAATCAAGCCGGGAATGTCAGTCATCGCCGCCCCTTCGGCGCTCACATCCGCTTCGAAGCCACCGGCCGCAGCCATCGTGATCGACAGTCATGGTTCTCTTGTCGCCGAGACGAGCGTGCACGGCTCAAGTGTCGCCAGCATCCGGGTCGGCGATCCCGTCCAGCTTGCGGTCCCACACCACGCGATGATCGACGGGAAGGTGACTTCGGTCGGGATCATCTCGACGGACCAGTCTGGGGTGGAGTCAGCACCCGTCACCGTCGTGATCACCGGGCAACCGCCGGGCATCTACCCAGGCATAACACTCGAGGCGAACATCACGCTCCTACAGAAGACGCACGTGCTGACCGTTCCGTCCAACGCAGTGCACACGAGCGGGACACGCACCTTCGTCTATGAAATCGTCAACGGTCGGACCGTGAGCCATGACGTGCGTGTGGGAGCTGTCGGATCTGACGTCACGCAGATCGTGTCGGGGCTCTCCGAGGGAACCAAGGTTGTCGTGCCGAGCTGATGCTTGGTAGCGGGATAGCCCGCGTGGCAGCGCGGTGTCCTGACCACATCGTCGGAGCTCCGGTGCGGCACTGTGCCACACATGCCTTGAGGACCACGCCGTCGGGAAGCGATGCGCTGGAGAAGTCGACCGGCGACACCATCCGCAGCCGTCGCCCTGGGCAATGTGTCCAGCGATATCCGGCGAGAGCCAACGGGAAGCAACGAGAATGTCGAGAGTTGTGCGTCCGTTGTCGTTAGAGGGCGTCGCCGCCCCTCGACGGCCGTCAGCGCCTCAACACGATCCGCGACGATCTCGCGAGGTCCTCCGGTCGACTTCGCCTCGTGTGCCCGGACCGCTGGGGCGAGCTGCGAGGAGTTTGCTTGATCACTGTGCTGGTCCGGTCCCGAGCTTGACCGTCACGCTGTGCTGTTGGCCCGAGGGATCGAGGTGCCCAACCTGAACAGACGCGCCGGGTGCCTCACCGAGAAGCAGGTCAGTGAGGGACTCGGGTGAGGTGACGGCTTGGCCGTCGACCGAGGTGATCACGTCACCCGGGGTCAGTCCAGCCTGTGCTGCTGGACCACCTGGGATGACCTCGGCGATCTCGGCACCGGAGTATCCGAAGGAGGGACTATGGACGGAGACACCCAAGAAGGCTGTCGGACCGATGTGGACGGTACTCGATGCCCGTCCTGATTCGATCTGCGCGGCTACGGCCAGCGCCTGGTTGATGGGGATCGCGTAGCCCTGATTCGTCGAGGGCTGGAACTGGTAGGACTCGGAGGCGGCCGTCGTCATGCCGATCACCAGCCCCGCGCTGTCGACGGTGGCACCACCGGAGTCCCCGGGGATCACGTCGGCGTTGGTTTCGATCAGCCCGGTCAACTGCTCCGAGGAGCCACCGACCTGGTCTTGTGCAGTGATGGATTGCCCGAGGGCGGTGACGGAACCCCCGGCGTAGCTCGGGGTTCCCCCGGTGCCTTGGGCATTGCCGACGACAACGACACCGTCGCCTACCCCGACGGTGGACGAGTCTCCCAGTTTGACTGTGTGGAGCCCGGAAGCGTTGCTGAGTCGGAGGACCGCAACGTCCTGTGAGCGGTCGTACCCGACAACGGTTGCGCTGTAGGTCTTGTGGTTACCCACGTCGACAACGCTGATCGTGGTGGCACCCTCAACGACGTGGTTGTTGGTCATGACTTCACCCTTGGAGCTGAGCACCATGCCGGTCCCCGCACCCGCCACCGCTTGGTAGCTGTCAGTGACGTTGATGTCGACCAGTGCAGGATCGGTGGCGGCAGCGAGGGCCGCCGCGTTCGACGGTGCGCCCGAAGCAGAGGAGGCACGCCCGCCGCTACTCGGAACCGTCGACGTGGGCGAGACTTTCGGAGCACTCGACGTCGTGGATGAAGACGACGAGATCTCGTACCCGACCAGAACGCCGACCGCCGCGGCAGCGAGCACCGCCGCGGCCGCGATTTCGATTCGGACATGACGCCGGTGGGAGCGCTCGTCCTTCGATCGGTGCTCCGGTTCCTGTTGTGTCTCCGTGCGCGACTTCGCGAGCGCACTGAGGCCTTCCGAAGACTCCTCCATGGATCGAGGGTAGAGCCGACGTACTGCTTCTTGCAGGGTCAAATGTCCCAAATCCCAACGGAGCGAGCCCGGCGGAATGCGTGCCCCCAGCGGTGTCGCGGACTCCCGAAAGCGGGCTTGTTCTCCAATCGAAGTGCCCCACTCTTGCCGCACGGGGCACCCAACACGGCCCCCGCTCAGAAGCCATCGGTCGCCCTGCTGCTGACCTTCGGCGCATGTTCCCGGCACGCTTCTACGTCGCAGCTGCGCTCCCCACGTCCTTCCACATGCCCTTCCATGCCGGCGGCTGGCGACAATGGTCGGCCTGTAGTTGGTGCCTGTAGACCATCCGAAAGCACCGACCTGGCTACGGGGCGAAGGCCGTGATGAGGTCGCCGGGCTAGGGCGTCGGGACCATGCAACGGAGGTACGCCGGAGCCGCCACGCGAAGCGGCCCCTCGATTGGGTGGAGGAGGGGCCGCTGCACCCTTGTCTCGTGACTGACGTAGGTGTGTTCCTACTTATACCCCCGAAGCCGGGCGAGTCCGTCGCGCCCCCGTGACAGTGCCGCCGCACCATGGAGGAGCCTTGCATGCCTGGGGCGTCGGGACTCTGGTTCCGGCGCCGGGCCGTCAGTCGCTCGTCTATGGGGTCTCGCAGTGCGTAGCAGCGGGCCGTGGGGATGCGCTGAGCGATCACCGGTCCCGGTGGCCGGTCGACGCCCCCCCGGCCTGGGAGATCAACACCGCCTGAGGCTGTGAGGAGTTCCTCTACCGGATCAAGAAGCCCCGCATCGGAGCGGTTCCTCGTCGTCGCAACGGAACACGAGCTCCGTGTCCCGCCGTGTCCTGGTGTGTCCCGAGTCGGTGCAGCGGAGAGCTGACAAGCTCCCGACCTGCACTTTCGGGGATTCCACGTGAGTGGAGGTGGCGGGAATCGAACGTGGAGCGCCCGTCGCCGCAAACGTGCATGTCATCAGCACAAAAGCCAATCCTACCTGCGGTGGCTGGCGGACGGAGCGGTACGCGCTGGCATCTGCCGACACTCGCTGGAACCCCCTGTCTGCGTGGCTCCCGTGTCAGATCCGTGTCATGTCGTTGACTGCTCCTCAGCCAACCAGCTCGGAGCGTGGCGGGCTGCCCACGCCGTGGTGACCCAGCCCCTGATCATGGAGCGCAAGGAGTCCGGATGGGTGAGGGCGAACACCACGTGGCCGGCGACCACGACGAAGATGGCGAAGGCGAAGACGTCATGGACGAAGGTGGCGCCGGTGCGCCATTCGACGGGGAAGAAGCGAAACCACTTCAACATGGCGCCGGTGGCCAGCATCACCACGATGGCGGCGCCGGTGAAGACGACGTTGAGCTTTTGGCCGGGATTGAACTTGTCGACGACCTGCGGGGCCCTGCGGCCGAGAGCCTTCAGCCAGGTCACCTCGTCCCTGCTCCAGACATTGATTCGTCGAAGGTCACGGCGGAGCCGGGCTCCCCAGGGGCCGAGGATAGAGATGAGGAGGGGCACAGGGAGGGCGATGCCCGCCCACAGATGGATCTCCTCGACCAGGGTGCGGCGCCCGACCACGCCGGCGATCGATCCGAAGTAGAGCGGGAGCGCCGTCACCATGAGGATGCCGAACAGCAGCGCATTGGTCCAGTGCGCGGTCCGCTGCACGGCGTCGAACCGTACGATCCGCCCTGCGGCGCTCGGACGATCGACGACGGTCGGTGTCACTGCGTGCCTCGGGTCAGGGAGGGATCGCTCGCGCCGGTCGACCCGTCGATCCATCCGTCAACGGGGTAGCCGTTCTCCTCCCAGAACCCGGGAATCACTTCGTCCACGACTCTGATGGCCGACAGCCACTTGAGAGACTTGTAGCCGAACATGGGAGCGACGTAGAGCCGCACTGGTCCTCCGTGTTCGGTGGTGACCGGCCCACCGAGCATGCGGTAGGCGACGATGACGTCGGGCAAACGGGCCTGATCGAGCGTCAGGCTCTCGGTGTCCGCCCCGTCGTAGGACTCGAAGCGCAGCGCGACGGCCGTTCTCCGTATGCCCACGTCATCAAGAATCTCCGAGAGCCGCACGCCTTCCCAGTGAACGGCGGGAACCGACCAGCCGGTCACACAGTGGAAATCCTTCACGAACGCCGTACGTGGCATCGACTCGAGGTCGTCGATCGTGTAGGTCCGGGGCCGGTCCACGAGTCCGGTGACCTCGAGTCGATACGCAGAACGTGAGACGACCGGGTACGACCCGGTGATCGAGTAAATGCGAAAGTTCCCCCCCGACAGCAACCCTGCCAGTCCGGAACCGGTCACATTGCGAAGAGCACTCTGCACCTTGGCGCCGAACACGATCCCGGCAGCGCCCAAACCCACCAGTCCGAGGAAGACCCGACGTCCCACGCGGACACGTGGTTGGGCTCCTTGGGGGACTATTCCGGTCGGCTTCGCAGTCACCGGTCGGCCATTCCGTGTGGATGGGTTAGCTCGGGCACAGCACTCCTCGCTATTCGGATCGCCAGCGCTGGTACAACTCGGTGAGCTCCGTCTTTGCTTCGGGACTCAGGTCTTCGGGATCGACGGTGCCGGTCAGCGCAATGGTCATCCTGATCTGCTCGAGGTACGCGGCGCAGTTGGGGCACGCTCGAAGATGCGCCTCGAACCGGCGCCGATTGCGGCGCGAGAGCGCTCCCTCCAGGTAGTCGGTGACGAGCTCGACCGCCTCTTGACACACGATGTCCCTACGTCGCAATGAAAGCATCGTTCACGCCTTCGCTATGTGAATGTCGAGAACCTCGCGCAGGCGGGTCCTACCCCGGTGTAACAGGATCCGTTGATTGCCGGAGCTGATGTCGAGAAGCTCGCACACCTCGTCGCCGGAGAGGCCTTCCATGTCGCGCAGCACCACAACCTGACGTTGACGTGGGGGCAGGTCATCGAGGCCGGAGTGGAGAGCGGGTCCCCAGGTGGCGGCCTCGAGACGATCCTCGCTGTCCTCGGTCCAACGCTCCACGGGATCCGCCCATTGCCCGTCGATGTCGAAGCGGATCGGATCTACGGCACGATGCGGTTCGCTCGATGAGTGTCGCTGTTCTCGAACGCCCGCGGAGCGTGCCCGGTTGATGAGGATCCGGAAGAGCCACGTCTTGAATGCGGCGCGTCCTTCGAAACGCTCGATGCCCTTGACCACGCCCATCCATGTGTCCTGTACGGCCTCCTCGGCAACGGCGCGACTGGGGGCGTACGTTCGGGCCAGACGCAACATGGGCTGCTGGTAGCGCGCCACCAGCCTCACGAAGGCTTCCTCGTCGCCGTCTCGCAGCCGGGTCAGCAGCTCGAGGTCCGTGTCCACGGTTCGAATCGTAGGTCTCGGACGTCGATGGGACACCGCGCCAGTCCGCGACGAGCGTTCCGATCGCACCTCGGGACTCAGTGGAGAGATCGGGTTCGGGCCACACCTTCTTGTCCCAGTCGACTCGTGTTCCGTTACAGGCAGGTCAGAACCTCCATTTGCCGGGAGGCGTAACGCCTGAGGGAAGTGAGGGGACTGTGGATCGTGGTGTACCCGTCCCCAGTGGAGGAGATGCAATGAGGAGATTTACCCGTCTTGCGGTTGGTGCCGGAGCGATCGCGGGGCTGTCGACGCTGGTCGCGCCCGTTGTCGCCGGTGCCGATCCGGTTGGACCATCCTTCTTCGGCGGGGCCGATCACGCGGTCTTTGTGCAAACCGACAACACGACGGGCAACCAGGTCGTGGCCTATGACCGTTCCGACGGCGGCGGTCTCACTCTCGCTGGCACCTACAACACGGGCGGCCTGGGTGGACAGTTGACCGGCTCGGTCGTCGATCATCTGGCCTCGCAGGGATCTCTCACCTACGACCAGCGCAGCGCCACGCTCTACGCGGTCAACGCCGGCAGCAACACCGTCTCGGTCTTCTCGGTCCGGGGGGACCGTCTTGCGCTACGCCAGGTGATCAACTCCGGTGGCGCGTTCCCGGTGAGCGTGGCCACATTCGGAAACCTCGTCTACGTCCTCAACGCGGAGAACGGTGGATCCGTCCAAGGCTACGTGAACTTCCTCGGCCACCTCTTCGCCATCCCGGGATCGAACCGGGCTTTGGGCCTCAACCCGACGGCAACGCCGCAGTTCGTGAACACGCCTGGTCAGGTTGCCTTCTCGCCTGACGGTTCCAAGCTGATCGTCACGACCAAGGCCAACGGGAGCGACATCGACGTGTTCGCGGTGGGGCGCTTCGGGCTGCTGTCGCCTCACGCCAGTCGTCAACTCCGAGCCTGGTGCGGTGCCCTTTGCGATCTCCTTCGACGCTGCGGGACATCTCGTCGTCGCCGAGGCCGGTACCAACGCCCTGGCCACCTTCACCCTCAACCCGTGGGGCACGGTGACCCCGATTGACGCGGTCGGTACCGGTCAGGCAGCGACGTGCTGGGTCGCCCAGGCGCAGGGGTTCTACTACGCCTCCAACGCTGGGAGCGCCTCGGTGAGCCAGTACTCGGAATCGACCAGCGGTTCCCTAGGTCTGCTCGGCCAGACGGCGACCGACCCGGGCACGGTTGACGCCGCGGCGTCCCTCGGTGGCCAGTACCTCTACGTCCAAACCGGGGGCAACGGGATCGTCGATGAGTTCCACGTCGGTGGCAATGGATCGCTGGCCGAGATCGGGTCCGTGACCGTGACAGGCGCGGTAGGCGGCGAGGGCATCGTCGCCTTCTAGTCACGTGCACTTGGCGACGGACGGCTGCCCGGGGCTTCTTGGGGGCGTCGTCGCCCCCGCCGCGGATCGCGGCGGGGGCCGGGCCCAGTCTCTGCGACCCCGTGGCCACGCCGAGGGGCCCCATCCCGGCATCGTATTGGGGGCAGTCCGGGTCCTGCACCTGGCCGAGGCAGAGACGGCACCCCGGAATACAGTGATCCCGTCAAGCGCCCGAGACGAATGATGGTGCGTATCTCTCGAACAAGGAGCCCTTCTGTGATTGCCATCCACATCGTCACCAAGAACATGACTTCCGAGCAGCACACCAAGGGCCGCGCCCGTCTGGCCGAGGCCGGGGCACCTGAAAGCGCCATGAAGCTCCACTCCTGTTTTGGCGAAGAGGGCAAGCTGCAGGTCTTCGACATCTGGGAAAGCCAAGAGGCGTTCGATAAGTTCTTGACTTACCTCGGGCCTGTGATGGGAGATCTAGGCATCGAGTTGGCGCAGCCGCCCGTCATCATGCCGCTCGTCGACCTTGTCCAGCAGTAGCGACTGAGGGCCACAAGCCTGCATCGCAAGAGTGGCCGGCAACCGAGCGCTGGAAGCCGTTCGCTCCTGTCCTCGGGTGAGAACCGTTCCATTCGTGGACCTCCTGATCGACGACATCACTGTTCGCCGATCAGGCTGGTGGTGCAACGACCCCTGGAGGACACATCCGAGGGGGGCAGTCCAGTCCGAGCCGGGGCGCTTCGGTGATCATGCCCTGAGCAAGCAGTTGGACCTTCGCCGTCACCCCACGCCGAGAACCTGCATCAGTTGTCGCCGCACTCGACGAGCTTGACGCTCGGATCCGGGTGGAGGACCTCGACCGCGGCCCCCTGGTGTTCGACCACGACGCAGCGTCGCTGGCGGTGATGACGATGGTGAACCTGACCTGTGCCACGGTCGCCCCCCGCGTCTTCTCGCCGGCTGCAACCCCCACCGGCTTCGACGAGCTGATCGGGTCCTCGGTCCGGGTCCAAGTCGGGACCAGGAGATTGCTGTGGTGAGTCTCGAGGACGTCTTCCGGTCCAAAGGGGAGGTCGGGCGGGACAAGGACGTCAGGGCGGCCTTGGTCATCCGGACCTATCAGAGTGACCAGATCCTTTCCGCAACCCGGATCGGCCTACACGTGCGCCGTGGCCATCAGTCGGGTTGCTCGAGTTCGATGCCAGGCGGCGTAGATGCGCCCAAGCCCGTACCACGCTGCGCTGAAGGTACCGACGAAGAATCCGACCGGCCAGTTCACCTCGTAGGAGCTGGCGAGCGCGGCCCACACGGTGAACAGTGCGATCGCGACCGATCCGACCATTGCAAGGTCGGGTCTGTCGCTGAAGCAGCGGGCTGCAGCCGGGGGTCCGATCATCAGGGTGAAGATCAAGAGGGCGCCGACAACTGGAACCGTCATCGTGGTGGCGCATGCCAGGACCACCAGGAAGGCCATCTCAATGCGGTGCGGCCGGATTCCCGTGGCCGCGGCGATCTCGGGCGCAATGGAAGTGAGCATCAGCCGTCGATAGAGGGCAGCAACGACAAGGAGGCAGACCAGGCCCAGTACCGCCACAGGCAGGATCTTGCTCGAGCTGACGCCAAGGATCTCTCCAAAGAGGAGGGAGTAGATCTGGGGCTCGTACTCGGTGCTCTGGCTTAGAAATGCGGCGCCCAGGGCCAGCATCATCACGAGGGCGAGCGCCGTGACCACGTCGGACCTCCCTCGTCGGCTGAACGACCCAATGCCGAGCGCGGCCAGTAGGGAGAAGACTCCCAGGCCGACGAGGGGGTTGATGCCGATGAGATTGGCGCCGGCGGCCCCAGCGAAGGCGCCGTTGGGAATGGCATGCGCGGGGAACGCCGAACCCCGAAGTACGACGAAGAAGCCGACCACCCCGGCAACGATCGCCACGATGGTCCCGACTTGCCAGGCATTGGCCATGAAGCCGGAGAACATCAGACCACCGCACCGGCCCGTGTGACGTCCTCGCCGCTGGGCGGAGCCGCACCCTGTGGCTGCTCACCCACGTCACGGCGACCCGTGAATCGGCGGAGGGCGGGGAGGCCAGAGGCGAGATACGAGATGAACACGATGGCCACGATGAAGAAGCTGACGGGGAGGCCTTGGCTCGACGGGTCCCAATAGGCGCTGTCGTAGGCGAAGAGGATGCCGATCCAGGTCGTCGAGATCCCGAGGATGCAGGCGGTCACCATCGCCGAGCGCACGCTCCGGCTGAGACGCAGGGCGGTCGCGGCGGGCCCGATGAGCAAAGCCGTCGAGAGGATTGACCCAATGGCGATGGACGACAAACCGACCGAGACGGCAAGAGCGAGCATGAACATTAGGCCGACCGTGCGCAGGCCGATTCCCCGAGCCGAGGCGAGCTCCACGCTGACCGAGCTCAACAACAGCGGTCGGTGGATCACGCCGATGACGATCAGCGTCACGATGCTGAGGAAGACGATGGCGGGAACGGTCGATGGGTCAACGGTGAAGATCGACCCGAAGAGAATCTGCTGGGTGGCGCCCGTTGTCGCACTGCTGGTCGTGTCCAGGTAGAGGAACAGCGCAGAAAGGCCCGTCGCCGTCCCGAGCACGATGCCCGTCGCCACGTCCCGACTCCGCGCCCGCTCGACGCCGATCAATTCCATTGCCCCTCCGCCAACGATTCCGCCGGCGATGAACCCCGTCAGCGGGCTGAGTCCGAGGAGGAAGGCGCCGGAGCCTCCCGTGGTTGCGACATCGGTTAGCGCATGGCCGGCGAAGGACTGGCTCCTGACGACGGTGAAGATGCCCACGATCGCCGAGACGATCGCCGTGACCGCCCCGATCTCGGCCGCAGTGTGGACCGGTCCACTCGAGAAGAAACCCGGCTCGAAGAGAAGATGCATCCCGACTCAGGCAACCGTTAGGGGCGGGTGATCGGGTATGTCACCAACCTCTGCACCAGGCTCGGCCACGACGAGCACCCGGCCGTGCAGTTTGAGCACGTCGACATGGTGCCCGTAGAGCTTGCTGAGGACCTCGGAGCGTACGACCTCGTCGGCGGTACCGCTTGCCGCCTTTCCCTTCGTGACGTAGACGATCCGATCCATGACCGGCAACAGGGCGTTCATCTCGTGTGCGGACAGGAGGATGGCCACCTGATTGTCGCTTGCCACCCGATGCAACAGGGTCACGATCTCTTGGACACTCTTCGGATCGAGGTTGGCCAGCGGCTCGTCGAGAAGGAGGAGTTTCGGTCGACTGATCAGCGCATGGGCGATCAGGACCCTCTGCTGTTCCCCACCCGAAAGGGTGCCCACTCGAGCATCGGCAAAGAGCCCGGCGTCGACGTCTTCCAACACTTTCTCGACCAAATCGCGCTGCTGCTTGGTGCGCCGGCCGAAGCCGTAGCGGTGGGCATCGAGACCGAGAGCCACCAGGTCGCGGGCTCGGATCGGGATGTCGGGATCGAGCACCACCTTCTGGGGGACATAGCCCAGAGAACGTCCGCGACCCGTCGGCGACTCGCCGATCACGCGGACCCGACCTGCATCGGGTCGTTGCAGTCCGAGAATGATCCGTAAGAGGGTTGTCTTTCCAACGCCGTTGGACCCGATCAGTCCGGTGAACTCTCCCTGGCGGATCTGAAACGAGACGTCGTCGAGGATCTGCCGACCCGAGAACGAGACCCCGACACCCTCGACCTCGAGGACGGGCGGCGAGAGTTCGCTCATAGGTGCTCGGTCGAGGTCCGGTGCACCACGGCTGCCTTTATGGCCTCGACCTCGGCCAGCATCCAGGACTGGTAGTTGTAGCCCGGCGTCGGCATCGTCTCATAGACACCGACGACGGGCACACCGGTGGATTGCGCCGTCTGCCGGATCGAGGTCGTGAGCGAGTCCACCACCTGTTGGTTGTAACAGAAGACCTTCACGGAGTGCTTGGTGAAGAAGCCCTTCTCGAGGGTGATGTCTTCGGGTGCGGGATCGACGCCATTCATGATGTCGGCCTGGAACACGAACGGGGTCAGGTTCTTCATCCCCATGGCGGAGAGGAGATAATCGGCCACCGGTTCGGTCGTGGCGACCGGGGTTCCGGCGTACTTTGCCTTGAAGGCGGCGATGGCATTCAGCCAAGGCTTCAGCGACGCGTCGAAGGACTCCATTCTCGCCCGGAAGTACGCCCTGTGGCTCGGCTGGAGCTCCGAGAGATCCGCCGCCATGACCTTCGCCACGGCCGGCATCGTCTTCGGGTCGTACCAAAGGTGCGGGTTCGGGGTGCTGTCCGAGAGCCCGAGGACGTGTTGTGCCACGATGACCTTGCGACTCTGGCTCGGTGTGGCCGATTCGATGTCGTTCATGAAGCTGTCGTAGCCAACGCCGTTTTGGACGATGAGTTCGGCCTGGCTCACTTCCTGCGCCACGCTCGTGCTCGCTTCATAGGTGTGGGGGTCGGTGTTGGGGTTGTTGAGAATGGAGGACACCTCGACGTACCTTCCCCCGATCTGGCTCAGCACGTTGGCATACTCGTTCTCGGTGCCCACCGCGTGGATCACTCCTGAACTGGTGCTGCTCGCGACGGCGACAGACGTACCGCCGGCACAGAGGAGGGCCATCGCGAGGATTGCCGACGCCACAGCACGCCTTGCCAGGCGGGGTGCCTTGAACACTGTTGCCATTGGGAATGGAGTGGTCATAGAGGTAATCTAGACTGAGACTGAGTCTCATTACAACTGAGATTCGGGCCCGCTACCCTGGACAGGGGGAGGGGCTCGGCGGGGTGCGACCCCCCGCTTACATTCGGAGGAGGAGAGAGCGATGGCGGGCCCGGCGTCCCAGCAGCATGTGGTGGACGACGACTTGCACGACCTCGTCGAGGCGTGCCTCAGACGTGCTGACCAGCGCTATACCCCCGGTCGACGGGCAATCGTGGAGCTCCTGGCCGCCCACGGCCATCCGGTCAGCATCTCCGACATCGCCGCACGACTTCCCGAGGTGCCGAGGAGCTCCGCCTACCGGCACCTCGTTGATCTTCAGGGCGCGGGGGTCGTTCGGCGGATTGCTGCCAGTGACGAATTTGCCCGATTCGAGCTCGCCGAGGATCTGACCGAGCACCATCACCACCTGCTCTGCACGAGCTGTGGCCGGGTCATCGACGTGACACCGACCCGAGCATTCGAGCGAACCGTCGCCAAGGTGGTGCAGGAGCTCGCCGCCCAAGAGGACTTTCACCCGACCTCTCACGCTCTGGACGTGATCGGACGCTGCTCGAGCTGCGAAGAGCTTCAGCGACCGCTGCCCGCAGCCCATTGATGCCTCATGTCATGAGCTGATATCCATGATGGCCGCCTCCACGATCTGAATGTCAGGCGGCTGAATGGCCAGCGGTCCCCCCGCCACCGGGACCTGCCAGACCATCGTCACGTACGGAGTCGGCATCTGCACGGTGCCTGCGGCGCACGGTGCCACACCAGTGACCTGGAACACAGGCTCAGTCGATGCCGTGGACGGACCACACACGTTGGTGCGCTGATGCCATTGGACGAGCGGTCCGTATGGCATCGGCGCTTTAGCAAGGGTGGTTGGCAGGACGTACATCGCGGCAGCGAGCACGTCTGCCCCGCTCGGCGTTTGGGCATAGACCAGCCCGTCGATCGACTGCGGATCGAGCGTTCTCTTCGCGGCCGCGTTGGCGGCAACAATCGAGGGGTTCACGTAGTACACGACGGGGTAGTCCGTCGGTGACACCGGAACGTATCCGGCAGCCACCGCCTCGGAGGCGTTGGCGTATCGTGCCGCCGCCTCTGTGGTGTTCTGCACGTACTGCGTGGCGTTGATCTGCTGGGAGAACGTGGGCTCCGACGCGCACCCGTTCGCGGCCATGTGAATGTCAGTGGGCCCGTTGGCGCCCTGGGCCAGGAGCTCCTGGGCTTCTGCCGTCGGCAGCGCGGGACCGGTGTAGTGCCAGTTGGCCTTGGTCGTGTTGAGCCCGGCCGCCGCGCTGGCGTCGGCACCGTTCATGTTCATGCCGGTGCCGGGCCCGGCCATGATCATGTTCGGCGTGTTCTGGACGTCGAGCCCAGTTCGTGGGGCACCGTTGTTCCCTCTGGTACAGGTGGCAGTTGTGGCGGTCCCCCCGCTGGAACCCGACATCGACGACCCGGCCATCCCGGTCATGCCGGACATGGCGGTGCTCGAGGACTCCTGGGCCGCAGCTGGGTAGGCGGCGCTGAGGAACATGCCGGCCACGAGGGCCACCAAGCCCCCCAGAACCGCTACGGGATACTCGAAGAGTGCGCGCGAGAACGGAGAGCGCCACGTCGCCGGATCGGGCAGCACGGCGGGCACCATCGCCAGCGCCAGGAGCACGATGAGAGGTCCGGAGTTCGGGTCGGTCCCCGAACCGGTGAAGATGCCACCGAGGCCCTGGCCGCTGACCCAGAAGAAGGTCGCCAACAGTCCGCCTCCGGCGAGGAAGAGTGTCGGACGACGGAACACCAGGGGCCCGAACCCAACGATCAGAGAGCCGATGGCCAGCAGCCACGTGGTCCAGACACCGGCCGTGCCGAAGTGGTTGCCAAAGCTGTTCAGAAAGTGTGAGTACGCGCTCGGCTCGCCCGATGACATGCCCGTGATGGCGCTCGACACCGAGGTCGGGGTGCGATTGTTCGGCAGCAAGAACAGGATCGCAGCCAGCGACCAATACCCGCACCACACGAGCAGGGGCGTCGTCGCTCCCCCGATTCCCCCTGCGGCGGCCGAGGAAGCAATGCCGGCCTTTGGCTCCGATGCTGCGTCTTGCTCGGCCAAAGCCGACCGCGGCCATGCCATCAGGCCGATGAGCCCGTAGAGGAACACCGATCCCGGTGCACCGGTCAGGGCCGAAGCCGATCCGGTGAAGAGCTGGCCGAGGCCTTCCCCAAAGAACCAGACACCGACGACCCAGAAGAACGACACGACCAGGGCCGGACGTACGGACCTCCGGAACAGCAGACCGGCGCCGATGGCCACCTGAATGAGGGCGAAAAACGTGTTCCAGACAGCCACGTGGGGCCCCACGAAGTTGCCCACGTTGGTGATGATCCAGCGGATGACGTCGGGCTGGTTGCTCGCATTGTTGAGCAGGTAGGTCGAGGTGAAGCTGCTGCGGAACATGTACGGCTGGAACTGCAGGCCGGCGTCGAGGAGCCAGAACAGTCCCAAGACGATCTGGAGGATGCGCTGTGTTCGCACGAGCCGGAAGTCTCTGCGTCTCGTGACGACCGGGGATTCCGTGACGTCATCCATGGTTCGTCTTCCCCTTTTGGATAGATCCAAGTCTGTCCTGCCTCACATGGCCGTACGGAGCAACGCGGCTCCCAGATGTGAGGCGCCGGCGGTCAGGTCCCGTCACGTACTCGCTCCGCCCGGGATGTTCCGCCCGACCAGCCAGCTGATGGACTGCAGTGCATCAGCGAGTGTCCAGTTCGGGTTGGCCTGGTGGTCGAGGTTCTGGAGCCCGCCGTCGTTGAGCAGGTTCGTCAGGTTCTTGTCCAGGTGCCCGTGCAGATTGGGCGGAGTCGAATCGCTGAATCGCTCGTGCCCCGAGGGATCGATCAGGAAGTACCCGTCGGTGTGATTGACGTCGTAGGTGAGCGGTGTGCCGGTGAACCAGTCGATCTTGGCCGGCCGGTCCTCGGGGACGATCTCCACCGAGACTCCGAGGAACTTCCAGAGCGTGTCGAGGTTGGCCGAGGTCCCGGTCAGCATGGGCCAGTCCGCTCCGAACTCCTTCGAGTAGGCGGTGAGGCGGGCCGGCGTGTCGCGTCCGGGGTCGACGGTGATCTCCATGAAGACGACTTTCTTGCCGAGTCCGGCGGCGTCGACGTCTCGCTGCAGCGCGATGAACGCACCGGTGACCAGGGGGCACTCGTCCTGGCACAGGCTCAAGAAGGGAGCCATGACGATGTATTTGCCCCGGTAGGCGGCGAGCGACGTCGGAGCACCGGATGAGGAGATCAGGGGGACGTCAGGAATCGAACGGTTCACCACGTTGCCCTGGCTGGCGGGTGGCGGGGGTGGGTCACCCGAGCTCCCGCACGCGGCCAACGTCGCGGGGACACAGAGGAGGGCGATCAGCGGCACATATGCCCTGCGGATGGCTCGGGCGCGACCGGCCGATCGTCGCGATTCTTGAGATGGCGTCACGGAGCGGTCTCCCCGTCTCCGACGAGCTGGAGCGTGGCCGAGGCATCGAGTTCGCGGTCGATGCGTGCCGCCCTTCGCTCGTCCATGTGCATCCAGCGCAACGCCACGGGGATCATGGGCCAGAGCATCAAGGTGTCGCCGACGACCCACATGATGTCGCCGCCCACGTGGAGATCGACGACGTAGGAGGGCCCCCAGGTCCGGTGGGTGGCGAAGTAGGCGGGGAACATCTCGTGGGAGGCCTGCGCCAGTGAAAGTCCCGTGAAGGTGTCGATGGGGATGGCCAGGAACAGATAGAAGAACTGCAGGGCCGGGTGCAGGCGGTAGCAGTTGGGGTCCGAACCGAAGATCTGGCGCCAGAAGAGATACCCGACGGCGAGGAAGGCCAAGTGCTCGGCGTTGTGGACGCTCTCGTGCGTGAGCGTGTAGTTGTACCAAACGGTGAGATGCGTGATCGGGATGAGCACGGCGTAGACCACGAAGGCAACGGCGGGGTGGCCGAAGAACTTGGCCACCGTGGAGCGCAGCGCCCCCGTCACGACGATGTGGGCGGTGCCCGTGGTGGCACGCCACGCCAGGTCGAGGGGGGACGAGATGGCGAAGAGCGGAGCGGCCACCATGATCAGAAGGATGTGCTGGACCATGTGGTCCCAGAAGAGCTCCCCGTCGTAGACGCCAACGAAACTGAAGATGGCAATCCCGGTCGTGATCAAGGCGCCGAGGAAGGCCACCGTCTTGCCGACGGCCCACCGGTGACGGGGATGCAGGGCGTTGTTGCGCCGCACCCCCCACAGATAAAGAGCGAGGGCGACTGCGATCATCGCCACGGGGACGAAGTCGAACTGGGTGGAGGTGAACTCCGAGCCTCGCAGGGGCAGGAGCGGTGCGTCGTAGAGGGTGGCGATCACCCCATGGACGGTACTACTACACTGTGTAGTATATAAAGTCACCCTGGCATCCGGCGTCCGCGAGACTTTCGACATGAGGCGAAGGCGATGAACCGACTCGGCGATCTCGAGCGCAAGGTCATGGACGCGTTGTGGGACTCGGAGAATTCCCCTCTGACGGGACGCGAGGTCGCCGACGAGGTCCCCGACCGCGCCTATACGACCGTCCTGACGATCCTCGACAGACTCAGACGAAAGGGGCTGGTCCATCGAACAACCGTTGGGCGCACACACCGTTTCGCGCCTGCCGGGACGCGCGAGACCTACATGGCCGAGCTCATGATCGAGGCGATGGGTGATGCCGGCGACCGGGGGGCCGTGCTGGTTCGCTTCGCCGAGTCGGTGTCTTCTGACGAGGCCCGTGTGCTGCGTCGGGCACTCGACGACGTGACCGACGAGCGTTCGGATCGATGAGCCTCCTCGTCGCCGCAGGAGTCCTCGGGCTGTTCTCGGTCGTCCTCCTCGGACCAATGAGCACGTGGCTGGCCAGAGCACGGTGGGTGATCCGGGCCCCCCGGTCAGCGGTTGCCCTGTGGCAAGCGATTGGGCTCGGAGCCATCGCGTCGGGGATCGGCGCAGGATTGGCGGTTTCCGTTTACCGGTATCACGCCGGATTTACTCGCGGCGTGGGCGAGCTCATCGAGGGTCTCGCCAGTGGACATCCGGTGAAAGGTCTCGGAGTGCCGGAGGCCCTGGGACTGACGCTCGCGGCAGATCTGTTGATCGTCCTCCTTGTCCTCTTCGGCACTCTCATGGCCAGAACCACGAGATCCCGGGCACGGCACCGCCGGCTGCTGAATCTGCTGGCTCGCCCGTCATCGGACTACCCCGGCACCGATCTCCTCGAGAACAGTCGACCTGTGGCCTACTGCCTGCCGGGACGTCATCCGCGGATCGTGATCAGCGAGGGCGCCCTTCGCCTCCTCAGCTCTGCTCAGGCGCGCGCCGTGATCGAACACGAGAGGGGTCACGCTCACGAGCACCACGGGTTGGTCATGCTGCCCATGACAGGTCTCCGCAAGATCTTCGGTTGGGTTCCGTATGCGCGGCTGGCCTCGGGGGAGATTGCCTCGCTCCTCGAGATGTCGGCTGACGATTATTCGACCAGGCGAAATGACCCCTCCAACCTGGCGACCGCGCTTGTGCGCATGGCGACGTCGGGACCAGTCCCAAGTTGTGCGTTGGGTTCCGCGGCAGGGGACATCCCGAGACGGGTTGAGCGTCTGCTGGATGCGTCCCGCAACTCGAAGGTGCTAGCGACGGCCTCGGCGATCGGGGCCGTCGCACTTGTGTCGGCTCCGATCGCGATGATGTCCCTGACGTGAGGCATGCCCGGCTGATAGCTCAGACCCTGAGAAAGAGCTGACCGTGGTCATGGCCGGGTCGCTATGTCCCATCCGCTGAGCCAGGGCCAACAGGTTCACTCCGAGGTCGATCATTATTGTGCATCGCGAGGTCATCGACGCGACTCGTGCTGATCTGCGGGCTTCCAGCGTCGGGTGACGAGAGGTGCTGTGCATCGGACGACGTCGGGTCGAGCCCCAAGGTGCCTCCGGGTCGCACTCACTCCCGGCGGTCGGGGGCAGCGCTGTTCCGGTCCGTAGCGGACGGAACTATGGCTTTGTCAGTCGTAATCCCTCGGGCAGCTCGGCTCGGTAGCAGGGAAGCAGAGTTACCGTTCTCTTGGAGTTGAGGGGAGGAGACAGCAGAGCAAGGTTCTGTTCACTGCAGAAGACCGGACTGGACGTACCCTTTGGCCGAGACTGATCGCCCCGAGACGACGGAGGAGTCAGTGCTGAATGCGTCGGCGTTTCTTTGGCTGATCCGCCCGGCTCGTGCAATGCCCCGATCGTGGCCGCGGCGATCGTCAAAACCGTCAGCGCACCCAGGATTCCGGTTCGGATGTAGCGAAGGTTCACCCCTTGAAGTATGCCTGGCAGATAATCGCTTGGCAGGTCGCCTCGCATCTTGCCCAACTTCAGACGGCCTCGGACGCCACGACTCCGGCGACTGGGACACCCTGACCCGTCGTTTTGCGCTCGGGCCTTTGCTCGCTACGGGCGACGGCCCGGAGGTTGAGCGGCCTCGCACCATTTGGTCAAGCAAGGACGCTGGAAGGCCGATTGCATCATGGTGGTGCATACGTTGGAAACCAATCTGGCCTTTTCTCGGTGGCGAGCTTCGTGATTTTGGTGCTGGGCAACATCGAATACCTGAACACGATTGCCCTCGCGCTTGCCGGGGCCACGCTGTTGGCGGTGACCGCTCGCATGGCCTCGTCGTTGCGCAAGCAAAGGGCTCTCAATGAGTCGCGCCAGCACATGGCGGTGACCGACGAGCTCACCGGGCTCGGTAACCGCAGACGACTCCTCGACGAGCTCGAGGGGGCTCTGGCCGCCTTGTCCCATGAAGACTCACAGTCTGAAGCCGTGGCCCTCCTCTTGATCGATCTGGATCATTTCAAGGAGATCAACGACTCCTTCGGACACCAAACTGGAGACGCGCTGCTGCGCCAAATCGGGCCCCGCATCCGCCAAGTCGTCCGTCACGACGACCTGGTAGCGCGCCTCGGCGGTGACGAGTTCGCCGTCCTCCTTCACGCAGCGGACACCTTTAAGGCCACGACGGTGGCGCAGCGTCTCTCGACGCTGCTTGAAGAACCGATTGACGTTGGTAACGCGAGCCTGCGCGTTGGGGCGAGTATCGGCGTCGCGCTGGCGCCAGAGCATGCCTTGAGTTCCACAGAGCTGCTGCGCTGTGCGGACATCGCCATGTACCGAGCCAAGAACGAGCGCGGGTCTTTTGACGTCTACGAGGCCACCCTCGACGACGAGACTGACCGCTTCGCTCTCATTGCAGACTTGCGCCAGGCCATGGCTGACGGCTCACTCGCACTCCACTATCAGCCAGAGATCGACCTAGTAACTGGTCAGGTTGTTACCGTGGAGGCGTTCTTGCGGTGGCCCCATCCAACGCTTGGGCTGATACCTCCCGAGCATCTCTTGGACCTGGCGGAGGAGAGCGGCCTGATCCAAACCTTGAGCTCATGGGTCTTCGAGCAAGCGACCGCCGATTGTGCCCATTGGTGGCGCGAGGGACGCCAGGTGGCCGTCGCGGTCAATCTGTTGGCCACCGACCTCTTGGATTCGGCACTGCCGCAGCGAATGGGCGCGCTCCTCGGTAGGGCTGGCCTGGGGCCGGAGGCCCTCGTCCTCGAGATCACCGAAGGGATGGTCATGGCCGACCTGACCCGATCCAAGCGGGTCATTCAGAGCCTGGCGGACGTGGGGATCATGGTGTCGATCGACGACTTCGGCACCGGGTTCTCGTCGCTCTCGCATCTGAGCGAGCTCGCGTTCGGCGAGGTCAAGCTGGATCGTGCGTTCACGTCGCGTCTCCAGCTCGGTGACGCAGACAGGAAGGACGAGAACCTCGTCCGCTCGATCATCGACCTCGGTCACGCCCTTGGGCTGCGCGTCGTTGCCGAGGGCATCGAGCGACTCGGCTTCGTCAGCGTTCTGGCGGAGCTCGGATGCGACTTGGGCCAGGGTTTCGCGATTCAGGCCCCGTGTCGAGCCGCAAAGATCGATTTCGCCGGGTTGAAGCGATCACAGGATGTCGCTGGAGCCGGAGCCAGTAGTTCTGGTGACTAGAGCACCTTGGTCTCTCATGCGCCACGTCTCCAACGTCAGTGGGCGAGGCGAACCGTACGCGCCACGTTGGCCTGAGCGCACCTGAGGACATCGGCGAGCTGACGTTGGATGTAGATGGTGGTTCGTCGCCACAGCTCGGACGTGCTGGCGTTCGGCAGGACGGCGCCGACGTAGTCGTAGCATTCAGGGCACAGCGGTGTCCCGACCAGACCGTCGGAGCTGCCGTGCCGCACCGTGCACGTGAGACCGGCCGTGGGGCCAGCAGGATCTCGACGCGTCCTTCGGATGGCACGCCGACCCGGTCCGAAGACCGTGGACCACGCCGAACCCCGGGGCGGTGAGCGTCAGGAAGCCTGCCGGGTGGGTCGAAACGGATTCGTCGACGCCCTTGCCGCCCTCGAGCCCAGCCCGGACCAGGTGGCGGGCGTCGCCCCAGTAGACGGTTGCGCAGGCGGGGCACTGAAGCTCGCTCCGGGACCCGCATGCCTTGAGGACCACGCCGTCGGGAAGCGATGCGCTGGAGAAGACGACCATGCGATCGCCGTTGGTTCCCCTGGTGGCGTAGCCGCGGAGGCGGATGGGATGGCGACACCACCCACAGCCGTCTCCCTGGGCCAAGAAGTCGTGGAGCTGTCGGCGGCGAGCGTGCCGCCCCAGGGCCTCAACCATGGCTCGGTCCTCGGGATTCATGGCGACCACCATGGCGAACGGTCGCGACAAACTCCCAGCTCAGAATGGGTAAACAGCGGACGACAGCGGTACCCGGCGAGGTCCAGCGAACGCCAACGAGTGCCAGCGGGAGCCGAAGAAAACCTCGAGAGTTGTTCGTCCGTTGTTGGTGCGGGTGCCGCCGGCCCTGGGGGGCCGTCGGCACCCCAGCCACATCGGTGACGACCTCTCGAGCTCCTCCGGGCCGGTGTGCCTCGAGGGCGCGGATCGTCGATGGGGAAGCTGTGAGGAGTTTCCCTACCTGATCGAGAGCTGCCGATCCAGCGGTGCGCCAACTTGATAGCCGATCAGCTATCATAGAGGCATGGCCAAGACGCCGCCGACCACAGCCAGCGCCTTCCTCCAGCTGGCCCGACTCGAGGCCGGCCTCTCGCAGCGGGAGTTGGCGGAGCGGGCCGGTGTCACCCAGTCCGAGATCGCCCGGATCGAGAGCGGCAAGCGCGAGCCGAGTATCCCGACGCTGCAGAAGATCCTCGCCGGCGCAGGGCTCGAGCTGCGATTCCGGTTGGACGAGCTCGATGACCATGACCGCGTGCTGAAGGCCCGTAATGCCCGGCGCTCCAAGACTGAGGAGGCGGCTGTTGAGCGGCGGCATGAGCGCAACGTCACCCAGTTCGCCGACAACGCCAAGAAGAGGTGAAGCGACCCGAGCTCTCGGCCGAGGACATCCTGGCCGTTCTCAATCGTCACGGTGTCGACTACGTCGTCATTGGTGCTTTTGCCGCCATCGCCCAGGGTGCCCCTCTCGAGGCCACTCATGATGTCGACGTCACCCCGCGCCAAGACGCCGAGAACCTGCATCGGCTGTCGGCCGCTCTCGACGAGCTCGACGCCCGGATCCGCGTGGAGGACCTCGACGAGGGCCTGGTGTTCGATCACCACGCAGCGTCGCTGGCGGCGATGACGATGCTGAACTTGACCTGCGCCGCGGGCGACTTCGACCTGGTCTTCTCGCCGGCGGCAACCCCCACTGGGTTCGACGAGTTGATCGGGTCCTCGGTCCGGGTCCAGGTCGGGGACGAGGAGGTTGCCGTGGCGAGCCTCGAGGACGTCCTGCGGTCCAAGGAGGAGGTGGGGCGGGACAAGGACGTCAGGGCGGCCTTGGTCATCCGGACCTATTTGCGCCGACACCAGAGGTAGTGCGCGACTCGTCGGCGCGAGCCAGCAGACCGGCCGTGCCACGAGATCGATGTCCCGTGTCAGATCCGTGTCAGACACGGGAACTGTCTTCCAACTCTGTACCGTGACCTGCGAGGACAGGTCGAAAGAACGAGTGGAGGTGGCGGGAATCGAACCCGCGTCCTCCGGAGCCGCAATAGGCCTTCTCCGAGCGCAGCCAGCACAAGATTGTCGGGGGCGGCACTTCTGCCGGCGGCAATGCCGCCCCGTAACCAACGAGGATGTCCTCGGCGCTCAGTTGGTGTGAGCGGTCGAGTAAGCCCTACTGAATGACGCCCAAGATCCGATCCGCAGGGCCGGGACCGGTTGGACGTCGCTACCTAAGCAGCGAGCGCGAGCTGTGGTTGCTCGGCGTTTGTTTTTGGTTCCGGCTCTTTAACGTGGCTCCGGAGACCACGGCTCGCTTCTCCTACCTTGACGACCGAAGTCGAAACCGATCACCCCCATGTATGGGTCGCCGACCACCGTGGCCGACCTGAACAGTGTACGGGCTTCGGGCCGGCCCGAAGCCCAAACCGGGCCGGCCGAGGGCGTGCTCTCATCCCGCCCAGCGACTGACCTCCTTGGCGGCTCGTGCCGCCTCTGCTGCCGCATCACGCGCCTTGATCACCTGGCGCTTGTCGTAGAGGCGGCGGCCCTTGGCCAGGGCCAGCTGCACCTTTGCCCGGCCGTCGCGGAAGTAGAGGGACGCCGGGATCAGCGTGAGGGACTGTTGCTGGGTCTTGCCCACGAGCTCGTCGATCTGGTCCCGGTGCACGAGCAGCTTCCGTTTGCGGTCGGGGTCGTGGGCGCCGAAACCGGTGGCGGAGTGCCATGGGGGGATGTGGGCCTGGAAGAGCCACAGCTCCCCGTTGTCGACGCGGGCGTAGGCCTCGGTGAGCTGGGCCTTGCCCTCTCGGAGGGACTTGACCTCAGAGCCCTGAAGGACGATGCCCGCCTCGAAGGTCTCGAGAAATTCGTACTCCCGGCGGGCGCGGCGGTTCGTGGCGACCACCCGGTCGCCGCTGCGTTCTTCGCGGGCCGCCGCCCGCTTGGCGATCTGCTTCTTTGCCCGGGCCATGAGGGGTACGAGGGTACCGTGGTCACGTGCTGCGGCTCCCCCGCGACCTCTACATGGAGATGGTGGCCCATTGCCTGGCCGGTCTGCCCGACGAGGCATGCGGCCTCCTGGTCGGGGCCTACGAAGGGGACGAGGTGGCCTACCTCTTCGCGACGTCGAATGCCGCGGCCTCGGCCATGGTCTACGAGATCGACCCCAAGGAGCTGTTGCGGGTCGACCGGGCCGCGCGGGAGCTCGGGGCCGACATCATGGGCGTCTTCCACTCGCACACCCACACTGACGCCTACCCCTCGCCGACCGACGTGGCGCAGGCCACGGACCCTGGCTGGCACTACGTGCTGGTCTCGCTGCGCGACGTCCACCCCGTCGTGCGGAGCTACCGGATCGTCGACGGGGGCATCACCGAGGAGCCCGTCGAGGTTCCTGGACTGGGCGTCCCGGGGCTGGTCGATCGTGGAGCCGGGCCAGCCTGAGGGGACCGGGCCGGAGGGGGCGCGGCACCCCAGGTAGAATCGTTACCGGTTCGGTCAACAATTGCCGGACCGGGACCCCCTGGTTCCTGACCACCGAGGAGGCCACGTGGCCGTCGAAGTACGCCTACCGACCGTCCTGCGCAGCCATGCCGGCGGCGCGTCCGTCGTCAGCGTGGACGGGGCGACCATCGGCGAAGTGCTCTCGAAGCTGGTCGCCGAGCACCCCGGCATGGGCGGGCAGGTCCTCACCGACGACGGTGCGCTGCACAAATTCGTCAACGTCTATGTGGACGACGACGACGTCCGCTACCTGCAGGGCCTCGACACGCCGGTCAGTGACGGTGCCGAGGTGTCGATCCTGCCCGCGGTGGCCGGAGGCTGAATGACCTTGTACCCGTCGGTGCTCGAACTGATCGGCAACACGCCGCTGGTCGACATCAGCGCGCTCAGTCCGAACCCCTCGGCGCGGCTCTACCTCAAGCTGGAGGGACAGAACCCGGGCGGCTCGGTCAAGGACCGGGTGGCGTTGTCGTTGGTGGAGGACGCCGAGCGGTCAGGCGTGCTGGTTCCGGGCAAGCCGGACCAGGTCCTGATGGAGCCCACCTCGGGCAACACCGGTATCGGGCTGGCCATGGTGTGTCGGGTCAAGGGGTACACGCTCAAGGTCGTCATGCCCACCAACGTGTCGGTGGAGCGGCGACAGCTCGTCGAGCTGTGGGGCGCCGAGATCATCGAGTCACCGGGGACCGAGGGTTCCAACGGCGCGGTCCGCATGGCCCGGGCGCTCGCGCTGGAGCATCCCGAGTGGGTCTTCCTCTACCAGTACGGCAACCCGGCCAACCCCAGGGCCCACTACGAGGGGACGGGCCCCGAGATCCTGCGCGACTGCCCGGGGGTGACCCACTTCGTGGCGGGCCTGGGCACGTCCGGCACGCTGCTGGGGGTCGGTCGGTTCCTGCGCGAGAAATTGGGGGACCGGGTCCAGATCTGGGCCGTCGAGCCACCTGCGGGGGAGATGGTCGACGGCTTGCGCAACCTCGACGACGGCTACATCCCGCCCATCTTCGAAGACCTCGGCGGTGCCGATCTGCTCGACCGCAAGACCGTGGTGCGCCCCCGGGAGTCGATCGAGTGGACGCGGCGCCTCACCGAGGTGGGGATCTTCGCCGGTATCTCGACGGGGGCAGCGCTGGCCGGGGCGATCAAGTGCGCCGCATCGGTCCCCGAGGGGGAAGAGGCCTCCATCGTCATCGTCTCGGCCGACGGAGGGTGGAAGTACCTCTCGACCGGCGCCTGGACCGACGACCTCGACGAGGTCGCCGAGAGGGCGAAGGGCATCATCTACTTCTGAGCCGCCCGTCGAGTGCGTGGGAACACCTCGTCGTCGACCGACGTGGACGAGGGTGAGAGGGGGAGCATGGGGACCACGGCCAGGGCCGAGACGGTGATCGCGAAGCCGGCCGAGGAAGTGTGGGCCAGGATCGGACGATTCGAGGATCTGACCTGGTTTCCGGGGTTCGAGTCCATCACGGTCACGGGCGAGGATCGCGCGGTCGTCACCCGCGGGGTCGAGGCGCAGGTGATCGAGCGGTTGCTCGAACGCGACCACGGCCGCCGCACCCTGACCTACGCAGTGGTGGGCATCCTCGGCGCGGTCGAAGGGACGACCATCCGACTCGCCGGCGGAGCATTGGTCGACATGGCGCCGGTGGTGGGCCATCACCGCGCCACGATCACGGTCGTGCCCGCGGGTGCCACGTCGTCCTCGGTGACGTACGACGTCACGCTGGACCCGGGGAACGCCACCATGCTCGACGCTCTCCGTCACGGCTATCAGGCAGCCCTCGAGCACGCCAAGGGTCAGATCGAGGGCTGAAGGACGCCGGTACCGGCCAGCTCGGGTGCCCGGCTCAGTCAGGTCTCAGCGCGCCGCCAGGGCGCAGAGCCTGGCGACCGTGTTCCAATTGCGCGTCGTGCTGAGGACCTTCAGCCGTCTCTCGAGGAAGCTGCCCGAGTACTTCGTCCCGGCGTACCCGTCGGGAGTGTGCACGTAGACCTCGGTGCCGTCGACGACGAGCTCGTCGCGACCACTCGGAGGAAGGTCCAGTTCCGCCAGAGCCGTAGCGGCGGGCGAGGCGGCCAGGAACGTCACATGGTGGCGCGCCGGGTCCGCATCCCGGGCCGCGAACGGGCTCTTGGTCCCGATTCGCCGGAGCTCGCCGGCGGTACGCAGGATGACGGCCGGCGATTGGCCGAAGTCACGCTCCAGGCGGCCCGTGATCGCCTCGGTCACCGCGGCGGCGCTCCTCGACGGAGTCGAGAACAGCACGTTGCCGGTCTGGATGTAGGTGGTCACGTCCTCGTACCCGAGCGACGCGAACGAGCGGCGCAATTCGTCCATGGCGATACGGCCGTGCCCGGCCACGTTGACGCTGCGCAGCAGGGCGACATAGCGAGCCACGCCGGGCAACGTAGCGGGTCGGGGGCCGGCCGTGACCTACGGTGTCCGCCGGGGTCCCGACGACGGGACGCGACAGGGAGGAGTGCAGTGGACGGAGGTGACGACGTGGGCGTTGACGCCCGAGCGGCCCGCAATGACGGCCGGGCGGTGGACCAGCTGCGGCCGGTGAGCTTCGATCGCGACTACACGGTGATGGCGCCCGGGTCGGTGCTGGTCACCTTCGGGCTGACCAGGGTGCTGTGCACCGCCTCCGTCGAGGAGCGGGTTCCGCCCTGGATGCGCGGCAGCGGGCGGGGTTGGGTCACGGCCGAGTACTCGATGTTGCCCGGGTCGACCCCCGAGCGGGCCTCCCGGGAGGCGGCCAAGGGCAAGCAGTCGGGGCGGACCCAGGAGATCCAACGGCTCATCGCGCGGTCGCTGCGCGCCGTGTGCGATCTCGTCGCTCTCGGAGAGGTGCAGATCACCGTCGACTGTGACGCGCTCCAGGCCGACGGCGGCACCCGCACCGCCTCCATCTGCGGGGCCTACGTGGCGCTGCACGACGCCTGCACCCGCCTCGTGCAGGCGGGAACCATCTCGGGGCACCCGTTGACCGACTCGGTGGCCGCTGTGTCGGTGGGCATCGTCGACGGCGTCCCGATGCTCGACCTGCCCTACGTGGAGGACTCACGGGCCGAGGTGGACATGAACGTGGTCATGACCGGATCCGGCCGTTTCGTGGAGGTGCAGGGCACGGCCGAAGGCATGGCATTCACCAGGAGTGAGCTCGAATCGCTGCTCGGACTGGCCGAGGGAGGCATCGCGCAGTTGAGCGGATTGCAGGCGGCCGTCCTGGCCGACCCGCCACCGGCGCGGCGGTGAGCACCGGACCACTCCGCCTGGTGCTGGCCTCGGCCAATCCGGACAAGGCCAGGGAGATCGCCGCGGTGCTCTCGGCGGTCATGGAGGTCGAGCTGGTGCCGCGCCCGCCAGGCGTGCCCGAGGTGCTCGAGGACGCCGAGACGCTCGTGGGGAACGCTCGGCTCAAGGCCCGTGCCCTCGTGGAGGCGTCGGGGTTGCCCGCCGTGGCCGACGACACCGGGCTCGAGGTCGATGCACTCGGAGGAGCACCGGGCGTGTTCTCGGCTCGCTACGCAGGCGAGGAAGCCACGTACGCCGACAACGTCGCCAAGCTGCTCGCGGAGCTGGCGGCGCTCCCCGGCGGGGGCGGGGTGCGCCGCGCCCGCTTCACCACGGTCGCTCTCGTGGCGTTTCCCGATGGGTCAGAGGTGAGAGCCGACGGGGTCGTGGAGGGCACGATCGCCCCCGTGGCTCGGGGCGACCACGGGTTCGGTTACGACCCGGTCTTCGTGCCCGACGCCGCCGAAGGTGGTGACGGGCGCACGTTCGCGCAGATGGGCGCGGGGGAGAAGGACGCCCTCTCGCACAGAGGGCGAGCATTTCGCGCTCTGGCGCAACGTCTGGAGCATGTCACGGCTTCGTGAAGATTGCCGTCAGGAGGTCTCTTGACCAGGGAGTTCGCGAATCCCCTGGTCGTGAGGGGTTCACACGTAAGGGGTCGAGGCGGATACTGGTCTCAGGCAATCGGCAATCGGAGCACCCGCCGGAGCCGGAGAAAGGAGCTGCCGATGCGCTCGACATGCTCGACCGAGGAGGACGGTCCGCCGGGTTGAACCCGCGCCACCGGCTCCCGTGCCGGTGGCGCCGAGGAGCAGCCCGCGTGGCGTGAAGTCCGGCGCATGTTCGAGGCCGCGCTCGCGCCGGTGCGTGTGCCGGCCGGCCGACAAGGCGGCCCCCGCACCCGCTGCGCCGCAGGCTGGAGCCCGCAGGGCTGCGAACGAACGAATCTCACTACAAGAAGAGGGCCGGCCTTCGGGCCGGTCCTCCTCGTGTCGGCGAGACAGGGCGACGGCGCCCGGCGCGTCCTGCATGTGCCCGGCGCGCTGCTGCTTCGGGCGTGTCATGGTGGAGCGTGGCCACGGCTCCCTTGGCGATGTTCCCGCTCTCGGCCGTGCTGTACCCCCACGCCTCCATGCCGCTGCACGTCTTCGAGCCGCGCTATCGCGCCTTGATGCGCGACTGCCTTGCCGGTGACGCGCGCTTCGGAGTCGTGTTGATCGAGCGGGGATCGGAGGTCGGTGGTGGGGACCAGCGCGCCCCGCTTGGCACACGCGGGGTCATCACCAGGGCGCTCGAGCTGGCCGACGGACGCTGGGCCCTGGTGGTCCGCGGGGAGGCGGTGGTGCGCGTGGAGGAGTGGCTCCCCGACGCGCCCTATCCACTGGCCCTTGTGTCCGAGGTCGACGAACAGGCGACCTCTGGCGAGACCCAGCACGACGCCGTGCTCGAGGTGACCACCAGGCGGGTGCGCCGCGCCCGCGCAATGATGGCCGAGCACGGGGGCGCCGCCCCGCTCTCGCCCGATACCGCGCTCGACGGGGAGGGTGACGCCGACGTTGCGTGCTGGCAGCTCTGCGCCGCCGCACCGGTGAGCGCCTACGACGCCCAGCGGCTGCTCGCCGCGGGCGGAACCGTCGAGCGGCTCGAACTGCTCGGTGCGCTGATGGAGGAGCTCGAGTCCGACCTGCACCGGATGCTCACCGAGGGGTGAGCCGGCAGGGGATGGGAGTGCGTATTCCGGTAGGGGCCGTTCAGGATCCGAAACGCGACAGTGCTTCGCCCGTCACCTTCGCGACGAGCGACGCCGTCTCGGTCCGGGCTCTCTCGCTCCCGAATCGGTCGGTGAGGCTGACCAGCGCCATACCCGCTGGGGGCTCGCTCACGAGCGCCGCGTCGGCGTCGCCGGCGATGCAGATCACCGGCGCGGGGCCGCGACCGAGCCGGGAGCGGGCGAGCTCGAGGACCCCGCCAGGGACTTTGCCCTCGAAGGAGGGCCGGTCCACATGCCCCTCGCCCGTGACGATCAGGTCGGCCGCCGCCACGCGTTCTGGGAGGCGCAGCAGGGTGGCCACGAGGTCGAATCCGGATGTGAGCCGTCCTCCCAGGGCGAGGAGGCCTCCGGCCAGACCGCCGGCCGCGCCGGCTCCCGGCACGGAGGTGACGTCGACCCCGGTCTCATGGCGGTAGCGCTCGGCCACCGTGGCCAGCCGGCGGCTGAGCTCCTCGACCTGGGCGGCAGACGCCCCCTTCTGGGGTGCGAAGCGACGGGCCGCGTCGGCGAAGGCGACGGTGACGACGTCGCAGGCCACGACCACTTCCGTGCCGCGGAGGGCGGCGGGCGAGCCGACGGCTCGGTAGGCCCCGAGCCCGCCGTCGGTGGTGGCCGACCCTCCGAGACCGACGATGATGCGGCGGGCTCCGGCGTCGCGGGCAACCAGGAGAAGCTGACCGACCCCGGCGGTGCCCGCCCGTAGCGGGTCGTCGCCCCGCGGCTGGGGGAGCAGGGCCCGTCCCGCCACCCGAGCCATCTCGATCACGGCGGTCGGCTTCCCGTCGAGCTCGTCGAACATGCGCCACTCGGCCTCGACGGGGCGGCCCAGGGGCCCCTCCACGGTGGTGACGTGCGGCACGCCGGCGAGGACCTCGAGGAGTCCCTCGCCCCCGTCGGACGCGGGAGCCTCGTCGGCCGTCCACCCGGAGGCTCGGGCCGCGCCCGCGGCGGCCGCCGCGACGACCGCGGCACTGGCCGTCGAGCGGAACTTGTCCGGCGCGGCGAGAAGGTGCGGCACGCGCTGGCGAAGCTAGTGCGGTGCGGCCAGCGAGGCTCCACGCCGCCGCGGACGCCTCGACCGGCCCTGGTGGGTGGTGCGGGCGAGAGGACTCGAACCTCCACCCCCTCACGGGGACCGGGACCTAAACCCGGCGCGTCTGCCAATTCCGCCACGCCCGCAGCGGCCCCGCAGCGCGGGTGACCAGGGAGTGTACGGCCAGGTGCCGCCGCCCGCCCGCCAAGGCCACTAGCCTCGTGCCCATGGCGCACGCATCGGCATCCCCCATCATCACGGCCGCCGGGGCCGACCCGGACGCATCCGGCCAGGTCTTCCAGCAGTTGCTCAAGGAGCGCATCGTCTTCATCGGGAGCGCCATCGACCAGGTGACGGCCAACCTGGTCTGTGCCCAGCTGGTCCTGTTGGAGGCGGAGAACCCCGAGAAGGACATCTCGCTCTACATCAACTCACCGGGAGGGTCGGTCACTGATGGCCTGGCCATTTACGACACGATGCAGTACGTCCGGCCGGACGTCTCGACCATCTGCGTGGGTCTGGCCGCGAGCATGGGCCAGTTCCTCTTGTGCGCGGGGGCTCCGGGGAAACGCTACGCCCTGCCGCACTCGCGGATCCTCATGCACCAGCCGTCGGGGGCCATGCAGGGCCAGGCAGCCGATATCGCGATTCAGGCCGAGCAGATCATCTACCTCAAACGGATGATGGCCGAGCGGATCGCCTTCCACACCGGACAGCCGATCGAGCGGATTGAGACGGACTCGGATCGGGACCGCTGGTTCACCGCCGAGGAGGCTCGCGAGTACGGCTTCATCGACAAGGTGATCGACCGCTCGACGGCCACGGCGGCGACAGGGAACGCATAGGCGTGGCCCTGGACGTTCCGGCCTCCTCTTCGGAAGCAGACCGAAGAGTCAACGAGGCCGTGGAGAACCGGGTGGCTGACGAGTCGCCCATGGCGGCCGAGGCGGCCGGCGTGAGCGAGCGCGAGGCGCGGCGGGGATCGGTCACGCGCATCGTCACGCCCACCATCAACGTGCGCCAGCGGCTGCGCGAGATCTGGCTGTCCCGCGAGCTGCTGACCTACCTCGTCCGCACCGAGATCAAGGTCAAGTACAAGAACTCGGTTCTCGGGCTGGTGTGGTCGATGGTGGCGCCGGCCATGACGCTGATCATCTACTGGTTCGTGTTCGGGGTTGTGCTCCGCAACGGCATCCCGAATTTCGTGATCTTCCTCTTCGCCGGGCTGCTGCTGTGGAACCTCTTCCAGCTCGGCGTGCTCACCGGTACCGGCACCGTGGTGAACAACGCGGGGATCGTGAAGAAGGTGTCGTTCCCGCGCGAGATCCTCGCCCTGGCCTCCGTGGGTTCGGCCTGTGTGTTCTTCTTCTTTCAGTCCATCGTGATGGTGATCTTCATGATCGTCCTGCACCACGGGCCCGACTGGTCGTACATCCCGGTCATGCTGCTCGCTCTCGTCGCCGGTGTCGTGCTCGCATGTGCCATCGGTGTCCTGCTGTCGTCCATCAACGTCTACCTGCGCGACACGCAGCACCTGATCGAGGTCATCCTCACCGCCTGGTTCTGGGCCTGTCCCATCGTCTACGCCTTCCAGAAACAGATCGCGGACCGGCTAAAGGTCAAAGGCCTGACATGGGTCTATTTCCTGAATCCGATGGTGCCGCTCATCCTCTCGTTCCAGCGATGCATCTACGCCGAGACCACGGTGACGGTGGGCGGTGCCCCATACCCCGTCCTCCCTTCGACGGGCATGCTGTGGTACGTCGTGCTCGACCTCGGTGTGCTCGCCATCGCCGTCGTGCTCTTCCTGGTGGCGCTGGCCGTCTTCGGCCGTCTCGAGGGCAACTTCGCCGAGGAGCTCTGAGATGAGCAACTTCGCCGTCGACGTGCGCAAGGTCTCCAAGCGGTTCCGCCTGGCCCACGGCCAGTACAACTCCGTCAAGGAGCGCATCATTCACGGGGGGAAGCGCCGGTCGGTCGAGGACTTCTGGGCTCTCGACGAGGTTTCGTTCACCGTCCGGCAAGGCGAGACCGTCGGCATTCTCGGCCGGAACGGCTCGGGGAAGTCAACGCTGCTCAAGTGCATCTGCGGCGTGCTTCAGCCCACCTCGGGCGAAGTGGCGGTGCACGGCAAGCTGGCCGGGCTCCTCGAGCTGGGAGCGGGGTTCCAGCAGGATCTCACGGGCCGGGAGAACATCTACCTCAACGGTTCGTTGCTGGGCATGTCCAAGCGCGAGGTGGATCGAGTCTTCGATGCCATCGTCGATTTCTCCGAGCTCGAGGAATTCATTGACGGCCCCGTGAAGTTCTACTCATCGGGCATGTACGTGCGCCTCGGCTTCGCCGTGGCGGTGAACGTGGATCCCGACGTCCTCGTGGTCGATGAGGTCCTGGCCGTCGGCGACGAGCGCTTCCAGCGCAAGTGCATCGACCGGGTCATGCAATTCCAGAAGGAGGGCCGAACGATCCTCTTGGTGACCCACTCGGCTGACACGGTTCGCTCCATCTGCGACCGGGGCATCGTGCTCAGCCACGGGCGCCTGGTGGCCGAGGGCGAGCCCGGGGAAGCGACGAGGATCTTTCGTGAGCGCCTCATGGCCGAGGGCGCGGGCATGTCGATCGCCGAACCCGCCGTCGTCGCCTCGCCGGCCAGTGCCGAGGCCCTGGAGACGCTGCCCGACGACGAACGCCCGGTCCGTTTCCGGTCGGTCCACCGGGTGTACTCGGGCGACAACACCCTTCCCTATATGCGCACAGGCGATGACCTGACCGTCCGGGTCGAGTTCGAGGCGCTCTACCCGGTGGACGACGTGGTCTTCTCGCTCGAGGTGCGCGACGAGAAGGGCGGTGCGCTGATGCGCACGGACACCTCAATCATCGGGGTCGTCATCAACGCTCCGAGAGGGACGAGCGTCATGCACTTCGGCATCGTGGACATGCCTCTGCTGGACGGGTCCTTCACATTGGCCCTGGGGATCCAGAGTCGCGGAGGACTTCTGTACGACTGGCACGAGAACGCCGGGGAATTCGAGGTGATGAGCCCGGGCAAGACCACCGGGATGCTCCGTATGGAGGTGCACGCCGCGCTCGATCTCCTCCGAGGGCCCAGTCGAAGCCCCGGCCGTGGCCCAGTCCCTGTGAGCTGCGCACCGGCGTGAGCGACGACCCATCCGATCCCGAGTCCGATCCCGAGGTGCCGGGAGACGCCCAGGCCTACGTGGCCCAGGTCATGGCCGAGATCGCCGAAGAGGTCCGACTGCGTCGGACCTCGGGCGACCTGCCGCCCGCGCTCGAGCGCGAGCTCGACGAGCTCTTCTTGGCCCACTCACCGGTGGCGGGTCGTGGCGGTGATCTGGCCGAGGCGCTCAGGATGGTGGACGCGGCGACGTTCATCGACCCGGTTGTGCCGGTCGAATCCGAACGAGCCATCGGCGGCGTGGTCAAGAAGGGAATGCGGTCCCTGCTGCTGTGGTACGTCGGCTGGATCACCCACCAGATGAGCCAGTCGGCATCTGCGGTCAGCCGGGCCCTGCACGTCGTCGACGACCGTCTGGGAGAGCTCCGTAGCCAGCTCGACTCGCAGCGGGTCCCTCCGGCCCCGGTGGTGGAGTTCCCCGGAGTCTGCGGGTCCGACTCGTGGTGGGCCCAATCCGCGGTCGCCGCCGTCGCCAAGTCGCCCGGGCGGATCCTGCACGCGGCGTGCGGTGATGGGTGGCTGGTGCGCAGCATCGCCGCGGCCGGGGGGGACGTCTACGGAGTGGATCCCAGGTCGCCGATCGTCGAAGCCGCCACCCTCGGGGTGCTCGACCTGCGTGCCGAAGCGCTGGCCGATCACCTGCGCGCCGTGGCACCGGCCGGGCTCGGCGCCGTGGTGCTGAGCGGGATCGTCGACGGCATGTCGGTCGCCGAACGTACCCATCTGCTGCACCTGGTCGGCAACACCCTTGCCCCGGGGGGAACCATGGTCCTCCATTCGGTCTCCCGGGAGACCTGGGAGTCTTCCGACGCGCCGGTCCAGGCCGACCTGGCCCCCGGCCGGCCGCTGCGTCCCGAGTCGTGGTGCCGGCTGCTCGAGCTCGAGGGCTACGAGGTGACGGTCGAGAGTGGTCCCGACGGGCGCGATTTCCTCGTCGTCGCCGTCCGTTCCGCGCTGGCGGTGGACGCCGACCCGCCGGCGCGGTCCTGAGGGTGGCCGCCGGGGGGCCGGTGGCCGTCCACCAGTTCGTCCCGGCCCTGAACCCGCACGACGCCACGGGCACCCACACGCTGCGGCTTCGCCAGGCGTTGCGCGCCGCCGGGTGGCGATCCGAGATCTTCGCCGAGGCCATTCACGACGACCTGGCCACCGAAGCGTTCAAGCACTGGGCATATCCGGAGCATGCCGCCCCCGACGACGTGGCCGTCTACCAGTTCACGACGTCCTCGGCGGTGGCGGCCTACCTGGCCGAGCACCGGTTGCGCCTGATCCTGGACTTTCACGACTTCACCCGGCCCGGGTATTTCGCCGGCTGGGAGCCGCACAGTGTCGAGCGGGCCTCCCGTGCGGCCGAGGAATTGGCGCTGCTGGCGCCCCACGCCGTGCTCGGCATGGCGCACAGCACCTTCAGCGAGCGCACCCTGCGCCGGGCCGGATGTATGCGTACCGAGGTGGTACCGGTCCTCGTCGACTACGCACGGGTCACGGCGGTGCCCGACCGCCGCGTGGCGGCCGAACTGGCCCGCGGGCGCGCCGCAGGTGGGGCGGACATCCTCTTCGTCGGACGGATGGTGCCCTCGAAGGCCCAGCACGAGCTGGTCAAGGTTCTCTGGGCCTACCGGCGCCTCTACGACGACCGGGCCCGTCTCCACCTGGTGGGTGGCACCTCGAGTTATGCGTACGTCAAAGCGGTGCGGGACTTCGTGCTCGACCTCGGCCTGGCCGAGGCCGTGCGGATCACCGGCGAGGTGTCCGATTCCTCGCTGGCCGCGCACTACGCGGCGGCCGACGTCTATCTGTCGCTTTCGGCGCACGAGGGGTTCGGGGTCCCGCTGGTCGAGGCGATGGTGGCCGGCGTCCCGGTGGTGACGCGAGGTGCCGGTGCGGTCAGCGAGACGGTGGCCGACGCCGCGCTGGAGCTGCAGGCGGACGACCCCTCGTATGTGGCCGCCGCGGTCCATCGGGTGTGCACAGACGACCGCCTGAGATCCGTCCTCACCGCCTGCGGTCGGCGCCGGGCCGCGGCCCTGTCCGGGAATGAGGCTGCGCAGCAGGCCGTGGAGGCCGTCGCCACCGTCGTGGGGTGGCCATGAGCACGAAGGGTCCGAAGGTCGCCTTCGTCACCCCGCGCTACGGCACCGAGATCATGGGTGGTGCCGAGACCGCGGTCCGCCAGCTCGCCGAGCACCTGCGGGCGCGTACGAACTGGCAGACCGAGGTGCACACCACCTGCGCCCTCGACGCGCACACGTGGGCGGACGAGCTCGAACCCGGGACGACGGAGCTCAACGGGGTGACGGTCCACCGCCACCCGTCGGCACAGGGTCGCCTGCCCGACTTCTACGGCCTTGACGGACTGCTACGCCTGGCCCCGCGCCAGACCACCCGTGCGCAGGGAAAGCGATGGGTGGAGTACAACGGTCCGGTCTCACCCCAGCTGGTCGAGGCCGTGTGCGCGTCGGATGCCGACGTCGTCGCCTTCACGCCCTACCTCTACCATCCGACGGTGGCCACCATCGGCCGCGTGCCCATGCCGGCGGTGTTCCACCCGGCGGCGCACGACGAGCCGGCGCTGTACTTCTCGGTGTTCCGTGGCACCTTCGGCAACGCCGACGCCTTCTGCTTCTACACGAACTCAGAGCGCGCGCTGGTGGAGCGCATGTACCCGGTGGCGGCACGACCGCAGATCGTGCTCGGCCTCGGAGTGGGGGAGTCCGAGGGGCGGGGCCGTTCGGGTGCCGAGGTGCTCGGCCTCGGTGATCGGCCCTACGTGGTGAGCGTGGGCCGGGTGGACGAGCACAAGGGCTCCAAGATGCTGGCGTCGTACTTCGCCACCTACAAGGACCGCCATCCGGGGCCACTGGCTCTGGCCCTGGTGGGCCCGGTCTCGGTCGAGCTTCCGCCGCATCCCGACATCGTGGTGACCGGCACGGTCGCCGAAGCGGACAAATGGGACATCGTGCGCGACGCCCGGGTTGCCGTCTCGCCCTCGGCGCTCGAGTCGTTCTCCTTGGTGGTGATCGAGGCGTGGGTCGATCGCGTGCCCGTCCTGGTCAATGGAAGCTGCGGGGCGACCCGGGAGCACTGTGAGCGCTCGGGTGGCGGGTTGTGGTTCTCCTCGTACCCCGAGTTCGAGGCGACGTTGCAGCGCCTCGTCGGCGACGCCGACCTCCGCGCCCTCCTCGGTCAGCGAGGCCGCGAGTACGTGGACCGTCATTTCCGTTGGCCGGTCCTGGTGGCGCGTTACGGGGAGTTCCTCACCTCGGTGGTCGAGCGGGGGCCCGGGGCGACCACCGTGTTCTGACGCCTTGTATCGCTGACGTCTCGAAACAGAGATTCGTTGGCAATACCCGCTGGGAAGCCGGGATCTGGTTCGCCCTCACGTAAGGACGGGGTTCTCGCTCCATGGGACAAGGGCACGACGGGATAGGGAGACGAGGATTCCCGTATCCCTACGAGCGTCGTGGGCCGCCCGAGCTCAACAGCGAGGAGACGGTGGCCTCCGCGCCCGCCTCACCGCGCGACTCGTCCCGCGTTCACCGGGGGGACCGCCGTGTACCGTGAGGTCGATCGCCGACTGGCTCAGAACCCGGGCCGGTGGGGCGGAACGGAGGGGACGATGGGAGCCGACCTGCTCGCCGAGACCGAGGACCAGGCCGCCCTGCGTCACCTCGTCCGGGATCTCGCGGCACGCGAGGTGGCGCCCCGTGCCTCGCGTGCGGACGAGGAGGGGATGGTTTCCGCCGAAGTCCGAGAGGCAATTGCGAAAGCCGATCTCCTGCGCGTCACCGTGGGGGAGCGCTGGGGAGGCATGGGGCTCGGTGACGTTGAGGCCGCTATCGTGCTCGAGGAGTTGGCCCGAGCGGATGTCTCGGCGGCGCTCTGCTGTCAGCTCACGTTCAACGGACCGCCACGGGGGATCGAGCACCTCGGACCCGAGGCGATGAAAGCACGCTGGCTGCCCCAGGTGGCAGATGGGAGCGCGTTGATCAGCATCGGGATCACCGAACCTGATGCCGGGTCTGCGGTGCAGGACATGCGCGCCTCCCTGCGGCCCGACGGGCCCGGGCGTTGGCGCCTCACCGCTTACAAGAACTACTCGACGCTCGGTGACGTCGCCCACGCCGTCTTGGTCTGGTGCCGGTGGCCCGGCGGTGAAGGCGCTCATGGCATCGGAGCGGTGATCGTCCCCACCGATCGCGAGGGCGTGGCGGTGACGGGACGCCACAAGAGTATGGGACTGCACGCGGCCACAGAGGCGGAGCTGGCCTTCGACGGGGTGGTCGTCACTGCTGACGACGTGTTGATCACCGGACAGCCCGACACGACCGACGCCTTCAAGGTGTTGCTCAACCACCTGAACCACGAGCGGTGCGGGAACGCTGCCATGTGCATCGGCGCCGCGCAAGGTGCGCTCGAGCACGCTGTGGGTTACATGAACGAGCGCATCGTCGGTGGGCGACACCTCACACAACGCCAGGGACTCCAGTGGAAGCTGGCAGACATGGTTGTCCAGCTTGAGGGGGCGCGGCTACTGCTCGCGCGGGCCGTCCGACTGGCGGGCCCCGGGGGGACCCCGCCGCCTCTCGAGACGGCACTGGCCAAGACGGCGGCGAACCTCGCAGCCAAGTTCGTGTGCGACGAGGCCATGCAGATCCACGGCGGCTACGGGTACTCGCGCGAGTACCCGCTCGAGCGTGCCTACCGGGACATACGCGGGCTGTGCTTCGGCGCTGGGACGGTGGAGGCGCAGCGCAATTTCATCGGACGCCGCGTGGCCGAGGGGGCCCGGACCGGATCGCCCGGGTGGAAGGACCCGCTGGCCGGGACCTGACGTCCCGACGCACATCGTTGGCATTACCCGCCGGGCAAGCCACCACCTGGTCCGCCGTCGTGACCCACAGGTAGGGACGGCGTTCTCGCTCCATGTCCTGACCCAGCCTTGATGTCGCGTTCGAGGACGGGCACGAATTCCGTATCGGAACGTCAGACGCCGGCGAGGGCGAGATCCTCCTGGATCATCTCGTCGATCTTGTCCAGGCGTGCTCCGCCCTCGGGGGGCTTGAGGTATCCGCCCCGCTCGTCGAAGTTCCGGATCAGCTCGGGGCGGATCACCGGTCCTTTCCCCTGAATGTCGTCGATCGTCGGACCGATGCGCCAGGCGATCTCGGCCAGGCGCTCGCGATCGAGGTTCCAGAAGCGGATGGCGTTCTCACCCAGCATCAGACGGAGCTCGTCGGCCGGCACGTCGCCAAAGGCGTCGCGGAGCCACTCCCGCGTGTTGGGCCAGGTTCCCTCGGGGTGCGGGTAGTCCCGGCCGAAGAGGATCGTCTCGACGCCGAGCTCGTGGCGCATCTCCACCTCGGCCTTGTGCACGAAGGAGGCACCGGCCAGGCAGTTGGTGCGCCAGTACTCGCTCGGCCGGCGGACCGCCGGGAGCTCGCTGCGGTGCGCGTCGTAGAGCGAGTCGAGATGGGCCAGCGTGGCGGGGATCCAGTCCATCCGGATCTCGGTGAGCATGAGCTTGAGGTTCGGATGGCGGTCGAAGACCCCGCCGAGCATCAACTGCCACATGGGTCGGCGCTGGACCGTGCTGTTGGTGAAGTTGGTGAAGAACTCACTGGACTCCTGTGAGACGGCGTCGTTGTGCTTGACCAGCTCCTCGAGGTCGGAACTTCCACCCGCCGCCGTCGAGACATCGTTCAAGATGCGCTCGAGTTGGGGGAACACCACGCCCTGGTTGACGCCGTACCCGGCGTGCACCACGATGGCGATCCCCCTGTCCTCACACAACGACCAGAACGGCTCCCAGTACTTGTCGAAGAGGGGAGGCGTCCCCGCGTGGCGCATGAAGCCCGGGCAGAACGTCCCGGCGAATCCGTGGTCGGCGATCCACTCGAGGTCGGCCACGGTCGACTCCATGTCCGTGCACGGGCCGATGGCGCCCGTCAGGAGGAACCGGTCCGTGGCGAATCCGAAGGTGTCCGCCGCCCACCGGTTCCAGGCCCGCGCCCCGGCATCCCAGACCTCGAAGGGATACTGCCGGTTGGTGGCGTTGTGGAAGAGGTCACCGAGACGAAAGTCGCCGTGGTAGATCAGCTCGGCCGCCACTCCCTCTCGGTCCATGTCGGCCAGGCGCAGTACGGGGTCGTGAAGTCCGTGCCATCCCGTGCGGTGGGCTTCTTGGATGTCGGGCATGCCGACGGTGGCCCGCTTGGAGCTCAACACGTAGATGGCCCGGGGGTAGACCTCGTTGTCCTCCCGCAGCTGGGGCAACAGGTCGTGGTAGCGGGGATCGAGATACTCGGACCAGAGGTCCTTCGGCATCCCCGCATGTGAGTCCGACGACACGATGATCACGTTGTCCATGTGTTTCCCTCCCGGTGCTGCATGACCCTTCTGCCACCCAGGCTACCCGGTCACGCTCGGGGGCAGGCTGGGGTCAGAATCCGTCCATGCCCACCATGGGTCTGTTCAGACGCTGGCCGCCCATGGAGCCCTCAAAGGGGGCGTCGCCGTAGGAGAACACCCCACCGTCGGACGCCACAAACCAGTACCCCTGCCCGTCAACGGTCGACTGCATGGCGACGACGGGCTGATTGAGGTGGATGTTCCCGGTCGATCCGTAGAACGGCGCGTCGTACGAGAAGACGCCGCCGTCCAGTCCGACCAGCCAGTACCCACCGGTCACCGGGTCGGGCGTGATCCCGACGATCGGGCTGTTGAGGTGCAGACCGCTGGCGTCACCCGAGAATCCCGCATCACCGAAGGTGAAGATCTGGCCCGACGCGCTCGACTTCCCAGTACCCCAGCCCGTCGGGCGTCGCCGCCATCGCGACGATCTTCCTCCCGGGCGACGCCGCAGAGCCGTAGAAGCCCGCATCGCCGAAGGCGAAGATCCCCCCGTCGGCGGCCGCGAGCCAATACCCGTGGCCATCGGGGGTCGCCGCCATTCCCACGACGGGCGCGTTGAGATGGAGCGAACCCGTCGACCCGTAGAACCCGGCGTCACCGAAGGAGAAGATCCCGCCGTCCGAAGCGACCAGCCAGTAGCCGCCGCGTCCCGGCACTGCAGCCATGCCGACGACCGGTTGGTTGAGCGTCAGGCTTCCGGTGCTGCCGCAGAAGTCCTGGCTGAAGCTGAAGATCCCGCCGTCCGAGGCTGCGGTCAGATACCCGCGCCGCGCCGCGGCCGGCCGATGGCACGGAGCCAGGGGGGCGCCACCCGATACGAAACCCGAGAGCGACGAATCGTGGTGGAACTGCGACCAACTCCCCGGCTCGCCGACGCGGCCGCCGTTGGACCCGGTGACCTCGAAGTGCTGCACGATGCCTTGCGCGGGGCAGTTCTGCGTGCACGAAGGGCTGATCCCCGAGTAGCCGGCCACCGTGATGCCGATCGTGCCGTTGGCGTCGGCGGTCACGAGCGCGGCGTTCTGGAATCCATAGACCTCATGGATCGGGATCCCTCCATTTCCCGATCCATCGTCCACGTTGGCCACCGAGATCCCGGTCTTGCCGTCCAGAATGAAGAGCCCCCGGTCGGTGGGAACGATCACGTCCTGGTAGCCGCCTCCCGTCAGGTCCGCCGAGGTCACCGACCCAATGACGGCGCCGCCCACGTCGGACTTCCAGATGGTGGCACCTGTGGCCGCGTCGATTGCGTAGACGCTCCCGGTCGCGGCCCCCGTGACCGTGCCCTCGACCACCGCCAGCTGGCCGTTGCCCTGCACGTCGGCCAGGGCCGGGCTCCCCTTGGTGGTGCCGTCGAGGGGGTCGCTCCACACCTGGTTGCACGCCGTGTCGAACACCTTCACCGTATTTTCGTCGCTCCCCCCGAAGAAACTGCCGGTGCCCGTGGCGATGCCGTATGCGCCGCCGGGCAGGATGGGTCCGACGGCAGGGGAGGAGTCGATCTCCTCGTTGGTCTGGGCGCTGCAGATCAGCCCTCCGTGGTCGTTGAAGATCCGGACGTGGCCGCCGTTACCGTATTGCTTCCCATAGGCGAAGCCGGCTGATGATGCGCCGCCCGAGACGAAGTCGTCGCTGCCAGTGCCGTAGAGGTCGCCGACAGCGGCGGTGGAGAACACGCTGTCTGCGGTGAACTGGGGCCACCCTGTGGCCGGCATGCCGTTCGACGTGTTCAGCGCGTAGGTCATCTGACCGAGTGATCCCGCCTCGACCAGCGAGCCTCCTGCAGCGAGGGGCATGGAGGCCTGCACGCCACCGTCGGGTTGGGTATCGGTAGAGGGGTTGGTGACGACCTGGTTCCACAGCTCCGAGCCGTCCGACCCGTAGGCGTCATAGCCGCCGTCGACCGGAGCGAACGTGTTACCCGTCCCGAAAAAGAGGGCACCGTTGGGGCCCACCGAGGCGGTCGAGTCGATGGCAGGGCTTCCGGGAACCCCGATCCCGTTGACTCCGGTCGCCGGCGTCCCTCCTGAGGGGTTCCCACACCCCTCGCCCGAGCCGATGCTGTTGCCCGTTCCCGATCCCCAGCCCGGCGCGGTGGTGCCGTCGGTGAGCGTCAGCCCGTAGAGAGTGCCCTGACGGTCGCCCACCTCCACCGCGGAGGTGCCGCCGTCATTGAAGGCGACGGGAGACGCCTGGGCGACTCCGCACGGCGCATCGTTGAGAACCTTGCTCCAGGTCTCGGTGAGATCGGGATTCAATGATGCCGGCGCGCCGTCGGCGAGAGGTGACGCGAAGGACGCGCTGACGACCAGCGATCCCGCCAGGGAGATGCCGCCGAGCATGAGCCGCGCTGCGTTTGCGCGGGCGTCCGTCACGTTCCGAGTAATCCCACGATCGCCGGTCAAAGCTAGCGCACGAGTCCGGTGGGCCACACCGCCCTCGGAACCTCGATGGCAGCGCCGGTAGCATCGATCGACGTGTCAGCCGCGCCATGTCCTGCCGACGACGCCAAAGGCGCCGACCCCTCCGAGGGCTCCAACCGGGGTGGGACCACGGGGGTTCCCGCCACCCCAGAACGAGAGCGTGCGGCGGAAGCCCTTCGGGCAGCGTTCACGCGGCTGGCACCCCAGGGGAGCGACGCCTGGAACTTTCTGGCGGCCTTCACGCACCTCGGTGATCGCTACGGCCCCTACCAGCCGGGCGCGTCCGCCCTTTCCGACGCGCGCCGCGGACCCGACGCTTCACGGCGCCAGGGTCGGGTCGGCGGGTTCGGAAGACTCCGACCCGGGCGGGCGCGACACGCCGAGACTCCGGTCGACGCGGCCGAACTCGACGAGGCCATGGGGCACGTCGTCGAGGCCTTCCGGTTTCTCTCCGCCCGCGTGGCCACCCTCGAGGAGCGTCTGGCCTACGAGGACGCGCCCGTCGACGGCGCGGCCTGGCTCGTTCCTGCGCGCGAGCTCGGAGCGTGGGTGAAACCCCTTGCCTCGTACCTGCTCGAACGTTCGCCCGGGGGCCCCATCGTCCACGCAGACTGCGGCGAGGGCTCGCTCCTCCATGCGTTGGCCGAAGGAGGGGCCGACGCACTCGGTGTGGAACCTCGCGGCGGGGTGGCCCTCCGTGCCCTCGAAGGTGGGTGCGCGGTGACGATCGGGGAGGCGTCCGAGCGGCTGGCCTCGTCGGCCTCAGGGTCGCTGGGCGGAGTGGTGTTGAGCGGTGTCGTCGATCGTCTTCCCCTCCACGCCGTGCTCCCGCTGCTGGCCCAGTGCCGGCGAACCCTGGCCCTCGGAGCTCCGCTGGTCGTGGTAGTCGAATCGGCCCTCACCGTGGAGCAACGGGAGCCGGCGGCCCGCGACGTGTCGTGGCGACCCCTGCACCGCGAGACCTGGGAGCTCCTACTGGACCGGTCGGGCTTTGTCGACATCGCGCCGGTGTCCGGCGCCGCAGACGCCGACGGTCGCCTCGCCCTGTCCGCTGCCACCCCCGCGTGAGCGCCATCCACCAGTTCGTCCCGGTGCTGCACCGCGGTGATGCGGTGGGGCGTCACACGCTGCGCCTGCGTGACGCGGCGCGCGCGCGCGGCCACCGTTCCGATGTCTTCGTCGATACCGTCGACGACGAGACGTCGAGCGAGACGGTGCCGGTCCTGTCGTATCCGGACCTCGCCGGAGAGGGCGACGTGCTGGTGTATCAGTTCGCCACGGCATCGGCCATGGCCGGCTGGCTGACCGACCGGACCGAGACCTTGGTGGTCAACTACCACAACGTCACCCCGCCTGAGCTGATGGCGCCCTGGGACAACCACCTGGCTCTCGGCCAGCTGCGCGCCCAGGGCGATCTCCGAGTGCTCGCACCTCGGGCCGCCCTGGCCGTCGCCGACTCGGCGTACAACGAGGCACATCTCGTGGCGGCCGGGTTCCGCTCCACCGCGGTCGTCCCCCCCTCGGCGTCCCTCGAATTGGATCGCGAGGGGGACGTCGACCCTGTCGGCGCGGCGTCGCCCCCTCGGGGGTCGGCGACAAGGCCGCTGTCGTCGGCGCACGCGGCCGGGCGCGGGGCGCGCTGGCTCGCCGTGGGGCGTGTCTCGCCGAACAAGGCTCTCGAGAGCACGGTGGCCGCGCTGGCGGTGGCCCGGGCCCATGGCGACCCGGACGCGACACTGCGGATCGTCGGCAAGCCCGCCACCGCGTCCTATGCCAACGCGTTGGGCCGATACGTGGCGGAGATGGGTCTGTCCGATGCCGTCACCTTCGAGGGCCATGTGAGCGACGCCACGGTCGTCGCCGCGTACGCGGAGGCCGATGTCCTCGTCGTGACCTCGGAGCACGAGGGTTTCTGTGTCCCCGTGGTCGAGGCCATGTCGGCGGGGGTGCCCGTCGTGGCCTTCGACCGCGGCGCGGTCGCCGAGATCCTCGGGAATGCGGGCGTGCTCGTCTCCGACAAGGATCCCTACGCGCTCGCGTCGTCGATCTTGGCCCTGCGCGCCGATGCACCCGGTCGAGATGCGCTGATCGAGGCAGGTCGGCGCCGGGTCGGCGACCTCCAGCTGGCGTCCTCAGCCGAGCGTTTCGTCGACCTGCTCGGGCCACTCGTCGGGGCTCCCGGGAGCGGAGCCGCGAGGTGAGCGCCATCCACCAGTTCGTGCCGATGCTCCATCGTGGTGATGCCGTGGGTCGTCACACGCTGCGCCTCCGGGAGGTCATGGAGGGGCGGGGCATCACTTCGCACATCTATGTCGAACTGGTCGACGCCGACACGTCGGGCGACACACGCCCGTACGCCGCCTACGAGCAAGATGCACGTCCGGGCGATGTCCTGGTGTACCAGTTCGCCACGGCCTCGGCCCTGGCCCCCTGGCTGGCCGCACGCTCCGAGCCACTGGTGGTCAACTTCCACAACGTGACGCCGCCCGAGTACTACGCCCCCTGGGACAACGCGATGGCCCGCCACCAGCTGCGCGCCCTCGGAGAGCTCCGGCAGCTGGCCGGACGCGCCACCCTGGGGCTGGCCGTGTCGGTGTTCAACGAGACCGAGCTGCGTGAGGCCGGTTTCGCCCGCACGGCCGTGGTGCCGCCGGCGGCCATGCTTCGCCCGGCCGGCCCGCCGCACCGCACACCGGCTCCCCGGCCCGGCGGAGGCACGCGTTGGATCAGTGTGGGGCGCCTCGCCCCCAACAAGGGGATCGAGGACGTCCTTGCCGCGTTGTTGGTGGCCCGCACACACCATGATCCCGAGGCTCGCCTGGCGGTGGTCGGTCGGGCCGTCGTTCCGGCCTATGCGCGCGCCCTGCTCCGCCACGTCGACGAGATGGGCCTGCGTCACGCGGTCAGGTTCACCGGCGCGGTGAGCGACGACGAGCTGCGGACCATGCTGAGCGGTGCCGATGTGCTGGTCGTCGCCTCCAGGCACGAGGGGTTCGGAGTACCCGCGCTCGAGGCGATGTCGCTGGGACTTCCGGTGGTGGCCAACGACGCCGGAGCGCTGCCCGAGGTCGTCGGCGATGGTGGGCTCCTGGTCGACACCGGGGACCCCTACGTGCTGGCCGGAGCCGTCGAGCGGATCAGGAGCGACGAGACCCTGCGTGGAACGCTCGGCGCGGCGGCGTCACTACGCCTCAGCGCGCTGGACTTGCCCACGGCGGGGGACCGTGCCGTGGAGCTCCTGGCGGGGCTGTCGGTCCCTGGCTGAATCGGTTCCCGCCTTGTTCAGCGCCGTACGTATTTGTCAGTCCGGAACCTCTCAACAGCGAGGCTTAGGCTAAACAAGTATGTTGAGTGTGTGCGCAAGACGATCTGATCAGCCCGCACGTCGACCCGCGGCCGAAAGGCGGCGTTGCCTCGCTCGGATCAGGCCCCGACGGCCTGGCGCACCAGGTCGACGAATCGCTCCGTCGATGCGGCGAGATCGAAGGCCGCCGCACGTTGCACTCCTGCGTCGGCCAGCACCGTGCGCAGTATCGGGTCTCGCAGCACACGCCCGACGGCAGCGGCGAACGGCACGGGAGACTTGTCGGGCAGGATCAGCCCGGCGCCGCCGACCGTCTCGGGCACCGCGGTGACGCCGTAGGCGACGATGGGCACGCCATGGCCCATGGCCTCGGCCAGCGGGACACAGAACCCCTCGTGGTCGGACGCAGTGACGAAGACGTCGGCTGATCGGAAGTACGCCTCGAGCTCACCGCCCGACACCGAACCGGCGAAGTTGACGGAGTCGGTCAGGCCGAGCTCGTCGACGAAGGCGCGCAGGGCGGGCTCGTAGTTCGAGCCGAGCGCTGATCCGACCAGGTGGAGCCGCGCCGCGGGATCGTCGGTCCGACGCAGGACATCGAGCATCTTGACCAGATCGTGTGGAGCCTTGTGGGGCGAGATCTTGCCCACGTACAACAGGTCGGCACCACCCTCGCGTTCCTTGCGCCGGGTCAGTGCCTCCGCCAGCGCGGCATCGGGCTCGTCGCTCTTGGCCTGCATGTCGATGAGCAGCGGCACCACGGCGGTCCCCCGGTAGCCGAGCGCGCACAGCTCCGATTCGTTGAACGACGAGTCAGCCACGGCGAAGTGGCTCTGCGGAGCGAGGCGGGCCAACTGGGTCCGTCCCAGAGCGGCCTCGTAGGCCACGGCGGGCTCCCAGTCGCGCAACAACTCGGCCGGTGTGATGTTGTGATAGTTGACCAGCTTCGGCTCGGCACGCGCGGCGAGGATGTCGTAGACCGGGCTGCCGATGGATGCCTGATACAGAAGCCAGCGGTCCCGTCCCGTCCGCCCGAGTTCGGTGACCGGTCTTCCCTCGTGCTCGACGTCGGGCGTGTGGCTTCCGTAGTAGATGTCGGACGCCAATCCCGCGGCACGCAGTCCGTCGCGCAGATTCACCGTGTGCACGCCGATGGCGTCGCGGCTGGCGAGCGATGGGATGACCTGGTCCACCCGCACGGGCGTGCAGTGTACCGGCGCCTTGCGCACCCCGATTGCGACCGGCATGCACCGGTAGGGCCGGATGGTGTCGATACGCTCGAGCTGTGGCGGACACCCCGCGCGCCCGGCGGCGCCTCTCGACCCCTCTTGCTGTGATGGGGTTCTCAGTCATCGTGGCGTTTTCGGCCGCCCTGGTCGGTCCGGCGTCCCCGGCGGCCTCATCCGTTCCCACCACCGTCGTGTTCAGCGGTCATGGCTACGGGCACGGCATAGGGATGGGTCAGTGGGGATCCCTTGGTTATGCAATCGGCCAGGACAACGGCCTTGGACCCCAGACGTACCAGTGGATCCTGGGGCATTACTACGGGAACTCTTCTCTCGCGCAGACGTATCCCCCTGGAGCGCTTCACGGCGGCTTTGCAATCGTGGCGATGACAGAGGCGAACGACGAGGACACAATCGTGAGCTCACCATCGGGTCAGGTGAACGTCGTGGGCACCGCTATCACGGCCCCGGCGGTGTTGTTCCGGCTGACGTCAGGTGCGACGACCTATTCAGTGTGGACCAGTGGTAGCTGCCAGGGCGGGTGGACGCAGGTGGCCGCGGGGGTGACCAGCCCGACCGCGATCGAGTCGGGGGCTACAGGCACGTCGAGCATCGTCGACCTGTGCACGACGAGCACCACGCTCCAACTGCACGGCACCGTCGGTGCCGTACCCAACTCGAACGACCTGTCTCGGACGGTCAACACAGTGGCCGTCGAGCAGTATGTCGCGGACGTGGCGCCGGCTGAGTCCCCGTCGAGCTGGTCGACGCTCGGAGGCGCAGGACCGCAGGGGATGTCCTGGGGCTTCCAGCAGAGCGAGGCACAGACGGTGGCAGCCCGTTCCTTCGTCGAGTCGTCACCATTGGGGTACGGAGGCTATGCGGACACCTGTGACCAGACCTGCCAGTCCTACCCGGGAATGACCGACGAGACGGCAAATTCTCAGGCTGCCGCGGCCGACACGGTAGGCCAGGTCATGACGGTAACCAGCGGCGGAGCTATCGCCAACACCCAGTACTCGGCGTCCTCCGGCGGGTACTCGGCTGGGGCCCAATTCCAAGCGGTGCCCGATGATGGCGACGGTGTCTGCGTGCCGGGAGCTTGCAATCCGAACCACAATTGGACGGTCTCAGTCTCGGCGTCGACCGTCGAGGCCGCTTATCCACAGATCGGCACGCTGAACAGCATTGTGGTCACTTCGCGCAATGGGCTTGGCGACCTTGGGGGGCGCGTTCTACAGGCGACGGTGTCAGGCTCTGCCGGGTCTCTCTCGGTCACGGGGAACGGATTGGCGGCGGCCTTCAACCTGCCATCCAACTGGTTCACCGTCGGAGGCCAGCCAAGCGGCGGTGTGGGCGGCTACTGGATCGATGCCGCCGACGGGGGAGTGTTCAGCTTCGGCAACGCCCAGTTCCACGGCAGCACCGGCGGGATGCGGTTGAACCAGCCGGTGGTCGGCATGTCGTCGACGCATGATGCAGGGGGCTACTGGGAGGTGGCATCCGATGGGGGAGTCTTCAGCTTCGGTGACGCCGGGTTCCACGGCAGCACCGGCTCCATCCGCCTGAACAAGCCGATGGTGTCCATGGCGGTTACCCCCGACGGGGGTGGTTACTGGCTGGTGGCCTCCGACGGCGGAGTGTTTGCTTTCGGCGACGCCGGGTTCTACGGCAGCACCGGGTCTCTCCGGCTGAACAAGCCGGTGATCGGCATTGTGCCGACGCACGACGGGGGCGGCTACTGGCTGGTCGCCTCCGACGGCGGGTTGTTCGCCTTCGGCGACGCCGGGTTCCACGGTTCACTCGGGTCGTCACCGCCACCGACGCCGATCGTGGGTGTGGCGCCGACGCCCGACGGAGGTGGCTACTGGCTGCTCGAGAGCGATGGCGCCGTGCACCCGTTCGACGCCCCGACGGTGGGCATCGCCCCGGGGTCGCCTGCACCGACCCTTCTGAGCGCGATGACGGGCCTCATCCCGGATTTCTCAGGGCAGGGGTTCATCGCCGTCAACGCCCGTGGGCAGGCCTTTGCCTTCGGTGACGCGCCCTACTTCGGCGATGTCACGACCGCGGTGAGCGGCTACTCGGGGCGGGTCGTGGGTATCGCAGCGACTCAGGGCTGATCCGACAGGTCGGACAGGCGGGGGAACCGCCTGAGCCGGCCCAACGATCCGAGCCGGCCGGCGTCGACACCGTGGTCGGCCGCATTGAGGAGACGCAGGTCGCCCCGGCTGTTGCCATATGCCCACAGGACCGGGTGGGTTCCGTTGGTCGACAACAGGCCCTGGGCCCTGAGATAGACGACGAGGCGTGCGTACTTTTCGGCCCCACGGCAATTCTTCCCCTCGTAGCCGCCCGTGAGGAGACCACCACCGCCGACGGCCAGCCGGGTGGCCACGACGCCGTCGACGCCGAGCTCGGAGCCCGCCGGACCCACGTAGCACTCGGGCGACGCGGAGACGATCACGATGTGGTGCCCCTGCCGGCGGTGCCACTCGAGCCGGCGGCGCACGTCCTCACGCAGGTGGCGCGGGAGGTAGCGCCTGGCGAACACCGCCGAGACCCGGTCGACCTCGCTCACGGCCAGCCCCCCGAGGAGGCGGGTGAACATTCGTTCCTTGACCTTGTCGGCGGTGCTCCCTCCCTGCAGTGCCGCTCGAAGGAGGGACGGCGAGAGTCGCAGCGTGGCGCGCAGGACCGGCCACGGCCCGCGGAGGCTCATGAGGAACGGGAAGACGCTGCCCGAATCGGTCAGTGTCCCGTCGAAGTCGAACGCCGCAACCGTTGGGGTCTCGCGGGCCTGGAACTCGCCCCCGGGCCGCTGCGCCGGTCGCGACGAGGCGGAGCCCGGGACTTCGCGGGCCGAGCGCGGTGGCGCGACTGCCGGTTGTTCGGGGCACATGGAGGCATTCTCGCACGGCCTGCTCGAGTGGCCGCACATGGAGCACGGACTGAAACCCAGGTGGGGCAGAGATTTTCCTGGCCCCCGAGCCCTTCCGAGAAATATGACCAATCATGTCGACAATTGCCGGCGCACCCGGTAAGGTCTCCTCGTTCACACGCAGCGTCTCGAACTTCAGGGAGGATGGACATGGCAGTACGGCTCGGGGACACGGCACCCGATTTCACGGCCGACACCACGGACGGCACGATCAATTTCCACGAGTGGCTGGGCGACAGCTGGGGAATCCTCTTCTCCCACCCGAAGGACTTCACCCCGGTCTGCACGACCGAGCTGGGAGCGTTCTCGAAGGCCAAGACCGAGTTCGACAAGCGCAACACCAAGCTCATCGGTCTCTCCGTCGACTCGGTCGAGTCCCACAAGGGCTGGGCCGGGGACATCCAGGAAACCCAGGGATCGGCGCTGGCCTTCCCGCTGATCGGTGACGAGGACCGCAAGGTGGCGGACCTCTACGACATGATCCACCCGAACGCCAACGACACGCTGACGGTCCGCTCGGTGTTCATCGTCGGCCCCGACAAGAAGGTCAAGCTCATCCTGACCTACCCGGCGTCGACCGGACGCAATGTCGACGAGATCATCCGGGTCCTGGACTCGCTCCAGCTGACGGCGGACTACTCGGTGGCCACTCCGGTCAACTGGCAGGAGGGCGAGGACGTCATCATCGCCCCCGCCGTGAGCGACGAGGATGCCAAGTCGCGGTTCCCCAAGGGCTGGAACGCCATCAAGCCCTATCTCCGGGTGACGCCCCAGCCCAATCGCTGAGCGACCGCGTCCATGCCCGGAGCCTTCCGGGAATGACCTGTGACCTGCCGGCCCCGCACGGGCCGGCAGGTCCGCGTCCGGGTGCCGTACCGTCACGGCATTGAGGGAAAGCAAGGAGCAGCCATGCCCGAACCCGATGTCTTCGTGCTGGCCGACCGGGCGCTGGCCCGCGTCGTGTCGGGGATCGAGCCCTCGCAGTGGGAGATGGTCCTTCCACCCACCTTTGCCACGCGGAGGCAGCCCGAACCGCCGACGCTGCGCACCTTGGTCAACTACCACGCCTACGACGACGCCTGGGTGCCCGACATGCTGGCCGGGCTCACCATGGACCAGGCCGGGCGGGACCGGTTCGACGGGGATCTCCTCGGAGACGATCCGGTGGCCAGTTTCGAGGCCATCGTGGCACGAGCCTGCGCCGCTGCCGGTGCCGTCACGGACCTGGGCGCCGTGGCCCACCTCTCTTTCGGCGACTACACGGTTCGGGAGTACTTCTGGCAGATCAACCAGTTCCGTGCTCTCCGGGCCCACGACATCGCCGCAGTGATCGGGGTCGCGGCCGAGCTCTCCGACGAGCTCGTGCAGGGGATCTGGGACGAGGTCGCTCCGCACGCCGAGGAGTGGCGGGCGATCGGCGTCTTCCCCGCCGCCGTTCCCGTGGCCGAGGACGCATCGCTGCTGAGCCGGCTGCTCGGACTTACGGGGCGTCACCCGGACTGAGTCTCACGCAGGCGGCGTGGGCGCCCCGGTGGAGCGAGCATGGTCGAAGATGGCGCCGCGGTAGTAGGCGAGCTCGGCGACGGACTCCCTGATGTCCTGGAGCGCGCGGTGCCCTCCCTTCTTGGGAGGGGCGCCGCGCAGCACCTCGGGCAGCCAGCGCCGGCAGAGCTCCTTGATCGTGGAGACGTCGACGGAACGGTAGTGGAAGAAGTCCTCCACCTCGGGGAGCTGGGCCGCCAGAAATCGGCGGTCGGTCCCGATGGAATTGCCCGCGAGCGGGACGGTCCCCGGTTCGGTGATGTGCCGCTTCAAGAACGCCAAGGTCGCCGCTCCTGCATCCTGCAGGCTGAGGGTGGACGCCTCGATGTCTGAAAGCAAGCCCGAGCGGGTGTGCATGGCGCGCACCACCTCGTCCATGACGTCGAGCTGTTCGGGCACGGCGTGGACCACGAGATCGGGACCCTCCTCCACGACCGTGAGGTCGTCGTCGGTGATCAGGGTGGCGATCTCGACGATGACGTGGCGGGTCGGATCGAGACCAGTCATCTCGAGGTCGATCCAGGCCAGCACGCGCCGCATGCTACCGGCACACCTGTAAGGTCCGGCGATGCTGCGCGTCCCCCTTCACCCCCTGGACCCCGAGCTCCCGATGCCCTCCTATGCCAGGGAAGGTGACGCCGGGGCCGACCTCGTGGCGCGCCTTGACGTCTCGCTGCTCTGCAGGGGAGGCCGAGCACTGGTGCCGACGGGCGTGGCCGTCGCCATCCCGTCGGGATATGCCGGGCTCGTCCTGCCTCGGAGCGGCCTGGCGGCACGTCACGGCGTGACGTGCCTCAACTCACCTGGTCTGATCGATTCGGGCTACCGAGGCGAGTTGATGGTGGTGCTGGTCAACCACGATCCCGTCCACGACTACGTGGTCCGAAGAGGCGACCGGATCGCCCAGCTGGTGCTGGTGTCCGTGGAGGAGGCCGCGTTCGAGCTGGTGAGCGAGGACGGTCTGGGGCAGTCGGATCGGGCGGCCGGCGGCTTCGGGCACTCGGGGGTCTGACCTCCTGCACAAAGGGGGAGAAAGCGATAAGAAGGGAGTCGATGGAATCCCTCGGTGGAATGGACGCCGCCTTCCTCGCCCTCGACACGGCGACGACCCCGTTCCACGTAGGGGTGGCGCTCGTGCTCGACCCCCCGGAGGGCACGCGCTCGCTGTTCTCGCCCTCGACCCGCTACGCCCAGATCCGTCGCGTCATTGAGCAGCGCCTCCACCTGGTCCCGCCCCTGCGTCAACGGGCCCTGCGGGTTCCCCTGGGCATCCACCACCCGGTCTGGGTCGAGGATCCCGACTTCGAGCTGGACGATCACCTCAACCGGGCCAGCCTCCCCGCCCCCGGTGGGCGGGCCGAACTCGACGCACTGGTGGCCTCGGTCATGAGTCGCCAGCTCGATCCCGACAAGCCGCTGTGGGAGATGCACGTCATGGAGGGGCTCGAGGGGGGTCGTACCGCGCTGGTGGCGAAGGTCCACCACGCCATCCTCGACGGCGTGAGCGGCGCCTCGGTGCTGGCGGCCTTCCTCGACACGACGCCACGATCCCGGGTGGTCGCCCTTCCCGCCGCGTGGAACCCCGAGCCGCTGCCGTCCGGCGCCCAGGTGCTGCGACATGCCATGTCGTCGCTGGCCAAGCACCCCGGTGAGGCGCTCTCCACGATCCAGTCCGGGGTCGAGGCGGTCACCGAGCTCGGAACGCACAACCGGGAGCTCGCGGGGCGAGGCGAACGACCGCCGCCGGGCCTGTTCAACGCACCTCGAACCTCCTTCAACGGAGCCATCTCGAACCGGAGGCGCTATACGGGACTGGCCGTGCCGCTCGAAGACGTCAAGCTCGTCGGGAACGTGTTCGAGGCAACGGTCAACGACGTCCTGCTTGCGTGCGTCTCGGGTGGGTTGTGCCGGCTGCTGGCCGCCCGGTCCGAGCGGTCGGAGCAGTCGCTCGTGGCCTTTGTCCCCGTGTCGACCCGCGGCGGCTCGCAAAAAACCGAGCAGCTGGGAAACCAGGTCTCGGGCATGCTCGTTTCACTGGCGACCGATGTCGAGGATCCCGTCGAGCGGTTGGACGCCATTTCGGAGTCCGCCCGCGTGGCCAAGGAGCAGGAGAAGATGCACCGGGGGCGGCTGCTCAACGAGCTCGCGCAGCTCGCTCCGCCGGCCCTGACCACACGACTGGCGCGAGTTCTGGCCGGCTCCCGGCTCTTCGACCGGGTGCGTCCCGCGTTCAACGTCACGGTGTCGAGCGTCAAGGTTCCCGCCGTGCCGTTGTTCTGTGCCGGCAGCCGCGTGGTCGAGATGTATCCCGTTGGGCCCATGGCCGAGGGCGTGGGACTCAACGTCACCGTGTTCTCGTACCTCGAGCGGGTCTACTTCGGGATGCTCGCCTGCCGCAAGCTCCTCCCCGAGCTCGAGCAGCTCGCCGTGCACGTCGACGACGCGTTGGCCGAGCTGGTGGCGTGCGCGCTCGATGCCCAGGCGGCCACGGCCTGAGGGTCAGGGTCCGCTCGCCGTGGCCCCCTCGCGGTAGTGGGCGCGCCAGATGAGGCGGTAAACCCTGGTCCAGCGCGGGATGGAGCGCAGGCCCGGAATGAAGGGGAGGAGGATGAGGACTGCCGAGAGCGCCATCATGATGACCCACACCTCGAGGTCACCGTTGGACGACGCGTTCATCGGTGCGACCTGGTACCACATGGTGTAGAGCCAGAGCCACGCCTGCCCCGGGTAGTTGCCCGTCTCGTTCATCATGCCCCACTGCGTTCCCTGCAGGTGCTGCGTCGCCGCGCGATCGGCAAGGTACGTCCCGTCGGCGAGGAACAGGAGGGGCTTCGTGTAGTTGGTGTTGTAGAACTGTCCTTCGCTCAGCAAGGTGCCGTCGAGCCCACCCGTCTGGGCCATGGCAGTCAGGGAGCCGACGATGATCCCGACCGGTCCGTAGCGCCCCGCCGGAACGTGGAGCCTCCCCCTGACGTCGGTCGCCTGGGCGGCGGCCTTCTCGTACGCCGTCGTCCAAGCTTGGCGCTGTGACGCTGATGCGCTCTGGTAGAGGTTCAGCGCGGCCTGGGTGGCTGCCTGGTTGGGCAGGGTCCGCAGGGGCCCGATGACGAAGTCCTGGGCCGTGTCGATCGGTTGGTGGACGCCGAACCACTGCGCTGGTTCGAAGACGCCCATGTGCTGAGCGGCGTCGGGCGTGGTGGTGTAGGGCGGACCGTACGTGGCAGTGCCGCTTGTCCCGTCGAGCTCGGTGATGGTGGTCTGCGCGAAGTCCACGGGGTCCACGGCGGACCAGGACTTCAAGGTGATGGCGGGATCATCGGGTGACGAGAACACCACTGCGAGGACGACCATGAGCACGGCCACGGCCAGGAAGGCGACGAACGCTTCCTTGACGATGTCGTAGGGGACGTACCGGCCCTTCCACTCCCGCACGTCGCGGTCGGGATTGAAGCGCCGGGATCTCGAGGCGCGGTGGTTCATCACCGTGCGTCCCCACCAGGTGCGACGTTAACGGCATCCTTCGCCACCGGCTGTCCGTGGCCGGCACCGAGGTTGCCGTCTCCGGACGGTGATCCGAGCTCGAAGGGTGGCACGATTCCGCGTCGTCGAACCAAGAGCACGTGGATCCCGGCCACCAGCACGATCCCGATCGGCAGGAGGACGATGTGCCACATCAGCATCTGCCCGAAGTTGAGGACGTTCCAGAACGCGCCCGCGCCCGTGGCGTTGATGCCGTCCTTGGCCTGCGTGGAGATCCACTGTGAGTCGAAGTTCTGCTGCGACAGGTACCCGGTGAAGGCGGCAGCCACGGACACCAAGAACGAGATGACGCCCAGCGCCCACGTGAGCCGGCGCTTGCCGCGCCACGCCGCCATGAAGAACTTCCCCCAGAGGTGGACGACCATGACGAAGAAGAAGAGCTCGACGCTCCACAGATGCAGTGAGTTGACGAAGTGACCGGCTGAGGAGACGTGCCACCAGCTGGGGCCCATGATCGCGAGTACGCAGCCGGTGATGATCACCCACGCCAGGCTGACCACGCTGAGAACGCCGAAGACGTAGATCCACGAGGCCATGAACGCGGGTTGAGTGTCCGGCACGAGTCGGTCGGGCGGGAAGGCTGATTCGGCGCTCCGACGTAGCCGGGCCGTCCATTGCCGAGAGGTGGTCGACACCGCACCTGGCTCAGTGATCTCGGTCTCGAGGGTCATGCCCCGCCATCCCTCTTGCGCCTCGGGAAGGGCAGGAGGATGGCCAAGACGAACACCACGATCATCAGGAGGATGACGATCAGGTTGGCCAGGGAGATCTGGATGAATCCCCAGTGGATGTAGGTTCCGCCTCCGTTGAGGTTGACCAATGCAGCGAGCAACGCGTCCATGACGGCCATGGGCGTCACGGTACGAGAGGTCCGAGGGGTTGATCAGAGTCCTTGGTCACATCCTCCCAGGAGGCTCGGGGTTGTTCAGCCCCTGGTCGTCCTCCAGCAGTACGAGCGCATGGGGACCAGAACGGTGTCGCTCCCGGCGAATTCCTCCAGCGTGTCGAGGTGCTCGGCCATGGCGTGGAGATGTCGCCGACGGTGGCCCTCTTCCATCGTGATGACGGTGCTGTAGGTCGCGGCCAGGGAGACCAGGTCCGTCTTGGTCATCTCGCGGCACCAGCGGAACAGTGCCGTCTCGGGAGTGCCCAAGGGGTTCTCCCCGGCGGCGTCGACGGTGACGAGGTGGCGCCGACCCCGGCGAGAATCCACATCGATGTGCATCTCCTCGGCTCGTTCGACGCCGCCCGCCCACACGACGCGCACCCAGTCGACGGAACGATCGGTCCCGGTCCACACCAGGGCAAGGCGTCCCCCCGGCCGCAGGACACGGGCGACCTCGGGGATCGCCCGAGCCTCGTCCACCCAGTGCCAAGCGGACTGGGCGATCACCACGTCGACGGATGACGCCGGGAGCGGCAGCTCCTCGGCGCGTCCGCCCACGACGTCCACCTCTGCACAGCGAGTGGCGAGGAGGGCGCGCATGCGCTGGTCGGGCTCAAGGGCGGTGATGTGGGCGACGCGATCGACCAGAAGCCGGGTCAGCGTGCCGGTTCCGGCCCCGATCTCGAGAAGGTCGTTGGCACCCCGGGGAACGAGCCAGTCGAGGGCCTCGGGTGGCGGCCCCGTCCGGAGGCGGTCGTACTCCTCGGCGACGGTGCCGAACGACCTGCTGAGCATGGCCGACGTCTCGTCCTGGCGCACTCAGTCGAATCTAACGAGCGGGTCGGAGCGTCACCCTCTTGGCGACTGCCCAGTGCGGTAGAGTGGAGGTTCGACGCGGAAGTGGCGCAGCGGTAGCGCATCACCTTGCCAAGGTGAGGGTCGCGGGTTCGAATCCCGTCTTCCGCTCCATTGCGCCTGATCAACCGGCTCTTCCGGTTTCTGCGGGGTCTGAGGACCTCGTGGCCGGGGTGACCTGGAGAGATCAGGCGGTATCCACCGCGTAAGCACAGAGGCGCTTCAGTCTCTCTTTTGTGGCTCTTCCGGTTTCTGCGGGGTCTGAGGACCTCGTGGCCGGGGTGACCTGGAGAGATCAGGCGGTATCCACCGCGTAAGCACAGAGGCGCTTCAGTCTCTCTTTTGTGAGAAAGAAGAAGATCCTCCACGCCTCTGTGTACGTCGATCCTAACGAGATCGTCACCCATCTCGTCGGGCTCAAAGAGGTCCGCGTCCTCTCCTATGCCAGGCGCGGTCCGGCCGGCGAGATCACCATCGAACAGGACGTGCACGCGCCGGCGTGTCCCGAGTGCGGAAGCCGGGCCTGGATCAAGGACCGTCCGGTCGTCTCCTACGTCGACCTGCCCTTCGGCGGGGTGCCGATGACCATCTGCTGGAAGAAGCACCGGCTGTTCTGCCCGGACCCGAGCTGCGGCGAGGGCTCGTTCACGCTGAGCGATCACCGGATCGCCGCCAAGGGTTGCATGTTGACGACGAGGGCGGCCAAGTGGGTGGTCAAACAGATCGGGGCGGGCGAGACCATCTCGCACTTGGCCGCTGAGCTCGGGTGCTGCTGGGACACGGTCAACGCGGCGGTGCGCATCTATGGCGCCGCCCTTTTGGCTGCCGACACCAAGCGCTTGAAGGAGACCACGGCCATCGGCCTCGACGAGACCCTCTTCGTGCGCCAGGGCCCCTACAAGGAAAAGACGTGGTCGACCACGGTGTGCGACGTGGCCAATCATGCCCTCATCGATGTGCTCGCCACCAGGGAGTTCACCGGGGTGGCCGGCTGGCTGAAGCGCCAGCCCCACCACGTCAAAGCCCGCCTCGAGTACGGCTGCTTGGACATGTCGAAGACCTATTCGGCCGTGTTCAAGGTCGTCACCCCCAAGGCCACGCGGGTCATCGACCGCTTCCACGTGATGCGCCACGCCATCATGGCGGTCGATCAGACACGCCGCCGCGTCCAACAACAGCGCCTCGGACACCGCGGCCGGGCGGCCGACCCGCTCTACCGCGCCCGCAAGCTCTTGGTCATCAAGGCGACCGCCGCCGACACCGAACTGACGTCACGCCTCGAGAGCCTCTTGGCCCTGGGTGATCCCGACGGTGAGGTGGCCTTCGCCTACAGCGTCAAAGAGGCCGTGGCCCGCTTCTACGAGACCGCTGATCCACATGCCGCCGAAGATCTCTTGCGCGACATCATCGAGCACGCCTCGAGGCGTTCGGCTCCCCCTGAGGTGCGCACGCTGGCGCGGACCCTTTCGAACTGGTTCGATCCGATCGTTGCCTGGCACCGCGCCCGGGTCTCGAACGGTCCGACAGAAGGCATGAACAACCTGTTGAAACGGGTCAAGCGGGTGGCCTTCGGCTTCACCAACTTCGAGAACTTCCGCATCCGGGCCCTGCTCTATGCGGGCAAGCCCAACTTCAGAGTGCTCGACTCGATCGTCGTGGCCTGAGGTGCCTCACCCCGCAGAAACCGGAAGAGCCGATCAACCAGGTCAGATGGCACTTCTCAACCCAGACGGAAGCTGATCGTCATCCGCCTGGCGTGTCGCATCGCATCGCATCGTCTATTCGCCCGCACGGGAGCGTCCGCTCGCAGTAAGGGCGCTCATCTGTTAATATAGCGTAGACGCTATGTGGGGTCAGGTTGAACTTGAAGCAGAAGTTGGTCAGTGGTTCTTGGGTTTGCCCGACGCGGACGCAGATCGCGTGCGCTTCCATATCGACCGACTGGCTGAGTTTGGTGCCACGCTCGATGAACCCCACACTCGACAGCTGGACGGCAAGCTCCGGGAACTTCGGTTCTATCTGTCGGGCCGGCCGACACGGATCACATACTGGATTGCACCGGAGCGGAGGATCATCCTCCTCACTGTGTTCATAAAGACCCAACGGCAGGAGCGCCAAGAGATTCGACGAGCGAAACATGCAATGGAACGGTGTGCCTCCGAGGGGCACACGACCGACGAGGAGTAGGACATATGGCCAAACGAATGCATTGGGACGATATCAAGGCCGAGCGGCCTCTTGGCGAACAGGGTCGTGCCGCTTACGAAGATGAGGCACGGATCAGTGCATTCCGAACCCTCGTGTACAAACTCCGCACAGAGGCAGGCCTGACTCAAGCCGATCTGGCGCATCGAATGGGTACCACCCAGTCAGCGATCGCTCGGATGGAGGGAGGGGGGACACGTCCAACGCTCGAGACACTTGAGAAGCTCGCGGTCGCTGTAGGCGGAGAACTCGTGGTGGGTGTCGGCGAGAATCTCTCTGAGAATCGCAGTATCGCCAAACTTGTGCGTGACGGTCACGCAGTGATCCGCCACGCCAGCTGAACCGTCAGATCAGTGTTCGTCGTTCACGGAACAAAGAAATTCCTAGAGCGGGCAAAGCAACCGGTGGGAGACTCTGGACATCCCACCACCGCCTTGGGCAATTGGTATGCGACGGCAGTGTTTTGGAAACCTCAGGCGGCGCTCTTCGTAAACGAACGGACGCTGGTGCCGATAATTGTCCCACTCGCCCCTGCTGCCAGTGTGACCGACCGATTTTCCGGTCACGTATCAGCAGTGTTTGCGGCGTTAGGTATCGACCAATCGTTTATCGAGTCAGAGATCGCCGAGATGTCCGACTGCCGGCTGGCGAAGACAAAAAGTCGAAGTCTTCTTGGGAGCATGAACGAATTCGTGTACCTCGGCAAGGCGTTCAGTGACGACGGCCGCCACTACGACTCCGTGGAGCTCTCGCTGGAATTGGCAAGAGTGCCCTGTGGGCCCCTGTATGGGAGTCACGTCACTCCAGCCGATGAACTAAACGCTTTCGTTGCCGCCTGGGGGAACGACCCATCGTTGTCCAAGAAGCTGAAGGTTGCGATGAACACGGCATTGCCGGGTCCGAACATCGAGCCCTAGTGATAGTCGAAGGCTCTTCGATAGAGACCGCTCTACTACAGCGACGGATTGGGTGGACGAGGTGGAAACTGGGTGGACAGAACAGCACGACAGGGGAGTGGACCCCACCACTGAGACGAAAACCACCACCTTGCCAAGGTGAGGGTCGCAGGTTCGAATCCCGTCTTCCGCTCCAACAAAACTCCTGGTAGAGAGCGCGAACAGGGCGGGTTCCCCTCGTCGTTGCCTCCGTTCTGCTACGGAGCTCCGCTATCTGCCCAAGGCCGCGGCGTGTGAAATTCCGGTTCATGCTTGACCAAGGCCGCGGCGCTAGGCAGCGGACCCGTCAGAGGTTGGCCTCGGTTCGCTCACGCACTGGGCACGATCAGAGGTCGTTCCCAGCGTAGGAGAGGTTGAAGCTCTTGTTCGCCAGTGGGAAGTCGGGGACGATGGTGTCGGCCAGCGAGACCGGCAGGGCCGGCCAGTTGTGGAACGACGGATCGACGATCTTCACCCTGGTGAGCCGACCCTCGTCGTCGAGCTCGACGCGATGCATGGCAGCCCCACGCCACGCTTCGGTGATCCCCACCCCACTGAAGGAGTGGCCCTGGTGTGCCGGTGGCGGGGCCGAGACGGCTTCGAGCGTCCCTGCCCGCTCGATGAAGTCGCGTATGAGGGACAGTGACGTCCGGGCCTCTGCGACCCGGACGTCGAAGCGTGCCTTCACATCACCTTCCGCACGAACGACGGGGGAGAACGAGCTCGGCATGGTGATCGACGGGTGGGCCTGACGAGCGTCGAACGCGAGACCCGAGGCGCGGCCGGCGATCCCAACGACGCCGAGGTCCCGGGCGTGGGCTTCGTCGAGCATGGCGGTGCCGGTGAAGCGCTCCATGACCAAGGCGCTCGACGTGACCAGGCTGATCAGCTCCTCGAATCGCTCTACGACTTCGACCAGCTCAGCGTCGGGAGGCAGGCAGTTGACCCGGGCCCCGCCGGGTACGACACCACCGCGCAGGAGCCGGTGACCGGTGACGCGGGCGTTGAGCTGGAGCAGGTGCTCACGCAGAGAGAGAGCCCATGCGTTGGCGATACCGAAGCCGACGTCGTTGCACAGCGCGCCGATGTCAGCCACGTGGTTGTACAGACGTTCGAGTTCCAGGAGGATGCCGCGGAGCACCGACGCTTCTGACGGCACCTCCAGGCGCCACGCATCCTCCACGGCCTGGCAGTAGGCGAGGGCATGACCGACGGCGGTGTCACCCGAGATCCGCTCGGCCAACTCGAGGCCGGCCCGAGGGTCCCGTCCCTCGAAGAGGCGCTCGACACCCTTGTGCACGAACCACAGACGCGCCTTCATGCGCAGGATGGTCTCGCCGATCACCCAGAAGCGGAAGTGCCCGGGCTCGATGAGCCCGGCGTGCACCGGCCCGACCGGGATCTCGTAGACGCCGGTGCCCTCCACCGGCACGAAGGGGTACGCGCCGGCGTCGGGCACCATGGTCGGAGGGTTCCCAGACCCGCGACGCATCGGGTACCAGCCTTCGGGCCAGTGCTGGTGCAGGACCAGGCGGCGGGGCTGGGGGTGGCCGACCGGGGTGATGCCGAAGAGGTCCTGGAGTTCGCGTTCGAAGCGGCTGCCGGGAAAAGAGACGTCCGACAGCGTCGGCACGGTCGGCCGGTCGGGGTCGACGAATAGATGCAACTCGACCCGGGTGTCGGGCGGGCCCGACGTGAAGAGGTAGACGACCCGCAGCCGGTCGCCGTCGTCGTGCCCCGACACCAGGCTGAGCCGCATGCCCCGAGAAAGGAGGGTAGAGGCCGCATCGACCAGGTCTGAAGTCGCGACCACACCGGCCCGGCGGTGCCGGCCGACCGGTTCGAGCGCCACCGATGCGAGCGAAGGACCCGTCACGTCGCCACCACACGCGCCGCGGCGGCCAGCAGGCCCGAGAGCGGCCAGGCGAACACGCCGATGAAGCCGCAGACGGCCAGACCGCCGATCAGAGGCGCCGCCACCCAGCGGGGCGGCGGTGCGGTGATGCCGGACGATTCGGGCGGACCCGCTAATCCGGGCGGCCCGAGGAGCATGTGCCGGGCGTGGCCCACCACCGCGATGAAGACGACCACCATCGCCACCATGGCCAGGACGGCGGCCCACCCCAGCCCCACCTCGAACTCGGCCCGGACCATGACCAGCTCGCTGGTGAAGAGGCTGAACGGTGGGAGGCCGAGCAGGGCGACGAGTCCGACCCCGAACAGTCCACCCAGAGCGGGCCGGCGGGCGACGAGGGACCGGACGCCGTCGATCCGACTGGTGCCCTCCGCCGTCAGGATCTCCCCCGAGGTCAAGAAGAGCACGCTCTTGGCCAGACCGTGCCCGAGGATATGCAGCAGGACGGCGGCGATGGCGAGTCGGATCCCCGCCGCGGCCCCCAGGGCAATGAGCCCCATGTGCTCGATGCTCGAGTATGCGAGCATGCGCTTGTAGTCGCGCTGAGCGATGAGGAGCGACGCCGCCAGCGCAAGGGAGAGTAGGCCCACGACGACGAGCAGGGTGCGGGCGAACCCGGGCCCGAGCGCCACGTCGGTCACCGCCTTGAAGCGCAATATGGCGTAGAAGGCCACGGTGAGGAGGACCCCCGACATCAGCGCCGACACCGGGGCCGGGGCCTGGCTGTGCGCGTCGGGGAGCCACGTGTGCATCGGGGCGAGCCCGACCTTGGTGCCGTAGCCGAGGACGAGCAGCCCGAAGGCGAGACGCATGAGCGACGGGTCGAAGTGGCGCGCGTGCGCCATGAGCGAGGTCCAGTCGAGGGCGTGGGCCGAGTGCCCTCCGGCGTGCAGGGCAGCCAGATAGACGAAGACCGTGCCCAGGAAGGCCAGCGCGATCCCGACCGAGCAGATCACGATGTACTTCCACGACGCTTCGAGCGAGCCCCGGGTCCGCCGGAACCCGACAAGGAATGCGGTGACGATCGTGGTGGCCTCGACGGCCACCCAGAGCACGCCGACGTTGGCCGCCAGGACGGCGAGGAGCATGAAGCCGACGAAGGCCTGGACGAGCACGCCGTAGACCGACGACGAGCGTTCCGCGTTCCCGTCCTGTGGTGCTCGCGCCATGGTCCGGATGCCGAGCCACGACGCAAGCAGCGAGATCGCACCGATGACGATGACCATGAACACGCTCAGCGCGTCGGCATGCAGCGTTCCCCACGCGCCAGTGAGCGGACCACCTCGGAGCACCCGCACGGCGGCGACGATCCCGAGGACGAGCACCGCGCCGTTCGACGCCACGGCGACCCATGCGCTCCATGGGCGTCCGCGTCCGAAGGCGACCGCGGCGCCGCCAAGGAACGGGAGGATGATGATCGTTACGAGCAGCATCAGTCGTGCAGCTCCTGGAGCTCGTCCAGATCGACGTCGCCGAACTCGAGTCGTAGCCGCTGGGAGAGCACCATGAGGACGACGACGCCCAGCAGGACGTCGAAGGAGACGCCGAGCTCGATCAGGAAGGGGAAGCCCGCAGTGCACAAGAAGGCGGTGAGGGCGATCCCGTTGTCCACCATGAGCAACCCGACGATCTGAAACGTCGGCCGGCGCCGGGCCACCAGGACGAAGAAGCCGATCAGCATGGTGGCGATGCCGATCGGTGCCAGTGCACCGGCTCTGGTCCCCACGAAGTGGGCCACGCCGCGGCCGGTGACGAAGGCGAGCACGATGAGCGCGGCCGAGGCGACCAGCGAGGCGGGGACGTTGACGAGCGGCCGGCTCTCGCGCGATCCGGCGTCCGTGCCACTGGCGCGCCCGAGGAGGACCGGGATCACCACCACCTTGACCACCGCGACGACGGCCGCCGCGGCCAGCAGGCCGGCATCGTGCAGGTGCACGCCGAGCACCACGGCGACCAGCCCCAGGGCGGCGCCCTGGACCGCCACCATTGAGATGACGGCGCGGATCGAGGCCAGCCACAGGATCGCCACCGCACAGACCAGGACGGCGCCGGAGGCCAGGGTGAGGGCCGAGGCGTACGACGATCCGCTCACGGCACAACCAGCGTGGAGAGGACGGCCAGCGTGGCCAGGACGAAGGCCCCGGCCAGCAACTCGGGCACCCGGAAGAGGCGGAGCTTGGCCACCGTCACCTCGAACGCGGCCAGGGCCGTCCCGAGCACGACCACCTTCCCGGCGGTGCTGGCGAGGGCCACCGCCAGGTGCACGGGGCCCGGTGAGGTGGCGATGCCCCAGGGGAGGAACAGGTCGGCCAGGAGTGTGAACAGGACGACCAGTCGCATGGACTCGGCCAGCTTCACGAGTGCCAGGTCGGGTCCGGCGTACTCGAGCACCATGGCCTCGTGGATCATGGTCAGCTCCAAGTGGGTGGACGGGTTGTCGACGGGAAGCCGTCCGCTCTCGGCCACGATGACGATGACGAACGCCACCAGGGCCAGGACCCGCTCGGGGGTGGCCAGCCAGGCGGGGTGCGCCAGGGACCTGGTGATGATGGTCGGTAGGTTGGAGGAGTTTGCCGGGACCGATAGGGCGAGGATGGCCACCAGCAGAGCGGGTTCGGCCAGGGCCCCGATGGTCATGGCCCGGCTCGCCCCCATGCCCCCGAACGCAGTGCCGGTGTCGAGGGCGCCGAGCGCAAGGGAGACAGAGCCGAGGAGGAGGAGGAAGACAACGGCGAACAGATCCGCGGACCAACCGAACGCCGGGTCGGTGGCCAGCAACGGCGCCACGGCGGCCACGACCAGGGTGGTGGCGACCAGGACCACAGGGGCCAGGGGGAAGACCCAACTCGCGTGCTCGGGCCGGGTCCGCTCACGGCGGGCCAGCTTGCGCAGGTCGAGGAGGGGCTGGCGGACCGGCGGCCCGACCCGACCCTCCATCCGGCAGCGCACCTTGCGCATGAGGCCGAGGAGGAGCGGGCCACCAACCACGACCAGGACGACCTGGAGCAACGAGATCGCCGCCATGGAGGTGATCGACCAGCCGGTGCTCACGCGAGCACCACCAGCACGACGATGAGCGCGACGAGGCCGAATGCCAAGTAGCGGTGCACGCTGCCGTTGGGCACCTTCCGGGCCACGGCACCCCAGCTCTCGAGCATCCGGTCGGCCGGGCGGTACAGGCGCCGCTCGAAGGCGTCGTCGAGGGTCGTGTGGATGACCGCAGCCTCGGTGTAGTAACGCGACTCGGCCAGGTGGCTCACGTCGACGTCGCGTGCCGGGCTCAACACGTCCTCGAACACACGCGTGAGCGGTTCGCCGAACGAGGTGGCCGTGTACTCCATGCGCGCCGTTTGCAGTTCGCGCCCGCAGCCCCACGCTTCGGTCAAGTGCACGGGGCGCTGCTGCACCAGGCGACGGGCGAGCGCGACCAGCCCGCCGAAGGCCAGCAGGCCGATCGCCACCAGGCCTGGCGCCAACATGCCGGGGACGCCGGGGAGCGCCACGTTCCAGCCGCGCACGAGCGCCCCGGCCAGGTGAAGACCCGGAATGGCGCCGGCCGCGTCGACCACCGAGGGGATCACGAGGAAGGGGGCGACGCCGAACACCAGGCAGAGGACGGCCAGCAGGCCGGCCCCGATCCACATGGGCCGACCGACCTCGCCGGCCCGCTCGGCCTCCTCGGTGCGCGGCAGACCCAGGAGTCCGATGCCGATGGCCTTGGTGAACGTGAAGGCGGTCAGTCCACCGGTGAGCGCGAGGACGCCCACACCGATCGGCATGGCCACCGCAATGGCCACGTCACCTGAGGGCAGTCCGTGCAGCATGCTCTGGAGGAGGAGCCACTCGCTGACGAAGCCGCAGAACGGGGGCAGCGCCGCGATGGCCAGCCCACCCACCAAGAAGACCGGTCCGCTGACCGGCATCCGGCGCAAGAGGCCACCGAGCCGGTCAAGGTCCGTCGATCCCGCGGCCTGGTGGACCGAGCTGGCGGAGAGGAACAAGGAGCCCTTGAACACGGCGTGGAACACGACGTGGAGCAGCGCCGCCACCAGCGCCACCAGTGCGAGGGCCCGGTGTCCGGTGGAGGCGAACAGGCCCGAGGCGCCGACGCCGAGCAGCATGAGGCCGACGTTGTCGGTGGTCGAATAGGCGAGCAGGCGCTTGAGGTCCTTGCTGGTCGCCGAGTGCAGCGACCCGAACATGGCCGAGAGAGCGCCGAGGCCCATCACGAGGAGCCACCACCATGCCGGCCCGCCGGAGAGCAGGCCCATGCCGACACGGACGATGCCGTAGACCCCGAGGTTCACCATGGCCGCCGACATCAGGGCGGACACGGGCCCGGGAGCCTCCGGGTGGGCGCGGGGCAGCCACACGTGCAGGGGCACCGCGCCGGCCTTCGAGCCGAAGCCGATCACCGCGAGCACGAAGGCCGTGCTGCGCACCCACCCCGGCAGGTGCGCGGAGCGGAGTGCGATGACAGCGAACGACTGGCTGCCCGAGCGCGTCGCCAGCAGCACCAGGCCCAGGATCAGCGCCGCCGCGCCGAGTTGTGTCATCACCGCGTACCACTGCCCGGCCACCTGCACCTCGCTCCGCCGTGCGTGGTCGACCAGGACGAGCAGCAGCGACGTGATCGCCATCAGCTCCCAGAGGAACAAGAAGGTGGTCACGTTCGAGGCGGCTGGGACCAGCAGCAGGCTGGTCACGAACAGCGGGAGGATGCACGATGCCGTCCGGCTGGCCAGACCGTGGCCTTCGTACCCGAAGCGGAACACCATGGCGCAGATGCCGACGAGGCCCGTGATCACGACGAAGAGGGCTCCGAAGCGGTCGAGGGCGAGGGAGAAGCCCGAGAGCGGCATCAGGGCGGTCGTGTGCACCACGGCCGGGTGACCCGAGTGCAGGACGTCCGCGCCGACGACGAGGCCGAGGACGCAGGCCGCGATGGTGAGTGCGCTCGACATGCCGATGCGGAACCGAGCTGGGGCGGCGACCCCGATCAGTGACGCGGCCAGGCCGGCCAGCGCGGTGCCGACGAGCAGCGCCGCGGTCACGTCCCGGCCAGTCCCCGGAGGGCGCGCACGATGGTGGCCGGGTCCGGGGGGCAGCCGGGGATCTCGAGGTCGACGGGCACCACGTCACCCACCGCACCCTCGACGCCGTAGGCACCTCGGAACACCCCGCAGTCGCGGGCGCAGTCGCCCACCGCGACCACGACCTGTGGCTGGGGTACGGCCTCGAAGGTCTTGCGCAAGGGGCCCGCCATGTTGTGGGTGACGGGGCCGGTCACGATCAGCCCGTCGCAGTGGCGGGGAGAGGCTTCGAGCCGGATGCCGAATCGCTCGGCGTCGTAGGTGGGGGAGAAGATCGACGAGATCTCGATCTCGCAGCCGTTGCACGAGCCTGCGTCCACGTGCCGGAGCTGCAGCGATCCGCAGAGCCGTTCGGCCGCAGCTGCCACCGCAGGATTTCCGCGGTCGGGATCCCCGATGTCGGCCGGGCGCGCTCGGAGACGCCTAACGATTGCTCTGAGCCGCATAATTGACGTATACATCAATCGATAAATACATCAGTTGTCAATCTGACGGATCGATAGATCAATCAATTAGGGTGTCTGAGGCAAGGGCCGCAGGCCAAGAGGCACGGACCGCAGGCACTGGACTGGAGAAGGAGACAACCCCGTGGCTCCCACGCCGATCTATCAGGTAAAGGCGGAGTTCTTTAGGACCCTCGCCCACCCAGCGCGGATCAGGGTGCTCGAGCTTCTCCGAGACGACGATCGGACCGTCGGGGAGCTCATTCCTGAGGTCGGCATCGAAGCGTCCCATCTGTCCCAACAACTTGGGATCATGCGGCGAGCCAATCTGGTGCAATCGCGTAAAGACGGCGCAACGGTCGTCTACTCGGTCAACAACCCCATGATCTTCGAACTCCTCGACGTGGCGAAGAAGATCCTCACGTCGTCCCTCGCTGAAACCAGGGACCTTCTGGCCGAACTCGAGTCCGCAACTGAGACCTGAAGCAAGGGCCCGGACACCGCGTTCGCCATCGGGGAGGACGACACGCATCCAGGCCGGCCCGAACGGGCCGACCAAACTCCATCGTGTCTGCTGGAATCCGTCCGGGCCGTCAAGGCACGGCGTCGCCACGTCGACGCCTCGGCTGCGCCGGCCTGTGACTGCCCTGGATCCTTCAGCCTTCCGACCAGGGCTGTGGGCATTCTCGTGGACATCGCTGTGGACGTCGTGAACGAGTGCGTGCGCCTAAGGCCGTTGCTGTCTGCGTTCATGATCGGATCTGACCCTCCGAGCAGGCTCGAGGATCGACGAACGCCGAGAGGGCGACCCTGGGCACGAGGCGTCGCCGTCCGAGGCAGATGACCGGGAGCTCGCCCCTGGCGACGAGCACGTAGGCGAAGGCCCGTGAGATCCCAAGCAGGGCCGTGGCTTCACTCACGCCGTAGACCAGTCGATGATCCTGCCCGCGACCCTCTTCGCGATTCGCGCCGGCGGTCAGGTCGGTGCCTCGCGACGGTGCCGCCAGGATCAGCGCGGGCGCCGGTATCGTGATGCCAAAGATTTGTGTGATCTCAGTCGTCTATGTAGGCTAATGCTGTGCCGAGTGACGCCGAGTTGACGTTCGCCGACCACGCCGGGCGCTTCTACGCCCGACGCTTCGGCATGGCCCCGATGGTTGGCCGCCTGATCGGCTACCTGACGGTCTGTGACCCCGCGAGCAGAGCATCAGCGAGCTGGCCGAGGCGCTGCTCGCAAGCCGGAGCGCAATCGCGAACGCCGTGAACACATTGGAGACCCTCAAGCTCATCCGGCGTTCCCGGGCGGCGGGTGAGCGGATGGACCGGGTGCGAATCGACATGACAAGCCCCAACGCCATGGGCTTCGACGTCTCTGAGTACCAGGAGCAGGCCGACCTCGCCCGAGAGGGTCTGACCCTCCTTGCCGATGAGCCACCTGAGCGAAAGGCACTGTTGTTGGAAGGAGTCGCGTTCGCCGAGTTCCTAGTGGAGCGGATGCCGGTCTGGGAGCAGGAGTGGAAGACACACCGCGAGAGACTGCGTGCTGCAGGTGAGCTTCCGAACGATGCGACGTCGCCATGAGGAAGAAGGCCACAAGCGAGTCTGGCGAGACGGTGCTCGGCAATGAAGCAGGCAATGCCATCGAGGTGCGGAACCTCGTCAAGAGCTACAAGGAAGTTCCGGTGCTCCAAGACGTCTCGTTTTCCGTCCGGCGGGGCACGGTTTTCGCCCTTCTCGGGGCAAACGGCTCGGGCAAGACAACCACGATCAACATCTTGACCACCCTGCTCAAGGCGGACGACGGCACAGCGAGCGTCGCCGGATTCGACGTGGCCGCGCAATCTGCTGAGGTCCGCGCGCGCATCAGTGTGACCGGACAGTCCGCAGCCGTTGACGATGTCCTCACCGCTCGGGAGAACCTTGTGATGATGGGCCAGCTGTGCCACGTCGCCGATCCCGGTCAGACTGCGACGGAACTGCTGGACAAGTTCGAGCTCAGCGATGCATCCAACCGCCGCCTGGTGACCTTCTCGGGCGGGATGCGACGCCGGCTGGACATCGCCATGAGCCTGGTGGGCGAGGCACCAATCATCTTCTTTGACGAGCCCACCACTGGGCTCGACCCCAAGAGCCGGAACGACATGTGGCTAACGATCCGGCAACTGGTCGAGACCGGAACCACGGTCTTCTTGACCACCCAGTACCTCGAAGAGGCTGACCATCTCGCCGACGAGATCGCCATCCTTCACGGCGGGCAGATCGTGGCCACAGGAACGGCAGACGAACTGAAGGCGATGATGCCAGCCGGGCTCCTCGAGCTGGAGTTCGGCGAGGAAGCGCAACTGTCTGCGGCTGAGCGAGCACTCGGCGACCAGCACCGCGTCAGCCGAGTGGACTCCAAGCTGATGGTCGCCACCAGCGGTTCGGTTGGCGAAATGGCCGACGTGTTCATCCAGCTCAAGAACGCTGGGATCGAGCCGACCGAGTTCTCCCGGCAGCTACCGACGCTCGACGACGTTTTCCTCAAGATCCTCGACGACGACAGGGACCGCCATGCGGACGCTCGCTGACACCTGGACGATGACAAGGCGAAGTCTGCGCTACACCACGCGCAGCATGGACACCATCATCACTGTCGTCTTGATGCCGATTGCCATGTTGCTGTTATTCGTCTATGTATTCGGCGGCGCAATCGGTACGCAGACCGGCTCGATCAAGTACGTCGACTTCATCACCCCCGGGGTCGTCATCTTGACCGTGATCAGTGGCATCGCCTACGCCGCGGTGCGTCTCAGCACCGACCTCCATCGGGGCATTATCAGCCGGTTTCGGACCATGCCGGTGGCACCCTCGTCGGTCCTGGGCGGGCAGGCCCTTTCGTCGACGCTGTCCAATCTCTTTTCCTGCGTCCTGGTGGTGATGGTGGCGCTCGTTGTCGGATTCCGCCCGGCGGCGGACCTGAGCGCGTGGCTGGTGTTCCTCGGCCTGCTGGTGCTCCTCATCCTGGCCGCTACCTGGCTGGCGATGTTCTTCGGCCTGTTCGCCAAGACAGCTGAAGGCGCCGGCGCCTTCAGCTACGTGCTGATGCTGCTCATCTTCATCAGTCCATCGTTCGTGCCGACCGAGTCGATGACGCCTGCGCTGCGTGCGTTCGCCGACAACCAGCCGATGACGCCGATCATCGAGACCATGCGCTCACTGCTGACCGACGGCACGCCAGGTCCCCACATCTGGGGTGCCGTGGCATGGGCTGCAGGCATCCTTGTCGTGTCATACACTCTCGCGCTGGGCGTCTATCGCCGCGGTACGCCTTCCGCAGCCGCCCAGTAGCGCCCGAGTCGGTTCGCAATTCCGCTTTGGACTGAGAACAAGCACGGTCTGAGGTCCTCCAGGCAGCGGGGACCGCAGGGTGGAGGGAGCTCGCAGCAGTCCTTGCCGAGGTGAGGGTCGCGGGTTCGAATCCCGTCTTCCGCTCTCAAGAACTCCCAGATCAGGGATCATATGAGCGCCAAATGCCCGGCGGGAGCCACTCTTGAGTTCCTTCGTCGGGCCTTCCGACAGGGTCCAGCGGTGTCGAAAGTACGGTTCATGCTTGATGGCGTGGATCAGGCACCTGCTTGACACTCTCCGGCTCGATTGCGGTACCTGGGCGACACTGACTCTGGTACCTGCTTGACACTTCGTGCATGAGAGGTCGACCACGTGGCCGTTGCCACCTTCTTCGCTGTTGACGCAGTCGTCGACAGAACCGAAGGAGGCCGACCGTGCTGGTGCAGCTCAAGGCTGTGGAACAGCGCTATCGAGCGGTGATCGACGTCCTCGACGGGATGTCCGTGACCGAAGTGACAAAGAGCAACATTGCGAGCCGCCAGAGCGTCCACACGTGAGCTGCGCCGCTTTGCCAACGGAGGCATGTCGGCATTGGCCGACAGAATCTCGAAGCTCGAGAACGGCCAGAACCAGATGGTTCCGCTCACCGAGGCACGTGTCGATGTGGCGCGAGACCACTGGCTCCACGATCTCGGTAATCTAGCGCTCCACGGCCTTAGGTGAGAATGCCTTCTGGAGCAGGGCACGGTTCCTCTGGTGATCGGGTTCGTCATCTCGAGAAGTGTGTGGCCCATGATTGGCCCCATGATCCGGCTCAGGATCGACGACGAAAACACGTCGTTCTTCCTCAGCACGTGTTGGACGGCGTCGAATGGCATCACCGTGTACGGCGTGGCATCGCCGATGAGCATCGCTTCAGCGGGTTGGTCCACTCCGAAACGAGGCCATGTCGGACCGACATGGACGGGGCACTCTTCGCGCAGCTCGTGGAGCACCGGGTAGGGGTCGAGGACCTGCTCTACTCCGTTGGCCGCGTCGAAGGCGCCGAAGGGGTAGTACTCCTCATCGGTATCAGACACACCGAGAATTACCACATGTGCTCAGATCTGGCAACGATGCGACGGGCAGGGACCGACCGAACCTCACGGGTCGCTCTACCGGCTTAGGAAACACGGCACCGTGGCGACGACGTGCGTAGCGGGCGGCCTCAATTCAGTTCAACTTTGACTTGCAGCTTCGAAAAAATGTTTGTACGATCGTAAAAGGTAATATCGGAACATTGAGCATACCGCTCGGTCTAGACGTGGCCGGAGATCAAATTCGACTATGGGAATTCGGTCCTGAGAGTGGCGGCACTCTCGACGGGGAAAGGACTCGATGGGACTCGTCTTCACCCGTTCAAAGCAGACATTGGTCTGGTAGATGGCGAAGTCACGCAAGATCGGAGGCCGGATGACGGCTGGCACCAATATCCGAGAACTCGATGTTAATGGTTGCATCGCCGCCCGCGGATTTGTCGATCTAATACTCATTTTGTGACGCGCAGATCCAGTGGGATCCATATGCCGGAAATGTGGCGAATATTAGCTGGGGGGACAAATCTCAATGAGAACGTTGTCAGCACGTTGGATCACGCGGTTCCGAATGTCTCGGACCATTGGTGTCTCCGCTTTGATGGGGCTCATTGCAACTGCGACATTGTCGAGTGTCGGGCCAGCTGCTGTAGCCACTGCTAGTCCGAGCGGAACCCCGTTCAAGATCGGGTACATCTTTGAATCTGCGGGACCGGCGAACATTGACGAGATCCCGGTGATGACTGCCTGGGTCAAGTGGAAGAACACGCACGGAGGAATTAACGGTCATCCGATTGATCTGATCACAGAGGTCGAGCCGGGCAGCCCCGCCATCGCGACTTCAGACGTCCAAAAGCTCATGAGCCAAGGCGTCGTGGCATTGGTTGATGGTGACAGTAACGACCCCGATTGGGCCCCGATGGTGAAACAGGCTGGTCTTCCGGTCTTCCTGACGAACGGCCAGAGTTTGGCGTTCGCAGGAAGCTCCGACGGCTTCGGGCCTCTCCTGTCTCCGACGCTGCAAGCTGAAGAGCAGCTCATTGAGGCGCAAAAAGTCGGGGTGAAGAACTTGTCGGTGCTTTACTGCACCGAATACTCGGCCTGCCAACAGGCCGTGCCCTACTACACAGCTGTAGCAAAGCAGTTCGGTATCAACGTCGTGTACAGCGCCGCGGTATCGGGATCTGCACCGAACTATCTTGCGCAGTGCCTGAATGCCAAACAGTCTGGAGCCAACGGCATGATCATTGCGGCCAACGCGGACGTGGCGATCCGAGTGGCTGCCAATTGCGCACAGCAGGGGTATACGCCGCGCCAGGTGTCTTCCAGTGGGTCATTCAACAAGGCATTTGCTGGATCGAAGGGTACCGACGGTCTGATTTCAGGTGATAGCACGGTGCCGTTCTACGACATCAATTCCCCCGCCATCCGGGAAATGACCGACACTTTGAACAAATACAACCCATCGATTACGAAGGCAGCAGCCTACAACGACATCGCAGTTTGGAACTGGGCCGTGGGAAACATGATCAGCGAGGCCGCCAAGGCAGGAGCGGTCGGCACGACCAACCCGATGACTCCGGCGGCTCTCCTCAATGGCGTGTACGCGCTTCGGACCTCTACTGCGGGCGGATTGACGCCTCCGATGACGTTCTCAGCGGGACATCCGCAGACGAACCGATGCTTCTATACGGCAGCCATCAAGAATGGTCACTTCGTTTTGCCTGAAGGGTTGAAAACGACCTGTGTCCCATCCAGTTGACCATCTGGCTCAAGCCGAGCGGCACGCCACCATCTACACCGGGCTCGTGGCCCACGGAACGCAACTGCCTGCCTCAGCGTCAGCGCAGCACCGGCTAGGGGCGCCTTGAGTGACAACGCGGGTCGCTCTGGTAACGGGTGCTAGCCGTGGTATCGGGAAGGCGTGTGCGATTGCGTTAGCCCATGCCGGATTGGATGTCGCCGTTGGGGGACGGACGTTGATCGAGGGCGACGGATGGGAGCCCCTCGACCCGTCCCGAGTTCTACCAGGTAGCCTGGAAGGCACCGCAGCTGAAGTCATCGATGCAGGACAGAACGCTCTGCCCGTGAGGATGGACCTGCTTGACCGCGATTCGCTGGCAGCCGCGGTTTTGAGAGTCCTCGGCGAGTGGGGCCGTATCGACGTTCTGGTGAATAACGCGGTCCATTGGGAACCAGAACACAACAAGAGTGTTCTGGACGTCTCAATGCGCACGCTTGAGTTGGAGATCGAAGCGAACGTGCTCGCCCCGGTCGCCCTCACGAAACTTGTTCTTCCGGGAATGCTCCAACGTGGTGTCGGGACAATCGTTGATCTCACGTCGGCAGCCGGTTATATGGATCCACCGATGGGTGTGGATAAGGGTGGTTGGCCGCTTGGTTATGCTCTTGGCAAGGGAGCATTTCACCGAATAGCCGGAATGATTGCACTCGAACTCGGTGGTCAAGGCATCAGGTCATTCAATGTCCAACCTGGTTTTGTTTGGACCGAGCGCGCTCAGGCCTCTCAGGACAATAGAGCTCAAGCTGCACGGGCGGCAGGTAGGGAACCATCGTCTCCCGTTGTGCCGTTCGAGGGAGCACCTCCCTCGGTAATCGGGGCGGTAATCGCATGGTTGGCAACAGATCCAGAGGCCATGGAACTGAGCGGCAAAACGATAGAAGCCCAGCAGTTCGCGCTCGAGCGTGATTTGTGCCCGGATTGGCGGTCGTCGCCCGATGCAGTTGGGACTATCGGCAAGAGTGCAAGCGTGTGGTAGTCGCGCACGCATCGTCCGCGGTTGGCTTGACCCGGGACTGGTCCGCGTACGGGAATCAGGGTCTGGACGTCGGTGGGATCGAGGCCGAGCCCTTCGAGGGGATGATGCTGGCCGTTAGGCGCTGAAGTTGTCGACAGGAAGTCAGTGCACCGCGGCCGCCAGCACAGGATCGGCTGCCAGGAGAGCGTCGATCGATGCCGGATTCGCGACCTGAGCCTGCTTGAGATACCCGGAGCGCAAGTCCCACGTGTGAATCATCCGCTCATCGATCTCAGGACCTGGCTCGAGGATGTCGTCGACGGTGAATCCGACGCGCTGAGCGATTGCTTCGAGCTCGGCTCGGTCGAGGTTCAGCATCTCGATCGCGTTCTCTCCGAGGACCATCCGCAGCTCGTTCTCCGGAACTCCGCCAAACGCGTCGCGCAGCCACTGTTTCGTATTGGGCCACGTGCCCTCCGGGTGGGGGTAATCACGTGCGAACACGATGTTTTCAATCCCGATCTCGTGGCGCATGGGCACCTCGCACTTGTGCATGAAGGAAATCGACTGGAGGCAGTTCGTGTGCCAGTACTCGCTGGGCTTACGCTTCGCAGGGAGGTCGGCCCGCGACCGGTCGTACACCTCGTCGAGATGCACCAACAAGCTCGGGATCCAGTCAGCGCGCAGCTCGGTGAGCATGAAGCGAAGGTCCGGGAACCGATCGAACACCCCACCCAGCATCATCTGCCACAACGCCTGCAGTGGCTCGTAGGCGCGGTGAAAGAAGTCGCCAGTCTGGTTGTTCATCCGGTCGAGGAAGCCGATGCCCCTGTCGAGGTTGGCTTGGCCCTGTTCGACCTTCCCCGCCAACGTCAGTGGCTTTTCCCCGTAGCCGGCATGGGCCGCCGCCCAAATGCCGTGCTCTTGGAGCACACCCCAATACGGATCAAAGTAGGTGTCATACAGCCGCGGCAGGTCCGAGCGTGGGACCGTCATGGGCAGGTATGAGCCCCGAAAGTCATGCTGTGCCATCCACTGAAGGTCCTCGAGCATCATGTCGATGTCGACACCCAGACCTGGATCGCCAATCAGATAGAACCGATCGCCATGTTCACCGAAGGTGTCGGCTACCCAGCGATTGTACAAACGTGAGCCCGCGGCGTAGAAGTCCTGCGGGCGCTCCTGCCACATGGGCGCGAACAAGCGGAGCGCCTGTGGATCTCCCTGGAAGATCATCTCGGCGGCAACGCCCTCGCGGTCCATCTGCGCGAGCCGCTGGTCGACGTTGCCGAGGGCACCAAGACGTCCCTCGGCCCAGACGCCGTCCGGGTCGATAATCGCCAGCAGCTCGTCATCGAAGTCCGAGAAGAGTCCCATTACCTTCACGAATCTCTCATGGTCCTGCGCGCTGATGACAGGTGCTCGCGGTATTCGGGATCGGCGTACTCGTCCCAGACCTCTGGCGGCGCTTCGGCGTGCCCGTCACCCGAGACGATGATCAGCTTGTCTGTTGCCATGGAGTCCTCCTTGCAACCCAACGCGCGAAAGGTAATCAACAACCATAAATATTATCCCCTTTGAGGGTACCATACCCGTGCTGTTCGCGGATTGGCATTTCGCCCGTAGGGGTCCGAAGACTCGATCAAGCCACTGACGGGGTAATTCAGATTGTCGCCGATCCGGTACCCAGCTCTTACCATCAAGGATGTATCCCGGCGCAGCGGACACCGGCGTCACGGCGAGGAGGAAGTCCACCACGTCGCATCGCCAATCCCATCCGCTCCACCCAAGAACCCGGACGAGCTGATCGTCCCCGCCCGCGAGGGCAACGCCCTGTAGTAGACCGCCCTACAACAGGGTTGAGCGTCGGGCCTTCCGACGGGTCCAGCGGTCATGGGGTCTGTTCGACAGGAATGACTTGTTCAGGCTCTGGTCCTACCGGCGTTTGGCTCTCGACCTGGGGCGCTCCGCGGGTCCATGACGCTGCGGCGGCCAACAGGCTGGCCACAATGGCGAAGTCGAGTGCGGCGTGCAGGCCGGCTCGGAAGGGCAGGGCGATCAAATTGGGAAAGAAGCTCCTGCCGGTCAGCGCGGCCTGCTGTGTTGCACTCAGGTGGGCCAAGGCGCTCGATCCGATCAGATGTCGGACCGGGTTGTAGCCCAAGAAGGCGGCGAAGAGTGTGGACACCGGGGGCAGGTGTGAAACATGGGTCGCCACGCTCGAGGAAACCCCATGTGCCACGAGGCCTCGGTAGAGGTTCGCAGACAGCGAGGTGGACAGCCCGACGATCATCAATGTGAAGAAGATCCCGATGGAGAGGACCTGGGCGGAGTTCTGGAAGGTCGTGTTCATGCCCGATCCCGCACCACGGTGTTCGGGCGGCAGGCTGCTCATGACGGCGGCGCGGTTCGGCGAGCCGAATGAGGACATGGCAGCCCCGGTCATGAAGAGCAGCAGGGCGAACACCCAGTAGGTGAAATCGATCGGGAGGAGCTCGAGCAGACCGAAGCAGACTGCCACCCCGATCATGCCGCCGGTGGCGAAGGGTCGAGCCCCGTAGCGATCCGACAGGATGCCCGAGAGTGGGCCCGCGGTCAAGAATCCGGCGGTGAGGGGGAGCATGGCCAATCCGGCCCACAAGGGGGTCCACGCGAAGTCGTAGCCATGGAGGGGTAGCCAGATCCCCTGCAGCCAGATGATCAGCAGGAACATCAGTCCGCCGCGGCTCAGCGAAGCCAGGAAGCCGGCGAAGATGCCGGCGCTGAAGGCGCGGATCTTGAACAGCTGCAGTCGGAACATCGGCTGAGCCACCTTGGTCTCGATGATGCCGAAGGCGATGATCAGCACGACGCCGAGGACCAGGCACGTGACCACGAACGGATTCGTCCAGCCCATGGTGTCGTGCCCGTAGGGCTCGATCCCGTAGGTGACGCCTACCATGAGCAAGATCAGTCCCAGGGCGAAGGTGATGTTCCCGGGCCAGTCGATGCGAGCCGGACGACGCTCGCCCAGCTCCTGCAACTTCAGGTAGCCCCAGACGGTGGCAACGAGCCCGACGGGCACCGAGACCAAGAAGATCAAGCGCCAATTAATGGGAGCAAGGATGCCGCCGAGGACCAGCCCGATGAATATCCCGCTCGTTGCTGCTGCCTGATTGATGCCCATCGCCATGCCGCGCTGACCCTGGGGGAAGGCATCGGTCAAGATGGCACCCGAGTTGGCCATCAGCATGGCGGCACCGACACCCTGGAAGATGCGCAGCACGATGAGCCAGATTCCCGCCTCGTGTCCGGACATCCAGGTGATGCTGAGAAGAAGGGAGAAGAAGGTGAAGAGGGCGAATCCCAGGTTGTAGATCCGCACTCGGCCGTAGATGTCTCCCATCCGGCCCAGGGTCGTGACGAGGACACTGGTCACGACAAGGAAGCCCAGGATCATCCAGAGCAAGAAGAAGCTGTTGCCGGCCTGGAGAGGATCGATGCCGATTCCTCGGAAGATATCCGGAAGGGCGATGAGGGTGATGGTGCCGTCGATGCTCGCCATCAGCATGCCGAGCGTCGAGATGAAGAGGGCGACCCACTTGTAATTCGGCGAAACGAGTGCGCCCCTTCCGCCTCCGCCGATGGTCCCGGAAGTCGATTGCATCGGGGGTCGAGTGAGGAGACTCATGTCGACTTCCGATCAGTCGTCCGATCACCGGCGTGCTCCGCTTCGAGGAGTTGTTCTGCCAAGTGGTCGAGCAGTGTCACCGCCTCCGTGAGGCGTCGTTGGTCATCCACCGGGAGGCGGTTCATCGCGGCAACGAGCGTGGCCAGTCGACGATCGCGAAATGCCGCCACCTTGCGTCGCATCGTCGGCGTCAGATCCAGCCAGGCAACCCGTCGGTCAACGGGATTGGCTCGACGAATCACCATGTTCTGATTGGTCAGCTGATGCACCAGCGTGCTCACGGTGTTCGGCGCCAGCCTGAGCTCTTCGGCGGCTTGGTTCACGGACAACCCGGGCCGCCGCAAAATGACGCGGACCAGGTCCAGTTGGGAACTGGTGAGGCTCGAGAGCTCAACGGGCCGCCGGGCGAGAAGTCCCCCGCTTCGCCGGATGGAGGCCATCACGGTGAGAAGACCATCGGCCTGCTTCTGAAGCCGCGCCGCCCTGACCGGAATGACCTTTCGAGCGGCCGGCGCGGTGGCGGTCGGGGTCGTCAATAACACGGAGTGAACAATACCTCTGATAAAGAGATAAATCGATCCGAGCGCTGCTCAACCTGGTATCCCACGCAGTTCTCGGGAACTCGGACGCCGTCACAGAGCCGGTCTCTCGGTACCTGAGCGAAGGTGCCGCGTCGCGTATCGATCAGCAGTAGCCATGCCTTCACCTGTAGTCGATCGCTCCACTGCAGGAGCACACGCAAGGGACGGAGTGGACACTGGGTGGACGGATCCGCATGGCAAGGGAGTGAAGCGGATTCCAATGACGGAAGACCGCCATCTTGCCAAGGTGAGGGTCGCGGGTTCGAATCCCGCCTTCTGGTCAAAACGACCTTGACCCATTCAGTGGACAGATGTCGCCCGCTCCATCTGGCCGACACACATCCCCTCCATGTCACCGCTCCAAACCCACCAGATGAAGAGACGGCAAGGGCCGGCAGGGAAACGCCACCAATCCACCCCGCCCTGCGGCGACTGACCAACCCCGACCGACCAGGGCGGAGGGCCGCGCCCGCCGGAGCGGCCGCGCTGACGGGAAGCCGCCACCGTACGAGGGGGCGCGGGCCGGAAAGGAGAGCGGCTTTGGCAGCGCGAGGGCGCCCCGTTGTTCGTCAGCCTGTTACCCCGAATACGCTGCCACCAGGCCGCCTAATCTGACCGAAGCCTCAATCGAGGGGCGTGGCAGTGCGGATCAGATTGGCTGGAGGCCGGACTGAGGGGCACTTGTGGCTAACGAGGACGTCAACGAGGTTCTGGCCGAACGTGAACGCGCCGGGCTTGTCCGGCTCGTCGCCCGGCTGCGGACCTGCGGTGTGGTGAGGGGCTAACGATGGTCGTCGTTCCAGATCGTCCCCGAGCATGCCTCGAAGGGACTTAGCGGTGGCGCTCTGCATTGTGGCCGGCACCGCGAACCCCGAACTGGCGGAAGCCGTGGCGGCGCGCGTCGGTAGTGTGGTCATGCGGGGCCAAATCGAGCGATTCCCGGATGGCGAGCTCTGCCCGGTCGTTGGCGCCATGCGAGGCGACGACGTCTATGTCTTTCAGCCGACCGCGCCCCCGGTGAACGAACACCTGATGGAGCTCGCGCTCTTGGTGGACGCTTGCCGACGGGCCGGAGCAGAGCGGGTGACTGCCGTCGTGCCGTACTTTGGCTACGCGCGCCAGGATCGCCGAAGCCGACCGGGCCAAGCGATCGGGACACGCGTCGCCGCTGACATCTTGGCCTCGGTTGGTGTCGATCGCATCGTCGTCGTGGATCCTCACACGCCCGGGTTCGAGGCGACCTGTTCGATCCCGGTGGAGGTGCTTACCGCCACGTCGGCGCTCGTTGGTGTGCTCTGCCAGCGCGAGCTGGGCGGTTCGGTCATCGTGGCACCAGACCTGGGCGCGGTCAAGCTAGCCGAACGCTTTGCGGCCGCCGCCGGGCTGCCGGTTGCCGTGGTGCGCAAGAGCCGAATCTCGGGCACCAGTGTTCGCGCCGAGGAGTTGGTCGGCGATGTCGAAGGGTGCCGGCCGATCGTCGTCGACGACATGATCTCGACGGGCGCCACCATCGAGGCGACCGCTCGGCTGCTCGAGGCCCACGGCGCCCTGCCCGAGACGGTCGTGGCCGCCACACACGCGCTGTTGCTCGCCCCTGCTCTTGATCGCCTCGCCCAGCTTGGGCTCGCGCGCCTGCTCGTCACCGACACGGTTCGGGTTCCATCGGCGACCCCGTTGACGTTGGAGGTGTGTTCCGTCGCTGCCCTGCTGAGCGACGCGATTGGCCGTTTGCACCGGGAGGAACCTCTCGACGATCTCGGTCGCTTCGACTGAGCCTCCGTCCAGCACGCTGCCCGCCGCCGGTGGAGTGACCATCGGCCCTAGCGGCCCGGTCGGCATGGGTGGACGGTGAGTGGGTGGTCATGTTTCGGGACAGGGCAGAGGCAGGTCGGGAGCTGGCCGAGCAGCTGAAACGACGCCTCGACGACAAGGACGTCGTAGTGCTCGGGTTGCCGAGGGGCGGGGTGCCGGTTGCGTTCGAAGTGGCCCGAGAGCTCGATGCACCGCTCGATGTGATCGTCGTTCGCAAACTCGGAGTGCCGTATCAGCCGGAGCTCGGGATGGGCGCAATCGGCGAGGACGGCGTGCGTGTCGTGAACCGTGAGGTGCTCGCCATGGCCAGGGTCGGCGAGGACGAGCTGGCAGCCGTGGAGCGATCGGAGAGGTCCGAGCTCGAGCGACGGGCCATTTGTTTTCGGGGAAGCCGTCCGCGTGCGCCCCTCGTTGGTCGGACAGCGGTCGTGGTCGACGACGGCATCGCCACGGGGTCGACGGCCCGGGCGGCGTGTCAGGTCGCACGGGCCCACGGCGCGTCACGGGTGATCCTGGCTGTGCCTGTCGCTCCGCGGTCTTCGCTTGGTTTGCTCGCGGAGGTAGCCGACGAGTTGGTCTGCCTCGAGACCCCCGAGTCGTTCTACGCCGTTGGCCAGTTCTATCGTGACTTTTCGCAGACCTCTGACGGGGAAGTGGTGGAGCTTCTCGAGCGGGCAGCCACTCGGACAGCGGCTCCACCAGTGGCGGTGAACGCCGACCCACCGGTTCGTGACGAAGACGTGGTCGTTCAGACTGGCGCTGTCCGGCTCATCGGGCACCTCACGATTCCGGAGGAGTGCGCCGGGCTGGTCGTCTTCGCCCACGGTAGCGGGAGCAGTCGCCACAGCCCGCGCAACCGTTTCGTGGCGGCAGTCTTGAACGCAGCAGGGCTCGGTACGCTCCTCTTCGATCTGCTCACCCCCGACGAGGAGTCCCACCGTTCAGCTGTCTTCGACATCGAGCTCTTGGCCGACCGGCTGGGGGCGGTCACCCGCTGGCTCGAGGCACAGCCCGAAGCGAAGGGTCTGGGCATCGGCTACTTCGGCGCCAGCACGGGGGCCGGCGCCGCTCTGTGGGCAGCCGCCCAGCCCAATTCATCGATCGTCGCAATCGTCTCCCGGGGAGGACGTCCTGACCTTGCAGGGCCGAAGCTCGACCAGGTGCGAGCGCCGACGTTACTCATCGTGGGTGGCCGCGACGAGGTCGTGCTCGGCCTCAACCGGAAGGCGCAGATGCAACTGCGCTGCGACAGCCAGTTGGCGGTAGTGCCCGGCGCCACGCATCTCTTCGAGGAGCCGGGAGCTCTCGAGGAGGTGTCCCGCCTGGCAGTTGACTGGCTCCTTTCCCACCTGGCGCCCACTGCAGAGGCGGTGAGTTGACACCACTGTCCCATCTGCTGTCGTGAAGCAGTGCGAAGCGGATCTCACGTCCCGGTCGCCGGCACGGCGACCCGAACCCGGCACCGAGCGGAATGCAGACCCACCCCTTGGGCGGCCCGTGGTGGTCTGCTGCTGACACATTCCCCGTTCGAGCACGCCCCTGATCCTTCCTGATTCCGGAAGTGGCGTGAGATCCGCTGACGTCATTCACGCGCGGCTCTTAGGAATGACTACTTGTCTGTGATCGCCAGGTCTTGACTCGGTCGATGAGATCGGTCGGAGCTTGTCGGGTGGCTTGAAGGGCTCCTTGGTAGATGTTGCCGCTCGTGGCGTCGAGAGTGATGGTGTCTCCCTCGGCGAGCTGGTGAGGACCGAATCGGGCAGTGTGGTTGTGGGGGTCGATCTCGAGATCGGTGCAGCTTGTGAGGCAGACGACACCGAGCTGGCGGGCGACTACGGCGGCATGAGAGGTGCGGGCGCCCGTGGCCGTGAGAAGACCTCGGCTTGCGGCGAGCGCGGCGATGTCGGTGGTGGAGGCGTGCTCTCGTACGAGGATGACCGGATGGCCGGCCGCAGCGGCTTTGAAGACGGAATCCGCGTCGAGCATCATCAAACCGCTGGCGATTCCGACGCTCGCAGAGGTAGCTCGTCCGATCGGCTCGGTTCCGGAGGTCGCGTCGAGCCGGGTCGTCGTAATGTGGTCGATGTCGTAGGAGCTGAGGCGTTCCAGGGCGGTGGTGCGGTCGATTATTCCCTCTTGGACGAGGTCACAGGCGATTTGCAGGGCGGCAAGGGGTGTCCGTTTGGCGGTGCGGGTCTGAAGGAGCCAAAGACGTCCTTCCTCGAGGGTGAATTCGAAATCTTGGGCGTCACCGAAGAGGGTTTCGAGTCTGTGCCGCGCTGTTTGCAGTTGTTGGGCGAGGCCGGGTACGGCATCGATGAGCTGCGTGGGCTCAGGGATGGTGCGGTGGCCCGCGACGACGTCTTCACCTTGGGCGTTGAGCAGGAAATCCACGTAGAGTTCGTCCTCGCCGGTGGCCGGGTTGCGCGTGAAGGCAACTCCGGCCCCAGAGGCGACACCGAGGTTCCCGAAGACCATGGTCTGTACGGTCACGGCGGTTCCGGTCAGGTCGGACAGGCCCTCAAGGCGGCGGTACTCGACAGCACGTTCGCTGTTCCACGACCGCAGCACGCCTTCCACTGCGAGGAGGAGTTGCTCCTCTGGTTCTTGCGGGAACGGTCGTTTGGTCATGCTCTGGTAGATCCCTTGCAGTTGACCGACCAGTGCTCGTCGGCCGCTGACGTCGAGCTCGGCGAGATCGGGGACGCCCTGACGATTCAGAGCTTGGGCGGTGGCCGACTCGAACGGTTCGATTGCCAACCCTTCGACTGTCTCGGCGAACGCCTGGATGAGGCGTCGGTAGCAATCCCAGACGAACGCCGGGTCTCCGGTGGCCAGCAGCAGTCCGGGCAGGCTGGCGTCAGTGAGACCGACATTGAGGATCGTTTCGAGCATCCCGGGCATTGACACCGCGGCCCCGGAACGAACCGAGAGCAGCAGGGGACGGCGGGCCGCGCCGAAGCGTCGGCCGGTGGCTCGCTCGAGGAACGCAATTCCCCTTCTGAGCAGCTGGTCGACGTCAGGGTCGAGATGACCGCTGGAGGAGTGATAGTCGCGGCACACCTGGGTAGTGAGCACGAATCCGGGGGGTACGGCAAGGCCGGCGCAAGCCAGGCGGTCGAGATCAGCGGCCTTGGCCCCAATGGTCGTCGGGCTGCTGTCTGTATGTCCGGGTGAGCCGAGAAGCACCAGGCGGCCATCGGTTGGCCCGGTCGGGTCGGTGCTCATCACGAGGCGACGGCGGCCAGGATGTGGTCCCGCAGGCCCAGGACGGAGCGCAACAGGGAATCGGTGGCGTCCTCGATGCCGCGACACACACTGTCGGCCACATAGAGACTGCGAAATTCCGGTGCCTGTGTCACCAGGGCGGCTCGAGCTGTCCGATCAACCCGGTCAGCGTCGTGTTCGAGGTTGGCCACCCGGTCGACGGCGATCAGGAACTCTTCGAGGTCCTCGGGGGCCGACCCGGCCACGACGAGGCGGGCGAACTCCACCGCCTTGAGGTGCTCTTGGGCGGTCATCACCGCGATCGCAGCCAAGGGTTCGAGGATGGGCTGGACGACGGTCCCGCTTTCGCGGTCGAGGAGGGTGAGGAGAAAAACGGATTCTTCCAGACAGTCGATGGCGTCATCGGCTGTCGCGGTCAGGGCGGTGACCCCTTGACTGTCCTCCACCCGCCTCGCGGCCTGGCGTTGGGTCATCAGGATTTCATCGGCACGATGCTCCCAACGCGCGGCGCGACCCACGGCGCGAGCGAGATACTCGGCGCCTTCGGCAGTTGCCAACCGCAGCAAGGCAGTATGAAGCGACTGGGCACATTCGACCACGAGGCTGGCGTGCTCAGCGCTGTCGTCGAGAAGCCGGCTGTGGGCTGCCTGGACATGGCGGAGGACCTCCACCCTCAGCTCGTCGCGGATCAAGAGCGCCGACTTCCCAGCTAGCAGCCCCTGGGCGGCCGACCACAGCGCGAACTTCGTGATCGCCACGGTGGCATCGCGGCCCAATACGTCGATCAGCGGCTCGCCGTAACGGGCCGGCACCTTGGCGGAAAGTTCCACCGCCTCATAGATGAGCCGCTCAGCGCCCAGAGCCAGAAACGCCATGTGGCCGACGTCGTGTGCCGCCGCCCAGCCCAGCACCTCGATCGCGTCCTGGTTGGACATGAAGAGTCCGAGGCGTTTGCGGGCCCGGTTCCAATCCAATACGAAGACGAGCCGAGAGCCGGCGTGTTCCAAGAAGGTTTGAAGAGTGGTTCGGTCCGGTGCTCGGTAGGTTCCAACGGTCAAGTGGTGCTCGCCAACACGGGCCGTTTCGCGGTGGTGCTGTGCGTCCGACCACCTGACGTCGAAGCCCTCGAAGCAGGACTGAAAGAAATGAAGTCGGCGCTGATGAACGTCGGTGTGGGTCAATGTCGCAGTGAGATCGTCTACCGCGATGACCACCACGTGGCTGTTGGTGGTTCCGAGGTCGTTTTGGATCAACAGCCTGCCGCCGGCCCGCGTCGCAGTGGTGGCGAGACCAGGATGGTCGAACTTCAACGCCTCAGTCCGATGGATCCCGCGCATGAAGGCTTCGACTAACTCTGCGTCACCACTGCCGAGGCCATAGACGGCGGCGCCGTCCACGGAGTCGCTGGCGATCTGAGCTTGCAGGGCGTTCAGCGCCCGGTGCGCGTCCATCACCAGCAGATGAAGTGAGTCGCCACTCTCAGGACGAGCCGACGTGATCCGGTCGACATAGGTCCCCTCCACCCAGTCGGTGCTCAGATCGGGAGCGTCCGTCGTCAAGGCTTGCAGACGGGCCCGGAACCGTGACCCGCCCTGCACGAGCCCGCCGGCCAGATCGAGAGGGATGACCATTTCCGCGATCGCGTCGACCAGTTGTCGGTGGATCCGACCAGCCCCGGGGATGACAAACCGATCCGGGCCTTCCAGGCTCGATGCCTCGACGACGGCGTCGAAGCGGGAATCGATCACGCCGGAGGCGATCCGCTCTTCACGAAGTGACGAGAGCACCGGTGACACCGGGGTGCCCGCGGTCGCCTCGTCGGCACGGGTTCGTGCCGCTTGTAGCAGGCTCAGGAAGTACTTGGCCCGAGCGTTCGCTTCAAGGCCCCGGTTGACCAGTGACGGTAGGAGCAGTCTCGGTTCACCGATCTCGGCAAGAACGGCATGATCGATCTGGCTGGCTGGTGCAACTTGAGCGTTCTCGGTCACTGGGTGTCTCACCTCCTCACGATCCGGTCGGGTTCGAGACGGCAGCGAACTCTGTGGAGGGCGCTTCGGCGTCACCGGGAGGCGGCAACCGCGCTCCGCAGAGGGTGACGCAAGACACCTCCGCAGGCCCGACGCCCCTGGCGACCCTACGTGAGGGGGATGTCGCCGACTAGGGGCGAAAGTCCTCGGACAGAGCCCAGCCGGTCAGGGCGGTTGCGGGACTTCAGCCGTGGGTCGCGCCGGACGACCGTGCCTCGAGGGATGGCCGACGGACCGCGAACGGGACGTTCGAGCCTGGGAGCCTCAAGAGCCGAGGCGTACGGTGCTTGGTTCTCGAGGAGGGAGGCCCCACGAACTTGGTCGGATTGTCGAAGGCAGGTTCTGACAGTCGAGCCCTCTTGGGTTGAGTGATGGTGGACCGCTCTCCTACAGGGGCGGACTCGGCGGGCATCGTGGAAGCTGGGTCGACGGAAACCCACGTCAGGGCATTGGAGTGGACACGCCGGAATGCGCCATCGGGACCAACGCCCCTACCCACCCTGCCTCCGAGATCGCCACAATCCATAGATGGACGCACGTTGGGCCTCGCGGGCTGACGAAGGGCTCATTTCGAGGTGGTGCGCCGCACCCAGCCTCTCCTCGACGTTGCCCCGGAGGAGCATGCGAGGGATCAAAGAGCGGTGGGAGGTGTTCGTTCAATGGGCGGAGGATCAGGGATGACGGATCTATCGAGGCTATGAAGCAGGTCACGTCCACGGATCAGTTCACTGTTGACCACGTATCCATCCATGGCCACCGGATCGGCTATCGGCGTGGTGGCAAAGGCCCCGTGCTCTTGCTGCTCCACGGAATTGCCGGCAGCTCTCTCTCGTGGGTCCCCGCCATGAGGCTGTTGCAGGACGACTACGCGGTGTTGGCTCCGGACTTCCTTGGACACGGGTCGTCGGAAAAGCCTCTCGGTGATTACTCGCTCGGCAATCTCGCCACCGTTATGCGGGACCTCCTCAACGTCCTCGGCATAGACCGCGCCACCGTGGTCGGACAATCCTTTGGTGGTGGAGTGGCGATGCAGTTCGCATATCAATTCCCCGGGCGTTGCGAACGCCTGGTACTTGTCGACGCCGGCGGCTTGGGCCGTGAGGTGAACTGGATCCTCCGCCTCGTGACCCTGCCAGGGGTTGAGTACGTGATGCCGGCCCTGTTCCCGGCATTCGTGCGGAAATGGGGGGACCCGGTTGCCAGGTTCCTCGGCGAGCGAGGCGTCCGAAACGCTGAGGCGCTGGAAATGTGGCGTTCGTACCGGTCGTTGACGGAAGGCGAGAACCGTCGCGCCTTCGTCCGTGTCGTGCGGTCCGTGATCGACCCGGGCGGGCAATCGGTGAGCGCGACGGATCGCCTTTACTTGACCGCTCATTTGCCCACGCTCATCGTCTGGGGCGACCACGACAGGGTCATTCCGGTGAAGCACGCCTACCTCGCGCACGAGGCCATGCCCAATAGCAAGTTGGAGGTCATGGAGGGGGTGGGCCACTTCCCTCAGGTGGAGGAGCCCGAGCGTTTTGTCGAGGTCCTCACGGACTTCTTGCAGACAACGGAGCCCAGCAAATCGGACCCGGAGAAACTGCTCGACCTGTTGCGTCAGGGCCCAGTGGCACAACCATCCGACGAGTTGCCGAAAACGTGACCCGTCTGACCAAACCACCACCTTGCCAAGGTGAGGGTCGAGGGTTCGAATTCCCGTCTTCAGCTCAATTCGAGGCAGTGGTGGTGGGTGTGAGAGACCCACCGCCACTGCCCTGACGCGCGTTCCTCGGGTGACTAACGTCGGCTGCGGCCAGTGCGATGTTCGGAGCGGTCCGGCAGAAGCGTCGTAGTAAAAGGCTCCTCTGGCAAGAAGGAGGCCGATCTGATGAGAGCGCTGCGACTCATGGAGTGGAAGTCCGACCCGGTTCTGATGGAGGTGGACGACCCGGTCCCTGGCCCAGGCCAGGTAGTTGTTCGAATCGGGGGTGCGGGTGTGTGCCACTCGGACCTGCACCTCATGCGCGAATTCGAAGGGGGGTTGCTGCCCTGGGCTCCCCCGTTCACACTCGGACACGAGAACGCAGGCTGGGTCCATGCGCTCGGCTCAGACGTCACCGACCTGGAGGTCGGCCAACCCGTCGCCGTGTACGGGCCTTGGGGCTGCGGAAGTTGCGCACGTTGCCGGCTCGGGATCGAGACGTATTGTGAGAATCCGAGGGCAGCTCCGGTGCCCATGGGAGGTGGGGGCCTCGGTTTGGATGGGGGGATGGCCGAGTTCATGCTCGTGCCTTCTTCTCGGCTTCTCGTTCCACTCCCAGAGGGTCTCGATCCCGTTTCGGCGGCCCCTCTCACTGACGCCGGGCTCACCCCGTATCACGCGGTGCGCCGCAGCCTGCACAAGCTGGCGCCTGGAACGACGGCCGTCGTCATAGGGGTCGGAGGTCTCGGGCATGTGGCCATCGAGATCCTCAAGGCGACCACCGCGGCACGGGTCATCGCCGTGGACACCCGAGACGAGGCTCTCGCTCTGGCTGCCGCCTGCGGTTCCGACCTGACCCTTGCGCCCGATGCGGGTGTCGCGGACGAGATCCGTGCCGCTACGGGGGGGCGGGGGGCAGACGTGGTCCTGGACTTCGTCGGCTCGGAATCCACGTTGGCCTTCGGAGCGGCCGCGACGCGAATGCTCGGCGACCTCACCATCGTCGGTATCGCCGGGGGCACGCTTCCAGTCTCGTTCTTCTCGGTGCCCTACGAAGTCTCGATCCAGACCACCTACTGGGGGAGTCGCCCCGAGTTGCTCGAGGTCCTCGACCTGGGCGCACGAGGACTGGTGCGGCCCAAGGTCACCACCTTCAACTTGGATACCGCTATGGATGCCTACACGGCCATGGAGGCGGGGCGTCTCGAAGGGCGAGCCGTCGTAGTGCCGAGCCAATCCTGACATGAGCAAAGAATGTCTGTGGCCGTCCAGAACCGAAGGGCGTTTGGCTCCGAGAATCTCATCAGCGTGCGTGATGTCTGCCGACACCGGGTCCACTTTGGAGGCGAACCCGCCGTCTGCTTTGTGAAGCTGTACCAGGCGGATCTCAACACCGAGGCAGCTGGCACCGCTGTCATGGGACCTTCGCCCCTGGTGGGAGTCGATATCCCCGCGAAGACTGGCATGGTGGATCACGAACTCGATGTCATTGATCGGACAGTCGAGAAGACCTACGAGTGGCTCCACCAGGTGGCCGAGCGAGACGAGTTCGATGACCCGCACCGGGCGTATCATGTGCTCCGAGCTGTCTTGCACGCACTGCGCGACCGGGTCGAGCCCAATGTTGCGGCACACGTCGCAGCTCAGCTCCCATTGCTCGTCCGGGGGATCTTCTACGAGGGCTGGGACCCCGCGAAGACGCCCATGCGGATGTCGCTCACCCAGTTCCTGGCCCGGGTGGAAGAGGAGGCAGGGCTCAAGGGCACGAGCGAAGCGGAGGAGGCTGCCCGGGCCGTGTTGGCCGTGTGCTGGGCCGAATTGGGTGAGGGCACCATGGGCCACCTGATCTCGGTGCTTCCCTCCGACTTTGCCGTACTCATGTAGATCAGTGAATCAGGACGACTCGGAGGCTGTCATGCAGTATCGGACCCTTCCAGTACCGCCGTCTGTCCGTCCGGCTGATCTGATGACAGCTCAACCGGACGATACCTCGAGTGCCCGTTGGCCTCGTCGCGTCACACTTCCCGGAGCGCGCACGCTCTCAATGCGCCCGGTGAGACCTTCGGACAGGGCGGGGCTGGTCGCGCTCTATGCCGGTCTCCGGGAGGATGACAAGTACCTACGCTTCTTCAGTCGCCATGCCCCGCCTGAGGACTTCGTCGAAGAGATGACGCACGTCGCCGAACGTGGAGGGTTCGGGTTGATCGCCCTCATGGAGAAGGGGGATGGCCCGAGCCAGATCGTCGGTGAGGCCACCTATCACCTCCTGCCCAACGGCGACGCTGAGCTTGGCATCACGGTCGCCGAGACGGCGCGGGGATGGCTTGGACCGTTCCTACTCGATGCGCTCCTCACGGAGGCTGCCGCCCGAGGGGTGCCCAACCTCGAAGCCGATGTGCGGGTCGACAATCGTCGGATGCTCGCCATGCTGCGAGCGAGGGGCTTCGTCGAGATCGATCATGACTTCGCGATTGTTCGAGTCGCCATCGGCACCACCCAGAATGGCCCCACATGGCCCGGGACACACGACCGCCCCCGACTGCTCGTCGAAGTACCTGGCGGGCGCTGGCACGCCGACGAGGCGGCTCGAGCAGCCGGGTTCGAGGTACTGGTGTGCCCGGGACCACTCGTCGATCGGACACACTGTCCGGCCCTGCGCGGCGAACCCTGTCCCTTGGCTGCTGGTGCGGACGTGATCGTCGACGCCATCCCGGGTGAAGCCGGACGATCCCTCCGAGGAGCCCACCGCAGGGTGCATCCGTCCGTGCCCGTGTGCGTCCAGCTTCCGCCCGGCGAGTGCGACCACGACGCCTCCGATTCGACAATTCGGCGCGACGCCGACGATGCGGCCGTCATCAGCATTCTGGAGCGACTGGCGAAAGATGCTGCCGCGCCTGGACCGGGATCCTCGTAGTGGTGCCGGCGAAGCACCGTGACCGGGATGGGGCCACAGCGTCCATCGCCGTGCCAAGGGATGTGGTGCGGTGGTGAGGAGGGCAGCGATCGCCAAACCTCCGCAAGGGCCTGGGGTCCTTCCTCCCAACCTCGTCGACTACGACTCGGCGTACGCACGGTTCAGCTGGGAGTCTGCCCGGGGGGAGCTCGACGGTCTTCCAGCGGGCGGGATCAACATCGCGCACGAGGCCGTCGATCGCCACGCGCTCGGTGCGGCCCGGGGCAAGGTAGCGCTCCGGTGTCTAGGCCGAGACGGCAGCGCACGCGACATCACGTACGGTGAGCTCTCGGAACTCACGAGCCGCTTTGCGCAGGCGCTCGACCATCTGGGAGTTGGCGTCGGAGACCGGGTCTTCGTGCTCCTGCCTCGGGTTCCCGAGCTCTATGTTGCCGCGCTCGGCACGCTCAAGCACCGCAGTGTTCTCTGCCCTCTCTTCTCTGCTTTTGGGCCCGAGCCGATACGCCAGCGCCTCCAGATCGGGGAGGGCCGGGTGCTGGTCACGACATCGGGCCTCTACCGTCGGCGGGTGACGTCCAACCGAGATGCCCTCCGCAGCCTCCAGCACGTGCTCGTCATCGACGGCCCAGCCCCTGAAGGCACGATTCTCCTCCCGGAGCTACTCGCCCAAATGCCGGGGACCTACGAAATCTCCACCACTGACCCCGAAACGATGGCGCTCCTCCATTTCACCAGTGGAACCACGGGAACTCCCAAGGGTGCCGTCCACGTCCATGAAGCTGTCGTGCAACACCACGCCACCGGGTCCCTCGCGCTTGACCTCCATGCCGACGACGTCTTCTGGTGCACTGCCGACCCGGGCTGGGTCACCGGTACCTCATATGGGATCATCTCCCCGCTGACCCATGGCGTGACGAGCATCACCGACGAGGGTGACTTTGAGATCGGACGCTGGTATTCCACGTTGGCGGATCACCGCGTCACCGTCTGGTACACCGCGCCGACGGCACTGCGGATGCTCATGGCCGCAGGCGCCGAGCCGGCCCGGGCACACGATCTTTCGGCGCTCCGTTTCATCGCCAGCGTCGGTGAGCCACTCAACCCCGAGGTGATCAACTGGACGAATGCGACCCTTGGCATCCCCGCCCATGACAACTGGTGGCAGACCGAGACTGGTGGGATCATGATCGCCAACTTCGCAGCGCTGACGATTCGTCCCGGCTCCATGGGAAAGCCGATGCCGGGCGTGGAGGCGGGGATCCTCGAGCGCGACGACGAGGGGAGGATCGTCCTCCGTCCGGATGGTATGGCGGTCGAGGTCGCGGACGGCACCGACGGCATGCTCGCCCTTCGGCCGGGTTGGCCATCGATGTTCCGAGGCTACCTCGGTGAGCCCGAGCGGTCCAAGGCCTGCTTCGCCGGTGGCTGGTATATCAGTGGAGATCTGGCTCGCCGCGACGAGGAAGGCTATTTCTGGTTTGTCGGGCGTGGTGATGACGTCATCAAATCGGCTGGGCATCTGATCGGTCCGTTCGAGGTCGAGTCGGTGCTCATGGAGCACCCCTCCGTCGTCGAGGCGGGCGTCATCGGGGTTCCTGATGCAGTTGCGGGGGAGGTGGTCAAGGCCTATGTGGTGCTGCATCAGGATGTCGACCCGACCGATGATCTCCGCCTCGAACTGATCGGGTTCGCCAGGAGGCGTCTCGGCGCAGCCATTGCTCCCCGAGACGTCGCATTCGCCGAACACCTGCCTCACACCCAAAGCGGGAAGATCGTTCGAAGGCTGCTCAAACAGCGCGACCTGGGTCTGCCCGAAGGTGACACGTCGACACTCGAGGCAACTCCGTGAGCGCGCCTGGGCCGGCCTACGATCTCGGCGTGGAGGCCGGGCGCCGCTTCCTCGCCGACATGCTCCGAATTCGCCGTTTCGAGGAGCGATGCGTCGAGCTTTACAGCGCTTCAGAGGTTCGAGGGTTCCTCCACCTCAGCATCGGGGAAGAGGCCTGCGCTGTTGGTGTCATGCAGGCGCTCGGACGTGAGGATGCCATCGTATCGACCTACCGCGAGCACGGCCACGCCCTTGCTCGCGGCTTGTCCATGCGTTCGGTCATGGCCGAGCTCGAAGGCAAGATTGATGGCTGTAGCGGGGGCCGCGGGGGCTCGATGCACCTGTTCGACGTGGGTGCTCGCTTCTACGGTGGCAATGCCATCGTGGCGGGAGGGCTACCACTCGCCGTTGGTCTGGCTCTTGCAGATCACCTGACCGCACGCCAGCGGGTGACCGCCTGCTTCTTCGGGGACGGTGCAGTCGCTGAGGGTGAGTTTCACGAGTCGATGAATCTGGCAGCACTGTGGCACCTGCCTGTTCTGTTTTGCTGTGAGAACAATCTGTACGCCATGGGAACCTCGCTCTCGCTGACTGAGTCCGAGACCGACCTCTCGCTGAAGGCCGCCGCGTACCGGATGCCGTCCTGGGAGGTCGATGGCATGGACGTATTCGCGGTAGCAACTGCTGCACAAGAGGCGGCGGCGAGTGTGCGGGCCGGGGGAGGTCCTCACTTCTTGGAGCTGCGGACCTATCGGTTCCGTGCGCACTCCATGTACGACCCAGATCGATATCGTTCCAAGGAGGAAGTCGAGGGATGGCGGCATCGAGATCCGATCACGCTCCTCGGGGACCTGCTGCGGAGCTCCGGTGGGCTCGATGATGGTGCCCTTGAAGCAATCGAACGGGACATTGCTGGCGAGATCGATGACGCCGTGGCTTTTGCGGCAGCCTCTGCCATCGAACCCGTGGAGGATCTGGAGCGCTTCGTCACGACCGTTGCGGTCGAGCGGTGACGTCATACACGTATCGTGAGGCAGTCCGTGAGGCGATTCGGAGAGCCATGCTGGCCGACGAGCGCGTCTTCTGCATGGGGGAGGACATCGGTCACTACGGTGGGTGCTACGCAGTCACTATGGGGCTGCTCGAAGAGTTCGGGCCCGAGCGAGTTCGTGACACGCCTCTCTCGGAGTCAGCGTTCGTCGGCGCCGGAATTGGGGCGGCTCTCGGGGGACTGCGGCCCATCGTCGAGATCATGACGGTCAATTTCAGCTTGCTCGCCCTGGACCAGATCCTGAACAACGCAGCAACGCTGCGCTACATGTCCGGCGGACAATTGAGTGTGCCGCTCGTGATTCGCATGGCGACCGGTGCCGGTCGCCAGGTGGCCGCCCAGCACTCGCACAGCCTCGAGGGCTGGTACGCCCACATCCCCGGACTCCGAGTGCTCGCACCAGCGACCATCGAAGATGCCAGTGGCATGCTCCAACCCGCACTCGACGACCCGGATCCGGTGATCATCTTCGAACACGCCGGTCTGTACAACGACAAGGGTGACCTTCCCGACGAGCCTGGAGCAGTGGCGATAGAGGGTGCGGTGGCTCGGCGCGACGGTCAGGACGTCACACTCGTCGCCTACGGAGGAACGCTCCGCGTTGCGCTCCGCGCAGCTGAGGAGCTGGCAGCGGCGGGTGTCTCGGCAGAAGTCGTGGACCTCCGCTGCCTGCGACCGCTCGACTCGGAGACCGTCGCAGCCTCGGTAATGAAGACCCACCGAGCTGTCGTGCTCGACGAGGGTTGGCGAACCGGGAGCCTCTCTGCCGAGGTGGCGAGCCGGCTCAGTGAGGACTGCTTCTACGACCTCGACGCGCCGGTCGCTCGCGTGTGCACGGCGGAGGTCCCGATGCCCTATGCGAAGCACCTTGAAGATGCCGCCTTGCCACAGGCGGCCGATGTCGTGGCCGCGGTGCACCGGATGGGGGGCTGATGGGGGATTTCCGCATGCCCTCGCTCGGGGCCGACATGGAGGTGGGTCGCGTCACCGAGTGGCTCGTCAAGGTCGGTGACGAAGTGAAGCGCGGCGACATCGTGGCTGTCGTCGAGACGGAGAAGTCGACGATCGAAGTGGAGATCTTCGAGACCGGCGTGATCGAGGAGATCGTGGTGCCCGTGGGCGAACAGGTCCCGGTCGGGACGGTGCTCGCCCGAGTGCAGAGCGGCGCGCCTCGCTCCCGCAAGCGACGCGGCCCCGACGCGGCTCCGAAAGAATCCACACCCCCAACCGAGCCCACACACCCGACCAGCAGGGGGGTAGCCAGGACGCCCTTGGTGCGCTCACCGGTTGTGCGGCATCTCGCCGAGGAATCGGGCATCGACCTCGCGGGGGTGATTGGTACCGGGGGGGGTGGGGTGATCACGCGTCACGACGTCGAGCAGGCTATAGCCGCGCAGCGGCTTCCGAGTGGTCGGGTGCGCTCCTCGCCATGGGCGCGCCGGGTGGCAGCGGAGCTCGACGTCGACCTCAACTCGCTCCAGGGGAGCGGCCCAGGAGGCGCGGTGACAGAGGTCGACGTCCGGAAGGTTGCAGGAACTCAGTCTCGACAGACCGCGACCACGAGTGAGTCGGCTGTCGCGACCGTCGCCCCTGGAACTCGTGCGGGGACCGGCCCGACGAGCGAGGTCGCGGCGAAGCAAGCCGCGCTCCGACGGACCATCGGTGCGCTCATGGCCCGTTCCAAGCGGGAGATACCCCACTACTACCTCTCGACGACCATTGACATGCGCAGAGCGTCGGAGTGGCTGGAACAGGTGAATGCTGGACGCTCGATTACCGACCGCGTCGTGATGCCGGTACTGCTCTTGAAGGCGACGGCTCGTGCAGTCGCGACGGTCCCAGAGATGAACGGCCTCATGGTCGCGGAGAGGTTCGAGGCGAATACCGCAGTGCACGTCGGCGTGGCCATCTCGCTACGCGGCGGAGGCGTCATCGCGCCTGCAATACACGACACGGAGACGCTCGAGCTCGATGACCTGATGGCCGCGCTGCGTGACCTCGTCACGAGGGCCCGCGGTGGTCGGCTGCGGAGTTCTGAGATGAGCGATTCCACCATCACGGTCACGAACCTCGGGGATCTCGGCGTGGATGAGGTCTTCGGGGTGATCTACCCGCCCCAGGTGGCGCTCGTCGGGTTCGGCAGGGTTGCCGAACGGCCGTGGGCCGAGGGTGGGTTGCTCGGTGCGGTGCCGACCGTCACGGCCACCCTCGCCGCGGACCACCGTGTGAGCGATGGTCATAGGGGTGGGCTCTTCCTCTCCACCATCGACCAGCTCTTACAAGTACCGGAGGACCTATGACTCGAGATGAGGCTCTTGACATGATGCGTGACGTCCTCCACCAGGTGGCGCCCGAAGTCGACCTTGGAGCGGTCGGGCCGGAGGAGGATATGGCCGTGGCGCTCGACCTCGACTCCATGGACTTCTTGAATTTCATGATCGGCCTGCACGAGCGCACCGGCATTGAGATACCCGAGCTGGACTATCCCCAGTTGTCGACCGTCGAGAGGTGTGCCGCGTACCTGGTCGCACACGCGTGAGGTGCGACGACGAGCCGGTCCGCGACGGCCGTCTGGCGACGAAGGGACCGGCGTCGCCGCCTCTCGCCGACGGCGTGAAGAAGTGCGATCTCGCGCTCCGCTGCTCGGCCACGACCGCGGCCCTCGTCGGCCCGTATGATCGCCCAGTCGAGGGCTAACGGGAGGCGCCGGCGTGCCCACACCGAGCGAGTTGCTGCGCCGATTCCGCCTCTTGGCGGTGCCCGGGCCGGCGACGGTCGCGGCGGTGCCGGCAGACCGGCGCGAGGCGCTCCGGATGGAACTCGAGCCGGTCTTCGCTGCCCTTCGTGGCAGCAACGAGGATACGGCGGCGACAGTGGCTCGTGCCGAGACGGAGGGACAGTCCCGCCGCACCCGAGCTGCCGAGGAAGCGTCCAAGATCGTCGCCTCGGCGCGCGGCACCAGCACCGACGCGCGGGCAGAGGCTGCGGCGGAACTGTTGGCCGGCGCAGTCAACGAACGGCGGGATCTCCTGGAGGCCGCCGGGCGACGTGCCGAGGCGATCGGCGAGCGCGCCGACAGCGGCCTCCAGCCTGCCGTCGACGAGCTCGTGCGGCGGGTGCTCGCCTTGGGCGCCACCCCGGGGTCGAGCTCATGAGCGCGGGTTGGGTCGCCGCGCAAGTTCGGAGCCGGGGGCTTGTGCAGCATTGCCTCGGCCCGGAGCGGGCCGGCGAGCTGGCTGCGGTGGGTTCCCTCCGGCAAGCGCTCGAGGTGCTCGGCTCCACCGCCTACGCCAAACAGCTTCGCCCGGACCTCGATCTGGCCGGCGCCGGCCGTGCAGTGACCGGCTCTGTCCTTTGGAACCTACGCGTCCTCGCCGGCTGGAGCCCACCCCTGGGCGCGTCACGGCTCCGGGTCCTCGCCGGGGCGTTCGAGCTTGCCAACCTCCGGGGTGAGATGGCGCGATTAGAGGGGCTCGAGACTCCACCTCCCTACGTGCTCGGCTCCTTGGCCACCGTGCCGCATCTGTCGTCGGTGACGATGGTCCCCGAGCTCCGGAGGGCCCTGACCGCGTCACCCTGGGGCGACCCCGGAGTGAGCGATCGAGGTGGCTTCGTGCTGGGTCTCGAGTTCGCATTCGCGCACCGGGTCGCCGAGGACGTGCCGGAGGCCGCCGGCTGGGCCACGACGTACGCCGCGCTCGTTCTCGCCCGGTGCCTGGCGTCGGGGGTGTCGTTGGAGCCTGGGTTGCCGGCGGTGGCACATGCCAGAGCCGTCTTGAGTGATCGCCTCATCCAACTCCGGTCTCTGCGTGACCTCGCCGACAGTTTGCCGCGGCGTAGTGCATGGCTCCTGGCCGATGTCTCGGGCCCCGATGATCTCTGGGCGGCCGAGGCGCACTGGTGGCACCGGCTCTGGTGCGACGGGTTGGTCCTCGTCAAGAGGGGTGGTGCCGACCCGGGAACGACCGTCGGGGCCGTGGCGGCGCTCGCGGCGGACGCATGGCGCGTGCGCGGTGCCCTGGAGGTGGCTGCTCGAGAAGGGAAGGGCGCGGAGGTGCTCGATGGCGTGGGCTGAAGCGCTTGTTCCCGCACGCATGGAGCGGATCGCGGTGGTGTCGCCCGTCAGTCGCGTCCGATCGGTCTTGGTGGCCGTGGCTGCGGAGGGTTCGGTGGAGCCCGAGCACCTCGAGAACAACCCCCCGGGGCCAGCGGGTTCCGCCCTGCAGCGGATCCAGCAACGAACACGAGGCCGCACGCTCAGCCCCGTGGTGGGGGCAGAAGCTGCGGACGTGACGTCGCTCGTCGGAAGCGGTGACCTCGACAGGCTGGCCGGTGAGGCGGAGTTGGAGCAGGTCAGGAGCAGCATGCTCGAAGAGGGGGCCGTTGCGGCTCTTGCGGGCTGGAGCCCGGCGGACGCGCTTGACGACCTGGCGGCACGCCTCGCCCCCCTGGGAGCGAGCGTGGTTCGTCTCCGGCGACCCCCTGGGGTCAATCCACCGACCTCTCTACGGGGTCGCGGTGCAACGGGGGCGTTCCAGCCTTTGGTGAACACCTACGGCACGGTCCCCTATGCAGATGTGAACCCATCGGTGCTGGCCGGTCTCGCATACGTCGTGATGTTCGGAATGATGTTCGGTGATGTGGGGCAGGGCGCACTGCTTCTCGGCCTTGGCATCGCCGTCTGGCGGTCGCGGCCCGACAGGGTGGGACGGCTCACCCGGTTCCGTTGGGCAGCACCGTTCGTTATCGGTGCCGCACTGGCGAGCATCGCCTTCGGGTTTGCGTACGGTGAAGCCTTCGGCCCCACGGGTCTGGTGCCCACCCTGTGGCTCCGTCCGCTCGACAACGCCACGACGCTGCTCGCCGTGTCCGTCGGTGTCGGGTTCGCCCTCCTGGCCTGCTCGTACATCCTCGGCTCCATCAACCGTTTCCGGGAGGGAGGCCCCATTCGTTCGTTGGTCGCACTGTCGGGGTTGGCGGGAGGGAGTCTCTATTTCGGGTTGGCCCTCGTCGGCGTCGGCTGGTACGACCACAGTTCGGCGGTCGCTCTGGCCGGCGCTGCCCTCGCTCTGGTCGGTCTTGCGCTTGGATTCGTCGGGCTGTTCGCCGAGGCTGGTGGGCGCCCCGGTGGGGCGCTCCAGGCGGGTATCGAACTTTTCGACTCTCTCATCCGCCTGGGTACCAATACCGTCTCCTTCGCCCGGCTCGCCGCCTTCGGCCTGACCCATGCGGCGTTGGGCGCCCTGGTGTGGGAAGGCACCGTGAACCTATGGAGAATCGGCGGCGTGCTCGGCGTCGTGACCGCGATCATGGTGTTCGTGAGCGGGAACGCGATCGCCTTTTCGCTGGAAGCGCTCGTGGCAGGCATACAGGCCCTCAGGCTCGAGTACTACGAGATGTTTTCCCGCGTCTTCACCAGCGAGGGCCGGGAGTTCCACCCGTGGAAGGTTTCAGTCTGTCAATGAAGGAGGCCCCATGATCACCTGGCTCATCGCGATCCCAATCCTGGCTGCAGTGTCAGCCGGGGTCGCCGTGGAAGTGCGCAGGCATCCCCGGGGCGGTATCAGGGCAGTCAAGGCGGTCAACCTCCTGCTCCTACTTGGCGCAGGGATCCTGGTCATTCTTGCTGCCTCAGCCTCGCCGAGCGTGGCGGCAACCGGGGCGACCGCTGCGGCGAAGCCCTACGCCGGTCAGGCGCTGATCGGCGCCGCCATCGCCGTCGCCGGGTCGTCCATCGGCGCCGCCATCGCCGTGGCCTACACCGGATCCGCCGCCCTGGCAGCCATTAGTGAGCGCCCCGAGATGTTCGGGCGTGCCATGGTCTTCGTAGGCCTCGCCGAAGGTATCGCCATCTACGGCTTGGTCGTCGCCATCATCCTCATCGGGAAGGCGTAATCAGCACTCGTGGGTCAGGTGGTCGTGCTCGGCGAGCCGGTAAGGATCCTTGGGTATGCCCTGGCGGGCGCACTGCTGATCGAGGCAGAGGGCGAGGGAGTGGCGCGCGCCTGGTCCTCGCTCCCCGCTGACACCTCTCTCGTGGTGCTCACACCAGCAGCACTCCGAGCGCTTGGCCCGGCCATCTTGGATCAGCGACACCATGCCCTGATCGTGACCATGCCCGCATGACCGCCGTCACCTGGCTGCCGCCGCCGGACGCGAGCAAAGCTCGAGGAGCATCCGCGTCCACACGACCCAATCTGGAGCTGAGTCTCAGGGCGGTGACCGAGGCCCTGGAGGAGGATGCCCGCCATCAGTCGGCGCTGGTCCTGGCCCGGGCGGATGCCGACAGTCAGGTCACGCTTGACGCAGCTCGCATGGAGGGGGAGCGACTCGTGCAGGCCGCCCGGAGAGAGGGCGCGACCACCGCGCAGCGGTTGGCCGCAGCGCAAATTGCCGACGCGCGGCGGGAGGCCCGGCACATCGTGCTCGAGGCACAGCGTGCCCTTTACGAGAGTCTGCGCCAGGCCGCGCTGGACGAGCTCGCGAGCCAGGAGGCGTCCCCGGCCGTAACGAATCTCATCGCGCGCCTCGGCGACGTCGTCCGGGCGCGCCTGGGTGACAAGGCGGACGTACGCCAGCCCGGCCGGGGCCGTCCTGGGGTAGTCGCCGTGCGCGATGGTGTCGTGCTCGACTTGAGCGCGCCCGTGCTCGTCGAACTCGAACTGCGGACGTTCGGGGACGTCCTCGAGAGGCTGTGGGCGTGAGCGCGGCGGTCAGTGAGGGGGACACTGCCGCTGGCCAGGTCGTCCGGGTGAACGGCCCCCTGGTGGAGGTCGAGGGCCTGTCGGGCGTGGCTGCCCTTGACATCGTGGAGCTCGGCGACCGGCACCTCCCCGCAGAGGTGGTGGCGATCCACGAGGGCTCGCTGACTGTTGAAACGTTCGAATACACCGGAGGCCTGCGAGTGGGCGACCCCGTGGTGGGGCGCGGGCAGCCTCTCTCGGCGCGGCTCGGCCCCGGCCTGCTCGGATCCATCTTCGACGGACTGCTGCGCCCGCTGGCGGACAGGCCGACGTGGCTGGCGGCCGGTGCGCTGGAGCGCGAACGGTCCCCGGCTCAGTGGACCTTCCAGCCAGCCCTGTTGCGCGTCGGCGCCGAGGTCGCCGCGGGCACAAGCCTTGGAAGCGTGGCAGTCGGTGACCTCGAGCACCGTGTCCTCGTGCCGCCCGGCGATGGCGGTCCCCTACGTTGGCTGGCCGGCCCCGGCGAGGTGGGCGAGGAGGAGCCGGTGGCCACGGTCGGCGACCTGTCCGTCACCCTGGTCGAGGAGTGGCCAGTCCGCCGACCGCGGCCCGTGGGGGAGCGACTGCGGCCGTTCGCACCGCTCGTGACCGGCCAGCGGGTCATTGATCTGCTCTTCCCGATCGCCAGCGGTGGGACGGCCGCGGTGCCAGGCGGATTCGGCACCGGCAAGACGGTCCTGCTTCAGCAGATCGTGAAGTGGTGTGACGCTGATGTGATCGTCTTCGTTGGCTGTGGGGAGCGCGGCAACGAGCTGGCAGACGCCTTGGCCGATCTTGCCTCGCTCACCGATCCGAGATCAGGCCGCAGCCTGCTCGAGCGCACCGTGGTGATCGCCAACACGTCGAACATGCCCGTCATGGCACGTGAAGCGAGCATCTACACCGGTATGACGGTCGCCGAGTACTACCGCGACATGGGCTATCACGTCGTGCTACTCGCCGACTCCACGTCGCGGTGGGCCGAGGCCCTACGGGAATTCTCTTCCCGAAGCGGCGAGCTGCCGGCGGAGGAGGGCTATCCGGCGGGCCTGGCTTCCGCCCTGGCCGCCTTCTACGAGCGGGCGGCCAGGGCTACCACGCTGGGCGGTACCGAAGGCTCCGTGACGATCATCGGCGCGGTGTCGCCCCCGGGCGGAGACATGACCGAGCCGGTGACAGCCCACACCGAGCGATTCGTGCGGTGTCTGTGGTCTCTCGATCGGGAGCTCGCGTATGCCCGCCACTACCCCGCAGTGACGTGGCGTGGGTCATTTTCCCGGGACGCCGGGGTGGTTGCCGCGTGGCACGCGACCGAGGGGCGCGTCGGGTGGGCTGCCACCCGCGCTCGCGCGGTTGCCCTGTTGGCCGAGGCGGACCGCCTGGCTTCGGTAGTCGAGCTCATCGGGCTGAGCGCTCTCCCCGGTCGGGAGCGGATTGCGCTGCTCACAGGGCGACTCCTGCGGGAGGGCGTCCTGCAGCAGAGCGCCCTGAGTGAGAACGACGCCTACTGCGGGCCCGAGAAGCAGAGTGCCCTGCTCGAGCTGGTATTGGCCATCAGTGACCGGTGCCTCGCGCTGCTCGAAGGGGGTCTCCCGGTGTCGGTCTTGGAAGAGTTCGACTTCGCCGCGGTGACGAGGGCGCGGGACGCGACCCGACCCGACGATGCCCAGGCGGTGCTCCAACTCTGCGGCGAGGTGCTGGCCGGGCTGGACGGTCTGGCGTGAGTGGGGCAGCAGGATTGCAACCACCCACTCGAGCCAACGGTGAGGGCCGAGTCGGTGCCGACGACCGAGACAGCACCATGGCCGTTGGCACCGTGTCCGTCCCAATCGCGTTCAGCGGTGCCGCTGGGGTGGAAGGACCCCTCCTGGCCGTCAAAGGCGTCGAAGGCGTGGGCTGGGACGAGATCGCCCGGGTCCGTCTGCCCTCAGGGGAGGTGCGAGCCGGACTGGTCCTCGAGGTCCACCGGGACGTCGCCGTCGTTGAAGTCCTCCAGGGTACCGGTGGTATCGACCCCGAGCTGGTTTCGGTGGCCTTCGAGGGGCATCCGTTCGACATTCCCGTCGGGGAGGGTTGGCTCGGGCGTGTGTGGAACGGAATGGGGGAGCCGCTCGACGGTGGACCGCCGATGCTGTCGGGTGAGCGGAGGGCGGTGGCGGGTTCCCCGCTCAATCCCATCGAGCGCGACGTCCCTTCGGACCCGGTCTTCACGGGCGTCTCGGTGATCGACGCCCTGATGACCCTCGTCAGGGGTCAAAAACTGCCGGTGTTCTCGTCGGCCGGGCTTCCGCATCTGGACCTGGCGGCCCAAATCGCTGCTCAAGCCAACGCGGGCGGTGAGAGCTTCAAGGTGGTCGTGGCTGCGATGGGTCTGACGCACGCCGACGCCGCGGCCATCGTGCAGGTCCTCGAGACGCGGAGCTCGGCCGGTGACCTCGTCCTCGTGCTCGACACCGCTGGCGATCCCGTCGTTCAGCGAATCCTCACGCCAAGGGTTGCCCTCACCATCGCAGAGCACCTGGCATTCGAGCACCGACACCATGTCCTGGTCGTGTTGGCGGATATGACCAGCTACTGCGAGGCCGTCCGCGAGGTCTCGGCGGCACGTGGGGAAATCCCGGGGCGCCGCGCCTACCCCGGGTACCTCTACAGCGACCTCGCCTCGATCTACGAACGGTGCGGGCGGCTCCGCGGCCGACCCGGATCGATCACCCAGATTCCAATCCTGACCATGCCAGGAGGAGACATCACCCACCCGGTGCCGGACCTCACGGGTTACATCACTGAGGGCCAGATCGTGCTTTCTCCGGAGCGCCACGCCGAGGGGATCTACCCGCCGGTCGACGTGCTCTCGTCGCTCTCGAGGCTGATGCGCAAGGGAGCCGGTCCCGGGCGCACCCGGGGCGACCATCTCGCTCTGGCAGGGCAGCTCGTCTCTGCTCTGGCCAGGGCCAGGGCTGCCCAAGAGCTCGCCGACTTGATCGGAACGGGAGCACTGACCGAGACGGACCGCCAGTATCTGGCCTTCAATGACGCGTTCTCGCGGCACTTGCTCAACCAGCCCATGGACGAGTCACGTGCGATTGAGGACACCCTCGACCGGGCGTGGCAGGTTCTGTCGATCCTGCCCGAGCGCGAACTGACCATGATGCCCGTCGAGGACATCGCCACCTACTACCTCGGCGATCATCTCGGCCGCGAGCAGCACCTGCCCCTTGGCGACACCCGCCAGCGACGCGCGCCCGGACAGCTGGCGATCGAGCCTGACGAGGAGATGCGCCATGGTTGAGCACGTCCCTCCTGGCCGCGCCGGGAGGCTGTGGCTGGTCGAGCGGATCGACACCGCGGCACGAGGGGTAGAGCTGCTGCGCCAGAAGCGCCAGCTGCTACGTCGCGAGCAGAGGCGACTCTCGCTGATGGCGGAGCAGACCGGTGCAGTCTGGGTCAGCGCCGCGATCGACGCCGAACGTTGCGGCAGCCGGGCCGCGGCGCTGGGCGGTAGCACGGCTATGGGCCTTGCGGCGGCCGAGGTCGCTGGCCAAGGAACGGTGTTCGTCTCCTGGCGCAACACAATGGGTACACATCATCCAGATGAAGTTCGATGCGAGTTCCCGACGCCGACTCCTTCCATTGCCGCGGCGTCGAATGCGGCGATCGCACCAGCCGCCACCGCGTACGGGAGGGCCTTGCGGGCCGCGGCCGAGCACGCAGTGGCCAGCGCCGCCCTGCGAGAAGTGGAAATTGAGCTGGATTCTACGCAACGACGGCTGCGCGCAATCGAGCACCACCGGCTGCCCGCCCTTCGATCACAGCTGCACGACCTCGTTTTGAGGCTCGACGAGCTCGAGCGCGAGGAACGCCTGATCGCCCGATGGGCTATGCGTCGTGGCAGTGAGACCCCGAGATGATGGCGCAACGCATCCTGGTCAGCGTCGACGACTCTCCGGAGAGCCTCAACGCGGCGCGTGTGGCCGGCGAGCTTGCCCGGAGCCTCAGGGCCCATCTGCGGGTACTGACGGTTGTGGAGGACAGTGTGGTGGCGAGCGAGATCGAGCGGGTCGCTGCTCCAGAATCGCGCCAGCGGCGCGAGCGGGGAGCTCAGCACCTCTTGGAGCACCTCCGGCGAGAACTCTGTGAGCTCGGAGTGTCCGAGGACGACATCGAGATCTCCATGCAGGTTGGCAATCCCTTCCGACGGATCCTCGGGGAGGCGAGGGATTGGCATGCCGATATGGTGGTGATGGCTGTCTCCGACGAACGGGGCGTCAGGTCTCCCTATGTGGGTAGCGTCACCCAGCAGGTTCTCGAGTTCGCCTCGTGCCCGGTGCTGGTCGTCCCCGGACACGCGTCCGGCTGAAATGTCCTTCCGGTTCGTATCCGATCAGGCGGATGCCTGTCCACGAGCCATCTCAGCGGGTCCGGAGGTCGCGGTGGCGAGGATGGCGGACGCCGCGTGACATGGCTCCCGCAGTCTCAATTGTTTGCCGGTGCGCCGGATCTGCCGCCTCGAGAAGGAGGCGCCGCTCAGCCTGTGCGACGGAGCGGCGCGCGGCGCCGACGGCGTCGGGGTTGACCGAGATCGAGGTGATCCCGAGGCGTACCAGGTGTTCGGCGAACTCGGGCCGGTTGGAGGGTGCCTGCCCGCACAATGAAGAGGTGATCCCGGCTTGGTGGCATCCACCGATGATGCGGCCGATCGCGTCAAGCACGGCGGGGTCCGACTCGTCGAAGAGCTCGGCACAGATCTGGGAATCACGATCCACACCCAGCATGAGCTGGGTGAGGTCATTGCTCCCGATCGACACTCCCTCGATACCCATGGAGGCGTAGTGGGGAATCCAGTACGCGACCGAGGGCACTTCCGCCATCACCCACACCGCAAGCGCGCTGGCCACCGGACTTGTGTCGACGACCTCCATGCAGGCCTCGAGTTCCCAGGCTGTCCGCACGAACGGGATCATCAGCGTGAGATTGGGCGTTTCTTCGAGCACCTTCGCCAACACGTCGAGCTCCAGGCGGAACAGATCCGGCTCGCGAACGTACCGGTAGCAGCCGCGATAGCCGATCATCGGGTTGTCCTCGTGGGGTTCGAAGCGCTCACCGCCCTTCAGGTTGGAGAACTCGTTCGTCCGGAAGTCGATGCTCCGATACACGACTGGTCGGGGAGCGAAGGCACGAGTGATCTTGAGAACAGACTGCGCCATCGCATCGATGAATGTCTTCTCCTCGCCTCGTTCCAGAAGGAGCCGGGGATGGATACCGGAGAGCGCGTCTGTGACCATGAACTCAGCGCGGAGAAGGCCCACCCCGTCGACGTCGAGGGCGGCAACCTCGTCAGCGTGTTCCGCAAATGCGAGGTTGACGTAGAGACGGGTGCCGAGCGGCTCGGCGCCACTTGCGCCCATTGGTTGGGCGACCATCACCGTCGTACCACTGCCGACGGGCGGTGCCACGGATGTGCCGCCCGTGAGATCCCCCTCGAACACGATGCCTTGGGCGCCGTCCACCGTGACGATTTCCCCATCGCGCAAGACACTGGTGGCGGTGCGGGCACCCACGACACATGGCACGCCGAGTTCTCGCGAGACGATCGCCGCGTGACAGGTCATTCCACCACCATCAGTGATCAACGCAGCGGCGCGCCGCATGGTCGGGACCCAGTCGGGACTGGTCATGCGGGCAACGAGGATTTCGCCACTCGCCAGTTCTCCACCTTGTTCGGGGGAGCCGAGTACCCGCACCACACCCGACGCTCGGCCGGCTGAAGCCGCCAGGCCCCGCACCAGCACATGCCCCGCGCCTGGAGCGGCAGTCGACGAATCCGGTGCCCGCGAGGCCACGTCCAACGTCGTGATCGGACGGGACTGGACGAGATAGGTATGCCCGCCGGCGACCGCCCATTCGATGTCCTGCGGTTGGCCATAGTGGTCCTCAACTGCCAGACCCAAGCTGGCGAGGGCAATCGTCTCATCGTCGGATAGGACCCGTCGGCTGCCTTCATCGGGCCCGAGTTCGATTCGCAGATCGCCTCCGTTCGGCCCGCGCACGATCTTGAAGGACTGGGATCCGATCCGCACGTGCAGAAGCGCGGGCCCCGACTTGTCCAGAACGTACGTGTCTGGCTCGACCTGCCCGCTCACGACAACCTCTCCCTGCCCAAAGGCCGCCTCGATCACGATATGGTCGGTTTCACCGGTAGAGGGGTCGGCCGTGAACATCACACCAGACCGCTCGGAGGGGATCATCTCCTGCACCACTACTCCCAGGGTGGGCTCGTCGAGCACGGAGCGACTGACCCGGTAGGAGATGACCCGCGCGCTATAGAGGGAGGCCCAGCAATCGACCAGTCGCTCCAATAGGTCACTGTCTCCGGTCACGTTGGTGTAGGTGGCATTCATCCCGGCGAACGACGTGTCGGCCGCGTCCTCCCCGGTCCCAGAGGACCGCACAGCGACCGTTGTCGACTCGCCCAACCGGTGGTATGCGTCAAGCACGGCCGCCGACAAGTCCTTCGGGAGATCGACCCCGCGCACGAGAGCCTGCGCTTCGGCTGCCACTTGGTCCAGGGCACCCACGTCCTCCGGATCTACCCCTTCCACGAGAGCAGCCAAGCGCTCGCGAACGCCGGAGGCGTCGAGTGCTTGCCGGTAGGCGTCAGCGGTGACGACGAATCCTGACGGTACCGGCAGACCCGCCGCGCTCGAATTCGCCCAGGTTGGCCCCCTTCCCACCGACCAGAGCGGTGTCACCCAGGCGGATCTGGTCGAACCAAAGAACAGCCTTCATCAGTCTTCCGGTGCCTCTTGACAGCCATGCACCCTTCCATCGTGTGCTCTCGGCCGGGCCGTTGCTAGGGGAGAAGGTCCTGCTTCGCTATGGATCCCGAGCTCCGCGCTGCAGCGTTCGGGGACGCTCATGCACAACAGCGTCCTGTGGCCTGCTCTTCTCGCCTTCGGGTCGCAACTGATCCGCTGGCGTCCAACCGCCCGCTTCTTCGAGGATCCGACGGAAGGGGTTGGGCTGCCGACATTTCTCGAATGGTCCGTCGTGGGACGCGAGGTTTCAGAAGGGGGGTTTCGGAGAGGGGGTTTCAGAGGGGTCCTTGGTCCCTAGCGGTCCCGGAGTCAAGGAGGTCAAATGGTGATTGAGATTGGTCATCCAAATGCCAGGAGGAGTTCGATGCACCAGCCGAAGATCGTCAAGTCCGAGCGAGGCGCGCCGCGCTGGCGGCGACCGTCGTTGAGTCCTTACGTCCTCGATGACGTCACCTTCACGTTGTCGGAAATCCGCGAAGCACGGGTCGGTTCGCCACTCTCAACTCGGTAGTTCGGACCGCAATGCGACGCCTGACGGCATCATCGCCACTAAGGATCATCGCCCGTCCGCATGGCCAATGAATGATGCTGCGGCGATACCACACAGGAATACGGTGATCGATCACTTTTGTAGTTCGTCCATCGGAGAAAGACGATGAAGTTCTTCGACTTCATTTTCCGGAATCTGTGGTACAAGAAAGCCCGGTCGATAGGCATGGCTTCTGCTGTCGCCATCGCGGTCATGGCCGTCGTCACCCTCGACGTCACCAGCAATGGCCTGGAGACATCGGCCGCAGCCATCATTTCGATCGGCAAGGCTGACTTTACCGTGGCTCAAAAGGGAGCGTCCGACACGCTGGCGAGCACCATCGACGAGCAGGAGCTCGCTCGCCTCCGACAGACCACTGGCGTTGCTCGTGTTGTCGGCGTTCTGGTCGAGACCGAGCACCTCAGTGCCGACAACCCGGTCTTCATCGAGATCGGGATCAACCCTGACGATCTTGCTGCATTCGGTGTCTCCGTCGTCGCTGGACGTCCGTACGGCGCAACCGCCGCCCACGAGGTGATGCTTGGGTGGCGTGCCGCGGCGAATCTCGGATTGAGAGTGGGTGATCGCTTCAAGGCCAACGGAACTGAGAACACGGTGACGGGCGTCTACTCGACCGGGAACTCCTTTGGCGATGCCGGCTCGATGTTCCCCCTTCCTGCGATCCAGGGATACAACCGGCTCTCTGGGATCGTCACGCTGGCCTTCGTGAAGGTTGTGCCAGGAGCTTCCCCCGGCGCGGTCGCCGCCCGCGTGGACTATGCCCAGCCCCAGCTCACGACCATACGTACCGCGGCGCAGTTCGGGCGAGCGGACCGAACCCTGGTGTATCTACAGGCGGCGGCCAACGGCAGCACGGTGCTCGCAATCCTGATCGGGGCGGTCATCATTGGGAACACGATGCTCCTCTCGCTCTTCGAGCGAACCAGAGAATTTGGCCTCATGCGGGCAGTCGGATGGACCCGGCGCCGAACCGTCAGCCTGCTGCTGGGTGAGAGCCTCCTGCTCGCACTGCTGGGGGCTGCGCTGGGGGTCGCATTGTCGTTTGCCGTCGTCTCCATACTCGAGGACCTTCCGGCCCTCAAGGGAGTACTGCAAGCGAACTTCACCAGTGGCGCGTTCTGGCGTGCGATCTTCACTGCCCTCGTCATGACCCTGATCGGTGCGGCGTATCCGATCGCCAGAGCCGCATCTCTCTCGCCTCTCAAGGCCCTCAGCTATGAGTGAATCACTCGAAGAACACTTGGCGGTTGTGGTTCGAGGCGTGACCAGGATCTACCCTGGCAATGTCACGGCCCTGGCGGGGCTGGACCTCTCTGTGCGTTCCGGGGAGATGGTGGCCATCACGGGACCATCGGGTTGTGGCAAGTCGACCCTCCTCCATTTGCTCGCTGCCATCGACACTCCGACTTCGGGTTCCGTGACGGTTGACGGACACGATCTTGCCCGACTCCGCGACCTGAGCGGCTTTCGCCGGCATGTTGTCGGCCTCGTGTTCCAGTTCCACAATCTCCTCCCTCAACTTTCCGCGGTGTCCAATGTGGAGCTCCCGATGTTCGGCACCGGAAGGTCAGCACGTCAGCGACGGGCCCGGGCGCGAGAGTTGCTGGTCGAAGTTGACCTCGGTGACTGCGAAAGCCGTCTTCCCACCGAGCTTTCGGGTGGGGAGCGCCAGCGGGTCGCTATCGCCCGAGCCCTGGCAAACGATCCCAAGGTCCTCTTGGCCGACGAGCCGACCGGGAGCCTCGACTCCGCGTCGACGGAGCGGTTCATGACGCTGCTCGGTCGCCTGGGCAGCCGCGGGGTGACCATCGTGCTGGTGACGCACGACCACGATGTCGCCGCACACGCTCACCGTGTCGTCGAAATGCGCGACGGTGCAGTCTTCGATGACGGTCTGAGGGTTGGCCTCGTTGCGAATGATCTTTAACAGGGGGCCGAGTCCACCGGGCCGTCAAAGGAGCTGTGGATCTCAAAGCCGGCGACGATGGTGAGCTCTCGCAAGAGTGTGATGATTCGGGCCCGGAGGCCGAGCTCACCGCCCGTGAGCCCCAATACGTAGAAGGTGGCGACCTCAATCGACGCCTTGTCCCCTTAGTGGCAGCAGCAAGATAGGGAGTTTCACGGTGCCGAGTATCTGGCGAACGGCGCGCGCCCTTCCGGCCGTGCTGTCCTGTGACCAGCTCAAGACGATCAGATCTGCTCCGTGCTCGTCGCAGACCTCGGCGACTTGCGTTCCCACGGTCCCGTGACGGAGCACGACGCTGGCCTCGTGATGGGGGAGGTGTCGAGAGAGGAACTCCTTCCCCAGGATCTCGAGATCGCGCCAGGGATGGTCGAGCATTGCGGGCGTGGTGGATTCAGTGAAGACGTGGACGACGATGAGCTCCACGTCGGCAGCAAGGAGGGGGATCAACCCGTCGAGCACGGGTTGGGTGGAGGCTTCTGTTCCCTCGAGGGGAATGAGGAGCCGGCGGAAGAAGCCAGGAGAGACGAATTCGGGGGGTACGATGACGACCGGCTTGGAGCTCCGTTCGAGAACGTGCCTGGCCGTCGTCCCTAGAAGACGCCGGTCACCGGCCGCTGCCTTGGTGCCGATGACCGCTGCAACGACATCCGGCGCATCAACCGCCCTGAGCAGTGAGGACTCCAGGGGGCCCGAGACGAGACGCAGTGGTACGCGAGCACGGTCGGTCTGTCGCGTGACGGACTGGTCCTCGGACGTGGTGATGTGGACTGCTTCGACATCGGTGTTGGTCAACTCACCGATTCTCAGCGCAGTGTCGAGCACTGATCGGGCGGTCGGCGAGGCATCGATGGCGGCCAAGACAATGCTCATAGGTCCTCCTTCGAACGTGCGCTGTCAGTGATCGTGAAGGTGTGCCCCAGATGCCCACACCGCGCCATCCGCCCGTCGCCGAGCCGCACGTCGACCGGGCGATCACATCGAACGGTGACCGCGTCGTGTTCGGCGCGTACGTTGACTCGCCCTCCACGGAACCGAAAGCGCAATTGCAGTGCCGACCATGCCGCCGGGAGGCAAGGGTCGATAAAGAGGAAGTCTTCTTCCGCCCGCAGCCCGAGAAATCCGTACGCCAGCGCCTGCCAGACCCCGCCCATGGTGGCCAGGTGCAGGCCCCCTGCGGTGGTGCCCGTGAGGTCGTCCAGGTCGAGTCGAGCAGCCAACCGGAACAGCTCCAGGGCACGTTCTGGGTCTCCCGCACGTGCAAGCAGCGCGGCCGAGATCGCCGGCGAGAGCGAGCTGCCGTGGGCGGTGCGGGGTTCGTAGAAGGCGACGGATCTGGCGAGAGAATCCGGAACAACATCGTCTGGAAGCAGGTGATAGAGCATGAGCACATCGGCCTGTTTGATGAGCTGGGACCCCGTGACCTGTTCGCTTCCCAGCACCATGTCGACCGCCAGCGGCGGCGGACCTATCTCGCTCATCAACAGGGGCTCCAGATCGAAGTAGCCGGCGAACTGCTCGTAGAGACCCCGCCCGGGGTCCCACCCGTCCACCAGACAGTCCGCCAGCGCTCGCAACCTCGCGGCTTCCTCGGGGTCGCCGTTCGTTCGGGTCAGCACTTCGGCGCCCCGACGAAGGTTCCAGCGCGCCATCACGTTCGTGTACGCGTTGTCATCGACGATCTGGTGGTACTCGTCCGGCCCCATGACACGGTCCAGATGTCCGCGGTCCGCAGGATCCCGTTGTATTCGGCTGGCCCAGTAGCGGGCCGTCTCCACTGCGAGATCGCGACCCGCCCCCGCCGAGAACCCGCTGTCTCCCGTCCAAGCGGCGTACTGCGCGGCGGCCCACGCCACGTCGGCGACAATGTGTTCTTCGCGCGCGCCCGTGGCTATCGGGATCATGGCTCCGCGAGGTCCCCGGACTTGGCTCGGGGTGACGTCGCGCCCGTCGCCGGCCGACTCCCAGGGAAAGCGGGCGCCAGCATGGCCAAGTGCCTGGGCGAGCCGTCGGGCAACGGGGAGACGGCGGATGCGGTACTCGAGCATGGCGCGCGCGGATGCCGGGCGAATGGCGGCCAGGGCTGGAAGAACGAAGACGTCGGCGTCCCAAAAGACATGTCCGTCATAGGCGTGCCCTGTCAGGCCGCGGGCTCCCACTGCTGCGTCGCTGTCGGGGGCTGCCGCGACGAGCAGATGGAACACGGCAAAGCGCGCCGCCAGTTGATCTCGCGCGACGCGGTCGTGATCTCCCTCGATCACGACATCCGCGTCCTCCCACATCCGGGCCCAGGCGCATCTGTGCTCGGCCAAGAGTGCGTCAAAGCCGAGAGCTTGTTCCTGCTCGAGGTACTCGCCGGCCAGTTGGGAGCCGTCCAGGTCGGCCCGAGGGACCGCCCAGGCCGCCAGCCGTTCGACGATCTCGTAACCATCGGCCACGGTGACCCGTTGGTGCGCCGCCACAGCCAACCGCTGGTGGTCAGAGCCTGTGAACGCAAGGTCAACGCCCGGCGTATCCTCCCGTGTGAACCCGCGGTCATCGTTGGGGGGTCGCAGGGTATCCCCCAACCCGATCCGGCCTGCGGGCGCCTCGACTCGCAGTGCCATGGCGTGCGGGGAGGCGGCAGAGACGAAGCGAATCGACCGCAGGCTTGATCCGGTGGGACCGCCTCGCACCAGTGTGCCAGTGCGCAGGTCGAGCAGACGATGCGGTGTGTGGCGGTGGGAGTCCGTCGGTGGGTTGAATCCCGTCCACACGGGTCCAGGAAGGATCTTGCCCTCGTCGTCATAGACGCCATCTACGAGGAACAGTGGAGTGGAGCCAGGGCCGTCCTCCTCGAGGGAACCGCGCGTTCCTACCCACCCGTTGCCAAGCCAACCCAGCGACTCGGCGACCCGGACCTGAGCGATCCGTTGGGGGAGCGATAGGACCCAGCCGGGGTCATGGTCGACTTGTGGCACCCGGTGCTCAGCCCGGCGGGTGAGCTGCGCATCGAAGAGCTCGGCAAGACGGCTCGGACCGCCCCCGAGGTGCACGACGCCGTCGGGAACACCACCGGGCTCGACTCCGACTGAGACGACCGGCGCGCGACATAGAGCGTCCACGATCATGAACGAATCGCTGCCAGTGGCACCACCGATCGGACCGAACTCGTCCCCACCGACGAGAATGAGCTTGCCGGTGATGCCCTGGAGAGCCAGCCAGTCGGCCGCCCAGCGCGCTCGAGTCGGACTTGTCGGTCAGTCCAATCTCGACGTGCTTGACATCGCTCGTGATCCGAGGATCGGCCAGACCCGCGGAGCGCGCGGCGCCGGTTGCAATATCGACGACCTCGGATAGGTCCGCCATGCCGACCACGCCGAGGCGCGCCATCACTGCCTCGAGGAGCAGACCGATGTCTGCCTTCTTGGGATCGCTCCACTGAGGAACCGGAATGATGTCGATCTTGCGACGATTGAGCCGGTTGGCCACGATCCGCGTCTCGAGACCTCGCTCCCGAAGGCGTTCTACGGTCTGCGCGGCGGCGAGGTCAAGCGCTCGATCCTCATCGACGCTGGCCGTGCGCCGGTACAGGAGCTGGGTCCCTTGCCCGGTTACCCGAAACACCTCAGATCCCCTGTTGCAACACAAGAAGAGGTGGCCCCGACCGCGTGGCCTCGCGTGGAGCTGACCGTCAATATTCCCGACATGGGTGCCGCTCACGATGAAGGAGTGCACGCCCAGGTCGCTGAGAGCCTCGATCTGCTCCCGAGCGCCCTTGGCATCGGCGTCGCGGTCGGGCACCACAGTGCCGTCCCAGTCCAAGACGAGGGCCTCGTAAGTCTCATCTGAGAAGGCCCTTCGGCCACGAATCGGAGCCACCTGATGATGTGAGGGCATGCTCGCCGTCACTCGCTCCGTGCCAGATCGGCGCCTATTCCATGCCCCACTCGGTCATGGTCCGCGCGCGCGCTCTTGGACCGCCAGGGGCGATGGTCACAGAAATGTCCAGTCTCCCCAGCCATCGACGCCTGAAAGGGGGCGGCTCAAGCTGCTCGAATCAGGAGTCGAACGAGCCCAGCCCGGTTTCGGTGGCCGTGATCGGGTGACGAGCGGTGTGTTCGAGCTCCATGCCTTCGGGCAGTCCTTCGACGTGCCACCCGTCGTTGGTGACGTCGATGCTCACCTTGCTTCCGGCTAGGTCGATCCGGTCGATCCGGAGCGGCAGGAATTCCTCGGGTACGGCGGGGTCGCACCAGACTTTCCCGAAGGGGACCCATGGATCGAAGCGCAACAGGGTTCGCAGGAGGTAGAGCGGAGCCGCAGCTGACCAAGCCTGTGGTGAGCAGGACGTGGGATAGGCCACCGGCAAGTCGAACTCCTGTCGATCAAATCCGCAGAACAGTTCTGGCAGTCGGCTCCCGATCTGCTCGGACGCGTCAAGCAATCCCAGGACAATTCGTTGAGCCTCGGCGACGAAGCCGTAGCGCATGAGACCCGCGGCAACGATGGCATTGTCGTGGGGCCAGACGGACCCATTGTGGTAGCTCATGGGGTTGTAGGCGCCCATTGTGGAGGCGAGGGTTCGCACTCCAAAGCCGGTGAACATCTCGGGACTCATGATGTGGCGCGCCACGGAAGCGGCCTTGTCTTCGTCGACGACTCCGGTCCAGAGGCAGTGTCCCATGTTGGACGCGAGGGCGTCGACCGGGCGCTTCTCTGCGTCGAGCGCTACGGCGAAGTACCCCCGATCAGGCAGCCAGAACGCTTCATTGAAGCGTTGCTTGAGTCGATGCGCTCGATCCGACCAATGGCGAGCGAGGTCGACTTCACCAGCTTCGCGAGCGAAGTGCGCCCGGGCGAGGAATGCAGCATAGGCATAGCCTTGAACCTCGGCGAGTGCGATCGGAGGTTGGGCAAGATCCCCGGTTGCGAAGTTGATGCCGTCGAACGAGTCCTTCCAACCTTGGTTGACGAGCCCGCGGTCCGTGGCGCGCTGGTACTCGATGAAACCGTCGCCATCGCGGTCGCCGAACTGCTCCATCCATTCCAACGCACGATCGGCGTGCGGGATGAGCGCGTCAACCTCCGAGGTGGCCAATCCCCAGCGCCGCAATTCGCCGAGCAGCATCACGAACAGGGAAGTGGAGTCGATGCTGCCGTAATAGAGGTTGCCGCCTCCGAGGACCATTTCCGTATCAGGGCCTGATCGGACCTCATGGAGAATGCGACCCGGCTCCTCCTCGGTGATTGGGTCCACCTTCTGGCCCTGCAACTGCGCCAGCGTCTGGAGAGTTCCCAGGGCCACGGTCGGGTCTACCGGCAGCAGCATCCAGCTGGTCAGGAGCGAATCGCGCCCGAACAGAGTCATGAACCAGGGAACCCCTGCCGCCACGACGACGCGGTCGGGGTGGTCAGGATCGAACATACGGAGAGCGCCGATGTCCTCGGCGCTGGTCGCCAAGAGCGGTCCAAGGCGCTCTTCGGGGGTGCTCACCAAAGGCGCGGCCTGACGCCAGGCCTCGTGCCGAGCAGCGGGTTGGCTCGTCTCGATGGGTTGGTCGCGCGCGTAACGAGGAGGGATCTCGACGCCATCTTGCGCCGGGATCACCTGCACGCTGACCATGGCGTCCTTCCGAGGCTCCACCACGAGCTGCCACGCGATCTGTCCAGGCAGGGCTCTGGCCTGCGCGTCCGCTGATACCCGGACGGCGCGGCTCTCGGCCCCGAACCGATAGCTCATTGAGAGATCAGATACGTTGGCACTCGACTCGATGGCATCGCGGCGTCGGGCCCTCCCCTCCTTGACCTCGAAGAGCCCTGCAAAATCCGTATCGACGTCGAGCACAAGGAGGACACCCGCTGTCTCTCTCCCGAGATTGCGCACGACGATGTCCTCTCGCATGCCGTTGCCCACATACCGGTGGCGCACGACGAGGAGGGTGCTGTCCGCGGTGCCGGCCCTGGGGGGTCGTCGGGTGATGAAGGTGCCGGCGTACGGTGCCGGACGATTGGTGGCCAAGCCCTCCAGTTCGAGGCCGTCGACGGTCAGTGCGAAGTGACTGAGGAACCGGGTGTCACGGAAGAACAGTCCCTGCTCAGCCCCAGTTCGGATATCACCATTCGGGGCACAGATGCAGAAAGTTGCACCCTCCACGAGGGTGACGGAACCGGAGGCTCCAACGCTGGGTGATCCCCCATAGGCCCACGCTTGTGTCATCGATCAGCCACCTTGTGCGTCATGAATGATTGGCGTGAGATCCACCGTGCTGATGCATGATGGATGAATCGGCATCCAGCCCGTTCCGCCTGAGCGTCAGAACACTCGAGCACGTGCGCTATGAAATCCCGGTGAAGCAGGTAAGGGTAGTTCAGTCGCTGGGAGAACGTGGTCTCGGGTCAACGTTATGTTACGGGCATTGATCCTGAACTCTTCCTGGAGCGATGGTTGTGCTCGAGTTCCGGAGCCCGTGGACTTCTGCGGCGCGCCGCTGTTGGCTGATCGTTCTCCGCCGGATCCAGCGCGTCCCCGATGACGTGGCGGTAGAGAGCGATATGGTCAGCGACCATCCGTTGGGATGAATACCGTCGTTCAACGGCCATCCGGCAAGCCGATCGGTTGAGCGAAGCGACCTTGTGCAGGGCCTCGACGAGCAAAGAGTCGTCATCGCAAAGGAACCCGGTCTCGCCGTGATCCACGATCTCGGAGGCCGATCCACGATTGTTGGTGACGACAGGAGTTCCGCATGCCATGGATTCGATCATCACCATGCCAAAGGGCTCGACCCACCGGATTGGGTTGAGCAGACAGACGGCATCCTTGAGAAGGTCGTACTTCTCGCTCCGGCCCAGCTCGCCCACGAACTCGATGTCGCCGCCCAGCTTTGGTGCCACATGAGTGTTGAAGTACTCGCGCTCGGCGGACTCGGTCATCTTGGCCGCGACCCGCAAGGGCATTCCGGCTGCACGCGCCGCCACGATGGCCTCCTCGACTCCCTTGTCCGGATGCATGCGACCGAGAAAGGCGGCATAGCCACCCTTGCCGGAGCCGAACGGTATCCGCTCGACATCGATGCCGTGGTGGATGACCGCTGCGATAGAAATGCCGCGTGCTTCCGATGCCTGGTGACGAGAGATCGCGATGACCGGCGTGCGCTGGGAGATCGCCTGGTAGACGGGCGTGAGGACCTCGTTGAACGGTCCGTGGTTCGTCGTGACCACAGGAGGACTTGGGACGCTCAACGCATAGATCGGACCCACCAGCGAGTGGTCGTGCACGATGTCGACGTCGCGCAACAACGAGTAGGCGCCGATGACGTGACACGCTTCTTCTGCGACACCCCCGTTACCAACTCCCAGCGCATGAGGGAACACCCAGCGGTGTGGTACAGGACAGGTGGCGTCGCCGGTCGTGACGAGCTCGACGCCAACGCCGGCCGCGACCAGGCCCCGGGCGAGGATGTCGATGACGTTCTCGGTGCCACCGTAGGCGAGGGGTGGGACGGGCAGCCATGGTGGTGCGATGATGCCGATCCGTAGTGAACTTCGGTTGAGAGTCTGGCCCGGGGCCTGACAATCGAGGCGTTGGGTCATGACGATTATGGTGACATGCGGGTCGGTCTAATCCAAGGGTCGTAGGACCCTTGCCATTGCGACTCCTTCGGGCCAACGGCTGCGGACCTTTGACCCTGGTGGCAACCGGGCAGTCCGTCGATCATGAGGTCGTGTGGATCGATGATCGGGGCTCTGAGGTTTTGGCGCTGCCTGAGTGTCGCCGCCTTCTTGCGCTCGGCGCCAAGGAACGTCGGCACGGGCATCTGGGTGTTCCGCAGAACGGTGCACCGTTGGTCCTACCGGTCGACTACGCCGTGCACGGGCCAGATGTGATTCTTCGGATCGGCGAGAGGTTGTTCCACCAACTGGATGCACGGCTCGTGGCGTTTCAGGTTGACGGGGTGACCCAGCCAGGCGGCATCGATGACGATCAATCAAAGACCTGGAGCGTGCTCGTCCAAGGTCTGGCAATTGAAGATAGCGAGAAGGTGCCCTCGAGACATGTTCCCCATCCCGAAGTGGTCGATCCGGGTCAACGGGTCGTCAGGATCCGTGCCGACGTCGTCACTGGCCGTCGCTTTCTGACAGCATCGAGTTCGCAGTAGCTCCTTCCCCGGGATCAAATAGTCAGCTCAGGCCGAGCCGGCTCTGCGGAGGTGTTCGAGTCACCGTCGACCCACCCCGCGCCCCCGGGGGGATGAGGGGGCAGGGGGATCGGGCTGCATGAGAGGCGCCGTACGGAGGCCAGCACGCCGAGGCTTTCGGAAGACTCCTTCATGACGTCGAAACTATGGCGGGCAAACGGATTTGAGCAGGGTCGAACGTCCCATATCGCTCCAGCCACCCCTACGTGGCGTTTGCTTCCTGCGGGGCGTGGAGCGACCCATACTCCTCGTCGAGGTGTCAGTCGACACATCGAGGTCTCTCCACAGATCCATCGATAGTTCCGCTGCGATTCGCCAGATTCCCGACGCCAGCGACCGTGCTAGAGCTTGTACCCCATCCTCCGCAGGAGGTCCCTACGGTCCGCTTCGTCCGCCGCCGTCTCGATACCGGCGGGCGGGAGGCCGTCGATGACCCCGGTGATTCCTCGGCCGGATTCCGTCTCCGCGATCAGAACCTCAACGGGGTTGGCCGTCGCACAGAAGAGATTGCAGACCTCAGGGACCAACTTGATCGCATTCAAGACGTTCACCGGATACCCTTCGCGGAGGAAGATGATGAACGAGTGGCCAGCGCCGATTCCCTCGGCGTTCCGGGCGGCCAGGTCGATGAGAGCCTGATCGTTGCCCGAACAGCGTATGAGGCAGGGGCCGGAAGCCTCGCAGAAGGCAATGCCGAAACGTAGCTGCACGCCGGCTCCAACTATCGCTTCGTGCAGATCCTCAATCGTCTTGACGAAGTGGGCTTGGCCGACGATGACGTTCGTCCCTTCGGACTTCTCTATGGGATAGGCGCTTAGCTCCACGATCCACTCCTGACTCTTGCTTCTGGGACAATGCAGCAACGAGACGGGGTACGACTTGCTGTCCTCGGCTTGAAACGCGTCTTTGTTCAGGCGATCCGGCGCTGCCGGGTCGTGCCAAACTCCGCTGCGCGTTGTACATCGGAGAAGTTGACGGTTCCGATCACGCAATCGTTGACGTCAAGGACCAGGGCAGGATGTCCGTCCTTCGATACCATGCGCTCGAGCAACTCACCCATCGGATCCTCCGGGTGAGCAAGCGGGATCGCAGCGAGAGGCGACGCGATTTCGTTGGAGGTGGTGGCAGTTCGACGTTCCATTGGGACGGCGCTGACGGCTCGCGCTGTCACCGCCCCGGACAGTTGCCCGCTGTCATCAGTGACCGCCACGATGTCTCCACGGTAGAACCACAGAAGCGACGCCACATCCGCAACGGTGGTGTGGCTGGGCACGGATGGAAGGGCAGGCGTCATGACCTGCCCGACTGTCAGGCTGGCGATGGCGCCCTGGACCAAGGCGTACTTCTCTTCACCTCGAGCCGCCGAATACAGGAAGAGACCGATGAGTGCGGGCCACAGGCCAATGACGCTGTTCGTGGACACGAACGCCAGGGCGCCCAGCGCTACAAGGATGACGGCAAAGAACCGGCCAGCACGTGCCGCGGTCACCGATGCGCGGAAGTGGTCGCCCGAGCGTTGCCACAGCCCGGCTCGCAGGATTCGACCGCCGTCGAGCGGGGCGGCTGGCAACAAGTTGAAGATTGCAAGCAACAGGTTGATCTCCCACAACCACGAGAACACGCCTACGAGGACCCCGTGAATACCGGCTGCGACTGCGACCAACTGGAATGTCCCGAACGCCATCGCCAACAAGAGGCTGACACCCGGACCAACCGCGGCAATGCGGAAGTCGGCGCCCGGGGTATGCGCCTCGCCCTCGAGCTGGGCGACGCCACCGAAGACGAACAGTGTGATCGACCGCACCCGCACACCATTGTGTCTGGCAACGAGAGCGTGTGACACCTCATGGGCCAGGAGCGAACCCAAAAGCACCAATGCACCAATGACACCTGCCATCCAATCAGCCGCATCCGCATGGCCAGAATGAGTGGGAAGAACGTAGACGGCGAGCTCCCAGGCGAAGAGGGCCAGGATTGCGGCCACACTCCAATTGACACCCACCGCGATCCCGTCAAAGGTGCCGATTCGAATGGTCTGTCTCATCGGGGCAACCTCACGGACGACGCATTCGCCTGGTGGAATGTGGCGCACTGCAGGCGGCTCTGTTCTGGACGCATGACCCACTGCCCGTCGAGCCGTTGGCCGGCGTGGGTTCGCACGGCCCCGTCGGTGGGAACGCACGTGGTGAAAGTGCGTACGTCCATCTGACAGTGTTCGGGTCGATTTGGGGTTCGCATTGCATGGATTGCCTCAAGAAGTGCCCCTCAAAGATCCCCCCGTTCCACTTACGCGAACAGGGCCCAAGGTCACATGGGAGCAAGCATGCTCCCGGCTCGCCAGGGAATCAGTCGAGGGCCGCGGATGGCCCTAACCGTTCTCCGCTTGGAGCTCCTGAACGAAGGCGACGCACCCGTTCAGGAAGGTCACGGCCGGGCCATGATTCTTCCATCGGAACAGAGCCCGTCCTTCTCGGTTGTATCCATCCGCTCGGGGTTGAGTGGATTGGTGAACACGGCTATCAAAGGCCGGTCGGATATGTCTCCGGAGGTTCTCCCACGTCCCAGAGCGACGTGCGCTCGAGAGGCTCGACCGCCCGAGTGTGATCGAGATGGATCACCGCATCGAACTGCTCGCCGAGACGGGCGTGGAAGTAGTGACTCCCGCGCTCGGTCTCTGGCCGATAGATAACCCCAATTGCCCGTTCCAGGCGCGCGATCACCATCGCATCGTGCACGGTCGGATCGGCCAAGTCCAACCAGAAGCGTCCCGCTTCTACGTCGTGAAGAAACGACTCATGGCTGTCGGTCATCGCGGGACGTACTCGCTTGCGCTCTGATGGTCCTCCCCACTCGGAGGAGGCCGTCACGGTGCCGTCATAGGTGGTGAACCCAATGAGAGCGCATTCGGGACCGTACCGCTGCCGGGCGAGTTGGCCGACGTTGAGCTCACCCCGAACACTCATTTCGGTTGAACGCGCGTCGCCCACGTGCGAGTTGTGCTCCCATACCACGATCTTCGCGTGGCCAAGCTGGTCATTGAGGTGCTCAGCGAGCGAATCGAGGGTTGCGGCCATGTGGCGGTCGCGGAGATTCCATGAGGATACGTCAGCCCGGTACATCTGCTGGTAGTACTCCTCGGCATCCCGCACCAGAAGTGCATTCTGCTCGGCAAAGAAGAACTCGTCGTCGGCGACCCATCCGTCGCGCCGTAGGTATCCCTCTGCCCTTCGTCGCAACTCGATCAACTGCGTGACCACTTCGTTCTCGCAGGGAAGTGCGCCCGAATAGGCAAGAGCGTACCCATACGCCTGTCCCTCGCCTCCGACATGGTCGAAGCATGAGTAGCGCGCCCGGGCCCGTGTGGCTTCGTGCGGATCTACTTGATCGAGGTACCTCACCACGGCTTCCATCGAAGCCCGGAGGCTGTACAGGTCCAGCCCGTAGAAGCGCGACTTGAGTGTCGGATCAGCCTGGGCATCATTGTGAGTGCGAAGCCATTCCACAAATGTCAGGACCTCGTAGTTCCTCCACATCCAAGCCGGGAAGCGCTGGAAGTCGGAGAGTGCCGTGTCGGCGTCAGCGTCATCCGAGAGCCCCATCACGTAGCGGTTGACCCGGTAGGCATCGGGCCAGTCTGCCTCCACCGCCACGGCATTGAATCCACACACATCAATGAGATGGCGAGTGATGCGGGCTCGTTCCGCATAGAAGTCATGAGTCCCGTGAGAGGCCTCGCCGATGAGGACGAACCTTCGATCGCCCACGAGATCGAAGAGCGAGTCGTAGTCGTTCTGAGCGCCCGTGATCGGGTGAAGATGGTGCTCGAGTGTCGCGGTAATGGACGTCTCAACCATCTCTACAGTGTCGACAGCTCCGAGTCATTCGGCACAGGGGCCAATGTCACAATCCGGAGGCTCTGGAGATGCCCGAGACGCCGTGCAGGACTGGCCCGCGGCGCCCAAGGAGGATTGGCAGGAGCATCGGCCCACGGCGATGTCCATCGGGCCGGCGCCCGTCAGGACGACGGGCATGGGCCAATTGCCCCATTTGCGATCAGTGAGCAGTCCGTCGGCAGAGCTCACAAACTGTCCAGTTCAGAGCCCCTGATCGTGAGCTGCGAGGTCCCCTGGCTGCTCGGCGTGTTGAGGTGCCGTTGCATTGGTGCGAACAACTTGTCATGATCCTGTGCACAACGAAACAGGACTGGGGGGACCATGCGACCTGTTCGATTTGTGGGAGCTGGATTGGCAGCTGTTGTCTGCGTGCCGGCCGTGCTCGTGGGGGGCCTGGCGTCCGGAGCCTCAGCTTCGCCGGCACCGCTGACCATCGCGTTCGTCACCTCTGAGACGGGCGCGGCGGCGACCGAGTACGTGGGCACGTCCGGCGTCTTCAACGCAGCGATCGAGGCGCAGAACGCCAAGGGCGGCGTCAACGGCCACAAGCTCGTCCCGCTGGTGATCGACGATCAGACCAGCCCCTCGTCGTTGGCGACCGGGGTGCAAGAGGCCATCTCGAGGGGAGCGATCGGGATCGTCTCGGACTCGGCCCTCATGGACCTGGCCGCCAAGTACCCCCAAGAGGCGGGTGTGCCGGTGACTGGCGACAGCTCGGACGGCCCCGAATGGGGTACGCAGCCCTATACCAACATGTTCGGCATCGGGACGAGTGGCAGCGTGGACCCCAAGTACCCCGTGAGCACGCTGTTCTCGAATATCTTGAAGAGCTACGGAAACGTCCGGGTGGCACTCTACGCACTGGGCATCTCGCCGGACTCGGTCCAGGCGAACTCCGCCGAATCGCAGTCGTTCGAACTCGGTGACCCCGAGGCCAAAGTGGTTGTGAACGACACGTCGGTGCCCTACAGCACTGGGACGAACTTCGGGACCGAGGCGCTGACGGCGAAGCAGGCCGGCGTCAGCATCGTGTGGTCCAATCTCGCCGGGAACGACAATGCCCCCCTGTCGGTGGCCTACAAACAGGCTGGCGTCAAGACGAAGGGAATCTTCTTCCCCGACGGTTACAGCCCAGCACTCATCCACTCACCGGCATGGGCCGATGTCCAAGGCGACACCTTTGAGGTGCTGGCCCACCCCTTCTACGAGCCCAACGCCGGCACCGAAGAGATGCAGTCCGCGCTCGAGAAGTACGACGGTTGGACCAAGAGCCAGTTCCCGACGTTCACCGAGGACCAGGCCTGGTTGGGGGCGGAGCTGATGATCAAGGGGATCCAAGGTTCGGGCTCCAACCCCACCCATGCCGGCGTGATCAAGTACCTTCGCAGCATCAAGTCTTGGAACGGCGACGGCCTCCTGCCTTTTGACATCGACTACGCGACGGGCTTCGGGCACATGTCCACTCCGAACTGCGTCTGGCTCACCAAGGCCGAGAAGAACGGCTACGTGCCCGAGGGGAAGAACCCGGTGTGCGGGACCTACATCTCGGGGACCACCTCGGTGGCGCCCTCGTCGTAGGTGTCTGTCAGCGGAGGCTTCCCATTGCGGTGGACGTGGACCAGCGATCCTTGGTGCACTGCTCGAGGGGGATGGTGTCAGCCGGCGGGGGACATCTGGTACGTCAGTGTGTTGCCGCCGCTGGTAAAGGTCAGGGACAGGTCCTTGCCGGTGCAGCTGTAGGAGCCCTGCTCGGGTGAGGACGTGACGGGCCTGGTGACACCGGCCACCGTGATGGTGGCATCGTCAGTGACCGTCGAGACCGGGAAGCTACCAGAGTGCGAGGTGGTTTTGGGTGAGAAGCCGTAGTGGTCGGTCACGGTGCCGTTGAACTTGGCAGAGCCCTCGCTGCCCACGAGCGGTGAACCCGGAGTGAAATTTCCGAGTGCGTTCCCGTTCGACATGATGTCCACAGTCGTGCCGGCACCACCGGTGAAGGTCAGGCCGGTTGTGCTCAAGGTGATGCTCGTCACGTTCCAGTCTCCCTCGAGGCAGGGTTTGTTACTGCTCTGCTTGGCTTTGCCATTCTGGGGCTTGTGGTTGGTGTGGTGTTGGGAGTGCTTGGACGACAAGTCGAGTCGTCCTGGGTGCGGACCCTGATCCTGTGCGTCGGAGCTTGCTCCGGAAATGCCGAGGACGAACACGGCGGACGAGGCCAGAGCAAGTGTCCCGAGGCACATGCGGCGACGCCACCACCGCGGGGTGAACGACGTGCAAGCTTGCATGTGACCACAATGACCCCCCGTCTGCGGGTTGTCCATCCCTACCCAAAAAGTGAGCGTCGCGGGTTCGAATCCTGCACTCCACTCTCTTTGAGTCCCTAGTGGTCCGTCGCGGATTTGGCGATGACACCGACGGGGTCCTGACCAGCGTCGAACACCGCTCGGACTGCCCCAATCAATTCAGCGACGGACCACTAGTCAGTGGTGGAAAGTCACCAGGAATGGCTGCCGGTTCCGCATGGCCAGTCGAACTCCAGGCCAAGGGATTCGAACGGGATTGTCGGGATCACACGCGTGAGGTGCCCTTGTGCTTTGCTGAGGCGGGGAGCCGGAAGAGGACCTGGTGATGCTCGATCATGTGTCGATCCGGTGCGGGCTTTAGGCCACCTGAAGGTGAACCCGCCGGTCGTGAGTCCTGGGGGCGCCCCTCCCAACTCCCTGGTAGTGGAGTCCCGCCGCGGAGGCCCTTACGGGGTCGATGAGATTCCGTGCATCGAGCAGCAAGGCACTGGGTGCCCCGGCATTCAGGCGATGGAGGTCGAGCTGGGCGAATTGCGGCCATTCGGTTGCGATGACCACGGCGTCGGCTCCATGTGCCGCATTGTATGGATCGTCGTAGATACGGACCTCGGGATGGTCGGGGAGCGCCGTCACCGCGGGGTCATGTGCGCTGATGAAACACCCCCGATCAACCAGACGACATATGACATCGAGTGCGGGTGAATCGCGCAAATCGTCTGTGCCCGGCTTGAAGGTTATCCCCAGCACAGCCACCCGAACGCCGCGGAGAGTGTGAAAGTGTCGTAAGAGTAGGTCGATCACGTGACCGCGCTGATCGTGGTTCACGGCCACTGCGGCCTCGAAGAGCCGCGCGCGGTACCCATAGTCCTTGGCCGCCGCGATCAGCGCTGCCGTGTCCTTGCCGAAACATGATCCACCCCACCCGAGTCCCGCCGAAAGGAACATCGGCCCGATGCGCCGGTCGAGACCCATTCCCTCAGTCACTCGAGATACGTCCGCGCCGACGAGTTCGCACATGCGGGCCAACTCATTGGCGAAACTAATCTTCGTGGCCAAAAATGCGTTTGACGCGTATTTCAGCATCTCTGCGGTGGCGAGGTCTGTCCGCAAGACCGGCACTACTGAATCCTGCGTGTTGATGATGGGCTCGTACAGGCTCATCATGACGTCGAGCGAATTCGCCGACTCGCTGCCCAGTACGATCCGATCGGGGCGCAAGAAGTCGTTGAGCGCGGTTCCCTCTCTGAGGAATTCGGGATTGGACACGACACTGAACTTGCCCCGGAGGTCCATACCGACGGGCCTGCATTCCTCGATCATCGTGGATAGCCAGCGTCCCGACCCGACCGGCACCGTGGATTTGTTCACGAGGATGTGACCATCAATGTTCGCCGCGATCTCCGCCGCAACGCCAGTCATGTCATTCATGTCGGGTTCCCCGGAAGGACCCTGGGGAGTCCCGACGCAGATGTAGACGATGTCGACTTGCGCCATCGCCCCAGCGATATCCGTTCGAAACGTCAGTCGTCCGGAGTCCAGTCCTTCGACCAGCAACTCGTCGAGCCCTTCTTCGTGAAACGGGGCCACCCCCATTTGGAGCTGCGCCAGCTTGTCCACGTCGGCTTCCACTCCCACCACCTGGTGGCCGATGTGAGCCAGACCTGCCGCCACCACGGTCCCCACGTAACCGCTGCCAATCACACACACTCGATGTACTGTCATCTTCTGCTTACACCCTTTTCGGTCTCGTTGTCCGCTGTCTGATCAATCGTCAACGCCCACTCAATGGGCTACCGTGATCTGCGTCGGCGGGCCCGTCGAGGGCATGAGGCCATCGAGGAAGGGGCCAGCCACCAAGGCAGCCCTGAACGCCACGAGGTTGGCCGGATCCGAATCAACTCTCCAGTCATTGGTGATGGGCACGTTGTCCTCGCTGGACGTTGCCACGTTGTCGAACCACGAGAAGCCGATGATTTGGGGGTTGGCCTCGATTCCGGCAAACAGGTTGGAGGTGAACTGCACCTTTTCAGTGCTGACGTCCGCTCCACTCGTCGGATCCGACTGGATACCCGCTGTCTCTGCGATGTAGATGGGCTCGGTCGTCACGGCAGACAGTGCGGCAATCGATCGGCTGAACACAGCAGCGAACGTCGGCGCTTCGGTCGTGTAGCGCCAGTAGGCGTCGATGCCTACCCAGTTGACATAGGAATCTCCAGGATAGAGCTCGCTCAAGGCGGGAGCGTGGGACAGGTTGTCGACCCGGTTGGGCGCCCAAAGCCAGATGACGTCAGCGTTGGCACCCGCGGTTTGAAAGATGCTCCATACGTGCTGCCACATCTGTGCGAACTGGCCGGTGCGGTTCCCGTTGACCCCCTCGGACCACGGGAACCAAGTTCCGTTCATTTCCTGGTCCAAGCGGATCACAACCGGGAGCCCCACAGAGACCACGGACTGGGCGAAGGACTGCAAATAGGCGTCGTAGTTGCCATTGATGATGTCGCTCAGTGAGTACGCGGAATCAGACTGTGACGGATTGGTGTCGAAAGTGGGCTTCGACTGCCATGTGATCATGGGCAAGGCGCCACGTTGCCATGAGCTTTGCACCGTCTGCGCCGGGTAGGGCTCGTCCCACCCTTGATACCAGGTGAGCTCGGAGGGAGCCTGTCCGATCTCTGTCTCGAGCGCGTTGAGCTGGGTCATACCCTGGGGAACCCCGTTGATTGACACACCCCAGTAGTCCGAGGTTGGTGCGATGAGAGCGGACTTGGTCTGTACCGTGTAGTTCGTCACGTTGGTGGGGGTGGTCGTCGTGGTGGTCGTTGTCGTGGTCGTCGTCGGGAACGCTGACGGTGTCGGAGCCGTTGCGGACTTCGCTGTGGTCGCCGAAGTCGAAGTTGGGACGTAGACCACCTCCTTTACGATCTGTCGTCCGAGCACCGACTTGTTGGAGCTCGGATTGGCCAGCGCCTGCACGCTCCCTACGGTCGGTGCGTGCTGTCCGATTCTGCTATCCGGCGGAGTTGCGGACGAGTCGCGATGACTGGTTTGGGCCGCCGCCACGCTCTTCGGATGGTTCCCCGGCGTCCCAACGGGCGACAGGTACAGCGCGAGAGACACCGCGACAAGCGACAGAGCTCCGACGACGGTTCCGTAGGTGCTATTTCGGCCAAGTGTCATACAACACCCCTCCAACTAGGGTGAGCACGAACAGACTCACGGGGACAATTTCGTATGGGTTGAAGCGATGACAATTGGCCGGGTCGATCTGCACGGTCGGGGTGCTACCCGAGCTCGTGATGATTGGCGAACCGACGGGTGATTCGAAGGTCGCTGAGGTTGATTCGAAGGTCGCTGACGGCGCCCCCGTCAGAGCGAGAGCCGCTGCACCGTCGTTCATGGAGCTGGCTTCTCCTCCCGCGAACGTGTTCTCACGGGTGCCCCATCCCGCCGGCTTCGCCATGCGGAAGAAGCCGTACAGGCGGATCGGCAGCAAGAACAAAGTCGAAAAGATCACGTACGACAGGCATCATGAATATGTCACCGGGACACTGTTCGAGATGTCGTTGTTGGCGAAGGGACATGGAGACCCAGGATGAAGCCAACATGAGGCAGAGCATCGCCGGCAGCTCCAGCGGTCGATGACCGTTGAGGATTCCACCATAGAGATCTCCGTGGTATCCAACCAATGACCGTGTCACCCAACCGATGGCCGAGCAGATCCAGAGGAACGGGATGACAATGTCGACGACGAAGAAGAAGGCGAGGACCGGAGCGCAGCCGAGCATCCACGGCAGCATTCGCAGCGTGTTGTACTGGCTGCCCCGGGCCCATCGGTATTGTTGCTTTGCCATCTTCTTCAACCTGGTCGGACAATCCGTGTAGACGAGGCTGGTCGACTGGAAGACAGTTCGGAATCCACGCTTCAACGTGAGATTGGTCAGAGTGCGGTCGTCTGACACCTCGAGCACGATGCCCAAGAATCCCTGGGTCAAGAAGTCCGGCATGATCTCTTCGAGCACGTCCCGCCGAAAGGCGATCGTGCGGCCCGGGAGGCAGCCCACTTGACCCAGGACGCTCTGAGCCGGCATGGAATAGAGGGACCGGCTCGACTCCAGCCAATCGGCCCATCGGGACAGGAAGTTGCGCTCGGGATCGAGGATCCGTTGGCGAGTGGTGACCCCGCCGATCTGCGGGTCGGCAAAGGGCTTCAGAAGTTCCTCGAGAGTCCCCTCGGTCCAGATGGTGTCGCTATCAACCAGTACGACGACCTCTCCGATGACCTTGGCGATACCGACGCGCAGCGCGTTGCGCTTGCCTGCGACCGGCGTCCACTCCCATTGAACCAGCGGAAATTCGTCGCAGACACCTTCAAGCTCATGGTTGCGCGGGCCATTGATCACCACTAACACCTCGGTCGGACTCTGCCTGACGATCCGCGACAGGACGTCACGGAACAGTGCGATCGGCTCGTCCACCACCGGGATCACAACACTCGAGGTGGTCCGATACGTCTCGGTCCAAGGGACATACCTCCGGGAAAGCCATACCTTGACCAGCCAGACCACCCAGATGAGGGCCACCAACAGGGAAAAGAGATAGAAATGTCCGCCATCCTCGATGGCATCTCGCAACTGAAGAAAGGCCGTTATCACGCCAGCCGCATGGTCGCGATGCGCAGCGCGCAGCAGTGACCATGCGGTCCTCTCGTTGACTTACCAGTGGCGACAGAACAGCACGCCTGACCCCCGGCGAAATGAGGTTGCGCGAGCGCGACCCGTCTTGGACTACACATCCGGAACCCCTCTGACCCAGACACAGCACCTCTTCTCCCAGACGCTGAACCGAAACCACATGGCGCAGTCATCTGCCCGCTACAAAGTGAGCTGCCCGACACTTCCGGTCGCTGGTGCATGGGACGGGAATGATTCGCGGTTGCCTGCTTGTATACAAGTTGAGGCGTCCAGGGCAATCAAGCAACGACGCCACAACTCAAACTGCTTTTGTGTCCGTTGGCTGGGGATTCACAAACTGTTCAACTGCAACGCATTGGATGTCGAGAAGCGGTGAACTTGTGGCTTCACCGTGCCGACACCCTTGTGGTGGGATCACATCGCGAGAACCCGGCCGATCCGAGGGCCAGAGCGAACATCCGTAAGATCGAGCGCACCGCGGTCGCGGTCACAACTGTGCTGCTCACCGTCGTCCTTACGGCCGAACTCGGCACGGCGGAGGCAAGCCAGACATCCTGGCTCTCGGCCACACGACCAGTCGGTGCACACGCGGTCGCAGCCTCATCGGAAGACTCTTCCGTGATCACACGGTGTTCGATCCTCAAAGCTGTGGTTCCACGCTGCGGTGACTGGTGGGGCGAGTCTGTACCCAACTCGGGCTCGGACCTGGTTGGGGCAGTGACCAACGCAGAGATGCAAGTTGAACGGCCGCTCGACATCGTGCACACGTATCACCGATGGTTGCAGGCCTTCCCCACCCCCGAAGAGGCCACGCTCGCTCGAGGCGGGCACATCCTCTTCGTCAACTGGCAGCCAACGGATCCCGCGGGGAACCCGATCGCATGGGCGGCCATTGCTGACGGTTCACTGGACGGCGTCATTGATGCGGAGGGAAAACGCCTGGCCATGTTCCAGATGCCTATCATGCTGTCATTTTCTCACGAACCCGAAGCCGAACTTGGGACAGAGGGAACCGCGGCGGACTTCGCTGCTGCGTTTCGTCGGGTCCATGACGACGTGATCGCGGCCGGGGCATCCAACGTCGTGTGGGTGTGGGACGTCGAGGGAATCTCGACGCACCACTGGCTGTCGATGTATCACCAACTATGGCCCGGCGTCGCCTTTGTCGATTGGATTGCATGGGATCCCTATAACTTCGCATCTTGCAAGAATCGCCCGTGGCGATCCTTCCGGCAGTTGGTCTCGCCCTTCTATCGATGGCTCCGTGCACAGCCATTCCGGAATCGCCCTTTGATGTTGGCCGAATTGGGGACCGTCGGAAATCTGTCGGGATCGCACAGTAAAGAGCAGTGGTACAGAGACGTCGCCACTTCACTGTCTGCGTTTCCCGCCATAAAGTCCGTGGTGTATTTCGACTACCCAAGTCCCCCAGCAAGTTGCGATTGGACGTCATCGGCCTCTCCCGCAGCTGCCGCAGCATTTGGTCGTTTGGCCAGGAATCGCATCTTTCTGCCTGGTAGCGCTGCTTCAGCCGGGCTGCACGCCTCCGCCACCGACAAGGAGACAGCGATGAATCCAAGCAAGAACGTGCCGTTTGCACCGATACGTTCGACCGGCGGGTCTTCGACCACGGATCACTTTGCTGTCGGGGTCAGTCACGAGGTTGATGAGGCATGGTAAGCGGGGAGGGAAGGAGCAACGGATACGGCAGCACCCACGCGGGCAGGGGTGTTGTTCGGCCTCCCCATGAAGGCACGCGGCGCTGTCTGGACGGGGTGTCGATCGTGATCCCGTCCAAGGGGCGGACACCGCTTCTTGCTTCGCTCCTCGATTCGATCAATGCGACCGTTGACGAGGTAGATGTACCCGTCGAGGTGATTGTCGTGGATGACACGGCGAGCCAACACATTCAAGCCCAGCGGATGACCTGCGAGTCCCGTGGCGCGCGGTACATTCGCGGACCAGCGTGTGTGGGCATCAAGCGCAACATCGGCGCGTTCGCAGCATGTTACGAAATCATCTTGTTCATCGACTCAGATTGTCGCCTGATCTCCGGGTCTCTGCGGGGACATCTTGACGCCCACCGCCAGCGGTCACCGGAAGTGGCCGCCATCGCCGGTCCGACTGTGATGGATCAGTCGGGAGGCGACGGCGTTGCCTGGAATGTGATGAAGCGGTCCTCGGAGTTCAATGTTGCTTTTGAATTTCCCATCCTCTATTCCCAGCTCCTCTGGGCAACGACGAGCAATCTGTCTGTCCGCAGGGATGCCTTCGTTCAAGTCGGTGGCTTTTCGGGTTCGACCCTGACTGTCGTCGGCGGGGAGGATGTCGATCTCGGGGTCCGCCTCTGTCACGCCGGCTATCGGATTGAATCCGAACCGAAGGCGGCTGTCGCCCACTCTCGAGAACCGATCCGGAGCCTGAGAGACGTGGTCCGTCGGCTCTACACGTACGGCCGATCGGCTGCATGGGTGTGTGCCGTCCATCCAAGCCATCGTCGGTGGCATCGCAATCCCTTTACCATGGCAGTGTCCGCGGGTGTCGTGACCTCGGTCTTCACTGCGCGACGACGGGTACCCGATCGGATGTCACGCGTGATGCTCTCCGCGGGATTGGCCGCGGTCAGCGTGTTTGCGGCAGAGTTCGCCCGGACCACGCTGGACCGGCGTGAACCGGGTGACAAAGCCCTCGACACAGCAGCTTCAGCTGTCAGTGTCGTCGTAGATTGGAGCTTCGACCTCGGCGAGGTGGTCGGCGCAATCCAGCTTGGACGACCCCAGAACATCTTTCGAAGGTTTGGGTTCGTGGACGACGAGTACTTTGTTGAAGCGAAGCCGGAGGTGTGACACATGGTTTCAACCGATTGGACACTTCGAATCATGCGGCTGACGGATGGCTAAGCTCCTGGTGAGTGGTGGTGCTGGATTCCTGGGGTCTCACCTTTGTCGAGCGCTGCTCGACCGAGGCGACGAAGTAGCGTGCGTAGACAATCTGAGCAGTGGGCGGCTTTCGAACATACGGTCACTCAGAGAAGACGACGCATTCTCATTTCTCCATCATGACGTGACCGATCCGTTGCCCATCCCTGACGATGGTTTCGACGCAGTTCTCCATTTTGCCAGTCCGGCCTCTCCCGCTGACTACCTGCGGAACCCAATTGAGACTCTGAGGGTTGGCAGCCTCGGCACGCTCAATTTGCTTGAACTAGCGCGTCGCGTGTCCGCTCGGTTTTTCCTCGCTTCAACGAGTGAGGTGTATGGAGACCCCAAGGTCCATCCACAGGCGGAGGCCTATTGGGGGAATGTGAACCCGGTGGGTCTGAGAAGCGTCTATGACGAGTCGAAGCGGTTCGCGGAGTCCGCTGCGATGGCATATCACCGCAAACTCGGGTTGGATGTCCGGATTGCTCGAATCTTCAATACGTACGGTCCGGGTATGTCACCAACGGATGGGCGCGTGATCACGCATTTCATTGTGAGTGCCCTAAGGGACCAGGCTCTGAGGATTTACGGGACCGGCAGCCAGACAAGAAGCTTTTGCTACATCGACGACGAAATCCAGGGCCTTCTCGCGCTGCTCGATAGCGACTACGTCGGCCCCGTCAACATCGGAGGAACGACGGAGGTCACGATACGGGACCTTGCCGAGATGGTCCTTGAGATCACCGGGTCTTCTTCCCCTCTCGTCTACGAGCCGCTACCGACAGATGACCCCCTTCAGCGGAAACCAGACGTAGATTTGGCAGCAGCTCTCTTCGGGTGGAAACCCAGTGTCGATCTTCGCACCGGGCTTGTATGCACGACGGAGTGGTTTCGGGGGGAGCAGTCAACGTGAGCGCCAGAGAGTGTCATCGCCAGCCGGAGAAGACGGTACCCGGAGGGACGTGCCGACAGGTTCGGTGAACGTCGAAGTTAGGACCAGCGACCCATCGGCGGTCCGCCCCATGCGAATCCAAGTCCCATGATGGGGGAGCGAGGACACACAATGCGGGTCGAGACGTGCATGACCGCCGGACGCGTGTGCGGTTCTGTCGGGTCTAGCGGTTGAGCTTGCTGATGGCCATTACTTCGTCTCCTCTGTTGCACTGGCACCGGCAAATCGTTCAAGCAAAGCTGATTCAAGCTAAGCGTCGATAGCGCGATGAAAATCCATAGCGATCTCCTCCGATGTCGGTTCAGGTGCCGTACGTCGGACGAGACACCACTTCCACCACCCCGAAGACCGACTCTTCGTCAGCATCGGCGGGTTCGTAATGTCCGCCACGCAATGCCACCCTGACAGCTGCGTTGGAGAAGTCAGTGTCGCTCAGGACTCGCTGCGTCCGCCATGTGGCACCCTCTCCACTCGTCTGCCAGGACACGGCCGTCGAATCGACCTTCAGGGACCACCACCGGTGTGCGAAAGGGTCGAAGCGCTCCGTCTGATCAGATCGTTGTCCAGAGTGGTGCAGCCGCAAGAGCAGGCAGTCTCCGCTCTTTCCGATGGCGACGAAGTCGCCGCGGTCCGTGCGAAGCTCAAGGAGCGTCTCGGCGCTCGGCTGGTCGGCGGGGACCTCGAGGCATGTCCGAGCCTCCCGCCCACGTGCATGGAAAGAGGGCCGGGACACCACCGAATCGACGTAACCGCTTCGGGTCGGAAGCCGGACCCGGCCTTGAACTATCCGAGCGCGCCCGTGCAGCTCGAACCAATCGGGCGGCAGGTTGTCACCGCCCCCGAGGACGAGCAACTGGCCCTTCGTCGCCGGTCGACCTCTCGGTTCGAGGAGTGAAGGGGAGGCAAAGACACAGCCGTCCTTCGGGTGGAGACGGACCTTCTTCGGCGCGGCACCCCCCTTTGCATCGACCAATCCGTCGGGGACACGGAAGGTGACCGTACCGGCGGTGGCCACGTTCACTGCGGCCCATCCCGCGCTGAACCGTTGGGCCCGACCTCCCAGACGCGAGCGACGACGCCCCACGGGCTCTCCGAGATCCCAACCCTGCTCCGGCAGGTACGGCAAGCCCTCGTAGTCGTCTGGTGCCGTGGCCGTACAGGCCCATCCTCGTCCGATCCCGAGTGCCCAGAACGCCGCGACGGCATAGCGGAAGCTGCGCTCGACGGAGTTGCCGCCGGCGTTGACACGGACAACCCCGATGCCCGGTCCGTGCAGTTCGGCCGCCTGCTGCAGGCACGTCTTCTGATCAAAGTGGATGTGTGGCTGCCATCCCAGCCAGTGCTCTTCGAAGCCGCCCCCGTACTGTGCGTGGCGAACCCATCGTCCAGGCTCGCGCCTGGACTCGGCGATGTTCGGGACGAGGAGGCGGTCCGACGCGTTGAGGGCCTCGCCCGCGTCGCGCACGAGACAGTCGAGCGCGTCGCGCAACTCGGGCGCGCCGTCGATCTCAGCGAGGGGGAAGATGCCGTAGTAGTCGTCGAAAACATCGTTGTCGGCAAATACCCCGTCCCATGGCTCAGCAGTGACCTCGCGCACGACGTTTTCCACCCACCTCTGTCGGTACTCCGTGTTCCAGACGGCCATCTGCCAGTGACCCGGGTAGCCCCGCCACTCGATCCGATCGCCGGCCGCCTGTCGATGCGCGAACCACGCCTCGCCTGCCCGTTCGGCTTCGGTGAAGAAGACACCCGATGTCGGGTACGAGTCCTCGCATTCGAAGATTCGCGTGGAGGAGAGGCACTTGTAGCACAGGACGACCATGTCAGGGCGGCGGTCTTTCAGGGCGCGGAGCGCGCCGAGCTCCCACGGCTGGAGCACCGCCACCCGGTAGCGCTCGGCGGCGATCTCGACCTCGTCGGGATCCACCGGCTGTGTGCCGTAACGCAACCAGGCACCGAAGGTGCGCGCCCCGCGGCGGGAGGCTGCCGCCTCCAGCTGGTCGACCATCCGGGTCGCTTCCGGAGTCAGCCGGACACGCGCGCGCAACTCAGGCTCGCGCCTGCGCCAGAATGGCGCCTTTCGCCCCGGTCCGCAGCGAATGGTGGCGTCCTCCCGGTGGCAGCGTCGAACACAGCTCGGAATAGAGGTCTCCGTACCTACGCATGGCCTCTGGAAGTTGGAAGGCGTGCCGTACCCGTTCGAAGGCGTTGGCACGAAACATCCGATACATGCTGGTGTCGTTCACGACGTCCAAAATGGCGTCCGCCATCTCCCGATGGGCATGCGGCTGGACGATGAGACCACACGGCCCCACCTCTCTTCCGCTGCGGCGCAGCGGGTCCCGCAACAGCTGTTCCATCCCGCCCACCCGGGTGCCGACTGTGGGCAGGCCTGCCGTCATGGCTTCGAGAACGGCAAGGGGCTGGCCTTCGTTGTGGCTGGGAAGCACGATCAGGTCCACGTCGCCAAACGCCTCCTTCAAGTTCTGTGGTCCCATGAATGAGACGTGATTCTCGATGCCGAGCGTCGTTACCTGCTGCTTGCATGTCTCGAGATACTCGGGGGTCTCGTCCGAGTGCCCCATGACGCGCAGCTTGAAGGAGCGCCATCCGCTCTGTACGACGATTGCCAGTGCCTCGAGCAGGTCGTGAAGGCCTTTTACTTGCACCACTCGCGCGACATAGGCGAGCTCCCAAATATGGTCAGGCCGCATCCTTAGGTGATCACGTTCGACTTGACGTTGGCGGGCGGAGTCGAAGGCGTCCAGGTTGATGCCATTGGGGACCACTCGGGCCCGCTCAACCGGAGCGCCCAGCAGAGCGGCCTCGTCGAGAGCTTCCGGGTACAGATAGGTGAGCTCATCCGCCGCGTCATAGGCGATCGTGGTCATCTCGATCAGCCATGCCATCCAGGCACGATCTTGAACGCACACGTCGGCGGTGAGCCAGTCCGAGCGGTTCACCGGTAGAGCCATGCTGCGCCCGATCCGCTCGTTGATCGTGTCGCGGACATAGAGGTTGTGCTCGGTGAGGAGAAAGCGCCCTTGGTTTTGACGGGCTGCCACCGCGCCGGCCAGCGCGGCGTAGCCAGAGGTGTGAGCGTGATACACGGCCGCCTTGGGGTAATCGGTGGCGGTGACCGCGAAGGTTTGGGCCGTCAAGTCGCGCAGCAACCAGAAGAGCTCGGCAAGCGAGGTACCTGAAGGGCACACTCGCTCGACGAGCCGCATGAGTTCCCGCGTCGTGAGCAAGGGCCACAGTTGGTTGGCGGTATTCCGCGGGTTCATGTAGGCGTCGTACAGGTCCCAAAATGGACGGCAATTATTGGCGCAGACGGCTCCCAAGGCAGCCGCCACCTGCAATGCCAATCGTTCGCGGTGCTTGGCAGCCTTGCGGAGATTCCTTGGCCGCATGGCCATGAAGTCCTGACGATGCTCCTGCATGCTGAGGTACAGCGGAGCGATCCACTGCACATTGGCCGGCACCTCGTAGCCGTGGGTGGTCGACCCATTGCTGTCCCACGTGATGTGCACGATGCCGAAGCTCACCTCAGGGTGGGAGGAGATGATGTCGTGCATCACTGCTGATACGCCGCCCGTCAGGTAGGGGTAAGTCGATTCGGCCATCAAGGCCACGTCGACCGCGGGCCAGGGCTGAGGTGAGGAGACGCCGAGCGCCGGCCACGGGTGTGTTCCCGGGTTCGGGTTCTCTGTGGGACCACTCTTCTTGGGCATGTGATACATCGGGGGTACCTTGAATTCGGAAGGGCTTCGTTCACCAAGCGATGGCGTGACCCCAGAACACGGCGTAGTGCGGTTCGGTGATCTCGCGTGCATAGACGAGGATGAAGAACGCGACCACCGCCACTTCGACGACGGCGTTCACCGCGTAGAAGGCGGCGGATGGGGAGAAGACGAGTATGGCGGCCGTGAAGGCAACACAATGGACCGTGCTGACGCCGATGGCCAACCTGTCGCGTTTGAGTTGGACGAGGTTGTACACGAAGATTGCTTCGAGGCAGAAGCCCACCGAGCAGATGACCATGGCGTTGTAGAAGCTCGTGTTCAGCGCCGGGTGCAGGCTCTCGATGACGGCGGTCAACGACATTGCCACGACCACAGAGAGTCCGAGAGTCATGAACGTACCCCTCACCTGCCCACGAAGGTGTTCCGTTCGAGCGTTCAACTGTTCCATCCCGCTCCGATGCAGCGCGTGCTGGACCGAGTCGAATCCGGATTGCAGTCCGGGGGCGACCATCGTGAAGTACGCGTTGAAGAGGACGATCGCTGGCAGGAGCGACAGGAAGACGAGGGTCGGCCGGAAGGCGTACCCCGTCACGAGCAACAGCAGCAGGGGATTGAGCCAGATGAGCGTGCCCTGCACCGAGCCCAGGGCAAAGGAGCGCCAGACGTTCGGCGTGGGGCGGAGTGGGAAGAAGATCGGCCGACGCAGCATCCTGCAAGCGAGAACCGCCAACGCGGCGAGCGGTGCGATGAGGCAGAGCTGCGGCGTGAGTAGGAGCACGGCGGCGTAGGCCAGCCAGGCTCCAGCCCAGAGCCCGTAGCGCCGCTCCATGATGGGAACCACGAACCACTGCGTCATGGCCAGGCTGCAGAGCATGAAGAGCCCGAACGCGAGCGTGGCGCCCGTCGACCAGTGCGCGGTCAAGGCGAAGGGCACGCTGACGAGCACGATGATCACGATCGAGCGGCAGAAGACCGACGGCCAATGAGAGAGAAAGCTCGGCATGAGCGCGGACGGGCCCTTTTCGTAGACTTCCTCGCCCAGGACACGGTAGAGGGGCGCGCACGCGATCTGAGCCACGAGGGGAACGGCGACCGATCCGGCGAGCATCACCGAGCTCAACGGCGTTCCGCCCACGGTCAAGGCGTGGAGCCGGTCTCCCACGAGTGGGAACACGACAGCGAGTACGGCGAGGGGTGTCAACTGGAGGGCCAGTGCGCCGAAGGGCCTGGTCATGCTGCTCGCCCCAACGGGAGCCCGACCGCTCGAGTCGCGATCGTCCTTCCAGGTCGGCAAGGCCATGCCTCTCCCGAGCACGATGGCACTGCACAGCGCGAGGACGGTCACGAGTCCGACCACGAAGAGGCGTCCCCAGCGGTTCCATGGGCCGAGAAGCAACAAGAAGCAGATGACCGCATAGAGCTCGGCCAGGTAGAGCCCGTAGGGAACGAGGCTCGGCACGCGTTGAGAGTGCCGCGGCCGGTGCTGATGGCGAGGACGGACGACCACCAGTGATCTGATGCGCCTTCGGCCGTGCCGTGCCTCGCTCGGGACGAACGCCGTGATGACGTAGAGACGCGAGCCCGTTCTCCTCCGCGACGGCCGTTCGTGACGACTCCCGTGTGCATCGGTCCGACGAAGGTCCACCGAGCCATCCGGCATGCTCGAGCTTCGGCGCCGGGGCGGCCGCCGGAGGTTGTCGAGGACGCGGTCTTTGGGAAAGGGAGCTTTCGGGTCCGGGTTCCCGATGGTGGGGGTCACAGGACGAGGCTGGGAACCGTCGGATCCGGTCGACCTGACGTCCCCACGGCCAATCATGGACTGCGGTTCCCGGAATTTCCCGAGGGGGTCCGCTCTCCAGGCAGGGCTCACGGTCATCGCACGTCCTTTCCCCCCCGAGGGCCAGCACGTCAGATGCATTAGAGACCAAAAGCGGCTGCCGTGTCGAGTGCCCGAAGCGAGGGGAAAGGGAGCGCTGCTCCACTGGTCGCGTGGACCCCCCTGGGGGCTGCCCGGAGTCGTTCACGCACTGTTCACACGAGGTTCGGACGGATGTCCGGCTTCGGCCGAGCACCCCAGCCGTGGCGCTCGGCGCGGTCGCTCCCGCCGTGGGTCAGAGCACTGCCCGGGTGTCTTCGACGCCGACCCGCTCAGCGACGGGCGCGGTGGAATCCGATCAGGTCACCAGGTCACCAGCACGCGGTCGACGCCTCCACCCGTGCGGTCGTTGCGGATCGTCAGATGCTGAAGGTCCTCGGCGAGTCTGATGTCGGGGAAGCGGCGGAACAGGGAGGGGAACACGATCTTGAGCTCAGTGCGCGCCAGGCTCTGGCCCAGACACACGTGGCCACCGTGTCCGAATGCGATGTGTGGCACCGTGGGGCGCCCGGGGTCGAATTCGTCAGGATTGCTCCAAACGGACGGGTCGCGGTTGGCCGCCGCCTCCGAAATGATGACGAGATCGCCGCGCTCGATCGTCACGCCGGCGATGTCGATGTCTTCGACGGCCCAGCGCAGAAGTCCGAGGTTGTGGGCCGATGTGAGGCGCAGGATTTCCTCAACGGTGGGAACGATCCGGTCATCGGGATCGGTCATGAGCCAGTCGCGCCATCTCGGATCGTGCAGGAGGTACAAGAGTCCGAAGTCCATTCGGGCCACGGTGGTCTCGTGCCCCGGGAAGACGATCCCCGCGGCGTAGCGCTCGATCGACGTATTGGTGAACAACGTAGGGTCGGCGTCGTGGGCGGCGACGAGGTCGGAGATGACGTCGGGCCCGGGATTCCTCCGTTTCACCTCGATGAGAGTCGCCATGTACTCCTCGAGCTCGCCCATTGCTGCGAACGCGTCGGGCTCGTCGTCGATGTTGCCCATCCTGTCCGACAGCGCCATGACTGCGTCACGCCTGTCGTCGGGCACGCCGAGGAGGGCGCCGATCACCAGTACCGGTAGACGCCAGCCCACGTGCTCGTGATAATCAATGGGCTCCTCCGGGTTGCGATCGTGGGCTGCCTGCATGTCGTCGAGGCAGGTGTCCGAGAGCTGCTGGATCCACTCAACGAGGAGCTTGAGGCGCTTCGGGGTGAACGAGGGTGCGAGAAGCCGACGGAGGCGATTCGACTGCTGCTCGAAGGACTCGTCGCCAAAGGGTCGGCCATGCATGATCGAGTCCGAGGCCCGGGGGGCGTGCTCGGGGTCGTCGTGAACGTAGAAGCCGAAGCGTCGATCGGAGAACGCGGTTCGTGCCTCCTCGTAGCCGGTGACGAGCCACGCGGGGTCGCCGGCAAAGCTCGACACAGGAGCGATCGGGCCGAACTCGCTCCGGAGTTGGGCGTACTTGGGCGAGATGTGCAGTACGTCGCTACGCGAGAACGGCATCCGAGGGCGCTGCACGGTTTCGGTCGCGGTCTTGGACATGCATCCTCCTCAGTCCGATGCCGGAACGGTGGTCGTACGGCGACTCTGGCGGCTAATGGATAGTACACACTTAATAGAAAGTGCACACTCAATTTACCCTGACCAGGCGCTGACGTCCCGAGCGGTGCCCGATCGACGCGTCCTCAGGCCCAGGCTCCGTGAGTGCGGAAACCCAGAGATCCGGTGTGGAAGTAACTGGCGGGGTGCGCGTCCAGATCCGGTGCGCTCGAGATCTCGCCGGCCGACATGCCGATGCGCTCGGCCGTCTTGTCGAGCAGTGCCGAATCGAGTCGTGGGTACGCGTCGAGGGCGTTCGCGCCGACGAGCCTTCGGACCTCGTCCAGCGGGAGGTCGTGGTACGTGTTGGCCAGCGACAGCCGAGTCCGGGGGTACTCGTCGGGACTCTCGGTGTACAGGAACGTTCCCTCCGCGTGGGGATAGTCCGAGCCCCACATGAAGCGGTCCTGGCGGCCGATCTCGAGCGCGGCGACGGCTTCCTGTCGGGACTGAAAGCTGTTGCCCATCCACACGTTCGTCGCCGCGTACTCGCTCGGCAAGCGGGTCAGGTCGTCGCCCCGGCGCCTGATCGGCGTCAGGTGCAGCGAGTCCATCTTGAGGCACATCTCGTTCCAGAAGACTCCGGGGACCTCCGTCAGCACGAGCTTGAGATTCGGGTGTCTCTCGAAGACCCCGAAGATGACCAATTGATAGACCGTGCGAACACCCCACTCGCTCGCGTCGAGCAGTGCGAAGTGGAAGATGGAGGGGTTGGTGGAGTCGCCATAGCTCGTCTGTGGCAAGGCACCGATGTGGGTGGACAGCGTCATGTCGAGCGAGGCACATGCGGCGTAGAAGCGATCCATGTCACGGTCGCCCGGTTGGGCCTGTCCCGACGAGCCCGGCGCCGGGAAATTGACCCCTCCCAGACCGTTCACTGCCGCCCATTCGAGCTCGCGCATGGTGGTGTCGAGGTCCCAGAAGGGGAGCTGTGCGAGCCCGATGGTGCGCCCCGGTTCGACCGAGCAGAAGTCGGCGAGCCATCGGTTGTACATGAAACGACCGACCGTGGCGAGCTCCTGGGCTTCGGGTGGCGGCACCACCTTGCCCCGCCCGTCCCAGTCGAAAGGGAACGGCTGGCCGTTGAGGCTGTCGTGGAAGATGACACCACCGGCGACACCGTCTCGGTCCATGTCCGCCAGCCACGCGTGGGGGTCGTAGTGCCCAGCCGTCTCCCTGTTTCGGCGCCGACCGTCCCAGTACTCGTCAGAGAACGACCGCATCTCGATGGCGGCGTTGTACCGGTTGACGACCTCCGCGGTGAAGTCCTCCCATGCGCCGAGGTATTTCTTCGGACAGTACGGCGTGAGTTCCTGAGGCCGAGGACCGACATGCATGTCGGCCGAGACGACCATCAGGGACGTCTCACGCTCCGTGGTTGAGGTGCCCTCGTTCGTCGTTGCCATTGTGTCCCCCTGTCGCTCCTCGAAGCTCACGGATCGGCCGGCGTCATTCACCGAACCACTCAGTGTCGAGCTGCGGCCATCACGCTGAAGCCGTGGTCAATCAGCTCGGTCAGCTCGCCGTGACACCCGTCACGCATCCACGACTGCAGCACGTGACCGAGGATGGTGAGCGCAACGCGCGCGCCGATCCAGCAGCGATCGTCGGGCGTGTCGAGGCCGTGTCGGCGGGCAAGGGCGTTCGCGACGGCGCCCAGCCAGATTTGCCCCATGTCGTAGCTCACCCCGCGGAGGACGTGCGACGTCGCAACTGCTTGCGCCTGTCGCACGGTGCGTTCGAGATCGATGGACGTGACCCACACCCCCTGGAGCGCATGCTTCATCGCGTCGAGGTCGCTCTCTGTCGGCGGCGCCACCACGATCGCCTGCTGGAAGGCGGGAAGCCACTTGCTGTGGTCACTGACGATCACCTCGGCCTTACTACGGAAATATGTGAAGAAGGTGGTCGTCGAGATCTCCGCGCGCACCGCGATCTGGTCGACGGTCGTCGCGTCGAAGCCCTGCTCTGCGAAGAGGTCGAGGGCCGCATCCTGGATCGCGGCCCTCGTTCTCTCCTTCTTGCGCGATCGCAGTGTCGCTGAGGGCTCCACCGCGTCGAGGAGGACCACTTGTGCAGGCATCACTGCACGATTACCGTAGTGGAAGCCGAAATCGGAGTCCATGCCGGTTTTGATGACCGATGTGCGGGTGATCAGGTCACGGGGGCCAGGCGGAGGACCGGTTCGCGAGGGCGTCATTCAATCGAGGGAGGGAGCATCGGTGGCCGACATGACCTTGCCGAGTGATGTGACGGCGTGGATCGACAAACTGGCCATCCAGGAGCTGATCTACCGCTATTCCGATGCCGCCTCGCGTGGCGACTGGGACGTCTTTGCCACGCTCTGGACACCCGATGCGCTCTGGGAGGTCGCATCCCCAGTGGACAGCCGGGTGGTGGGAGCGGCAGCGATCGTCGAGGCGGTGATCAAGAACCTCACGGGCGAGGACTTCCTCGTCCAGATGACCCACGGGGCGGTCATCACACTCCATGGCGACGACCGGGCGTCGTCGACGACGACGATTCACGCCATCGCCCGCCGGCAGGGTGAGCATGACGTCACCAATTACGGCATCTACTACGACGATCTCGTGAAGGTGAGCGGCACCTGGAAGTTCTCCCGGCGTCGCCTGGTGCCGGTGTACTCCGATTCCAGTGCACTTGTCGGTGCCAACCCGATTACCCGCGACGATCTCTCCAAGCTCCCGTGAGCGTGGTGATCCCGAGCATGGCGAAGTGCGGGAGCGGGTGTCGGCAGTGGGTATCGGCCACACCGACATGGCTCCACTGACAACCCGAGAATCCGAAGAAATGGAGAGAGAAGTGGGGAAACTCGACGGGCGTGTGGCGTTCATCACCGGCGCGGCGCGCGGCATGGGCCGTTCGCACGCGCTGGTTCTGGCTTCGGAGGGAGCCGACATCATCGGAGTGGACATCTGCGCCCAGGTGCCCACGGTGCGCTACCCCATGGGCACCGAGGAGGAGCTGGAAGAGACGGTTCGCCTCGTGGAGAAGACTGGCCGTCAGATGGTGGCGTGCACGGCCGACGTTCGTGACCGTGGTCAGTTGCGCTCAGCCTTGGAGGAAGGGCAACGGCGCTTTGGCCGCCTGGACATCGTCCTGGCCAACGCCGGGATCTCCAACACGCAGCTCGCGCCCTACGAGCGATCAGAGGAGGCATGGAACGACAATCTCGCAGTGAACCTCACGGGAGTCTGGAACACGCTGCAGGTCACGACACCGGCCCTCATCGAGGGGGAGAGGGGTGGAGCGATCGTCATCACCTCCTCGGCGGCGGGCACGCGTGTCGTCACCACGAATTTCGACGGCGGTTTCGACGGGTACACGGCTTCGAAGCATGCGATCGTCGGCCTCATGAAGTCGTATGCCGGTCGCCTGGCTCGCCACAGCATCCGGGTCAACACGATTCACCCCACGACGACCGCAACAGGGATGGCGAGAAGCGAGAGCGGATTGCGCTGGGCGAAGGAAGAGACCGAGATCATCATGACCTACAACCAGGCCCTCCCTGTCGCCAGTCTCGACCCCGTCGACATCAGCAACGGGATCCTGTACCTCGTCTCGGATGACGGTCGTTACGTCACGGGTCAGACGCTTCACGTGGACGCCGGGAACACCACGGTTGCCGCGGTCGGAGTACCGGGTGTCGGCGCTGGAGGTGTCAAGGTGGCGGTGCAGAGGATCTCGACGGAAGACGATCCGTTCGCGGGCTGATTCTCCGACTCACCTCTCGTCCGACGTGGCGGCAATGACCGCCGGCATCGGTGTCCAAGGCCGGTCGAACGCCGAGCGATCGGGGCCACCGGTGGTGTGGTGGAACTCGATCTGGCCGCGGATCTTGCCCGGCAGGTCGGCGGGCTGCACGTCGTCCATCAGCCGCGTGCCCGTGAGGTCGTAGACCGGTCGGTCGAGTTCCACGAGGAGCTGCAAGCTGTAGGCGATGCGCCCGGTGAGCACGTCGGGGTCGCCGCTGCAGAGCGCAAGCGCAGCTTCGGCCATGGTCTCGACCGGTTCGAAAAGGTGCATGACGTCCTGGCCACCCGCCGCGGCCTCAATCACTCCGGACCCCAGCACCGCGGGCGTCGCGATCGTCGCCTGTGGCGCGAGCGCATTCACCGCGATGCCCGCACCCTCGGTCTCGGCTGCGGCGGCGAGGGTGAGCCGGTTGAGCGCTGCCTTCGTCGCCCCGTACGACGAGTACCCGTCCTTCGCGACATGGCCGAAGGGCGGCCCCGGTGGCAGCTCGGCCGAGGCGCTCGTGAGGTTGAGGATCCAACCCCGCCGACGAGCCCGCATGCCGGGCAACACCTGGGCCATGAGGATCCACGGCGCCCAGACGTTCACCTGCTGGTAGAAGTCGAGTTCTGCGAGGGTCCAGTCCTCTACGGGCTGCATCTTCGCCGCCACTGCGTTGTTCACGAGGACGTCGACCGGGCCGAACGCAGCCTCCGTGCGGGCCACGAGGCTGTCGCGTCCCCCGTCGGGATCACCGAGATCGCATGGCATGACCAGGCCCTCGCCTCCGAGGTCCTCAATGCGAGCCAACGTCTCGTGCAGGCCGGACTCGTTCCGAGCGGTGATGCCGACCTTGGCGCCTTCGGCTGCGAAGCGGATGGCCACGGAACGGCCAGTGCCGCCCTGGCTGGCGCCCGTCACGAGGGCGACCGTGCCCTCCAAGCTTCGACCCATCTCCATCCCCCTTCTGAGCACGCCGCTCTTGGAACGGCGCTTCTCAATGTCCCTGAACTCGGCGGGCGTCGCTAGTTCTTGTTGGCGCTCTTCTTGTTGGCCGCCGCCAGTGCCCTCGCGTCCATGCCCCCGAGGTGGTCTTCCGAGGTGAGACTGTTCTGTGCGTGGGCGAGGTGATGCATGTGAAACTGCGCGTCGATGGCGGTCTGCTTGCCCCGTAGGTCCTCGACGTGGTTGATGGCCTGCTTCGTGAGCCAGTTGCCCAGCCGCGAATGAGCGGACATCTCGAGTGCCATTTCTCTGCACGTCTCGTCGAGGTCGTCTCGCGGCACGACGCGGTTGACCATCCCGAGCTCGTAGGCACGTTGTGCGGGCATCCTCTGCCCGAGGAGGAGGAACTCCTTGGCGATCCGTGTGGGTAGCTCGAAGCCGTGCGCGAAGTACTCCACGCCGGGGATGCCCATGAGGATGGCTGTGTCCTGAAAGTAGGCATCCTCACTCGCGACGATGAGATCGCACACCCAGGCGAGCATGAGTCCTCCGGCGATGCACGCGCCCTGCACTGCCGCGATTGTCGGCTTCGGGACGTCCCGCCAGCGCCGGCACATTCCGATGTAGACCTCGTGCTCGCGGGTGTAGAGGAATTCGGCGCCCGGCTTGTTGGTGTGGTCGGGGAGCAGGAGCTCGCGGTTGAAGGGCCTCGTGACGTCACGACCCGGCGTCCCGACGTCGTGACCGGCAGAGAAGTGCTTGCCCTCGCCCTTCAGGACAATGGCTCGGATTGCGTCGTCATCGACGGCGCGACGGAACGCCGCGTCGAGTGCGTAGGTCATCTGGGAGTTCTGGGCGTTCGCATATCTGGGTCGGTTCAGGATGATCGAGGCGACAGGGCCTTCACTCTCGTAGCGGACGGGTTCGTCGGTCTCGTATTCGACGTCGACCTCGTGTGTTTCGACCAAGTCCGTCACGACATGCCTCCCTGGCGCCGGGCTGTCGCCTCAGCGCTGCTGTCTCAGTGTCTCGTTCCGTGAGTGTAGATCGCATCGTGCCGGCACCTCCCATGCTGGTGCGGTCGGCCTCCCATCACGACGCCGACCGCGGCGCCTACGGTGACGACGGGAAGGGCGACGACGGTGGGTCTCGGTGCGAGGAGATCGGTGAACGGGGGGTTGTGTACACCCGACAGCAGGTTTGTACACTCGGGAGTCGAGAGGGGGAACAATGAACGAGATCGATCCGAGTGAGGTGTTGGCCCGCGGCGAGGGTTGGCTCGTCTCGGTGGACGACCACCTGATTGAGCCGCCGGACCTCTGGCAGTCCACCGTCCCCGCCCGGTACCGCGATCGGGCACCGAAGGTGGTGCGTGACGACGACGGCGACTGGAAGTGGGAGTACGACGGGAGTCGCCGTGTGATCAGTGGCCTCGCCGCGGTGGCCGGACTGCCCAGCTCCGAGTGGGAACCGTTGCCGATGAACCTCCAAGAGCCCGTCTTCCCGGCGTACGGCGACCCGGTCGCCCGTCTCGCCGCGATGGACGAGGACCACGTCATCGCCTCCATGGTGTTCCCGACCTACGCCCGCTTCTCCGGTTCGCAGTTCCTCGGTGGTGACCGGGAGCTCGACCTCGTCTGCATCCAGGCGTACAACGATTGGATCACCGAGACCTGGGCGGCGACGGCTCCGGGCCGGCTCATCCCGCTGTCCATCGTGCCACTCTGGGACGCCGAGCTCGCCGGCCGCGAGGCCCGTCGGGTGGCGGCGAAGGGTGCCCGTTCGGTGGCGTTCACCGAGAATCCCGTGAAACTCGGGCTCCCGTCGCTCCATGACCGGGATCGGTTCTGGGATCCGCTCTTCGGGGCCTGTGTGGACAACGGATTACCCCTCTCCATTCACGTCGGCTCGTCCTCTGAGGTCCGACTCGTCTCGCCCGACGCGCCGCTCATTGAGGGTGCCTCGTTCCTGGCCCTGGCGGCGCTCGACACGGTGGTCGACTGGACCTGGAGTGGCAACCTTCTGCGCTATCCCGAGCTCAAGGTCGTCCTCTCGGAGAGCGGTGTGGCGTGGGCTCCGGCGCTGGTCGAGCGGATGCGGCGTGACCTGCACCGCTGGCGTTGGGCTCGCCATTCGACGACGACGTTCGAGGGTGACGTGTTGACCGGCGATCCGAAGCCCCGGGGAGAACGCACCGCCTTCGGTGACATCCCCGACGGCTTCGATCCCCTCGATACGTTTCGTCAGTCCATCTTCCCGTGTGTCGTGGCGGACGACTACGGCTGGGATGCGCTCGACTACCTCGGTCCGGACAATGTCATGATCGAGACCGACTACCCGCATGCTGACTCGTTCTTCCCGAACTCCGCAGAGATCGCGCACAAGAACCTCAGCCATCTGTCCGAGGAACGGCGCAACAAGATCCTGTTTGGGAACGCCTGCCGCGTGTACAACTTCACGCCGGCGCCCGCACCGGTGGGCGCACCGGGCTGACCTGCTTGGGGCCCTCGGTTGTCGGCTGTTCGCGCCCGGTCAGCCGGGGAGCTTTCGCCACACGGTCGCTGGCAGCAGTCTCAACACGGCGAAGACCCACTTGAGAATTCCGGGGGACCAGATGACGGTGCGACCCGCTCGAAGACCGCACATCACGTCGTTCGCCACGCGGTCCGGACCGACGGCCAGGGGCGCCACCGGCCGTCCGGCCGTCATCTTCGTGTGGACGAAGCCGGGACGCACGACGTGGACCGTGATCCCGGTCTCGCGGAGTGACTCGCCCAGTCCCAGTGCAAAGGCGTCGAGACCCGCCTTGGCGGCGCCGTAGCTGAAGTTGGCCCGCCTGACCCGGTAGCCGGCGACGGAGGAGAGCACGACGATGCGGCCATGGCCCTGGTGGCGCATCCTCACTGCGGCGGCAGCCAGGGCGGCCGCGGGCCAGGTGAAGTTGACCGTCACCATCTCGGCGACCCGTCGGGGATCGGATTCGTCGGACTCCTGGTGTCCGAGCTCACCCACCGCGACCACCAGCAGGTCGACCGGTTCCCCCGACGATTCGAAGCACCGGTCCACCGTGGTGGCCGCGTCATCCCCGGTGACGTCGAAATGCACGGTCTCAACACGGAGAACACGTTCATGCAGTTGCCGGGCCGCGTCGGCGAGCGCCAGCTCGTTGCGCCCGGCCAGGATCGCCGTACGGCAGCGTCCCGAGGTCGCCACCCGTGCGAGCAACGCCGAGGCGATGTCCGATGTGCCGCCCAGGACGACAACCGACTGGGGATCGCCGAATGCGTCGTTCATCGGAGCAGCGCCAGTCGGCGCGACAGATCCGACGCCATGACGCCTTCGGGGTCCACCCGACGGCACACCTCCCTCATCGTGTCGAGGGCCGGGTACATCGCCGGGAGGAGCTCGGGGCGGAGGCGCGCGTCCTTGGCCAGATAGACACGGCCGCCTGCCTCGGCGATCTTCCCGTCGAGGAGGTCGAGGAGGCGGGGTAACTGCGGCGGGCCAAGGGGGAAATCCAGGGCAAGGGTCCATCCCTCCTGGCTGAAGGAGAGGGGCCCCGGAGTACCCGCTCCGAATCGTTTCAGGACCGCCAGGAACGAGGGCACGCCCGATTCCGAGATCGTCTCCACCACCTCCTCCACGACGTCGCCCCGCCCGGGCGGGACCACGAACTGGTACTGCACGAAGCCGCCGGGACCGTACAGCAGGTTCCAGTGCGCGACGCCGTCCAGCGGGTGGAAGAACCCGGTCAGCGGACGCAGGGCGGCGTGTGAGGCGCGCGAGGCCCGGAACCAGGCTTCGTTGAAGGCGCTGACCGACTGTCGGTTGACCATGCGTCGTGGTGCCGGTCGGGGCACTCGGAACCTCGGATTGGCCGGGACCTGGAGGCTGCGAGCCAGCAGACGCTCGGGCAGTGCGCTCAAAGGAACGTGGTCGCCACAGGAGAGGACCGAGCGACGATCGCGGCGGCGAGTGCAATCGAGCCAGGCGACGCTGTAGCGGTAGTCGCGATCGGCCTTCGCCATTTCGGACATCAGTGCGTCCAGTCGGGCGAACCTCAGAGTGTCCACCTGCATCCACGATGTCTCAATGCGGGTGAGCCTCAGCGTGGCTCGCAGCACAATGCCGGTGAGCCCCATGCCTCCCGCCGTTGCCCAGAAGAGATCGGGGTCACGGTCGGGAGAGACGGTCACCGTCTCCGATGGCGTGGCGATGGTCAGCTCGACCACGTGGCGGGCAAAACTCCCGTCGCGGTGATGGTTCTTCCCATGGATGTCCGCTGCAATGGCGCCGCCCACGCTCACGTAGCGGGTACCGGGGGTGACCGCTACGAACCACCCGGCGGGAATGGTCCGCGCCATGAGATCGTGCAGGGTGACGCCGGCCTCGACATCAATTGTCCCCGAGGAGGCGTCGAGGGATCCGATGTGACCCAGACCGGTCACGTCGACCGTGAGGCCGCCGCTGCACTGGGCCGCGTCCCCGTAGCTGCGCCCCATGCCGCGGGGGATGATTCCGCGATCGGCTGAGTGCACGAGCGATTCGACGGCGGCCGACTCGACGGGACGGCTGGTCAAGGCGACCGTCGGTGCCGTGCGGCCCCATCCGCACAGTCGTGCCGGTGACGCCTCTGGCGTCTCGCTCATGCGCAGAGCCCGATGACCATCAGTGCCAGCCAGAGCAGGCCGTAGCCCTGAAGGCGACGGTCGTGCAGGACCAGCTGCTCGGGCTCACCGCCTTCACCGGCATCGAGTCGCCTGAGGATGTGCAGCACGGCGAGGCCGAGTGGGACGACGGTCAGTTCCATCCAGACCAGGTTGTGGCCGGCATGCGAGAGCAGCCCCGTCCGGTCGAACGCCCACAGGCAGTAAGAGGCAACGGTCACGGTGGCGGAGATCGTCAGCACGGAGCGCAGAAACGAATCGGTGTATTCGTCGAGTACCGCTCGGTGAGCGCCGCGGTTCGGGCCGAGCTGCGCGTGCTCGGCACTTCGCTTCCCGGTGACCACGAACAGGGCAGCGAACGAAGTGAAGACCAGGAACCAATTGGACAGGGGGACGTGGGCCACGACGCCGCCGGCCACGGCGCGCAGCACGTAACACGAGGCGACCATGGCGAGCTCGACCACGGGCTCGGTCTTCAGCCCCATGCTGTAGGCCACGTTGAGCCCGACGTATCCCGCCACGACAACGGTGAATCCCCAGGGACCGACCCACAGGGAGCCGACCAGAGCAAGCGCGATGAATCCCAGTCCGGCGCCCAATGCCGTTGCAGGTCGGAGTGAGCCATTGGCCACCGGACGGTTGCGCTTGGTCGGGTGGGCATTGTCGGCTTCGGCATCGATCACGTCGTTGACCAGGTAGACGCCCGATCCCACGACGCAGAACACCGCGAAGGCCGCGATCAGGTGCACCGTCGTGTGCCAGTTGCCCAGCACCCCTGCCGCCGCGGGAGCCATGAACACGAGCACGTTCTTCGTCCACTGGAGCGGTCGCATCGCCGAGACCAGGGCGCCGAGGGTGGAATGCCCGTGATCGAGTCGGAGGCCGTCCCGGCCGGCTCGGAGCACGTCGGACTCAGGCTCGGTGCGTGGCGACGTGGGGTCGTCCGGCGTCATCGGGGAATCGCCGCAGCGGGGGTGGGCGATGCCGCAGACATCGTGATGAAGTCGCGGGCCCACCAGGGCTGGAAGTACCGGCCCGGAGTGCCCGCCATGGAGGGCACGAGCTCGGAGCCGTTGAGTGGGCTCGCCGGGCCTGTCGGTGTCGACGGCTGATACGTGCTGAAGTTGACCCAATCGGTGTTGATGTCCAGCTCCATTGCCCGAATCGCGCCGGCCCGGACCAGGATCGTCGCCAGGTCGGCGATGTTGAGCCCGGGACCGCCGACGTACACGAGAGCCCCGTCGGCGGTCACGCCGAGGCCGGATCGCCATACGTAGAGGCCGCCACCGAGCGTCCTGCCCCAATCGGCGGTGCTCCCGCTGTAGACGGCGGGCACCACCTGGCCGCCGTCGACCAGAAGATCGAGGTTCTGTCGCACCGACACGACATCGGGTGTCATTGTGACGTCTCGTCCCCACTGCCCGATCGTCGACGAGCCGTCCTTGTGGATCACGAACGAGGCTGCTCCATTGCGCAACGGGATCACCGCCTTGGCGTCGGTGTAGTAGCCGCCATTGGCGTCGGACATCAAGAACCCGGCGTTGAACGCGGCGACCGTCGTCGGGGCGTCCGCCGCAGAGATCGGGGCGGTATGGCTGTAGGGGCCACCACCGGGTATCTGGCTTCCCGAGTACAAGGTGGGGTGGAGCAACTTGGTGTCCATCCAGGCGACGCCCACGACGTAGCTGGTGTGGATCGCACTCGGGCGAAGCATGGTCTCGTAAATGGCCGGAACCCCACGCACCGGCCGTCCCACCGGTGACCACTGGCCTTCCCCGGCGACCGGTGGGCTGGCCAGAGGGACGATCGGGGCCGGAACGGCAAGATGGGCCGGCGTGGCGAGCGCCGGATTCGGACCGGTCGCGTGCGAGGCATTGGAAGTCCGGATGGCGCCGCGCGGCAACGCGCCCCCAACCTTGGGCTGGTGGTGCGAGTACCACTGATTCTCCGCCCACACGACAAGCGACCCTCCGCCGTGGTCGCGGACCCACTCCGCAGCCCGTGCTCCGACGGACGTGCCCAATGCCGGATTGGTCAGTGCGATACCGAAGGAGATGCCGAACCACATCAACGGGACGACGAGCATGACCGCCACCACGGCCAGGACGAGCCGGCGACGTCGGTGGACCCGCGACCGCGACCAGCGCGGGCGGTCCCCGGGGTGTGGGTCGGGGCTTTGTGATGCGAGGTCGGGTGGCTCGACGGGAGCGGTCAGCACTCCCGTTCCACCAGGTGGAGCGCTTGGCACGGGCACGCCCGCACGGCGCGGGCGGCGGCGTCGAACAGTGCCGGTCCGACCTCTCCCTCCCGAACGACCGGGTACCCCCAGCGGTCGACCTCGATCTTCTCCGGAAGCAGCTCGGCGCAGACGCCCCGCCCGCCGCAGGCGACGGGATCGACGACCACCTCCAGGTACCGAGTCTTCATGAGCGGTGCACCAGCCTAGGGCGAACCACGGGGTCGAGCAGAGGCAGGAGGCGAGGGGCATGGGTGCGCCCGCACGGGCCCCTGCGCTGGTGGGTGGCCACCTCCTGGGCGAAGAGGGCCAATCCGGAGGTGACGAATCGGGCGACGCCGTCAGGATGGCGGCAGGCGCCGCGGCCCACCACCAGGTCACAGGTCTCGAGTATCCGCTCAACTCGGCCGGTTCGGGTCCCGCCGTAGGCAAGCTCGTCCATGGCATCGGCGATCTCCGCCAGGCCGTGCACGCACGGACCGCACTGTCCGGCCCCCTGGCTCTGCATGAATCGGACGACATCGGCCATCTCGGCCAGCGGACACACGTCGTGACCCAGCAGGGCGACGATTCCCGGCCCGAGTGTTGCGCCGGCCTGTCGGACCCCCTTCTCGCTGAGAGCGAGGGTGGCGAAGGTGTCCGGCGCAACCCAGGCACCGCCGTAGCCACCCAGGAGGACGCCCTGGGCGTCGGCCAAATCGGCGCGCGACACTCCTGTGGCGTCGACCAGGCTCGAGCCGAGCACCGCCTCGGTGACGAGCGGGCCCCGACCTTGGGTCACCGTCATCAGCATGGTCCCCGGGGCGCCGGACGTGCCGACGCTGCGGAACCAGGCGGCGCCGAAGCGTGCGATGAGAGCGACGTGGGCCAGTGTCTCCGCGTTCTGGACAAGCGTGGGTCGACCACCTGCACCGTGCTCGCGGATGGAGCGGAGCCCGGTGAATGACGGGACGGCGGCGCGCCGGCCGTTCAGTGCAGCGACGACGGCGCTCTCCTGGCCGGCGAGGTATGTGTCGGGCGCGCGCTTGACCTCCACCTCCACGGCGTCGGGGTGGAAGGTTCGCCTTTCTTCGACGGCGGATGTGACCGCAGGCATCACCGCATTGGGGACGTAGAGCACGGCGCGGCGCGCCTGCAGGGCCGTGGCCGCGAGAGCGAGCCCGTCGAGCACGAGGTGGGGTGCGCGGGTGAGCAGCAACGCGTCCTTCCGGCTGGCCGGCTCGCTCTCCGCTCCGTTCGCCACCACGACGGGTCGGCGCGCGCCGCTCGCCACCCCGCGCCACTTCGTGGCCACGGGGAACCAGGCCCCCCCTCGTCCGGTGAGACCGCTGGCCTCGACCTCGTCGAGGAGCGCCGGAGCAGGGGAAGGGAGGTGACCCCAGCGAGCCAGGTGACTCTCGAAGGTGGGATCGGGGTCGCTTTCGCCGTCCATTCCGTGCAGCAGTCGCGCCCCGGTCCCGGATCCGGCCTGGGGGCGGTCACGCATTGAGGTGCTCATCGTGACGCGCTCCCCGAGACTTGTCCGCTCAGGGTTCCTGCGGCCGGATCGAGCGACAGTTCCATGGCCAGGTCGAGCGGGCCCGAGGATCCGTTGACGACTGCGGCGACGTTGGATCCGTCGAGCGCGGTCACCTGACCACTTTGGGGACCGAACGACACGGCGCTCCGGCGCATCACGACGCCGCCGTTCTCGGCCGGCCCCACGATCTGCACCACCAGGGGATCCGAGGCGTTGGCCAAGTGGAGCGTCAGCGTGACCTGAGCGTTGCCGCTCGCATCGGGCGCGGTGGTCGACACCGTCCCCGTGACCGACGTCGTGAAGGGGAGGCTGGGGATGGGCGGAAGCACGGCGGGCCCTGTCGTGTGGGAGCTCGCGGGAGCCGTGCCCTGGGTGTACGAGGTCGCCGACGCACCCGAGAGCGCGGCGAGCAGCGACGGGGAGGTGCCGGCACGGTGGCTCCAACCCGGTCGGAGAGGCCCGACGAGCGCAAAGACCGCCATGGCGAGCACCACCGCGGCGGCGCCGAATCCGGCGGCCAACCGCCGGGAGGGGGAGGCAGCTCGTCCGACCACTACGCGCCAGACCACGGCCACGACGACCGACCCCACACAACCGGCGTACACGAGCATGGCGCCGGGCAGGCGGGAGTCCGAGCCCGCCCCGAGCCCATGGACGGCGGCGACAGGCCAGCAGGCGTAGGCCAGCCAGTGCACGCCGCGCCACGCCGCCGTGCCGATGCGCCGACGCAAGGCGCTCGTCACGGCCACGGCGAGCAACATGTCGAAGGCCAGCGCGCCGAGTCCCACCCAGATCGGGCGGTACGGCGAGCGGAAGGGGATCACCGCGTCGGAGAGCCCGATCGGCACGTAGCCGTCACCGACGGTGGACACGACGTGGATCCCGATCAGGGCCAGGCAGAACAGGGAGAGGTTCCGGTGCAACGACTGGGAGAAGAATCGCGGCCAATGCTGGGTGGTCCATCCGACAGAGGCCACCGTGCCCAGGATCACCGTGGCCGAGAGCATCACGAGCGCGACGAGCCCGCTTGACCGCGTGAGGTACCACAGCGCCGTCGACCCGTGGCCCACCGTGGCGAGCCCGACCGTGCTCATGCGCACCTCGTGGCGTGACGATCGTCGGCCGGGCGCGGCCACGCCGACGTGGAGGTGACCCACCCGTCCAGCCGGACCAGCCGGGCCGGAAGCCCGAGGTCCTCGAGCCACGCGACAGCAGACGTCCCGCGCACGACGGCGGCCGTCGACGCACCGTTGGCCTGAACGCACGAGGACGCCGCCACGGTCGCCGTCCGCCAGCAGGTCTCTGCGGGGAGCCCCGTGCGGGGGTTCACGATGTGGTGGACGTCCTGCCGGCCCAGGCGCCAGCGCCGCATTCCGATCCCCGAGGATGCCAACCCGCCCGAACGGAGGGTGATCACCTCGGCTGGTTCAGCCGAGGTGCAGCGGTCGGCCACGCCAACGACGAAGCCGCCTTCGGGTGCGGGACCCGCGACCGCCACGTCACCGCCGAGCGACACCAACACCCCGCATCCGAGCCGATCGCCGATGGCGAGCGCCGCCCGGTCGGCGGCCAGCGCTTTGGCCGTGGCGCCGAGGTCGAGCTTCGTGCCCGCGGGGAGGGTGACGGTGCGCCGCGCCGGGTCGATGCCGACGGACCGCCACCCGGAGACCGGGCTCCGGGGCGGGAGGGTACCCGAGACGCCATCGCGCACGTCGGCGAAATCGCGGTCGTAGCCCAACCGGTTCATGGCTGCGCCGACCGTCGGGTCGACCAATCCACCGGTCGATTCGGCCACCGCCAGGGCAACCGCCACCGCCTCGAAGAGCCCGTTCCCCACAGGTGTCTCGCGGCCGGCCGAGGCGTTGAGCATGGACAATTCGGAATCGGCCTTGAAGCGGTTCGCCACCCGGTCGATGCGCTCGAGCTCCCGGTAGAGGAGCTCAGTGGCCGCCACGAGTGCCGTCGGGTCGGTCACCTCGACCTCGGCAACGGTCCCCAGGGCACGGGTCCGGTAGATCAGGGGCCTCGGGGTGGACGTGGGGAACCGTCGCATCAACTGGCTCCGCTGGTGATCCGGGGTCGGCCTGACGAACCCTGCACGGGAGTGGACGGAGGCTGCAACGGCGTCTGCACCTGTGCCGAGCCTCCCGCCTGGGTGCCCGTGTTGCCGGTGCCGCCGGTCGCGCCGCCGGTCGCAGCTCCACCCGATCCGGCCACGGTTCCCGTCGGGGCGGCGGAATGTCCCGGGAAGGCCTTGGCCAGGTACAGGCCGAATGCACCCACCGCCGTGATCGTGGCCACGGCGATGGCCGCGGTGGTCGAGGACAGCCGGCCGAGCGCGTCATCGCGCCGCCGTACCGCCGCTTGCCGCCGTTGGGCCTGGCTCACCTTCTTCACACGCGTCTTCACTGCAGAGAACGGTACGGACCGACCCTGACGCCGAGATGAAGAATTCCCGGTTCAGGATAAGGATCGCGTAAGGCCGGCGTCGGGGGTTGCCGGCCGGCCACGCCGGTGCGGCGTTCGACGCCACGACACGGCCATGTGCGCACCGCCGAGCTCGGAGACCCCGATCTCCCAGTTGCCTTGCGTCGAATGGACCGCGGCGTCGGCGATTGCCAGGCCCAGCCCGGTGCCGGCGGTGGTGTCGCTGGCCCGGTGGAAGCGGTCGAAGACCGCGTCGCGCTGGTCCTCGGGGATGCCTGGCCCCGAATCGTCGACCCGGAGCTCGACTCGTCCTCCGGTGGCCCCCACGCTCACCGTGACCCGGCCTCCCTCGCCGGCGAACTTGCAGGCGTTGTCGATCAGCGCGCCGGCCAGGCGGTCCACCAGCTCCGCGTCGGCCTCAATCGTGCACGGCCCGGCGTCGTCGCATTTCACGTCGAGGTCCACTGATTGCGCCGCGGCCACCGCGGCGAATCGTTGCGCGCAGGACCGGACCACCTCGACGACGTCCGTGACCTCCAGCTCGCCCTCGGTCACCGGTCGGTCGTCGGCCCGGGCCAGCCACAGCAGGTCTTCGACAATGGCGCGCAGGCGCCTCCCCTCAGCCCCGATCCGCTCCAGGACGCTGCGGTAGTCCTGTGCGGTGCGCTCCCGGTCCAACGCGAGCTGGACCTCGGCCTCGATCACCGAGATCGGTGTCCGCAGCTCGTGGGAGGCGTCCGCCGTGAATTCGGCTTGGCGCCGTCGCACCAGTTCGGACGGCGCTGACGCCCGCAGGCCCACGATCGTCGCCCCCGTGAACACGGCGACGGCCAGGATCACCCCGAACACCAGTTCCGCCAGGTAGAGGGTGGTCCGGATGTTCGACGCGTTCGAGAGACTCTCGCCGGCCACCAGCACCGTCCCGCTCTCGCGAAGCGAGTCGAAGCGCAAGGTCGAGGATCCGACGGCGAGGGTCACCGGGCTCGTGCCCCACGTGCGGGCGGGCAACGCCGGCGCACCGGGGGTGAGCGCAGTCACCTGTCCGGAGGGGGAGATCGACCAGAGGAAGGTGGGTGCATCGTCGAGGTCGGTGCCCGAGGCTGCGCCGGCCCGCGGCAGCGCCAGGGTCTGTGAGCGCACATCGTTCAACCGATCCGCCAACCGGTTGTCCATCGTGGTGACCACGTGGTGGGTCACCACCAGGTTGAGGACCAGCGCGGCCACCATGTAGCCCGCCATGACGATCACGGTGGCGATACCAGCGACGCGGAACGCGGCCGTACGGTGCTCGTTGCCGTCCGTCACGCGTCGACCAGCCGGTAGCCCGTGCCGCGCACGGTCTCGATCTGCGCGTGGCTTCCGGCCAGCTTGGCGCGGAGCCTCGCCATATGGACGTCGATCGTGTTCGACCCGACGGCGTCGGCCTCGTCCTCCCAGACCTGGGTGGCGATGACCCGGCGTGTGAGCACCGCTGGCGTCCTGCGCAGCAGCAACTCCACCAGTGAGGTCTCCGTCGCGGTGAGCGCGACCGTTTCCCCGGCCACGGTCACCGACCGGGTTGCCGGGTCGAACCGGAGATCGGCACATTCGAGCACAGGGTCGAGCGCCAGCGGGGGGCGGCGTTGGAGAGCCTGGAGCCGCGCCAGCAGCTCGGCGAAATCGAACGGCTTGACCAGGTAGTCGTCGGCTCCCTCGTTCAGTCCGGTCACCCGGTCAGCCGGGGCGTCGCGGGCCGTGAGGAGCAGGATCGGCGTGCGGTCGCCGGCGCGCCGGGCGTCATGCACCACCTCGATTCCCGTGCGAGCCGGCATCCTCCAGTCCAACACGGCGACGTCGTAGTCGTACGCGCGCAGGTGCCGGAGCGCCGACTCGCCGTCGGCGACGGCGTCGACGACGTAGCCCTTCTCGCGCAGCCCACGCTCGAGCACGGAGCGGAGGCCGGCGTCGTCCTCGGCGACCAGCACCCTCATGGTGGGCCGCCACGAGGCGGTGAATGACCGTCGGACATGCGGCCCAAGGCTAGGAGCTTCGGGTCTCAGTGGGCATGACGCCTGCGTTCATCGGTTGTTCAGGTTCACCCGTTAGGGTCCCGGAGTGCCCAGGGAGACCGGTCGTCGAGCCCCCTCGCCCGCCGCCCGGGCCCGGGCGCGGAGGCGGATCCGCCGACTGACCGGGAGCTCGGTCTTCCTGGCCGGGGGGGTGACCGTGTGGATGGGTGTGACGGTGGCCCACGAGCATCCGGGGTCCTCTGCCGGCGCCAACGTCACCACGACGACGGCGCTCCCGACCTCCTCGACGACCTCCTCGTCCACGACGACCTCGACGACCGCCCCGGCCACAACGACGTCCACGACGGACCCGGCGTCTGGGGCCTCCACGCCGTCGTCGACGACCTCCACGACGACACTGCCTCCGACAACCACCACGACGACGCCGCCCACCACCACGACGACGCGCCCGGTGACCACGTCGGGCGGGTCCTCCCACCACTGAGGTCCGTCTTCGGCGGGTCCTCCGGCACGGACGGACCGTGTTCGGCGAAGCGGGCGAGTTGCACCTCGCCGGTGTCGCGCCAATGATGACCCGGCTCGGGGCCCGTGCGCAGAATCAGGGGACGACGTGGAAGAGTTTCTGAAGTCAGCCGGCTACGGGGCGATCTTCGTCCTGAGCTTCATCTCCGCCATGGGTCTCCCCGTGGGTGCAGAGGTGGCCCTCATCTACGGCGGAGTCCTGGCCAGCGGGCAGGTTCCCGGCGAGGGGAAGCCGCTCTCACTGGCCGTGGTGATCCTGGTGGCCCTGGCCGGCGAGGTGACGGGTTCGGCGGCCGGGTACGGCATCGGCCGCTACGGCGGTCGTGCGCTGGTGGACAAGGTGGGCAAGTACGTCCTGCTCACGCACAAGGACCTGGACCGGGCCGAGGCATGGTTCGCCCGCCGGGGTGAGCCCGTGGTCTTCTTCGGCCGCTTCATCCCACTGCTCCGCTCCTTCGTCTCGTTCGCCGCCGGACTTGGAGAGATGGCGGTGGCCAAATTCATGCTCTTCACGGTCGTCGCCTGTGCGATCTGGTGCGCCGCGCTGTGCTCGTTGGGCTACAGCCTGGGCAGCAGCTACAACCATGTGCTCAAGGCATTCAACTTCGCCGGGTACGTCGTCGGCGCCGTGGCGGTGGTGGCCGTCGTCCTGGTCTTCTGGCACCGCCTCCGTGCCTACCGGCGCGAGCGGCACACGGGCGGTACCGAGTCCGAGGCCTGAGCTCCGCCCTCGGCGGTCGCAACGCTCGCACAATGCGCGTCGTGCGCCGCACGCAGGACGCCGTGTCGGACAACTCAGCGTCGACGGGAGTCAAGCGGGCCGGGGAACATACCGAAATGGGACCACGTCGGGATCACGGCACGTGGGTGGTCCGGCGCTTCGAACCGTTCGGAAGCAGGGGAGTCCATGGGACTGAGAGGTGTCATGGCGGCCGTTCGCCGTCGGAACGGTGCGCGCGTGCGCTCGGAGACCGAGGCCGCCGTCGTCAGCACGGCGGCAGCGTTGCTGCACTCCTCGCACGTGACGCTGACCCCAGAGCCCCCGTCGAACCCGGACGCTGCGCTCAGCGTTCCGGTCGAGCTGGCCGACCGCAGGCTGTGGCTCTCGGTCTCGGGACGGAGCCGGACCGAACCCTTCGGTGAGGGCGACCGCGCCCTCCTCGGTGCGCTGGCGTCGGTCGCCGCGGTGGCCCTGGCCAATGCCGACCTCTACGCCGAGGCGGAGGAGCAGCATGACGACCTCTCGCTGATCGTGCGCAGTCTGGGCGAGGGAGTCTGCGCCATCGACAAGGACGGACGGATCACGTTCTTGAACCGGGCGGGAGCCAGGATGCTGGGCTGGACCCAGGACGACGACGCCGACGCCTCGGCCGCATCCGTCTCGGGTATCGAGACGCCGGGGTTCCTGCTTGATCCCGCCATGCGGGCCATCACCCGACAGGCGAACGTCGCCATGGGCGACGTTCGCTTCGACAGGGTCGACGGATCACGCGTACACGTGTCGATGACGGCGGCCCCCGTCGTGGACGATGCAGAGCCCTCCTCGGCCGTGGTCGTCTTCCACGACACCTCGGAGCGCCGCGCCTTCGAGGAGCAACTGGCCCGGCGTGCCTTCCAGGACCCCCTGACCCAGCTGGCCAACCGCCGCCTGCTGCTCGACCATCTCGACCACGCGTTGCGCCAGGCCGAGCGCACATCGGGGCGGGTCGCCGTCCTCTTCGGTGATCTCGATCGGTTCAAGATCGTCAACGACAATCTCGGACACCAGATCGGGGACGAGTTCCTCGCTGAGGTCGCCGAACGTCTGCGTCGTGCCGTGCGCCCGGGGGACACGTTGGCCCGCTTCGGCGGAGACGAGTTCGTGATCCTGCTCGAGGGCATCGGGTCGCCCGACGACGCGCACCAGGTCGCCTCCCGGGTCCTCGACACCCTGCGCGAGCCGATCAGGCTGAGCGACGGGAACGAGGTGAAGGCGACCATGAGCATCGGCATGGCGTTGAGCGACGCGTCCGGGACCACCCGCGACGACCTCCTGCACGACGCGGACGTCGCCATGTACCGGGCCAAGGAGCGCGGCCGGGGAGGCCAGGTCGCTCTCTTCGACCGGACCCGCATGGGTGGCCGGCCTGCCGGCCGACTCGACCTCGACGCGGCACTGCACAGTGCCGTCGCGCAGGGTGAGGTGGAGGTCTACTTCCAGCCGCTGATCTCCCTGTCCGACGAGTGGGTGGTGGGAGCCGAGGCACTGGTGCGATGGGACCACCCGAACCACGGGATCTTGACCCCGGCGCATTTCATCGACCTTGCCGAGGGGAACGGAGCGATCGTGCCCATCGGTCGGGCGGTGCTCGAGCAGGCCTGCCGTCGGGCCCGGGTCTGGCACGACACGCTCGGACGGGGGATCGGGATCAGCGTCAACCTCTCGGCACGGCAGTTCCAGGCCGAAGGGCTCGAGGGGCACGTGGCCCAGGTGCTGGCCAGCACCGGGATCGAGCCGTCCCTGCTGTGCCTCGAGATCGCCGAGAGCCTGGCCATGTGCGACGTCGAGAAGACGTCGAGCATTCTCGACGGGCTGCACGGGCTGGGGGTCCGCTTGGCCATCGACGACTTCGGCACCGGCCATTCCTCCCTCGGGTATCTGGCTCGATTCCCGGTCGACGTGATCAAGATCGACCAGAGCTTCGTCCGTGACATCGACCACGACCCGGTGAAGTCGGCCATCGTCTCTGCGGTGATCGCGCTGTCGGAGGCCATCGGCGCCACGACGGTCGCCGAAGGGGTCGAGACGCTGCCGGAGCTCGAGCAGGTCCGCCAGCTCGGCTGCGACATGGTCCAGGGCTTCTATTTCTCGCGCCCACTTCCCGCCGGGGCATTCGAGGAGCTGGCCTCAGCCGGCTTCTCGGACGACCACGCGCTGCCATGGGGGTCGTTGAGCCACCTGCCGTCCTGAGGATTTGCGGCCCGAACCACGGTCGAGATCAACCGGGTGCTGCCGCGCCCGAGGTCGACGCCAGGTCACGGGCGCCGGCACCGTCGGAGAGGGTCTGATGCAGTGCGTGCGCCAGGAGCGGCACGACCTCGCGCCAGTCGCCCACGATGCCGACGTCGCAGTGTTCGAACACCGGGGCATCGGGGTCCGAGTTGACCGCCAGGATGGTCCCGGCGGCCCGGACTCCGACCATGTGGTTGAACTTTCCGCTCAGCCCGAGCGCGACGTACAGACGGGGAGCGACCGAGCGCCCCGTGATCCCCACCTGGCGGGCCCGGGGGGCCCATCCCTTGTCGGTGACCTTCCGCGTGGCAGCCAGCTCGGCCCCCAAGACGGCGGCCAGGGGGCTCAACTGTTCGTATTCGTCCGGCGCCACGCCCTGGCCGACCCCGATCACGACGTCGGCCCGGGCCAGCGTCTCAATGTCGTCGTTGCGCTGTTCGCCCAGGATCCTGACGCGGCCCCGTGTCGGTGTGGCGCGGGTCACCACCGAGGCGGCGCGGGGGTGCAGGGCCGCGGCGGGCAGCACTCCCGGACGCACCGTCACCATCTGCACCGCGCTGCGGCACGTGATGTCGGCCACGAGGGCACCGGCGAAGGCGGGCTTGGCGGCCACGAGGATTCCCTCGGCGTTCGAGAGGCCGATGGCGTCGCCCACCAGGCCGGCGCCCGTGGCCGCTGCGGCACGTCCTGCGACCTCACGGCCGAACGCCGTGCTGGGCGCCAGGACGGCCCACGGCTTGGTGTCGCGCACGTATGCCGTGACCGCGTCGGCGACGTCCTCGGCCGCGACGGACCCTTCGAGATGGACCACCAGGTCGGCCGCTCCGGCGGCGAGGTCGGGCTCGCCGGGACACAGGGCGTGGACCGCCGCGCCGAGAGTGATCGCCAGCGAGGCGGCGGCACCGAGGAGCTCACGCCCGACCTCGGGTCGTCCGGGCTCGGTCAAGACGGCGATGACGCGATCGGCGTTGACGTGGTCGCTCCGGGCGGGGGAGGCGGTTCCCGCGCCCTCACCGGACCCGTGAGCGGGGCTCGCCGAGGGCGCGGCCGACAGCGCACCCCGGCGTGCCAGCTCGTCGACGGCCTGGCGGACCTGTTGCTCAACGGGCCCGGCGAGGATTCGCAGCGTCCGCTGGTGCTCCACCGCACGCGTCTCGCCCACGACGGTCGGGCTGGCCTCGAGCCCCCAGGGTCCGTCTCCCAGTTGGGCGGCCCCGAGCCTGGTGAGGCGGGACGGGTCGACGGCGGCGCGGCCAGCCGGGTCCACCTTGCACGGATCGCACAGGCGCTCCGCCACGGCCAACACGGCGGGGAGTGCGATCTCCACCTCCTGGGTGCCGTCGTCGTGCTCCAGCTGGAGAAGCAGGTGCGAGCCCTTGTCCTCGAGCTGGCGGACGCCGCAGGCGAAGGGTAGGTCCAAGAGCTGCGCCACCTCGGGCCCGACCTGCCCGGTCTCCCCGTCGATTGAATTGAGCCCGAGCAGCACGAGGTCGAAGGGTCCCGACCGCCGCAGCGCCGCAGCGAGGGCCTGGGCAGTGGCCAGGGTGTCGGATCCGGCGAACGCCTGGTCGCAGACGTGGAGCCCCTCGTCCGCACCCCACGCCACCGCCTCGCGCAGGACGTCCTCCGCGCTCGGGGGGCCGAGTGTCACCACCGTGCAGGAGCCTCCGGTCTCGCGGGCCAGCGTGACCCCCTGAGCGACAGCGCGTCGGCAGTAGGGGTTCATCTCGGAGCCGACCCCGTCGCGCACCAGGCGTCCGTCAACGAGTCGGAGGGACTCGGCGATCGGGACCTGCTTGGCCAGCGAGGCGACGCGGAGCGCGTCGCCGGCGGACCGGGTCATCGGCGGGCCACCGGCCGGGCGCCGCAGGGGCCCGGTGGAGCCCGGTGGGCGCGGGCGTGCAGGGTCAGGGGGTCGGAGGATTCGATGGCCTCACGCTAGCCGCTGCGGGCGCCCGCCCGGGCAAAGGCCCGCCCTGGCACGCCATGGCGCCGGGCACTCGGGCCTGCCGCGGCTGCCTCAGAGGACGACCACCGAACGCAGCACCTCACCACGCTGCATGCGACCGAAGGCCGCCTCCACGTCGTCGATCCCGATGGTCTCCGAGACGAACCGGTCGAGGTCGAGACGCCCGTCGAGGTACAGGTCCACCAGCATGGGGAAATCGCGGGAGGGGAGGCAGTCGCCGTACCAGCTGGGTTTGAGCGCGCCGCCCCGTCCGAAGAACTCGATCATCGGAAGGTCGATCCGCATCTCGGGAGTGGGCACGCCCACCTGCACCAGGGTGCCGGCCAGGTCCCGGGCGTAGAACGCCTGTTCCATCACCGACGGCTGACCGACCGCCTCGATGCAGACGTCGGCCCCATTGCCACCGGTGAGTCCCCGGATGGCCTCGACGGGTTCGGTGGCGCCGGCATCGACGGTGTGCGTCGCGCCGAACTCAGTGGCCAGGGTCAACTTCCGAGGGTCGACGTCCACGCCGATGACGGTGGCCGCGCCGGCCAACTTTGCCCCGGCGACGGCGGCGCACCCGACTCCGCCACAGCCGAAGACCGCCACGGAGTCTCCCGGGCCGACGTTGCCCGTGAAGAGGGCGGAGCCGAGGCCGGCCATGACCCCGCAGCCGAGCAGACCGACCGCCTCGGGTCGGGCTGCGGGGTTCACCTTGGTGCACTGTCCCGCGGCCACGAGTGTCTTCTCGGCGAACGCGCCGATGCCGAGGGCGGGGGAGAGCGCGGTGCCGTCGGTCAGTGTCATCTTCTGGGCCGCGTTGTGGGTGGCGAAGCAGTACCAGGGGCGGCCCCGGCGGCAGGCCCGGCACTGTCCGCACACGGCGCGCCAATTGAGGACGACGAAGTCCCCCGGTGCCACCTCGGTCACACCGGGCCCGACGGCCTCTACCATGCCGGCGGCCTCGTGGCCGAGGAGGAACGGAAAGTCGTCATTGATGCCTCCCTCCCGGTAGTGCAGGTCGGTGTGGCAGACGCCGCACGCCTGGACCGCCACCACGGCTTCTCCGGGTCCGGGGTCCCCGACGAGCACGTCCACCACGGAGACGGGCGCCCCCTTGGCCGTCGCCACCACTCCGCGCACCTGCTGGCTCACCTCACCGCTCCCTCTCCGATCGCCCTGACCGCGCTGATCACCCTGACCCCTGAGCGGCCGCTCCGCCATCATGCCCGACCCGCGTCGCCCTCGCCGGGCTCGGGCGTGGGCCGGCCGAGACGAGCGGGGGCGGGCGGGGCAGGCCCTCTAAGGTCGGGCGCCATGGCGAGCGGGTACGTGGCTGTCCCCGCCGGATGGCAGCGCGTGTGGTCGCGTGGCCCCGGACCCTTCGTCACCACCGAGGTGTTCCGGGCGCCCGACGGAGCCCTCCGCACGTGGGAGTCGCGCTGGCACCGCAAGCACGCACGCCTCGGCGCGGGTGACGCCACATGGTGGGCGCCGCGTGCGCTGGGGTGGTGGATCGGAGCGCTCTTCGCCATCGGCTCCATCTGCTTCGCTCTGGGCGCCTTCCCCCCGTACGCGACCTCCGTGGGGGTGGACGCGGACAACCTGACGTTCTTCGTCGGGTCCATCTTCTTCACCACTGCGTCGTTCCTCCAATACGTCGAGACGGCGTCGACACCGGGCTCACTCGACCGCTCGCGCCGGCGGAGCCTGCGCTGGCTCGTCCGGGTACAGCACCACCGGATCGACTGGTGGGCCGCAGCCATCCAGTTCGTCGGCACGCTGTGGTTCAACCGGACCACGCTCAGCGCGTGGGTCGTCGGCCTCGGCGCCTCTCCCGCCCATCATCCGGTCTGGCGTCCTGATGCGCTCGGTTCGGTGTGCTTCTTGGTCGCGAGCTGGCTGGCGTGGGCCGAGGAGTGCCACGGTCCGTTCGCCTGGCGGCCGATGCTGCTGTCGTGGTGGATCACGGTGCTGAACCTCGTCGGGTCCGTGGCCTTCGGCGTTTCGGCGGTGGCTTCCTACGTCATGCCCAACGGCCAGCTGCTGAGCGTGGCCCTGACCAATCTGGGCACGTTCGTCGGTGCGCTCTGTTTCTTGGCCGGTGCGGTCCTGCTGCTCCCCGAGCGCACCCGTGAACACCCAGTGATCCCGTCGGTCGAGGTCCCAACGTCTCCGGGCTGACCGGGGCTCCGAAGAACCAATTCGGGCTCGGGGCCAGTTCCGTCCCGGCCCGATCAGTCCGTGTCGTCGGCGGCAGGCCCGGATCTTCCCGCCACACGGCGCCGCCCCCGGTAGGTGCTGAAACCGAGGAACGCCGCAGTCACCGCGGGGACGAGCACCGCGCCCACGGCGTGGTCGTGGGCGACGACGAAGGCCACCCCGACCACCACCGCCGTGGCGAGGGCCAGCTCGGGTGTGTCGCCGACCACGAACTCCCACCAGAAGTGGCCGAAGGCGCGGAGCGCACGGGTCACGCCGCTCATCGGGCCGCCTCCAGCTCCGGTGCGGGGAGCCGGGACCGCATGAACGCGGTGAGGGTCACGAAGATCGCGGCGAAGAACACGGCAAGGGCCGGGATGGCCAGATCGCTGCCGGGCCACTGCACCCCGGCGCCCTCCCCGACCCAGAACACGCCGAAACTCGTCAACATGATTCCCACCGCCGTCTTGATCGTGTTCTCGGGCACTTCACTGAGCTGACGGGACACCACCAGGCCGACGACCGCGACGAGCAGGAGGGCAGCTCCCGCCGCCAGCGCGGCGATCCCGAGTCGGTGCTGTGCCGCCCCCAGGCTGATCACGATCAGCACGACCTCGGTCCCCTCGAGGAACACACCTTTGAAGGCGGTGGAGAAGGCGACACCGTCGTGCCGGCGGACCGTGGGATGTGGTCCGCCGGGCGCGGCCGCCGCTGCCGGCGACGGCTCCACCGTGGCTCGGGTCTCCACGCGCCCACCGTCGAGCTGGGCAACGGTTTCGGCGAAAATGGCGTCTTCGTCGTGGAGATCCTTGTGCCCGCTGGCTCGGAGGACCGCCTTGCGCATCCAGGACAGGCCGAGGACGAGGAGGAGGGCACCGACCACAACCCGCAGGCCGTCGATGGGGATGTAGCGCACGAGTGGAACACCGACGACGACGACCAGGATGCCGAGTACCAGCGCGGCCGCGCCCGCTCCTTCGAGGGCCGGGCGCCAGCCGCGGCTGACTCCGGCAGCCATCACGATGGTCAGCGCCTCGACCATCTCGACCAGGCTGGCCCCGAAGACGGCCAGGACGAGGACGAGCGTGGAGGAGGCCTGCATCCCGCTCCTGACGCTATCGCCGAAGCCGGCGGCCCGGTCCGCCGGACGCAGCCGTGGTGGTCATGGCGCCCCGTGCAGATCTCACACCCGTGTGGCGGGGGCTGGGGCGGTCCCACGACTCAGCTGAACGGGCTTCCCCCTCCCGAGGCGGGGCCGGCAGCCTGAACCTGCGGGCACGTCATGCGGCGGCGCGTTCCAAGATGTGAACGCCGCACGCCGACCCCAGCCCGATGACGTGCGTGAGGCCCACCCGGGCGCCGGCGATCTGGCGGTCGCCCGCCTCGCCGCGCAGCTGGGTCGTGACCTCCCAGACGTTGGCGATGCCGGTGGCCGCGATGGGGTGCCCCTTGGACTCGAGGCCGCCTGAGACGTTGACCGGAGTCGCCCCGTCGCGCCAGGTCGCCCCCGACTCGAAGAAGTCGACCGCGCCGCCGCGCTCGCAGAGCCCGAGGTTGTCGTAGTGCACGAGCTCTGCTGTGGCGAAGCAGTCGTGCAGCTCCACCAAGTCGAGGTCCCCGGGCCCGACTCCTGCTTGCTCGTAGGCCTGCGTCGCTGCATTGCGGGTGAGCGTGTTCACGTTCGGGAGGACCTGGCAGGCCTCCTCCCACGGGTCCGTCGTCAGCACCGACGCCGAGATCTTCACGGCCCGGCGCTGCTGTTCGAGCGACAGGGTCTTGAGCCTCGATCCCGACACCACCACCGCGGCCGCGGCGCCGTCGCAGTTGGCCGAGCACATCGGGCGGGTGTTGGGGTAGGCGATCATGACGTCGTTCATGATCTCTTCGAGCGTGAACCGTTTCTGGTATGCGGCCAGCGGGTTGAGGGTGGAGTGGGCGTGGTTCTTCTCGCTGATGCGGGCGAAGAGCTCGAAGCTGGTGCCGCCGTAGCGATGGCCGTACTCCATGCCGATCTGGGCGAAGACCCCCGGCATGGTCTCGGTCCCGATCCGCCCGTCCAGCGCGGCGACGGCTCCGTGACGGCCCTCCGGAGTCCAGGTGCCGGAGTCGGCGGAGCGACTCCCGCCGGCCAGCAGCCCGGCGCCGGCGATCTTCTCGACGCCGAAGGCCAGCCCCATGTCGGTCTCGCCCGCCCGGATGGCCATGCAGGCGACCCGGAGCGCGGTCGCCCCCGTGGCGCAGGCATTGGCGACGTTGTAGACGGGAATGCCCGTCTGGCCCAGCTGCTTCTGCACCAGCTGCCCGGTGCCCGCACCGGCGCGCATGAGGTTCCCCGCACCGATCACCCCGACGTCCTTCATGGTGACCCCACCGTCTGCCAGTGCGCCCTGCACCGCCTCGGTGGCCAGGTCGACGACGTCCTTCTCGGGGTGTTTGCCGAACCTGGTCATGTGCGTTCCCACGATCCAGAGCTCTTCTGATGTCGAAGTCAACGGCTCATTCTCCTCTCGGTTCGAACCCGAAGCCGACCGCCTCGGTGCCGGCGCTGTCCGTGCCGACGGACTGGGTGGCCAGTCGCACCTTCATGCCCAGCGTCACGTGCTCCGGATCCGGCGGCACGTTGATGAGATTGGCCTGCACGCTGGTCCCTTCGCAGTCCACGACGGCGGCCACGAACGGCACGGGGATGCCGGGCGCCGCGAACGACACGATGGTGAAGGACCGCACCTCGCCGGTGGTCGGCACGTCGACCCGCTCGAATTGGGTGGCTCCGCACCCCGCGCAGGCATTGCGGCGGTCGAAGAACCGGGCTCCGCACGCACTGCACTCGTTGGCCACCAGGTGCGGATCATTGCCCAGCATCAGGTAATCGACGAGCGGGATCTGCTGCGCCATCGTGCCCCCTGGGTCAGGTCCGGTTTCCACCCGGACGTCAGGGGTCAATGTAGCGGGGCCGGGTGAGTTCCCACCCCGTCATGCCTGGGAGCTCGCCGGGCGAGCGGTGCGGTGAGGCCCGGCGACCGTTAGTTTGCGGACATGCACGACACACACCTGGGACGCACCGGCCTCAGGGTCAGCCGCATCTGCCTGGGGACCATGAACTTCGGTCCCGAGACCGATGAGCCGACCTCGCGCTCCATCATGGACTCCGCGCTGGAGGCCGGGATCAACTTCTTCGACACGGCCAACGTGTACGGCCGTTCCAAGGGCCGCGGCGCCACCGAGGAGATCGTGGGCCGCTGGTTCGCACTGGGTGGGAAACGGCGGGAGAGGACGGTCCTGGCCACCAAGCTCTACGGGGACATGGGGGACTGGCCGAACGAGGGCCGGCTCTCCGCCCTCAACATCCGCCGCGCCTGTGACGCCAGCCTGCAGCGACTACAGACGGACTACATCGACCTGTACCAGATGCACCATGTCGACCGGCACACCGGGTGGGACGAGATCTGGGAGGCCATGGAGGTACTGCGCGCCCAGGGGAAGATCCTCTACGTCGGCTCCTCCAACTTCGCCGGCTGGCACCTCGCACAGGCTCAGGAGGCGGCGTCGCGGCGTCATTTCGTGGGGCTGGTCAGTGAGCAGTCCATCTACAACCTCGTGGTCCGGGACGTCGAGCGCGAGGTGCTGCCGGCGGCGGAGGCCTACGGGCTCGGCGTCATCCCGTGGTCACCCCTCCAGGGTGGCCTGCTGGGTGGCGTCGTACGCAAAGAGCGAGAGGGGAGCCGGCGTTACGCGGGTCGGGCCCGCCAGACGATCGAAGCGATGCGTCCGCAGCTCGAGGCCTACGAGGACCTCTGCGATCAGGTTGGCGAGGATCCCGGCACGGTGGGGCTCGCCTGGCTGCTCACCCGCCCGGCCGTCACGGGACCCATTGTGGGACCGCGCACGCCAGAACACCTGACCTCCGCGCTGCGCGCCCTCGACGTGACGCTTGACGAGAAGACGCTCGAGCGGCTCAATGAGATCTTTCCGGGCCACAAGAGCGCGCCGGAGGACTACGCCTGGTAGGCGAGTCAGTCCGGGCCCTCACTCCGGCCCCTCACTCCGGGCCGTCAGTGCGTGCCGGTCAGTGCGGGGGCTGATTCGGCGCCGGGCTCGTCTTGGTCCGGGGAGTCGCCTTCTTTGGGGTCGACCGACAGCCGGGGGAGCCTTCGGTCGAGCCACCGTGGGAACCACCAATTGGCCTTCCCGAAGAGCATCATGATCGACGGCACGACAGCCATGCGGATGAAGACGGCGTCCATGGCGATGCCGCCGGCCAGGCCGACTCCGAACTCCTTGATCACCCGGTTGCCCCCGAGCATGAAGGAGGCGAAGACGAGGATCATGATCAGCGCGGCCGCGGTGATCGTCTTGCCGGTGGCGGCCAGCCCGTTGCGCACGGCGATGCGGTTGTCGCCTCCCGATTTCAGGTACTCCTCGTGCATGCGCGTCACCAGGAACACCTGGTAGTCCATGGACAGCCCAAAGAGGATGGCGAAGAGCATGACAGGGACGAATGCCTCCACCGGGCTCGTTCCCTGAAGCCCGATCAGCGACCCCAGATCACCCCACTGGAAGACCGCGACCAGCATTCCGAGGGCGGCACCGATGGACAGCAGGTTCATGAATGCCGCGGTGAGGGGGATGACGAGGGACCGGAAGACCGTCATCAACAGCAGGAACGACAACAGGACCACGATTGCCACGAACAGCGGCAGCTTTGAGGACAGCACATCGGCGAAATCGATGTAGACGGCCGTGGTGCCGCCGACCAGCAGGGAGACCCCCGAGGTCCCCACGGCCTGGGGCACCGTGTCAGAGCGCAGATGGTTGACCAGGTCGGTCGTGGCGGCATCCTGCGGGGCGGAGTCGGGGTACACGTTGAGCAGGACGACATCGCCGTTTCCGGTCTTGCTCGGAATGAAGATGGGATCGGCCACCTTGGCCACGTCGGGCTGTTGCGAGACCGCATGGGCCACGTGGTCGATCACCGCGTGCTGATCGGGTTGGACGACTCCGACGACCGTGAGTGGCCCGTTGTACCCGGGTCCGAATCCGCGGGAGAGCATGTCGAAGGCGACCCGGGTCGGCGTGCCAGCGGGGTCCGTCCCCTGGTCCGCGTAGCCCAATCGCAATGAGAAGAAGGGCAGCGTCACCGCCACGATGATGCCGATCGCGACGACGGCGGACACCACGGGGCGCCGCTGGACCCTGTCCGCCCACTTGGGCCAGAACCCCTTGCTGTCCGCTCCCACGATGCGCGGGCCGCTCTCGGCCAGGGTCCGCTTCTGCTTGCGGCTCATGACCTTGGGCCCGATGAACCCGAGCATGGCCGGCAGCAGCGTGAGGGCGGCAGCCATGGTCAGGGCCACGCCGATGGCGGCACCGACGGCCAGGCCCGACAGGAAGCTCACCCCGAGGGCGAACAGGCCCAGGAGGGCGATGCAGACGATGATGCCGGCGAACAGGACCGCCCGGCCCGACGTGTTCACCGCGTTGACGATGGAGGTCTCGGTGTCGTGTCCCGCGATGAGGCCCTGCCGGTGGCGCGACACGATGAACAGCGCGTAGTCGACACCCACGCCCAGCCCGATCAGCAGCGTGAGCTCCGGTGCGATTGACGGCATGGGGATGCCGTGACTGACCAGGCTGATGACGCTGACCGCTGTGCCGAGGGCGAACAATGCCGAGACGATCGGCAACAACGCGGCGAAGACCGACCCGAAGACGAGCAGGAGCACGACGAGGGCCAGCAGAACACCGAGCCCGGTGCTGCTGATGGACTGGCTGTTCGCGTTCTCCGCCAATGGTCCGGTGTCCGAGACGGTCAAGTCCTGCCCTGAGGTATGCGTCACGATGTCGACGAAGTGCTTCGCCTCCGAATCGGAGATCGAGCCCCCTTGTTTGTCGAAGTTGACCTGGAGCCAGCCCACGGTGCGGTCCGGGTTGACGTTTGTGGTGTGGACGAGAGTGCCCGCCGCGTCGTATGGGCTCGAGACGACCGAGACGCCGGGCAGGGCTTTGATCTCGTCGACCATGGCGTTGATGCGCTGTCCGACCGCGGTGTCGGTGAGCCGCGTGTCGCCCGAAGTCCCGAAGACGACCTGCTCGGTGTCACCCGAATGGGCGGGCGCCACGGACTTCAACAGGTTGATGGCGTCGAACGACTGAGTGTGAGGGAAGTTGAAGCTGTTTGAGTAGGCGGACCCGACGCCGCTGCCGATGAGCGTGGCGCCGGCCAGCACCAAGAACCAGATCAGAATGACGACGCGCCGACGGCGCACACACCACCCGGCAAGGGTGCGCATTAGGTGGGTCTCCTCGGGGGCTTGCGTGACGCCGTCATCGCGGCGTCGGGGGAATGGGTCAATGGTACCGTCGCCATGCGGGCCGGATCACTCGGCGGCATCACCCCGGGGAGTCACTCAGCGGGATCACCAGGTCATTGTTCGGCAGGTCGGGCCTCCACCCTGACTCCCCCGGGAGGGATGTCACCGGTGGAATGGGTCTGCGGCGTGATGGCGACCGCTCCGACGCCACAGCACGAAGGCAACCACCGCGAGAACGAGCCAGGGCACGTGCAGGAACGGTCCCTCGTACACCGCCGCTCCGGCAGCCAGCGCCACCATCGCGATCACGATCAGGAGGAGCCAGGGAAGGAGCTGGCGCCGGCGCGGCGGGGCAGGCGGCCGCTCGCTGGGGAGTCGGGGGAGGTCGTCGAAGAGCCCGTGCAGGTCGCCGCGCGTGGTCGCCGACATGGCAGCGTCCAGGCGACCCTTGAATTCAGTCTCGTCGAGGCGGCCGTCGGCGAAGTGGTGCGCCAGCCTGTCGGCCACGTCGTTGCGCTCGGCGTCCGATGCGCGCAGACGGGCGTCCAAGGTGGACGGGTCATGGCGGCCCGCTGGGTACAACGGGTCGAAACGGTAACGCATACCCTCTCCTTTTCGTTCCCTTGTCCAATGAGCCCGGCCTCATGAGGCACGTCGTGTCTGCTGGCGCGCCAGGAACTCCTCGGCTACCGACACGTCGCCGTCCTCTTCTGGGATGAGGAGCCATCCGGCGAGGTAGACCGGCACGGCCAGCCCGCCCATCAGGGCGAGAGCCACGAACCCGATCCGCACGATTGTCGGATCGACGTCGAGGTAGTCGGCCACCCCGGCGGCGAAGCCCGCCAGCATGCGGTTGCGGTCGGGCCGGTGAAGGCGCCGCTCGTTCCGCCACCCCGGAAGCCTCGACGGCGCAGCCGACGGGGCCGGCCCGGCGGCGGGGCCTCGGTCTTGGTCGGAAACGGTGTCCATGGGCAGAGCCTGACGCCGCAATGCCCCGAGCGGAATCGGGGATCACCCTGGTCCGTCCCTGACCAGGGTGATCAGGATCCCCGACCGGCTGGGGGATGTCCCCGATGGCTCGGGGTGCTGATGGGTGCGATCATCGAGGTATCGCTGAGGCATCCGAGCACGACACGCGGCAATTGGCCGACGGGGGCCCCTGGCGCCACGACACGTGGTCGGGCCGGCACCGCCATCGACACCATCTGTCCCGACGCCTGCGCGCCCTTCGACGGACCCCGGACAACCGGGTCCTCGGCGGCGTCTGCGGCGGGGTGGCCCGGGCCACGGGGGTGGACGCCACGTGGGTGCGCGTCGGCTTCGTGCTTCTGACCATCCCCTGCGGGATCGTGGTGCTCGCCTATGCCCTGGCCTGGTTGTTCGCCCCGCTCGAGGGGGAGAGCACCAGTGTGTACTCCCGGGCCGTGGGGGACCACCACGGCCTTCGCCTCACCGCCGGGATCCTGATCCCGGGGCTCATCGCCGTGCAACTCGTGGCCGGCACGGTGCACCTCGGCTTCGTGGGGTTCGTCGTGGGCTGGCCCACGCTGTTGGCGGTCGGTGTCGTGATCCTCGTCTGGCGCAACGCCGGGGACGAGGAGAAGGCCTTCATGAACGACCAGATCCTGCCGCTCCTCGGGGACGATACGTCGGGCTCGGGACGCCGCTGGCTGCTGGGCCGCGCCGCCGTCGGCGCCGTGATCGGGGCGGCCGGGGTCGCACTCCTCGTCGAGGGTCACACGACTGCCGCGGCGCTGCGTCCCGCGGGCGGGGCGGCATTGGTGGTGGCGGCGAGCGTGATCGTCTTCGGCCCCTGGTGGTTGCGGCTGATGCGGGATCTCATGGCCGAGCGCCAGGCCCGAGCCCTGGCCGAGGAACGCGCTCAGATCGCGGCGCACGTCCACGACTCGGTCCTTCAGACCCTCGCCCTGATCCAGCGCTCGGCCGGCGAACCTCAGCAGGTGGTGCGCCTGGCGCGCGCCCAGGAGCGCGAGTTGCGGGCATGGCTCTTCGAGGGGCGGCCACCCGGCGGGATCGGGCTCGATGCCACGACGGTGGCCGAGGGTGTCGGATTGCTCCAACGGCAGGTCGAGGCCGACCACGGGATCGCGGTGCAGGTCGTGTCCGTGGGCGACTGTGACCTCGACGACGCGTCCGCGCCCTGCTCGATGCCGCTCGCGAGGCCACCGTGAACGCCGCCAAGTGGTCGGGTGTCGAGCAGGTGTCGGTGTACGTCGAGGTGGAGCGCGATGCCGTCACGCTCTACGTCCGAGACCGGGGGTGCGGGTTCGATCCCGACGAGGTACCAGTCGATCGCCAGGGCATCGCTCAGTCCATCAGGGGCCGCATGGCCCGCGTCGGTGGACAGGCTCTCGTGCGCTCGGCACCGGGCCGGGGCACCGAGGTCGAGATGTCCGTGCCGCGCCGGGAGCTCGCCGGGTGAGCCAGGACCTACCCGCAGCTCGCCCACGGATCTTCTTGGTGGAGGACCACGCCATGTTCCGGGCCGGGGTCAAGGCCGAGCTCGGGCCCGCGGTCGAGGTTGTCGGCGAGGCCGACGAGGCCGAAGCTGCCATCGAGCTGATCAACGAGCGCCGGCCCGACGTGGTCCTCCTCGACGTCCACCTCCCCGGCGGCGGGGGCCACGCCGTCCTGCGCGGTGTGCACCCGGATCATCCGGAGGTCCAATTCCTGGCGCTCTCGGTGTCGGACGCCCCCGAGGACGTCATCGAGGTGATCCGGGCCGGTGCGCGCGGGTACGTGACCAAGACGATCTCGGGTGCCGAACTGCTCCAGGCCGTCTACCAGGTGGCGCAAGGCGAGGCTGTCTTCTCGTCCCGGCTGGCCGGCTTCGTGCTCGACGCCTTTGCGGCCTCGGGGGCCCCGCCACCTCGGCAGGGGCTGGACCCCGAGCTCGACCAGCTCTCGCCGCGCGAGCGTGAGGTCCTGCGCCTGATCGCCCGGGGGTACACCTACAAGGAAGTGGCCCGGGACTTGGGGATCTCGGCCAAGACCGTGGAGTCCCACGTGTCGTCGGTGCTCCGCAAGCTGCAGCTCTCCACGCGGCACGAGCTCACCCGCTGGGCCACCGACCGGCGCCTGGTCTGAGTCGTCCGACAAGGGCGCCCGTGCGACAGACCGAGCGGTGCCCGGTCAGGGCGTGCGGTATCCGTCGCGGGTGAGGAGCCGCACGGGGTCGTGGCCGTCCCAGCCCTCGCACTCCCGGGCGATGCGGGCCAGTTGCCCCAGAAACTCGGGGCTGCTCTGGACGAGCTCGGTGTAGAAGCCGAAATCGGACACCGTGTCGACGTAGGCAACCCGGTGCCCCCGCGCCTCGATCTCGGCGGTGATCTCATACCCGAGTTCCTCGAAGTGAGCCTTCTTGGCGTCGTAGCGCGTGGTGACCGTGCAGAGTTGATGGAGCCCGGTGCCCCCTTCGGGAAACATCTCGCGAAAGACGCTTGGCCGATCGCAGAATTGGTGCATCAGCTCGATCTGGACCGGACCGGCCTGTGCCACCGCGACCTGCACATCGTGAGCGGTGCGCGCACCCCGGTAGGTGCATTCGGTGGTGAGTCGGGGCAGCACGGTGAACGGACCGACGTGGAAGACGCGCGCCCAGCGATGCGCGGCCGTGACGACGTCGTCCACGAAGAATCCGAGTTGGAAGAACCGGTACTCGCCCTCAGGCCAGGGCTGCTCGAACAAAGGGAAGGGGGGAATCGACACGGCAGTCCGGACGCTACCGGCCTCGGGCCGACGATGCGTCCGGTCGAGTGGGCCCAGGGACTCGAGTGTCAGGGGTCGGGAAGGGGGATGATCACTTGCTGCATGGTCGTCGCGACCAGCGACCCGTTCGCATCGTGGATCGCTCCGCCCACGAGGCCCCGGACACCGACGAAGGCGACGGTGTCCTGCGTGTAGAGGTGCCACTGATCGAAACGCACCGGGCGATGCAGCCAGACCGAATGGTCCAGGGTCGACGCGTTCGGCGCGCCCCGGCGAGCCGCGCCGGGTGCGTCCGGACGGCCATGTCGAGGAGGAAGTAGTCGCTGGCGTACGTGAGGAGCACCGAGTGCAGGGCGTGGTCGTCGCCGACATGGCGGGGGAGTCGGAACCAGTGCGAACGAGCACCCGAAGCCTGCGAGCCACCGAGGAAGGTGAACGCCTCCCCGATGCGGACGTCCAGCGGAGGAGCGAGGTCCACCCACATCCGGCGCGCCGTCTCCCGCAGGGGAGGGGGTGCGGCGTTCGCCCAGTCGGCGAGGGTGGGGAGCTTGTCAGGTCCGGGCATGTCGAGCCCGGGCGAGAGCGGACCCGCACTGTTGAGCACCGGGCGTCCCGGGTTGTTGTGGAAGGACACGATGGCGATCAGCACGGCTCGGTTGCCCTGCGTCGCCGTGACCTGCCTCGTGGAGGTTGCGCGCCCGTCACGCACACGGTCGATGGCGTACCTGATCGGCTCCTCGTTGGACCCGCTGCGGAGGTACGTCGCGTGGATCGAGTGCGGCCGAAGCCCGTCAGCCCGGTCGACGGTGAGCGTCGCGGCCTGCATGGCCTGCGCCGCCAGCAGTCCACCGAAGACGCGTGGGAAGCGGGCGAGCTCGTTGACGGCCACGTAGGTGTCAGCGTCAACCCTTTCGAGTTCAAGGGCATGCAGCAGCCCGTCGAGCGACCGTAGGGTGGCGAACCCGGGCGTCGATTCCATGGGGCCAAGGGTACGATGCGCGGAGCGCGGCAGGGGGAGGGACGGTCGTTGCTCAAGGGCGAGAAGATCCTCATCACGGGACCGGCCGGTCGGATCGCATTTCCGCTCGCCCAGTCGCTGGTTGCCGAGAACGAGGTGTGGGGCGTGGCGCGATTCAGCGCACCGGGCTCCCGCGAACGGGTCGATTCGATCGGAGTGACGACCCGCGCCCTCGACATCGCCGACGCCGTGTTCGAGGGACTCCCGAACGATTTCACGTACCTGCTCCATCTCGCTGCGGACTTCAGCGACGACGACTACGACCGCGCCTTGCGGGTCAACGCCGAGGCAACCGGGTTCCTGCTGGAGCACTGTCGGAATGTGAAGGCGGCTCTGGTCATGTCGACCCTGACCACCTATGCCCCGCATCCCGACCCGTGGCACGCCTTCCGCGAGGACGACCCGCTCGGAGATGCTCGGGCGACCCCCTCAGCCCCCTATTCGGTGTCGAAGATCGCGGAGGAGGCGGTTGCCCGCTACTGCGCTCGGTCGTTCGGAGTACCCGTGCTCGTGGCGAGGATGGGGGCGGCGTACGGTGACAACGGCGGGCTCCCGGTCATGCACCTCGAGGACATCGCGGCCGGTCGACCGGTGCGGACGCGGTGGGACCCGATCCCCTACAGCCCCATCCACAACGACGACATCGCCGACCAGGTCCAGTCGCTCCTCGGTGCGGCGAGCGTGCCGGCCACGGTTGTGAACTGGTGTGGTGACGATGCGGTCAGCGTCCAGGAATGGAGCGCGCTCTTCGGCCAGCTGCTGGGGGTCGAACCGCGGGTCGAGGTGACGCCGATCCCCTGCGCCTCGCTGGGCTCGGTGGGCGATCCGAGCAAGCGCAAGTCGATCACCGGGCCCTGTCGGGTCCACTGGCGTGACGGGTTCACCCGGCTGGTGCACGAGCTCTGTCCGGACCGGTTGGCGTGAGGCCCACCTACCCTGAAGCCGGCGAGCTCCTGGCGGAGGCGACCGAACGGACGGGACTCAGCGACTTCGGCCCGGGCGACTTCCGCGAGGGGCTCGAGGTCCTTCTCGAGAGCCTTCGCTGCGATGGAGACCTCAGTGTCGCCGGAGCTGCGGTGGCCATGGGGGACTTCAGTCGCCGTCTGGTCAACCGGCTCGAGGTGGAAGCCTGCTACCGGGACCACCCTGAGGTCGACCGGCTGTCCGTACGGGGGCCGGTGGACATCAACGGTCTGCCCCGGACGGGCACGACCGCCCTTGCCAACATGCTGTCGCTCGATCCGCAGTTCCGGTGCCTACGACAATGGGAGCAGGTACAGCCGTGTCCTCCACCGGTACTCGAGGAAGAGCTCACCGACCCCCGTCGGGTGCGGGGGCAGCGTTTCGTCGACGAATGGACGTCGGCCATCAAGGAGAAGCACATCTTCGATCTCGACTCCACCTCGGAGGACACCGAGGTGCTCGGGATGGCGTTCCACGGACAGCAGGCGACCCTTCCGGTGTTCAGCTATCAGGCCTGGTGGCGTGCATCGGACATGACGCAGACCTTTCACTATCACCGGCGGATCATCCGAATCCTCCAGTCCCGTCGCCCGCCCGACCTGTGGCTCTTCAAGGCACCCCACCACAATTTCCACCTCGAGGCCTTCTGCGCGGCCTATCCGGATGCACGTTTCGTCATGACACACCGCGACCCGGTGAAGTCAGTGCCCTCGTGGGCCAGCATCGTGTCGTCGATCCTTCCCGAAGCTGAAGGCTCACGAGATCTGCACCGCCTCGGCCGGGAAGCCGCCAACCATCTGCGGGTTGGCGTGGAACAGGCGATCGCCGCGCGCTCGCGGCTGGGAGAGGACCGCTTTCTCGACGTGCACCACCGTGAGCTGATAAGGGATCCCATGGGACAGGTGCGCCGGGTCTATGCCTTCCTCGACCTCGAGCTCACTCCCGCGGTCGAGAAGGCCATCGACGACTGGCAGGTGGTGAACCGGAGCGGCGCCCACGGCACGCATCGCTACACGCCAGAGGAGTTTGGCCTCACGGCCGCACAGCTGCGCTCGGACTTCGACTTCTACGTGCGCCACTTCGAGGTCGAGCGCGAGGGATGAGGGAACGAGACCATGAGCGACACTGAGCCGACACACGCATTGCCCAGTTGGGCCGACCAGATGCGCGCACTCGAACACGTGGGGGAGAGCCTGTTGGCGAAGTGGCGCCCGGACGGCGCGACCGAGGCCGAGATCCAAGACATGAACAAGCTCGCGCTGTCAATGCTCTCGGAGGGCTATCTGTGTCGGGTCTACACGGACGCGAAGCGCCCCGTGTTCATGCCCCATTGGAACTACGCCTACAACCAGGGCGGACCGGACCCCGACTTCGTGTACTCCACCGTCGAGGTCGACTCGTCGGGTACGTACCGGATCTCGGGGTTCCGCGGGACGTCCCGGTTCGTCGAGATCACCCAGCAGACGTGGGACATCCTCTCCCCCTCGCTGATCACGGGGGGCGGAAGCGTTCCGGGCAGCCACGACCTCGACGATCTCGCCCAGGACGACGACGGGTACTTCAGCGTCGTGCTCAGCCCGAGCCGTCCCGCCGGATACGACGGAGACTGGTGGGCGCTCGGTGCCGAAACCAGGCGCCTGACGTTGCGACGGTGCTCGTGTGATTGGCGCAACGAGATCGACGCCCGACTCGCCATCGACCGGCTGGACGATCCGGGAGCGGACATGACGCCCGAGGAGATCTCACGTCGGTTCTCGGAGCTCGCCACCTGGGTCGAAGAGATGATCGCCTTCGACATGGCGCTGATCCGCTACTACCGCGAGCACCACGGGGTGAACACAATCAAGCGGTCGACCAAGATCGACAAGATGGGAGGCTTCCCGAAGCAGGCCTACTACGACGGGATGCACGAGATCGCCGACGACGAGGCCCTGATCCTCGAGACCGAGCTCCCTCGTGCGTGCCGCTACTGGCAGGCGCTGGTGGGGGACGACCGCTTCTGCACGGTCGATTGGGTCAACCGGCAGTCCAGCCTGAACGACGTGCAGGCGACGATCGACACGGACGGAAGGTTCAGAGCCGTGATCTCACGGCGAGATCCGGGCGTTCCGAATTGGTTGGACAAGGGTGACTACCCCTGGGGCATCATCCAGATGCGCTGGAACCACGCCAGCGACTATCCGGACCCCGTGATCACCAAGGTGCCCTTCGACGAAATCCGTGCGCATCTCCCTGCCGACACGCCCGTCGTGAGCCCTGAGCAGCGTCGCCTGCACCTTCAGGCCCGGCGGGAGGCGGCCCAGCTCCGGAGGCTCTGGTAACCCAGGGTCTGGCGTCACCTGGACGCGGGAACCACGAACACGCAGCGTCCGGGGCCACGCCATGATGCGCGTCTGGTCCGTCGATCACTCCTGGCCGGACGTGGTGCGCGCATTGAAGCCAGCGGTCGCCTCCATCGTCGCCGCCACGGCCAGCCGCCGGAATTCGCTCCACGGCGCGGCCACGGGACCTATCCCCGAGCCGAGCTTGCCTATGACGCGCGTCGGCCCGTTCCCGATGTTGTCGACCATCTCACGGGCCACGTCTTCCGAGGTCATGTCGAGGTCCTCGTCCCACCGCACGCCCAGCGTGCGGGTCCGCGCCGGCGTGCTCGTGCTGCCGATGATGGCCGAGAAGACGTCCACCCCGTCGCGGCCGAGCTCGGCCCAGAGCCCCTCCACGAAGTTCACCTGGAACGCCTTGGCAGCCGAGTAGGCGACCATGTGTGGACCGCCGGCGAAGCATCCCATGGAGCCCACGAGGACGACGCCGCCGCGGCCGCGGTCCTTCATGGCCGGGGCGAGCGCGTGGGTCAGGACGACCGGAACGGTGCAGTTGAGGGTGATCATCCGCAACGGCAGCTCGAGGGGTTGGTCGAGGAAGTGATCCCCGTTGTGCACCGCTCCGGCGGTGTAGACGAGCAGGCCGACCTCGATCCCGGCGATGGCGGCAAGGATCCGGTCGGGTGCATCGGGGTCGGTGAGGTCGATGACCAGTGTCCGGACTGCGACCCCGTGCCGTTGCGTGATGCGCGCCGCGACCTGGTCGAGCAGCGCGCCGTTCCGGGCGATGAGCACCAGATCGAGGCCGTGGGCAGCGATCTGGTCGGCCGCGGACTCCCCAACACCTTCTGATGCGCCCACGACAACCGCCCAGCGGCCGTAGCGGTCGAGAAATGCGCCTCCCGTGTCGTCGGCCATGGGTCTCTCCTGCTCCAATTCTCCGGTGCCGGATCTGGGGTCTGGCCACCAGGTCGGCGACCAGGGCGCACCCGTGCTCCCCCCTCGGCACGATCGCACACTCCCTACCGCAGCCGTCCGGACGATACCCCCGATCCGGCGGCCGGGGCCCTGGTCCGGCTCACCGGTCGGCGCCCGCGCCGATGAGGTCGGCGTTTCCGCAAGTCGTGCCCGTCCGACCAGCGACGCGGGTCCACCCCGAGCCTGCACGGGCATCCGTTGACCAAGTGGGCCTCGGGGGTGCGTTTGGTCTAGAACGAGGGGCCATGCCCGACGACCTCCATGCCGAACACCGTGATGCCGCGGTGCTGGCGGTGGCCGCCGGTCGGGCACTGTTGGAGCTTCGCTCCGCCGAGCCGCCGGTGCGGGACCTCGGAGCGGCGGGGGACCGCCTTGCCCATCGCCTCCTCGTCGACGAGCTCAATCGGCTGTACCCCGACGACGACGTGCGCTCCGAGGAGGGGCTCGAGCACGTGGCCGGGGTGGGTCGCCTCTGGATCATCGACCCTCTCGACGGGACCCGCGAGTTCCGCCAGCGTGACCGATCGGACTGGGCCGTCCACGTCGCACTTGCCATCGGCGGTGAGCCGGCGGTGGGGGCGGTGGCGCTGCCCGCGTTGGACCTCGTGCTCTCGACGGGAGATCCTCGGGTGCTTCCGCCCCGACACGAGGGTCGTCCCCGCGTCGTCGTCTCGCGGAGCCGGCCACCGGACGTGGCCTACGAGGTGACCGAGTCGATCGCCGGGATGATGGTGCCGATGGGCTCGGCCGGGGCCAAGATCGCCGCCGTGGTCCTCGGGGACGCCGAGGTCTACGTGCACGCGGGGGGGCAGTACGAATGGGACTCGTGCGCCCCGGTCGCCGTCGCTCTGGCCAGCGGTTTGCACGCCAGCCGTCTCGACGGCACGCCGCTTCGCTACGGCGAACCCGACGCCTGGCTTCCCGACCTGGTGGTCTGCCGGGCGGAGTACGCGGCGTCCGTGCTCGAGGTCACCGTTCGCCACGGCCGATCGGCCTGGTGACCGCCCTTCGGTCCCGTGCGGCCCCAGGACGGGTGAGGGCGCTCGGTGAGCCGGTGTCAGATTCCGCAATTGCCAGGACCCCGCCTCCGAAGGAGACGGGGTCCTGGAACGACGTCCGTTCGGACGTCAGATGGCGCGCACGTTCGCGGCCTGCAGGCCCTTGGGACCCTGATTGGTCTCGAACTCGACCTTCTGACCTTCCTCGAGGTTGCGGTAGCCCGTACCGGAAATCGCGCTCGAAGTGTACGAAAACGTCGGGGCCTCCACCGTCCTGGGTGATGAAGCCGAAGCCCTTTTCACCGTTGAACCACTTGACAGAACCAGTTGGCATTTGAAAATCCACTCCTCTCCTGGCCTGATTTGACCCGTTTCGTCGTCGGGTCATGGCCGGCAGCCCATATATGGGCCAGAGGGATTTCCAAACTTTTGATGGTGGTGCCCTCGAAACACCACATTAGCGCGGCGGCGCCGACCCGCGTCGATACCGTTCCCAGGATTCCGCGTGTCGGTCACCGGTCGTTCACCTCATGTGCCCTGCTGAGAGGCTGCGGCGTCCTCGAAAGATGCACCCCGAAGGTCAGTCGGGTCCATCAGCGAGGGGCGGGGGTAGGCTCGCTCCGTGGTCCTGTGGCACTGGGTCCAGCAGCACAGAGTGCTGTCGGTGCTCGTGCTCGCGACCGTGATGGGGGCGTGTGCCGGTGGCACGGCGTGGGCGCTGATCTTCCGCACCGTCTCGTCGCCGGTGACCCTGCGCGAGGCATTGCGCATCTACCGACGCGAGCAGACCGCCAAGGTGGTGGCGTCGGTGCACAACCGCCTGCCCGCGCCGGGGGTCTACACCTACCGCACGAGCGGCGGCGAGGGACTGAACCTGATCGGCGTCCAACGCGGATTCCCGGCGACGACGTCGATGATCGTGACGGAGGGTCGCTGTGCCACCGTGACGTGGGTTCCCATCGTCGAGCACGCCGAGACCATGGTTCTGTGCCGTGGTCCTTCCGGCACGCTGTGGGTGCCCAAGTTCGCCACCAGCGAATCGATCGCGGGCACGCACACCACCTCGGTGGTCAATTGCCCGCGCACTGCGGCGCTCGTCCCGACCAGCGTGGCCGTGGGGGCGCGCTGGCGAGCAACCTGCGCGCTCGCCGGTCCGGTCGAGAGGGTGGAGTTCGACGGTCGGCTGGTGGACACGGCGACAACGGTGGTGGGTGGCCGGAAGGTGCCTGTGGAGCACGTCCGGACGACCCTCGTGTACACGGGATTGCAGAGCGGGATCAACCCCATCGACCTCTGGATCGATCCCGCGACGGGGATCATCGTGCGGGAGTGGGAGACCTCGTCCATCGACCAGGGGGGCGTCCACTATCGCGAGGACATGCGCGCGGAGCTGGCCGCGCTGATCCCGTCCCGCTGACCCTCAGGCGCGGCTCGGCACCTCCTGAATGAGCCGCGTGTTGCCGTCGGGGTCGCCCAAGGAGAGCAGCGACGAGCCCGGTGGGGTGAGTTGCCGGCCGGTCCCGGTGATCTAACGTGCCTTGAGGGCCAATCACCTCCGACCATGCCAGAGGGGGCACATGACAGCCGACTTCGTGAGCATGTCCGGGGTGCCGCTCACGAGCCGACGGGTTGAGCTCTCCCTGGCGGGACCCGCTCCCCAACGGCGGCTCACGGTTGCCTTCCGGATCATCCTGGCCATTCCCCAGCTGATCGTCCTGGCATTCTTGGCCCTGGCCACGCTGGTCGTCGTCGTCATCGGGTGGTTCGGGGCGCTGATCACCGGGCGCTTCCCGCGGTGGGCGCACGAGTTCGTCAGCGGGGCGGTGCGCTGGTTCGTGCGCGTGGACGCCTACCTGTTCCTCCTCACGGACCGCTATCCGCCCTTCTCCCTCGACGACGAGGAGTACCCGGCCCGACCGTTGATGCCCGAGCCGGGCCGAATGAACCGCTGGGCCGTGCTCTTCCGGTTGATCCTGGTCATCCCGGCTTCGGTGTTCAGCCAGATCGTGTACTACGGCCTGACGGTGCCGCTCTTGTTCGTGGTCTGGCTCATCGTGCTGTTCAGCGGCCAGATGCCCGATTCGCTGTATTGGGCGTACTCGGCGCTGCTGCGCTATCGAGCCCGCGTCAACGCCTACTTGGGCTTGGTGACCTCGGAATACGCCTGGGGGATGCTCGGTGACCGCGACCTCGAATCGGCGCCCGGACTGGCGCCGTCACCAGTACCACCACCGCCAGTACCACCACCACCTCCACCGGGATGGCCGCCACCGCCACCACCGGGGTGGGTGTCGGCATCTCCAGGTCCACCGCCCCCGCCACCACCAGAACCTGCATCACCCGCCGGCGCGCCTCCTCCGTCGCCGTGGGAGCGGATGCAGCGCGCGCCGGAGGGTTCCTCGGGGGCTCCCCGGGGGACCCGGCTCGTCCTCCGCGGAGCGGCGCGCGGCTGGATGATCTTCGCCATCGTCTGGGGCAGCGTGATCGTGGTCGGCCAGTCAGTGGCGCAGAGCTCGAGGAACCACAACGCGCGGTCCTCTTCAGAACGGTGCCCGGCGGATCTCCGACAGGCCGACACCCGGGTCAGCTCGACTGGCTCACCGAGCTCATGTTGAAGTCCGGGATCCGCAGTGGCGGCATCACGGAGCGGTTGAGCGACTCACCGAACTCCCGGGCCAGCGTCCGCTCCGGACGGCCGACCTCGCTGGTCCGGGACAGGAGGTCGACCGGACTCTCGTTGAAGCGGAAGTTGTTGGCGGCGCCCACGACCGTTCCGTCCTCCACCACGTAGACCCCGTCACGGGTCAGGCCGGTGACGAGCAGGGTGGACGGGTCGACCTCACGGATGTACCACAGGCAGGTCAACAGCAGGCCGCGCTCGGTGTGGGCCACCATGTCGTCCACCGTTCCCGCCGCCGTGCCGCCGTCGGGTCCTGACGCAGCCGGTTCGCAGGCCAGCATCAGATTGTCGACGTAGGGAGCCGGGGGGACGTCCGAACGGGCCGCGCCGGCCCGGTGGTAACGCAGCCGTGAGAGCACTCCCCGGCGCAGCCAGTCGATGCGTCCGACGGCCAGCCCGTTGTCGAAGACCGACATGTCCGAGCTGCTGGCTTCCGCGATCACGAACGGGGAGCACTCGAGCCCGGGGTGGGCCGGATCGCTCCAGAGCGTGAAGGGCGTGTCGGTGACGGTCTCGCCCCGGCGCGTGCCGCCGCCTTCCCGGGAGAACACGTTGCGTCCGTCCTCGGCGTCCTGCCCACCGAGGCCGTAGTAGGCCAGGACGGCCATCATGTCGGCCACCGCGGAGGGGGGCAGGATGACCTCGTAGCGCCCGGCTTCGAGGTCCATTCTCCGCTCGGCCCAGCTCAGCCTGCGGACCACCTCCGCCTCCATCTGCTCGAGATCCGGGGAGACGGTGGGCGCACCGACCCAGGCCGATCCGGCCCCGTCGGGCGTGCGCGCCACGAGGTTCACGGACCCGGTCGGCTGGGCGTGGGCGAGTCGCACACCTGTCGAGGTGCCGAGATACACCGTGGCGACGTCGTGCTCGGCGAACCCGGCCAGCACCAGGCCGCGGGACCGCGCCCGGCCGAAGGCGGCCGCCAACGAGGTCAGCACCGGATGCAGGATCGTGGCGTCTGTCACCTCGGGCGGCAGGGTGAACGAACGCCCCGCGGGCGCCTCCGACGGTTGCACGAGCGCTGCGGCGTCGGCGGAGGGCGGGGCGGATCGGGCATCGGCGAGGGCGGCCGCAACCATCTCGTCCATGGCTTCTCTGCCGCTCACCCCGGATCGCCGGGCGGTACCGACCCCGGTCCCGACAAGCGCGATGACGCTGACGGACTGCGCCCGGTGCAGCCCGTTGGTCGTGGTGGTGTTCAGCGCGAAGCGCACGTCGACGTGGGTGCGTTCCTCGACGAGCACGATGCACCCGTCGGCACCGGCCGCCCCGGCGCGGTCAATCCCGTGCTCGACGAGCTCCTGCGGCGCGATCAACGACCGGACTCCTGGCGGGTGTTGAGGATGCGTACGCCGCGCACGAGCACCGAGGGGCAGCCGTGTGAGACGGGCGCGACCTGACCCGGCTGGCCCTTCCCACAGTTGAACGCCCCGCCCAGTGTCCACGTCGACGCGCCGCCGACTCCCTCGAGCGCGCCCCAGAAGTCCGTCGTCGTCGCCTGGTAGGCAACGTCCTTCACCTGCCCGGTCAGCTTGCCTCCGCGAATCCGGTAGAAGCGCTGCCCGGTGAACTGGAAGTTGCGCCGCTGCATGTCGATGGACCAGCTCTTGTCCCCGACGACGTAGATACCGTCGTCGACGCCACCGATGAGCTGCTCGGTGGTCGGACCCTGGGCGCCGGAGTGGGCCAGGGACACGTTGGCCATGCGCTGGATCGGCACGTGCAGCGGCGAGTCGGCGTACGCGCAGCCGTTGGAGCGGTCGAAGCCCATGCGAGCGGCGATGGAACGGTCGAGCTGGTACCCGACGAGGACACCGTCGCGTACGAGGTCGAAGGACTGGGTCTCGACGCCCTCCCCGTCGATGGCGATCGTGGCCAGCCCGTGCTCGACCGTCCGATCGCCCGTCACCTCCATGAGCGGGGAGCCGTAGCGCAACAGGCCCAGGGTGTCGAAGGTGGCGAAGGAGGTCCCGGCGTAGGCCGCCTCGTACCCGACGGCACGGTCCAGCTCAGTGGCGTGCCCCACCGACTCGTGGATGGTGAGCCAGAGATTGGACGGATCGACGACGAGGTCGTACGTGCCGGCGGCCACCGACGGTGCGGCCAGCTTCTCCGCCAACAGGTCGGGCATCTGCGCGAGCTCGGCGTCCCAGTCCCAGGCACCTTCTGCTGCCGTCCCCGAGAGGTATTCCCACCCCCGCCCGACCGGAGGCGCCAATGTCCGCATGGTCTCGGACCCCGACTCCGCCACCGCGAGCGCCTCGAGCTGTGCCTGGAGTCGCACCCGATGCTGCGTGGCGCGGGTTCCGTTGAGATCGGCCAGATAGGTGTGCTCGGACACGGCGATCAATCCCGCGGAGGTGTGCGCCACAACCGGGGCGCGGCCCAGTCGAGCGCTCCAGTCGGCCAGCAGATCGACCTTGTCCGCCATGGGGATGTCAGCCGGGTCCACGTCGTGGGCGCTGGACCACACGACCTGGCCGTGGGGCGGCTCGGGGGCCAGCTCGACATCACCACCCCCGGCGCCGCCCGTGAGCTTGGCCATCTCGAGGGCCGAGCGCACCAGGCGGGCTGCCTCATCAGGGCGCACGTCGACCGAGGCGGCGAAACCGACGGCCCCGTCGGCGACGACCCGGACGCCCATGCCGAAGTCGGTGTCGTCGTCGGTCGTCTCGCTGCGGGCATCGTGAAGGCGGACCGTTTGGGAACGGATCCGCTCCACCCGCAGCTCGGCCGCCTGGCACCCGGAGGCCGCGCTCAGCGCGGCCTCGGTGAGGACCGCGAGCTCGTCGTCACCCAGTGGCATCAGGAGGCCGGAGTCGGCTGACGGAGCGGGAGGTCGGCTGCCGTGTAGATGGCGTCGATCAGCTCCATGGTCCGGATGGCGTCGGCGGCGGTGGTGGCGAACGGCGCGCCCTGCTCGACTGCCGCCACGAACGCCTCGAGCTGGAAGTCGTAGGTCGACCTGCGGCTGAACCGCTCCCGGCGGGTGCCGAGCGCCGTCTTGACCTTCATCTGGTGCCCGTACTGGGGTGTGAAGGGGTTGAACACCGAGATCGACCCCCCGTCACCCGTGATCTCTGCGTGGAGGCGCAGGACCGAGGATGAGAACATGGAGCAGCCGATGTGGGCCTGCCCACCGTCGGGGAGGGAGAAGTGTGCATCCATGGCCCGGTCGACACCCGGCGAGGAGAGCTTGGCCGAGGCACTGATCACCCTCGGGGCGGGAGCCAGCAACCGCAGAAGGCTCACCGGGTAGCACCCCATGTCCATCGTGGCCCCTCCAGCCAGGCGAAACTGGTACCGGATGTCCCCCTTGTGCCATATGGGTGCCGAGAACGCGACGTCGATGTTCGATATGTTGCCCAGCTCTCCGGAGCGCACAATCTCCACCAGACGCTTGGCGAAGGGATGGTATTGGTAGTGGAACGCCTCCATCACCACCACACCGGGATTGCCGTTGTCGACCTCCGCGACGGCGCGCGCCTCGTCGGCGTTGGCGGTGAAGGGCTTCTCGCACAGAACGTGCTTTCCCGCTCGCAGCGCGGCGATCGTCCAGTGCCCGTGCAGGCCATTGGGGAGCGGGTTGTACACGGCGTCGACGTCGGGGTCGTTGACCAGTTGGTCGTAGGTGTCGAGCACGCGTGGCACCCCGTGCTTGTGGGCGAAGGCTTCGGCGCGGCCACGATCCCGAGCCGCAACCGCCGTGACAACCGCGGCGCCGGTCCGGCGTGCCGGTTTCACCAGCGCCTTGGGGGCGATCCGGGCCGCCCCGAGGATCCCGATTCTCAGCACCTGGCAGTCACCCCAACCCGGTGTCCGGGTGTCCCGACGAGATGGCGGGAGGCGTGCCGGTGGCCGGCGGGACGTGGCGCATGAGCAGGGACGCTAACGCACGGGGCCGCCAGGCGACGCTCGGGCACCTGCGCGGCCTCGACGGGGTGCGTGCGTTCTCCGTGCTCGCCATCATCGCCTACCACTCGGACATTCCCGGGGTGCCGGGAGGCTTCTACGGGGTGGACTCGTTCTTCGTCCTCTCCGGATTCCTCATCACGTCGCTGCTGCTGGCCGAATGGGGTTCGTCGGCAACGATCCGGCTCAGGAGCTTCTGGGCTCGACGAGCGCGGCGTCTGCTACCCGCCCTCTTCGTCCTCGTCGCCGTCATCGGTCTCTTCATGGCAGCCGAGCCGGCGGTCCTGGCCACGGCACACCCGCTCGGGGACGCCCTCGCCGCCGTCTTCTACTCGTCCAACTGGTATTCGGTCGACGGAGGCGTGAGCTACTTCTCCGCCATTTCCAACCAGCCGTCCCCGCTGCTGCACACCTGGTCGCTGGCGATCGAGGAGCAGTTCTACCTCGTCTGGCCCATCGTCGTCCTCGTCGTCCTCACCTTGGGGGTCCGGCGCTGGGGGCGCCGGGGTGCTGCCGCCGGAGGTCCCGAGGCGCCGGATCCCGTTGCCGCCCGGCGGAACAGACTGCGGATCCTCTTCGCGGTGGCCTGCATCGGCTCGCTGGCCTCTGCACTGGTGATGGCGGCAGTGGCTCGGCCCGGTGACACCGCCCGGGCCTACTACGGCACCGACACACGCGCCCAGGCGCTGCTCGTCGGCGCCGCCATCGCCATCGGGCTGACCCTCTGGCCCCGGGGCAGCCACCGGCCCTGGTTCACCCGCGCGGCCGCCATCGGGGGTGTCGCCGGTGCGCTCGGGACCGGGGCGATCTGGGCGACCACGGCGGAAACCTCGCGCTTCGCCTTCGACGGCGGGTTCCTGGTGGCGAGCCTGGCGGCCGGATGTGTCGTCCTGGGGTGCGCCGCTGCCCCTCGGTCTCCGGTGGTGCGGCTGCTCGAGCTCAAGCCGCTGCCCTACGTCGGCCGCATCTCATACGGGGTCTACCTGTGGTACTGGCCGGTGCTCCTCGTGATGAGTGCCCAGCGCCTGCCCTGGGGGGTGTTCCCCCTGTTCATGGCCCGGGTCGCCGTCACCGTTGCGATCGCCTCGGCCAGCTACTACCTGGTGGAGATGCCGGTCCGTCGCGGTGCGCTCGGGGGCTGGCGATCCTGGGTGGCCGCGCCGGTGGCGGCTGGGGCTGCGGTGGGGGCCGTGTTCGTCGCCTCGTTGGTCCCGGTGGCGGCCGTCGGTCTGCACGGCCGGGAGCTGAGCGCGTCGGGACCGAGACCGGCGACGGCGGCCAGCGTCACCTCCTACTTCACCCCGAGTCCGCTCCCTGCCTCGGCCGCGGCGAAGGTCCCGATCACCAGGCCCGTGAAGGTGCTGCTGGTGGGCGATTCGGTGGCGGGCACGCTGGGAGCCGGTCTGGCGGCCTCGGCGCGGCAGCACCATGTGCAACTGGTCAACGAGGGGATCGGCGGATGCTCGTTGTCGATGCAGAACCAGATCAAGGTGCTCTTCTACACGGTCCCGCCCGGATCGCCGTGCGCCGTCGGCGGCGACGCCGGGTCGCTGTTGGCGAAGTGGCGCACCTGGGTCGACGCCTACAACCCCGACGTCGTGCTCTACGTCGCCCGCGGCGAGACCTTCGACCAGGAGATCGGGGGTCAGTGGCAGAACCTGGGCCAACCTTCGTTCGACGCCTACGTGGCGAATCGCTTCCGCAGCGCCATCAACGTGCTCGGCTCCCGCGGCGCCACGGTGGTGCTCCTCACGACGCCGTACTACGACAGTGGCGAGGTCTCCCAAACGGTCTGGCCGGCAGGCGACCCGTGGCCCGAGGACACGCCGGCACGCGTCGTGGTCGACAACCAGATCCTGCGCTCCGTCGTGGCCACGTACCCACCCGCGGCCTCCCGCCCGCCGGCGTACCTCTTCGACCTCAATGCGCTGATCTCACCGGGTGGCCGCTATTCGGAGACGGTCGGCCCCTACAGCGTGCGCTGCGCCGACGGGGTCCACTTCACGCGCTCGGGTGGGATCTATGTGGGGTCAGTGCTGGCGCCCGAGCTGGCGGTCCTGGGCCAATCTCACGCCGCCGCCTCTCCCGGTGGGAAGTGGCCAGGGACTCCGCCACCGACGACGCCGACCTGGTTCGCCAAGCTGCCCTGCGGGGGGTGACCGCGGGCTCCGGCCCAGCCCGTGCGGCGCGTTCTGAGCGTTCAGGTCGGATGGATGCCCTCGGGCATGGAGAGCGCGTCGTTGACCACCACGCCGAGGATGTCGATCACCGCCCGGGCCGGCGCGGAGGGGAGTCCACGTCGGCGCTGCGCCACACCCACCCGGCGGCGCGGGAGCCCGACGACGGGCAGAACGGAGAATCGGCCCCGCAGGTGGCCGGGGACCGCGGTGGCCGGAAGGATGGCGGGTCCATAGCCGTCGAAGGCGAGCGACGCGATGAGCCGGACGCCGTCAAGCTCCATCGCGGGGGTGAGCTCGACCCGGGCGGGAACCGTGGCCACGTCGATCTCCGCGCGCAGTGCCGTTCCGGGAGCCGGGAGCAGCAGCTCGAGCTCGGCCAGGTCCTCGAGCCCGAGCGACGCCTGGCCGGCCCGGGGGTGATCGTGGGGGAGTACCACCATGAGGTCCTCGTCGAAGAGCTGTGCGGCCAGGACCTCGTCACCGCTGAGCGGGAAGGTGACGACGGCGAGATCGAGCTGGCCCGAGGCCAGCTGCTGCTCGAGCTGGACGCTCGATCCCTCGGCGACGTTGAGATGGATGTGGGGATGGCGAACCCGGAGCAGGTCGAAGAGTTGGGGCACCAGCCAACGTCCGGTCGTGCCGATCATGCCCAGGCGCACGGTGCCGACGATCTCTTCGCGCAGCGCGGTCACGTCGGCCACCATCGCCTCGATCTCCTGCATGACACGTCTGGCCCGGGCGACCACCACATCGCCCTCCTCGGTCAGTCGTCCCGAGGCCCGGTCCACGAGTTGGACGTCGAGCTCCCGTTCGAGCCTGGCCACGTGGGCCGAGATGTTCGATTGCACAGTGCCGATCGACAGGGCGGCAGCCGAGAAGCTGCCGGTGTCGGCGATGCCGACGAGCGCCTGCAGATGCTTCAGGTCCATTTGTCCATCAGCATAACTGATACAAAGTATCTCCTAAAGCTGCTTGACTGATTGCCGATGGTTCGCCAAAATGGACTCCAGACCCCAGGGATACGGAAGCCCCCCCTCCAAACCTGGTGAGTCTTGAGAAGGGATCGCCCTCCCCCCCGGCGATCCCTTCTCGCTTTTTCCGGGCAGAAATTGTACGGGAGTACCACTCCGGAGCGGTGGCACGCTGTTTAGGCTGCGTGCCGTGGGAGATCGTGCGGTGTTCGTCGACCTGGACCGGACACTTCTGAATCGGGCCTCTGCTCGGGTCCTCAACCAGGCGCTCGTGGCGGAGGGTGTGATCCCCGGAGGTCGATCGCTTCCCGGCGACCAGCTGTTCTACGCCGTCAACGACCGGTTCGGCGAGAACCTCCTGGCCATGGGTCTCGTCCGTGCCGCTGCCCGCGTGGCCAAGGGCTGGCGCCAGGACGCGGTGCGGGCCGCAGGCCGGCGGGCACTGGCCGGGTTGAGCGAGCTGGTGGCCCCCTTCGCTCCGCAGCGACTCGCCGCGTTCCGCTCCCAGGGGTACCTCCTCGTCCTGGCCACGACCACACCGGCCGACCTGATCGCGCCCTTCGCCGAGACCATGGGGTTCGATGACCTGATCGCGACCACCTTCGAGACCAGGGACGGTCGCTACACGGGTCGCCTCTACGAGGGTTTCGTCTGGGGAACGGGCAAGCTTCGCGCCGTGCGGGACTGGGCCCGCAGCCGCGATGTCGATCTCGCTGAGTGCCACGCCTGCAGTGACAGCATCTTCGACGTCCCGCTGCTCTCGAGTGTCGGATTCCCGCACGCAGTGAACCCCGACCCCTCGCTGACCATGGTGGCCACGGTGCGGCGTTGGCCCGTCGAGCACTGGGATCGGCCCACCGGCGTCCCGAGCGTGTTGGGCTGGGAGCCCTACCACCTGCTCCGCCCCTTCGTGCGTTCCTGCAGCTTCCCCTACGCACGCTTCGAGATCGAGGGTGTCGACCACGTTCCGGCCCGTGGCCCCGTGCTGGTCGCCGCCAATCACCGGAGCTATTTCGACGTCACCGCCTTGGCCCTGCTGGCCCGCCAGATCGGCCGTCCGGTGCGTTTCCTGGCCAAGCGTGAGCTCTTCGATGCACCCATGGTGGGGACGGTCGCCCGGGCCCTTGGGGGCATCCCCGTCGACCGCGGCAGTGGTTCGAACCAGCCGTTGCGCGAGGCCGAGGCCGCGCTGCGGGCGGGCGAGGTGGTGATCGTGCTACCTCAGGGGACCATCCCGCGCGGGCGTGCCTTCTTCGACCCCGTGCTCCAGGGCAAGACGGGAACGGCCCGCCTGGCGGCGTCCACCGGGGCGCCCGTCGTGCCGGTCGGACTGTGGGGCACCGAAGCGGTCTGGCCCCGCTCGGCACGACTGCCCGACATGCGCCACGTGTGTCACCCGCCGGTGGTGACGGTGCGGGCGGGGCGACCGCTCGCTCTGTCGCTCACGGACGTGCGGGCGGACACCGAGGCGATCATGGAATCCATCAGCGGGCTGCTGCCCGCGGAGGCGCGCGCCAACCGCACGAGCCGACGGCGGAGGAGCTGGACCGGACCCAGCCGCCCAGGCGACACGGTTTCATGCGGTGACGGAACTTCACAAGGTTGCCAGCCGGTGAGGGCCCAGGCGGCCCGGGCCGCCACGCGCGGGGTCAACGCCCTGTCTCGCCTATTGGGCCGGGGCGAGGGCACGGTGGCCGGCGGCAGGGTCGGGCTGAGGATCGATTCGCGCCTCTTGGAGCATCTCAGCGCGCGGCGCCAGGTGGTGCTGGTCAGCGGGACCAATGGCAAGACCACGACCACCCAGCTCGTTGCGGTCGCCCTGGGCGCCCAGGGCGACGAAGTGGTGAGCAACGGGACAGGCTCGAACATGCCGCCCGGTCAGGTGGCCGCGCTCGCCGGGGCCCCGGCGTCACGCGCGCCGCGGGCGGCGCTCGAGACGGATGAGATCTACCTGCCCCGTGTGCTGGCCCAGACGTCGCCCGCCGTGGTGGTGCTGTTGAACCTGTCGCGCGACCAGCTCGATCGGAGCAACGAGGTCCGCATGGTGGCCGGACGATGGCGGGCCGCCCTGGCCGCCGCCCCGCATACCCAGGTGGTGGCCAACGCCGACGACCCGCTCGTGGTGTGGGGGGCGGGTGCGGCCCGTGACGTGCACTGGGTGGGCGTGGGCCTGAGCTGGCGGCTCGACGCCGTGGGGTGTCCGTCGTGCGAGGGGCGTATCGAGTTCGGCGAGGACACCTGGGCCTGCGCCGGATGTGGGTTCGCCAGGCCCGAGCCCGAAGTATGGCTCGAGACCACAGGTGAGAGCTCGCCCCGCGTGGTGTGGCGTGGCGGTCGGGCGTTGCCGCTGCGCCTGGCGCTGCCCGGCCGCTTCAACCTGGCCAATGCCACCCTGGCGCTCGTGGCGGCCGAGGGATGCGGGATCGACGCCCCCGCGGCGATGGGCGCCATGGCCGCGGTCGAGCAGGTTGCGGGGCGCTTCACGGTGCGATCGTTCGGGGACGTGCGCGTCCGTCTGATGCTGGCGAAGAATCCCGCAGGCTGGAGCGAGCTCCTCGACCTGGTGGCGGGATCGGGGTCGCCGTTGGTGATCGGCATCAACGCGCGCACGGCTGACGGCGCCGACCCGAGCTGGCTGTGGGACGTGCCCTTCGAACGCCTTGCCGGTCGGACCGTCGTGGCCACGGGCGAGCGGGTGCGCGACCTCGCCGTGCGGCTCCTCTACGCCGGGGTGACCCACGTGACCGAGCCTGACCCGCTCCGCGCCGTCACTCTCGCGGCGGACGAAGGGGCGTCCAAGGCCGCCGACGGGGATCTCATCGACGTGATCGGCAACTACACCGCGTTCCACGACTTCTTGCGGGCACCGGCGTGATCGCGTGGCCGTGGTGTATCCGGACCTCCTCGGCACCTACGGGGACGGCGGGAACGGTGTCATCGTGGCGAGGCGGGCCGAGTGGCGCGGACTCGACGTGGAGCTGGTCCAGGCACCCTCGGGGTCTGCCCTTCCCGGGGCCGACATCTACTGCCTCGGTGGGGGAGAGGACGGGCCTCAGGTGAGGGCTGCCCAGATGCTTCTCGACGACGGCACCTTGTCGGCTCGGGTGTCCGACGGCGCCGTGGTCCTCGCGGTGTGCGCGGGTTTCCAGATCGTCGGGCGGACCTTTCCCGGGTCCGGAGGCGAGCCCCACCGGGGGATCGGGCTCCTGGACGTCGAGACACAGAGGGGCGATGGGCCGCGGGCGGTCGGGGAGGTGCTGGTCGAGCCGACGGCCTTCGACGATCCGGCCGCGGGCGCGCCCAGCCCGGTGCACCTGCGAGTGCCGGAGCTGACGGGTTTCGAGAACCACGGGGGGCGCAGCGCCCTGGTCGAGGGATCCGCCACCGTCCCGCTCGGTCGTGTCCGCGCCGGCGTGGGCAACGGAGCGGGCGACGGCTCGGAGGGTGCGGTGTGCGGGCGTGTCGTGGGGACCTACCTGCACGGGCCCGTGCTGGCGCGCAATCCCGCCCTGGCCGACCTGCTGCTCTCCTGGGCCCTCGGAGGCTCCGAATTGGCCCCGCTCGACGACGGCGAAGCGGAGAGCCTGCGGGCCGAACGCCTCGCCGCGGTCAACGCAGCAGGGCGGGTGCGGAGATGGCGTCGCCGAAGGTCGGTGGGAACACCCTCCTGACGAGGGGCCGTCGGGGTGACGACGGCGCGGGGTTCAGCCGGGCCACTCTTCGCGAATCGGGCTCCCCCGGCGCGACGGGGGCACGTCGAGGGCCCAGGCCCGCCGCCAGGCCGCGCCCTCGGGTCCCCGATGGGCGGTGCGCGCGCCCTCGAGAGGATCGGCCGGGCTGACCGATCGACGGGCCTGCCACCAGTCGGTGTAGACCTCGCGGGCCAGCGTGGCCACGGCAGCCTCCACTCGGTCCGAGAACCGGTGGGCGCTCTCGCCCTCGTCAGGTGTCATCGGTGCACCGAAGAGGACGGCGATCGGGGAGCGGCGCAGGCGCGAGCCCCGGCGTGACTCGGTGCCCGAGCCCCCCGGGGCCTCACGCTCGGACCCGGTCGATTTGGGCAGGACGCGGCGGGTGCCGTGGATGTACACCGGGACGACCGGGCGCCCGGTGCGTCGGGCCAGGTAGGCGGCACCACCGCGGAACGGTTGGGTCCACCCGTCGGGCGACCGGCCGCCCTCGGGGAAGATGACCAGGTTCCACCCCTCCTCGACGAGGTGCGCCGCGGTGTCAGCCGACTGGCGGTTCACCTTGGTGCGCTCGATCGGGACGGCCGCCAGCGCGAACGACCACAGCACCGACTTCCAGGTCCGGTCGAAGAAGTAGTCCGAGGCGGCGGCGACCACGGTGCGGTGGCGGAACTCCACGGGCAGCGTGGTCAGCAGCAGCGGGGTGTCGATGTGGCTGGCGTGGTTGGCCGCGAAGATGACCGGCCGTCCGACGTGCTCGAGATGCTCGAGCCCCCGGACCGTCGCCGGGGCCACGACCCGCGCCGCGGGACGGGTCACGTTGTCGAGCACCATGGCGCGGGCCAGGCGCACGGGGTAGCGCCGCGACCACGAGTGGTCGTAGGCGAGACCGACGTTGCGCTCCGGATCGGGTCGTTCGACCGACGACGGCCAGCTGGGCGGAGCGAGGGGGAAGCGGGCGGCCCGCACCCGGCCCGCCAGTCGCGCCCCCGCCCTGGCGCCGGGGACGGCCATCAGTGCACGTCCGACATGAAGATGGGTGGGTTGTGCACGTGCGTCAGTGTGGGGGATGACCCCACGACGTCGCTGGCGATCTCGAGCGCGTCGGCCAGCGAGCTGGCGGGCGAGAATCCGAGGCGGCGAACCGCCTTGGGATCGCCGCCCACCACGATCACGCGGCCCACGTGCGCCAGCGCATGCGCGCACCAGTACCACATGTAGAAGGGATGCACGCCGTGGTAGGCGTGGCCGGTCCGGTACAGGTGCACGTACCACGGGTCCGTGGCGAACGACTCCTCAAACTCCTTGTGGATGCGGACCGGGTCCACCGTCTCGGTGAGCACCTGCTCGTAGAAGTCGATGTAACTCGGGTGGTGTCCAGGGTGGAACTCGGGCCGCGTGGGGTGCCACATGATCACCACGCCCCCCTCACGCACCAGCGGCCGGCCCCGGTACATGTTGAAGAAGTACCCGAGGCCGAGGCACGCAACCAGGATCGGATTCATGATGGAGTTCACGTTGTAGGGGCAGACATAGGGCAGCCCCATGGTCAAGATGTCCGTCTGCCCTTCGACGTCGACACCCTGCTGCGCCCAGACGTTGGCCGTCGTCGCGGCGTGCACGGCCTCCACCTCCCCGGCCTGGACCGAGGTCATGGCGTGGGGCGAGCGGATGCCGTGGAGGATCTGGCGGGCCAGCCGCGGTGGGGTCTTGGACAGCGCCGTCGAGGCTGCGGCATAGGTGGCGCGGTCGCGCAGTGACCACTCCCACTCGCGTTTTTGCAGGAAGCCGAAGTTCGACGGGAACGTGTCGTTGTTGAGCGTCGTCTCGATCTGGAAGACCTTCACACCCGACTCGGCGATGAGGCGACCCATACGCCAGTTCGACGAGTGCAGCTCCGAGCGGTGCTGATCCATGAAGGACCTCGAGTGGCGCATGGTCTCAGGGTTGTGGTGGTGGCGCAGGCTGCGGTAGCTGGCCAATCCCGTCGCCACGCTCTTGTGGCCACCGTCCATGGACACAAGATTGATGTTGACGTACACGAGCAGGTCGGAGGTGGCCGCCCGCTTGTTGATCTCCACTTCCTCACCCTGATCGGTCTCGCCGATGAAGAGCAGGTTGTCCGGGTCCTCCGCGTCGTGCTGGGTCAGGAGCCCGTGCGGAGCGAAGGCGTCGTAGACCCGGTCGCCCAGGGCATGGCGCAGCTCCTCCTCGGTCATGCGTCGGTGCAGCGCCAGCGCGGCGACCAGGACGACATCGTCGACACCGGCCTCGGCGGCCATGTCGAGGACGGTCTCGATCACCATCTGGCGGATGTCGGGAGCCGCCATGGGAGGGAGGGGGAGCGACACGTCGTCGAAGCAGATGGTGAGCTTCATTCCGGCTCGCAGCAGCGCGGGCAGCGGGTCGCGGTCGCCCGCCGGATGCAGGAGGGCGTGACGGATCGCCCCGTAGGGATCGTCGAGGGGTTTGATCGGCTCGGGCGCGTAGATCACCCGGCTGCCCTCGGGGAGGGTCTCGAGTGTGAACCCCTCGCCGCTCCAGAAGAGCGTCGGTGGGGTCGAACGGTCCACCTCGAGAACGAAACCTGGACGGGGGCTCATCGGGAGGTTCCTTTCCCTCTGCGTGTCCTGTCGACCCTTCGGGCCGAACCGACGTCGAATGCGATCTTGACGGCGCCGCGGCGGCCGGCAGCGCCGGCGTGGGCCACGGCCTCCTCAAAACGGGTCAGCGGATAGGTCGCCGTCACCAGCCGCCCGGTCTGCTGCGCCGAGGCCACCTCGAGGGCGAGCGCGAAGGTGGGCGTCGTCTCGGTGCTGCTGCCCGTGCCGCTCGCCGTGTTGGGGGCACGGTCACCGTCAGGCTCCCGAGCGACGCCGGGGCTCCGAGCGACGTGAGTGTGTTCGGTTCCGTACGCGTACGCCCCGGCCAGCCGGACCTCGCGGTGCCACAGCGGCGCCAGGTCCACGGTGACCCGGCCGGGCATGCCCACCAGGGACACCGTGCCCCGGGGGCGCACGATGGCCAGGGCCTGCGCGATCGACGCCGCGCTGCCCACGCAATCGACGACCACGTCGGCACCGCCCGACAGCGTCGCCGTCACCCCCGAAGCGGCGCCGTAGGAGAGCGACCGTGCCTGGCGGCGCACGGCGCGTCCGAGCTGATCGGACGAGAGTGCCTCGGTGGCGCCCAGCTCCCGGGCCAGGCGCTGCTGATGTCCGTAGCGGGCACCGACGAGCAGCGCGGACGGCGACGGGCATCGGCCGGATCCGGTCAGGTGGTCGAGCGCGGCCGTCACCAGAAGCCCCAGAGTGCCCGCGCCGATCACGGCGACCACGTCCCCGTCGCGCAGGGGGAGGCCGAGTACCGCATGGACGGCACATGCCGTCGGCTCGACGGTCACCGCGTCAGAGTCGCTCAGGCCGTCGGGGACGGCGTAGAGCTGGCTCGCGTGCGCCACCAGCCCGGTGCTGGACCACCCGCCGCCGGTATCAGCGCAGAACCCGGTCTGGAGACCCGGGCGCAGGTGACCGAAGGCGACGCGCCCGCAATTGCCGACCTGACCCGACGTGCACGCGTCACACGCGGGCTCGATCCCGCGGGCCGCGCATCCCAGCACGGGTTGGACGACCACTCGGGTGCCCTCGGCCAAATGGGTTCCGCCGGCGCCCGAGGTTTCGGTCGCGACCGTGCCCACCACCTCGTGGCCGGGGACGAAGGGGAACGACACGATGTCCTCGAAATAACGCGAGCTGCGCCCGTCGAGGGCAGCCAGATCGGATCCGCATATTCCCGAGAGCACCGGGTCGACGTGGACCCAACCCGCCGCTGGGAGGGGTGGTGCTTCGCGCTCGACCAGGCGCAGCGGCCCCACACCGGCCCCGCGCCCCGATCCGAAGGAGGACACCAGGCGTGCCGCGGCGAAGCGCGGCATGGAGCGCTCGAAGAGGAGCGTGCTCACCGGCCCAGCACCGCCTTTGGCCACTTCACGTCGGTAGGGCCGAGCGGCAGCGGCCGGTGGGAGCCGCCTTCCGCCTTGGCCCAGTGCTCGACGTGCCAGCCCCGGCGCCGCGCGATGGCCGACAGCCGCGACTCGGGATTGACCGCAACAGGGAAGCCGACCGCCTCGAGCATCGCCAGGTCGCTGGCCGAGTCGGCGTAGGCCACGGACTCCTCGAGGGACAGCCCGTTCTCGGCCGCGTAGTCGGCCAGCAGGAGCGCCCGTGCCTCGCCGATGGGCGGCAGGGTGGTCATGTGCCCGGTCAATCTCCCTGAGCGTTCGTCCATCTCGGCGCAGACGATGTCGTCGAACAGCGGCCGGATCGGTTCGATGATGAAGTCGAGCGCACCCGTGATCAGCAGTGTGCGGTGCCCGAGGGCCCGGTGCGCCCGTACCCGCGAAGCCGTCGGGGAACGAACGGGTCAGGAGGTGACGGTGGAAAAGCTCCCACGCGTCCCGGCGCAGCTGTTCGACGGGTGCGTCCTCAAAGCGGAGGTAGAAGGTGCGCAGGAAGTCGCCCCGGTCACGCCGGTCCAGCGCCAGAAGCGCCGGACCCTGACGCACCAGGCCGGCGACGAAGCGCGCCCGACGCGCCGGCGAGAGGTGCCGGCTGGCCAGCCACGCATAGGTGTCGACCACGTTCGACGACATGAGGGTGTGCTCGAGATCGAACACGGCGAGATGCCGCTCCGGCGAGAGGATGGCGCGCCGCTGTCGATCCGAACGTTTGTCGACCACGGACTTGCCCGGTTTGGTGCGCACGCGGGTGTGCTCGAGCACTGAAGGGAAGTGCACGTCGTAGACGTAGTGATCCCAGTCGATGACGCCCGGGTCGAAGCAGAATTGACCGCGGTCGGCATCGTCGCACGAGTCCCACAACTCGAGCAGCTTGTCGACCCGGTAGCGGGCATCGGTCTCGGTGTAGGCGCCGTAGAGGGTGACGTAGCCCAGGGCGCGCTTGGCCAGCGCGTGGCGGTCCTCGATCCGGGCGGCCAGCTGCGCCTGCCTGCCCCGGATGGGCAAGGCGGTGATCACCCTTTCCGCCGCCGTCATCACCGCGTCGGCGCGCTTGAGCTGTCGCTGCACGCGCCCACGTCCGGGGAACGACCACTCCGGGATGCTGATGGGCTGGCCGCGGTCGTCGTAGAGCGGGTTGCGGCCGAAGAACTCCTCGCCCAGCTCGACGAGGCGACCGTAGCGCAGCGGGTTCCGCACGCCAGAGGCCACGTGGACGACCCGCGGGTGGCCCGGGGCCGGGCCTTGGGCGGCCACGGCCAGAATGGCGGCGACGACCATGTCGACGGGGATGACGTCGATGATGCCCTCGGGCACGCCCGGGAACTCGCGCAGCAGCCCGCGGGCGTACGAGATGATGATCGGCTCGGCCATGCGGAAGCCGCGGATCCAGCCCGGACGCGGTTCGCTGAGGGCGGACTCAATGATGGACGGTCGGACCACCGAGATCGGGATGTGTCCGTCGAACTGCTCGACGAGCGCCCGCTCGCCCAGGGCCTTGGTGAACGGGTAGGCGTCTGGCCACCCGAGCGAGAGCGCTCGGGCCGTGCCGGCCTTCACGAGCTCGTTCTCGACCCACTCACCACGCAGTCTTTCGGCTCGGGTCGCGATCAGGTGGTCACCCGCCGCCCCGACTTCGGATCGCGCCCTCTTGGTGAAGCCCGAGAGCCGGGCCGGCGTTCGCGACTCGCCCTCGAGGTCGTCGCGCAGGCGGCGGGCGTACGCCACCTCGTCGCGCCAGGGCACGTCGAGGGTGAAGCGGTTCTCGTTGAGCAACTCCTCCTTGGCCTCGCCCTGGTGGGTGCTGGCCACATAGGCGGTCGACACGGCGATGAGGTGGGCGGCCGACTCCACGTCCCCCATGGCTGCGGCAACGCGGGAGGGGCCCAGGAGGTTGATCTCGACGGCCTGGGTCAGGGGTGCGTCGAACGAGACGGTGGCGGCGGAGTGGATGACCACGTCGGCCGCGGCCAGGGCGCTTCGGCCGTCGTCGTCCAAGCCGAGCCCGTCGTGCCCCACGTCGCCCGCCACGGCGTGCACCCGACGCGCCACCTCGTCGGTGAAGCGGTCGCCCAGCTGGGTCCGCAGCCGGTCGAAGCAGTCGTTCTTGATCACCTCGCGGGCCAGGCGGGCGGCCGCGTCGGCCCGGCGCCCGGGCCGCACCAGCACGGTCACCTGGGCCTCTGGCACACAGCGCACGATCCGCTCGACCAGGGCGGTGCCGAGGAATCCGGTGGCGCCCGTGATGAAGAACCGCTTGGCGCGCAGGTCCCGCTCGATGGGCATCAGAAATGTCTACCACCATGGGCCCTTTGTGTCTACCATTTGGTAAGTGACCAGTTCAGATCAGTTCTTGCCGCGTGCCCCAGCTCGCGGTCCGTCCACGCCGGTGGTCTCGTCGACGCGGGACCGGATCCTCGATGGCGCGGTGGCATCGTTTGCCGGCCGGGGGTATGGCGCCACCTCGCTCGATGCCGTGGCCAAGGGCCTGGACCTGACGAAGCAGACGATCCTCTACTGGTTCCCTTCCAAGGACGCTCTGCTCGAGGCCGTCATCGCCCGCAGTGCATCGGATCTCTCGGACGCGCTCGAGAGCGCCCTGCGCGAGGCGGGGGAGGGATGGGGCCGGGTCGAGGCTGTCGTGCGCTCGGTCTTCCGGTTGGCGGCGCGCCAACCGGAGCTCCTGGGGCTGCTGCGGGAAGTAGGGAGACTCGGCCCCCCGGCGGCCACCCAGATGACGCTGGCCCTCGAGCCGCTCGTCCAGCGCGCCTCGGCGTTCTTGGAGGCCCAGATGGACGCCGGCACGATGCGCCGTCACGACCCGCGACTGCTGCTGCTCGCCATCTACTCGACGGTGATCGGGATGGTCACCGAGGTGGAGGTGCTGCGCGCCCTGGGGGAGGAGCCCACCGCACGTTCTTTGGTTCGTCGCCGCGCCGACGTGCTCCAACTTCTGCGCTCGGCGCTGCTCGTAGATCCTCCACCGGCTCGCTGACCGGGCCTTGCGCCGACCTGTTCGTCGGTTGGATCGGTTATTCGGAGGGCTTGGGGACCTTCCGACGAGGAGGTGACTTGGGGGTGTAGCGCTTGCTGGCCTCTGGCGGCTTGCGGGACGCTGGCGCGGAGGTCTTCGACGAGGTCGACGATTTCGCCGAACCCGTGTCCTTGCGGTCCCGACCTCGCGGCCGCGTGTCGCGGCCTGACGGGCGATGGCCTTCGAGTTGGTCGTGCCGTACTTGTTGATCCTCCAGGCCCGAAGCATCAACCAGCCGCCAAGAAGAATGAAGGCGAAGCCGGCGAGCCCGATGAAGAGAGTGAAGCCGAACCCGATGAGAAAGAGGTCGAACGCGATGAGCGTGCGCCGCCGCTTCCACAGGACGACCAACCCGAGCAGACTCAGCGCGACCAACGCCCCGCCGAGCAACCACGCGTCGGGTGCGACGGCGATGGAGTTCTTGCCTGCCTTGGTGACCTTGTTCTGAGCGGTGATGTATGCCGGGATGGCGACACCGGCGGCCAGGGTGAGGAGCAGCGCCCCGAACGCCCAGCGGGTCTCCCCAGAGTCCAGCGAGACCATGGCCGCCTTGCGGCCTTCCGGCGGAATGATGTCGGGCTCGCCGTTGGCGTCCACGGAGCGGGAGCGACTCGGTGCCGGCCAGTACGCGCCCCGGATGCGTGCTCCCAACCCCTCCGAGGCGCCGTCGTGGTGCGTGCCGCTGGTGCCAGGCGATGTCATGTGGTCTCAGGGTACCGGTGACCTTCGCGCCTCCCAAATCGCCCCCGGGGGGCCAGGGGCCCTGCGTCGCGGGCTACGGTTGTGCCCCGGCAGCCCACCAGGGCGCTTAGCTCAGTTGGTTAGAGCGCAGCCTTCACACGGCTGAGGTCGTGGGTTCGAGTCCCGCAGCGCCCACTGTTTTCGCCCTGGTCAGCGACTTCCGCGTCGCTGACACTCTCGTCAAGGTCCTCCGGCGTGCGCTCTACGTGCGCGAACGAAATCGTTTTTTCTCGCGCATCCGACCCGTCGTCGGTGTCGCGCATGACCTCAGCCGTCGTTTGCGCGCCCTCCGCCAACGCGTCGAGCGCGTCGTTGAGGCGTTGCTCGGAGCCCGGCAACAGGTGCCCGTAGCGGTCGAGCGTGAAGCTCACCGACGTGTGTCCGGCCCGTGCCGCAACCTCCTTGGGGTTGGCGCCGGCGGCCATCCACAGCGCCACCGCGGTGTGCCGCAGGTCGTGCGGCCGTAGGTGCGCCAGGCCGGCGTCGCGCACGGCCGGCGCCCAGAAGCGCTGCCGCCACACGTTGAGCTGCACCGGTCCGCCCTCCGGAGCCGTGAAGACGAGGTCGTCGGGCTGGCGGTCGTAGGTGCGCAGGTGCTCGGCCAGCGGCTCGGCGGCGACGCGGGGGAGCGGGACGGTGCGGCGGCCGGCCCGGGTCTTGGGCGGACCGAAGTAGGGATGGCCGCCGACGTCGACCACCGTCTCGGCGATGGTCACGGTCCGCCGAAGGGGATCGACCCGCTTGGCCCGCAGCCCGAACAGCTCGCCCGCCCGCAGGCCGCCGTAGGCGGCGAGGAGCACGGTGGCTCGGTAGCGCGGGTCCATGGCGTCGGCCAGCGCCATGACCTCGCCCGGTTCGAGGAAGCGCATCTCCACCCGTTCGATCCGCGGGAGTCGCACGCCGTCGCACGGTGACTTGGCGAGGTAGCCGGCCTGCACGGCGGCCCGCATGATCTTGCTGAGCAGCTGGGCCGCCTTGGTCGTGGTCGACGGGGCGAGTCCGGACGCACTGAGCTCGGCCACCCAGGCCCGCACCATCATGTGGTCGATCTCGCCCAGCTCGAGCGGTCCGAAGCGGGGGAGGACGTAGCGATCCAGGTAGCCGACGTCGCGTGCCTTCGTCGACGGCCGCAGGTCGACGATGGTCGACTTCCACTCCTCGGCCCACTCGGCGAACCCGACGTGTCCGCCCCACGGGTCGATCCAGCTACCCCGCCGAATCTGGGTCTCCACGTGCGCCAGGTACGCGTTGGCGTCGGCCTTGGTGAGCAGCGTCACCTCGGCAATGTGCCGACGGCCGACGTGCCAGTAGCTGGCCTGCCACCGCCCCGAGGGGAGCCTTCGGACCGATCCGAACTGTCGTCGCTTCATGGCTGCATCACCACGCTCCCCACTGCTCCATATCCTGCTCTGTCCGGCTGTACCACTCTTCGTTGCCGAGCCGCCGCTCCTCGAGTCGCTGCCGCTGCTGGAACTCCGCCCAGCGGGCTTCCCCCTGGTTGGCCCAGCCGACCCCGATGGCACGCAGACGGCGCACGAGAGAACGGTCCGCCTCCTCCCCGCCATGACCGCCCCCCCGCATGGCTTCCCGCCAGGCGGCCCGGGCCGCCTTGAGTGCGCTGAAACTGGTCGAGTAGCCCTGGGACTTGGACAAGAAATGACCGCCGTACCCGAGCCCGTGGGCGTGGCGGCGCAATCGGAACGGCTCGAACTCAGCGTCTCCACCGAGCACCCAGGCCGTCTCGGCCATCCGGCGCAGGTGCGGCGGGAGCGAACGGCGGGCCAGGTCTTCCTCGGAGCGGATGGGGGCGTCGAGGGCGCCACCGGCATCGGAACTCTTGGTGGCGTACTTGGCCACGTAGCCGGCCACCTGCTGGGCCCGGCGACCGGCGGACCGGTCGAGGACCTGGGCGTCGATCTGGGTGCCCCAGCGGGCAACGCTCAAAGGGTGGGGGACCGAGACGGCTCGGGCAGCGGGCACAGCAGCCCGGGCCAGCTCGTCGGGGCTCAGCGGTGGTGGCGCCCCATCGGTGCCGTCGGCCCGGACGACGGCGTGGAGGTGCACGACGCCGCGGCGTTGGTACTCTGCCACCCGGCAGAACGAGAGCTTCATGCGCGCCCTCGTCTCCGTCTGCGTCCACCCGAGAACGTTGGCCACATGGCGCAACACGTAGATGGTGGTGCGCCGCCACAGCTCGGGGGTGCATGCGTTCTGCAGCACGGAACCCCCGACGTTGTAACAGTCGTCGCACAGCGGTGCGCCCACAATCTCGTCGCGGTCGTGATGATCGAATGGGCACGAGAGCGGACGGCCGTGCAGGCAGCAACCAGCAGACGGGCCGGGATGGCAGGGACCGCTCGGTCGGGCTGAGTGGACGGGACCGAAGCTCGGGGCAGTCAACGTCAGCAGGACGGCGGGCCGCTCGGTGACGGACTCGTCGACCCCCTTGCCGCCGATCAACCCCGCCCGGACGAGATGACGGGCATCCCCTCGGTAGACGGCGGCACACGCCGGACAGCGGCTCTCCCGCCGGGTCCCACAGGCCTTGAGGAACACACCGTCGGGGAGTCCGCCGGTCGAGAAGATCCGCACCCGATCGTCGCCCGTCCGGGCGATGACGGCGCCCCGCAGGCGGATGGGATGGCGGCACCAGCCGCAGCCCTCGCCCTGGGCCGTGAAGTCGTCGAATCGCCCAGGTCGGAGCCGGCCAGCCACGGCTCTGAGCATCTCCCAGTCGTCGGCGTCCAAGTCGGGTGGTTCCATGCCGGCCAGGGTGGATCCCCGGTGTGACAGCTCCCGATCGTCGAGGCAGGTCAAAACCGTACGCAGCGCGCACTAACGCGCACCAACGGATACGAGCGGGCATCAACGGACACCAACGGACAGTCGAAACTCTTCCAAACAATTTTCGAGGCGTGAACGGTTCACCACCAAGAGATCGGAATCGTGACCCTCTGTGTGGCGTCGCGGACCAGACTGACGAGTCCAAGGCGCACGACAACCTGAACACGGACAGACGAGATGATTGTGAGGAGTTGCTCTACCTAATCGAGAAGCGTGCCGGACTGACGGATGACCCATCTAACGTTCGCACGACCGTCCACTCGGTGCTGTTGGCAGGGCCGGCGCCGGCTGAACGCCTGCGCCGGCCCTGGACGTCACCGGTCGACCTCTGCGACATCAATGGAGCGTTCGCTGGCGGGCGCTGACTGCCGGCGCTCGCCCCTCTTCACCCATACTGGCCGCCGCCCGGCTTCACGGGACCTCTCTGGGCGTGAGTCACCTCGGTTCGCTGCCCAAAGATGGCATCCAGGCCGGCCGCCGGGCGGCCGACCACCTTCATTGTGAGACGTCGGATTCAGTCACGGGCGCAGCCGTCAAGGATCCGCTGCGCCGGCCTGCGGCCGTCCTTGACCGCCGCTTTCTTGTCGGCTCGAGCCCTGCCCCCGTACGCACCATGGGGGCAGGGCCACGTCTAGTCGATGCTGAACCAGGCCCGCACCTTGGCCTCGTGGTCCACGTACCCCTCACCGGACAGGTCAACAACAACACGATCGATCGAGCCGCCGATGAAGGGGAAGGGTGCGACGTATTCCGGGGTGACTGCGGACGCGCTGTCGCGCCCCACGCAGATGCCGTCGCCCGTGAGGCAGAAGTAGCCCGGCTGGGTGACGATCTGACCGTGTCCTACCTGTCGATCGTCCACGAACAATGTCAGGGTCCCCTCCGTGCCCGGCATGTCTGGATTCGAACTCGGCCCAGTGGCAGCGAACTGCGCGGCGAGCACATGTGCGCCCGGGGTAAGGGCCTGCTCGGCCACCACGTCCTGCAGGACGGTGCCTATCCAGTTGAAGGTGTAGCGGAGCTTCCCGTCCTTCACGTACAGGCTGTGTCCGCCAGGGACTCCCCCCGCCGCCCAAATCACGCCCTCTACGTCGGCCGAGTCGATGCGGACCCCGGCCGCGATCGTGTAGGACCGCCCGGGTACGGCAGGGCCGGCCGACTCGGGTACGTCCGCGCAGTTCGGGTAGTAGACGTAGCGGTCCCGCTCTGGCGCTCCACGGGGCCGCTCCGCGAGGACCTGCTCCAATGCGCTCCGGTCGTCGAGCGGCAGGCCCTTGTAGATTCCCGCGTAATAGAACCATAGGCTCTTGAGCTCCTCGAGGCGCTCAGGGTGATCGGCGGCCACGTTGTTTGATTGCGAGCGATCAGACTCGAGGTGGAACAGCTCCCACTCGTCCTTGGCGAAGTTGCCCCAACTCGACAGTGGCGGGTGGACGGTCGAGGCCAGCCAGCCGTCGTGGTAGATCGAGCGCTGACCGAGCATCGTGTAGAACTGCGTCTGTTTGCCGGGGACGTCCGCGTCCGTCAGTGCGACGGCGAAGCTTTCTCCTTCGATGGGGCTCTGCAGGAAGCCGTTGATGACCTCTGGCGGCTCGATCCCGAGGAGCTCGTAGATCGTCGGGACGAGGTCTACGGCGTGCACATACTGCTGGCGTGGTTCGGCAGAGGTCGAGATGAGCGCTGGCCAGGAGATGATGCACATGTCTGCCACGCCGCCCTCTTCACCGGCCCAGCGCTTCCAGTAGGGGAAGGGCGTGTCGAGCGCCCACGCCCAGCCGGTGTTGTAGTGGTTGTTCGAGGCCGGGGTGCCGAGCTCGTCGATGTGGGGCAGGGTGGTCGCCGTCGTGTCGGGCACGCCGTTGAAGAACCGCCATTCGTTGAAGGACCCATTGGGCCCTCCCTCGCCGCTCCCTCCGTTGTCGGACACCACCACCACCAAGGTGTTATCGATCTGGCCGGACTCTTCGAGATAGTCGAGGACCTTGCCGAGCTGGTGGTCGTTGTAGGAGATGTAGCCGGCGAACACCTCAGCCATCCTCGTGAAGAGCCGCTGTTCGTCGGCGCTCAGCGAGTCCCATGGGCGCACCGTGTCGAGCTGCGGCCAGGGCTGGCCGTCGGGCCCGGTCCGCTCCGGCTCGCCGTGCGGGTTGATCGGGGACAGCTGCGTGCCCTCTGGTAGCAAGCCCAACGCGATCTGGCGCTCGAGGATGCCGATCCGGATGGCCTCGTAGCCCTCGTCGAACACGCCCTTGTAGCGGTCGGCCCACTCCAGAGGCACCAGGTGGGGGGCGTGTCCCGCCTGGGGAGCCAGATACATGAAGAAGGGCTTGTCCGGGTCGATCACCTTGGCGTCTCGGATGAACTCCACTGCCTTGTCGCACATGTCGTCGGCCAGGTGGTAGCCGTCTTCCGGCCGTCCCGGCGGTTCCACCGGGTGGTTGTCGTGTACGAGGTCGGGGAAGTACGAGTTCGTCTCGCCGCCCAGCCACCCGTAGAAGCGCTCGAAGCCCCGGCCCAACGGCCAGCGGCCCTTGTACGCGGCGAGGTTGCACTCTTCGCCCGGCGTCAGGTGCCACTTGCCGACGCAGTAGGTGTTGTAGCCATGCTCGGCGAGCACCTCGGAGATGAAGCCGTTCTCGAAGGGGATGCGGGTAGAGATGCCGGGGAACCCGGAGGCAAACTCAGCGATGGTGGCCATGCCATTCGAGGTGGCATTGCGGCCAGTGAGGAGGGAGGCACGCGTGGGCGAGCACAGGGCGGTGGTGTGGAAGTTGGCGAACTTCACGCCGCGTTGGGCGATCCGTGCCATGTTCGGGCAGGAGACGGGACCGCCGAAGGAGTCCATCGTGGCGTAGCCGAGATCGTCCCAGGCGATCATGAGGACGTTGGGCGCTCCGTCTGGTGCCTTTGGCGCCAGGTACGGGTCCCAGTCGGGTTCCGATTCCCGGATGTCGACGGCGATCTTGCCTTTGAACTTCTTGGCCACGGTCCAACTCCTTCTGTGATTGAGCGCGGGCACGCATCACCACCTCGGAGCGATCCTTATAGGACCTCGTTGTAATGACAAGGGTCTTTTGTCCTCCCTCGGAGGAACTCGGATTCCTCGCTGGAGCGCTCGTGTCTGGTCAAGCCCGATCGAGGGGAGATCCGTCTCCTGGACCGCCTTGACCCGACCTGTAGGGTTGCCCCAGAACGATGCTCCTATGGATTGTCAAGGGCGAGTTCTGACCTTGGGAGCTGTGCGAACACCTCCCTCGCCACGTAGCGCTTGAGGCAGCGCATCGCCTCCTTCTTGGTCTTCCCGTCTTTCATCCGACGCTCGATGTAGTGCTTGGTTCGCGGGTCGTTGACCATCCGGGTGAACACGATGTGCCAGAGAGCCGAGTTGGCCTGGCGGTCTCCTCCGTGGTTGAGGCGGTGACGTTCGTTCTTGCCGCTCGAGGCGTCGAGAGGAGCCACGCCGCAGAGCTTGGCGAAGGTGGCTTCGTTCTTGAGTCGCTCGGGGTTGTCGCCGGCGGCGACCAGGAGGGCGGAGGCCACGTCGGTGCCCACACCATCGATGGCGCGCAACTCCGGAGCGGTCTCGGCAACGAGGACTTTGAGGAGCCGGTCGATCTCTTTCACCTCGTCTTCGAGGGAAAGAGCCCGGCGTGCCAGCGTGCGCAGCGTGAGCTTGGTCACCCCCGTCACGTCGGTCCGGCCTGTGTGACGATACGCACTGGCAAGTTCGAGGACCTTGTAGATAGAGAGATCACGCAGCTCGGAGCGCAGCTCGTCGGGGGCGGTCGAAATGAGGCTGCGCATCTGGTTGATGGCCTGGGTCCGGCTGCGTCGAGCCGAGGACCGAGCGACCCGTAACACCCGCATGGCCTCGACGTTTCCGGTTCTCGTCTTGGCCGATCCGTTGGCATCTCCGCCTTGGGCGGCCCGGGCCGCAGACACCGCGTCGAGCGTGTCGGACTTGCCCTGGCGCCGGCGCTTCTGGCGGTTGGGCCGATCCACTTCGACCACCGAGATCCCCTGGCGGTGCAGGTGGCGGGTCAGTCCGGCCCCATAGCTGCCGGTCCCCTCGACCCCGACGAGCCCAACGGTCCCAAAGGCCTCGAGCCAATCCAATAGCGCCACGTAGCCCCGCGGCGTGGTCGGGAAGCTCTCGGTGCCGAGCAGTGCCCCCCGTTCGTCCAGCGCTGCCGCGACATGGACGTCGAGGTGGGTGTCAACCCCTCCGGTGATCGTGCGCGCGATAGTGGCCGTCGTCATCTGTTCCTTTCGCTTGGGGTGGGTGACACCGCACAGCCGGAACGATGGACAGGACAGCGAAGGGCCTGTGAAGGCAGGCTCCTATGAGGTCACTCCGTCCGACCGGTTGGCGTCGGGTGAGTGTCCGAGCCGGGCCGACGGATCGTCTTGAGGACAGTCCCAAAGGACGTCAGCCGGACTTGCATAGGGTCAGACCTGGCTCGGGCACACACCCACACGCTGACCAGTTCTGCCTCTGCAGTGGTGGACCGTCAGCGGGCTACGTCAATCCTCGCTGCCGGGCCGGGGTCAGTATGCGATCAGCCTCGCTCCGCCCGAAAGGCTGAGTCGTCGCCCATGTGGAAGTAGATGTGTCCCTTGAGGGAGCCGTCCGGCTGAAGAGCCGCCCATCCTCGCCCGCTGGCCGGATCGCATTCGTCGTTGCCGTCCCACGAGAACTCCAAACCGGGGCGATCATCGATCGTCGCTTCCCGGCAATCCATCCAACCCTTGACGGCGATGAATCCGAAGTTGCCCGTCTGATCGGCACGAAAGTCGATGAACGCGGGACCCACGAGATTGAGGGCGTCTCGATCCCAAACATCCATTTCTTGAATGAGCCACCGACCAACGAGCTTCTTGGACCCACCACTTCGGCGCCCAGCCATCACGAGTCCTCATGGCGTGTTCGCTCCCGCAACCAGCTCGCAAACCACACTTCGTCGACGTTGTGCGCCGCCACTGCGAGTACCGCCCCCTCCGCCTCATCGACGTCCGGCGGATCGGGATCCCATACGACACCGTTGAGATCGAGGAACAGCAGCAGGCATGCCCAGCTCGCCCTCTTGTTGCCGTCGGGCAGCGGATGGTTCCATGCAATATGACAAACGAGCACGGCCGCCTTGTCGATCAGGTCTGGGTAGAAGTCCTGGCCGCCGAAGCTCGCTTGGGGAGCGTGGAGCGCGGAATCCGCAAGATTGATGCTTCGGGAAGTTTCGAGGACCTCAGCGTCAACCCCGGTGACTTGTTCGGCCAACCAGAAGAATTCCGGCAGTGAAATGAATCGCGTCATCACCGGGCGAGACGGTCGAGCAGCTCCTTGTCTCGCTTCAAAAGCCGATCGGCCCGTGACGTGAAGTCCTTGTCGGCACGCACTCGAGCGATTTCCGCCGAGAGCGACTCGATGATGAGCGCATTCACACTGGTGCCCTTGACGCGAGCGACTGCCTCGGCCTCTTCGGCCAGTTCCTCGGGGAGCCGCACGGTGGTCTGCTTTGCCATGACATCATGATATCAGGATGCGCCTTGAAGAGAGTTCCCGGCGTGCGCGCTACGTGCGCGAACGAACGGAAAATGGGGGATATCAGCGCGTAATAGGGGAACCCTCAAATGCCCTCTGAGCTGGGTTTTCCCCGATATCCCCAGGTGACGGAAACCACCCAGGACGGATTCACACGGCTGAGGTCGTGGGTTCGAGTCCCGCAGCGCCCACCCATCGTCCCTGGTCACGGATTTGATGTCGAGTATGGGTGCGATTCCGTGCCCCGAGATACCGAGCGATTGGTCAGTTGCAGATTGGTCAGTTGCAGTGTCCAGAGCACGCAAGAAGCATCCCGTTGTCCGGGTACAGGAGGCCGCAACGAACCAATGTGAAAGCGCCGGACGTGTGTCCAGCGTGGAATGAAACGCCCCCTGGGGCTGACCTTCCAGCGACAGGCCGACCCTGAGTCCCGGCCACACGATCTCGAAAACGCGGACCGATAAGAGCCTGTCGTCCATCAGTGACTCATCAATGTTGTGTCCGCTGTCTTCACTCCCGAGTTCCGAAAGGGGGATTGACACATGATGGGAACGTCGCCGGGGTGGGTGACGCAGGCGATCGCCCTTGCCTGAGCAAGCTAGCGATTCGTTCCAGAACCAGCAATCGATCTCTTGGATCGCCACGCCATCACGGACAACCAAGAAAGTCCCGACATGACGCTGATAGCCGACAAGAAAGATCCGATGGAGAGAACGGATCCTGCAGACCCGATACCTCCTATGGACAGTACGGAACCGATTGACCCCACCGACAAGAGCGAGTTGCGCGAGCCAACAGACAGCACCGAATCCCGAGACCAAAGCGACCATCGAGAGCCGTCGCCTCGAACCTTCACGGAACCGTTCTTCACTCCCAACAGCCTATGACCAGAGTGTCCCCGCTCGCCGGGAGGGCGGTCAACGCTCAAGGGGCGAGCAGGTGTTGCCAATGTGACGCCGGGTAGCAAGGCCTCGGAGCCGACGTTGCGGCTCTGGAGCGAGGGCGGGGATCACCACGGCGACGTCTCGATCCTCCTTTCTCCGGTTGCTCTTGCTCTTGAAGAGAGTTGGAGTTTGGGAGCGAGGTATGGGAGTACCTCGATCGTTGCGAAAGACCGCGTCCTCCCAGGGCACTCGGTTGGGGCTGAACAACATGCGTCGTCGGGCCGAGAAACTCCGCGGGAGCTTCGAGATAAGGAGCCAAACCGGAGGTACCGTGCTTACCTGGCAAGTACCCCTGAGCACGTAGGTTCGTTCTGAGGAGTAGCCCGTTCGCCGGAATGATGGGGGACACTTCGGCACTTCCTGGCCTGGTTTGCTGCCCGGGACCAAAGCCCCTACTCGATCGCGAGCGCAAAGCTCAGACTTCGATTACGAACGAACAGGAGGTTGCCCGAGCGGGCTGTGATCGGCCTGTGGCGATACCAGGTCGGCGTCCCCCTCGTAAGGCTTGACCCCCCCGTCCCTTGCCTGCCCACTCCCCCCCGTGGGAGGCGAGGGGCCGTTCGTCGGTGACAATCCTCACAGCCCTGGACGGGTATCCCAGAAGGCCGGCCTTGAGACGGTACGGGATGACTCTCGTTTCGCCGAAAAGCAGAGTCGTCACCGTAGAGAAGGATGTGTCCGTCGAGCGAACCATCCGACTGAAGCGCCATTGCCGGTCTCTTCGACTTCGCAATCAGATGGCAAGCCAAACTTCAATCCGATTTCGACGGGCTGCGAGTACGAGGGGACGCCGAGGGGAGAGAGCCCTCACCGGACCGGGCAACCGGTGCCGGTCCGGCTACTTCAAAGACAAGACGTGGTACACGACGAACGCGGGCCAAACCACGGACTTCATGAAGGCCAGAACCACGAGCCAGAACGTCCCAGAATGAGTGTGCAGGTAGTAGCAGAGCGCACCGATGAACCCGAGGAACCAGATGCCCCCAGCGCCGCCCTTGCAGGCGGTGCTGCTGCCCACACGCGGCTTGCTCGCATTCGCCTCGTTCATCGGATCACCTTTCCATCCTCGACCAGAACGACAATGTCACCGCCGGCGTGGACGCAACAGGGTCGAAGGTCACGGGTCTGATCGGGTCACCGGCAGATGGAGCCGGACGTTCGTACCTCGGCTACCAGCTCCCGTTCGGTCGCCCGAGTGGGGTGTCCGGGGCCGTGACACGTATGCGGACCACAGGCGTAGGGTGAGGCAATGGAGAGATCCCATCCCACGCATGAAGAAGTGGCGGCGGCAACCGCCCACACCGCTGCCACAATGCAGGTCCAAGTGGTCCCGGTGAACGTCTACGAATCCACGGCATCGTTGGTCGTCGTCTCCCCATTGCCCGCGGTCACCGCTGAGGACGTGACGGTTGAGATTCAGCCCGGCAAGTTGCGCTTTCACGCGTCTCTTCGCAGCGCAGGTCCGCGGACCTATCTGCTCCACGAGTGGGACTACGGCGGCTACGAGCGTGAGATCGACCTTCCCGATGGCTTCGGTAGCAACATTGAGGCAAGTCTGGCCAATGGCCAACTCGTCATCCGGGTGCTTCGAGGCGATCTCACCAGATCAGTCACCATCCATCCGACTGCGCTCTGAGAGCCTCCCTTCGGGATCAATTCACCGGTATTCGGTGTTGTACAAGGTGAGGGCTTCGAGAGAAGTTCGAGAGAGTAGGAAGAGGGTGAGTCCAGCCATCAGGCAACGAGGTACGTCAAAGAGGTGCGGGGCGCTGGGTAGCCCGATGAGGTTCGGGTGGGCACCGCAGTAGTGGCAGCTGGCGGCGCTGCAGAGGATGGCCCCTTAAGGCCAGGCGGTTTGCCACTTGGCGCCCCGCTGGGGTGACGATCGAATTCCAGGGGAAGACCGGGGTTTGCGCCAAGTATTGGTTGGTCGGAAGCCTCGGCTACGGGCCGACGCGGTATGCGATGCTCAGGCGATGACAAAAGGGCGGCTCGAGGCGTTTACGGACGCCGTGATCGCCATCGTCATGACAATCATGGTCCTTGACCTGCGTCCCCCTGCTGGACACGCTTTCGGTGACCTGAGACCGCTGCTGCCAAAACTTTTGGTCTATGCATTGAGCTTTACCTTCCTGGCCATCTACTGGAACAACCACCACCATCTGATGCAGATCGTGGAGCGCATCGATGGTCGAGTCCTCTGGGCGAACATGGGACTTCTGTTCTCACTCTCGTTGACCCCCTCGGCCACCGCGTGGCTGGGTCAGCACCCAGGTGTTACCGCACCGGTCGTGGCGTACGGGTTGGTCCTCTGCCTTTCGGCAATCGCTTACTTTCTCCTCACCCGGACGCTCCTCGCGTTGCACCCATCGGATTCCTACTTGGCTGTCGCAATTGGCGGCGACCGCAAGGGGCGACTCTCCGCGGTCGCATACGTGGTCGCGGTCATCGTGGCGTTCTTTGAACCGTGGGCGGCCATCGCGATCTATGTCGCCGTGGCGGTGGTCTGGCTTGTTCCCGACAGGCGCATCACGAGGGTGATCGAGCGACGAAACGGCGGCGCCGACTCCTGACGGACCCCACGGGAATCCGCCGCACCGATCACGACCATCGCCACGGCGTCGGGTTGAGCGCCGTCTTCGTGGTATCGGCCCAGGCTCGGCAGGTACAGATTTTCTGTTCGGTCATCCCATGGACTTCGCTCCATCGATGGCCTCTCGGATGATGTCGGAATGACCGGCATGTTGGGCCGTCTCGGCCACGATGTGCAGGAGCACCCGGCGAGCGGACCAACGTGCCCCGGGCTCGAACCACGGAGCCTCGGGGAGCGGGTGGGACACGTCGAGGGAGGGCAGGGCGGCCACCAGATCATCGGTGCGCCGCGCCACGGCCTCGTAGCGAGCGATCAGGGGTAACAGGGCCTCTTCATCGGTCATGCGGAAGCCGGCGGCGTGAGCCTCGTAGGCGGCGTCATCTGCTGGGCCCATGGAGTCTGGACCCGTCTCAATGAATCGGACCCAGCCTTCTTCGACCAGGGCCACATGCTTGATGATCCCTCCGAGGCAGAGCTGGCTGGCTGTCGGAGTCAGCCGGGCTTGAGCATCGGTCAGGCCCGAGACGGTGCGGAGCAGGAGATTCCGGTGCTGGTCGAGGGCATCGAGGAGGTCGTTCCGCTCGAGCGTGGTCACGTTGGTGGAGGGGGTGTCGATCGTCATGGGTTGGCCTTTCCAGGAGGAGCTCTTCGGGACACGCTCCACCGTAGGGGCCTTAGTGGTCAACTTATGGCCTAAATCTCGCGATACTTGGCAATATGGCCAGCCCGGGCACGCGAACCCTTCGACTGCTGTCCCTCCTGCAGTCCCGGCGATACTGGGCCGGGGCCGAACTGGCTGTTCGTCTCGAGGTCTCGCCTCGCACGCTCCGACGTGACATCGACCGGCTCCGGGAGCTGGGTTACCCCGTTGAGGCACGGCGTGGGGTCGATGGCGGCTATCAGCTCGCGGCCGGCGCGGTGCTTCCTCCCCTCGTGCTCGACAACGATGAGGCGGTGGCCATCGGGGTGGGGCTGCACTCAGCGGTCCAGGCGGGCACCGTGACCGGCATCGAGGAGTCCTCACTGCGCGCGCTGAGCAAGGTCATCAAGGTCATGCCGTCCACGCTGCGCCGCCGCATCGACGCCCTGGCCGCGATGACCGTTCCCGCCCCCTGGGGGGAATCGGCCACCAGCGTCGACGCGGAGGTGCTGGTGTCGGTTGCCCAGGCCTGCCGGGACGGCGAGCGCCTGGAATTCGCCTACATCGATCACAGTGGCGAACCGAGCGCCCGCGAGGTCGACCCGCACCGGCTGGTCTTGCTCGGGCGGCGCTGGTACCTCGTGGCGTGGGATCTGACCCGTTTCGACTGGCGAACCTTTCGTCTGGACCGACTGGCCGAACCGAGGGCCACGGGTGCGCACGCCATCCCTCGCCAACTGCCGGTGGAGGACGCTGCGGCGTTCGTCCGATCCAGTATCGAGAGCGTCACGTCGAGGCACGAGGTCGAAGTGCTCTTCGATGCCCCGGCAGACGTCGTCAGGGAACGCATCGGCCCGTGGGGAAGCCTCGAGGATGTCGGCTCTGCACAGTGCCGGTTCCGGATGACCTCGGACTCACTCGATTGGGCGACATTGGCTCTGGGAAACGCCGCCGCCGAGTTCGAGGTGCTCTCCCCACCGGACCTCCTGGAGCACCTCAGAGAACGTGTCGATCTCTTCGGGCGAGCTCTCGAGCGAAACCGTCGATCCTGAACATCCCGACCAGGCCGGCTGGCACTGCCGCATGCCTCACGACACGAGGGGCTTCAGCACGTTTCGCAGACCCGACTCCAAGTCGGAGCTGGAGAAGGCGAACTTGCTCGATTCCAGGACTGTGGGCCGCACCCGGGCGCTGGTGAACAGAAGAGCGTCGGCCAGCTCGGACCCCAGAACCAGTCTCGGGCCGAACCTCGGCACTGCTAACAAGGCCGGCCGGGACAACGCCGCGCCGAGGACCCGGGTGAACTCGCGGTTTGTGACGGGATTCGGCGAAGTCAAGTTCACGGGCCCGTGCACGTCGTTCTCCAGCAGCCACTCAATCGCCCGAATCTCGTCGTCGAGGGTGATCCAGCTCCACCATTGGGCACCGGATCCGAACCTCCCGCCCAGGCCGAGCCTGAACAGCGGCAACATCTTGGAGAGCGCACCACCCTGGCAACTCAAGACAAGGCCGGTGCGGGCAAGAACCACCCTGATGCCGGCCTCTGCCGCGGCCGAAGTTCCGGCCTCCCAGCGCACGCAAAGCGACGCCAGGAAGTCGTCACCCGGTGGGCTCTGCTCTGTGAGGATCTCGTCGCCACGGTCACCGTAGAACCCGATCGCCGATGCGCTCACCAGCACCCGAGGCCGGCGACCCAGACCAGTCAGCGCACCCGCGAGCAGCGTGGTGGCGCGGGTACGGCTCTCGATGAGTACCCGCTTGCGGGCTTCGCTCCAGCGGCTATCGCCCACGCCCGCACCGGCCAGGTGGACCACCGCGTCAGCACCTTCGAGGCCACCGGCGTCGATGGTGCCGGCTTCGGGATCCCAACCAATGGCGACCTCACCAGGTCGAGCAGGGCGTCGCAGCACCTTGACGACGTGGTGGCCGGACCTGTCGAGATGGGAACACAGTGCTTGGCCGATCAGGCCGCTCGATCCTGTGACCACGACCTTCATGCACGTCAAAGCATAGGTGCACCCTTCCGTCGATCTCCCACGCACGCTCCTCCGTGGAATTCGTGGGGTGCACGGCTACTGGTGGTCACCGAGAACGAGCCGGTAGCGTCCCGGCTCATGTCACACCTACCGAACCGATGACCGACCTCTTCAGAGACGAATCTTCCATACCGGCCCGGCTCGGTGTCATTGCGGAGCTCGTCGATGGCGAGTTCCGGGTGCGATTGCACCCGCGGGCTGAGGTGTTGCGCCACGGGGCGCTGAGAGCCAGCGTCATCTCTCTCATGATCGATCTGGTGGCGGGCATCAACCTTGACGACGATCCAGACACGTGGGTGTTCACCTCGGATATGTCGGTGAGAATGCGGCCCCTGCCTGCTCCTGATTCCCTCTACACACGGTGCACGATCCTCAGGCGAGGTGGACGCTCGGCCACGGCCGTAGTGGATCTGGTCACCGCCCGAGGTGAGCCCGTGGCGACGGGCGCGATCGGTTTCGCCAGGGTGCCGCGCCGGGAGACTGATCCGACGAAGCCCACAATGGCGAGCGATCGCATCACCACCATGTTCGACGGCTCCAACGTCCTGACGCGTCCCGTACGCGAAGCAGCGTCCATCGTGGTGCTCGACCCGCTGATGGGTGCGGTCCAAATGCACGTGACGTCAGAATTGCGCAATCCTGCGGGAACGCTTCAAGGCGCCATGGTGGCATTGGTTGCGGAGGTCGCCGCCGAGGAGATGGCTTCGGCGCGCTTCGAGATTCCTGCGGTGGTGACCGATCTCGATCTTCGATACCTGGCGCAGACCGGCGATGGCCCTGTCTACACGAGATGCTCCCTGCTCGGAACCGGACCCGACACGCCGATTCAGGTCGAGATCTTCGACCGGGCGAGCGACCGGCTGACCACGCTGGTCTACGCCCGTACCGCCCTCATACCGACATAGAGCACCTCTTGTTCTGGCCCTCTGCTTCCGGCATCAGGGGCACCCGACAGGGCGAATCGAAGAACACGGCGTTGAGGCGGTATTCGGCAAGCCGAACGATGGGATGGCCCCGAGAGCGAAGAGGTTCATTCTTCGGATCGGTGTAGCATTCGAGAACCTCAATTCGAGTGAAAGTGCCGCCGCTTTCGGTGGCAAGAGTGGCAGCGCTGTGGCAATCAAATCGAATGGGGGGACCGTCGAGCCCTGGCATCTGCTCCGCCTGCACCCGACGACCCACAGTGATGGACGAGAAGGTTCACTGCTCCTGTTGCCTCCGCCCCGCAAGGCTCTTCGCCATGCACTTCCCGTCGTGCTCGAAGGCGTCGTTGGTCCTCTCGTCGCGTTCTACCTGCTCCTCGTCCTCACCGGTTTCAGGGGTGCATTGATCGCGGCGCTCACATGGTCTTATCTGGCTCTGGGTCGGCGCCTGCTGAGGGGTGACCGAGTCTCGATGTTGCTGCTGTTCGGAACCATCCTCATTACCTTGAGAACGGGGGTTGCCTTCGTCACGGGTAGCGCGTTCGTCTACTTTGCGCAACCGACGGCCGGTACCGTCGCGATCTCAGTCGCCCTTCTTGTTTCCGCTGTGGTCGGCCGACCTTTCACTCAGCGCTTTGCCCACGACTTTTGCCCCATAGACCCCGCGATCATGAGCCGGCCCCTCGTCCATCGATTCTTCATCAGGATCTCCGTCCTCTGGGCCACAGTCCTGATGCTCAACGCGGGCCTCGTATTTTGGTTGCTCGTCTCATCCTCTCTCCGTTCATTCGTTCTCGAGCGCTCCGTGGTGACATATGGGCTCACCGCAATCGCGATCTTCTTCTCGATTTCAGGGTTCATGGCGATGATGCGTCATGACGGCATCACCGTCCAGTGGGCGAAGAACCGGGCGCCTGGACTCGACTCGGAGCTCTGACGCGACGACCGAGTCCCCGACAGCGGGATCAAAATGCCCCGTCCATTGCCGAAGGGGAGCTCGTCGGGCACTCGACATCGGGCGTGTACCGTTCGCGCCTTACGCGAGGCTGAGGATTCCGTACGTGTTGCAAAGTCCCATGACGTCGATCAGGAGAAACGCCGAAACCACGGCGAGGACGATCGGCACCTTCCATCGCTTGCCCCGGCCGGACCTGACCACTGGGGGCATGTACCAGAGCGGAAGGGGAGCGACGAAGCGAGACAGATGGACGCCGATCGGCACGGCGTCCGCGGGGAGAGGAGCCTGAGGGTCCGCGGCCAGCGCGAGCTCGGTCAGTTCGTCGTCGGTGATCCCGGCGTAAGGGACTGCATGAACACCGCTCCGGCTCTGTGTCATGCCTGGTCCGCTTCTGGAGCCCTTCCCTTTCTCGCCGATCCAAAGGTGAAGATCTTCCGGTTCCCTTCGAGGGGCAATGGCACACCCACATAGCGCTCTCGGATCACCCCGAACGTGCCCTCTGGCGTCACGTCGAAGCCCGTTTCTTGGAAATCGTTGTCCTTGAAGATTGTCCTGATCATCTGCGTGCGCTCGGGACGGACCTCATAGGAGGTCCAGACGACGGTTCCGCCCGGCGCACAGAGCTGTCTGAGGAAACCAACCGTTCGTCGGATGTCGTCGGTGTCGAGATGTCCGAAGACGCCGGAGATGACCACAAGGTCAGCACGGTTGAGACCTTCATAGGTATCGCTCAACGACGCATCGGCATTGACCACGCGAAACAGGGTCATGCCCGTGTGTTCGGCCCATTGACGGGCGAAGGAAGCGTTGTCCGGATGGATCTCGACCAACAGACCGGCAACGTTGGCGCGCCGGGGGTGATTCTCCAGCGCGCCGATCAGCTCTCGACCCTGACCGCCACAGATGCTGACGATCGACACCGGATCGTCTTCGAGGGCATCGACGACCGCGACGACATACCCCTGGACGAGACGCAATCGGCACGCGAGCTCTGAATTCGGGTCGTCGTACTCCTCGTGCCATTCGTTCCAATCGCTGATATTCATTGCCACCGGCTTGACCATCGCCACTCGCTTTCGGTCTGAAGTAATTCGGCCATTGGGATGTCACCAATGTGGCTTTGCAGATTCTTCGGGCACGTCCGCCCCGGTCGTCGATGCCACCGGGTCAAGGTACCGATGGTAGACGGAACACCGGATCTGCCACCCCGTCACCGTAGGGACATGTTCGGCCCCTCGTGATGACACTCTCCTGATCACTCATTAGTTCGTGTTCATCATGATTTGATCAATCTCAATCTCCGGGGACATGACATGGATCGGAGCTTCAAATGGGGGTAGGTGCCGGATCGTCGTTGACCTGTGTGAGGTGTGTCGAAAAATCATGACGGTCGCGTTGTGTTCACGCGAACGATCGGTCATGATGCACAACGCACAATCGAGGTCGGGGGGAACTATGCGACCGTTCAGAAGGTCCGCCATTGCGTTGGCAGCTGCCATGTGCGTGCCGGGGGTACTCGTCGGGGGATTGGCCACTACGGCGTCGGCGACACCGGCGCCGCTGACCATCGCCTACATCAGCTCACAGACCGGCGCGGCCGCCTCACAGGACATCGGCACGGTCAAGGTGTTCGAGGCGGCGCTCTCCGCGCAGAACGCCAAGGGCGGCGTGAACGGCCACAAGCTCGTACCGCTGGTCATCGACGACCAGACCAGTCCTGCCTCGGCGGCGACCGGGGTACAGCTGGCCATCTCGAGGGGCGTGATCGGCGTCGTGTCCCAATCGGTCTTTACGGACCAGATCGCCAAGTATCCCCAACAGGCGGGGGTGCCGGTGACCGGTGACAGTTCCACCGGCACCTCGTGGGGCAGGCAGCCCTACACCAACATGTTCGGGATCGGCTCGAGCGGCAGCGTCGACCCCAAGTACCCGGTCAGCACCCTGTTCGGGAAGCTGATCAAGCAGTTCAACGGAAAACGGCTGGCCGTCTACGCGCTGAGCATCTCGCCGAGCTCGATCCAGGCCAACTCCAACGAGACGCAGTCGGTCGCCCGCATCGATCCCTCGGCCAAGACGGTGGTCGACGACCGATCGGTTGCCTACGGCAGCTCCAACTTCGGGCCCCAGGCGTTGGTCGCCAAGGCGAACAACGTCGACGTCGTGTGGTCGAACATGGACGCGTTGTCCAACGTCGGATTGGCCACCGCTTTGCATCAGGCCGGGGTCAAGACCAAGGCCATCTTCTTTCCCTCGGGCTATAGCTCGGCACTCATCAAATCGCCGTCCTGGGCCAACGTCCAAGGCGACATCTTCGAGGTGGTCTTCCACCCCTTCTACGCTCCTAACGCCGGCACCAAGCAGATGCAGGCCGCGCTCGAGAAGTACGCCGGATGGTCCAAGAGCGACTTCCCGACGTTCTCCCAGGACCAGGCGTGGATGGGGGCCCAGCTCATGATCCAGGGGATCCAGGGGGCGGGGTCCAAACCCACCCACACCAGCGTGATCAAGTCGCTGCGCGCCATCAAGGCCTACAACGGCAACGGGCTCCTGCCCTTCACCATCAACTACGCCACGCAGTTCGGGAAGATGAGCGGTCCGAACTGCATCTGGCTGACCAAGGCCGCGAAGAACGGCTACGTGCCCATCGGGAAGAGCCCCGTGTGCGGGAACTACATCCCGGGGACCACGTCGGTGGTGTCCTCCTCCTAGGGGCCGGCGCGGGACGGCGAGGTCAGGTCCCTTCGGGGGGGCGACCTCGTCCGTCCCATCTCCGCTCCAGCCGGGTCGGGTGGTGCTGCTCAGGCCCCCGTCGCCCAGGGCACCGGGTCGAAGTCGTAGCGGTGGAAGACGCAGCGCCGGATCCGCCAGCCATCGGCGGAGCGGGCGTACGTCTCCTCGTGGCCGCCGTAACCACGGAACCACACCGGGCCGTCCGCGCCGGGGACCTTGGTGTAGTCCGCCATGCTCCAGCGTCCGACCGCCTCGTCCGGGCCGAGAACGGTGATGTCCGGCATGAAGCAATGATGGACGGTGGTGACCGTGTCATCGCCCTGCCGCAGGAACGAGAGCAGCTCGTCGCGGCCTACCCGGGCGCGGCCGTCGGGTGTTCGGGCGGCCCCGGGTGGCACGAACTGCCGCTCGGGGACGGCATAGAAGAACTCGAGATCCTCGGTGAAGAGGGCCTCGAATCCGTCCCAGTCCTTGGCGTCGAGCAGACGGAAGTAACGAGCCTTGAGCTGCCTTATCTCCTCAATATCGAGGAGCTGTCGCACCGGGTCGAGCGTCACTGTCAGCTCGATCTCGTCGGGGATCACTCGGTCGTCGCGGACCAGCGACGAGCGGGCCTGGGCAACAGAAGGGCGATCAGCGGGAGAGGATCGACACTCCGGCGACACCGGGCGCCCCGTAGAGCTGGGCGTAACCCACCTTCGGGTTGTTGGGTACCTGTCGGTCGCCCGCGGTGCCCCGGAGCTGGTTGACCAGTTCGAAGACCTGGCGCAGTCCGGATGCCCCGATGGGCTCGCCGTTGGCGATGAGTCCGCCGTCGGTGTTCACGGGAAGGCGGCCGGTGATCTCGGTCTCGCCGGACTCGAGCATCATGGTCTGCTCCCCGTCCTTGCAGAGGCCGTTCTCGGCCATGTGCATGATCTCGGCCCCGGCCTCGGTGTCCTGGAGCTGGGCGATGTCGACGTCCTCAGGACCGATTCCGGCGATCTCGTAGGCGGCCCGGGAGGCGTCGACCGTCGGGCCCTCGATCCGGTCGACCGGCACGGACGGGCTCAGGACCTCGAAGGCGCCCAGGCGGCGTGTCCGCACCACGCTTGCCTTCAGGTAGATCGGCGTCTCGGTGAACTCACGGGCCCGGTCGGCCCGGCAGAGGACGACGGCGGCCGCGCCCTCGTCGGGGGCGCAGTACATGTACTGGCGGAGCGGGTAGTTCAGGTAGGGCGACTCGAGGATCTGGTCCTCGGTCAGGGGCTTGCGGCGGAATGCGTTGGGATTCTTCGAACCGTTGCGGAAATTCTTCGCCGCCACCTTGGCCAGCGTCCGCTCGTCGATGTCGAAGTCGTGCATGTATCGGTGGATCTTCATGGCGAAGTACAGCGTGGTGAGGAAGTAGCCCGATTCGCCGTACCACGCAGGCAGGCCCACGCCCTCGGGGTCACCGGTGAAGGCGCCGGCCGGGTGCTTGTCGAGGCCCACAGCCATGGCGATGTCTGCCTTCCCGTAGCGGATGGCGTCCGCCGTCATGGAGAGGGCGGTGGCCGCGGTGGCGCATCCATTGCCCACGTTGTGGAACGGGATACCGGTCATGCCCACGCGGTTCACGACGGCATCGGCGCAGCCGACCCCGGAGCTCCCGGCGATGGCGATCTGGATGTCCTCCCAGTGGAGCCCCGAGTCGCGCAGCGCGCTGTGGATGGCGTCCGCTCCCATGTCGATTGCGGTCTTTCCGGGGAACCGCCCGAACGGGTGCAGCCCTACGCCAACAATGGCGACGTCTTCCATGTGTCGTCCCTCCTGCGATCAGTACTTCTACGAGCCGACGGGTGCGAACGCGAAGTTGACGAGTTCGTTTCCTTCTTCGTCCGTCCCGAACGGGATCAGCTTCAGCTCCATCTCCATGCCGATGCGCAGCTTGGCCGGGTCGCTCTCGGTCAGGCGCAACTCCACGCGAATGGCATCGCCGAGCTCGATGTACCCGACCCCGTACGGCTCCCACTCCTTGTCGGGATCCTCAGGCCCGATGTACGGGGCCTTGGGTCGGAACTCCTGGGTCGTGAAGACCCACAGCGTCCCCCTGGGCTCGAGCAGCACATCTTCCATGTCCTCGGAGGGGCACCCGGCACACGAAATCTGCTTCGGGAAAGTCGTCAAGCCGCATTTCGTGCAACGCGATCCGATGAGTCGCGGGTCGTCGGACGGCCACGTGAAGAGCCCTTCGGCAAGTGGTTTCTGCGTCATGGATCGCAGGATACCGCCGAGCAGGGGCCGCGCGCCCATTGGACCCGCCGTCGGGCCGGCTCTTCGCCGCCGGCCCGGGTCAGGGATCGCGTCCCAGACCTTGCCCGGACCCGACGGATCCCGGTCAGCCCTGCCCGCTCAGCCTGGCCCGTCAGCCTGGACCCGCTCAGCCTGGACCCGTCAGCCTGGCCCGGTCAGCCGGGAAGGACGGTGTGCTTGAACTCGTTGAGCTCGGGCCACCCGGTGAGCAGGTCGAGCGCCCGCTCGATGGTCGACACGGCAACGTCCGTGTCGCCCCGGGGTCGATGCATGAAGCGGACGAAGACCGCGTCGGCCGTGGTGATGAAGGTCGGGACGCCGAAGACGTGGAAGCGCTCGACGGAGTCGGAGTGCTCGGCCCGCAGGACGTCGAGGGGCCAGCCGGCGTCCACCTCGGCCACCACGCCGGTGCCGTCCACGCCGGCCTCGTCGAGCACCTTCACCAGGACGGAGCGCTCGCGCAGGTCGAGCGAGTGGTCGTGGCGGGCGGCGAAGAGGGCGCCATGGACATCGAGGAAATACCCGGGCATGCGGTCGCGCACGACCACGCCGGCCAGGTTCGCCGTCAGCGCCGGGTAGCGCTCGGGCTCGTCCCACACCGGGGTGCCGCCCTCTTCGACGTGCGCCTGGTCGAGCGAGAAGACGCGGAACGTGACGTCCCAGTCGGCACCGCCCTGCAGGCCCGTGACCACGTGTTCGTGTGCATTGCGCGGCGAACGGGCAGCGGTAGTCCCAGGTCACCGAGAACGATCTCTTCATGAGGTCGAGGTTACGGGTTCGTGCGCCGAGCCACGCGGCCGCCGAGCGCCGTCACGAACCGGCCATGGCGACCACCGGGCGGTTGAGGGCCCGCCCGCCCATCGATCCGAAGAACGGTGCGTTGTAGCTGAAGATGCCGCCGTCGGAGGCCACGAAGCGGTAGCCCGAGCCGTCCCGCTTGGCCTCCATCCCGACGATCGGCGCGTTGAGGCGGATGCTCCCGGTCGACCCGTAGAAGGGGGCCCCGAAGGAGAAGATCCCGCCGTCGCTCGCCACCTCCCAGTAGCCCCCTGTCTGGGGATCGCCGGCCATGCCCACGATGGGGGAGTTGAGCGGGCGCCCGCCCATGGAGCCGGCGAAGCCGGCATCGCCGTACGAGAAGATGCCGCCGTCGGAGGCCACCAGCCAGTAACCGTGGCCGCCGCGGGTCGCGGCCATGCCGACGATGGGCCGGGCCAGGTGGATGTTCCCGGCGCTTCCGTAGAAGCCCGCGTCGCCGAAGGAGAAGATGCCGCCGTCGGAGGCCACGAGCCAGTAACCGCGGCCGTCGGGCGTCGCCGCCATGCCCACGATGGGCGCGTTGAGGGGCTTGCCCCCCATGGAGCCGAAGAAGCTCGCGTTGCCGAAGGAGAAGATCCCGCCGTCGGAGGCCACCTCCCAGTAGCCGCCGCCGTCGGGTGTCAGCGCAGTGGCCACCACGGGCTGGTTGAGGTGGATGCTGCCCGTCGATCCGCAGAACGGGATGTTCCCGTAGTTGAAGATCCCGCCGTCGGTGGCCGAGAGGATGTAACCGTTGGGCGCGCCGGCGGGCGCGTTGCATGGCACCTCGAGCGGTGCGGGCGGCGGGGTGCCGGCGTCACCGGTCAGCTGGGGGTCGTGGTGGAACTCGGGCCACGCACCTTTCTCGTTGACGCTCGAGCCCGTGCCTGCGGTGTTGTCGATCTCCCAGTGCGTGATCACGCTGACAAGGTTGCCCCCGACCACGGCGTAGCCCGCTCCCGTGATGCCGATGTGGCCGTTGGGGTCGCTGGTCACGAGGGGCGAGTTCTGGAAGCCGTCGTTGGGTGCGAGCGTCGCCACCTGGGTGCCCGACTGCCCGTCGAAGATGTCGATCCCGTTGGTCGTCGGGACGATCACGTCCTGGTAGCCGCGCCCGGTGAGGTCGGCGGTCACCGCGGATCCCATGACGGCGCCGGTGGTCGGCCTGGACCAGATCGCGGCTCCGTTGGTGCCGTTGAGGACGTAGATGGTGTTGGCGCTCGTGCCTTCCACCACGTCGAGCTGACCGTTGCCCTGCACGTTCGCCAGGGCGGGGGAGTCGGCGGTCACCCCGTTGAGGACGTCGCTCCACGCCAGCCCGCAGCCCGTGGTGAGAGCGAAGATCTTGTTCGAGTCCGAGGCACCCGGGTAGTAGCTGCCGTCGCCGATGGCGATGCCAACCCCGCCGCCGGCGAGGAACTGGCCCACGGCGGGGGAGGACCGGTCGATGTTCTGGTTGGTGTCGTACTGGCACAGGACGCCACCGGCCGGGCTCGAGGAGCCCGCGTTGCCGGCGCTCGAGAGGATGCGGACGTGCCCGCCGTTCCCGTAGGTCTGGCCGTAGGCGAGGCCGGCCGTCGAATCGCCGCCGCTCACGATCTCGCTGCCTCCGTCGGAGTACAGGTCGGCCACGGCAGCCGTGGAGAAGACCGAGTCACCCTGGAACCAGGGGAACCCGCCCAGCATGGCTCCGTTGCCCGCGCTCAGGGCATCGGTGTTCTGGCCGAGGGAGCCGGCCTCGATGCCGTAGCCGTACCCATAGGAGCCGACGGTGAGCGAGGCGGCCACGGCGGAGTGGGCCGCGGGGTCGGTCGGCGGGTTCGATTCCTGGACGAACCACTGGTCCCCGGCTCCCGGAGAGATGGCCTGGTAGCCCCCGGAGTTCGGGGTGGCCGCGTTGCCGCTGCCGACGAAGACGGAGTCGAGCCCGAAGATGTTGATGGGTGCGACCGAGGGCGAGGAGTCGACCGGTGCACCCGCGTTGTACGGCCAACCGCCCACCGAGGAGCCATCGGCCAGGTGGAGGGCGTAGACCCAACCCTGGCGATCGCCGAAGACCGCGGCGGGCTTCCCGTCGAGATTGGCGACGGTGGGTGAGGACAGCGCGACCGGGTTGCCCGGGTCGTTGAGGGTGACGCTCCATGTCTGGTTCGCCGCGAAGCCCGCTGTGTGCGCGATCTCATCGGCACCGGCCCCGCCCCCCGGTGTCGCCACGAACGCGATGGTCACGACCAGGGCGGCCCCAACCGCGTTGACCAGGGTTGCACTGCGGCGGTCCCTCGCGGCGGACGGATATGCGGCGCGACGTATCACGTGAGTCCTCTCGGATCGGGCAGGCATGGGAGCGGGTGCGGCCCGTCGGCGCACGTGTGTCAATTCTGAGGTCGCCGGGTCTCAACTCGGTCGCTTCCCGGTTGCGATCCGGGAGTGCATGAAGCCGACCGGGCGGTTCTGCCGCCTACGATTCTGGCGGTGGCCGACTCAGTGACCTTGCGGCTGACGCTCTAATGGGCCGTCGAATCAGGTGGCTGGGCGTCGTGCTGGTGGCCTGCCTGGGTCTCGTCGTGGCGCAGCTGGTGAACATCCAGCTGGTGAAGGCGAAGCAGCTCCGGAATGCGCCGAACAACCCTCGTGTGGCCTCGCAGAGGTACGTGAATCCGAGGGGCGAGATCCTGGCGGCCGACGGCACGGTCCTGGCCGAGTCCGTCCCCACGCCGGCGGGCACCAAGGCCTCCACGGGATACGGCTACAGCGACGTCCGTCGGTATCCGCAAGGGACGTTGTACGCCGGGATCACTGGATACGACTCGGCGTTGTACTACGGCACGGCGGGGATCGAGGAGGAATACGACTCCTACCTCGGACCGCACGAGTCGCCGCCGCAGACGCTCAGCCAACTGCTGTTCCGCGAGAAGACTCCGGTCATCACCGACAACGTCACGCTGACCGTCGAGCCCGCGCTCCAACAGGCGGCGTGGAACGCGCTGACGACGCTCCCTCCCGGAGCCAACAAGGACGGCGCCGTGGTGGTACTCGACCCCAAGACCGGGGCGGTGCTGGCCATGGTCTCCAACCCGAGCTTCGACCCCAACGCGCTGGTCAACCCGGCCTTGTCGGCCGAACAGCTCGCGCACTACAGCTACGTGCAGAAGGACCACGAGGGCTACTACCCGTTGCGCCCGATCGCCACCGGCGAGGTGTTCTTCCCCGGATCGACCATGAAGGTGGTGACGTCCACCGCGGCGTACAACCTCAAGCCGTCTCTGGCGGGTTTCAACTACCCGGTCCAGCAATGCCAGACGTTCCCCGACTCCAACAAGCCCCTGTGCGACGAGAGCGGGCCGTGCGGCGGCACGATGACCCAGATGCTCCCCTTCTCGTGCGACCCGGGTTACGGCGAGCTCGGCGTCCAAGAGGGGGTGTCGACACTGCGCCAGCAGGCCGAGCTCTTCGGCATCGACTCGGTGCCCGGGATCGACCTGCCGAGCAACGCGGAGCAGCCGGTCGGTGGTGTCGTCACCTCCCGTCTGGCCAACCTGGCCTCCAACGCGCAGGCGTTCCAGGCCTACGCGGCGATCGGCCAGACCGTGATCCAGGACACGGCGTTGCAGAACGCCATGGTCGCCGCGGGCATCGCCCACGGCGGGGTCGTGATGACCCCCCACCTCATGTCGACGATCCACGACTCGCAGGGAGCCCTCGTGCGGAGCGCCACGCCGACCGCCATGCCGCGCGCCGCGTCGGCGCAGGCGGCGCAGTCGGTGACCGCCCTCATGGAGAGCGTGACCCAGCCGGGAGGGACCGCGGCCGGGGTGGGGTTCCCGTCGTACCTTTGTGCAGCCGTCAAGACCGGGACGGCGCAGACGGGAGCGGAGCTCGGGGTCAACCACGACTGGATGATCGGCTTCGCCCCGGCGAACAATCCCCAGATCGCCGTGGCCGTGGTCGTACCCGACCAGAACATCGCGTCCGACGGCGCCGGGGTGGCCGGTCCGATCATGAAGGCCGTCATGGAGGCGGCACTCCCTGCCGGCTCCGTCCAGCAGCCCTGTTCGGTGGCCGCGCCGCCCCTGTCCGCCTACGGACCGCAGGCGAGCAGCTGATCCGCACCATCATCTGGCGTCGTTCGCTCGTCGCGGCGTGCACTCGCATGCTCTGCGGATACGCTTATATGCGTGTCTACGCAGTCAGTTGAGGGGGTCGGTCCGAAGACCCCGGCGGGAGATGAATTCCGCTCCGCCGTGGACATGCTCAAGCTGCTCGGTGACGAGACCCGCCTGCGAGTGATCTGGGCCCTCCTCGAGGGCGAGCACTCTGTCAACGACCTGGCCGAGCTGGTCGGAGCGCACCCCGCCGCGGTGTCCCAGCATCTGGCCAAGCTCAGGCTGGCCCGGTTGGTCCGCTCCCGCCGGGAGGGGACCCGCGTCTTCTATCTGGTCGATGACGCCCACGTGCGGCGGCTGGTCGAGGAGGTGTTGACGCACGCCGACCACGTGACGACCCATGAGTGAGGTGCCCGAGAGCAGGGAGCACGCCCACGCGGCCCGCCCCGCGCCCGCGCACGCGCATGAGCACCGGCCATCGATTGACACCGACCGCCGTGCGCTGACCGCGGCGCTGGCGCTCCTGGTGCTCTTCATGGCCTTCGAGGTGGGCGCGGCCATCGTCTCGAACTCGTTGGCGCTCCTGGCCGACGCCGGCCACATGCTGGTCGACGTGGGCGCGATCGCAGGTTCCCTCGTCGCCATCCGGCTGGCCGCCCGTCCCGAGACCGGCTCGCACACCTACGGGTTGAAGCGGGCCGAGATCCTGGCGGCAGCCGGCAATGCCATCGCACTGCTCATCGTCTCCGCGCTGGTGACCTACGAGGCCCTCACCCGACTGGTCCATCCTTCGCATGTCGACGGCACCGTCCTCATCGTTGTGGCTTCGGTCGGGGTGGCGGTCAACCTGGCGGCCACCATGACGTTGGCGCGGGCCAACCGACGTTCGCTCAACGTCGAAGGAGCCTTTCGCCATATTCTGACGGACCTCTACGGCTTCGCCGGCACGCTCGTGGCCGGCGTGATCATCGTGGTGTGGGGGTTCGAGCGGGCCGATGCCGTGGCATCTCTCGTCGTGGTGGTCTTGATGGTGAAGGCAGCCGTCGGGTTGCTCCGTCCGGCCGTCCGCATCCTTCTCGAGGCCACCCCGGAGGACATCGACCTCGAAGAGGTGCGGCATCACCTCCTGGAGCTGCCCGAGGTCCAGTCGGTGCACGATCTGCACGCGTGGACGCTCACCTCGGCGCTGCCGATCCTGACCGCGCACGTCGTGGTCAGCGACGAGTGCTTCACCTCGGGCGAGGCCGGGCGCGTGCTCGACCATCTGCAGGGTTGCTTGTCGGGACACTTCGACGTGGCGCATTCGACACTGCAGTTCGAGTCGGCCGGGCACATCGAGCACGAGCTCGGCGGCCACGCGTAGGACGGCCCTGCCTCCCGGGCGCGCTCAGCTGACGATGTCGATCGGTGTCCCCGGAGGGCTGACCGAGAGGCGGGCCAGATCGACATCGTGCAATCGGACGCACCCGTGCGAGATCGCCGCACCGGTGGAACCGATCAGCGAGTCGTCGTAGGACGTGATCAGTACGAGGCTCCCGTAGCCGGGGCCCGGTGGCGGTGCCGTCATCGTCACGAAGTAGTCCCCGGCGGGGTCGAGTCGTCGGGCGCCCCGATGCCCGCCGGGAAGTCCATGACGGCGGTGCCGTTCTCGTACACGGTGAAGTGCATGGTCGTCAGGTTGATCACCAGGCGTAGGGCGTGCTCCCCAGGGTGACATCGCTCAGGCGTACCCACGTCGTCGAGGCGTTGGGGCGCTGGGCCAGCCGGACGTCGAGCCAGACGGGCTTGGTCGCGATCACCGGGAGGGTCGACGGGTACCCGTACCAGCTCCCGGGCACGGTCATGGCAGGCGCAAGGCTGGGAAAGCTGAACCTGGGGATCGAGCCGTGCGTGGCGGCGACCAGGGTTGGGCCGGGGGGGCACTGTCGGAATGGAGCCGCCCGGGACCGCAGCCGCCTCGGGGATCGAGGGCGAAGTCCTGGGTGCGGAGTCGGCTCCGGCGCCATGGGGCCGACTGTCTCTGGAGGAAAGGTTCAGTCCGGCACGCCCAGGGCCGTGACGCCGATGGCCAGCACGCGCGATCCGACCGCCAACCCGAGGTGTCGACGTCGCCGGCCATCGGAGATTCGACGGTAGCGAGACGGCCTGGGGGAGGTTCGGTGGGGACGACCCCGGGAGAGGCGCACCCGGGAAAGTTCGGGGCACTCATGCGAAGATGCTCGCTATGACCGAGCGTCGCGGTGCCGCCGTGGGGGTGTGCGGCGCCGGTCGGGGGTCGTGCCCCGAGAGTACGAGGCTCCACGCCGGACAAGAATTTCCGAACTTCGAGACCGTCCTCGCCGCCGCGGGTTCGTCGCCCCGTGACGAGGTCGGAGCCGAGGCCGTCGTCTCGTGACAGTTCGGCCCTAGTGGACGCCGTCGTGGTGGGCTCGGGGCCCAACGGGTTGGCCGCCGCGCTGACGCTGCTCCGGGCCGGTCACTCGGTCGAGGTCTTCGAGGGGGCGTCGCGGGTGGGGGGCGGCACCCGGACCGAGGAGCTCACGCTGAACGGGTTCCGCCACGACGTCTGTTCGGCTGTGCACCCGGCGCTGGTGGCATCTCCGTTCTTTCGGTCGCTTGACCTGGCTTCCCTCGGCGTAGTGCTCCGCCAGCCGGCGGTGCCCTTCGCTCACCCGCTCGGCGGCGGGCGGGCAGCCGCGCTCTACCGCAACACCGACGAGACGGCGTCGCGTCTCGGCGGCGACGCCAGGGCCTACCGCGAACTGTTCGGGCCGTTGGTGGAGTGGATGGACCGGATCGTGGCCTACGTCCTCGGGCCCATGCGCAGCATCCCGCCCGACCCTCTGGCCCTGGCCCGGTTCGCGTCGGTGGGCGTGCGCTCGGCGCGGCACACGGCTCGTCGTTTCACGACGGATTCGGCGAGGGCGCTGCTTGCGGGGGCGGCCGCGCACTCAATGGCGCCGCTCTCGGCCCCGCTGACCTCCGCGTTCGGGCTCCTCCTCATGATGCTCGGTCACGGGGCCGGATGGCCGGTTGTCGAGGGAGGGAGCGAGGGTATCGGGCGCGGGATCGCCGCGGAGATCCGCCGGCTCGGCGGCGTGGTGCACACCGATCACCCGGTGACGTCGCTCTCCGAGCTCTCCGGAACTCGCGTCGTGCTGCTCGACGTCTCGCCGCGCCAGTTCGTCGCGCTGGCCGGTCCACGTTTGTCGAGGCGGGCCGCCCGGCCGTGGCTGCGCTTCCGCCCCGGCCCCGGTACCTGCAAAGTGGACTGGGCCCTCGACGGGCCCGTGCCCTGGAGCGCCGAGGCCTGCCGTGCGACCGTCACCGTCCACGTCGGCGGTACCTTCGAGGAGGTGGCGCGGGCCGAGGCGGCCGTCCATGCCGGACGTCACGCCGATCGGCCCTTCGTGCTGGTCGCCCAACCGAGTGTCGTCGACCCCACCCGGGCTCCCGCTGGGAAGCACACGCTGTGGGGGTACTGCCACGTACCCAACGGCTCGCCTCTCGACGTGAGCGAGCGCATGGAGGCGCAGATCGAGCGTTTCGCCCCGGGCTTCCGCGACCGGGTGCTGGCGCGTGTCGTGCGGACGGCGGCGGACGCCGAGGCGCACAATCCCAACCTCCTCGGAGGCGACGTCAGCGGGGGCGCCGCCACGGTGCGCCAGACGTTCTTCCGCCCCGTGGCTCGGTGGAACCCGTACCGTACGCCGGTCGACGGCACGTACCTCTGCTCGGCGTCGACGCCTCCGGGTGGGGGAGTGCACGGCATGTGCGGCGTGGCCGCGGCGCGGACGGCGATGCGGGAGCACTTCGGGGACTGACCTGCGCATCGACCCCGCCGACTGCCAGAGTGTTCGGCCATGGTGGGACTTCGAACCAGGCGCGCCCGTGTGGTCGCGGGCGTCACACTGGCGGTGGTCGTCGTGGCTTTCTGCGCGCTGACCCTTCGCCTGTTCGTGCTCCCCGACGTCAACGCGCCCGAGCGGTCGGACGCCGTCGCCGTCCTTGGCGGTGGGAGCTCGGACCCGCCCGACGAGGGCGTGAAGCTGGCCCGTGAGGGCTATGCGCCGAACGCCGTCTTCTCGCTGAACCCCTCCCAGCAGTGCGAGACCTTCGTCAAGGCCTTGCCGGGGATCGATGTGTTCTGTTTCCGCCCCGATCCCAGCACGACGCAGGGTGAGGCGCGTGAGATCGGACGCCTGGCGGCCCGGCACGGTTGGCACCGCATCATCGTGGTGATGCCGACGACCCAGGCCACCCGGGCTCGCCTGCGCATTGGTCGCTGCTACCCGGGTCAGGTTGTCGAGGTGGCGGTGCCGCCTTCGGGCCTGTGGGCCTGGACCCGGGGCATGGCGTACGAGTGGGGAGCCCTGATCAAGGCGCTCGTGCTCCAACGCGGCTGCTGACGGCGGGCCACTGCGACGAGATCGCAACCCCGCGGCGACCCCTGTGTTCACGTCGGTGTCGTACGTTGCTCCTCGGGCCGGTACGCGAGGGGGGAGCAGTGCGCTCGAGCGCCCAGGTCGTCGAGACGCATGACGTGGCGACCGCCGGTGCGGCGCGCCGTCCGGGGGAACCGGGAGCGTTGGCCGCCCCGACGTCGCGTCGGCGCCTGTCGCGCCGGGTCATCGAGTTGGTGGGCCTCGCTCTGGGGATCGGCTTCGTGGCGGCGGTGGCACTGGACCACCAGCTGTCCAACGACGAGCTGTGGTCCTTGGCCGCCGGCCAATGGATGCTCACCCACCATGGGATGGTGGGGCTCGATCCGTTCAGCTACACCGAGGCCCATCGCCGTTGGGTGACAGACGAGTGGGGCTCCGAGGTGGTGCTGGCCGCGTCGTTCCGTGCCTTCGGGGCGGCGGCCTGGAACCTCTACGCGATCGTGCTGGGGGGGCTCTCCCTCGTGGCCACCGCGGCGTATGTCCGGGCCCTCGGCGCCCGGGGAGGACGCGTGGTGGTCATCGTGCTCCTCCTGGCGTTGGGGCTGGCGGGGACGGTGGCGAGCGACCGCGGGCTCGACTTCTCGCTGGTGTGGCTGCCGCTGGAGCTGCTCGTGCTGACCAGGGCGCGGCAGGCACCGCGCTGGCTGCTTCTGCTCCCGCCGCTCTGCCTGGTCTGGGTCAACACCCACGGGTCGGTTCTCCTCGGCCTCGTCGTCCTGGCGGTCGAGCTGGCCTGGTCGCTTGCCCCGACCCGACTGGTCGCCCGGTTGCACGGCATGCACCAATCGCCCTGGACCCGGTGGTTGGCGCTCTCTCTCCTGGGCAGCCTCGCCGCATGCTGTCTCACTCCGTACGGCGCCGGACTGCTCGTCTACGACCTCGACGTCTCGCGTAACCCGCAGATCGGGCAGTACATCGCCGAGTGGAGCTCGCCGAACTTCCACTCCTCCATGGCCCTTCTCGTCTTCTGCGCACCGCTGGCGGTTCTCGTCGCCTGCGTGCATGCCCGGCGCCTTGCGGTGCTGGAAGGCTCACTGACCGTCGTGCTGTTCATCGAGGCGCTTCGCACGCAGCGCCTCGCCGTCTATCTCATGGTGGTGGTCGCCGGGTTGGCGGCGATGCTCCCGGCGCGACCGGCCTGGAGGACGATGACGCGTCGGTGGGTCGGCGGCGGCCTCGTCGTGCTCGCGGTCGTCATCGTGGCGGCGCCGTCCGTCCCGCCGGGCTCACTGGCGCCGACGTTGCCCGTCGGGGCGTTCGACTACCTCTCCACGCACCGGGGACGGATCTTCACCGAGTACACGTGGGGCGATTACTCCATCGCCCGGCACCGGGCCACCTTCGTCGACGGCCGCACCGACCTCTTCGAAGGGCCGGTGCTCAGTCGGTACTTCGACGTGGCCGAGGGCAATGTCGATCCGGACCCGGTCCTGTCCGCCTACGGCGTCTCGTACGTCGTCTGGGCACCACACACCGCTCTCTCGGTGTTCCTCTCGCACGACACACGCTGGCAGGTGGTGGACCGCTCGGCCGTGGCGCTGGTGTTCGCCCGGCGATCGCCTGACTGACCGGACGCCGACCCGCCCCGACGCGGCTCGGGATCACGAACCGACATGGACGGCGACGAACCCCCGCAGGTCCGAGTCGTCGTCGTACCAGGTCTCGATCTCGGTGTAGCCCAGTCGGTCGAGCTCGGGTAGCAGGATCTCGTCCTGGGTGCCCCCGATCTCGAGCAGGAGACTGCCGCCGGGCCGGAGATACCCCGGCGCGGCGGCGATGATCCGCCGGAGCACCGCGGTGCCGTCGGGTCCTCCGTCGTAGAGGGCCACGTCTTCGAAGGCGAGCGTGTCGCGGGGGAGCAGGTCGAGGGCCTCCGTGGGGACGTAGGGCGCCACCGCGACCACCACGTCGGTCCGACCGCGGAACTCGGGAGGAATGGGTCCGAACAGGTCCCCCAGGTATGCCTCGACGCCGTTGGTCCGGGCGCACGCGACGGCCCGGTGATCGACGTCGCTCGCCACGACCCGGGCTCGGGGACGGGCTCGGGTCAGAGCGAGGGCCACGGCACCCGATCCCGTGCACAGGTCGACGGCGGCACCGCCACTGGGCAGTCGTTCCGCGCCGCGCCGCGCCAGCTCCATGCTCTGCCAGCGGGGGACGTACACCCCCGTGGCAACACCGATCTCCAGCCCGCCGAAACATGTTCGGGCGGTGATCCAGGCCAGCGGTTCACCGCGGACCCGGCGGTCGACCAGCGCCTCGAGCAGGTCGAGGTCGGTGCCGGCCACGTGGAGGAGCTCGCACGCCTCCTCGTCCGCCGCCACGCATCCGGCCCCGGCCAGGCGCTCCGTGACATCGGCCACGAGGGAGGTGCGACCGCCGCCGTCAGGTCCGGCGGGATCCGTGCGGACGTCCATCACCCGACGGCCATCGAGGAGGTCGTGGCCATCGGTCAACGGTACCCACTCGATGCGTCCGATTGTCAAGGAAATGCGCCGGTGCGAGAATCGCCATCATGGGAGTGGGGGAGGAGGCGTTCGACCGTCTGCGCCGTGTCGCCTTCGAGGGCGAGCACGTGGCCAGGACGGTCGACCTCAGGATCCGCATGAAGATGTCCCCGGGGGCCATCAGGGCCCTCATGCTCCTGGCGGACGGGGACGGGATGTCGATGGGCGAGATGGCCCGGAGCCTCGGCTGCGACCCGTCCTACATCACGGCCCTCGTCGACGGCCTCGGTGATCGTGGTCTGGCGAGGAGGGAGACGGCGCCTGGTGACCGGCGGGTCAAGATGGTGGTGCTGACCGCTGCCGGGCGGGAGGTGGCGGGCGAGCTCCAGCAGATGTTGTCGATTCCTCCCGTGGCGTTCTCGGCGCTCACCGAGGAGGAACTCGGCCAATTGCGGGATCTCCTCGACAAGGTGCTGGCGGTCATGGACGCCGACGCCGGCGTCAAGGTCTGGGCCGTCACGACCTGACGTCGGCGTACCAGGCCAGGGCGAGCGCGACCCCGGCACCGAAGAGCAGGACGTCGGTGATGCCCACGGCGGCAACGACGGGCCCGATGAGCAGATTACCCAGCCCGACGGTGCCCCCGAAGCCCATCATCCAGAGCGCCATGACCCGGCCGCGCACGTTCTCGTGCAGTCGGGCCTGCAACGTGGTGTTGAGCGCGGTCAAGAAGCACAAGTAGAACGCGCCCGTGATCGCCACGTTCAGGTCTGCCGGCATCGGGCTGCGCTCCAGCGCGAACGCGCAGAGGGACACGGAATAGCCGACGAGACAGACGCGGACGAGTCTCGGGGTCGGGACGTGCGCGAGAACCGTGCCCACGGCGAGGGCGCCGGCCAGCGCGCCGAGGCCGAAGCAGGCGTAGAGGATCCCGTACTGCGCCGAACCGGAGAGGTCGATGCCCAGATTGTGTGCCGCGACCACCGGCATCTGTCCGACGAAGGCGAGGGCCAGAAGGGAGAACACGAACACGGTGACCAGGCATCTCCCGACCACGCGGTCGTGGCGCGCCACCGTCACCCCCGCGGTGAGCTCCCTCCAGCGACTGGCATGCGCGGGCGATTGGGGGAGTGCCGGGAGCGAGACCATGAGGAGTGAGCCCACCACGAACAGGTAGGTCACCGCGTTGACGGCGAAGACCCAGGCGGGACCCACCGCGGCATACAGGAGGCCTCCGACCACGGGCCCGATCACCCGCGAGGCGTTGATCTGGGCCGAGTTGAGCGAGATGGCACCCGCCAGGTGCTCCCGGCCGACCAGCCCCGGAATGATGGCCGAGTACGTGGGTGCAAAGAGCGCATTGCCGATGCCGACCAGCAGCACCATCCCGACCAGGAGGACGTGCGAAGGCTCCGGAGCGAGGACGACCAGTGCCAGCCCGAAGGAGGCCGCCATCTGTTCGAGGGACAAGACCATCAGCCAGCGGCGCCGGTCCACCTTGTCCGCCACCAGGCCGCCGACCATGGGCAGCACCAGCGTCGGTCCGAGCTGGGCGAAGATGATGACGCCGACGAAGGCACTCGAGTGGGTGAGGTGGTAGGCGTACGCGCCGAGCACGACGTTCTGCATCCAGGTGCCGACGTTGGACGCGAATGCTCCCAAGAAGACGATGCGGAACGTGCGCTGTGCCAACGCCCCTCGGGCGGTGCCGCGGCGCGTCGGCAGTGGCGTGTCGCCGTCGAGGACGGCGTCCTCGATCTCCTCAATCGTGAAGTCGCGCTCGGGCCCAGGTCCCGGCGCGGGGGTCACCCGCTCATGGTACGGTGCTGCTGCTCCGTCCCGGGATCGCTCGGCGTCGGAGTGGCACGCGTGCAGCGAAGTCCGGTCGAATTCCGGCGCTGTCCCGCAATGGTGAGGCCCCCGGACCCTCTGGGGGCGAGCCCAGCCGCCTGGCGTGTGCCGACGTAACCAGTCCTCGGAGGAAGGGCGGTTCGTTCGGTACCCCCGTCGGGTGTCGGATCGGGCGCACTTCGTCCTCCGCTCACCGATGGAGGATGATCGACATGTTCACGGGGCCCACGGGTCGACGTCGTACGACGTCGGTGCCTCTCGCCGGACCGCTGCTCGCGTTGGCTTCGTTGCTGCCGGCTGTGGCGACGGTGGCCTCTCCGGCATCCGCCGCGGTCGCGGCCTCATCGTCGTTTCCCGTCACCGTGCATGCCGCCAACGGCACCCTCAGGGTCACGACGCGGCCGACGGCGATCGTCTCTCTGTCCCCGACGGCCACCGAGATGCTGTACGCCATCGGTGCGGGCAGCCAGGTCAAAGCGGTCGACCGGGACTCCGACTACCCCCCGTCGGCCCCCCACACCTCGCTCGACGGCAACACCCCCAACGTCGAGGCAATTGCGGCCGAGAGTCCGGACCTGGTGATCTTGTCCGAGGAGGCCCCCAGCGTCGACACCCAGTTGCGGTCACTCGGGATCCCCGTTCTGAGCACCCCGGCCGCCGCGAACCTGCGTCAGGAGTACGCGCAGATCACCCAACTGGGTGCGGCCACCGGCCACCGGGCGGAGGCCCGGGCCGAGGTGGGCAGGATAAAGCAGCAGATCGCGCACGTGGTGGCGTCGGTCCACCGCTCGGCTCGCCCCCCGACCTACTACTACGAGCTCGACCAGACCTACTACTCGGCGACGTCGAGCACCTTCATCGGCCAGGTGCTCGGCCTGCTGGGACTGCACAGCATCGCTGACGGGGCCCGGGGCGCCGCGGCGGCCGGCGGCTACCCGCAGTTGAGCGGCGAGTACATCTTGCGGTCGAACCCGGACTACGTCCTGCTGGCCGACACTCTCTGCTGCGGGCAGTCGCCGGCATCGGTTGCCGCCCGTTCGGGATGGGCCAACCTGTCCGCCGTCAAGCACGGGCGCGTGCTCGGACTCAACGACGACATCGCCTCGAGGTGGGGACCACGCATCGTCATCCTGCTGTCCGAGGTGGCCGACGAGATCAGGGCACACCCGACATCGTGACGTCACGCTCACCCGGGCAGCCCCGCCGACCCGCTCTCCGCCACACCGTCGTCCCGATGGCCGTGGCCGTGGTGGTCCTCGTCGCGCTGTCCCTGGTCGCGCTCTGCACCGGGCCCGTGGCTGTCCCACCGTCACAGGTGCTCGGGACCGTGCTGTCGCATCTGCCACTGGTGCATTTCCACACGGGAGCGCCGGCGATCAACCAGGCCATCGTGTGGGAGTTGCGGCTGCCCCGGGTCCTGTTGGCCGCCCTCGTCGGGGCGATGCTGGCGTCGGGTGGCGCGGCATACCAGGGGCTCTTCCGGAACCCCCTGGCCGATCCCTACCTACTCGGGGTTGCCGCCGGGGCCGGCCTGGGGGCGACGGTCGAGATCGTTTACGGGGGAGACTCCTCGGCTCTGCTTCCGGTCTTCGCCTTCGTCGGCGGGTCGCTGGCCGTCACGGCGACGTACATGATCGGTGTGGCCGGGGGACGACGGGCGTGGGGGCGTTCGATCGTGCTCGCCGGTGTGGCCGTGGCGGCGCTGCTGACCGCGGTGCAGACGTACATGCAGCAGCGCGATCAGGAGCAGATCCGCCAGATCTACAACTGGATACTGGGCAGCTTCTCCGTGGCATCGTGGTCCGACGTGTCCTCCATCCTCCCCTACGTCCTGGTGAGCGGCGCCGTGCTGCTCGCCCACCGGCGCATGCTCGACGTATTGCGGGTCGGAGAGGAGGAGGCGGGAACGCTGGGTATCCACCCGGGACGCACCAGAATGGTGGTGGTCGCCGCAGCGACGCTCGGCACCGCGGCGGCCGTGTCGGTGAGCGGGCTCATCGGTTTCGTCGGAATCATCGTCGCCCACACTGTGAGGCTGACCTCGAGCGCCAGCTACCGTGTCATCCTGCCTGTTTCCATGGTCGCTGGCGCAGCCTTCCTGGTCGGAGCCGATCTCGTGGCTCGTACCGTCCAGGCGCCGGCCGAGGTCCCGATCGGGGTGGTCACGGCGTGCGTCGGCGCTCCGTTCTTCCTCTTCGTGCTGGTGTCGAGACGGGCGTCCCGCGGCGTCGGGGTCGGGGTCGGGGACGCGTGATGGCCGTCGTGGGGGCCCCACTCTCCGAGGCGGCACCGACCCGGGGCCAGCGTCCGAACCTCGTCGTCGAGCTCGAGTCGGTCTCGGTGCGTTTCGACGACCGAACGGTGGTCGACGGGGTCACAGCGTCAATGGTGAGCGGCGAGTGGGTGGGGCTGATCGGGGCCAACGGCGCCGGCAAGACCACGTTGCTCCGAGCGGTCGCAGGGGTGATCGGTCATGACGGGACGGTGCGCGTCGCGGGCAAGGAGACGGTTCGGATGAGCCGCCGGGAGCGCGCCAGGACGCTGGCCTACGTGTCCCAGTCGCCCGAGATCCCGGCGGACATGACCGTGTTCGACTACACGCTGCTGGGTCGCACGCCGCACATCGGCTACCTCTCTGTCGAGTCCGACCGGGACGTCGAGCACTGTCGCGCCCTCCTGGATCGGCTCGATCTGGGTCACCTGGCCGGCCGGCACCTGGCGACGCTCTCGGGCGGGGAGCGCCAGCGGGCCGTCCTTGCCCGGGCCCTTGCCCAGGAGGCGCCCGTGCTCGTGATGGACGAGCCGACCAGCGCGCTCGACCTCGCACACCGGGTCGACGCCCTCGAGATCGTCGACGAGCTCCGGCGCGAATGGGGCCTGACCGTGCTCAGCGCACTGCACGATCTGACGCTGGCAGGCCAGTTCGCCGACCGGCTCCTGCTCATGGCCGGTGGATCCGTGTCCGCGTTCGGATCGGCAACCGAGGTACTGGACGAAGCGGTGCTCGAGGGCGCGTTCGGCTGCGCCGTGCGGATCATCCGGACCGACGACGATGAGATCGTGATCGCGCCGCGCGCCGGACGAATTCTCGCCCTCCCGGCGGGCAGCGTCGTACCGTCGTACCGACGGGCAGTTTCGAGGGGAGGTACCCACATGAGCGGTGACGTCCCGGTCCAACGGATGCCGTTCCCGGCTCCCGCGACGCCCCAGGAGCGCACACGGGTGGACTCGGTGGTCGTGGTCAACACCGGGGACGGCAAGGGGAAGTCGACGGCCGCGTTCGGCGTCATGGCCCGGGCCTGGGCCCGCGGGTGGCGAGTCGGCGTGGTGCAGTTCATGAAGAGTGGTAACTGGAAGGTGGGCGAGCAGAAGCTGGCGGCGCATCTGGGAGTGGACTGGTGGTCACTCGGCGACGGCTTCACGTGGGAATCGACCGACCTCGACGAGTCGGCGGCCAAGAACGTCCATGCCTGGAACGTGGCGAGGGCCAAGCTCGCGTCGGGGGACTACGAGCTCGTGGTGCTCGATGAGCTGACCTACGTCGTCAACTACGGGTGGGTGTCCGTCACGGAGGTCGTCGAAGGGGTCGTTGGGCGTGCGCCGGCGACCAACGTGGTGATCACCGGCCGCGACGCCCCGACCGAGCTGATCGACATCGCCGACACCGTGACGGAGATGCGAATGGTCAAGCACGCCTACGAGCGTGGGATTCGCGCCATGAAGGGGATCGAGTATTGATCCGCTCGGAGCTGCACGACCTCCATGGTCACCCCTCCCTGGCCGTGCTGGCTTGGCGTCTTGGGGCACCGCATCTCTGCGCGTCGACCGCGTCGGTGGGGGGCGGTATCGGACCGAGGGCCTGGGTGGTCAACGCACAGGTGCCCCATGACTACGCCCGACTCGACGTTGCAGACCATGTGGCCGAGATCGCCGCCGCACTCGCCCTGCGCGGTTCAGGTGTGGGGATGCTCACGGCGGCCCAGGTGTCAGGGGCGGCAGTGGGCGAGGACGGGGGTGTGCGCGTGGAGGCGACCGTGGGCCTGACCCGGCCGATCTGGGCCGCGGCCGCGCCCGACGACGAGCCCGTGCCGGCGGCGGGAACGATCAACGTCGTCGCCTTCGTGCCCGTCCGGCATTCGGAGGCCGCGCTGGCCAACCTTCTCTGCACGATGACCGAGGCGAAGGTGCAGGCGCTGTTCGAGGGTGGCGTGCCCGCGACCGGGACCGCATCGGATGCCATGACCGTGCTGTGCCCGCTCGACGGGACGGTGGAACCGTTCGGCGGCGCGCGCTCTCGCTGGGGCGCGTCGGTGGCCCGGGGGGTCCGTGCCGCGGTGCGCTCCGGGATGGCCCCGCCGTGATCACCCTCGTGCTGGGGGGAACCAGGTCGGGCAAGTCCGCCGTGGCCGAGGCCCTCGTGTCCCGTCACGGCGCGCCCGTCACCTATGTGGCCACGATGCTCCGCTCCGGTGACCCCGACCTCGAGGCACGTGTCGCTGCCCACCGGCGCCGCCGTGACATCACGTGGGAGACGGTCGAGCCGGGCGTCGAGCTCGTCGCGATGTTGGCCACGCTGAATGGATCCGTCCTGATCGATTCACTCGGTCCGTGGGTGGGCGGAGCGGGTCCCGGGGCCGACGGGGCCTCCATGGGGGCCGCGTTGGCAGATGCGCTGGCGGACCGGAACGGCGACACGGTGGTCGTCGCCGAGGAGGTGGGGATGTCGGTGCATCCGACGACCGAGGCGGGTCGGAAGTTTCAGGACGCTCTCGGGGCGGTGAACGAGGCCGTGTCGGCGGTGGCCGACCGTGCGTATCTGGTCGTCGCCGGACGCGTCATCGAATTGCCCGCTCGGGGAGTCCCCGGGTGAAGCGAGCGCTCTCCTTCCTCACGGTGTTGGGCCGGGCCGAGCGGCCCGACGAGCGGACCCTGTCTTGGTTTCCCATCGTGGGGTTGCTGGTGGGCGCGCTGGTCGGGTATGGGTGGTGGGCGGCTGGTCGGGTGTGGCCGGCTGCGGTGGCGGCGGTGATCGCGGTGGGAGTGGACGCGGCCGTGACGGGGTGTCTGCACCTCGATGGTCTGGCCGACGCCGCGGACGGTCTGATGGTCGCGGTCGAACGGCCGCGCCGGCTCGAGATCATGGCGGATCCCCGGGTCGGGGTCTTCGGCGCCGTCGCGCTCGTCGTGGTGCTCGCCCTGCGGGTGGCGGCATTCGGGGTCATGACCCCTCATCCCGTCTTCGTGATGGGGATCTGGTGCGGGTCCCGCACGATCATGGCGATCGTGGCGCGTTCGGTGCCGTACGCCCACGAGGGTGACGGCACGGCTTCCGCGTTCCTCTCCGGTTCGCGCCCGGGACAGCGGTTCGTCGTCGCGGTCTACGGCATGGGGATGGCAGGTGCCCTGGCGGCCGCCGGGGCGGGGTGGCGGGGCCTGGCCGCGCTGGCCGCCGAGGTCGTCCTGGCATTGTCCGTGGTCTGGCTGGGCGTCCGACGCCTCGGGGGCTTCACCGGGGACGTGCTGGGCGCGGCCGGCGTCGTCGGCGAGACCGCAGGCCTTCTGGCGTTGGCGGTGCGGTGAAGCGGTCGCGACCGTTCGGAGCGGCCGCGGGCATCGTCTTGGACCGTCTGGTGCCCGAACCCCCGGGCGACCTCCATCCCGTGGTCCTCTTCGGGTTGGCCATGGACGCACTGGAGCGGCGCATCTATCGGGACGCGAGGAGCGCCGGGGTCGCTCATGCCGCCTGCGGGATGGCCCTCGGGATCGGGGCCGGGCTCACGATCGGCTCGACATCGCTCGCCACTGCGTCGGCCGTGGCGGGCCGCGGGCTGGCCGGCGCGGCCCGTGATATCGGGCGATCGCTCGAAGCCGGCGACCTCGTCCGGGCGCGCCAACTGCTTCCTGACCTGGTCGGTCGCGATCCCACGGATCTCGGAGCCGACGAGATCACTCGAGCGGTGGTCGAGTCGGTCGCCGAGAACACGGTCGATGCTGTGGTGGCTCCGGCGTTCTGGGGCGCGGTGGCCGGTGCACCGGGGGCATGGGGGTATCGCGCGCTGAACACCCTCGATTCCATGGTGGGTCACCGATCGCCGCGTTACGCCCGCTACGGCTGGGCCAGTGCCCGGTTGGACGACGCGGCCGGTTGGGTGCCTGCCCGCCTAACGGCTGCGCTGGTCGCCCTGGTCCGACCGCGCGGCGCGGCGGCTGTGTGGCGAGCGGTCGTGCATCAGGCACCCCGTCATCCCTCGCCGAACGCGGGCGTCGCCGAGGCGGCGTTCGCCGGTGCGTTGGGCGTGTGCCTCGGAGGGGTGAACCGTTATGGCGACCGGGTCGAGCGACGCCCCGACCTGGGCGAGGGCGGTCCTCCGGCGGTACGGGACATTGAGGAGGCCATCAGGCTGTCGTCCGACGTGAGCGCCGCCTTGGTCGTCTTGCTGGTGGCGGTCGGGCTGGTCCGTCGGGGGGCGCGTCGGAGGTCTCCCCTATGACCGTGCCTCCGCCCGGCGCGCACGGCGGGGACGGTCGGTCCGTGGCGCGGGCGCTCGGGATCGATCCCGCCGACATCCTGGACCTCTCGCAGTCGCTCAATCCGCTTGCACCCGATCCGGTGCCGGTACTGGCGCGCCACGTGGGGTCGGCACGGTTCTATCCGGATGCGACGTCGTCGACCAACGTCTTGGCGTCGGCCATAGGGGTCGAACCCGATCGGCTGCTGTTGACCAACGGTGGTGCGGAGGCCATTGCCCTTGTCGGGGGTGAGATCGGGGGCCGAGTGAGCGAACCCGAGTTCGGCCTCCACCCGCGTGGACGCGGGCCCCTGTGGCGGTCGAACCCCCACAGCCCCAGCGGTCTGCTCGCGCCGCCAGAGGAGAAGGCCGACGTGTGGGACGAAGCCTTTTACCCACTGGCCACGGGCCAATGGACCCGAGGTGACGGAGTGGTGGTGGTTGGCTCGCTCACCAAGTTGCTGGCCTGTCCCGGCATTCGGCTCGGCTATGTCCTGGGAGAACCCAACCTCATACGTCGTTGCCGGGCCCGACAGCCGGCATGGTCCGTGAGTAGCGTGGCACTCGATGCCCTTCCCGAGCTCCTGGCTCCGGTCGACCTTCCCGCATGGAGCGCCGCGGTGGCCGTGCTTCGGGGGGATCTGGTCGATCTCCTCACCTCGTACGACCTGACGGTGCGATGCTCCGATGCCAACTGGGTGCTGGTCGACCGCGGCGGGTTGCGCGAAGTACTGGCACCGTGCGGCGTCATCGTCCGGGACTGCGCCAGCTTCGGCCTACCCGGGGTCACGCGGATAGCCGTGCCGTCGGCTCAGGGTCTCGAGCGCCTTGCCGACGCGCTGGCATCGTGTCCGCTGCCGCATGAGGCGCAAGGATGACCTGGCAACGGCCGGTCCCTCTGGTGGGCGACACCTCCTCGGCGAGAGCGCGCCGCGAGGCGCCGGACGCTTGGGCTCTCGAACAGCGGGACCGGGACGCCTTCTACATCGCGTTGTTCGGACGCCGGGACATACGACGGTTCCGGCCTGACGACCTCGAGCCCGAGGTACTCGAACGTATCCTGGCGGCCGGGCACGCCGCTCCGTCGGTGGGTCATTCACAGCCCTGGCGCTTCGTGGTGGTGCGCGAACCTGCCACCAGGGACGCGGCCGCGTTGATGGCGGATCGGGAGTGGCACAGGCAGTCCGACGGCTTGGCGGAACGGTCAGGTCGCCAGATGCGTGACCTCCAACTGCACGGGATCAGGGACGCTCCGGTCGGGATTGTCGTCTGCTGCGATCGTCGAGCCTCCCCTCAGGGCGTGCTTGGTCGCGCCACGTACGTTGACGCCGACCTGTGGTCGTGTGCATGTGCGATCGAGAACCTTTGGTTGGCAGCACGTGCCGAGGGCGTGGGCATGGGGTGGGTGACGTTGTTCGAACCCCGCGAAATTGGCGTCACTGATCGGCCTTCCCGAAGGCGTCGAGACGTTGGGGTGGTTGTGCCTTGGCTGGCCCGATGAGCGTCCCCCCGAACCGGGGCTTCAACGGGCGGGCTGGTCGACCCGCCAGCCGCTCAGCGACGTGGTCCTGTGGGAACGATGGCCGAACGACGAGCGTGGCGTTGACCCCGCACCACCGCCATCGCATCTGCGTGCGCCATCGCCGACGTCGGTCGTGGGAGTTCGTGACCGAGCCGACGAACTCTTGACCCCACCTGGATCTCTGGGAGTGCTCGATCGCGCCGTCGACAAGCTCGTCGCTCTCGGGCTTCACGACTTGAGTCCGGTGACGGCCGTGATCGTTGCCGCATCGCACCCCGTAACCCGCCATGGGGTCTCCACGTTCAACGACGACGTCACCCGTGAGGTGCTCGAAGCGACTGTCGCGGGGGAGTCGCTGGGTGCCGTGACCGCCCGGATGGTCGGGGCAAGTGCCCTGGCGGTCGACGCGGGGGTCAGCGGCCCGCCGGTGGCCGGCGTGGAGCTGTGTCGGCCAGCCGGCCCGCGCGGCGACCTAGTGTCCGCCGATGCCCTGTCCGCCTCAGATGCCGCGCTCCTCGTCGACGCCGGCCGCACTCTCGGCGTGGACCTCCATGCCGGGCTGGTCGTCTTGGGTGAGGTGGGCATCGGCAATACCACCGTCGCCGCCGCGCTCGTCGCCTCCTGGCTGGGCTTGACCGCGTCCGACGCGGTCGGCTTGGGAGCAGGCGGTGACTCTGCGACGCTCGATCGAAAACGCTCGGTGGTGACGGCAGCACTGTCGAGGGCACAGTCGGTCCACCCCGATCTCGGCGAACCGATGGTCGCGCTGGCTGCGCTCGGCGGTCCCGAGATCGCGTATCTCGCAGGTGTCGTTCTCGGCGCGGCGCGGTGTGGTTCCCTGGTCGTGCTCGACGGCCTCGTCACGTCCAGCGCGGCACTGCTCGCGGTCGCACTCGAACCGGCGGTCGCGGCGCACCTCGTGGCCGGGCAGGAGAGCCGGGAGCAGGCTCACCATGCTGTCAACGTGCACCTTGGTCTCGAACCGCTCCTTACGTTGCGGCTGCGCTCGGGCGAGGCGGTCGGGGGGCTGTTGGCGACACAGCTCCTTCGAACCGCCGCGGCGACCCGGGAGCATGCCGGACGGGTGCGAGACGCCTAGTACGGCGTCCTCATCCGGGGTCGGCCGAGAGATCGCGGTTCGTCACGACGGTCCACAGCGGTGATGGTCGTGACGTCATGACCCTGCGACTCGGTCCGACGAAGGTCAGAAGTTCGTTGGCGTCTCCGCCGAGCGTCCAGTCCCGACTGTGGACGCGGCGATGATGGTGGTCGCACAGGAGCACGAGATTGTCGATGTCGGTTCGGCCGCCCCGTTGCCATGGCGCGATGTGGTGCACGTCGGTGAACGTCACGTTCGTGCAGCCGGGAAAACGGCAGTGCCGATCACGCCGCATGATCTCACGCCGCTGGGCACCGGTGGGCCATCGTCTGGCCCGCCCCTCGTACATGGTCCGCCCGACGTCGTCGTCGACGGCCACGGCGATGGTGGCGTCACAGGCGAGGCGCCGTACTACGTCGGGTGCAATCAGCCCGTCGCGCTCGAGTTCGCCCACGAGCTCCGACGTCTCGTCGGTCAGAGTTTCGAGCGGCACGTGCGCCACGACGAAGTGAGGAGCACCCCGTTGCCCGGTACCTCCTCTGCGGCGCACCAACCCGAGAAACGCCTCGCACAGCCTCTGGTCCCAGGGCACCTCACCGTCAGAAGGAATTTGTCGCGCCCGGGCCTCGAGGCACGCCCGCACCTCGGCATACGATTCGGGAGGAAGTTGGGCGGTGACCGTCCGGAATGTGTCGCTGAAGCGCAGCCAACGTCCGGCAGGACCCTTGTCTGTGGAGGCGCGACGCGCCTCCCCTGTCGATCTGGCCAGTTCGGTCAACTGGCGTACCGAGCTCGTCACGGCATGCGTAGAGAGCTCCGAGTCCGTTTCCGGGGTGGCGACATCGGCCACCACGCGTAGCTTGTCGAGTGTGATCTCGCCTCGGCGGAGGGCAGCAGCCAAGGTGGGGAGATCCTCGCAGCGTTCGGCCAGATGGGCGTACGTCCGTGCGGTCGGCACGGATACCGCGAAGCGCTCGGCCGTCCAGGCTTCGGTCGATGTCGCACCCTCGTCGCGGAATGCCTCGCGCCTGCCGACCTCCCCGAGGAGTTCGAGGATTCGACCGTCGACCACCGCTCGGAGCCGGAACAGGTCGTCGAGACGTGCCCCGAGGTCATCGTTGCTGAGGGTGGCAACCTCGGAGAGGTCGGTGAGGTCGTGTGACGGCGAAGCGTCGGGCATCGCACGGGAACGGTCGCCCGAGGCCCGACTCAGTGCTATTCGACCGAGGAAATTCTTGAATCAGCCAACGACGTGTTCGTTCGGAGCGCCGACATCACAACAGCGGCGGCGGCGATCGCGGCGAGGACGTATGTGGTCACGCCGAAGGCGTGTTGGGCGCCGGACACCTGCCCCGAATCTCCGCCGGCGAGCACATAGATCGTGCCCGTGAGCGCCAGTCCGAGCGCAGTCCCGATGCCCCTCGTCATGTTGAGCACGCCCGAGGCCATCCCCGCCTGCTGGGCGGGAACCGCGCTCATGATCGAGGCATTGTTGGGAGAGGTGAAGAGGCCCATGCCGATGCCCACGGCCACAAGAAGGCCGACGAATCCGGAAGTCGGCGGTCGGAGGACCCCGATGGCAGCCAGGGCGACCGCCACCAGCGCCATCCCGGTCACGGTCAAGGGTCGGGCGCCCACCCGGTCGGCCAGCCGTCCGGCCAGGGGCGCGACCACACCGAAGGCCAAGGGCATGGCCATCAGCTCCAGGCCCGCCCGGGCGGAGCTGAGGCCCAGGCCACGTTCGAGGTAGAACGGAACCACGAACAGGGTGCCGAACATCACCAGGTACGAACAACCCGCACTGGCGATGCCGGTCGAGAACTGGGAGCGTCTGAACAGATCGAGGTCGAGCATGGGGTCCGAGTCCCGACGTTCGTGCCACACGAAGATGATCCCGGACCCGGCAGCGACCGCGAAGAGAACGATGATCGCGGGGGAGCTCCAGCCCAGCTCGGCACCGAACGAGATCGCCGAGAGGAGCGCAACGACGGCGGGGAAGAAGACCGCCAGACCGGTCCAGTCGAAACGGACCCGGGCCATCAGGTCGCGGCTTCGTGGCACCAGGACGAGCGCCGCGGCAGCGCCGACGAGGCCGAACGGCACGTTGATCAGGAAAATGAAGCGCCAGCCGCCCGCGGCCAAGAGAAACCCGCCGATGGTCGGTCCGAGTGCCAAGCCGAGCGCTTGCGCCGTGCCCTGGAGCCCGACGGCACGCCCGAGCGCGCGCCTGGGGACGACGAGGAGAATGATGGCCAGGCTGTTTGCCTGCAACATGGCCGCTCCGACAGCCTGGATCGCTCGGAAGGCACAGAGCGCTCCGAGGCCCGGCGCAATCCCACAGAGCACTGAACCCAGGGTGAAGACCACGAATCCGTAGACGTACAGGAGCTTGCGCCCCCACATGTCGGCCAAGCGTCCGACGGCGATCACCGTGGCCACGAGCACCACCAGGTAAGACAGTCCGACCCAGGTGACCGCACCCACCGACGCATCGAAGGTGTGCTGCAGCGTCGGCAGCGCCACGGTCACGATGGATGCATCGAGCTGGCCCATGAATGCGCCCATGCACACCGCCGCCACGGCGAGCCAGGGGGCATCGGCACGGGCGCGGATGACCTCGGGACGTCGGGGCTCTCTCAAGAGCCTTTCCCACGTCCAAGGTCGCGCTGCCTCGGGCGGTTCGGCCTCGGTCACTGCGCGTGAACCTTACGTGTGGGTTCGCACGCCCCGGCGCTGATGGGATTCAGCGAATTGGCGCGAGTTCAGAGGTCGATACCGCCGCCACGGCGAGCCAGGGGGCATCGGCACGGGCGCGGATGACCTCGGGACGTCGGGGCTCTCTCAAGAGCCTTTCCCACGTCCAAGGTCGCGCTGCCTCGGGCGGTTCGGCCTCGGTCACTGCGCGTGAACCTTACGTGTGGGTTCGCACGCCCCGGCGCTGATGGGATTCAGCGAATTGGCGCGAGTTCAGAGGTCGATACCGCCGCCACCGGCACCGGCACCGGCACCGCCACCGGCACCTGTGGCGGCCTCCTCCTGGTCAGCGAATTGGGTGCGGTAGAGGTCGGCGTAGAGTCCGCCGTCGGCCAGGAGGCTGGCGTGAGTGCCGCGCTCGACGATCCGGCCGTCGTCAATGACGAGGAGCTCGTCGGCCTCGCGGACCGTCGAGAGGCGGTGGGCGATCACGACCGATGTGCGCCCGCTGAGAGTCTTCCGGAGCGCCCGCTGGACCGCCGCCTCCGATTCTGAGTCGAGGTGCGCCGTCGCCTCGTCGAGGACGACGATGCCGGGCGCCTTCAAGATGAGCCGGGCCAGGGCGACCCGCTGCTTCTCCCCGCCCGAGAGGCGGTAGCCCCGCTCGCCGATGACGGTGTCGAGCCCATCGGGGAGCTCCCCCACGATGTGGCTGATCTGAGCCAGCGCCAGTGCCTCGCGCAGCTCGGTCTCCGACGCCTCCGGGCGGGCGTAGAGGAGGTTGGCCCGTAGGGTGTCGTGGAAGAGGTGGGGGTCCTGTGTCACCACGCCGACCACGTCGCGTAGCGATGCCATGGTCGCCTGGCGCACGTCGATCCCGCTGAGACGGACCGATCCAGCGGTTACGTCGTAGAGCCGTGGCACGAGATTCGAGATCGTCGTCTTTCCGGCACCCGAGGGGCCGACGAGCGCCACCATGGTCCCCGGCTCCACCCGGAAGGAGATCCCGTGCAGGACTTCGCTGCGCAGACCGGTCTCGAGCGCGGCGACCGATTCGAGTGACGCCAGCGACACTTCGTCGGCGCTCGGGTAGGTGAAGTGCACGTCGACGAACTCGACGGATGCGGGTCCCGAGGGCACGTCGACGGCATCGGGGGCTTCGTCGATCATGGGCACGATGTCGAGCACCTCGAAAAGTCGTTCGAAGGAGACCAGCGCCGTCATCACGTCGAGGTTCAGGTTGGAGAGCTGGGTGAGCGGCTGGTAGAGACGGGTGAGATAGCTGGTGAGGGCAACGACGGTTCCCACCTGGAGGGCTCCGTGGATCGCTGCTATGCCGCCCACGCCGTACACGATGGCCGTGGCCAGCGATGCGGTGAGGGAGAGCGCGACGAAGAAGATGCGGGCGTACGTCGCCTGGGTGATCCCGATGTCGCGTACCCGACCCGCCTTGGCCTCGAAGGCGAGCGCCTCCGCGTCGGGGCGCCCCATCAACTTGACCAGCATGGCGCCGCCGACACCGAAGCGCTCCTGCATGACCATGTTCATCTCGCTGTTGAGGTCGTAGCCCTCCTTGGTCAGCGATCCGATTCGCCGCCCGACGAATCGTGAGGGCACGAGGAAGAGCGGTACAAGCAGGAGTGCGGCCAGCGTGATCTGCCAACTCAGGAAGAACATGGCAGCGATCACGATCACGACCGTCACCAGGTTGCCGATCACGTTCGAGAGCAGGTCCGTGAAGGCCTGCTGCGCACCGATGACGTCGTTGTTCAGCCGGCTCACCAGGGCACCCGTCTGAGTGCGCGTGAAGAACGCGAGAGGCATGCGCTGGATGTGGCGGAACACCTTCGAGCGCATGTCGTAAATCAGGCTCTCGCCTAGGTACGCGGAGATCCTCCTCTCGACGAGGGCCAGTGCTCCGTCCGCTAGCGCCAGGGCGGCGACCAGCAATGCCAGCCCAACCACCAGGGAGCTGTCCTTCTTCAAGATCCCGTTGTCGATGAGGGAGCGCAGGATGAGGGGGTTCACCGCCACGATGACGGCGTCGAGGACCACGACCGGGATGAAGACGGCGAGGATCTTCCGGTAGGGGACGGCGAAGGTCAGCATGCGGCGCGCCGTGCCCTTCTTGACCCGGTGGCGCAGCACCGTCCTGTCCTGGCGCATCGATCGCAGACCCACCCACGCTCCGCCGCCGCCGTGCCCGCCGCCGCCGTGCCCCCGCATGCTCACGGCATGCAACCTACTGTCGATGTCGTCGTCGACCGGCAGCGCTGACGCGCCGGATTCGGAATGATCAGGTCGTGCAGCGCCGGCTTGGGACCAGTCGGGCCGTCGGAGGTCAGGCGGATCCGCCGACGGCGTGCACGCCACCGTCGACGTGGACGATCTCACCGGTCGTCATTGGGAAGAGGTCGCTGAACAAGGCGACGCACGCCTTGGCCACGACACTGGCGTCGTGGACGTCCCACCCCAGGGGGGCCTGGTCGGCCCAGGTGTCCTCGAAGGTCGAGAAGCCCGGAATCGACTTGGCGGCCATGGTGCGCACGGGTCCGGCTGCCACCAGGTTGAATCGGATGCCCCGCGGCCCCAGCTCCTTGGCCAGGTAGCGCGAGAGGGACTCGAGTCCCGCCTTGGCCACACCCATCCAGTCGTAGAGCGGCCAGGCCACCGTGGCATCGAAGTCCAGCCCGACGACCGAGGCGCCACCGTTCGCGCCGGCCGCCTCGAGGAGCGGGAGGAACGCCTGGACCAGTGCCTTCAGCGAGTAGGTGGAGACCTGGAGGGCGACGGAGACATCGTCCCAGCCCGCCGCGAACATACCGCTGCCCAGGCAGTCGGGTGGCGCGAAGCCGATGGCGTGCAGCACGCCGTCGAGGCGGTCCCACCTCGCGGAGAGGACCTGGCCGGCGGCCCCGAGCTGCTCGGGGGACGTGACGTCGATCTCCAGGACGTCGGGCTCGCTGGGCAGCTTGCGCGCCGTCCTCCTGGTCAGCGAGAGCGCCCGGCCGGCACCCGACAGCACCACCTCCGCCCCCTCCTCCTGGGCCATCTTGGCCACGGCGAAGGCAAGTGACGCATCGGTGAGCACGCCCGTGACGAGCAGGCGCTTTCCCTCAAGGAGTCCCATGGTGCCAGCGAGGTTATGCGAAGCTCGGAGCATGCACGTGGGAATCCTTGGAGGGACCGGACCGGCCGGAAGGGGGGTGGCGGTCCGGCTGGCGGATGCCGGCATCCGGGTCACGGTCGGATCGCGCGACGCTGAGCGGGCCGCCGGAGTCGTGGCCGAGCTGGCCGAGGCGTGGCCCGGATTGGACGGGGAGATGTCGGGTGCCGACAACGCCGGCGCCGCGACGGCGGAGCTGGTCGTGGTGGCGACCCCGTGGGAGAGCGCCGTCACGACGGCCCGCTCGCTGCGCGAACCCCTGGCCGGCAAGGTGGTCGTCTCCATGGCCAACGCGTTGGTCAAGGAAGGCCGCGAGATGCTGGCGCTGGTGCCGCCGCGTGGATCGGTGGCCGCTGCCGTGCAGGCGGCAATTCCCGCGAGCCTGGTCGCCGCCACGTTCCACCACCTGCCCGCCTCGGAGATGGAGAACCTCGAATCGGGACTGGAGGCGGACGTGCTGGTGTGCTCCGACCATCCCGAGGCGACGGCAGCCGCGGTGAGCCTGGTGGAGCGCATGCGGGGGCTGCGCCCGCTCGATGCCGGCAGTCTCAGCCAGGCCGCCGCCATCGAGGCCTTCACCGCTGTCTGCATCACGTTGAACATCCGGCACAAGGCGCACTCCACGCTGAGGATCGCCGGGATCTGACGGGACGACAGTGCGGCTCTACGACACGGCCCGCGGCGAGGTGGTGCCGTTCGAACCTGGTCCCAGGGTGACGATGTACTCGTGCGGCATCACGCCCTACGACGCCGCTCACCTGGGTCACGCGTCGGTCTATCTCGCCTTCGACATGCTCCAGCGCCGTCTGCGCGACGACGGGCACGAGACGCGCTGCGTGCGCAACGTGACCGACGTCGACGACGACATGTTGCGAAAGGCGCGCGAGCTCGGGGTGCACTACCTCGATCTGGCCGCCGAGGAGATGGCGCGCTTCGACGCCGAGATGAGTCTCTTGAACCTGTTGCCGGTCCACTCCGAGCCCCGTGCCACCTCGGCCATCCCCGAGATCCTCTCCCTCATCGGAGCGGCGCTCGACACGGGTCACGCCTACGAGTCGGGCGGGTCGGTGTACTTCAGGGTGGCCACATTCCCGCGCTTCGGGCGGCTGAGCGGCTTCGATCGCCAGCAGATGCTCGTGCTGGCAGCGGAGCACGGGGGGCATCCGGAGGATCCCCACAAGCGCGATCCGCTCGACTTCGTGCTCTGGCAGCCCTCCCTGCCCGACGAGCCCGCCTGGGAGTCGCGCTCGGGGTCCCGGCCGCCCGGGATGGCACATCGAGTGCTCGGCGCTGGCGCTGCGCGAGCTGGGGGAGACGATCGACCTCCACGGGGGCGGGCGGGATCTCGTGTTCCCCCACCACGAGTGCGAGGTGGCGCAGTCCGAGTCGGTGACCAAGAAGCCCTTCGTCCGCCTGTGGTTCCACGTTGGGTTGGTGGGTCTGGGCGGCACGAAGATGTCCAAGTCACTGGGCAACCTCGTCTTCGTCGGGGACCTGTGCAAGGAATGGGATCCAAGAGCCGTGAGGCTGGCCCTGCTCGGCCACCACTACCGCACCGACTGGGACTGGCGCACCGAGGACGACATGCCCGAGGCGGCGGCCCGGCTGGCGGCGTGGATGGGTGCGCCGGCCGGCGATGGGTCGTCGGGGCTGGCCGCCGTGCGAGTCGCGCTCGACGACGACCTCGACACCCCCGACGCCCTGCGCGCCCTCGACGACGAGGCGGCGGCGGGCCGCCCGGTGGCGGACGGGGCCCGTCTGCTCGGCATCGACCTCTGAGGAGCCGTCGGATCCGGGAGACCGGTCCCGCAAGAGGGGTCCAGTACCCTTGGAGGACCACGACGGGGTCCGGAGCGGGAAACGAACTGCCCGGCAGAGCAGGAAAGGGTGCACGATGGCCGGCGTCATCTCGGTGGTACTTCCCGACGGCTCGACGCGGGAGATGGCCGAGGGCACGACGGCAGGCGGTTTGGCCGCCTCCATCGGGTCCCGCCTGGCCAAGGCGGCCGTGTCGGCGACCATCGGGGGCAGGGAGGTCGACCTGGACACCGCGTTGCCCGACGGCGCCAAGGTTGCCATCGTCACCGAAGACTCTGAGGCCGGGAGGGCCGTTCTGCGCCACTCCACCGCCCACGTCATGGCCCAGGCCGTGCGCCGGTTGTGGCCGGGGGCCAAGTACGCCATCGGCCCGGTGATCGAGAACGGGTTCTTCTACGACTTCGAGCTCCCCGACGGTGCGCACTTCAGCGACGACGACCTCGAGCGGATCGAGGCCGAGATGCGAGAGATCGTCCGGGAGGACCAGCCCTTCGTCCGCCATGAGCACACGCTGGCGGAGGGGCTCGAGATCTTCGCTGACCAGCCGTTCAAGCAGGAGATCATCGACCTCGTCGGTGCGGGCGCCGACGAGGTCGACGCCGCCGGTTCGGCGGTGAGCACCTACCGCAACAGCGACGCCTTCATCGACCTGTGCCGGGGTCCGCACGTGCCCTCGACCGGGCGCCTGGGCCACTTCAAGCTCATGCGGGTCGCCGGGGCCTACTGGCGGGGCGACGAGACGCGCGAGCAGCTCCAACGGATCTATGGCACGGCATGGGAGTCCGAGAAGGCGCTCGCAGCTCACCTGCACCAGCTCGAGGAGGCCGAGCGGCGCGACCATCGCAAGCTCGGGGCCGAGCTCGACTTGTTCAGCTTCCCCGAGGAGATCGGTTCGGGCCTCGCCGTGTTCCACCCGAAGGGCGGCACCATACGGCGTCTCATGGAGGACTACTCGCGCCAGCGCCATGTCGAGGCGGGCTACGAGTTCGTCAACTCGCCGCACATCACCAAGGGCGCGCTCTTCGAAGAGTCGGGTCACCTGGACTGGTTCGCCGACGGCATGTACCCCCCCATGGAGCTCGACGGGAGCACGCAGTACTACCTCAAGCCCATGAACTGCCCGTTCCACATCCTCGTGTACCGGAGCCGCCAGCGCTCCTACCGCGAGCTGCCGATGCGCCTCTTCGAGTTCGGCGCCGTCTATCGCTACGAGAAGTCAGGTGTGCTCCAGGGGCTCACCCGCGTGCGGGGAATGACCCAGGACGACGCCCACATCTTCTGCACCCGCGAGCAGATGGCCGAGGAGCTGGTGCGCACGCTGCACTTCGTCCTCGATCTGCTGCGCGACTTCGGACTCGACGACTTCTACCTCGAGATCTCCACCAGGCCGCCCGGCAAGGCGGTCGGGTCGGACGAGGAGTGGGAGACGGCCACCGAGACGCTGCGCGAGACCGCGCTCGCCCTCGGTCTCGATCTCGTTGTCGACGAGGGGGGAGGGGCCTTCTACGGCCCCAAGATCTCAGTACAGGCGCGCGACGCCATCGGCAGGACCTGGCAGATGTCGACCGTGCAGCTCGACTTCCAGCTTCCGCAGCGCTTCGGCCTCGAGTACGTGGGGGCTGACAACGCTCGCCACCGGCCGATCATGGTCCACCGGGCTCTCTTCGGATCGGTCGAGCGGTTCATGGCGGTGTTGATCGAGCATTACGCCGGCGCGTTGCCCACCTGGCTGTCACCCGAACAGGTTCGGGTGATCTCGGTGACCGACGGGCAGGACGACTACGCCCGGTCCGTGGTCGAGGCGTGCGCCGCCGCCGGTCTGCGGGCGACGGCCGACGTGAGCGGCGAGAAGCTCGGAGCGCGCGATCCGACGGGCCAAACTGGCCAAGGTCCCCTACGTGCTCGTCGTCGGGCCCAAGGACGCCCCCGTCGGCACGATCGGGATCAACCGCCGCGGCTGGACGACCCAGCCGGAGAAGGGAGTCCCCCTCGGCGATTTGGTGGCCGAGGTGGTTGGGGAGGTCGAGCGCAGGGGCTTGCCGGAGGACCGGGCACCGATGGCATCGTGAGCCTCGAGCATCTCTGGGCGGGGTGGCGGCGGGAGTACATCGTCGAGGCGACCGAGCGCGAGCGCTCGGGGACGACCGAGCAGGCCGAGACGGACTGCGTGTTCTGCCGCCTCGCCGCGGCCAGCGACGAACCGTCGGAGGACACGCTCGTGGTCTGGCGGGGCGACCTGACCTTCGTCGTCATGAACGCCTATCCCTATGCCAGCGGGCACGTGCTCGTGCTGCCGCTCCGCCACGAGGCGTCCCTGTCGGAGCTGACCGAGCAGGAGTCCGCCGAGCTGTGGTCGGCCACGCGACGCGCGGCGGCCTCCATCGAATCCGCCTACGAGCCCGACGGCTTGAACCTGGGCGCCAATCTCGGTCGGGCGGCAGGAGCGGGTCTGCCGGCGCATGTGCACCTGCACGTGCTGCCGCGCTGGTCGGGCGACACCAACTTCATGACCTCCGTGGCCGAGACCAGGGTGCTTCCCGAGACCCTGACCCTTTCCTGGAAGAGGGTCACTGACGCCTGGCCCGGCTGACGTAAGGGGCGCCCCGCGGGCGCGGAGCGTCGTGCGGCGGGCGTGGCCCGTCGTGCGCGTGATCGTCAGCCTCGGTCTCGTCGTCGTCGTCGTGTGGGTCCTTGGGGCCAAGACGTCCGAGCTCTCGGGCTTCGGCACGATCTTCTCCTCGTTCGACTGGTGGTGGGCCGGACCCGCCATCGCCGCCGAGATCGGCTCGTACTTGTGCTTCGCGGCGATGCAGTACGAGCTCCTCAAGGCGGGGCATCTGCGCGCTCCGTGGACACCGCTGGTCAAACTGTCCTTCGGGTCCCAGGCCATCACCAATTCGTTGCCGGTGGGCAACGCGGTGGCGTCGGTGTACGGGTTCCGCTGGTTCCGACGCTTCGGGGCGGACAACACGCTCGCCGTGTGGGCCTTGGTCGGGACGTTGGTGGCCGCCGTCGCCAGTCTTTCGCTCCTGGCGGTGGTCGGGCTGGGGATGGCCGCCGAGCAAGGGGCGTCCTACGACCTGGTGCCCGTCCTCATCGGCACGTTCGTGGTCATGCTCGGCATCGGGTCCCTCTTCGTGTACGAGCGTCCGCTCAACCTCGTGGTGTCCAGCATGCTCAGGGTCTCGAGGGCGCTGACGGGCCGGCCCCGGGGGGACACGACCGCGCAGATCACGCAGATCATGTCCTGGATGACCGCCGTGCGCCTCAACTGGGGCCAGATCGGTCGCATCGTCGCCTGGGGTGTCGTGAACTGGCTCCTCGACTGTGCCTGCTTCGCCATGATGTTCGTGGCGATCGACGCGCCGATTCCGTGGAAGGGTCTGCTGCTCGCGTACGGCGCCGGGCAGCTGGCCGCCACGCTGCCCATCACGCCCGGAGGTCTCGGCGTCGTCGAGGGCAGCATCACGGTCGCGCTCGTGGCGTTCGGGGGTGCGGAGACCAGCACTGCGGCGGCCGTCCTGCTCTACCGGGTCATCAGCTTCTGGATGATCCTGGCCATCGGCTGGATCTTCGTGGTCCAGCTCGCCCTGCAGGTCCGGCGGGGACGCTGGCCCCGTCAGGCCATGGCTTCCGACGTCGAGGCGGGGCCGGTGGCCTACGCGGGCAGTCCCGTGGTGGTGGCGCTCGACGCCGGGGCCGGAGCGGAAGGCGACGGGTGATCCCGCTGCGGCGCCGGTTGATCGGCCCCCTCGTGGGTCTCTTGGTCGGGGCCTCCGCCCTCGGAGCCTGCTCGGCCGCCCGGTCGGGGCTGGGCACGACCGACGAGTCGTGCTACCTCGCGCTGCCGACCACGGCCAAGGCCGTGGGGGGCCACGGTCATCTCGCCGGCGTGCGCAAGTTATCGCTCAGTGGACTGCAATCGGTGTCGCCGCGTCTGTCCGACGACGTGGCAGCTTCGGTGCCCAAGGGGCAGTCGGTTTGCCTGGCCGGCTACACCGGCCGCTTCAACGCCTCGTCGGTGGCGAAGCCGCTCGGGCGCCAGGCCGGAACGGTGGCCGTCGTCGTGGTGACCACGCCGGGGAACGAGCTGCTCGCCACGCTGATCCTCACGCGGATCCCCGTGCGTTTCGAACACTCGCACATCTTCTGACCCCCGCGGCCGTGGCCCGGGCTAGACCTCCCGCCGGGGCAGCGAGGCCGTCAGGTGGTCGGGCAGGGTGTCGTAGTGGTCGTGGGTGGCGCTGAAGGAGCCACGCCCGCCGGTCAGCGCCCGGAGGTCGACCGCGTAGCGCGTGAGCTCCGACGAGGGCGCCGTAGCCGTGATCGTCTGGGAGCCCTCCTGGTCGGCCGGCTCTGTCCCGATGATGCGGGCACGCCGCGAGTGGAGGTCGCCGAGCACGTCGCCCTGGCATTCGGAAGGAATGGTGACGCTCAGCAGCGAGACCGGCTCGAGCACGATCGGGCCCGCCTCGGGCAGCGCCGCTCTGACGGCCAACCCGGCGGCCATCTTGAAGCTGACTTCGTTGGAGTCGACCGAGTGGGCCTTGCCGTCGTCGACGGTCACGGCCACGTCGACGACGGGGAAGCCGTGCACGCCGCCGCCCCCGAAGGTCTCGACCACCCCCTTCTCCACGGCACTGATGTACTGCCGCGGGATCGCTCCGCCCACGACCTCGTCGCGGAAGGCGAACCCCTCCCCGCGACCCAGTGGCTCGAGGCGCAGGTGGCAGACGCCGAACTGCCCGTGCCCGCCCGACTGCTTCTTGTGCTTGCCTTCGGCCTGCGCCGGCCTGGAGATGGTCTCGCGGTAGGGGATGCGCAGCTCCTCGCGCTCGACGTGGACGTTGCACTTGCGCTCGAGCCGTTCGAGGGTGACGGCCAGGTGGACCTCACCGTTGACACCCAAGATGGTCTGGTGCGTCTCGTCGTTGCGGGTCACCGTCAGGGACGGATCCTCGTCGCACAGCCGTCCCAGGGCGGACATCAGCTTGTCGTCGTCCGCCCGGGTGGAGGGGTGCACCGCCACCGACAGGGCGGGCGGCACCAGCGCGGGCGGCGGCACCACGACCGGTTGGCCCCTGGGCGCCAGGGTGTCACCGGTACGCGTGCCGTTGAGGCGGGGGACGGCGACGAAGTCGCCCGCCACCACGTTCGTCGCCGGCGCCGTGGCATGTCCGGCGATGCTCGCGATGGCGTGCAGTCGCTCCTCTTCCTTGGTACGAGAGTTCACGAGCACCGCGTCGGGACGAAGCGTCCCCGAGATCACCTTGCACAGCGACATCTTTCCGGTGTGGCTGTCGTTGAAGGTCTTGGTGACGGTCAGCAGCGTCGGCCCGGTCGGGTCACAGGCGATCTCGACCGTCTCGGTCCCGGCCGCGGCCAGCACGGGCGGGCGCGAGGCGGGGGTCGGGCAGAGCTCCTCGATCAGCCGGGCCAGCCGGTCCACTCCGACCCCGCTCGCGGCAGAGCAGCAGAGCACCGGGAACACGCTGGCCGAGGCGACCCCGCCGGCCAGGCTCTTCTCGAGCTCCCGGTAGTCCAGCGCCTCACCGTTGAGGTAGCGCTCCATGAGGTCGTCGTCACCGACAACGATCCCCTCGACGAGTTGTTCGTGGACGGTGTGCTCCTCGTCCACCAGGTCGTCGGGGATGGGGGCCTCGCGACCGGGCGGCGGCACCGTCCCGTCGAGCGCGCTCCCACCGGCGGGCGTGTCGTAGTGGGTTGCCGTGTCGTCCAGCAGATCGATCACGCCGTGGAAGTCGGCCTCCTGCCCGATCGGCAGCTCCACCGGCGCCACACCGGCGCCGAAGCGCTCACGGATCTCCGACAGCGTCCGGTCGAAATCGGCGCGCTCGCGATCGAGCTTGTTCACGACGATCACCCGCGGCACGCCCAGTCGTGCGGCGGCGCGCCAGGCGTCCTCGGTCTGCGCCTGTACGCCGTCCGTGGCGCTGACCACGACCACCGCGAGGTCCACGCCGGCCAGGGCGGAGACCATTTCGGATGCGAAGTCCGCGTACCCCGGTGAGTCGAGGAGGTTGACCTTGACCCCGTTGACGATGAAGGGGGCCATGCTGGTCGAGATGGACAGTTGGCGCGAGACCTCTTCGGGCTCGAAGTCCATGACGGTCGTGCCCTTCTCGACCGAACCCCGTCGGGCGATGGCGCCGGTGGTGGCCAGGAGAGCCTCGGCCAGGGTGGTCTTGCCGGCGCCGTGGTGTCCGACGAGGGCCACATTGCGAATTGCGGTCGGGTCGTGTGGCACGTGTCCTCCGTCCTAAACCGGCGTGTGATGGTTCGGTGACCTTCGAGTGTACGACCGCTCGTGCCGTGCTGCTCAGGGCGTGTTCGGGCGGCCTCCACCGGCGGCCTCGCGCTCATTGACCTGGGGTCGCAGGCCATATGCGTCGATGGCGGCGTCGTACTCGTGGCGCAGCGAATCGCGAACGAAGAGGCCGAGGGTGTCGGCGAGAAGGAGCCATACGGCCTTCAGGGAGATCGTGCTGCCGAAGCGCTCCTCGATCCGGATCGGCGCCTCCACGATGCGCGTGTAGCCGAGGCGCCGTGCCAGCACCAGCAACTCGAGGTCGAGGGCGAAGCGGCTCTCGCGCAACAGTGGGAGCACCTCGGCGATGACGCGGCGGTCGACCAGCTTGATCCCGACCTGGGTGTCCTTGACGTTGAGGCGAAAGAGCAGATGGATCAGATGCTGGTAGCTCCACGAGTACAGGCGCCGTAGCGGGGGATAGTGCACCGACGAGTCACGGTGCCGCTTGCTCCCGATGATGACGTCCGGGTGCTCGTTGCGCATGATCGAGACGAACGGCGCGAGGAACTCGGGCGAGATGTCGCCGTCGGCATCGATGAAGCCCAGGTAGCGGCCACGACCCATGCCGAGCCCCACCCGGAGCGCATGTCCCTTGCCCGAGTTGGTGGCGAGCGACACCCGTCTCACAACGCTGTGCGGGAATCCGTCGAGGGTGAACGGGCTTCCGTCGGTCGAGCCGTCCGAGACGGTGATGATCTCGAAGGTCATGCCCGACTCGTCGAGAACACGGACCATCTGTTCGACAGTCGAGCGCAGGCGGAGCCCGGGGTTGTAATAGGGCACGACGATTGTGACGTCGAGGGTGGGGTCCGCGAGGACCGTGAGATCGGGTCGGGGTTGCCCCGCGCGCTTGGGCTCGGACACCGGTACCATTCCCCTCGCGTTCCCTCGCGTTGGAGCCGCACGGAGCGGGCCTGCGCCCGCTCCGTGAAGCACGGTCGCACCTTCGCACGCTCGCACCTTCCGCGGCGAGGCTATCCGACCTCGGACCGGTGTCCATCTCGCGCCGGCTGGGGCACGACACGGCATCTAGGGTCTTTTCGCATGCGCCCCAGGCCCATCAGGGCCCCGACCGGGGTGAATGGTAAAGTCTTGAGAACAGCGGCGGCCCTTTCGCGGGCTGGCGCGTAACGAGGAGTTCCATGTTCGACGGCCGCTGGCGAACCTCAGTCGATCGGACCACCGGCCCGGTCGGCGAGGCATTGCACCGCCATGGCATCACCGCGGACGTCCTGACCGCGACGGGCCTGATCTCAGCCACGGTCACCGCTCTTCTGGTGGCGACCGGTCATCTCCATCTTGCCGTCGTGATGCTCATCGTGACGGGCTTGCACGATCTCCTCGACGGGCCGGTGGCCAAGGCCGCGGGGACAGCCTCGGTCCGCGGCGCCTTCTTCGACTCGGTCACGGATCGCATCGCGGACGCCGTCCTCATGCTCGGATGCGCCTGGTACCTCCTGGACCGAGGTTCGGGCCACCTCACGCTTCTGCCGATGGCCATCCTGGCGGTCACCGCTCTGATCTCCTACGAGCGGGCCAAGGCCGAGTCGCTGGGGCTCTCGGCCAAGGGGGGCCTCATGGAGCGGGGCGAGCGGATGTTCCTTCTCGGCGTGGGGTTCTTGAGCACTGCCATCTTCGTGCCGGTGCTGTGGATCCTCTTCGCACTCGTGTCGTGCACCGCGGTCTCCCGCTTCGTCAAGGTGTGGAATGCCGCATCGGGTCGGGACGCCGTGATCAAGCGTCGGATCGAGGCGTGGCGCGAACGCCGGGTCGACTCGCGTTGGCGTGCTCGGCGTACCGCGGGAGTCCCGCGGCGCGACGCCGCGGGTCCCGCCGGCGCGCCGTTGGGTCGTTGGCGGGCGCGACGCCAGGAGACCTTGGGGAGTCGTTCCGGGCGGACCATGCGTGAACGCCGGCGCGTCGTCCGGGATCACGCTGATCGGTCCAGCCGGAGCCGACGCCGGCCGCCGGCGACCGGATCGTCCACCTGAGCGACCATCCGACCGTGCCGGGCCGGTCCGACACGACCGCCATGGGCCGCCTGCGGGCCGAGGTGAAGTACGTCACCTACCGTGGCCTGGCCGCCGGGATGGCGCACATACCCGAGCCCCTGGCCCGGGGTGTGGCGCGTTCGGGGGCCCGGGTCCTGTCCAGGCGTCGCGGGCCGGCAGTCCACATGCACCGGCGTCACGTGCACCGGGTGCTTGCCAGCGAGTGCCCCGACGGCGTCGAGCCGGATCCGGGACTGGTGCGGCGGTGGAGCAGGCGGTCCTTCGCCGAGTACGCGCGCTACTGGGTGGACGGGGCGCGTCTCCCCTATGAGACCGAAGGAGGGGTCCGGTCACGCTTCACCCTGTTCGAGGGGATGGAGCACCTGCGCGCCGCCAAGGCGGCCGGCCACGGCATGGTGATGGCCCTGCCGCACGTCGGGAGCTGGGAGTGGGGCGGCTATTGGCTCGCGCTCGAGGGCATGCCGATGACTGCGGTGGTCGAACGGGTGGAGCCCGAACGCCTCTTCGAGTGGTTCGTCGGGCTCCGCGCGTCCATGGGCCTGACCGCCGTGCCGTTGGGCGACGGGTCGAGCGGCGCCCTCGTGCGCGCCCTGAAGGCCAACGAGGTGGCCGGCCTGGTGAGCGACCGCGACCTCGGCGGAACCGGCGTCGAGGTCGAGTTCTTCGGCGAGCGCACCCGGCTCCCTGCCGGAGCAGCCACGCTCGCCCTGCGCACCGGTGCACCACTGATCCCGGTCGTGGTCTATTCGGGCCCAGGCAACGGGCACACGGCGGTGGTGCACGCGCCGATTGACACCGGTCGGACTGGGACCCTGCGCGACGACGTCCTTCGGGTCACCCAGGCCCTGGCGACGAGCTTCGAGCACGACATACGGAGCCGCCCCGAGCAGTGGCACATCTATCAGGCAAATTGGCCGAGCGACCGGAGCGCTCCATGAGGGTCGCCATGGTGTCGCCCTACTCCCTGTCCCGCCCCGGTGGCGTGCAGGGCCAGGTGCTCGGCCTCTCACGCGCCCTGCGGGGCCTGGGGCACGAGGTCACGGTCCTGGGTCCGGCCGACGGCGACGGCGACGGCGACCTTCCCGACGACATCGGCGCGCACGCGGTGATCGGTCGCTCCTTCGACGTCCGGGCCAACGGTTCGGTTGCGCCGGTCGCACTCTCGCCGGCGGCGCCGGCACGGGCCGAGCGCATCGTGCGCCGGGGCGGTTTCGACGTGGTCCACCTCCACGAGCCGATGGCGCCTCTCGCGGCTTACGGGATCCTGCTGGGATCCCGAGTGCCCATCGTGGGCACCTTCCATCGTTCGGGCACGGACGGCACCATGCGCGCGCTGCGGCCGGCCCTGTCAGGGTTGGGCCGGAGAATTCGGATCCGCACGGCCGTCTCCGCCGCGGCGCGCGACACCGCGGCCGAGTCGTACGGCGGTTCGTACGAGGTGCTGTTCAACGGCGTGGACCTCGAGCGCTTCGTCTCGGCACGACCCCATGGCGACGAGGGGGGCAGGCGCTCCATCGTGTTCGTCGGTCGTCACGAGCCGCGCAAGGGGCTCGACGTCCTTCTCGACTCGTTCGCCGGACTGCCGGACTCCGCCGCGCTGTGGGTGGTCGGGGACGGCCCGACCACCGAGATGGCGCGCCGCAGGCATCCCGAGTCCGAGCGCGTGCGCTGGCTGGGTCGACTGAGTGACCGTGAGGTGTCCGAGCGTCTCGCCGGTGCCTCGGTCATGTGCGCACCGTCGCTCGGGGGCGAGTCCTTCGGGGTCGTCCTCCTCGAGGGCATGGCTGCGGGATGCTCGATGGTCGCCTCCGACATCGAGGGCTATCGGGAGGCCGCGGGCGGCCATGCCTCGCTGGTCGAGCCGGGCGACCCCGGCGCGCTCACCGCCGCGCTCGGGGTGGCCCTCGCCGACGCCGCCTCCGGGACGGGGCGCTCCTCCCCCGAGGCACTTCGCGCCGCGGCCGAGCATGCCCGTTCGTGGTCCATGGACACCCTGGCGGCGCTCTACGTCGAGGTGTACGAGCGGGCCGCCACGGTGCGCTCCAGGTCATAGGCTGGCAGACCCATGGCCGACGAGAAGGACACAACGGGCGCGCGCGGATCCGCGGGCTCGGGGGGATCCGGAGGCTCTGGGGGATCCGCGGGCTCGGGGGGATCCGGGGGCTCGGGGGGCGGATCGGACAACCGCCGACGGAGCAAGAACCGCAATCGAAACCGCAACCGGCCGGCACAGAGCCGGGACGCGGCCGCCCGGGCGAACAGCCAGAAGGCGAGCAACGCCAACGGAAAGGGAGGGAAGGGCCGGGGAGCCAACTCGTCCGACCGTTCGAGCTCGAAGGCGTCCGGGCGTCCGCGCCGCAGCGAGGCCTCGCGGGGCGCAGCGACGAAGACGATGCCCGCCCCGATGCCCGCTCCGGCCCCGCCGGCGGTCCCGGCGCAGCCCAGCGTCGGGGCCCCCCAGGTCCACCCGGCCGAGGTGGCGGCGAACCGTCGTCGCTCAGTGGCGCTGTGCGCCTACACGGCGATCGCCCCCGCGCTGATCGTCGGCGCGCTGTGCTGGGTCGCTGTCTCCGTCGTGGTCGGCGTGGTCGGCCTCGTGGTCTGCGCGGTGGCGGTCATGATCGGCGTTTGGCGGATGGCCCCGGCTGTGGCGCTGCGCCGGGTCGGTGCCGTCCCGATGGGTGAGGATGGTGATCCCCGCCTCTGGAACATCACCGAGGGCCTCTGTGCCACCTTCGGGCTGAGCATGCCGACGCTCTGCATGCTCGACGAGGGCGTACCCAACGCCTGTGCCCTGGGCCGAGATGCACGTCGCTCGGTGCTCGTGGTCACCCGCGGTTTGCTCGAGGCGCTCGATCCGATCGAGCTCGAGGGCGTCATCGCACACGAGCTGGCCCACGTCAAGCGGGCGGACAACGGGGTCTCGTGCGTGGGGATCACACTGGCCACGCTGCTGGGAGGCGAGTCGATGCTGCGGCGCTGCGTCGGGACCACCCGGGAGTACCGCGCCGACGTCGTCGGCGCCTCGACCGTCCGGTACCCGCGCGGACTGCTCAGCGCCCTGCGAACGATGATGGAGGCGCCCGCCCCGCCTCCGGGGTCCTTTTTCGCCACGCCGTCGCGTTTCGGGCCGACACGCTGGGTGTGGATCGACCCCTCGGTCGGCCACCGGGGTGAGGCGTCGGGCCCCGGGGATCTCGATGCGACCGCGGTGCGGGCCGCCGCACTGAGCGAATGGTGACCGGGGCATGGTGATGAGGGGCGAGCGGCCCGGCTCGTAGACTGTGGCCATGACCACCGGAACCTTCACCGTGAAGCGGGGGTTGGCCGACATGCTGCGCGGCGGCGTGGTCATGGACGTCGTCGACGCGGAGCAGGCCAAGATCGCCGAGGACGCGGGCGCCGTCTCGGTCATGGCGCTCGAGCGGGTGCCGTCCGACATCCGGCGGGACGGGGGCGTGGCGCGGATGAGCGACCCGGCGCTGATCGAGGCGATCATGGAGGCGGTCACCATCCCGGTGATGGCCAAGGCGCGCATCGGGCACTTCGCCGAGGCCCAGGTGCTCCAGTCGCTCGGCGTCGACTTCATCGACGAGTCCGAGGTGCTCACGCCGGCGGACGAGGCGTACCACATCGACAAGTGGCCCTTCACGGTGCCATTCGTGTGCGGGGCGACCAACCTGGGCGAGGCCCTGCGGCGCCTCTCGGAAGGTGCCGCCATGATCCGCTCAAAGGGTGAGGCGGGCACCGGCAACATCGTGGAGGCCGTGCGGCACCTTCGCTCCATTCTCGGCGACCTGCGTGCCATCACGCAGGCGGATCCGGCAGAGCTCTACGGCTGGGCCAAGCAGCTCGGCGCGCCGATCGGTCTCGTGCGCGAGGTCCATGAGACGGGTCGGCTCCCCGTGCCGCTGTTCTGCGCCGGCGGCATCGCCACCCCCGCGGACGCTGCCCTGGTGATGCAGCTCGGCGCCGAGGCGGTGTTCGTCGGCTCGGGGATCTTCAAGTCGTCGGACCCGGCCCGCATGGCCTCGGCGATCGTGGAGGCGACGGCGCACTTCGCCGACGCGGCCCACGTCGCCAAGGTGTCGCACGGACTGGGTGAGGCCATGCGCGGCCTGGAGGCGTCCCGGTACGGCGAGCACCTGGCCGACCGGGGGTGGTAGGGGGCACCCCGACCCACGCCGGCGGGCTCGTCGTCGGTGTGCTCGACCTCCAGGGGGACGTGCGGGAGCACGCGGCCGTGCTCAGCGCTCTGGGGTGTGCAGTCAGGGCGGTCAAGCGGCCTGACGACCTGGCGGGGGTGGTCGGGCTCGTGCTGCCCGGAGGGGAGTCGACCACACTGTCCATGCTGCTCGAGTCCACCGGCCTGTTCGCCGCCGTCGAGGTGGCCGCCGCGAGGGGTCTCCCGATATTGGGCACGTGTGCCGGCCTCGTGCTCGTGGCGCGCCAGGTCCTCGACGGGCGGTCCGACCAGCACACGTTCGGGCTGGTCGATGTCGTGGTCCGCCGCAACGGCTACGGGCGCCAGCTGCAGTCCTTCGAATCCGAACTCGACGTCGAGGGTGGGTTGGCCTCGGAAGCCGACGGCCCGCCGCTGCCGGCCGTGTTCATCCGGGCTCCGCTCGTCGTGTCGGCGGGAGAGAGCGTCGAGGTGCTGGCCAGACTCGACGGGGTCCCCGTACTGGTGCGCCAGGGTCCGGTGGTGGCGACATCCTTCCACCCCGAGCTCACCGGGGACCGCCGGGTGCACCAGATGTTCGTGGACATGTGCTGGGCTGAGGTGCACCGCCAGGACCGCGGGCTCGAAGGGATCACATGCGCCGCTACATCCTCACCGTCACCTGTCCCGATCGTGTCGGCATCGTCGCCGCCGTCACCGGGCTGATCGCCTCAATGGGCGGCTCGGTGCTCGAGGCGGCCCAACACGGGGACCTCGGTTCGGGACGCTTCTTCCTCCGCATCGAGATCGTGGCCGAGTCGCTCCCCTTCGGTCGGGACAAGCTGGCCGCCTCCTTCGGTCCCGTCGCCGCCGAGTACGACATGGCGTGGCGGCTCTCCGATACGGACGTGCCCAAGCGCGCCGTGCTGTTCTCGAGCAGGGAGGACCACTGCCTGGCCGACCTTCTCTACCGCTGGCGTTCCGGGGAGTTGCCTTGCGAGATCCCCTGTGTGATCTCCAATCACGAGGACCTGCGCGATCTGGTCGAGTGGCACGGGATCGAGTTCCGATGCGTGCCGGTCGAACCCGACCTCGCGGCGAAGGCGCGCGCCTTCGACACCATGGCGCGCATGTTGGCTGACCTCCGTGCCGACCTGGTCGTCCTGGCGCGCTACATGCAGATCCTGCCCGCGTCGTTCTGTGCCGGGCGAGAGGGACGGATCATCAACATCCACCACTCGTTCCTGCCGTCGTTCGCCGGCGCCCGGCCGTATCACCAGGCCTACGAGCGCGGCGTGAAGCTCATTGGCGCCACCTGCCACTACGTGACGGCCGAGCTGGACGAGGGACCGATCATCGAGCAGGACACCCGGCGCGTCGACCACGGGGACTCGGCGGAGGAGATGCAGCGCGTGGGCCGGGACGTGGAACGGGTCGTTCTGGCCCGCGGGGTCCTCTGGCACCTCGAGGACAGGATCCTGCTGAATGGCGCCAAGACGGTGGTCTTCCCGTAGCCGCCCCGGGCCGGGCCGGGGCGTCGGACCGTAGGTAGACTGACGCCATGTCGGGTCACTCGAAGTGGGCGACGACCAAGTACCGCAAGGGCGCCCAGGACAAGGCGCGCGCCAAGGTGTTCGCCAAGTGCATCCGCGCCATCGAGGTGGCGGCACGTGAGGGGGGAGGCGACCCCGAGTCCAACGCCACGCTGCGGACGGCCTACCAGAAGGCACGAGCGGCGTCGGTTCCCCTCGACACGATCGAGAAGGCGATCAAGCGCGGGACGGGCGACCTCGAGGGCGTGCGGTACGAATCGATCACCTACGAGGGTTACGGCCCGGGCGGGGTGGCCATCATGGTCGAGGCCCTGACCGACAACCGCAACCGCACCGGCGCGGAGATGCGCAACCTCTTCAGCCGCAACGGCGGCAACATGGCCGAACCGGGCTCGGTCGGCTGGCAGTTCGAACGCAAGGGCATCGTGACCGTCCCGCTGGACCAGGACGAGGAGAAGGTCATGGAGATCGCCATGGACGGCGGGGCCGAGGACATGAGCTCCAACGGCGCCGCCTGGGTGGTGACCTCCGCCCCGTCCGACCTGGAATCGGTGCGGCGTGCCCTCGACGACGCCGGCATCGCGTCGGAGTCGGTCGATCTCTCGCTCGAGCCAACCTCCCTCCTCGCTGTTCCCGACGAGTCCGAGGCCCGAAGGATCCTGCGATTGCTCGAGGCGATCGACGACAACGACGACGTCCAGGCCGTGCACTCCAACGCTGACATCGCCGACGAGGTGCTCGCCGCCTTCGAGGGGTGATCCGCCACCCCGGGAGGTCGGACCGCTACCATGCGAACGCATGTTCGTGCTGGGCGTCGATCCGGGGCTGTCGCGCTGCGGCTACGGCCTTGTCTCCCGGGCCGAGGGCGATGGCGCCCTCCTGGCCCGGGCCGCTGGGGTGATCGAGACAGACCCTGAGGCGCCCCTGGCCGAGCGGTTGCTCGTCCTGCAACGTGAGCTCCGGTCCCTGCTGCGCGAGCTCGCTCCCGACGCGGTCGCTGTCGAACGGGTGTTCTTCCAGGTCAACGCCCGGACGGCCATGTCGGTCGGGCAGGCCAGCGGCCTTGCCCTCGCAGCGGCGGCAGAGGCCAGGTGCGAAGTGGTCCAGTACACGGCCAACGAGGTCAAGCAGGGTCTGGTGGGCTACGGCGCGGCGACCAAGGACCAGGTGCAGCAGATGGTGGCCCGGGTGCTCGGGCTGGGGCGCGTCGAGGGACCTCCCGATGTGGCCGACGCCCTGGCCCTGGCCGTGTGCCATCTCACCACGGTGCCGTTGCGCCGAGCCGTCGAGGCCGCCCGAGCGCGGTGAGGGGAGCGAGGAGGACGCGATGATCGGGTTGCTGCGCGGGACCGTGGCGATGCGGACGGGCGACGGCGAGGTCGTCGTGGACGTGGGCGGAGTGGGTTACCGGGTCACGGTGACGCCGGCCACCGCCGCCGCGCTGGTCACCGCGGGTCCCACCGCTGAGGCGACGGTGTTCGTGCACACGCACGTGCGAGAGGACGCCATCGTCCTCTACGGGTTCGTCCACGACGACGAGCGGCGCTGCTTCGAGGTGCTTCTCTCGTCGCACGGGGTCGGTCCCGCTCTGGCTCTGGCCATCATGGCCAGCCTCTCCCCGGCGTCCTTGTCCACCGCCGTGCTCGAGGACGACCTCCAGACGCTGTGCACCGTGCCCGGCGTCGGCCGCAAGACGGCGGCCAGGCTGCTGATCGAGCTGAAGAGCCGTCTGGACCTTCCCGACCTGTCCGGGGACCTGCCCTCCGACCTGGCCGGACCGGTGTCGGTGGGCGGAGGGACGTCGCGTTCCGAAGCCCGAGCCGCCCTGGCAGAGCTCGGATACGCGCCCGACGAGATCCGCGGGGCGCTCGATGGCCTACGCGACGATGTCGGTGTGGAAGAAATGCTCCGCCTGGCGTTGCGCGAGCTGGCGTCGCGGTGAGCCCAAGGGCTCGGCGCGAGGTGCTGGCCGTTGCCGGCGAACCCGTGGAAGTCGAGGCAGGCGACGCGGACGGGGTCGATCATCGTGTGGTCGACCCGCTGACGTCGGACCATGACGAGGAGCTCGAGGAGGTCGGACTCCGCCCGCGTTCGCTGGCCGAGTTCGTGGGCCAGCCGCAGCTGGTCGAGCACCTCGGGATCGTGTTGCAAGCGGCGCGCCAGCGCCGCCAGCCCGTCGACCACATCCTCTTCGCCGGTCCTCCCGGGTTGGGCAAGACGTCGCTCGCCGGGATCGTCGCCGCGGAAATGGGGGCGAGCCTGCGCATCACTTCAGGACCGGTCCTGACCCGGGCCGGCGACCTGGCCGCGTTGCTCACCGATCTCCAGGACGGGGACGTGCTGTTCATCGACGAGATCCACCGGCTCCACCGATCGGTCGAGGAGATGCTCTACTCGGCCATGGAGGACGGACGCCTCGACATCCTCATCGGCAAGGGGCCCACGGCCCGGTCGATCCGGCTCGATCTACCGTCGTTCACCCTCGTCGGTGCCACCACGCGGACGGGTCTGGTGGCCGGGCCGCTGCGGGACCGTTTCGGCTTCGTGGGCCGTCTGGACCTTTACGATCCCTCGGACCTGCGTTCCATCGTCGAACGCTCGGCGCACATCATGAAGGTGAGGGTCGACAGCGAGGGGGCCACCCGCATCGCCGAGCGCTCCCGGGGGACGCCGCGGGTGGCGAACCGGCTCCTCCGGCGGGTGCGTGACTTCGCCGAGGTGCGGGGTGGGGGATACATCGACGGCGCCACCGCCACCGAGGGTCTCGAGCTCTTCGGGGTGGACGAGCTCGGGCTCGACAAGGTCGACCGCGCCATCCTGGCCACGCTGTGCACGCGCTTCGGGGGTCATCCCGTCGGGCTGACCACCCTTGCCCAGTGCGTGGGCGAGGAACCCGACACCATTGAGGACGCCTACGAGCCCTTCCTGGTGCAGAGTGGCCTCATCCAGCGCACGGCCCGGGGGAGGGTGGCCACGCAGCGGGCCTGGACCCACCTCGGGCACCGGGCACCGCCCGTGACCAACGGGCCGGCCCGGCCGGGCCACCCGGCCGAACCACCGTCGCCGCCCCTCTTCTGATCAGTTGGGCGAGGAGGTCGGGAAGGGCTTCGTCACCGCGCCCAGGGTGCTCGGGGCGGGCATCCGCTCCGGTGTCATTGAGGTGCGCAGCGGGAGGAAGACACGGAAGGTGGTCGACCACCCGGGGGTGTCCACGATGTCCATGAAACCCTCGTGCGCCTCGGCGACGGACTTGGCGATGGCCAGCCCCAGCCCGGTGCCGGGCACACCCAGCTCGGTGGACGAGGCCAGGCGGTAGAAGCGCTCGAAGAGTTGGTCGCGCTCTCCGGGAGGGATGCCCGGGCCCTCGTCGAGCACCTGCACCCGGGCGTAGGCGTCGGCGGTGTCCACCACGACCTGGACCCGACCGCCGCGCGGCGAGAACTTGATCGCGTTCGACAGCAGGTTCCCCAGGAGCTGGTGGAGGCGTGTGGGATCCCCGAAGATCGGGACCTCGGCTCCCGGGTCCATGCCGAGGACGACCCCGCTCACGGCGGCGGACGTCTGCATGGCGTGGACCGCGTCCTCGGCCAGACGCGTGAGGTTGAGCTCGGCGAACGCCACGCGGAGCCCGCGCCCGGCTCCCGGATCGGCCAGGAGGTCCTCGGCCACCAGCTGGAGGTGCTCGGCGTTGCGCTCAATGGTCTGGAGCATCCGGACCTGGCTCTCGGTCAGGTCGTTCGACGCATCGAGCAGGAGCTCGACGAACCCCCGGATGGAGGTGATCGGGGTGCGCAGCTCATGTGACACCGTGGCCACGACGTCGTCCTTCATCTGGGTCAGCTCGCGGAGCCGGTTGTTCTGCTCAATCAGCGACTGCGTCACCTCTTTTTGAATGGCGAAGAGTCGCTCTCGGTCGGCCGCCAGTTCCTCGCGTTCGGTGACGTCGATCGCCACGACGACATAGCCGCCGTTGCTCGGAACCATGGCGTCGTCGAGATCGGCCCGCGTGGCGGACACCTCGGAGATTCCCACGGCGCCCACGTCCTCGCCGCTCTCGCTCTGCTCCGAGGGGGCGGTGGGAACCGGCAGGGCGCGCACCCGAACGACGCAGCGGCGTTGCTGACCGTCCTTGCGCGTTGCGGTCCAGGGAACCTCCGCGGCGGCCTCGGCATCGAGCGGTTCGAGTGCGGTGCGCATGGAGTCGATGGTCTGGCGTCGCTCGTCGATCTGCGCCGGGTCGATGAAGTCGGCGATGGAGCGGATGCCCACGACTTCGGCCGCGGGGTAGCCGAGCATCTGCTCGGCTCCGGCCGAGAAGAAGGTGACCGTTCCCGAGGGGTCGACCCCCATGATGGCGCTGCCGGTGGCGGCGCGCAGGAGGGTCTCGAGGCGGTCGCGGGCATATGCCGCCTCGCGGGCGTTGCGGCGGGCCAGGCGGGACTGGTCGCCCAGGTCGCCCAGGACGGCACGGTCCCGCGCCACCATGGAGTACACCGTCGAGGCCACGAGGGTGGTGACGGTGGCCATCACGGCGACCTGGCGCCATTCGAGCGTCGGGTACTTGGGGGGACCGACGATGAGCAGCGGGACGAGCAGGGCCAAGTCCAGGCAGAACAGCCCGATGAGCAGGTGGAGGCGCCGCCCGTAGAGCGACAGCCACACGATAGGAAGGAGATAGACGACGACGAGCCCCGAGTCCGCACCGCCTTGGGCGTCGCGGATGATGGCGATGACGGCGATGTAGCCGACGGGGATGATCAGCCAGACCCAGTCCGGCATCTTCTCCCAGGGCAGCAGGAAGGCGGCGGCGACGAGAAGGAAGAACACGACGCCGGCCACCGAGATCTCCCGGCGGGCGTCGTGGGGGAACGGGATGACGGCGATCAGCACGGTGCCGACGGCCACGAGGGCGAAGACGGGCAGACGTACCCGCATCGACCCCGAGAAGCCCACGGGCAAGCTGCTTCCCGGCAATTGGGTTCCCGGCAATTGGGGTTGGCGAGGCACCGGAGGGTCGGATCCCTCGGGCCCGACGGGATCGCTCACCGGCTCCGCGTCCGGTAGCGGTAGCCGAAGCCGCGCACCGTCTCGAGAGGAGAGTCGTCCCCCTCGTCCCAACCCAGCTTGCGGCGGAGCCGCAGCACGGCGTACTTGACCCTGGAGGGGGCCAACCCGCTCGGGTCGTCCCAGGCCAACTCGATCAGCTGGTCGGACGAGAGCACCAACCCCTGGTGCCGTGTCAGGGTGGCCAGCAGGCGGTACTCGGTGGGCGTGAGCACGACGGGATTGCCGTCCACGGTCACCTCCTGATGGGCGAAGTCGATGTGGAGGGTCCCGTCGTCGAATGCGGTCACCGGGTCCTGCCGGTCCCGCTGGCGCCGGCTGATGGCCTGGAGCCTCGCCAGGAGCTCCACCCGGCTGAACGGCTTGGTGAGGTAGTCGTCGGCGCCGGCGTTCAGGCCCCGGACCTTGTCGCGTTCGGTGCTCAGAGCCGTGAGCATGAGGACGGGCACGTCACTCATGTCGCGGATGCGCTCGAGCACCTGCCAACCGTCCAGATCGGGGAGGCCGACGTCGAGCACGACGATGTCGGGGTGGCTCTGATGGAACTGGCGAACTCCGTCGCGGCCCTCCGAGGCCTCCGACACGGTGAAACCCTCCCGCTCGAGCAGCGTGCGGAGCAGTTGGCGGATGTCGGCCTCGTCCTCGATGACCAGCACGGAGATCTGTCCGTCTCGCATCAGGATGCCAACTGTACTGGGAGTTTGGCCGAATGGAGTGAATCTCTGGCCCGAATGGGCAGCTCAATGGGTGAATTGCCCCACGGCGAGTCCCAGGAGTTCGGTGGTGGCCACCCCGGCGGGGCGGATGGTGCGCCGGCCCGGGTCGTCGGCCCCCCTCGGATGACTCCGGCCGACGATCTCCCGAGCCGGCGCACCGCCGCCGCTCGTCCCCCCACGGTGCCCCCTCGGTGAGAATCCGCTCCCCTCCGTCGGACTCTGCACCAACACCGTGGGTGTGTCTTAGGTGATGGTGCGTACTCTGCGGGGCGGTCGTGGCAAACGCGTGCCTCGTTCCGTTGCCATCAGGTTGCCCGTCCGGCTGCCCCGGGGACCGCGAAACCAGGCACTAGGGTGGCGCGTCGCAACACGCTGAGCTCCACTGCATCCCCCTCTGACCGACATGATTTGGAATCCCTCATGACACCATTTTCCGCGCTGGCGCCATTGTTGCCCGCGGCCACCTCGAAGTCGACGTCCAACCCGCTGCTGACGCTGCTCCCTTTGCTGGCGATCGGGTTCCTGGCCTATTTCTTCTTCATCCGACCGCAGCAGCGCAAAGCTCAGGCGGCGCGCAAGGCGCAGGGGTCGGACATCGAGGTGGGCGACGAGGTCCAGACTGTCGGCGGCGTCATCGGCACCGTGCTCGAGATCCACGGCGACCGCTACACGCTCCTGACCGGGGTACTGGGTGAGGACGGCAACCTCGACGGTCCGCAGCCCACACGCATCGTCTTCGTCCGCCAGGCCATCGCCCGAAAGATCGACCGGATCGACGACGTCCGGGTCGACGACGACGTGACGGGGGAGACCGACGACGTCGAGGCGGGAGCGGAGGCCGAGCACGATCTCGACTCCGACGGCCATCCCGACGACCGAGGAACGGAGGGCGGCCGGACCACAGGGGAGTCAGGAGAGGGGTGAGCCCCAAGTCCGGGGGGCGGGCGCAGCGCCGGCAGCGGCGGAACCTTCTGATCAGTGTCATCGTCGTGGTGGCCGTGACACTGGTGTCGTTCGGATCCGTGCTGGCCGCCAAGTGGTCGCCGCGGCTTGGACTCGACCTGGCCGGGGGCGTGGCCGTCGTCTACACGGCCCAGGGGCAGCACGTGACGCAGGCGAACCTGGACGAGACGGTCAACATCTTGAACCAGCGAGTCAACGGGCTGGGCGTGTCGGGTGCCGAGGTGCAGACCACCGGGAAAGACCAGATCTCCGTCTCCATCCCCGGCGTGACCGACGCGCAGCAGGTGCTCAAGCAGATCGGCCAGACGGCGCGGATGTACTTCCGTCCGGTGCTCTGCTGGGCCTACCCCCAGACGGTACCCAAGCACTCCAAGACGGGAGTGCTTCCCCGCAGCGTGGGCGCCGTGCCTCCGTGCTCGTCGTCGTCGGCGATCACCACCGCCAGCCTCGGGGTCACGCCGGACAGCGCCGCACCATCGGGGTTCACCTCGAACAACGTGCCGCCGGACCCCCTGTACGCCAACAGTCCTTCCACCAGTGTCGAGAAGCCCGACTACCCCACCAGCACGGTCCTGTTGCCCGGGATCGGAGGCGCCTGCGACAACGCCGCTGCGGCGCGCTGCGTCCTCGGGCCGGCCCAGATGACCGGACACTCCATCGCCAGCGCTCAGGCCACCCAGAGCGCGACGGGCGCCTGGGTGGTGGACTACACCCTCACGGGACCGGGATCGGCCCTGTGGGACAAGGTGGCTGCGGAGAATTTCCACCTCCCGCTGGGCATCGAGCTCGACGGCCAGGTCTATTCGGCGCCCATCATCCAGCCGACGCAGGCGAGCTTCTCGTCCTTCGGCGGGAGGGGTGAGATCTCGGGGAGCTTGACCCAGGCGGACGCCCAGAACCTCGCCCAGGCGATGAACTTCGGCGCGTTGCCGGTGACGCTCAAGGCCGCCACGTCCGAGACGGTGTCGGCCACCCTGGGCCACTCTGCGCTCGTGGCGGGGCTGGGCGCCGGCATCGCCGGGCTCGTCCTCGTGCTGCTCTACGTGCTCCTCTACTACCGGGCGCTCGGGCTGGTGGTGATCTCAGGCCTGGTGCTCACGGCGATGATGCTCTTCGCCGTCATCTCGGCCCTCGGGCACACCTCGGTCGCCCCGAGCTTCGACCTGGCGGGCATCACGGGACTGATCGTGTCCATCGGCATCACGGTCGACTCCTACATCGTGTACTTCGAACGGCTCAAGGACGAGACGCGCTCGGGCCGTTCTGTGCGTACCTCGGTCGACCGCGGCTTCAAGAGCGCCTGGCGGACGGTGTGGGCCGCCGACTTCGTGTCGCTGCTGGCCGCCATCGTGCTCTACCTGGTCGCGGTCGGCAACGTGAAGGGCTTCGCGTTCTTCCTCGGCCTCTCGACGATCCTCGACATGGTCTTCACGTGGTTCTATACGCGGCCGCTCGTCATCCTGCTCGGCCAGAGTCGGCGGTTCCAGGGCACGGGTGCGTTCAGCATCGCCACCGGGCTGGGTGCGGGGCCGCAGGCCGCCGCAGCCCGGGCGCCCGGTGTGCCCGCCGGGGCGGGAGCGGGATCGTGAGCGATCGGCGCCGCGACGAAGAGCCGGACACCAGCGCGCTCGACGACGTCGACGAGGAGGAGGTCGAGCACCTCGAAGACGGCGTCGACACCGCCGCGCTCGACGAGGACGAGCTGGTCTCGCTCGACGATGCGGCGCGCGCTCTCCTGGCCAAGCCGCGCCGAGGACATGGGCCCGTGGCCCGCCTCTACCGGGGGGAGACCCGCTTCGATTTCGTCGGTCGACGCCGGATCTGGTTCTGCGTCTCAACGGCCATCATCGCCCTCGGGATCGTCTCCATCGTGGTGCGCGGGGGACTGAACCTTGGAATCGAATTCAAGGGCGGAACGGAGTGGACCATCGCTGCACCGGGAGTGACACAGACCCAGGCGGCCGACGCCATGAAGGGCACGGGTGTGATCGATCCCACCGTCGAGCTTCTCGGCTCGGGGAGCAAGCAGACGCTGACGATTCAGTCCGACCTCAACCGGCTGTCGCAGGCCCAACAGGACGCCGTGAGCAAGAACGTCCAGAAGGCGTTGCTCGGGCTGACGGCGGCGCATGCCCCGACGTCGACGACGACCGCGACCTCGTCGGAGGACAAGGTGAGCATCACCACCGTCGGGCCCACCTGGGGCTCGTCGATCACCGACAAGGCGATTCAGGCCCTGATCATCTTCTTCATCGTGGTCGCCATCTACATCAGCATCCGTTTCGAGCCGAAGATGGCGTTGGCCGCCTTCATTGCCATGGTCCATGACGTGCTCGTTGCCGTCGGGATCTACTCCATCTTCAACTTCCAGGTGACTCCCGACACCGTCGTGGCAATCCTGACCATCCTCGGGTACTCGCTCTACGACACCGTCGTCGTCTTCGACCGGGTGAGGGACAACACGCGCGGCATCGGCAGCAGCGGTCGCATGACCTATCCCCAGCTCATCAATCTCTCAATGAACCAGACGCTGGCGCGGTCGATCAACACCTCCATGGTCGCCATCCTCCCGGTGCTGGCCGTGCTCTTGATCGGGGCCCAGCTCCTGGGCGCCACCACACTGCAGTCCTACGGGCTGGCGCTGTTCGTCGGACTGGTGTCGGGGGCCTACTCCTCCATCTTCATCGCCGCACCCGTGCTGTGCATGATGAAAGAACGCGAGGACCGCTGGGTCACCATCGCCAATCGACTGGCCAAGCGGGGCGACACGGGGAACTGGTATTCCGCCGTCGACGCCGCCGCCATGAGCACGCAGATGAGCGTGGCTGCCTCGGGTCAGCAGCCTCGGGGCGGTGCGACGGCGCCGAAGTCGAGGCGGGGCGGGTTGATCAGGCCGGGCTCCGGTTCGGACTCGGGCTCGGGTTCGGGCTCGGGCACCGGTGGGGTCGGGAGTGGGTCCGGCACGGGGACCGCCGTGATGGACCCTCCGGGCGACGGATCGGTCCCGCCGGACGACGCCACGGCGAGCGGCGGACCGAGCGCGGGACCCGGTCAGCCCCGACCGCGTTCGGGTACCGGTCAGTCGGCCCGGCCGCGCAAGCATCGGGGGAAGCGCCGCCGCTGAGGTTCGTGCGCCGATCAGGGGGGGTTCAGGCGCATATCCTGGGTGAATGGTGGCCCTGACCCGGGTGAGCGACACTGACGCCGGTCTGCCCGCCGGCGATGGGTCGCTGCGCGAGCTGCTCGCCCCGCTGCTCTTTGAATTCGCCCGCCATCGTCCCGACGAGGACATCTCCGCAGAGGTGGCCATGATCGTCCAGGCCGGCCAGACGGCGCAGCGGGCCCACGAGGGACAATTCCGGCGCTCGGGTGAGCCCTACATCACGCACCCCGTGGCCGTGGCCACCATCGTCGCCGAGCTGGGCCTCGACGCACAGACGGTGGCCGCCGCCCTGCTCCACGACGCCGTCGAGGACACCGGGCTGACGCTCGAGCTCATCGAGCAGCTGTTCGGGGAGGGGGTGGCGCGGGTGGTCGACGGGGTCACCAAGCTGGACCGGCTCCAGTTCGACTCCAAGGAGGCCCAGCAGGCGGCGACCATCCGCAAGATGCTGGTCGCGATGGCCGACGACTGGCGGGTGCTGCTGATCAAGCTGGCCGACCGGTTGCACAACATGCGCACCGTGGCCGTGATGCCCGAGTGGAAGCAGCGCCGCACCGCCCAGGAGACTTTCGACGTCTATGCACCGCTGGCGCACCGTCTCGGTGTGCAGCAGGTGCGCTGGCAGCTCGAGGATCTGGCCTTTGCCACGTTGCATCCGAAGCGCTACGCCGAGATCGAGCAGATGGTGGCCGCCCGTGCACCCCAGCGCGAGGAGTACCTCGAGCGCGTCCTGGTCCATGTGCGCGAGCGCCTCGAGAGCATGGGCATCGTGGCGGACGTCACCGGGCGCCCCAAGCACCTGTGGTCCATCTACGAGAAGATGGTCGTGCGGGGCAAGGAATTCGACGACATCAACGACCTGGTGGCCATCCGGGTCGTCGTGGAGTCCGAGAAGGACTGCTGGGCCGCCCTCGGCGCAATCCACGCCATCTGGGCACCGGTTCACGGACGCTTCAAGGACTACATCAATACGCCCAAGTTCAACATGTACCAGTCGCTGCACACGACGGTCATCGGCATGGACGGCAAGCCGGTGGAGGTGCAGATCCGCACGTCGGAGATGCACCACCGGGCCGAGTACGGGATCGCCGCGCACTGGGGCTACAAGTCCAAGGAGGACCACTCCTCGGAGATGGCATGGCTGCAGCGCATCGCTGACGTGGATCGCCACACCGAGGATCCCATCGAGTTCCTCGAGGCGCTCAAGCTCGACCTCGAGCAGGACGAGGTCTACGTCTTCACGCCCAAGGGCAAGGTGATCGCGCTACCGGCACGCTCGACGCCGGTGGACTTCGCGTACGCCATCCACACCGAGGTGGGGCACCGCTGCATCGGGGCGCGTGTCAACGGCCGCCTCGTTCCTCTCGAGACCCAGTTGAGCTCGGCGGACACGGTCGAGATCTTCACCTCCAAGTCGCCCACCGCCGGGCCCTCGCGGGACTGGCTCCAGATCGTCGCCTCGTCGAGGGCGCGCAACAAGATCCGTCAGTGGTTCTCCCGCGAGCGCCGCGAGGACGCCATCGAGAACGGCAAGGAGGAGCTTGCCCGGGCGCTGCGCCGCGAGGGCCTGCCGTTGCACAAACTGCTCGGCTCGAGCGCCCTCCGCGAGGTGGCGGAGTCGATGAACCTGGCCGACCTCGACGCGCTCTACGCCACCGTCGGCGAGAACCAGGTCTCGTCCCAGTCCATCGTCCAGCGCCTCCTCAAGGCCGTGCGCGGCGGCGGGGATGCCGACGAGCAGCTGCCGACCACCGCCCTGCCGGGGACGAGTCGCTCGCCGCGACCGGGCCACCGTACCGGGACGGGGGTCTACGTCGAGGGGCTCGACGACGTCATGATCCACCTGGCCCGTTGCTGCACCCCGGTTCCGGGTGACCAGATCGTGGGGTTCGTGACCCAGGGCCGCGGCGTCTCGGTGCACCGGGCGGACTGCTCCAACGCCGCCGCCCTGGCCGACCGCTCGCGGGAGCGCCTGATCGACGTGGAATGGGACCGCGGGAACGACGGGGTTTTCGTCGCAACGATCGAGGTGCAGGCATTCGACCGTTCCCGATTGCTGGCCGACGTGTCCCGGGTGGTCTCCGAACACCACCTCAACATCGTGGCCGCCCGCACCGCCACCACGCCGGATCGGGTCAGCCGCATGGCCTTCGACGTGGAGCTGGCCGATCCGACCCACCTGCATTCGCTCATCAGTGCGCTGAAGCACCTCGACGGGGTCTTCGACGCCTATCGTCAGCTCCCTGGCAAGAAAGTCTGACCCCCGACCGTGAGGAACCGCCCGTGACCGCGGGGCACTCCGCCGCGCCCGTGACCCGCACGCCCAAGGGGATGCACGACGTCCTGTGGCCCGAGTCGCTGCGCTGGGAGACCACGGTGGCCCGCTTCGCGCGTCTGGTCGAGGGGGCGGGCTACGGTCTCGCGCTCACGCCCGTGCTCGAGCATGCCGGCGTGTTCCTGCGGGGCATCGGCGAGGCCAGCGAGGTGGTCGGCAAGGAGATGTACGTCTTCGAAGACCGTGACGGTCAGCTCATGGCCCTCCGTCCCGAGGGGACGGCACCCATCGCCCGCGCCTACGTCCAGCACCACCCGGTTCCTCCCTGGAAGGCCTGGTACGTGGCGCCGTCGTTCCGCCACGAGAACCCTCAGCACGGACGGTACCGCCAGCACCACCAGCTCGGGGTCGAGGCGCTGGGCCCCTCGGACGCCGATCTCGACGTCGAGGTCGTGTCGCTGGCGCATGACTTCTTCGCGTCGCTGGGGCTGCGGGCCGTCACCCTGAAGCTGCACTCCATGGGCGACGCCACCTGCAAGCCCGGATACGTGGCGCTCCTGGCCGGCTTCCTGGCTGGTCGGGAGGACCAGCTCTGCCCCGCGCACCGGACCCGCCACCGGGAGAACCCGCTGCGGGTGCTCGACTGCAAGACCGCGGAGTGCCGCTCGGCCACCGAGGACGCACCACATTTCCTGGACCATCTCTGCGACGCGTGCGGGGCCCACTTCACCCGGGTGCGCGCCGGTCTCGAGGCGCTCGGCGTGCCCTACGTCATCGACCATCGCCTGGTGCGGGGCTTCGACTACTACACGCGGACCACCTTTGAGTTCGCCTCGGACGCGCTCGGCGCCGCGCAGAACGGCATCGGCGGAGGCGGGCGTTACGACGGGCTGGTCGAGCTGCTCGGCGGTGAGGCCACGCCGGGTATCGGCTTCGGCATCGGCATCGAACGGGTCCTGCTGGCGTGCGACGCCGAGGACGTGCACACCACGGCGTCGGCCGTGGCCGCGCACCCGCTGCACGCGTATGTGATCGACACCGCCGGGGGGACTCCGCGTTGGCGCTCACGGCCGAGCTGCGCCGCGCCGGGCTGCGGGCCGACCGGGCCTTCGATGCCCGGTCGATGAAGTCCCAGATCAAGTCGGCCGACCGTTCGGGCGCGCTGGTCGCCCTGGTCGTCGGTCCCCACGAGGTGGCTGAGGGGACGGTCGGGCTCCGCCCCCTGCGCAGCGCCGAGGAGCAGCGCACGGTGCCTCGTGCCAGCGTCGTCGACGAGCTCCGGAGCCTCCTGTCATGAACCCAGATCCGATGAACCCAGACAACCGCCCCACCTCGTTGCGCACCCACCTGTGCGGCGTTCTCCGCAAGAGCGACGTGGGAACCACCGTCAGGCTGTGCGGATGGGTGGCCCGCCGGCGCGAGCACGGCGAGCACCTGGCCTTCGTCGACCTACGCGACCACTCCGGCATCATCCAGTGCGTGATCGACCACGCGCTCGACGTGCGCCACGAGTGGGTGGTGGCGGTCACCGGAAGGGTGCGGGAGCGTCCGGAGGGCACGGTCAATCCCGGCATCGGCACCGGCGAGGTCGAGATCGGCGACTGCGCCCTCGAGGTCCTCAACGAGTCCGAGCCGCCGCCGTTCTCGGTCGACGACCGGGTCGAGTCCGACGAGCCGGTTCGCCTGCGCTACCGCTACGTGGACCTACGCCGGCCCCGGCTGCAGCGGAACCTGCGCCTGCGGGCACGGGTCAACGCCGCCATCAGGGCGGCCATGGACCGCCAGGGATTCGTCGAGATCGAGACTCCGCTGCTGTGGGCGCCCACGCCCGAGGGTTCCCGGGAGTTCTCCGTCCCGGCACGGCTGCACCACGGCAGCTTCTATGCCCTGCCCCAGAGTCCCCAGCTCGCCAAGCAGCTCCTCATGGTGGGTGGCTTCGATCGCTACTACCAGATTGCCCGCTGCCTGCGCGACGAGGACTTGCGCGCCGACCGCCAGTTCGAGTTCACGCAGCTCGACATGGAGTGCTCCTTCGCCACCCAAGACGACGTGTTGACCTTCGTCACCGAGGCCGTGCTCGATGCGGCCGAGGCGGCCACTGGGGAGCGGCCCCCGCCGATCGAGCGCATCACGTGGTCCGAGGCGCTCGATCGCTTCGGTACGGACAAGCCCGACCTTCGTTTCGGGATGGAGCTGGTCGACCTCACCGCGATCTTCGAGAGCACCGAGGTCAAGGCGTTCTCTTCGCCCACCGTCAAGGCCATCGTCGTCGCCGACGGAGCGGCGTATCCGCGCTCGAAGCTCGACGAGCTGACCGAGACGGCCAAGAAGGCCGGGGCGGTCGGCCTGGCCTGGTTCCGTGTGATCGACGGTGCGGGGTCGGGGCCCCGCTTGGACGGCCCGCTGGCCCGGCATCTGTCGGAGCCTGAGATCGTCGGCGTGCTCGAAGCGACGTCGGCCGCGCCGGGTGACCTCGTCCTGGCCGTCTCGGACGTGTACCGGACCGCCTGCGGCGTGCTCGGCACGCTGCGCACGACCATCGGAGCCCCCCCGGTGGGCCAGGGTCCGCATCGATACGTCTGGGTCGTCGACTTCCCCATGTTCGAGGGCGTGGGGGCCGACGGCCATCCCCAGCCGGCCCACCACCCGTTCACCATGCCCTACGCCGAGGACCTGCCCCTGATGGCCAGCGACCCGCTGGCGGTGCGGTCCCAGGCCTACGACCTCGTGCTCAACGGGTGGGAGCTCGGGTCGGGCAGCGTCCGCATCCACCGCCGGGACATTCAGGAGCAGGTGTTCAAGGCGCTGGGCATCGAACCCGCGGAGGCCGAGGCCCGCTTCGGCTTCTTGCTGGGCGCCTTCCGTTACGGTGCGCCTCCCCACGCGGGGTTCGCCTTCGGTGTGGACCGGCTGGTCGCCGTGCTCGCGGGGGAGGAGAACATCCGCGAGGTGATCGCCTACCCCAAGACGCAGTCGGGTGCCGATCCACTGACCGGTGCGCCGGCGCCCCTCCCCGCGGCCAGCCTGGCCGAGTTGGGCATCCGCGTGGTGTCGCCGCCCGGGGCGCTTCGGGGCGGCGATCCGCCCGCTCCCTGACGAGAGGCGGACGGGACCACGAGCCTTTTCGACGATGCCGCCGACCGGCGTCTGCGCCGCCAGGCACCCCTGGCCGCCCGCCTCCGCCCGCGCCACCTCGACGAGCTGGTGGGCCAGCAGCACCTGGTCGGTCCCGGCGCCCCGTTGCGCGTCCTGGCCGAGTCCGACCGTGTGGGCTCGTGTGTCCTGTGGGGGCCCGCCGGGACGGGAAAGACGACCCTGGCCCGCCTGCTTGCGGAGGCCACGGCCAAGCACCTGGCCACCCTCAGCGCCACGGCCGCCGGCGTGAAGGACGTGCGCGAGGCGCTGGCCGAGGCGGAGCGCCGCTTGGGCGAGCACGGACAGGGGACCATGCTCTTCATCGACGAGGTGCACCGCTTCTCCAAGTCCCAGCAGGACGTGCTCCTCCCCGCCGTCGAGGACGGGCTGGTCGTACTTGTCGGGGCGACCACGGAGAACCCCTTCTTCGAGGTGAATCCGCCTCTGTTGAGCCGGACCTCGCTGTGGCGGCTGCACCCCTTGTCACCCGACGACCTGCGCACGCTGCTCCGCCGCGGCCTGGCCGTCGAGGGCGTGGGGGCCGAGGACGCCGCTCTCGATGCGGTGGTGGCCGCGTGCGAGGGCGACGCCAGAGCGGCCCTCACCACGCTGGAGGTGGCAGCGGCTCTCGCCCGCGCCGGGCCGACCGGGCCGGACGAAGTGGTGCTCACGGTCGACGACATGGCCCGCGCCCGCGACGGACGTCTGTTCCACCAGGGTGTCGACGAGCACTACGACCAGGTGAGCGCTCTCATCAAAAGTGTGCGCGGCTCGGACGCCGACGCCGGGCTGTACTGGATGGCCCGCATGCTCGAGGCGGGGGAGGACCCCAGGTTCGTGGCCCGGCGGCTCGTGATCCTGGCCAGCGAGGACATCGGGTTGGCCGACCCACAGGCCTTGTTGGTCGCCGAGGCAGCGGCACGGGCAGTCGAGTACGTCGGGCTGCCGGAGGCCGCGCTCAACCTGGCCGAGGCGGTCATCTACCTGGCCACCGCCCCGAAGTCGAACGCGGTGGTCGTCGCTCTGGGCCGGGCCCAGGCTGACGTGCGTTCGGGCGAGCCCCAGGAGGTGCCGGTCCATCTGCGCGACGCACATTTCAGGGGGGCTGCCGTGCTGGGGCACGGTGAGGGTTACGTCTATCCCCACGACGACCCCACCGGGGCGGTGGCGCAGCAGTATCGTCCTGGAGCACTCGAGGGTCGGGTGTACTACGAGCCGGCACCCCGTGGCGGGGCAGGCGGCCACACCGGGCAGCGCCCGAAGAGGGAGGCCGATTCGTGAACCGGGGACACCGCACGGGCGCGTGGCCGGTGGCGGCGGCCCTCCTCATCATCGTGCTCGGGGTCGGGATCGGGGAGCCGGCAGCGGTCTCCGCCGCCACCCCATGGCGGCAAGTTCTGCCACAGGCGGCGCCCCGCCTCCCCGCCGGCACGGCGGTCCTCGGATCTGCTCCCGCCGACCAGGTCCTACATGTCGATGTCGTGCTGGCCGGCCGTGACCCCTCGGGTCTCGACCAGGCTGTGTCCGCGGTGAGCACGCCCGGGTCCTCGGACTACCGCCACTACATCACGCCCGCCCAGTTCGCCGACGCGTTCGGTCCGGCCCCGGCGGAGGTGACCGAGGTGAGCTCGGTGCTGCGGGCTGAAGGGCTCAGCGTGGGGACGCCGGAGTCCGGGAGCGATCTCCTGCCGGTGAGCGGTGCGGCCTCCGCGCTCTCCGCGGCCTTTGCCACCCCGCTCGAGTCGGTCCAGGCCCCCGATCACCCGCGCTCGATCGTGAACACCGGGTCTCCGAGCGTTCCGGGATCCCTCGCCGGTGCCGTCACGGGCGTGGTCGGGCTCGACGGTGTGTTCGCCGAGCACGCCATGGTGCTCCACGGTCGCGCCATGCCCGGGGCGGGCGCCACGCCGGCCGGTGGCCCCGTGAGCGAGGCCGTGTCTCACACCGGCACGCCTCAGGCCTGCCCGGCGGCCCAGAGCCAGGCCTCCGCGGGCGCCTACACCTCGACGCAGCTGGCCTCGGTCTTCGGGTTGGACCAGGTCTTCGCCCAGGGCCGGACGGGCATCGGCCAGACCGTCGCCGTCGTGGAGTTCGAGCGGTACCTCGCCAGCGACTTCACCGCCTTCGAATCGTGCTTCGGGCTCTCCACGTCCATCCGTAACGTGCTCGTCGACGGTGGGGCGACGGGACCGCCCGCCGGTTTCGGAGAGGCGGCTCTCGATACCGAGATCGCTGCGGTCAACGCTCCCTCGGCCTCCCTCGTGGTCTACGAGGCGCCCAACAGCACCAGTGATGCGTCGGCCCTCGACCTCTTCCGGCAGATCGCCAACGACGATGTGGCCAAGGTCGTGACGACCAGCTGGGGTGACTGCGAGGCGCTGATTCCCCAGGCCGACCTGCAGAGCGAGCACACGATCTTCGAGCAGATGGCCCTGCAGGGCCAGACGGTGATCGCGGCCTCGGGTGACGCCGGCTCCGAGGACTGCTATCCCGACGGGCCGACCCACTCGACGAACCTGGCGGTGGACGATCCGGGTTCCCAGCCCAACGTCGTGAGCGCCGGTGGGACGAGCCTCACGTCGGCCTCGGCGACCTCCCAGGCGGTCTGGAACAACTGCCAGGGACAACCCTTGTCGAGCTGCGCGGTGAAGTCGCTGACGGGCGGTTCGGTGGGCGCCGGCGGCGGCGGCTACTCGAGCCAGTGGACCCGCACCGGGCGCCCGGCCGTCGCCCGACATCTCCTATCCCTCGGACCCGTCGGGCGCAGGCTCCGTCTGTCGCCTACTTCGGCGGTGCTCCGGGCGGGTGGACCGCCTTCGGAGGGACCAGCGTGGCCGCGCCGGCCAATGCGGGCTTCTTGGCGGACGTCAATCAGGGCTGCGCGGCCAGCCTAGGGAGCGTTGGTACGACCCTTTACACGCCGCCTCGGCCAGCAGCGCCAACTTTACTGAGTCGCCGTCGGGGAAGGGGAACAACGACTTCACCGACAGCCATGGCGGGCTCCTCGCCACCGGATCGGGTACGATCCGGCAACCGGGCTGGGCTCACCGGTGGACCAGAACCTGAGCGTCGCCCTCCAAGGCGGCGACGGCTGTCCCTCGGTGTCCGCCGTGTCGCCGAACACCGGAGCGGTCGCCGGCAGCGGGGCCGTCACCGTCTTCGGGGGTGGGCTGGCCGACGCCACCTCGGTCACCTTCGGCTTGGCGGGCCCGGGGCAGATCGTGAGCCGCTCGGTCGGAGGGACCTCGCTGACGGTCATGCCGCCGGCCGCGCCCGGTCCCATATGCGTCGACGTCACGGTGGCCAACCCGCGCGGCGTCTCGGCGACGTCCCCGGCCGACGACTTCGGGTTCGGCGGGGATCTCAACTGCGGGCAGGGCTACCGCTTCGCGGCCTCCGACGGGGGGATCTTCGATTTCGGCGACGCCGGCTTCTTCGGATCGACCGGGAGCCTCGTGCTCAACAAGCCCATCGTCGGCATGGCCTCGACCCCGAGCACCAACGGCTACTGGCTGGTCGCCTCCGACGGCGGCATCTTCTCATTCGGCGACGCGTCCTTCCATGGCTCCATGGGTGGCCGGCCCCTCAACCAGCCGATCGTGGGCATGGCCGCCACGCCCGACGGGGGCGGCTACTGGCTGGTCGCCTCCGACGGCGGCATCTTCTCCTTCGGCGACGCGTCGTTCCACGGTTCGGCGGGCAGCCTCCACCTCAACAGGCCCATCGTCGGCATGGCGGCCACCGGTGACGGGGGCGGCTACTGGCTGGTCGCCTCCGACGGCGGGATCTTCACCTACGGCGACGCGCGCTTCTTCGGCTCGGCGGGATCGCTTCGGCTCAATTCGCCCGTCGTCGGAATGGCGGCGACGCTCGGCGGTGCGGGTTACTGGCTGGTCGCCTCCGACGGCGGGATCTTCACCTACGGCAACGCCGGCTTCTTCGGCTCGGCCGGCGGCATCCGACTCAACCGTCCCGTGGCAGGCATGGCGGCCACGCCCGACGGGGCTGGGTACTGGCTGGTGGCCGCCGACGGCGGTGTCTTCACCTACGGCGACGCCGGTTTCTTCGGGTCCACCGGCAGCCTGGCGCTGAACGAGCCGATCGTGGGGCTGACGGGCACCTGACGCGGCCCCGCTCCCGATTTTCACGCCGGTAGGCTGGAGCGATGGACGCCAACGGACTTCGGGCGGCCTTCACGCGGTACTTCGCGGAACGTGCGCACACGGTCGTCCCCTCGGCAAGCCTCATCCCGCACGACCCCTCGGTGCTCTTCACCATCGCGGGCATGGTGCCTTTCAAGCCCTACTTCCTGGGGGAGGAGCCCGCGCCATGGCCGCGGGCCACCTCCATTCAGAAGTGCTTCCGCACACCGGACATCGAGATCATCGGTACCGACACGTACCACTGCACCTTCTTCGAGATGCTGGGCAACTTCAGCTTCGGTGACTACTTCAAGGACGAGGCCATCCCCCTCGCCTGGGAGCTGCTCACCGAGGTCTTCGGGCTCGACGGCGATCGGCTCTGGGTCACCGTGCACGACAGCGATGATGAGGCCGAACAGCTGTGGGTCGACAAGGTCGGGGTCCCTGCCGCGCGCGTCCAGCGCATGGGCGACGAGGACAACTTCTGGGCCATGGGGGAGACCGGGCCGTGCGGCCCCGACTCGGAGATCTTCTTCGACAAGGGCGAGACCTACGGCCACGACGGCGGCCCGAAGCACGGAGGCGACCAGCGCTTCATTGAGATCTGGAATCTGGTCTTCATGCAGTACAACCGCGATTCTGGCGCCGCGCTCACCGAGCTGCCGCGCAAGAACATCGACACCGGTGCCGGCCTCGAGCGGATCCTCCCGCTTCTCCAGGGCCACGACTCCGTCTTCGACACCGACCTGTTCGTGCCGCTCATCGAGGCGGCGGCATCCGTCTTGGGGACCCCCTACGGTCGTGACGAGCGCACCGACGTCGCGCTGCGGGTGCTGGCGGACCACGGACGCGCCTTCTCCATGCTGGTGGCCGACGGCGTGTTGCCGGCCAACGAGGGACGTGGCTACGTCCTGCGCCGGGTGGTCCGCCGCGCCGTGATGGCGGCCCGGCGCGCCGGGGTCGAGAAGCCCGTGTGCCCCACGCTGGTGCAGGCGGCCACCGAGGTGCTCGGTACGGCCTACCCCGCCTTGGCCGCACAGCACGACCTCGTGGTCAACGTGGTGGCGCGCGAGGAGGCCGGCTTCGACCGCACGTTGAGGGCGGGGTTGAGCCGGCTCGAGGAGGCGTTCGCCACCGGGACCAAGGTGTTGGAGGGAGACGTGGCCTTCACGCTGCACGACACCCACGGGTTCCCGGTCGAGCTCACCGAGGAGCTGGCGCGCGATGCCGGGGTGTCGGTGGACCGTTCGGGTTTCGACGCCGCCATGGCCGAGCAGCGCGAGCGGGCCCGGGCGGCGGCCACGTCGTCGAGGGCAGGTGACGAGGCGGCCTACCGCGCCCTGCTCGAGTCCGAGGGGGCCACGCCCTTCGTCGGACGGGAGTCGTTCAACGTCGAGGTGCCGGCGCGTGTGGTGGCCGTGCTCGAGGGCGGGGCGGGTGATGACCCGACCGTCGAGATCGTCCTTGACCGGACTCCTTTCTACGCGGAATCGGGGGGTCAGGTGGGCGACACGGGGACCATCGTCACCGAGTCGGGAATCGCCGATGTGCTCGACACCCAATTCGCCGTCCCCGGGCTTGTTGTGCACCGTGCACGATCGAGCGGCGACATCGTGGCGGGACAGGACGCGCTGGCCACGATCGACGGGGTGCGCCGCGAGGCCATCGCGCGAAACCACACGGCGACCCACCTGCTGCACGCTGCGCTGCGTGAGGTGCTGGGCGACCACGTACGCCAGCAGGGCTCCCTGGTCGGGCCCGAGTACCTGCGTTTCGACTTCTCACATCACAGGCAGCCCACCGCCGAGGAGCTCGAGGAGGTCTTTACCCGGGCCAACCGCCAGGTTCTGGGCGATGTGGCGGTCGAGACCATGGAGACCACCCGGGACGAGGCCGAGACGATGGGGGCGATCGCCTTCTTCGGTGACAAGTACGGAGCCTCGGTGCGGGTGGTGCGGGCCGGCCCGTCGTCGCTCGAATTCTGCGGTGGCACCCACGTGGGGTCCCTGGGCCGGATCGGCCCGATCACGCTGCTGTCTGAGGGCTCCAACGGCTCGAACACCCGCCGGATCTTCGCCGTGACCGGTGAGGCCTCGCTCGAACGGGCCCGCGAGCGCGAGCGCCTGGTGCGTTCGGCCGCCGAGCTCTTGCGCACCGAGCCCGACGACCTGCTGGCCGCGATGACGCGGCTCATGGAGCGCCAGCGTGAGACCGAGAGGGAATTGGCGCGGCTCCGCCAGGCTTCGGACGAGGCCGAGGCGACGACCCTGGCCGCGCGGGCCGCGACCGACGGCGGGATCGTCGTGGCCCGGCGGGACCGCATCGAGCCCGATGCCCTGCGGAGCCTGGCCCAGTCCGTGCTGCGCCACGACGGCGTGCGGGCCGTGGTGCTCGGAGGGTCGCCGGACGGTACCAAGGTCGCCATCGTTGCGGCCACCGGCGGGTCGCCCGACGCCACGCAGCTCGTCCGGGCGCTCGGCGTCATGGTCGGTGGTGGTGGCGGTGGCTCGGCCGAGGTGGCGCTGGCCGGGGGGAAGGACGCCTCGGGTATCGAGGCGGCGCTGGCCGAGGCGCAACGGCTCCTCACGGCGTGACGGATTCCGGCCGGGTCCTCGGGCTCGACCTCGGCGCCAAACGGATCGGCGTGGCGTGCAGCGACAGCGGTCGGCTGCTGGCCAGCCCGTGGGGGACGATCGAGCGCAGTGGTGACCCCGAGAGAGACCGTGACGCCGTGGTGGACGCGGTGCGCGATGCGCACGTTGGTGTAGTGGTGGTCGGCCTACCCCTGAGCCTCTCGGGAGCACGGGGTCCCGCGGCCCGGGCGGCCCTGGGCGAGGCCGAGGCACTGCGGAACCGGCTCGAGCCCCTGGGGGTGCGCGTGGAGACCGCCGACGAGCGCCTGACGACGGTGGAGGCGCAACGGTCGCTGCGAGCCGCGGGGCGGACCGGGAAGGCGGCGCGCCGGGTCGTCGACGAAGCTGCTGCCATGGTGCTGCTCCAGGCCTGGTTGGACGGCGCATGAGCGGGCCCGGCGACGACGGCGACGAGGGCAGGGACATGGACACGGAGGGCTCGGGCGGTGACATGGTCACGGAGGGCTCCGGCGGTGACACACGCCGGGTCGCCCGGGCGGCGCGGGTTCGCCGCCGCCGCCGCGTGGTCGCGCTCGTCGCCGTGGGCGCGCTCGTGGTGCTCCTGGCCCTCGTGCTCTGGTACGAGCTCGAGTCCCACGCCCTCGGCCCGCGGGGTCCCCAGGTCGTGGTGACGGTGCACGACGGGGAGTCGACGGGCTCGGTGATCGACGACTTGAGCCAGAAGAAGGTGATCTCGAGTGCGCTGGCCTTCAAGATCTACGACCTCTTCCACGGCAACCCCTCGGTGGAGCCGGGAAGCTACGCCCTCCACCAGAACCTGTCCTTCTCGGAGGTTCACACCCTCCTGGCTGCCGGCCCCAACGTCACCGCGGTCGACGTCCTGCCGGGCTACACCCTGGCCGAGGTGGCGCAGAAGGTGGGCCTGGCCCCGGGCCACACGCCTCAGGGGTTCGAGAAGGTGGCCGCGAGCGGGGCCGTGCATTCGGTCTTCTCCCCACCGGGATCCGACAACCTCGAGGGCATGCTGGGCACGGGGACCTACCTGGTGCTCCCCGGCACGAGCGACCTCAGCATCGTGCGCCAGATGGTGGCTCGCTTCGACCGCGACGCGCAGGGCGTGGGTCTGAGCACGGCGTCGGCCGCCGCGCTCGGGTTCACCCCGTACCAGGCGATCGTGGCGGCCTCGGTGGTCGAGAAGGAGGGGTATATCGCGGTGAACATGCCAAAGGTGGCCCGGGTCATCGACAACCGTCTGGCCCAGGACATGCCGCTCCAGATGGACTCGACGATCCTGTACGCCCTCGGTCAGGACGGGGGACCGGTCACGGCCCACGACCTCACGATCGTCTCGCCGTACAACAGCTATCTGAACAAGGGTCTGCCGCCCACGCCGATCTGCATGCCCTCGGTGACGGCCCTCGCCGCCACGCTGCACCCGCCCGCCGGAGCATGGTTGTACTTCGTGTTGGTTCAGAAGAACGGCGTGATGGCCTTCGCCGACACCTACACCGAGCAGGTGGCCAACGAGCAGTTGGCCAAGTCCCGTGGTCTCCCCTGACCGTGGCGGGGCACCCCCCCGCCACGCCGTCACCACCATGGAGCAGGCCCGGCTCCAGGTCGGCCCCGACGTCACCGTCGTCGGGGTGATCGGAAGCCCGGTGGCCCACTCCCTCTCGCCGGTCCTCCACGACGCCGCGTTCGCCGCGCTGGGACTGGGGGCGCGGTGGCGCTCCTTCGCCTTCGAGGTGCCGCCCGGCCGGGCGTCCTCCGCGCTCGAGACCATGCGACGCACCGACGTCAGGGGCTTGTCGGTGACCATGCCCCACAAGGCGGAGGTGGCCTCGCTGGTGGACGTGTGCAGTGAGACGGCGCGCCGCCTGGACGCGGTGAACTGCGTGCGTCACGCGGGAGGCGAGCTCACGGGGGCCAATACCGACGGGGAGGGCTTCGTGGCCTCTCTGGAGAGAGGTGCGGGATTCGATCCAGCGGGCCGGCGGTGCGTGGTCGTCGGAGCCGGGGGTGCGGCACGGGCCGTGGTGCTGGCGCTGGCCGGAGCCGGGGCGCGCCAGGTGGCTGTGGTGAACCGCACGCTGGGGCGGGCCTCCGTCGCGGCGGACCTGGCCGGCGCCGTGGGCGTCGTCGTCGACCCGACCCAGCCCGAGGTCCTCGCGGACGCGCTGGGTGCCGCTGATCTGGTGGTCAACGCCACGCCCCTGGGCATGGCCGGGGTCGGCGGTCCCGACGAGTGGCCCGTTGCGCCGAACCTCCTGCACAGCGGGCAGGTGGTGGCAGACCTCGTCTACGCGCCCCGCCCCACGCCGTGGTTGGCCGCTGCCGCGGCGACCGGCGCCACCACCATCGATGGCCTGGGGACGCTGGTGCACCAGGCTGCGGCCCAGGTGGGCTGGTGGACCGGGTCCGAAGCCCCCGTCGAGGAGATGTGGCGGGCGGCGGAGGCCGCCAGTCCGTCGACCGCGTGAGGTGCGTCGGGTCAGGGGGCGGCCGAAGTCGGTGGGGCGTCTTGGGCCGGCCACAGACCCGACGCCGCGAGCGAGCCGACCACCGCCTCGCGCAGGGCGCGGGTCAACGGGTCGCGCTGGGTGGGGACGGTCAGGAGCATCACCCGCAAGGTGATGGTGGTGGCGTCCGCGGAGGTGAGCCCGACCACCCGTGGCGGCTCTGTGCAGTGGGCGCGGAACTCGGGCGTGCCCGCCACCCGCGTCGCCGCCTCCTCGACGATGCGACGCACCCGCTCGAGATCGGCCGCCGCCGTCCCCGGCAGGGTCACCTCGACGACGGCGCGGGCCCAGCCTCTGGACCGGTTGCCGATGAGTCGGATGTCACCGTTGGGGATGACGTAGATCGTGCCGTCGAGACCGCGGAAACGGGTGAGGCGCAGGGTCACCTCTTCAACGACGCCCGTGGCACCACCGACGGTCACCGAGTCGCCCACGTTGTACTGGTCCTCCATCGCCATGAGGATTCCCGAGAAGTAGTCGCGCACGATCTGCTGGGCGCCGAATCCGAGCGTGGCCCCGATGATGGTGGCACTGGCCAACAGCGGCGTGAGGTTGATGCCGAGCATGCCGAGCACGATGGCGCCCGCAACGACGAACACGAAGAGGCGCCAGACGTTGGCGACGAGCCCGGTCATGGTCGTCACGCGTGCCCCGGCGTGTGGGGAGCCCGACCGGGCCGACGCTTGATCGGCCACCCGTTGGAGCACCCGCCGGATGGCCCGGGCTCCGAAGTGCGCCACGCCGAGGGCCACCAGGGCGACGAGGAGGATGGCCAGTGGTCTGAGGACGAGGTCGGTCACCGTCGAGGCGGTGTCGGGGCTCATGCCGGCCTTGGTGAGGAGGTGGAAGAGCCAGCCGCTCCCCGGCTCGGCCGTCGGCGAGGTGGCGGTCACCTGGGCGAACCCGTCCCGGGCCAGCCCGTCGTGGGCCGGCGACGCCGCCAGGGAAGGAGAGATCACGGCCGGTATTCTGTCCCGCGAGCCGCCATATGACCACACTTGCCCGAACACACGTTGCGCCGCGGCGCGCCGTGCCACCGTTCGACGCGATCCTGGTGCTCGCCACTCTCCTGGTGTCCGCCATCGGAGTGGTGATGGTCTACACGGCGACGCGTGGACCGTTGCTGGCGCAGGGCGAGGATCCCAAGACCTTCTTGAAGAAGCAGGGGCTCTTCGTCGTGCTCGGCGTGATCACCATGGTCGTCCTGGCGCTCATCGACTACCGACGCCTGGAGCCGCTGGCCACGCTGGTGTACTGGATGATCGTCCTGGCCCTCGTCGGGGTCTTCGCCGTGGGTTCCAGCGCGGCAGGGTGCGGCACGCTGGTTCAGCCTCGGCCCGCTCCAGCTCCAACCGTCGGAGTTTGCCGTGCTGGCGCTGATCCTGGCCGTGGCGTCCTACTGCGCGCGCCGCGACGAGGAGGGCCTGGCATGGCGCGACGTCTTCCGCCTGCTCGTCATGTCGGGTATCCCCATCGTGTTGGTGCTCCTCCAGCCGGACCTCGGCACGGCGATGATCATGGTCATCATCCTGCTCGTGATGCTCACCGTGGCCGGCCTGCCCTTCCGAATCTTGATCATGCTCATCGTCGGCGTCGTGCTCGTGGCCGTGATCGCCGTAGAGGGCGGGCTCTTGCACCACTACCAGATCGCCCGGTTGACCACCTTCTTGAACCCGAACAACAAGAACGCCAACCCATACGTGCAAGAAGCCATCTACAACCTGCAGCAGGCCAAGAACGCCATCGGTTCGGGCGGCCTGCTCGGAGCGGGCATCGGTCACGGTGCCCAGACCAATCTGGGCTACGTGCCCGAGCAGCAGACCGACTTCATCTTCACCGCGGTCGGTGAGCAGCTCGGCTTCGTCGGCGCGGTCGGCGTGTTGGCGTTGCTCGGGACCGTGGCCTGGCGCGTGCTGCACGCCGCGGTGGTGGCCCGCGACACCTTCGGGCGGCTGCTGTGCGCCGGCCTCTTCGCCTTCCTGGCCTTCAGCGTCTTCCAGAACGCCGGCATGACCATGGGCATCATGCCCATCACCGGAATCCCGCTGCCCTTCCTCAGCTATGGGGGCACCGCCGTCCTGGTCTTCTTCGCAGGTGTGGGGCTGGCTCTCAGCGTCGGCGCCCGGCGGAGACACGTGTGAGCGACGTCGCCGGCGCCGCACACGGGGAGCAGGCCCCGGATGCGGATGCTCCTGCCTTCGTGGTGATGCAGGTGATGCACGTTTCGCTCAGCCTCCCCTCGCAGTACCCGGAGGTCACGCTGGTCGAATCGCAGCCCCCGGCGCGCTCGCTGGCCTTCCCGGTGGGGCTCAACGAGGGAACGGCGCTGGCGCAGGCGCTACAACGAATGGAGGGCCGGCGGCCCATGACCCACGAGCTGTTCGTGCACGTACTGCGCCGGACCGGCGTCGACGTGGCGGCCGTGCGCCTGGTCGGTCGGGAGAACGGGAACCTCCTCGCTGAGCTGGACCTCATGACGCCCGGCGGACGAGAGCGCGTGGACTGCCGGCCGTCCGACGGGCTCGTGCTGGCCCTGCGCACCCCGGCCCCGGCCCCCGTCCTCGTCGACGAACGGCTGCTCGCCGGAGCAGGCGATGTCGCACCGGCCGCCGGGATCTGATCAGATCAGACGATGACCGTGATCAAGATCAACGCCATCACCGTCCCGGCCGAGGCGGGTGACGAGTTGGCGCGGCGCTTCGCCGCCCGCGCCGGCGCCGTCGACGACCAGGACGGCTTCGAGGGCTTCGAGCTCCTGCGCCCCACCGACGAGCGGCGCCAGTGGCTCGTGGTGACCCGCTGGCGTGACGAGGAGTCCTTCGGGGCGTGGGTGTCCTCGCCGGCCTTCGCGCACGGTCACGCCGGAACGGCGCGCCCGGGCCCGCACGGCGGCCCCGTCTCGGTGGCCTCCGAGCTGTGGTCCTACGAGGTCGCCGGCGGGTCGGACGGTTGACGACACGGGGTCGGGCGCTCTAGGACTCAACCCGGAGAACGTGCAGGGGCGGCCGAGGAGGGGAGGGACGCGGTGACACCCAGTGACGGCCCGAGGGCCACGCCCGTGTCCACGCAGGAGGTCGACCAGATCAGGGACTCCATCCTGGGCGACCGCTTCATGATCCACTTCAGCGAGGACACGCTCAAGCACCGGCCGCTCGGCGTCCGCCTGATCGTCGAATTCCTCGGCACCTTCGTTCTCGTGACCGTCGCCGCCGGATCGGGGGTGATCAACCACTACGTGGGGACCGACCCCATCAGCCGCACCCGCCGCGGTGATCGCGCCGGGTGCCGTCGTGATGGCCATGATCTATGCCCTCGGCCCGTTGTCCGGCCTGCACATCAATCCGGCGGTGACCCTCGCCTTCACGGAGCGAGGCGTGTTCCGTGCGGTGTGGGCGCTGCCCTACATCGTCGTGCAGTTCGCCGGCGCCATCAGTGCCGCCCTGATGTTCCAGGCCATGTACACGCACGTGGCCAGCGGGGGCAACTACCCGTTCACCAAACCCGGCGGGGAGTGGCGCTCGCTCGTGATGGAGATGATCCTCACCGCGATCTTGGTGACGGTGATCCTCAACACGGCGACCGGATACCGGAGCATCGGCCACAACGCGGCGCTGGCGGTCGGATCGACCGTCGCCCTGCTCGGTCTCTTCGCCACCCCGATCAGCGGCGCATCCATGAACCCGGCTCGCACGCTGGGTCCCGACGTCGTGGCGTGGGACTTCACCGGCTGGTGGGTCTACATCGTGGGGCCCCTGGCCGGCGCCGTCGTCGCCGTGGGCATCATCGGTCTCCTCCGGGGCCTGCCGGGCCGTGCCGAGGAGGACGCCGCCGAGGGCGGAGCGCTCCCCCTCAGCGACGAGCACCTGGGTGCGTGATCGGCTCAGCTCGCCGTTGACTCAGTGCGCCGGGACCATGGGCCGTTCGCCCGGGCCGGCCGCCGCCCCCGCCGCGATCATGGCGGCCTGTGCCTGGGCGCCCTCGTCTGAGATGCGCAGCATCAGCGCGATCAGGATGTAGTTGGCCAGCAACGAGGATCCGCCGTAGGCGACGAAGGGGAGGGTGATCCCCGTGAAGGGGAGGATGCGCACCACCCCGGCCATGATGAAGAAGGCCTGGAAGCCGATGATCAGCGTGAGGCCGGTGACCATGAGGCGCGAAAAGTCCGATCGAGCCGTCTGGGCCACCCGGAACCCGGATCCGACCAGGAGGATGAAGGCCATCACGACCGCCGTGCAGCCGATGAGGCCCATCTCGGTCCCGATGGCCGCGAAGACCATGTCGCTCGTGAGTTCAGGGATCTGACCGGCGAGATGGTCGAAGCCGAGGCCGGTGCCGCCCAGGCCTCCCGACCCCATGCTGAACCAGGCCTCGCTCAGCTGGGTGTTCCCCGGGTGTGCTGCGCTCGGCCAGGGGTTGCGCCACTGCTCCACCCGCAGGTTGACCTGCCCGAAGTAGTGGGCGGCGATGATCGCACCAACGGCGAAAAGGACCAGCCCCAGCAGCAGGTAGCCGACGCGGCCGGTGGCCACCCACAAGAGCCCAATGAAGAGCACGAAGAGGAGCGCGGCGAAGCCGATGTCGTCCTCCAGGCCGATGATGGCCATGGCAGCACCCCAGGCCACCAGGATGGGAAGCAGCGGGCGCGGATCGAGGAACAACCGGTTGCCGATCTGGGCCGTGGGAATGGACAGGAGCTCCTTGTTCTCCGCGAAGTACGAGGCGAAGAAGATGCACAGCAGGATCTTGGAGAACTCCACGGGTTGGAAGGACACACTGCCGACGTGGACCCAGAGGCGCGCGCCGCCGATGGGCGAGAAGAAGAGCGGGGCGATGAGGAGAGCGCCGGCGACCAGCAGCAGCAGGTAGCGGTAGCGCTCGAGGTCGCGGGAGTAGCGGACGACGAGCAAGGTAAGGACGTAGAGGAGCACGCCGAGACCGGCCCAGCCGGCCTGCCCCTGCGCTTGCCCGGGGTTCCACCGGGCGATCACCACGTATCCGATGCCGTTGAGCAGTGCGGCCAGCGGCAGGATGACGGCGTTGGCGTTGGGGGCGAGCCAGCGGTTGGCCATGTGGGCCAGCAGCGCCAACCCCAGCACGACCCCGAGGAAGGGCCCGATGTTGTCCGGGATCTTCGACTTCTGACCGAGGACGGCGATGACGTAGAGCGCGACCACCAGGAGCGAGCCGAAGACCAACAGCCCCAACTCGGTCCGGCGCTTGGGCTTGGGGCCGAACTCGTAACGGGGGAAGAGGGCGCTTCGGGCGCGTGACGGCACCGGACGGATCGTAGTGGTGGGGGATAGGATTCAGGCGACATCCCCGCATATGACCCAGACCCAGCCTCAGCCCCAGCATCCGGTGGAAGACGCATCGGCCGAGGAGGCCGGGGGGCAGTCCGCGCCATCTGACCAGGACGTTGGCGTGGTCCTGTCTCCGCCGACCTACGAGCAGATCGAGGCGTTCGGGTACCAGCGTTTCACCAATCGGGAGCAGTCGCGCCTCGACTTCGGTGACCGCCTGCTCGACCTGGCCGAGGAAGAGGGGCTTCCGCTGCTGGAGCGGGCCAAGTTCCTGGCCATCTTCTCCGAGCTGCTCGACGAGTTCTTCCAGATCCGCGTGGCCGCACTCGAGGACCAGGTCGCCGCCGGGGTGCGCACGCGCAGCGTCGACGGCCTGCGCCCCGGTGAGCAGCTGACCATGATCAGGAGCCGCGTCCAGGAGCTGGTCCTGCGTCAGGACCACATCTTCTTGGACCTGATCGAGCCGTCCCTGGCGAAGGCCGGCATCCGCCTCTCGGACTGGTCGTCGCTCGACGACGAGGACCGCGAGCACCTCGTCGAGGTGTTCGCCCGCGAGATCTACCCCGTGCTCACCCCGCTGGCCGTCGACCCGGGTCATCCGTTCCCCTACATCTCGAACCTCTCGCTCAACCTCGTCGTGGAGGTGCAGGACCCCGCCGACGGGGAGCGGCGCATCGCCCGGGTTAAGGTGCCGCCCACTCTGCCGCGTTTCGTCGTCATGCCCGACGGGGAGCGCTTCGTCCCGCTCGAGCAGGTGATCGCCGCGCATCTCGATGCGCTGTTTCCCGGTATGACCATCGGGCACCACCACGCCTTCCGGGTCACCCGTAACGCGGACCTGGCGCTCGAGGAGGACGAGGCCGACGACCTGCTCGCCGCGATCGAGATGGAGCTCCGGCGTCGGAGATTCGGTAAGGCGTTGCGGCTCGAGGTCGAGGCCGACACCGGGCAGGACCTGGTGGACCTCCTCGCCGGCGAGCTCGAGATCGGTCCCGACGGCGTGTACCGGGTCTGCGCTCCGCTTGACCTCTCGGGCCTGTGGGGCGTCTATGCGCTCGACCGCCCCGACCTCCACGGTGAGACCTGGACGCCGATGACGCCGCCGCGGCTGGCCACGGTGGCTCACGACCCCGGCGAGCTGTTCGCCCTCCTGCGCGAGCGCGACGTGCTTGTCCACCATCCCTACGATTCCTTCGCCACCTCGGTCGAGGCTTTCGTGGCCCAGGCCGCCGACGATCCGGCCGTGCTCGGGATCAAACAGACGCTGTACCGCACCGGGCTGGACAGCCCGATCGTGGCCTCGCTGATTCAGGCCGCCGAGAACGGCAAGCAAGTGGCCGCCATCATCGAGCTCAAGGCGCGTTTCGACGAGGAGGCGAACATCGGGTGGGCCCGCGCCCTCGAGGAAGCGGGCGTCCACGTGGTCTACGGCATCGTCGGCCTCAAGACGCATTCGAAGACCGCGTTGGTACTGCGCCGTGAGCCTGACGGGGTGCGACCGTACTGCCACGTCGGCACGGGCAACTACAACTCCAAGACGGCGCGGATCTACGAGGACATCGGGCTGCTCACCTCCGACCCCGACATCGGAGCCGACGTGGGGGAGCTGTTCAACTACCTGACCGGCTTCTCGCGCCATGTCGAGTACCGCCAGATCCTGGTGTCACCGGTGACGGTGCGCCGGCGCATCATGGCCATGATCGAGGAGCAGGCCGACGCCGGACCGGCGGGGCGGATCGTCATGAAGCTCAACGGGCTGACCGACGCCGCCATGATCGACGCCCTCTACCGCGCCTCGTGCGCCGGGACCCAGATCGACCTGGCCGTGCGCGGTCTGTGTCGCCTCCGTCCGGGCATCCCCGAACTGTCCGGGAACATCCGGGTGCGCTCCATCGTGGGCAGCTTCCTGGAGCATTCGAGGATCTACCGCTTCGGTGGCGCCCCCGTCGATCCTGCGGCCGGACCGGGTCTTCCCCTGAAGCTCTTCATCGGTTCGGCCGACCTGATGGGCCGCAACCTCGATCGGCGGATCGAGGTCGTCGTGCCGGTGCACGACCCAGAGCTCCAGGCCCGGCTCTTCGAGGTGCTCGACCTTGTCTTTGCCGACGACACCAACGCATGGGAGCTGGGGGCCGACCGGCGCTGGCGCCGGGTGCAACGCGTGCGGGGTGTGAGCCTTCAGGAGCGCCTGAAGGAACTCGCCCGCGAGCGGGCGCGCCGCCGGCTCGACCCCGAGATGGTGGTCCGCGAGGCCGACCCTCGCGGCGGGAGCTAGGAGGGCAGCGCCTCCGCGGCGGTCGTCGGGGCCCGGGGGTGCCCGAGGCGCAGCGAGAGGTAGGCCGCACCGCCGAAGGGGATGGGAAGCCAGAAATTGACCAGGCGCCAGGAGAGGACGCCGGCGGCCGCCACCTCGCCTGGCACGCCGAAGCCCTTGAGCACGGCGATGGCGGTCAGCTCGATCACGCCGAGCCCGCTCGGGGTCAGCGGGATGGCGGCCAGGACGTTGGCCAGCCCGTAGGCGACGAGGACGTCGACGGGGGACACGACCGCCCCGAACGCCAGCAGGAAGACCCAAAGGGACGCCGCGTCGAGGAGCCAGTTGGCGGCCGCCCAGCCCCCGCCGCGAACCAGCAGGTCCGAGCTGGTGAGGAGGATCTTCATCCGGTCGGCCACTTTCTGGACCAGCGAGGTGACGGTTTCGGCCCGCACGAAGGGCAGGCGGTCGGCGACCATCCGCACGAACTGCGCGGCGTGCCGCTCACCCCTCGTCAGCAGGTAGACCACCGTGGCGAAGATCGCCAGGAAGAGCACGCCCAGGATGGCGGCGAAGCCGTAGAGCGGGTTGTAGCCCTGGAGGGGGATGGAGATGAGGAGCGACAGCCAGAAGATCAGGTTGAGGACCACCGCGGAGCCGATGCCCTGCGTGGCCAGCCCGGTGGCCGCAGTGCTCCCCGACACCTCGGCCTCGGTCAGCAGCCGGTAGCTGGCCGCCGTTGCCGGGACGGTGCCGCCGGGCACCGTGTGACTGATGGCCAGGGCCCACATGTTGATGCGCAGGATCCGGAAGCGGTCGGGGGCGCCCGGGGAGAGGACCGTGCGGGTGACCTCGGCGTAGGCGATGAGGGCCCCGACCTCGAGGAGGGTCCCGAGTACGAGCCACACGAAGTTGAGCTGGCCGATCCGGTGCAGCTCACGGCGGGCACTGGCCAGCTCGGGCAGCAGGACGTACTCGCCGACGAAGAACGCCACCAGCACGCCCAGGGTGAACTTGACGTTGCGGGGCAGGAGCGTGCGGCGAGCCCGCGGCAGGGGCGGTGGGCCCGCATCCGTGGCGGATCCGTCATCTCCGTCCTCGGGAGACCCCTCGGACGCGGCGTCGTTCGGCGTCGTCATGCCACCCTCATGCTTGCACGCCCGTCCCGCCGAGAACCGCCTTTTCGCACCCGGGAGCTGCCAAGCTGGCCCCATGGCCGCCGACGAACGCGACACCTGGCGTTCGCGGATTTCGGGCAGCGCGGAGAGCCGCGGCATCCCCCTGCGCACGATCGTGGTGACGGTTCTCGCCGTGATCGTGCTGGTCGACATCAATGCTGCGCTCATCCTCGGGCTCTGGGTGCTGCGCACGATCGTCGTCTACGTGGTCGTCGCCATGTTCTTCACCCTGCTCATGACCCCGCCCATGCGGTTCCTGCGTCGACGGGGAATGTCGCATGGCGGCGCCACGCTCCTGGTCTTCGTGCTGGGGGGGCTCACCCTGGGTGGCCTGGTGTATCTCTTCACCGAACCCCTGGTCACCGCGGCGGTCCATTTCGGCACCCAGGTGCCGAGCCTCATCCGCGAGGCCAAGAAGGGTCACGGCCCGTTGGGCCGCCTGGTCTTCAGGCTCCACCTCCAGAAGTACCTCTCCGAGGGGTCCGCCAAGTTCACCTCCCAACTCACCAAGGTGCTCAAGCCGGCGACGGCGTTCTCGGTCGGTGCAGCCGCCGTGTCGACCGTCGTCACCATCGTGACCATCGCCGTGCTCACCTTCTTCACCATGCTCGAGGCGCCCCGGATGTGGGCCGGGTTCCTGAGCCTGTTCCGACCGGCCACGGCCGACCGGTTGGCGCGCGTGATCGACGAGTCCATCAGTTCGGTCACCGGCTACATGCTGGGCAACGGGTGCACCTCGGTCATCGCCGGATTGATCTCGGGGGTCACGCTGGCCATCTTGGGGGTGCCCTTCGCTCTCCTGCTCGGGGTCTTCGTGGCCCTCGTCGACCTCCTGCCCCTGGTGGGAGGGCTGCTCGCCGGCGTTCCCGTGGTCGTCATCGCCGCCATCCACTCGGTGCCGGCGGGCATCGTCATGTTGATCGTCTTCCTGGTGTACCAGCAGGTCGAGAACCACGTCCTCAACCCGGTCATCATGTCGAGGACGGTCCAGCTGAACCCGTTCTGGGTGCTGATCGCCGTGCTGGTCGGGGCCACCCTCGGCGGCCGGGTTGCCGGCGGCCTCGGAACTTTCGTGGGAGCCCTGGTCGGGATCCCCTTCGGCGGCGCGATCCAGGTCGTGATCCGGGAACTGCGACGGGGGCCCGACCCGGGCTCGGAGGGCGGCACCACGTAGAATGCCCTGCCATGCGCCCGCTGGTGGTCGTCCCGACGTACAACGAGTCGGAAAACATCGAGCGGATCGTGCGCCGGGTCCACGAATGCCTGCCCGCGGCGGGAATCCTGGTGGTCGACGACGGCAGCCCCGACGGGACCGCCAACCTGGTCGACGTGGTGGCGAGTGAGCTGCCCGATGTCCACTTGCTGGCCCGGCACCAGAAGTCCGGCTTGGGCAGCGCGTACCGGGCCGGTTTCGCCTGGGGGCTCGAGCGGGGCTACGACGCATTCGTCGAGATCGACGCGGACTTCTCGCACGACCCCGCCGCCCTGCCGACGCTGTTGGCCCCCCTCGAGGAGGGTTATGACGTCGCCATCGGCTCCCGCTACGTAAGTGGCGGGTCGATCCCGAAGTGGGCCTGGCATCGACACCTGCTCTCGCGAGGCGGCAATCTCTACGCCTCCACCATGCTGGGCCTGGGCGTTGCCGACTCCACCGCGGGGTACCGGGCCTACACGGAGCGGATCCTGCGGAGACTGGACCTCGACCGCATCCGGGCCGAGGGCTATGGGTTCCAGATCGAAATGACGTACCGGTCCAAACAGCACGGTGCCGCCATCACCGAGGTGCCGATCAGCTTCGTCGACCGGACGGCCGGCGAATCGAAGATGTCGTCGGTGATCGTGGTCGAGGCGTTGGGGCTGGTGACCTGGTGGGCGCTGGGACGCCTGGTCCGAGCGGCGTGTGCCGCCGTGTCGTCGGCGGGACCGCGACGTCGGGAGCGGACGGCGAACGTCCCCAGTGTTCCGCCGGAAGGGGTGGTCCGGGCCGGGTCGGGCGAGCCAGCCGAATCCGTCACCGAGGATCCGGTCGCCTCTCAGTGAGCGCCCGGTCGGTGTGCTGAAGTGACCCTCGACCTGGCCGGGGCGCGCATCCTGGTGGTCGACGACGAGTCCAACATTGCCGAGCTGCTCTCCGCCGCACTGACCTTCGAGGGGTATCAGGTCGGTGTGGCGGCCACGGGAGCCGAGGCCCTCGAACAGGTGCGCACATTTCGTCCCAATCTCGTGATGCTCGACGTGATGCTGCCCGACTTCGACGGCAACGAGGTGTGTCGCCGGCTGCGCAACCAGGGCGAACAGATGCCCATTGTCTTCCTGACGGCCCGCGACACCACCGAGGACAAGGTGGAGGGACTGAGCTTGGGCGACGACTACGTGACCAAGCCGTTCAGCCTCGAAGAGCTGATGGCCCGAGTCGGGGCGATCCTCAGGCGGGCCGGTGAGGTGGCCGCGGCGGACACCTCCATCCTGCAGTTCGTTGACCTGACCATGCACATCGACACCCACGAGGTGTGGCGTGGCGGGCACACCGTCGACCTGACTGCGACGGAGTTCAACCTGTTGCGCTACCTGCTCGAGAACGCACGCCGGGTCATCTCGAAGTCCGAGCTCCTCGACAACGTCTGGGGCTTCGAGTTCCAGGGGGATCCCAACATCGTGGAGACCTACATCAGCTACCTGCGCAAGAAGATCGACGACCGGGAGCCGGCGTTGCTGCACACCATCCGACGGGTGGGCTACACCCTCCGCCTGCCAAGGGACGGATGAGCCTCCAGAAGCGGCTCGTCGCCCTGGTGGCGCTCCTGCTGGTGATCGGCCTTGTCGTCGCTGACGTGGCCGTCTACACCTCGGTGCGCTCGTTCCTCTACGGACAGGCCGACGCCACCTTGGCCCAAGACGAGGCATTGGGGTTCAACTACCTCACCTACGCCGCGGCACACCGGATAACGGTCGACTCGGCCGACCTCTCCCGGCACGTCTCGGCGGAGGTCTACCTGACGCTCCTCGACGCCCACGGGCACGTCGTGGTCCGCCGCCCCTCGGGCCCGCCCACACGCCCCGACCCCGCACCCGTCCTGGCGGCGGACATCCCGGTCCAGCACGTGCTCGACATCGACCGGCACCTCAACGTGGGCCGCTACGCCGGCACGTTCCGGCCCGACCCCGACTCGGTGATCCTGGCCAGCACCGGCGATCCCGACGGCCAGTACCGCGCCGTCGCGGTGACCGTGCCGCAGGGCACGCTGGTCACGGCCGTCTCCCTCAACCCGACGAACGACACCTTGGCGTCGTTGCGCCGGATCGAGTTCCTGGCCAGCCTGGCGGTGCTGCTGGCCATGGGGCTGATGGTCCTCGTGGTGGTTCGCCGCGGCTTGCGACCACTGCGCCAGATGGCGGGCACTGCGGATGCGATCGCATCGGGTGACCTGACCCGGCGCGTGCCCGAGGGGCGTCCGGGCACCGAGGTGGGCCGCCTGGGTCTGGCGCTCAACGAGATGCTGGCCCAGATCGAGGAGGCCTTCGCCGAGAAGTCGGCATCCGAGGCGCAGTTGCGACAGTTCGTGGCCGACGCCTCGCACGAGCTGCGGACCCCGCTGACCTCCATCCGCGGCTACGCCGAGCTGCTGGCACGCGGGGGTTTCGCCCACGAGCAGGGGCGGCGCCGGGCGCTCGAGCGGATCGAGGAGGAGGCCACCCGCATGGGTGGGCTGGTCGAAGACCTGCTTCTCCTGGCCGAGCTCGACCGCGGACGCCCGTTGCACGCCGAACCCGTCGACCTGCAGGCGGTCTGCGCCGACGTGGTGGCCGATGCCGGCGCTGTCGCGCGCGGCCACCATCTCACGCTGGCTCCAGGCCCGCCGGTCGCGGTGCTCGGTGATGCGGGGCGTCTGGCCCAGGTGGCGCACAACCTCGTGCGGAACGCGTTGGCGCATACCCCCGACGGCACGGCTGTCGTGGTCTCGACCGGTGTACGGGGTCCGATGGGGTACATCGAGGTGTCCGACGATGGACCCGGGATCCCCAAAGCCGAGGCGGACCATGTCTTCGACCGCTTCTACCAGAGCGATCCCTCCCGTTCGGGATCGGGGGCCGGTCTCGGCTTGGCCATCGTCCGGGCCACTGCCGAGGCCCTGGGTGGGACGGCCCGGGTGGTCGAGACGGAAGGACCGGGTGCCACGATCGTCGTCACCCTCCCGCTGGCTCCCGACCAGCCGACCCCGGCGCGCGACCCGCACGGGGCTGCAGCGCCGTCGCGTCCGGGTGAGTCGAGCCGCAGGACTGCCCCGGCCGTGCCCGGGCCGGTGCGCTCAGCGCAGCCGCACTGAGGACCCCGGGATCACGGCGTCGAGCACGGTCGCCAGCTTCACGTCCACCTCGGCCGCTTCGCTGCGTGGCTCGGACTCGGCGACGATGCCCGCACCGGCACGCAGCGTGAACCCGGTGCCGCTCGCTTCGAGGAGCGCGCTGCGGATGGCGATCATCCATTCGCCCTGGCCGCGGCTGTCCATCCAGCCCACTGGCCCGGCCCAATAGCCGCGGGATCCCACTTCGTGTCCCGTGATGAAGGCGAGGGCCTCCGCCCGCGGAGTTCCACCCACGGCCGGAGTGGGATGGAGGCGGCCGACGAGCTCGAGGACGGTCACCGGGTACGCCAGCCGGCCCTCGATGCGCGTGCCCAGGTGGGCCACGGAGCGGAATGCCACGAGCGAGGGCTCGGCGGGGACCGAGAGCTCGGAGCAGATGGGTTCGAGCACCGCGGCCACGTCGTCGACGACATAGCGGTGCTCCTCCTGGCTCTTGGCGGAGCGGGCCAGGGCGCTCTGCGCGTCGGCGTCGGACCGCGCCGTGGTGCCGCGTGGGACGGTGCCGGCGAGAGGGTGGCTCGACACGCGGTCTTCGTGACGGGCCACCAGGAGCTCGGGGCTGGCCCCGAAGAAGGTGCCGTCAGGCACCGGCATGGAGAAGATGGTGCAGTCAGGCTCGGCGGCGCGCAGCCGTCGAAGGACGGCGGCCAGTGGCAGTGGCCCGTCGAGGTCGACGTGGACCTGACGCGAGAGGACCACCTTGCGCAAGGCGCGCGGGTCGTCTTCGCCCATGGCGGACACCGCGTCGGCCACCGTGCCGGCGTAGCCCTGCGCGGTCATGGGAGCGCCGAGGTCGGTGATGCCCGGGTCGGCGAAGTGAGCCGCGCTGCCGTCTCCGTACTGCCAGATCACGGCGTTGAACAGCTCGTCGGTTGCCGGAAGCGGAGTCTCGGAGGGCCCGACCGCGGTGGCCCACCGCCGTGTGACGCCCTGCGCGTCGCGTGCGATCGCCATGGCGAAGCGCGGGATCACCAGGTGCCCGTCCATGGCGTCGTGGAACGGAAGCGCCCCGAGGGCGATGGGGCCTGATCCGAGTTGGCCGACCTCGTCGTCGGAGGGGATGGCGGCCAGGGTCTCCGCGGCTTGGGATGCCGCCACGAGCTGAGCCGTTCCCCAGCCCACCAGGGTGAGTCCGGGGCGGTCGAACAAGACGGTCGGGCTGGCGTCGAATTGCAGCGCGTCGGGGCCGTACTCGAGGGCCACCGTGCGGGCGTGCAAGGTCGGCCTCACGGCGCTCCGGCTCGGGTGGCCACGATCAGCTGGCTCAGTCCGCCCGCCAGGGGCCGGATCCCGACAGCGGAGAAGCCGGCGTCGAGGAGCATGCGCCGCAACTCCGGCGCCGGAGGCAGGTACGCCACCGACTTCGGCAGGTACCGGTAGGCCCCTCGGTCCGACACGATCGCCCCGAGGGCGGGCACGACCTTGGTGAACCAAAGCTCGAACCCGGCCCGCCACAGCGGGGAGGCGGGGGTGTCGACCTCGAGCACGGCCAGGCGCCCCCCCGGTCGGAGCACCCGGGCGCACTCGGCGAGCGTGGCGGAGAGGTCGGTGAAGTTTCGCAGGGCGTAGCCGCACACCAGCCCGTCGAAGGCACCGTCGACGAAGGGCAGATGGCTGCCGTCGGCCTCGACCAGGGGGGTGCCCGTCGCGTTCGCCTCGAGCATCCCCGCGCTGAGGTCGGCGCCCACCACGTGCAGGCCACGCCGCAGGGCCAGTCGGGAGAGGTCGCCGGTGCCGCAGGCCAGGTCGAACACGCATGCCGTCTCGGGCAATCCCAACGCCGCCACTGTCGCACGCCGCCACGACTGGTCGAGACCGAAGGTCATGAGCCGGTTCATCAGGTCGTACCGCGGTGCGATGGTGTCGAACATGGCGCGCACGCGCGCCGTCTTCTCCTCCCCGGTCGGGAGCTCCGAAGCGTCGTCGCGGTCCTGCCGCCATCGTGTCATACCGGATCGCGACGTCAGCGGTAGTAGCGGTACACGACTTGGGCCACGCAGGCCGGCTTGGGGGCGTCCTTGATCTCGAAGACGAGGTCGTAGGTCACCTGCACGCCACCGTCGACTGCTTCGGTGCCGGCCACCGTGACACCCATTCGCACTTCGGACCCGACCGGCACCGGCGCAGGGAAGCGCACCTTGTTGCAGCCGTAGTTGACGGCCAGCGTCGACCTCTGCACCCGCACGAGCTCGCCGAGGAGGCCGGGGGCGAGCGACAGCGTCAGGTACCCGTGGGCGATCGGCCCCCCGAAGGGGCCGTGTGCCGCCCTCTCGAGGTCGACATGGATCCACTGATGGTCATGGGTGGCATCTGCGAACAGGTTCACCTGCTCCTGGCTCACGGCCTGCCATTCGCTGTGGACGATTGGCCCGCCGACGAGATCGTGCAGCCCGTCGACGCTCTCGACCGTGATCCCCATTGCGCCTCCTCACTGGTCCGGGCGTTCGAGTGAGGACGCTACCCGCGCACAGGTGCCTCACTACGCTGGCGCGCGTGAGCTCCTCCCGACACGACCCCGTGACGACACCCCATCACCACCGTGACGTGCGCAGTGGTGGAGCCAGGGCGGCGGTCTTTGGGATCAGCGACGGCCTGGTCACGAATATCTCGCTGGTCGTGGGCATCGCCGGGGCCAACCCCGGCGCGTCCATTGTCCGACTGGCCGGGGTGGCCGGGCTGATCGCCGGCTCGTTCTCCATGGCCGCGGGGGAGTATCTCTCCATGACCGCCCAGCGTGAGCTGATGGAACGCGAGCTCGATGTCGAGCGGCGGGCGCTTCGGCATAGCCCCGAGGGTGAGGCGGCCGAGCTGCGCGGCATGTACGTGCGTCGTGGCATCGACCCCGGCGTGGCCAGGGAGATGGTCGACGAGGTGATGCAGGATCCCGATCTGGCGCTCGAGACCCATGCCCGGGAGGAATTGGGCATCTCGACGCAGCACCTGGGTTCTGCCTGGGTGGCTGCCGCCGCCTCATTCGTGACGTTCGCCTTCGGAGCGTTCATCCCGTTGCTTCCCTGGCTCTTCACCTCGGGGACCCAGGCAATTGTCCTGTCGGTGGTGCTCGGTGGCCTGGCCTCGCTCGTGGTGGGCGTGATCCTGGCCCGCTTCACCGAGCGTCGGGTGGTGCTCTCTGCCCTTCGGCAACTCGCGGTGACGGCGGTGGCCGCCGGCGTCACCTACGGGGTGGGTCGCGCCATGGGCGCGGGCATCAGCTGAGGTCGGCCGTCGTGTCTCGGGTTCGGGGGGGAGCCAGGAGGCGGTAGGACCGGTCGACATGGTCGATCGTGAAGCCCAGAGACCGGTAGAGGTGCAACGCGGCCCGGTTGTCGGCCTCGGTGTAGAGCATCCCGTGTCGTACGCCGCGCCGGGCGAGGAACTCGAGCCCGGCCACCGTCAGCGAGCGTCCCCAACCCTGCCCGTGATGGTTCGGGTCGACGGCGACGACGTAGATCTCTCCGAGGACGGGCGTCGTGTCGCCGTGCACCTTGGTCCAGCACGAACCGATGAGTCCCGGCCCGTCGGGGTCGTCGGCCACGAGGAAGCCGTCAAGATCCACCCAGTCGGCGGCCAGTCGGTCCCTGAGCAGCGGTACGGTCCAGCCTCCCTGCTCGGGATGGTCGGCGAATGCCCGGTTGTTGGTCTCGACCCAGGCCGATTCATCGCGCCCCGGGACGAAGGCGCGTGTCTCGAGGTGCCGCGTGCGGGACACCACCTCGGCGGGAAGGGGGAGTGGGACGCGCATCTGCACAAGGTCGCGCTCGGCGATGAAGCCCAGTTCGGCCGCCCGCGCATCATCGGTGGGTTCGGCCTGCATGACCCACAGGTGGACCGCGGCACGAGGCGGTGCCATGGTCAGCGTTCGGCGGATCAGCGTGCCCGTGAGCCCCTCTGCCCCGTCGGGTCGTCCCCGGACCGCCGGGTCGAGCACGACGTGGACCACAGCGGAGTGGTCGCGAGCCTCTGAGATCACGGCGGCACCCACCAGCACGTCGTCGCGGTGCACGAGTGCCACGTGACCACGGAGGTCGTTTGAACCTTCGGGTTGAGGGTCCTCCGGGGTGGTCACGGCGCCACGCTGCGGATCGGGCAGCGCGGGATGGGCATCCGCCGCCTCGGCGCGTGCCAGGAGTCCCCGGACAGACGCCCGATCCGACTCTCCGAGCGCATCCAGGGCGACCACCACCATGTCGTCGTCCATCGGCTCAACGTAACCCGGTACGTTGAGCCGATGGCGAAGCCCCGGACACCCAAGGGCCGGGCGCGCCTGACGCGTGAGCGACTGGCCGAGCGGTATCCGGGGCGGGCGGCGGACCTCTGCGCACTCAGGTTTGCCGATCCCTTCCAACTGCTCGTGGCCACGATCCTCTCTGCGCAGAGCACAGATGTGCGCGTCAACATGGTGACCCCGGACGTGTTCGCGGCGTATCCCGACGCCGCCTCGCTCGCTGCTGCGGATCCCGAGGCGGTCGAGGCGCTCGTCCGCTCGACCGGCTTCTTCCGATCCAAGACCAGGAGCCTCATCGGTATGGCCGCCGCAGTCTCTGAGCGCTTCGGCGGAGAGGTGCCCCCGGCGCTCGACGAGCTCGTGACGCTGCCCGGGGTGGGCCGAAAGACGGCCAACGTCGTTCGGAGCGTGGCCTTCTCCCTGCCGGGTCTCCCGGTCGACACGCATGTCTTGCGCGTGAGCCAGCGGCTAGGACTGACCGACGGTCTGGCGGCACCGGCCCGACGTGATCCCGTCAAGGTCGAGCTCGAGCTGAACGCGCTGGTGCCGGCTGACGAGCGTGGTGTGTTCAGCCTGCGGATGATCCTGCACGGCCGCGACACGTGTGGGGCCCGAGCGCCCCGGTGCGGTGACTGCATCCTGGCCGACTTCTGTCCGTCGGCGCGTTTTCCCAGTTCGCCCGGCCGCACCGACAGGGTGGACGCAACGTGACGACCGGGTGAAATCCGTGAACGCAGGAGCTACCATGTGGCCGGAACCGGTTCCCGCCACCTGGTTCCGACAGAGTCGATGCTGGGATCCGCCTCCCGGCCGGCTCGCCCAATGCCGGCCTTCGGGCCGGCATTGGTGTGTCCATCCTCCGACACCGCCGAGCTCGTCACCGGGCCGCGGTGCCCGCTTCGGTACTACTTGAGGTGCTACCCTCGGTCCGTGGTGACCAAGCGCTCCGTCTCGCTCGACGACGAGGTGGCGTCCGCGGTCGAGGAGGCGGCCCGTCAGGACCAGGTCTCGTTCAGCGCGTGGCTCTCATCGGCGGCAGAGAGGCAGCTTCGCGTGCGTCGGGGTCTCCGCGGCGTGGCGGCGTGGGAGGGCGAGACCGGGTCGTTGAGCGCGGAGGAGGTCGCCGCGGGTGAGGCGCTCCTGGCCCGTCTGCGCTCGGGCGTGTCCGGCGTTGCGTCGCGTGTGCGACGGCGGTGAGCCTGACCCGTCGGGAGGGATTGGCCTACGGACTCGGTGCGCTCCACGCCGCGGCGCGCGGTGAGCGCATGATGTGGGCCCTGCATCGTGCCGCTCTCTCGAACGGCATCGTCCCTGTCGTTCCCGCCATGACGGTGGCGGAGGGTTACCGAACCGAAGCCCGGAGCGACCGCATCGGGGAATTGCTGGCCGGCACCGAGGTGGAGCCGTTCACCGGGGAGGTGGCCCGACGGACCGGCGAGATCGCCGCCCGCTGCGACACGTCCGATCTGAGCGTGGTCGCCGTGGTCGAGCTGGCCGAGCGCCGGAACTGTGCCGTCGTGGCGCAGCGACAGACCGTGATGCGCACGGCCGCCGCGCTGCTCGGGCACCAGCTCGTGCTCTACACGGTCTGAGCGGTTCGACGTCTCCTTCGCTTCAGTGGCGGGTGTCCGGGGCGAAGCGGCGCAGGCGGCGGAGGGCGCCGCCAAGGGAACGCTCGACCGCGACGAGTTCGTGGGCCATCTCCTCGTCCCCCCGGGCGAGCGCGCTCTCGGCCAGCGCGCTGACCCGTTCGTGCAGCTCGGCCAGGGTCGAGGACAGCGAGGAGATCTCGGCAGATGAGGACATCGTGTGATGATGGCGCACCGGGAGACGTCCCGGGGCCCCGGTAGCCTTGGGATCTCATGCCCCTCCGTGTGATCGACCTGCGCGGCGTCCGGCCGCCTTATGACGCGGTCTTGCCACGTCCGGCCCCTCCGGGCACGGACGTCCACGATGTGGTTGCTTCCATCCTGCGCCGGGTGCGCACCGAAGGAGACGCTGCCGTCGTTCGCTGCACGGCGGAATTCGACAAGGTGGACGTGTCCGGCGGGCTCCGGGTCGACTCCGCCGCGATTGAGCAGGCGCGCCGGGCCGCCCGTCCCGAGCTCCTCGACGCCCTGGAAGTGGCCTGGAGGCGGATCTTCGAGTACCACGCGCACGAGGCGACGCCGCCGGGCGACCTGGCCGGGGGCGGCGTGACGGTCGCGCACCTCACGCGGGCAGTCGGGCGGGCCGGGATCTACGCGCCCGGTGGGAGGGCCCGGTATCCCTCGACGGTGCTCATGTGTGCCGCTCCGGCCCGGGTCGCCGGGGTGGGGAGCATCGCCCTGTGCGTACCGCCGGGTCCGGACGGCGAGGTCGACGAAGCCACGTTGTGCGCGGCGTCGGTGGCCGGAGTGGACGAGGTCTACCGGATCGGTGGGGCCCAGGCGATCGCCGCCATGGCGTACGGCACCGCGAGCGTGCTGGCGGTGGACGTCGTGGCCGGTCCCGGCAATGCCTATGTCGCCGAGGCCAAGCGCCAGGTCTCGGGACTCGTAGGGGTGGCCTCTGCCTTCGCCGGTCCGTCCGAGGTCGTCGTGGTCGCCGGTCCGGGCGCACCGGTGAGCTTCGCCGCGGTCGACCTCGTGGTGCAGGCCGAGCACGGGCCCGACGGCATGGCCTGGCTGGTGTCGTGGGACGCGACGTCGGCCGAGCAGATCGCCGCAGAGGTGGACCGCATCGTGGGGGCATCACCTCGGCGCGCCGACCTCGAGTCGACCCTCGCCCGGTCCGGTGTGCTCTGCCTGGTGGACGGGCCCGACGAGGCACTAGCCGTGGCCAATGTCGTGGCACCCGAGCACCTCGAGCTGATGATGGACGAGGACGAAGGTCTCGGCATGCTCGCCGGAGTGCACAATGCCGGCGCGGTCTTCATCGGTCCCTGGTCGCCGGCCAGCCTGGGGGACTACGTCGCGGGGCCCAATCACGTGCTGCCCACCAACCGCACGGCTCGCTTCGCTTCGGCCCTACGAGCGGACGATTTTCGCAAGCACCTTCACGCCGTCCACGTGACGCCCGAAGCCATGCGCGCCCTGGGCCCGCACGTCGTCACCCTGGCGGAGATGGAGGGTCTGCCTGCCCACGCCGACTCGGTGAGACGCCGCCTGGCCATTCTCGATGAAAGCGGTGCGCTGTGAGCGCCGTCCCACCCGTGCGGCCGGACCTCGACCTGGCAGAGGGATACCACTCGCCCCAGGTCGAGGCCGATGTGCGCCTCAACACCAACGAATCGCCCCTCGAGCCGCCCGCGGCGTGGCGCACCGAGCTCACCGCGGCGCTCGAGCAGGTGGCGTTCCACCGCTACCCGGACCGATCGGCGGCCGAGCTGCGGCGCGCCGTGGCCGCCCTCCATGGCGTCACGCCTGAGGAGGTGTTCTGCGCCAACGGGTCGAACGAGGTATTGCAATGCCTCCTCCTGGCCTTTGGAGGTTCCCGGCGGCGTGCGCTGGTGTTCGAGCCCACTTACGCGCTGCACTCGCACATCGCGCGGATCACCGGCACGGAGGTGGTCGAGGGTGCCCGGCGGGACGACTTCCTGATCGATCCTGCGTACGCGGCGGCCATCTTGTCGGCCGAGCGGCCCGACGTGACGTTCCTGTGCTCGCCCAACAACCCGACGGGTCGGGTCGAACCGCCGTCCACCGTCTCCCAGGTAGCCGCGGCAGCCACCGGGCTGGTGGTGGTCGACGAGGCGTACGGGCAGTTCGCACCATGGTCGGCCCTCGAGCTGCGCGGTCGTGACTGCCCAGGTCTGGTGGTGACGCGGACTTTTTCCAAGACCTGGGCGATGGCGGGCGTGCGTCTGGGCTACCTGGTGGCCGAGACGGAAGTCGTGGAGGCCTGCGAGGCCGTGGCGCTGCCCTATCACCTGTCCGCGCTCACGCAGCTGGCCGGGATCCTTGCGCTACGCCACCGACGGGAGATGGAAGCTCGGGTGGCGGGCATCACCGAGGAACGGGGTCGAGTGGCGGCCGCGTTGGGAGATCTCCCGGTGGAGAGCTGGCCCTCCGAATCCAATTTCATCTTGTTCCGGCCCCAGACCCGAAATGCAGACGACGTGTGGCGGGCGTTGCTCGACCACTCCGTGCTCGTCCGGAACTGCGCGAGCTGGGAGGGCCTGCGCGGGTGCTTGCGTGTCACCATCGGGACACCCGACGAGAACAACCGTTTCCTCGACGCCCTGAAGGAGAGCCTGTGACGCCCGCACCCCGCCGTTCCGCCACCGAACGCACGACCAAGGAGACGACCGTCGCCGCGACGTTGGTCGTCGACGGCGGCGGACACAGTGAGGTCACCACCGGACTGCCCTTCTTCGATCACATGGTGGAGCAGTTGGGAAAGCATGCTGGCTTCGACCTGACGGTGCGCGCCACGGGCGACCTGCAGGTCGATGCCCACCACACCGTCGAGGACGTCGGGATCGTCCTCGGGGGGTGTCTGGCCGAGGCATTGGGCGACAAGTCCGGGGTCCGGCGATTCGCCTCCATGCTGATGCCGCTCGACGAGGCGCTGGTCGAGGTGGCGCTCGACCTGTCGGGCCGTCCCTATCTGGCCTACGGCCTCGCGTTCGCCCCCGACACCCCCGGGCTCGGGACGCCGCCCTTTGTCCCGCAGCTGGCCGAGGAATTCTGGCGGGCCTTCGCCACCGCGGCGAATCTCACGCTGCACATCCGCGGTTTGGAGGGAAAGAACACGCACCACGTACTGGAGGCCAGCTTCAAGGGTGTGGCACGGTGCCTGCGCGACGCCGTGCGGGTGGAGGGGGCCGGCATCCCCTCGACCAAGGGCAGGCTGTGAGCGGAGGCCCTCGGATCGCGGTCCTCGACTACGGCATCGGCAACCTGCGGTCGGCCGAGAAGGCACTCGCGCACGTGGGTGCCGCGGCCAGGTTGGTGAGCGATCCCGGCTCGGTGGAGGGAGCCGACGCCGTCGTGCTCCCCGGGGTGGGCGCGTTCGGCGCTTGCGCGGACGCGCTGCGCCGGAGCGGGCTGGACTCGGCGGCACGTGCGGCCATCGGTGCCGGCGTGCCCTTCTTCGGGGTGTGCGTCGGTTTCCAGCTTCTGTACGAGGCGTCCGAGGAGAGCCCAGGTGCGAAGGGACTCTCGGTGTTCCCCGGCATCGTCCGTGGCCTTCCGGCGGGGGTCAAGCACCCGCAGATGCAGTGGAACACCCTCGAGCGCCGCGGCGATGGTCCCGAGCCCGACGCACTGCGCGGCCTCGGCCCGCACCCGTGGGTCTACTTCGTGCACTCTTTCGCCCCTCCGGTCGGCGACGAGACGGTGGCGGTCTGTGACTACGGCGGTCCGGTGGCCGCGCTGGCCGTCCGCGGCCCGCTGTGGGGTGCCCAGTTCCACCCGGAGAAGTCCGGGGCGACAGGCCTGGCGCTGCTGGCGAACTTCGTCCGCCTGGCCGCGGGCTGCCCGGCCCCGGCCCACGCTCCGTGATGGAGCTTCTGCCGGCCATCGACCTGCGCGGGGGTGCGGCGGTACGCCTGACCCAGGGAGACTTCGGCCAGGAGCAACGCTACGGGGACCCGGCTGCCCTGGCGGCCCGCTACGTCGCTGGGGGTGCCCGCTGGATCCACGTGGTGGATCTCGACGGGGCCCGCACCGGCGTGCCCCACGAGCGAGGAGCGTTGACCGAGATCGTCCGCCTCGCGCAGGCTGACGGCGTCAAGATCGAGTTCGGGGGAGGGGTCCGTTCCGAGGACGACGCGGAGGAGCTGCTCGCGTCCGGTGTCGCCCGCGTGGTCTTCGGCACGGCCGCGCTCGAGGAGCCGGCGCTGGCCGGGCGCAGTGCCCGCCGCTGGCCCGGGCGTGTGGCCGTGGGGTTGGACTACCGGGTGGGGTCGGACGGCGTGGCCGAGGCCCAGGCCCAGGGGTGGCTGGCCGGTTCCGGGCAGTCCGTGGTGGACCTGCTCGAGCTGTGGTCGCACGACCCGATTGGCGCGGTGGTCGCCACCGCGGTGGCGCGCGACGGAATGCTCTCGGGCCCTGATCTCGACGGTCTACGCGCCCTGCTCGCCGCCACGGCGCTGCCGGTGGTGGCCTCCGGTGGCGTATCGAGTGTTGCCGACCTCTCCGCGTTGGCCGGGCTCGAGGTGGTCGGCCGGCGACTGGCCGGGGCCGTAGTGGGAAAGGCGTTGGTCGAGGGTCGCTTCGGTGTGGAGGAGGGCGTGGCGGCATGCACAGCGTCCGGCTGATTCCGTGTCTCGACGTCACTGCTGGCCGAGTCGTCAAGGGGGTCCGGTTCGTCGATCTGACCGATGAGGGGGACCCGGTCGAGCTGGCAGCCCGTTACGACGCGGAAGGCGCCGACGAGGTCACCTTCTTGGACATCACGGCCTCCTCCGACGGCCGCGACACCATGGTGTCGGTCGTTGCCCGTGCCGCCGAGCAGGTGTTCATCCCCCTGACCGTGGGCGGTGGCGTCCGGGCGGCCGACGACGCCCGACGGCTCCTGCGGGCCGGGGCGGACAAGGTCGCGGTGAACACAGCGGCGGTGGAACGTCCTGAGCTGGTCCGCGACATCGCGGACACCTTCGGTGGCCAGTGCGCCGTCGTCGCCATCGACGCCCGGGCACGTCCGGACGGCTCGGGGTGGGAGGTGCACACGCACGGCGGTCGCCGCCCGGTCGGCCGGGATGCGGTGGCGTGGGCCGTCGAATGTGCGGCGAACGGGGCGGGCGAGATCCTTCTGACCTCCATGGACCGTGACGGCACCCGGAACGGTTTCGACCTGCACCTGACGCGGGCCGTGGTGGACGCGGTCGACGTGCCGGTCGTGGCGTCGGGCGGAGTCGGTCGACTCCAGGACCTGGTGGACGGCGCCGTGGCCGGGGGCGCCGATGCCGTCCTGGCCGCCTCCATCTTTCACCGACGCGAGTTCACCATCGGGGAGGCCAAGGTCTACATGGCCTCCCAGGGGGTCACGGTCCGTCCCGTCTGACCAGGAAGGGTGCCTCAGTGCGGTACCGTGCCAGGGTGCCCACGTCGACGACGAAGAACGGGATCGACCAGACCGAGGCGGACGTGACCACCGCCGATCCGACCGCCAAGGTTGCCGTTGGGGTCGAGACCCGCAGGCGGGACGTGGGAAAGGACGACAAGCAGCCGATCTCGGTGCTCTTCGACCGGGTGATGGTGCAGATCTCGGCAAGTGAAGGCGAGCGGCGTTCCCGTGCCGGCATCCTGATCCCCGCCACGGCGCAGCTGACCCGGCGCCTCACGTGGGCCGAGACGGTGGCTGTCGGGCCGCACGTCCGCACCGTGAAGGTCGGCGACACGGTGCTCTTCAATCCCGAGGACCGCTTCGAGGTTGAGGTGCACGGCGAGGAGTACGTCATCCTGCGCGAGCGCGACATCCACGCCATTGCGTCGGCGCGCAATGACAGCGGGACGGGCCTGTACCTTTGAGTGCCTCGTCTGCCCGGACCCCGGCGTCAGCCGTTCCCGAAGGCGTCCCGCTGACCTTCGACGAGGAGCTGCTCGGCTCGGTGGACTTTGCCAAGGGCGACGGGTTGGTGCCCGTCGTCGTGCAGGACGTCCGCGACGGGACGGTGCTGACGATGGCCTACATGGACGAGGAGGCCCTGCGTCGCACCCTGGCGTCGGGACGCTCGTGGTTCTACAGCCGCAGCCGCCGGGAGTATTGGCAGAAGGGCGAGACGTCGGGAGACCGCCAATACGTGCGCGAAGTTCGCCTCGACTGCGATGGGGACGCGCTCGTGGTCCTGGTCGACCAGCACGGTCGAGGGGCATGCCACACCGGTGAGCGGTCCTGCTTCTACCGGACTATCGGGACGGGTCCGGGGGCCCCCGCCCCGTGACGTCGGGGGCCGGCCGGGGCCCCGAGTCGGGTCCGGGGTCACTTGGTTTCCGACCCGATCCGGCCGAGTTCGCCGCACTGGCCAAGGACCACGCCATCGTTCCCGTGTGGTGCGAGGTCGTGGCCGACACCCTGACCCCAGTGGCGTGCTTCGCCAACGTGGTGGGCGCGGAGGGGGGGTTCCTCTTCGAGTCTGTCGAGGGCGGTGAGCGGTGGGGTCGTTACTCCTTCGTGGGCCGCCGCCCGTTGGCGACGTTGACGGCGCGCGGCCGGGCGGTCGAGACCTCGGGTCGCCTGGACCTCGGCCGTTCGGACGAGGGCATCCTCGCCGCGGTGGAGTCGCTGGTGTCGCGTTTCGAATCCCCGGTGTTGCCCGGCCTTCCTCCCCTGCACGGTGGGCTCGTCGGGTATCTCGGCTACGACGTCGTGCGCGAGATCGAGCGGCTGCCCGACCCTCCGCCCGACGACCTGGGACATCCCGACGCCGCACTGGTGGTCATCGGGCAGTTCTGCGCGTTCGACCATTGGCGCCAGCGCATCGTTCTCGTGGACAACGTGGTCGTCCCGCAGGCCGCCGAGGGCGAGATCGACACCGCCGCGGTCGCCACGGTGTACGGGGAGGCCTGCGTACGCCTGGCCGAGTTGGCTGCCGACTGTGCCAGAGGCCCGAGTGAGCCGGCCCATCTGGTCGCCGTGCCACCGCTGGGGCTCGAGCGGGCCGAAGCGAAGCGCACCATGACGTCAGGGGAGTACCGCGGCGCCATCGGGGTCGCCAAGGAGCACATCACGGCTGGCGACATCTTTCAGGTCGTCCTCTCGCAGCGCTACGACCTCGACCTGGCCGCCGATCCCTTCGACGTGTACCGGGCGCTTCGTCTTCTCAACCCCAGCCCGTACATGTACTTCCTCCGCTTCCCGGAGGTCACCGTGGTGGGGGCATCACCCGAACCGATGGTACGGCTGCGCGACGGCATCGTGGTGTCCCGGCCCATCGCCGGGTCACGTCCGCGCGGCGAGAACGACCAGCATGACCGGCTGCTCGAGTCGGAGCTGGCCGAGGACCCCAAGGAGCTGGCCGAGCACATCATGCTGGTGGATCTGGCCCGCAACGACGTGGGCCGCGTCGTGCGCTTCGGCACGGAGAAGGTGGACGAACTCATGACGATCGAGCGCTACAGCCACATCATGCACATCACCTCCCAGGTGTCGGGTGAGTTGGCCGAGGGACGGGGGCCCATCGACGTGCTGCGGGCCACGCTTCCCGCCGGGACGCTGTCGGGAGCGCCCAAGGTGCGGGCAATGGAGATCATCGATGAGCTCGAACCCACCAAGCGAGGGGTGTACGGCGGTGTCGTCGGCTACATCGACTTCTCGGGAAATCTCGATACGGCGATCGCCATCCGTACCATGGTGGTCGGTCCCGACGGCCGAGCCAGCGTGCAGGCGGGCGCCGGGATCGTGGCCGACAGCGACCCGGCGTCCGAGGACGAGGAGTGCGCCCACAAGGCCGGAGCGTTGTTGGTGGCTGTCACGGCGGCTCGGTGGATGGGAGCGGCGCGACGCCAGGCTTCGGGGGCATGACGACCGGCGTGCTGGCGGCTCAGACGCATGCCCTTCGACGCGGGGCCGGCGTCTTCGCGGCGAGGCGCGACGTACTCCTCGTGCGCGGTCCGGACGCCCCGGCCTACCTGCAGGGCCAGCTGAGCCAGGATCTCGATGCCCTCGACGTCAACCAGTCGGCGGACAGCCTGCTGCTCGAACCGGACGGCAAACTCTCCGCGCTCGTCAGAGCGACCCGCACCGGCCCCGATGCGTTCGTGATCGACGTCGACGCGGGGTACGGCAAGGCCGTGGCCGCTCGTCTGACGCGGTTCCTTCTCCGCTCCAAGGTGGAGCTCGAGCGCCTGGCGTGGCAATGCCTGTCCCTGAGGGGAGACAGAGTGACCGAGCGCTCATCGGAGGTGGTGGCCGCCCTCCCCGCGGACGCGGTCCGCGCGGTGCGCTTCGAGTGGAACGGGTGGACGGGACTCGATCTCCTCGGCTCTCCCGAAGCCGTGCGCGGAGTCCACACCGTGCTCGGCGACCACTTGGGCACCGATCCGGTGGAGTGCGGTGTCGAGGCGGTCGAGGCATGCCGCATCGTCTCGGGATTGCCGGCCATGGGCGCGGAGCTGACCGAGAAGACGATTGCCGCAGAAGCCGGGTTGGTCGGTCGCACCGTGAGCTTCACCAAGGGCTGCTACACGGGTCAGGAGCTCGTGGCGCGGCTCGACGCCCGGGGTTCGCGCGTGGCCCGTCGTCTCGTAGGCGTCGTGGCACCTCCCGGCCCGCCGCCCACCTCCGCCGGCGGCGACGAGGTTCTCGCCCGGGGGATGACCCTGCACGCCGGCGACCCGCCGCCCGGGGACGGGCCGGCGGAGGACAAGGTGGTCGGGACGATCACCTCGGCGATCTGGAGCGTGGAGCTTGGTTCGTGGGTCGCGTTGGGGTACCTGCACCGTTCGGTCGACGCCCCAGGCACGGTGCGGGTGCGCTCGGGGGACGGCGTGGGCGGGTCACGGCCGGCCCGGGTCGCGACGCTGCCACTGGTCGGTCTTCCGTCGCCCTCGACGGGCTGAGAGGTTCCCCAGCACCTTCGGCGCGGACGGCAGCGGTCCGGTTCGGCGGGTCGTCCTGGTGATCGCCTGAATGTCGAGGCAGACCGTGTCCGCAGAAGACGCCGCTACGCTGGGACGTCATGCCGTCCTACCTGGCCGACATCGTGGCTGCCCACCGAGCCCGTGCCGAGATCGACGACCGCCCTCTGGGTGACCTGGTCGAGTTGGCGGACCGCACCGCACCGCCGCGGGACTTCGCGGGAGCACTGCGCGGCGGTGGTCTGTCGTGCATCGCGGAGATCAAGCGCCGGTCGCCCTCGAGGGGCGACCTGAGTCCGGACCTCCAACCCGACGAGGTGGCCAAGGAGTACCTGGCCGGTGGTGCCGCGTGCCTGTCGGTGTTGACGGACGCCGAATTCTTCGGGGGTTCGCCGGCCGACCTCGCTGCGGCCCGCGAAGCCTCCGGACTGCCCGTGCTCCGCAAGGACTTCACGGTGCAGGAGGCCGACGTGGCCGAGGCGCGTCTCATGGGGGCTGATGCCGTGCTGCTCATCGTGGCGGTTCTCGACGACCCGGTCCTGCGCGCCTGCGCCGCGCTGGCCGAGGATCTCGGCCTGGCCGCGCTCGTCGAGGTGCACGACGAGGGGGAGCTCGACCGCGCCCTGGCCGCGGGGTCCCGCTTGGTCGGGGTCAACCAGCGCGACCTTCGCACCTTCGAGGTGGACCACGACCGGGCCTGTGCCATGGCAGCCCGCATCCCGGCAGGAGTGGTCGCCGTGGCGGAGTCCGGCATCCGGGACGGCGGCGACGCACGGCGGCTCGCCGACGCCGGCTACGACGCCGTCTTGGTCGGGGAGACGCTGGTGCGGTCGGGCGACCGTGTGGCTCGGCTCCACGAGCTCGTCGGCCATCACGTCGAGGCGCGATGAGCGAGGAGCTGTTCGTCAAGATCTGCGGCGTCACCACCGAGGCCGACGCCCTCCTCGCAGTCAGCCTCGGCGCGTCGGCCATCGGATTCATCTTTGCGCCCTCGCCTCGGCAGGTCTCGGTGCAACGGGCGGGCGACATCGCCAAACGGCTCCCCGAGCACATCATGACCGTGGGCGTCTTTCGGGACGAGGCGCCCCAACGGGTGGTGGAGGCGGTCCGTCTGGCTGACCTCGGCGCGGCCCAGCTGCACGGCCACGAGACCGCCGAGGAGACCTCGTGGGTGCGGGTGCGGGTGCCCACGGTGATCAAGGCCTTCCAGGCCGGCGAGCGCGCCATCGGGCGCTTCGGGGAGTTTGGGGCCGATTACCTGCTGGTCGACGGCGCCAATCCGGGATCCGGCCGGGTCTTCGACTGGCGTCTGGCGGAAGGAGTGGCCGACCACCACCGACTGATCGTCTCGGGCGGCCTCAGTCCGGACAACGTGGCACAGGCGGTGGCACACCTGCGTCCCGCCGGTGTGGACGTCTCGACGGGCGTTGAGTCGGAACCGGGCCGCAAGGACCCCTTACTTCTCCGGGAGTTCATCGCCAACGCGCGACAGGCCCATGCCGAACTCGCGTCGAGAGATCCCCTCGAGCCTTCCGCCGCGGACGAACCGTACGACTGGAGGGACGGGTGAGCGGGGAGGACCTGATGGCGCGCCCAGGATCCGACGGTCGGTTCGGGAGGTTCGGCGGTCGGTTCGTGCCGGAATCCCTCATGCCGGCCTGCCTCGAGCTGGAGGTGTCGTTCGACGACGCCTGGGCGGACGTGTCCTTCCGCGAGCACCTCGATTCCCTGCTGCGCTCCTACGGTGGTCGCCCCACCCCGGTCACCGAGTGCACGCGGCTGTCCGAACGTCTCGGGGTCAGGGTGCTTCTCAAGCGTGAGGATCTGGCCCATACCGGCTCGCACAAGATCAACAATGTCGTGGGCCAGGCGCTGCTCACGACGCGGATGGGCAAGACACGGATGATCGCCGAGACCGGGGCCGGCCAGCACGGGGTGGCCGCTGCGACGGCCGCTGCGCTCTTCGGCCTGGAGTGCACCGTCTTCATGGGGGAGGTCGACACCCGCCGCCAGGAGCTCAACGTGTTCCGCATGGAGCTGCTCGGAGCCGAGGTCCGGCCGGTGACCACGGGGAGCCGCACCCTCAAGGACGCGGTGAACGAGGCCATGCGGGAGTGGGTGGCCAGCGTGGACACCACCCACTACTGCCTGGGCTCGGTCATGGGACCCCACCCGTTTCCGTACATGGTGCGCCAGTTCCAACGGGTCGTGGGGGAGGAGGCTCGAGCTCAGTGCCGGGAGCTCCTCGGAGGTGCGGATCCCGACGTGGTGGTGGCCTGTGTTGGCGGAGGTTCCAACGCGGCGGGAACCTTCGCCGGGTTCGTCGACACCGGCGCCCGCCTGGTCGGCGTGGAGGCCGAGGGCGGAGCGGCGGCGACGAACGGCATCCCCGGGGTGCTCCACGGAATGCACTCGCGCCTGCTGCAGGACGAGGTGGGCCAGATCCTCGAGGCGGAATCGATCTCGGCCGGCCTCGATTATCCCGGGCTCGGCCCCGAGCACGCCCATCTGGCCGCCGTGGGGAGGGCGGAGTACACCACTGCGGGCGACGCGGAGGTGCTCGAGGCGTTCAGTCTGCTGAGCCGGAGCGAAGGCATCATCCCGGCGCTCGAATCGGCCCACGCCGTGGCGTGGGTGGCCCGCAGCGCCCGGACCGATGCCCTCCCGGCAGGTTCGGTCGTGTTGATCACTCTGTCGGGCCGCGGCGACAAGGACGTTGCACAGGTGCGTGATCTGATGGGCCGGACAGATGTCTGATCTCGAGAAGGAGCTCAGGGCCCGCCGCGAGCGCGGGGCCAAATTGCTGATCCCGTATCTGATGGGTGGCATGACCGAGGACTGGGGGCAGACGCTGGCGGCCGTCGTGGCCGCCGGCGCCGATGCGGTGGAGGTCGGGATCCCGTTCTCGGATCCCATGATGGACGGACCGGTGATCCAAGAGGCCGCGTTACGGGCGCTCGGCCGCGGCACGGTCCCCGATCAGGTGCTTGACGGCATCGCCGGTGCCGAAGCCCCGGTGCCCGTCGCCGTCATGACCTACTACAACTTGGTGTTCCGGGCCGGGCATCGTCGAATGGCGCGGTCGATGGCGGCAGCGGGCGTGAGCGGGGCCATCATCGCGGACTTGCCGGTCGAGGAGCTCGAACCGTGGGCCGTTGAGGCCGACGCGGCGGATGTGGACACGGTTCTCCTCGTGGCCCCCTCCAGCCCTCCGGCGCGCGTCGAACGCATCTGTGCCCGCGCTCGGGGCTTCGTGTACGCGGTGGCCCGCATGGGAGTGACGGGCGAGCGCGGGGAGCTCGGCGCAGACGCCGTCCGGGTCGTCGAACGCATCCGGGCTTGCACCGACATGCCCGTCTGCGTCGGCGTGGGTGTGTCGACCCCGGACCAGGCGGCCGAGGTCTGCGAGGTCGCTGACGGGGTGGTGGTGGGGTCGGCGCTTGTTCGTCGCCTGCTCGAGGGTGAGGGACCCGACGGCGCCGCCACCTTCGTGGCGTCCTTGCGTGCCGCCATCGACTGAGGGGGGCGTCAGGTCCGCCCGGGAAGTCGGCGTTCCACGACCCGGGCCAGGGCTTGCTGCCCGGCCTCGTTCGGGTGGACGGCACGCCAGACGGAGCCCTTGAGGTTCTCTTCGGCCCGTGCCGCAGTCGCCTTGAGCGACGCACAGGGAACGCCGAGAGCCGAGACGCGGTCGCAGGCGTTGGCCGAGAGGATGGCGCCGGCGTCGGCGGTCAACGTGCTGTCAGGCACCGGTTCACCGGAGAACACCCATGGATCGGCCGTACAGACCCCATGGCCGTCCATCGTGTGCGCCACGTCGACCAGGGTCACGTTCTTCACGTGGTCGGCCCGGGCATCGCGCACGGCTTCGGCCACCGCGTCGTTGAGGGCACCGAGCACGACCTGTCCCGCGGCGGCGGTGTCCGCCGCGTTGGCCCGCAGCCCGGCACAGACCAGGTTGGTGTCGCCCCCCGAGCCTGCGGCGTCGTCGACGATCTGGGTCGGGTCGGGAACGGGTTGGTAGTAGTCGAGTACCGCCACCGTGGCGGCATGGGGCGCGATGGACTCAATGGCTCGAGTAATGCTGGAGCGTACGTTGTCCAGCTTGGTGGCCAAGGCGGGGGTGACCTTGCCGTTCTGGACGCAGGCCGCCCCGAGGCCCAGCCCGAATCCCGCGGCGCGGGCAAGTTGGTACTCGAGGCACGAAGCGAAGTCGATGTCGTCGGCGCCGTCCTGCAGGAGGACCAGGCGGGCGGGGTGCTGGCCCAGCTGCGCTGCTGCGATCTCCTCGCTCAGGTTGCGTGCCTGGCGGGCTGGGTGCAGGCACTGTCCATCTCGTGCGGTGTTGTCTGCCGCGTCGGCCACCGCTCCGCTGATGGCGAGCTGATCGTCCGTCAGTGTGCAGTTGGTCGGGCGGACCGTCATGGTCAGCCCCAAGGCATCGGCCACGGCGCTGGGGTAGGCCTGGCGGGAGGGGCCCTGCGAGACCCATGTCCGCGGCAGTCCGGCCTGAGGAGTCGGATAGGGGTTGTGCAGCCCGTGCCCGTAGGGCACAGAGTCTCCGAGGGCGACGGCCCGGGTCGAGGCGGCGGGGGTGGGAGCGGACGGCGTGGACCGGCGGGTGGCCAGCACCACGCTCCCGGCGACGAGGACGATCGCACCTGCGGCCACCAACACCCAGACGAGGGAGGGGCGGCGTACCCGGTCGCGACCGGTCTGGGGGAGGGACATCGTGGGACCTCGGGAACTGCCGCCGCGGTGGCGACGGGGCAGCGACCCTATCGGACCAGGTCAGCCAGGGGGCAGCAGGACCAGGCAGCCGTTGTGGCCACCGAATCCGAAGGAATTCGAGAGCACGGCGTTCGGCTCCCAGGGCACCGCCTCACCGTGGACCACCTGCACCGTGATCTCGGGATCCGGCTCCCCGTACCCGGCCGTCGGGGGAATGGTGGCGTGGTGGATGGTGAGCGTGGCGGCCACCGCCTCGATCGCCCCGGCTGCGGCCAGACCGTGCCCGGTCACCCCCTTGGTGGAGGTCACCAGTGGTCCAGGCTCCCCGAAGACCTTGGTGATGGCCCGCGCCTCGGCGAGGTCGTTGAGCGGAGTGGAGGTGCCGTGTGCATTGATGTGCCCCACGTCGGCCGGCGCGACTCCGGCGTCGGCCAGCGCCAACTCCATGCAGGCCACCGCACCGTCGCCGTCGGGCGCGGGGGCCGTGATGTGGTGGGCGTCAGAGGTACTGGCCGCTCCGGCCACCTCCGCGTAGATCGTCGCTCCCCGCGCAACGGCGCGGTCCCACTCTTCGAGTACGAGTGCCGCAGCACCCTCGGTCATGACGAAGCCGTCTCGGCGTGCGTCGAACGGCCGCGAGTTGCCCGACGTTGACAGGGCCGTCATGTTGGCGAAGGCGGAGAGGGCCACGGGCACCATACTGGCCTCGGAGCCGCCACCGATGGCGACGTCGCAGCGACCGGTGGCGATCAACCTCGCCGCGGCGGCGGTGGCGTGGGTTCCCGCCGCACACGCGGTGCAGATGACCTCCGACGGTCCGCGCCAGCCCAGGCGCATGGAGATGCCGGCTGCCCCCGCGTTGGCCATCATCATGGGGACAAGGCGGGGCGAGACCCGGTTGCCACCCTTCTGGTCAAAGACCAGTACCTGCTCGGCCAGCGTCTCAAGACCTCCCACACCGGTGGCGAACATGACACCCGCCTTGGCCGGGTCGACCGAGAGCTCGCCCGCCGATCGGACCGCCATGTCGGCCGCGGCGATGGAGAATTGCGCGAAACGGTCGAGCTGGCGCACCTCCTTGGGGCCGAACCAGTCGCCGGGGTCGAACCCCCGCACCGGCCCGCCGACCACGGATGGGTGAAGCAGTCCGTCCCAGAGCGCGTCCACGCCGACGCCGCAGCAGGTCACGGCACCGAGGCCGGTGACCGCCACGCGCCGCCCGCGGACAGGACCGTCAGGACCGACGCCGATGAGCATCAGAGCTTGGAGGAGATCAGGTCGAAAGCCTGTCCGACAGTCGTGATGTCCTCGAGCTCGGTCTCCTCGACCGTGACGTCGAAGGCCTCCTCGAGCGCCATCACCAGTTCGACCAGATCGAGGCTGTCGGCATCGAGATCGTCGGCGAACTTGGCCTCCTTGGTCACCTTGTCGGCTGGCACCTGCAAAACCTCCACGGCGCACTCGCGAAACTTCTCGAACGCTGCGTCGCTGTCCACTCTCTGCTCCTTTGTCCGTCGATTCTCTGCACGCTACAGGCCCATGCCCAGCCCGCCGTCGACCGGGACCACGGCTCCGGTGACGTAGGCCGCAGAGTCCGAGGCCAGGAAACCGACCACGGCGGCAACGTCCGCCGCCGTGCCGGCGCGGCCCAGGGGAACCTGCCCGGTCATCAGCGCCACCCGGTCGGCTCCGAGGGCCGCCGTCATGTCGGTGTCGATCAGCCCGGGAGCCACGACGTTGACCGTGATCTGCCGACTGCCCACCTCACGGGCGATCGCCCGCGCCATGCCGACCAGGCCTGCCTTCGACGCGGCGTAGTTGGCCTGTCCGGGAAGTCCGATGAACGCGCCCACCGAGGAGACGAAGATGATCCGCCCGGTGTGCTGGCGCAGCATCTTGGCCACGGCCCGCTTGGCCACCCGGAAAGAGCCGGTGAGGTTGGCATCGATCACGTCAACGAAGGCCTGGTCGCTCATGCGGAGCATGAGGGCGTCCATGGTGATCCCGGCGTTGGCCACGAGGACTTCGACGGGACCCCATTCCTCCTCAATGGTGGCGAATGCTGCCTCGACGTCCTCGGTGTTGCGAACGTCACAGGGCACGGCCAGGAAACGTTCGGGGGGCGTCCTTTCGGGGGCATCTGGAGGATCTGCCGACCGGAACGTGGTGGCGACCCGGTCCCCGTGGTCGAGGAACCAGCGGACGCAGGCGGCACCGATGCCCCGGGTCCCGCCGGTCACGAGCACGATGGCCATCAGCGGTTCTCCGGCACCCGCAGCCACACGAGTGGTTGCCCTTCCTGCACACGCTCCCCGTCGGCCGCCAGCCAGCGGATGACCTGTCCACCGAAGGGGGTGCGGACGTCGGAGACGCCGACCCGGCCCACCAGGTCCCCGACGTCGACGGTCGACGATTCCTCTGGATCGTCGGTGGTCCCGGGGAGGAGTCCCGTCCCCGGTGCATGGAGCGACGGCTCGGGACCGAAGATGCCGCTCGAGGGGCTCACCACCACACGCTCGGACATGTAGAGGTGCTCGCCTTGGTGCAGTGCGGGTTCGGCGCGCCAGGTGCCCGCGGCCCCGATCTGGTCCATGAGGGTGTCGAGATCCTCGGGCTTCGACACGGACAGCGACTGGATCTCGGGGAGGCTGCGCTTGGCCAACCCGCTCAGGACGCCTCCGGGGCCGAGCTCGACCAACGAGGTCAGCCCCAACCCGGCAAAGGTCTCGAGTGTCTGGCGCCAGCGCACGGGACTGCACAGCTGCGCCGAGAGGAGGCCGGGCCATTCGGCGGGGTCATCGTGGACGTGCGCGTCGACATTGGCCACCACGCGGACCTCCGGGGTGAGGAAGACAACTTCGGCCAGGGCCTTTCGCAGATCGGCCCGGGCGCCCTGCATCAGCGGCGTATGGAAGGCACCCGAGACCGGGATCGGCATCACCCGCCTGGCGCCGAGTCCCTTGGCCAGATCACCGGCACGAGAGACCGCGTCGGCGGTCCCCGCGATGACGACCTGACCGGGAGCGTTGTAGTTGGCGACCCAGACGTCGCCTTCGGCGCGCATGCACGCCGCCTCGGCGTCGTCGTCCGCGATACCGAGGAGGGCGGCCATGGTGCCGGGCGCTTCCTCACCGGCGCGCGCCATCGCCTGACCGCGCGTGACGACCAGCCGAATCCCGTCTTCGAACCCGAGTGCCCCGCTGGCCACGAGCGCGGTGTACTCCCCCAGGCTGTGTCCGGCGCAGGCGGCCGGAGTCAGCCCGATCCGTTCTACGGCATCGAGAACCAGCAGGCTGAGGACGGTGGTCGCCAACTGGGCGTTCTCAGTCTGGGTCAACTCCTCAATGGGTGCTCGCAGCAGGAGGTGCGACAGATCGCGTTCGGCGGCCGCGGAGGCCTCCTCCACCACCTCCCAAGATGGATGGTTCACCCACGGCTCACCCATGCCGGCGCGCTGCGATCCCTGTCCGGGGAAGGTGAAGACCAACACGTGGAAGCAAGACTCCGATCTAGCGGTGGGTGGGGAACTCGGTGGGTCCACAAGTCTGGCATGCGCGCGCGACCGCGGGAGATCTTCGCGTCGGGTTCGCACTTGGGCTGGGATGCGGTGCGAATCCTCACATCACCTTGCTGGTTACCACTTGGAAACCTGGTGCGACCGGAGCATGACCGGATCCACTCGGCGCCGGTGACGCACTGGTGACACGCCCATTTCTGCTCGATGTCAGCGTTGGCAGGGAGAACGGCTCTCAGGTGCTCGGGGTCGGTGCGAAGTTGGCGACGCAGCCCTGGAGCGTGATGATCCCGCCGGGGTTGGCCGTCTCGTTCGGGCTCGACGATTTCGACGACGGCTCGGTCGTCGTGGTGGTGGAAGTGGTCCCAACCGGTTGGCCTGGTGCCGCCGTGGGGACCGTCGACGTCGTGGTCGACCCACTCCCTCCGAGGGTACCGGCGGGCGGGATCGTGGTGGTCGTCACGTCGCCAGGCGGACCGACCACCGAGGCGCCGTTGGGCGACGAGGGCTGAGTGGTGGTCGTCGTCGTGGTCGTCGACGTTGTCGACGTTGTCGACGTGGTTGTCGATGTCGACGTAGTTGTCGATGTCGACCCTCCCGGGTCGCTGGTGGTGGTGGACGCCGCCCCGGCGGTGGGGCTCCCGCTCGGCGCGCCGGAGACGTCTACAGGTGTCGCGACGGGCGGAACCGCCGTGCAGGCGCCCGCGGTCTGCAGCGTGTCTTGGTCGGCCACGAGCGTGATCAGAGCCCGGTTCTGCGCCGCGCTGTCCGAGGCGAGGGTGGCCGTCGCTTGAGCGAGTTGGCGGGCCACGTTGTCGCGGTCTGCTTGGGCGCTGGCGACAGATGCCTCCGCGGCGCGGTTGCTGTCGACGAGTGCCGCACCGGTCACATTGGTGTATTCGGTTGCTGCTGCGCTTTGCTGACTTTGGGTGGAGGCGTCGGTGCTCCCAAGGAACATGCTTCCTTCAAACAGGCTCCCGCTGACGTACTCCGAGACCCCGAACGTGCTGAGCTTCTTCTCCACGCGGGCGGCGACACTTCGTGCTCTGGCCACTGCGGCGTCCGATGCGACCAGCGCCTGGCTCAGCCCGGACTGTGCTGTCTGATCGGATGCCACGACGGCCACGGCCAGTTGGTAGTTGCTCAAGTCGTTGCGGACGTTGCCGTAGACCTCGAGAGCGGAGGAGCGTATGAGCACCGCCGGGATGCCGTTGGTGCTCAACCCGTTGCCACCCGTGGAGCCCGTGATCTCGGCCAGGTAGCAAGGCTGGCCGTTGGAGGGCGCGCACCACTGGGTCTGGTCGACCGTGGCGAGGAATTCCCCCGGGGGTGAGACGTTGCCCGCCTTGAGTGCGACGTCGATCGCCCACATGTTCGGCTGCTCGAGCGTGGCCACCGTGGCGGCACATCCGGCCAGCCAGGTCGCAAAGGCGGGAAAGCCGTTCGACGAGATTGTCTCGGGGAGTGGTGTCCCGTTCATGTCCGTCGTGCGGCGGGTGTTGTAGGGATTGAACGCGGCGGTGTTGTTGGTGGAGCCGCCCTCGACCGCCTGCCATTCGTCGAGGTCGGCGACGTTGGCGGCCGTGGCCGGCGCGGCGACGCCCTGGAGCACGCACAGCTCCCATCCGGGCGGCAGCGCGGTGCCGACGTTGCTCACGGCTCCCGCCGGGCCGATCGGACCCGTGGCGGGCACCAGCAGCGTGGCACACCAGAGGACGACCGCGGCGGAGGCGATTCGGACGGAGAAGGAGAGATGTCTCATGGCCGGTCAATTTTGGGTGGGATCCGACCAGCTGGGCTCTCGAGTCCGCCTCTGCCGCAACCGCACCTTCCCCACCAGCTTGACAGGCTTTCGCCCCGCCACTCCAACGCGGGCCCCCGCGCCGAGGAGATCGGGTATTCGTTCGGGGGGAATTGTCGTCGTGGTGTCCGGGTCAGGGGGTCACGACGTCGCTGCCGACCATCCATCCGACCACGTGCCCCCTGCCATGTGGCAGTGCGCACGCGCCACCCGTGGACGTGAACCCGGGTGTCCTCGAACCACTCCACGGCGGGGTCGGACGGGGGAGCGAGGAGCTGGTCGATCAGCACGTGGAGCGAGCCACTGCATGCGTTGCCGGCGAGACGTGCGCCGTGCCCGGGGCGGGACTCGAACCCGCACGCCCTTTCGGACAGCGGCTTTTGAGGCCGCCGCGTCTGCCATTCCGCCACCCGGGCCAGAACGCCAGAGCGTACAAGGCGCGGCCGCGGGGTCGGCGTAACGTGACGCGGTGGGAGTCGTTGCTCGGTGAGGCTGAAAGGCGTCGAGCTGGTGCGGGTCGAGATTTCCTTCCGGGACGGCGTCGGCACCGCAGCCGGCATGCACCGCACCCGATCGCTCCTCTTCGTGCGGGTGGTCGCTGACGAAGGGGAGGGTTGGGGTGAGTGCGCCGCCCTGGCCGAGGGGACCTCCGTGGATCCTCCGCTCAACGCCGTCGAGCAGGCCGCGGCTGACCGTGCCGTGCCGCGCCTTGCCGTGGCCAGTCAGCGCCGGGGCGGACGACTTCCCGCCGGCGCCGAGGTGGATCTGCTGTTCGGATCCACCCCAGTCGACCGCTTCCTGGCGGCGACGTTCGAGATGGCCGTGACCGACCTCGAGCTGCGGGCCCAGGGGTGCTCACTCTCGGAGTCACTCGGGACCGCCCCCGGGTTCGACGCGATGCCCGTCGGGGCGGTGGTGGGGATTCCCCCTGATCGTGACCTCGGGGTGGTGCGCCAGGCCGTCGACACCGCGGTGGCGAGCGGTGCGGCCCGAATCCGGCTCAAGGTGATGCCGGGATGGTGCGCAGATCCGGTGCGGGCGGTGCGGGCGGGTCATCCCGATCTGGCCGTTCAGGTCGACGCCAACGGGTCATTCCGTCTCGACGACGATTCCGTGGCGGAGCTTGCCGAACTGGGTGATCTCGGCGTGCTCTGCATCGAGCAGCCGCTTCCGCCGGCGGACCTGGTGGCTCACGCGGCCCTGGCGAGCCGCCTCACCGTCCCGGTGTGCCTCGACGAGTCCTTGTCCTCGCCCCGACGCGTCCTCGATGCGCTGCGCAATGGCGCCTGCGCGGTGGCGTGTCTGAAGCCTGCTCGCCTGGGTGGCTTCGGACCCGCCCGCGCCGCACACGCAGCCTGCTCCGCTGCCGGCGTTCCCGCCTTCGTCGGCGGCTTCTTCGAAGCGGGTCTCGGCCGGGCGGCCAACCTGACCCTGGCGGCACGGTTCAGCCAGGACGCCTCCGGCCTGGTCAGCGACGTGGGTGACCCCGCCGACTACCTCGCCGTCGACCCGTGCGGCTATCCGTCGGTGGTCCGCGGATGGGTCGCGGTGCCGAAGGAGGCGGGGGTCGGCAATCCTCCGGACGCCGGTCGCCTTCGGGACCTCGACGTGCGGCGTCGCTGGTTCCCCGCCCCCTACACTTGACAGTCCATGTATCGGGTCCTGCTCGAACGGCGCATCCGAGACGTCCACGCCCGGTTGGTCCAGGCGCGGGAGGAGCTCGCCGTGCTCGAAGAACAGCTGACAGTGGTCCAGGAGTCGGCCGACGAAGCCCGTGTGCGCGCCCTGATCTCCGAAACGCCCTTGGCCACCCAGGAACACAACGAGGCCGCCCGCCATGCCGATGCGATGACCCGGGCCCGCGACGCCTTGTCCAAGAGCGTTCAGGATCTCGAGCACCGCCAGGACGAGCTCCTGGCGGCCGTGTCGACCGGCCAGCGATGACAGCGGGCGATCGGGCTGCCGGACAGCCGACCATGCACCCGGGGCCGGGCGCCGGACCTTCCACCGGCCTGCAGGCGACCGCTCGGGTCGTGATCGCGGAGGACGAGGCCATCGTGCGGCTCGACCTCAAGGAGATCCTCATTAGCGCCGGCTATGAGGTGGTCGGGGAGACGGGGCGCGGGGACGAAGCGGTTTCCCTGGTGGAAGAGCACCGCCCGGATCTGGCCATTCTCGACCTCAAGATGCCGGGGATGGACGGCCTCCGGGCTGCCCGCGAGATCACCACGCGCCACCAGGTGGCCGTCCTCCTGCTCACGGCCTTCAGCCAACGAGACCTGATAGAGGAGGCTCGCGACGCCGGCGTCTCGGCGTACCTCGTCAAGCCGTTCCAACCTCGGGAGCTGTTGCCCGCCATCGCCGACGTCCTGGCCAAGGCGCGGCAGGACTGGGCCATCGAGGCCGAGAACCCGAGCGAAGGCGCCGAGGACAAGATCGCCACGCGGCGCCTCGTCGACCAGGCCAAGCAGATCCTCATGGATCGGGACGACCTCCCCGAGACGGAGGCCTTCGGGTTCATTCAACGCACCGCCATGCAGACCCGGGCCCGCATGCGCGACGTGGCGCAGCAGGTGGTCGACGGCACCCTGTCGCCGTAGCTCGCCGGGAGTGTCGCCGGGCACACCGACCCCGTAGTGTCGAAGCGATGGCGACAGGAGAGGCCCCCCCCGGACCGCTGCTGTTGCTCGACGGCATGTCCTTGGCCTTCCGGGCCTACTTCGCCCTGCCCGACACGCTGGCCACCTCCGGCGGTGTGGTGACCAATGCCGTGCACGGCTTCACCTCCATGCTCGTCTACCTCATCCGAGAACAGCGGCCCTCCGCGATCGCCGTCGCCTTCGACGCCCCCGGCGCCACCTTCCGCGACGAGATCCTCGAGGACTACAAGGCTGGCCGCGCCGAGACGCCCTGGCTCCTTCCACCGCAGTTCGACATGATCCGCGACGTCATGGCAGCGCTGGCGATCCCGGTGGTGGAGGCCCCCGGTTTTGAGGCGGACGACGTGATCGCGACAATCGCCAGCCGTGCCGCCGAACGGGGACGATCGGTGGTCGTCGTGACGGGGGACCGGGACAGCTTCCAGCTGGTGGACGACCCCTACGTGCGCGTCCTCTACAACAGGCGTGGTGTGAGCGACTACACGCTGTACGACGAGGCCGGAATCATGGAGCGATGCGGTGTGCCGCCCGCGCAGTACGTGCTCCTGGCCGCCCTGCGGGGCGACCCTTCGGACAACCTGCCCGGCGTGCCGGGCGTCGGGGAGAAGACTGCCGCCAAGCTTTTGACCAAGTATGGCGACCTTGACGGCATCTACGGGCATCTGGGGGAGCTCACGCCGAAGCTGCGCGAGAACCTGACCGAGCACGAGGGGCTGGCCCGCTCCAACGCCCGGATCATCCCCCTCGTGCGGGACGTGCCGCTCGAGCTCGACGACGCGCAGGTCGAACTCGGCGGATGGGATGCCGGCGCGGCCGCGGCCGCTTTCGAACGCTACGAGATGAAGACGGTCTGGAACCGGCTCAAGGAGCTCATCGATGCCGGGGCCCTGGGCGAGCCCATTCCCGGGACCGATATCGCACCCAGCTCCGATGACGATTCGCTGAGCGCAACGGTCGCGGCGACGTCCCTCGAACTGCGGGAGGTCGCGCTGCCGACGACGGCCACGGATGCGGCCAAACGAGTGGGCGCACTCGGCGCCGGGCCCACCGCGCTGATCGGGCGCTGGAGCGGCGCGCCCGGACGCAGCGCGCTGCTGACCCTCGTGCTGGTGGCGACCGAGGGGGACGAGGCCGGCCTCGCCGTCGCGCTGCCGGCCGACCTGGTCGCCGACGGCACCGTGGCGAGCGCGCTCAACGAGTTGGTGGCTCGACCGGTGCTCGGACACCACGCCAAGGAGGTCATGCGCTCGCTCCTGCCTCTCGGGGTCGACGTCACGGGGCTCGAGATGGACACGGCGGTCGCCGCCTACCTCCTCGACGCGTCGACCGGCGAGTACGAACTGTCCCAGCTGCGCGAGCTGACGGGTCAACTGACCCTGGACATGACCGAACCTGGCGATGACGAGGTGGAGATGGCCCGCCAGGCTGCCGCCGAGGCGTGCGACGTCGCCGCCATGGCCGCAGGGTTCCGCCGGCGCCTCGAGTCCGAGGACATGGTCATGTTGCACGACGACATCGAGACGCCGCTCGTGCGGGTGCTGGCGAAGATGGAGGTCGCAGGCATCGGCATCGACCGGACCGAGCTGCAGGCCATCGCGGACTCGCTCACGGCGTCGGCAGCCACACTCCAGCAGGAGGTGCAGGCATACGCTGGCCACGAGTTCAACGTCAACTCGACGCCACAGCTGCGCACGGTGCTCTACGACGAGTTGGGGCTGACGCCGGGCAAGAAGACAAAGACGGGCTTCTCCACGGACGCTCAGACCCTCGAGGGCCTGCGGGGCACGCATCGAATCATCGACGCATTGCTCGACTACCGCGAGGTGGAGAAGCTTCGCTCGACCTACGGGGAGAGCCTGCTGGCCGAGGTGCAGACCGACGGGCGCATCCATGCATCGTTCGGGCAGACGGTGGCGCGCACCGGGCGGATCTCCTCGGACCGCCCAAACCTGCACAACATCCCGGTCCGATCGGAGATGGGCAAGCAGTTCCGTCGCGCCTTCGTGCCGGCCCCGGGCTGCTCGTTCCTGGTGGCCGACTACGACCAGGTGGAGCTGCGCTGCATCGCGCATCTCTCCGGTGATCCGGGACTGATCGATGCGCTCACCAGCGGGACCGACGTGCACCGTACGGTGGCCGCCGCGGTGTACCGGATCCCACCGGGCGAGGTGACCCACACCCAGCGCGAGTTCGCCAAGATGGTCTCCTACGGCCTGGCCTACGGCATGGAGGCCTACGGGCTGAGCCAGCGGCTCGCCGTCCCCGTGGACGAGGCCGCCGTCATCATGGAGAGCTACTTCGGGGCGTTCCCCCGCGTGAAGCAGTACATGGACGACACGGTGGCAGAGGCCAAGGTCCGGGGCGCCACCCGGACCATGTTCGGCCGCGTGCGGCCACTGCCGGATCTTCATGCAGCCAATTACCGGGTGCGCCAGGCGGCGGAGCGCCAGGCCATGAACGCGGGGATCCAGGGGTTGGCGGCCGACATCTTCAAGCTCGCCCTGGTCCGCCTGGACCACGACCTCGAGGAGTCGAAGCTGGCCAGCCGGCTCGTCCTCCAGGTGCACGACGAGGTCATCGTGGAGGTCGCGGCGGGGGAGGAGGCCGATGTGCGCCGCCTCACCGAGTCTGCGCTCACCGGTGCGGCCGACCTCGACGTGCCGCTGACGATCTCGGTCGCAACCGGCTCGAGCTGGGCGGACGCCAAGGGCTGACCTGGTAGGCTTTGCGGTCTTGTTCCGCCGGCACCGGCGGCGGCGCAACCCGTATCCCACGAGACACCGACCCCGGCGCGGTCCTGAGGTTGCAGGTCGCAACCCAGCAAGGAGCCTCACCATGGCCGACACCACGGCAACCGGCAGCACCCTCCTCTCGCCCGAGCAAATGGGCACCTTCGACGCCCAGGGGAACTACACCCCGCGCACGATCGTCGACGACGATCTGGGGGATTCCGATCTCGAGAAGGCGATGGGGGACTCCATCATCGAGTTCGACGACGGCGACGTCATCGAGGGCACCGTCGTCAAGATCGATCGCGATGAGGTCCTCCTCGACATCGGCTTCAAGTCCGAGGGCGTCATCCCGGCGCGCGAGCTCTCCATTCGCAACGACGTCGACCCCAACGAGATCGTCTCGCTCGGCGATCACGTCGAGGCTCTCGTGCTCCAGAAGGAGGACAAGGAGGGCCGGCTCGTCCTGTCGAAGAAGCGGGCCCAGTACGAGCGGGCCTGGACGACGATCGAGGAAAAGAAGAACAAGGGCGAGATGGTGAAGGGCCCGGTGATCGAGGTGGTCAAGGGCGGCCTCATCGTCGACATCGGCCTGCGCGGCTTCCTGCCCGCCTCCCTGGTCGAGCTGCGTCGTGTGCGTGAACTCCAGCCGTACGTGGGCAAGGAGATCGAGGCGAAGATCATCGAGCTCGACCGCAACCGCAACAACGTGGTGCTCTCGCGGCGAGCCTGGCTCGAAGAGGCCCAGAAGGAGCAACGGGGCGACTTCCTGCAGAACCTCAAGCCGGGCGAACGGCGCAAGGGTGTGGTGTCCTCGGTCGTCAACTTCGGCGCCTTCGTCGACCTCGGTGGCATGGACGGCCTGGTCCACGTCTCGGAGCTGAGCTGGAAACACGTCGATCACCCCTCTTCGGTGGTCCAGGTTGGCGACGAGATCGAGGTGGAGGTGCTCGACGTCGACCTCGACAAGGAACGCATCAGCCTTTCGCTCAAGGCGACCCAGTCGGACCCCTGGCAGGAGTTCGCGGACAGTCACGCCGTGGGCGAGCTCGTCTACGGCCGCATCACCAAGCTCGTGCCTTTCGGCGCGTTCGTGCAGGTGGGCGACGGTATCGAAGGCCTGGTACACATCTCGGAGATGGCGGCACACCACGTCGACCTGCCCGAGCAGGTGGTGACGCCGGGTGAGGAGCTCTGGGTCAAGATCATCGAAGTGGACCTCCAGCGCCGGCGGATCAGCCTGTCGATCAAGCAGGCGGCCGAGGGAGGCGAGGTCTCCGAGGAGTACCGCGAGGCCTTCGGAGAACACGCGTACGACGACGAGGGCAACTACATCGGCACCTATGAGTACGCCGACGCCGAATTCACCCCGGAGACCGAGGCCCAGGCGGCCTGGGCCGACTTCGCCGCGGAGATCGGGACGGGCGAGGGCGGTACCGACGATCCCGCCGCCGCTGATGGCGGAGTAGCCGATCCCGCCGCCGCTGATGGCGGAGTAGCCGATCCCGCCGCCGCTGCCGGAGCCGCCGACGCGGAGGCCGTCCCTTCCGAGTAGGTCCCGAGCTCCTCCCGACCGGAGCGGTGGAGGAGTCCACCGGGGTGGCAGGACCCGGTGGCCGGCGACGTGCCCGAAGAACCCTCTCGGCGGACTCCGGGGTAATAGCATCGCCCGCCGTGTGGGGAGCAGATGAGCGCGGTCACGACGCCTGAACGGGTTCCTCCGGACGCCGACACGCCGGAGGCGCCCCCGACGGGGGAGAGCTGGCAGGAGCTGCACGGCTGGTTGCAGACCGCGGTCAAGGTGGCCGTGGTCCTGGTGCTCGTCGTCGGTCTGGCGTTGCGCTTCTGGACGAGGTCGGCGCTGTGGTTGGACGAGGCGCTCACAGTCAACATCTCGACGCAGCCGCTCCACACCCTCCCCTCGTACCTCAAGCATGACGGCGCACCGCCGCTCTACTACGTCCTCCTCCACTTCTGGATGAAGGCGTTCGGGACCTCTGACGAAGGGGTCCGCTCGCTCTCCGGAGTGCTCTCGGTGGCCACGTTGCCCTTGGCCTGGGTCATCGGCCGACGGTTCGCCGGGCGTGCAGGGGGATGGGTCCTCGTGGTGTTCCTCGCCAGCTCGCCCTTCGCCATCTATTACGGCACCGAGGCGCGCATGTACTCGCTCGTGATGTTCCTCACGGCCTGCGGGATCGTGGCGCTGATGCGTGCGTTCGATCGCCCGCGACCCGGCAACCTCATCGCTCTGGCCGTGGTGGTCGCGGCGCTCCTCTACGCGCAGTACTGGTCGCTGTACCTGGTGGGTGCACTCGGCCTTTGGTTGGTGTTCCAGGCATGGCGGGGGCGCCCGGGGCGGCGCCGTCCCGCCCGTCTGTCCCTGATCGCCGTGGCGGCCGGATGCCTCGCGTTCGTGCCGTGGCTGCCGACCTTCGTCTACCAGTCGCGCTACACGGGCACTCCGTGGGCGGGAACCCCGACCTACGCCGCCATCATCAACGCAGTCACGGGATTCACCGACAATCAGGCCTCGTTGGCACTGACGGGGTCGAACCAGGGCCGGCTGCTGGCGCTCGGCTACTTCACCCTGGCCGGACTGGCTCTCTTCGGTGTGGCCCGAGGCCGCTGGCACATCGATCTCGACGTGCGGACTCGTCCGATTGCCCGTGGCCTCGCCTTCGTGGTCTTCGCCACTCTGGCCGCCGCCATCACGGGCGGCATCTTGAGCCGGAGCGCATTCTCGCCGCGTTATGCCTCGGTGGTCTTCGTCCCGCTGCTCGTCATGATGGCCATCGGGGTGCTGACCTTCGCGGACGTCAAACTCCGGACCGGGGTGGTCGCGGTCGTGGTTGCGGCCGGGCTGGCCTCGAGCATCCCCAACGTGTACACGCAGCGGACCCAAGCACCCACGGTGGCTGCGGTGCTGGCCACCTACGCCCATCCCGGTGACGTCGTCGCCGTCTGCCCGGACCAGATTGGCCCGGCGCTCTACCGTCTCCTGCCCGACGGCCGCTATCAGACCATCGCCTTCCCCAGGGGTAACAGTCCCGAGTTCGTCAACTGGGTCGACTATCTCGACGTGGCGAGGCATACGGCACCGGTCCTCTTCGCCCGGAAGCTCCAGCGGATGGCATCTCCGGGACACCACATCTGGTTGGTGACGTCCACCGGGTACACGGGTTTCACCACGAGCTGCAGCACGATCGCCACCACGATCGTCAACACCCCGCGATGGTTCGCTCACCAGTGGGTCTTCCAGCGGCCGGCGATCTACTACGAGCCCATGGGGTTGCTCGAGTTCGCCAAGGGCGCCTGACCCCTTGACCTTCTTGACCCGGGGCGGGCGGGCCCTCGTCGCCGTCCTCCCCCAGTGGGCCGTGGCGCGGGTCATCGTCCTGGCGGCGCTCGGGATCGCCCACTTCGTGGCCGACCGGACGCACCCGGACGTCGCCACGGTGGCGCGGGTGCACCAGGGGTTGTCGGGTTGGGACGCCGGATGGTACGAGACCATCGCCCGATTCGGCTACGCACCTCTCGGTCACCAGGCTCTCCGGTTCTTCCCCCTCTACCCCCTGATGGGCCGCGCTCTGGCCGAGTTGCCGAGCGTCGGAGCGGGTGCGGCGCTCGTCGTGCTGGCCAACCTGAGCTCGCTGGTGGCGGCCGCGCTTCTCTCGGTGCTCGTACGCCGCGAGACGGGTGACCCCTCCTTGGCCTCGCTGTCGGTCTGGTTGCTCTGCCTGGCCCCCCCGGCCTACGTGCTCGTCATGGGGTACGCCGAAGGTCTGCTCCTTGCTCTCGTCATCGGATGCTTTCTCGCCATCCGCCGCGCGACGCCGCTGTGGTGGCTGGCCGCCGTGCTGGGGTACGCGGCCGGACTCACGCGCCCGTTGGGGGTGCTGGTGGCGGTCCCGGTCCTCGTCGAGGCCGTCCGACGGTGGCGGGACGGTTCACCTGGCTCCCGGATCGGCGCCATGGTGGCGGCGGTGGCTCCCGTGGCGGGAACCGGGACCTTTCTGGCATGGTCAGCCGGGACCCAGGGCGATGGGTGGCTCCCGCTCCGGGTGCAGGTCCAGGCCGGGCATCACGGGGGCCTCTCTGACCCGTTCCGCACCCTCCTCGACGATGCCCGGGGGGCGCTGCACCACCATGTGGGCACGGCCCTGCACGTCCCCTGGGTGATCGTGGTCGTGGCACTGGTGGTGGTCTGTTGGTGGCGACTGCCCCCCGCCTACGGAGCCTTTGCCACCGCGGTGGTGGCGGCCGGCCTGAGCGGCACCAACCTCGACTCCTTCGAACGCTATGCCCTGACCGCGTTTCCCCTGGTGATCGCCGGGGCGACCCTGCTGCGCTCCGAGTGGCTCCGGCGCAGCGTGCTGACCATGGCCGCGGCGGGGCTCGGGGGCTACGCCGTGTTGGCGTTCCTGGGCATCGTCGTCCCTTGAGCGGGGTGACGGTACGCTGTACGGACCATGAGCGCAGGTGAGCAGGTGCCGATCGTCGTCATCGGGGCCGGGCCGGCCGGACTGACCGCCGCCTACGAGTTGACCAAGGCGGGCCATCGGCCGCTGGTGGTGGAGGCCGACGACGTGGTCGGGGGCATCAGCCGCACCGTGGAGCGTGACGGGTGGCGCTTCGACATCGGCGGACACCGGTTCTTCACCAAGGTCGAGCCGGTCGAGCGGCTCTGGCACGAGATCCTTCCCGACGAGGACTTCCTCCTTCGCCCCCGCATGAGCCGGATCTTCTACGAGGGCAAGTACTACGACTACCCGCTGAAGGCGATGAACGCGCTCAAGAACCTTGGCCCGTGGGAGGCGTTCCTCTGCGGCTGCTCGTACCTACGGGCTCGCATCTCGCCTCCGAAGGACCAGACCAACTACGAAGGGTGGCTGGTGGCCCGGTTCGGGTGGCGGCTCTACCGGACCTTCTTCAAGACCTACACCGAGAAGGTGTGGGGCGTGCCCGTGTCGGAGATGCCGGCCGACTGGGCGGCCCAGCGGGTCAAGAACCTCGATCTCAGCAAGGCCATCCTCAACGCCATCGCCCCCAAGCGCAACCAGAAGGACATCACCAGCCTCATCGAGGAGTTCCAGTACCCCAAGTACGGGCCGGGGATGATGTGGGAACGCTGCCGTGACCTGGTGGAGGCGGGCGGGGGAGTGGTGCTCATGGGCACCTCGTTGAGCGCCATCCACGTGGAGGACGGGCGTGCCACCGCGGTCACCGTCGTCCATCCCGACGGCAGGAGCGAGCGGTTGGAGGCGAGCCACGTGATCTCGTCCACGCCCATGGCGGCGTTGGCGACGATGATCGAGCCCTCGGCCCCCGAAGAGGTCCTGCAAGCCGGCCGTGACCTGCACTATCGCGACTTCCTCACGGTGGCGCTGGTCGTGCCCGAGGAGAAGGGCTTCCCCGACAACTGGATCTACATCCACGCCAAGGAGGTGGCTGTCGGCCGGATCCAGAACTTCGGCTCCTGGTCGCCCTACATGGTCAAAGAAGGACGGACCTGCCTTGGCCTGGAGTACTTCGTCTTCGAGGGCGACGAGCTGTGGTCGAGCCCCGACGAGGACCTGGTGGCCCGGGCCACGCGCGAGCTCGGCCTGCTGGGCTTGGTCGATCCGGGCGACGTGGAGGCCGGGTACGTCGTGCGCGTCCCCAAGGCCTACCCCCACTACGACTACACGTACCAGCAGAACGTCGAGACGATCGTCAAGTACCTCGACGTGCATGCGCCCAACGTCCACCCGGTCGGGCGCAACGGCATGCACAAGTACAACAACCAGGACCATTCGATGTACACCGCCATGCTCACGGTCGAGAACATCCTCGGCGCCCAGCACGACATCTGGGCGGTGAACGTAGAAGAGGAGTACCACGAGCAGGCAGCCACGCGGGACTCGGGCACGTCGGGCACCGGCCGGGACGCCCCGATCCTGCCGCCTCCCGTCGCGCGCTCCGCGCCGGAGTAGCGACAACCTCGCCGACGTGAGGCGTTGGGCTTCCGCAACGTCGGGTCCGGGCGGTGAGATCCCTATGAGGACTGCTGGCGGACCTTTTCGACGTCACGACGGAGCAGAGCGATCTCCTCTGCCAAGGTGCGTGAACGGTCCTCGAGCCGCCCGATCTCCCAGCTCAGCCGCACGCAGATCACCAACAGGAAGAGGCTGGCCACGACGGCCGCCAGGTCCGGCGGGTTGGCCACACCCATGCGGTGAGCGAGCGAGTTGAAGAGCCCCGGGAAGATCGCGAAGAAGAGGATCACCAGGGCGACCCCGAGCCATACGACGGCGTACTTCTCCCGGATGTGGCGGCGGCGGGTCAATTCGACGACGGCCACCAGCGTCACGAGGGCACACGTCAGGGCGATGATGTGGACTCCGCTCATGGGGCCTCCTGCTTCGGTTGGGAATGGCGACGGAAGACCGAGAGCGCCAGCATCAGCACGATGCGCACCAGGTAGGTGGCCGCCCGCCAGGACGACTGGCTGGGGTTGCCGGCGGCGCGGGGGCGCATTGCCACGGGCACCTGATCGACCGTGCCGCCGGCGTCGGCGAGGATGATGAGGGACTCGACGGTGTCGGAGAGGTAGTCGGAAGGGTAGGTGCGGGCGAAGAGCTCGATGGCCGCGCGGTTGTGGGCCCGGAAACCCGACGTGACATCGGTCAAGGTTCGTCCGGTGACACGGGAGAGGTACCAGGCCAGGATGCGCATGGCGGCCCGCCGCGCCCGAGGCACGCGGTCGTCTCCGTGTCCGGCGAAGCGTGCGCCGATCACCACGTGGGGAACGGGGCCGGGGTCGAGCATCTCGAGAAGGCGTGCGATGTCGCGAGGGTCGTGCTGGCCGTCGGCGTCGACCTGCACCAGGGCTCGATAGGGCCCGTCACGCGCCACTCGGAACCCGACCCGCATGGCGCCGCCGACGCCGAGATTGAAGACGTTGGTCACGACCTCCGCGCCTGCCTCGGCCGCCCGGGCACCCGTGTGGTCAACCGACCCGTCGTCGACGACGAGCACGTCGGCATCGGGTTGTGCGGCGTTGACCTCCTTGGCCACGACGTCGACCGAACGCTCCTCGTTGTACGCGGGGAGGACCACCAGCAGCTCAGACATGCGCGGGGACCGGTTCTTCGAGCCGCGGCGGATCCTCGTCGTGGGCCAGGGCGACCGCCGCGTCGCGCTCGGGGCGGATGCGATCCCAGGCCCAGGCCACAGCCACCGAGCCCATGATCACCAGGGCCACGTCGAAGGGCAGCCGGTAGCGCGTGGTGCCGAAAGCGACGAGGACGGCCAAGGCCACATTGAGGCCGATGGCCCACAGAGGATAGACGGGTATTCGTCGCTTTCGCAGGATGACGGTGCCTCCGATGGAGAGTACGAGGAGTGCGTAGTACATGCCCAGGCCGACGAGGGCCCAGTGGTACGGCCGAGTCTCGAGGAAGGCGTCGAAGGAGATCTGCTGCATCGGGTGGAAGAAGCCGAAGGCACGCCCGAGCTTGGCCATGCCGACAGGGACGAGGCGATTCTCGTGGTGCTCGATGTACGTGATCGTCATCTGTTGGAAGCGGGCGCCCTGTGCCGACTCATCGAGCTTCTTCGAGATGTGTTTCGCCTCGTCGAGGGCGCAACGCATGGACCAGTACCCCTCGAATTTGCCCGAGAAGGTGTCCGCGCAGTTGGCGGAGGCCAAGGTGATGCCCTCGCCATCGCTGATGAACGTTGGTTTGTCGAAGCGTGACAGGTTGTAGCCCACCCATGGGCCGATGACCAGCACGGTCGTCGCCAGGCCGACGCCGAGGACGGATAGGCGCTTCTTCCAGGACAGGGATCGGGCCAGCAGGCACATGGGCACCAGGATGAGGACGACCAGGAGCGCCAGCTCGTCGCGGCACAGCATCGTGATGCCGAGGATGACTCCGAGCCAGATCGCTCTCGGGAAGTCGGGCCGTTTCCAGAACCGGTACGTGCAGAGCACCACCGCACAGATTGCGAGCGGCACGATGGTCTCGGCGCCGACGAATTCGTTGGACATCCACATGTTCGGGTCGAGCGCGATCAGGGCGGCGGCAATGAGGCCCACCCGGCGCCCCCCGATCTCCTTGCCGGCGAAGCCTCCGACGGTGACGGCCGCCGCGCTGATCACGCATGACCAGATCCGCGCGGCGTACCAGGACTTGAAGCCGAGGATCATCGGTACCGTGAGCGAGACCATGAAGCCCGGGGCGTACGCGGCCGACTGGACGATCTGGTGATGAAACCAGATGTAATTGAACGGGTCGATGAATCCTTTGCCCTCCAGGAGGAGGACGGCTCCGTGATAGTAGAAGAACGGGTCGCCGCCCGCTCGAGTGTGGGGGCGCCCGATCACGCTGCCTATCCGGATGCCTAATCCGACGACCGTCCACACCGTGAGCCACGGCCAGAAATGCCGCCGAATGTGCATGGGCGGCAAGATTACGTCGGCCGGTCGCTCGTCTGCGCGGACCGCTGTGCAAGCATGTTCGGGCTGATGGGGGGCACATCGACCATTGAGCGGCCCGCGGAGGCCGGACCGTCCGCGGTGAGCGAGGACACCGTGGGCGAGCGCCGTTACGTCGCGGGCCTCGACGGAATCCGGGCGCTGGCCGTGACCGGAGTCCTGCTCTTCCACTTCGGGGTGTCGGGCACCAGCGGAGGACTGCTGGGAGTGGACGTGTTCTTCGTCCTCTCGGGGTTTCTGATCACCTCGCTCCTGGTCCAGGAGTGGTCGGCCACGGGGACACTGCGGTTCGGTGCCTTCTACGCGCGTCGGGCCCGGCGACTGCTGCCCGGGCTCCTCCTCCTTCTTGTGGTCGTGGCCGCCTATGCGGCCTGGTTCGCCGAACCGGACACCCTGGTCAGCCTGCGTGCGGATGCCCTCTCCACCCTCGGGTACGTGGCCAACTGGCACTTCGTACTCTCCGACCAGGGCTATTTCCACCAGACCGGCCCGCCGTCGCCGCTCCTCCACACGTGGTCGTTGGCCGTCGAGGAGCAGTTCTACCTGGTGTGGCCGGCGGTCTGCTGGGTCGTGTTGCGGCGCTGGGGAAGGCGGGGGCTCGCCGCGGCCGCCCTCGCGGGAGTCGCACTCTCGGTCGCTGCCACCCTGGTCCTGGCCGGCACGGGAGCGGGCACGGACCGGCTCTACTACGGCACCGACGTCCGGGCTCAGGAGGTCATGGTGGGCGCACTGCTCGCCGTCCTCGGCCCGCGCCTGAGCCGGTGGCGCCTGGGCAGCGTGCGCCGTCCCGAGCACCAGGTGGCGTCGGCCCGGGTCCGCCAGGCGGGTCTTGCCATCATGGGCACGTTCGGCCTGGTCGGCATCGTGGTCATGTTCCACGGCGTCTCGGGGACCGGGGACTTCCTCTACCACGGGGGTTTCTTGGTGGTGGCGATCGCGACGGCTGCGCTGGTGGCCCTGGTGGTGCATCAGCCCGGCGCGGCCGTGCCCCGCCTGCTTTCGCTGTCCCCCCTCCGCTACCTGGGTCGCATCTCCTACGGGGTGTACCTGTACCACTTCCCCTTGTTCCTGATGATCACCGCACCGCGGACCGGACTTCACGGCACGGCCCTCTTGGCGGCGCGCCTGGCGGCCACCGTGGCCCTGGCCGCGCTGTCCTTCCACCTCGTCGAGCTGCCGGTGCGCGACCGCCGCCTGTTCAGCGCGTCCCGGGTGGCCTGGGTCCTCCCGACGGCGCTCGTCGTGGTCTTGGCGCTGACCCTGGTGACCACGACAGTGGGGGCGACCGGCCTGGCCGGGGAGTCGTCGGCGGCTGCTGTGGAGACGCGCTCTGCCCTCTTTGCCGTGCCGGCGCGCCCACCGGCCGGCTTGACTGGGGTGCGGCGGGTCCGCGTCGTCCTCGAGGGCGATTCGCTGGCCTTCACCTTGGGTTGGGGGCTCGGCGTCGATACGGCCCACTGGGGGGTTGAGTTCTACAAGCGGGCCTCGGTGGGGTGTGACCTCGATCCCACCAGCGTCGTCGAATTCCAGGGCCAGATCACCAGGGCGGCACAGGGGTGCAAGGACTGGCCCAGCGTCTACCGGGCCATGGTGGACAGCATCGACCCTGACGTCGTGGCCATTGAGCTCGGTCGCTGGGAGGTCTCGAGCCGTCTTATCGACGGGCACTGGTCGACCATCGGGCAGGCCGCGTGGGACGCGAGGTACTCGAGCGAACTGTCACGGGCCATCCGGATCCTGTCCTCGCGCGGGGCGAAGGTGGTGGTCTTCACGCTGCCCTACATCACACAGACGACCGACGCGCCGGACGGTCAGCCCTGGGACATCAACCAGCCGTCACGCACCAATGCCTACAACAGGCTGGTCCGCCGCGTGGTGGCCCGGTTCCCGCGTACGGCCACGCTCCTCGACCTCAACAAGATGCTCGACCCGCATGGGACCTACGTCTCGTATCTCGACGGAGTCCGCGTGCGTGACGTCGACAACGAGCACATCTCGCCGGCCGGCGGTATGATGTTGCGCCCCATGATCCTGCCGAAGCTGGTCGCTCTGGGCCGGGTCCATGCTGCCGAGCGCGCGTCCCACCAGTCGGCGGCGCGAGGGCACCAACCCGCTCCCCTTCGAGACCCCCAGGGCTCGTCCGCGACGAAGCAGGTGGACCTCCCGGCAGCCAGGAGGCCGGCGCGGTGAGGTTCACCCTGGTGGGCCACGCCGGACTGTACGTGGAATCGGGTGACACGGACCTGCTGGTGGATCCATGGCTGCTCGGCTCGTGTTATTGGCGCTCGTGGTGGCACTTCCCACCCGTCGCCGAGATCGACGACCGGTGGTTGACCCCGCGCTTCGTTTACCTGAGTCACCACCACTTCGATCATTTCCACTACCCCTCGCTGCGCAAGATCCACCGTGAGGCCCACGTGCTCGTGCCCCGTTTCGGAGTCGACGTGATGCGCAGTGAGCTCTCTGGTCTGGGCTTCCACCGGGTGACCGAGCTTCCCCATGGCCAACCCATGGTTCTCGGTGACGGCGTGACCGTGCGGAGCTACCAGTACGGCGCGGACGACGACGCGCTGATCGTCGAGCACGGCACGACGGTGCTGGCCGACCTCAACGACTGCAAGGTGCGGGGTCCCGCGCTGGGGCAGATCCTGCGCGACGTGGGCCGTCCGACCTTCATGCTCAAGAACTACTCGGCGGCCCAGGCCTATCCGGGTTGTTACACCGCGGTGAACCCGAAAGATCTCACCTTGATCTCGCGTGAGAGCTACGCGATGGACTTCGTCCAGACGGCAGCCCGGGTCCGCCCCCGCTATGCCGTGCCCTTCGCCAGCATGACCTGCTTCTTGCACCCCGAGACGGCGGTCCGCAATGCCGAGGTCGTCCTGCCCGGCGAGCTGGTGGCTGCGGCTGCCGACCAGCCCACGGGGGGTGCGGTGGTTCAGGTGATGGCGCCAGGCGACTCGTGGGACGAGGCCGAAGGGTTCACCCTTTCGAAAACGGACCCATACGAAGGGTTCACCGAGAAGGTGGCCCAGCTCCAGGAGGAGGTTCGGCCACGCATTGAGGCGCAGCGCGCCGAGGAGGCGTCCCACCCCCTCACCTTCGATCGCTTCGGGCAGTACTTCGGGGGTTTTGTCCGGGCTCTGCCCCCGGGGACCACCCGACTGTTCAAGGGTTCGGTGGTCTTCGCGGCTCCCCCGGGGAGCGAGGCGCCCTATTGGGTGGTGGACCTGCGTCGGCGCCAGGTGCGCCAGGCGGATGCGCCTCCGGGCGACTGGGCCAGCGTCGTGACGGTTCCGCCGGGAGTGCTGGCGGACGCCATGGACAAGAAGATCGTCAACTTCGTGCACATCTCCATGCGCATCGCCGTGGAGCTCAACGACGGTGGCGCCCATACCGACTTCCTGTTCTGGGGCGTCCTGACGGTGTGGGAGCTCGGCTACCTGCCGCTCCGGCAACTACCCTTCGGCCGGGTCGCTGGCGTCGCGTGGGCCCGCCGTCGCGAGCTGCTGGGCAGTGCGTGGGGGCAGCTGGCCGGAAAGGGCTCGAGCGTCGAGCGCATGGCCGGATCGCTCATGCCGGCCGGATCGCAGTGACGCCGCCGACAGGCTCGGGGAAGGAATCCGAGGGACCCGAAAGGGCTGAAGGGCTCGAGGTGGCCGAGGAGGCACTCATCGACACCGTGGCCCTCACCCCGACGGTCGGGCTGGTGTCGGATCCCTACGAGGACGCCTCGGTGGCTCGCGGGATCGTGGCGGCAGGTCCCCTGGCCATCGGTGGCGTGGTGGCCAACGTGCTCAACATCATCGCCACGGTGCTCATCGCCCGGCTGCTGACCACTCGCCAGTACGGCTCGGTGGCCCAGCTGCTCGGCCTCTTCTTCGTGCTCTCCATGATCGGATCGGCACTCCTGGTCGGCGTGGTGCGCCGGATCGCCCAACGCGCCGCCGACCACGAGGAGGCGTCGGCGCGCCGCTGGTGCCGCCGCCTGTACCGCCGCTGCGTCCTCTTCGTGGCGCTGTGGTGGGTCGCCGCCGTTGCCCTCGACGAGCCGCTCTCGCGGGCGCTGCGGATCCCGGCCAACGGCGCAGCCGCACTCACCCTCATGGCCGGAGGGGTGTGGCTGTTGCTCTGCATCGACCGGGCCGTCCTCCAGGTCCACCGGCGTTATCGAGGCCTGGGGGAGAACCTCATGGTCGAGATCGGTGTGCGCACCGTCCTCGTGCTGTCCTTCGCCGTCGCCGGCTTCGGCGTGCCCGGCTACGCCGTCGGGCTCCTGCTCGGTGAGATCGTCGCCGCGCTTCACGCCCACTTCCTCTCGGAGAGGGCGTGGGGTTCCCCGGCGGACACGGATTTCGAGCGACAGACCAAGTCGAGCGCTCGGGCTCTCTCCTACGACCTGATCACCGCGCTGGCCGGGTTCGCCTTGATCGGGGTGCTCCAGAACGCCGACATCATATTGATCGGACGCCTGGAGCCCTCGAGCTCGGGCCCCTACGCCGCCATCTCGGTGGCTTCCAAGGCCCTCGTGTTCGGAGCCATCCTGCTGGGCAGCTACATGCTGCCCGAGACGGCGATCCGCTGGCACCGAGGTGAGCACGCCCTTCGACAGCTGGCGGTGACTCTGCTCTTCCTGGGCGTGCCGACGCTCATCCTCCTGAGCGCCGCGCTGGTCGCGCCCAAGCAGCTCCTGACGATCTTCTTCGGCGCCCGGCTCAGTTCGGCTGCGCCCTCGTTCGCCACGCTCGTGGGTGCCATGGCGTGCCTGGGCGTGACCGTCGTGCTCACCAATTACCTCTTCGGGGCGGCCCGCCGCTGGATCGTGGCGCTCTTGGCGCTGGGCGTCGTCGTGCTCGTGGTCCTCATCCACATGGCCGGCGGGGCTATTGCGGCCACGGCGCGCGCCGAGCTCGAGGTCCAAGGCGGCCTGGCCCTGGTGGTCACGCTGGCCTTCGCCGCCACCCACCTGCGCTTTCACCCCGGAAGGCGGTCCGTGCCACGGCTGGCGGGCGTCGATAGTGTGAGCCCACACTGAAGCGACGGGCCACATCGTTGGAGGGGCGTGCACACTTTCTCGTTTGCCACGGAGCCGGGTGCCGAGGACTCGGCGCGGGCCTCCGCAGAGGCGGCTGAACTCGTCGCGTCGGAGGAGCGGCTCCGTGGGGTGGCAGCTGAGGCCGGCCTGCGCAGCGTCGATGTGGTTGCCTGGCGGGACCTCGACGATCCCGAAGCCGGGGGGTCCGAGCTCCACGCCCATGAGGTGATGCGGCGGTGGGCCAAGGCCGGGCTCGACGTGACAGCCTGGACGTCGCGGGTGGACGGGGCTGCGGCAACCATCAGGCGCGACGGATACCGAATCCACCGGAGGGCGGGGCGCTATGCCGTGTTCCCCCGCACGGCCCTCGACGGGTTCCGTCGGATGCGGGGCGATGCCCTGGTCGAGATCTGGAACGGGATGCCGTTCTTCTCTCCCCTGTGGAGTCGCCGACCCCGCGTCGTCTTCTTGCACCACGTTCACGCGGAGATGTGGCAGATGGTCCTCTCACCGGGCCGGGCCCGCCTCGGGTACGCTATTGAACACAGGTTGGCGCCACCGCTCTACCGGGGCACCCGGATCGTGACCCTCTCGAGCTCGGCCCGCGACGATCTGGTCGAGAAGCTCCATCTACCACAGGACCACGTCACCGTGGTCCCCCCGGGGGTCGATCCACGGTTCGCACCGGCCGGCCCACCCGACCCCGAGCCGTTGGTGGTCGCGGTGGGTCGTCTCGTCCCGGTGAAGCGCTTCGACCGTTTCGTGGAGGCCATGGTGGCGCTCAAGGCGCACCGGCCCGGTCTGCGCGCCGTCATCGTGGGCGAGGGATACGAGCGACCGGCTTTGGAGGCCCAGCGGGACCTCGCCGGGGCGCAGGACTGGCTCACCTTGCCGGGGCGGCTGTCGGACGCCGAGCTGGTCGACCTGTATCGACGGGCCTGGGTGGTGGCCTCGACGTCGGTGCGCGAGGGATGGGGCATGACGCTCACGGAGGCGGCGGCCTGCGGGACGCCGGTGGTGGCGACGCGGATCGCCGGCCACCTCGACGCAGTCGCCGAGGGGGAGTCGGGGTACTTGGTGGACTCCTCCGAGGAGCTGACCCAGGCGGTTGACTCGATCCTCGCGAACCCCCTCGTCAGGCGCCGGTTGAGCCAAGGCGCCCTGCGCCATGCCGGCGCGATGACGTGGGAACGGACAGCGGAGGCGACGCTCCGAGCGCTCTGCGCCGAGGTGCGGCGTCGCACATGACTCTGGCGCCGAACCAGCCGCTCGCTCACCCGGAGCGGCCGGTCGTCGCGGCCGAAGGCGAGCATTCCCGGGCGGTCCCCCCGGTCGATGCTCGGGTCCACGCGGGGTCGACACACCGGTTCCGAGTGGCCATGGCGGGAGTCGTGGTGCTGGCCGCAGCAGTCCAAGCGGCAGTCCTGGCCGTGGTCGGTTCGTCGAACCTGTCGGCCTGGGCCCGCTTCGACGCCGCGCAGGCCCGAATGCTCGAATCGGGCGCCTGGTTCACCGATCCGACCATCGCTCCCCTCGGATCGCACCACCTCGTCCCCACGGTGGCCAACTCGCCCCTCACCCCCCTGGTGATCGCCGGCGTCGACGTGGCCGGAATGACCACGTCGACGTGGCACCGTCTCGTGTTCGCAGGCATCTTCGTGGTCGCCGTCGTCTTGATCGGATTGGCGGTACGCGACGTGGCCGGTCCTCGGCCCGGGGTGCTGGCGGCGCTTCTCGCCGCCGTCTTCCCGCCCCTCGTCGTCTGTCCCGCCACTCTGGGCGCAGACACCCTCGTCGTCGCCACGGTGGCGCTGGTCCTGTTTGCCACCACTCGCTTCTGGCATGACCCGGGGACTCCACGCGGTGCCCTCCTCGGTTTTGCCCTGGCGCTGGCCGCGATGGCTCGGATCGACCTCATGGCATTGGTTCTGCTGATCGGGATCCCCGCGGTTCTCCTCGTCCGAGGGGTGGTCCTGGCCGGCCGGGTGCGTTGTCTGGGCGCCGTCCTCGCCGTCTTCGTCCTGTGCCTCGCCCCGTGGGCGGCGCGCGGTGCGGCGCTGTTCTCGGCTCAGGGGGCTCTGGACGCTCCGCTTGCTCCGGTGGTCGCCGGAGCGAACTGCCCGGAGACCTATGGCGGCCCGTTGCTCGGGTGGTGGAGCGAGTCGTGCGTGGAGAGACCGGGCACCACCCTGGCGAGCGAGCGTGCCGCCATCGCGGGCAACCGCCACGCCGGACTCGCCTACGCCTCGGGCCATGCCGGCTCCGCGGTGGTGGCCGGCGCGGCCCGGCTGGGGCGGGCCCTCGACGTGTTCCGCCCCTCCCAGACGGCTCGTCTGGCCACCGCGACGGGTCGTCCGCTATGGACCGGGCGACTGGGGGTCGTGGCGACCTGGTTGGCCGTGCCGCTAGCGGTGGTCGGTGCGATCGTGGCGCGGCGTCGCCGGATCCTCCTGTTTCCTTTCGTCGCGCTCGTCGCCCTCTCGTTGCTCGCCAGCGTGCTCGGCTATGGCGACCCCCGTGCCATGCTCCCGGCCGACGTGGGATTCGTCGCCCTGAGTGGTGTGGCCCTCGATGCGGGTGCCCGCCAGCTGGGACGCCTCATGGCGCCGCCGGCGGGTGCCCACCGGGCGGGCGCTCACGCGGCGCCCGGCGTGGCCGGCGCGCCGGACGCGGGTGATGGATCATGAGCACCACCCTGCTCGACGTGATTGAGGAGCCGCTGCCACGGCCTCCCGACATCGAACCGGGACCCGAGGCACCGACGCCCCGTCGCCCGCCTCGCTTTCCCGCATTCGACGGCTTGCGGGCCATCGCCGCCGTGACGGTGGTCGGCGTGCACACCGCGTTTGTCTCAGGCTTCGACGGGCGACAGCCGGGATTCGGGATCTACGCCGCCCGGCTCGAGATCGGCGTCTCGGTCTTCTTCCTGATCTCGGGATTCCTGCTCTACCGTCCCTTCGTGGTCGCCCATCTGGCCGGGACGATCATGCCGCGGGTGGGGGCCTTCTGGGCTCGGCGCCTTCTGCGGATCGTGCCCGCCTACTGGCTGGTCCTCTTCGTGATGACGACCCTGTGGCACAACCCCCCCGGGATCGGGCCCAGCGGGTGGTGGTCGCAGACGGTGCACTACATGTTCTTGCAGATCTACTTCCCCGACCAGGTGGTCAAGGGACTCTCGGCGGCGTGGTCGCTCTGCGTCGAGATGACCTTCTACCTCTTCGTCCCGTTCTACGCCATGGTGATCAGGCGCGGGCGGGCCCGACGCACGGCCGGCCAGGCCATGCGTCGCGAGTTCGTCGGCCTGGTCTGCATGATCGCGGCCAGTTACACGTGGCGCAGCATCGTGATCGCCCACCAGACGCCCAAGGGCGGGTGGTGGGCCCTGGCGACCGTGTGGCTGCCGGCGTATCTCGACCTGTTCGCCCTGGGCATGTTCCTGGCTGCCACCAGCGCCTGGTTCCACCAGCACGACAACGAGTGGCGGATCTTCTCGAACCCCCTCTTCCCGTTGGCCTCGTGGATTTGCGCCGGGGCGTGCTTCTGGGGCGTCTCTCACCTCGGCATCCCCACGGTTCCGCTCTACGAGGAGACCTACCGCGACCTGACCCGCCAGTTGCTCTACGGAGGCTTCGCCTTCTTCCTTCTTCTGCCCGCCGTCTACGGCCCCCAGGGTCGAGGCAAGGGTCCCGTTCGGTGGTTTCTCGGGACCTGGCCCATGGCGTCGTTGGGCGTGATCTCCTACGGCATCTACCTGTGGCACGAGCCGTGGATCTACCGCATCCTCCACTCGGGGCCCTACGTCGACTTCTCATTGAACTTCGGCGCCTTCTTCGCCTGCGTCCTGGGACTGTCCATCGTCTCGGCCTCGCTGAGCTACTTCATCGTGGAGAAGCCCATCCTGCGGTACAAGAACACGCTGTCGTGGTGGCGGAAGCCGGCCGGAGTGCCGTCTCTACGTGAGCGATCTGCTCCCCGCGCCCAGGCGGAACCAGGCCAGGGTGGCAATGAGGTAGCAGACCAGCCCGAGGCCCAGGACGAAGTCGAAGCCGAACGACATGGCCAAGATGATGGCCAGGGCGGATCCGACGACCGAGGCGAAGCCGTTCACGGCCCACCCCCAGGCGACGTACTGCTGGGGGTACTCGCCGAGACTGGCGATCTCTCCCAGCCCGATGGGCATGAACATGCCGAAGCAGATGCCCAGGGGCGCCAGGACGACGAACGTGATCACGATGCGGGCGGCCAGCGGGAGGCCGAGGAGCGCGTTGGTCATCGTCGTGAGTCCGAGGAGGTAGAAGAGGCAGAGTCCCGCGAGCACCAGCAGGAGGATGGGGATGGCGCGCCGGCGCTGCTTCACCCGTTGACTGGCGAGAGCGCCGATGCCGGTGAAGACGAGCAGGGCCATCAGCGTGATGGTGAGCGAGTAGGTGGGGAAGCCGAGGAAGAGGTTGAGCAGCTGTATGAGGGTGATCTCGAAGAAGATGAACCCGAAGCCCACCCCGGCGAAGAAGACGCCCGAGAGCCCTTTGCCGCGGCAGCTTGCGCCACTGCTCGCGGATCGCCAGGAAGGGCAACAGGAGGAAAGCGGTCGCGGCGATCACCGACACCACGAGTAGCAGCAGCAGGACCCGCTCTCCCACGGAGTTCTCTCGGTCGACGCTCGTCAGCGAATGGAAGAAGTTGTTGATCACCGTGCCGAAGCGGGCGAAATGGTAGAAGAACGGGTCGTTGTCGGTCGTCGGCGTGATGTTGTAGGGGTACGAGGCGTAGAACGAGCCGAGCTTGGCGTTCGACGTCGCCACCACGTCGTTCACTGGGTTGGCTTTGGGCGCCCGCCCGTCCACGCTGAGCACCTGGGTGTCACCGATGGCCGAGACTCCGCCGACGAATCGGTCGACCTCTGCCGGGGTGAAGGCGCTCTTCTGCACGAGGATGGTCGACAAGGGGATGCCCAGGAAGGTGGTCTGGGTGGTGGTCGCCACCAGGATGTGGGGTTTGGGGTCATCGATCCCCAGGTTGGCCAGCGCCTGGCGGGCCGTGGCCACGAAGCGTGACGTGCGAAGGTCGTAGACGTCGTCCACCTCGCCGAACTGGGCCACGAAGAGCCCGTGCGGCGTGAGGTGCTGGAGCATCGACTGGATGCCGTTGACCGTGTAAAGGTAGCTCTCCGAGAGGACGTAGGCGCTCGAGAGAGCCCCGTTGGTGGCGGCGTAGCTGTCGGGAGCGGGGTAGTAAACGAGGTCGTAGTGCTTGTTGGTGCGGGCCATGTAGGACCGACCGTCTGCGTTGATGTACGAGACGTGCGGGTTCTGCGCAAGATGACCGTCGAAGTCGGCGAAGGTCGTCGTGACGTAGCGAACCGTCACCGGGTTGAGTTCGACGGCGTCGACGTGCTGGGCGTTGTAGTAGAGCGAGGCCAGGACCTCGTGTCCACCGGCCGCCCCGATGACGGCCTCTTGTCGCGGCGGCTTCCCGAGGACCCGGAACGGCAGGGAGCGCGAGTCGTGGGGGTAGTCGTACCGCGCCAGGAAGGCCCGGGTGCCGTCCCACCGATCGATCGACGCTCCGAGGATCCCGTCGTGGTAGAGGTTGTCGATGTTGGGATGGCCCGGAGCCCGGGCGAGGTCCACGCGTAGGACCGATCCCCAGTCCGAGGCGATCAGGGTCCCGGGCGGAATCGGCGTCTTGCTCGTGTCGAGGCGCTGGTCGGGGAGCAGGCCCGGCGCAACCGTCAGCACGACGGCCACAACCGCGAGAAGCGCCGCCACCGCCGTCAGGGGACGCCGGGCCCGCCGTGCCCCCGTCACGAGTGCACCGCAGGCCATCACCACGACGGCCAACATCACGGTGGCCGCCGCTCCCAGCGAGCTGATCACGTAGATCACGACCGCGCAGGCGAGGCCGGCACCGAGGAGATCGCAGAAGTACAGCCCGCCGATGGCCGATGGTCGGCGACCGAACAGGGTGGCCGCGATGACGCCGGCCGGGACGAACGACACGAAGAGGCACAGGCACAGCACGAGAAGCATGAGCAGGCTCTTCCAGGAACCAACGGTTCCGTAGAGCCACACGGCCAGGGTGTCGATGCGGATGAAGGCCACGACGACGTAGGCGCCCAAGGTGGCCAGAGCGCCGAGGAGGAAGCTCCAGAACAGCACGGCATCGGTCTCTGCCGCTCGGAGCCGCTTCGAGACGGCGACGGCCACGCCACCGGCGCCGACGCCGAGCAGGGCCAGCCCGATGACGAGGTACACGTAGTAGTAGAAGAGCTTGTACGAGATGAGCCGGGTGTAAGCGATCTCGATGAGCAGCGCCGCGAAGCTGATGAGGAGGATCTCGACGTGGTTGCTGTAGCGCCACGGCACGCGTGAGGACGAACGGGCCGTCGTGGCGGCGGGAGTGGCGAGCTGGTCTGTCATTCCGGAGTATGTAGCACGGCCGCTCCGGTCTCCGCCGGATGGTCGGGCGGCGGGACGTCGGGCCCGGATCCGCCGCCGCCCGACGGGCGCACGCGGTGACGCACGAACTGGACCAGGCCGTCCACGCCGAGCAGGCACAGTGCCACCCAGGCCAGGGAGTTGGCCGGGCTGAAGCGGACGGGCCAGATGATGTCCGCCAGATAGCGGTTGTGCCACTGGGTCCAGGTCATGTAGGCGGTGAGGGCGAGCAGGAGGGCGACGACGGCCGCCACCACAACGGCGCGCGCCCGGGGCACCCGGAGCTCGGCCACCAGCGCGGCGGCGATGACGAAGCCGGCCAGGGGCATGACGAAGAACCCTGCGGCCAGACCACCCGCCACCGCAAGCAGAGCGGTGAGCCTCCACGACGGCGTGGCGCCATCGCTCCGGAGGAGGGATGTGAGGTGGGGATGGAACGGCTCCGTGGCGCCGGCACGCATGGCTTCGTCGTGTTCGACGTCGGGTGCGTGTCCCGTCGAGATGACGGGGCCGACCAGCGCGTCAGTGTCGCCAGCCACTGAGCGCCGCCGCCGCCGTGCGAAGAGTCCGCGGGGCGCCGCGATGAGGGCGAGGCTGATCACCAGCGTCAGGCCCGAGAGGATGAGGGCGGCGTCGACCACCCGCTGTGGTGTCCAGGTCATGGTGATCGTCACGGGGCCCTTGGCGTCGGCCCCCGGGACGTACCACCCGTTGGCGTAGCCGTCGATCAGGGTCGATGTGCCCAGAGAGTGGCCGCCGGTCACGGTGGCCTGCCACCCCCGGCTCTGGCTCTGACCGAGGACCAGCCAGAACCCCTTGCCGTTACCCTGCACCTTCACGGTCACCTGATCGCGGTTCTGGGACTGCACCTTCGCGGGCGGCGAGGGGTGGTGGGGCGGGGCGGGGAGTTCGCCGTCGGCCAGCGGCGTCAGGGGCGCCCCCCCGGCTGCCGAGGCGAGGGCCAGGGTGTCGACGTTGAGGCCCGCGGCAGCCCAGGTCGCGGTGGTCAGCACGTGGCGCCCGGCGCCGAGTGTGATGCCGTTCGCGGAGTTTCCGCAGCCTTCGATGCTGAGTGGCTGGTTGGTCGAGGCCGCCGCGGTAGCCCCGGTGAAGGAGATGTCGACGGGCCGCCCGTCGATCGCCAGGAGGTTGCCGTAGCAGTGTGTCGGGACCCGGGACGGTGTCGCCAAGTCGGCCACACCGGGGATGGCGATCTCGGCCAGTCCGACCGGGTCCGTGTTGGTGTTCTCGGACTCGTAGTCGAGGAAATTGTGTGGGGCCACGGCGTCGACGGTCAGCCTGACGTTGTCGCCGCTGAGGGGGGGAAGCTCACGGTGACCGGGGTGACCGAACCCTGGGGCCGCCCGGTACCGGGGTCGATGGATGGGAGGGACACGGTGCGGGTCCCTCCGGGGGTGGCGAGCGTGATCTGGGTGGGGATGGAGTGCACGCCGTCGGCGACCACGTCGAGGGTCAGGTGGTCGAAGGTGACGGGTCCACTCAGCTGGTAGCTGACCGAGGCGCCCACCTGGTTGCCCAGCGCGGGCATCCATGCCGTGGCGGTGCTGCCGTCCACCGCGGCCTCGGCGCCCGCGGCCAGGTCCCCGGGCAACCGACTCGACGAGCTGGCGTCGGTGATGGTGGCAGTGCCGGTTTGCGTGTGCGCCGACGGGGTGACGCCCAGCAGCTGGTCGACCTGCGGGTCACCGTCGAGCGTGGAGATGCGGGCGTCGCCGCTGATGGAGAAGGAGCGGGCCGTGGGAAGCGTGAACACTCGTGCCATGGAGGGCTCAGGGTCGCTGCGGGGCGGGGTGACCTGGGCGCGGATGCGGCTGAGCAGGATGTCGAGCTGGTGGGAGAGCGACGACGGCCCGGCGGCACCGAGCAGATCGGTGGGGAGCCGCAAGGCCTCGGTGGCCGGGGCCACCCCGGGGATGGTGATCTCGGAGAACCCGACGCCGCTCTGCCCGAAGTAGTTCTTCAACACGCCGACGTTGGTGGCGTCCACCGTGATCTCGACGGTCGAGAACCTCCGTGTGGGGAATGTCACGACCTGGCCCGGCTGGGTCAGCGACGATGGACCCAGCGTCGCGTGGACCGGGGTGCCGCCGTCGAAGGTGAGGTTGACGTCGGTGATGGAGCGCGTCCCCTGGGGCTGGAGCAGCGTCAGATGGTCGGTCGTCACCGGGTGGGTGAGCTTGACCTCGATCGACTGGTTGGTCCCTGGACCGAAGACACCTTCGGTCCAGGAGGTCTCGGGGTTGCCATCGACGGCGGCCAGGGGCTGCTCCTCGGGGATGTCGGTGATCGGGTTGCCGTAGGCCGTGGCCCGCACCGAGGCCACGCCGCTGATCTCGGCCACGGTCTGGGTGTCGCTCCCCGCGCCGGGGAAGATGGGCACCGAGACCTGCGAGGGGTCGGCAACCAATGGCGTCTGGTTGGCCTGCTGGACGTAGCCGTAGTCGTCGAGAACGGAGCCCCAGGTCAGATCCTTCTTCTGATTGGTGTCGGTGAGGACCAGCACGGCGCCCTTCTTCATTTGCGCGTCGAGTCCAGACCGATCGTTGGCGTAGGTGCCCGAGTACAGCACCGTGGGGTTGCCGGCGAGCAGCCCAGCTCCGGCCGCCTCCACGAGTCCCTGCCCGTCTCCGGCCACCAGCAGGGGTTCACTCGGGCTCTCGGTGCGCGAGATCGACCGGGCTCCGGGCACTCCGAACACCGCCACCGGTGGAGGTTTCGAGGCTCCGGTCGGGATGGCCAGCTGGGTCTCGTCGGTCAGGGGAAAACGGATGGGTTCGTAGGTGGTCGGCGTTCCGAACGTGACGGGCTTGTCCAAACCCGTCTGTGGATCGTTGAGGGCCAGCCAGACGGCCTGGGGCCGGGCCGCGCTGAATCGCTCGAACTGCACATCGGACTCGTAGAGGATGTCGCCGACGCTCAACATGCTTGCGACGGGAGCGAGCGTGTTGGGTACGAAGACGCCGTCCTGTAGCGACTCGTCGATCGCCTGGAGCAGGTTGACGGTGGCCGGTTCGCCGGCCGGCACTCCGGTGCGGATCAGATAGGGCCGTGTCATGATCCCGGGCCACACCGGGTCGGTCGTGACTCCCCATCGGTAGTAGGCGAAGTCGAGGCCCGGCAGCTGGAGCACCCGGGTGTCGTCCGCATTGGCGTCCATGTACGACGCCGCCTGGGTGATGTAGGAGGGGAGCGCTGCCGGCCGCGCCAGGTTCAGGGCGATCAGGTTCCCTGTCCACAGAGGTTCGAGATTGACGCCGATCAGTACCGCACTCGCCACCAAGACGACCAGTCCCACCCGCCGGTGCCAAGCGGTGATGGCGCTCACCGCGGCGCCGAGGAGCAAGGCGAGGCCGAGGACCAGGAGCGGGACGATCCGGTTGGTCGAGCGCAGGGCCAGGGCGACGGTCGAACCCGAGCTGGCCAGCTTGACGAGGGCGCCGAAGGGCGTCGACTCGCTGAAGGGGTAGGTGCCCACGGCGAGCACGATGCTCAGCAGGACCACGGTGATGGCGAAGACCCGGTAGCGCCAGCGCGACAGGAGCGCCCCGATCACACAGATCGTCGGCACGAGGAAGCTGACGCCGATGAGCCAGACGCGCTGGGTGTAGTCGAGCGAAGCGGTGATCCAGGGCTCGAGCTTGTCCTGGCCGTAGAACGACCAGTAGCCCAGCCCGCGCAGGATCTCCGAGGAGAGGGACGTCAGGGCCACCGTCGGGACGGTCTCGGTGTAGATGAGGACGTTGATCCCGTACGCTCCCTCGGCCCAGAGTCCGGCCATCCACCACAGCGAGACGCCGAGGCTCAGGACGCCGACCTTCAAGGCGGTGGTCCACGCGGCGTTCCAGGTGACCTCACGTGAGCCCCAGACGGCGTAGACGAGCCACAGGGCGGGGCCCAAGCCGATCAGGAGGATGGACGTGGCGTTGACGCCGCCCACGAGGGCCACGATGAGGGCGAAGAGGGCGGGGTAGCGCCAGCCACCCCGGCGGGCCGCCAGCACGGTGCACACCAGCATCCATCCGGCACCGGCCCAGGGCATCAGGATCGCGGAAATCCGGTCGATGTAGCTGAGAACGTACGGCGAGAGCATGTAGGCCAACGCGGCAACGCATTGACCCGAACGGGACAGTCCGAGCAGCCGGCCCAGGGCCCACACGCCCGTTCCGGCCGCGAAGAACAGTGTCCCCATCCACAGGCGCTGGCTCACCCAGACCGGGACGCCGAGCTGCGCCATGACCCAGTAGTAGGGGCCCATCGGGAAGAGGAAGCCGATGTTCTGATGGGTGACGGTGCCGGCCCCGACGTCGGGATCCCACATGGAGATCGCGCTCTGGATCAGCCGGCCCGGGTCGAGGGTGAGGTACTCCTTGGTGTCCGCCGACACCATGCCGCGCTGGGTGAAGAGCAGGGGCACGTAGCTGATGGCGGCGATCACGCCGACGACGGCAGTGTCCAGCCGCTGGAACCGCCGTTCGGCGGGGCGCCCGACGGTGGGTCGGGACATGGCGGCGGCGGTGACGGTCATGGGACGGCAGGCGACGGCCGGCCGACCTTGGCATGGCCGGCCTGAGGCCGGCGAAAGGTTACCTGGGCCGAGCTGGTGATTCGCGGCAGTACGCTCTCGCCTCGATGCTGGTGGTGGGGTTGACCGGAGGGATGGGGGCCGGGAAATCGGCCGTTGCCGAGCTTCTCGTGGAGCGGGGTGCGGTCCTGGTCGACGCCGACCAGATCGCCCGGGATGTGGTCGCCCCGGGGGCCCAGGCGTACGGCCCGCTGGTCGAGCACTTCGGTACCCGGATCCTCGCACCCGACGGAACGATCGACCGGCCGGCGCTGGCCCGCGTCGCCTTCGCGGACGAGGGGTCGCGCCAACAGCTCAATGCCATCACGCACCCCGCAATCGGTGCCGCCATGCTCGAGGCACGTGACGCCCAGGCCGGCACCGACGCCATCGTGGTCATGGCCATCCCGCTCCTCACCGATTTACACCGAGCCACCCTCGGGCTCGACGAGGTCGTGGTGGTGGACTGCCCGACGGACGTGGCTCTCGAGCGCCTGGTGTCACAGCGCGGGTTCTCCCGGTCCGACGCAGAGGCCAGGATCCGCTCGCAGATCACCCGCGAACAGCGGCTGGAGCACGCCGACTACGTGGTGGACAATTCGGGTGATCGGGCCGCCCTCGAGAACGCCGTCGACGGCTTGTGGGGGTGGCTTGCCGCACGGCGAGCAGGACGGGACGGGCCCGACTGAACGCCCCGGCCCGTCCGCCCTGAGCGCGAACACCCCCCGGGTAGCCTCAAGACGTCATGCCCGCGTTCGAGGTCGTCTCCCCGTTCAAGCCGTCGGGCGACCAGCCCCAGGCGATCGCCGCGCTGGTCGAAGGCGTCGGGAGGGGTGACCGCTACCAGACGCTTCAGGGCATCACGGGGTCGGGCAAGACGGCCACCATCGCGTGGATGATCGAGCAGGCCCAGCGGCCGACCCTCATCATCGAGCCCAACAAGTCATTGGCGGCTCAGCTCTCCTCGGAGCTGCGTGACCTGTTCCCGAAGAACCGGGTCGAGTTCTTCGTCTCGTACTACGACTATTACCAGCCCGAGGCGTACCTGCCGACGACGGACACCTACATCGAGAAGGACTCGTCCATCAACGACGAGATCGATCGGCTGCGTCACGCCACGACCTCGTCACTGCTCATGCGACGCGACGTCGTGGTGGTGGCCTCGGTGTCCTGTATCTACGGCCTGGGTTCGCCCGAGGAGTACCGAGACCGGATCCTGGGTCTTGCCGTGGGGGAACCGGTCGACCAGCGAGAGATGTTGCGTCGTCTGGTCGACCTTCAGTACGCCCGCAACGACGTGAACCTTGTGCGCGGCACCTTCCGGGCCCGGGGCGACACCGTCGAGATCCATCCTGCCTACGAGGAGGCCGCGCTACGGGTGGAACTGTTCGGCGACACCGTCGAGCGGATTGTGCCCTTCGACGTGCTGACCGGGGAAATGGGCCAAGAGCTCGAGGACATCGCCGTCTACGCCGCCACCCACTACGTCACCGGCGACGACATCGTGCAGCGGGCCTTGGCCTCCATCGAGGTCGAGCTGCGCGAGCGCCTGGGTGAGCTCGAAGGGGAGGGCAAGCTGCTCGAGGCACAGCGGTTGCGGGTGCGCACCGAGCACGACCTCGAGATGTTGGCCGAGACCGGTGTGTGTTCGGGCGTCGAGAACTACAGCCGCCACCTCGATGGGCGGGCGCCGGGGGAGACGCCCTACACGCTGCTCGACTTCTTCCCCAAGGACTATCTCTGCGTGATCGACGAGAGCCACGTGGCCGTCCCGCAGCTGCACGGGCAGTACGCCGGAGACCGGTCGCGCAAGGACGTGCTCGTCGAGCACGGCTTCCGGCTGCCCTCAGCAAGAGACAACCGCCCGTTGCGCTTTGAGGAGTTCGTCGATCGTGTGCCCCAGTGCGTGTTCGTCTCGGCCACGCCGGGCGCCTTCGAGCTGGAGCATTCGGCCCAGGTGGTGGAGCAGGTCATCCGTCCGACGGGACTGGTCGACCCCGAGGTCACGATCATGCCCACGAGGGGTCAGGTCGACGACCTGCAGGCCCGTATCGCCCGTACGGTGGCCGCCGGGGGCCGGGTCCTGGTGACGACGCTGACCAAGAAGATGGCCGAGGACCTCACCGACTACCTGGCGGACGCCGGGGTCCGGGTGCAATACCTGCACTCGGACATCGACACCATCACCAGGATCGAGATTCTTCGCGAGCTGAGGTTGGGCACCATCGACGTGCTGGTGGGGATCAACCTCCTCCGGGAGGGACTCGACCTCCCTGAGGTGGCGCTGGTCGCCATCCTCGATGCGGACAAGGAGGGTTTTCTCCGGTCGGCCTCGTCGCTCATCCAGACCATGGGCAGGGCCGCCCGTAACGTCGACGGTTCTGTGGTCCTCTACGCCGACACCGTGACCGACGCCATGCGCGAAGCCATATCGACCACGCAGCGGCGTCGGGAGCTCCAGATCGCCTACAACGCAGAGCACGGCATCAATCCCCAGACGATCCGCAAGTCGGTGACCGACATCCTCGAACGCCTGCGTGGCAGGAGCGGGGGAGGAGTCGCCAGGGCGGGCCGGAGCCGGGCCGAGGTGCGCAAGAACGCCTCCGTGCGGGGCTCGCGTCGGGCCCAGGGCCAGACCCTCGTGGCCGATGGAGCCGCAACCTCGCCGGCCGAGGCAGTCGAGCTCATCACCCAGCTGGAAGCCGAAATGAAGTCGGCGGCCGCCGACCTGCGCTACGAGGAGGCTGCTCTGCTGCGCGACGAGATCGCCGAGTTGCGGGGCGCAATCCCGGGTTAGACACCAGGACCGACGGAGGCCCGAACCGTCGCGCCCGACGGCCGACCGGACCTGTCACCGCGCACCGGTATCCTCACCGGATGGCCGACCGTCTGGTCGTTCGCGGGGCCCGCGAGCACAATCTGCGCGACGTCTCTCTCGACCTGCCCCGGGACCGGTTGATCGTCTTCACCGGACTGTCCGGGTCGGGAAAGTCCTCGCTGGCCTTCGACACCATCTATGCCGAGGGTCAGCGCCGCTATGTCGAGTCCCTCTCGGCCTACGCCCGTCAGTTCCTGGGCCAGATGGACAAGCCCGACGTCGATTTCATCGAGGGGCTCTCGCCCGCCATCTCCATCGATCAGAAGTCGGCCTCGCGCAACCCGCGCTCGACCGTGGGGACCATCACCGAGGTCTACGACTACCTCCGGCTCCTCTACGCCCGTGTCGGCCATCCCCATTGCCCGAACTGTGGCCGGCCGGTGGCTCGTCAGACGCCCCAGCAGATCGTCGACCGAGTGCTCGAGCTGCCGGAGGGCACGCGCTTCCAGGTCCTGGCCCCGGTGGTCCGGGGACGCAAGGGCGAGTACTCCACCCTTCTCGACGACCTGGCCAAGCAGGGCTTCGCCCGGGTCCGGGTGGACGGCGTCCCGCTCGAGTTGGCAGAACGGGCGGAAGTCACCCTGGCCCGGTACGAGATGCACACCATCGAGGTGGTGGTCGACCGCCTGATCAGCCGTGACAACGTCCGCCAGCGCCTGACCGAGTCGATCGAGACCGCCCTGGGGTTGACCGGGGGGACGGCGGAGGTCCTGGTCATGAACGGCACAGGCGAGGCAGAGAGTGACGAGGCCATCACCTTCTCCCAACACCTGGCCTGCACCCATTGCGGGATCAGCTTCGAAGAGCCCGCCCCCCGCAGCTTCTCCTTCAACTCGCCCTACGGCGCCTGCCCGGCCTGCCTGGGGCTCGGCACCCGCTTCGAGGTCGACCCCGAACTGGTCGTGCCCGACGAGTCGCTCTCGCTGGCCGAGGGGGCCTTGGCGCCCTGGGCCGCGGCGCGCAGCGAGTACTTCACCGGCCTTCAGGTCGGGGTGGCCGAGCTGGGTCACTTCTCGGTGGACACCCCCTGGAAGAAGTTGAAGGCGAAGGACAAGAAGCTCGTCCTCTACGGCACGGGCACCCGCACTGTCCACGTGCGCTACAAGAATCGCTTCAACCGGTCCCGCTCCTACGACGCCCATTACGAGGGGATCGTGCCGTGGCTGCAGCGGCGGCACGGCGAGGCCGAATCGGATTGGTCCCGCGAGCAGGTCGAGCTCTACATGCGCGAAGTCGACTGCCCGGAGTGCCATGGCGCTCGGCTCAAGCCCGAGTCGCTGGCCGTGACCGTGGGGGAGCGCAACATCTTCGAGCTCTGTTCACTCTCCATCGCCGGTGCGGTCGAAGCGATGTCCGGACTCGAGCTGACCGAGCGAGAGCACATGATCGCCGACCGGGTGCTCAAGGAAGTGCGCGAGCGGATGCAGTTCCTCCTCGACGTCGGCCTCGACTACCTGTCCCTGGCCCGTTCGGCGGGCACGCTCTCGGGGGGGGAGGCACAGCGGATCCGTCTGGCCAGCCAGATCGGCAGCGGCCTCGTCGGCGTGCTCTACGTGCTCGACGAGCCCTCCATCGGCCTGCACCAGCGGGACAACCAGCGGCTCATCGCCACGCTCGAGCGCCTGCGCAACCTGGGCAACACCGTCATCGTGGTGGAGCACGACGAGGAGACCATTCGCACGGCCGACTACGTGGTCGACATCGGTCCTGGGGCGGGAGAGCACGGTGGAACCATCGTTCATGCGGGGCCTGTCACCGGCCGCGGCGGATTGCTCTCGAACAAGGCGTCCCTCACCGGGCAGTACCTTTCGGGGAAGCGGACGATCCCTGTGCCGGCCCGTCGCCGCCCGGGGACCGGCGAAGTCGTCACCGTCCGTGGTGCGCGCGAGCACAACCTGCATGACATCGACGTGTCGTTTCCCCTGGGGTGTCTCGTGGCGGTCACCGGGGTGTCCGGATCAGGCAAATCGACCCTGGTGAACGACATCTTGCTGCGCGTCCTGGCTCAGCAGCTGCACCGGGCAAAGACCCTTCCGGGACGTCACGGCAAGGTCGAGGGGATCGAATTGCTCGACAAAGTGGTGGATGTCGACCAGGCACCGATTGGTCGCACGCCCCGGTCGAACCCGGCCACGTACACCGGCGTGTTCGACCACATTCGCAAGCTGTTCGCGCAGACGGCCGAGGCCAAGGTGCGCGGCTACCAACCGGGACGTTTCTCCTTCAACGTGCGTGGCGGTCGTTGTGAGGCGTGTGCAGGCGACGGCACGATCAAGATCGAGATGCACTTCCTGCCCGACGTGTACGTGCCCTGTGAGATTTGCAACGGAGCGCGCTACAACCGCGACACACTCGACATCACTTTCCGTGGAAAGACCATCGCCGACGTGCTGAACCTGTCATGCGAGGAGGCGCTCGTGTTCTTCGAGCGCCAACCCCCAATCGCCCGGCACATGCAGACCCTGGTCGACGTGGGTCTGGGATACGTCCGCCTGGGGCAGCCCGCACCGACCCTCTCGGGGGGCGAGGCGCAGCGCGTGAAGCTGGCCAGCGAGCTGAGCCGCCGCCCGACCGGGCACACCTTCTACGTCCTCGACGAGCCCACGACCGGACTGCACTTCGAGGACACGCGGCGCCTCCTCGAGGTCCTGGGCCGACTGGTCGACCAGGGCAACACCGTGGTGGTGATCGAACACAACCTCGACGTCGTCAAGACAGCCGACTGGGTCGTGGACCTTGGACCCGAAGGAGGAGACCGTGGCGGTACGGTCGTCGCCGAGGGAACCCCCGAACAGGTGGCCAAGACGTCGGGTAGCTACACCGGGGACGTGCTCAAGGCCGTGCTGGGCGCAACCTCTTCAGCAGCCTGAAGCCGTCCGGTCTCAGTGGTGGTCCGGCCCCGAAGACCGCCGGACGCCGGTGAGCGCGCCGGTACGCGGGCGCTCGAGTCGTACGCCGTCGACGTCGATGTCCACCTTCTCGTTGTAGAAGGCGATCAGCCCGGCGATGGGGAGAACCTCCCGTGTGGGGAACCGGTAGGACCAGGCGACATCGGGGTGAGTGCGGCCGTCGACGAGGGCCGACCAGTAGCCGCCGGTGGTGCCCTTGTACGGGCACGAGGTGACGGTGTCGGACGGGATCAGCCACGAGAAGTCGACGTCGGTTGGGTTCAGGTAATAGCGGGTGGGAAGTCCGGTTTCGAAGAGCATCATCGGCGAGCCCGACTCGGCGAGGACGACACCGTGAGACTCCACCCGGACGGTGCGTGTCGAGCGCAGCACGTCGACGCGTACGTAGGGACTCCGCGGGTGCAGCAGCACCTGCTCGTCCTCCTCGAACCAGGCGTCGAGAGCAGACCACGAGAACCGCACCGTGCCCTGCAGACCGTCCACCGTGGCCGAGGTGACAACCCTTGCCGCTCCGGGGCGATGGACCTCGCCCACCCGCAGCCCGTGCAACGCGACGGTGCCTCGCGACGTCGCCTCGGTGGTGCCCTCGTCGATCAAGGTCCCTGGTCGCACATCGGCCAGGGGAACGTAGTACTGGGGAAAGGCAGGCGATTCCCAGACGTAGCGCGCCGTCGTGGTGTCGACCACGACTTTGCCGCCGAGCCAGGCACGGATGCGCCGGGGGACCGGCTCGACATGGTCCACCGGGACCGGATTGGCGGGAAAATCGCTCACGGTCAGGTGATGGCCAGCATCCGCTCGAGCGCAACCTTGGCGTGAGTCGCCACCTCCGAGTCGACTGTGATCTGGTTGCGCACCTCGCCGTCGACGAGACCTTCGAGGACCCAGGCGAGATGCTGGGGGTCGATGCGGGACATGGTCGAGCAGGGGCACACCAATGGGTCCAGGCAGACGACCGCCTTGTCGGGGGCCTCGTTGTCGAGTCGGTTGACCAGATGGATCTCGGTTGCGACACCGATCACGGAACCGGCCGGCGCCGCGGCAACGGCCCGAATGATGGCGTCGGTGGAACCGACGACGTCACCCATCTCGACGACCTCGTGGGCGCATTCCGGGTGGACCATCACGATCCCGTCGGGATGCTCCTCGCGGAACGCCTCGACGTGTTCGGGTCGGAAGCGCTGGTGCACCGAGCAGTGACCCTTCCACAACAGCAGAGTCGATTCCTTGATCTCGTGGTCACTCAAGCCGCCCAGGGCCTGACGCGGGTTCCAGACGCGCATGTCGTCAGCGCCGTAGCCGAGTTGGAACCCCGTGTTGCGTCCCAGGTGCTGGTCGGGGAAGAACAGCACACGCTCGCCGTGTCCGAGGGCCCAGGTCAGGACGGCGCGGGCATTGGACGACGTGCAGACCGCGCCTCCGTGCCGGCCGACGAACGCCTTGAGTGCGGCCGCGGAGTTCATGTAGGTCACCGGCACCAGGCTTTCGGTGTCCACCACTCGGGCCAGCTCCGCCCAGGCCTCCTCGACCTGGTCGAGATCGGCCATGTCCGCCATTGAGCAGCCGGCGTTGAGGTCCGGCAGGACGACCTTCTGGTGGTCCTCGGTCAGGATGTCCGCCGACTCGGCCATGAAGTGGACGCCGCAGAAGACGATGAATTGCCGCGTGGGTCTGTGCGGCGGCGATCCGGGAGAGCCCGAACGAATCGCCGCGGGCGTCGGCCCAGCACATCACCTCGTCCCGCTGGTAGTGGTGACCCAGCACGAAGACGCGGCGATCCAACGCAGCCTTGGCCGCACCGATCATTGATGCCAATTCGTCGTCGGTCGCGGCCGTATAGCGCTCGGGGAGCGGCGCCTGGAGCCTGAGCATGTCGTCTGCCCCCTTTGAGGGAAGCATCGATGTGGCCGGCGGGGACAGCCTGGTCGCCCATCCGCGGGTATGTCGGCCTCGATGCGAGGTTGTCCGCCGGATACCAGGCCGGCACCGCGAGTGTACCGCCCACCACCTTGGCCCGCGCGAGAGTGGGTTCGATGCAGTACCGGCCACCCACCGGTTCGATCCCGGATGCCCCGGGGTCCTACCAGTTCTACGACGCCGAGGGCCGGGTCCTCTATGTCGGGAAGGCCAAGTCGCTCCGCCATCGTCTGCCCAGCTACTGGCAGGATCCGTCCAAGCTGGCGCCACGCACGGCTCAGATGGTGACCCAGGCCGACCACGTCGAGTGGGTCGTCGTCGACAGCGAGGTTGATGCGCTGATCCTGGAGCACTCGCTCATTCAGTCGCACCTGCCGCGCTACAACGTCCGGCTCAAGGACGACAAGAGCTACCCATGGCTGGCGGTGACCGTCGGTGAGGAGTGGCCTCGCCCGGCGGTGGTCCGGGGGCGACGGCGCAAAGGGGTGCGCTACTTCGGGCCCTACGGCAATGCAGGGGCCATCCGGGCCACCCTGGATCTGCTGGTACGGAGCTTCCCAGTGCGCACGTGCTCGGACACCAAGTTCGTCCGCCACCAGCGCCTGGGCCGACCCTGCCTGCTCTATGACATCGAACGCTGTTCGGGCCCGTGTGTCGGGGCGGTCGATCACGCGGCCTACGACGGTTTCGTCGAGGATCTCATGGGCTTCCTCTCGGGCGACACCGAACCCGTGCTGGCGCGACTCGAGGCGGAGATGCACGCGGCAGCCGAGGCGTTGCAGTTCGAGAGGGCCGCCCGGCTGCGCGACCGGATCGGGGCGGTGCACAAGGCGGCGGAGACCCAGCAGATGGTGTCCGAACGTGCCGAGGACTTCGACGTCGTGGGGCTGGCCGAAGACCCACTGGAGGCTTCGGTCCAGATCTTCCGGGTCCGGCGCGGGCGTGTGGTCGGCCATCGCGGGTTCGTGGCCGAGAAGGTGGAGGACCTGAGCGGTCCGGAGTTCATGGCCACCGTGGTCACCCAGGTCTACGGTTCGGACTCCGCCGAAGTGCCCCGACGGGTGCTCGTCCCCGAGGAACCGACGGATCGGGAGGTGCTCGAAAGTTGGATGCGCGTCGTGCGCGGCGGTCCGGTGGAGATCGCCGTCCCGCTCCGGGGTGCCAAACGCTCACTGGCCGAGACGGTGGCACGCACCGCTTCGGAGGACCTGGCCCGCCACCGCCTGCGCCGGGCATCGGATCACAATGCCCGCTCGAAAGCCTTGACCGAATTGCAGGTGGAGCTTTCGCTCCGGGATGCGCCCCTGCGCATTGAGTGCTTCGACATGAGCCACCTGCAGGGGACCGACTACGTGGGGTCCATGGTCGTCTTCGAGGACGGACTGCCCAAGCGCTCCGACTACCGCCGGTTCGTCGTGGGTTCCGTGCCCGGCAACGACGACTACGCCGCAATGGAGGAGGTGTTGACGCGCCGCCTGGGCGCGCTGGTCGATGTGTCCGAACAGCCGGGTCCACCAGGGACTCGACGCCCCCGGCGCTTCGCCTACCGGCCCAACCTCATCGTGGTCGACGGCGGGAAGGGTCAGCTCGGGGTGGCCGAGCGCGTCGTGTCGGCACTCGGGCTCGAGGGCCAGGTCGAGCTGGCCGCGCTGGCCAAGCAATTCGAGGAGGTGTACCGGCCCGGGTCGCTCGAACCGGCGCACCTGGCGCGGGGCTCCGATGCCCTCTACCTCCTGCAACGCCTCCGTGACGAGGCTCACCGCTTCGCCATCACCTTCCACCGGGAGCGCCGTGGCAAGCGGATGACCAGCAGCGCCCTCGACGGAATCCCGGGGCTGGGCCCTGCTCGCAGGACCCGGCTGGTCAAGGAACTTGGCGGGGTGCAGGCCGTCCGGGCCGCATCGTTGGAGGAACTGCTCTCTCGATCCTGGCTCCCCGATGCCGTCGGCCTGGCAGTCCACGAGGCGGTGCACCGCCCCGGGCCCCCGGTGCGCAAGGCTGGAGGGCGATGAGCGAGTTCGCGGTGGTGACCGGGATGTCCGGTGCGGGTCGGTCGACGGCCGCGGCGGCCCTCGAGGACGTGGGATGGTTCGTGATCGACAACCTGCCGGCGGCGCTGATCATGAAGATGGTCGAGATGGTGGACCGCCCGGGATCGGGGATCGAGCGCGTCGCCCTGGTGATCGGCCGGGGGGGCGCCAACACCGGTGCCGAGTACTTCGACGACCTTCCCTCCGTGCTGGACGATCTGCGGGCAACCCCCCGACGCGTACGTGTGATCTTCTTGGACGCGCCGGACGAGGTGCTGGTCCGGCGCTACGAGGGCACGCGGCGCCGTCACCCCCTCGCGGCCCGCGGCGTCGAGGAGTCCGTTGCTGACGAGCGCCGACTGCTCGAGCCCGTACGCGAGCGGGCGGACCTGCTGGTCGATACCGGGGATCTCAACACCAACCAGCTCAGATCGCGCATCTTGGAGGCCTTCCGCAACGACGGAGTCCCGCACATGCAGACTTCGGTGATCTCCTTCGGATACAAGCACGGCCTCCCACTCGACGTGGATGTGGTCTTCGATTGCCGCTTCCTCCCCAACCCGTTCTGGGTCGAGGAACTGCGCCCCTTTAGTGGCCTCGACGAACCCGTGCGGAAATACGTGCTGAACCAGCCCGAATCGCAGGACTTCCTCGACAAGGTTGACGACCTGCTCATGAGCACCCTTCCGGCCTTCGTCCGCGAGGGTAAGTCGTACTTCACAATCGCCATGGGTTGTACTGGTGGCCGACACCGTTCGGTGACCCTGGCCGAGGAGCTCGCGGCGCGACTGAAGGGACACGGGCAATCGGTCTCGGTCTTCCATCGGGACGTCGAGCGGTGAGCCGCAGTGGTGCTGGTCCATCGGTGGTGGCCATCGGAGGTGGGCACGGCACCGCGGTGACGCTCAAGGCGGCGCGCCAATATGCCGGCACGATCACCGGGATCGTCTCGGTCGCCGACGACGGTGGGAGCAGCGGACGGCTGCGCGAGTTGCTCAACCTCGTCGCGGTCGGTGACATCCGCAAGTGCTTGGCTGCGTTGTCCGATGACGACTCGATCCTGGCCGCCGCGTTCGAGCGCCGCTTTGAGGAGGGTGAGCTGTCGGGGCACGCCCTGGGCAACCTGATCTTGGCCGGGCTGATCGACGCCGCTGGTGATCTCCTGCTCGGCGTGCAGGAGGCGGCACGCCTCCTCGGCGCGCACGGCGACGTCGTTCCCGCCACGAGTGAATGTGTGGTGCTCAAGGCCGAAGCGGGAAGCGGCACCGTCGCCGGACAGGTTGCCGTGAAGGGGACCTCGGGCATCGAGCGTGTCTCACTCGTGCCCGACGACGCACAGCCGCCCCCGTTGGCGCTCGAGCGCATTGGGCAGGCCGACCAGATCGTGATCGGGCCGGGGTCGTTGTTCACCAGCGTGCTGGCCGCCGTGGCGGTGCACGGGATCGCCGAGGCGGTGGCGTCCGCCGACGCGCCGGTCGTCTACGTGTGCAATCTCCGCGGTGAGGTCCCAGAGACGGAGGGGTACGACGTGGCGGCGCATGTCGAGGCTCTGGCCAGGCACGACGTCGCAGTTGATGTCGTATTGTGCGCAACGGGAAGTGAGATGCCGCTGGGACATCCCACGGTCACCATGCGTGAGGTCCATCTGACCGGCTCCAACCCCTTGGTGCACGACCCCGCAAGACTGGCGCAAGCACTCTCGGGTCTGCTGGCATAGGTCACCAAGGACCCTGAAGGAAGGAATTGAATTGACGGTGCGGGTCGGGATCAACGGCTTCGGGCGGATCGGGCGGAACTATCTGCGCGCCATCTTGGATGGCGGTGCCGACATCGATGTCGTCGGGGTGAACGACCTGGCCTCGCCGGAGATGCTGGCCCACCTGCTGCGCTACGACTCCTCTCAGGGGAGGCTGTCGGTCCCCGTCGAGGTCGAAGGAAACGACATGGTGGTGGGCGATCAGCGCATCCGAGTGTTGGCCGAACGGGATCCTGCGCAGCTCCCCTGGGACGACCTCGGCGCCGCGGTGGTGATCGAGTCAACGGGAGTGTTCACCGCCCGCGCCGAAGCGGCCAAGCACCTCGGAGGGTCGGTGGATCGGGTGATCATCTCGGGACCGTCGGGCGACGCCGATGCCACCTTTGTGATAGGCGTCAACGACGGCGAGTTCGACCCGGCGCGCCACGTGGTGATCTCGAACGTGGTCCTGTACGACGAATTGTTTCGTGCCGATGGTCAAGGTTCTCGACGACGTGTACGGGATCACCGGCGGACTGATGACCACGGTGCACGCGTACACCAATGATCAGAACCTGCTCGACCTCCCGCACAAGGACAAGCGCCGGGCGCGTGCCGCCGCGGTCAACATCGTTCCCACCTCAACCGGGGCGGCCAGAGCCACGAGCCTCGTCCTCGAGGCGATGAAGGGCCGACTCGACGGCGTGTCGCTGCGCGTGCCGCTCCCCGCCGGTTCGATCACGGACTTCACCGCCGCCGTCAAGGGTGCTCCGTCGGTCACGGAGGTCAACTCGGTCTTCGCCGAGGCGGCGGCCAAACCTCCTTTGGAGGGCAGGCTGGTCTATTCCGAGGAACCGCTCGTCTCGAGCGACATCGTGGGTTCACCGGCTTCCTGCACCTTCGATGCCGGGCTCACCATGGTCATGCCACTCAGCGAGGGTATGTCGCTGGTCAAGGTGTTCGGCTGGTACGACAACGAGTGGGGCTACTCGAACCGCCTGGTAGATCTGACCGTGCTCGTGGGCGGCTGAAGTGACCGACCCGCTGCGGGGCATTCCGCTGCTCGAAGACCTCCCCGATGTCGACGGCAAGCGGGTCCTGGTGCGGGTCGATTTCAACGTTCCACTCCACATCGGCGTACGCGGCACGGCTTCGGTCGCCGACGACTTCCGCATCACCGCCGCCATCCCGACGCTGCGACTGCTCCAGGAGGCGGGTGCAGAGGTGGTGGCGTGCTCGCATCTGGGGCGCCCGGCCGGCGCACCCGATCCGCGCTGGAGGATGGATCCGGTCCGGGACCGCCTCGAGGTGCTGTGCCCCGGAGTCTCACTCACCGACAACCTCCGGTTCGATCCGGGTGAGAAGGCGAACGACCCGGCTTTCGTGCGGCGTCTGGTCGATGGCTTCGACTCGTACGTCGACGAGGCCTTCGGCGCGGCCCATCGGGCGCACGCCTCCATTGTCGGCCCCCCGCACCTTCTGCCGAGCGCGGCGGGGCTGCGCTTTGCCAAAGAGGTGGAGGTGCTGGGGGGGATCCTCGAGAACCCGGTACGGCCCTTCGTCGCCGTCGTGGGTGGGGCCAAGGTGGCCGACAAGCTCGAAGTGCTCAAGGTCCTGGCCACGAAGGTGGACACCCTCGTGGTGGGTGGGGGAATGGCCTACACGTTCATGGCCGCGCGCGGGCAGCACGTCGGGTGCTCGTTGCTCGACGAGGCCCATCTCGACGACTGTCGGGCGCTTCTGGGTTCCGGCGTGCACATCGTGCTGCCCAGCGACACCCGGGCGCTCGAACCGGGCGGGACCTTCGGCCCCACTTCGGGCGGGCACGGGCCGCGGGGGAGCGTCAAGGTGATCGAGGGGGACCTGCCCGATGGGTGGACCGGCCTCGACATCGGGCCCGACTCGGCCGCCGCGTTCGCCGAAGAGGTAGCGGGTGCCGGGACGGTGTTGTGGAACGGGCCGCTCGGGGCGTTCGAGGACCACCGCTTCGCCGCCGGGACGCGGATCGTCGCCGAGGCGGTGGCACACTGTCCGGGCTTCTCGGTGGTGGGCGGGGGCGACAGTGCCAGCGCGCTCGAGGAGCTCGGACTGTCGGACAAGGTCGGTTATCTCTCGACCGGCGGGGGAGCCTCGCTGTCGTTCATCGAGACCGAGGGACACCTGCCGGGGATCGACGCCCTGCGCCAGGCCCCGAACGCGCCTCGGGGGTGAGTGCCCGCCGCCCGCTGGTGAGCGGGAACTGGAAGATGCACCACGACCATATCGAGGCGTTGCACACCGTGCGGGACCTCGGCCTGCGTCTTAAGCCCGAGGACGTGGCGAACGTGGACGTGTCGGTGCATGCCCCCTTCACCGACCTGCGGACGGTGCAGACGTTGGTCGAAAAGGAGCGCATCCCCGTGGCTCTGGGCGCCCAGCACTGCTCGGACGCGGACGCGGGCGCACGCACGGGGGAGGTCAGCCCCCGCTTTCTGGCCCGGTTGGGCACGACCTATGTGATCGTCGGCCATTCCGAGCGGCGCACGCTCTTCGGGATGGACGATGCCACGGTGGCGGCAACGCTTCAGGCCGTCCTGCGGCACGCCATGACCCCCGTCCTCTGTGTGGGGGAGTCGGAGGAACAGCGGGGGGCCGGCCGGACAGAGGCGGTGCTCGAGGAGCAGGTGCTCACCGCCGTGGGCGGCTTGGCTGGCGACGTCGTCGGGGGGCTGGTCATAGCCTACGAACCGTTGTGGGCCATCGGCACCGGGAACGCCGCGACGGCGGTGGATGCCGAGGATGCCTGCGTCTTCATCCGCTCCCTGGTGGCCAAGGTGGCGGGAGAGGGCGCGTCCCAGCAGGTCAGGATTCAATATGGGGGCTCTGTCAACGCCGAGAATGCGTCCGACCTCATGAGCGAGCCTGATGTGGACGGGCTCCTGGTCGGAGGGGCCAGCCTGCAGGCAGCAAGCTTTACCGACATCATCCGCGCCACCGGCGCCTGCTACCGTTCCTAGGCCGACCAGGCACCACAGTCCCGCGAGCTGGAGGCTCCCCGTTGTTGGCGACTCTGTCCACACTCACATGGGTGTACATCGTGATTGAGGTGGTGGCTTCGCTCGCGCTGATCTTCCTGATCCTGATGCACAGCGGCAAGGGTGGGGGACTCTCCGACATGTTCGGTGGCAGCGTCGGGGCAGCCGCCCAAGGCTCCACGGTGGTGGAGCGCAACCTTGACCGCATCACGGTCACCGTGGCCATCGTCTTCGCCCTCACCACGATCACCTTGGACCTCCGGCTGCAGTGACGGGCCGGGGCCGAAGCCCCGGGCGCCGGCGAGTGCTGGTGGGAGCCATCGGCGTGCTCGCGGTGCTCGCCTCGGCCTGTGGGGCAGGGGGCAAGGGCGGCACCACCGTCACGTACGTCGGGGTCGCCGGGGGAGCCATCTCGTTCGGCACCACTGAAAGCCCGACGGGCTGCAATCCGCACACGCCGTCGGGTGCCACGCCCGGCACGGAGACCGTGCTGGCCGGGGTGCTGCCCAGCCCCTTCGTCGTCAACGAGGCCGGGGCACCGATTGCGAATGAGCCACCTACCGGCGCACTGATCCTGTCGGCCGAGCTGGTGAACACCAAGCCCCAGACGATCATCTACACCCTGAACCCAAAGGCGGTGTGGTCCGACGGTGTCCCCATCACGGCGGCCGACTTCAAATATGCATGGGAAGAGCAAGGGGGTGACCCGCAACTCCCGACGACCCAGGTGGCCAGCATTGCCGGCTACCGCGACATCGCCTCGGTGACGGGATCCAACAGAGGGCAGACCGTGACGGTCGTCTTTGGCACACCGTTTGCCGACTGGAAGATGCTCTTCGGCGACCTTGTGCCGGCACACGTGATGGAGAAGGCGGGCTGGAACCCTGCGTGCACAACGGTCAATCCGGCCATCGACCTCTCGGGTGGTCCATTCAAGATCTCGGCCGTCAAGGCGCAATCCGTCACTTTGGTGCAAAACCCCAGGTGGTGGGGGACCCCATCGAACAGTCGTTCCATCACGATCCACTTGGCAGGATCGACGGCGGAGCTGGCGCAGTGGATGTCCTCGGGGTACGTCCAGGTGGCCGAGGCGACAACTCCGACGCCCCAGTTCCTGGCCGAGATGACCGGCTTGCCCGCGGCACAGAGCGAGGTCGACACCTCGGCCACGTTGCTTCAGCTGGACATGTCCAGTACGCCGGCCAGCACGCTGCCTTCCGATCTGCGCACGGCCATCGCACTGAGCATCAACCGTCAGGATCTCGTCGGCCAGCAGGCAAGCTGGGCCGGCTCGGGGTTGGCCGTGGCGGACAGCCACGTCAACGTCCAGGGTCAGCCGGGCTACAAGCCGACATCCTCGCCGACGTCGACCACGACTGTGCCGCCGCCCACGTCAGCTACGTCCACGACGACGGTGGGAAGCGGCGGGACTGTCAACTTCCCGGTCACGGACGTGCCGGACGAGGCGGCGGGGCTCATCGCCGCGTCAGGCCTCGTGAGATCACCCGGATCGCCGTATTACCAGGTGTTCGGGGCGCCGTTCGAGCTCCACCTGGCCTATGACACCACGGACCCGTGGGCGATGGCGGCGGCTCCGGCGATCCGGGACGATCTCGACGATGCCGGACTCGAGACCACCCTGATCCCCGAGTCAGGCGCCACGCCGACTGGAGAAGCTCTCGCCGCCGGAACGGCAGACCTGGCCCTGTTGCCCGTGACCTTCACGCCGTACATGAGCCAGATCCTGGCCTGGTACACCTCCCTTCTCGGACCGGCGGGGAAGAACGGCTCGCAGAATTGGACGGGCTATTCGAACAGCCAGTTCGACGCCATCGTGAAGAAGGCGTCCCAGCAGTTCAATGCCAATACGGAGGCCGGCTACTTCAACCAGGCAGACGTGCAACTCTGGCAGGACATGGTCTCACTCCCGCTCTACGCCGAGCCCACCGCTCTCGCATGGAGCGACAAGATCGGGGGGGTGACTGCGGCGCCACGCAGCAACGACCTCCTGTGGTACGCCCAGTTCTGGGCAGTTCGGGTCCCGGAGTCCACGAGCGACACCACGCCGTCCCTGCCAGGTCAGTGAAGCGCGGCCGGCGCGCTACGATCTCCGGACGCTGCGTTCAATTGCAAGCTCGTCGGAGTGGCGGAATAGGCAGACGCGCCAGCTTGAGGGGCTGGTGCCCGCAAGGGCGTGGGGGTTCAAGTCCCCCCTCCGACACGCTGTGATGTCGCGAGACATCGAAGACAGATGTCGCGAGACATCGTAGACACTCTGGCTCAGAGCCGCCCAAGAGGTTGGTAGTTCTTCTTCGGGTCCAAGGTGAGGTGGCGCACGGGCTGGCCGTCGACACCGATGACCGAGATGTCGAGATCCTCGACCAGGACCCGGACCCGCAATCCCGCGAACTGACGGCCGCAGGGGATGTGGTGCATCTGCCCGTTGACGCGCAGCGTCACCGTTCCCTTGCCGTCGAGCTTGTCGTGGCGCAGCTTGCGGCCACCGCTCAGGTCGATCGGCTCTGAGGAAGGTCTGGCCTTCTCTCTCGCGGCATAGACGTCAGCGGGCGGCCGGCGGCCGACGGCGCGGTGTGGCCGGACCTCGTTGTAGTAGCTGACGAAGCGATCGAGCTGGACCTGGAGTTGGCGCTTCGTCTCGATCGGGTCCTGCTCGTTGATGAACTTCTTGAGCGTCTGGTGAAAGCGCTCCACCTTGCCGCAGGTCTGGGGATGGTAAGGACGCGAGTGCTTCGAGTGGATGCCGAGGCCGGCCAGCTCCATCTCGAAGGCGCCGGCGAAGCCGTGGCGGGCATGGCTGGTGAAGATGAGACCGTTGTCGGTGAGGAAGGACTGAGGAAAGCCCAGTGATTCGGCGGATCGGTAGAACGTGCGCACCACGTCGGGCGACCTGGTGATGACGAACGCACGCGAGGCGACACAGAGCCTCGAATGGTCGTCGATGATGTTGAGCACCTCGAAGACCACCCCGTCGGCGACCGGAACATGGGTCACGTCGGCCTGCCAGGTCTCGTTGGGGAGGTCGGCGGTGAAGCGCCGCAGCGAGCTCTGCGGTCGCTTCTGGGGCTGGGGGGTGACGAAGCCCCGGGCCTTGAGGACCCGCCAGATGGTCGACACCGAAGGGACGGACTCTTGGTGGCACTTTTGGAGGTGATAGCGGATCGTCTCGGCTCCGGCATCGACGCCGAGGTCCACGAGCTCCTTTCGCAAGGTGACGATCTCGTCCTCGTAGTTGTCCCGTACGCGTGAGGGACAGCGATGGGGCCGTCGAGAGCGCGCCTCGAGTCCAGAAGGGCCCTCAAGGCGGTAGCGCCGGAGCAGCTTGTAGAGCCAGCTGCGATGCACGTCGTGGGTCCGGGCGAGCTCGGCGATCGGTCGACCGGTCCGCAGGTGTGTCTCGATCAGAAACGGGCCCAAGTCCATCGGAGACCTCCACGTCGGTGTCTCCTATGTCTTGACACATCCCCGACCTGGGATGTCTCCCATGTCCTGAATCCACACACCCCCTCCGACACGGCAAAATATCCAGGTAGAGGGCTATGATCCGAGGTGAGCAATCACCGATTTTCCACCCGTTTTCTACCGGAGGGCCAGTAGTGAAGTCTGACGAAGCTCGATTCCGGGGCGAGCAGCTCGCTCGCCGGATGGACTGGGTATTGGAGTCTCAGCCCGAAGGAACGCTGCATCTCGATGATCACCTAGCCGCCGAGGCGGCCGAGGCGGCCCTTGCCGCCATGGTTGAGGAGTATCCCTGGTTGACGGAGTGGGTCGCGCTGGCGGAAGAGGCTGCCAAAGCCGCGGCGGTGTATCAAGTGGCGAACGAGAACGGCGCGCCTCGACTGATCCAGAATCGGCTTGGGCAAGCTGCCGCAAAGGCGAAAACTCCGTTGTCAAATTTTCACCCACCTGGGGACAGGCCGTACGAAGTGATCAAGACATTCGTCACTCTGACAAGGTTGGCCACCGTTAAGCCCGCTGGATACCGAGATAGCTAAGCTCCAGATCCAAGATCATCGCGGACACCTGCTCTGCCGCCTGCGACGGCATGCCCGGCGCGGCGTTGCTGTAGACGTTCATTGTCGTTGCGATTGACGAGTGGCCGAGGCGCTCTTCAACGACCTTGGGGTGTATGCCCGCCGCCAGCGCCAGAGTCGCCCATGTGTGGCGTAGATCGTGAAGCCGGAGCCGTGGTAGGGGAGAAGCGGGGTTGAGGCGGTTGTAGGTCGCCTGCTTGCGCTCGAACTCCCGTGAGAACCGCTCAGGGTGGTATCCGCGCCCGTCAGCCAACGTCAAGACGAGCTTCTCCGCTGACTGGTAGCCGGGACCAACTAGAAGCCGTTCCTGGGCCTGGTGGTCTTTCCAACCCTTCAGTGCCTCGACCGGGCGGGAGTCCAGTTCGATCAGGCGATCCTTGCCCGTCTTCGTCTTCCGTGTTTGCCGTTTATGGCGCGTCCCGGCGAGCGTCTCAGTGGTTTTCGGATGGCCATGGCTTTCGTGGTGCTACCCGGAGTCAACCCGAGTAAACGACTACCCCAGCGCGTAATGAGGGGTCGCCCCGTACGAATCCCCTTGGGGCAGTCCGGGTTCTCTGGTCGTCGAACATATGGGGCACCTGCAAGACCTTGAACGAGCGCCGTAGGCGGATCCGCTTGCGGTCAGCGGTCTTTGCGTCTGGCGGAATGGATGAGAGTGCTTCACCATGCCCCGGGGATGAGGTCGGGGCCTCGGCGCGCCAGAGGCGTAGGATCGTTTGCCTGCGGGGAGGAGGACATCATGGCCGGTTGGACCGAGGACTCCGGGCTGTGGTGGCGACCGAACGAACCATTCGGCATCGAGATCGATCACGACCTGTCGTCGCCGCTTCCAGCGGAGGTGGCGGAATGCTTCGTCGGTCTCGTCACGGAGCACAGCCTCGTGGTCGCACACGGACAATCTCTAACGAGGGAACAGCAGACGACCTTGCTCGGCCTGCTCGGGCCCATCCTGCTCCGTCGTGGCGAGGACGGGTACATCTCGAACACCGCAGGGTCCGGTGACGACGAAGCTTCGAGCTCGGCGAACTTGGAGCTGACCTTCCACTCCGACGGCTCCTACACCCAGCATCCGCTCGAGTTCCTGTCGCTTCATGCCGTCGATGTGGTCGATGGGGCCTCCTCGACTCTCTTCGTCGATGCTGGACGTGGCCTCGCCGAGCTTCCGAAAGTGCTGCGCGACACGTTGGCCTCTCACATGGTGGAGATGATCTCTCCACGGCCCGAGTTAGTGGCGGAGCGAAGCTGCGACATTCGTGAGCACATACCGAACTTCCGCGGCGAACGACCGGGAATCGTCGTAAACCCTCACACCGGACGGCGGGTCGTCAACGTCAGCGAGATGCACGCGGCTCGGCTTATAGGCATGCCCTGGGAGGAGAGCCGCGAGGTTCTGCATCAGGTGTTCGACTGCCTCTACACTCCCGAAAACCTTTACGAACACGTCTGGAAGATGGGCGACCTGCTGATCTGGGACAACATGGCCCTCCAGCACGCACGTGGTCCGCAGCGGGCCCACGGATCGCGGGTGCTTCAGCGCGTGATTGTCGCCACTGAGGGCGTTGCCCCCCACGCCCTCACTCAAGACGAGAGGGAGCGGTTGTCGGTGCGGGAGCGGGGCGTGCCCTGCTGAGGGCGCCGAACTGACAGGCGTCAGGCTTCTCGCCGCGTGCGAAGTGGAGCAAGTCGAGGCACTCGTCCGAGAGCCCTACAAGAGGGTTTCATCCCCGCTGCCACTGTTTCCCAGCCATTGCCACCCCGGCATGTCGGTTGAGCATCTCCGTTCGCTCTCCTCATCAGGGACTCCCATCTGGCATCTGCCATCGCTGCTCTCGATACGGTTTGATGATGGCGCCGCGAACAAGGGTTTCGGTCGAGTACGTCCCTGCGCAAAGAGATGGTGGCGTCGCTCGAACGAACAAGGGCGATCCGCAGTATGTCCGTACGTAAAGCCTTTCAGGCCGTCCCCCGCGAGCTGTTCGTGCCCGAGATCGTGACCCGAGACGGGTTAGCGGCCATTTATCGGCCCGAGTTGCCATTGGCCACGGCGACCGACAGCCGTGGTGTGGCGATCAGCTCGTCGTCGGCACCCGAGATCATGGCCCTCATGCTCGAGGCCCTCGGGCTCCGACCCGGGCAGCGGGTGCTCGAGGTGGGAACCCGATGCGGGAACGGGCCACGTCAGCTAGGGTCGCTGCCCGGAGGCGTCCCGTATGCCCCACCCGATTGAAGATTCTCGCCTGGGAACGTCAACTGGGACAGCGGGTGTCCCCGAACTGCGAGCAAAACGTCCCATTGGGGGTAGCCCCGTCCTCGCTGCCGGGTAGGCGACATGACTACTGCGCCTTGACATGGTCCCGTGCCGCACGGTTCCGACGAGAGAAGCGAGTCGGTTGTCGATTTTGATGACTTCATCCGTACGTGCAGTGACGAAGAAATTGAACGATCCGAACAGCTCATGTCGGAGGTCAAGAGCCGCCTGGCCGAGGAATCACAAAGTCCGTGGAGCCCACTCGACGCATCCGATGGGCAATTTGTGACTTCTGTGGTGATCTCGCTCAACTGGGACTTCAAGTCCCACATCACTCACATTCTGAACGAGCAATGGTCGGCTGTGCTTGCTGAGGCTGACGACGGTTCCTATAAGTCATGGGTCGGATGTGACCTGGTCGAGCACGGGGTAGCCGCCACCTGGAAGGCCTTCGCCGACCGTGCCAAGGCCGCCAACGACAAGTAGCCGCCAGACTGCCCCAGTTCACTGGACTCGGGCTTGGCTCAACGGCACTTCTACCATGCACACCAGTGAAGTCTGGTCGCACTTTCGGGCAGACTCTGAGTGATCGTTGTCCGCGTCTCCACATTTTTTCCCAGCTGTTCACGTTCGGACCGATCATTGCGCCAACCTGCCCGGGCGACACACCATCTGCGGACCCAGTGCCCCCAGCGCACTTGTTCCCCAACGGCGCGAAAGAGCCATTACGATTCGCGACAATCGCTTAGGGGAGGTCGACAGATGGCCGGTCCGTTGCAGGTAATCGCTGTCAGCTTCGGTCCCGGTGCCGACTTCGAGGGTCGGGTCCTGGTTGAGGTCGATCGACTACAGGGCCGAGGAGTCTTGCGGCTTCTCGACATGCTCTTCATCGCGAAGAACGAGGACGGCACAATCCAGCAGTTGGTCGTGGGCGATGACGAGGACTTTGGCGCTCTGCTGGCGGGCATCGTCCCTCTTGACGGCACTGGTCTTGTGGGATCACCGGTGGGCGAAGGCTTGCCGGGATTCGATCCGGCTGACGCATGGGCACTGGCCGAGTCCCTGCTGCCCGGGACGGCGCTCGCATTCCTGCTCATCGAGCACAGCTGGGCGCAACCGCTCTTCGACGCTATCGCCGAGACCGGGGGCGCGCTGCTGGGCGAGGGCTTCCTCACGTCCGAGTCCGGGTTGCTCGTTGGGGCTGAGGTCGCGGCAATGGAGGAGGCTGCCGAGGTGATCGCGGCAGCGCAGGCTGCGGAAGTCCGCGCCACGCTCCTGGCGATGGCGGCAGGTACCCAGGCAGCCGAGGAGATCGCCGCCTCGGAAGCGATTCGCTCCGCCGCCTCCGCTGACGCCATCCGAGCGCTGATTACCGCAGGACTCCTGGAGGAAGCAGCCGCCCATGAGGCCGTTGAGGCCCTGAACGCCACCGGCCTCATCATCGCTGCGGCCGACGAAGCGGCTGCGGAGGCCCTCGCGGAAGCCGCCGCCACCGCCAGAGCAGCATCGATCACCATGGCTGAAGAGCGGGTCCTCCGTTACCTGCCCACGAAGTTGACCTTCGCGGTGATCGCCGACAAGTTGGGAATCTCCCGGTCTGCGGCGAAGGAACGAGCTGAACGCGCCTACAAGAAGCTCGGCGTTCACAACCGCGCCGAAGCGGTCAGCCGGGCTCGTGAGCTCGGGCTCATCGGCTAGCCCTCGATCCGTTTCCGCTGGTGGAGGTGAGCCGGTGAGGCTGACCATTCCCTCAAATGCCTCTTGCGGTCGTCTTTTGATGGCGTTCACAACGAGCTGATCGTGTACCACAAGGCCCTCTTCGAGGCGGGCTTGCTTTTCGGCGAACAGGTCGGCACCGAAGGGGTCCTCGTAGAACAGCGTTCCGTTGGGATGTCGAGAGGCTGGCCGAGCGCAGACACACCTGCGTCGATCAACACGATGTTGACCCCCATTCATGTCATCCATTTCGGTGCTTTCGCACGAAGAATCCCGTTGGTCCTACACAGCGAGAACTGCGCCCTGACCGATAATGTGTGGATTGAGCCAGCGTCTGGCTGGATCAGGGAGGGTGGGGCGCGTGCGGATCCGGAGAGATGTTCCGACTTTCCTCCAGCCGCTTCACACCGACGAATTCGCTCCTCGTCCGCCGTCGGCCCAGGTCGGTGGAGCCGTCCAACGGGCACGGTCGATCGCCGGGGACACGGCCCGGTCAGACCATGTCCGATTCTGGTCGGAGCGCCACGGAACGGCAGCAGGGCTGTTAGCGATCAACGAAGAACACGGGGAGGAGTTCTACGCAGTCCCGCGGGAAGCGGTCTTCGATCGCGACGCGGCTGACGAGGCGCTCGGAGGCGACGAGGTCGTCATTGATGTCCAGACTCATTACATTGCCGATCGATTGGATCCCCGCACCGCCCGAGGGACGATCGAGCTGTACCGCCGCGCCATGCCCTCCTGGTGGAAGGGCCTCGACGACTTGTCCTCGTTCAACTTTGCCGAGTACCTACGCTGTGTTTTCCTCGAGACGGAGACCGCGGTCGCGGTGCTCAGCTCCGCCCCCGGCGTCGGAGAGCATCGACAGCTGTACAACTCGGAGATCTCGGCAACTCGGCGGCTCCTCGACGAGCTTGGAGGCCGTAAGCGCCTGTTGAACCATGCGGTCGTCGACCCGACCCAAATGGCCGAGATCGACCTGATGGGGCGCTGGGTCGAGGAGTGCCGCCCAGTCGCCTGGAAGGTCTACACCCTCGGAGAGGTGATCACCGACCGGAGTCTCTATGGTCCCGATCTGACATGGCGCGAGACCATTCCCGGCCTATGGAAATCCGGGTGGATGCTCGACGATGACGATCGCGGCGGCAGCTTCTTGGAGCGCGTCGAGGACCTCGCGACCGTCGGAGGACCCCGGATAGTCTGTGCCCACAAGGGGCTCAGCGGTCTGACCGATACCGGAAGTCCTCGCGATATCGGGCCCGCAGCGGCTGAACACCCCGATCTTGCCTTCGTCGTTTACCACTCCGGGTACGAGATCACCATCGCGGAGGAAGGGCCGTATTCAGACGATGCAGCCGACACGGGAAGCAATCGATTGGTCAAGTCCCTGCGTGACAGCCACATCAAGCCAGGCGCAAACGTCTTTGCCGAGCTGGGCTCGACATGGTTTCTGGCGTCGTCACGGCCCAGGGAAGCGGCGCACGTTCTTGGCAAGATGCTCTTGGCCGTGGGCGAGGACAACGTCCTCTGGGGCACTGACAGCATTTGGTACGGCCCCTCCCAACAGCTGATCGACTCGTTCCGTGCCTTCCAGATACCTCTCGATATGCAGCAGGAGTTTGGTTATCCAGAGCTGACAGCCGAGATCAAGGAGAAGATTCTCTCGAAGAACGCCGCTCGGCTCTACGGGATCGATCTTCTCGAGGCACGCCACAATGCGGAAAACGATGACCTCGTTTGGCTCGAGCACGCGCTTGATTACTACCGGCAGCGAGGTAGCCCCGGGGGGTCCTCGCGCTCGCCGCGGGCTTAGGTGAATGAAGAGGAGGCCGCGGTCACGCTCAAGAGGACGGAGCCGAGTGGACACCAAGGTGCGGTGCCACGGAGTTCTCGACACTTCATTCGGCCTGATGAGAAGCAAGCCAGGCGAGTCCACCGGGAGGGGAGGTGTTCTGTTGTGCGAGTCAAGAAGCTGACCGAGACGGTCGGTGCAGAGGTGGACGGCGTGGACCGGGACCGGCTGCTCGACGATGAGACCCTGCCAGGACAAGTGTTGGAGGAGCTCGATACCCATGGCGTCCTGATCTTCCGGGCGATGCATCTCGACGACGAAGCCCAGGTCCGGTTCTGCAAGAGGCTCGCTCCCGTCGTGGCCCCGGAGATCTCCGTCATCAGCCTCGACCCGACCAAGGCGCCCAACGCGGAGTATCTCAAAGGCACGTTCGACTGGCACATCGACGGGACGAAGGACGCCGTCCCCCATATGGCCGCGGTCACCAGCGCCAAGGTGATCGCTTCGAAGGGTGGCGGGACCGAGTTCGCCAGCACATACGCCGCATACGACGACCTCACCGATGACGAGAAGGACCGACTTATGGGGCTCCGGGTGATGCATGACCTCGGCGCCCAGCAACGCCGGCTACACCCCAACCCAACCGCGGAGCAGGAAGCGGGATGGAAGGGAGCAGGGAAGCGAGAACACCCCATGGTGTGGCGACATCACTCTGGTCGATGCTCCCTCGTCGTTGGCGCCACGGCCGACCACGTGGTGGGGCGGGACCGTGACGGTGGCCGTGCCTTGCTCGACGACCTGCTCGATCGGGCGACTCGTCCGGAGCGCGTGTACCGACACGAGTGGAGCGTGGGCGATCTGGTCATCTGGGACAACCGGGGCGTGCTCCATCGCGCATGTCGATACGACGAGACATCGCCGCGGGAACTCCACCGGACCCATCTCGAAGGAGACGAGCCGATTCAGTGATGGTCTGCTGTCCACGGCCTTGAGACCACGTTGAACGTCAGGTATCCGGTTTGTTACCCGGTCGGGCCATTGGGGGCGCCGGATTCAGCGCCGGCGCTGGGCCTCGATGAGGGGAATTCCAAACGGCAGAAAGGACACGATGGCGGCGACCAACGCGAGAAGGGCGCCCCACGACCAACTGGATCCGGTCGGCTTGAGCAAGAAGCCCAGCACCACGAGAGCAGCATTGACTCCGGTAAGGAGGGCCAGGAGCTGATCCTTTGAGAGTCGGCCCTGCTCCGCGAGGTCGCCGACGCCGAACGCGGTGATCAGGACGTAGAGCACCAGCACAATCGAGTTCAGCACAACGATGAACAGCCAACCGTGGACACTGAGTCCATCAGCGGAGATGGGACCGATGGTGTACCAGGGCAGCCACAGGGAGACGAGGAGAACCAAGGTGGCCGCACCGGCGACCCGATCCTTTGCGTTCAGGGCGTTCAGTCGTTGCCGCCACTTCCCGACCCTCTTGGGCGGCCGTCGCGGCAAGACATACGGCCTGATGGCGGCGCCACACTTGGGGCAAAGCGCGGTACCCGGGACCACCTCAACCAGACAGCGGGAACAAGCAGGCATCCAACCTCCTTCCTGCCGTCAGGGACCGCCTGAAGAGGCTACAAGCCAACCGGGGTGTCACCGCGTCGATCGCCTCCGTGTAATGGTCAAGATGGCAACGCCGCTTGGTGGTGGAGGCGTGAACGCCGAACGAGGCAACGGGCGCCCGAGTTCGACGTCGAAGGTGTGTGTCCAGCGGCCCCAGCCAGGCGCGGAGCCTGCGACCCACCGCCTCGCCGTGTGCCAGGGGACCACGATGTCTGCTCGAACGAGACGACTTCCAGGCGCCACGAGACGGCGCAACAGCGAGGCGGTGATCGAAAACGGCGGGTTGGCCACCACTCGAAAGGGCCGCTTGGGCAATCGCAGGTCGCTGGCATCGGCTTTCACAACTGTCACATCGAAGTCCGTGAAGCGATCCCGCAGCAGGCGGACCCGGTCTGGGTGAAGTTCCACTGCGATGACCCGAGCTCCACGCTCGAGAAGGGGGCGCGTCAGCGCCCCGGCCCCGGCGCCAATATCGACCACGAGGTGGCCCGGTCCAATCCCCGCGTCGGCCACCATCTGGTCGGCCCATCGCCTATCGAGCTGATGCCACCCCCAGCGTGTCCATTCCCCGGACACGGCGGACCATCACGAAGAACGTCATTTCCTGAGGTTATCGCGGAGGAAGGTCCTTACCAATCCGGCGAGCAGCATCTCAGTCCGCGGCTTAACGTTCCTGCTGATGAAGCGAGTCCAGTGGCGCGACCGCGTGGAACGGAGCGGCCTTCTGCCCTCGACGCCCGTCCGCCTTCACTCGGAGGTCTGGGTCGTACCTCTGCCGCTCCCTCAGCCGATCGACACGCCCGTAGGTTCTTTTGACACCTACTACCACCTGGTCGTCACCCTCAAGGCTGACGGGTGCATGGGATGGGGTTACTCCACCGCATCGAGTGCAGCGGGTGTCACGCGGGCCGCGCGCGAGACCGTGCGCATCCTGGACTCTCTGCCCTCCGAGCTGGGCGCCCTGCTCTTGCCGGACGGGCCAACCGAGGAGACGTCGCCTCCGGCCAAGGTGACGGAGCGGTCGGCCGTGAACGCGATCGAGTTGGCCGCGTGGGATCTACTCGCTGAGCGAGCCGGGCTGCCTGTCGCTGCGCTGTGGACAGACGAAACGGTCGAGGAGATCGACTGCTACATGAGCGGGTTCTTCCTGAGCGCAACGGAGGCGGAGCTCCACGAGGAAGCGTCCATCGCCAGGCGGGATCACTTCAGACACGCCAAAGTCCGGACGGGCCGCGATCCAGCCGAGGACAGCCGGCGGCTTACGGTCGTGCGCGACCTGTTCCCCGAACCCGAGTCTCTTGCGGTTGATGCGTACAGGGGTTGGTCTCCCACACTGGCCCGGGAGTTCGCCGAGCAGGTGGGGTTTCGCCTTCTTTGGGTGGAGGACCCGGTTCCGTACGCGGAGCTCCACCAGCTCCAGGACTTTCCGCAGCCGATCGCCGCCGGGGAATCGCTCGCCTCGTACCGTGAGCTCCGCGCCCTGCGAGACGACGCACCCGTGGACGTCATGCTGCTCGACGTGCAGGTGCTTGGGGGACCGACTCGCTGGCTTTCAGCCGCCAAGGACCTCAACGCCGCAGGCGCTGCGGTCGGATCCCACGTCTTCAGCACATATTCCGCCCATCTGCTCGCCTGCATGGACAATCCTTGCCCCGTAGAGGTATTTACCTGGTCGGACCCTCTGTTCGAGACTCCGCCGCGGCCCGGGCCGTCAGGGCGCTTGAGCATCGCCGGTCCGGGATTCGGCGCCAGGCTGAATATGGACACGCTCGAGGGGCTGGGACGCAGGATCGCCACCATCGGGTTCTGAAGCCTTGTCCGGCGGGACGGGCGTAGGGTAAAGCAAACGGACAGCCTGCTTATGAAGCCGGTGCCATCGTTGCGACCGTACATCTCGTGCTCTTTGCGCCGACAGGAGGAATCATGACTTCACCCGAGTCTTCGGATGTCGCCGCTCGACTCGACGAGCACCATCGTCCCGAGACAAATGGACGTATACCGGTGTGTAGACGGTGCGGCGCACGCACGGACAACCCCGTGGGAGTGCATCACGTCGTGCCCGAAGGTCAAGTGGGCCGATCGGCCGAGTGGCTCACTGCGCAGTCACGGCTCCGAGACATTGCAGATGCGAAGTCGCTGCGAGGCGCCTGAGTCCCAAGAGAGACCCATGCGCGACGAGAGGTTGCCGAGGACACGCTCATCCATGCGTCACTGGACGCGCTGTACGGCGCTCAGGACGTCGGTTGATGCAGCAAACGAATCTTCGTCGCTCAGTTCGGTCAGCGAGGCACGATCGTCTCAACGGCCACGCTCACGAGTGGAGCCCCAACTCGATCCTGATGTGTCAAGCGGGATTCCTTCGCCGGCTGGGTGCGAGAGAGCGACACAGGCGGGCACCCCTGAGTCCAGGGTCAGGGTCATCCCCGATACCCAGAAGTGGTGGCGCCGTGCAAGGCTGATCCGGTGATCGAGGCCCGGGGGCTCTCAAAGCGGTTCGGCAACGTCGTGGCGGTGGATGACCTGTCCTTCGATGTGCGTCCGGGGACCGTCACGGGCTTCCTCGGACCCAACGGGTCGGGCAAGTCGACAACGATGCGCATGATCATGGGACTCGACTCGCCGGCGGCGGGTTCCGTCACCGTGTTGGGCCGGCGCTACCACGACCTTCCCTGGCCGCTCCGGGAAGTGGGCGGGCTCCTCGAAGCGAAGGCCATCCATCCCGGACGCTCCGCCCGCGCCCATCTGCTCACCCTGGCCCGTAGCAATGCGATCGCTCGGGCGCGTGTCGATGAGGTGCTCGAGCTCGTGGGTCTTACTTCGGTCGCCGGCAAACGGGTTGGCAAGTTCTCGCTTGGAATGGGACAACGCCTGGGCATCGCGGCCGCCCTGCTCGGCGATCCCGGAGTGCTGTTGTTTGACGAGCCCGTGAACGGCCTCGATCCCGAGGGCATCCGCTGGGTGCGCACGCTCTGTAAGACACTCGCGGGCGAAGGTCGGACCGTGTTCGTATCGAGCCACCTGATGGCCGAGATGGCGCTGACCGCTGATCATCTGGTGGTTATCGGTAAAGGCAAGCTGATCGCCGAGACGTCGGTGGCTGACTTCGTTGCGCGCAGCTCGCGTCAATCGGTCAAGGTGCGCACGCCGGCGATACACCGATTGTCCGATGCCGTGACCAATTCCGGCGGGACCGTCATCGCGGATCCCGACGGGTCCATGACCGTCACCGGCTTGTCGGCACCCGAGGTGGGAGACCTGGCTGCGGCGATGGGCCTTTCCCTCCACGAACTGACCCCGGTTGCCTCGTTGGAGGACGCCTTCATGGAGCTGACTGAAGAAGCTGTCGAGTTCAGAGGCGCATCGTGACCACCGTGCTCGAAGCTCGCGCGCCATTCGAGCCTGCGCAACCCCCCGGGCGTGCCGGTCTGCGCCGGGCCATGTCTGCCGAGTGGACCAAGTTGTGGTCTGTCCGCTCGACCACGTGGACCCTCGTCGGGACGATGGTGGCGGTCGTCGGCTTGTGTGCACTTGGTACCGGCACGGTGAGCCCCTCCGAGATCATTGAAGATCCGACCCGCCGGAGCCTGATCGGGATCTTTCTGGGTCAGCTCATCTTTGGGGTCCTGGGTGTCCTCGTCATGAGCGCCGAGTACGGCACAGGGACGATCCGCTCCACGTTGTCGGCGATACCCCGCCGGCCCGTTGTGCTCACCGCCAAGGTGCTGGTCTTCGGTGCGGTGGCGGTCGTCGTGAGCGAGATCCTCGTCTTCAGTGCCTTCGCCCTGGGCCAGACCATCTTGTCGGCCAAGCACGCTGTCGGGTCGTCGGCGGCGGTCGGACAGCGTGCCCAGCAGCTCGGGGTGAAAGTCCCCCATAACGTCGAGGCCGTGCTTTCGACCGGCTCTGCGTCCTTGGGGCAGCCAGGTGTTCTGCGGGCCGTGGTCGGTGGGGGTCTTTACCTGGCTGTCCTCGGGCTGCTGGCGCTGGGACTGGCGACGGTCATTCGGCACACTGCCGGCGCCATCTCGGCCTTCGTCGGGGTGGTGCTCGTCCTGCCCCTCATCGTTCAGGCATTGCCCACATCGATCAGCAACGCCGTGGCTCGCTACCTGCCGGCCAACATCGGCTTGGTCATGTTCTCCACCCATGGTGCCCCCGACCGTGTCGGGCCGGCTTTCGGCCCGTGGACCGGCTTCGGCCTCCTCGTGCTGTACACCGTGGTGATCCTGGGGATCGGCTGCTGGGTCCTCGTGCACCGCGACGCCTGAGTGCCCGGCGCGATACTCGTCTCATGGGTCGAACCTATGAGGTCATCGATCACCGACTGGCGGCGTGGATGGCGGATCAGCCCGTCTTCTTCGTTTCCACGGCACCGCTCCATCCCGACGGCTCGATCAACTGCTCGCCGAAGGGAAATCGTCAGGAGTTTGCGGTCCTAGGCGATCGAACGGTGGCGTACCTCGATCAGACCGGTAGCGGGATCGAAACGGTTGCACATCTTCAGGAGAACGGTCGTATCGTCGTGATGTTCTGCGCACTGAGTGGGCCCCCACGTATCGTGCGTCTCCACGGCAAAGGCCACGTCGTCCCGAAAGGTGCCGCGGACTTCGCCGACCTTGCCGCCAATTTCCCGGGAGCCGAAGGTACGGGAGTGCGATCGATCATCGTGATCGACGTGTCTCGGGTCTCAGACTCCTGCGGCTACGGCGTACCGCTCATGTCGTTCGAGCATCATCGGTCGACCATGGAGGAGTGGGCCAATCGAAAGGGAGCGAACGGGATCCGGGACTACTGGGCCGAAAAGAATGCCTCCAGCCTTGATGGCCTCCCTGGGCTATCGGTCACAGATGAGACATTCAGCTCCGGTGAATGAACGCCGGTCGCTCGGCGAACTCGGTGAGGCCGTGGTCCCCGAGCGTCGGCCATCGTTCTGGGTAGCATCGGATTGATGCGCTTCGATCCTCACGGCAAAGGCGGTCAGTGGTACCAAGACGTCTTGCAACTCTCTGGGCACCTCGCCCGCGGCCCTCTCGATGCTGTCGTCTGTCAACTCGTGGAAGTGCGTGTTTCGCAGATCACGGGGTGCGCCTTTTGCCTGAGCCTTCATTCGGACCTGGCGAGGAAGGCGGGCGTCGATCAAGCCAAGTTGGACACACTGGCTGGTTGGCGAGAAATGTCGGGATTCGACGATCGCGAGCGCTCGGCACTTGACCTCGCAGAGGCCATGACCCGCTTAGGGGACGGCCGGAAGGTCGATGAAGCTGTGTGGTCAGCCGCACGAATGCAGTTCGACGACGATGAGCTCGCAGCGCTCCTCTACCTCATCGGACTCATCAATGTATGGAACCGGATCAATGTCGCGGTCGAACTGCCGAGCGATTACGAAGGGCCGCCTCGCGAGGTCCCGCTCACGACGGAGTAGCAGGTTTCGCCGGGGCTGACGTCGCCGGCTCGTCTGCATCGAGCAAGACACAGGGAGGACATCTACACCCCGCCACACTCAATGTAGTGCGCGCCGGGCGCTTGCAGCAAGGGATTCCTCGGTGCGCAGAATCTCGATCCTGGACCACAAGCCTGTGGAACGAGAAAGGGGTGGCACATGGCCGAGCATGGAGTGGTGATCGCCGGAGCGGGTCCGACGGGGATGATGCTGGCGGCCGAGTTGGCATTGGCAAAGGTCGACGTCGCAGTTGTCGAGCGGCGTCCCGATCATGTGCTCGTCGGCTCACGGGCCGGTGGTTTTCACTCACGGACGATCGAGGTGCTCGATCAGCGTGGGGTCGCTGATCGGTTCCTCACGGAAGGTCAGGTGGCTCAAGCCGCGATGATCGCCACGACCGTATTGGACATGAGCGACTTCCCGACGCGCCACCCGTATTCGCTCGGGATATGGCAGAACCAGATCGAGCGGATCATGGCCGAGTGGATCGCCGAACTGCCGGTGCGGATCTATTACCGATGTGAGGTGACGGGCTTCGCGCAGGACGGCACGGGCGTCGATGTCGAGCTGTGCGATGGCCAGCCGCTGCGGGCGCAGTTTCTCGTCGGGTGCGACGGCGGTCGCAGCCTCATCCGCAAGGTCGCGGGTATCGAATTCCCGGGGTGGGATCCGACCAGAAGCGCTCTCATCGCCGAGGTCGAGACCACCGAGGAACCGCCGCGGGGCATTCGCACCGACGCTATTGGCGTCCATGGCCTCCACAAAATGGAGGATGGGCGGACGGAGCGGGTCGTCGTGACCGAGCAACAGCTCGGGCCGAGCAGCGAGCCAACCCTGCGCGATCTGAGCGAGGCGCTCATCACCGTGTACGGCACCGACTTCGGGGTGCACAGTCCCACGTGGATCTCCAGGTTCACCGACATGACGCGTCAGGCAGCGGATTACCGCACAGGTCGGGTTCTCCTGGCCGGCGACTCCGCGCATGTGCACTCCCCAACGGGTGGACAGGGCATCAGCCTCGGCGTGCAGGATGCCGTCAATTTGGGATGGAAGCTGGCTCAGGTGGTCAACGGGACGTCCACGGAGTGCCTCCTCGATACATATCATGACGAGCGCCACCCGGTCGCCGCCCGCTCTCTTCGGCACACAATGGCTCTCGCCGTGCTCCAACGCCCGGACGAGCGCATCAGTGCTCTGGTTGATCTGGTGTCCGATCTGGCGATCATGGACGAGCCTCGCAAACGGCTCGCCGGGATCATCTCCGGGTTGGACATCCACTACGACCTCGGCGAGGGCCACCCCCTACTCGGACGCCGCATGCCCGATCTGGACCTCGTGACCGCCGACGGCCCCTCACGGGTCTTCACCCTGCTGCACAACGCCAAGGCGGTGCTGCTCAATCTCGGTGAGGCCGGCAGCCTTGACATCACTCCCTGGTCTGACCGGGTGCAGTCGATCGACGCTGAATACGTCGGTCTGTGGGAGCTTCCGGTACTCGGCAAGGTGAGGGCTCCCAGGGCCGTGTTCGTTCGGCCTGACGGATATGTCGCCTGGGTGGGCGAGGGCTCGGACACCGGATTGCGTGACGCCCTGACGACCTGGTCCGGAACGCCCTGACGAGCCGGCCTGCGGTCGGATTTCGAGGCGACGTCCACGTGACCGTGGTTTGTGCGATATGGAGCACACGCCCTCAACAGCGTGGCAGCATGGCATGGTGAATCACGGCGGGACACTCTCGGTGGCCGACGACTGTTGGCTCAGAGAGACGAGGAGGTCATCGTGTCCATAATCCCCACCTTCGTCGCGACGAGCGCGATCGGATTCGCCTTCGGTTCGGTGATCTATTTCATTCTTTGGATCGCGGTCATGGTGTGGATCTACAACATCGCCAAGCGCAAGGGACGCCATGCGGTGGGTTGGGTGATCTTGGCCTTCTTCTTCTTCTTCCTGGCCCTGATATTGATCCTGATCCTGCCATCCAAACGCTCCACCCAACGATTTGAGTCGCTGTCGTGATGCGGCTGACGGATACGAGCAGCTCGTCTCGGAATCGTCCATGGTCTAATGGGCCATGTTCTACATCCTGATCTTCAGTATCCTCGCCGTTGTCCTGGTGGTCGGTGGGTTCGCCAGCATGTCGCGTCGCCGAAAGAACCTCGAACGCGAGGATGGGCACACGACCCATGGCGATGCCGGTCATCGCAATCGAAAGGCGAAGCGAGCCCAATCACAGCGTGACAGGCGCAAGCGCCATTAGGAGCAGGCTAAACCCGTGTCCAGTTTCTAGAGTGACCTGAGGACCCGAATGCGGTCGGTTCTCGAACGAATGACGACCTCGGCCGTGGGGCAGATGCGGTCGAACCCGTGAGGACAGCCGGGCCGAACATGGAGCTCGGCCGAAGTACCCGCGAGCGTGAGGCGTCGTGCGTACTCGATGCATTCGTCCCGGAAGATGTCCAGTTCTCCCACTTCCACGTAGGCACTGGGCAGGTCCGAAAGGTCCTCGGCCCTGGCGGGCGCAGCGATTCCGGGTACGTCAGGGGATCCCGCTGCATCTCCGAGCAAACCCCGCCATCCGAGCTCGTTGTTCTCATAGGACCAGAACATGAACGGAACGAGCTTCGGGTCGGGCGTCGTTGTGCGGTCGTCGAGCATGGGATAGATCAGGATCTGTTTGGCGGGACGCATGCCGCGATCACGTGCCAGGAGAGCAGTTGCCGCCGCGAGCCCACCGCCCGCACTGTCTCCCATGACTGCGATTCGCCCCGCATCCACTCTCAGTTGTTCACTGTTCGCCCAGATCCAGGCCAGGGCCGCATAGCAGTCCTCGACCGGCGCGGGATGCGGATGCTCGGGTGCGAGCCGATAGTCGACCGAGAGCATCGGGACACCGGATTCGGCCACGTATCCGGCCACGTAGTGGTCGTACATCGAGAGCGATCCCAGGAACATCCCGCCGCCGTGGAGGTAGACCACGGCGGCAGTTGCGCCGGGTGCTCGGCTGGACTTGGTGTACCAGCAGAGGAGAACCTCTGCCCCATCGGAGGAGGCGATCGTGAAGTGGGTCCGCTCGACATCTTCGTGGACCGGAAGCGATGCGTCCAGAGCAGCCATTCCGGCCTCGGCCGAAGTCCGAATGGTCATCCAATCGCCGGACTCCGAGGCCAACGGGGAACCCGACTCAACGAGGAGTGAACCGATGACCGTCTCGAGATCTGGGTCAAGCGACAAGCCCATAGTGCACGAACCTCCGATTCAACCAGCCGGGCGACCCGGAGTACTCCCTGTGAAATGTAGCCACGAAGGTGGGAGGCACTGCGCATGTGTGCGAAACCGAGGGGCAGTCCGTTGGCTCGTCGGAACAGTAACTTCGGTGTACCCATGGAACGCGGACCCAAGGTCCTGCTCATCCTCACTGACGAGGAGCGGTATCGACATGTGCATCCCGCGGGGTTCACGCTCCCGGCGCGGGATCGCTTGGCCGCCGCACGGATGACCTTCGACAACTACTAGGTCGCATCGGCCATGTGCAGCTCGTCGCGCTCGGTCATCTACACAGGCCAGCACGTGCCCATGACCGAGATCTTCGACAACCACAACATGCCCTATATCCGGCCACTGGACCCAACCCTCGGAACCTTGGGTACGATGCTGGGGTCGCCCGGCTACTACTGCACGTATCAGGGAAAGTGGCACCTCTCCAAGGCGTACGCTGACCCGTCGCGTCCTCGGTCCACCACACGGGACCTCGAGCCATTCGGCTTCCACGAGTGGAACGACCGGGGCGACATCGACGGTGGAGCGTGGGCCGGGCTCCGGGTGGATCCCCTTATCGCGGGCAGGCCATGGGCTGGTTGCGCAACCGCGCCGCCCCGGTGGCCGAGGAGCAAACCGTGGCTCATGGCGGTGAACTTCGTGAATACCCACGACATCATGAGCTTCGACTTCGGCGGCAAATCCCCGGTTCACCTGCCCGAGGCGCTCGCACATGCGGTGGTCACCAAGCCTCCCGCCAACGTGCCGTTGTACGACCGCCAATGGGACGTCGAGCTGCCGGATACGTGGAACGAGGATCTTGCCGGCGCGCCGGCCGCCGTGCGGAGTATGCCGAGGTCACGGATGTCGCGTTCGGTGCTCTCGCGGGCGAGAACAGCTGGCGAACCGCAATGAACTTCTACCTGAACTGCATTCGAGATGTGGACCGAAGCATTGAGCTCGCGCTCGGCGCGCTCGAGGCGTCGGGGCAGGGCGACCGAACTGTTGTGGTCTTCTCTTCCGATCATGGCGACCTGGTTGGCTCCCACGGGCTCCGGCAGAAAGGAGGATTGTCTACGACGAGAACCTTCACGTACCTCTGGTCATCGGTCATCCCGACGTCGACGGGGGTCCGCGGACCCCCGCGTTCGCTTCCGCCGTCGACCTTGCTCCCTCGAGGAGCTTTTCGCCAAGAACGATGTGGTGCTCTACGACCGCAAGGCGGATCCCATGGAGATTACGAACCTCGCGAATGACCCCGAGTGCAGCGAAACCGTCGGCCGGTGTTCCGCCATGCTGGAGGGGCTCATCAGTGAGGAGATCGGACAGGACGAGAAGACCTGGGTTGTGCCGAGCGGCCGAAGTTGTTGGGGTGGCCAGAGTGGGGACCGGACCAGGCGGGATCGGTTCATGCGTCATGCGTCCACAGTCACCGCAATCGGCCCGGTGTCCGCGACCGCGAGGCCGTTGCGTCGCTCAAGTATGAACAAGGAGATGGTGGGCACCAACGACACGATGGCGACACCGAGGACCCACCAGAACGTGGTGGCGAATGCAGCCGCCTGTGCGGACGTCGACGATCCTGCGCCGGCGAGTTGATGCTGCAGCACGACAGTCAGGATGGCCGCGCCGATGGATCCGCCCAGTCGTTGGATCATGTTCTGCTGGGGTGCGGCATCATTGACCTGGCTGGGACGCAAAGTTCGGTACGCCGCCGTCATGGCGGGCATTCCGGCCAAACCCATCCCGAAGCCCTGTACCAGCATGGTCGTGCCGAGAGCCATGTACGAAGTGGTGGTTCCGATCATGACGAACGGAATGGATGCGAGGATGGTGAGTAACGATCCCGACACAGCGGTGGTGCCTGCCCCTATTCGCTCCGACACGCGGCCGGACAGCCACATGGCCAGTGCCGTGCCCACGCCGCGGGGAGCCAACAGCAGCCCGGTGTGAAGCGGGTCGTCGTGCCGGACGATCTGAAAGTAGAGCGGCATGAGGATCAGCGTTCCAATGAGGACGAGGCCTGCGATGCAGAACGTTGTCAACGATGACGCGGTGAAGGCCTTGTTGGCGTAGAGCCGCAAGTCCAGCAGCGGCCGCTTGATCCGCAGTCCACGGATCACGAAGACGGCCATCATCATGATTCCGACGGCGAGTGGGACGGCAACGTGCGTCAGGCGGTCTGCCGTACTGCCGAGCTCGGCGAGCCCGTAGGTCAGGCCCACCGACCCTCCAGCCACGAGGAACCAGCCCAGGGCGTCCAACCGGCCCGCAGGCTCGGGCGCGTTGGCTGGGAGGCGGCGGCGTCCGAGAACCACGGCGACGATCCCAAGTGGGATGTTGACGTAGAAGATCCAGCGCCACGACGAGATGTCGAGCACGAGCCCGCCGAGGGTCGGGCCGAGCACAGGACCGAGGAGCACGGTGGCTCCCCATACGCCCATGACGCGGGGCAGGTGGCGAGGTCCCGCCGCCTTGACGATGATCATTTGACCGACGGGCATCATCATCCCTCCACCGAGGCCCTGGATGACACGGAACGCGACGAGCTCCGGAGTCGAGGTGGCGATGCCACACAGCAGGGAACCGGCGGTGAACACCACGATCGTGGCCAGGTACATGCGGGTGGTGCCAAATCGGCGTGAGGCCCAGGCGGCGGCAGGAACGACCGCGGCCATCGCCAGGAGATAGGCGCTGACCACCCATTGGACATCCGTGAGACTTGAGTGGAGCTCACGTGACAGCTGCTCCAGGGCGATGTTCACCATGGTGGTGTCGAGGGCTGCCATGATCGTCCCGAGGATGACGACGGCGACGATCTTCCAGACCCGGGGGTCGATCTTGTCTCCGCCGATCTGGGTGAGATCGTGATCCGAGGTCACGTCACTCGCCACGCCGGGTGCTGGGCATGCATCACGAGAGCCTTGACGTCGAGATCTCTTGACGTCAAGACGTCGTGTGGCTCAAGAGATGCGGTGGTCGAGAAGTTCTCGGGTCACCGAGCCAGTTGGTAGGTCTGGACCCGGGTCAAGACCTCAGAGGTGGGCACCGGCAGCCCGACCTTGCGCAGGGTCCGGACAGGACCCTCGAGGAGAACCGTCTGGCGGCTGTGCTGGATCGAAATGTTGTCCCAGATCACGAGGTCGCCGTTGCGCCACTCGTGGGCGTAGGTGTTCTCCGTGCTGTACAAGTCCCCGAAGACCTCGTCGAGCATCCGGTCGCTCTCCTCGGCCGACACACCCACGATCTCCTTGGCGTGGTTCTCCGATATGAGCAGCGTCATGTGGCCGGTCCGGGGGTGGGGCCGCGAGATCGGGATCTGGAACTCGGGGGCGTTGTCCCGCACGGTCTGCATGATCTCGTTTCCGTACCTTCGGCGCCGTCGCTCCGGCAAGTCCTCGAGTCCTCCGACCTGAATGCAGTCGAGCTCCTGGAGCCGGGCCTGCAACGTGGGCGGCAGGATGTCCCACCCGTTGGTGGCACTGGCGAACATGGTCGCGGCGACAGGCGTTTCGACGTCCTCGGCATAGAGCGAAAGCACCTCGAACGCCTCGTCGGTCCACGCGCCGTCGGAATGCCAGAGCAGGCGACCGACCGGGGCGGTGGAGTTCTCCCGCTTGTTCGAGACGTAGAAGTTCCGTTGCGCCGTTGCACCGATGGTCGCCTCTCCTTCAGAGGGCAGGTCGCGGCCGCGGAGCACCTCCACCAGCGCGAATTGGCGGGCACGGTCGAGATCGGTGTTCCGAAAGAGCAGCACACCCCGCTCGTCGAACGCCCGCCGCAAGAAAACGATGGTGTCGTCATCCAACGCAGTGCCCAGATCGACCCCGGAGATCTCGGCGCCCAGCGCCGGGGTCAGCTCAGTGGCTTTCGGCTGCGCCATCTCGTTCGGCCTCCCCTCGGAAGTCTTCGGTCACGCCGCCCGGCGACCGTTGTGGCCCCGGTGGCGATCAGCCCAGGTCTCTTTCTATATCGAACTAAACCTCGCAACAAGTGGGCCGAGGTCCGGAACTCGGTTTCTGGGAGTCCGGCTCGCCTTGCCGTGCAGGACGAGCAAGACTGGCCTCGCCGAGTACATCCGAGACGGCGTGAGGAGGTGAGGAAGTGACTTCGACGCCCAAGACGCGACTGCAATGTCCCTGTGGCGAGTTCCTCGAGGGAACCGACGAGGATGACCTGGTCGAGAAGGCCCAGCGGCACCTGAGCGAACGCCATCCCGGCATGGACTACGAACGCGAGCACATCTTGTTCATGGCGTACTGACGCGGCGCGGAGGTCCGGGGCTTCTCTCCGGGGGACCCGGGGTGGCTCCTCGGGCTTCAGTCGGTTCCGAAGAACGGCGCGTCGAAGCAGAACACGCCACCGTCGGAGGCCACGAGCCAGTAGCCACCCGTGGCCGCGTCTTGGGCCATGCCGGTCACCGGGGCATTGAGAGAGAGGTCCCCGGTGCTCCCGTGGAAGGAGGCGCCGCCGAAGGCGAAGATCCCGCCGTCCGAGGCCACCAGCCAGTAGCCGGTGCCTGCGGACGTCGCGGCCATCCCATTGATGGGCCGTTGCAGGTGCATGCTGCCGGTGGACCCGTAGAAGGATGCACCGAAGGCGAACACGCCGCCGTCGGAGGCCACGAGCCAGTAGCCACCCGTCGGCCCATCGGGCGCAACGCCGACCACGGGGGCGTTCAGAGGTCGACCTCCCATTGAGCCATAGAACGCTGCATCGCCGAAGGCGAACACGCCGCCGTCGGAGGCCACGAGCCAGTAGCCCCGTCCGTCGGGCGTCGGAGCCAGGTTCACCACTGGCACGTTGAGTGGTCGACCGCCCATGGAGCCGAAGAAGCCGGCGTCCCCGAAAGAGAAGGTGCCGCCGTCGGCCCCGACGAGCCAGTAGCCGCCACCGTCGGGGGTCGAGACGATGTGCTCGATCGGCGCGTTCAGCAGTGTGCCGGCCATGGAGCCGTAGTTGGGCAGGTTGTGCGCGGACACGGCACCCTCGGCGTCAGCGAGCCAGTACCCGGACCCCGACGGGGGAGCGGCGATTCCGGTGACGGGGCCGGGAAAGCTGCGAGCTTGACCGGAGTCGGGGCTCACCATGAGGGAGGACTCGTCGACGGCCTCGAAGGCGCTGGCGGGAATCCCCTTCAGCTCGTCGACGAGCGACAGGGGCCACGATGGGTCGGCTGTCCCCCCGAAGTACCAGTTACTACCGTTGTCAGCGACGATGAGGCCGTAGCGCTGCATGGCCCTGAGTACCACCTGAGCCTGTGGAGAGAATCTGGAGATGTCGAAGCTCGCCTTGAGACGGAAGCGTGCTCCCATGGGTGGCAGACTCGAGTCCGAGCGGCTTCCTGCTTCGTGGCGGGCCGGCCACAGATAGCTCGTGTCGGTCGTCGCAGCAGTCATCCGGATGGCATGGGTGATGGTGCCGGACTGGATCTCGTCGTAGCGCAACAGACCGGGCAGGATCGGCAGCCCCGCTGCGTCGGCCGAGGTCCACCCGGCCGGGCGCAGTACGTTCGACCGGAGGTTCCAGATGGCACCCGAACCCGCGGTCGATCCCGTGGGGCTGTAGTTCGCGTCGTAGAGCTCGTAGAGCGTGCACGTGGTCGGGTCCACCATCGAGCGCGTGACGGTCGCCGGTCGCGTTCGCACCACCTTCAATCGGAGTGTCGGCCCCGAACGGATAGGGGCCCGCATCGCTCTCGCTCGCGTACTGGAACGACACGTTCACGAAGGGGTGCCCCGACGGGACCACCGAGTACGGCATGCCGTAGGGGTTGGAAGGGTCACCCGAAGGGCCGAAATCCGGATGGAGGTTCGTGGTGCCGGCGTCCATGCTGGCCAGCCACTGCGCGGAGTGCGCGTCCACGGGGAGATTCGCGATCGACGTGTTCCACACGTTGTCGGCCGGGAACATCGGGCATCCGGGCGCTCCGGGGAGCGGGTTCCCGGCCGAGGCCGAGGCCACGTCCAACAACGTTGTCGCCGAGGTGAGCGTGCCTCCCAGAAGTGTGACGACCAACGCCGCGCGGCTGAAGTGCAGCAACCTCATTCCCGCCCCCTCCGGATTTCCCGACCTCGGCCATTCTCGCACAGGCATCCCCGCACGCAGACGACCTGTTGGGACGTCTCACTATGCTCGTCGCCGTTGTGCGGTGCCCCGTCGAGTGGTGAGGGAGCTGAGACATGGAGCTGGGCCTGACACCCGACACCCGTTGGCAGATCGATGGGGCGACACTGATCGACACGGCCGCGGCAGCGGGCTTCACCGCGCTCGGGTTGACCTCGTTGCTGGTCACGTCCGACACCCTTGCCCGACTGGCCCGGGCGGGACTCCACTGCCACGAGTTGCTCGGCCTCGTCGTCACCGATACCGAGACGACTCTCGGGTGGGCGACCCGGGTGGCAGAGCAAGCCGCTCTGGCGGGGGCTCGTTGGGTCAATACGACCTTCAAGGTGGTCGACGCGGACACGGCATCCCTTGTCGAGCGGTGTGCCGCCGTGTTGGCCGAGGCGGGTGCCGGTATCGCCGTCGAATTCAGCCCCCTGGGTCCGGTGGCATCTCTTCAGGACGGGTTGGACATGGCCGCGCTGGCCGGCGGCTACGGGGCCGGCGTGGTCGTCGACGTATGGAACGTGATCTACGGTCCCACCACCTGGGAGGAGCTGTCGCGTGTCCCGGTCGACCGGATCGCCTACGTGCAGTTCAACGACGCCTTGGAGCGGACGGGAACGCTCGACGACGAAGCGATGAACCGACGGATCTACCCGGGCCAGGGCGTCTTCGACCTGGCCCGCTTCGTCTCGACGGTCCGCAGCTCCGGCTGGGACGGCATCGTGAGCGTCCAGATCCTGAGCGCCGAGCTGCGTCAGAGCCCCCTGTCCGATTTTGCCCGCCAGGCTTACGAGGCGTCCGCTCCCTACTGGCTCTGAACGCGGGGCGAGTACTGTCGCGCATCGTGGGCCGTCGAGAGCGACAGGCGAGGAAGGAAATCTCCGAGCTGCTGGGCGGCCGGCGGGGATGGCGCCTCGAACCGAGGACCACGCCGGGAGCCGCTCCGCTCTGGTGCTTCGTTGACGACGGCGAGATCGAGTATTCGGTGACGGTCGAGGACGGGGTGGTCCGCCTCTACCTGATGCAGACCGACCAGGACCTCGTGTTTCAGAGCTCGGAAGAATTGACGGCGTGGTTGAGCGAGCACCGCGCCGACGCGTTGGAGGGGCGCCCGGTGGGCCCGGACGCCAAGACGCGGATGCAGAGCCTCTTTCGCTGGAACTGACGGATGTCCGCCAACGCGAGGCTCACCGCGGTGCCGCCCCGGCGGGCCATCTCGGGAGAAAAAGGGCGGGGTGGCCATTCCCCCAGGCTCCCCGGCCACCCCGGCCCCTTGAGTGGATTTTGGTGACCCGCGGCACACCGGAGTAGAGCCGTTCGAACCCAAAGGTTCACAACGGACTGACAACTGTCTGTGATGTTTCCCGCTCAGGGGGAGGCGCGGGTGTGATCCGCCAGGCGCGGCGCCGGGCGCCGCACGACCGCAACCGCAGTGCCGGCCAGGAAGAGTGTCAGCGCAAGGACGAACGAGTTTCCAGCGAGGAGCTGCACGGGATCGAGGTGCAGGTCGGTGGTGTCGACGTAGGGCACCCACCAGATGGGTGCGCTCCAGAACAGGACTGCGGCACCAGCTGCGAAGGCGCGGCCCCAGCGGGGCCTGTCGTGGGCGAGTGTGAGCCAGATGAGGGCCGGCACCACCCACACCATGTGGTGGGCCCAGGAGATCGGGGACACCAGGAGTCCGGTCCCGGCGCACACGAGAAGACCGAGCATGGGAGACGACCGTCGGTGGGAGCACCTGGCCAGCCAGAGTCCGCCGACCGTGACCGCAGCGAGGAGCGGCACCATCGCGGCGTCGGGAACCACCCCGTGCCGCGACGCGCTCCACCGCAGCCCAGAGGTTCTGGTTCTTCACGATGGTGAGGTCGCCGGCACGGCCAGGGGAGAAGACCGCTTTCGTCCAGTAGGCCGCGGAAGACGCGGGGGAAACGACGTAGGTGACGAGCTCGCAGGTGGCGAACGTGACGATGCAGGTCAGCGCGCCACGCGGGCGACGGGTGAGGATGAGGTAAGGGACGAAGAGCAGGGGAGTCAGCTTGATCGCGGCAGCAACGCCGGTGGCGAGTCCCAGTGGCGCGTGGCGGCGCCCGATGCGCCGCTCGGAGAGAAGGTCCCACAACACGAGAAGCGTGATCAGGAGGTTCACCTGCCCGAAACCGACCGTCACGAGCACGGGGTTGAGCATCAGGGCGGGGAAGCTGAGGGCGCAGGCCAGACGCCATGTCGTCGCACGCGGCATCTCTGGTCGCACCGCTCGAAGCGACACAACGAGGATCCCGAGGAGAATACCGAGATTGCACAGGGTCCACGCGGTCTGCACGGTTGGCACGGAGGCGATCAGTCGTTGCCACGGGGCGAAGAGGAGTGCGGCGAATGGAGGGTAGGTGAAGAGGAGCGACGTGTTGGGCACGGCGAATGAGTAGAGGTGGGGAGTGAAGATGTAGCGCCCGCCGAGCCGGAGGTACACACCGAGGTCCACCTCGTAGGTGTGGAGCGCGACGAAGAGGCTGTAGGCCAAGGCCAGCGCGAGCGACACCGCCGCTGGAATCCAGCCGCTGAGGCGGTGCAGCACCGAGCCGCCGTCCCTCGGTGACAGCATCCCTCCATCATGTCGCAGGCGTCGAGACCTCGCAGCGGAGCAGACTCGTCGCGGCGCCGTGTCGGACGCAGTTGGGCGCGGTTCAGGCGCCGAGCGCCCGGACCTCGGGTTCGGGCAGCTCCGCAACCACCCTGTCGATCAGAGTGTTCCGTCCCGACCCCGAGGCGGCACCAGCGCGCCGGAGGAGATGCGAGAGATAGCCCGCGAGGACCAGGAGGTCCACTCGTGGAGATCGCCCGGTCAGCGGCACGGGCTCGTCGGCTTCCTCGAATCCCGTGACCGTCAAGATCGCCCGCCTCGCCTTCCGCAGTTCGACCACCGCCTCGCGCACCGAGAGGCCGCTCCGGTGCAGCCACAGAGAAAGGCCCAGCTCAAGGGAAAGATCCTCGCCGAAGGGATTGCTCGATCCCAGCTCCGCCAACCCGGCCAGAACCAGGGGTGCGAAGCGGACCGGGCTGCCGGGTTCCATGGGCTCAGTGTGGCGAAAGGCTGTGACAAGGTGGTGGACCGGCGCTGGACTGGTAATTTGCCTTTTGTGCCACGCACGATCTGGAAAGGGGCGCTCAGTTTCGGTCTGGTCAACATCCCCGTCGGCCTGTATCCGGCGACGTCCGACAAGAGCATCCACTTCAATCAATTCGAGGAGGGGACCTCGGACCGGATCCGCTACAAGAAGGTCAACGAGCGGACGGGCGATGAAGTCCCCCAGGAACGCATCGTTCGCGGATTCGACCTCGGTGGCGGTGAGTACGTCCTTCTCACCGACGAGGAGCTCGAGTCGGCGGAACCCAAGCGATCCCGCCAGATCGAGATCTCGGATTTCGTGGGTTTGGCGGACATCGATCCGGTCTACTTCCGCTCCAGTTACTACCTGGCTCCCGAGGGCGAAGGTTCAGAGAAGGCGTATGCGCTGTTGCGCCAGGCCATGAACGAGGCGGGCAAGGTCGCCATCGCCACGCTAGTGATGCGCAACAAGGAGTATCTGGTGGCCATCCGCCCGGAAGCGGAGGCGCTTGCGCTCCACACGATGTACTTTCCCGATGAGGTCCGGTCCCCCGGTCGAGAGCTGGCGTTGTCCGACGATGCCACCGTGAGCGACCGGGAGCTCACCATGGCCCAACTCCTCATCTCCTCCATGGAGACCGAGTGGGATCCTCAGCGGTTCCACGACACTCACCGGGAGAAGGTCGAAGCTCTCATACAGGAGAAGCGCAGCGGTCACGAGATCGTGATCCAGCCGGGGACAGAGCCGGCTGCCACCGTGGTCGACCTCATGGATGCGCTCAATGCCAGCATCGCCGCAGCGGCGCGTGCCGGATCAGACGAGGAGCCCCCGGTACGTCGTGCCGCATCGGGCAAGAAGGCCGCGAAGGCGCCCTCGGCTTCCGCGGACGGCAAGGCTCCCAAGGCCGCGAAGGCGACGCCACGGGCCAAGCCGGCGGCGCGACGGAAGGCGTCCTGAAGACACCGTGTGGTCGGTGCGCGAGGTGATGCGTGCGGAGGTCGAGGTCCTTGCCGCCACCGAGACCGCGGCGGGTGCCGCGCGTTACCTGGCGGCGCACGAGGTGGACTCGGTCACCGTGTGCGCGGCAGACGGCAGCCTGACCGGGAATGTCAACACACGCGACATCGTGACCCTGGTGGTGGCCAAGGGGCGAGATCCCGAACAGGTCCTTCTGGGGGAGCTCGCCGGCTCGCGCCAGGCGCTGTTCATCGACGTGGGCGCGCCGCTCGACGAGGCCGCCTCGCTCATGAGTCGTCACCGGCTGGGACACCTGCCCGTGGTCGAGGGGGAGCGCGTCGTCGGGAACGTCAGCCAGAGCGACGTTGCTCGCTCGGTCGCTCTGCGGCCGTGGGCCCACGGCTGAGCGCGAACCGGGCATTCGAGGGAGCAGAATGGTGGACCATGTGCCCGTCTGATCACTCCACCGACGTGCCCGCGGTCCACACGGGGGACATGGCCCGCCGGGTGACCCGGCGCCGGGAGGAGCTCGGCAAGAGCGTCGAGGAAGTGGCGGCCTTGGCCGGGATCGATCCGGCGTACCTGCGCTACTTCGAGAAGAGTGCCGGCGCACACCTGAGCACGGGGACGACCTTGCTACTGGCACTCGCGCTCGAGTGCACACCCGAGGAGCTTTCCGGTGGTCGGATCGACCGCCCCGCCGGGAGGGGCCGGGCCGGTCGGCACCCGCAGTTGCGCGAGCTGTCGGCGGAGCAGTGCCGCGCCCACCTCAACGCGGGCGGTGTCGGTCGGGTGGTCTTCCGTAGCCGGCGGGGACCCGTGGCCCATCCGTTGAACTACGTCGTCGACCGCGGCGGCGACGTGATCGTCAGCACGACGGAGGAACACGCCGCCGTCATCGCGGGCTACGGCCGGGTGAGCTTCGAGATCGACCGCGTCGACGAGGTCATGAGCGAGGGATGGAGCGTGCTCGTCACCGGCGAGGCACGACGGGTCGACGATCCCAAGGAGGTCACGGCGCTCGGAACGCTCGGACTGGCGCCCTGGGCCGGGGGGCCGAGACATGCGCTCGTGCGCATCCATCCCGACGTGCTCACCGGGCGCGTGATTGCGCAGGAGGTCGCTCCCTCCTGACCGTTCAGGAGGACGAGAGGTGGACCAGCAGGTGTCCGAATTGGACCAGGTGACCGTCGCTCAGAAGGTGTGCGCGCACGTGGCGCCGGCCCCGCCGGCCGAGCGATGCCAGCCGCGCGGGGTGGGCCAGTAGCTCGACGACGGTCCGGCCGAAAGCGTCGAGGTCGAGCGGGTCGCTGAGGAGGACGCCCGAATCTGGCGATACCTGGTCGACGATTCCCCCGACGGCGGACGCCACCACGGGCCGTGATTTCCACATGGCCTCCGTGACCGTGAGCCCGAATCCCTCGCTGATGCTCTTCTGGACGACCAGGGTGGCGTGGCGCTGGGTGGCGTTGACAAAGAGCGCGTTCTTCGCTTCGTCGTCCATGGGGAGCGCGACGAGGCGGATGGCGTCTCGGGCGGCGGGCGGGAGATCGTCCCAGGCGTCGAGGCACTCACGCAGCACGCGTGCCCCTTCGGGATCGTCGGTCACCCCGTCGACCGCCGGTCCGACCAGGGCGAGGCGGGCGTCGGCTCGGCCGGCCACGTGCTCGGCGAAGCCGTGCAGGACGCCGACCATGTCCTTCAGTCGGTCCCACCGCGAGACCTGGACCACGATCCGGTCGCCAGGCGAGAAGGGGGCGGCCGCCCCCAGGACGGCGGTGGGGCCGGGGTCGGGTTTGCCTGGCAGCAACCCGACGAGAGCCAGCAATTCGGTCACGCGGGCGGGCGGCAGCCGACGGTTCTTGTGCGAGAAGGGGTCGATTGAGGGCTCAATGATCCACACGTCGCCGCCGGCCAGGGTGGTGGGGACGAACCCGGCGCGTGAGAACACGAAGGTGTGGCATGAGGCGAGATGGGGAAGCAGGAAATCCCAGGCCTGCTCGGTGAGCGTGTTGGGATGGTCGGAGCCGACGTGGCACCGCCACACGACCCGGACACCACGGCGCGCCAGGTGATCGGCGAGTCCCGCCGTCTGGGGGTCGTGGAGCACGGCGACGTCACCGGGACGGACTTCTTCCCCCAGGACGGCGGCGTTGGCAGCCAGGACGCCGGCGTAGTGGTCCGCTTCGTCGCGGTCCAGCGACCCTCCGTCGCCGGGAACACCGTGCAGACGGTTGTGCAGCCGCTTGGTGATCTCGAAGAAGTGGGCGTCGCCGCCGATCACTGCCCAGCGGGCGTCGATGCCCGCGTCGCGACCGTAGCCCACGAGCACTCCGAGCATCTCGGACACCCCACCTCCGTGGGCCGTCGAGCTCACGTTCCACACTCGACGTGAGCCCAGTGCGCGTTGGGCCGAACGTGCCGACGCCTCGAGCGCAGCCGAGCGTTCCGGGCCCACCAGGCGGGACAGTCGGGCGAGGGATCGGGTCGGGACCTCGACCAGACGGGGCTCGAACCCGACGCGGGCTGTCTCGGGCTGACTTGGCGGCCTCATGGGATCCGCCCGCGGCGCGCCCGTGGGACGATCCGCACCTTCGCCGCCCCGCACGAGAGCAGCACACACACGTCCGCCACCGGTTGGAATTCCGCCACGATGCCGAAGTCTACGGACACGCCGGCACGGTTAGCCTCTGGTCCGTGTGGCCGCCGCGGCGCGGAGGAACCTGGGTCGTCGACCTGGACGGGGTGATCTGGGTCGGGGCCAGACCCGTTCCCGGGTGTGACGAGGCCGTGGCCCTGTTGCGCGACCGGGGCGTCCGGGTGCTCTTCGCCACCAACAACTCGGTGCCCACGCGAGCGGAACTCGAGGAACGCCTGGCTGGCTGCGGCATACTCGTCGGCAACGATGATCTCCTCCGGTCGGCCGACGTGGCGGCTGGCATGCTCGAGCCGGGCTCGACGGCGGTCGTCCTGGGCGAGGCCGGGCTGCACGAGGCTCTGGCCGAGCATTCCGTGACCGTCGTCCCCGAAGGACCCGCGGACGCCGTGGTGGTCGGCCTGACGCGGAGTTTCACCTACGATTCCGTGGCCCGGGCCGCCCAGGCCGTGCGTGGCGGGGCCCGCCTGGTGGCGACCAACGAGGACCCGACGTACCCGACGCCCGACGGGCTGGTGCCCGGAGCGGGGGCCATCCTCGCCGCAGTGAGCACGGCGGCAGAGGCGGCAGCCGAGGTGGCCGGGAAGCCGCACATGCCCACGGCGCGGGCCATCGCAGACCGGGTACCGCCCGGCGAGCTGCGGGTCATGGTGGGAGACCGCCCGGCCACCGACGGGGCACTGGCTGCGCAGCTCGGGATCCCCTTCGCCCTCGTGCTCTCAGGGGTGACCCCGCCGGGCGGGGATCACGGCGACGCCGGGGCGGCCGTCACCGCGGCCGACCTGCGCAGCCTGGTGGGCGGTGCGGTGTCGCGGACCCGATGACGCGCCATTCGAAGGCGCGACCCCACCGGGCAGGCCGGATACCGTGGTCTCATGCCGAGGACTGACGAACGCGTCCGCAAGTACCTCGAGGCGGGAGGCGTGCTCGGGGAGGTTGTGCGGGCCAGGACGGCGGAGCTGGTCCGTGAGCTGGGCCGGTCGGTCGATGCCGTGACGAGCCACGTGAGCGACGTGCTGACAAGGTCGGCCGACCTGGGCCGGCGCACGACCCGGGGGGTGGTCGGCAAGGTGGCGTCGAGACGGACTGCCGAACCGCCTGGTGTGCCGCCGGAGAGGGCCGTCTGCTGAGCCCGGGCACGCGCCGCCGCCTCGACTCCGAGCTCGTACGTCGAGGGCTCGTGCCGGGTCGGCGGGAGGCCCAGGAGCTGATCGAGTCCGGGGGCGTGCTCGTGGGAGGGGCGCCTGCGACGAAGCCGGCCCGGCTCGTCGCCCCTAACGAGCCGGTCGTCCTGGTGGGCCCCCCGGCCCCGTACGTCAGTCGGGGCGGCCAGAAGCTTGAGGCCGCGCTGAACCGCTTCCCGGTGACCGTGGCGGGCAGCCGGAGCCTCGATGCGGGCGCCTCCACCGGAGGTTTCACCGACTGCCTCCTCCAACGAGGAGCTGCCCACGTCTACGCGGTCGACGTCGGACACGGGCAGCTCCATCCCTCGCTGCGTTCCGACCACAGGGTGATCGTTCTGGAGCGCACGAACGCGCGCACCTTGGACGCGGACGGGCTTCGGTCGGCCGACCCGGGGTTCGAGCCGTGCACCCTGGTCGTCGCCGACCTCTCGTTCATCTCGTTACGCGGCGTGGTTCCGGCTCTGACCGGCTCGGTGGCCGCGCCCGGTGCCGATGTGGTCGTGCTGGTCAAGCCCCAGTTCGAGGTGGGACGAGCCGCCGTCTCGCGAGGGAGGGGTGTCGTGCGCGACCCGCAACTGTGGCGCGCCGCTCTCGAGGGGGTGGCCTCCGCGCTGGTTGCCTCGGGAACCGGCATCATGGGGGCCATGGCTTCCCCCCTCACCGGCCCTGCCGGAAACGCGGAATTCCTTCTGCACGGCCGCAAGGGCCGGCCAGGCCACGTCGGGGACGCCCTGGCGGTCGTGTTGGCCGGGGCGGTGGCGGAGGTGCCCGACGTTCGTCAGTCGACCGCTCCGGCCGGCTGAGCCAGGCGCGTTCGGATGGCCACGGTCACCTTCCTCGTCCACCCGGATCGCCCCGATGCGTTGGCCCTGGCCAGCGACACGGCCACCTGGCTGACCGAGCGGGGCGACGTGGCCAGGATCCTCCGTTTCAGCGGTCCCGACCGGGTGAGCGAAGGGGGCGGGGAACAGGCCCTGGCCGACGTGGACTTGGCCGGCACCACGGTCGCGGTCAGCATGGGCGGCGACGGGACCTTCTTGCGAGTCGTCCGCCTGGCCGCCGCCCGCGACGTGCCGGTGCTCGGCGTGAACTTCGGTCGCCTGGGCTATCTGCCCGACATCGGGCCCGACCAGGTTCGGGATGCCCTGATGAGGGTGTTGGATGGCCAGGCCGTGGTGGAGGAGCGGTGTGCGCTCGAGGTCAAGGTCGCCGACCGTTCCTCGGGTGGTGAGGACGAGGCTCTTCTGGCACTCAACGAGGTGGTGATCGAAAAAACGGACTTCGGCCACACGGTCCGCCTGGCCACGCGCATCGACGGGGAGGAAGCGCTGACCTATTCGGCCGACGGCCTCATCATCGCCACGCCGACGGGATCCACGGCCTACAACCTGTCCGCCGGAGGGCCCGTCTTGGCACCGACGATGCGTGCCATGGTCATCACGCCGGTGGCGCCCCACTTCTCCCTCGACCGGAGCCTCGTCCTCACCGACCGTCAGACCGTGGAGGTCGAGGTGGCCCCCGATCGCCCCGGAGCCTTGGTCATCGACGGCCAGGACGTCGGGCGGCTCCAGCCCGGCGCCACGGTGACGTGCACCGCGGCACCCCGGCCCGTGCGTGTGGTCCGCAACGACCCCCAGACCTTCGGGGGCATCCTGCGCTTCCGCCTGATGGCCGACCGGGAGCGCTGAGACGCCCATGAGCCTGAGGTGCTGACAGAGCTGCGGGTACGGGACCTCGGCGTGATCGAGGACCTCACCCTCACCTTCGGCCCGGGCATGACCGTGCTGACCGGTGAGACCGGTGCCGGGAAAACCCTCGTCGTGGGTGCTGTGCAGCTGCTGCTCGGCGGGCGCGCCCACCCCGCGATGGTGCGCGCCGGTGCGCTCGAGGCCCTGGTCGAGGCGCACTTCGTCGTGGGCCAGGGGAGCGCGGAGCGCGAGGTCGTGCTGGCCCGATCCGTTCCGGCCGAGGGCAGGTCGCGGGCGTGGGTGGATGGCCGCATGGCCAGTCTGACCGCGTTGGGCGAAGCTGCGGCGGAACTGGTCGAGGTGCACGGGCAGCACGAGCACCGTGCCCTGGTGACCCCGGCGGCTCAACGGGCGGCTCTGGACGCCTTCGCGGGCACCGACCTGGGCCGGGTCCGAGCCCTACGGGGCCAACTCTCCGCGCTCGACGAGGCGTTGAGGGCGCTCGGAGGCGATCCGCAGGAGCGGGCCCGGGAAGCCGATGTCCTGCGGTACCAGCTGGCCGAGATCGAAGCGGCCGGACTCGACGACCCCGACGAGGAGGTTGCGCTGCGACTCGAGGAGGAGCGCCTGGCCGACGCATCGGCCTACCGTGAGGCGGCCTCGGCCGCCGTTGCGCTTCTCCAGGGCGGCGACGGTGCCGGGGGTCCGGCGGACGACGGGGGAGCGGTGGATGTGCTCGGCCGCACCGCGGAGCTGCTCGGTGGTCGAGAGGCTCTGGGCTCCTATCGAGAACGCGTGGCGGCCGTGGCGATCGAGCTCTCCGACGTGGCACGTTCCATGCGCGACGAGGTGGAGTCGTGGGAGGACGACCCGAAGCGTCTGACCGAGGTCCAAGAACGCAGGCGGGTGCTGGCCGACCTCCGTCGCAAGTACGGCGAGGATCTGGCGGCCGTGTCGGCTTACGGCAGGTCGGCCGCCGGCCGGCTGGCCGTGCTCGAAGATGCCGAGGCCGAGGCGGGCCGCCTGGAGGCCGAGCGAGCCGAGCGGCGCGCCGAGCTGGCCGAGGCCGAGGCCGCCGTGCGAAACGTGCGGGCTCGGGCCGCGGACGACTTCGGGGAACGCGTGGGAGCCCGGCTGGCCACGTTGGCCATGGCGGGTGCCCGGGTCCAGGTGGGCGTGGCGTCACAGGGAACGGGCGAGCCCGTGGAACTGGCCCTGGCCGCCAACGTGGGCGAACCCGCCCAACCTCTGGCCCGCGCCGCGTCGGGAGGCGAGCTGGCCCGGGCGATGTTGGCCATCCGGCTGGTCGGGTTGAGCGGCCCGCAGACGATGGTCTTCGACGAGGTCGATGCCGGCGTGGGTGGCGCCGCCGCGTTGGCGCTCGGAGCGGCGCTCCACGAGGTGGCGCGGGACCGCCAGGTGCTCGTCGTCACGCACCTGGCCCAGGTGGCCGCCCCGGCCGACGGGCACGTGGCGGTGGCCAAGACGGAGGTGCGGGGCCGGACGGTCACGATGGCCGCCATGGTCGACGGTGAGGAGCGCGTCACCGAGCTCTCGCGCATGCTCTCGGGCCATCCGGACAGCGACGCCGCCCGGGAGCACGCGGCGAGAGTTGGTGGGTCTCGCGTCCTCCCCCGACGGGCGTGCCGCGGCGCGTCGATCGACCGCGGGGTCGCCATGAGCGCGATGGTCTTCGATTATCGTGGCCGGGTGCACCGATCAGCCGACGCGTGGCGCGACGTGTTCAAGGCGGCGTGAGCAAGTTCATCTTCGTCACCGGCGGTGTCTCGAGCTCGCTCGGGAAGGGCCTCACCGCCTCCTCCCTTGGTCGGTTGCTCAAGTGCCGGGGGCTCCGGGTGACGATGTGCAAGCTCGACCCCTACATCAACGTCGATCCCGGCACCATGAACCCCGGAGAGCACGGTGAGGTGTTCGTCACCGAGGACGGTGGGGAGACCGATCTCGACCTCGGCCACTACGAGCGGTTCATCGACGAGAGCCTCTCGAAGCGGTCCAACACGACCACCGGAGGCATCTACCGCTCGGTGATCGAGAAGGAACGTCGTGGTGACTTCCTCGGCCGCACCGTTCAGGTCATTCCCCACGTCACCGATGAGATCAAGGACCGTATCCGGCGGCTCGAGGACGAGGATGTCGACATCGTCATCGTGGAGATCGGGGGCACGGTGGGTGACATCGAGATCGTCCCGTTCATTGAGGCCATCAGGCAGTTCCGCCGCGACATCGGTCGCGACAACGTCTGTTACGTCCATCTCACCCTGGTGCCCTATCTCGTGTCCGGTGAGCAGAAGACCAAGCCCACGCAGCACTCGGTGACCGAGCTGCGGAGCCGCGGCATTCAGCCTGACGTGATCGTGTGCCGCAGCGACAAGCCGATCTCCGAGAGCCTGAAGCGGAAGATCTCGCTCCAGTGCGACGTGCCAATCGACGCCGTCGTCTCGGCGGTCGACGCGACCAGCATCTACGAGATCCCCCTGGTGCTCCACGAGCAGGGACTCGACGCTTACGTCTGCCGCACGCTGGGAATCGACGAGACGGCGCACCACATCGACCTTTCGGCATGGGAGGCCCTCGTGGGGCGCGTGGCCTCGCTCTCGCGTCGGGTCAAGGTGGGGATCGTCGGCAAATACGTCAACATGCCCGACGCCTACATGTCGGTCGTCGAGGCCCTGCGCCATGCCGGCTTCCATTACGGGACGGAGGTGGAGCTCGACTGGATAGACGCGGAGTACGTGCCCGACCTGTTGGCCACCGACCGACTGCGCGGTCTCGACGCCATCGTCATCCCCGGTGGTTTCGGCGAGCGTGGGATCGAAGGCATGATCGCCGCGGCCGGCTACACCCGCGACCACGGGATCCCGTGCCTCGGGCTGTGCCTGGGGCTCCATGTCATGGTGATCTCGGTTGCCCGGGACCGGGCCGGGCTCGAGGGTGCCAATTCCCGCGAGTTCGACAGTCTGTCGCCGCACACGGTGATCGACCTCATGCCCGACCAGGCGGAAATCACGGACAAGGGCGGGACGATGCGGCTGGGTTCGTATCAGGCCATGTTGCAGCCCGACTCCAAGGTGGCCCGGGCCTACGGCACCCTGGGTGTGACCGAGCGCCACCGCCACCGCTTCGAGTTCAACAACCGCTACAAGGACAGGCTCGAGGCGGTCGGCCTGGTCTGCTCGGGCACCTCCCCCGACGGGCGGCTGGTCGAATTCGTCGAACTCGAGGATCACCCCTATTGGGTGGCCACCCAGGCCCATCCGGAGTTCAAGAGCCGCCCTGACCGGTCGCACCCGCTCTTCCGCGAACTGGTGGCGGCGGCCCTCGAGCGCGCAGAGGGTCGTGAGCCGCACCTCCTCGACCTGGACGCCGTCACGTAGGGACGTGCCCTCCTTCCGCCGTGTCTCGGAAGAGGACCTCCTCCGAGCCTGGTTGTTCCGGGTGGTGCGCCTGGGACTCGAAGACCCTGAGGGCACCCCCTTCGAACGGGTGGTGCTTCGTCATCCCGGGGCGGTCACCGTGGTTCCGGTGCACGAGGACGGGACCGTCACCCTGGTGCGCCAGTACCGCGCCGCGGTCGATGCCATGGTGCTCGAGATCCCTGCAGGGACCCGTGACAAGCCGGGCGAGGCGGCCGAGGAGACCGCGAAGCGTGAGCTCGCCGAAGAGGCGGGGCTTGCCGCAGAGCACTTGGAACCGCTCATCGAGACATGGAACTCCCCGGGTGTCAGCGACCAGCGCACCGTCATCTTCCTGGCCACCGGCCTGATGCCGTGCCCACGGCGCCCCGACGGCGTGGAGGAGCACGCCATGACGATCGAGACGGTTCACCTCGGCGAGGTGGACCGGCTGGTGGCCGACGGGTCGATCCACGACGAGACGACCGTGCTCGGCCTGTACCTGGCACGGGCCAGGTTGGCCCGAACCAGAGCCGAGGCAAGGGCCGGGGGGCCCGCCGGCGGAGACGTCCCGTGAGCGCCCACCTGCCGCGGGCTGCGGAGGAGTACCTGTCCTGGCTCGAGGTGGAGCGGGGGCGCTCCCCGCGCACACTTGCGGCCTACCGACGTGATCTCGCCGCCTACCAGGAGGACGTCGTGGCACGGTCGGGGCGCGGGATCGAGGCGGCAACGTCCGCCGACGTGGCGGCACACCTGTCCGAGCTGCGCCGGACGCGACGCGCCTCGTCGGTGGCCCGGGCGCTCTCGAGCATGCGGGGGCTTCACCGCTTCTTGGTGGAGGAGGGCATACGGTCCGACGACCCCACGCTGGACCTGCCCTCGCTCCGCGTGACCGACCTGCTGCCCAAGGCGCTGAGCGAGGAGGAGACCGGGCGCCTCCTCGATGCCGTGGTCGGGACCGGACCGCTCGTGCTGCGCGACAGGGCCCTGCTCGAGGTGCTCTACGGCACCGGTGCCCGGGTCAGCGAGGTCGTGGGCCTCAACCTCGGCGACGTCAAGGGCGCCCTGGAGGCCCCCGTCCTCCCCCTGGTGCGCGTGCTGGGCAAGGGCGACAAGGAGCGGGTCGTGCCGCTCGGCGGGTCGGCCCGGAACGCACTGGCCGAATGGCTCTCTGGGGCGGGCCGCCCGCTGGTCGAGCCCAAGCGCTGGCGTCGCCGTGGTGATGCCGAGGCCGTGTTCCTCAATGCCCGGGGCGGCCGGCTCACACGGGCGGGAGCCTTCGGTGTGGTGAAGAAGTACGCCACCAGGGTCGATCTGGCGGAGCGGGTCTCCCCCCACGTGCTGCGGCATTCGTGCGCCACCCACATGCTGGGCCGAGGAGCCGACGTCCGGGTGGTTCAGGAGCTCCTCGGTCACGCGTCGATTGCCACGACCCAGCGGTACACGAAGGTGTCCCCCGAGCACCTTCGCCGCGCCTACGAGGGTGCCCACCCGAGGGCGGGCGCGCGTAGGGGAGGCGACCGCGTAGCATGACTCCATGCCGAACGAGGCCCCCACGGCCGAGACCGCCGACGTCGATTTCGCCGCCCTCCTGCGCCAAGAACAGGCCGGGCTGCAGGCTCAGCTGCAAGAGCTCGGGTACGCGGACCAGGGGAGTGGCCTGAGCTACGACTCGAACTTCGCGGATTCCAGCCAGGTGACGGCAGAACGGGGCGAGGCCGAGCGCCTGGCCACCGAACTCCGCGAAGCGCTCGACGAGGTCGAGGCGGCCATCGAAAGACTCGACCAGGGGACGTACGGTCTCTGCGAGGTGTGCGGGAAGCCCATCGGCGCGGCGCGGCTGGAAGCCATGCCCGCAGCGCGGCTCTGCATCGTCGACGCGGCCAAGCACTAGGTGGCCCCGGGAGCCTCCCCGGGGAGGCGTCCGATCGACCAGCGGACCAAGCGCGTCCTGTGGGTCGTCGCGGGTGCCGCACTGCTCATCGCTCTGGTCGCCCACCACAACATCACCGGGCAGGAGATCATCATCTTCTGCGTCATCGTGCCGTGCATCATCCTCCACGAGATCTCGCACGGGTGGGTGGCCAAGTCGTTCGGCGACGACACCGCGGCCCGGGCCGGGCGCCTCACACTCAATCCCGTGGTGCACGTCGATCCGGTGGGGACGCTGATCGTCCCGGCACTGCTGTCGCTGACCTCGGTGGGGGTGATCGGTTGGGCCAAGCCGGTGCCGGTGAACGTCGCCCGCCTGCGTAGCCCGCGCAACCAGGGTGTGCTGGTGTCATTGGCGGGCCCGGCCACCAACGCCGTCTTGGCCGCGCTGTTCGGGTTGCTGTTCGTCAACCTCTTCCGGTCGGGGCTCCCCGAATTCTCGACGGTGGGTCAGTGGTCCACTCCGGCCCAGGTGGCGTTCTTCGCCAGCCTGGTCAACGTGGGGCTGTGCGCGTTCAACCTGGTTCCCGTCCCGCCCCTCGACGGATCCGTCGTGCTCGAGCGCCTCATGCCGGCACGGTGGTGGCCCACGTACCTGCGCTATCGGCAGTACACGATGCCGGTTTTGCTGGTGCTGGTGGTGCTCAACTTCTTTCTCATGCAAAACGGGCATGTCGGCCCGCTCACATGGCTCTTCGACCGCCTCTACAGCTGGTGGGCGGGGGTGCTCGGCGTCTGACGCCCAGCCATCAGGCCGGCGGCAGAAGCCCCATCGCGTCGGCCGCTCGGGCGTAGGTCCTGGCCGCCACCTCGTGCGCACGTGCTGCGCCGTCGGCCAGGACGGCGCCGACGTGGGACAGGTCGCCCTCCAGCTCGCCGCGACGCCGGCGCACCGGAGCGAGCATTTCGCACAGGGCGGCCGCCACCTCGTTCTTGAGGTCGCCGTAGCGGGTGTAGTCGGCGGCCACCTCGGGGGCGGTCCGTCCGGTTGCCGCGGCCAGCAGGTCGAGCAGATTGGCCAGACCCGGCTTGGCGGCGCGGTCGTAGCGCATCTCGCCGTCGGTGTCGGTCACCGCCTTGCGCACTTTCCGGGTGATCTCCTCGTCGGAGTCGAGGAGGCCGATGGTCCCGAGTGGGGAGTGGACCGACTTGGACATCTTGCGCTCCGGGTGCTGGAGATCCATGACCCGGGCTCCGGTCCCGGCGATGGCCGCCTCGGGGACGGTGAAGATCTCCCCGTAGCGGTTGTTCAGACGCACGGCGAGCTCCCGGGCCAGCTCCAGGTGCTGGCGCTGGTCGTCGCCAACCGGCACGGAATTGGCGTCGTAGAGGAGGATGTCGGCCGCCATGAGGACCGGGTAGGTGAAGAGGCCCACCCGGGCGGCTTCCTGGCCCCGCCCCTTGTCCTTGAACTGGGTCATGCGGCGCAGCTCGCCCATGGCCGTCGCACACTCGAGCAGCCAGGTCAGGCGGGGATGCTCGGGCACATGGCTCTGGATGAACAGGGTGCAGCGAGCGGGGTCGAGTCCCACGGCGAGGAGGTTGATCGCGGCGTCGAGCGTATTGGCCCGCACGACGGCCGGATCGACGTCGGAGGTCAAGGCATGAAGGTCCACCACGCAGTAGTAGGCGTCGTTGCCCTCCTGGAAGGACACCCAGTGACGCAGGGCCCCGAGGTAGTTCCCCAAGGTGACGTTGCCGGACGGTGCGATGCCCGAGAGGACCCTGTTCATGGGGCGCCATGGTAGGTGCGCGGCGGACGGCACCCGGTTCGATAACGTCGACAGGTGGCCTACACGGTCTCGACCCCGCTCTTCGAAGGTCCCGTCGACCTCCTCTTGCACCTGGTGTCCTCGCACGAGCTGGACGTGCTCGACATTCAGCTGGTGCCCGTGGTGGACGGCTTCGTGCGCGTCCTGAGCGGGCAGCGGGAGCTGATCGACCTGAACCAGCTCTCCGAATTCCTGCTCGTGGCGGCGATTCTGATCGAGCTCAAGTCTCAAAAGCTGCTTCCGGGGCCCGAGGCAACCGACGAGGAGGAGGAGCTCCTCGGGTGGGAGGAGCGCGACCTGCTCCTGTCGCGCCTGCTCGAGTGCCGCGCCTACGCCGCCACGGCGGACGTCTTCGCCGCCCTGGCCGAACAGGCGTGGCTCTCGGTGCCGCGCGAGGTGGGACTCGACGACGGGTTCGTGGTGCACGCGCCGGACCTGCTGGCCGGTATCACCCCCGAGGACGTCGCGCAGGCTTACCTGCGCGGGTCGGCGGAGCGCCCCGTGCCCCGCGTCGACCTCTCGCACGTCACCGTCGACACGGTGTCGGTGTCCGAGGCGGTGGTCGAGCTCATGGCCGTGCCCGAGCGCGACCGAGCCACGTCGTTCCGCGACCTGGTGGGCGAGTGCCGGACCCGGATCGAGGTGATCGTGCGTTTCCTGGCTCTGCTCGAACTGTGCAAGATGGGCCGGGTGACACTCGGTCAGGGGACCACCTTCGGGGACCTGCGTATCGCCTGGCTCCCGGCCGACGAACCGCCGCCGGGCGGTCGGGGCCTCGGAGAGCTGGCCGGGTACGAGATCGACGACTACGAAGGGTGACACGTGAGCTCCGCTGATCCGACCGACCTGGGCCGCATTGTCGAGGCCATCCTCCTGGTGGCCGTCGAGCCCCTGCCGCCCCGTCTTTTGGCGGAGCTCCTCGAAGAGCCCGTCGAGCGGGTGGAGGAGGCACTCGACGAGCTGGGTCGCTCGTACGAGCGCGAGCGGCGGGGGTTCATGTTGGCTCGCATCGCCGGCGGGGCACGGCTCCAGACGCATCCGGACGTGGCCCCCTGGGTGGAGCGCTTCGCCAACCGGGAGGTCTCGCCCCGCCTCTCGACCGCCGCTCTCGAGACGCTGGCCATCGTCGCCTACCGCCAGCCCGTGTCGCGGGCCCAGATCTCGTCGCTGCGCGGTGTCAACGTGGACGGCGTGACCAGGTTGCTCGAACAGCGCGGGTACATCGCCGTGGTCGGGCACGCCGAAGGCCCCGGACAGCCTGCTCTGTTCGGGACGACGGACCTCTTCTTGGAACGGCTCGGGCTCGACTCTCTCGCCCAGCTTCCGGCGGTCGAGGACTTCCTTCCCGGCCCCGAGGTGGCCGAGGAGATGGAGCGCGATCTGCAGTTTGCGCTCGACCCGTCCGTGCCCAGTTCCGGTTCCCTCGAAGCCACCGTGTTCGAGCTGGGTCCCGAGGTGGCGGTCGACGATTCCTGAGGCGGCTGACGATCCCCGGGGTGGTGCGCCGGGCGAGCGGCTCCAGAAGGTCTTGGCCCGCGCCGGCCTCGGATCTCGCCGCACCTGCGAGGAGCTCATCGCGGCAGGACGGGTCACCGTCGACGGGGCCGTGGCTGCCCTCGGCCGGCGGATCGATCCGGCCCGATCCCGCGTCGAGGTGGACGGCGCGTTGGTGCCGGTGGCGCCCGACCTCGTGTACTACGTGTTGAACAAGCCCGATGACGTCATCACCACGGCGGACGACCCACAGGGACGCCGCACCGTGATGGACCTGGTCCCTTCCGAACCGCGCGTCTTTCCGGTCGGACGCCTCGATCGTCACACCGAGGGGCTGCTGGTCCTGACCAACGACGGCATGCTGGCCCAGCTGCTCACCCATCCCTCGCACGGCGTCCTCAAGGAATACGTTGCCGAGGTCGAAGGCGGCACCCCTGCCGCAGGTGCGCTGCGGGCCCTGCGTCAGGGGGTGAATCTCGACGATGGCGTCACCGCGCCGGCAGAGGTCGGCGTCCTGGCCGAGGGCGTGCTTCGCCTGGTCATCCACGAGGGTCGCAACCGCCAGGTGCGCCGGATGTGTGACGCGGTCGGTCATCCCGTCCGGCGCCTGGTGCGCACGCGGATCGGCCCTGTACGCGACACCGGCCTGCGGCCGGGCCGTTGGCGCCACTTGGCCCCCGAGGAGGTCCGCGCCCTGGCGGCCGCGGCGGTGCATCCGCCGTCGCCCTGAAGGGGCGCGACGGGTCCCGCGCGGGTTCGACCAGGGGAGTGACCCGGGGCGGTGCCGGTAGAGTGACCCGCCATGGCACCCGCTCTCACGGTCAGGGGTGTGCGCGGGGCGACAACGGTGGACGAGGACACCGTGGTCCAGGTCACCGAGCGCTCGCAGGAGCTGATGCGCGAGATCATGGCGCGCAACGATCTGGTCGAAGACGACGTGATCAGTGTCCTGTTCACGGCAACGGCGGACGTGACCAGCATCTTTCCAGCCACCGCCGTGCGAGAGACCGGCTTCGGTGCGGTACCGCTCCTGTGCGCGGCCGAGATCGCCGTACCCGGGTCGATGCCTCGCTGCATCAGGGTTCTCCTGCACGTGCACACCGTGAGGTCCCGCGACGAGATCCATCACGTGTACCTCCACGGTGCCCAAGGGCTCCGCGATGACCTCCCCGACTGAGCCCACCGCACGCCGGCGTGCACTGGTCGTCGGGACGGGGCTCATCGGGGGCTCCGTGGCCCTCGGCCTGCGCCGCCGGGGATGGCACGTGTCGGGTCTCGATCTCGACGAGTCGAGGCTCGCCGACGCGGTCGCCCGTGGGGTCATCGACACCGCGGGCGACGATCCCGATGCCGAGATCGTCTTCGTGGCCGTTCCGGCCACCGCCGCACCAGGCGTGGTCCTCTCCGTGCTGGCGGACACGCGCCGGCGCTCCGACGCCGTGGTCACCGATGTCTGCGGGGTGAAGCGTGCCGTCGTCGAGGCGGCGGCCCATCCCCGCTTCATCGGTGGCCATCCGATGGCCGGGTCCGAGCAGATGGGGCTGCACGGAGCCGACCCCGATCTCTTTGAGGGCGCCGTGTGGGTGCTCACCCCGACTTCCACCACGGATCTCGAGTCCTTCGACCGCCTGAGGCACATCGTCGTGAGTCTCGGCGCGGACGTGCTGGTGCTTTCGGCAGCCGACCACGACCGGTTGGTCGCGGTGGTGTCCCACGTCCCCCACCTGGTGGCCGCCACGCTCATGAACGCGGCCAGTGCGGGAGCAGAGCAGGACGGTGCCCTTCTGCGACTGGCTGCCGGGGGGTTCCGCGACATGACCCGCGTCGCGGCCGGGCACCCGGGCATCTGGCCCGACATCTGTGCCGAGAACGCGGGAGCGATCGTCGACGCGCTCGACGGCCTCGTCGCCGATCTGCGTTCGGTGCGTGACCGGGTGGCCGCCCGTGACCGTGAGGCTCTGCTGGAGCTGTTGCAGAGAGCAAGCGCAGGAAGGCGCAGCCTCCCTGCGCGCGCGGCGCGGCCCGACAACCTGGCGGAGGTGCGCATTCTGGTTCCCGACCGCGTGGGGGTGTTCGCCGAGATCACCTCGTTGGCTGCGGAGGCCGGCATCGGGATCTACGACATCGAGATCGCGCACTCGGCCGAGGGGCCGCACGGGGTGCTCATCCTGGTGGTCGACGCCGAAGACGGGGCCGGCCTGGCCGCGGCAGTCGAGGCCCGTGGTTACCGCTGCCAGTGGGGTCAGCTCTCATGAGTGCCCCTCGTGTCCTCCTGGTCGATGGCGGGGTGTCGTGTCGCGGAAGCGTCCGCACACCTGGCGAGAAGTCGATTTCGCACCGGGCCGCCCTCCTGGGTGCGCTGGGCGAGGGAACCTCGGTGATCCACGGTCTCTCCGACGGGGCCGACGTGGCGGCGTCGCTCGCCGCGGTGGAGGCGCTCGGCGCCAAGGTGGACCGGCGGCCCGACGGTACGGTGGCCGTACACGGCGGACGGTCCCGGCTGCATGCCCCTGCCGCGCCGCTCGATTGTGGCAATTCGGGCACGTCGATGCGCCTGTTGGCCGGACTCGTGGCCGGGTTCGGATGGGACACCGAGCTCGTGGGGGATGAGTCGCTCTCGACCCGGCCCATGGACCGGGTCGCCGAGCCCCTCAGCCTCATGGGAGCGATCCTGGAAGGCCGTGGCGAGCACTGCTTCCCTCCGCTTCACGTCCGTGGCGGAGCCCTCCGGGCCCTCGACTGGACGAGCAAAGTGGCCAGCGCCCAGGTGAAGTCGGCCATCTTGCTGGCCGGGTTGTCGGCAGCCGGCACGACCGTGGTCCGCGAGGCGGTGACCACACGCACCCACACGGAGGAGATGCTGGCCCAAGCGGGTGCCGACGTGGAGGTCGAGCCATGGGGGCAGGGCCGGACCGTTCGCCTTCGTCCCTCCTCCCTGCGGCCGGTGGACTGGTCGGTGCCCGGCGACCCCTCACAGGCGGCCTTCTTCGTGGTGGCCGGCACCGTCGTCCCGGGCAGCGACGTCGAGGTGGTCGGCGTCTACGACGGACCCGCCCGTCTGGGTTTCCTGACCGTCCTCGAGCGGATGGGGGCGTCGCTCACGCGTTCGGTGGACGGCGGCGGTGCGGACGACGAGGACGCGGACCGCCGTGACGCGGGCCTTCGGGGCCCGGCCACCACCACGATCCGGGCCGTTGCCGCGCCGTTACGGGCCACCGAGGTGGCGGCGAGCGAGATCCCCTCACTCGACGAGATTCCTGCTCTGGCCGTCGCGGCGGCGGTGGCCGAGGGCACGACGGCGTTCACCGACGTCGGGGAGTTGCGCGTGAAAGAGGTCGACCGGCTCAGCGCCGTGGCCGCGCTGGTGGAGGCTTTCGGTGCGACGGCCAAGGTGATGGGCGACACCCTCTTGGTGACCGGCGTGGGTGGTCCCCTGCACGGCGCCCGCTTCGACAGCCGCGGCGATCACCGGATGGCCATGGCCGCAGCGGTGGCCGGGCTGGCGGCCGCCCCAGGGGAGCGCAGCCTGATCACGGGGTTCGACGCCGTGGAGACGAGCTACCCCCGTTTCGCCGACGACCTGGGGGCGCTGGCCGACAGCCCGGCCGACCCGGCGCACCATGCGGGCACCGCGCCACGCCCGCTCGTGATAGCCATCGACGGACCGGCCGGGGCGGGCAAGTCGACGGTGGCCGGAGCGGTGGCCCAGGACCTGCGCTTGGACCGGCTCGACACGGGAGCGATGTACCGCGCCGTGGCCGCCCTCGCGCTTGCCCGTGGCACCGAACCCGACGACGCACAGGCCGTGGCGGCGCTCGCCGGCGCGGCGCGGATCGAGGTGGGCCGGCGCGTCGTCATCGACGACCTCGACGTCACCGACGTCATCCGGTCACCCGAGGTGGGCCGGGCCGTGTCCATCGTGGCGGCCAACGCCGATGTGCGGCGCGTGCTCGTGGAGCGCCAGCGTTCATGGGCCGAGGAGCACGGGGGCGGTGTGGTCGAGGGCCGCGACATCGGCTCAGTCGTCTTCCCCGGTGCCGCGCTGAAGGTCTACCTGACGGCGTCCGCCGAGGAACGGGCCAGGCGCCGCCGGGACGAGGCGCCCGAGGGCCTGGCCCGCCGCGACCGCATCGACTCGACGCGCCAGGTGTCGCCGCTGCGCGAGGCGCCCGACGCCCACCGGCTCGATACGACCGGGCGCGACATCGACGACGTTGTCGAGGAGGTGCTCTCATGGCTCTGATCCCGCCCGAAGCCGACGGGGGCCCCGGTGAACGGGGCGAGGATGCTGCCGCCTCGGCTCCGGCACGACACCAGCCCTTCGAGGTCGACCCCCGCTCGAGCCCCCTCTACCGGGCCGAGCGCGCGCTCTTCGTCTCGGTGCTCTGGGCCTGGTTCCGACCCCGGGTGGAAGGGCGCGAACACATCCCCGAGCGCGGGCCGGTGATCCTCGCCCCCGTCCACCGCTCCTTCGCCGACTTCGGGTTCACGGCCTTTTGCACCGATCGCAAGCTCTTCTTCATGGCCAAGGACGAGCTCTGGGAGAACAAGTGGCTGGGCCGGCTGCTCCTGAGCCTGGGCGTCTTCCCGGTGCACCGTGAGTCGGCCGACCGCGAAGCGCTCCAGCGGGCCGAGGAGGTGCTGCGCCGCGGCCAGGTGCTCGTCATGTTCCCCGAGGGGACCCGACGGGAGGGACCGGTCATCGAGGACCTGATGGAGGGGGCGGTCTTCCTCTCGGCGCGCACGGGAGCGCCCATCGTGCCGATCGGTATCGGCGGGTCCGACATCGCCATGCCCAAGGGCAAGTCCATCCCCTCACCACGCACGATCCAGGTGGTCATCGGCCCCGCCATTCCGTCACCGCCCCGGACGGGAGGGGGACGGGTGTCCCGCTCAGCCATCCGTGGCGCCACGGACGCGCTCGTCACCCGGCTCCAGGAGGTTTACGACGAGGCGAGAGCGAGGGACGAGCGCCCCTGACCGGTCCGCGTCGGGTGGCTCAGGTGTGCGTGCCGAGCCGCCGGGCCCGCCACCACGTGCCCACCACGACGTTTCCGTAGCGGAAGCCGAAGAGCCAGTTCTTCCCCTTCTTGGTGGTCCCCGAGGCGCGGGGCAGCCAGACGGTGGGCCGTTCGGTCACCCGCCAGCCCCGCTTCATGGCCACGATGAGCAGCTCGGCCGTCTGGTACTGAGGCTGGACGAGGCGGTAGGCCACGTCGTCGAGCATGATGACCCGCAGGGCGCGGTAGCCGTTCGACGTGTCGGTGAGCCGGGTGTCGCCCATGCGGCTCATGATCCAGGAGAAGACGCGCACCCCGACCTTGCGGAAGCGGTCGGTGGTTGTGTCGCGCCCGAGGACCCGGGAGGCGACGACGAAGTCTGCCTCGTCTTCGACCAGGGGCTCGAGCATGACCGGGATCTCGGCGGGATCGTTCTGCCCGTCGGCGTCGAGGGTGATGACAAAGCGGGCCCCCAGCTCCACGCACAGGGCGTAGCCCACCCGCAGCGCGTAGCCGTGGCCCAGGTTCTCTGAGAGCACGAAAGTCACCGCACCCGACTCCTTGGCCACCACGTCGGTCCGGTCGCTGCCGCCGTCGACCACCACGAGCGTGGTCACGGGCAACCCGCAGGCCTCGGTCGGCATCGCGGCCAGCACGGCGCCGATGTTGTCCTCCTCCTCGTAGGCGCAGATGAGCCCCACCACCGGCGCCAGGGTGAGGCCCGGGCAGCGGGAGTCGAACTCGCGCCGCGACTCGGCGATGACCTGCCGCGCTCGCTCGGGGTCCGTGTGGACACTGGCGCCCGACGTGGCGCCGCGCAGGAACCTCACGAGGCGAGCAGGTCCAGGACGTCGGCGGCCGAGACCGAGCGGTCGTGGGCCGCCGGATCGGCTCCTCCCGAGGCGGGGCGGCCGGACAACAGTGCCAGGGCGGAAACCAGGCCACGCAGGATCTCACGCAGCTCGGGTGGAGGGGGGAAGTACTCGTCCTCGGTGGTCACGGTCACCTCGCTGACGCCGTGAGCAGGAGCCAGCCTGGCGACGACCTCCTGGACCAGAGCCTCGGGAGCCGACGCCCCTGCCGTCACGCCGACGGTGCCCGAGAGGTCCGCCGGCAGCTCGTCGGCCCTGTTCACCCGCAACACCCGCGGGCACCCGCCGGTCAGGGCGACCTTCTCGAGGGCCACGGTGTTGGACGAGTTGGCCGAACCGATGACGACCACGGCGTCGGCCTCCGACGCGATGGCCTTGAGCGCCGCCTGACGGTTGGTGGTGGCGAAGCACAGGTCGCTCCGGTTGGGCATCCAGAGGTCGGGGAAGCGACGGCGGGCCGCGTCCATCACGTCCCGCCACTCGTCGTGGCTCAGCGTGGTCTGGGCCAGCAGGGCCACCGGCGTCTCGTCCGCGGCGAGATCGCCCAGCGCATCGAGGTCCTCCTGGTTCTCGACCAAGCGAACCGCACCTGGGGCGACGGCCATGGTGCCCACCGCCTCCTCGTGACCCGCGTGGCCGACGTAGAGCACGGTGTAGCCCTTGCGGCTGCGCACCTTGACCTCGTGGTGGACCTTGGTCACGAGAGGGCACACGGCGTCGACCACGATCCCGCCGCGGCGCCGGGCGGCATCGACCACCTCGGGGGCCGACCCGTGCGCGCTGAGCATGAGTGGTGCGCCCACGGGCATGTCCTCCACGGAGTCGACGAACACCACGCCATGGCGCTCGAACCGCTCGACGACATGCCTGTTGTGCACGATCTCGTGGTAGCAGTACACCGGAGGCTCGAAGACCTGCACCATCCAGGCCAAGGCCTTGATCGCCTTCTCGACGCCGGCGCAGAAGCCTCTGGGCGCGGCGAGTACGACACGGTCGACTCCGGGCACAATGCCCAGGTTACTGGCAGTAACCTGGGTGCCTATGTCAGCACCTGCGGTGACCTCGGTCACCGAGGCGTCGCCGGCAGCCCGGGCCGGCCTGGCCGTGGGTGACGTGCTCGAGAGCATTGACGGGCACCAGCCGCGCGACGTCATCGACTTCCAGCGACTGACCGACGCGGCGGATCCCCGGGTCGTGGTGCGCCGCGCCGGGGCGGCGATGCCCCGCTCGGTGCGCGTCGAGAAGGCCGCCGGTGAGCCGTTCGGGGTGGAGGTCTCCTCGGCGGTGTTCGACCGCATCCGTACGTGTGACAACCACTGTGCCTTCTGTTTCATCTACCAGCTGCCGAAGGGTATGCGGCGCAGCCTGTACCTGAAGGACGACGATTACCGGCTGTCCTTCCTGTACGGGAACTTCACCACGCTCACCCGGTTCACCGAGCTCGACGCCGAGCGCATCCTGACCGAACGGCTGGGCCCCCTCTTCGTCTCCATCCACTCCACCGATCCCGATCTGCGGGCCCACATGCTGCGCAACCCCAAGGGAGCCACCAGCCTGCGCTGGCTGGAGGTCCTCCTCGACGGCGGGATCGAGGTGCACGGGCAGATCGTGGTGTGCCCGGGCGTGAACGACGGCCCCGCGTTCGAGGACACGCTGGCTGGGATCCTCGACCGGTTCCCCGGGCTGGCCAGCGTGGGTGCGGTGCCCCTCGGCCTCAGCCGCTACTCGCACGAGCCCGACATGCGGCCGCACACCGTCGACGAGGCGGAGCAGGTCCTCGACACGGTGACCGAGTGGCAGGCCGTCTTCCGCCGTGCCCTGGGTCGACGGATGATCTTTGCCGCCGACGAATACCACTTGTTGGCCGGGCGCGCGATCCCCGCGGCCGGCGACTACGAGGGCTATCCGCAACACGAGAACGGCATCGGCATGGCCCGGGCCTTCACCGACGCGTTCAACCGGCCAGTCGCCGGGGGCCACGGGGCCGCGACCGATCCGGGGGGTGTGCGCCACGGGTTCTTCGCCGCGGTGGATGCGGCGCCCGCCGAGGGCTACCGGGCGCCGCGGCTGCCCACGGTCGCCACGGGGAGCGATCTCCGTCCGGTCACCGTCGTGACCGGGGCCTACGGCGCCGAGGTGCTGGCCCCCCTGTTGGCCGCCCACCCCCGGGACGACCTCGAGCTCAAGCCCGTGCCCAACGACTTCTTCGGAGGCAACATCGGCGTGGCCGGCCTACTCACCGGCGCCGACCTGTCACGGGCCCTGGACGATCTCCCCCGAAACGTGCGCTGCCTGGTGCCCGATGCGTGCCTCAACGAAGGCCGGTTCCTCGATGGGCTGACCTTGGCTGATCTTCCCCGGCAGGTGGAAGTGGTGCCCACGGACGGCGCATCGCTGCGACGCGCCCTCGACGGGATCTCGTTCCGCCCCGCCGAGGCCCTCCCCGCGGGCGCCGGCCCCTCGTGATGGCGGCCCAGGTTGAGCGCGGCGTGATGGGCACAGTCGTGGTCGCCGGACGGCCCAACGTCGGGAAGTCGTCGCTGGTGAACCGGATCGTGGGTGAACGCGCCACCGTGGTCGAGGAGGAGCGCGGCGTCACGCGGGACCGGAAGGTGCTCCAGGCCGAGTGGTCCGGCGTCCCGTTCTCGGTCATGGACACCGGCGGATGGCTCGCCGGGGGCGACGTGCTCGAGGCAAAGGTGAGCACGCAGGCCGAACGGGCGCTCTCCGAGGCCGACGTCATCCTCATGGTGGTCGACGTCACCACTGGGGTCACCGAGGAGGACCTGGCCGCGGCGAGGGTGATCCGACGGGCCGGCCCGCCCGTCCGATTGGTGGTCAACAAGGTCGACGGCGACAGCCGGGAGGCGATGGTCTGGGAGTTCGTGTCACTCGGCCTGGGGGATCCCTTCCCGGTGAGCTCGCTCCACGGTCGAGGCACCGGCGACCTCCTCGACGAGGTCGTAGGTCTCCTGCCACCCTCGCCCACCGAAGCCCCCGGCGCCGCCGCGACCGGCGCCGCCGCAGCCGACGAGGAACATGGAACCGCGACGACACCGCGGGTGGCGATCCTGGGCCGCCCCAACGTGGGCAAGTCCACGCTGTTCAACCGCCTCCTGGGCGAGGAGCGCTCCATCGTCCACGACATGCCGGGAACCACCCGCGACGCCATCGACACCGTGGTGGAGACACCTGAGGGCCCGATCTGCTTCATCGACACGGCCGGCCTGCGTCGTCCCTCGCGCACCGACCGAGGCACCGAGCAACACGCGACGCTGCGGGCGCTGCGTGCCCTCGAGCGCGCCGACATCGCAATCCTGGTTATCGACGCCACGGTTGGCACGTCACATCAGGACCAGCGCCTGGCCGAGCGCATCGGAGTCTCGGGGTGCCCGGCGGTCGTCGTCCTCAACAAGTGGGACCAGGTGGGCGCGGACGACCGCGACGGCGTACTGGCCGGGGTGGGGGACCGGTTGGCCTTCCTCGGAGTCGCTCCGGTCCTCAAGATCTCTGCCCTCTCGGGCAAAGGGGTGCACCGGATCCTCCCGGCATTGCGCGACGCGGAGGCGGCGTACCACCGGCGGGTGCCCACGGGCGCGCTCAACCGGGCCGTACAGGAGCTCCAGGCCCGTCAGCCCGCGCCACGGGCGCGAATCCGCTACATCGTCCAGGGTGCCATCGACCCCCCGACGTTCACCCTCTTTGCCAGCGCTCGGCTCCCGGCCACCTACCTGCGGTACGTCGAGCGGGGTCTGCGCGAGAAGTTCGAGCTCGGCGCCACCCCGCTCAAACTGAGGGTGCGAGTGGGCGGCAAGTGACGGGGGCGCCGGACCGCGTACGAGAGGGTCGGGACTGATGCCGTGGTGCGACGAGTGCGACACGCTCGTCGAAGAGGAGGATCTCGCTGAGGAAGGTGCGTGCCCCACCTGTGGCGCGATCCTCACCGAGCACGAACGCGGGCCCGTTCCCTGGTACTTCAAGGCAATGCTGGTGGCCACCGTCATCTACCTCGGCTACCGCGGGTACCAGGGTGTGACGTGGCTCGCCGCGCACGTGTAGCGTCCCCGGGATGCCGATTTACGAGCTCGACGGCGTCGCGCCGCGGATCGACCCGAAAGCCTTCGTGCACCCCGATGCCGTCGTGATCGGGGACGTCACGATCGGACCGGACTCGAGCATCTGGCCCTGCGCCGTCCTGAGGGGTGACTCGGGGAAGATCATCATCGGGTCCGCGACCTCCATTCAGGACGGCACCGTCGTCCACTGCGGGACCGAGTTCGACACCATCGTCGGGAACCGCTGCGTCGTGGGTCACCTGACGCACCTCGAGGGATGCACGCTCGAGAACGAGTCACTCGCCGGATCCGGAAGCGTCATCCTGCACCACGCGCGGGTGGGCGAGGGTGCCACGGTGGCGGCCAACGCGGTGATCACCAACAACATGGTGGTCCCACCTGGTGCCCTGGCCATGGGTGTCCCGGCCCAGATCCGCGAGGGGCGATCGGATCGCAACCTGATTCAGAGGACGGTCGTCGCCTACGCCTCAAAGGCGGCCCGCTACCGGTCCACCATGCGGCGAATCGACTGACGCACGGGGGTCCGACGAGGGTCAATGTGCCCGAACGGTGGCGCCACGCCCGAGTCGGGCCACGTGGAACACGTCGTGGCCGAAGGGAGCGAGTCCCGCGGCGGCGGCGAAGCCGAGGTGGCCCTCGCCGTCGGCACCACCAGTGGTCAAGCCGAGGAGGTCCTCGTAGCTCCGCAGCGCCGAGTAATGGTTGTAGGACCCCGTGGTGTCGGTACTGCCGGGGGTCACGTACGTGGAGTTGAGCAGGAGAGCCCCGACCCGCCCGCCGCCCGGGGCGGCGCTGTCCTGCGAATCCCCGGCGTTACCCGGAGCATGGGTGTTCGGCCCGGGCGACTCGTTGCAGCATGCGGCATCGGCGCCGGTTCCGCCGACATCGGCCTCGTCGAAGGTGATCACGACCAGCAGATCACCATGCACGTAGGCCGGTGATCCGAGGACGAGGGGCATCCAGGCCCGGAGGAACTCGTCGGCGCCGGTGAGACCACCGACGCGGCCACCCCCGCTGTTGAGGCCCGCACACGTTCCGTCGTGTCCGTCGCTGCAGAGGTTCGGCGTCACGAACCCGAAGCGGGGCGTCGTCGACTCGCTGCGCAGGTCTCGGGCGAGGTGGCCCGTCGGTGACGGCGTGCCGTTGGCCTGGAGCGTGCCCAGGGGCACGACGTTGGCGACACACTCGGCGGTGTCGTCAATCACCGAGTGGAACCATACGAAGGGGTTGTGCCGCGTCGCGTACTGGTCAGCCGATGTCGCGACCTCGGCCGTGTCGGTGGCGCCGATCGCCGGGTGTGCACAGTCGGTGCCGCCGGTCGGATCCGGCGTCCCGCCGTCACGCATGGGCGAGTTGCCCATGTCCTGTTCGTAGGCGCGCCAGGCGGCGATGTGCGTCGTCGGGCTGGGGGGGAAGCGCGCATCGAGCTGGGACGCGATGGTCTCGACGGACGCCGGATAGACACAGCCCTGGCCGTCGACCTGGCCGCGATTGGCGGAGCGGTCCGGGTCCGGCGTCCCAGGAACAAGGTTGGCGAAGGTGAAGCCGTCGTCCGCGCAGTCGGCCTGGGTATCGAGGCTGGGAGCCTGACCGGAGACCTGTGCGATGTAGTTGTCGAGGCTGTTGTGCCCGATGCCGTAATAGTTGGCCAGCAGGACTCCCTTGGCACGCAGCGCGCCGTTCAGATAGGAGGCGGGGCTCCCAGAACCGAAGATGCCATCAAAGCCCTCGTTCTCGAAGTCGACCACCAGGATGTGACTGATCCTGCCGGCAGCGAGGGCTGCACGCACGGCGCCGGACGCGGCGCTGGACCCGCTCGATGCGCCGGCCACGGCTGGTGTCGCCACCACGGCGCCCGAGAGAGCCGCCGCAGCGGCAACGGCAAACATGCGGCGGAGACGTGTCGCACGCTTGTTCGCGAGAGGCCGTCGCACGGTGCAGGAGGGTAGTGGGGCCCAGTCCGCCAGAGGTGTCAGGTGAACCGCTCGTCAAAGGGCGCGAGCGGCTCAGAGCGAGTCGGAATCCCCAAGCGGGCGCCCCTTGGCGCGGGACACCGCGACGCCCGCGTCGGCGAGCAGACGTTCCGGACTGGTGTCCTCTCCCGAGCTCCACGCCGCGCCCAGGGTGGCCCGCAGTACGAACTGGTCCATTCGCAGTTCCTCGTTGACGGCGGCGATGACCGCTTCGATCCGACGCTGGAGGCGATGCTCCACCACGGAGGGTTCGGCGTTGGTACACAAGATCGCGAACCGGTCCCCGTCCAAGCGAGCCAGGGTGTCGCCGCCGCGTACGGTCTCGCTCAGGCCCTGGGCGACGGCGCAGAGCACGGCATCACCCCAGTCGCGCCCCAGCGAGTCGTTGATCAGCGAGAAGTCGTCGAGGTCGACGAAGAACAACCCAAAAGGGGATCCGTAGCGTCGGGACTGCGACAGCTGGTTAGCCAGCCGATCCATGAAGATGAGGCGGTTGGCCAGTCCGGTCAGCGGATCGCGCAGGGCACGCTCCGCCTCAAGTCCCAGGGTCGAAGTCCCTTGATGCAGTGGTGCCACGAAGTTGGCCATCAGCTCGACCACATCGGCATCGCCGTGGTCGAAGTGATCGGAGCGGGCCGAGAGCACTTCGAGCACCCCGACACTCTCCCCGGCCCGGACGATGGGTGCGACCGCGACCGAACGGATCCCGGCCTCGCGGTACCCGTCCTCGTCGACCCGGAAATCCGTGCGCGTGTCACGGCACAGCAACGGCATCACCCTGCGGACGCACTGTCCGGACAGCGAGGCGTCGACGCGCTCCGTCCGGGAGTTCGTGCTCCTGGAAAGGCCGCTCGTGGCCTGGCGCACGAGCTCGTCCCCCTCGACGAATTCGATCGCCGCGCCATCGGCGTCAAGGGCTGCCTGGACGCGCTCGAGGACAAGGGCGATGATGCGTCCTGCATCGGGTGGGCCGGCATTGACAACACGTTGGGTTTCGAGCACGCGCTGCAGACGGTCGAGCTCGGTGCCCCGCGAAACCGTGGCCATGGCTTCGGTTCGGCAGATCTTCAGAAGTGCTTAAGCACAACTCTTCATCATATAACTCCTGGTCACAGCCATGATCGCTCTCCAGTGCCCGATCAGCCGAATTCCGTGGGGTGAGAACGCCGGGCTAGCATCAGCAGGCCGTTCCGTGGTGTCGCTCCGTGGAGATGGGCGATCCGGATTCGCTTCTCCGGACGTCCGGGACAACATCGTGAAGACGGTACGCGGGCTGTGGCGCAGCTTGGTTAGCGCGCTTGACTGGGGGTCAAGAGGTCCCGGGTTCAAATCCCGGCAGCCCGACTAGAACATCGCAGGTCAGCGAGTTTACAGTGACCTGGTGACGAGCCCGAAACTGGGGGAGTGTCACCAATGTGTCACCAACCCGGTTCAGGAATACTCCGCGACCAGCGCGGTGACGGCTTGTTCTTCTTGGCCCGGCAGAACGTGCCCGTACACATCGAGCGTGATCTGAACACTGGAGTGTCCGAGGAACCGCGACACGACGTGGACCGGTACGCCTGCTTTGAGCATGTTGGTCGCGCACGTGTGACGGCAGCCATGCAACGTGATGCGCCTCAGTCCGCCGCATTGTGCGACAGCCGCCTCGAACCATCCCGAGAGCGTTTCGGGGTGACACGGACGACCCAGAGCGTCGGCCACGAGGTACCCGTTCTCCTCATAAGCACCGCCTGCCTTCAGCCGGTCCTCCTTCTGAAGGGTTTCAAGGGCCTTCAGGTGTGGCATGACGGCGCTGAGGTCCAGCGTCCTCCGGCTCCCTCTCGTCTTGGGTTCCGAGTCCTGGGGTTGCCCTTGGACCGTCACACGAGTCCGGACGATCCGTACTGACCCCTTCTCAAAATCGACGTCGTCCCACCTGAGGCCGCACAGCTCGCCTCGGCGCAGACCGCCTACTAGGGCGAGTTGCCAGATCGGGGTGAAGTCGTCGGTCGGCGGCGGTGAACGCCAGGAACTTCTTCGCCTCGTCACCACTCCATGCCTTGTCGGGCTTGACCGCGTGGTCCTTCTTGCTGCGGCCGATCGCAGCGATCGGGTCGCGGGGGATCACCCCATTGATGGCACCCCACTTGTATGCCGCCTTCAGCACGCCAACGGACGCCGAGATCGAACGTGGAGACAACCCGGCGCGGCCGGTGCTCGTCTTGGTGTTCTTCAGCGCATCGCGCCAATCGGTCACCTGGCGGGGTGTCAGGTGCTGCGCCTGAATCCCGCCGAGTCCGATCTCGTCATGCAAGATCCAATGGTCGATGATGTCGACGTACTGCTGGAGCGTCGACGCTCTCAGATCCTCGGTCCGCTTTGTCGGCAGCCATTGTTCGGTCAGCAGTTCCTGAACGGTGATCTTCGTATCCTTGCGGAACGTACCGTTCTGCACCCTGCCCATGACCTCGTTGAGGTACGCCTGAGCCTCACCTTTGGTCCGGTAGCCACCCTTGGAATGCTGAACGCGCTTTCCGGTGGCCGGATCGATAGCGTGCCAGTAGGCGGTGAACGGTGAGTTTTTGGCGGTTCCACGCTTCTTGATGAAGCTGCTCATGAGTTGTCCTCTCCGTACGGAGGCAGAAAGCCTCGGTTGCGTGCCATCGCCACATACCGCGTGGCATTTCGGTGGGAAGTAGGGAAGTGGGCAGCCACTGCTCGTGTCGGAGCCCCCGTCTCATCGGCCTGGTAAACCTCAGCGACTTCTTGCAGTAGCTCGTCGTTCACAATGCGCTGTCGGCGCGATGCCTTCACGGCGGATAGCCCCGCATCCACACGCGCCCCTCCCCGGTCGGGATCATGGGGATGATCCGGATCGTGTGCCATCGCGGCGAGCGTCATGACCGCCGCCTCCTTGATTTGTTCAAGCGGAATCTCCCCCAAGGGTGCTGCGCGATATCTCGGGTTCGCCCTTTGATCGAAAAACACGAAGCTCGTCCACTTCTGGTCGGCCATCTCGGAAGACGAGCCGAAATCTCACAACTGGGCCGTCGATCAGCTCCTCGAATTCATAGGTGCCAATCGGTCCCGGTGCTGGCTTGAGGCGCGACCACCGCAGGTCTGCCCACTTATAGAAGGGTTGACCATTGGGAAACGCCGTAAGCGGCCCGAGCGGGAACTCGATCACCAATCCGGTGAAGGTGTCTCTGTATCTCTCCTTCTGGTTCTTCCATCCCTACAGGTTAGCCATCACCCGCCCAAGTTGTCTAGTCATCTTGGTTCAAGCTAGCCATAGCCATCTCTAGACTTGTCTCAGACGGGATGCACCCGTTCAGGAGGGAGTCAGGGATGGGACAGGGTTCCGAGACCTACAAGTCGGCAGAGATGGCGACGAAGTGGGGAGTTTCGTTGGACACGTTGTACGAGAGCGTCCGAAATGGAACGTGCCCAATTCAGCCGATCCGAATCGGTCGGCGAATGGTGTGGCCGAAAGCCCGCGTGGGACGCGCTGATGGGGGTCATAGCGGGGGAGGAGCCGTGAGCCTAAATAGCCGAGGCTGGAGCAGCCGGGACCAGAACAAGGCTCTCAGTGAATGGAAGGAACTCGTAAGCCTCATCGTCTGCATGTATGCCGATGGCGACGTGGCGGACGCCATCTGCCGCAACCGCTACAGCCCAGGCGTGAAGAGGAGGCCAGTGCGCGGCGAACTGGGGGAGATGGAAGGAACGCCACCGCCTGTGTATGGGAGGCGCGGTCAGTTTGGTGACCCAATAGGTGAGGACGCTTGCTGGCCTGACGAGATTGACGACGTCATCGACCGCAAGGTCAGAGCAATGGTTCGGACGATCGGCCACGTTCTCAACACGGCCCGTTGGATGAAGGATCAGTCGGCCCGACGAACGGTTGAGGTCGAAGAGGATGAATACCTAACGACGGTGTGTCAAGCCTGTCGCACCGGCGGTCACCCTCAGATCATTCGCGGTTACTGCCGGTCTTGTTACAACCGCTGGGACTATCTGGGACGGCCGAACCGAATCACGTTCGAGGGGCAACGTCGGGTTGAGTTGGGGATTCAAACACCCGATCCCGGCACCGAGACAGAGCGACCTGCACTTTCAGAAGTGATTCAAACACCCCGCGGTACTCTGGGAGTAGGGGGGAACGTTGAAATCTCTGTAGAGGGACCTCCAGGACAGATTCCCTTCTCCCTCACCCCGCCCCTGCCCGCCGAAAGCGACGACGAACAGATCCGTCGTGCCCAAGAGTCATAGGCAAAGGAAACATCATGGAACAAACGCCAGTGACGATCTCGATCAAGGGCACCGCTGAACAAGTCGCCATCGCATGGGCAGGCATGTTGCGCGCTTTCGCCGAGGAGTCTGTCGCCGCCGATAGACCGCTCGCACCGGTGCGACGTCTGCGTGCCGTGACCGGCGACAAGTCCTAATCACCCCACAAAGACATCGACCTCCCATAGGGCCTGGCAGCCGGGAGGTCGATGAGGAGTTACTGACTAATGGAAATGATAGCAGCGACCGAGGCCGCTCAAGACACGAGTGCCAACAGCGCGGTGGCCGAATCGAACTTCAGCGGATGGGAAGCCGAGGATCGTTGGACCACGCAGCCCATCCGTCTGAGTGTCAGCACGAAGCGTTTGTTCGTCAGCCAGTTCACGCCCGAGGCGCTGCGGCACCTTGCCAGACTCATGGAATTCGAGTCGCCGGGCATGGTGTCCCGTCGTCGCCTGGACGAGAACGGCGTAAATGCACTGGCCGAGATGTACGTCGCAGGTAAGACACCGACTGTCGGATGGTGGAGTCGCAATATTCCGCGGGAGGGGTCGTGATGCCCGCGGATACACCTTGGTTCAGTAACGACGAGCCCGAGCCGGGCGATGACGACTACGTCCCTTACGAGCAGCGGCACACCGTACGGACCGCCGCCTCTGAAATCCAGATGCGAGCCGTTCGCTGGCTCTGGGAGGACAAGATCCCGCTGGGCGAAATCACCCTTCTGGCTGGTCGTGAGGGCCTGGGCAAGTCGACCATCGCCTACACATTGGCCGTGTGGATCACCCAAGGCACGATGAAGGGGTGGTGCAAGGGCACGCCGCGCGACGTCATTGTCATCGCTACCGAGGATTCGTGGGAGCACACCATTAGTCCACGCCTCATGGCCGCCGGTGCCGATCTCACCAGAATCCACCGCATCGAGGTGCAAACGGGGGACATCCACGACGAGATCAGCCTTCCCGTTGACATCGAACTCTTACGGCGAGATGTTGAAGAGACAGACGCCGTGATGATCCTGCTTGACCCTCTGCTGTCGAGACTGAGCTCAAACCTAGACACACACAAGGATGCCGAGTCGAGAAAGGCATTGGAGCCGCTCAAGAGGTTTGCGGACCAGATGCAGATAGCAGCGGTGGGAATTATTCACGTCAATAAGTCGACCGGTGCCGACGCTATGAACTCCATCATGGCCAGCCGCGCCTTCGGTGCCGTTCCTCGAGCGGTGCTCATGGTTGTGAAGAATCCGGACGACGATACCTGTCTGGTCGGCTTGGCGAAAAGCAACTTGGGGCCGAAGAATCTCGGTTGCCACCGGTACCGAATCGTCACGGCACGAATCGGCAAGGACGACCGAGGCGACGACATCATCACTGGGTGCGTTGAGTGGGACGACCACAAGACTGACCGGACCATCGATGACGTGGTCGCTGAACTCAGCGAGACCGGCATACGCGGCACGTCGAACCTTGAAGAGGCCGTCGGCTGGCTTGAGGACTACCTGACAATCGAGGGAGGCGCCAAAGAGTCCAGCATTGTGAAGGCCGCAGGACTCAAGGCGGGCCATACCGAGCGAACCCTGCAACGAGCAGCGGCCAAGCTCAAGATCGTCGCTAAGTCTGAGGGCTACCCGCGGAAAACGGTCTGGTGGCTTCCTCAGAATGTCAGTGGCGCCACCAGTGGTGACGACTCCTGAGGCTGTCGCAACTGTCACGACTGTCGCAACCGTCGTCTATCAGGACAGTTACTATATTAAACAACCCTCCCCCCAGCCCCAGTGGTGCCAGTGGCGACAGTGGCGACAAGGTTTTGGGACGTGGTACATCTGGCACGACTGGACTACTTCGGCTCGTGAGTGCACCTCAGCACGTGTGCCTTTGAGCATCCCCTGGCAATCTCTAGACCAAGGGGACTGGGTCCTCGATTAGGTCACCGATCGGATCAACTTCGTAGATGTACTTGTCCTTGGTCGCCCACTCCGCGAGACCGATGTGATCCCTTGGGTCGTCGCTCGAAGATTCGAACACCGCACACCAGATCAGGTCGGAACCATTCGTAGCTTCGTGCTTCTTCCAGGCGATCTCCGTAACTGGTGGGATCAATGCCGAGTTCATCCGCCGACTTCACAAAGTCGTCGTCCGCTATGTACTCGGTGCAGAAGTTGAACCACATCGCTCAAAACTACTCCAGCCCGATCTTGCGCCATTTTGGCGAATCGTTCGCAAATCCCCAATCCAAAGCGGTGACAAGTTGGTGACAGACCCCTTCTGACCTGCGCCTTTGCGCGCCGCACTTGACCCGGAATCAAGAGGTCCGAACATGGCCAATCCCAACCCACATCCACTGCCCACTGGTGACCGTGGACAGGGTCTCGCGGTCCGTCACGGAATGCACTCCGAATCTCTAGTCAACCTGAAGGCTGACGAGCTGCGGCCACGTGTCATCGCCTCCGCGCCTTGGGTTGCCGCACCTGAGTTCAGCGGCACGCTGGACCTGTACATCCGAGCGCTGGCGACGGCACTGCTTGGCCTGGAGTACATCGCCCAGGTGACAGCCGAGAAGGGCTACGGCAAGGTCGCACCGCGGACGATTGAAACCGTCAACGCCATGACCAATACCGCCATGCGTGCCGGAACGTTGCTCGGCCTAGATCCGAAAGCCAAGGCCACGATCATGGCGCTCAGTGCCTCGACGGAAACCTCGCTGGCCGGACTTGAGCAGCTCGCCGAACGTGGCCGCGCAATCCGTGAACGCAGACAGGCAGAGCTGCGAGCCCATGAGACCGAAGGTGACGATGACAAGTGACACATCCGTCACCGCCTCGCTGCGCGACCTCTTCGGACTGCTGAATCAGAGATTCTTCGACGGAACCCTGCCCGATGATGTGATCCTGCGCCTCGGCGTGGACGGTGCGACCGGCGCCAACGGACAGGCCGCCACCGGCGCCACGTACCTGTGTCCCTGTTGTAGTCGCTGGGTTATCGGCATCCATGAACGCCTTATTGCCATCGGAACACAGAACCAGGCGGCAGCGACGCTTCTGCACGAGCTTGTCCACATCGCAACGGGCGACGAGGACGGACCGGGGCGACACGACGGAGCGTTCGTCCTTGAGTGCAACCGCATCGGCGAACTGCTCGGACACGCGCCCGTCGATGCGGACACCTGCCGGTATTGGCCACAACCCGCGCCCGACATCTTGGGACTACTACTCGACAAGGAACAGACACGATGAAGAAACCCGAATTAACACCACAGGCAGCCGAAGTCCTTACAGGCATGATGCGAGCTGGCCTGTTGGCGCCGTCATGCGACCACGAGACGCAGAAGTCGCAATCGCTGGTGCCGGTAGCCGAGGTCGTGCCACCGCCGCCCGACGGCGCGGTCAGCCTCGGCACGCCGAATCAGCCGATTTACGTCTCTTTCAACCCGACGATCAATGTCGACGTGCCAGCGCCACCCAAGCCGACGCCGACGAAGAAAAATTAGCCACACCTATGACGCCAACGGCGACGACGCGGTCAGCATCGAAACTGTGCCGGCGTGAAGCCCGTCAGAATCAACCGAGAGGCACCTGTACGCCCGTCTAAGCCGATGAATAGCGCAACTGGCCCCGTAGTGCCAGCATCAAGTCCCGCACTAATTCCGGCCACCGGTTGGGTCGCGGAGCGGACCGACGAAGACGGCGTGCGAATGGTGCTGCCCATGCCCGCTTGGGAGTGCATCGACGGAGAGTTATTCCCCCTGCCGCGGAGCCTCCGCACGGACTGGCTCATCAGACCACTCATCGAAGGCGATGACCGAGCGATCAGAACGACCGCAGCGCGCATGCGCCCCCAACCCACCAACCGACAGAACGACTGGAACCCCTGGAGGCACCTACAGCCATGACCGACCGAACGAATGCAGCGACAGCAGAGGAGGTCGCCGCGGGCAAGGCGACTCTCGACGCGAGCCTTGCCCGAACGACGAACGTCGTGGAATCGGCGAAAGCGCAGATGGACAACTGGGCAAATGGTGGAACGGCCACAAAGAAGAAGCAGGTCCCAACCCGCCGCTGCGACTCTTGTGGCCAGTTCCAACGGCACGAGCAATTGACCGCCGTCGCCACCGCTGATGGTGGCGTGACCCGCGTCTGTGGCACCTGTCTGGACGATACGACCGACGACGGCACAACGACGTTCAAGGAGTTGGCAAAGGAGCAGTGGGCCGAAGCCGTCAAGACCATTGACGAGGCGATGTCAGCAAGCCGTGACTGGTTCCGCGACGCTGGCACGCTCGCCAAGTCTCAGTCGTCCGACCGCCTCAGACGTAGCGATCCCATCTCCAACTTCGGAGCCATGTGCGCTGACTATCGCAGCAGGTGGGCGAAAGAGGCCCGGCTGGTCAGCCTCGCCAAAGCCGAGCTAACCCGCCGCGAGACCGCCAAAGTCAAGGCTAAGAGCGCCAAGCTCCGTCGCCGGATCGCCACGGCTGAGCTGGCGAAGTCAGAATCCGAAAGCCGCGTCGCCGCAGCACTGGCCGAACAGGTGCGCCTGACCGCGGAGACGGACCAGCTACAAGTCTGCGTCAACGCCGTCGTTGCCCGGGCGGAGGCCGCATACGGCGCGGTCGAGAAGCAGCGAGAGCAACAGGCCGCCGCAGAGCTGGCCCGCCAGGACCAAATCCACGCCGACTTCGCATACAAGGCAGGCCAGACGAACGATCCCGATATGATGGCGCTACTACCTCGCCATGGCCGCGGGGGAGAACCCCGATGACGACTGACCCCGAAGACGCCATCCGCGAAGTGATCATCGCCAGCTACGAGATGTTCGGCGACCACTCGATCGATCAGGAGATGGAACGGCTCTACCGCGAGCGAGCCAGGGAACTGCGGACCATTTCCGAAAGGACGAACCCATGACTAGAACCGATCGTGCCCTCAATCGGGTTATCAAAGTGCTTCAAGACTCCTTCGGCCCAAGCGTGAAGTTTGAGCTGACCCGAGAGTCCGACAATGTCTTCCGAGTAAAGGCAACCGCAGCCGACGACGCCTCTATTGCCGACGGCATGCAAGCGATGAAGGCTGCCCGGCTGCGCTCCGTTATCGATCACGACGACATATCCGTGAAGATGATCTCCGAGGACGACGCCAACGACTACAGCAGTCTCGCTGCATCCACGAATGACCCCATACTGCGGGCCGGATATCAGGTGCTCGCAGAGGATGCGCAGGGATAATGACTGACGAAATCGATCCGTCTGTCCCAGTTCACTTGACCCGCGCCGGCTTGCTCGAGGATCGGAGTCCCGAGCCCGCGAATGGTTCATGGAGTCGTCCGTCGCTCCAAGCAGGCGATCGAGTTCGCCAGTGCCGAGGCCGACCGCGAGCTGCAACGGATTCTGGACGGGACCGATGACGACAGTTGAGAACGCCATGGACCTGCTGGCCGCATTCGTCATGGATAATGGTTCGCGCTTTGGCGACATCGCCCACGAGTTCGAGTGGGACTGCGCCCGAGCCGTCCTTGATCCCGACGCACCGCCGAGTAGGTGGGAGTCGAGACCCGCGAGGTGCTAGCAAAACGACAGACGCCGCAGCGATCGCGCTGACTGCACTTGTGTCGGTGCTGCCGCCCGGTAGCGAGTGTTTTTGCGTGGGGAGCGATAAGGATCAGGCCCGATTCTTGCTCAAGGAAATTCGCGGGTTCATCAGGCGTACGCCCGAGCTAGCAGCCCTAGTCGAAGTGACGAAAGACACCGTCACGGCCCACGGTGGGATGTCGTCGCTTGAGGTGCTAGCGAGCGACGGTCCGGGTACATGGGGACGAAAACCAGCGCTGGCGATAGTAGACGAACTCAGTTCCTGGCGCGAGACAGACAACAGTCTGGAGGTCTGGGAAGCAATAGATACAGCGATGGGCAAGCATCCCGATGCCCGGCTGCTCGTGATCTCAATGGCCGGGAGCCCGCATCACTTCTCCCACGAGGTCTACCTGCGCTCGCAGGAATCGCCTAGGTGGTCGCACGGTTCCGTACCGGGACCGCTGCCGTGGACAGACCCAGAGTATCTCGCAGAGCAAGAGGCAGCCCTGCCCGAAAGCCATTTCCGACGCCTGTTTTACAACGAGTGGGTAGAGGGCGAGCAAAGCCTGGCGAGCCGAGCCGAAATAGAAGCTTGTGCGGTGCTCGGTGGTCCGTCTGGATATGACCCGCGATATCGGTACTTAGTCACATGTGACGCTTCTATCGTCAAGGACAGGACAGTCGTCATGGTCACCCACACCGAAGATGCCGATGAAGATGGATCGGTACGCAGAGTCGTGCTCGACAATATGCGTGTGTGGTACCCCTCCCACGCCCACCCGATGCAGATGGAAGAACTCGAAGAACACATCGCTGCGGTATCCGCAGAGTACGGGCGCGCACGTCTGGTCTACGACCCACACGAGGCGACCGGCACCGCGCAGAATCTCCGACAGCGTGGCGTCATTGCGGAGCCGTTTCACTTCACGACAACGAGCGTCGGTCGCTTGGGTTCCGGCTTGAGTCAGGCCATTCGGACCCGGCGCGTTGCGTACTGGCACGAACCGGCGCTTATCAAGGAACTGTGCAGCGTCCAACTGAAGGAGATGGGACCGGGTCAGTACCGTCTCGGGCACTAAAGGAATTCCACCCATGACGATATGGCGGTGACACTGGCGCTAGCAGTGGTGACGCAGTTGGAACAGATCAGCGGCTCAGCGGCGAAACGCTGGCTAGAGAGCTTGAGCCCCATCCACTCTTGTGGGCAGCCGAATCCTCGCGAAGCTCTGGTCTGTAGTCGGTGCCAAGAGCCATTGACTCCGGCAGAACCCGAGCCCGTCTACGTGCCCGAACCGGTTGCCGCACAACCGTGGTCACCGTGGAGCCCGTTCTCCGACCGCGTGCAGGCACCGCCCGGCCAAGCGCAAACGTTACAGATGCTCAAGGAATACGAACAACGCGACCATTGGTCCCACTACTTCCAACGTCGCTCCTAACACATTCTCCCGGCGGGTTATGGCCTTTCACGCCGGGACGCCCGTAGTCGATTCAACCCGGCTACGGGCACTGTCGCAACACATCAGCAGAGATGACCAGAGGACCACGTTCGCGGTCGGTCATGGACTGGTGCAGAAGCGATTGCAACACCAGCAATACAAGAGGCGCAGGAGACGCGCGTCCTCAGGAGCACATTCGCGTGTTGGACGCCGTAGTCGTTTCAAACTTCACACCTCTAACAAGAAAGGATGTTGGCAACATGCCATACATTCCCAATGTCGCCGATATGTACGGCGGCGACCCCGCGTTGACGGACGGAACCCCGACGATTGCAAATCCGAAGGGTACTCCGAAGCCCGCGAAGCTCGCGGCCCGTCACGAGCAGTATCAGAAGCAAATCAAAGCAGCAATCCACGAAGGTCTTGTGGGCGACACGGTTCGGGTCGGTAGTACGCAGTACAACGGCCAGGACGTCCCGCTCGTCAAGATCCAGGCGTATCTATCAGCGCGAGCTGGAACAGGGCCTGGACGCGGACGGGTTGCAGAAGGGTCACCGTGCGATCGTTAGCGATCACATGGAATACCTGGAGAAGTCGGCTGGCCGACTGTCCAAAGAGTGGACATTAACTTCGCCGATTCCAACCGGAATCACACCCTACGACCTCGAAGCTCCCTCCAAAAACATCTGGCCCCGACCCACTCCGCTCAGAAATGAGTTGCCACGCGTCAAGGGCCAGGGAAGTGTGCGTCGCCTGAAGATCATCTCAGGCGTCACCGGATCACAGACGGGCGGAGCGACAACGCTCAACCCGGGCATCGCCGAAAACGCGAACGTGACGACGCCTACCGGGCAGAGTTACGTCAGAGGTCCGGCGATCGGCTACGAAGGTTACGACATCGCGATCAACTATGTCACCAACTCGCTGTCGGACTATGTGAGCTGGCAGGCAGAGTTCAGTGGGCTTGGGTTCGATGACGTACGTACTTTGTCGGCAACAAGCCTCTTGTACGCCTCGATGTTGGCCGAGGAAAGGCTTCTGCTTTACGGCCGAGGCACCACGGCAAACGGATACGTCGGTCCGCTCGGCACGCCGGGCTCCGTCACTCTCGCCGCCGTCAGTGCGTCAATTGCTCCCGTCTGGTCCTTCGACCAACACCACGACGCTGTCCAACCCGTCCTACGTGATTGTGGCAGCGGATGCGGGCGACTTGCAGACGCCGACCGGTGGTCTGCACCAGGGTCCCGCAACGGTTGCGAGCACTCACGTCGCTTCGGTGGCACCGGGCGCCGGTCAGGCCATTCAGGTCACGATCGGTACGGATGTTTCCGGTGCGCTGGGCTACAACCTGTACGTCGCTTCGGCTGCGGCCGGTCCGTTCGTGTACGCCGGTCGTACTGGCTACAACGTCGGATACATCACGGCGCAGCCGTTGAGTGGTCCCGAGTGCGCTTCTGGCGCTGCGGACGCATCCGCGTTGTCGGTCAACTACGACGGCTTCTACTCGAACTTGGGCGCGTCGGCTGGGTACACAACTCGGCTCAATGCGCCATTTAGTACAAGTTCCCCCGGCCAGGAGTTCCAAGTTGCGTTCGGGTCGCTCTACGAGCAAACCAAATCTGACCCTCAGGAAGTCTGGCTCAATGGGTTTGACCGCCTCCAATTGTCAAACGCAATCGTCAACAACGCAGCGAACTCGGCGTATCGGGTGTTCATCCCGAACGACCAGAGTTCTATGGGCGGACGTGACGGCCGGTACGGTTGTCACAACGCTGATGAACGAGGTAACCGGCTCTGCCGTGGACCTTCTCGTTCACCCGTGGGCGGTTCAGGGTAATGCATGGATTAGGCAGAAGACCTTACCCATCCCGTACAGCAACATCGCGGAAACCAGCTACGTCGCGGCAGTGCAAGACCTGATGATGGTCAACTGGCCATCTCAGGGCTTCACTTACGACGCCAGCTCATTTTGGGTCAGCACTTTGTGTCACGCGGCCCCAAGCTACAGCGGGCTTATTCAGGGCATCCAGGGCGTTGGGATCGGCACTACGCCGCCTGACGCGTCGGATAACTGATTCGTTGTAACAAGCTCTGCCACGCAGAGCTGCAAGCAGTTCGCCAGTGGGTAACCAGCCCTTCGCCTCCGTGCAACTCGGAGGCTGGCACTACGGCTAGGGGTCCTTCTCCCCCGAAGAGACGTGTGGGCTCGGTCTCCCCACGACTCGTGCCGTGTGCCGACAAGGCTTCTAGCTCCTGTCCTGTCGGCATGGGTGGGCGGGGTCGCGGGTCTTATTCTCGTTTCTCCCGCGGCCCGGCGCTCGCCCCTATCGGATACCGGGGATGCATCCCTTAAGATGGCCGACGTGCCCGCAACGATTCAATACTCGGTAATCGGTTCACCACGGCGCGGCCGAACTCAGGCCGCAGCAATCGAAGACGGCGAGACAGCCGAGATCGATGACGCCACTTCCGACCGTACTTCGGCTGCCGTCTACAACTTTGGTCCAGATTGGGTACGAGGTCTTCGACGGCGGCGGGAACTCCGGTCGGGTTCCGCCAAGGGAGGGTGGTCTGCTGAATACGCCCGGAGGGACGGCGCTATCGGTTCGGGTCGCCTCCCCCTAGGTGCGTTCAGCCGAACTGCCGAAGCCCCGTCAGTCCCTCAAGGTGATCCGCGCACGCCCAAACTCGAAACCACCGGTCACCTTTGGGGGTGAACCAGCGGCCCGTCCATGAGGGTGGCTCGGGGCAATGGTTCGCTTGCAGCTGCTTGTCGTAGATCATCTGCCAGCACCGGTCTGGCTGGACGATGAAGCCGGGGCAGGGGTCACCGGGTTCGGGCATGCGGTCCACGTTGGGCACGGTACCGGACAGCCTGGTTAAGGGGCCGACGTATGCTCTGGGCAGCGGAAGGGAGTACAGATGGCGAAGTCACTGCGTAGCCAGCTCTACCGAGCAGCCCGCGACCTCGGCAACGTCGAGGCGGCCGAGAAAGGCCCAGCGAGCTATGGAAAGCGGATGGTGCGGCGGAAGGTCTACCGGGACACGAACAGGGGACTGGCGGGCATCCTGCGGAGTCTGGGACTGAGCGGGAAGAGGCGCTGGAGATGACGAACGTCAACCTCGTCGGTGGTCCAGCCTGGTTACCGTTCTCGGACCTGGGTGCCGAAGCACGAGAAGAGTTCCGATCCGTTGTTCGCGGATATGGCATCGACACAGATGGAACTTGGAAGTGTCTCTGGTGCGGTGGGACGTACGAACTGAACGACCTCATGGTTGGCGTCGCCGGAGACATCAAGGGTTCGCCGGTCTGCATCAAACACCACCGGGGCGGCTGGGCTCAGTTCGTGGAGACGGACCCTCCGAGCTTTGACCTGAACGGCGACTGAGCGATCGAGGCACTGTCACCAAATCTGTCACCACAACTCCCTCGGACCCCATCCGAATAGACCCAACGCGCTCAGGTTGGTAGGCGTTAGAAGTGCCGACTGAACAGGTCTAAAGCCGATCAGACCCGTGTACTCCGCTTAACCATCAGTAACCTGGGGGTCAAGAGGTCCCGGGTTCAAATCCCGGCAGCCCGACCAAGAAGTTCAGTGCAGAGGCCGTCGTTCTGGGCCTGCCGCTGGTGTCGTTTCGCCCTCCCCGCAAGAACCCACGCTGCGCCAACGGTCTCAAGCGGGCATCGGATGCGAGATCGGAATTCTCGTGTCATCATCGACCAGGTGCGGAATGGCACGGAGAACCACCCCGATCCCCATCATGCCAAACATCTCGGCGAAGCTCCTCAGAGTGGTATGAAGGCGACGAGTCCCGGCGATGTCACGCTTGCCACATATGAATCCGCGGTCCATCTATACCGTGCAACTCTCCCTCCACCTTGGCCACCTTTGCTCTTGTTTCTCGATCGAGTCGCCACACTCGTCGGGTTCGGCCGGGTCCTGGAGGTCGGCAGCGGCCCGGGCCGCGATGCGAGCTATCTCGAAAGCCGCGGGCCACAGGTCATCCGTACGGACGCCACCCGTGGGTTCGTCGAGATGATGCGCGAAGAGGGGCACCACGCTCGACTCCTTGACATCCGCTGCGACGATCTCGGTGGACCCTACGACGCCGTGTTCGCCAACGCAGTGCTCTTGCACCTCTCGCGTGAACAGTTTCGGAATGTGCTGGAGCGTTCTCGGCGTGCAGTCGTCGATGGGGGAGTCCTCGCGATCACTCTCAAGGAGGGAGAGGGTGAAGCTTGGAGCTCTGCCAAACTCGAACTACCTCGCCACTTCACCTATTGGCGGGAGTCGGAGCTCCATGCGGTCCTCGACAAGACGGGCTGGACGTCGCGGACCATCGAGCATGTCAAGGGACGTGACGATGACTGGATCTTCGTAATTGCTCGCGCCAACTAGCCAGGATCCACGTTGGCGAATCCCTGCCCACTTCGCCGGGACCAGGTGACCCCCTGTGCTAACTCCGATACACCCCAACTCTCTTGTTCATTTACGTGATCGTGGCGGCATAGTCGGGGACGTAGTGGTACCGGTCACGGGGCGGGCGTCGATAATTCCCGACTGGCGGGCGGGGTGGAAGCTTGACCTTCGGAGCCTTGCGCGTGTCGTACGGCACGACTGAGAGGAGGTGAGCGATGCAGTTGAGCCGAGCCCGCTTCTTGTCGTCGGCCTCGACCTCGTACCAGGGGGAGTCCGGTAGATCGCAGTGAGCGAACATCTCGTCCTTGGCCCTGGAATACGCGACCCAGCGGTTGCGGCCCTCGAGATCCATGTCGCTGAGCTTCCAGCGCTTCAGTGGCGCGTTGACGCGCTCTTTGAACCTCCGCTCCTGTTCCTCGTCGCTCACGGAGAACCAGTACTTGAGCAGAATGATGCCGTCGTCTGTCAACATTCGCTCGAAGGACGGACACTGCCGGAGGAAGCGGTGGTACTCCTCGTCGGTACAGAAGCCCATTACTCGCTCTACCCCGGCCCGGTTGTACCAGCTGCGGTCGAACAGGACGATCTCCCCTCCGGCGGGAAGGTGGGCGATGTAGCGCTGAAAGTACCACTGGCCCTCTTCACGATCGCTCGGGGCCGGGAGGGCAGCGATCCGGCACCATCGGGGATTGAGGTACTCGGTAATGCGCTTGATCACGCCACCCTTGCCGGCGGCGTCGCGACCCTCGATCACGATGACGAGCCGCTGACTCTCCTCGCGGACCCACTGTTGCATCGTTACCAGCTCCTCTTGGAGGTGCAGGAGGGCCTTGTCGTATGCGCCATTGTTAGCCATCTGCTTATCCTGCCAGGTGTTCAGTTTGTAGAGGTTGACGTGGCCCAGGAGTTCGGGCCGGACTTCCACGCGAGTGCGCCAGATCTACATTCGATCCTCACCCCGGCAAGTCGTCACCGACAACGTGTGCGGTAAGCCGATGAGGGCTTGGGCGTGGGCTATTGCCTATTCCCGGAACAGTGGCTCAGATTCCGCCTGTGAAGGTGTAACCCGGAATACCAGGCGGGCCTTCGTTGAAGGCGAACCAGTGGCCAGCGAGGTGCCGCACGTACTGGTCTGACCCGACCAGATGTGACCCCTCGAAGAAGAGGAGTCCTCGGTCCCCAGTTTCGCCAGGGGTGTACTCCACTTGTGCTCCGAGTGGTCCATCGAGAGCACACCGCTCGTAGGGAGCGTTGAGAGCCCCGATCGAACCGGTCGTGACGAACTTGCACACGGATTGGTCCGGCGGGATGCCCTTGAGCGCCGTCAACGCGTCCGGCGTCGCATTCGGGTCCCAAGCAATGGCGGCCGGCATGGCGAAGGCCCAGGCCCACCAGGTTGCGAGGATCCCCATTGTCGCCAACGTGCCAACGATGATCCATACCGGGAATCGGCTGTAGTCCCTTAGGAACCACCACCCCACCCCACAAGCCGTCACGGCCAGCAGCGCTACGAGCAGGACGGGCCCTACCAGGGAGCTTCCAGGCGACTCGATGACAAAGGCAAGGTCTCCATCGAGGGCACCAAGTAGGACGGCCATGAGGACCATCGCAACGAACCAAAGGGCGCTGATCGAGTGCCTGTTGGAGCTCTTGGGGGCGGCAGCAATGTCAACTGTCAACAGGGCACCTAACTTGAGGAAGGATCGGCCGGGGAAAGCCTGCCACTGAAGAAATGCGCCGATTGAGGGACTACTCCACGGGTCCGAGCTTCACTTGACAGCGAGGGCGTCTGTCAACGTCTTCTAGAAGGAGGACTTCAACGAGCGAGGGCAGTTCAGGCAGGTTGGACGGGGCCACCAAGCTGCCCGTTGAGGTCAAGCGTCGTGGTCATGGTCGACTCTCAGTCATCGGGACTCCATCACCCATCTGAGGCTCGGGAACAGGACTTGGAGGTGTCCCGTTCGCGACGTCTGGGAGCCACTCGTTCGTAGCCTCGAGAGCTGAAAGCCCCAGTCAGAGGGTGGGGGCCTTACTATCCTCAAAGTGAACGCAATCTCCGTCGTCGGCGTTCCGAGTAGTGCCGCCAGCTATGCCGCTGGGCAGGAGCAGGCACCCGCCGTACTCCGGTCGGCCGGACTCCTTGATGCTCTCAGTGCATCGGGACTCGACGTACACGACGAGGGCGACTTGCCCCTTCAGATCTGGCGCCCAGATCACATCAACCCTCGGGCACAGAACATCGGTCAAGTGACCGAATGCGTCCAGACGTTGATTGAGCGTCTTGTCCCTCTGTTGGCACGAGGTGACACACTGCTCGTACTGGGTGGGAACTGCACCGTTGCGCTCGGTGTGGTCGCTGCCCTACGTCGTGTTTCGGCAGATCCCGTCGGGGTGTTGTATGTGGATCGAAACTATGACATCAACACGCCTGAGAGCACGACCGATGGAGCGCTTGACTGGATGGGCATGGCGCACGCACTCTCCCTTCCCGGGACCCTCGATGTGCTTGTCGATGTGCTCGGACCTCCACCCCTCCTTGAACCCAATCACGTGGCATGGCTGGGAGTTGAGGACCGTTTGGCTACTACATGGGAGCGAGCAGAAGCCCAACGCCTCGGATTGCAGGTGATCTCGAGCGATGCCTTTGCACAGGACCCCTTCTCATCTGCCGTCGAATCCCTCAACCATCTGCCGAAGGGACCGTTGGCTGTGCATCTCGATGTTGATGTGTTGGATTTCATCGATGCACCCCTCGCCGAGAATACGGACGGCCGCAATACCGGGCCGACGCTCGACCAGACAGCGGTCGCGCTCCGGATCGCGGTCCAAGATCAGCGCTTCCGGACCATGTCAATCGGAGAGCTGAACCCCACCCGAAGCGCAGGAGATCCGGAGGCGATTCCCCGATTCATTGCAGCAGTTGCGAGCGTCATGGGCGGCCCTCACAGCTAGTTGCAAGGTCCGTGGTTCCTACAGGACAATGGCCTGGAGGATCCACCGCTGCATTGGTGGCGGTCAATAGCTTCGGGATTGCTGGCGGGTTCGGCCTGACTCATCGTCGATCGAGCTCTTCCAGTCGCACATTGACAGCGGCACGTCCCGTCTCCGAGTTGGGGTGATTGGCGCGGTTGCACGAACAACCTGGACCGCCCGTCGCTCCGATCCGGACGGCCGTGCCATCCCTAACACCGTTTAGAGAAGGGATGACATGACCATCGTAGAAGCTGCGCGTGGTGTGACCGGTGGCGTCGATACCACTCGACGTCATGGGCAGCAGCGCTAGTCGGGTCGGGGCGCCTCCGAACGAGCGCTTCGGGACCGATCAGCCGGCTACAAGGCGCTGTTGTCGTGGCTGGAGAGCTTCGGTGCGCTGACCAAGGTCGGGGTGGAGGGCACCGGCTCCTATGGGGCCGGACTGGCCCGGTTCCTCCGTCGAGCTGACGTCGAGGTGATCGAGGTCGACCGGCCCAACCGGGCCGAACGCCGTCGTCAGCGGCAAATCAGATCCACTCGACGCTGTCGAAGCAGCTCGAGCCGCTCTCGGTGGTCGGGCCAAGAGCATTGCGAAGTCGAAAGACGGCGACGTCGAGGCCATCCGGGTGCTCGTCGTGGCCAAGCGCTCGGCCCGAGGGGCCCGGGTGAAAGCGCTCACCCAGATGCGCCATCTGATGATCACCGCCCTGATCAGCTCCGTTGCCGCCTGAGAGGGCTTGAGCGTGGCGCACTGACCGCCGAAGCAGCGCGGCTGCGACCGTCGCGCTCGGGCGATCCGGTGACCGCGGCCCACAAGGACATCGCTGTGCTCGTTGGCCCGTCGAATCCAAGGGCTCGAAGACGAGATCGCCGAGCTCGACAGAGAGATCGAGAAGCTCGTTGCGTGCGCCGCACCGAGCTCTTGTAGCGCTTCGGGGTCGGTCCGGACACGGCGGCGCCCTCTTGGTGAGCGCCGGCGACAACCCCGAACGCCTCCACTCGAAGCGGCCTGGGCCCATCTGTGCGGGGTGGCGCCTATCCCGGCGTCATCGGGCAAGAGCAACCGCTATCGACTCGACCGGGGCGGTGACCGCCAGGCCAACAGCGCGCTCTGGCGCATCGTCATGGTCCGCATCGCACACGACCCGAGGACCACCGCCTACTTCGAGCGCAAGGTGAAGGAGGGACGCTCCAAGCGAGACGTCATCCGGCTCCTCAAGCGCTACGTCGCCCGCGAGATGTACCGCTACCTGCCTCGTGGCTGAACCGAGGACCGTGGGTCTGGCTCACCCCCTAACTGTCGCCCTCCGGGGCTGACTTTCCGGCGACTCGCCGACCCACGGTCCGGGACAACACTCTGAGAACGCGTGGCCTGATAAGAGCATGTCCTCACCCGAGTGACTCATCACTGTTCTGCCCGCTGCTTCCCACAAAAAGGGGCTTGACAACTGATAGGAGCGTCACCTGGACCGGGGGGGTGTGTTTCGCGTCCGACTCCGCGATCTCAAAGCCTCGTGCGACCGGAAACGTCTTCCCGGTCACGCCAGGTGCGCCTCGGCCGGGTGTTCGATCACATGGCTCCAGTCCGTACCCGACTCTTCCAGTGCCATCCTTCCGCCCCGCACACCGAAGAGTCGTTTCGCCACCACCAAGTAGACCACCACAGCTACGTTGATCACCAGAGTTCCCACCCGCAACCACGTGACACGTTGGGCGATCTCGTAGACCTCGATAGGGATGAACGTCGCCGTGGCCACCACCGTCAGGTATTCGGCCCATCGCCGTTCCCGCCACAGTCCCACCGCCTCGATCCCTTCGAGCACTGCGTATCCGAGTGCGGCGATCAGCACGACTTCGAGAGTTCCGACCTTCAGGTGGGAGAGTCGTGACAGGTTCGCACTCAAGAAGGGGTGTCCGGCCGGCGAAAGATTGCGCACCAATCCCGTGGCCCAGCGGTGTACGGCTCCAAAATCTGCCCACAGCACCAAGGTGACCGCCGCCACGATCAGGTACGCCAGTACGTGGAGCACACGTTCGATGGCGATCAGGCGCACGACGATGGCCTGATCGAGCTCAAGGCCGCGGCGCGGCCGCGGCAGCGTGTCCTCGTTCCCGAGCAGCTCTGGTGCCCCGGGTCCGGCAACGTCGACAACCAGCCACGCGTCGCAGCGGAGGCAACGGCCCAGGCGCCCCCGGGGCCCGTCAAGGCCGAGGCGATCGTCTGTGCTGCTCGGACGCAGTCGTTGGACGTGGGCCGCAGGTATGACATGGCCGCGCATCGAGCACACCCATGTCTCGGTGCTCCATCGTTTGGGACGCAGTCGCGACAAGGCACTCTGTGGCACGGCTAGATCGTGCCACCCGCGAGATCCACATGTCGGCATGGTTCGAGTCAGAGGAGAGGAGGGAGGAAAGGGGGGGTTGGAAGTTTGGACTTGACACCGAAGGCACCGCAATGATCTGACCGATGACCAAATCCGGCGTAAGGATCCACGACCACAGATCGTCAGGGTTGCACGCGCTGTCGTGCCGCGGGGGCCCGCGGTGACCAGTTTCGAGAAGAGGTCGACGACCGCCACTGGTAGCGCCGTATCCCGACGGTCTGGGCTGCGTGACGACCCCCGGCTGACCCTGGTCGCCGTGACCCTCGGGGTCATCATGGTCGGCGTCGACGGGACCGTCGTGGCCGTGGCCAATCCCTACATCGGCCGGGACCTGCGCGCATCGTTGGCCGATCTTCAATGGGTCACCAACTCTTACCTACTCGTCATCGCCGTAAGCCTCATCTTTGGGGGCAAGCTCGGCGACCATTTCGGCAGGCGCCGGATCTTCTTGATCGGAGTGGTGGGGTTCGCACTCACATCGCTGTGCATTGGACTGGTTGGCACTATCGACGGGGTTGTCGTGCTGCGCGGGGCCCAAGGCGCTTTCGGGGCCTGCTTGCTGCCCAACTCGTTGGCCCTTCTGCGAACCGCATACCCGGAGGACGAGCTGAACCGAGCCATCGGTATCTGGGTCTCGGCCACGGCCATCGCCACAGCCGCCGGCCCGATCGTCGGCGGCCTGTTCGTCGAGCACGTTTCCTGGCAGAGCGTCTTCTTCATCAATGTGCCCATCGGAGCAGTCGCGCTGGCCATCGGCATGCTCGTGCTCCGAGAGTCCCGTGAATCGGTTCCTCAACGCTTCGACGTCGTCGGGACTCTGACCCTCGGACTCGGCCTCGCGGCAATCGTCTACGGCCTGATCAAGGCCCAGAGCTGGGGCTGGATGACGTCCGGCACCCTGACCCTGATTGGCCTGGGCCTGCTACTCATCGGGCTCTTCATCGCGGTCGAGCAGCGCAGTGCGCACCCCCTCCTCCCTTTGCGGATCTTCCGCGATCGTTCGGTCTCGGTTGGCACGGTCGTCGTGCTCTTGGACTTCTTTGCCCTCTTCGGCGTCCTCTTCTTCGTTTCTCTCTACCTCGAGAACGTCCACGGCTACAGCCCGGTAGCCGCCGGTCTGAGGCTGCTCCCCCTCACCATTGCCTTTGCCGTGTCCAGCCCGATCGGGGCCCGCCTCACTGACCGGTTCGGTCCGTGGCTGCCCATCACCCTCGGCCTCACCATCTCGTCGATCGGCCTGTTCAGCTTCGCAACTCTCCGGGTGGACTCCTCCTACCTCCACCTGTGGCCCCCGTTCGTCTTGCTTGGCCTCGGCATCGGGTTTGTGGTCACGGCGGCCACCGACGCCATCATCGGGAACACTTCCGAAGACGATGCTGGCGTGGCGGGCGGCGTCCAGACCACGGCTATTCAGCTCGGGGGCGTGCTGGGCACGGCAGTCTGTGGGTCCATCCTTGGGCGCCAAGTAGCCAGCGTTCTCTCGGGCGATCTGACTTCGAGCGGCGTTCCGGCATCGATCGCACAACAAGTGGCGAAAGCCGCGGCCGACGTGTCCCAAGGCTTGGCCCCCGTCCCGGCGGGTGACACGGGTCGGATGGCCCGTGCCATCACAGAGGCCAGCCATTCGGCCTTCATGTCGGGGTTCCACTTGGTCATGCTGGTTGCCGCATCGGTGGCCCTGGTCGGGGCGGCGCTGGGGCCCTTCGTGCGCCGGGGCCCGGCGTCGTCCGATGACACCGACCGATCTCACCAGCACTGGCTCTGAAGCGCCGATCGTGGGCAGATCGTTCGGTCGGGTTCAGTGGATCTCCCCACTAGCCTGGAGTCCAGATCGCCGCGATATGGGCACCCGGCTGGAGCGCGGTCAGCTGGGAGCGAACAGGTTGTTTGAATGGCTTCGACAGGCCGCCTGCGAGGGCGACACTGCACCGTTCTTCTCGAGGATCGAGGCGGACCTGGCACGGGCTCGGAAGCTGTGTGACGCCTGCCCGGTGCAAGGAGAGTGTTTCGCCCACGCAATGACGGACCCGGCGCTCGAAGGTGTCTGGGCTGGCCTCACCGCAGGCGAGCGGCGGCAACTACGTCTGCAGGCGGCATAGGAACCCGATGCCTCCGTCGTCGGGCACCATGGACATATGAAGATCGACCCAAACAAAGAACCGACCATCGTGCGCCTGCAGGGTGCCGTCCGGGTCACCCTCTCCCTCGCGGGCGAGGAGGGCGACTCGTGGGCGCAGGACTACAACACCGCTGCCGAAAGAGCGCAGATTGATGCTAGCGCTGTCCAGTGGGCCATTTCGGTGACCATCAAGCACATTGAGACGGTGGGAGACACCCTCGCCTCGGCCGTGGGGCTCCTCGACGTGGCCAACCGTGCCTATTCCGAACGCAACAAGTCGGTGCCGATGATGGAGGTCAGGGCGAACGAATGGTGGAAGAAATACTGTGCGGCGATCCGGCCCGCCCGCCCGGGTGACGACTCACCCAACCTCCCTTTGACGACAGCGATTTCGCCTGGGACTGCTTCTCTGCGAACAATCTGACGCTCCATGAAGTTCCGACGGCACTGACGACGGCTCAGTGTCTCAGGAGGGCCTTCGCGCGGAATCGGGCCGGCGGTTCCTCGTTTTCCTCGATTGCGTGTGCCAGCCATCCGGCAGACGAGCGATCGTCAGAATCACCTCTCCCGCCTCGGGAGGCACGCCGTAGGCAAGGGCGATCACGGCGAGCGCCATGTCTGTCGTCATGAACTCGAGGAGCTGAACGAACTCGAGCTCAGTGCATTGGACTTCGTCATCGAATCCCGGCTGACCTCATTCGGTGACCGTCAGGTGTTGTATCGAGGTCGAGACGTTGCCGAGTTGGCTGTCTTCGTCACGTTCGAACAGGTCGCCCACTGGCTGTGGACCGGTCAGGATGCTGATCCGAGGCGTCTCGAAACGAAGCGACCTCTCCGCGGCGGGACGGCTCCAGAAGTTCTAGAAGATATGATCTTTTCCGCAAGGGCGGTGGCAGTTGGGTTCAGCAATTCGGAATCACTGCGACGTTCAGCATGGCGAAGCACCTAGCCGACGAGATCTCTCGATCTGGTCATTGGCGAAACGCCGCCTGCACTCCGACCCAGCCTGCTGAGCCACTCATGGACCAGACTGGTGCCGATGCCATCGCAGCAACGTTGGCTTGCCACTCTGACGGCATAGTACGGCCGCGGGAAAGAGAGAAGGTCGACCAGTTCGGCTGTGGATGGGTTTGCAGCGTTGCGTCAGTCGTAACGAGGCCGACCAGGGAAACAGTTCGCCCTCGGAACGAGCGAGCCTGCCCGCAGGGCTGACGCTCGAACCCTGACCGAAGCTGCTGGTGTCAACGGCAGAGATGCCTGACACCTCAGCAAGCACCATGTGGCCGCCCTGTGCAGACGAAAGCGTCGCCGTCACCGTGGTCGATCCGACCGTCCCGGAGGAGGCGAACCCCGCCCAGACCTCAACCGTCCCGTTCGCCACCTGACCATATCCAACAACCTGTTGCCAGTTCACCCCGCCACCAACCAGCTGGGTTACCTCGTAGCCGGCTTCGTCGCCGACTGAGCGCACCGGTTGCAACCAGTGCGATCAAGGCATCGCCAGTGCTGACTCCATTTGGGAGATTCACCGACCAGGTCGACTGGTTCGTCAAGCTGCTTTGGTTCTTCTGAAGGACATTCTGGCTCACGGGCACGGCACGCAAGGCCAGCATTGTGACCTCAAACGGCGCCGACGGCGACCATTGGAATGAGGCCGAGGCGGCGTTGGAAGTGCCCACTTGCCAGTAGACGAAGGTGGGCAAGACCGCTGACTCCGATCCCCCGGAATTCCAGCCCGGCGGCGGCATAGATACCAGGCCGGAGCAGTAAAACGAGAGCATGCTAGAGGGTGAGTTCGCCGGCTCTCGCAGGAGGCAGGCCCGTCAATTGCCGGGAAACTCATGGCTGCGCTGGAGCCATCGTTGACACTGAAGTCGACCGTGATCGAATTCGGAAAACCCTAGTATTCGCTCAGTAACGACGCTACCTACCGTTCCACCTGTATTGCAAAGGGGACTGCAAGGTAAACGTGAAGGTCTGGGCAGAAGCCGAACAGTTGGAAAGGGCGAACCACCCTTGGTACGGGCTGTTGTCGGTGGGTGAATACTCGAATAAGCACTGAAAGCCGGTCGGGACCGCGCTCACCAGGCCCCCGTGGGTCGACGAATCTTGCCCGATGGTGACCATCGCGATGAGGGTATCGCCGGTTGTGCAAGATGACGGAAGCGACACAGCGACGGGCACCACACTGTTGATAGGTCCGCTTCCCGAGCTGACCCCCGACTGTACGAGGTTGGGCCCGCCGGTGGCGACCGGATAGGTGAACTGGTCGGGAGCACCGGGAATCACGAGGTCCCAGCCCCGGTGCTCACCGTGACGTCGACGGTTCCCGATCCCGCCGGTGAGGTGGCGGTGAGTGAGGTTGCCGAGGTGACAGTCACCCCGGTGGCCGCAGTGGTTCCGAACTTCACCGTCGCCCCGGTCGTGAAGTTGGTGCCGGTCACGGTGAGGGCAGTGCCTCCGGTGGACGGACCCGAGTTAGGTGAAACGGCGGTCACGGTCGGCAGGTTCGGTGGCGGACCGCCGGACCACGTCACGCTGACCGTGCTGGACGTGGCTGCGAAGGGGGTGGCACCGGTCGACGAGCTGGGCTTCTCGGTGAGATAGGTGTGGGTAGTCGCCGATGTCTGAGTCACCCAAACCGAGCACGTGATCCCGGTCCCGCAGGCTTTGAGGACTTGGTTGGTGGTCTGATCGAGGATGTCGATGTAGTTAGGGGTGGGGCCGACCTGCTGATTAGCCGTGGCGTTCAGCGTCACGCTCTGCCCGATGGACGGGCTCGTGGACGAGGCCGACAACGTGGCGGTCCACCCGGCGACCGCATAGGTGAACTGGTCGGCAGCACCGGGACTCGAGGTCCCAGCCCCGGTGCTCACCGTGACGTCGACGGTTCCCGATCCCGCCGGTGAGGTGGCGGTGAGTGAGGTCGCCGAGGTGACAGTCACCCCGGTGGCCGCAGTGGTTCCGAACTTCACCGTCGCCCCGGTCGTGAAGTTGGTGCCGGTCACGGTGAGGGCAATGCCTCCGGTGGACGGACCCGAGTTAGGTGAAACGGCGGTCACGGTCGGCAGGTTCGGTGGCGGACCAGCCGGACCACGTCACGCTGACCGTGCTGGACGTGGCTGCGAAGGGGGTGGCACCGGTCGAGCGAGCTGGCGAGCTCGGTGAGATGAGCGTTCGGGTAGTCGCCGATGTCTGCGTCACCGAAACCGAGCACGTGATCCCGGTCCCGCAGGCTTTGAGGACTTGGTTGGTGGTCTGATCGAGGATGTCGATGTAGTACGGGGTGGGGCCGACCTGCTGATTAGCCGTGGCGTTCAGCGTCACGCTCTGCCCGATGGACGGGCTCGTGGACGAGGCCGACAACGTGGCGGTGCCACCCGGCGACCGCATAGGTGAACTGGTCGGCAGCACAGGGACTCGAGGTCCCAGCCCAGGTGCTCACCGTGACGTCGACGGTTCCCGATCCCGCCGGTGAGGTGGCGGTGAGTGAGGTCGCCGAGGTGACAGTCACCCCGGTGGCCGCAGTGGTTCCGAACTTCACCATCGCCCCGGTAGCGAAGTCGTGCCGGTCACGGTGAGGGCAGTGCCTCCGGTGGACGGACCCGAGTTAGGTGAAACGGCGGTCACGGTCGGCAGGTTCGGTGGCGGACCGCCGGACCACGTCACGCTGACCGTGCTGGACGTGGCTGCGAAGGGGGTGGCACCGGTCGACGAACTGGCGAGCTGCGCTGGAGATAGGTGTGGGTAGTCGCCGATGTCTGAGTCACCGAAACCGAGCACGTGATCCCGGTCCCGCAGGCTTTGAGGACTTGGTTGGTGGTCTGATCGAGGATGTCGATGTAGTACGGGGTGGGGCCGACCTGCTGATTAGCCGTGGCGTTCAGCGTCACGCTCTGCCCGATGGACGGGCTCGTGGACGAGGCCGACAACGTGGCGGTCCACCCGGCGACGCTGGTGCCAGCAGCCTCGACACCCATGATGTTGAGGGAAGCGCCCATGGCCACGAGCGCAAGGCTGCCAATCGAAAGGCGGTTCAGACGTCGCCTGAACCGCCTCATGCGTCTGTGGGCAGTGGGCCTGCCATCAGAGGGCCTACCGGCCTCCATCTGTGCTCCTTCTCTGTTGGGCACGTGACCGCAGCCCTCCAGATTCGCCAATTTGATGGCACTCTAGGCGATGATTTGAGCTCACTGAAGCTGGAAGAATGGGATAATTCATGGGAGGTTGTTCGAAATCAAAGACGGGGTCAAGATTCATCGAACCACCTGGAAGAACCCCTGAGTAGGCACCGGCCATCTCTTCAGGGGTGAAGCGTTGGGCCATCCGGGTCGATGCGGAGCTGCCAATGCCCTCGCGAAACGGCCGATTCTCGATCAGCCTTCGAATCGCGTCCGGCCAGCGCCTCCGCGTCGGCAGGCGGAACCAACAGTCCGGTGATGCCATCCTCGATCACTTCGGGGAGCCCGCCGACGCGGGTCGCCACTACCGGGATGCCCACCCGCATCGCCTCGACGGCGACGAGTCCGAACGCCTCGACCTCGGAGGGAATCGCGAACGACGTCGAACTCATAGGAGTCGGTCCACGGCGGGTCCACCCAACCAGTGAACGCCACCTGGTCGGCAACGCCCAGCTTCTCGGCGAGGGCTTTGAGTGCCCGACCCTCCGGACCGTCGCCGAGGATGAGCAGGCGATACCCAGGCAGGTACTCCATTGCCTGGATAAGGAGGTCGAATCCCTTTTCCGGCGACAGGCGTCCCACAGCTCCGATGGTGGGAGGATCCCCGGCATCCCACCCGTTCCTTGCTTCTCTTCGCGGGAGACTTGCTTCTGGGACCCCGTTGTAGAGCAGGCGAACCGTACCAAGAGGAATCCCGAGTTCCGTCTCGATATTCGAGCAGATCCACCGCGAGACGCCGCCGATCGCGGCGACTCGCCGAAGGAGCCGCCGGTACAGGAACGCCTGAATGCGCGACGAGGAGGGACCGACGGAATGTACGACGAAAAGATTGGGCGTTCGGGTCAAGAAACCCGCGATTAAGGCGTACTGTCCCCGATAGAGCAGCGGAACGCTTACAAGCAACAGGTCCGCCCTCAGCCGACGGAGTGCGCGGATGTGCGACGAGATTACGCCCAGGTCAAACTTTCCCCGCACTACCGGTACCACATGCACCGTAGCGCCGGGCCGTGCGGCGGCGAGCGTCTCGAGGATCTTCTGGTCCGTGCCCAGCAAGGAGACTCGATAGGACGGGTCAAGGTATCTGAGGAGCGTGCCGAGGCTGGTCTCCATACCGCCGAAGACGCTGGAATCGACGTAGCAGCAGAGGTGCCGCATGTTCGACGGGCGGCTGTCGACTCTCGTCGATCTCACTGGAACACGGCCCCAAGAAGGGGCTGCTCGACTTCGGTCATTTTCGATGAGTGCATTTGTGATCCAGATGAGGGAGCGATTTGCCTGATTGACATTTCTAGTCGGTATCGATGAAGTGTCTTACTCGTCATTCGTACAGCGAGAGCGTTGAAAATGGTGTCCCTGGCTGAGATCGAGAGGCCTGCAAGCCTGACCCTGAGGTGACCCACCGGTAGTGTCAGGAGATCTCTGAGGGTCGGCCACTGGGGGTGGCGACGTGCCGCCAAGACTGCTCGAGAGGAGGGCGGGTCGGAGGACAATACGCATCCGGCGCTCTGGCGCGACCGAGCGTTGATGTGACCGATCCCTCCGACTCAGGCCCAGATCAAGACTAACCAGTGCTCGCATAAACCCATCGCCAGCGATCATTGCCGGATTTGCTTGGCACGATCTGCCATCAGCCTGATGTAACCGACGAGCTGGTCACGCAATGGCGGACCGCAACCAGAGTAAGTGGCAGTAAGAGACAAGACCTTCCGGCATGGGAGCCAAAGGAAAGAACATCACCGGAACAAAAATGGCGAGCCAAGGCAGTGGGAGGAGGGAGTTGAAGTCCTGGATCCTCCTGGCCTGGACATAGAGAACGATCCAGCCAAGAGTTCCGATGATCATGGCAACGCCATATCCATTGATTCCCATCATGGGGACAAGCACCCAGGCAGAGCCGAACAGGAGGGCGAGATTCAATAACGAAGCCAATACAACTGGTTGATTCCGCGCTCGTGAATACAGAAGAGCCATCTGGACAGTCAACGGTGCGTTGAGGATCGAAGCGACCCCCAGCAGGGCAAACACACCCAAGACCGGGTGCCATGAGGGACCGAAGATCAACGGGATAAGAAACCGACCAGTGACAGCAACGGCACACATGGGGATGCTCACCATCAGGACCTGGAGAACCATGCCCTCCTCGATTCCCCGCCGAGTTCTTTCCGGGTCCGACTGCACCTTGGAGAGAGCGACCAACCCGAGTCGCCAGGTTGCGCGCTGCGCAAATGCAACGGTGTCCACAAGGCGGGAAGCCAAGGCCACGTAGCCGACACCGGTCGCACCGAAGGATCTGCCGACCACGATCGGGTTGGTCAAATATCGCGAACATCCCACCTACCGATGACGACGAATACGCCGCGCCATGTTTCATAAAGTTGCGCCAGTGCCGATTGGGAAGTCGCAAACGCGGAAACATTCTGGCCATTCGGTAACTGCCGACCAGGATCCACGCTTGCCAGGCAATGACAGCGACCACGAGTGAGTACGCGCCCCAGCCGAACAGCGCCAAGCTCGCCGCAACGAGGTAGAGGGTCACATCTCCGCCGAGTTCGAGGATTGCCATGTTCCGAAATCCGAAGGATCTCTCGATTCGAGCTTGAGCGGGAGCCCAGAGCGCGTTGAGCGGCACGCTGATCAGGAGTAGCCGAAACACATTGATGCTCGAACCCGCCGACGGACGGATGTGCACGTAAAGGACGGACAATCCCAGGAATGCAAGCACGACGATCGCGGACAAGGCTGCGATGAAGGTGAACACTTCGTCGTAGTCGCGTTTCGAAGGCTCTTTCGGCTGGCGAATGAGATAGATCTCCATACCCATTTGCGACAAGAGAACCGCCACAGCAATGAATGCCGCTGCGCCCGAGTACGTTCCGAAGGCATGAGGTCCGATCTGGCGCGTCACGATCACGACGCCCAGAAAGCGAATGCCCATGCCCACCATCTCACGAACTGCGAGGTACGCACCTCCCTTGAGCGTCGTTCGTCTCAAGGCATCCACCTCGCGTCCATCTAACGCTGGCTCTTCCTCTGGCGGGGATGCGGGAGTCATCAGGTCCACCGGTCCCGGGAAGGTGGCACCCATCGAGATCGAGATATCGTCGGGAACCGGAAACCTCGCCGCGGAGTCGGAGAGTTGGGTCTTCGCGTCCAGGGGGTTTCCACGCTCGTCCCCTTGGGTCACGGGTGCATCGGTGCCGGCGGCGCGGTCATCTCCACCGTGTGGTTGGCTGCCGTGAGCGTCGCCGTCCGGCACGTCAGGTTCTTCGGCACCGGGTGTCGAACCGCCGTGACGTTCCACGCAGTCGAAACTACTTGGCGACGGTCAGGATTCAATGCACCGCCACCGACCGAGGCGGCACAAGGAGCAGCGAGTCCATCGTGCAAAGAGGTCGGCGGTGCGAGCCGACGGTACTGGCGTTCGCCAAAGAGCGGCGAACTCCGAACCTCTCGTTGAATCTTCGGCTAGGTCGGCCGCCTACCCATCACCGTGGGCCCGATCTCGAGTCCCTCTTCGAAGCTGATGGCGGGGAAGATGCTGATGTCGAAGACGTCTCCCCATGTCATCTGGAGCTCCATCAGGGCAGCGAAGTCGGCCGCACTGAAGATTGAGACCACCGTCGGGTCGCCAGTGGCCAGCCAGTACTCATTGATCAGGGTGACGCCGCTCGGGTATTGCCAGCCCGCCCGCCGGATGAGCGCGGCATCGGCCTGTTCCTGAGTGATGCCCTGCTTCCACTTCAACAACATCACGTAGTCCATGTGGGCCTCCTCGCTCGATGTCGACGGTTTGCCAAGTCTGCCCGAGAACCGGGCAGCGTGCTCGTCGCAGCTGGCCCGTGTCAGGCCACTTGCTCGTAACAGTTGAACATCCAGCGAATTCCGAAACGGTCCAGGCTGCATCCCCAGTAAGCCCAGGGCATCTCCTGCATCCCCGTCGATTCACTTCCGCCATGGCTCAGTGCTGCGTAGAGGCGATCAGTTTCGACCCGGGTGTCGGGCTCGAGGCAGATGGTGACGTTGTTTCCGATCTTGAGTTCGTGCCCCATGGACTCCAAAATGTCGGTGCCCATGAGCACATGCCCCGCCATGATCGGCAGCTCCACATGGGCAACGAGATCCTTCTCGGCCTCTCTCAGTGCAGGCCCACCGGTACCGCTCGGCATGTCGCCCATGCGGGCAATCCCGCCGGCGATCTCGGTGCCGAAGACCGAGGCATAGAAACGAAAAGCCGCTTCAGTCTGGCCATTGAAGTTCAGATAGGTGCTGACTCTGCTCATGGGGGGCGTCCTTTCGTTCGGCGCACCGCTTGGGTGGTCACGCGCCACCCATGGTCTACAACGGACGTCGCCTCCGATTCTCATCGCCGCCCAGTGGCCGAAACCCGGTTCATCCCTACCTGACGACTCGCCGATCTCCCGAGCTGCAGTGCGAGACCACGCCGGGTGCCGAGCACTCGGTGCGACCAATCGACCCCGTTGACCCGGTGGCGTGAAGCGAGCGGACGAAGGGGTCAAACGCCGAACAATTCCGGTGGACTCCATGATGAACGGCGCACCTGCGATGTTACGTTGCCGGGGCTGTTCTATTTCCAGCGGACGAGGGGGCGAGCGGAGAGTGAGGCGGCAGCAACGCGGCGCGCGCGTCGTATGGAGATCGATGGCGCGCGCCACCGCAGCCATGGCAGCGGTCCTTGGAGGCACGGTGCTCGCGGTCGTTCCGGGCCGGATCGCCACGGCGTCGGGAAGTGTGCCGAATCCAACCGTGAGCGTCCCCTCGCAGGTCATGCCGCACTGCAGTGTCTCGCCGGTCGACGACACGAGCCCGGCGTGCATCGACTCGGTGCTGCACAACATCAACTACGCACGGTCATTGGAAGGCCTCGGGTCCATGGTGCTGCCCAGCGACTACGCCACCGACCCGGTTCCCGTCCAGCAGTTGATCATCACCGACGAGGAGCGCGGTGATCGGGGGGGCCTCCAGCAGTTCACCGGCCTCGATCCCGCCCTGAACGGCGTCGCGCAGACCGGCGCGCAGACCGACAGTGACCCCCAACCCCCGACCGGTTATCAGATCGGCCCCGGGGGTGGCGGATCCATCTTCGCCCTCGACTACACACCCCTCGCAGCGGACTACGAGTGGATGTACAACGACGGCTACGGCGGTACCAACCTTGATTGCACATCTGCGAGCGACCCGGGCTGCTGGGGCCACCGTGACAACATCCTGGGCAACTGGACCACGGGAGGGGGCCAGACAGCTCAGATGGGCGACGGCGACACCGCGGCCGGTCAATACGCGCAGATCTTCGTCGACCAGAGGAGCCCGGCGGACTCACTTGTCGACACCATTACGCCCAGTTCCCTTCCCACGACGTCGACGCCTGCCGCTCCCGACGTGGTGCAGGTGCTCCCGGCCTCCTCTCCGAACACGGGAGCCGGCACACCCGTCATGATTGAGGGCAACTACTTCGGGACATCACCCCAGGTCTTCTTCGGTGGAGTCGCCGCGACGAACGTCCAGGTGCACTGGAACGGAGAGCTCACCGCGGACGCCCCGGCCGACCCCGCGGGCTCGGCAACCGACCAGGTGGTCGTGACCGTCACGACCGGCGCCGGTTCCTCGAGCTCCACCGGACTGCCCCAGGTCAACGAGTTCACGTACGCCCCGACGTCCGCCCCCTCCGTCACGTCCGTATCGCCGACATCGGGGGGGGCCGTCCCGTCGGGCAGCGTCACGATTCACGGGTCGAACTTCTACGACGGCGGTGTCGCCCCGATCGTTGACTTCGGCTCAGTGGCCAGCATCGGCTCCATGACCTACAGCTCGAACCAGATCACCGCAACCATTCCGCCGTCCATCAATCTCGGCGCCGTCGACATCACCGTCACCACCCCTGCCGGCACCAGTGCCGTGTGGTCGGGGGACCGCTACACCTACACGTCGGGCACCACCACCACGACAACCACCACCACGACGACCACAACGACGGCGCCTCCGACGACCGCACCGGCATCGACTGCGCCGCCGCCCCTCGCGCACAGCTACTGGCTGGTCGGATCGGACGGAGGCATCTTCACGTTCGGTGCGGCCCGCTTCTACGGGTCGGCCGGGTCGCTCCACCTCCAGCGACCCGTCGTCGGCATCACGCCGACGGGCGATCGGGCCGGGTACTGGCTCGTGGGCTCCGACGGGGGGATCTTTGCCTTCGGTGACGCGGGATTTCATGGCTCCATCCCCGGGGAGGGTCTCAATCCTGCCGGCTCCGGCCTGCCTCGGAGCCTCAACGCCCCGATCGTGGGCATGGTGCCATCGAGCGACGGCGGGGGCTACTTCATGGTGGCCTCCGACGGCGGGGTCTTCGCGTTCGGGGACGCCCGGTTCGAAGGGTCGTGCCCGGGCATCGGCGGGTGCCGTGGTGCCGCAGTGTCCGTGGCGCCGGACGCAACTGGCAACGGCTACTGGGTAGTGACCAGCACGGGCTCGGTGTATCCCTTCGGCGATGCGGCCGGCTACGGACAGCCGGGCCCGCAGGCGTCCCCGATCACCTCGGCGGTGGCCAGCCGTGACGGACGCGGCTACTGGGTGCTCGACGCAACCGGACAGGTGTTCGCCTATGGCGATGCGGGGCCCATGGGTGGCCTGGCGGCGGGGTCCGCAGGCGGTTTCAACCCGGCCACTGCCATCTTCGCCACCTCCGACGGCGGCGGGTACTGGGTGGTCACCGCGCTGGGCAAGGTCACGTCGTTCGGGGACGCCCCGAACGACGGCGACATGTCCGGAACGCATCTGAACGGACCGGTCATCGCCGCATCGGGTTCTTGACGGCCTCGCGGGCTCCTTGCGCCTGAGAGGAGTCGGCATCCCGTCGCCGGGACGACCCGATCAAACGTAGGGTGTAGCCCGAGACAGACCCACGGGAGGCAGAATGGGCATCTTTCAGCGGGCCCACGACATCGTGCAGGCCAAGACCAACAAGGCACTCGACGCCGCCGAGAAGCCTGACGAGATGCTCGACCTCTCCTACGAGAAGATGCTCGAGCAGATCACTCAGGTTCGGCGCGCCCTGGTCGACATCGCCGCGTCGCGCAAGCGCCTCGAGCTTCAGGAGGAGCAGTTCCAGCACAGCATCGAGCACCTTCAGGACCAGGCCAAGCAGGCACTGGGGGCGGGTCGCGAGGATTTGGCCAAAGAAGCCCTCTCCCGAAAGGCGGCCGCCCAGCAGCAGATCGACGAGATGGAGCCGCAGCGCCAGCAGCTCACGGAGGAGGAGCAGAAGCTGAGCCAGACGCTCGACGCCCTCCAGAAGCGCGTCAACGACTTCCGCACCCAGAAGGAGACGCTCAAAGCGCAGTACACCGCGGCCAAGGCCATCTCCACCGTCGACGAGAGCGCGGCGGGAATCTCCAAGTCCTTCAACGACTCGGGGGCGACGCTGCAGCGGGCCCAAGACAAGATCGCCACCATGCAGGCCCGCTCGGGTGCCCTCGACGAGCTCCTCGAGTCGGGAGTTCTCGAGGACGTCGGCGGGGGCAGCGACGACATCCAGAAGGAACTCGACCAGGTGGGCAAGGACGCTCAGGTGGATGCCGAGCTGGCCGCTCTCAAGGCGCAGGTCGGCACCGGAGCACCCGCTCCCGAGGCCATTGCGGCTTCCCCGGCCGGTGACAGCCCGGAGCAGTCCACGCCCGCCTGAGGGCATCCACCGCTACCGGCCGGGAGCCGGTGAAACTGACACTGTGCTGACCGGCACCCTGCGCCAGGGCACCGACGATCAGCCGGCCACCACCGAGAACGTGCTGGCCGCGCTGGCGGGGACGGAATTCTTCTGGCTCGACCTCGACGACGCCGCCTCGGACGGCACTGTGCCCGAGCTGCTCGGCACACACTTCGGTTTCCATCCCCTGGCGGTGCGGTCCGCCGAAAGGTTCGGCCAACGCCCACGGCTCGACGACTACGGCACATTCGCCTACCTCGTGGCCCGTGGGGCCGATCCCGAGGCGACCGGTTCGGCCGAGGTGCACTGCTTCTGGACTGATCGCTACGTGGTGACTGTGCATCGCGGCGACTGTCCGGCGATCGCCCACGTCCGGGAGCACTTGGCGCTCCATCCGGTCGCACAGGTGGCCACGCCCCAGCTCGTCATCGTGTATCTGATGATCGGCTCCCTGGTGGACGGGTTCTTCCCGGTCCTGTCACATTTCGACGACCGGATCGATGCGCTCGAAGACGACATCCTGCGCCAACCGACCGAGGCCCAGCTCGGTGAGCTCTTCGCCATGAAACGCGCCCTGATGGAGATGCGCAAGGTGGTGGCTCCACAGCGCGACATGATGGCGAGCATCAACGCGGGCGTCGCCGAGGTGCCCGGCATGAACGACGACGCTGCTCGCTACTTCCGCGATCTCTACGACCACCTGATCCGCGTGGCCGACATGGTCGACAGCTACCGGGACCTGTTGTCCAGCGTGATGGACACGCATCTCTCCACGGTGTCCAACCGGCTGAACCTGGTCATGAAGCAGTTGACGATCATCGCCACCATCTTCCTGCCGCTGAGTTTTCTGACCGGGTTCTTCGGTCAGAATTTCGCCTACCTGGTCCGGGTGTGGCTGGCGCCGACCTGGAGCTTCTACGTCCTGGGTGTCGGGCTCGAGCTGGCGGCGGTGGTCGTGCTGCTCGTCTTGTTCCATCGCCGCGGTTGGCTGGGCGGTCCCACGGTCTGACGCCGAGCGGACAGGGCCCGGATCAGTCGCGCGGAGTGCCTGGAGTGTCCGGGAGTCCCGCCGGGGGAGCGGTGTTGTGTGTCTCGTATTCGGTCCACCACGCCTCGTGGCCGTCCGGCACCGGGAATCCCAACTGTTTGCGTCGCTCCATGAGACGGCGCACCCGGATCTTCTGCTCGCGCACGAGGGCCATGGTGCCGGGGTCCGGTCGGTTCGGGTCAGACCACAGCATCTCCTCGAGTTGCCACGCCTGGCGACGCGCCTCGATGAGTGCGTGGGTGGACTGGGCAACGTCGGCGACGATGTCGCCGTCACCGTCGGCGAGGACATCCGAAGCGCGCAGCCAGCCGTAATCGCGGTTGATGCGAAGGAGCCCGGGTTCCACTTCGAAGAGCCCGACGACGTCGACGACCGGGTCGATGGTCGTCAGGGTGGCACCCGGGGGGAGTTGGACGCTCAGGTTCGAGAGCTGTCGCTCCGCGACCCCGATCATGCCCATGGAGCGCAACCCGATGGAGATCGCCGGAGCATGGCCGTAGTCACGCTCGTCCCGGGGGAGGGTCAGGGGGACGGCAACCACGGCGAAGACCCGTGTCGCCCCCAGTGCGACGGCGGCCCGCACCGGCACGATGTCGACGACGCCTCCGTCGACATAGTCGTCGTCGGCCATGGAGTGGGGTGGGAAGACCATGGGGACGCTGGCTGACGCGATCGCGCCGTCCACCACGTCAACCGGTCCCGCTGCCGTCCCCGGCGCGCGAGTGCGGGCGTCTGACTCCACGATGGTGCCGTCCTCGGTCACGTAGCGCAGCACTCCGGCGCGCAACGCGGTCACGGCAAGGCGGAGCTGAAGCCCCGGACGCGAGATCAGCGCCGGGTCGACCGCCTGCACGCCATCCTCGGTTCCGTGCCGCAGGGTCTGTGCCAACGGCTCGAGGTTGAGGACCGAACTGCCGCCTGCCCGGAGGTGGCGACGCACGCGGGGGAGTCGGAGCGCGGCGCCAACGGTCAGTCGCACCATGCGGCGGTGTCGTCGCCAACGGGCCTGACGGGCCTCGCGTCGTGCCTGGCGATCGGAGGGTGAAACCGGTGGCATGGTCTCGCCCCCCGCGAGCACGCTGGCCGGCGTGAGCGGAAAGGGCGGACGGGTGCCTTGCGTGACCTCCCGGTCGATCTCACGACCCAACGCGGTACCCTCGAGCGCACGCAGCCAGGGTTGCTTGCCGAAGACGTGCGCGGACGCCGTCCAGGCGAGCACGTCGCGCTCGATCTCGGCCACCCGCTCGGCGAAATCCCGCGGAGTGCGTGCCTGTGCCAGCACGGTGCCCGCGATGGCGCCAGCCGAGGTCGCGGTGATGATGTCGGGAGTGATGCCCTCCTCTCCTACGAGATATTGCAGCACCCCCACCTCGAAGGAGCCCTTCGTCCCACCTCCGGCCAGCACGAACGCGGTGGGGCCGGCGAGGGAGTGCTGGGGCATGGGCCAATTCTGGCACTGGCCGCCCGGCATGACAATGATGTCAGCCCCCCGCTGTGGCTCCGACCACTTCAACCAGGGAATCCGGGCGCGCCCGGGTTGTGGCCCACTCCGACCGGGGGACCACGCAGCGGTCGACGGCGACGGCCACTCCACGTGGGTCCGCCTCACCGGTCAGTTGCGCCACCACGTCGGCGAGAGAGGCGCCGAGCTCCACCTCCAGCAGGTTCCCGTTGACACGCAACGTGTATGTGGTCACGCCGGTGCCAGCGCCTCAATGAGGGGCTCGACGTGCTGGTGCGCCACCATGTCGGCGACGGCTGCCGCGGTGAGCGGAGCCAGGAGGATGCCGTTGCGATAGTGACCGGTGGCCGCCAGCACTCCCACGAGCGCGGTCCATCCGATGCAGGGCATGTTGTCGGGGGTGGCCGGTCGCAGTCCCGTGGCGGACTCATGCAGCTCCATCTCGTCGATGCCCGGGACGATGGCCCGGGCATCACGGAGGAGATCGTGGACGGCGCCGGCGCGGCACGGCGATGTCCACGCCGCGCTCTTCCACGGTGGCTCCGACGACCACCGAGCCGTTCCGCCGCGGCACCAGGTACACCGAACGGCCGTGGACGAGGCCGCGCACGGTGCGGTTGAGGAGAGGGGCACGTCCGGCCACCGGCTCGTCCACGGGGCCCAACCGAAGAATGTGACCCTTCACGGGACGAACCGGTGGGATCCCAGCTCCCTCAAGGCCGCGAAGGGCGCTCATGCCGACGCCGGCCGCCAGAACCACGACATCGGATCCGACACGGCGGCCGTCCCCCAGGACGAGCTCCGGGCCCGGCGCCACTCCGGCAACCCTCGTCGAGAGGAACGCGACGCCCCGGTGGCGGCACGCCGCGACCAGCGCGCCCAGTAAGGCGCGGTTGTCCACCTGATGGTCACCGGACACCTCGATTCCACCGCGCACCGCCGGGCTGAGGGCGGGGATCAGGCGACGGCATTCGCTCGCGCTCCGGCGTTCGGCGCCAAGGCCGAGAGAGAGCTGGTACTGCAGGAGGTCGTCGAGTCCGGCGCGGTCGGACGCATCCAGGGCGACGGTCACCGTGCCCGACGTGTCGTAGCCAATGGTGTGTCCCGTGGCAGCCTCGAGGGCGGTCGCGAAACCCGGCCAGCGCCGTGCGCCTTCCAGGAGCAGCTCGGTATGGGCGTCCTCGCCGAAATGCGCTTCGGTCACCGGGGCGAGCATTCCCGCGGCGACCCAGGCGGCAGCGTCTCTCCCGGCCACCGGTCCGAGGACGGTCACCTCGTGCCCGCGATCCGACAGCTCCCAGGCGCAGGCGAGCCCGATGATCCCACCTCCAACGACGTTGACATGCGACGACACGGGACCAGCCTACGAGTGGGGTCGTGTATTCTGTACCTTCCACGTTCGGGCCAACGTCGTCCCGGTAGCCGCTCAACTTCTCCCTCACGGAAGGACGCCGATGGCCTCTGGCCTCTACGACCCGGCCTACGAGCACGACGCCTGCGGGGTCGGCATGGTGGCTGATCTTCAGGGTCGGCCGAGTCACGACATCGTCGACCGCGGCCTGACGGTTCTCGAACGGCTGGCCCATCGCGGGGCGTCGGGCGCCGAGGTGAACACCGGCGACGGGGCCGGAATCCTCGTTCAGATACCGCACCGTTTCCTGTCCGGCGTGGCGATGGTCGAGGGCATGGATCTGCCCGACCGCGGCGGCTACGCCGTCGGGCTGGCCTTCCTTCCCGTGGACCACGACGATGCAGCCAAGGCGCGCGCCGTCGTGGAACAGATCGCCGGCGAGGAAGGTCTGCGCGTCCTTTGGTGGCGGGTGGTGCCCACCGAGACGACGAGCCTCGGCACGATCGCCCTGGGAGCGATGCCCCGGATCGAGCAGCTGTTCGTGGCGCCGGCCGTTGCGGCCGTGCCGGACGAGGACCGGGGTGACACCCTCTCGCTCGATCGGCGCGCCTTCGTGCTGCGCAAGCGGGCCGAGCACGCCGTCGAAGGCCTCTACTTCCCGTCACTCTCGGCGCGCACGATTGTCTACAAGGGAATGCTCACCTCCGAGCAGCTGCGCGAGTTCTTCCCCGATCTGCGCGATCCGGCGTTCGCGTCGGGGTTGGCGCTCGTCCACTCGCGGTTCTCGACGAACACCTTCCCGAGCTGGCCGTTGGCCCACCCCTACCGGTACCTGTGCCACAACGGCGAGATCAACACGTTGGCGGGCAACCGCAACTGGATGCGGGCCCGTGAAGCCCTGCTGGACACCGAACTCATCGACGGAGACTTGTCGCGCGTCTATCCCGTCTGCACGCCGGGAGCCAGCGACTCGGCCAGTTTCGACGAAGTGCTCGAGCTGCTGCATCTCGGTGGGCGTCCACTGCCCCATGCCGTCCTGATGATGATCCCCGAGGCGTGGGAGAACCACGCCACGATGGACAAGGACCGGCGAGCCTTCTACCGGTACCACGCATCGCTGATGGAGCCCTGGGACGGGCCGGCAGCGGTGTGCTTCACCGACGGGACCGTCGTGGGCGCGGTCCTCGACCGCAATGGCCTGCGCCCGGCGCGCTACTGGGTCACCGACGACGGGCTGGTGGTCCTGGCCAGCGAGGTCGGCGTCCTGGACATCGCGCCGGAGCGGATCGTGCGCAAGGGACGCCTGCAGCCCGGCCGGATGTTCCTGGTCGACACAGACCAGGGGCGTCTCGTCGAGGACGAGGAGATCAAGGCGGCTTTGGCGGCAGAGCACCCTTACGCGCAGTGGCTGGCTCGGGACCAAATCCGTCTCGACGAGCTCCCGGCCCGCACCATGCTCACGCCCCAGCACGGGAGCGTTGTGGTCCAACAGCGGCTGTTCGGCTACACGAACGAGGAGCTGCGCGTCATCCTCGCTCCGATGGCGCGCACCGGGGCGGAGCCCCTCGGATCCATGGGTTCGGATGCGGCGATCGCGGTGCTGTCCGATCGCTCGCGACTGCTCTACGACTACTTCACGCAGCTGTTCGCACAGGTGACCAACCCGCCCCTCGACGCCATCCGCGAGGAGCTGGTGACGTCCCTGGCCGCCACCATTGGGCCCGAGGCCAACCTGCTCGAGGCCAAGCCCGGCTCGTGCCGGCAGATCCTGCTGCCGCTCCCGGTCATCGACCGCGACGATCTGGCCAAGCTCATGTACGTCAATGAGGACGGTCAGACGCCGGGTTTCAAGGCATTCGCCATCGACGGGCTCTTCGAGGTGCGCGACGCCGGGGAGGCCGGAGCGCCGACCGCCGCGGGGGGCGAGGCCCTGCGGGCGGCGATAGAAGACGTTCGACGCCGGGTCTCGCAAGCCATCGCCGACGGCGCCAACCTCATCGTGCTGTCGGACCGCAACGCCACGGCCGAGTGGGCGCCGATTCCCTCGCTGCTCCTGACCGCGGCCATCCACCACCATCTCGTGCGCGAAAAGACGCGAACCAAGGTCGGGCTGGTCATCGAGTCCGGGGACGCCCGTGAGGTACACCACATTGCGCTGCTCATCGGGTACGGCGCGGCCGCCGTCAATCCCTACCTCGCGCTCGATTCGATTGACGACATGATCTCGGAGGGCCTGCTCGAAGGGGTCTCGCCGCGCCAGGCGCGCCGGAATTACATCAAGGCGGCATGCAAGGGTGTGCTCAAGGTGATGTCCAAGATGGGCATCTCGACCGTGGCCTCGTACACGGGCGCACAGGTCTTCGAAGCCATCGGACTCGACCGCGAACTGATCGACGAGTACTTCACCGGGACCTCGAGCCGCATCGGCGGCGTCGCCCTCCCGGTGCTGGCCGCCGAGGTGGCCACCCGCCACCGTCGGGCGCACGAGCCGCGCCCGACCGAGCTGGCCCACCGTGAATTGGACGTGGGCGGGGAGTACCAATGGCGCCGCGAGGGGGAGTTCCACCTCTTCAACCCGAAGACCGTCTTCAAGCTCCAGCACGCCACGCGTGCCAAGCGTTACGAGATCTTCAAGGAGTACAGCGCTGCGGTCGACGACCAGGCCGAACGCTTGGGCACGCTACGCGGGCTCCTGCGCTTCAAGCCCGCAGCCGGAGGGCCGGTCCCCGTTGAGGAGGTGGAGCCGGCCGGCGCCATCATGGCGCGCTTCTCGACCGGCGCCATGTCCTACGGGTCCATCTCGGCCGAGGCACACGAGACACTCGCCATCGCCATGAACCGGATCGGCGGACGGTCGAACACCGGAGAGGGCGGAGAGGATGCCGAGCGGTTCACGCCCGACGAGAACGGCGACCTGCGTCGGAGTGCGGTCAAGCAGGTGGCCTCGGGCCGTTTTGGCGTGACCAGCGAGTACCTGGTCAACGCGGACGACCTCCAGATCAAGATCGCCCAGGGGGCGAAGCCCGGCGAGGGCGGACAGCTCCCGGGCAAGAAGGTCTACCCGTGGATCGCCAAGACCCGGAGCTCCACCCCGGGGGTGGGGCTGATCTCGCCGCCACCACACCACGACATCTACTCCATTGAGGACATCGCCCAACTGATCCACGACCTCAAGTCCTCCAACCCCCGGGCCCGTGTGCACGTGAAACTGGTGGCCGAGGTGGGAGTCGGGACCGTCGCTGCCGGCGTGGCCAAGGCGCACTCCGATGTCGTGTTGATTTCCGGTCACGACGGGGGGACGGGTGCCGCGCCACTGACCTCCCTCAAGCACGCGGGCATCCCCTGGGAGATCGGCCTCGCCGAGACGCAGCAGACATTGCTGGCCAACGGGCTACGCGACCGCATCGTGGTGCAGGTCGACGGGCAGCTCAAGACCGGGCGCGACGTCGTCATCGGTGCCCTGCTGGGCGCGGAGGAGTACGGCTTCGCCTCGGCGCCGCTGGTGGTGTCGGGGTGCATCATGATGCGGGTCTGCCACCTCGACACCTGTCCGGTGGGCATCGCCACGCAGACGCCGTCCCTTCGGACCAAGTTCAGCGGCAAACCTGAGTTCGTGGAGACCTTCTTCGAGTACATCGCCGAGGAGGTGCGCGAAGTGCTGGCCTCCTTGGGTCTGCGCTCGCTCGACGAGGCCATCGGGCGGGTCGACCTGCTCGACGTCGACACGGCGGTGCGGCACTGGAAAGCCGCCGGACTCGACCTCTCGACCGTGCTGGCCCAGCCCGACGTTCCTGCAACGACGGTCCGCCGCCAGACGGTCCTCCAGGACCATGGGCTCGAGAAGGCGCTCGACCACGTATTCATGGGTGAGTGCGCTCCGGCCCTGGCGGATGCGACGCCGGTGACACTCGAGCTGCCCATCACCAATGTCGACCGCACCGTCGGGACGCTGCTGGGCTCGGAGATCAGCCGGCGTCACGGCGCCGCAGGACTGCCCGATGACACGATCTCGTTGACGTTCACCGGATCGGCCGGGCAGAGCTTTGGGGCCTTCGTCCCCCGTGGCGTGACCATGCGGCTGCTGGGCGACGCCAACGACTACCTCGGTAAGGGTCTCTCGGGAGGTCGCCTCGTGGTCCGGCCACCCGAAGGGTCCCCGTTCGCGGCCGAAGAACAGATCATCGCCGGCAACGTGATCCTCTACGGCGCCACCTCGGGAGAGCTCTTCGTCCGTGGACAGGTGGGTGAGCGCTTCTGCGTGCGCAATTCGGGGGCGACCGCCGTGGTCGAGGGAGTCGGCGACCACGGCTGTGAATACATGACAGGTGGGCTGGTCGTCGTTCTCGGACCCACCGGGCGCAACTTCGCAGCCGGAATGTCGGGGGGGGTGGCCTACGTGTACGACAAGGGTCGCTCCTTCGGATCACGGGTCAACCTCGAGATGGTGGACGTCGAGCCGCTCAGCCCGACCGACGCCACCGGGGTCCGGACCCTGGTCGAACGCCACCAGGTCGAGACGGGCTCGGCTGTGGCATCGCGCCTGCTCGAACACTGGGAGACCGAGGTGCTCGAGTTCGTCAAGGTGATGCCCCGCGACTACCGGCGGATCCTCGAGGCGACCGCGCTGGCGACGGCCGAGGGCCGATCGGTCGACGAGGCGGTCATGGAAGCCGCGCATGGGTAAGCAGACCGGATTCATGGAGTACGGCCGGCACCTTCCCCGGCGCCGCCCGGTGTCGGTACGCCTGCGCGACTGGAAAGAGGTGTACGAGCCCTTCGACGAGGCGTCGACCAAGGAACAGGGGGCGCGGTGCATGGACTGCGGGATCCCCTTCTGCCACGACGGGTGTCCGCTGGGCAATCTCATCCCGGAGTGGAACGACCTGGTCTACCGGGACGACTGGCCCGATGCCATGGAGCGACTGCACGCCACGAACAACTTCCCGGAATTCACCGGCAGGCTGTGCCCCGCTCCGTGCGAGGCCGCCTGCGTTCTCGGGATCAACGACGACCCGGTGACGATTGAACGAATTGAGTTCGAGATCGTCGAGCGTGCCTGGGACGAAGGTTGGGTGACGCCCCAGGTTCCCATGGTCAAGACCGGCAAGTCGGTGGCGGTGGTGGGATCGGGGCCGGCCGGCCTGGCCGCCGCGCAGCAGCTGGCCCGTGCGGGCCACGACGTGACCGTGTTCGAACGGGCGGAGAAGCCGGGCGGCCTGCTGCGCTACGGCATCCCGGAGTTCAAGATGGAGAAGGCCGTTCTCGACCGGCGCCTGGCGCAAATGGAAGCCGAAGGGGTGACCTTCGTCTGCTCGACCTCTGTCGGTGGGGCGCCGGAGGCTCGGGCGACTGCGGCAGAGCACCCCGCCGAGCCCGGCGAGGTGCGGGGCGCCGGGACCGCCTGCGCGCCCGACGTGACGGTGCGATCCGCCGCCGACGTCCGGGCCACCTTCGACGCCGTCGTCCTGGCCGCAGGGGCCACATTGCCCCGGGACCTGCCCGTGCCCGGTCGCGAGCTGGCCGGGGTCCACTTCGCGCTCGAATACCTCAAGCCGGCGAACCTGCTGCAAGAGGGTGGGCTCGGCGTGACACCCATCTCGGCCGAAGGAAAACGAGTCGTCATCATCGGTGGCGGGGACACGGGCGCCGACTGCCTGGGCACTGCACACCGCCAGGGGGCCCGTTCCGTCCACCAGCTCGAGATCATGGCCGAACCACCCAGTGACCGGCTGGCCGACAACCCCTGGCCGTTATGGCCCCTCATCCTGCGCACGTCCTCCGCGCACGAGGAGGGTGGGGCACGCCTGTTCTCGGTCACGACGACCGAGTTCCTCGACGACGGGTCGGGTGCCGTGCGGGCCCTCCGTGGCCTCACCGTGGAGATGCGGGAAGAAAGCGGCCGACCCGTGTTCGAGGAAGTTCGCGGATCCGAGTTCGAGCTCGAGTGCGAGCTGGTGCTCCTCGCCATGGGCTTCGTCGGAACGGAGCGCCGAAACGCCGTGGACGAGCTTGGCGTGGAGGTGGGCCCCCGGGGCACCGTGGTGTCCGATGCGCAGTGGTCCACCACCGCCGAGGGGGTCTTCGTATGCGGGGACCAGACACGGGGTCAGAGCCTCATCGTCTGGGCCATCGCCGAGGGCCGGTCGTGCGCGGCCGCAGTCGACCGTTGGTTGACGGGAGCGACCTCACTCCCGTCACCCATCGTGCCCGGTCAACTCGCTCTGCGCTGACCCGAGCCTCGTCGGGCTCGCTGATGGGGGAGCGGGGTGCGCCTGCGGGTGCCGGGGCCGTAGATTCAGCTCATGGACATGACGACCGCGGGGCCCTGGCGCGCGCTGCAGACCCACTTCGACAAAGAGGGGCGTCTCCTCCGCCTGCGCCAGCTGTTCGCCGCCGATCCGGGCCGCGCCGAGCGCATGACCGCCACCGCGGGCGACCTCGTACTCGACTACTCCAAACACCGCGTGACCGACGAGACCCTGAGGCTCCTCATGGACCTGGCGCGCACAGCCGAGGTCGAAGAGCATCGTGACGCGATGTTCTCGGGGGCCCACATCAACACCACGGAGGACCGCGCCGTCCTCCACGTTGCGCTGCGCATGCCGCGGGGCTCCGAGCTGCGGGTCGACGGCCAGGACGTGGTCGGCGACGTCCGTGCCGTGCTCGAGAAGATGGGCGAACTCTCCGACCGCATCCGCGACGGGGCGTGGACCGGTGCGACAGGCAGGCGCATCGACGCGGTGGTCAACATCGGCATCGGAGGTTCCGACCTCGGTCCCGCCATGGCCACCCAGGCGCTCGCCGACTACGCCCAGCCGGGTCTGGTGAGCCGGTTCGTCTCGAACGTCGATCCCGTCGACCTCTACGCCGCCACCCACGATCTCGACCCGGAGAGCACCTTGTTCGTGGTGTGCTCCAAGACCTTCACAACGCTCGAGACGCTCACCAACGCGGCGGCCGCCCGCGACTGGTTGCTCAGCGGGTTGGGAGCGGCGGCGGGCGACGACGCCGTGGCCAAGCACTTCGTGGCGGTGTCCACCAACGCGGCAGGTGTGTCCGAGTTCGGCATCGACCCGGTGAACATGCTCGGGTTCTGGGACTGGGTGGGAGGCCGCTATTCGTACGACTCGGCGATCGGATTCTCCCTCATGGTCGCCATCGGAAAGGAGGCATTCGGGGAAATGCTTGCCGGCTTCCACGCCATTGACGAGCATTTCCGCACGACGCCACTGGAGAACAACGTGCCCGTCATTCAGGCCATGTTGAACGTCTGGTACAACAACTTCTTCCGGGCCCAGACCCACGCGGTCCTGCCGTACAGCCAGCGGCTCGCCCGCTTCCCGGCGTACCTGCAGCAGCTCACCATGGAGTCCAACGGGAAGTCGGTGAGCTTGGACGGCACCACGGTGACGGGACAGACGGGTGAGATCTTCTGGGGCGAGCCCGGCACGAACGGCCAGCATGCCTTCTACCAGCTCATCCACCAGGGGACGAAGCTGATCCCGGCCGACTTCATCGCCTTCGCCGAGAGCACCCACGACACCGGGGAGCAGCAGGACCTCCTCGTCGCCAATTGCCTGGCCCAGACGAAGGCACTCGCGTTCGGAAGGACGGCGGCCGAGATCGCGGCCGAGCGCACTGCCCCCGAGCTCGTCCCGCACAAGGTCATGCCGGGTAACCGTCCGAGCTCCACGATCCTGGCCCCGAAACTCACGCCTTCGGTGCTCGGCCAGCTCGTGGCGCTCTACGAGCACACCGTCTTCGTCGAGGGGACCGTCTGGGGCATCGACTCGTTCGACCAGTGGGGCGTCGAGCTGGGCAAGGCCATGGCCAAGGAGCTGGCTCCGATCCTTACGGCAGAGGCGGCGCCTGACCTCGACGCTCAGGATGCCTCGACCGCCTCCCTCGTCCGGCGATACCGAGCCCTGCGAGGTCGCACCGTGTGATCTTCGACGGCCGTCTCCGGCTGGTTCCCTGCGGCCAGGTCGAGACGCGGCGCCCCTACGGCCGGGTCTCGAGTCCGTGCAGCGGCTGGCGGGGCAGGAGGCCCCGCCACGCACTCGGGAGCTTCAGGACGAGACGCTCGAGCTCTTCCCGGTGGAGCTCGGACAGGGCGGCCAGACGTCCCTCGCCGGCGGACGTCAATTCGAGACGCACCACCCGGTTGTCCACGGCATCTCGCTGGCGCTCGACGAGCCCTGCCGCCACGGCCCGGTCCACCAGGCCGACCGCGCTGTGATGGCGCAGCAGCAGGTAATCCGCGACCTCTCCGACGGTGGGCCCGCGGCGGTCGGTGTGTCCTCGAAGGGCCACCAGCAACTGGTGCTGAGCCGGGGTCAGGCCGACCGAGGCGGCGTGCTGATCACTCCACCGCAGGAAACGGCGGAGCCCGGTGCGCAGCGCCAGGAGGTCCTCGTAGTCGACATCCGTCATCTCCATCGTGTCACGATACACTCATGACACGATGGATCAGGGCATGGGGCGACCCTGCACCCGCCCTCGGCGCGGTCCGGCGCTCAGGAGGGGCGGGTGGCCCCGACGAAGTGCAGCGTCCCGAAAGGAGCGCCCAGGGTCCCGGTGAAGCCCTCGAGGCGCACGACGGCCCCGCTATGGGGCGCGTCCACCATGAGGTCACTGCCCCCGACGACGCCAACGAACAGGCCGACATGGTCGACCGAAGCGGTGTTCGCTCCGAAGAAGACGAGATCCCCCGGTTCGAGCGGCCCGCCCGGGGAGAGCGGGGGAGTGGTGTCGAACTGATCCTGTGCCACCCGGGGCAGGGAGACACCGGCGGCCGCATAGGCCGCCTTCACCAGGCCCGAACAGTCGAAGCCCACGCCCGGGGTGTCGCCGCCCCAGACATAGGGCGTGCCGATCTGGTCGAGCGCCCATGCGACGGCCACGGCGCCGGCCGCGGTCACCGGTGTGCCCGCGGCGGTGCCCGACGTCGACCCGACGTACGACTGCGCCAAGGTCAGAACCTCGCTGACATAGGTGTCGGAGTGGTTGTACGCATAGATGGCGCCAGGAAGGTCCGCCCCGCCCGAAGCCCCGTTCGAGCACAAGAACCGGGCTGCCGCGAACACCGCGTCCGTCGGGTCGTAGGGGCTCGGCGGCGTCGCGCCACCCAGAGGCACGGGCTCGTCGTACGCGGCAAAGGTCGCCGGCTCGAATTGCATCGGCCCCTCGGCCCCGGCGCCATTTGCTCCCTCGTGGACGCCGGGCAGGGTGGAGAGGCCGTTGTCGGACTCAATCGTGCCGATGGCGGCCAGGACGGTCCAGGGTAGCCCCGGACACGTGGAGGCGGCCTCCTCGTAGAGGGACAGCATGGCGGGCGGGATGTTCGACGTGGCGGCCGACCATGTAGCGGGAGTGCCGGCGCCGCCTCCCGTCAGCGAGCCGCCGGCGGCGACGACGGCGGTTGCGACCAGAGCCACCGGAGAACCGACGGCGACAGCGACGGCGACGCCGAGTCTTGCCGTGTTCCTCACCGACGGGTCGCTCTCGTCGCCACGGGAGGGAACGGTCGCCCCGTGTCGGGACCCGCCGTAGAACCGCCCGGGCCGGACCACGTCTCCGGCGGGCCGGACCGACTGGCGCGCACGCCCCGGGCGCGGTCGACATACTTAGGCCATGCAGAGCACCATGCAGGACGCTCCACTCCTGGTCAGCGACATCTTGAGATACGGGAAGCGGGTGCACGGGACCAGCACCGTCATCACGGTCGAGCCTGGTGGACATCGAACGTCGACGTTCGCGGAGGTGGCAGCCGGAGCCGAGAGGTTGGCGGCCGCGCTGAAGCGCCTGGGCATCCGAGAGGGGGACCGCGTGGGAACCTTCTGCTGGAACAACCAGGAACATCTCGAGGCGTATCTCGCCATCCCCTCCATGGGCGCCGTCCTCCACACCCTCAACATCCGCCTGCCGGCAGACCAGCTGGCCTACGTCGTCAACCACGCCGAGGACCGTGTCGTCATCGTCGATGCGTCGCTCATCCCGTTGCTCGCCGCCGTGCGCGACGAGCTGAGGACGGTCGAGACCTTCATCGTGGTGGGGGAGGGGGACGCCTCCGCGCTCGGCGAGGTCCTCTCCTACGAGCAGCTCCTGGCCGCCGAGGATCCCGGGTTTGAGTGGCCCGTCCTCGACGAGAGAACGGCAGCGGGCATGTGCTACACGAGCGGGACCACCGGGAACCCCAAGGGGGTCGTGTACTCGCACCGTTCCACCTGGCTCCACACGTTGGCCTTGCAGGCGACCGCGTCCATCGGGATGGGCGAGGCGGACCGGCTCCTGATCATCGTGCCCATGTTCCACGCCAACGCCTGGGGGACGCCGTACGGGGCATGGATGGCCGGGACCGACATGGTCATGCCCCAGATGTTCCTCATGGGAGAGCACCTGGCCGGCGTCATCAACGCGTACCAGCCCACCCTCGCGGTCGGGGTGCCGACCATCTGGAACGGGCTTCTCGCTCTCGACACGCCGATCGACTTCTCGAGCCTGCGCAACATCACGGCAGGCGGTGCCGCCGTCTCCGAGGTGCTCATGAGGACATTCGAAGACCGTTTCGGGGTCACCATGGTCCAGGGTTGGGGGATGACCGAGACGAGCCCAATGGCCGCGCTCGCGGTGCCGCCCGCCCACATGATCAACAGCCACGACGAGATGTACTACCGGGTCAAGGCCGGACGATTCGTCCCCGGGGTGGACGTCCGCGTGGTCGGGGAGGACGGGGGGATTCTGCCCGACGACGGGGAGTCGGTGGGCGAGTTCGAGATCCGCGGGCCGTGGGTCACCGGCTCGTACTACAAGGAGGACGATTCGAGCCGGTTCGACGACGGCTGGTTGCGGACCGGCGACGTGGGAACGCTCGACCCGCAGGGGTACATGACCATCTCGGACCGGACCAGGGACGTGATCAAGTCGGGGGGAGAGTGGATCTCGTCGGTCGAGCTCGAAAATGCCGTCATGGCGCACCCGGACGTCTTCGAGGCGGCGGTGATCGCCGTCCCGGACCCGAAGTGGACGGAACGGCCACTGGTCGTCGTCGTCCCCCGTCCCGGCCGCTCGCCGTCGGCGGCCGAGCTGGTGGCCTTCCTGGCGGGGCGCGTGCCGCACTGGTGGCTGCCCGAGCGCTGGACCTTTCTCACCGAGGTGCCCAAGACATCCGTTGGAAAGTTCGACAAGAAACTCATGCGTGCCGCATTCTCCGACGGAGCGTACGAGGTGGAGGAGACGGAACCACCGTCCGGGGAGCGGCCAGGGTGACTGCGCAACGGTCAGGCCACGACGACGCGGTCGTCGCTCTGGCGGCCCGCCTCGAGGACGTGGCCGAGGAGCTCGCCGACATGGCGATGGACGCGCTCCAGCGAGCAGGATCGGGCGACCCGGACTCCGCCGAGGCCGGCGAGGCCCTGGCGCTCGAACGGCGCCTTCTCAAGGCCCGGCGCGCCGTGGAGAAGTCCGTGTCCGCTCTGCGCGAGGGCTCCCGCAGGGTCGCGTTCGATGACGGCGGCGCCTAACGGGCGCCCCTGGCGCCTCTTCGTGGCGGTCTGGCCGGACGAGGCGACGCGCCACCTTCTGCACGGTCTCGAGGCCGAGCTGGGGGGCGTCCGGGGTCTGCGCTTCGTGGGCCCGTCGCGCTGGCACGTGACGCTGCACTTCCTCGGTGCGCCCGGTGTTGGAGGTGCGGTAGCCGCCGGCGGGCTTGACGACGTGGTGGCGCGGGTCACCCGGGGACTACAGGCGGGCTGCGCCGCCTTCCCCGGACCCGTCGAATGCCACCTGGGACCGGGAACCGCGTGGTTCACCGCCGTTCGGGTCCTGCAGCTGCCGGCGGTCGGCCTCGATGCTCTGGCCGCCGCCGTGCGTGCCGCCACGTCACCGATCATGCCGAAACCACGCGACGAGCAGCCCTTCAACGGACATCTCACCGTGGCCCGGGCCAAAGGACGACGCCTCGGCGCGGCCGTGTTGGGCCAGATGTCAGGCATACCCTTCGAAGCGGCCTTCCCCGTGGAGCATGTCGATCTGGTGGCTTCGGCACCCTCCCCCGAAGGGCACGTGTACACGACGTTGGCCCGGGTCCCCCTCGGGTCGGAGGGCCTCGGCGCGCTCAGCGACCCGGCGAGAGGAACTCGGTGATCGCGCGCACCATTGCAGCCGCGGCCTCCCGCTGGAACGCGGGTGACTCGAGGAGCGCTTCGTCCGCCGCGTTCGCCATGTTGCCGCACTCAATGAGCACCTTGGGGACGGTGGTGAGGTTCAGTCCGGCAAGGTCGTTGCGGGGTTGGAGCCCGTCGACCCCGTAATAGTCGCTCACGGGCATCGGCGTTTCAGCGGCAAAGGCGTCGCGCAGCAACGTGGCGAACGCGGTCGACGAGGCGACCACGTTGTCGTTGGGACCGTCGCGCACCGGCTCGAGCACGGTGAACCCCCGCCCCGCCGGCGGTCCGCCATCGGCGTGAATGTCCACCGCGACGTCGACACGCGCGTCGTTGAGGATGGCCGCCCGCGTCGTCACGCAGGGCCCGATCCCGTCGTTGTTCGGACGGGTCATGACCACGGACGCCCCCTGGGCCGTCAGGTCTCCTTGCAGGTCGCTGGCCACGGCGAAGTTGTACTGCGCCTCGGTGTACCCATCGGTGGCCGCCGTCCCGGTGCTGTCGCACGGCTCGTATCGGGTCCCATTGAACACCGGCTCGTCGAGCACCGCCGCACTCGTCGCGTTGAGTCCGTTGTGCCCGGGGTCGATGCCGATGACCTTGCCCGCCAGGGGTGAACCGACGGCCAACCAGTAGCCGGTGCCGTCGGGAGCGGCGGCCATGCCGACCACCGAGGGCGGAACCGCCGCAGCGCCGAGCGAGCCGAGGTACGGCGCCGAGCCGTAGGTGAACACGCCCCCGTCGGCTGCCACCAACCAGTAGCCGGTGCCGTCGGGCGTGGCCGCCATGCCGACGATCGGGGCGTTGAGGTGGAGGGAGCCCGCCGAGCCCGAGAAGCGGGCGTCGCCGTAGGTGAACACGCCCCCGTCGGCTGCCACCAACCAGTAGCCGCCCCCGTCGGGCGTGGCCGCCATGGCGACCACCGGGGCGTTGAGGTGGAGGGAGCCCGCCGAGCCCGAGAAGCGGGCGTCGCCGTAGGCGAAGACACCGCCGTCGCGGGCCACCAACCAGTAGCCGCCCCCGTCGGGCGTGGCCGCCATGCCGACGATCGGGGCGTTGAGGTGGAGGGAGCCCGCCGAGCCCGAGAAGCGGGCGTCGCCGTAGGCGAAGACACCGCCGTCGCGGGCCACCAACCAGTAGCCGGTGCCGTCGGGCGTGGCCGCCATGCCGACGATCGGGGCGTTGAGGTGGAGGGAGCCCGCCGAGCCCGAGAAGCGGGCGTCGCCGTAGGCGAAGACACCGCCGTCGCTGCTCAGCACCCAGTAGCCGCCTCCGTCGGGCGTCGCCGCCATGGCGACCACCGGGGCGTTGGGGTTGGTGAGCGTGTTGGCGCCCACAGCGGTGACGCCGAAGGGCACCACCGAGTTCGCAGCAGGCGTGGCCGCCACGGCGGCCGATGCGACGCTCGCCGTCAATCCGGACGGGGCCGGCGGGAGGAGCAGTGCGCCGAGGACGATGCCCAGGAGCGCCGTGCCACCGGAGCGGCGCCGGCGGGCTCGGGGCAGTCCTCCTCGGTGTCCTTGCTCGGAGGCAGTGACTCGGGCACTCATCCGGTGGTTTCGTTGAGGGCGTCGATGAGCTGGCGCAGGCGGGCATAGTGGTACCGGTCGAACCGCAGCGCCACACGTGGGAGCTCGGGGTGATCGTCGCGTTCGGGGGGGAATGGCCCGGTGGTGCGGATGGCGCCCCGCACCACGATGTCGGCGAAGCGACGGTTCAGGTCGGCCAGCTCGGCCTTGTCGGGCTGGACCCCGAGTCGCAGCACCAGGAGGTCTCCCACCCAGCGGCACGAGTGATAGTTGCGGTAGAAGCCGAGTATCTCCTCGCTGGCCTCTTCCATGGTGTTGGTCACCTTGAACAGTGCGCGGTCCTCGGGGGAGACCCAGCCGGCCGTGATCGCCTCATCCTCGACGAAACGCAGCCAGGCATGCCAGTAGGTACCGCCGGGTGTCTCGACCATCACGACGGGGGCCGGTTCCGCCTTGCCGGTCTGGAGCAGCGTGAGGAGCTCGAAGGCCTCATCCTGCGTGCCGAACCCCCCCGGGAGCACGACGTACGCATGGGACTCCTTGATCAGCATCAGCTTGCGCGTGAAGAAGTAACGCATCTCGACCAGCTTGGGGTCCTGCGCGATGAACGCGTTGGGTTCATCCTCGTGGGGCAGACGGATGTTGACGCCGAAGGCGTGCTCACGCCCGGCCCCCTCGAGCCCGGCGGCCATGATCCCGGGTCCGGCCCCGGTCACCACCATCCAGTCGGCCGCGGCCAACCTTCGAGCCAGGTTGCGGGCCAGGATGTAGATCGGATCCTCGGGCTTCGTGCGGGCCGAACCGAACATGGTGAGTTTGCGGATGTGGCGGTACGGACGGAACACCCGAAAGGCCTCGGCCATCTCGCCGAGCGCGGCGTTGGCGATCTTGAGATCGCCCACCGCCGTGCCCTCGCCGCGCCAGGTCACCCAGGGAGGAGACCATGGCATTGAGCTCGCGGGTCTGGGCCTTCGAGAGCAGGTCGTTCTCGAAGAGAGCGTCGAGTGCGCTCTGGCGCGCCGGGTCGCCGGACACCGTGGTTCGCTCCGTCACACGCCCAGAGCGGCACCGGCCGGGATCGCACCGGATGGGTCGGCCCAGCCGGTGGGTGCCACACGCCCATAGAGCGTCGTCCGCTGCACCAGTGGGCGTCCCAGCGGCGCCACGAGGGCCTCGAGCTCGTCGGCCCCCATGCGCTGGCCGTGGAGGGCACCGGCCGCCCGCGAGATGTTCTCGTCCATCAGCGTGCCGCCCAGGTCGTTGGCGCCGGCGCGGAGGACCTGGCGAGCACCCTCGGCACCCATCTTGACCCAGCTCACCTGGATGTTGTCGATGTCGCCGCGGTAGGCGATACGCGCCACGGCATGCATGAGCAGGGCCTCTCGGAACGTCGGTCCCCGCCGGGCGCGGCGTTGGAGGTACATCGGGGTGGCCATGTGCACGAAGGGAAGCGGCACGAATTCGGTGAATCCACCGGTCTCGCGCTGGAGCGCCCGCGTCCGCACGAGGTGACGGGCCCAGCTCACCGGTTGCTCGACGGAGCCGAACATGATCGTGACGTTCGAGCGCAGGCCGACGGCGTGGGCCGTCCGGTGTGCCTCGAGCCACTCGTCGGTCGTGATCTTGTCCGGGCAGATCACCGCCCGTACCTCGTCGTCGAGGATCTCGGCCGCCGTCCCCGGCAAGGTCTTGAGGCCGGCCTCCTTCAGGCGCCGTAGGTACTCGGCCAGCGGAACCTCGGAGCGGCGGGCCCCCTCGGTGACCTCGAGCGCGGTGAACCCGTGGATGTGGATGTCGCTCGACGCGGCGCGCACCGCCTCGAGGACGTGCAGGTAGTAGTCCCCGTCGAAGTCGGGGTGGATGCCGCCCTGCAGGCACACCTCGGTCGCTCCCTCGGCCTCCGCCTCAGCCACCCGTCGGGTGATCTCGTCGAGCTCCAAGAGGTACGGGGCGCCCCGCAGGTTGAGCGACAGGGGCCCCTTGGAGAACGCGCAAAAGCGGCACTTGAACGTGCACACGTTGGTGTAGTTGATGTTCCGGTTGCGCACGTAGGTGACGGTCTCGCCCACGGTGTCCCGCCGCAACTGGTCGGCGAGCTCGGCAACGGCGCGCACCTCGGGACCCCGGGCCGCGAAGAGGGTGACGATCTCGCTCAGCCCCACCTCTTGTCCGAGCCCGACGCCCGCGAGGACCTCGGCCACGGGACCGTCGGCACCGGCCCGCGGCGCTTCGGGCCGTCCCTGCGGAACCGGTGACCCTTCGACGGCCGTCACAACCGGCGCGTGGGGGAGCAGGTCCGGAGGCGCGTCGGGGCCTCCCGAGCACCAGACGGCGTCGCGGGCGAGTCCCTCGGCGTCGGACGCGTCGAGCACGGCGAAGCGCATGGCGGGATCGAGCCAGCGCTCGGCACCCTCGACGAAGGACGGGTAGACGGTGAGCCGCGGAGCGAGGGTGTGTCCGGCCGCCTCGGTGGCGGCCCGTAGCACGTCGAGTGCCGGCCAGGCCCGTTCGGGGTTGACGTGGTCCGCCGTGACGGGCGACACCCCGCCCCAGTCGTCGATACCGGCACCGAGGAGTGGCTCCAGCTCGTCGGAGAGGTTGGGCGGCGCCTGGACGTGCACCTCGGGGGGCAGCACCACACGGGCCGCCGCGATGGCCCAGCGCAGGTCGTCGGTCGGGCAGGCCTCCACGCCGGCCATGGCCGTCCCCGGCTTGGGGAGGAAGTTCTGCACGATGACCTCCTGCACGTGCCCGTGCCGGGCATGCGAGGAGGCGATGGCCCGCAGTGCGGCCAGCTGGCCCGGGCGCCCGTCGCCGATGCCGACCAGGATGCCCGTCGTGAAGGGGATGGCCAGCTCACCGGCGGCCTCCAACGTCGCCAGGCGCCGTGCCGGCTCCTTGTCGGGTGCGCCACGGTGCGCCGGGAGATCCCCGGCCAGTGACTCGAGCATCATGCCCTGGCTCGCGCATGCCGCACGAAGCTGCGCCAGCTCATCGGGGAACAGGGCGCCGGCGTTGGCATGGGGAAGGAGCCCGGTCTCCTCCACGACGAGGCGGCACATGGCGGCCAAGTAGTCGACGGTGGATGCGTACCCGTGCGCCCCGAGCCACTCATGCGCCACCCGGTAGCGCAGTTCGGGTCGTTCCCCCAGGGTGAACAGCGCCTCATGGCAGCCGGCCGCTTGCCCCGCCCGGGCAATGGTCAGGACCTGCTCAGAGCTGAGGTAGGGCGTCTCGAGGCGCGCCGGGGCCTTGGCGAACGTGCAGTACCCGCAGCGGTCGCGGCAAAGCATGGTGAGCGGGATGAAGACCTTGGGCGAGTAGGTCACCCGCCGGCCGTGTGCCCGGTCGCGCACGTCCCGGGCCTCGGGAGCAAGCTCGTCCGCCGTCGCGTGCAGGAGGTCGGCGTCGGAGGGCATCGTGGTCACACTAGGAGGCTTCGCCGTGCGCCGGGCCGTCCACCAGCCACACGGTGCGCCCGGCCCGCACCCGCCCGGCGGGGAGGTCCTCCCCGCGCTCGAGGGCAGCCAGCGCCGACGCCTTGGAGGCACCCGCCACCGTGAACACTGCCAGCCGGGCGGCATCGATGGCGGGCAGGGTCAGCGTCAGGCGGGGGTGCGGGTTCGTTCCCGTGGAATCCTCGGTGGCCACCACCAGGACGTCGGAGGGAGCGCCGAGGCTGGGTGCGCCGGGGAAGAGAGAGGCGGTGTGCCCGTCGGGACCCATACCCAGATGGATCAGATCGATCCCCGGACCGCCCACGACCTGCTCCATCGTGCGCTGGTACGCGGCAACGCATTCGTCGATCGGCCCGACGGTAGGCATGGGTGAGTACGACCCCACACCCCCCACGCGCTCGAGCAGGGACTCGCGGATGAGCCGCTGGTTGGCATCCTCGTGATCGGGGGGTACCACGCGCTCGTCGCCCACGTAGACGTCGACCAACTGCCAATCAATCCCCTGGGCTGTGGCCAGCGCCTCGTAGCACAGACGTGCGGTGGGCCCCCCGGAGAGCACCAGTACGAAGCGGGGTCCCGGGCGTGCCGCGAAGGCCGTCGCCACCTCCTCGGAGAACGCGTCGCCGATGTCGTCGACGGGAACGAGCACGAAGGGCGGCATGCAGGCGGGCTGTCGGCTCGGGGAGGACTACGGAGCCGGGGTTTCGGTTTCCATGCCCTGCTGACCGCTCTCCAGCGTGACGGCGTGGCCGCCGAACTGGTTGCGCAGGGCAGCGAGCATCTTGAGCTGGAACGAGTCGGGCTCCTGTGACGCGAAGCGCGTGAAGAGCGACGTGGAGATCACCGGCGCCGGCACTCCACGGTCGATGGCCTCCACTGCCGTCCATCGACCCTCACCCGAGTCGGCCACCACCCCCTTGATCCCCTCAAAGCCTGCATCGGGCCTCAGCGCCCGTTCGGCCAGTTCGAGCAGCCAGCTGCGCACCACCGATCCGTAGCGCCAGATGGAGGCGATCTCGTGCAGATCGAGGTCGAACTCCTTCGCCGCCCCCATGATCTCGAATCCCTCCGCGTAGGCCTGCATGAGCCCGTACTCGATCCCGTTGTGAACCATCTTCACGAAATGGCCGGCGCCGACCGGGCCGACGTGGGCGTACCCTCCTTGGGGGGCGAGGGTCTCGAGGGCGGGCTCGACCACCGCCACCGCGTCGGCGGTGCCGCCCACCATCAGGCAGTAGCCCTCGCTGAGGCCCCACACTCCGCCCGAGGTGCCGGCGTCGACGAAACCGATGCCCTGGGTGTCCAGGCGTTCGGCGATCACCTGCGCCTCCTTGTAGTTGGAGTTCCCCCCGTCGACGATGACATCGCCCGCCGCGAACAGTGAGGCAAGCGCGTCGATGGTGGAATTGGTGGCGGCGCCGGCGGGCACCATGACCCAGGCCGCCCGCGGCGGCGTCAGCTTTGCCGCCAGCTCGTCGAGCGTGGTCGCTGTCTCGGCGCCCTTGTCGGCCGCCTGGGCGAGAGCGTCCTTGCTCAGGTCGTGGGCCACCACCTGGTGGCCGCCCTTGAGCAGGCGCTCGGTCATGTTGGCGCCCATCTTGCCCAGCCCGATCATGGCGATCCTCATGCGCGCTCCTCTCGAGCGTGGGTACCGAATGAGGACGTCCGCGGAGAACGTCCCGGTCAGAACGTAGCCGTCAGAACGTCGCGGCCTTGTCCGTCAGCGACTGGAGCAGCTCGTCGAACGACTTGGCGAACGAGTGGACGCCCTCGTCCTCGAGCGTCTGTTCGACGTCGACCAACTCGATGCCGGCGTCGACCAGGCGATCGAGAGCGGCCTGGGCCGCCTCGGGCTCGGCGTCGGCCGTACGGCGCAATGTGCCGTGGTCCTCGAAAGCCTCCAGCGTGGCCTCGGGCATCGTGTTGACCGACGCGGGGCCGATGAGGCTGTCCACGTAGAGCAGGTCGGAATAGTCCGGGTTCTTCGTGGAGGTCGACGCCCACAGCGGCCGCTGCACCCGTGCCCCGTGCGCGCGCAGGGCCTCCCAGCGCTCTCCGGTGAAGGTGCGATGAAAGTGCTGATAGGCCACCTGAGCCTGGGCCACCGCGCCGGTGCCGCGCAACCCCAACACGGCGGCGTCCCCGTCCTCGCCCCCGGCCAGCACCTCCAGCCGGCGGTCCACCTCGGTGTCGACCCGACTGACGAAGAAGGAGGCCACGCTGGCCACGTTGGGCAGCTCGGCCTGGCGCCCGGCGGCCACCAGCGCCTCGAGACCGCGCAGGTAGGCCTCCATCACCTCGGCGTAACGATCGAGTCCGAAGATCAGTGTCACGTTGATGCTGCGACCCTCGCCGATCATGGTCTCGATGGCCGGGATCCCCTCGCAGGTGGCCGGGACCTTGACCAGGAGGTTGGGCTGACCGATGCGCTGGTGGAGCATGCGGGCGTCGCGTACGGTGCCCGCGGTGTCGTGTGCCAGCGCCGGCGAGACCTCCAGTGAGACGAACCCGTCCTCGCCGTCGCTGTCATCGTGGAGGGGGCGGAGCATCCCGAGCGCGTCCTCGATGTCGGTGATGGCCATCTCCCAATAGGCACTCTCGACCGTGTGGTCCTTCATGAGGGCGCGGAACTGGTCGTCGTAGACCTGGTGGCCGCTGATGGCCTTGGCGAAGATGGTGGGGTTCGAGGTGATGCCGCGCACGCCGAGAGCGAGCAACCGGTGGAGCTGCCCGTCGCGCAGCCAGTCGCGGCGCAGATTGTCCAGCCACGGGCTCTGGCCGCCGATGTCGTAGAGCTCCTGCAATCTCGTCATGACGTGCGCTCCCTCCGTCCGTTCACCCTTCGACCACTCGCCATCGGGTACCGCCCCGAGCCGGCCGGTCAACCACCGTGGCGTGCCAGCAGGGCGTGCGCCCGCTTGACGACGTGGTCGGAGGTGAACCCGAACTTCTCCATGAGCACGGGGCTCGGGGCCGACGCACCGAAGTGGTCGATGCCGATCGCATCGTCGGCATAGCGGTCCCAGCCCAACGTGGCGCCGGCCTCAATGCTGAGCACGGGCACTCCGGGGGGGAACACCGCAGCCCGGTAGTCCCTGTCCTGCTCCTCGAACGACTCCCAGCAGGGGAAGGACACCACCTGGGTCCGGATTCCGTCACCGGCCAGCGTGGCCGCGGCGCCCACGCAGTGCTGCACCTCGCTGCCGGTCCCGACGAGCACGAGTTGCGGCGGACCACCCACGGCGTCGTGCAGCACGTACGCCCCGCGGGCCACACCCTCGGTTGCCCGTGCCGACGTCCCGTCGAGGACCGGCACGTTCTGGCGGGTCAGGATCAACCCGACCGGCCCCTGGGCCTCGACGGCCAACCGCCAGGCCTGCGCCGTCTCGTTGGCGTCGGCCGGCCGAATCAGGGTCAGGCCCGGCATGGCGCGCAGCGACGCCAGGTGCTCCACAGGCTGGTGAGTCGGCCCGTCCTCGCCCACACCGATCGAATCGTGCGTCCACGAGTAGATGACGTGCGAGCCCGTGAGGGCGGCCAGGCGGACGGACGGCCTCATGTAGTCGGAGAAGACGAAGAAGGTTCCACCCACCGGCAGGACGCCGCCGTGCTGGGCGAGACCGTTCATCACCGCGCCCATGCCGAACTCGCGAATGCCGAAATGGACCTGCCTCCCGCCGGGCGAGTCCGCCTCCTGCACCTGGGCGCCCTTCACCTTCACACCGTTGTTACCCGTCAGGTCGGCCGAACCGGCCAGGAGACCAGGCAGTGAGGCCGCGGTGGCATCGATGCACTGGTTGAGCGCACGGCGAGTGGCCAGGTCCGTGCCGGCGTCGAAGCGGGGCAGGTCGTCGGACCAGCCGGGGAGACCGCGACCGGCCTGGGCGGCATCCCAGGCTGGGTGGTCGCCGTCCCAGGCGGCGAAACGAGCCTCCCATTCGGCGTGCCGTTCGGCCCCCCGGGCGACCTGGTGGCTGTAGAACTCGCGGACCTCGTCGGGGACCCAGAACGTCTGGTCGGGCGGCAGGCCCAGGATCTCCTTGGTCACCCGGATCTCGTCCTCGCCGAAGGGGTTCCCATGGGCCTCTGCGGTGTCGGTCAGCTTCGGTGACGGCCAGCCGATGTGGCTGCGCACGATGAGCAGGGTGGGCTTGGCCCCGGGACCGTCCGCCGGCTCGTTCAGGGCCTCGCGGATGGCCGCTTCAAGCCCGTCCACGTCGTTGGCCATCTCCCCGAGATTGCGCACGCGCCAGCCGTACGCCGCGAAGCGCTCGGCCACGTCGTCGCTGTAGGCGAGCTCGGTCGGCCCGTCGATCGTGATGTGGTTGTCGTCGTAGAACGCCAGCAGCCGTCCCAGTCCGAGGTGGCCCGCCAGTGACGCCGCTTCGTGGGACACCCCCTCCATGAAACATCCGTCCCCGGCGATCACATAGGTGCGGTGGTCGCAGACCTCGGAGCCGAAGGTGGTGCGGAGCCAGCGCTCGGCAAGTGCGAGGCCCACCGCGTTGGCGAAGCCCTGGCCGAGGGGCCCGGTCGTCACCTCGATCCCGTCGGTGTGGCCGTACTCGGGATGGCCCGGCGTGCGGCTGCCCCACTGGCGGAACTCCTTCAGGTCCTCCAGCGTGAGGTCGTAGCCGGTCAGGTGCAGCATGGCGTACTGCAAGATGCAGGCGTGACCGTTCGAGAGGACGAAGCGGTCCCGGTCCGGCCAGTGCGGATCCCGGGGGTCGTAGCGCATGATCCGGGTCCACAGGACGTGGGCCAAGGGTGCCAGCGCCATGGCCGTTCCCGAATGACCCGCGTGCGCCGCCTCGGGAGCGTCCATGGCCAGCCCGCGAACGACGTTGATGCCCAGCTCCACCAGTCGCGGGTCCTGCACAACCGGGGTGGAGGTGGGGGCGCTCACGAGGTCAACCCTAACCGTCCGCCCCCATCTCCCGGATAGGCCTCGGACGACTCGAAGTCGGGCGAGTCGGACCCGGTGGTTGCGCGGAGGGAGCGAAGCGACCAGGATTGTGCGCCACATGGCACCTCGCTCAGACAACGGTGCGCACGGCCTGCGCCACGCGGGGGACGACGCCTTCCAGCTCACGGTCGACTACCTCAAGCAGGAGACCCTCGAGCCCCTGCGGGGTCTGGGGCGCTTTCTCTACATGGGCATCGCCGGCTCCTTCTTCCTCGCCGGTGGGATCCTCCTGATTCTCATCGGCATCCTGCGCCTGCTCCAGACCGAGACGGGTGCAGCCCTGACGGGCGACTGGTCCTGGGTGCCCTATGCCGTGGTCGTGGTTCTGGGCATCGGCATCATCGCCTTCGCCGCGTGGCGCATCACCGCCGGACCGGGCCAGGAGAAGCTCCCGGCGGTGATGGCCCGGCGCGCCGGGTCCGACGACGAAGGGCAGACTGTGGCGCAGCCCGAGGGACAGGAGGAGGCACACTGATGCCTGGGACGACGAGCGCGACCAACAGAGCGCGGACAAACGGTCGGCTCATCACACGTGAGGACCTGCAAGCCGCCTACGCACAGGTGATGGGTGAGGGCGAAGCCACGGTACGCGCCGCCGCGCCTCGTGGGCTGGCCGTGGCCGGCGCCATCGGGATCCTGATCATCGCATTGGCGTTCCTGGCCGGCCGGCGCCGTGGCCGGGCGAAGTCGGCCGTGGTCGAGATCCGGCGTCTCTGACGTGGACTTCCTCCTGCGACGCTTCCTGCGCGCCGGGGTCAGGCGGGGCCTGGCCGGGAACTGGTACTGGTTCCTTCTGGCGGGCGCCACGTTCTTCCTCCGGCGCGTGCTCAACGACCGCAGCACCATCGTGTCCTCGCTGACCGTGTCGCCTGGCGAGCAGGTGCTGATCACGGTGCGCGACCGCACCACCGCGCCGGCTGACTCCTGACCCCGTGCCGGGGCCTCTCGCGGCGGGGGAGCGTGTGCTCCTCATTGACGGAAAGGACCGGCGCTACCTGGTGACACTGGTGGCGGGCGCGACGTTCCACACCCACGCGGGGATCCTCTCGCACGACCACGTGATCGGGGCGACCGAGGGGTGCACGGTCACGGGATCCACGGGCCGGGCCTTCCTTGCCCTTCGACCGACCTTGAGCGACGTGATCCTCAAGATGCCGCGCGGGGCCCAGGTGATCTATCCCAAGGACCTCGGCGCCATCCTCTTGGCCGCCGACATCGCGCCGGGCCAGCGCGTGCTCGAGGCGGGGGTGGGCTCCGGCGCCCTGTCGATGACCGTGCTGCGGGCGGGGGCCTCGGTGGTCGGCTACGAGCTGCGCCAGGACTTCGCCGAGCGCGCCGTGGCCAACGTGCACGCCGCCCTCGGGAGCGATGTGCCCTACCGGGTGGAGATCCGCGACGTCACCGAGGGGATCGACGAGACGGCCCTCGACCGCATCCTGCTCGACATGCCCGAGCCCCACAAGGTGGTGGGCCCCGCCGCCGCCGCCCTCCGTCCAGGGGGCATCCTGCTGGCCTACCTGCCCACCATCAACCAGACGGCGCTTCTGCGCCAGGCGCTCGACGACGCTGAGGGTCCCTTCGGTCTCGCCGAGACCCAGGAGATCCTGCGCCGGACATGGCACATCGAGGCGCGCTCGGTCCGCCCCGACCACCGCATGGTGGGCCACACCGGGTTCCTCACGACGGCCCGCCGCATGGCCCGCTGACCGCGGCGGCGCGAGCGCGAACCAGGCGGTGTCGGTCTGGCCGAGGGGTGGTGCGGAGTGTCAGTCGCGCTCGATGAAGATGCACTCGCCGGGGCACTCCTCGGAGGCCTCGACCACTGCATCCTCGAGTTCGCCGGGGACGGCGGCCATGCCGGCGGAACCGCCGGGTTCGTTCTTGATGTCGCCCTCTTCCTTCACGTAGGCGAGGCCGTCGTCGAGGAGGGTGAAGACGGCAGGCGCGATCTCCTCGCACAGTCCGTCGCCCGTGCAGAGATCTTGGTCGATCCAGACCTTCATGTACCTGTCTCTTTCCTTGTCACAGCCGCCCTCCGGCTTTGTCACGGCCGCCCTGGCTCCTGGTCACCGCCGCCGTGTGGCCCCCTGTCACAGCCCGTCCGTGGCGCTCGGAGGACCGTAGTGAGGCCCGCCGCGCACCGTCAATCCCGCCACCGATCCGGCAGCTCGATGTGACAATCGTACCTGGCCGGGAACGTCCTCCCGGTCCATCCCGGGCGGCGGCCATGCGGCGGGCCATGGCGGGCCGAGGGCTAGGGTGACATGCGATGACCGCATCGCCCGAGGACACGGCCGCACAGCTCGAGGCGATGCGCGCCGAACTGACGGACGCCGAGGACGAGATCCACGCGCTTCGACGGCGGTTGCAGGAGAGCCCGGGTCGCGTGCAGGCGCTCGAGGAGCGGCTCCTCGAGTCCAAGGGACAGCTGGCCCAGGCCACCTCGCAGAACGAGAAATTGATCTTCACGCTCCAACAGGCCAAGGAACAGTTGGCCACCCTGCGCGAGGAGGTCGAGAAGCTCACGCAGCCGCCCGCGGCCTACGGCACCTTCCTTGGCGTCAACGAAGACGGCACCGTCGACGTCTTCTCGAGTGGCCGCAAGATGCGGGTGAGCCTGCACCCGGACATCGACCCCGGTGCCATCCGCAAGGGAAACGAGGTCGTGCTCAACGAGAGCCTGAACGTCGTGCTCGTGCGCGACGGCGAGCTCTCCGGAGAGGTCGTCACCCTCAAGGAGCAGTTGGACGACAAGCGTCGCTGCATCGTGCTCGCCCGGGCGGACGAAGAGCGGGTGGTCGAGCTCTCCGAGGACATGATGGGCACGAGACTGCGGGCCGGCGACTCGCTGTTGATGGACGTACGGACACAGCTGCTGGTCGAGAAGCTGCCCAAGCTCGAGAGCGAGGAGCTCGTCCTCGAGGAGGTGCCCGACATCACCTACGCCGACGTGGGCGGGCTCGACACCCAGATCGAGGCGATCACCGACGCGGTCGAACTGCCGTACCTGCACCGCGAGCTGTTCGTCGAGTACTCCCTGCCCGCGCCCAAGGGGATCCTGCTCTACGGGCCACCGGGCTGCGGGAAGACCCTCATCGCCAAGGCCGTGGCCAACTCCCTGGCCAAGAAGGTCGCCGAGAAGACGGGCAATGAAAACGTCCGGAGCTTCTTCCTCAACATCAAGGGTCCCGAATTGCTCAACAAGTACGTCGGCGAGACAGAACGCCAGATCCGTCAAGTGTTCCAGCGGGCCCGGGAGAAGGCCGACGAAGGGATTCCCGTCATCGTCTTCTTCGACGAGATGGAGTCGTTGTTCCGCACGCGCGGCACCGGCATCAGCTCTGACATGGAGTCGACCATCGTGCCGCAGCTGTTGGCCGAGATCGACGGCGTGGAGTCCTTGCGTGACGTGATCGTCATCGGAGCCTCCAACCGCGAGGACCTCATCGACCCCGCCATCCTGCGCCCGGGCCGTCTCGATGTGAAGATCAAGATCGAGCGGCCCGACGAAGAGGCGGCCGGGCAGATCTTCAGCCGGTACCTGACCGCCCAGCTGCCGCTCGACCCCGACGAGGTGCGGCGTCTCGGCGGGGGAGATCCGAGCAAGGCGGTGCAGGCCATCATCGAGAGGACGGTGCTCGAGATGTACCGCGAGGACGACGAGAACCGTTTCCTCGAGGTCACATATCAGAACGGTGACAAGGAGATCCTCTACTACCGCGACTTCGCCTCGGGGGCAATGATCGAGAACATCGTGCGCCGGGCCAAGAAGTTGGCGATCAAGCGGGTCATCGGCGGCGAGGGCGGCGGTATCCGGACGGCCGACCTGCTCGAGTCCATCCGTCAGGAGTACAAGGAGAACGAAGACCTCCCCAACACGACCAATCCGGACGACTGGGCCAGGATCTCGGGCAAGAAGGGCGAGCGCATCGTGTACGTCCGCACCCTGCTCACCGAGGACCGCGAGGTCCACGGTGGCCGCTCCATCGAGCGGGTCGGTACCGGCCAGTACCTGTAGCGGGAGGTCGCTCCGTGGCCACAGTCAAGGTCTGCGGCATTGAGACCGAATACGGCATCCATTCGCCGGGTCCCGATCAGAACCCCATCGCGGCCTCGTCCGTGCTGGTCAACGCCTATGCGGCCGACGTCGAGCAGCAGATCGGCTGGGACTTCGAGGACGAGACGCCGGGAAACGACGCCCGTGGGTTCGCTCGCGAGGGGTCGCTCGCCCCAATGGTGGAGACACATCTGGCCAACACGGTCCTGACCAACGGGGCGCGCTTCTACGTCGACCACGCGCACCCTGAGTATTCGAGCCCTGAATGCCTGACGCCGCTCGAATGCCTCGTCTACGACAAGGCGGGGGAGGAGGTCCTCCGGCGTTCGATGGCCGCGGCCGCCCTCCGTATGCCCGAGCAGCCCGCGCCCATCGTCTACAAGAACAACTCCGACGGCAAGGGCAACTCCTACGGCTGCCACGAGAACTACATGATGGACCGGTCCGTCCCCTTCACCAAGGTGATCGACGGCGTCGTTCCCCACTTCGTCTCGCGCACCGTGTTCACCGGTTCGGGCAAGGTGGGGGTGGAGACGGCCGCGCTGGACTCGGATACGGTGCTCTACCAGATCTCACAACGGGCGGAGTTCTTCGAGGAGATCGTCGGGCTCGAGACCACGCTCAAGCGTCCGATCGTGAACACTCGCGACGAGCCGCACGCCGACCCGAAGCGCTTCCGACGCCTCCACGTGATTGTGGGGGATGCCAATCTCTCCGAGATCGCCACCCTCTTGAAGGTCGGCACCACGGCGATCGTGCTGTCGATGGTGGAGGACGACGCCGGACCGGGCCGCGACCTGTCACTTTCGGACCCCGTGCGCGCCCTGCACCAGGTGTCGGCCGACCTCTCTCTGGCCCGTCCACTGGCCCTCACCGACGGCACGACCGCCACCGCGCTCGAGATCCAGTGGGAGATCTTCGGCGCCGCCCGCAAATACGCCGAGGCCTGCGGCCTCGCCTCGCTGGGCGACGACGGTTCCGTCGGCGCTCTTGTCCTCGAGCACTGGGAATCCGTGCTCGAGGGGCTCGAGTCCGATCCGTCCTCGTTGGCCGACACCTTGGACTGGGTGGCCAAGCGGGAGCTCCTTTCGGCGTACCAGGAACGCCACTCGTGCAGGTGGGAGGACCCCCGCCTGGCGGCGCTCGCCCTGCAGTACCACGACCTGCGTCCCGACAAGTCGGTGTTCGGTCGCCTGGGGATGCGCACCGTGTTGGATCAATCCCAGGTGCGTGCCGCCGTCTCGGAGCCTCCGACGGGTACGCGGGCGTGGTTCCGCGGTAAGTGCCTTGCCCGCTGGCCCGATGCCGTGGTCACGGCCAACTGGGACTCTCTCGTGTTCGACATCGGCACGGATCCGCTGCGGCGCGTCCCTATGATGGACCCACTGAAAGGAACAGCCGAGCACACGAGCGCGCTCTTGGCACAGAGCACGGGTCCGGCGGACCTGCTCGACCGGCTCAACTCGTAGGCGAACCGGTCGACGTAACTGGACGGGGACGAAAGACGATGGCAGAACAGGAACAGAAGAAGCGGAACACCGGACCCCGGTCGACCGAGGCCGAGGCCGAGGTGACCGAGGATCGACCGGCGGCGTCCGAACGAGGCGAGAAGCTCAAGGCGGAGCTGGACGACCTGCTCGACGAGATCGACGAGGTCCTCGAGGACAACGCCGAGGAGTTCGTGCGCAACTACGTGCAAAAGGGCGGGCAGTAGCCCCCCGTGTCGCTTCCCCTCTTCCCCCCCGAACGCGACCCGGGGCCGAGCTTCGTCGGCTTGCTGCGACTGACCCAGGGCACTGCGGAGTCCCCACTCCGGGCCCCGGGTGGCGACCTGGCTGTGCATGTCCAGGTGCCCCATGGCACCACCGTGGTGGCGCTGCGCTACGCGGACGGTGTCGTCATGGCCGGCGACCGACGGGCCACGGCAGGAAACCTCATCGCCCACAACGCCATGGAGAAAGTGTTCCCGGCGGACCACTTCTCTGCCGTCGCCATCGCCGGCACCGCCGGAATGGCCATTGAAATGGTGCGGCTCTTCCAGGTCCAGCTCGAGCACTACGAGAAGGTGGAGGGCTCCACGCTCTCACTGGAGGGAAAGGCCAACCAACTCGCCCAGATGGTGCGCCAGCACCTGCCGATGGCCATGCAGGGCCTGGCCGTGGTCCCGCTCTTCGCCGGCTACGACACCACCAGGGAGACGGGCCGCATCTTCAACTACGACGTCACCGGTGGCCACTACGAGGACACCGACTTTCAAGCCACCGGGAGCGGCGGGCGCGACGCGCGGAACACGGTCAAGCTGGGTTGGCGCGAGGGCCTGGAACGGGACGAAGCAGTCGAACTGACCATCGCCTCGCTCTACGATGCGGCCGAGGAGGATTCTGCGACCGGCGGGCCCGATGCGGTCCGCGGCATCTACCCGATCATCGCCGTGGTCGACCGTGAGGGCTACCGGGAGGTTGCGGAGGCCGAGGTGGCCGATCGCTTCGGCGCCCTCATCGCCCGCCGACAGGAGCGTGGCCGATGAGCATGCCGTACTACGTGGCGCCGGAGCAGGTCATGAAGGACCGTGCCGAGTACGCCCAGAAGGGCATCGCCCGCGGGCGTTCACTGGTGGCCACGACCTACGACGTCGGCATCGCCATCGTCGCCGAGAACCCTTCGCGCTCGCTGCACAAGATCAGCGAGATCTACGATCGCATCGCGTTCGGTGGTGTCGGCAAGTACAACGAGTACGACCAACTGCGCGTTGCGGGGGTCCGCCATGCCGACACGAAGGGGTACGCGTTCAGCCGGGAGGACGTCGACGCCCGTTCACTGGCCAACCTCTACGCCCAGTACCTGGGGAACGTGTTCACACACGAGATGAAGCCCCTCGAAGTCGAGATCCTGGTGGCCGAGCTGGGCGGCAGCGAGAACCAGCTCTACCACATCGCCTACGAGGGCACCATCACCGACCAGGACAGGTTCGCCGTTCTGGGCGGCGACGCCGAGACGATCACCGAGCGGGTTGCCGAGGCGTGGCAGGCCGACTGGGACATGGGCGCTGCGATCACCGCCGCCACCCGTGCGCTGGCCGGTCCCGAGCGAACGCTGGCCGCGGGCGACCTGGAGGTTGCCACCCTGAGCCGGGGCAACGGGCGTCGGACGTTCCGACGCATCGACGAAACGGAGCTGGCACACCTGCTGGCGTGAGCGGCGGTACGGTTTCCCAGGTGGAACGGCGCATCTTCGGAGTCGAGAACGAGTACGGCGTCACGTTCACCCTCCGCGGCCAACGCCGTCTCAGCCCTGACGAAGTGGCGCGCTACCTGTTCCGGCGAGTGGTGTCGTGGGGACGCTCGTCGAACGTCTTTCTCGAGAACGGAGCGAGGCTCTATCTCGACGTGGGAAGCCATCCCGAGTACGCCACACCCGAATGCGACCGGATCACCGATGTCGTGATGCACGACAAGGCGGGTGAGTGGATCCTGGCCCAACTCGTCACTGGTGCCCAGGCCCGCCTGCGCGAGGAGGGCATCCGCGGTGACGTCTACCTGTTCAAGAACAACACGGACTCGGTGGGGAACTCCTACGGCTGCCACGAGAACTACCTGACCGAGCGCAACGACGAGTTCAACCGTTACACCGAGGTCCTGATCCCGTTCCTCGTCTCGCGCCAGATCTACGCGGGAGCCGGAAAGGTGCTGCAGACGGCCCGCGGCGCGATCTTCTGCCTGAGCCAACGCGCCGAGCACATCTGGGAGGGCGTCTCGTCGGCCACCACCCGCAGCCGGCCGATCATCAACACCCGTGACGAGCCGCACGCCGACGCGGAACGGTTCCGCAGGCTGCACGTGATCGTCGGTGACTCCAACATGAGCGAGTACGCCACCTTCTTGAAGGTCGGGACGACCTCAATCCTGCTCGCCATGCTCGAGGACTCGGCCACCGTGCTGCGCGACCTCACGCTGGAGAACCCCATCCGGGCCATTCGGGAGATCAGTCACGACATCACGTGCCAGCGTCGGGTACGCCTGGCCAACGGCCGGGAGATGCGTGCGCTGGACATCCAGATCGAGTATCTCGAGCGGGCCCTGAAGTTTCGGGATCGCCGCGGCCTGTCGCCCGAGGAGGACCGGGCCCTCGACATGTGGGAGCACTGCCTCAAGGGTCTCGAGGCCGACCCCACCTCCCTCTGGCGGGAGTGCGACTGGGTGGCCAAACACCGACTTGTCGAGCAGATGCGGGCGCGGCACGACATCTCCCTGTCGCATCCAAAGGTGGCGATGATCGACCTGATGTACCACGACGTCGACCGTCAGCGGGGTCTCTTCTACAAGCTGCAACGCCACGACGAGATGGAGCGGATCTGCACGGACGACGCCATCGCCGAGGCGATGGTCTCTCCACCCGAGACCACCCGTGCCCGCTTGCGGGGTGCCTTCGTGAAGCGAGCCAAGGAACGTCGAAGGGACTTCACGGTCGACTGGGTCCATCTGAAGCTGAACGACCAGGCCCAGCGCACGGTACTGCTCAAGGACCCCTTCAAGTCCCACGACGACCGGGTCGAGCGGCTCATCGCGTCGCTGTGAGCACACCCTAGAGTGAGGGCGCATGTTCAACCTCGACCCGGGCAAGCTGCTGGTGATCGCCGTGGTTGCCATCATCCTCCTGGGTCCTGACCGCCTTCCCCAGTTCGCCCGGCAGGTGGGGAGCGCCTGGCGTTCATTCACCGAGTTCCGCCACCGTGTCGAGTCCGAGGTACGCAGCTCAATGCCGGACCTTCCTCCCACATCGGAGATCGCCCGCCTCGCCCGCTCGCCGTCGGCCCTCCTGCACCATCTCTCGACCATGTCGTCGGACGAGCAGAGTGCTCAGCCCACGGTGAACGGCGCCGAAGACCCGACTCCTCGCGTGCCACCGGCACCGCCCGTCGTCGAGCGATCGCTGCCCGGGCCGCGGACACGGTCATCGGGCGACGTCGCTCCCGGTGACCCCACGCTGAACTGACCTCACGCCCGGTGGTGACGATCCGTTGACGGCAAGGCGCAGGAACCGGCCGTCCCCCGACGACATGACGCTCAACCAGCACCTGGGCGAGCTGCGACGCCGGGTCGTCGTCTGCCTGGCGGCCTTCGCCGTGGCGGCCACCGTCGCCGTGATCGCCTACGAGCCCATCCTGCACTTCCTCCTGCGACCGCTGTGCAGCGTCGACGCCTCGACCGTGCATCAGCCGGGCACGGGAAACGGCTCGCTGGTGTTCAGCGCAGGGGGGACCTGCAATCTGTTCGTCACCTCGCCGCTTGACGGGCTGACCCTGCGGGTGAAGATCGCCCTCTTCGGCGGACTGGTGCTCGCCTCACCGGTGATCTTGTTCCAGGCATGGCGGTTCGTCACCCCGGGCCTCAAGGCGTCGGAACGTCGATACGCCGTGCCCTTCGTGCTCAGCGCGTTCGTGCTCTTCCTGGCCGGTGCGGCCACCGCGTACATCACGCTCCCGCATGCCCTCTCCTGGCTCCGATCGGTCGGCGGACCCAACCTCCAGGCGATCTATGACCCGATTCCGTACCTGGGCCTCATCCTCCTCATGATGACGATCTTCGGACTGACCTTCGAGTTCCCCGTGGTCCTGGTCTCGCTCGAGCTGGCCCGGGTCGTGACTCCGGCCGCGCTCCTGCGGTCGTGGCGGTGGGCCGTCATCGCCATCGTCGTGGTCGCCGCCGTCTTCACACCGAGCTCGGACCCCTTCTCCATGTTCGCCCTGGCCGTCCCGCTCGTCGCCTTCTACTTCCTGTCCATCGGCATCGGGAAGCTGCTCGGACGTTGACGGCTTCCCCATGGCCGGTCGGGGAGACGGCGGTTCGGGAGTTCGAGGGCGCCCTGCCGTTCATCCTCGACGGCTTCCAGCGCGAGGCCCTGCGCGCCCTGGAAGCCGGCCACTCGGTCCTCGTGTCGGCCCCCACCGGCTCGGGCAAGACGCTCGTGGCGGCGTATGCCGTCCACCGGGCACTGGCATCGCGCGGCAAGGTCTTCTACACCACCCCGCTCAAGGCCCTCTCCAACCAGAAGTACGCGGAGCTGGCGTCCGAGCACGGCGAGGACCATGTCGGACTGCTCACGGGCGACACCACTCTCAGACCACGGGCACCTGTCGTTGTCATGACCACGGAGGTCCTGCGCAACATGCTCCTGGCCGGCTCCGACCTCTTGGCGGGGCTCCACACCGTGGTGCTCGACGAGGTGCACTTCCTCCAGGATCCCTACCGAGGAGGAGTGTGGGAGGAGGTGCTCGTCCTCTCCCCGCCCGAAGTCCGCTTCGTGTGCCTGTCGGCCACGGTCAACAACGCCGGAGAACTCGGCGGGTGGTTGGAGTCGGTCCGCGGCGACACGGCGGTGATCGTCGAGCGACACCGGCCCATCGTCCTGCGACACCACTTCGCAGTCGTCCGGCGTGACGACGAAGAGGTTCGCCTCGTCCCGCTGCTGACCGAGACCGGGAAGCCAGGCGACGAGGGCCTGCGCATCGACCAGTCGGTCCGCCGATCCCTCGGGGCCCGACCCGCCCACTGGCACCCCCGCGGGCGCGGGCCGAAGCTGCCCGTCCGTGCACCCCGGCGCACCGAGCTGGTCGAGGAGCTCGAGCGCCGCGACATGGTGCCCGCCATCGTGTTCATCTTCAGCCGGGCCGCCTGTGACGACGCGGTGCGCCAGGTCGTACGCGACGGGATCCGTCTCACTGACGGGGTCGAGCGCACCGCCATCCGCGCCGTCGCCGAGCGACGGGTCGAGGCCCTCGGTGACGAGGATCTGCAGGTCCTCGGGTTCGACGAGTGGCTCGAGGGGCTCGAACGCGGCGTCGCGGCGCACCACGCCGGTCTGGTTCCGGTCTTCCGGGAGACGGTCGAGGAGTGCTTCGCCTCGGGCGCCCTCAAGGTGGTCTTCGCCACCGAGACCCTCTCGCTGGGGATCAACATGCCGGCCCGGTCGGTCGTGATCGAGCGCTTCACCAAGTACGGCGGAGCGGGACGTGCCACGCTCACCTCGGGTGAGTATCTGCAGCTCACGGGGCGTGCCGGCCGCAGGGGGCTCGATGCCGTGGGTCATGCCGTGGTCGCCTGGACGGCCGAGACCACGTTCGCCGAGTCGGCACGGGTGGCCGCGGCGCCACCGCCCGACCTGCGGTCGGCCTTCCGGCCCACCTACAACCTTGCCGTGAACCTGGTGGCCCGCTTCGACCGCACGACAGCGGCCGCCATCCTGCACCGCTCCTTCGCGCAATGGCAGGCCCGCTCTCCCGACCTGCTGGAGCGACAGCTCGAGCGCCGGATCGCGGTCCTCGAGACGATGGGCTATCTCGACGGATGGTCGCTCACCGACTCCGGTCACACCCTGGCGCGCCTCTACCACGAGTCGGACCTGCTGATGGCCGAGGTCCTCGGTGAGGAGGTCCTCGCCGGAGCGGAACCCTCGGTGCTCGCCGGTGTCCTCTCGGCGATGGTGTTCGAACCGCGCCGGGCCCGGCGCGTTGCGGGCCACCACGGCCCGCAACGCGCCAAGCGCCATGCTCAGCCCCAGGACCGGCTGGGGGAGCGACGCTCGACGGAACTCGCCCGTCGGAGCGCCTCGGTCGTCGCTCTGGCCGAAAGGATCCGCACCCTCGAGGAGGCCAACGCCCTCCCACGCACCCGGCAACCGGCAACCGGCTTGGCGACCGCGGTGGCGTCGTGGGTCCGCGGGGCCTCCTTCGCCACCGCCTTGGGTGTCGCCGCCCGCGATGCGGGGGAGCTGGCCCCCGGGGACTTCGTCCGGAGCATCAAGTCGATCGCCGACCTGGCCCAGCAGGTCTCGCTGACCGCGACCCATCCGAGCGTCGCCGCGGCGGCGCGGGAGGCGGTTGGCCGGCTCCTGCGGGGAGTCTGCGCCGGCGGCCTCGCCGAACGCTGACCCGGCCACCCATCCGCCACCGTCGATCCACCCGGGTTCTAGGGTTGGCCGGGCATGTACCCCTACTCCGAAGAGCGCTTCACACCCGACGAGGAAGCCGTGCTCCGGCGTTATGTCACCAACCTCGACCTGCCGGTGTTCGCCCTGGTCAACCTGCCTGAGGTCGTCAAGGGGGCTCTCTTTGCCCGTTACTCGCGTTCGCCCAAGAGCCTGCGAAGGCTCTTCCTCGACGAGTTCGTAGGCGATCTCGATGTGGCAGGTGACGCCGGGATCGATGCCACCGTCGGACTGCAGCGGGCCGAGCAGCTCTACGAGAAGGTCTTCGTCGAGTACGGCGACGACTCGGTGGCACAGCTCGGAGGTGTCCACCTTGCCTGCGAACAATCGTCGAACGTGTTGTCCAAGGTGCTCGAGTGGGGCCGGCTCATGTCGTACCTCGAGCAGTCGACGCGGTACATCGCATACAACCAGCGGCTGGCGAACGGACAGTACCGCTACTTCCGCCCCCCGGAGATCCTCGACTCGCCCCATGGCGCACGTTTCGTCGGTGAGATGGACCGCATCTTCGACACGTACGGCGCGCTGCTTCCTCGCATGCAGGCCTCGGTCATGGAACGTTTCCCCCAACAGGCGGGAGACAGCGACTTCGTCTACCGCCAGGCGACGCGGGCCAAGTCCCTCGATGCGCTCCGCGGCCTCCTCCCCGCGGCCTCGCTGTCGAACATCGGGATGTACGGCACCGGACAGTCGTACGAACAGTTGCTGCTGCGCATGCGCGCGCACCCGCTTCCCGAGGCGTGTCACTATGCCGAGCTCATGCTCGTCGAGCTGCGCAAGGTGATCCCGTCATTCCTCCAACGCGTCGACGTCGCAACGCGCGGTGGTGAATGGTCTGCGTACCTGGCTTCCACCCGGGCGGCCACGGTTCGGGTGGTGGCGCGACTGTGGCCCGAGGTCCCCGAGTCCGACACCACGCCGGTTCTGGGTTCCCACGGGGAGGTGTCCCTCTTGGACTACGACCCTGAAGGCGAAGAGAAAGTCCTGGTCGCTGTGTGTTTCTCGCACCTGGCCTGCTCCGAGCGAGAGGCGGCGCGGAGAGTGCGCCAGTTGGGGCATGACGACCGGGTTGCGCTCTTGCGCGCCTATGTCGGTGATCGGCGAAACCGCCGCCATCGGCCGGGCCGCGCCTTCGAGCGCACCGACTACCGCTTTGAGCTCGTCACCGACTACGGCGCGTTCCGCGACCTCCAGCGCCACCGCATGCTGACCATCGAATGGCAACACCTCGGGATCGCGCTCGGTTACGACATGCCCCAGCTCGTGTCCGACGCGGGATTGGAGGACCGCTACGACGAAGCCATCGCTCGCGCCGAGGATCTCTACCGATCCCTGCTGCCCGACTTTCACGAGCAGGCGTCGTACGCCGTCGCACTGGCGCATCGGATCCGTTATGTCATGCAGTTCAACGCGCGAGAGGCCATGCACCTGATCGAACTGCGCTCCGGCGCGCAGGGCCACCCGGCCTACCGGCGGGTCGCGCAGCAGATGCACCGCGCCATCGCCGAGGTCGCCGGCCACCGCGCGCTGGCCGAGGCCATGACGTTCGTCGACCACGGCACCACTGACCTGGAGCGACTGGAGTCCGAACGCCGGGCGGAACGCCGCCGTTCGGAAAAATCTGCAACGCATTGACCAGGAAGTACCTTCGTTCTCCCTGGTGAACGGGGCCAGGTGCTTCTTGACGGCACCACCCCCGATTTGCGTAATGTACCCCGCAGTCCCGACACCCCGACACCGCTGCAGAAGAGGAAGCGCTGACGCAGTCAAGGGGGGGATGAGCTGTGAGAGGCGGCGGTTGGCCCTGGGGGTCGAGTAGAGAACGTGTCGTGGGCCCGGCGGCCCGGGTCGACGACACGGCGCCAAAGACCCAGGGCCCATCCGCCCCGCTCAGCCCGCCGCCCGCCTCGGAGAGCCGGCCGCGGGCGGGAAATGCGATCGGATGTTCGCGCCAACCGTCTATGCTCCCGCGGCACCATGGCGACCAAGAAGAAGGCGAAAGCCGAAAATCCCGCACCCGTTGGACCCGGACCTGAGGTCGAGGAGGCGCTCGAGGAGGACGACGACCTCGACGTCGACCTCGACGATGACTCGCTCGAAGAGATCGACGAGGTCGGTCTCGGTGACGGTGACGACGACATCGCCGAGATCGACGAAGGGGAAGAGGAAGACGAGGTCGAAGAGATCCTGACCCCGTCACCTGCCTCGGTCGTCGAGCGCACGGGCGAGGGCGATGAGGACGAGGAAGAGGAGGAACCCGACGACGAAGACGTCGAGGCCAGTCTCGACGTGATCCTCAAGGAGCGTCTGGTCGTCGAGGACGAACCGGAGGACGAGGAAGCCGCTGATCAGGAAGACAAGGCGGAAGGCAACGAGCGGGTCCTGCCCAAGCAGCCGGACGAATTCGTCTGCCGCTCCTGTTTCCTGGTGAAACATCCCAGTCAACTGGCGGACAAGAAGCACATGCTGTGCCGGGATTGTGTCTGATCAGGCGGCTGCCGGAACCGATCCCGCGGACGCCGGTCCGCTGCGTCGAACCCTCGACGTCTGCCTGTTCGCCCCGGTGGGTGTCGCAGTGAGCGTCGTCGAGGAGCTGCCCGACCTGATCGCCAAGGGGCGCCGGCGCGTCGAGCTCCAGATCGGCAACGCGTTGGTTGTCGGCCGTTTCGTCGTGGCGAGGGGTCAACAAAAGGTGGCCGGCCGCTTCGGTGACGTCTTCGGGGCTGCGCCCGGCGTCGTAGGAGATGCCGACCGGATCCACGTACCGGGGCCACCCACGACCCGGCCGGCACCCGATCCGGCTGCTGCGGCCGTCGTGGCGGCGGCGCTGGCCGACTACGACACCCTCAGCGCGTCGCAGGTGGTGCGGCGGCTGGAGAGCCTCGGCCCCGAGGAGTTGCGGGCCGTCCAGCGCTACGAGGCGTCCGTACGAAACCGACGCACCATCTTGCTCCGGGCCGACCAGCTGCTCGCAGAGCGGCCGACCAGGCCCGCGTCCGATTAGGCATGGAACAGGCCCGCCCCGCCGGGTCCGAGGACCGCCAGGCGTGCACCCAGCTGGTCTCCCAGGCCCTGTTGTCCGTCGCTGTCATGCGGGGCGGACCGGCCCATGTCGGCCAGGCGACAGCGGTCTCCCTCCTGGCTCGCTGGACGGATCCCGATGGCGACGCCCACCTGCTCGTCGGTGAGTTCCACGGGGCCGTGGTCGGCGTCGCCGCCGTCACGGCAGGCCCGATGCTCGAGGGTCGCCGCCGGGGGACGATCGAGTGCTGCTACGTCGAGGCCGCTGCTCGGGGGGTGGGGGTGGGGACGGCCCTCCTGGAAGCGGCGATCGCCTGGTGCCGCTCCCAGGGCTGCACCGACGTCGACGCGCCTGCTCTCCCGGGCGATCGCGCAACCAAGCAGCGGCTCGAAGCAGCGGGCTTCAGCGCCCGCCTCCTGACGCTCAGCCTGCGGTTGGACTGAAGCGCCGCTCGACCCCGGTCCGCCGGGGGGGCGGGGGCGGGATCCGAAGGCCGAGGAGCTTGGCCAGAGCCGGCACCGATCCGGACGCATGCCGCGCCGCTTGCTGGGCGACCTCGTCGTCGGGGATGCCGGCGGGCTTCACCGTCCGGCGTACCGGGGATGCCACCACAGCGTCGAGCAGGCGCATCCACTCTTCGGGCACCAGGTCCGCCGTCATCGCCTGTCCCGCCGCCTCGGCGAGTCGGACGGCCAGATCGGCCGGGCAGCGGGTGCCCGGCTCGGGGGGGCGGATGGACGCCTCCACGGCCTGAAGCACGCGCCCCTCCTTGAGTGCGTTCGTGATCCGGGCCAGCCACTCCTCGCGCAGTGCTGCAGTGCGCTGGTCCAGCGACTCCCGCAGCACCTTGGCCATGGCGCGCCCCTCTTCGTCGAGATTCACCGTCCGCGAGCCGGCGACCACGGTCCGAAGCTCACGGAGGCGGTACTCCTTACCCGCCGTCTGCGCAACCGACGCCTTGTCCTTCCAGTCCGCCAGTCGCACGGTGGGCAGGAGCTCGTCCGCCATGGCGAGCAGCGCATCAGGCGCGACCGGCGGCTTGCCCGCCCCCTTCGCCGTGGCATTCTGCGCATCGATCGCCTGGCGCACCGCCTGCAGCCCCCCGCGCAGGAGCTGCTCGGCCACGGGGATCTGTTCGGGCCGAAGCGTCGCCAGCATGGCGTTGCGGTGCACGGTGGAGGTGGGCACGGTGGGCCGCTCGCCCCGGGTCGGGCGTGCGTCGCCCTCGCCCCGTCGAGCACCGGGCCGCCGAGGTCCGCTCCCGCTCCGAGGGCCCTCCCCGCGGTCTCGTCGCTGGGCTCCGTCACCGGCGTCGCCACCCCGTCGGCGGCCACCACGCGCCTCGGCGTCTCCGTCGTCGCGGCGCCGTGACCGGGACCCCGGCGCGAGGATCACCGACACATCGGGGGCCCGCTTCGGTGTACCGCGCACCTCGATCCTGTCCTCGGACTTCTCCGGAGAGCCGCGCCGGCTTGGTCTGCGAGAGGGACAGGATCTCCATCCCCTCGAGCCCGGTCTCGACTTCGGCGCGCAGGACACTGCCCACGTGCTCCCCGGTGGGGACGAGCGACGCCGCCACCATGCCCTTGGGTTGGCGCGCTCCACGCGGCGCGCCAGGTCCACGACCCGTCGCTGGCCTGACTCGTCAATTCGATGTCGATCCGCCGTGACATGCGGCGGACACGCTACCGCGCCGGACGCGACCACGAGGCAGACCCCTTCTGGGGATCCCGTAACATGGCCCGGGTCGCCGGTCCGAGAGGGAGCAGCGGTGGACGTCGGCCCCAACGACCCGGGAAAGGCGCACGAGGGCTCGCGCCCCGTCAGGAGGAGTCCACATGAGCGAGGAGACCGAGCAGGGAGCGCCTCTGCCCGAGGAGGGTCCTCCGGCCGAGCCGCCGTTGACGCCTCCCGTGAGCGTTGAGCTCGCCGGTGAACCCCAGGCACCCGAGGTTGCAACCTGGTCGTCGCCCCCCGTCACGCCGCCCGCTCCGACTCCAGCGCTTCCCGTGGCCGTTCCCGCGCCGCCGTCGTGGCCCACGCCGGAGGTCCCCTTGTCCGCCGCGCCCCATGACGAAGTCCCCGGGCCCCGACCTGAGGGCACACCCAGCGCCGAGCATGGCACGCCGGGACGGGCTCGAGCCTGGCTCCCCGTGGCCATCGTGGCCGCCCTCGTCGGCGGCGCCATCGGCGCCGGGGTCACGGCCATCGCCGACCACACGGGTAACGGAGGATCCAACGTCACCATCCACGAGAGTGGCGCGGCACCGGGCGCCGCGGTGTTGAGCGGGAACGTGAGCATCCCCCAGCTCGTTGAGAAGGTGGAGCCGGCCGTGGTGTCCATCGACGTCAAGGCGGGGAGCACCGAGGACCAGGGGACCGGCATGATCCTCACCTCCGACGGAGAGGTCCTGACCAACAACCACGTCATAGAGCTCTACACCACCAACGGGAACAGCGGTTCGATCACCGTTACCGAGTACGGGCAGACGAAGGCGTTGCCGGCCACCCTCGTCGGTTACGACCAGGCCAAGGACGCGGCGCTGCTCAAGATCAACAACGCGTCGAACCTGCCGACGATCACGTTCGGAGATTCGACCAAGGCTGTCGTGGGTGATGCCGTCGTGGCCATCGGCAACGCGCTGGGCCTCTCCGCGGGAACGCCCACGGTGACCCAGGGCATCGTCTCCGCGCTGGGCCGATCGGTCACCGCGGGGGGAGCGGGGACCCAGACCGAGACCCTGCAGAACATGATCCAGACGGACGCCGCCATCAACCCGGGAAACTCGGGCGGGCCGCTCCTCGATACCGCTGCACAGGTCATCGGCATGAACACCGCGGTCGCTGGAACGTCCGGTGACGGGACCTCGTCGCAGAACATCGGGTTCGCCATCCCTGCCGCCTCAATCGAGGCACTGATCCCCGAGCTCGAGAAGGGCGGCGCGGCAGGGACCGGAGGGGGTTACCTGGGGGTGGACATCACCACGCTGACGCCGGCACTCCGCCAGCAGTACGGGTTCACGCCGACGACGGGTGCCGTCGTCCTATCCGTGGTCTCGGGCTCGCCGGCGGCAAAGGCGGGACTGGTGCAGGGTGACGTCATCGTGGACGTCGGCGGCACCGCCGTCACGACGGCCGACGCGCTGCAAAAGGCGATCCAGAACGACAAGCCCGGTCAGTCGGTGGCGATCACGTACTACGTGGGTGACAGCCGACGCACGACGACCGTGACGCTGGGAAGCCAGGCTCAAGCCCAGCAGCAGACCCCCACGACGACCAGTCCCTTCGGCAGCGGTGGGTTCCCCGGTCTCGGAGGCTCCGGCAGCACCGGGGGGACCCCCTGAACCTCACGCCGAGGCGTGCCGGTACGCGGCACGGCACGCCGTGAGCTCGCCGTGGGCGCGCTCACGACCTGCGAAGCCCTCCACCTGGGTGGACTTCTCGGGCTCGAGATCCTTGTAGATGCTGAAGAAATGCGAGATCTCGTTGCGGAGATGCGACGGGACGTCGTCGATGTCATGCGCTCCGTCCCACTGCGGGTCGTGTTCGAGAACGCAGATCAGCTTGGCATCGACACCCTTCTCGTCGTGCATGGAGAACATTCCGAGTATGCGTGCCCGGACCACACATCCGGGAAACGTGGGATCCGCCACCAGGACCAGCGCGTCGAGCGGGTCACCGTCGCCGGCCAGGGTCTCGGGCACGAATCCGTAGTCAGCCGGGTACGTCGTGGCCGTGAAGAGACGGCGGTCGAGCCGGATGACGTGGTGATCGTGGTCGTACTCGTACTTGTTCCGGCTTCCGGTGGGGATCTCGATCACCACGTCGACGACCTGGTCGTCCGACGCGCTCACCGTGCAGCGTCAGTTGATCGCGTCCGTGCCGATCTCCGAGGCGTCGCCTGGCGGGTCGCGCGGTGCACGCTGTTCACCGTAGTGCGCCCGTCGCGCCCTTGGAACCGGCCTTGCTGGCTCACGGACACCGACGATTCAGCCCCCAGCGAAACGTCCGCCCCCGCCGGATCGGGTGAAGCCGGTGCCGCCACCGAGCCCGCCGAATCCGCCCGTACCACCGAGCCCCCCCAGGCCTCCGCCGAAGCCACCCACGCCGCTCGTGTTCGACGACGGGACCGGCTCGGCGTAGTCCGCCAGCACGACCGTCTGACCCACGGAGAGACCCGACTCCACCTGGGTGTAGGTGTCGCCGATCATGCCAACCTTCACCATCTTGCGTACCAGCTGTCCGCTTGACACCGTTTCGACGAAGGCGCGGGTGCCGAGGGTCTGCACGGCCGAGGTCGGGACGGCGACCACGTCGGCCACGGCACCGGTGGCGATGACCACGTCGGCCGTCGAGCCGGTGAACAGATCGGTAGCCGACACGGGCAGAGCGACCACGACGGGGTAGCTGTAGCCCGAGCTACCCGATTGGACCGGCCCGACCTGCGAGACGATGCCGTCGATGGTGCCGTCGACGCCGTCGACCTGCACCACCGCGGTGTCGTCCACCTTGACCGAGGGCACCTGTGAGCTCGACAGCGTGCCGGTCGCCTCGTAGGAGGCAGTCCCGATGATGACGATGACCTCGGTGCTCGAATCCGCGCTGACGGTTTCCCCGGTTGTGATGCCGACCGAGACGACCGTCCCGTTGATCGGGCTCGACAAGGTTGCCTCGTTCAGGGACTGTTGCTCGCGAGTCAGCGTCGCTTCGGCCGTGTCGATGTTGGCCTGGTCGGTGGCGATCTGCTCGGGACTGTCCGACGCCGAGGACGAGCCGGCGCCCGAGCCCCCGGCCGTGCTCGACGACGCCGACGTGGTCACCCCGACGCCGGTGTTGCCCGTGGTGGTCGCCGCCCCGGAAACCACCGCCTGGGGGGTCTGCGGGGGGGAGCTGCTTCCCGATCCACTGCCCGCCCCCGAGCCGCCGGCCCCCGAGCCCTGTCCCAGGGCCTGCGACAGTTCGGCCTCGTCCTTGGCCACCTGCGCCTCGTCCGTCGAGACCTGCTCCTGGTCCTTGGCCACCGCGGTCAGGTCGGCCTCACATGTCGCGGTGCCGCTCGGCGTGGTGGTGGAAGTGGTGGTGCTCGTGGACGCGCCTCCAGATGTGCCGCAGGCGTGCTGAGCCTGGGTCAGGTCGGCGGCTCCTTGTTGTTGGTCCGACGACACCTTTGCCTCGTCCTGGGTCAGCGTGGCCTGGTCCGCCGTGATGGTGGCCGACGATGTGGTCGTGGGCGTCGTGGTCGTGGACGACGACGAACGGGACTGCGCAGCCGACGAGGCGGTGGACGTCTGCGCCGCCTCGTCCTCGGCCAGCTTGGCCGTATCGGCATTCACGGTCGACTGCGCCGAGGAGACCGACTCGTTCAGCGCCGTGGCGTCCAGGGTGCCCAGGGTCTGCCCGGCTGTCACCTGCTGGCCGACGCTCACCGCAACCGATGCCACCTGCCCGGCCACCTGGAACGACGCCGACGGCGTCGCTCACAGGCTCAACGGTGCCCACCAGGGCCAGGCTCTGACCGATGTTCTCGTGGCTGACCGTGGCCGTGCGGTAGCCGGACTCACCACCGCTCGCGGCGGCCCATGCCGCCACCCCGCCCCCGAGAAGGGCCGCGGCCACGATGACCCCCACGATGAGGGTACGTCGGTGACCGGCACGACCCCATCCCGAGGTGCGGGTGTCAGGCACCGTACCTCCGGAGGCCGCTGCGGAACCCGCCGAAGCCCCCGCCGAACCCGCCGAAGCCCCCGGAGCACGTCCCGCCGTTGCTCGACGAGATCCGAACCGTGTTCGCGGTGATGGAGCCGTTGCTGGCAGCGGGACCGACGGCGCTGACGCAATTACCGACCGCCAGTTCGCTGGCCGCGGCACTCTGGGTGGCGCTGACCGTGGTCGACGAGGACGTCGTCACCGTGAGCTTCTCGGTCTTGGGCTTGGCCGGCGTTTTCGACTTGGAGTTCTTCGATGAGCTGGACCTGGCGAAACTGCCGGGGGAGACGTCGATGCCCGTCACCTTGACGGTGGTGCCGCTGACGCTCGTCACCTGGCCCGTGGCGAGAATGAACGAGCCGGCACCGGGAAGCGCCGTGCCGCACCCGAGGGCAAGCTCGAGCCGGTGCCGCCGCCCGCACCCCCCTCGGCCCCGCGGGGACGCAAGGTGCCACCTCCGGGGAAGCCGCCCCCAGCAAAGCCACCCCCGGTCCCCGAGGGGCCGCCGGCGCGGAATCCCCCGGTGCACGAACCCGTCGAGCTGGCCGCCTGCACCGTGATGGTGCGCGCCGCGATGGTCGTCTTGGATGTCTTGGACGGCGTGCCGCTCACGGTGACGCAGTCGCCGGAGGCCAGCGAGCTGACCGCCTCCGACACGGTCTTGGAGAACGTCGTGGTGCTCGTCCAGTTCACTGTGGTCTGCCCGGTACTGGCGTTCTGAACCTCCATGCTCGAGGCCCCCAGGGCCGCCACGCTGCCGCTGGCGGCGACGGGCGCGTTGGGCGGGGAGAGGAGGCCGCCCCCGCCGCGGTCGTCGCCAGGGCGGCGCCTCCGATCGCGAGAGCGCCCGTGGCGAGGAGTCGTGTCCACGGGCGGCTCGAGCCTCCGTTCGTCAGGGTCTGCATGTGGGTCCGTCCTTGTCTCTCTGATCTATTCACTGCGGAGGGCGTCGATGGGGGCCAGGTGTGCGGCACGGCTGGCCGGGTACACGCCGAAGGCGATGCCGATCGCCGAGAGCGACCACGAGGGCGCCGACCATGGCGGTGCGGGCTGATCGTGATGGGGTCGCCCACCACGCCGGGAGGAAGGTGGCGCCAATGATCGCCGAGCAGCGACGCCGAGCGCACCACCGAGCGAGTCCGAGCACCGAAGCCTCGACGAGGAACTGCCGTCGGATGACACGGGGCGTGGCCCCCAGCGCCTTGCGCAGCCCGATCTCCCGGATGCGCTCGGTGACCGAGACCAGCATGATGTTCATGACCCCGATGCCGCCCACGAGAAGGGAGATCCCGGCGACCCCGCCCAGCAGGATGGTCAACGTCTGGTCGACAGAGGTGGCGGTCGAGATGAGCGACTGCTCCGACGTGATGGTGAAGTCGGCGTCGGCCGGCGTGGTGATGTCGTGCAGCTCGAGGAGTAGGTGGTCGGCCTCCTGGTAGGCCGCGGTCAGGTCGGCCGAGAGCGCGGCCTGCACGGCGATCGAGCTCACCGAGTTGCGCGAGGTGCCGCCGAAGATCCGCTCGGCCGCCGTGGTGATCGGGACGACCACCAGGTCGTCGGGGTCGCGACGTCGAAGACGAGGACGAGGAGCCGGTGGAGGTGAGGACCCCGACGACGGTGAACGGCACGCCGTTGGCGTCGACGTCGACGTCTGGCCGACCGGGTCCTGGCCCGGCGGAACAGCTCCGAGGCGGTAGTGGCGCCGAGCACGGCCACGGCGGTGTGGTCGCGTGACGTCCTGGTTGTCGATGAAGCGGCCCTGGGCCAGCGTCCGGCCTCGCACGGTCAGCCAGGAGGCGGTGGAGCCCTGCACCGACGTCGTCCAGTTATCCGATCCGGCGTCGAGCTCCTCCGACGGAGGGGGTGATGGGGGCGACGGCCTTGACGTCGGGTGCGACGACCGTGCGATGGCGAGCGCGGCGACATCGGACATGGTGAGCGTGGAGGCCGAGCCGAGCGCCTCACGGATGCCGGTGCTCGACGTGGTGCTGCCCGGTGTGACGGTGAGCACGTTGGAGCCCAGCGCGGTGATCTCCGAGCGTCACCTGCCCCTGGGCACCCTCGCCCAGTCCGACCGTCAGGATGACCGCGGCGATGCCGATGAGGATGCCCAGGACGGTGAGCGCCGAGCGCAGCCGATGGCTGAGCACGCCGTTGAGCACCGGTGCGGAGGGTCTCGAGCCAGCTCAACGGACGCTCTCCACGTAGCGTTCGTCGTTCTCAGTGAGGGGGCCGTCCCGGATGCCCAGGACCCGCTCGGACGGCGACGCCACCTCGGCGTCGTGGGTGATGAGCACCAGCGTCCGGCCGGCCGCGTGCAGCTCGTCCATCAGGCGCAGGACGTCGGCAGCCGAGACGGAGTCGAGGTTGCCCGTCGGCTCGTCGGCCAGAATCAGGTCGGGCTCGGTCACGAGCGCCCGGGCCACGGCCACCCGTTGCTGCTGGCCACCGGAGAGCTCACCGGGGCGGTGCTGCACCCGGCCGGCCAGACCGACCGCGGTCAGCGCCTCCATCGCCCGCTCCTTGCGTTCGGCCCGATGACGCCGGCGTAGACCAGGGGCAGCTCCACGTTCTGCCACGCCGACATGGAGGGCAACAGGTTGAACTGCTGGAAGACGAATCCGATGCGGCGGTTCCGCACCTCGGCCAGAGCAGCCTCGCTCATGGCGCTGACGTTCTCACCGGCCAGGTGGTACGAGCCCGCTGGTCGGGGTGTCGAGACACCCGAGGATGTGCATCAGCGTCGACTTGCCCGATCCCGAGGGCCCGATGATGGCGACGTACTCACCCTGATGGATCGTCAGCGTGACACCACGAAGGGCGGCGACCGCGATGGACCCGGTGCGGTAGACCTTCGCCACCTCGTCGAGCTCGATCACCGCCTCCCCCGGGCCCCAGGAGGACCCGGCCCGGCGGGGAGGCGGCGGTCGCCGTGGCTCATCCGCCGCCACCGCCGAACTCCCACCGACCCCACCGAAGCCTCCGCCCGCAACCCGCCGCCGACCGGAAGCCACCGCCACCGAAGCGGCCGGACCCTCCGCCCCCGAAGAGACCGCCGCCACCGCGCCGCCGGAGGCCCTTGAAGGAGATCACCCGCTCGAGCACTTTGTCACCGGCCGTCACGCCGCTGGTGATCTGGGTCTCGCCGTTGGCGGCCGCCCCCACGGTGACGGCTTGACCACGTGGGCACCGTTGACGCACCTTGGTGACGGTGGCCTGTCCGCTCGTGTTGTAGGAGATCGCCGCCGTGGGCACCTCGGTGACGTTGTTGAGCTGCTTCACGATGATGCTCACTCCCGCGGTCGAGCCCGCGTAGAGACCGAGGGGCGTGCCGGTCACGTCGATGACGACGGGAAACGTGGTCACGTTGGAGATTCGCTGCCGATCAGGCTGACGGAGGCCACGGTCCCATAGTCCGTGGTCGTCGTCCCGGTGGGCACGACGTGGCCTGGTCGCCGTCCGCGATCTCGCCGATCTCGGTGTCGTCGACCGTCGTGTTCACGATGTACGAGTCGGTGCCGATCACGACGACCTGCCCGCTCGACCCCGAGCCGGCGGTCGAACCGGTAGCCGTCGCACTCGAGCCCCCCGTGGCGCCGGAGGCACCGGGCTCGCCGTCCGATCCACCCGATTGCCGGTCCCACCGACCCGAACCGGTGACCTGCTGACCGACGGTCAGGTCACCGAGGCAACCGTGCCCGAGATGGTCGACCTCAGGGACGCGTCACTCAGATTGGTCTGCGCCGTGGTCAGCGAGGACTCGGCCGAGGTGACCGATGCCTCGTCCGAGTCGATCTGACCGGGCGGACGCACTCGACGCCTCGTCACTGCCAGGCGGGCCTGGGCGGCGCTCAGCTGCGCCTGCGCAGCAGTGACCTCCTCGGAGCAGCGCCGTGGTGCCGACCGTGGCCACCACCTGACCCGCCGTGACGGTCTGCCCAGCCTTGACCTCCACCGCGGTGACGGTTCCGGAGACGGCGAAATTCAGATCGGCCTGGGTGGCCGGCTCGAGCGTCCCGTGCTGGCCACCGTCTGCTGGATGGTCCCGGTCGTCACCTGAACCGTCGACGGTGGTGACGACGAGCCCGGTGGCCGGGGACGACCCCGAGCTCAACCAGTACGCGAGTCCGCCCGCCGTGGCAAGCACGACGACCACCACGCCGATGACCAAGCCCCTTCGCCGCCGCCACAACGAACCCCTTGCCGGTGGCGAAGCGCCCACGAGATCGCTCGGACCGAATCCGTCGTCGCCGCCCAAGGGGACCTCCTGGGTCACCTCGACGGGATCTCGGATGCCGCGGCAGGACCAGGAATCGACATAAACCCAGTCCAACCATTGAATTTCCACAGCCAGCCGAGGATCGCCTGTGACCCAGCTGAAGGATCAGCCACCCACGCGAAGAAGACCATAAGGAGGCAGGCGTGCGTTCCGAGCTTCCTCCCCCGTAAAAAAAAAAAAAAAAAAAAAAAAAAAAAAAAAAAAAAAAAAAAAAAAAAAAAAAAAAAAAAAAAAAAAAAAAAAAAAAAAAAAAAAAAAAAAAAAAAAAAAAAAAAAAAAAAAAAAAAAAAAAAAAAAAAAAAAAAAAAAAAAAAAAAAAAAAAAAAAAAAAAAAAAAAAAAAAAAAAAAAAAAAAAAAAAAAAAAAAAAAAAAAAAAAAAAAAAAAAAAAAAAAAAAAAAAAAAAAAAAAAAAAAAAAAAAAAAAAAAAAAAAAAAAAAAAAAAAAAAAAAAAAAAAAAAAAAAAAAAAAAAAAAAAAAAAAAAAAAAAAAAAAAAAAAAAAAAAAAAAAAAAAAAAAAAAAAAAAAAAAAAAAAAAAAAAAAAAAAAAAAAAAAAAAAAAAAAAAAAAAAAAAAAAAAAAAAAAAAAAAAAAAAAAAAAAAAAAAAAAAAAAAAAAAAAAAAAAAAAAAAAAAAAAAAAAAAAAAAAAAAAAAAAAAAAAAAAAAAAAAAAAAAAAAAAAAAAAAAAAAAAAAAAAAAAAAAAAAAAAAAAAAAAAAAAAAAAAAAAAAAAAAAAAAAAAAAAAAAAAAAAAAAAAAAAAAAAAAAAAAAAAAAAAAAAAAAAAAAAAAAAAAAAAAAAAAAAAAAAAAAAAAAAAAAAAAAAAAAAAAAAAAAAAAAAAAAAAAAAAAAAAAAAAAAAAAAAAAAAAAAAAAAAAAAAAAAAAAAAAAAAAAAAAAAAAAAAAAAAAAAAAAAAAAAAAAAAAAAAAAAAAAAAAAAAAAAAAAAAAAAAAAAAAAAAAAAAAAAAAAAAAAAAAAAAAAAAAAAAAAAAAAAAAAAAAAAAAAAAAAAAAAAAAAAAAAAAAAAAAAAAAAAAAAAAAAAAAAAAAAAAAAAAAAAAAAAAAAAAAAAAAAAAAAAAAAAAAAAAAAAAAAAAAAAAAAAAAAAAAAAAAAAAAAAAAAAAAAAAAAAAAAAAAAAAAAAAAAAAAAAAAAAAAAAAAAAAAAAAAAAAAAAAAAAAAAAAAAAAAAAAAAAAAAAAAAAAAAAAAAAAAAAAAAAAAAAAAAAAAAAAAAAAAAAAAAAAAAAAAAAAAAAAAAAAAAAAAAAAAAAAAAAAAAAAAAAAAAAAAAAAAAAAAAAAAAAGCATGTTATGATTCGGCTCTCCCATTAAAGGAAGGCCTAGTTTTTTTTTTTTTTTTTTTTTTTTTTTTTTTTTTTTTTTTTTTTTTTTTTTTTTTTTTTTTTTTTTTTTTTTTTTTTTTTTTTTTTTTTTTTTTTTTTTTTTTTTTTTTTTTTTTTTTTTTTTTTTTTTTTTTTTTTTTTTTTTTTTTTTTTTTTTTTTTTTTTTTTTTTTTTTTTTTTTTTTTTTTTTTTTTTTTTTTTTTTTTTTTTTTTTTTTTTTTTTTTTTTTTTTTTTTTTTTTTTAAAAAAAAAAAAAAAAAAAAAAAAAAAAAAAAAAAAAAAAAAAAAAAAAAAAAAAAAAAAAAAAAAAAAAAAAAAAAAAAAAAAAAAAAAAAAAAAAAAAAAAAAAAAAAAAAAAAAAAAAAAAAAAAAAAAAAAAAAAAAAAAAAAAAAAAAAAAAAAAAAAAAAAAAAAAAAAAAAAAAAAAAAAAAAAAAAAAAAAAAAAAAAAAAAAAAAAAAAAAAAAAAAAAAAAAAAAAAAAAAAAAAAAAAAAAAAAAAAAAAAAAAAAAAAAAAAAAAAAAAAAAAAAAAAAAAAAAAAAAAAAAAAAAAAAAAAAAAAAAAAAAAAAAAAAAAAAAAAAAAAAAAAAAAAAAAAAAAAAAAAAAAAAAAAAAAAAAAAAACACTGACGCACTCACATAAAAAAAATATTTTTTTTTTTTTTTTTTTTTTTTTTTTTTTTTTTTTTTTTTTTTTTTTTTTTTTTTTTTTTTTTTTTTTTTTTTTTTTTTTTTAAAAAAAAAAAAAAAAAAAAAAAAAAAAAAAAAAAAAAAAAAAAAAAAAAAAAAAAAAAAAAAAAAAAAAAAAAAAAAAAAAAAAAAAAAAAAAAAAAAAAAAAAAAAAAAAAAAAAAAAAAAAAAAAAAAAAAAAAAAAAAAAAAAAAAAAAAAAAAAAAAAAAAAAAAAAAAAAAAAAAAAAAAAAAAAAAAAAAAAAAAAAAAAAAAAAAAAAAAAAAAAAAAAAAAAAAAAAAAAAAAAAAAAAAAAAAAAAAAAAAAAAAAAAAAAAAAAAAAAAAAAAAAAAAAAAAAAAAAAAAAAAAAAAAAAAAAAAAAAAAAAAAAAAAAAAAAAAAAAAAAAAAAAAAAAAAAAAAAAAAAAAAAAAAAAAAAAAAAAAAAAAAAAAAAAAAAAAAAAAAAAAAAAAAAAAAAAAAAAAAAAAAAAAAAAAAAAAAAAAAAAAAAAAAAAAAAAAAAAAAAAAAAAAAAAAAAAAAAAAAAAAAAAAAAAAAAAAAAAAAAAAAAAAAAAAAAAAAAAAAAAAAAAAAAAAAAAAAAAAAAAAAAAAAAAAAAAAAAAAAAAAAAAAAAAAAAAAAAAAAAAAAAAAAAAAAAAAAAAAAAAAAAAAAAAAAAAAAAAAAAAAAAAAAAAAAAAAAAAAAAAAAAAAAAAAAAAAAAAAAAAAAAAAAAAAAAAAAAAAAAAAAAAAAAAAAAAAAAAAAAAAAAAAAAAAAAAAAAAAAAAAAAAAAAAAAAAAAAAAAAAAAAAAAAAAAAAAAAAAAAAAAAAAAAAAAAAAAAAAAAAAAAAAAAAAAAAAAAAAAAAAAAAAAAAAAAAAAAAAAAAAAAAAAAAAAAAAAAAAAAAAAAAAAAAAAAAAAAAAAAAAAAAAAAAAAAAAAAAAAAAAAAAAAAAAAAAAAAAAAAAAAAAAAAAAAAAAAAAAAAAAAAAAAAAAAAAAAAAAAAAAAAAAAAAAAAAAAAAAAAAAAAAAAAAAAAAAAAAAAAAAAAAAAAAAAAAAAAAAAAAAAAAAAAAAAAAAAAAAAAAAAAAAAAAAAAAAAAAAAAAAAAAAAAAAAAAAAAAAAAAAAAAAAAAAAAAAAAAAAAAAAAAAAAAAAAAAAAAAAAAAAAAAAAAAAAAATGGCTGGGTCTCCTGCTGGGGCTCTCGATGCTGGTCGGGTACGCTGCTGATGGCGACGAGGGAGCATTAGGTGTTCGGCCTCGACCCGAGTGAAGACCCTGACGATCCGTTCGAAGGGGGCGACTCTGACGACGTGGCGGAGTGGCTCGATGAGATGGAGTTCGAGGTGTTCGCCGGTGACGACGGTGAGCTTCATTTCGGCGAGGCGTATGACGTCGAAGATTATCCGTTCGGCTGATGACGTCGTCAGGCTTTCCGATCGGGGTTGCTGCACAAGGTTTCTTCATGATCGGGCTGGGGTTCGTGTTGGGAAGCGTTCTTGGCTTCCTTACACGGCTTTGGCATTGAGCGGGTCAGGGCGACGGGTGCCTGGCTGGAGGAGGTGAAATAGACATGAAGGAATTCCCGCTTCGGCGTGAGGTTCAGGCGCTGGCGGCGATTGCCACGGTTGTGGCGATTGTCACGGCGCCGTCGCTGCCGGGGCTGACGTTGTGTCGTCGGCGTTCTCGTCCGAGTCGACCACGTTGGTCACCGATATCGGCCTCGGCGCTGCACTGGTCGTGCTCCTGATGGGGATCGGCCTTGGCATTCGGCTGCTTATCAAGTGGTCGAAGCGTGCCGTGCACGCCGCCTAAGCGGTGGTCAGGGGTCCCCCGTATCCGCCCCTGACCATCTCTGAGGCTGTGTGAAGGGAGGGTTGTGAGGTTGTCCGGTTGCTTCTTGCGTCGGCAGTGTTGGGTGCTGCGGTGGCTGTCCTGTGTGTGGCGTTGGGTGCGGTGGGGGCCGGTGCGTCGGGTCCTGGTGCGCCGTCGTGCTCGGTGACGGTGACGGGGAGCTCGACGCTGGTGAGCGGTGCAGAGCAGTTGGGTTGGGAGGATGACGGGACGCCTGGTGATCCGTTGTCGGTGAGTTTGGTTGGTGGTGTGACCGGGGGGGACGTGGTGTGCTCGGGTGTTCCTGCGTCGGATACGTCATTCGAGTTTGCGGTGCCCGATGTGGTTGATGGTGGGTACTGGGGTGTGGCTGCGGGTTCGAGTTCTTTTTCTTACGGGTCCTCGGGTCCGTATACGGCGTTGGTGTCGTCATTTGATGCTGGGTCGGCTGTGGGATCGGGGCGGAGTTTGGTGTCGGGTGAGTTGGGTTTCGCTGGGGTGCTGTGGTTTCCGGATGTGGCGTCCTTCGAGTTGGGGGTGGGTACTCCAGTGTTGCCGTCGTCAGCGTCCGGTATGGGCGTCTCGTTGTCGGGTGGGTTCGTTGACGCTGCGACGGGTGCGGACTTGTCGGGCGGGGGTGGCGGTTCGTCGGCTGTTGTGACCTCTGCCTTTGCTTCTGAGTCGACGTCGCTTGTGTCGTACGTGGTTCTTGGTGCGTCTTTGGTCGTCTCGCTTCTGCTCTTGTGTCTCGGGGTGTTCTTGCTGTGGCGGTGGGGGTTTCGTTCGGTGCACGGGGTATGAGGGTTCGTCTGCTGTGGTTGGGTGAGACGGCTCTGATTGCTTGTGCGATCCCGTTCGCTGCGCTCGGCATGCTTTTGTCGTACCGACGCCATGGCTGTCCGGAGGCGTCGTGAAGCGGGCTCTTGGCGCAGTGGGGACGGTGGTGCTGTGTCTGTGTGGCGTGGTGTTGCTGTCCGTGCCTGCGGGTGCGGCGGTGACGAATGCGAGAAAAAGGGCCACGCTGGATCCACAGCTGTGAGCCCTACGGCGAGTGCAATGAGGTTTATTTCCAGGCTGGAATTGGGCACACCTATACGGCGGGCTACTACGTGGAGATCGCTTGCCAGGCCGAGGTTCCTTCTGTCTCGTTGTCGGCCATTGACATTGTGGATCCGCCGTTGCCCAGCGCCAGCCAGACGAAGTCGAACGGGTCGGGGCGGAGTCCTTCGACGTTTTCTTCCCCGTCTGGGATCTTGCGTCGGTGGGGCTGACCCGCCGTGCTACGGCTCGGTGTCGTGCGCTGCACCTGTGGGCGGCGTTGGTCCGGATCTTTGGACGCCCGCCGATGGAAACGGGTATCTGTGCAATAACTCCGAGTTCAATACTGCGAGTTTTCCAACGGGGCTGCCGGGTGGTGCGTGCTCGGGGATGGAGTCCGACCGGATGCAACTTCGGTGCGTGGCAGGACGTCGGCAAGACTATTGATTTGACTGAGGGCTCGGCGTCGGTCGTGTCGAACGGGACCAGCTACGTTCCCGTCTCGATCGTGAGCGAGTTTGCTTACAACGTCGACCCTTCTGGAATGGGTGCGGTTCTCTGCTTGGGCATCCGGTGTTGGTCCCTGCCGCCCCGGTCGGGACGGCGTCGAACTGCTCTGGCGATATGGTGACGCCGGGTAATGACTTTGAGTTCAACAGCGCCTCGACCACGTCATCCGATTCGGATTCGCCGTTGCTGTACTACGAAGCCGGTTCAGGCCACTCGAGTGTTCCGTTGAAGCTGGATTCGTTTACGTGTCAATCGGGGCCTCCTGTTGGTGATCGGGTTCAGGTCCCGAGCACTACTACACGGGTGGAGCTGCTGACGGCGGTGTGTATTCGCCGTGCGGTCTCATCTCGGTCACTGGTCTACAGAAAGAGGGTTTGACCTATTCGAGCGGGCAGGGCTACTCGGCGACGTTCCACTACACCGGGGGCGCTGACCAGATTGTGGTGGATCCCGGTGACCTGGGTTCAGCGACGGTCAAGATCGGTGTGTCTGACACTTCGGGGCACTGAGGTGGACGTGCCGACTGATGCATCCATCGCTCAGGCCTACGACGGCGTCACGGTCTCCTGGTCGCCGTCCACGACGGGCGCTTGGGATCCCCAGTTCTGGTGCGTGAGTGGGGGAGTGGCCTATTGGTGGTATCTACGACTGATACGGCCTTGCAACAGGTCCCACCGAACACGGTGCAGATTTGTTACAACGCTGGTGCGGGGTCGACGACGACGTTTGCGGGTGCTACGCCGGGGAGCAACTGCCCGGGTGCGTCGTTCAATCTTGATCAGTGTTTCTCGGCGGCTGGTTGGTCTTTGACTAACCCGGTGTCGTGGGTGACTGGCGGTCTTCATGATGGCCTTTGCATCATGGAATGGCTCTTCGTGCCTTCGTCGGCGTCGTTGGCTGGGTTCGTGAAACTGTTCTCCGTGTCGTCATCTGGTGCTTCGTCGGCGACGTTGGGTCAGTGGTTCGGCACGCTGACGTCCTGGACGACGAGTTGGCCGTCGACGGCCGTAGGGGAGGTCCAAACAGCAGAGCAGACGGGGGGTGTTCTGTTGGCGGGCCGACTGTGTCTGCGGGCGCACAATCGTTCAACGTCTGCTCGTTGGTGTCGACGGCCGGGGGTGTTGCGGACTGGTCTCCGATCAAGGCGGTGGTGGGTGCTGGGTTCGTTTTGATGATGGGTCTTGCGCTGTTTCACCTGTTGCGTCGGGCGGTGACGGGGAACACGGCGTGATCATTACGTGGATCATCGAGGGCATCACCGGTGCGTTGTCGTGGATCTTTTCGATTTTGCCGTCGTGGTCGATGCCGTCGTGGCTCTCGTCGGGTTCTGCATTTCCGTCTGGCGTGGCTACCACGATTGGTGGCTATTTACACGTCGTTGCGCCGTTCCTGCCGGTCGATCTTGTCTTGACCATTTTGGCCACGGTCCTGACGTTGTGGGTGGTCGTGGCGGGTTATCTGATCTTTCAGTGGGTCTGGTCGCACGTCCCGACAATTGCCGGGTTTCGGGACGGGTGACGGGGGGTGATGTGGCGTGCGTTTGTTCTCGGTTCTGTGGTCCTTCTGTTGGCGCTGGGGGTCGTGGTGGGCCGTGGAGTCGTAGCGCCTGGTTGTCCTCGTCCTGGACCGGGTGAGGCTGTGTTGGGTTCTGCTGTTCCGTTGTCGTTCGAGAAAGGGTGCTGGTGTGGAATCTGCTGACGTTGCTACCGAACGGGCACGAACTGATCAGGTACTTCTCTCGGTCCGCTGTGTGGCGTGTCGTTCGTCATGCCCCGGTGTCTCTGTCTGTCTTGCTGGTGGTTGTGCTGGTGGGGGTCTGTGTTCTTCGCTTCGTTGGGCGCCTTTGGTACCGCCGTTGGGTTCACCAGCGGGATCGGGGGCGGCGTGAGCGGTCTGGTTTCTCTCGGCGCTGACTTTGGGCAAGGGGTCTTTGGTTGGTTCGTGTTTTGTGCCCCGTGCGTGGCTTATTTGCTGTTTCGAGGTCGTGCTTCTGAGGTGCGCAAGGTCGTGTGGCGTTTGGCTCCGGTGGCCGTGTTCTACGCCGTGTACGTGGCTCTGGTTCACTGGACTCAACGCCCGTCGGTGGTTCTCGTCGCGTACCGCAACGCTCTTGGTGTCGATCGTCTTGAGCGGATCCTCCACGTTGCCTGGGAGGGTCGGCTGTCTCGTCTGCCCTTGCCTGGGGCCACGCTCTATTACGACTGGGCTCAGGTCTTCGTTGTGGTCGGGGTGCTTTGTTGGTGCGTGATGTCACCGTCTGATGAGTTTTGGCGGCTGCGTCGCAACGCTCTTGCGTTGATCGCGGGTGGTGGCTTCCTGGTCTATTGGCTGGTTCCCGTTGCGCCTCCGTGGGTTCTTCCTGCTTCGTTCGGCATCCATAGTGCGGGACTCGGGTCCTTGGCCGGTGTTGGTGATCTCATGGGAGCGATGCCGTCGCTGCACACGGCTTGGGCTGGGTGGGTCGCTGTCGTCCTGTGGTACGTGGGGGGCTGGTGGCGGGTTGCCGGGGTGGTCAATCTGGTGTTGACGGCTGTGGTGGTTGTTTGCACTGGAAATCACTTTGTGCTCGACGTGGTGGCGGGGGAGCTCCTGGCCTATACCGCTTGTTATGTGGCGCCGGTTGGATCGGATTTGCGGGTGCGGCTTCTGCCTCGGCAGCTCGCTCGGGTGCTCGGCTGATGATTCATTGGGGCTCGTTGCGTCTGAGAGTTGCTGTTGCTGTGTTCCTGGCTGAAGGTTTCCTTTTGGTGCGGATGGCTCATCTGTGAAGGCACTGCGTTTGTCGGCGCACGTCCCGGCGTTTGGTCACCATAAGGCTTCAGCTGGTGTGCATCTGCCGTGGAAGCTGATTCTTTTGGGTGGTGCGGGCGTGCTCGGGTTGGTTTTGCTCCTTTTGCTGCTGGCCACGGTCTTGCACCGCAAGCAGAATCGCTCTGACTGGGCCTCTCCCGGCCTCTACGGGGTCGAGGGCCGGATGGGTGCCGGGAAGTCGTACATGCTGGCCTGGTGCGGTGTGCAGGCGCTTGCGTCGGGTCGGCCGGTATGGGCGAATTTCGATTTGCAGGGCGCCCATCGCTATACCTGTTGGGCTGATCTGCTCGAGGTTCCTCAGGGCGACCCTGATCGTCGTGAGACGTGGCCCATGGTCCTGATGGATGAGGTCCACTTGTGGTGGCCTCGGGAGGCTTGGCGGGCTCCCGGTGATGTCATGGCTTGGGCGTCTCAGCTCCGCAAGCAGAAGATCACGATGTTTTGGGCTTCTCAGTCGGTGGCCTTCGTGTCGAACCGTCTGATTCGCTTGACCTTCGGCATCTGGTCTTGTGTGCGCCTCCGCAGTGGACATCAGTACACGTTGTGGGCTGCTGAGACCTATCAACGGCTGTCCCAGCGTGAGCGTCTTTCACGAATGTATGTGAAGCGTGCCGCGGCCGTGATGGCTGCGTACAACACGAACGAAATCGTCGCCGGGTCAATGGAGTGGGGTGACGGGCAGGGCTTCGAGTCGCTCTCAGTGCGCCGGTCGGCACCGGGGGCGGATCGGCCCAGCGAAGCGGTCGGCCGCACCGGAGCCGGACCTCGTCATCTGGCTGCGGTTGTTGATCCTGAACACGTATCGGCTTCTTGAGGGTCGCCGTTTAGTGGCTTAGTCAGGCATGTAGGAGTCCTGACTAAGCCGATCCGAACCCAAACCTAAAGGAAAAAAGAGTTCGAACATGTCCAGTGTAACGCTTTCTCTTCCGAAAATGGTTGTTGCTTCTGAGCAGGTCGTTTTCTGGCGTAACCGCCGATAATGTTCATTATGTCAAGTTCTACAGAAACGGCTCCGGGGACGCTCTCGACCGGTCTTCCCCTGTGCGGAAGCGGGCACCTCCCCCAGCGGGCACCGGCGATCGCTATCATCGTCACCCAGATCGATTCCGTCCGGCGATGGGTCCCGCCGGGGGGCGACGCCCCGAACCGCCGCCACGACATGGCTGATGGCTCCTGGGAGGCACGGCACAGGAGGGCCCGGCCATGGACGACCAGGGGTACCCGCAGGCGGACGTCGACACCACCGGCCCGGTCGGCGGAGCCGAGGACCTGCTCGATGCGCCGGCACTGCCCCTCATGGGACTGTCGTTCGGGACCCTGGTCGCCATCTTCGTCGGCGGCGCGCTCGGGGACCCTGTGTCGGTATCTCCTGGAGTCGGCCCACCCGCCCGGGACGGCGGGGTTCCCCTGGGTCACCCTGAGCGTCAACCTGAGCGGCTCGTTCGCCATCGGGGCCGTCATCGTGTGCACCGAGACCATGGCGGTCCGGGCGCGCATCGTGCGACCACTGGTCGTGGTCGGGTTCCTGGGTGGGTGGACCACCTACTCGGCGCTCGCCGTGGAGGCTGTGCTTCTCGGGACCCACGACAGGGTGTTGTGGGCTTTCGTGTATCTGGGCGCCACCCTGGTGGGCGGGATCCTTCTCGTCGTCGCCGGACACTCCTTCGGCCGGGCGTTGGCGAAGCGGTGAGCGCGGTACCGGGCTTCTGGCTCGCACTCGGGGTAGCGATCGCCGGAGGTGCCGGTGCCGTGCTGCGCGCGCTGGTCATCCACCATGTGGGGCTGCGTCGCGGAGATCCGCTCCCGGTGGGGACGCTGGTGGTCAACGTCTCGGGCTCGTTCGTGCTCGGGATCCTCACCGGGCTCGCCCTGTACCACGGGCTCGGCCCCCACGTCCTGGCCGTGCTCGGAACGGGGCTCTGCGGCGGCTACACCACGTGGTCGACGGCGAGTTGGGAGGCACTGCACCTGGTCCACACCGGACAGCGCACCGTCGCCATCCTCTCGACGATGGGGTGCCTCGTCGGTTGCCTCGTGGCCGCCGGGGCGGGCATCGGGATCATGGCCGTCGCCTGAGGCGCATCAGTCGGCGAGATCCTCGATCGGCGGACAGCTGCAGACCAGGTTCCGGTCGCCGTACGCCTGGTCGATACGCGCCACGGGCGACCAGTACTTCCGCGCCGGCTCCCCCGCCGGGAACACCGCAGTGCGGCGGTCGTAGGGACGATCCCAGGTCGAGACGAGGGCCGCTGCCGTGTGCGGCGCCCCGCGGAGCGGGCTCTGCTCGAGGGTCCAACGTCCCTCGGCAACCTCGTCGATCTCCACGCGGATCGCCGTCATGGCGTCGCAGAAGCGGTCGAGTTCGGCCAGGTCTTCGCTCTCGGTCGGCTCCACCATGAGAGTCCCGGCCACCGGGAAGCTCACGGTGGGTGCGTGGAAGCCGTAGTCCACCAGCCGCTTCGCCACGTCGTCGACGGTGACCCCCGTGGCTTTGGTCAGAGGGCGCAGATCGAGGATGCATTCGTGCGCCACGAGACCGTGTGCCCCGGTGTAGAGGATCGGGTACGACTCCGACAGGCGGTGGGCCACGTAGTTGGCCGACAGCACGGCCGTCTTGGTGGCCTGGGCCAGCCCCGCGCCAGACAAGAGGCGGATGTACGCCCAACTGATGGGCAGTATCCCCGCGCTCCCGTAGGGCGCCGCGCTCACCGGTCCTATGCCCTGCTGCTGCTCGCTTCGGGGACCCATCGGATGGGAGGGGAGGAAGGGGACGAGGTGGTCCCCCACGGCGACCGGCCCGACGCCCGGACCGCCACCGCCGTGGGGGATGCAGAAGGTCTTGTGCAAGTTGAGGTGCGACACGTCGCCGCCGAACTCCCCCGGTCGGGCAAGGCCCAGCAGTGCGTTCAAGTTGGCACCGTCGATGTAGACCTGGCCACCCCAGCGGTGGACCACGGCGCACATGTCGCCGATGCCCTCTTCGTACACGCCATGCGTCGACGGATAGGTGAGCATCATCGCTGCCAACTTGTCGGAGTGCTCCTCGCACTTGCGCTCGAGGTCGTCGAGGTCGACCGTGCCGTCCGGGCGCGCCGCGACCACCACGACGCGGATGCCGGCCATGACCGCCGATGCCGCATTGGTGCCGTGTGCACTGGCCGGGATCAGGCACACGGTGCGTCCGTCCTCGCCGCGAGACCGGTGGTAGGCCCGGATGGCGAGGAGGCCGGCCAGCTCGCCCTGGCTGCCCGCGTTGGGCTGGACCGACACCTTGGCATACCCGGTGACCCGGGCCAGCCAGTCCTCCAGCTCGTCAATCAGCGTCAGATACCCCGGGACCGTGGCCGCCGGGGCGAAGGGATGGATGTCGGCGAATCCGGGGAGGCTCACCGGCTCCATCTCGGTCGTGGCGTTGAGCTTCATCGTGCACGAGCCCAGCGGGATCATGCCCCGGTCCAGGGCGAAGTCCCGGTCGGACAGCGTGCGCAGGTAGCGCAGCATCGCGGTCTCCGAGTGGTGCGCGCTGAAGACGGGATGGCTGAGGATCGGCCCTCGGCGCAGCAACCGTTCGGGCAGCGCGGCGGCCTCCCCTCCCCCGTCAGGGGCGACCACCCGCGACCCCGGGTCGTGCTCGCCAGAGGGGAGACCGAACGCCGCCAGCACCACCGCCACGTGGTCCGATGTCGTCGTCTCGCCGCAGGACACTCCGACGTGGTCGTCGTCCACCAGACGGAGAAGCACCCCATGGTCCGCAGCATGGGCAACGACCGCGGCGGCACGGCCGGGAACACGGACCACCAGGGTGTCGAAGAACTGCCGGTGGACGAGGACGAGGCCACCGTCCTCGAGCGCCGCCGCAAGGTCAGCCGCACAGCGATGCACCCGCTGGGCGATGCCCCGGAGACCGTCGGGCCCGTGGTACACGGCGTACATCGCGGCGACCACGGCCAGCAGGACCTGCGCTGTGCAGATGTTCGAGGTCGCCTTCTCGCGCCGGATGTGCTGCTCGCGCGTCTGCAGGGCGAGCCGGTAGGCCGGGCGACCCTCGGCGTCCACCGACAGTCCGACCAGCCGGCCTGGCAGGTCGCGCTCGAGGCCTGTCCGCACGGCCATGAACGCGGCATGCGGTCCCCCGAACCACAGGGGCACTCCGAAGCGTTGGGACGACCCCACTGCGACGTCGGCTCCCCACTCCCCCGGCGGCCGCAGCAGCGTGAGGGCCAGCAGGTCGGTCGCGACGGTGACCAGCGCGCCGCGCCGGTGCGCCGCGTCACTGAGCGCGGCGAAATCTCCGATGGCGCCCGAACAGCCCGGATACTGCTGCACCACGCCGAAGAACTCACCGTCGGGCAGTCCGCCCCGCAGGTCGCGGACGTCGACGTCGATCCCGAGCGGCTCCAGCCTCGTGTGGAGCACGGCCAGTGTCTGGGGCAAGCAGTCCGCATCCACCACCACCCGGCCTCCCGCGCCCTCGACCCGGCGGCGCATGAGGGTCACCGCCTCGGCCACCGCCGTGCTCTCGTCGAGCAGCGACGCGTTGGCCACGGGCAGGCCGGTGAGGTCGCTGACCATGGTCTGGAAGTTGAGCAGTGCCTCGAGCCGGCCCTGGCTGATCTCAGGCTGGTACGGGGTGTACGCCGTGTACCACGCCGGGCTCTCCAGCACGTTGCGACGGATCACGGCGGGCGTGACGGTCCCGGAGTATCCAAGCCCGATCATCGGCTCGGCGGTGACGTTGGACGCAGCCAGCCGGCGAAGATGACCGAGGACCTCGTGCTCGGTCATCGCGGGTGGGAGGTCCAGCGCATCGAGGCTCCGGACTGCCCTGGGAACGGCGTCCTCGAGCAGCTCGTCGAGTGTCTCGTACCCCAGCACCTTGAGCATGCGCGCTTGCGCCTCGGGGGACGGCCCGACGTGGCGGTAGAGGAACTCGTCGAAGGTCGCCGGCTCGTCTGGTCCGGTGCGGCGGGTCGAGTGGCTCACAGAGGTCTCCTCCTTTGGTTCGCGCTGGCGCGAAGCCGAGTCGGACATCCTCCCCACTCTGTCGTCGGACCTGAGAGTCTCGCCGCCGCCATGGACGACTTCCACCTTCGGTGCAGGCACCACGCGCCTGCTTTCCAGAGTTGCCTCGCCGGAACGGTATGTCGGCCTGAGAGTTTCTGGGGAGAGTTGCTCCTCCGGCGTCCCCTCGTGTGCACGGGGACTCTGGCGCTCCGGTTCGAACGGCCTATTCAGTTGTCGCCGCCACTATACGGGAGGATTCACCTCTCGGAGGCTGCGACCTCCTCCTCCTCCTCGTCCTCGCGGACCGGCCACAGCGGAGGCCTGACGAGCCGGGCCGTCACGTCGCGTCCCCGCTGGACGATCGACACGCCGTCCCCGTCGAGCAGCCGCGCGTCCGCGTCGACGAATCCGAGCCCGATCCCCCGCTCGCGCATGGGAGAGAAGTTGCCACTCGTGAGAATCCCCACGCGTTGTCCGTCGTCGTGGATCTCGGCACCCTCCCGCAACGGCTGGCGGCCGCCGGCGACGAACCCACGGAGGCGGCGAACGGGTCCGGCGGCGCGTTCCTCTTCCAACGCGGCGCGTCCGGGGAACGCCCCCTTGTCCCACCCGACGACCCAGCCCAGTCCGGCCTGGAGCGGTGTGATGCCGGGGCCGAGCTCGTGGCCGTGCAGGGGAAGTCCCGCCTCGAGTCGGAGGGTGTCGCGGGCACCCAGGCCCGCCGGGGCCACGCCCTGGGCCAGCACGGCCTCCCAGAACGTGGTCGCCACCTCGGAGAGGACGGCACACTCGACGCCGTCCTCTCCGGTGTACCCGGTGCCCGCGGCAAGGCAGGTGACACCGGACCACTCGAAGCGCACAACCCCGAAGCGGGGCACGGCGGCCGCCGCCGGCGCCACCCGGGACAGTCGCTCTCTGGCCTCGGGGCCCTGCACCGCGACGACCGCGCGCTCCTCGGTGACGTCATCTCCCCCGATGGCGGCGCGTACGCCTGCGGTGTTCGAGGCGTTGGGCATCACGTCGAAGCGCTCTTCGTCGACCCACCACACGATGATGTCGTCAACGACGGACCCGTCCTCGGCCAGCAGGTGGGTGTATTGGGCTCGCCCCGGGTGGATCTTGCCGAGGTCGTTGCTGAACGACCGCTGCAGGTGCTCGTGGGCGTCGGGACCCTCGAGCCGGACCGTGCCGAGGTGGCTCACGTCGAAGGCCACCGCAGCGCCGCGGCAGGCCCGGTGCTCGGCCACGGTCCCGTCCTGGTAGGCCAGCGGCATCTCCCAACCGCCGAAGGGGACCATCTTGGCCCCCAACTCGACATGGGCGGCGTGGAGAGGCGAGACGCGTGCTGCTGATCGCCCCCCGGCCGAGCTGGTCACCGCGTCAGATTAGGCGGCTCCCGCGACCGGGGGCAGCAGCCCGTGCGAGGCCAACAGCGAATGGAAGTCCCGCTGGTACACGACGTGGATGGGTACCTCGGGGTAGAGCGCCCGCATCCGACGCACCTTGCGGTTCTTCCGCGTCACGAGGCGCTGGTCCGCCGTGGTCAACTCGACGAAGACGCCATGGGCGGGGAGGAAGAAATCCGGACGGAACCCCGAGATGGGCATGCCATGGGCGTTCCATTCGAGCGGGAATTCCACCGGTTCGTACTCCCAGCGCTCACCGGAGAGGTCGAGGAGCTTGGCGAAGAGCCGTTCGGAGGGATGGGCGAATCGGACCAGGCCGGCGGGAGCGCTCGCGGGATGGCGGGTGCGCCCACCGGGCGTCGGGTCCGGCGTGCTCACTCCCCTGCAGCCACCGCGTTCGCACGCGCGACGGGGCGGCGACCGTGACGAGCCGTGACCGGATCCCGCTCGAGGCTGACAATGTCGGCATCGAGCTGTTCGACCACGCCCGCCAAAGGCACGATGTTGAACACGCCCTGGCCCCCGGCGAGCAGGTCGACCACCTCACCGTTGGAGCGGGCCAGGACCGACGAAGAACCGGTCAGGACGAGGTTGGCCGAAGCCAGGTCCTCGCCGAGGTCGCGCCGGAGGCACTCCACCGCTCTTCGAGCGGACTGCAGTGAGACACCGGCGTCGAGGAGCTGCTTGATCACCTTCAGCTCGAGCACGTCGGAATACGAGTACACCCGACGCGTGCCGCTTCCCTTGGCGGTGGCGAGGGATGGCTGCAGCAGGCCCGTCCGGGCCCAGTAGTCGAGTTGACGGTAGGAGATCCCCACCAGGTCGCACACCTGCGGCCCGTGGAACCCCCCGACACGGGGTACGGATACGTCCGCCATCACACCTCCCTGCCCGAGCCACTGGCGCGGCCACTCCGGGTTCCACTGTAGTCCAGCGGGACCACACCGGAGTAGTTACGGGGACGTCATTCCCCGCCCGCTCCCTCGACCCCGGGCAGGATCGGCCAGGCCACCACCGCGCCCCGCACCTGGAGGCCCACCTTAGAACCCGGTTCGATCGGGCTCCCCCCGATGACCCGGACGATGAGCTCGGGGAGTTCGTCTGCCCCGAGGCGGACGCGGACCACGGTGTCGTGGCCGAAATAGGCCGAGCTGGACACCGTGCCCTCAACCCCGCTCGACCCGGCGTCGACCAGCGCGAACTGCTCGGGACGCACCATGACCCGAGCGGTGCAGCGCTCAGGCCCGGTCCAGCCCGTGAGCGCGAGCGCCCCGAAAACCGTTGCCGCCACGGCGCCGTCGACCAGGCCATCGACGACGTTGGGCTCGCCCAGGAACTGCGCCACCTCCTCGTCGCCGGGGTGCTCGTAGAGTTGCGACGGCGTGGCCAGCTGGGCCACGGCCCCCTCCCGGAGTACGGCGACCTGGTCCGCCATGGAGAGAGCTTCGTCCTGGTCGTGTGTCACGAGGATGCACGTCGTCCCGGCCTGGCGCAGCACGTTGAGGACATCGGCGCGCATGGAGGCCCTCAGCGTGGCGTCGAGCGACGAGAAGGGCTCGTCGAGGAGGACGACCTCGGGTTCGATGGCCAGGGCCCGGGCCAGAGCCACCCGCTGCTGCTGGCCGCCGGAGAGCTGGTGCGGATACCGCCGCCCGAGGCCCCGTAACCCGACCAGGTCGAGCAGCCCCGTCACCCTGGTGAAGCGGTCACGGCCTCGGGGCAGCCCGAAGCTCACATTGCGCCCCACCGACATGTGCGGGAACAAGGCACCTTCCTGGGGCACGTAGCCGATGCGTCGACGCTCCGGAGGGACGAACCGCTGGCGTGCGTCGTCGACGAGCTCGGTGCCCAACATGACCTCCCCCGCGTCCGGGCGTTCGAACCCGGCCACGATCCGCAGGAGGGTCGTCTTGCCACTGCCCGACGCTCCGAGGATGGCCGTGAAGGAACCGGGCGGCACGTCGAGGTCCACGTCTCGCAGGACTCGCTGCACGCCGAAGGACTTGGAGATCCCGGCGATCCGCACGGCCGTCACGACGCCGCCACCTCTTGGATGGCAACGGCTCTCACGAAGGGAACGGGGGGCCCGGCGACCGACATCCTCGCCGGCTGGCGGTCGAACCAGCGCCCCAGCACGTAGCCGGGCACCGCGGCGATCAGCACCATGACACCGGCGTAGGGCGCGGCCTGGCTGTAGGAGATGTTGGACTGGTATGCCCAGAACTGGGTGGCCAACGTCTCGATGTTGGTCGGGTGCAGGACGAGCGTCGCCGTCAGCTCCGTCGCCGTCTCGAGAAACACCAGAGCGAAGGCCGCCCCAAGTCCGGGCCCGATCAGGGGCAACGTCACCCTCCAGAAGACCGACCGGCGCGGGACGCCCAGAGAACGACCCACCTCCTCGAGCCCCACGGGCGACCGGGCCACGGCGGCGCGCACCGCCACCACGGCGAGGGGGAAGAACATGATGGCGTAGACCACGACGAGCATCGGACTGGTCTGGTAGAAGCTGCCCTGCAACAGGTGCTCGGAGACATAGGTGAAACCGAGCGCGATCACCAGCCCCGGGACGGCCAGGACCAACATGTTGGTCCGCTCCAACGCCATCACCCGCGGACGGGGGTATCGGACGGACAGCAACGCGATGGGGAGTGCTCCGAGGGTGGCCACCACTCCGGCGGCCGCCGCGTAGGCGAAGGTGTTGACGGTCGCCGCCCACAACGAGGCCGGCGGGAGCGTCGAGTGACCACCCTGGACCATCAGGTAGATGATGGACCCGACGGGCACTCCGATCGCCAGACCAACCAGCGCCACACCCGCACCGGCCAGGGGCCAGCGGGCCCGTCCGAGCGACGCCGGGCGCATCACACGAGCAGCCCCGGAGCCGATTCTCGACGATCGGCCACCTCCTCGGATCACGCCTTCGCCGGCCAGCAGCAGCGCTCCGAGGACCACGAGGATCAGCGAGAGGGCGCAGGCGGCCGGTTGGTTGAACCCGACCTGGAACTCGTTGTAGATCTCCGTCGTCAGCGTCTGGTAGCCCAAGATCTCGAAGGCGCCGAATTCCGCCAGCACCACCAGTCCGACGAGGATGGCGCCCCCGAGGATGGCCACCTTGGCCTGGCCGACCGTCACGGTCCAGAAAGTCCGGATCCGGCCCATGCCCAGGCTGCGTGCGACCTCCTCCTGTGCCGGATCGGCCGCCCGCAGACTGGCGGCGACGGGCAGGAACACGAGCGGGTAGACGGCGAGCGTCATGATGAGCACGGCGGCCCAGAACCCGGCCAACGAGGGGAAGAGGGCCCGCCAGCCGAAGCTGACCACGAAGTCCGGGATCCCCAGCGGGATCACCACGAGCACGGCGAAGGCCCGCCGGAACGGGAGATCGGTCCGCTCGACGAACCAGGCGGCCAAGGTTCCCAGCACCGCGCACAGAACGGTCACCACCACCAGGAGCGACACCGTGTTCCATACGAGCATGGCGGTCAGATGGCGGAACAGGAGCTGGCGGAGCTGGGCCCACCCGACCTGGACCGCCTGGAGGACCAGGAAGGCCAGGGGCGAGAGCACGGCGAGCGAGATGATCACGGCGATGCCGGTGGCCAGGCGCGGCAGCCGGGGCCGGGCGGCCACCTGGGTGGGTGCTGCCGGCACGGGCGCCGTGGTCGCCGGACCGCCCGGGTTCACAAGAGCTGCGCCTCTTGGAGGAGCTTGATCGCCTCTGCGCCCGTGCCGAGCTCCGCGATGGAGATGTCGTTCGGCTCGAGTTGGTCGAAGGGGATCACGGGCCGTGCCGTCGTCACCCCCGAGGCGATCGGGTACTCGAAGCTGTCGCTGTGGGCGATGATCTCCTGGCCCTGCCTGGACGTCAGGAAGGCCAGGAACCGCTGGGCCTCCTCCTTGTGCGACGACGAGGAGAGGATCCCGGCTCCCGAGACATCCAGGACGTAACCGGGGTCGTGCGGAGCGAACGTGGCGATGGCCGAATGCGTGGCGTCCCGTCCGACCTCGGCCCGCTCGCGATACCAGTAGTACTGGTTGATCACGCCCAGCGCGACCTGCCCGCGGTTCACCTGGGACGTCACCGTCTCGTTGTCCGGGTAGTCGTGCCCGCCAGCGTTGGCCTTGACGGCTTCGAGCCAGCTCAGGGCCGCCCGGTCTCCGTGGGTCCGGGCAATGCTGGTCACGATCGGCTGAAAGTCGGTCTCGCTCCCGGCCATGCCGATGCGACCCTTCCACTCGGGGTCCGCAAGTTGCATCACCGAAGTCGGCAGCTCCGAGGGCTTGAGGAGCGACGTGTTGTACACCATCACGCTCACCCGGGCCGACACCCCCACCCACGTTCCATCGGGTGAATTGAAGCGCGTCGGCGTCGCGGACAGGATCGATGGGTCCACCGGAGCGAGCAATCCCTTCGAATCCAGGTACTGCAACGGTGGTGAGTTCTCGGCGTAGAACACGTCGGCCGGCGAATGCGAGCCCTCGGTGACGATCTGGTCGGCGAGGACGTCCTCGTCGTCGGAGCGCAAATTGACCGAGATCCCGGTCTCCTTCTCGAAGGCCGCCACCAGCTGCTGGGTCGTTTGGACGTGCTGGCCGCTGTAGACGGTGAGGCTCCCCGCTCCCCCGCTGCCACCCGAACTGGTCGCGCACCCCGTGAGGACGATCGCTCCGAACGCCACCGCGACCGCCGCCCGCGCACCTCGCACCGCACGCCGATCGGTGGCCGCCCGCCTCACCCTTCCCACGTACACGCCGCCTCTCTCGGAACTGGGCCCTCCGGGCCAAACCTTAGGGGTGCCTAATATTAGGCGGACCAGAGAAGCGCGTCAACGGGACGTCTGCGCCCAGCCTCCGAGTTCGGCACGACCTTCGAGCGGGCTGGAGGGCTCGGCGTGAAAGCGGACCGGGATCCTTCCCGCCCGGCGCGCCTCCCTTCCCGCCTCGACGGCGAGCCGCATGGCTCGGGCCATCGCAACCGGGTCGTGGGCCCGGTTGACAGCGGAGGCGATCAGGACGCCGTCGCACCCCAGCTCCATGGCCAGGGCTGCGTCCGACGCGGTCCCGATGCCGGCGTCGAGGATGACCGGCACCTCCACGGACTCCCGCAAGAGAGCGATGTTGTGGGGGTTGCGGATTCCCAGCCCGCTGCCGATGGGAGAGCCCAGGGGCATCACGGCGGCGCAGCCCACCTGTTGGAGTCGCACGGCCAGGACCGGATCGTCGGTCGTGTAGGGCAACACCACGAACCCGTCCTCGGCCAGTTGCTCCGCCGCGGTCAACAGTTCCACGACATCGGGCAGGAGGGTCCGGTCGTCGGACACGACCTCGAGCTTCACCCAATTGGTCTCGAAGGCTTCGCGGGCGAGCTTGGCCGTGAGCACGGCCTCTGACGCCGTCGCACACCCGGCCGTGTTGGGGAGCACCTTCACGCCCAGCTCGTCGAACAGTGGCAGGAGCGCGCCACGCCCGGTCGCGTCCACCCGCCGGACCGCCACCGTTGCCACCGACGCGCCCGACGCGGCCAGTGACCGGCGCAGAACGTCCAGGCTCGTCATGCCCCCTGTGCCGAGCAACAGGCGTGACGTGAGGGCCTGTCCACCGATGCAGAGGCCCTCGTCGTGCGTCACCCGACCGAAGATACCCCCATGCACGTTCGCGACCCGGTGCCGGCGCACGTATCGTGACCCGGTGCCCGGGACCACACCGCCATCCGCGCTGACCATCGCCGGGTCGGACTCCGGCGGCGGAGCAGGCGTCCAGGCCGATCTCAAGACCTTTGCCGCGCTTGGTGTGCACGGGACGTGCGCCTTGACGGCCGTGACCGCGCAGAACACCTCGGAAGTCCGAGGCGTGGTGGTCCTCGAGCCGGAATTCGTGCGGCGGCAGATCGAGGCCGTGCTGGACGACTTCGAAGTTGGTGCGGTGAAGACCGGCATGCTGGCGACAGCTGCGGTCGTGGCCGAGGTGGCCGATCTGGCTTCCGCCGGACGCCTGCCCGAACTCGTGGTCGACCCGGTGCTGGTGTCCACCAGCGGCCACCGCCTGACCGAGCCCGACGCCGTCGAGGCGTACCGCCGACTGCTTCTGCCACATGCGCGCGTCGCCACTCCGAATCTGCGTGAGGCGGCCGTCCTGTGCAACACCGATGTGGAGTCCCTCATGGACCTCGGCGGGCGCATCGAGGCGGCCCGGCGCATCCGATCCTTCGGTCCGCACGTCGTGGTGGTCAAGGGTGGTCATCTCACCGAGTCGGCCGACGACGTGGTGGTCGGCCCCGCCGGGGTGCACGTCCTGCCCGGTACCCGCGTGGCCGGTGACAACGACCACGGCACCGGTTGCACGCTCTCGGCCGCCATGGCCGCCCACCTGGCCCGGGGAACCACCGTTGACGAGGCTGTTCGCCTGGCCAAGGCCTTCGTGACCAGGGCATTGGAAGGGGCGTCGCACTGGCGTCTGGGCCACGGGCACGGACCCCTCGACCATTTCGGGTGGTCCGCGCCGTCATAGGCTTGTTGGGCCATGACCCCCCTTCACGCCGAGCCCCAGAGTCCGGCCGTGGGCGGGGACCGCTCCGCTCCGCAGCGACCTCCGACACCCGGGAGAACCTCGACACGACCGGCCATGGTGGTGCTCGGACTGGCGGTTCTGATCGTGGGCACCTTCGTCACGTTGGGACTGGTGTCCTCACGCCCCCCGCCGGCACTGCGTTCGGGCACGGCCTCGAGAGCGGCGCCCGGATCGACGCTGCGGGCCCAGGCCGCGGCCACTCTCCTCGCTCCCATCGTGACGGCCGGGGCGCCGCCCATCAACGTCGTCAACGCGGTCGTCGTACCGGCCGGCGTGGTCGAGGTGGGGCATAAGAACAACACGGCGGCAGCCGGCCAATTCGACGAACAGGTGATCGTCCGCTCGGACTCGTCCCAGGCAGCCCTGCTCTCCTTCTTCGCTGTCCGAGATGCCACTCCAGGGTTGGCAGGTGTTCGACCGGGGGCCCGCCCTGCACCACCCCGGCGCTGTCGAGATCCTTGGCCGCCTGGCGGGGTCCGACGGGTACTACTGGGAGATGGGCGCGGTGGTCGCCCCGACCAGGTTCCCGCGGGGCGGACCTCCCCGGGGTGAGACCGAGGTCACGATCCGGCTGCTCCAACAGAGCGACGACGTCGGGTAGTCCGACCGTCGCAGCGGGTGCGGCTTCGGTCAGGAACTCCGCCGGGAGATGGCGGCGTCGACAGCGGGGCGGGTCTCGGTTTCCTCCGAAGGTGTCGGTGTGAGGGCACGCTCGGGTTGGGAGAGCAGGTAGGACCACACGAAGAAGTTGATCGGGTACAGCAGGTAGCCGACGCGCGGGTTCGGGGCCAGCAGGATCAGGACCGCCATCACGACCCCGGCGATCGTGCACACCTCCGCCGAGGTCCGGGGGGTGTGCCGGTAGAGGTGACGGGCCAGCACCGCCGAGAGCACGATACCGACGGAGAGCGGCAGCACCCGGCTCAACGATGGGAACTCGGCGACCAGCACGTGCCCGGGGAGGGCACTGGCCGCCGTGGAGGGCAGGGCGCTCAACCCGAGCGGGAAGAGCAGCACGTCGTCGACCAGTGCGATGGGACCGCGCAGGACGAACGGGAAGATGGCCGGCACGACCACCAGCACCATCCCGGCCAGCATCCACAGGGGGCGCCGCTTGTCCCGGCGGTCCTGCGCCGCGAAGAGCGCCAGCGCGGCCAGGGGCCATGCCGTGAACTTCATCGCCGAGGCGATGCCGAAGACGATGCCCGAGGCGAACGGTCGTCGCCGCTGCGCCAGCACCATGGCGAGCAGCAGAAAAGCCACCACCGGGATGTCGTCACCCCCGGTGGCCAGTGGCAACGACGCGAGGGGCAGGATCACCAGCACCTGCAGGGCGCGGATCTTTCGTCGGGCCTCGGCGCGGCACAGCGCCAGGGCAACGGCGGCGACCACCAACGTCGTCAGGCAGAAGAAGATCCGGGCGTCGCTCAATCCGTTGTTCGGCCAGATCTCGCTCGGAATCCCCGCCAGTGCCATCACGGGGAGATAGGGCAGGAACCCGGCGAAATCCGGCTGTCCGGGAGCGTGGTACCTGACGGCGTGGTGGAGCCTCACGACAGGAAGGTACGGATCACGCCCGTGGACGAGGTCCTGGCCGCCGATCTCCACGGTCACCACCTCGGGCTGGAGGTGGGAGCCCGCGGCATGGTCGAAGCGCCACAGGATCTCGAAGCCCAGCGGGACGGCGAGTGACCCGCCGAACACGCAAGCCGCCACCACGATGCGCGCCACCCAGGCCCGACGACGTGCCAATGGGCTCAAGGATCGGTCGGCGCGGTGCCGGCGTCCCCGATGCACCACCCACGCCAACACCGCCGACGCCAGCGCGCCGAACAGATAGGGAAGGAGGGCCATGCGTCCCCACACCTCGTAGAGCACGTTGGAGGAGGTGAAGATGGTCACCAGCGCGAACAGACCACCACCGAGGTAGAGCAGGGCATCCCCGGCCTCGGGGGTCAGCCGCGTCACCGGACCGAGGGTGCGCCACACGCGCGCACCCCACGAGGTCGGCCGGGCCGGGGTCGTCGTCACAGCGTCGGAGGCCATGGTGTGGTGACAGCCTCGCACACCGACGAGGTCGAATCCGCCACACGAGGTCGGCTCCGTCAGAGCTCGAGCACCTCGAGATAGAACGCCCATTCCGCCTCGAGGGCGGCCACCACGGTGTCGGCGCGTCGGAACCCGTGGCCCTCCCCTTCGAAGAATCGCAGGTCACAGCGCCTCCCTACCGCGAGGAGCGCGGCCCGCATCCGCTCCGCCTGTTCGGGCGGGACGACCGGGTCCTCCGTTCCCTGCAGGAGGAGGACGGCACCCCGCATCTTGCCGGCCCGCCGCACGGGCGAGCGCTCCTCGTAGCGCCGGCGGGTCCTTGGAAACGGGCCCACCAAGAGGTCGCAGGAGTGCGCCTCGAAGTCGTGCGTCGTGGCCACGAGGTCCTGCAGGTCGGTCACCCCGTACCACGAGACGCACGCGGTGAACCCCTCACCCGCGGCCAGCGCGTTGAGCGCGGTCATCCCCCCGGCGCTCGACCCGCGCACCGCCAGGCGTGCCGCGTCCGCCTCCCCCTGGGCGACGAGGTGGCGGGCGGCGTCGAGGCAATCCTCGGAATCGGCCACGCCCCATTGGCCCCACAACGCGCAGCGGTACTCGCGGCCGTAGCCGGTGCTCCCCGCATAGTCCACGCCGGCCACGGCAAAGCCGCGCGAGGTGAAGTACTGCACGGACAGATCGAGCCCCGCCTGCCAGGCCGAGGTGGGCCCGCTGTGGCACCACACCAGCAGCGGCGGAGGTGCCGCAGTCCCGTGACGACCCGGCGAGGGCCGCAATGCGGCGGTCGGACGGTACAGCGTCCCGTGGACCGGCCGGCCGGAGCGCCCTTCGACCGTGAAAGGCTCCCCGTCGGCGACGTCGTCCGGGACGAGCATGCCGGCACCTGGCTCGTGGAGCGGACGCGCCCCGCCCGCCGGTGTCCACACCCAGACGCCGGGCGGTGCGACGGGCGTGCTTCCGATGACGGCGATCCCGTCACCGTGGGCGCACACCGAGGCCACCGACACGCACGGGAGTCCGAGGGGAACGGGTGTGCCGTCCCCGCCGGCGTCCTTCGGGGGCAGCGCCACCACGGTGTCGCACCCGGACGCCGTCATCCGGGCCACGGTGGTGCCATCGGCCAGTTCGACGACGGTGGTCATGCCGAGAACCCAGTCGGGCCCGTGCCATTCCGCGGCCACATCTGTCAGCGCCACCGCGGCCCGCGGTGGCGTGTCCGGGAGACCGGCGTGCACATAGGGCTGCCACCATCCCCTGCGGTCCGAGACGAAGCGCAGTGTTCCGTCGCTGGCCCAGTGGGGCTGTCCCACCGATTCGTCATCACCCCCGGCAACCACCCACGGTGGCCCGGACGCGGCCAGCTCTCCCCCACGTCGCTCCAGCGGCACGACCAGGAGCGTCGACGCGTCCCAGGGCATGTGCGGGCGTTCCCATGTGACGACGGCCAGCCGCTCCGCTCCCGCGTCCACCCTCGGAGCGCCGAAGAACGCATGGTTCCGAAGCAGGGTGACCTCATGTGGCGGGGCGCCCCGCGTCGAGAGGGCGACCACGGAGCGTTCCGGTCGCGGTGCACCGTCCCGGTGGGTCTCACGCACCGCCAGAACCCACGCTCCGTCACTCGTGGCCGAGAGCCCCCCGTGTCGACGTTCCTCGCCCGGCGGAGCCGTCCCGTTGAGGGGCACCGGGGCCGCGGCGCCGTCGCAGAGCCAGACATCCTGGCCGTCCTGATCGACGTAGGCGAACGTGCCCGCCGAGCTCCCGGGCACCAGGCACACCGCTCCCCCGCCGTACTCGTGGACCCGACTGCGGATGCTCACCGTACCCGGAGAGTGGTCATGCCGGCCGTGAGGACCGTGGCGCACGAGGACCACGCGGCCGGAGTCTGCCGGTCGCGATTCGAGCCAGTAGAGCGAATCGCCATCCGAGCTCAGCTCGGAGAGCGACACCTTCGCCTGCGCCACGTCGCGCGCGGCCAAAGGAGAGTGCCAGTGCCCGTACGATTCCCTGGTGGCCACGGTCCGAACGTACCCGGTCGCTCCGGGTTCCACCGGGGAGGTCAACGGCTCATCGCCTGACGGGCAGGTCCGCTTTCCCGCTTACCTGCTTTCGCAAGAGGGTGCGGTCATCCGGCGCGCCGTCGTGGAACTCGCCGTGGACGACCTCCCGACGGGCGACGTTCTCGTGCGTGTCGAGTGGACCGCGGTCAACTACAACGACGCCATGGTGACCCGCCCAGGTGCCCGCGTGGCAACCCGCTGGCCGCTCGTGCCCGGCGTCGAACTTTCGGGGACCGTGGCGCGGAGCTCCTGCGACGACTTCCCGCCGGGGAGCCGGGTGCTGGTGCAGGGATACGACCTCGGCGTGGCACGCCACGGGGGATTCGCCGCCTACGCACGTGTGCCGGCGGAATGGGTCGTGCCCCTGCCCGACGCGCTCACCTGCCGGAACGCCGCGATCATCGGCGTCGCGGGATTCACCGCCCTCGCCTCCATGCGCCGTCTCGTCGGGAACGGCCTCTCCCCCGAAGACGGACCCGTGCTGGTCACCGGGGCGTCCGGGGGCGTCGGAAGCGCCGCCGTGGCGCTGCTGGCCCACGCCGGGTACGAAGTCGTGGCCTCCTCGGGCAAGACAGGCGAGCGCGACTACCTCGAGGGCCTCGGTGCGGCGCAGGTGGTCGGACGCCACTTCGCCGAGGATGACGGCCGGGCCCTGGGGCCAGCGCGCTGGGCCGGCGTGGTCGACTGCGTGGGCGGCGTCGCCCTCGCGCAGGCTCTGCGCACCGTGCGCTATGGCGGAGCAGTGGCGGCCAGCGGCCTCACCGGCGGCAACGATCTGAACACCACGGTGTTCCCATTCATCGTCCGGGGGGTGTCTCTGCTCGGCATCGACACGGTCGCCACGCCGATCGCCGAGCGGAGGGCGGCCTGGGCGGACATGCCCGAGACCTTCCCTCTGGCCCGCTGCGAGGACATGGTGCTCGAGGAGATCACCCTCGACGGGCTGACCGGTGCACTCGACCGCGTGCTCGACGCCGCCGTCCGTGGCCGCATCCTTGTCCGGCCCGGGGGTCCGGGCGAATACCACCTCAGCCGGTGAACACCGGGGACACCCTCACCGTCCCATTGTCACAGGGGGCGATCGCCAGGGCGAAGGTGGGCGAGGACGACGCTGACCCCGGCATGGTGACCGTGGCGGCCTCCGACGCGGGACAGCTCGTCTCGGAGCCGCTGGGCACGTCGGACAGCTGGTAGGCGAATCGCGCCGAAGCCGACGGTGCCAGCGTGACCGGCGTGGGCGCGGCATTGGCTGCCGGGGTCAGCGAGACCGAGAGCCCTTCGACGACGGTGACCGTGAGCGGCGCGCCGCTCCCCGAGAAGAGTGCGAGGGTCGGGTAGCCGTGCACCGAGCACGACGATGCGCCGGTGTTGGTCACGATGATGAAGCCGGTGATGGTCCCGGCGGCCCCCTGGGACGATGCCGGGGAGCCCGTGACACGGGTGCACGCGGTCGGAACGGGAGCAGTCGACGACGTGGAGGTGGATGACGACGAGGTCGTCGCGTTGGTTGACGACGTCGAGGACCTCGACGTCGTGGTCGTGGTCGTGGTCGCCGGTGTGCTCCCGCACGCCGTGAGCACGAGACCGGCGCACGCCACCGGGGCGAGCGCCCACCGGGGTGGGATCACGCCTCGAAGTCCTCCGGACGGACGGAATCGAGAAATTGGCGGAACTGCCCGACGAGCTCGTCGGGCGTGTCGTCGTCGTCGTCCTCGGTATCGAGCGCCAGGAGGATGCCCTCGGACTCCATCAGGTCGTCGGACACGAAGAGTGGCGACTCGGTGCGCACCGCGATGGCGACGGCATCGGAGGGTCGACTCGAGACGACCGTGCGCTCCTCACCGTGCACCAGGTGCAGCTCGGCGTAGTAGGTCTGCGCCCGCAGCTCCGTGATGATGACGCGCTCGACTTCGATGCCCAAGGCACCGAGCATGTCCTTCATCAGATCGTGTGTGAGAGGTCTGGGCATGACGACCCCCTGGAGCGCGTACGCGATCGCCGTCGCCTCGGGACTGCCGATGAAGATCGGCAGTGTTCGGCCCTCGCCCTCGCTCTCCTGCAGGAGCAGGACCGGCGTGTTGGACTGCAGGTCCACCCGGACGGCTCGGAGCAGTACACGGACCATGTCTGAAATGTAGCGCCCACTGCCGTCGGCGCGTCACCCCCCCAGGTGTCGCCGCAGGGCCAGGCGGAGCAGGGTGGTGCGCATGGACTCACCCAGGGACGCCAGCTCGTCGGCGCCCTCTATCGCCCGCTGGCGGGACTCGGGGTTCCGCTGGCGCAGAAGGGGGATGACCACCTGCTCGATCAGTCCGAGCTCCCGGTCGACCGCATTGCGATAGAGGCGCAGGTGGCGAGGCTCGATCCCGTAGACATGGAATGCCGCAGCCAGGTTGGCCACGGTCAGGGCGTCCTCGTCAAAGGTCTCGATTCCCGCCACCGACACCGACTCGATCAGTCCGAACGACTGCAGGCCGGCCACTTCGTCGGCGGACAACCCGCTGGCCGAGCACAGCTCCTGGAGCGTGAGGCTGGCGCCGGTCACCGCGACCGTCGCCGCCCGGCCCGTCCGACCGGGCATCTTCTTGGCACCCCCGGTTGGCGCTGCAGCGGCGGCGACCGGCGTCACCCTCTGGCCGCCGGTCGACTCGGACGAACCCGAGCGCCTCTCGCCAGGTGGCTGCTCCGGCGGAGCCCCGTTTCGCCCGCCCTCACCGCCTCCTGTGCCGCGGCCCCGGCCGGTCCCGGTTGCGCTGGCCGAATCCGCTCCCGGCTTCTTCGAGGCGGCGAGGGTCGGCTGGTCCGCGGCGAGGCGTGGCACGCCCGGCGGGACCTGGTCGCCCCCACCGCCGCCGGCCGGTCCCGTTCGACCCTGGGCCTCCTCGGGCCGGAGGGCGGCGCGCCGCGACGCATCAGCGAGGATGCGCGCCATTGCCTCCTGGTCGGCCTTCGTCGGCTGGTCGTGCTCCACCTGCACCGTGGCCACGGCCGTGACCGTTGACCCAGCCTGCGCCGCGGCACTGCGGGTCGGCTTGCCGTTGGGGGCGTCCCGCGGCACCTCCTCGAGCTCTCCGTCGGCCAGGCGGTCACGAATGACCTTGAGCGGCAAGAAGTGCTCCCGCTGCTGGCGGAGCACCCAACGCAGGCGCTCCACGTCATGGTCGAAGAACTTGCGGTAGCCCGACGGGGACCGCTCGGGGTTCACGAGTCCCTGGCTCTCCAAGAAGCGGATCTTGGAGATCGTGACGTCGGGGAACTCCTCCCTGAGCAGGGTCAGGACGTCGCCGATGGAAAGGTAGGTGCGGCTGCTCACTCGGTCCCCGCCACCAGGTAGACGAGCTTGAACTTACCGATCTGGACCTCGTCGCCGGGCAACAGGTGCGCGTCGTCGATCCGCTCCCGGTTGACGTATGTGCCGTTCAACGAACCGACATCCCGCACGGCGTACCCGCCCTCTGCGGCCGAGAACTCAGCGTGGCGGCGCGAGACCGTGATGTCGTCGAGGAAGATGTCACTCTCGGGGTGCCTTCCGGCCCGCACCACGTCCTCACCGAGGAGGTAGCGAGCGCCGATGTTCGGCCCGCGGGTGACCACGAGAACGCCCGAGCCATGGGGCACTTCGACCAAGGTGACGTCGGGGCGCTCCTCCCCGGACTCCACATCGTCGGTGGGGTGAAGAGTGATCGTGGCGTCGTCACCTTCGGCCAGGAGCGCGTGCCCGCACGAGGAGCAGAAGTTGACGCCTTCGGGATTCTTGTGCCCACAGTTGTGACAGAACACGGGGCCAACGGTAGTCGACGCCGCCCCCCGCCTTCCTTGGCGACCGGCCAGTCTCCCGCCGAGTCAGTCGGCCGTGAGGTCACGGTACGCAGCGGCGTCCAGCAGGGTCCCCGGGTCGGCGTCGTGAGCGAGCTCCAACTCGCAGATCCACCCCGTGCCGTACGGGTCCTGATTGATCTGCTCGGGCTCGTCCGTCAGGGACTGGTTCACCGCGAGGACCGTGCCGGCCAACGGCGCGTAGATCTCCGACACCGACTTCGTCGACTCGACCTCACCGAGCGGCCCGCCGGCCACCACCGTACTGCCGACGGCGGGCAGGTCGACGAAGACGATGTCGCCGAGGGCGTCCTGCGCGTAGTCGGTGACGCCCACGCGCGCCGAGGTGCCCTCCACGCGCACCCATTCGTGCTCGGGGGAATATCGCAGACCTTCGGGGATCTCCATGGGGGGCGACCCTAGCCCTCGATGGCGCGCACCCGGTCCACGTAGACCGCGGCCAACGCCTCGGAGGAGGCGCGGTCGGCACACTCGGCCCAGACGTGCGTGACGGGGTTCTGGGGATCGGGGACGACCAGGACCCATCCGCCCTTGCCCACGACCTTGATCCCGTCGATCAGCTCCACCGTCTCCCCTGCTTCGCTGACCTGCTCCATGAGGGTCCGCATGATGAGGCCCTTCTGCTGCAGGGGTGTCGGCACCTCCTGGTGGACGACCGGCATGGGTGGCATGGCGTCCACCAGCTCGGCCAGGGACACGCGGACCTGCCCGAGCAGGGACACCAGCCGGGCCAGGGCCGCCGCGGCGTCGAAGGCGGGGAGGAACTTCGGGAACACGAACCCGCCCCTTCGGTCCGAGGCGAACGCGATGTCGCCGCCAGCCGCCGTCTCGAGCAGCGCCGAGGACGAGAGGGGCACTTGGAGCACCTCGACGCCCCGGTCCGCGCACAGCTGCAGGGCACGGTCGCTCACCGTCACAGGAAGCGCCACGCGTCCGACGTCGCCGACCGCCGTCGACAGCTCGAGAAAGACCATGAGGGCCTGGTCGTCGCTCAACACCCTCCCGGTGCCGTCGATGAGCGTGAGTCGCTCGCCTGCCGCGTCGATGACCGCCCCGAGGTCGGCGCCCGAGGTGCGCACCGTGTCCGCCACCTTGGCCTCGCTGACGATCCGATCGACGGAGAGCATGCCCGGCGTCTGCGCGAAGGGGTTGATGCTCAACACGTCCGCTCCGACCTTGGCCAGCAGGTTGGGCATGACGAAGCTGGCGGCGCCGTAGGAGAGATCGAGCACCAGCTTGAGGTCGCGGCCGGTGTCCCGATCCAGCCCGAAGGCCTCGACCACGTCGGAGGTGTAGAGCTCGATGGTGCGAGGCGAGAAGTCGATGTCGCCGATGTCGCCGGCTGTCACCCGCCGGAACTCCTCCCGGTGGTACAGGCGCTCGACCCGGCGCTGCTCACTCTCGGAGAGGTCGATGCCCCGCTCGTCGAAGAAGCGGATCACCACCGACTGCGGGTCGTCGGGGCTGAGTCGCACCGACAGCCCGGCGCGGTTCCCGCGGCTGCGCACGTGGTGCTTGGTCACCGGCACCGTGGCGAGCTCGAGGTCGTACACGTTGACGCCGACGGAATTGCAGCCGACCATGAGGGCTCGTTTGAGGACCCGTGCCACCCTGCTGGTGTCCCGCGACGCCGTGATGAACGAGCCCTTGTCGAAGCTCGACGCCCATGCCTTGGCCAACCGCACTGCCAGCTCAGGGCTGACGTCGACGTTGGCGATTCCCTGGACGCCCTCGGGTCCGAAGAGGGTGCGCGAACCACCGGACTCCCACACGATTGAGGCATTGACCTGGGCTGCCGTGTCGACGACCTTGTACGGGTAGACCTTGACGCCCCCCCGGATCTCGGCGTGCGCACCGATGAGGCACCCCTCCCCGACCACGGCACCGGGCTCGATCCTCGCCCCCGTCCGCACGTCGCACGAGCGGCCCAGCACCGCCCCCTCGACTCGCGCCGCGGGCCCCAGGTAGGAGTTCTCTCCGATCACGGAGCGCTGGACCTCGGAGCGTTCGGCCAGCTGTGTATTGGCCCCCACCGTGGCGTACGCCCCGAGATGCACGTCTCGGTCGATCGTGCAGTTCTCCCCGATGAACGCCGGACCAACGATGTCGACGGAGGGGTCGATGGACGATCCCTTCCCGACCCAGATACCCGGACGCAGCTCGAAACCCGCCACGTCGACCTGGACCCTTCCGTCAAGAATGTCCTCGTGCGCCTTGAGGTAGGCCGCCGTGGTGCCCACGTCTTCCCAGTAGCCGTCGGCCACGTACCCGAAAAGGGGCTCGCCGGCGTCGAGCACGGCCGGGAACACCTCGCCGGAGAAGTCGACGGCGCGGCCTTCGGGAATACGATCGAAGATCTCGGGCTCGAGGACGTAGATCCCGGTGTTGATCGTGTCGCTGAACACCTGACCCCACCCCGGCTTCTCCAAGAAGCGCTCGATGCTGCCGTCCTCGCGCGTGATCACGATGCCGAACTCGAGGGGGTTCTCGACGGCACACAGCGCGAGCGTGGCCGACGCCCGGTTCTTCTCGTGAAAGGCGATCACCGAGGACAGGTCGATGTCCGTGAGGACGTCGCCGGAGATCACGAGGAAGCGCTCCGTCAGCTGCTCGCGGCGCGTTGCGCACCGAGCCCGCAGTGCCGAGCGGCGACTCCTCGGTCGCGTAGACCATGCGTACGCCGAGCTCGCTGCCGTCGCCGAAGTACGACCTGATGGCGTTCGGGAGGAACGCCACCGTGACGACGATGTCGGTGATGCCGTGGCGTCGCAACAGCGACACGATGTGCTCCATCATCGGTCGCCCCACGAGTGGGAGCATGGGCTTGGGAAGGTTCGAGGTCTGGGGGCGCAGGCGGGTGCCCTCGCCGCCGGCCATGATCACCGCCTTCATGCGGGGCTCCGCCCGGCCGGACTCCGTCGCGCCGCCCGGCCGTCCCGCAGGGCCTTCCTGGCGGGACCGATGTAGCTCCCCGCGGCCCACCACGCCAGCACGAGGCCCACGATGCCGGTGACCCAGGCGATCACCTTGATCGGCGCCTGCCAGGTGGCGTCGCCGTAGGCGAGGAGGAAGGTCGGGTAGGCGAACATCAGGCCGAACGTTCCCGCCTTGCCCACCCACAGGACGTCGATCCGTGCCGCGCCCAGCCCGGCCAGCGAGAGCACCATGACCGAGACGAGGACCTCGCGGGCGATGGTGGCGAGGCCGAACCACAGGGGAACGGCGCCGTACACCATGATGGAGATCACCGCGGTGCCGACGAGGACCCGGTCGGCCGTGGGGTCCAGCACCTTGCCGAACGTCGAGACCTGCCCGTAACGGCGGGCCACAAAGCCGTCCACCCAGTCTGTGGCACCCAGAACGGCCAGCAGCACGGCCGCCGCCGTCTGGCGATGTGCGCCGAAGAGCAACCACAAGAAGATCGGAATACAGGCCAGGCGCACCAGCGTGATGAGGTTGGGGACGGTGAGCACCCGGTCCAGCCCCTTGTCGTCCACGGTCCGATTGTAGGGACGAACCCTGCCACGCCTTCGCCTGCGGTGTGCGAGAGTGGCCCGGTGCCGCAGTTGGAGCCCTTTGTCGGCCTGCGCTACCAGGCCGAGCTTGCTCCGACCGCCCAGGTCATCGCGCCGCCCTATGACGTGATCGACTCCGCCCTGCGCGGCCACCTGGCCTCGCGCCATCACGCCAACGCCGTGCTGGTCGAGCTGCCCGAAGCCGACCTGGTCGGAGGGCGCGACCGCTACGAGGTGGCCAAAGAGCGGTTTTCCCGATGGCGGGCCGAGGGGATCCTTGTCGCCGACTCCGAACCCAGCCTGTACCCCTACCGCATGACCGATCCGTCGGGGCACACCACGACTGGCGTCATCGGTGCCCTGAGACTGCCCGAACCCGGGACGGAGCACGAGATCCTTCCCCACGAGCAAACCCTCCCCAAACCCAAGAGCGACCGGCTCGACCTCCTGCGCGCCACCCGGGCCAACCTGTCACCCATTTGGGGGCTCTCCATGGCCACCGGCGTAACCGCCACCTTCGACCCGACCGACGACGAGCCTGTCGCTGACGCCTATGACGACGACGGGGTGCGCCATCAGCTGTGGGTCCTCAACGACCCGGATGCGGTCGCTGCCGTCCGCGACGCGCTCGGCTCCCGCACCCATCGTGCTCGCCGACGGGCACCATCGATACGAGACGGCGCGCGCGTACCAGGCCGAGCGCCGCGCCGCGGGCGAGCTACAGGGACCACACGACTTCGTGATGGCGCTGGTCGTGGAGCTCGCCGAGGACCAACTGACCGTGGGCGCCATTCAGCGCACGATCAGCGGGCTCCCCGAGGGCTTCGACGTCGTCGATGCCCTCGGGGAGTGGTTCGACGTCGTCCGGGCGGGCCCGGCGGACGACCGCACGCTCGGCGCGCTGCACGATTCCCACGCGCTGACCATGGTGACCGGTGGAGCCGCCTATCTTCTGTTGCCCCATGCGGATCTGGCGGAGCAGCCGGGCAACGATCTCGACTCCCACCTGCTCGCCTCCGTGCTGGCGACCCTGCCACCGCACGAAGTGCAGCACCGCCACAGCACTGCGGAAGCCCTGGCGGCCCTGACCGGCGGCGAAGGCCAGGCCGCCTTCCTCCTCCGCCCCGTGACCGTGGCCCAGATCGCCCGGTGGGCCTCCGCCGCTGCCCGCATGCCGCCGAAGTCGACCTACTTCAGCCCCAAACCCCGCACCGGGATGGTGTTCCGCTCGCTCGACCCCGCCTGAGCTGGGCGGAGGGGCTCACTCGACGGTCCAGCTCGATCCTGACCGCAGCAGCTCGGCCAGGTCGCCCAGGCCCCGCTTGCCCTGTGCGTCGGTGATCTGCTCGGCCATCTGGGTCCCGTACTCGGGTCGCTCGACGGCGCGGAAGACGCCGATCGGCGTCGGCTCGTACGGGCCCCGGGCGAGCCGCGACAGGGCGAAGGCCAGGCCCGGGTCCTCCCGTGCCTCGTCGTGGACCAAGAGTGCCTCGGTACCGACATCGGCCACCGACACGATCTCGAGGCTGCCGTCGGACCGCTGGACGACGCCACGTTCGGAGCCTTCGGCCCCGAACGTAATGGGCTTCCCGTGCTCGAGCGGGATGAGCATGCTCGGACGTGCGTCGCGGCTGGTGATCTTCTCGAAGGCGCCGTCGTTGAAGACGTTGCAGTTCTGGAGCACCTCGACGAAGGCGGCGCCGTTGTGCTCGTGGGCCCGGCGGAAGGTCTCCTGCATGTGGCCGCGGTCCATGTCGTGGGTGCGTGCCACGAAGGTGGCCTCGGCGCCCAAGGCCAGTGACACCGGGTTGAAAGGAGTGTCCACCGAGCCGAAGGGCGTCGACTTGGTGACCTTGGCCACCTCCGAGGTCGGCGAGTACTGGCCCTTGGTCAACCCGTAGATCTGGTTGTTGAACATCAAGATGTTCAGGCGCACGTTACGGCGCAGCGCGTGGATCAGGTGGTTTCCCCCTATGGAGAGGGCGTCGCCGTCACCGGACACGACCCACACGTCGAGGTCGGGTCGGGTCGTGGCCAGTCCGGTGGCAATCGCCGGAGCGCGCCCGTGGATGGAGTGCATGCCGTAGGTGTTCATGTAGTAGGGGAAGCGAGCCGCGCATCCGATCCCCGAGAGGAACACCGTGTTCTCGCGCCGCACGCCGAGGTCGGGCATGAGCATCTGCACGGCGGCCAGAATGGAGTAGTCGCCGCAGCCCGGGCACCACCGGACCTCCTGGTCGCTGCTCCAGTCCTTGCGCGTGGTCACCGGCACGGCAGTGGCCGTCCCACCGGTCGCCTTCCCGCTGGACCCATTCGATTCGCTCATCACTTCCCTCCGAGCAGCGCCGTGATCGCTGCCTCAATCTCCCCGACCCGGAACGGGACGCCTTGCATCTTCGACATGGGCTGCGCGTCGACCAGGTACTCGGCACGGAGGATCCGGCTCAACTGTCCCAGGTTGATCTCGGGGACCAGCACCTGGGTATAGCCGGCGAGCACGTCACCGAGGTTGCCCGGCATCGGGTGCAGGTGGCGCAGGTGCACATGGGCGACCTTCATCCCCCGGGCACGCACCCGCTTGACGCCGGCCGCAACGGCGGCATACGTCGAACCCCAACTGACCAGGAGCAGTTGTGCGTCGCCGGATTCGTCATCGACCTCGACGGGCGGGATGGCCGTCGCGATGCCGGCAATCTTGTCGCGCCGGAGGTGGACCATACGTTCGTGGTTGATCCCGTCGTAGGACACGTTCCCGCTACCGTCGGCCTTCTCGAGCCCACCGATGCGGTGCTCGAGGCCGGGCAGTCCGGGAGGGGCCCACGGACGGGCCAGCGACTCGGGATCGCGGACATAGGGCCAGAAGACCTCGTTGCCCTCAGCCTCGGTGTGGTTCGGGGCCGAGGCGAAGCCCGGGTCGATGGGTTGCAGCTGGTCAAGGTCCGGCAGTCGCCAGGGCTCGGCACCGTTGGCCAGGTACCCATCGGACAGCACGATGACCGGCGTGCGGTACGCGATGGCGATCCGCGTCGCCTCGATGGCCGTGGCGAAGCAGTCGCTCGGCGTGCTCGGGGCCAGAATCGGCAGGGGTGCCTCTCCGTGACGCCCGTACATGGCATGGAGCAGGTCGGCCTGCTCGGTCTTGGTGGGCAGACCGGTCGAGGGGCCGCCACGCTGGACGTCGACCACCACGAGCGGGAGCTCGAGGTTGATGGCCAGGCCGATGGTCTCGGACTTGAGATCGAGCCCCGGTCCACTCGTCGTCGTCACGCCGAGCGCACCGCCGAACGATGCGCCGAGGGCGGCTCCGATACCGGCGATCTCGTCCTCGGCCTGGAAGGTGCGGATCCCGAACTCCTTGCGGCGGCTGAGCTCGTGGAGGATGTCGGAGGCCGGAGTGATCGGGTAGCTGCCGAGGAACAGCGGCAGACCGGCCAGGCGGGCGGCGACGATCAGTCCCCACGCCAGGGCCTGGTTCCCCGTGACCTGCACGTACTCGCCCTTCTCGAAGTGTGCCGGGCGGACCTCGTAGTTGGACTCGAAGAGCTCGGCGGTCTCGCCGAAGTCGAAGCCGGCCCGGAAGGCCCGCGTGTTGGCCTCGACGACCTGCGGCCGCGCGGCGAAGCGCTCGGCGATCCACTCCAGGGTGGGCTCGACCGGCCGGGTGTAGAGCCAGCTGACCAGGCCGAGGGCGAAGAAGTTCTTGGAGCGCTCGGCGTCGCGGGGTTTGACACCGGCCTCTTTGCAGACCTCTTGGGTGATGGAGGTCATGGGCACCTCGTACACGGTGTACGCCTTGAGTGAGCCGTCGGTGAGCGGGTCCCCCTCGTATCCGGCCTTCGCCAGGCTGCGCTCGTCGAAGGAGTCCCGGTTGACGATGAGGACGGTGCCCGGCGCCATCAGGTCGATGTTGGCGCGGAGCGCTGCTGGGTTCATGGCCACCAACGCGTTCGGCGAGTCGCCCGGCGTGAGGATGTCGTGGTCGGAGATGTGGACCTGGAAGGCGGACACCCCGCCCAGGGTCCCCGCGGGCGCCCGGATCTCCGCTGGGAAGTCCGGGAAGGTGGACAAGTCGTTGCCCCAAAGAGCGCTGCTCGTGGTGAAGCGGTCGCCCGTGAGCTGCATGCCGTCGCCGGAGTCACCGGCGAAACGCACGATGACCTGGTCCAACTGCTCGGTCGTGTGTCGCGTTCCCGAAGCCACGGGTTGCCTCGTCTCATGTCATGGACAGCGGTCACCGGGTGCCATCGTGGCGGGCCCGACCGATACCCGTCGCCTGAGCGACGACCACGGAACGCTGCTCCGAAGTATTTCCTTCGGGTTAACTCTACCCTCGGGTCACAGGGGCACCCCTACCTGATGGAGGGGGAAATCCGGCGATCAGGCGATCGACACCTCGGGGTCGAGATAGACGTCCTGGATCGTGCGGATCAGCGAGGCGCCCTCGGCCATGGGTCGCTGGAACGCCTTGCGACCAACGATGAGACCCATGCCGCCGGCGCGCTTGTTGATCACCGCCGTGCGAACGGCCTGTGCCAGGTCGCTCTCCCCCTTTGACTCGCCACCCGAGTTGATGAGCCCGATCCGGCCGGCGTAGCAGTTGACGACCTGCCAGCGCGTCAGGTCGATGGGGTGCTCCGTGGTGAGCTCGTCGTAGACCAGCGGGTCGGTGCGGCCGAACCCGATGGCGGTGTAGCCACCGTTGTTCTCCGGCTGTTTTTGCTTGATGATGTCGGCCTCGATGGTCACGCCCATGTGATTGGCCTGACCTGTGAGGTCCGCCGAGACCTCGTAGTTGACCCCGTCCTTCTTGAAGGCCGGGTTCCGTAGGTAGCACCACAGGACGGTGAACATGCCCAGGCGGTGTGCCTCGGCGAAGGCCTCGCCCACCTGCTGGAGCTCGCGGTCCATGTCGTCCGAACCGAAGTAGATGGTCGCTCCCACGCCGACCGCACCCAGGTCGGCCGCCTGGCGCACCGAGCCGAACATGATCTGGTCGTAGGTGTCAGGCATGTGCAGGAAGGCGTTGTGGTTGAGCTTCACGATGAAGGGGATGCGGTGCACGTAGGTCCGCGCGGCGAGGCCCAGCGTCCCGAGGGTCGTCGCCACCGCGCTGCACTCTCCGGCCAGCGCGAGCTCCAGCAGGTTCAGCGGGTCGAAGTAGACCGGGCTCTTGGCGAAGCTGGCCGCAGCCGAGTGCTCGATTCCCTGGTCCACGGGCAGGATCGAGATGTATCCCGTGCCACCGAGACGTCCGTGGTTGAACAGGGTCCCGAGATTGCGCAGCACGGTGGGGCTGCGATCGCTGTGGCTGAAGACGCGATCGAGGTAGTCCGGCCCTGGGAGCGTGAGGTTCTCGGCCGGAAAGGCCTTGGCCGTGTAGCGCAAGAGGGCGTCCGCGTCCTCCCCCAGGAGCTCGTGGAGATTGCTCATGGCGCGAGCCTACCGGGGTCTCGGCGCGGGCCACGGAGAACCGGCCGCACCGCCGCGAGCGTGTCGCCTCAGCCGGCGGGACGCGTGGCGCGGGGTCGCGACCGCCGCGGCCGACCCGTCGAACCCAGGGCGGCCAGCCGCGCCGAGACGTCGTAGGCCTGGGGCTCGGCCTTTCCCACCCGCTCGAAGTACTGGCGTGCCCGTGGGACGTCGCCGGCGCGCTCATAGAGGTCGCCGAGCACGTACCACTGGCGCACGTGGCGTCCCGACGGGTTGCGCAGAGCTCGTGACGCACCGGCACCGGCGAGCAATGTGATGGCTCCCTGAAGATCCCCCGCATCCGCCAGGGACGCCGCGGCCACGATCCTCCCTTCGGCCAGCACGTCGGGATCGGGCGAGCTCTGCCGCAGCTCGGCCCATAGGTCCGCCACCTTCCGCGGCTTGTGCAGCGCCCGTTGGCAGTCCATCAGGACCGGCAGGTGGTCCGTCGAGTCCTCGAGCGTGCGCAGTGCCTCGAGGTGGCGCGCGGCCTCCCGCCAGCGGCCGGCACGATAGGCCGCCAGCCCGGCCAGCTCCCGCACCGCGGCCACGCCGGGCACCTCGGCGGCGACCGGCTTGATGAACCGCAGTGCGTCGGTATAGCGCCCGCGCTCGTACGCTCCATAGGCCGATTCGGCCTGGTCGACGAGACGCTCCTTGTGGCGGGCCGTCGCCACGTCGGCGCCATTGCGGATGTCGGTGGCCACCTCGGCGGGGAGCGTGGCCCGCCGGCCCAGGTTGGCCAGCGTCTCCCGGGTGTCGGTGCCCGAGGTCCGTGTGGTGCGCCTCGGAGCGCCCTCGGCCTCCTCGAACTCGCGCAACGCCCCGTCGTCGCGCACCCAGCGCGTCTGATCTGCGTGCGGCAGCCGTCGCGCCGGCCCCTGCTCGCGTCCAGCGCCACCACGCGTTGCCCCGGTCGAGGCCGGCCGACCAGGTGCGTCGGCCGGGCCGGGCAACGCACGCGCTCCCCGGCGGGCCACGTTCCCCCACGAGGCGGTCTTCCCGGTCGCCGGGGGGTCGCTGGGTGCGGCGGTCCTCCTCGTTCCCGGCGACGCGGCGCTCGCTCCCCTTTTGTCCGCGCCCGCGGGGCCGTCCCGGCGCGCTCCGGCGCGTCCGGTTCCCTTGGTTCGTCCCTCACCGGACGAACCACCCGCTCGCGATGGGCGCCGTGCTCCGGTGGAACGGCTCGCGCCCGAGTTCCGTCGGCCCTCCGGTTGACGCCCTGTCCCCGATGCACGACCATCGCCCGAAGAACGCCCCGCCGCAGAGGAACGCCCCGTGCCTCCCCCTGCGGGTCGGGCTGGCCGGCCCTGTCGGGCCCCCGTGGCGCGACGATCCGGACGCCGGGGACTCTGGGGCATCTGGCGATTGTACGTTGCGCCGCCCCGACGATCTCCATCCCAAGAGCCATCCCGAGACCAACAGAGCTCAAAACGACGAGACCCCCCGGGCGCTATGCCCGAGGGGTCTCGTCAATCGAAATCCCGGCGGCGACCTACTCTCCCAGGGGGCCTCCCCCCAAGTACCATCGGCGCGGGCGGGCTTAACTGCCGTGTTCGGAATGGGAACGGGTGTTTCCCCGCCGCCATGGCCACCGGAAACCGTGCGCTCGGCAGGGCGGCCAACCCCGGCGGGGACGGCGGCACACCTGCGGGCTGCGTCTCCGCAGACCCTGAGCGTTCCAAAGCGAGCACGAGCGAAGTAGGTCTCCAAGCCCTCGGCCGATTAGTACCGGTCGGCTGAATGCATTGCTGCACGTACACCTCCGGCCTATCAACGTGGTCGTCTGGCCACGGGCCTTACCAGGTTAACCCTGTGGGAGATTTCATCTCGGAACGGGCTTCGCACTTAGATGCTTTCAGCGCTTATCCCACCCGTAGGTCGCAAACCAGCCGTGCCCTTGGCAGGACAACTGGCACACGAGAGCTACGTCCGTCCCGGTCCTCTCGTACTAGGGACAGCCTTCCTCAAATCTCCTACGGCTGCATCGGATAGGGACCGAACTGTCTCACGACGTTCTAAACCCAGCTCGCGTACCGCTTTAATGGGCGAACAGCCCAACCCTTGGGACCGGCTTCAGCCCCAGGATGCGACGAGCCGACATCGAGGTGCCAAACCTTCCCGTCGATATGGACTCTTGGGGAAGATGAGCCTGTTATCCCCGGGGTACCTTTTATCCGTTGAGCAACGGCGCTTCCATAAGCAACCGCTGGATCACTATGCCCTGCTTTCGCACCTGCTCGACTTGTAGGTCTCGCAGTCAAGCTCCCTTTTGCCATTGCACTCGACAGCTGATTGCCAACCAGCCTGAGGGAACCTTTGGGCGCCTCCGTTACATTTTAGGAGGCGACCGCCCCAGTCAAACTACCCACCTGACGCTGTTCCTGATCCGGATCACGGACCAAAGTTAGAGGCCCGGCACTAAAAGGGTGGTATTTCAAGGTTGACTCCACAATGGCTGGCGCCACTGCTTCAAAGTCTCCCACCTATCCTACACAAATAGTACCAAAACTCAACATCAAGCTATAGTAAAGGTCCACGGGGTCTTTCCGTCCTGATGCAGCTAACGAGCATCTTTACTCGTACTTCAATTTCGCCGGGTCTGTGGTTGAGACAGTAGGAAAGTCGTTACGCCATTCGTGCAGGTCGGAACTTACCCGACAAGGAATTTCGCTACCTTAGGACCGTTATAGTTACGGCCGCCGTTTACCGGGGCTTAGGTTCAGAGCTTCGTCCGAAGACTAACCCTTCCCCGTAACCTTCCGGCACCGGGCAGGCGTCAGAGCGTATACATCGTCTTACGACTTCGCACGCTCCTGTGTTTTTAGTAAACAGTCGCTTTCCCCAATTCTCTGCGGCCCCCTCGGGCATCAGGACGCAAGGTCCATCACCCTATCGAGGCCCTCCTTCTCCCGAAGTTACGGAGGAATTTTGCCGAGTTCCTTAACCACAGTTCTCCCGATCGCCTTGGTATTCTCTACCCGCCCACCTGTGTTGGTTTGGGGTACGGGTACCGTGCCAGCTCGCTAGAAGTTTTTCTTGGCAGCATAGAATCAGTGACTTCGCCTGGTACGGCTCGGCATCGCGTCTCAGGATTCACGGGATCCGGATTTGCCTAGATCCCTCCCTACACGCTTACCCCAGGGCAACCAACGCCTGGGCTCACCTATCTTCCTGCGTCGCTCCTTTGCTGTCCGCCCCAGGGTTTGTCGGCTCGACCCGAAGGTCATCCCCTTAGTACCCCTGGATTGGAATGGGCGCGGACACGGTAGTACTGGAATATCAACCAGTTGTGCATCGACTACGCCTTTCGGCCTCGCCTTAGCTCCCGACTTACCCTGGGTGGATTAGCCTTCCCCAGGAACCCTTGGGCTTACGGCGGAGGAGTTTCTCACTCCTCTCTCGCTACTCATACCAGCATTCGCACTCGACCACGCTCCACGACGGTTCACACCACCGCTTCTCTGCGAGATCGACGCTCCCCTACCACTCCCGTCTATTGACGGAAATCCGCGGCTTCGGCTCTTGACTTGAGCCCCGTTACATTATCCGCGCAGGACCACTCGACCAGTGAGCTATTACGCACTCTTTCAAGGATGGCTGCTTCTGAGCCAACCTCCTGGCTGTCTTTGCGTTCCCACATCGTTTTCCACTTAGTCAAGAATTAGGGGCCTTAGCCGGCGGTCTGGGCTGTTTCCCTTTCGACCAACGAAGCTCATCCCTCGTGGTCTCACTGCCGGGTTCTAGAGCATCGGCATTCGGAGTTTAGTTGGGGTCAGTAAGCTTGTAGGCCCCCTAGCCCATCCAGTGCTCTACCTCCGATGCTGAACACCCGACGCTGCACCTAAATGCATTTCGGGGAGAACCAGCTATCACCGAGTTTGATTGGCCTTTCACCCCTTGCCACAGGTCATCCCCCCAGTTTTCAACCTAGGTGGGTTCGGCCCTCCACGAAGTCTTACCTTCGCTTCAGCCTGCCCATGGCAAGCTCACTCGGCTTCGGGTCTACAGCATGCGACTCAACGCCCTATTCAGACTCGCTTTCGCTTCGGCTACCCATCGCTGGTTAACCTCGCCACACACCATAACTCGCTGGCTCATTCTTCAAAAGGCACGCCATCACGGCTGACATCCACCATGTGTCACCACGCTCACCCGAAGGGATTGTGGCAACGGTGGAGCAACGACGCTTTGACTGTTTGTAAGCCAACGGTTTCAGGTACTATTTCACTCCCCTCCCGGGGTACTTTTCACCTTTCCCTCACGGTACTAGTTCGCTATCGGTCGCCTAAGAGTACTTAGCCTTACGAGATGGTCCTCGCAGATTCACGCCGGCTTTCCCGGATCCGGCGCTACTCGGGTGCTCAAGCGGAGTCCGATGTTTTTCGTGTACGGGACCGTTACCCTCTTTGGTTCAGCTTTCCTGACTGATTCCACTCAACATCGGATTTGTCACTCCGTGACGGGTCTGGTGCCCCGTCTCTCAAGTCCCACAACCCCATACCGGCAACGCCACCAGGCTTGACACCGGCACGGTTTAGGCTCTTCCCGTTTCGCTCGCCGCTACTCAGGGAGTCACTGTTGTTTTCCTCTCCTCGGGTTACTGAGATGTTTCAATTCACCCGGTTCCCTCGCCCCGCCCTATACATTCAGGCGGGTGTCACACCTCATGACAGGTGTGGGGTTACCCCATTCGGACATCCACGGATCGACGCTCGGTAGACAGCTTCCCGTGGCTTTTCGCAGTCGCCCACGTCCTTCTTCGGCTTTAGGCGCCAAGGCATCCGCCGTTGGCTCTTTGTAGCTTGGAGAACAAAGATGCTCGTGCTCGCTTTGGAATTCTCAAGGATCTGCACAGCGCACGCCGGGGCCGGACTCCCGCTTCGCATACAGAGCGACGCAGCGGGACCTGCTGCCCGACCAGGGCACGCACGGGGTGAGCGGTCGTCGCCTCAGCGACGACGTCACCGGGATCGACCACCCAAGGGGTCGTTCCCTCAAAACGGAAGAGTAAGAGTCCGGTCGTCCCTGCAGGGACCGGTCCGTGAAGGGCGGGCTCCGGCCGCCTCACCGAAGTGAGGCAATCGGAGGCGGCACGATCATCCGCCGGTATGCGAGAAACGGCCGAATAGCCAGTGTTCAACTGGGTAGTGGTCGGCGAACCCTCCGACAAAATGTCGAAAAGGGCCGACAGCACTCCTTAGAAAGGAGGTGATCCAGCCGCACCTTCCGGTACGGCTACCTTGTTACGACTTCACCCCAATCACCGATCCCACCTTCGACGGCTCCCTCCTAAAAGGTTGGGCCACCGGCTTCGGGTGTTACCGACTTTCGTGGTGTGACGGGCGGTGTGTACAAGGCCCGGGAACGTATTCACCCCGGCGTTGCTGATCCGGGATTACTAGCGACTCCGACTTCATGGAGTCGAGTTGCAGACTCCAATCCGAACTGAGACTGGCTTTGGGGATTGGCTCCTCCTCGCGGATTAGCAGCCCGTTGTACCAGCCATTGTAGCATGTGTGCAGCCCTGGGCGTAAGGGGCATGATGACTTGACGTCGTCCCCACCTTCCTCCGAGTTGACCCCGGCAGTCTCCTACGAGTCCCCGGCATTACCCGCTGGCAACATAGGACAAGGGTTGCGCTCGTTGCGGGACTTAACCCAACATCTCACGACACGAGCTGACGACAGCCATGCACCACCTGTGTAAGGCCCCGAAGGACACCGTATCTCTACGGCTTTTCCCTACATGTCAAACCCAGGTAAGGTTCTTCGCGTTGCCTCGAATTAAGCCACATGCTCCGCCGCTTGTGCGGGCCCCCGTCAATTCCTTTGAGTTTTAGCCTTGCGGCCGTACTCCCCAGGCGGGGCACTTAATGCGTTAGCTGCGGCACGGAAACCGTTGAATAGTCCCCACACCTAGTGCCCAACGTTTACGGCGTGGACTACCAGGGTATCTAATCCTGTTCGCTCCCCACGCTTTCGCTCCTCAGCGTCAATGTCGGCCCAGACCACCGCCTTCGCTGCTGGTGTTCCTCCTGATATCTGCGCATTTCACCGCTACACCAGGAATTCCGTGGTCCCCTACCGAATTCTAGTCATGACAGTATCGAGTGGCGGCTCCAGGTTGAGCCTGGAGGTTTCACACCCGACTTATCAAACCGCCTACGAGCTCTTTACGCCCAATAAATCCGGACAACGCTTGCACCCTACGTATCACCGCGGCTGCTGGCACGTAGTTGGCCGGTGCTTCTTCTGCAGGTACCGTCACTATCGTCCCTGCTGAAAGGAGTTTACAACTCAGAAAGCCTTCGTCCTCCACGCGGCGTTGCTGCGTCAGGCTTTCGCCCATTGCGCAAGATTCCCCACTGCTGCCTCCCGTAGGAGTCTGGGCCGTGTCTCAGTCCCAGTGTGGCTGATCGTCCTCTCAGACCAGCTACCCGTCGATGCCTTGGTGAGCCGTTACCTCACCAACTAGCTGATAGGCCGCGAGCCCCTCCCGAAGCGGAATCCATTTCCTTGTCAGATCATGCGGTCCGACAAGGGTATCCGGTATTAGCACCGGTTTCCCGGTGTTGTCCCGGTCTTCGGGGCAGGTTGCTCACGTGCTACTCACCCGTTCGCCACTCGCTCTTCATCGGTATTGCTACCGAATGGAGCGCGTTCGACTTGCATGTGTTAGGCACGCCGCCAGCGTTCGTCCTGAGCCAGGATCAAACTCTCCATCGAGACTCCAAGCCACCCTCGACCTCACGAGGAGATCAACGGTGGTCCGAGAATCAGAGAGTTGTCATGTTTTGACTCGAACCATGACAACCACAGGCACCGCCAACCCCCGAAGGGGATCACGAGCCTGTGTGTACTGCGTATTGACGTACAACCCGTCCTCGCCGGCGAACCGACGCGCACGGATTGCCCGCACTGGCTTTTGGCTCTCACTCTTCCGTTTTCAAGGAGCGACCGGGCACACACCTCTACAGCCGGTGTTGGTGCCGGGTTCCTGAAGGACTGTTCCGGACGACGCAATGCGCCGGCGAGTCTCCTTCAGCTGCCGGAGGGCCACGAGGGCCGTTCCGACGGGTTGGTTACGTTAGCAGACCCCGTCGCGGGCGTCAACGCGCACGGGCCGAGGCCTCCGGGTGCCCGTGGGGCCCGGGGCCACGACTCCGAGCCGAGCGTACCGGGATCCCGGTGCCGGGATGCCGATGCCCACCGGCCCGGCCGCCCCCTCTTCGGCCGGCCCGGTGGGAGCGCCCCGGTTCCCGCGAAGTCGCGAGCCGAAGGCACCGCTCGGTGCCACGCGGTTCGCGAACCTCTCCACGTGCCGCCGGATGCCCCCAGGACCGCAGCGTGCGCCGTCCGCTGATGCCCTGCTGGCCTCACGTCCCACCCGGCGACGAACTGAACCGCATGCCCACCGGCGCGACGGCGACATGATGGACTGCCGCTGTTGCACCGCCGTGACACCCTCGGGTCTCCTGAGGTGAAGCATCACCGACGCGAGACCCAGCGGCTCCCGGGCACCCAGAAACGCCAGTCCTTGTCCGTACCCACCGTGATGCCGATTCGCGTCCCTCGGCCCGGAACCCGCGGCGGCGTCGTGCCGTCGTCGACGAGACGCACTGCGCCCGCGGTGGGCCGCGCCAAGAGGTCAAGACCGTTGTCCGCCCCGGTGATCCCGAGCGCCTGGCAGAGCTTGGCCGGACCGTTGCACAGGTCCTGGTCTCGCCGGGCGACCGGCCGAGAGGCGCGCATCTCGTCCAGCCCGTGGACGGGCTCGAGGGCCCGGACGAGTACCGCGGCGGCCTCCCCTTCGGGGCCGCAGACCACGTTCGCGCACCAGTGCATCCCGTAGGTGAAGTAGACGTAGAGCAGTCCGGCCCGACCGAACATCACCTCGGTACGCGGTGTCCGCCCCCGGAAGGCGTGGGATGCCTCGTCATCGGCCCCGTGATACGCCTCGACCTCCACGATCCGCCCCGCCCGCTCCCCGCGGACCAGCACCTTGTTGAGCAACCACGGCGCCACGGTGAGCGGTCCGTGGGCCAGATCCCGGCGTTGCACCGTGCCACCCTGGCTCGTCGGTCCCCGCCCGTGCCAAACCGAAGTCCACACCCCCGGAACTCCCGGCAGGGCGCCCCCGGCTCACGCTCCTCCGTCAGGTGCGCTCTGGTGGAGGGTCCGCCGGTCGCCACTGCGCCAGCCTGGTCCGATCGACCTCGAGACGGCGGGCGAAACGCTCGGCCTGGTCGGCGACCGGTCCCGGCCCCGCGCCGCCGGGCGTACGCCGCCGGCTCACCGCGACGCCCGGCTCGAGCAGGGCGACGGCCTCGTCGCCCAGGTCGGGATGGGCCGCCACCAGCTCGACGAGCGGCACGTGGCGTTCGAGCGACTCGCGCACCAATCCCCCAACCAGGGCGTGCGCCTGGCGGAACGGCATGCCCCGTTCAACCAGCATCTCTGCGAGGTCGACCGCACAGGCTGCCGGGCCGTCGGCGGCCGCCTGCATCCGTCCCTCGTTCCACGTCACCGTCTCGTAGACGCCGCGCATCGCCGCGAGGGCCCGCAGGACCTGCGTGACCGCATCGAAGAGAGGCTCCTTGTCCTCCTGGAGATCGCGGTTGTACGCCAGGGGCAGGCCTTTGAGCATGATGAGCACGCCGCTCAGATGGCCGACGAGACGACCGACCTTGCCCCGGGCCAGCTCCGCCACGTCGGGATTCTTCTTCTGCGGGAGCATCGAGCTCCCGGTGGCGTAGGCGTCGTCGAGCGTGCAGAAGCCGAACTCCTCGGTCGACCACAAGACGATCTCCTCGCCCAGGCGGGAGAGGTGGACACCGACGAGCGCGAGGTCGAAGAGCGCCTCGGCGACGAAGTCGCGGTCCGAGACGGCGTCGAGCGAGTTCTCGAACCGGCCCCGGAACCCGAGCTCCGCCGCCACAAAGTCGGGGTCGAGCGGAAGCGAGGAGCCGGCCAGGGCTCCGGCGCCCAGCGGCGACGTGTTGAGCCTGTCCACCGTGGCCAGGATGCGGTCCACGTCGCGGGCCAGCGCCCAGCCGTGGGCCAGCAGGTGGTGGGCCAGCATGACCGGCTGGGCCCGCTGGAGGTGCGTGTATCCCGGGAGGTAGACGTCGCCCGCCTCCCGTGCCCGCCGGGCCAGCGTGTCCTGCAACGCCATCGCCCCGTCCGCCACGTCGACCAGGGCGCGCCGGCACCACAGGCGCAGCGCGGTGACCACCTGGTCGTTGCGACTCCGCCCGGTGTGGAGCTTGGCGCCCACGTCGCCGGCCAACTCGGTGACCCTGCGCTCGATCGCCGTGTGGACGTCCTCGTCGCCCGCGGCGAAGGCGAACCGGCCCGAACCCAGCTCCGTGTCGACCGTGTCGAGCGCGTCGAGGAGTGTCGCCACCTCGGCATCGCTCAGGATCCCGGCCTTGCCCAGGCCCTTCACGTGCGCTCGTGATCCGGCCAGGTCGTCGCGAGCCAGGATGCGGTCGAAGGGCAGGCTCACGGTGAACTCGGCCACGGCATCGGCCATGCCCGCCGCGATGCGACCCTCCCAGAGCGTCACGGCCCGACCTTCCCGCCGCCCGTCGACGCACCGGGTCCCTGCCGGGACGACCACGTGGCCAGACCCAGGCCCCACAGGCGCACGAACCCCTCCGCGTCCTCGTGGCGGAATGTGTCCGATGCGTCGTACGTGGCGAGCCCGTGGTCGTAAAGGGCGACCGGACTACGACGGCCCACCACGGTGCAGGTCCCGGGTGCCGCGAAGCGCAGCCGCACCTCGCCGGTCACGTGGCGCTGGCTCTCGCTGACGAACGCTTGGAGAGCGGAGCGCAGGGGCGAGTACCACATGCCGTCGTAGACCAACTCGGACCAGCGCGGCTCGAGGCGTGCCTTCTCGTGATGCAGGTCGCGCTCGAGTGTGAGGTCCTCGAGGTCGGAGTGCGCCACAATGAGCGACAGCGCGGCCGGACACTCGTAGACCTCGCGGCTCTTGATCCCCACCCGCCGGTTCTCCACCATGTCGAGCCGACCGAAGCCGCGACTCCCGGCTGCCTCGCCCAGGCGGCCGATCAGCTCGGCGACGTCGTACGCCGTCCCGTCGAGGGAAACCGGTACGCCGGTCTCGAACCCCACGACGACTTCGACCGGCTCAGGGTCGGTCACCCTTGTCAGGGTGTACACGTCGTCGGGCGCGGGCGCCCAGGGATCCTCGATGGCGCCGCACTCGATGGCCTTGCCCCACAGGTTGTCGTCAATGGAGTAGAGCTTCTCCTTGGTCACCGTGATGGGGATCTCCCACTTGGCGGCCAACTCCACGCAGTCCTCCCTGGTCAGCCCCCATACCCGGGCGGGCGCCAGAATGCCCAGGTCGGGGGCCAGGGAGCGCACGCCCACCTCGAAGCGCACCTGGTCGTTGCCCTTGCCGGTGCAGCCGTGGGCGACGGATGTGGCGCCGTGCCGCCTGGCCTCGGCAACCAGATGCCGCACGATCACCGGACGCGACAAGGCCGAGACCAACGGGTACTTCCCCTCGTAACGGGCGTTCGCCTGCAGGGCGGGGACGCAGAACTCCTCTGCCAGCTCTCGCCGAGCGTCGATCACCACCGCCTCGACCGCTCCGGCGGCCAGGGCGCGGGCGCGCACGGCGTCCCAGTCCTCTCCGCCCCGATCGGCCGCCTGACCGACGTCGACCGCCACGGCGACGACCTCGACACCCTCGTTCTCCATGAGCCATCGCACCGCCACCGACGTGTCGAGGCCGCCGCTGTAGGCCAACACCACCCGCTCTGCCATCTCAGCCCACTTCCTTTCCATTCGACGCGATCCGATGTGCACCGGCAATCCCCGAGACATCGCGCAGGTGCCGGGCCATCGTGCCACCGCCGACCTCCTCGTCGACCACCACGAGCACGGTGTCGTCGCCTGCGACGGTCCCCACCACACCCTCGACACCGCTGCGATCCAGGGCGGAGCCGACGACGTGGGCCGACCCCGGCGGGGTCCTCAGCACGACCAGGTTGGCCGAGTGTGCCACCTCGACCACCCATTCTCCCAACACACGGCGCAGGTGGTCTTCGGGCGCGATCTGCTGCGAGGGGAGCTCGGGCAGCGCATACGCCGTCTCCCCGCCGGGCAGACGGACCTTGATCGCACCCAGGTCGTCGAGGTCGCGCGAGACCGTCGTCTGCGTCGCCTCGACCCCCTGCTCGGCCAGAAGGACCACGAGCTGGGCCTGGCTGGCCACGGGCCGGGCCTCGAGCAGCTTGGTGATCAGGTGCTGGCGCTGGTGCTTGGTCAGCCGCCCTCCCGTCTGCCCGCTCACCTCGACCCTCCGAGCACCCAGGCCAGGATGCCGCGCATGGCGGTCCGCCGGTGGGCCGCTTGACGCCAGACCAGCGAATGGGGACCCTCGAGGACGTCGTCGGTGATCTCCTCACCACGATGTGCGGGCAGACAGTGCAAGACGGCGACGTCCCGAGCGGCCCGGGCGACCAGGTCCTGATCGATGGTGAACCCCTCGAAGGCCCGCAGGCGCGCGGCGCGCTCTTCTTCTTGGCCCATAGAGGTCCAGACGTCGGTGTAGAGGACCGACGCCCCCTCGGCCGCGTGGTGCGGGTCCTCGGATTGGAGCACCGAACCTCCGCATCCGGCGCGCTCCGCCAGATCCTCGAAGGCGGAAAGCTCCTCCGAGGCAAAGCTGTAGTCGGCCGGAGCGGCGATCCGCACCTCCATCCCCTCGAGCACCGCCGCCTCGGCCAGTGATCGCGCCACGTTGTTGGCGTCGCCGACGTAGACCAGGACCCGGCCCCGGAGCGACCCGTGGGCCTCGCGCATCGTGAGCACGTCGGCCACGGCCTGGCAGGGGTGCGCGGCATCGGAGAGGAGGTTGACCAGGGGCACGGAGAAACCCCCGCGCGCCAGTGCGCCCGCCATGCGGGCGAGCAGTGCGTGGTCGAAGACCCGGGCGCACAGCACCCGGTGGTAGCAGCCCAGGGTGCGCGCCACGTCCTCTGCCGTCTCGCGCACGTCGAGCCCGACCTCGGCCCCCGAGATATAGACGGGGTGACCGCCGAGGTCGACAACCGCCATCTCGGTGGCGTTCCGGGTCCGGGCGGAGGGCTTCTCGAAGAGCAGCGCCACTCCGTCCCCCGACAGCCACCGCCGCGGAGGGGTCTCGAGAGCCAGCTCCAAGAGGTGCGGCCACTCACCGGGGTCAACGTCGTCAACGTCGAAGAGATCGCGCATCCTCAGCCCTCGACGAGGACACTGCGCAAGATGCCCAGCGCAGCCTCGATCTCGTCGTCGCCCACCAGCAGCGGCGGTGCCAGGCGGAGGGCGTCGGGGCGCACCGGGTTCACCAGCAAGCCCCGCTCGAGGGCGCGCTGCGACGCCTCCCGCGCCGTTGGTGTCCGGAGCTGGGCGGCCAGCAGCAGGCCCGCGCCGCGCACCGCCACCACGCCGGGCAGGCTTCCCAGGCCCTCGGCCAACAGGGCCCCAGCGCGCCGGGCCCTCCCGCACACGTCCTCGGCCTCCATCACGGCCAGGGTCGCCCTGGCCGCGGCGAGGGCGAGCGGTTGCCCGCCAAAGGTCGATCCGTGGTCGCCCGGGCTGAAGGCGGCGGCCACCTCGGCACGAGCCCAGCACGCACCCACCGGCATGCCGTTGCCCAGCGCCTTGGCCATGGTGACCACATCGGGGCGCAGTCCCTGGGCCTGGAAGGCGAACCAGTGCCCGATGCGGCCGAGCCCGGTCTGCACCTCGTCGACCATGAGCAGCGCGTCGTGCTCGGTGCACAGCGCGCGCACGGCCGACAGGTAATCCGAGCTCGGCACCACGACCCCTCCCTCGCCTTGGAGAGGCTCGAGCAGGACGGCGGCGACGCGGTGCGCCCCGAGCGCGCCCTCGAGCGCGGCGAGGTCGTCGTAGGGTACGTGCACGAACCCCTCGGGAAGAGGCCGGAACGGGGCCTGCTTCTCGGGCTGCCCGGTCGCCGTCAGGGTGGCCAGGGTGCGGCCGTGGAACGAGTTCTCCGCGCTCACCACCACGTGGCGCCCGCCACCGGCCCAGCGCCGGGCCAGCTTGAGGGCGCACTCGTTCGCCTCGGCGCCCGAGTTGGCGAAGAAGACCTGACCCCCGGCCTGGCCCGTGCCGCCGTTGATCAGCCGGTCGAGGGTGCGCGCCACCTCGGGAGCCAGAGTGTTGCCGTAGAGGTTGGACACGTGCGTGAGGGTCCGCGCCTGCTCGGCCACCGCGTCGGCCACGGCGGGGTGAGCATGGCCCAACGAGACCACGGCCAGTCCGGTGATGAAGTCGAGATACTCGTTGCCCTCGGCGTCGTAGAGCACGGTGCCCCGGCCCCGCACGAAGGTGGCCGGCGGGTCGGCGTAGGTGCGCATGAGCGCCTCGCGGCCTGACGCATCCTCACGAATGCCGCTCGTCACGGCATCACCATCGTCCCGACCCCCGAGTCTGTGAAGAGCTCGAGGAGGAGGGCATGCGGCACCCGCCCGTCGAGGATGTGCGCCCGGCTCACGCCGGCCTGGACGGCTCGTGCGCACGCCTCGACCTTGGGCATCATCCCGCCCTGGATCCCGCCACTGCGGACGATCTCGTCGATCACCTCCAACGAGGCCTGGTGGATCACCGTGGACGGGTCGTCGGCCACCACCCGGAGGCCCTCGATGTCGGTCAGGAAGATCAGCTTCTCTGCGGCAAGCGCCTCGGCGAGCGCGCCGGCGACGGTGTCGGCGTTGATGTTGTAGGCCTGTCCCGACTCGTCGATGCCGATCGTCGCCACCACCGGGATCAGCCCCTCTGCCACCAGGCGCTGCAGCATCGTCGGGTCGACCACCGAGACGGTGCCCACGAACCCCAGGTCGGCATGGCTCTGCGTGGCGGTGATGAGGTTGGCGTCCTCTCCCGAGAGTCCGACAGCCAACGGCCCGTGGACGTTGATGGCCGAGACGATGTCGCGGTTGACCTTGCCCACAAGCACCATGCGCGCGATATCGAGTGTGTCGGCGTCGGTCACGCGCAGACCGTTGCGGAATTCGCTCTCCTTGCCTAGGCGGGCCAGGAGCTCGCCGATCTGGGGTCCGCCGCCGTGCACGACCACAGGGAGCATCCCGACGGCGCGCATCAGCACCACGTCCTGGGCGAAAGAGGCCAGCGGGTCGATCGCAGAGTGCGCGCCAGCGCCGGGACCTGAGCCGTCGCCCGACGCGTCGAGGGAAGCCTGCAGGGCGTTGCCCCCGTACTTGACGACCACGATCTTGCCGAAGAACCGTCGGATGTAGGGCAGGGCCTCGACCAGGACCGAGGCCGTCTTTGCAGCCGCGGCCTTCTGGGCCCGGGTCACCTTGGGCGGCACAGCGGGCTCGGCGCTCACGAGGTCGTCCGGTTCTCGTCGATGTAGCCGTAGCCCAGGTCCGTTCCGAGGACCACCGCCTGGCCGTCCCCCAGACCCAGGTCGCAGTCGATCTCGACGTGGCGCCCGGCCATGTGCGCGGCCACCGCCGCCTCGTCGTGCGCCCTGGCGACGCCGGCGGCGCACACCGCGACGCCACCGTAGGACACCGACACGCGGTCAGGGTCGAAGGGAACCCCGGCCGATCCCAGTTCGGACACGATGCGTCCCCAGTACGGATCCTCACCGAACAGCGAGCACTGCACCAGGAGCGAATCGGCCACCTTCCGGGCGGCCCGATGGGCGTCGCCGTCGCTGGTGGCGCCCCGGACCCTGACGTGGGACACCTTGGTGGCTCCCTCGGCGTCGGCCACCATCTGCTCGGCCAACGAGCGGCAGCTCTCGGTCAGCGCAGCCGTGAAGGCGGACGGCGAGGGGCTCGCCCCGGTGCCGTTGGCCAGCACCAGGACGGTGTCGTTGGTCGAGGTGCACCCGTCGACGGTGATCTCGTTGAAGGAGGCTCCCACCGCCTCGCGCAGGGCGAGCCCGAGCGTGGCCGGGTCCACCGCGGCGTCGGTGGTGCACACCGCCAGCATGGTCGCCATGTTGGGAGCGAGCATCGCCGCACCCTTGGCCATCGCGCCCACGGTGAACCCCTCGCCGGCGACCACGACCTCCTTGGGGACGGTGTCGGTCGTCATGATGGCCCGGGCCGCCTTTGCTCCCGCATCGCGACCGGGAGCGCGCGCCATGACGATGGGTGCGATTTCCGCGATCACGGACTCGATCGGGAACGGGATCCCGATGAGGCCCGTCTGGCACACCAAGATCTCCTGTGCCGAGGCCCCGACGTCGCCCGCGACGGCGGCACACAACCGCTCGGCGGCCTCGCGCCCAGCCAGGCCCGTGGCCGCGTTGGCGTTCCCCGAGGTCAGGATCACGCCGGCGGCCCGCCCCCCCGTTGCCTGCAGGTGATCCCGGCTGACCTGTACGGGCGCCGCGGCCGCCAGGTTGGACGTGAAGACGCCAGCCGTCGGGACGGCGCGGCCGTCCTGGGTGACAACCACCGCCACGTCCGGCTCGCCGACAGCCTTGATTCCCGCCGCCCCGCCCACCGCCACGAAACCCTTCGGCGCCGTGACGCTCACGGCGTGATCCCCGCCAGAGGGAGCCCGGTGGTCTCGGGCAGACCGAGAGCGGTGTTGGCGCACTGGATGGCCTGGCCCGACGCCCCCTTCACCAGGTTGTCGAGCGCGCACAGCGCCAGCACCCACCCTGTCCGGGGGTCGACCCGGGCCATGACGTGCGCGGCGTTTGAGCCCGCAGTGGCCTTGGTCGAGGGCGGGACGTCGACGACGTGCACGAACGGCTCGGCGTCGTAGGCCTCGGCCAGGACAGCGACGACCGACTCGGTGGTCAAGGCGGCATCTGCGCCCCCGGCCGGCCGCGCGTAGCAGGTGGCCAGGATGCCCCGGGTCATCGGCGCCAGATGGGGGGTGAAGAGCACCTGGGAACCCTCTCCCAGAATCTGCTCCATCTCGGGCGTGTGGCGGTGACCCAGCAACCCGTAGGCGGTGAAGTCCCCGTGAACCGTCCCGAAGTGCAGGGAATCCTTCGGGGCCCGCCCAGCCCCCGAGGTCCCCGACGCGGCGTCGACCACGATCCCGGTGCCCTCCACCAGCCCGGCCCGGACCAGGGGGGCCAATGCCAGACCGGCTGCCGTCGGGTAGCACCCGGCCGAGGCCACCAGGGTGGCGCCCGAGAGTCCGGGTCGGAACAGCTCGGGCAGTCCGAAGACGGCGTCACCGAGGAGGTCGGGCGCACGGTGCGCCTCGCCGTACCACTCCAGATAGAGAGCGGGGTCGTGCAGACGGAAGTCGGCGGCCAGGTCGACCACCAGCCCGACCCGACCGCGAAGGTCCGGAACGATCCGTTGGGACTCCCCGTGGGGCAGGGCGCAGAAAACCACGTCGAGGCCGTCGAGTCGCGCCGGGTCGGGCTCCTCGTAGACCAGCCCCGGATAGGCGGCGACGAGCGACGGGGTGTGGCTCCCCACCGACTCGCCCACGTGTGGGTGTGGGCGGTCACCACGGCCACCTCGAGCACCGGATGACTCACCAGCAGTCGCATCAGCTCGGCCCCGGTGTAACCCGAGGCCCCGACGATTCCCGCCTTCATTGCATCACTATACACATTTCTGCATATTCATGCGAACCACTCGGCCCCCGTGGTTCCATCGGTCCCAGGGGTGATGTTCACCCGTGCACCCGAGTGGACCCAGCAGCACGGGTCAACGAAGGACGGCGCCGAATTGGCCTTGCACTGCCTCGATGCACCGTGCCCGCAACTCCCCCACCTCGGCGTCGGTCAGCGTGCGCTCGAGCGAGCAGAACCGCAACCGGTACGCCAGGCTGCGCGTCCCCTCGTCGATCCCCGGACCTCGGTACACGTCGAAGAGCCGGACCGCCTCGAGCAGCTCTCCGGCCGCGGAGCGAAGGGCGTCGGCCACCTCGTCGGCGCCGTGGCGGTCGGCCACGACGAACGCCAGATCGACATCCGATGAGGGGAAGCGGCTCACCGCGCCGCCCACCGTGACCCGGCGCGGGACGCGGGACCCGTCGAACAGCGCTCCGAGGTCGACTTCGAGCCAGCCGATCCGGCGGGCCGTGCCGCTCGGCCCGACCAGCCCGAACGCCGAGGCCACTCCGGGGTCGATCTCGCCGAGAGAGCCGAGGACCACGCTCCCGTCGCGCGGGCGTCCCCCTGGTCTGGCCGTGGGGCCACCACCAGATGAGCCGAGCGCGTCGGGTGCAGCCCGGGCGACGTCATGGCGCCCCGCTCGGGCGACACGACGCGGACGCCGTCGAGCGCGAAGGCGTCGGCCACCACGTGCCAGGCCGCCACCGCGGTGCGGGCGTCGTCGTCGTGGAGGGCGAACACGACGGCGAGCATCTCGCGTTCCCCGGGGAGCTCGGCACGCCCCATGCCGCCGGCGCCGGCCCGCTCGACCACCCGGGGAGCGCCCTGGTCGGGATGCGAGAAGACCACTCCCAGCTCGAAGAGTCGTATCTCGCCCTGGCGACGAGCCGCGTTGTGGGCCAGCGCCCCGAGGAGACCCGGCATGAGGGAACGGCGGAGGAAGGGCTTGTCGGCGTCCAGCGGGTTGGCCACCCGCACTGCGGGACCCGCCAGGGCCACCGCGTCGTGCGCTTCGGCCGAGACGAACGTGTCGGTCCATCCCTCCGACGCGCCGAGACCCCCCATCACCCCCTTGAGCACGCGGCGCGAGCGCTGGAGCGGAGTCAGGCCACCCGGCTGTGGCCAGGTCGGGATCCGTCGCGGCACGTTCGAGTAACCGAAGGTCCGGACGATCTCCTCCACGACGTCGTCCACCCCGTAGGGCTCGGTCCGCACGTCGGGCCGGTTCGTCGGCACCTCCACGCTGAGCGTGCCCCCGGCCTCCTCCAGCACGGTGAACCCGATCGGCTCGAGCAGCCGGGCCACGTCGCCGGCCCCAAGCAACACCCCGGTCTGTCGGTGCACGCGCTCGAGGGGAACCATGACGACGAACGGCTCAGGCACCTCGCCCCGGACGTCGAGCATCCCGCCGGCAACTCGGAGCCCGGGCGCGGTTTCGGCCACCAGCTGGCAGAAGCGCCGCACCGCGGGCTCGATCGCCCACGGATCACAGCCCCGTTCGAAGCGGGCCGAGGCCTCGGTGCGCAACCCCAGACGCTTCGAAGTGCGGGCGATGGCCATGGGCGTGAAGTACGCCGCCTCCAGCAACACCTCGGTGGTCGAGGACCCGATCTCCGAAGAGGCGCCGCCCATGATCCCTCCGATGCCCACCGGCGTGCCCTCGGCGTCGCAGATGAGGCAGTCCTCCCCCGTGTCCCCCAGGCTTCGACCCTGGACACCGACGGTGCGCGCCACGCCGTCGAGTGTCTCGACCGTCTCGCCCGGGCGGGCGCGCCGCACGGTGAGGCCGCGCCCCGGGAGCTTCGCCATGTCGTAGGGATGGGTGGGCTGGCCCAATTCGAGCATCACGTAGTTCGACGCGTCGACCACGTTGTTGATGGGGCGCATGCCGGCCAACCGGAGTCGTCGGGCCAACCACGGTGGCGACGGCGCCACCTCCACGTCGCTCAGCACGCTCGCCGTGAGACGCGGGCACAGGTCAACCGACTCGACCGAGGCGGTGGCCAAGCTCTCGATCGGCCGGCCGCTCGATCGCGGTTCGGGCGGCTCGGGCACGGTGCAGGCGATCCCCAGGCGGCCGGCGAGGTCGCGAGCGACCCCCGCCATACACCAGGCGTCGGGCCGGTTCCCCTCCACCGCGAGCTCGAAGACGATGTCGGGCTCCAGCCCGAGGGCTTCTCTGAGGGGCGTCCCAGGCGCGCCTGGTGCGTCCTCGCCCAGGATCAGCAGTCCGGCACCGTCGTCGGAGAGCCCCAGCTCGTGACCCGAGCACAGCATGCCGTTGGACCAGATGCCGCGCGATCTTGCGTCGCGCGATCTCGAATCCTCCGGGCAGGATGGCGCCCACCGGGGCGAGCGGGACGCGGTCGCCCACGGCGAAGTTGTGCGCACCGCAGACGATCTCGAGCGGATCGGCACCAGCGTCGACCACGACGAGACGGATCTTGTCGGCGCCCTCGATCGGCCGGATCTCGAGCACCCGGCCGACAACCACGTCGCCGAGCCCCTCGCCCACGTGCTCGATCCCCTCGACCACCAGGCCCAGGTCGTCGAGCGCGGCCCGCAGCACCCCGACGTCGTCGGGGAACCGGGCGAAATCACGGAGCCAGCTGAGCGGGGCGCGCATGGTCGTGTCTGGCTCAGAACTGGTTCAAGAAGCGGATGTCGTTCTCCAGGAAGGACCGCATGTCGGGGATGGCGTGGCGCATCTGGGCCAGGCGGTCGATACCGAAGCCGAAGGCGAACCCCGACCAATGAGCAGTGTCGATGCCGACCGCCGCGAACACGGCGGGGTCGACCATGCCGCATCCGCCCAGCTCGATCCAGCCGGTGTGCGAGCACGTCCGGCACCCCTCCCCCAGGCAGAGCGTGCAGGTGATCTCGAACTCCGCCGAGGGCTCGGTGAAGGGGAAGTAGGCCGGGCGAAGGCGCGACTGCATGCCCGGTCCGAAGTACGCCTCGGTGAAGACCTGGATCGTCCCGGCCAGGTCGCCGAAGGTGATGTCGCGGTCGACCACCAGCCCCTCGATCTGGTTGAACACGGGAAGGTGGCGGGCGTCGGGCGTGTCGAGGCGATAGCACTTGCCCGGCATCACCGAATGGATGGGCAGCGTCGCGTCGCGCACCGCCTGCTCCATCAGGTGGATCTGCACCGGGGAGGTATGGGTGCGCAGGAGGATCGTCTCGGGCTCACCCAGGTCCAGGTACATGGTGTCGTACATGCCCCGCGCCGGGTGGGCCGGCGGGATGTTGAGCGCCTCGAAGTTGTACCAGTCCGTCTCGGCTTCGGGACCTTCGGCCACCGTGAATCCCATGGACACGAAGACGTCCTCAAGCTCGGCCCGGGCCTGGGTGACCAGGTGCAGGTGTCCCCGGGCGAGAGGCGAACGCACCCGGTCGACGATGACCTCCGTCAGATCGAGCCGGTCGGCGTGCAGCGCCTCGGCACGCTCGCTGGCCGCCAGCTCGTGGCGGCGGGCGGACAGCAGCGTCTCGAGCCGGGTCCGCAGCTCGTTGAGCCGCCGCCCTGCCTCCCGGCGCGCCTCGGGCTCGAGGCCGCCGAGGGCGCGGTGCGCCCGGGTGAGCTCAGAACGCTTTCCCAGGAGCTCGGACTCCACGACGGCGAGGGCATCGGTCGACGATGCGGACGCGACGGCCCGTTCGCCCCGTGCGGCGAGGTCCTCGAAGTCGAGCTGTACGTCATCGGTCACCATCGGTCGCCGGGAATGCTACGTGCCCGGGGACCCGCCCCGACGCTGTCGGAATGCTTCGAAGCACACGACGGCGCAGGCGACGCCCACGTTGAGCGACTCGGCCCGTCCGGCCATGGGGATCCCCACCCACCCCGACAGGGTCATGCCGAGGTCGGGGTCCAATCCGGCGGACTCGTTGCCCAGGAACACGGCGGTGGGCACCGACCAGTCCACCGCGGCGTAGTCCTCTCCCCCCCGCACGACCGTGCCCAGTGTCCGGAAGCCGGCCTCCGCCAACTCGGCGGCCACCGCCGCCGGATCGGACCGGACCGAGAGGGGTATGTGGAAGAGCGAGCCCGCCGAGGCACGCACGGTCTTGGGGTTGTAGGGGTCCACCGACTCGCCGGCATAGACCACGCCGGCGGCTCCCGACGCGTCCGCGCTGCGCAACACGGTGCCGGCGTTGCCCGGGTCGCGCACGTCGACCAGCACCACGACAAGCGCTCCGGCGCGGGGCGCCCATCGCTCCGATCCCCCGGTTACGGCCTGCCAGTCCTCCATCATGGGCAGCACGGCCAGGACGGGTTGTGGCGTGACCGTGTCGGCCACCCGTTCGAGCACGCCGGCCCCCAACGCAAACAGGCGGGCACCCACATCGGTGGCACGCCGGCAGACCTCCTGAGTGGCGCGGTCGTGATCGCCCTCGGGCGAGACGTACAGCGACTCGACGGGTACCCCGGAGTCCAGAGCGCAGCGGATGAGCTCGGCACCCTCGGCCACGAAGGCGCCCTCGCTCCAGCGTGTCGTGCGCTTCTGCAACAGGCCGCGCAACCGGCGGACCCGCCGGTGCGTGAAGGCCAGCCGCTGGGTCAGGAGGCGACCTCGGCCCGGGGTGCGGCACCGGCCAGCGCCGCCTGTGCCGTCTCCACCAGCGTGGCGAAGGCCTCGGGGTCACTGACCGCGAGGTCGGCCAACATGCGGCGGTCCACCTCCACACCGGCCACGTGCAGACCGTTGATCAGCCTGCTGTAGCTCATGCCGTGCTGGCGGGCGCCGGCGTTGATCCGCTGGATCCACAACTTGCGGAAGTCGCCTTTGCGGGCGCGGCGGTCCCGGAAGGCGTACTGCATGGAGTGCATGAGCTGCTCGTTGGCCGCTCGGAAGGAACGGCTCTTGTTGCCGTAGTACCCCTTCGCCTGTTCGAGGACGGCGCGGTGGTGCTTGCGGCCGTGGACGGACCGCTTCACTCTGGCCATGGGGGTGCTCCTCTCTTCGGATTCTCTGGGTCGTTCTCTGGGTGGGCGGGTCAGGCTGGGCCGGAGCCCGGGCTCAGATGCCCAACATCCGGCGGGTGGCCCGCTCGTCGGCCTTGGCCACGTCCGACTCACGCCCGAGCCGGCGCGTCCGCACACTCGTCTTCTTCTCGAGCAAGTGCGACCGGAAGGCCTTGCGCCGGCGGAGCCGGCCACTGCCCGTCACCTTGATGCGCTTGGCGGCGCCCCTGTCGGTCTTCATCTTCGGCATTGCGTCATCCCTCTTCGGCTGCTGCTGCGACTTCTGTTACGACTTCGGCTGAACGGTCCACCGCGGGGGCCGGCTCGACCTCGCGCTCGGCACGTTGCGCGTTGGTGGCCCTCGACTGCGCCGCCTGGCGCGCCCGCTTGTCGGGGGCGAGCACCATCACCATGTTCCGGTTGTCCAGCTTGGGTTCGGCCTCGACCTTGGCGATGCCCTCCATCTGCTCCGCGATGCGGTCCAAGATCCGCTTCCCGTGCTCGGGGTGGTACACCTCGCGGCCCCGGAACATGATCGTGATCTTGACCTTGTGCCCCTCGCCGAGGAACTTGCCCACCTGACGGGTCTTGGTGTCGAAGTCGCCCGGCCCGATCTTGGGCCGGTACTTCATCTCCTTGATCCCGACGTGGACTGCCTTGCGCCGGCTCTCCTTGGCCCGCTGGGCTTCGTCGAACTTGAACTTCCCGAAGTCCATGATCCGACAGACGGGCGGGTTGGCCATGGGGGCCACCTCGACGAGATCGAGGTCGAGGCCCTTGGCGATGGCGAGGGCCTCGGGAAGCGGCTTGATGCCGAGTTGCGCACCGTCGGGGTCCACCAGGCGGACTTCACGGGCACGGATCCGGTCGTTGATCCGGTGCTCAGTTGTGGTTTCAGCGACGATGCGTCATCACACCTCTCACTCGGGCCCGCGGTCCTTCCGCAAGCCAATCGGTGGAGCGAGGCCGCCGGGTGGGCAGGGCCCACACCCGAGTGACGATCGACCCGGCGCACTGTGTTCCGAGAACTGGGTTCCCCGGAGACCGGGTTCCCAGGTCCTCCCGGGTGGTGGCCAGGTGGAGGCCGCTCAATCGGGGCCTCGCTTCCATGTAGTCAAGGTCCCATACAGTACCAGCATGAGCAGCCTTTGGACACCCTCGGGCGAGTACGTCCCCAAGAACGAGGGCGAGCCCGCCCCGGTCACACCCGGCGAGCCGGGGATCGGGTCGGACGACGCCCAGGCCGCGGTCGACGCCATGCGGGCCGAGTTGGCGGGGACTCCGGCCGAGGTGGTGGTGGCCAACCACTGCTACGGCCTCTTCGAGCTCGCCGCCATCTACCTCTCGCAGGTCCCGCCCATGCTTTTCGAGGCCCGGCTGGCCATCGACGGTCTGGGCGCCCTGCTCGACGGCCTGCGCGGCCGCCTGGGCGAGGCCGAGCCGTCCCTCCTCGAGTCCATCTCACAGCTCCGGCTGGCCTATGTGCGGCTCGAGGGCACCGAGCGCAACGCGGTGGAGACGGCGGCGGCCTCAGACGGCGAGGGCACCACCGACCGGGCCTCGTAGCGCCCACCGCTCCCCGGCCCGACGACGAACGTCACCGAGGTCCCGACTTCGATCGTCCGGCGCCCGTCGGTGATCGCGGTGGCATGGAACGCGAAGTCGGCGCCGCCGTCCTCGACCACCCGGCCCAGCCCGCGAACGGCATCGAAGGAAGCCACGCGTCCGAGGCGGGGCCCGGCCGAGGGATCGGGATCGGGCACCTCAGTGGACGATCTTGGACAACGGGATCTCCAAGATGTCCGTCGCCCCCTGATCGCGCAGTGCCGGGATGAGGATGTTGATGTCGGCCTTGGCCACGACCGCCTCCAGGGCGAAGGCGCCGCCCCCGGAGAGCTCCGAGATCGTGGGGGCACGCATGGACGGCAGGACGGCCGAGACCGAATCGAGGTTCTCGGCCGCCACGTTGAGCTTCACCAGCACCTTGCCCCGCGCCTCGAGCGTGCCCTGCAGCAGCGTGAGGATCTGCTCCATGGCGTGGCGCTTGGAGGGATCGGCCGCCGCGGCCGGGTTGGCGATGAGCTCGGTGTGCGATACCAGGAGCGTCTCGATCACCTTGAGCCCCGCGGCGCGCAGGGCGCTGCCCGTCTCGGTCATGTCCACCACGGCATCGGCGATGTCGGGCACCTTGGCCTCCGTGGCACCGTAGGAGAGCGCCAGGTCGGCCACGATCCCGTGTGCGGCCAGCCCCCGGCGCGTGAGCTCGGGGTACTCGGTGCTCACGCGCAGGCGACCGGAGCGACCCTCGGCCGTGGCGGCCAGCTCGGCCAGGGTGCTGACCGGCGAATCCGCACCCACGGCCAGGACCACCCGGGCGGGATTCGAGGTGTTCTTGGAGTAGGCCAGCTCCCCGAGCGAGACCACCTCGCTCCCCCGCTCCTCGACCCAGTCGCGCCCGGTGATGCCGAGGTCGAACAGCCCGTCGGCCACGTAGACCGGGATCTCCTGCGGGCGCAGAATGCGCACCTCGGCGATGCGCGGGTCGGCGATGGTGGCGCGGTACGCCACGTCCGAGGCACGGTTAACGGCGAGGTCGGCGTCCTCGAAGAGCGTCATGGTGGCGCGTTCGAGCGAGCCCTTGGGCAGGACGAGGCGGAGCATGGCGGCCCAATTTAGGAGAGCGGGCCGCTGCGCAGGAGACGGACCATCTCGATGCCCGCCAGTGCCGCCTCGCGGCCCTTGTTGGTGCGATCCGGCTCCGAACGCTCGAGCGCCTGAGAAAGCGTGTCGGTGGTCAGCACCCCGAACACGACGGGCACCCCCGTGGCCAGCTGCACCTGCGCAATCCCCGACGCACACTCCCCGGCCACGAAGTCGTAGTGCCCGGTGTCGCCCCGGATGACCGCCCCGAAGCACAGCACCGTGTCGACCTTGCCCGCGTGGGCGAAGGCGCGCGCCACGAGGGGGAGCTCGAAGGCGCCCGGTGCCCAGGCCACGGTGATGTCCCTCTGGTCGACACCGGCTTCAGCCAGGGCATCGAGGGCTCCCCGGAGCAGCCGGAGCGTGACGCCGCCGTTGAAGCGCGCCGCTGCGATGCCGATGCGCAGCCCGGTACCATCGAGCCCACCCTGCAGGCTGGCGCCCGTCCGGCGTGCCACCTCGTCGACCGCCCCGTCGGGCAGGGCGTCCACGTCGGATCCGGCCATCAACGCCTCACCGCGGTGCGTGCGTCAACGTGCGTCATTGCACGTCGTCGAGGCCCGGGAGCAGGTGGCCCATCCGCTCTCGCTTGGTGCGCAGGTAGGCGATGTTCTCGGGGTTGGGCGAAGGCTGCAGCGGGACACGTTCGGTGATGTCGAGTCCGAATCCCTCCAGTCCGCCGTACTTGACCGGATTGTTCGTCATCAGGCGCATGGTGGTGACCCCGAGATCGACGAGGATCTGCGCCCCGATGCCGTACTCACGGCTGTCCACCGGGAGCCCCTGCTGCAGGTTGGCGTCCACGGTGTCGTGCCCCTCTTCTTGGAGCTGGTAGGCGCGGATCTTGTGGCCGAGGCCGATGCCGCGGCCCTCGTGCCCGCGCAGGTAGACGAGCACGCCGCGGCCCTCCCGCTCGATCAGGTCCATGGCGGCGCGGAGCTGCGGGCCGCAGTCGCAGCGCAGGGACCCGAAGACGTCTCCGGTGAGGCACTCGGAGTGCACGCGCACGAGCACGTCCTCGGTGCCGTCCACGTCCCCCATGACCAGTGCCAGGTGCTGCTCGTTGTCGAGCAACGACTCGTACACGAACGCGCGGAACTCGCGCCCCTGTGCCGGGATACGCGCCTCGGAGACCCGGCGCACCAGCTTCTCGGTCTGGCGCCGGTAGCGGATGAGGTCGGCGATGGAGATCAGTGGCAGGTCGTACTTCTTGGCGAAGCGCTCCAGCTCGGGCAGCCGGGCCATGGCCGACTTGTCCTCGGTCACGATCTCGCAGAGCACTCCTGCCGGCGCCAGCCCGGCGGCCCGGGACAGGTCCACCGTCGCCTCGGTGTGGCCGGCCCGCTTGAGCACCCCGCCGGTGCGGTAGCGCAGCGGAAAGATGTGGCCGGGGCGGTTGAGATCGCCCGGCCCGGTCACCGGGTCGATGAGGGCGGCGATCGTGGCGGCGCGGTCCGCCGCCGAGATGCCCGTGGTCGTCCCCCTCCCGAAGTCGACACTGACCGTGAAGGCAGTGCGCTGCGCCTCCGTGTTCGCCGTGACCATGAGGGGCAGGTCGAGCGCGTCGGCACGTTCGGGCAGAAGCGGGACGCAGATGACACCCGAGGTGTGCGCCAGGAAGAAGGCGATGTTCTCGGGCGTGGCCGCCTCGGCCGCCATCACCAGGTCGCCCTCGTTCTCGCGGTCCTCGTCGTCGACCACCACGACCATGCCCAGGCGGCGCACGGCCTCAATTGCGTCGGGCACCTCGGAGAAGCTCATCAGGCCGCCACCTCGACGCGCAGGTCGTCACCCAGACGCTCCACCGACACCAGTCGTCCCTTCCACATATCGCCAATTGTGCCAGCCCCGCGACCATCGAAGAGCGGTCGGGCATCGTCCCCCCCGAAGAAGGCGGGTGCGAGGTACACGACGTAGCGGTCCACCAGGCCCGAGGCATGGAAGTCATGGGCCACCGTGGCGCCTCCCTCGACCAGCAGCTGGATCACGCCCCGCCGTCCCAGCTCGTCGAGCACCTCGCCCAGATCCCCGGAGAGCTCCAAGGCCGGATGCACCCGGGCCCCCGGGGGAGCCTTGCCCAGCACCACGCGCAGCGGCTGGACGCGCTCGACCGCGTCGTCGAGACGGACGGTCAGCTCGGGATCGTCGGCCCGCACCGTGCCCGCGCCGACCAGCACGGCGTCGCACCGGGCACGCAGCTGGTGGGCGTCCCTTCGGGCGGTCTCCCCGGTGATCCAACGGCTCGTCCCGTCGGGCGCGGCAGTGCGGCCGTCGAGGGTCGCCGCCATCTTGAGCACGACCCAGGGGCGGCCCGTGCGGCGGTGCTTCAGGTAGGGCGCCAGCTGCTCGGTGATCTCGTCGGCGGCCACTCCCACGGTGACGTCGACCCCGGCATCACGCAGCGCGGTCACGCCCCGCCCCGACACCCGCGGGTCGGGGTCGAGCACCCCCACGACCACCCGTGTCACACCTGCCGCGACGATCGCCTCGGTGCACGGAGGGGTTCGCCCGTGATGGACACACGGCTCGAGCGTCACGTAGAGCGTGGAGCCGCCCGCTGCGCCCCCGGCCGCGCCCAGCGCCACCACCTCGGCATGAGGCCCGCCCGGAGGTGCCGTGGAGCCGGTGAAGATCCGACCCCCCTCTGCGACGGAACGCCGCGGCACGATCACGCATCCGACCCACGGGTTCGGTGCCGTCGTGGTCCGGACCGTGGCGGCCAGGTCCACCGCCCGCCGCATGTGCTCGAGGTCGTCCACCTGTCACGTCCTGGTGCGATCGGTACCAACGGCGCGGATGGTGCGCGAACGAGTCGCCGCGGCCCGGATGGCCTCCGCCGCCTCCCAGGGGCGCTCGTGCCCGAAGATCGCGCTGCCGGCGACGAGGACGTTGGCACCGGCCACGGCGACGTCGGGGGCCGTCACGACGTCGATGCCCCCGTCGACCTCGACGTCGAGCGCCAGCCCGCCCGCCTCGACCGCGGCACGCACCTGGGCCACCTTGGGCAGCACCTCGGGCATGAATGCCTGTCCCCCGAATCCGGGGAACACGGTCATGCACAGCACGAGGTCGACCTTGGCGAGGTACGGCTCCACTGCCTCGAACGGGGTGTCGGGATTGAGCGCAAGTCCCGCCCGCAGGTCGAGGCTCCGCATCTGGGCCACCAACTCGTCGGTGGCCCCGACCTCGACGTGCACCGTGCAGCCGTCCGCGCCGGCAGCGGCAAAGGCACCGAGGTACCGGCCCGGCTCGGTCATCATCAGATGGCAGTCGAAGAACAACGAGGTGTGGCGGCGCAGCGAGGCCACCACCGGAGGACCGATGGTGACGTTGGGCACGAAATGCCCGTCCATCACGTCGACGTGCAGCCAGTCCGCCGCCGGGGCCACCTCGCCCACCTGTTCGGCCAGCATCCCGAAGTCCGCAGACAACACCGAGGGGGCGATGCGGAGGTCGCCGGTGCGACCGGAGTGCCGAGCGTGGGACGCCGACCGGCGCTGCTGCGATTCCATGCCGTTCCTCAGCTGAAGCGCGCCCAGCACAAAATGCGACGGAACCCGTAGAAGTACGGTTCGCGCTCCCCGAGCTCCTCCACGAGTCGCTCGCGATAGCGCTCCACGAACTCGTCGAACAGCTCGTGGTCGAGTCGCTTGCGATACGGCGTGAGCAACGTGCCCATGACCCACTCGACGACCTCGCTGGTCGACTCGAGCTCGTGGCCGTAGACCTCCATCCGGACGACCTGGTCCTTCGCCCCCAGCTCGTAGAGGAGGTCGGCGTAGAGCTCCGGTGAGAGCACGAAGCGCCCGCGGTCCTCCGGCGCGTCCCCGTCGAGGGCATCGATGAAGGGGACCTCGTTGGCCACGGCCTGGGCCAGGACGTGCGACGGGTGCCGGTAATTGGCGGGCACCTGAAAGGCCAGCTGCCCGTCGGGGCCCAGTGCCGTCCGCATACGCGCCAACAGGTTGAGGTGGTCGTCGATCCACTGCAAGGAGGCGTTGGCGAAGACGAGATCGAGCCCCTCGTCGAGCCACGTGGAGATGTCCCCCTCGACGAAGGAGAGCCCCGGCACCTCCCGGTACGACGCGTCGGCACGGGCCAACATGGACGGCGACGAATCGACGCCCACCGTTTCACTGGCCTGCATCTCCTCGTGCAGGACCTTGGTGAGTTCGCCTGTCCCGCACCCGAGATCGACTGCTCGGCCACCGGGTATCGGGTGGCAGAGCGCGAGGAGGTCGTCGAAGGGCTGCCGGCGCTGGGAGCGGAACCGCTCGTACTGATCCGGGTTCCACCCGTCGATCGGAGTCAGTGTCACCGCACTCATGTCTAGTCCGTTCCCAGCCGATCCCCGGGCGCGAGGTGCGCGCCGCGCAACCACGCGTCGGCTGACAAGGGGGAACGACTCTCGGGCTGGACCCGCCGCAGTGCCACGACTCCTTCCCCGGTGGCCACGGCGGAACCGTGCAGCGTCCCCGGCGGCAGGCCCGCCAGTGCGGGATCCGGCGCGGTGGCCATCGCTTCGAGCACCCGTAGTCGCCCGCCGCGAAAGGTGGTCCAGGCCCGCTCCAGGCGTACGACGCGCACGAGGTGCGTGGCCGGTCCGCTCCAGTCGAGGCGCAGCTCCTCAGGCGTGAGCTTGGCGGCCACCGTCGGCTCCCCGACCTGCCCGTGCGGCTCCGGTAGTCCCGCCACGCCGCCGGCCAACGCCTCGACCAGCAGCGCGCTGCCCACGTCCACGAGCCGTGCACGCAGCGCGCTCGAGCGTCACCCCGTCGTCGAGCGCAATGGTCCGGGTGGCATAGACCGGGCCGGTGTCGAGGCCCTCGTCGACCTTCATGAGGCACACCCCGGTCTCGGTGTCGCCGGCGAGGATGGCCCGCTCGACTGGGGCGGCACCCCGCCAGCGGGGCAGGAGCGAGAAGTGCAGGTTGACCATGAGCAGGTGCTCGAGCAGGCGGGCCGGGATGATCCGTCCGTAGGCCACGACCACGGCCAGATCCGCGCCCACGTCGGCCACGGCGTCCATGTCGTCGGTGACCCGGATCCCGAGTTCGGTGGCGGCAGCCCTCACCGGGCTTGGCGTGACCCTCCCACCGCGGCCGCGGCGGCGGTCGGGTCGGGTGACGCACAGGGCGACGTCGTGCCCGGCGACGGCCAGCGCCCGCAGGGGCGGGACGGCCATCTCGGGGGTGCCGAGGTACGCCAGGCGGGCCATCCCTACGACCGGACGGATCAGCGTGTGAAGAGATCGGCCAGGCCGTCGGGGTCCGACGAGGAGAGGTCCAGTGTGCGCCCGCGCAAGATCCTGAGCGCATCCCTGCGTTGCTCCTCGTCGAGGTGCTCCACCAGGAGGATCCCGTCGAGGTGGTCGAGCTCGTGCTGGAAGACGCGGCCCTCGATCTCGGAGGCCTCCACGGACACCTCGTTGCCGTCGAGGTCCAGCCCCACCAGGTGCACCTCGTCGGGACGCACGATCTCCCAGCTCAACCCCGGAACCGAGAGGCATCCCTCCTCGAAGGCCCACTCCCCCGCGCTCTCGACGATGCGGGGGTTGATGACGACGCGGGCCCCCTCGCCCACGTCGTAGACGAAGATCCGCTTTTGCACCCCGATCTGATTGGCCGCCAGGCCCATGCCGGGCGCGGCGTACATCGTCTCGACCATGGCGTCGACCAAGCTCACCAGGGCGGCGTCGATGTCCGCGACGTCGCGCGCCCGCTCCTTGAGCACGGGATCCCCGTACTGGCGAATCGTGAGGGCGGGCATGTCCCCATTCTACCGGCGGAGCCTCGGGACATCGGCCCGCAGCCGACATCCGTGGGACCGTCGGCGCAGCGCCTCAGATCGACACCGGGTCGACCTCGACCCGCAATCCGCGCCCCTGCGGGCGCGGGGTGCGGGCCAGGAGGTCGCACAGCGGCCCGTGCCCCGGTGCCCTGACAAGGGTGCGTCCGTCTCCCAGGGACGTCACCGTCACAGGACCCTCCACGGACACCCCGTCGGTCGCCCGTCTCAGGCCCTCGGCGTACTCCGGCGCGCGTGCCCCCGACACCAACGCCAGGGCGGTGAACGGCGGCAGACCGGCGGCACGCCGAAGTTCCAGCTCGTCCTCGAGCATTGGCCCGGGCTCGCCCCGGGCGGCGGCATCGAGCACTGGGTGCCGCGGCACGCGCGTCTGCACCAGCACGCGGGCCGTGGGCGTGGTACCCCTGGCTCCGACGAGCCTTCCGGCCCGGACCAGCAGGGCCAGCGTCTCCTCGGTGGCCGAGAGGCGGGGAGCCAGAAGGTGCAGGTCGATGTCGAGGAACGCCACAGCGGCGGCGTGGCGCTCCCGATGCAGGACGGCTTCGGTGCCGATGACGACGGCAGTGTCGGGCGGTGATGGTTCGTCGCCCGCAGTGGCCGGGCCGGTCACCTCGCCCACCTCGACCCCGAGGAGCGCCGCCAGCTCCGCCCGCAGGCGGCTGACACCGGCGCGCAGCGTCTTCATGCGGAGACGTCCGCACGACGCACACACCACGGGCCGGGTGTCCCCACATCGCGGGCACCCCAACGTCTCGTCCTCCTCTCCGCCACCTGTGCGGCCCATCGCCGCACCACAGCGGGTGCAGCGCGCCAGCTCGCCGCAGTGGGCACAGGCCAGGAGGCGGGCACCTCCCTTGCGGTTGTAGACGCAGACCAGCCTCCGGGGCGCAACGGACGATCTTCCGGACAGCACCGCACGAGCCAGTCGCACGAATTCCTCGGAGAAGAGGCCCGTGCGCGGGTCCGCACCCCGGCGGTCCACCAGTTCGAGCGCGGGCCACCCGGCCCGTTCGGCGTGCGACCCGAGCGCGCTCGTATGCACGGTCGGCTCCGCCATCAGCGTCAACGGAGGGGTCGGTGACACGACGACGCACGGAGCAGCCTCACGGCGCGCCCGCTCCACCACCACGTCGAGTGCGTGGTACGTGGGCGCCCGTTCCTCGACGTATGCGGCGTCGTGCCCGTCGAGCACGACTGCCGCGGCGAGACGCGGTACCGGGCTCCACGCCCCTGCCCTGCTCCCCACCACGACCGGCCAACCGGCTCGCGCCTCCTCCCAAGCCCCGCCCACCGGACATCCCCGGCGCTCCAGGCGGGCCCGCAGGCGCTCGGCCCAGCCCACCGAGGGAACAAGGACGACCGTGCTCCCCTCGCGAGCGCGCACGGTCGGGTCGTCGACGACCGCCAGCACCAGGTCGATCAGGTCGGTTGCGGGGGGAAGCCGCACCAGAAGAGGCCCCGACCGGACGAGGTCGAGGTCGAGGTCCAGGCCAGGGCCGACGTCCTTCGGCACCCGTGGAACGTCCCTGGCGGAACGGAGGGCACGCACGATCGTCGGCGGCGACGCCACCCCCAGGAAGAATGCCTCGGGCCCGGCCCAGCGCCAGGCCGCCCAGCGGGCCAGCTCGACCACGGCGGGCGGTGGGCCCCACCCCAGCCACGACTTCGCCGGGAGCAACCCGACGCCGGCGGGTGGGTCCGCATCGTCGTCGACGACCCAGCCCCGTACGGTCCGGCCGTGCAACGGGACGCGGACCCGGGTGCCGATACGGATGTCGTGCGACCAGCCCGGCGGGACGGTGTAGTCGAAGTCCCTCGCCAACGCCTCGACTTCCGTGCGCACCCGGACGGTGTGCGCCACCGTCGTCAGGGGAGCGCCCGGCTGCTCAGAGTCCCAGGGCGGACCGCAGGTCGTCCACCCTCGGGGTGGCCTCCCACGTGAACTCCTTCTCCGAGCGTCCGAAGTGCCCGTACGCCGCCGTCTTCTTGTAGATGGGCCGGCGCAGATCGAGATCACGCGTAATGGCCGCCGGCCGGAGGTCGAAGATCTCGCGCACGGCTTCGGAGATCTTCTCGGGCGCGACGCTCTCGGTGCCGAAGGTCTCCACCAACAGCGAGACCGGTTGGGCCACGCCGATGGCGTAGGCCACCTGCACCTCACAGCGGCGGGCCGCACCGGAGGCCACGACGTGCTTGGCCACCCAACGCGCCGCGTAGGCGGCCGAGCGATCGACCTTCGAGGGATCCTTGCCCGAGAACGCCCCGCCCCCGTGACGGGCCATCCCGCCATAGGTGTCGACGATGATCTTGCGGCCGGTCAGCCCGGTGTCGGCGTGCGGACCACCGAGCTCGAAGATCCCGGTCGGGTTGACAAAGACGCGCAGCCCCTCCGTATCGAGATGGCTCGGCAGCAGCGGGTCGATCACGTGCTCGCGCAGGTCGGGCTTCAGTTGCTCGTCGAGATCGATCCCCCCGGCGTGCTGGGTGGAGATCAGCACCGTGTCGATGCGGACGGGGAGGCCGTCCTCGTAGACCACCGACACCTGGGTCTTGCCGTCGGGCCGCAGATACGGCACGGCACCGGCCCGGCGCACCTGGGCCAGACGCTCGGAGAGGCGGTGGGACAGCCAGATGGGCAGCGGCATGAGGTCGGGCGTCTCGTCGCACGCGTAGCCGAACATCATTCCCTGGTCGCCGGCGCCCTGGGCGTTGAGCATGTCCTCGCCGCCCTTGCCGGTCCGCAATTCGAAGGCGGCGTCGACACCCTGGGCGATGTCAGGCGACTGGGCGTCGAGGGTGACGAGCACACCACAGGTCTTCCCGTTGAAACCGTAGGCGTCGTTGTCGTACCCGATGTCGCACACCGTTTGGCGGACCACGGCGGGGATGTCGACGTACGTGGTCGTCGTGACCTCGCCGGCCACGACGACGAGACCGGTGGTCAGCAGGGTTTCGCAGGCCACCCGGCTGGAGGGGTCACCCTCGAGAAGGCCGTCGAGCACGGCGTCCGAGATCTGGTCGGCCATCTTGTCGGGGTGGCCCTCGGTTACCGATTCCGAGGTGAAGGTCGTTCTCACGTGCGGCTCCGCATCACTTGACGTTGAACTACCACCATATCCAATAGGAACTCGGCCACTTGACCCTTCGAGGTCAGCGGAACGTCGGTGACGCTCCCGTCGGCCGCCAGAATCAGCACCGCGTTGGTGTCAGCGTCGAACCCGACCCCCGGGGCGCTCACGTCGTTGACCACGAGGAGGTCGACGCCCTTACGAGCCAGCTTGCGGCGTCCACGTTCGAGGACGTCGTGGGTCTCCGCGGCGAAGCCCACGAGCACCTGACCCGGGGGGCGTCGCTCGACCAGTCCCGAGAGGACGTCGGGCGTCGGTTCGAGCACCACCTCGGGAACCCCGTCCTCCTTGGACAGTTTCGTCCCGGCCGACTGCTTGGGTCGGAAGTCCGCCACAGCGGCCGCCATGATCACGACGTCGGCATTGCGTGCCGCGGACCCCATGGCCCGCTCCACGTCCGCCGCCGTCTCCACCTCGATCCGGGTCACGACGCCGGCCACGTCGAGTGGAAGGGGCAGGGACGAAGCCGTGACCAAGGTGACCTCGGCGCCACGCCGCGCCGCGGCGACGGCCACCGCATGGCCCTGCTTCCCCGACGACCGGTTCGTGAGGACCCGCACCGGATCGATGGGCTCGCGTGTCCCCCCGGCACTCACCACCACCCGAACCCCGGCCAAATCGGACCGCACGGTTGCGGACAGCCGCTCGAGGACGTGTCGGACGATCACGGCGGGATCGGCGAGCCTGCCCTCCCCCGAGTCGCCGCCCGCCAACCGGCCCGACTCGGGCGGCACGACGACGACGCCTCGTCGCTCGAGGAGTGCGAGGTTGTCCCGCACCGAGGGGTGCTCCCACATCTCGGTGTGCATGGCGGGGCACACCACGACCGGAGCGCGGGTGGCCAGCACGGTGGCCGACAGCAGGTCGTCGGCCAGCCCGGCGGCGAAGCGGGCGATGGTGTGGGCGGTGGCCGGAGCCACGACGATGAGGTCGGCCGTCTGCCCGAGGGTGGTGTGCGGAATGGGTGAGCGCTCTTCCCAGAGCGATTGCTGCACGGGTTCGGATGCCAGTGCCGAGAACGTCACCGCCCCCACGAACCGCGTGGCGTCGTCGGTGAGCACCGGCACGACGTGCATCCCGGCGTCGACCAGTCGACGGCACACCTCCACGGCCTTGTAGGCGGCGATGCCGCCGCAGACACCGAGCACGACCCGTGGCCGGGGACCCGACACGTCGTCAGCGATCCTCCGCCTAGCCGGCGGTCGGGTCCTCGCTCGGGTCCTCGCTCCCGCCTTCGAGCACCTCGATCACGGGAGCCTCTTCGATCAGTCCCTGCTCGGCCGCATCGGCAATGGCCGCGGCGATGGCGGCCTCCTCTTCGGGATCCGGTCGGCTGAAGGTCGCCTTGCCTGCTGCGATCTCCTCGAAGGCGATCGACACGGGCTTGCCCGAGACCGATGCCACCTGGGGTGGAACCACCTTGCCCAACCCCTCACCCAGGCTGTTGTAGTAGGAGTTGACCTGCCGGGCGCGGGCCGAGCCCAGAGCCACCAGCGTGAACTTCGAGTCGACCTTGTCCAAGAGCTCCTCAATCGGCGGGTCCATGAGCGTGTGGCGGCCTTGGGCCATCAGAGTTCCTCCGGTCTCGCGGCGCAGGGGGCAGCCGCTCGGGTCCGCTCGACTATAGCCGCCAGTTCGGCCAGGGCCTGGTCGAGGTCGTCGTTCACCACCGTGTGAGCTGCAATTTCGCGCCCACGAACGACCTCGGACCGCCCGAGCTCGACCCGACGGGCGATGTGCTCGTCGTCGTCACCGCGTGCGGCCAGCCGCTGGGCCTGGATCTCGGCCGACGGAGGAAGGAGCAGGATCACCGTGGCATCGGGACGTCGCGCCAGGACTTGCTCGGCCCCCTGGATGTCGATCTCGAGCAGCACGTCGGAGCCGGCAGGGGGATCGGGGATCGGAGTCCCCATCAGCTGGTCGAGAAACTCGGCCCATTCGAGGAAGCGACCCTCCCCGATCGCCTCCTCGAAGGTGCGCCGGTCCACGAAGACATAGGCCTCGCGCTCGCGCTCCCCGGGCCTCGGCGAACGGGTGGTCCAGCTCCTGCTCAACCAGAGGGTCGGGTCGCGGGCGACGAGCTCGCCAGCCAGCGTGCCCTTTCCGGCCCCTCCGGGGCCGATGAGCACGAACAGGCGCGGCGTGGGGTCAGCGAGCAGTCTCTTTGAGCAGCGCCTCGCGCTGCTTGGCGCCCAGACCCTGGAGGCGCCGGGAATCGCTGATGCCGACCGTCTCCATCATCCGGCGGGCCTTGACCTTGCCGAGGCCCGGCAGGGACTCGAGCACCGAGACCACCTTCATCTTGCCGATGGTCTCGTTGGAGTCGGCCTGCGCCAGGAGCTCCGACAGCGACAGCGTGCCCATCTTGAGCCTGTCCTTGACCTCGGCCCGCTCGCGGCGGACCTTGGCGGCCTTTTCGAGTGCAGCGGCGCGCTGCTCTGGAGTCAATGCGGGAGGTTGCGGCATGGCGAGACCATAGCGCCTCGGCCAGGGCGTTTCACACCCGTTTGCCCATCTCAGCCCAACCGAGTCCCCAATTCGCGGGCGAGGACGAGCGCCTCGCGGCGCAGGTTGCGCCGATCGGGTCCGTGCCGGAGCAGCCCACGCGAGCTGGTGGGGAGCACGCTGCCGGGGAGGCACCCGGCGAAGCGGGACGCCAGATCCTCCGGCGAGGCACCCTGCGCACCCAGCCCCGGCGCCAGGATCACGCCTCCGAGCTGGGATAATGCAAATGTCGTGGGCTCCAGGGTGGCGCCGATGACCGCACCCACCGTGCCGGGCAGGACCTCGGGGTCCCGGTTCCAGGACGCGATCTCCGACAGGAGCATGTCCTCCACGGCCACACCCTCCGCCGTGACCGCCTCCTGGAGATCCCGCCCTTCGGGGTTCGAGCTGCGCACGACCACGAGGACCCCCCGGCCCGTGGAGCTGGCCCGGCGGACAAGGGGGGCCAGGGCGCCGAGCCCGAGATACGGGTGCGCCGTCACCGCGTCGGCAGCCAGCGGGCTGCCGCCACCGAGCCATGCATCGGCGTAGGCCTCGGCCGTGGAGTCGATGTCCCCGCGCTTGGCGTCGGCGATGACCACGAGCCCGGCGGCCGACGCACCGGCGATGAGTCGCTCGAGTTCGGCCAGGCCGGCCGAGCCGTGGCGCTCGAAGAAGGCCACCTGGGGCTTGACCGCGGCCACGGCCCCAGCGAAAGCCTCGACGCACGTCCGGCAGAAGGCGCCCAAACCCTCCGCATCGTCGGGCAGACCCCAGTCGCGCAGGAGGGCGCCCGAAGGATCGATCCCGGCGCACAACGGACCCGTCGACCGCACCGCTGTGGCGACGCGCTCCCCGAAGCTCTCAGTCATGGCGCGGCACCTGCCCCCGCAGCTCCGAGACCGTCACGCCGCGCGCCGCGCACCACTGCGCCATTTGGCGCAGCACCTTCCACGGGGCACGCGGGTCGCGGAACGTGGCCGTCCCGACCTGCACGGCGTCCGCGCCGGCACGCAGCAGCTCGAGCGCATGGAGACCACTCGACACGCCGCCCACGCCGACAATGGGCGTGTCGGGGAACGCGGCGCGGCACTCCCATACGGCGCGCACCGCGACGGGGTGGACGGCCGGGCCCGACAGGCCTCCCCCGCCGGCGCCGAGGACGGGCCGGCCGGACTCGACGTCAACGGCCATGCCGAGCAGCGTGTTGACGAGGGTCAGCCCGTCCGCTCCTCCCCCGAGCGCGCCGGCGGCGATCTCCACCAGATCGGGGACGTTGGGGCTGAGTTTGGCCCAGCGGGGCACACCGCAGTCCGTGGCAGCCAGCACCCGCGCCGTCGCCTCGGCGGAGTGGGCGAACATGCGTGAGCGGTCCTCCACGTTCGGACAGCTCACGTTGACCTCGACGGCGACGATGCACGCGCCTGCGTCCGACGCTGCCGCTGATCCCACCGCCTCCGCTGCGCGCGCGTAGTCCGACACGGTGCGGCCCCAGACGCTCACCACGACGCGAGCCCCCGCCGCGCTCAGGGCCGGCAGGTCCGTCGCCCTCCAGGCGGCGAGGCCGGGTCCTTGCAGACCGACGCTGTTGAGCATGCCCGCGCCAACCTCGTGCACCCGCGGTGCGGGGTTCCCCGGCCACGGGTCGACCGACAGGGACTTCACGACCACAGCTCCGAGCTCGCTCAGGTTTCCGTAGTCGGACAGCTCGGTTCCGTGGCCCGAGGTCCCCGACGCGGTGAGCACCGGGTTGGGCAGCTCGAGCGAGCCGACCTTCGTCTCCAGGGTGCTGACCCTCACTGCGGGTGCAGGTCCTGGAGCGCTCGCACCTCGAGCGGATGTGCGCGCGCGTCTGCCATGCCTGCCGCGGCCGCCCGGGCCGCCGCCAGCGTCGTCAGGCAGGGCACCTTGTGCGCCACCGCCGCCGTGCGGATGTGCTGCCCGTCCGCACGGGGGCCGAGGCCGCGGGGCGTGTTCACCACCAGTTGCACCTTGCCCTGGGCGATCAGCTCCACCGCGTCGGAGGCCACACCCTCTTCCCCGACCTTGGCCACCAGGGTGTCGACGGCGACACCCTCCGAGCGCAGGTAGCCGGCGGTTCCCAGGGTGGCGGCGAGGGAGAAGCCGAGGACGCGAAAGGCGCGTGCCACCTCGAGCCCGGCCGGCTTGTCCCGGTCGGCCAGGGACAAGAAGACGGTGCCCTCGTCGGGCAATCTGGTTCCTGCGGCAATCTGGCTCTTGGCGAAGGCCAGGCCGAAAGTGACGTCGACCCCCATCACCTCGCCGGTCGAGCGCATCTCGGGGCCCAGCAGCGTGTCGACTCCTGGGAAGCGATCGAAGGGGAGCACCGCCTCCTTGACGCTCACATGGTCGAGCACCGGCACCCGGCCTCGCGCTCCGGCGGGGAGGAGACCCTCGGCACGCAGGCTCTCGAGCGTGTGGCCGACCATGACGCGAGCCGCCACCATGGCGAGGGGCACCCCGGTCGCCTTGGCCACGAAGGGGACGGTGCGGCTCGCCCGCGGGTTGGCCTCGAGCACGTAGGCCCGTCCGTCCTTCACGGCGTACTGCACGTTGAGCAGGCCGCACACCTCGAGCGAGTCGGCCAGGGCCCGGGTGTGCCGCTCGAGCACGTCGACGACCTCGTCGGGCAACGACTGAGGTGGCAGGGCGCAGGCCGAGTCACCCGAGTGCACGCCGGCCTCCTCGACGTGCTCCATCACCCCGGCGATGAGGGTCTCGCCGGCACCGTCGCGCACCGCGTCCACGTCGACCTCGACGGCGTCCTCGAGGAAGCGGTCCACCAGCACCGGACGCTCGGCGGTGACGCCACCCTCCCGGGCCAGGGCGCCGGTGGTCATCGACTGCATCACCCGGCGGACGCCCTCGTCGTCGTAGACGATCTCCATGGCGCGACCGCCCAGGACGTAGCTCGGCCGCAGCAGGACCGGGTAACCGACGCGCCCCGCGACCGCCAGCGCCCCGGAGGCGGTCGCGGCGGTCCCGCCGGGTGGCTGGGGGATCCCCAGCCCGGCGCACAGCGCGTTCCAGCGCTCGCGGTCCTCGGCCAGGTCGATGGACGCCGGACTGGTCCCGAGCACCAACTCCGGGGGGAGCGAGCCGGCCAGCTTGAGCGGGGTCTGGCCGCCGAGCGAGACGATGATGCCCACCACCCTCCCGCCGGCCGACTGCTCGGCCTCGAGCACGTTGGCCACGTCCTCGGTCGTCAACGGCTCGAAGTAGAGACGATCGGACGTGTCGTAGTCGGTCGAGACGGTCTCGGGGTTGCAGTTGACCATCACGGTCTCGTATCCCGCCTGTCGCAGCGACATGGACGCGTGCACGCAGCAGTAGTCGAACTCGATCCCTTGTCCGATGCGGTTGGGGCCCGAGCCCAGGATCACCACGCGGTCGCGCTCGGACGAACGGACCTCGTCCTCCTCTTCGTAGGTGGCGTAGTGGTACGGGGTGAAGGCCTCGAACTCCGCCGCGCAGGTGTCGACGGTCTTGAAGGTGGCGCGCACCCCGTGGGACAACCGATCCGCCCGCACCTCGTCCTCGCTGCTGGCGCGCAGGTAGGCCACCTGCGCGTCGGAGAATCCCATCCGCTTCGCCCGGCGCAGCTCGCGGGCTCCGAGCGTGGGCGCGGCGGCGATCCGGGCCCGTTCGGCCGAGATCCGGGCCAGCTCGTGGACGAACCACGGGTCGATGCCGGTGTGGGACACCACCTCGTCCTCGGGAACACCGCGCCGCAGCGCGGCCTCGACTTCGAACACGCGCTCGGGGGTGGGGACGGCGATCCGGGCCACGAGCTCGTCGAGAGGGACGTCGTCGAGCGCCACCTCGGCGGCGTCGGCGTTGAGCCCGGCCCGCCCCTGCTCGAGGGAGCGCAGTGCCTTCTGGAGCGATTCGCAGAAGGTCCGGCCGATGGCCATCACCTCCCCCACAGACTGCATGCGGGTCCCGAGGCGTGCCTCTGTGCCGGGCAGCTTCTCGAAGGCCCACCGCGGGACCTTGGTGACGACGTAGTCGATCGTCGGCTCGAACGAGGCCGGCGTGGCCCGGGTGATGTCGTTGGGGATCTCGTCGAGCCGGTACCCGACGGCCAGGCGGGCGGCGATCTTGGCGATGGGGAAGCCCGTGGCCTTCGACGCCAACGCAGAGGAGCGCGACACGCGGGGGTTCATCTCAATGACCACCCGACGCCCCGTGGCCGGGTCGACGGCGAACTGCACGTTCGATCCACCGGTCTCGACGCCAACCCGGCGCAGGCAGGCGAAAGCGTCGTCCCGCATGGCTTGGAACTCAACGTCGGTGAGCGTCTGCGCCGGTGCCACCGTGATGGAGTCGCCCGTGTGGACACCCATGGGGTCCACGTTCTCAATCGAGCACACGACGACGCAGTTGTCGGCGCAGTCGCGCATGACCTCGAGCTCGAACTCCTTCCAGCCGGCGATCGACCGCTCCACCAGGATCTGGCCGACGGGGCTCGCCGCCAGGCCCTCGGCGGCCAGCCGGGCGAATCGAGCGGCGTCCTCGGCGATGCCGGTCCCCTTGCCGCCCAGGATGAAGCTGGGTCGCACCATGATGGGGAAACCGATCTCCGCGGCGATCTCCTCCGCCTCACGCAGCGAGTGGGCGAAGCCCGAGCGCGGTACCTCGAGCCCGATGTCCTCCATGGCCGCCTTGAAACGGTCGCGGTCCTCGGCGGTGGAGATGGCCTCGGGCCGGGCACCGATGACCTCCACCCCCTCGCGCTCGAGCACGCCCCGCTCGACCAGCTCCATGGTGAGGTTGAGGGCGGTCTGCCCGCCGAGCGTGGGAAGCAGCGCGTCGGGGTGTTCCTTGGCGATGATGCGGGTCAGCACGTCGGGGTCGAGCGGCTCGACGTAGGTCCGGTCCGCCGTGCCGGGGTCGGTCATGATGGTGGCCGGGTTCGAGTTGGCCAGCACCACGCGGTAGCCCTCCTCGGCCAGGACGCGGCAGGCCTGCGTTCCCGAGTAGTCGAACTCGCACGCCTGGCCGATCACGATGGGTCCCGAGCCGATGACCAGGATCGAGTGCAGGTCGTCTCGCCGCGGCATCAGTGCATCAGCTCGCGGAACGTGTCGAAGAGGTACCGGGCGTCGTGGGGTCCCGGGGCGGCCTCGGGGTGGTACTGCACCGAGAACGCGGGTGCCTCGACCGAACGGAAGCCCTCGATGACCCCGTCGTTGAGGTTGACGTGCGTCGTCTCGGTGCGGGGGACGTCCGCGACGGCGTAGTTGTGGTTCTGGCTCGTGATCTCGACCACGCCCGTCTCGATGTGCTGCACCGGGTGGTTGGCGCCGTGGTGCCCGAAGGGGAGCTTGTAGGTCGAGCCGCCCAGCGCGGTGGCCAGGATCTGGTGCCCGAGACAGATGCCGAAGATGGGCACCCGCCCGACGAGGGCCGCCACCTCGGCGGTCGGCCCACCCAGGGCGGCCGGGTCCCCGGGGCCGTTGGAGAGGAACACGCCATCGGGATCGAGCGAGAGGACCTCGTCGGCGGACGTGCCCGCCGGCACCACCGTCACCTGACCGAGCGCAGTCAGGAGACGGACCATCGTGGCCTTCACCCCGAAGTCGTACGCCACGATGCGCAGGCCGCTCCGCGCTCCGTCCCCCGTTCCCGGGTGCGTGACAACCCGGTCCGCGGTGACACCGGAGACGAGGTCGGCGCCGTCGGTCCCCACCGCGGCGCCGGCGGCGGCGGCCAGCTCCGCCGCCGACGCCGTGCCGAACGCGCACGGCAACGCGCCGGCCCGGCGCACGTGACGAGCCAGGCGCCGGGTGTCGACGCCGGTCAGGGCAGGCACACCGTGGCGCACGAGGAACGGTTCGAGGGCTTCCGTCGAGCGCCAGCTGGAGGGGACCGTCGCCAGGTCGCGCACGACGATGCCGCGGCAGTGCGGGGAGGTGGCCTCGTCGTCCTCGGCGTTGGTCCCGTAATTGCCGATCTGTGTGCTGGTGAAGGCGATCACCTGCCCGGCATAGGAGGGATCGGTGACGATCTCCTGGTACCCGCTCATGGCCGTGTTGAACACCAGTTCCCCGGTGGCCACCCGGACCGCGGCGCCGGCGGCCTCCCCCGTGAACACTGCGCCGTCGGCCGTCACCAGCAGCGCGGAGGGCCGGTCGTCCCCCTCCGGCGCGGGCTCCGTCACCGCTGGGCCACGGCGTCGATCACGACGGGCTCGCCCCGAAGGACGGTGTGTCGCACCGCGCCGGAGAAGCGGCGACCGGCGTAGGGCGTGTTGCGGCTCCGACTGGCCAGGCCGTGCGGGTCGACCACCGTCGGCGTGTCCGGGTCGAACACGCACAGGTTGGCCGTCGCCCCATCCGTGATCGGGCCGCCCTGGGGGCTGTGGCCGGCTCGGCGCGCGTCGGTCGCCGTCAGCTTGGCGATTGCGGCGGGCTGCCCGCTCATCAGGGCGAAGATGCGCTCGGGTCCCAGGACCGGCGAGAGCACGTCCCAGGTGATCGGAAGCGCCGTTTCGAGCCCGAGCATGCCCGGGGGTGCCTGGTCGAAGGGAACGTCCTTGGTCTCGGGGGCGTGGGGCGCGTGGTCCGTCGCCACCGCGTCGATCGTCCCGTCGCACAGACCCCGGATCACCGCTGCCACGTCGTCGTCCGAGCGCAGAGGGGGGTTGACCTTGAAGACCGAGTCGTATCCCGCCACGGCCGCGTGCGTGAGGAGCATGTGGTGTGGTGCGGCCTCGGCCGTGACGGGCAGCCCTTCGGCCTTGGCCCGGCGGACGAGCTCCACCGACCCCGCCGTGGAGAGGTGGAGGAAGTGCACCGGCGCGCCCGTCAGGCGGGCCAGTGCGACGTCGCGGGCCACCATGACCTCCTCGGCCGCCGCGGGCATGCCGGGGATGCCCAGTCGGCTGGACCAGCATCCCTCGTGCATGGCCCCGCCGGCGGCGAGACACGCGTCCTCGCAGTGCTGGGCGAGCGTGACCCCGAGGCCCTTGGCATACTCGAGGGCGCGCCGCATCAGCGCCCCGTCCTGCACTCCGGACCCGTCATCGGTGAAGAGCGTCACGCCGAGTCCGGCCAGCTCGCCCAGCGGCGCCAGGGAGACCCCGGCCCGACCCTTGGTGATCGCGCCGGCCACGGCGACCTCGGCGATGCACCCACGTCCGAGTGCAAGGACCTCCGCGGCCACGCCGGCCGAGTCGATGGGCGGCTCGGTGTTGGGCATGGCCACCACCGCGGTGAATCCGCCGAGCGCGGCGGCGCGCGCCCCTGTCTCCACCGTCTCGGCCTCCTCGCGCCCCGGCTGGCGCAGGTGCGTGTGCAGGTCGACCAGTCCGGGCCCGACCAGGCACCCCGACGCATCGAGGACGCGGACCCCGCGGGGCGGCTCGACCGTCTCCGCCAGCACGACGACGCGGTCTGCACGGACACCCACGTCGAGGCGCGCCAGGCCCTCGGGACCGACCACGGTGCCTCCCCGGATGACCAGATCGAGCTCAGGCAACGGCGGGCACCTCCGCGGCCGACCCGCCCAGGAGGAGGAACAGGATGGCCATGCGCACGGCCACTCCGTTGGCCACCTGCCGGGTCACCACCGTGCCGGGGAGATCGGCGACGTCCGATGCGATCTCCACGCCCCGTACCATCGGCCCGGGATGGGTGACGATGGCCTGCTCGCCGAGAAGCTCGGCCCGGCGCGCCGTCAGTCCCCACCCGGCCGTGTACTCGCGCTCGCTGGGCACGAAGGCCCCGCTCCCCCGCTCGGCCTGCAGCCGCAGGAGGGAGACCACATCGGCATCGCCCAGGGCACCTTCGAGATCGGGGGCCACCTCGACGGGCCAGCCCTCGAGCGACGGTGGGAGCAGGCTTCCCGGCGCGGCCAGGGTCACCCGCGCTCCGAGAGCGCTGTAGGCCAGTACCTCCGAACGCGCCACCCGGCTGTGGCGGATGTCGCCCACGATCAGCACGCGCAAGTTCTCGAAGCACCCGACCCCGAGCTCCTCGGGCGCCGCACCCTTGCGCTCGGCCAGGACCTGGCGCACGGTGAAACAGTCGATCAGGGCCTGCGTGGGGTGCTCGTGCCAGCCATCGCCGGCGTTCACCACGTGCGCCCGTTCCACCCAGTCGGCCACCCGGTGCGGTGCGCCTGCGGACGAGTGGCGGATCACGACGGCGTCGATCCCCATCGCCTCGACGGTCTCGACGGTGTCGCGCAGGCTCTCGCCCTTCTGCACCGAGGAGCTGGCCACCGCCAGCGAGAGCACGTCGGCCGAGAGACGCTTGGCCGCGGTCTCGAAGGAGAGTCGGGTGCGGGTCGATTCCTCGAAGAACAAGGTGGCCACGACCTTGCCCCGGAGTGTCGGCACCTTGGGGACCGACCGCCGCTCCACCTCGGCGAACGCCTCGGCCACGTGCAGCACCTCGGCCATGCCCTCGGGGCCCAGGTCGTTGATGGACAGCAGGTGGCGCGGCGTCACCTGGCCTCCAGCGTGCCGATCCAGACACCGTCGTCACCCACGTCGACCATCTCCTCGCGGCGGGTGGGTAGGTTCTTGCCCACGTAGTCGGGGCGGATGGGCAGCTCGCGGTGCCCGCGGTCGACCATGACGGCCAGCTGGATCGCCCGGGCCCGGCCGAAGTCGTTGAGGGCGTTGAGCGCGGCCCGGATCGTGCGGCCCGTGAAGAGCACGTCGTCGACGAGCACCACGACTCGGCCGGCCAGGTCGATCGGGATGTCGGTCACCGCCTCGGGGAGCACCGGACGGAGCCCGATGTCGTCGCGGTAGAAGGCCACGTCCAGCGTGCCCACCCCCACGTCCCCGGCGCCCTCGATCTGGCGCAGGACCTCGGCCATCCGGGCGGCGAGCGGGACCCCGCCGGTCTGCAGGCCGACCAGGACGACGTCATCGGTTCCGCCGTTGCGCTCGACGATCTCGTGGGCGATGCGGGTGAGGGCGCGCTGGACGTCGGCGGCAGTCAGGACCTGGGAATGGGCCACGAACACGCCCCCGAGGGGCCGCGTATGACTGCGTTCGCGTTCGGCCACTGTTCCTCCTGCCGTGTGAGCCTCACCGGACTCACTTCACGGTCGGGGGATGACTCTAGCGCGGTCCGATCTCGGCCGAAATGGTCGACAGGATGCCGTTGACGAACCCGCCGGACTCCTCGGTCGAGTACTCCTTGGCGAGCTCGACCGCCTCGTCGATGACGACGGCGGCCGGGGGACCCGCCGGGTCGAGCAGCTCGGTCACGGCCAGGCGCAGGACCAGGCGGTCGACCACCGCCATGCGATCGACCGGCCAGCCCACCGAGGCGGAGCCGATGCGGCGGTCCGCCTCCTCCCGGGTGGCGGCGGCGCGCCGGACCAGTGCACTGACGAACTCATCGGGGGGCACGGCCAGGTCCGCCACCACCTGGCGCGGGTCGGTGCCCTTGAGCTCGGCCTCGTAGAGCAGCGACAGCGCCCGCTCGCGCTGTTGGTGCCGCGGCGCGGCGTCGGTCACACCAGCAGTCCGACTCGGGTCAGGCCCGGGTCAGGTACTCGCCGGAGCGCGTGTCGACCCGGATGACGTCGCCCGTGTTCACGAAGAGCGGCACCTGCACCACCAGGCCCGTCTGGAGGGTGGCCGGCTTGCGCGCACCCGACACGCGATCGCCCTGGATCCCCGGCTCGGTCTCGGTCACGGTGAGCTCCACGGCGGCGGGCAGGTCCACCCCGACGATCTCGGCGTTGTACATCTGCAGGTTGGCCTCGTCGCCTTCCTTGAGATAGTTGGGGGCCTCGCCGAGAGATGCCGGCGAGGCGGTCATCTGTTCGTAGCTCGTGGTGTCCATGAAGACGTAGTCCGCGCCGTCCCGGTAGAGGAACTGCATGTCGCGCTTCTCGATGATCGCCTGCTCGAGCTTCTCGTCGGCCCGGTAGGTGCGCTCGATCACGGCGCCGCTGCGGACGTTCTTGAGCTTCGTCCGCACGAACGCGCCGCCCTTGCCGGGCTTCACGTGTTGGAACTCGACGACGCTGAACAGGCCCTCGGGGAGGTCCAGGCTCATTCCGTTCTTCAGGTCATTGGTCGAGACTGCCATGGATGTCCTTTGTGAATCGGGTGAGCGGGCGGGCACCGTCGCCGGTGACGACGAGCGTGTCCTCCACCCGGACCCCGCCGTGCCCGGGGACGTACACGCCGGGCTCGACGGTGACGACGAAGCCGGGGGCGAGGATAGCAGTGCCCAGTTGGCTGACCGAGGGTGCCTCGTGGATGTCGAGACCCACCCCGTGCCCGGTCCCGTGCTCGAACCGCTCGGCCCAGCCCGCCTCGGCGATGATCCCGCGGCAGACGTCGTCCACCTCCTTGGCGGTCACGCCCGGACGAACCGCCGCGGCGCCCGCGGCCTGGGAGGCTCCGACCACGTCGAAGATGCGCGCCAGCTCCCCCTCGGGCCGGGCGCCCACGCAGAAGGTCCGGGTCATGTCGGAGCGGTACCCCTCGAAGGTGGCGCCGAAGTCCACCACCACGGGGTCGCCGTGCCCGATCCGCCGGGAACCCGGCCGGTGGTGCGGCTTGGCCGAGTTCTCGCCGCTGGCCACGATCGTCTCGAACGCCGTCCCCTCGGCTCCGCCCCTCCGCATGGCGCTGTCGAGCTCGAGCGCGAAATGCTCTTCGGACACACCCTGCTCCAGAAGCGGGAGGACCTCGAAGAGCGCGGCGTCAGCGATGGCGGCCGCCCGCTCCATACGGGCCAGCTCGGCAGCGTCCTTGCACTGTCGTAGGGCCTCGACCACGTTGGCGGTGGCGACGAGGTCCCGTTCGAGCAGCCCGGCCCAGGCCCTCTGGCCGTTCCACGAGACGTTGTCCCCTTCGAGCCCGACACGTCCGCCCGCTGCGGACGCGCCGTCGAGGGCGTCGCGGGCGGCGTCGCGCTGCTCGGCCATCGAGCCGATCACGATCTTGACGTCCTCGCCGGCGCCTGCCCGCGTCACCTGCTCGGCCGACTGGGTCCGGTAACGACCGTCCGTGGTGAGTACGGCGGCGTCCGCCGTCACGGTGAGCACCCCCGCCGACCCGGTGAATCCCGTCAGGTAGCGGACGTTGGCCAGCGTGGTGACGACCAGCGCGTCGATCTCGTGCGCGTCGAAGGTGGTGCGCAGCCGGTCGAGTCTGCCCGCCACGGTGATGGCCGGCAGTGGCGTCTCGGGTGGCGTGTAGGGGTTCACGGTGCTCCCTTCTGCGGTGCTCCCTGCAACAGGGCGGCCACGGCGTCGACGGCCAGCTCGTAGCCGAGGCCGCCGAACCCGGCAATGACGCCTGCCGACACCGGCGCCAGCACCGAGATGTGCCGGAAGGGCTCACGGGCGGCGGGGTTCGAGAGATGGAGCTCGACCACCGGCCCCTCGAAGGCGGCCAACGCGTCGTGCAGGGCCCACGAGGTGTGGCTGAGCGCGCCGGCGTTGACGACCAGCCCCGCGGCGCGGCCCCGTGCCCCGTGCACGGCCTCGATCAACTCGCCCTCGTGGTTGCTCGCGACGTGCTCGAGTTCGAGCCCGTGGCCCGCTGCGGTCCTCTCGGCCCTCGCCACATGGTCGGCCAAGGTGGCCGTGCCGTAGACGGAAGGCTCGCGCACACCGAGGAGGTCCAGATTCGGCCCCGACACCAGCACGACGAGGCTCACGGACGCGCACCCATGGCTGCCAGGGTAGCGACCACGTCCGCGGCGGCCACTCCGTGGACCACCTCGACCCCGGCGGGTCCGTCGAGGACGAAGGTGAGGTCCTGCTGGGCCTTCTTGTCACGACCCATGAACGAGAGCAGCTCGTCGGCCCGCGCCCCGGGAGGCAGGTCGGAGGGCAGCTCGAAGCTGGTCAGCACGGCGCGATGCTCGGCCACGCGCGCATCGTCGATCCGCCCCAGCCGCCGAGCCAGCAGCGCGGCGAAGACGAGCCCGATGGCCACGGCCTCCCCGTGGCGCAGGTCCCACCCGTGATGCTCCGCCAGTGCCGCCCCCTCGAGCGCATGGCCCAGCGTGTGCCCGTAGTTGAGGACGGCACGCCGGCCCCCCTCGCGTTCGTCCTCGGCCACCACCGCGGCCTTGATACCCACGCAGCGTGCCACCTGCTCCTCGAGAGGCTGCTCGGCGCTGGGCGCATCGCCCAAGAAGGCGTACTTGGCCACCTCTCCCCGGCCGCACGCCCACTCGCGCAGCGGGAGCGTGGAGAGGGTCTCGGTGTCGCACAGCACTGCGGAGGGCTGCCAGAAGGCGCCCACCAGGTTCTTGCCCTCGGGCAGATTCACCCCGGTCTTGCCGCCCACGGCCGCGTCCACCTGCGCCAGCAGGGTGGTGGCCACGTTCACGTATGCGATGCCCCGGTGGTACGTGGCGGCGGCGAAGCCGGCCACGTCGGTGACGATGCCGCCGCCCACGGCCACGACGGCGTCGGCCCGCGCCAGGCCCCGGCGGGCGAATCGACGGGTCAGGTCCTCGACCGTGGTGAGCGTCTTGGCGTCCTCCCCGTCGCCGATGAGGAACACCTCGGAGGGCACGCCGGTCTCGAGCCCGTCGAGCCAGCCGGCGTCAACGACCGACTGCTGGGAGACCACGGCCGCGCTGCGGACGCCGGGAGGCAGGAAACGGCCCACCTCGTGGCGGGAGCCGGGCCCGACAAGGACCGGGTAGGACCGCTCGCCGAGCTCGACCGCGAGGGCGCGCACGGGCTACTCCGCCTCGGGCGCCCGGCCCGTCACGGCCGCTTCCTCGGCCACGGCCTCGAGCACCCGCTCGGCCACCTCGGCGGCCGCCAGCTCGTCGACGTCGATCACCACGTCGGCCACCTCGGCGTAGAAGGGAGCCCGCTCGGCGTTGAGCCGGGCCACCGCCTCGGCAGGATCGGCACCGAGCAGGGGCCGGCCGGTGCCGCTGCCCACGCGGGCGGCAAGCGTCTCGGGACGGGCCCGCAACCACACCACGGTGCCGCTCGCCGCGATGAGTCGGCGGTTCTCGGCGCTGAGCACGGCGCCGCCGGCGACGGAGACCACCGAGGGCGCGCCGTCGCCACAGGCCGTGGCCAGCACGGTCGCCTCCGCGCTGCGGAACGCCACCTCCCCGTCTCGCGCGAAGAGCTCGGGCACGCTGAGTCCGGTTGCCGCTTCGACGTCGGCGTCCGAGTCCCGGTAGGCCCACCCCAGGCGCGACGCCACGAGCCTGCCGGTCGTGGTCTTGCCTGCGCCCATCATGCCGACCAGCAGCACGCGCGCCGCGGTCATCGGGCGCGCGAGGCGGGACGCGCCGCCGAGGGCGTCTCCCCCAGCGAGCCGAGGAAGCCGTCGCGGTTGCGCTGCACCTCGTCCAGCGAGTCACCGCCGAACTTGCGCAACGCTTCGGACGCGAGCACCAACGCCGTCATCGACTCCGCCACGACACCCATCGCGGGCACGGCGGTGACGTCGGTGCGCTCCTTGAAGCTGACCGTCGACTCCTTGGTGACCACATCAACCGTCTGGAGGACCGGGCGGTTCAACGTGGCCAACGGCTTCATGGCCACGCGGGCCACAACGAGGGCCCCGTTGGAGATGCCACCCTCGATCCCGCCGGCGCGATGGGTCGGGCGCACGTAGCCCTGCACCTCGTCGTAGACGATGGCGTCGTGGGCCTCGGAGCCCCGGCGGCCGGCGTTGTCCCACCCCTCCCCGATCTCGACCGCCTTCACTGCCTGGATCGACATGAGTGCCTGCGCCAGGTTGGCGTCGAGCTTGCGGTCCCAGTGAACGTGGCTCCCGAGGCCGACCGGCACCCCGTAGGCCAGGACCTCGGCCACGCCGCCCAGGGAGTCACCTTCCTTGGCCGCGGCCTTGACGGCGGCCACCATGGACTCCTCCGCGACCGGGTCGAAGCAGCGCACGGCACTGGCGTCCACCGCGTCCAGGTCGTCGGGCCCCGGGCGCGGGCTGGCCGGCCCGGTGGCGGCCCCGCCCAGCTGCACCACGTGGCTCACGATGGAGACGCCGAGGTGCCCGAGGAGCAGCTTGGCCAGGGTCCCCGCCGCCACACGTGCCGCGGTCTCGCGGGCCGAGGCCCGCTCGAGCACGTCTCGGGCGTCGGCGAACCCGTACTTCAGCATGCCCGGGAGGTCGGCGTGTCCGGGGCGGGGTTTGGTCAGCAGGGTCGTCGGTTCGCCCGGCTCGGGCGACATCTCCTCGGTCCACTTGTGCCACTCGGTGTTGGCGATCTCCACGGCGACGGGCGAACCCAGAGTCCGCCCGTGCCGGATGCCCCCGAGCAGTGTGATCTCGTCGGCCTCGAAGCGCATGCGGGGGCCGCGCCCGTAGCCGAGACGCCGCCGCGCCAGTTCGCGGGCGACGTCGGACACCTCGACGGGAAGCCCGGCAGGGAGCCCCTCGACGACCACGACCAGGGCGCGGCCGTGGGACTCACCAGCGGTCAGGAAGCGCAGCACGGCGCCACGCTATCGGACGGCCGTCGGGGTTCCCGGGTGGTCCTTCGACTCAGTAGTACGGGTTGTCCCCGCTCCCGTGGTCGGTGACGTCGACGACCCGGGTCAGCTCGGGCACCCCTTGGAGCAGCGCGGTCTCGATCCCCTGACGCAGTGTCATCTGCGACATGGCGCATCCCTGACACCCGCCCGACAGGCGCAGGTACGCCGTACCGTCGTCCTCGTCGAGCGCCACCAGGTCCGCCCGCCCGCCGTGGCCGGCGATGGAGGGGTTGACGTCCTGCTCGAGCACCGTGACGACCGTTTGGGCCAGTGGCCCCGCGATGCCGCGGGACAACACCTCGGGTGGGACCCCCGGTGCCGCCTCGGCCGCAGTGGGCCGGTTGGGGTTCACCAGGACGAGGCCGCCGTCGCCGTCCTGCGACCACTCGAGGCGGGCGCCGCGCAGGCGATCGACACTTTCCGCGGGCACGATGACATGCAGCTCGTCCTGGACGTGCCTGACGTCGCCGTCATCCGCATCGGAGATGGCCTGGAAGTAGAGGTCGTAGACGAAAGAGCCCGCCTCGACGCCCCGTACCTCGAGCCACAGAGCGAGTGCGTCGGGATCCGGCTCCGCGCCGATGGCCTCCCGCACCACGGTGTGGGCCTCGGGCGTCAGTGTCACCACCGGTGCGTCCGTCGGGCGGGCGTCCTCGGCGTGCTCGTGCGCCGCGCCGTCAGGCGCCGGATCGGTGGTCGTCGTGGTCGTGGTTGCTGCCATGGGGGGAGTCTACGGGCTGTACCCGGGGACCCGGACCCCGGTGCGCCGAGGTCGGGGGCACGCGCTGTATCGTGCGCAGCCGTGGCCCCCCTTCCAACCGACACCCACGAGTGGATCAGCTTCGAGGACGACGAGGAGGAACGGACGTGGATGTTCGACGTCACCTTCCTCACCAGCAACTGGACCTGCATCTTCGGCAACGGGTGCCAGGGCGTCCTCACCGGCCCGGCGCCCGAGCTGGTGCAGGGCTGCTGCAGCTACGGCGCGCACCTCGTCGACAAGAAGGACGCCCGCCGCGTCGTCAAGGCGGCGGCGACGCTCACTCCGGAGGACTGGCAGAACCACGGCACCAAGAAGAGCCTCGTCCACGTCAACAAGGCGGGCGAGACGGTGACCAGGCTGGTGGGCGACGCCTGCGTCTTTCTCAACCGGCCGGACTTCCCCGCCGGGGCCGGATGCGCCTTCCACATCGCCGCCGTGCGACGCGGTGTGGACCCCATGACGCTCAAGCCCGAGGTCTGCTGGCAGTTGCCGCTTCGTCGGGAGGATCAGGTGGACGACGAGGAGGGACACGTCACCTCGGTCATCCGCCAGTGGGATCGGCGCCACTGGGGCAAGGGCGGACGCGAGTTCCACTGGTGGTGCACCGAAACTCCCGACGCCTTCGTGGGGAGGGCGCCCGTCTACGAGGCGATGCAAGCCGAGCTCACCGCCATGATCGGCCCCAAGGTCTACAAGCGGTTCGCCATGCTCATGCGCGAGCGTGAGCAGCTCCGCGAGGAGCGGGTGCCGCTCCCCCATCCCGCTGTGCGGAGCCGCTCCTCCCTCTGATCCCCCACGGGCGTGGGCCCGAGCCGCCCGCGCCACCCCGCACGCGGATCAGTGCCCGTGCTCGTGCACGATGACCCCACGGATGTTGCGGCCCTCGAGCATGTCGTCGACGGCGGTGTTCACCTCCGTGATCCGGTACCGGCGGGTCACCAGCTCGTCGAGCTTCAGCCTTCCGGCGCGATAGAGATCGATCTGGCGGCGGATCTCGAGAGCAGGACTACCCATGCCGAAGAGGGACCCCTGAATGCGCTTCTGGAACGCGGTCAGCAACATCAGGTTGACCGGCACCTCGAGCATGGTCGAGGTGTCGGCCATGCCCGTGACGACGACCGTGCCTCCCTTGCCGATGGCGTTGAAGGCCTCGGCGACGTGCTGCCCCGTCACCCCGTCAAGGGTGATGACGGCGCTGTCCGCTCCCTGCCCCTCGGTGATCGAGCGGGCGAACTCCGCCGCGTCGGCGATGGAGGCGAAGGTGTGGGTCGCTCCCAGCTTGGCGGCCACCTCGAGCTTGAAGGGAACGGGGTCCACCGCGATGACCGCGACCGCGCCTGCCAGCGAGGCGCCCTGCACGGCGTTCATGCCCACGCCGCCGACGCCCATCACGATGACGGTGTCGCCGGGTCGGACCCCCGCCGCATGGATCGACGAGCCCAGTCCGGTCCCCACGCCGCAGCCGAGAAGGCACAGCGTGTCCAACGGCAATTCCTCGGGCACCTTGACCACGGACAGCTCGGACACGGTGCTCCACGCGGAGAACGACGAGACGTGCATGAGCTGGCACACGTCACGCCCGTCGACGTGCATCCGGTAGGTGCCGTCGAGCTGCGGGCCGCGTTCGAGCGACGCGCCGGCCTGGCAGAGGTTCTGGCGACCGGACGCGCAGTAGCGGCAGCGGCCACAGCTGGGGATGAAGCTGGTCACGACGTGATCGCCCGGACGGACCGACGTGACCGCCCGACCCACCTCTTCGACGATCCCGCCCCCCTCGTGTCCCCCGCACAGGGGAAGCACGGTGTCGTGGGTGCCAAGGTTGTAGTGCACGTCGCTGTGGCACAGGCCCGACGCCACCATCTTGACGAGCACCTCGTGGTCCTTGGGCGGATCGACGTCGACCTCGCACACCTCCCAGCGACCGGGAGACTCGAAGAGGAGGGCGGCCTGTGACCTCACGACTCACTCCGAGCGCCCTCGGGCGTGAAGACGAGATGCAGCTCCTGCACGTCGAAGTCGACGACGAGCTCTGTCGGCACATCCTCCATCCGGGTCGTCATCGCACGTTCCCCCACTCCCCCTTCAAAGGGGGCCACGCTATCGGCGGTAACCCGCTGCAGCAACCATTTCCCACGCCACGCGAGCAGAGGTACTCGGATCACCGAACGACTGGTGGATTACCATGACCGCCGCATCTTCGCCGCCCGCGGAGGGTCACGATATGGACATCATCGACGGTCAGCTGCACGAACCGGGGATCGACAGCTCCTGGGGCGCGCACGATCCGGCCATCCGGTGGGCCGTCCTCAGCGAGGCCCTCGCCACGTTGCTCGCCGCGGTCGGCGTGAACGGCGCGGTGCTGCATCCCGTCGAGGACATCGAATGGGCCCTCTCCATGGCCGCACGGGAGCCGGAGCGGTTCGTCGTCGTGCCCATGCTCGCCGAGGCCCGATCTCGCGTACGCGAATGGTGGGACTCCCGCCGGTGGGACTCGATCGACCCGGCCGCGCCGGACCTCGAGGAACGCCTCGATCGGACGTTCGAACGTCCCGGGTTCGCCGGCCTTCGCGTGTTCGCCACCGCGGAGATGGACTTCCCTCTGGCCCCAACGAGCGGCTACCACCTCGCCCTCGCATGGTGCGAACGACGGACCGTTCCGGTCTTCGTGGCCGGTGCAGGACCCTCGACGGTCGTCGCCACAATGCTTCGCACGTTCCCCGACCTGATCGTGGTCCTCGATCAGATGGGGCTCCATCCCCAGGACCCCCACGTCTGGACCGGCCTGCCCTCGCTCCTGTCGTTGGCGGCGCATCCGACCGTGCACCTCAAGATGACAGGACTCCCCGCCTTCACGAACCGCGCATCGGACACCGAGGAGGCGGGCTCTTCGCAGGGCGCGGTCCGCCGCCTGCGCCAGATCGTCGATGCGTTCGGTGCACCGCGCTGCATGTGGGCCTCGGATATCAGCCAGGTCCAAGGGAGGGTGGGATGTGCGAACCGCTTCCCTCACGAGGGCAGCCCCGACCACACCTACGCCGAGTCGTTGTCCTTCGTGCGAGATGCGTCATGGCTCACTGACGACGACAAGCGGCAATTGCTCGGCGGAACGGCCCGACGCCTGCTGCGTTGGCCCCGAACAGAGGGCTGAAGGAGTGAGTCGGACGGTTCGTCAGTCGTTGAGCGGGTCGTCGTCCGAGCTCGAGCTGGTGGGCATGGACCCGAGGATCCGGTCGTACTGGTCCTCCTCGGCGAGGCACCACGACGCGTGCACGTCGTCAGGTTCGGCCCCGCACTCCACGCAGCGGCCCGTGGACTCCGTCGAAGACCGCTTGAGGCTGCGCGCTTCCTCGAATCGCCGATGGCGTCCCTTTTTCACGAGAACTCCTTGTCACACCCGGTCCGCTTGGCGTCCCGCCCCCAACTCTCAGAGCGCACGAACGCTCTCCTGCGCTGAGCCATTGTAGTGGCTGACGGACGGGTTCCCGCTTCGTCCCAGCTCAACGAACGTGACACGACGGGCTGTGCTGGACACCCGACCCTTCAGGGTGCGGCGCACAAGTCCGGGAATGTCCCTCGCCGCCGACCTCAACGCGTACGCTGACCACCGTGCCGGCCTTCGACCCGCAGGAGATGGTGGACCGGTTCCGCGCCCGGGCCGAGGCGGTCCGGTCGCGCGGCATGCCACCGGTCGAAGGTCCCGAACGGCAACGGTTCCGCGAGCAGGCGCAGCGAGACTTCACGGATTTCGCCATGATCGGCGACGCCGAGGTCGAGCTCGTCGACGGCATTCTGACCCTGCGCATCGACCTCCGTCCCCGACCGGCGCAGGGCGACGGGAGCGGCTGACAGAGGGGGCTCACCCTCCGTAGTGCATTCGGGTGTCCTCCATGCGCAGAACCTCCGCCGGCTCTCCCCCGACCTCGGCCACCTCGCCGACACACCACACATGGCTCCCCAAGACGTCGGCCCGTGTGAGGGTGCAGACGACGTAGCCCGCTGCAGACGCCAACACGGGGAGCCGCCACGGTCCGACCTCCGTGACGGGTCGGCCCGACAGAGCGAGGATGGCTCCCCCCGAAGTTGCGCGCGTCACATCGGTCACGGGCTTGGCGAAGCGCCGCACCGCGTGACCCTCGTCACGAGCCAACAGCGAGATGCTGAAGGCTCCGGCCGCCGACACCAGCCGGGCCGTCACCGACTCCCGCTCGAGTGCGACACCGACCAGTTTTGGCTCGACGCACACCTGGACCACGAGGTTCGCCGTCATGAGGTTGACCTCATCACCATCCCGACTCCCGACGAGGTACAGCCCGGTGGGGAACGACCACAGGACCCGGCGGCGGTGGCGGTCGAAGTCGTCCGACTGCTCTCGACCCGGGATGCTCATCCGAAGATCCCTCCGGCACCCGAGTCTCCGCCGTTGCCCACCGTCGTCGTCGTCGCCGGCGGGTGTCCGTCGACGGCGCGGATCCTCTCGAGAGCCCGCCGGTAGAGCGCGTCGGCGCGGATCCCCTCCCGTTCGGCCCGGGTCAGGTCGGACCGATTCGACGCACCACCGTAACAATCGTTGCCGGCATCCCCTTCGAGACCGTAGGCCTCGGTGAGCAGATCGTTCAGGGTCGGATCGGGTGAGGGCAACGAGGAGTTCGCCATCTCGGCGTCGTTGATGATGGTGCTGCACGCGGCGTGCAGCGCGCCCGAACCGTTCCCCGCCACCTTGGCGATCCGCGCATTGTCCGCGACCAGGGTGCCTATCTCCTGCCCGAGGCCGGTCCCGCTCACCCACACCGACATCCGGTGCGGCGCGGACCCCTCTTGATCGGCGCCCGCGCACGAAGCCAGCGTCACCGCGCCGAGGGACACCAGGGCCATTGAGGTCAACCGGGCGCGGCGGCTCATACGGCCCGGACGACGTGCACCTCGCGCCGCCCGCGCCGCAGCACCAGGTACCGGTCGTGCAGGAGATCCCCCGCCCTGAACGTCCGCAGTTCGTCGGACTGCCGCACGTTGTTGACGTAGGCCCCGCCCTGGTCGACGGTGCGCCTGGCCTCCCCCCTCGACCTGACCAATCCGGTGCGCTCCAGGACGTCCACCAGTGACATGTTCCCCAGCAACTCGCTCCGGGGCACGTCGGTGGTGGGGGCATCCTCGGTCACGACCAGGAGCATCTGCTCGCCGAGGGCGGCGATCTCCTCGCCGAACAGCGCGGCGGCGGCCTCCTCGGCCCTGAGCACCTCGTCCTCCCCGTGCACCAGGGCCGTCACCGAGCGTGCCAGGGCCCGCTGCGCCGCTCGATGTTGCGGCCGCTCGGCCGTCTCGGCGTCGAGAGCCTCGATCTCCGCGCTCTCGAGGAAGGTCAGGAAGCGGAGGAGCTGGCCCACCTGCTCGTCGGGGGTGTTCACGAAGAACTGGTACATGGCGTAGGGACTGGTCCGGTCGGGATCGATCCACACGGTGCCCGACTCGGTCTTGCCGTACTTGGTGCCGTCCGCCTTGACGACCAGCGGTGAGGTCAGACCCCAGACCTCGTCCCCGCAGACCTTGCGGATCAGCTCGACGCCCATGGTGATATTGCCCCACTGGTCGCTCCCGCCGATCTGGAGATCGCAGCCATGGTCGAGGTGGAGGCGGAGGAAGTCGTACGCCTGGAGCAACATGTAGCTGAACTCTGTGTAGCTGATGCCCTGGTCGGGCCGCTCGAACCGGGTCCTGACCGACTCCTTCCCCACCATCTGGTTCACCGTGAAGTGCTTGCCGACGTCGCGCAAGAACTCGAGCGTGGAAAGCGAGCCGAGCCAGTCGGCGTTGTTGAGCAGGAGGGCGTCATCGAGGTCCACGAACTGGGCCAGCTGGGGCCGCACGCCCTCGAGGTACGTCTCAATCGTCTCGAGCGTGAGGAGTTGGCGCTCGTCGCTCTTGCCGCCCGGATCACCGATCATGCCAGTGCCCCCACCGGCAAGGGAGATCGTGCGGTGACCGGCCAGCTGGAAACGCCGGAGCGTGCAGAGCTGGAGCAGGTTGCCCACGTGGAGGCTGTCCGCACTCGGGTCGAAGCCGGCGTACACGGTGAGGCCGGGCTGGTCGAGCCGCTTCGGGAGCTCCGGGTCGGTCATCTGGTGGATCAGGCCGCGGAAGGCGAGGTCCTCCGAGAGCGTGGGCATGCCTTTGACTCTGCCATACGCAGGTAGGTTGATCGGCCTCATGGAGATCTGGTGAGTGCCGCGTGGTGATCGGGATCGAGTCCGTCGCCATGCCCGCGCTGCCGATGGAGGGCTCGCTCCCGCCCGACCTCCAGGGGACGTTCTTCCGGGTCGGCCCGGGCCCGATGGATTCCACCACACACGTCGTTCGTGGCGCGCTGCACGCCGTCGAGCTCCGTGACGGGCGCGCCGTCAGCTTCCTGCAGACCGACTCGGACGCCGACGCGGGAGTGTTCTGGCATGCCGGCGCCCTCCTGGCGCTTCCCGAGACCGGCCTGCCCTCGCGCTACACGCGGTACCTCGAGTCCGAGGAGTTCACTGGTGGGCTCAGCGCGCCGATCGCATCGCACGTGCACCGGGTGGCCGCAGACGGTAGTCGTGTGCTGTTCGCCGTCGAGGAGTCGGGCGGGCCCGACGAGAACAACGAGGACGTCGTCTTGCGCATCGGCGAATGGGACGCGCGTGGTGCGCTGCGCTCCTCCCAGTCGATTCCGCTCGAGCGGGCGACCTGGCAGCACGACATCGGTGTCACCTCGGCACACGTGGTCTTCGTGGAGTCACCCACACGACGCCTCGTCGACCACGCTGTCGGTTTCGGAGCGGTCGGCGCTGACGGCGACGTGCCCTTCGCCTGGGTGCCCGGAGCCGACGGATGGATCGGCGTCACCCGCCGGGACGGTGACGGGTCCGGGGTTCGCTGGACCCGGGTCGATCCGTGTCTGGTGACGCACGTCCTGGGTGCGACCGACGTGGGAGACGGCGATGTCGAGCTCTACGTCTGCCGCTACGACGCACCCGTGGAGGGAGCGCCCGTCGACACGACAGCACCGGTGGTCGGTCCTGAGGGCATCGGACTCTCCGCGATCGGTGGCAGCCTGGCGGTTCTCGAACGCTGGCGCCTGACCGACCGGACTCTGACGAGTACGCAGCTCGACGAGCGGTTCGTCGAGTATCCGAGGACGGACCCCCACTGCGACGGGGCATCCTTTCGCCACGGCTATTGCGTGGAGACCAGGTGGGCGGACGAGACACCTCCCACGGGGGACGTCAGAACACGGTCCGTACCTGCGCCGTGGGGCCGGTCGGTCATGCCCGTCGGAGTTTTGAAGGTCGATCTGCACAGGGACGATGCGACCGCCTGGAATCCGGGGGCGGGGCGCAGGCCCAGCGAGCCCGTCTTCGTGCGCGCCGCCGATGGGCACCAAGACGATGAAGGTTGGCTCCTCACCGTCGTCGACGACCCGGATCGTGGCGCCAGCGACCTCTACGTGCTCGATGCGTCCACGCTGGGGCGTCGACCCCCCGAAGCGGTGATCCACCTTCCTGAGCGCCTGCCCTTCTGCAGTCACGGCGAATGGGTGTCCGCAGAGCAGTACGGCTGAACAACCCGCTCGGGGATGACATGGCGCGCCGCACCGGCGACGTGCCCGACCGTTCACTCCCGACATGTCGTCGACGACCCTCCGAGACGGTCCCCGGCCGCCCACCGTCTCCCGGCGGACCGACGCGCTCGTGGCCAGCGTGGCCCAGCACCACCGGGCCATCTCCGCCCATCAGAGCCGGCTGCTGGCCGCGGTGGCCGAGCTCGACAGGCGCCGGGCCTGGCGCCTGGACGGCGCCACGTCAATGGTGGCCTGGCTGGTCCAGCGGTGCGCGGTGAGCGCGGCCACCGCTCGCGAATGGGTGACGGCAGCCACGAAGCTGCCCGACCTTCCCGAGATCTCCCACACGCTGGCGAAGGGAAAGCTCTCCTTCGACCAGGTCAGACCATTGGTGGAGGTGGCTCGACCGGAGACCGATGCCGCCCTCGCCGCGCAGGCGACCCACTGGTCTGCCAAGCAGGTGCGCGAGCTGGCGATGGCCGCCCGCACGGAATCCGACGAGCGGGCCGCGGGCTCGTACGCCAGGCGGTCCGTGAGGTTCGACGATCGTCGTCGCAGCTTCACGGGCGTTCTGCCAGATGATCACTACGCCGTGGTGAAGGCGTCGCTGGTGACCCGGGCGAGTCGTCGGCTGGGCGACGGGGCGCCCTTCCACCAGCGCATGGCAGATGCGCTGGTGGAGATCTGCAGGGCCGATGCTCAGGAGGTCGGCAAGGTTCCTGATGTCGGCGATGCTCGGGGCTCCGGTGATGAGTCTCGAGGCAGTCGTGCGGGTGGTCTCCGCCGGAACCGGCCCACGGTCGTGGTCCACGCCGACTTGGGCTTTCTGGCCGGCGGCCAGGACGGAGGGGCGGAGCTCGACGTGCTCGGCCCGCTGTCACGTGAGGTGGCCCGCCGACTGGCGTGCGATGCCAAGGTCCTCGTCAGCGCCGACGAGCCCGGCGGCCAGAGCCTCAACCTGGGCCGATCCAGACGCGGCCCCAGCGACGTGCAACGGATCGCCATCAGACGACGCGACAAGGGATGCCGATTCCCCGGATGCACGCACACCGAGTTCACCGACGTCCACCACGTTCGGCACTGGGTGGACGGCGGACCGACGGACCTGGCGAACCTCGTCGAGCTCTGCGACCAGCACCACCGGTGCGTCCACGAGATGGGCTGGACCATGTCGGGCGACGCGAACGAGGAGCTGACATTTCGGAGCCCGAGCGGGCGGCGATCAACCTCCACGCCCTCTCCCACGTTCAACGCAGCGAGAGACGGACCGCCTCGTTGATCGCATCATGGAGGGCCACGTTGTCGGCTCGGCTGGGAACCCGCGCGCGGACCATCGCGGGGCCCGGCGCTTCCAGGGCCGCTTCGAGGTCGGACACCGACGAGACCTCTTCGACGGTCAAGCCGAACCCCCGCGCGACCGAGGTCACGTCGCTCGTCGGTGGCGTACCGAAGAGTTGTTCGAAGGTCTCCGACGCCACGGTAGAGGCCTGAGGAAGGAACGAGAAGATCCCTCCCCCGCCGTTGTCAACCACGACGAACGTGCACCGCAAAGGCGGGACGTTCACCAGCCCCGACACGTCGTGCAGGAAGGCCAGGTCACCGAGGAGCGCCAGCGTGGGCGTTGAGGGCTCCGCTGCGGCCACACCCAGCGCGGTGGACACGACGCCGTCAATGCCGTTGGCCCCACGGTTGGCCAGCACCCGGGGCGGACGTCGCTCGGGTGCCGCGAACCACTCGAGGTCGCGCAAGGGCATGGACGCGGACACGACGAGGTTCGCCCGGTGCGCCCCGGCCCAGCGGTGAACCAGACGTGCAACCTGCGGTTCGTTGAGGTCTGTTCCGAGTACCGCGGCGATGGCGCGCTGCGCTCGCTCCTCGCGTGACCGCCAGGAGTCCAGCCACCCGGCGTCGCACGGGGAGGCAACGTCGAGGGCCGCGGCGAGCCACACGTCCGTGTCGCACCGGTGGAATTCCGTGGCGACCCGGCTGGGGTCGGGCCATCGGTGCCAAGGATCGACGACGATGACCCTGGCACCGGCCCCCGCTGCGCCGGCGACGTAGGTGCCAAGCGCCTTCGACATCCACGGTGTGCCCAACAGAAGAACCGTCTCGGGGAGCGGTGGACCGGCGCGGACGATGGAGTCTGCGGCGGCGATGGTCCCCACTACTCGACCGCCCGAGCGGGGATCCGCCATGACCGGCCATCCGAGCCGCTCCGCCAATGCCAGCACGCCAGTGCGGTCCGGGGGTCGTGGCTCGAGGCCACCGACGATGATGACGCCCCGGCCCCCAAGAGGCGTGATCTCGGGCGCGCCGGGCGATCCCGTGCCATTCGCCGCGGGGAGGCCTGCTCCGCTGGTGACCACCAGTGGTCCGGGCCGATCAGGAAGGGACGTGGGCTGCCCGTGGAGGGGTTCACGGAACGCCAGGTTCAGGTGCACCGGTCCGGGACCCGACGGACCGTGTCGCGCTTCGGAGTAGGCGCGGACCGCGAGGGGCCGCCACGTGGACACCTGGCCGTCCGTGGGGACGCCCGGCGCCAGCGCCCATCGGACGACTGACGCGAACAGCCCGACCTGCTCAATCGTCTGTGGCGCCCCGGTGTGGTGCAGCTCGGGTGGCCGATCTGCAGTGCACACGATCAGCGGTATCCCGGCGTGGGACGCTTCGACGACCGCCGGAAGCAGCTCCGCCGCCGCCGTCCCGCTCGTCACGCAGACCACGACAGGCTGCCGGCTTGCCATGGCCAGGCCAACGGCGAAGAAGCCTGCGCTTCGCTCGTCGAGCCGGACGTGAGTCCGCAATCGACCGGCCAGCGCCAGCGTCAGGGGCGTCGATCGGGAGCCGGGGCACACGACCGCATCGGTCACACCCAGACGCGACCACTCGTCGACCAGGGTCGCACTGAACGTGGCCTGTACGCTCACCGCCCGTGGCGCTCCACGTCGAGGTGCGCGGATCTGGTCCCCCTTTGGTCATGCTGCACGGCTTCACGCAGACGGCCCGACTGTGGGGCCGATTCGGGGAGCTCATCGGTGCTCTTCGCACCGTCGTGGCGGTCGACCTCCCCGGGCACGGAGGGTCGGGCGCCGTTCGGGCCGATCTCCCGACCACGGCCTCGCTGGTGGCTCAGGCCGTGACGGAGGCCTTGGGTCGTCCCGCACCGTGTGATGTGCTCGGGTACTCCCTTGGCGCACGGGTGGCCCTGCACGTGGCAACAGGACCCGACCTTGTTGTCGACCACCTGGCTCTGATCGGAGCGTCGGCCGGAATCGTGGACCCGGCCGAGCGCGCTCGTCGGCGACGATCCGACGACGCCTTGGCAGACCAGCTCGAGGACTCCGGGGACGTGGAATCGTTCCTTCGGTCCTGGTTGCGCGGGGCCATGTTCGAGCGCCTCACCTCCACGGGGGCATCGGACCTGGCCGAGCGCCTCCGCAACACCGCGCCGGGACTCGCCTCCAGCCTGCGTTTGTGCGGAGCAGGAGCGCAGGAGCCGCTCTGGGACCGGCTGCACCTCCTCTCGTGCCCTCTCCTGGCCGTTGCCGGGGTCGACGACACTCGCTTCGCGGCGCATGCCCTGCGGATGAGCCATCTGGTGCCGTCCGGCGTCGCCTCCCTTGTCCCGGGCGGCGGCCACGCTGCCCACCTGGCCCAGCCGGACCACACGGCCCGCCTGGTCGGTCACTGGCTCGACACCGTGGACACCGTTCCCGAGTCTTCACGGCTCACAGGAGAACACCAACCGTGAGGAGGACACCGACCGCCAGTTGCAGGCGGGCGGTGGCGCCGAGCATCGGCAAGAGCGCGCGGCCCTCCTGATCGCTCACCGCGAGCCGTGTCGGCTCGACGGCCAGGGGGATCGCCAAGAGCGCGACCAGCGCGCCGGTTCTCCAGGAGGACAGCACCATGATGGAGAGCGCCGCTGCCACCAGTGTCGCGACGTAGAAACGACCCGCACCGATCCGCCCGAGGCGCGTGGCGAGCGTCCTCTTGTTCGCCACCCCATCAGTGGCGATGTCGCGAAGGTTGTTCGCCTGGAGCAGCGCCGCCGCCAGGAGGCCGACCGGCACACCGGCCCAGAGCGCGAAGGCCCAGTTGAAATCGTAGGACGACATGTGCCCGCCAACGTTGACCGCGAAGGGGGCGTGCTGCACGTACGCCGAGCCGGCCGTCGCCACCAGACCGAAGAACACGAAGACGAAGAGCTCACCGAACCCGAGGTACCCGTACGGGCGCGGTCCACCCGTGTACGCCCAGCCCGCGATCCCACAGATGAGCCCGAGGGGAAGGAACCACCATGTCACCCGGGCCGCAAGGGTCAGCCCGGCCAATCCCGCCACGCCAAACGACAGGAGTGCCGCCACCTTGACCTGACGAACCGTGGCCAGTCCCTGTCCGACGAGCCGCACAGGTCCGACCCGCCGGGCGTCGGTCCCTCGTACGCCATCGGCGTAGTCGTTGACGTAATTGGTGCCGACCTGGATACCAAGAGCAACCATCAACGCGAGCACCGCATTGAGCCATGACAACCGGCGATCGAACCCGACGCACAACGCGCTGTGGCACGAGGTCGACGCCGTCGTCACCACGAGCTGCCCACTCGAGAGGAATCCGACCGCCGTCCCGACAGCGACGGGAACGACGGCCGCAGGGAGTGTGCGGGGGCGGGCGCCCGCAACCCACACCGAGAGCGGTGTGCTCACGGGCGACGAGGAAAGCGGGAGAAATCGGGCGAGCGGTGTTCCACGAAGGCGTTCCGGCCCTCCTGCCCCTCTTCGGTCATGTAGAAGAGCATCGTGGCGTCACCGGCGAGCTGTTGGACACCGGCCAGGCCATCATCCGCCGCGTTCATCCCGGCCTTGATCATGCGAAGCGCAATGGGCGACAGGGTGAGCATCTGACGGCACCAGGCGACCGTCTCGCGCTCGAGCTCGTCGAGAGGGACGACGGCGTTCACCAATCCCCACTCCAGAGCCTGCTCGGCATCGTACTGGCGGCACAAGAACCACACCTCTTTGGCCCGCTTCAGTCCGATCGTCCGGGCCAGGATGGACGACCCGTAACCCCCGTCGAAACTCCCCACCTTCGGCCCCGTCTGGCCAAACCTTGCGTTGTCGGCCGCGATGGACAGGTCACAGACCAGGTGCAGGATGTGCCCGCCTCCGATGGCGTAGCCGGCCACCATGGCAACAACGGGCTTCGGTATGCGGCGCATGAGGATCTGCAGATCCAGCACGTTGAGGCGTCCGATGCCCCTCCGGGCCACCGCGTCGTCCCCGATGTAGCCGTCATCCCCTCGGACCTTTTGGTCGCCTCCCGAGCAGAAGGCGTCGGGGCCCTCGCCGCAGAGGATGATCACGCCAACGTCGGGATCATCGCGAGCCAATGAGAACGCCTCGGTCAACTCGAAGAGAGTCTGTGGACGGAAGGCGTTGCGCCGCTCGGGTCGACAGATCGTCAGCTTCGCGATTCCGTCCCCGACGTCGTAGCGAATGTCGTGAAACGACCCCCTCGTCTCCCATGCCGGGAGCGGGAGAGGGCGGAGCTCGTCGAGCGGATCCTTCGGTTTGCCGGTGATGACGGTCTGCACGGCGCCCTACGCTACTGGCCGGTGCCCGAACTCGTCGCACTCGACCTCCCTGGTGGGAGGGGATTTGTCGATGCCCTCCAAGCAGTGTGGGACACCGGAGACGCCGCCACACCGCTCGACCCCCGACTCCCCGCCCCCGCACGCGAAGCCCTTCTCCGCCGCGCTCCGGCCGACCCGGATCGCCGGCCCCGACGGCGTACAGCATGCCCTAGGAGACGGCATCGGAGTCGAAGCGGGAGACGCTCTCGTCATGGCGACGTCGGGCACCTCGGGCCAGCCCAAGGGCGTGGTGCTCACGCACGACGCTGTCGCCGCCTCCGCACGGGCAACGACAATTGCGCTCGGGGTCGACGTGACTCGCCACATCTGGCTCGCGTGCCTGCCTCTGGCCCACATCGGTGGACTTTCCGTCGTCACGCGCGCGCTGATCACCGGCACTCCGCTCGTCGTGACGTCGGGCTTCGAATCCGAGACCGTCGAGGCCCTCGGCCGCTCGGGCGATGTCACCCACGTCTCGCTCGTCGCCACCGCACTTCGGCGTCTCGACCCTTCGGTCTTCACGACCGTGCTCCTGGGAGGTGGACGATGTCCCGATCTGCTCCCACCCAATGTGGTCACCACATACGGCATGACAGAGACCGGCTCGGGCGTGGTCTACGACGGCCTCCCCATCTCGGGTGTCGAGATCGCCCTGCGCCCGCTGGATCCGGCTCCTGACAACCCCCACGACAGCGCCGAGGGCGAGATCCTCGTCCGCGCTCCCACACTCTTCCGCGGCTACCGGGACGGAACCAGCGGTCGGGTCCGGGGTCCCGACGGGGCCACCGACTGGTTCGCCACGGGCGATGCGGGTCGGCTGGACGACGAGGGCCGTCTGACCGTGTCGGGACGCATCGCCGAGGTCATCACCACGGGCGCCGAGAAGGTCTGGCCCGAAGCCGTCGAGCGGGTCCTGCTGACGCACCCGGACATCGCCGAGGTGGCCGTGTGGAAGCGGGCCGACCCCGAGTGGGGTGAGCGCGTCGTGGCGTGGGTCGTCCCGGCCGGGCGAGTGCCGACCCTCAATGACCTGCGCCGGATCACCTCCGAGGCCATCGCTCCGTGGGCTGCTCCCAGGGAGCTCGTGATCGTCACCGACCTCCCGCGGACGACAGGAGGAAAGATCCGGCGGGGCGCGCTCGACACGACCACCTGGTGACCGGCGCGCCCTAGCATCCATTGCGTGAACCACCTGGCTGACGAGACCAGCCCGTACCTCCGTCAGCACGCCGACAACCCTGTGGAGTGGTACCCATGGGGTGAGGAGGCGTTACGGCGAGCACGGGAAGAGGACAAGCCCATCTTCTTGTCCGTCGGGTATGCGTCATGTCACTGGTGTCACGTGATGGCGCACGAGAGCTTCGAGGACCCCCAGACGGCATCGGACCTGTCTTCGTGGTTCGTGTCGGTCAAGGTCGACCGGGAAGAGCGCCCCGACATCGACACCGTCTACATGACGGCGACCCAACTGCTGACCGGCTCGGGTGGGTGGCCCATGTCCGTGTTCTGCACACCCGACGGCCGGCCCTACTTCGCAGGAACCTACTTTCCGCCCGTCGACCGCAACGGCATGCCGGCGTTCCGGCGCGTGGTCCGGGCACTCGGCGAGGCCTGGGTGAACGAACGCGAACGTGTCATCGAGCAGGCCGACTCCGTCGTCGGGGCCGTGACGAGGGAACTGCACCTGGCCGAGACGCTGCATGGCGAGGAACAGGGTGACCAAGACCGTCCCGCCCGGCACACCGGCGACAGCTCGTTCGCGCCCTCGCTGGTCGGAGCGGAGTCGGCACGGAGCGACGCCGCCTCCCTCGCCGGGCGGGTCGTGGCCGGCCTGGTCACGGGATTCGATCCTGAATGGGGAGGCTTCGGGCCCGCCCCCAAATTCCCTCGACCCACCCTCGTCGAGCTATGCCTGCGGCACGCCCGCGCCGGCGGGGGCCAGGGTGTCGACCCCGCACACGCGCGGCACATGGCGCGCCGGACGCTCGACGCAATGGCGGCGGGAGGGATCTACGACCACGTGGTCGGCGGATTCTGCCGCTATGCCACGGACGGACACTGGCTGGTGCCTCACTTCGAGAAGATGCTCACCGACCAGGCCCTCCTGGCCCGGACCTACCTCCATGCCTGGCAGGACACCGGACACGCGGACTACCTCGGCGTCGCCACTGAGACGTTGGACTGGGTCTTGCGGGAGCTCTCCAGTCCCGAAGGCGCCCTGTACTCCTCGTTCGACGCTGACGCCGGGGGGATCGAAGGAGGACACGCGACATTCACACTGAGCGAGCTCCGCGACATCCTCCCCGAACGATTGGTCGCGCCGGCAGCCGAATGGTACGGCGTGACGCCCGCGGGCAACTGGGAGGGGGTGACGATCCCCGTGCGACCAGTCGGTGCGCCCCTGGCTCGCCCGCCCGAGGTCGAAGAGGCCAGAGAGCTGTTGGCGGCAGCACGTGCCCGGCGCGTCCAGCCCGCACGTGACGAAAAGGTGCTGACCGAGTGGAGCGCCATGGCGGCGGCCGCTCTGGCGGAGGTGGCGTCGGCAACCGGCACGGACCACTACGGTCGTCGGGCCGAGGAGATCGGAGAGTTCCTCTGGGGCTCCATGTACGTCGAAGACCGCCTCATGCGCAGTTGGCAGGGAGGCCGGGCCCGACATCTGGCGGTCGCCGCCGACTATGCCTGGCTGGCCGAGGCCTGTGTCCGCCTCTCGGAGTGGTCCGGACGGGCACTGTGGCGGGCGCGCGCCCTTCAGGTCGTCGACCAGCTGCACACCCTGTTCTGGGACGACGACGCCGGCGGGTTCTTCACCACCGGCCGTGACGCCGAGGCTCTGGTGGTCCGCCCCAAGGAGTTCACCGACGGTGCCGTCCCCTCTGCCAATTCGGTCGCGGTCTCGGCCCTGTCTCGCGCCGACGCCTTCGCCGCAGACCCTCGACGGGAAGAAATGGTGGAGCGCACGATCGCCCTGGCTCGCCCCCTTCTGACTCGCCACCCGGTCGCGCTGGCTGACATGGTGGCGGCGCTCCCGCTGTGGTCCGACCGCATCGAGATCGTGGTCACCGGAGAACGTCCCGACCTCCTCTCTGAGGTGCGGCGGCACTGGCTCCCCAACGCGGTGATCGCGTGGGGCGAACCCGACGCCGGCCCGCTCTTCAGCGGTCGGTCGCCCGAGGGTGGACTCGGGTACGTCTGCCGGTCACGGGTCTGTGACGCTCCGACCCGTGAGGTGGCGACCCTGTCGCGGCAACTGGACGCGCTGTGAGCGTGGGTGACGAGACCCCCCCGCAGGGCACCGTGGGCCTCGACTCGGGAGGCAACTCGGGCACGTCCCTCGTACCCGAGTCACGCCGCGCCCGCCGCCGGCACTCCAAGTCACCGTCCTCCCGGCGCAGCGCCAGGGGGGCCACCGAGACCGACCCGGCACGGCTCCTGCGACGCTCGGCACGGCGCAGCGAGCGCGTGCCGACCGCGGGCGGGTCCACGCTGCACCTCCTCGTCCTGTCCTCCACGCTGGAGGACACGACCGTCGTCGATCTGGCCACCCGCACGGTCATGCGCGTCCGGGTCCCGTGGCCCGAGGGCCACGAGCCCGACATCTCGACCTTCGACGTGGTCGAGGTGACCCTGGCAGAGGACCCCGAGCGCGACGACCTGGCCCAGCCCGAAGCCCTCACCGTGGCAGACCTACCCCGCCACGTCGGAACCCTGCGCGGCCGCCATCTGCGCAAGCTCCTCCGCCGGCTGGTTGCCAGCCCCGACGGCCCGCTCCTCGGATTCCCGGGGGCCTCGGCCCCCTACTGGGAATTCCGCGGCTTCCGTCCTTCGGTGGCGCTGATCGAACCGACGCGCCGCCCCCAGCTCATCCGGCGCAGGGACGACGGATCCACCTGGGTCCGCTTCGGCTGGGACCGCGACGACGTCTGGCTCCCCGTCGAGGACCGCAACGCGGCGCGAGCGCTCGACGCAGCCCGGCGTGAGCGTCTGAGCGGGAAGAGCCTGTCGACCGCGTTGGGGTTCGAGCCGCAGTACCTCTTGGTGACCGTCAGCCCGCCTCGCGAGGGGCACTGCTACAAGGTGTGCGCCGCCGTCCTTCCGAGAGGATGAGGCTCAGCGCCCGAGCTTGCCCGCAGCAAGGTCCTCGGCCATGGCCCACCCGAAGGCGACCAGGCGGTCCCCCTTGTCGGCGTTACAGCCCTCGAAGTGCGTGTCAACGCCCTCGGGGAGCTTCACCTTCGGAGCGAAGAAGTCGAGCCCGCCGGCGACGGCCCCGTCCCCCTTCAACACGAACGTGCGGTCGTCCAGCCGGCTCTCGCAGCCGAAGCGCTTGGAGAGACGCCGAGCCCAGGCACGCTCCTCACCCGATGACTTGTGGCCCGGAAAGGGGACGACGTCCTGGAGGCCGTTGAAGGCCCGGAAGCCCTCTGGCGAGAGCAGCCGGGTGCCGAGCAGCACGTCCTCGTCGGGGAACGCGAGCAGGGCCCGGCGGTACTGGTCAGCCAAGATCCCCTTGAGGGCCGACTCGGCCCGTGATGTGCGGTCCACCAACGCCAGGCCGACCAGGAGGGATGGGGTTCCGCCGATCCGCTCGAGCGTGCAGAACGAGTAGCCCCGCAGCTTGTTCCCCTCACGCGCCTGGGTGATCAGCACCCAGGCTTCCCGTTCCTTGGACAGGAAACCGATGTCGAACCCGGGTGGGCGGTCTGCACAAAGATCCGCCATCTCGACCAGCTCAGCGTCGCTGAGCGCAGTGCAATCCTTGGTGCTCACTACGATCGGCATGGGGTTCAGTCTACTGGCTTCGTCCGAAGCACACCCAACCGCCCGTCCGCGATATCAGCATCTTCGCAGTTCAGGGAGGTGATTTCTGCCCCGGCGTCAACTGAGGACGGCGCTCTGACCGAGCAGCCGCTTGAGCTCGCCGACGAGCCCGTTGCGACAGTCGACGTTGAATTCCGGGGGGAGCCGGAGCACCTTGGCCCCGACGTGGAGGAGGACCGGAGAGGGCCCGGGATGCCCACTCAGGACGTCCTTGAGGCCATCGACCTTCGCATCGGAGAGCACCCCGAGCGGGAGGGTGATGTGCAGGTCCTCCTGCCCACGTTCGAGCATGGGGCGCGAGACCTCCATGCAGACGATCTTCGGCTCGTCCTCCCTGGTGTCGAGTCGACCCTTCACCACCACGATGGAATCGTTCTCGATCAGCGCGCCGTACTCGGCCATCGTCTTGGGGAAGACGAAGACCTCCATGGCGGCCTGCAGGTCCTCGAGCACGAAGCGGGCCATCAGGTCGCCCTTCTTGGTGTACGAGCGCCGGAGGTCGGTGACCACGCCGCCGACGGTCCGCACCGGTGACCGTTCGCCTCCCGAATTCGGGTCGTCCTCCCTCATGTCCGAAAGGGTCGAGTCGGCATGGCGGGCCAGGGCGGCCTCGAAGCCCATCAGCGGATGGTCGCTCACGTAGAGCCCGAGCATCTCCTTTTCGAAGGCCAGCCGCTGCGCCTTGTCGAATTCCGCCTCGGGGATGGCCACCTTGACCCCGCCCCAGGCCGGATCGGCCTGCTCCTCCTCCAGAGCGGCGAAGAGGGTGGTGATGCCCAGGTCCTGTTCCCTCCGGTGCTCGAGCGTGCGGTCGACGATGGACTCGAGGACCAGGCACAGGCCCTGGCGGGGATGGCCGAGCGAGTCGAAAGCGCCCGCCTTGACCAGTGACTCCATGGTGCGCTTGTTGAGCACGACCGGGTCGACGCGCGCGCAGAAGTCGAAGATGTCGGTGAAGGGTCCGTTCGCGTCGCGCTCGGCCACGATGCGCTCCACCAGGCTCTCGCCAACGTTGCGCACGGAGGCGAGACCGAACACGATCGCCCGCGGCGCGCTGGCATCCTCGCTCGGCGGCGCCGGCGCGAACTCCGCCACGGAGCGGTTCACGTCGGGCACCCGCACGTCGATCCCCATGGACCGGCACTCACCGAGGTAGACCGCTGTCTTGTCCTTGTTGTCCTTGACCGAGGTCAAGAGAGCCGACATGTACTCGACCGGATGATGCGCCTTGAGCCATGCGGTCTGGTAGGCAACCAACCCATAGCCGTAGGAGTGTGACTTGTTGAACGCGTAGTCGGCGAAGGGCTCGATGATGTCGAAGAGCTGCGTGCCCAACTCCTCCCCGTAGCCCTCGTCGACGCACCCGGCGACGAACTTCTCGCGCTCGGCGGCGATCATGGTGCGGATCTTCTTGCCGCAGGCCTTGCGGAGGTTGTCGGCCTCTTCGAGCGAGTAGCCGGCGAACTTCTGCGCCACCCTCATCACCGACTCCTGGTACAGCATGAGCCCGTAGGTGTCCTTCAGGATCGGCTCGATGTCCGCGTGGAGGTAGGTCAGCGGCTTGCGGCCGTTCTTCAACTCCGGGTAGTCGCGGTGCATGTTCGCCGCCATCGGGCCGGGCCGGTAGAGGGCGACCAGCGCGGCCACGTCGTCGAAGCTCGTGGGGGCCAGGGCGCGCAGCGTCTGGCGCATGGCCGTGCCCTCGAGTTGGAACACGCCGATCGACTCGGCGCGGCGCAGCATCTCGAGCGTGGGCTCATCGGCCAGGTCCACGTCGTCGATGTCGGGACGCTCCCCCGAGGCGGCCTCGATCAGGTCGAGCGCCCGTTCGATCACCGAAAGGTTCCGCAGCCCGAGGAAGTCCATCTTCAACAGGCCGAGCTCTTCGACACCGTGCATCTCGTACTGGGTGACGATGGGGGCGTCTTCGGGATTACCGCCGGAGTCGGGCTTGCGCTGGATCGGCAGGTATTCGGTCAGCGGTTCCCGTGAGATGACCACCGCGGCGGCGTGGATCCCGTCCTGGCGCCGCAGGCCCTCGAGACCCAGGGCGACGTCGATCACCTCCTTCGCCTCGGGATCCGACTCGTGCATGGTGCGCAGCTCGCCCGCCGAGGCGTACCCGTCCTCGTGGCCCTCGGCCTTGGTCAGGCAGGCCCGCAACGGGGTGTCACGCCCCATGATCAAAGGGGGCATGGCCTTGGCGATGCGATCACCGACGGCGTAGGGCTTTCCCAGCACGCGGGCGGCGTCGCGCACGGCCGCCCGCGCCTTGATGGTCGAGAACGTGATGATCTGGGCCACCCGGTCGCTGCCGTACTTGTCGGCCGCGTAGCGCATCACGTCGGCCCGGTACCGCTCGTCGAAGTCCATGTCGATGTCGGGCATCTGCTTGCGGCCTGGGTTCAAGAAGCGCTCGAAGAGCAGGTCGTAGCGGATCGGGTCCAGGTCCACGATGCGCAGGCAGTACGCCACACAGCAACCGGCGGCCGACCCTCGGCCAGGTCCGACCCGGATCCCCGACTCGCGGGCGAAGCGGATCAGGTCCCACACGACGAGGAAGTAGGCCGGGAAGCCCATGTCGCCGATGACGCCGAGCTCGAAGTCGAGACGCTGGACCACCTCGGGCGGCACCGGATCGCCATAGCGCTCCTGCGCCCCCTCGTAGGCAAGGTGGCGCAGGTAGGCCTGGGCCCGCTCCTCGTAGGTGGCGCCTCCGAAGCGTTCGGGCACCGGGAACTCGGGCAGGCTGGGCTTCCCCAGCTCGATCTGCACATCGGCCCGCTCGGCGATGAGCAGCGTGTTGTCGCACGCCTCGGGCACCTCTCGGAAGAGGTGGCGCATCTCGGCCGCCGACTTGAGGTAGTGCTCGGTCCCTTCGAACTTGAACCGGTTCGTGTCGCTGAGCAGCGCTCCCGTCTGGACGCACAGCAGGGCGTCGTGCGCGACGGCGTCCTCCCTGTGGGTGTAGTGGCTGTCGTTGGTGGCGAGCAGCGGAGCGCCGATCCGTTTGGCGATGGTGATCAGCTGCGGGTTCGTCCGGTGCTGGTCGGCGATCCCGTGATCCTGGATCTCGACGAAGAGGTTGTCGCGACCAAAGATGTCCTGCAGGCGCGACGCCCGCTTCTCCGCCTCCACCTCGTCACCGGCGAGCAATGCCTGCAGCACCACTCCGCCCAGACACCCGGTGGTGGCGATGAGGCCCTCGTGATGCTGCTCGAGCAACTCCCAGTCGACCCGTGGCTTGTAGTAGTAGCCCTCCAGGTACGCCGCAGACGAGAGCTTCATCAGGTTTCGGTAGCCTTCGACGTTCTCGGCCAGCAAGGTGAGGTGGTAGTAGAGCTTCTGTCCGCCCTCGACGTCGCCGCCGGTGTCGTCGACCCGCCCCCGTCGCACCGGGCGCTCGTGGCGCGACGTGCCCGCCATGTACGACTCGGTCCCGATGACCGGCACGATGCCCTCGGCGCGGCACGCCTTGTAGAAGTCGAGGACCCCATACATGTTCCCGTGGTCCGTGATGCCCAACGCGGGCTGACCGTCCGCGACGGCCGCGGCCACCAGATCGCGGACGCGCGCCGCACCGTCGAGCATGGAGAACTCGGTGTGCGTGTGCAGATGCGTAAACGACCGCTCCGACACCGGCCCTCCTTTCGCCACCCTCAAACTTACACGGATGTGATTCCCTGGAGCCCGAAAATGTAGCCCGCCCGGTGCCGGGCCGAATCGGGGAGGCGGCCCGGCCGCGTCCGGCGGACAACCCCGCCGGCGCGACTCGGGGTCATGGTGTTCAGAGGTAGGCCCCCGTCCGCCCCGACTCCCCCGCCTGGGGGAGGCTGCGCTGGCGCATCTCCTCGAGCTGGGCTCGTGCCGCCATCTGTTGTGACATCAGGGTGGCCTGGATCCCGTGGAACAACCCTTCGAGCCATCCCACCAACTGCGCCTGGGCGATTCGCAGCTCGGCCTCGCTCGGCGCGTCGGTGTCGAAGGGCGGAGCCATGCGCTCCAGCTCGGCCACCAGGTCAGGCGACAACCCCTCGACGAGGTCGTGGATCGACTGCTCGTAGATCTCCCGCAGCCGCACACGGCTCCGCTCGTCGAGCGGCGCCGCCCGCACCTCGTCGAGCAGGGATTTGACCATCGAGCCGATGCGCAGGACCTTCGCGGGCTCACGCACCGATTCGGTCGACCGCTCCTCCTCCTCGCTGGACCGGCTTCCGTCCCTTCCGGGACCCTCGAGGACCTCGTCGGGTGAGATCGCCCCGCCGGTCCCGGGGAGGAGCTCCCCGCTGTCGCTCGTATCGCTCATGTCGCTCACTTCGCCTTCCGTCCGAGCACGTCCGGCGCCGCCCGCGGCGGCGCTCCCTCTCCCTGCATCCGATCTTGCCACCGCCGGGTCACCCCACGTGTCGGTGTCACCCGGCGCGCCACGCGATGAGGGGGACCAGCATCTCGGCCGGGGTGAGCGACCCGTGCCGGGCCCGGAGTCGGAGCTCGCCGGTGTCGGCTGGGTCCAGAAAGGCCGTGGGCGCGTGGGGGACGAGGACCACGTCGCCCAGACGGGCCGCCACGGCGGCGGAGGGGATCCCGCCGAGCCAGCCCTCGTCGATCACCTGGTCCTTGGTCCGCACCCAGGCCACGTTGCCGTGCAGGGACGCGGCCATCTCGGCCACGTCCCTGGCTGCGCCGGGGTGGACGTGGAGCCAGCGGAAGCGGCCCTCCCCGCTCAGGAGCGTGACCGCCTCCATGATCTCGGGCCCGAGCACCTCGACCGACCCACCCACGTCGACCTGGCCGTGGTCGGCCGTGACCACCAGCGCGGCGCCGGGTGGCAACGCGTCGAGCACGTCCCCCACCAGGCGGTCCGTCGCCCGCAACTCGTCGTCATAATGCTGGCCCAGCCCCTGCGCATGGGCCACCCTGTCGATCCCCTCGTAGTACGCGTACACGAAGGGCGCCCCGGCCCCGGCCAGAGCCCGCACAGTGGTCGCCAAGCCGGCCGGCGTCTGCCAGCGATGCAGCTCGGCGGCGCCCAGATGCGCCGCGGTGAATCCCGTCGGGCCGTAGTCGGCACGCGTGACCACCGGAACCGGCGCTGGGAGGCCCGGGAACGGGAGGCAGGGCTGGAACTCAGAAGCTCGGACGTCCATGCGGACGTCGACACCCCGGCGGGACCATTGCAGGACGTTCATGACCTCGCCGCCCTGGGCCACTCGATAGCCGACGACACCGTGCTCGGCCGGCGCCCGGCCGGTGGCCAGGCTCGTGAGGGCACACGCCGTCGTGCTGGGGACGACCGTCGTCAGCGTGCACGCGGATCCCCCGCTCAACACCGGCGCCAACCCCGACCGCTCCCGGAGCTGCTCGGCCCCGAGGCCATCGAGCACCAGCAGGACGATCTGACCGGCCCCGGCCACCTCGTCGGGGAACCACGACGGGAGGGGCGCCCGTCCGGGCTCGCGCACCTGCGCGGCGAGTGTGGGCACGACGTGGTGCAGGCAGGGACCTTCCCAGTCGGGCAAGACCGGGGTCGCCTCAGGTGTGGCGGGTGTCGTCTCGGGCAAGTCGGATATCACCTCCTGCAGGACCGGCGTCACCTCGGGCGCCGCCGGGATCGCTCTGGCCAGCACCTCGTCAGTCACGAAGGGACACCCTACGACCAGCACACCCCGGGTCGGGACCTGGCGGCCGGTAGCATCCCTCTTCGTGAGGGTCTCCACGCGCGGTGACTACGCCAGCAGGGCATTGCTGTCTCTCGCGCTCCACGGCGCCGAGACGCCCACCTCGGTGCGGGACATCGCCGAGCGGACCGGACTGCCCCAGCCCTACCTCGAACAGATCCTGCTCGCCCTCAAGGGAGCCGGTCTCGTGCGCTCCAAGCGGGGCGTGGGCGGCGGGTACGTGCTGGCGCGCCCGCCCCGGGAGATCTCGCTGGCGCAGATCGTCTCCGCGGTCGATGGACCGATCGCCGCCGGCGACTTCGGCGAGCCCCACGCGGACGGCGCCTGCGATCACGAGGGCCAGTGCGTGCTTCTCGCCGTCTGGGCCGACGTCGGCGAGACCATCCGCATGCACCTGCAGTCCTACAGCCTGGCGGACATGGTCGACCGGGCTCGGGGCAACGTGGCCGCGCCGGTCTGACCCGTCCTTCCTCCCGACGTTCCGGTGGTTGACGTCCGGGCGCGGTCCCTGCCCCGAGGACCGTTGTTCACGGCCTGACCGAGCAACGGTTCCACCGCTCGACGACTGGTCGGTCGAGATCCCAGCCCAACACCGAGACGGACCCGGTGTCGAGACGGAACAGGCGTCCCGCGACCGGCGGCAGGCCCAACCAGCGCGCCGCCACCACCCGCAACAGGTGCCCGTGGGCGACGCACAGGGTGTCCCCGTCTGCCTGCCGCGCCCGCTCCACCACCCGATCGACGCGGCGGCCCACGTCCGCGCACCGCTCACCCTCGGGAACCCCGTCGTTCCACAGTGTCCATCCGGGGCGCTCGGCCCGTATCTGGGCCGTGGTCAGCCCTTCGTAGGCGCCGTAGTCCCACTCCATGAGGTCAGGGTCCGGTGCTCCGTCGTACCCTGCCAGGGCACAGGTCTCGGCGGCACGGCGCAGAGGGCTCGTCAGCACCTGCCTGATGGTGACCAGCCCGTCGGACTCGAGGATCTCGCGGATGGCCCTGGCCTGGTCCCGACCCTTCTCGGTCAGGGGGACGTCGGTTCGTCCGGTGTGGCGCCCGGACAGGGACCACTCGGTGGCTCCGTGCCGCACGAGCACCATCCGGGGGGCCATGCGCCGTAGACCACCACGGTCGGTCCACCGTGTGCAATTCGCGGTTGGCCGGGACCGGCGCAATTCTCGGCGGTTGCTCCAGGCCAAGAGGCCGTCATCCGCCCTGGTCCGCAGTGCGAACACCCTCCTGGAATGATCCCGGGGTCAGTCCTGTTGTACCCGTCAGAACCATCCCGGCTCACCCGGGATGCGTACGACCGAGAGTGAGCGAACAGCGTCTGGAGCGAACATGAAGAGCGCGGTGAGCACGTCGGACACGTTGGGCCTGATGCTGCGTGACCTCGACCAGTTCCCCATGCCCGACCACGAGCAGCAGATCGAGCTGGCCAAGAGGGTGGTCGCGGGCGACGATGTCGCGCGCAAGCAGATGGTGGCGGCCAACCTGCGGCTGGTCGTGCACTGGGCCAGGCGGTATCAAGACCGGGGTGTCGACATGGCCGACCTGGTGCAGGAAGGCACTTTCGGGTTGATGCGCGCCGTCGACAAGTTCGACTGGGAGCGCGGCTTTCGATTCTCGACCTACGCCACGTGGTGGATCCGCCAGGCGCTCCAGCGTGCCGTGCAGCAGCACGGACGCACCATCCGCATCCCGCTCGAGGTCGGAGAGCAGATCCAGCGCCTCGAGCTGACCAAGTCGGAGCTGGCCAGCACCCTGGGCCGCGCGCCCACCGATGAGGAGCTCACCGAGGCCACCGGGTTGAGTGCCGACGAGCGCGCCTCTCTCGAGGACGTCGCCAGGGTCACGGCTTCGCTCGACCAGCCCGCCGCCCTCGAGTCGTCCACGACCCTGGGTGAGCTGGTCGCGCCCGACGAGACGGACCTCGCGGGTGACGTCGAAGAGACCATGGTCTACGAGCAGGTCAGGGCCGCCGTCGAGCGCCTCCCAGGCCTCCAGCGCGACGTGCTGCGACTCCGCTTCGGATTCGGCGGCGATTCGCCGGCGTCGCTCCAGTCCACCGCCGAGCGTCTCGGTGTCGGCGTACGTCGTGTCCGGCGGGCCGAGGAGGAGGCCCTGGCCGCGCTCTCCTTCGACGCCGACATGCTCGGGGTGCACGTGGCGGCCTGATCAGGATCGAGACCGCTCCAGATACGTCGTCAGGTCCTCCGGCAACGCCGAGGAGAACTCCACCCGGGTTCCCGAGCCAGGGTGCACGAAGGCCAGTGTGCCGGCGTGCAGGAAGAAACGGCCTGACCCCAGCTCCCTGTCGGGCACCCCGTACCGGGCATCGCCCACCACGGGGTGCCCGATGGCGGCCATGTGGACCCGGATCTGGTGGGTCCGCCCGGTCTGGAGGGCGAGAGCCACCAACGTCGAGCTCTCCATGCGTTCGAGCACCGTGTAGGACGTCCGTGCCGGTTTGCCCCCCGCCGTGACCGCCATCTTGGTCGGCGTCCTCGCCGAACGGCCGATCGGCGCCTCCACCTCCCCCCGGTCGTCGGCCAGCGTGCCCGTCACCAGGGCCACGTAGCGACGCTCCATCGTCCGGGTGGCCAGCTGGTCGACCAGTGACCCGTAGGCCGCCGCGGTGCGGGCCACGACCATGAGGCCCGAGGTCCCCTTGTCCAGACGGTGCACGATTCCCGGGCGCTCCGGTGGAAAGACACCGGCCTCGACGAGCTCACCGAGCTCGGGAAACGAGGCCAGCAAGCCACCGACCAGCGTGCCGCGGACATGACCCGCACCGGGATGCACCACGAGCCCTGCGGGCTTGTCCACCACGGCCACCTGGTCGTCGGCGTGGACCACGGCGAAGCGCACCTCGGGCTCCGCGGCCACCAGCGGATCGTCCGGATCGGGCAGCAGGACCGTGAGCTGGGCACCCTCAGGGAGCCCGGTGCGACCCGCCGGTACGGGAACCCCGTCGACGAGGACCCGCCCCGCCGCCACCAGCTCGGAGGCCACCGAGCGAGAGACGTTGGCCATCATGGCCACCGCCCGGTCGACCCGCATCCCGACCAGCAACGCCGGCACCTCGGTGATGACGACGGCTCCCCCGTCACCCGGCGTGCCCATGGCGTCTCTCCCTTCCTCCGAGCATCAGAGCGACGATCACGATCACCACGCCCACGGTGACACTGGCATCGGCCAGGTTGAAGGTGGGCCAGTAGTCCAATGTCACGAAGTCGGGCACCTGGCCACCGTGGCCGCCGACGATCCGCTCGCTGAGGTTGCCCACGGCCCCGCCCAGGACGAGGCCCGCGCCCACGGCGATCGGCAGGGTCCGGACCCGGGCAACCAGGACGGCCAGGATGGCCACCCCGACGCACAGCAGAGCCGTCACCAGCCAGGCCCGACCGCTGAAGAGGCTGAAGGCGAAGCCCGAGTTGTAGGTCAAGGCCAGGCCGAAGGGCCCCCAGACGTGGCGCACCGCTTCCAGATGGTCCACCGCGACCGCCGTGGTCACCCGATCGAGCACCACGACCACAGCGGCGATGGCGAAGGCCAGCACCCCGGGCCGGGTCAGCGCCGCGACAGACCCCCGGACTTGCACGCGACGCACAGGCGGGCGTACGGCAACGCCCGCAACCGGGGCTTGGGGATCGGCTGGAAGCACCGCTCGCACGAGCCGTAGGACTTGTCGGCAATCCGCGCCATCGCATCGTCGATCTCCTCGACCGCCAACGTGGCCTGCCCCGACAGTGCGAGGTTGCGCTCCCGGTCCACCGTCACGGTCCCGCCCTCGCCCGACTCTTCGTCGAACTGCACGTCACCGGGCTCACGTTCGAGTGCCAACGAGTCGGCCTCGGCCCGCAGAGAGGTCGCCTGCTCCTGGTAGATGGCCCGATCGGCCTGGAGGAGGTCTCGCACCTCATCGAGGAACTTGGCGTCCTTGGCGTAGGGTCCCGTCTTCGGACGGACCGCCGGGGTCGCCTTGGCCCGGGGAGCGAACCCCGAGGGCCGTGCGGCGGCGCCGTTGTGCGACACCCGGGACTTGGCCGGCTTCGCCGCCGGCTTGGGCGCAGGCTTGGGCGCCGCCGGCTTGGGCGCGCTCTTGGCGGTGGTGCTGCTCGCCGCCCGGCCCGCGGCCGGAGCCTTCTTGGCGGCGGCCGGCCGTGCGGGTGCCTTCTTCGGGGTGGCAGTGGCGGCCTTCTTGGCCCCCGCGGCGGCGGATGTCTTCTTCGCGACGCCGGCCTTGACGGCCGGAGCAGGCTTCTTGGTGGCGGTGGCTGCCTTCTTCACGACGGTGATTGCCTTCTTCTTGGGGGCGACAGGCTTCTTGGGAGCGACGGGGCGCTTGGCACCAACCCTCGTCGGGGCCTTCTTGTTCCCGGGCGCCGATCGCGCCGCAGTGCCCTTGCTCGCAGCGGCCATCGTTCCCTCCTTCGGACCGGCCGGCAGGTGGCCGGTGTTCCCCTACGACGACCTCGCACGGGGAGCGGGCGACGATAGCGGACCGTGATGGACGGGGGCAACATTCCCCCATCGCCATCGGAGTCAGACGGAGCCAGTCCCTCCCGAGAATCCCTGTCCCGACGTGCTCTGCAGGTTGAGCGTGGGCTGGCCGTCGTCGGCCTGGGGCAACGGGGCGGGAGCCGGAGGTGCCTGAACCGCCGCCACCGCCTTGGGCCTGACGCCCATCAGCGAGTTGGCGGGCTGGACGTTCTCCTCCACCCAGTTCAAGATGTCGGTGAGGGTGTTGCGGAGGCGGTTGCGCTCCGACTCGAGGTGGCGGGCCATGCTCTCGACATCGGTGGCCAACTCGGTGCGTGTCGCCTCCAGGCGCGTCACCTCCTGGCGGAGCTTCTGATGCGTCTCCGCCTGCAGCTGGCTGGCCGTCGCCTCGGCGGTGGCAACGGTCGCTCGTGCCGTCTCCTCGGCCTGCGCGATCAGGGCGGCCGCTTCGGCTTCGCTCTCCCGCTTCGTCTGGTCCACGAACTTCTGCGCGAGCAGGAGCGTGCGCTGCAGAGTCTCGTCGGACAGCGTGGCCGCGTCGGCTGCGGCGGTCGCCTCGACCGCCGTCGGTGAGGGTGCCGCCGTGGGTGCCGCTGCCGGCGGCGGTGGAACGGCCCGCTTCTCGCGCTCGAGCTGTGCGATGTGCTCGCTGGCCTGGCGCAGGCGCTCGTTGAGCTGTCGGACGTGCTCCTGGAGTCCCTCGGCTTCCTGAGCTGCCTTGTCGAGGTACTCGTCGACCTCGTCGACGTTGTACCCCTTCAGCCCGAGACGAAACTCCACCGTACGCAGCGTGTCGAGGACCGATGCGGGAACTTGGGTACTGTCCATGGACTGCGAGTCTACCCCGGGCCCTTTCGGGAATTCGCCATCAGTTCAGCAGCACCGGGATCAGGACGAACTGGGCGATCAGAATGACGACGAGGAAGGAGAAGTCGAGGCCGCCCATCGGCCGGATGATGCGACGCACCGGCCGGAGCACCGGGTCGACCAGCTGGTGGAGCGCGTACTGGATCCGCGCCAGCGTCGTACCCGGCTGCACCCGGAACCAGCTCAAGATGGCGTAGGGGAACATGATCAGCCAGATGTAGGCCTCGATCAACCACGCGAGAAGATGGAAGATGCTCACCGATGAGGGAGGGTAGCGGGCGTCTCGTCCGCGTTAATCGCGCCCGAACCCGCGCGCGACCAGCCGCTGACGTTCCTCGTCGGAGACCTTGACGTTGGTGGGCGCCAGGAGGAACACCTGGTCCGCCACCTTTTCCATCTCCCCGCTCAACGCGTAGGTCACACCGCTGCAGAAGTCGATCATGCGTCGCTGCAGATCTCGGTCGGCCATCTGCAGGTTGACGATCACGGGGCGGTTGTCCTTCAGGCAATCGGCGATGTCCTTAGCGTCGCCGAAGCGCGAGGGTGCCACCACGTGGACCCTGGCCGAGGGCGACGGCGCCGACCCTGACGGGGTGATGGTGGGGTCGACCGGCACCGCCCGCACCTGGGTTGCCGGGCGAGTCGCCACATTGCTCGACGGCGACCTCGTCTGGCTCGGGACGGCTGACTCCCTCGGGATCGTCCGGACCCTGCTCATTCCCCCGCTGTACTCCTCGGGCTGCTCGTAGTCCTGCGGGCTGGGCTCGACCCGAGTGGCCGAGGTGAACTGCCGTGGCGCCCGGTCCAGGTCGTCGTACTCGTCGTACTCGTCGTCGAGCAGACCGAGGTACACCATGGTCTTCTTCATGAATGAGGGTGCCATACCTTCTCCTGTCACGCGACAGCGTAGTGCCTGCTCGCCAACCTGGTCGGGGACGGAGACATCACGTCGCCGAGGCCGGCGGGCGCTCCCCGAACAAGGCGCGGCCGACCCGCACCATGGTCGAGCCCGCAGCCACGGCGATCTCGAAATCGTCGGTCATACCCATGGAGCGCTCCTCGAGCCCCAGCTCATCGGCCAACTGCCGTACCGTCTCGAACGCCCCAGTCGCGGCGGCCTCACCCGGTGCCGCCACCGTCATGAGCCCCCGCACGTCGAGTCCGACCTGGCGGAGGTGGGCCACCAGTGCACCCGCGTCCGATGGCGGGCACCCGTTGCGGCCGGGCAGCCCGGTCGTGTCCACCTGCACCAGCACGTGTGCACTCGGCGAGAAACGGGCGATCCGCTCCCCCTCGGCCGGGCGTGCCACGCTCTGCCACACGCCCACCACCGGGGCCAGATCCGCCACCTTGTTGCGCTGGACGGTCCCAAGGAAGTGCCACGTCGGCCCCCCGGTCCCCGCCGGCGGCAGGGCGGCAGCCTTGGCCACGAGCTCGGCGGCGTAATTCTCCCCCAGGTCCGACAATCCCGCCTCCGATGCCGCCCGTGCCGTCTCGGGACCGAATCCCTTGGTCACGCCGACGACACGGACTCGGTCGGGGTCGCCGCCGGCGTCCGCGATGCGCTGGCGCACCATCGCCAGACGGCGCGCCACCTCGGCGGGGTCAGCGAAGGAAGGAGGGGACGTCGAAATCGTCGTCACCCAGGTCGAACTCTTGGTCGGACCCGGTGGCGTCGGCGAAGATGTCGACGGGCTCGGGCGTCGAGAAGAGGGACGACGCCAGCTCCGAGGACCTCGACGAGGGGGCGCCTTCGTCCCACCGCTCGAAGCCGGCCGCGATGACGGTCACCCGGACCTCGTCTCCCATGGTGTCGTCGATCACCGCTCCGAAGATGATGTTGGCGTCGGGATGTGCCACGGCGTGGATGATCTCGGCCGCCTCGTTCACCTCGAAGAGCCCGAGGTCCGACCCGCCCGCGATGTTGAGCACCATGCCCCGGGCGCCTTCGATCGACGCCTCGAGTAGGGGTGAGGTGATGGCGGCCCGCGCCGCGTTGGCGGCGCGCCCTTCGCCGATGGAGGACCCGATGCCCATGATGGCCGTGCCCGCATTGGTCATGACCATCTTGACGTCGGCGAAGTCGGTGTTGATGAGGCCGGGCACCGTGATCAGGTCCGTGATACCGCGCACGCCCGACAGCAGCACCTCGTCGGCCATCTTGAAGGCGTTGACCATGCTCGTCTTGTCGTTCGAGACCGTCAGGAGCCGGTCGTTCGGGATGACGATGAGCGTGTCGACCTTCTCCTTGAGGATCTGGATCCCCTTCTCGGCCTGCATCGCCCGCCGCCGGCCCTCGAAGGTGAAGGGCCTGGTCACGACCCCGATGGTGAGCGCGCCCAGGCCCTTGGCGATCTCGGCGAACACGGGGGCGGCGCCGGTGCCGGTGCCACCACCCTTGCCGGCGGTGATGAAGACCATGTCGGCGCCCTGGAGGGCTTCTTCGATCTCGACCCGGTGCTCCTCGGCCGCCTGGCGTCCCACCTCGGGGTCGCTACCGGCTCCCAGCCCCCGAGTGAGCTGGCGGCCGATGTCGAGCTTGAGATCGGCGTCGCTCATGAGCAGCGCCTGGGCGTCCGTGTTGGCCGCGATGAACTCGACGTTGCGGAGACCCGAGTCGATCATGCGATTGACGGCGTTGACTCCCCCGCCCCCGACGCCGACCACCTTGATGACTGCCAGGTAGTTGCCCTGGGATGGAACGGTCGTCATGCACTCCCTCGTGTTCGGGCCGATCGCCGACCGGTCACCCGCTGCTTCGTCCCGCTCGCCACCGGGGACATGCGAGCAACCAGCCATCCCTGAACCTTTTGGGAAGGTTGATGTTCACAGTGCGGCAACGTGGCCACACCATACGGGCGGCCGTTCGGGCTGGTCAAGCACCCCGCTCCGGCCCACCCCCGGGGCGTCTCCGGTCCACCTCCCTCCGCCCGCGGTACGTGGTCAGCCCGGGGTCACGGTCGGAGCGTTCGGGATGCTCACGTCGATGACGTCTCCGTCGTGGAGGGTGCCCCCGGCGAGGATGGCCGAGATGTCCTCGTACTTGGCCGTGAGCTGCGAGGGCGCCCCGATGTCCACGACGAGTGGTGTTGTCAGGGACAGCTGCACCCATCCGGCCGGCTCGACCGTCACCGCGGTCACCTGGGACACGAAGGAGGGTGGCAACGTGGAGGCCACTCGCAGCCCGGCGGCGTCCTTGGCCGGCAGGTCGCTCCCCAGCGGGCCCGGCGCGGCGGGGAGACTCAAGAGCAGCAATCCCGGTGGACGGGTCGGCGACGAGGACAGGACCCGGCCGTCGTCACCGATCGAGACCCAGGCTCCCCCCGCCGGCTGGAGCACGAAGCGGGGAACCTCCTCGGAGACCGCGATGTGCACGCCGTCGGGCCACGAGACCCGCACGGAGGCCGAGCGCACCCAAGGCAGTTGTTCGATCCTGGCCGAGGTCACTGCGGGGTCCACGTCGAGAAGCGGCGGCGAGCCGTCCAGGCCGGCCTGACGGATCACCTGCGCTGCCGTCTCGTGCACCGCTCCTGTCACGGTCACCGACCGCGCCCCGAAGATCGGCGTGTGGAGGACGAACCACGCCAGCACGAGCAGCGTGAGCACGCCCAGGACCGCCACGACCACCTGCAGGCGCCGGCGCCCCTGGGCCTGGTGGACCGCCCTGCGGCGGGCCCGGAGCCGGGGGTCAATCCCGGGACGCACCCGTGGTGGGCCTCCACCCGATTCCCGGCCGCCACCACGTCCGCCACTGCGTCTGCCACCGCGTCCGGCGCCGCGTCGGCGGCCGCGGCGGCCGCGTCCCGGCTCGTCCCGGGCGGGCTCCGTCGGCGCGGTCCGTGTCGCCGACGGGCTCATCGGCGTCCAGCCGAGCGTCCCGGGCCCGGGGCGTCGTTCCCACCTCGGCTCTGGCTCTCGGGCACCGCCCCAGTCTCCCCGCCGTCGAAGCCCAGGAGGCGGACCTCGGTCCGCAGCATCACCCCGCTGTCGTCGGCGACGACGCGGCGAACGTGCTCCATGAGGGCACGAACGTCGTCGGCACTCCCCCCTCTGTCGGCCTGGATGAAGTTGGCATGCTTCTCCGACACCCGCGCCGTCCCCAGTCTGATGCCCTTGAGTCCGGCCGCCTCGATCAATCTCCCGGCCGCGTCACCCTCGGGATTGGTGAACACCGACCCCGCATTGGCACCTCCGGGCTGGTGCTCGCGGCGCCACCGCACGATGGCGGCGACGGCGGCCCGTTCCTGATCGGCTGATCCCGGCGTCACCGCGAGATCCGCGGAGACCACCACCTGCGAGGGCGAGATGGAGGAGGACCGGTAGGCGTAGTCGAGACGTTCCGGCTCGTCGGTGCCTCCTGCCTCGCTGAGAAGGTCGACCCACGAGTAGCGCACCACACAGGCCGCCATGTCCGATCCGTGGCCCCCTGCGTTCATGCGCACGGCGCCGCCAACGGAACCTGGCACGCCCACCGCCCAGGAGAGCCCCGACCAACCGGCGTCGGCCACCCGGCGGGCGAGCACGGGGAGAGCCACCGCCGCCCCGGCGTGCACGACGTCGCCCGCACCCGACGGCAGGGCCAGCTCGGCGAACCCGGCCCCGAGATGCAGCACCACCCCGTCGTACCCACCATCGGAAACCAGCAGGTTGGACCCTCGCCCCACCACGAAGGTGGGGGGCGCCGGGGTCACCTGCAGAAGAGCACCGCGGACCACCTCGAGGTCTTCCGGCGTCTCGACCTCCACGTAGAGCGCAGCCGGCCCGCCCACCCCGTACGTGGTCAGCGGGCCGAGCGGCTTCATCACCGTGGCCCGCGCGCCCAGGACGTCGGCCAGGACGCGGAACTCGGGGTGCGAGGTGGTCATCGGGTCGTCATGGCGTCACCGTGCCGCAGAGCACGCCGCACGCCACGGTCAGCGCCGCCACACCACGGCGCGGCCTCACCACCGGGGGGACTCCAGCAGCTCGTCGGGCAGGGTGGTGAGGTCACCCGCCCCAAGCGTGAGGCAGAGGTCGCCGGGACGGAGCAGGTCCGAGACCGTTCGGCGGAGCTCGTCCCGCCCACCGGCATAGGTCACGGCAAGTCTCGGATCGTCGGTGCGGACCGCCTCGGCGATCAGACGGCCCGACACGCCGGGCACCGGTCTCTCCCCGGCGCTGTACACGTCGGTCACGACCAGGAGGTCGGCATCCGAGAAGGCCGTGCCGAATTGCGGCGCCAGCGTCGCCGTCCGGGTGAAACGGTGCGGCTGGAACACGGCGACGACCCGCGACCAGCCGCCACCTCTCGCCGTGGCCAGCGCGGCGCGGACCTCCGTGGGAAGGTGCGCGTAGTCGTCGACGAAGGTCACGCCCCCCGCCTCGCCACGGAACTCGAAGCGCCGGGGCACACCGGCGAAGCGTGCGAGCGCGGTCTGAGCGGCGGCGAACGGGGCGCCCACCTCGAGTGCGGCGACCGTGGCCGCCGCCGCGTTGCGCGCGTTGTGCAGACCCGGGACGCCCACCCGCAACGGTCCGAGAATGCCCTCGGGCCCCTTGAGCGTGAAGGTGACCGAGCTCCGCGAGAGCCCGAGGTCGGCCATGGTGTAGGTGGCACCCTTGTCCGTCCCGACCGAGTCGGCCCCGTGCCTGCGACCGATCGCCGCCGCTTCAGGATCGTCGGCGCAGACCACCGCACCGCGTCGCGCCGCGCCCACGAAATCGGCGAACGCCTCCTTGAGCACGTCGAAGGTGCCGTAGTGATCGAGGTGATCCGCCTCCACGTTGGTCAGGACCGCGATGTCCGGCGTGATGGATCGGAACGTCCCGTAGCTCTCGTCAGCTTCCACCACGAGCCACTGACCGGTGTCCCAGACGGCATTGGTGCCGATCTCGTTCACGTCCGCCCCGATCACGAACGACGGGCGCAAACCCGCCTCGACGAGGATCAGGGACAGCATGGACGCCGTCGTCGTCTTCCCGTGCGTTCCGGCTACGGCCAGGCAGTTCCGCGTGCTGCAGATGGCGGCGAGGATCTCGGGACGGGGCACGATCTCGGCGCCCCGGCCCGAGGCCTCGACCAGCTCGACGTTGTCCACCGGAACGGCCGGGGAGAACGTCACGACCTCGGCACCGACGACGTTCTCGGGTCGGTGGCCCACCGCCACGGTGATCCCGCGGGACCGCAGCCGCTCCGCCACCGGCGAGTCCTTCAGATCCGAGCCCGAGACCTCGTGGCCCATGGCCTCGAGCACGAGTGCGATTGCGCTCATCCCGGCTCCCCCGATTCCCACGACGTGAACACGCCGCGGACCCGCCGCAAGGTCCACCCGCACTCGGGTGGGGCGCGGGACGGGGTCCGTCGGGTCAGCGTGCATGGGCATCGACGAGCTCGGCCACCTTGTCGGCGGCGTCGGGATGGGCGTGGGCGCGCGCTGCGCTGCGCATGTCGTGGAGTCGCTGGGGATCGGCCAGCAGGGCATCGAGCTCCCGGGCCAGGCGTCGGCCGTCGCACTCCTCGTCGGGAACGAGGACGGCGGCACCGATGTCGACCAGGGCGCAGGCGTTCTTGGTCTGGTGGTCGCGCGGGGCGCCCGGAAGCGGGACCAGGACGGCCGGCACCCCGGCGACGAGCAGCTCGGCCACGGTCATGGCCCCCGCCCGGGTCACGCACACGTCCGCGGCGGCGTAGAGATCGGGCATGCGGTCCTCGAAGGGGACGACACGGCGGCACAGCCCGCCGCCGCCCGGAGCACCCTCCGAGACGTCCCCGTCCAGACGGGCGCCGGCGTCGGCCGGAGCGAAGACGTCGTAGTCACGCCGGCCGGTGACGTGGTACAGCGTCCGCTCCGCCGACCCCGACCACAGGTCGGCCAGCTCGGACACGGCCCGGTTGAGTCGGCGGGCACCCAGGGACCCGCCGACCGAGGCGACGGTGGTCCGTTCCACGGGAAGTCCCAACGCCACCCTGCTCTTGGCCCGACGAAGGGCTTCGGGTTCCCCGGCCGGCGGGGTGAGCTCGGGTCGGACCGGGGTGCCCGTCACGTGGCACCGGGGCAGGTCGGTGCCCGGGAAGGCCACGGCATTGGCTGCGGCGAAGCGTGCCAGCACCCCGTTGACCGCGCCCGGAACGGCATCGGTGGTCACGCAGACCAGCGGCACCCTGGTGAGCACCGCGGCCAAACCAGCGGGGAAGCCGGCGTAGCCCCCCACGACCACCACCGCCCGCGGCCGGCGCGCCAGGAATGAGGACGCGGCGCGGACACAGGCCCACGCCAGGCCCACGACGGCACCCGCGTTGGCCCACCACGCCGAGGGTCGTAGGCTCCTGCGCACCCCTCGCCCCGGAAGGAGGGTGAAGGGGAATTCGAGGGTGGGCCACATGGCCGCCTCCTGCCCACGGCGCGAACCGTAGAGCTCGATCGTCTCGGGCGCATGCCCGCGGGACACCAGGGCCCGGGCGATCTGGAGCGAAGGGACGATGTGCCCCCCCGTCCCGCCGCCGGCGATCACCGTGGACCGTCGGTCGGTCACCGACCTCGGGCCGCGCGCAACCGACTGCCCGAGACGGCCGATCCTGCGGCCACTCCCATCTCGGCGCGCCGCGCCACGTTGATCAGAATGCCGGCCCCCGCCATGGTGATGACCAGCGACGAACCCCCGAAGGAGATGAACGGCAGCGGGATCCCGGTGACCGGCAGGACTCCCACGACGGCGCCGATGTTGATCACCGTCTCCCCCGCCACCCACGCCGCCAGGCCGACGGCGAGCAGGGCCCCGAAACGGTCCGGCGACTGCACGGCGGCCCGCAGTCCCAGCCACACGAAGGCGGAGAGCAGGCCCAGCACCGTCAGGGCGCCCACCAGGCCGAGCTGCTCGCCGATAACCGAGAAGATGAAGTCGGTGTGCGCATTGGGCAGGTAGCCCCACTGCACCTGCCCGCCGCCGATGCCAGTGCCCACGTAGTGGCCCGACCCCAGTCCGATCAGCGACTGCATCACCTGGTACCCCGAACCCGATCCGTGCGCCGACGGGTTCACAAACGAGAGCAGTCGGGCCCGGCGGTAGGGCGAGGCCACCGCCACGATCAGGGCCAGGCCGGCCAGGGCGGCCATCACCTTCATCACCGGGCCGAGGCGGACGCCCGACACGAACAGCATGGCCAGGGCCACGATCCCGAGCACCATCGCCGTGCCCATGTCGGGTTGGGCCAGGATCAGCACGCAGGCCCCGCCGGTGGCCAGGAGCAGGGGGCCCATGATGCGACGATCACTGGAGTCCTCGTCGAGGCGGCGGGTGATGAGGTCGGCGGCGAAGAGAACGAGCGCGAGCTTCATCAGCTCCGAGGGCTGGAGGCGGAGCTGGCCGAACCCGATCCAACGGCTCGACCCCATGGCGTGGACCCCGAGGCCCGGGACCAGCACCACGAAGAGGAGCGCGAGTGAGACGACGAGGAAAACGGGGCTCACCCGGCGCATCCGGCGGTAGTCGATCCGCACCGTGAGCCACAGCACGACGAATCCGATGGCCATCCACATGGCCTCGCGCACGAGGATGGCCCATGGGGTGCCGTAGGTCGAGATGGACACCACCGACGAAGCCGATCCGACCATCACGAGGCCGACGACGCAGAGCAGCCCCACGTCGACGAGGAGCAGCGTGGACACCGACAGGTGGACACCGGCGATCCGCACCCCGCCGGATCCCGCCCTCACCGGCCGTGGACCACGGGCGCGCGTCGCGGACGACGGTGCCGCGGACGATCGCGCTCCGACGGACCGAGCCCGGGTGCCGTGGGGCTGTGGCTGGTGCAGACGTGGGCGCGCCGCGCCCGACGGAGCGGTCCGACACCCGATGCACCATCTAATTCTCCCCCAGGGCGCGCGTGAAGTGGCGGATCACGTGAACTTGGCCACCGTGAGGAAGTCGCCGTAGAAGATCCCGAGGCCGAGAGCGCAGAAGAGCCCGCCGAGGATCCAGAAGCGGACGATGACCGTGGTCTCGGGCCATCCCCCGAGCTCGAAGTGGTGGTGGATCGGCGCCATGCGGAAGATACGCCGTCCAAAGACGCGGAAGCTGATGATCTGCATGATCACCGACACCGTCTCCATCACGAAGAGTCCACCGATGACCAGCAGCAGCAGATCGAGGTCGAGCAGCAGGCAGAGCGCGGCCAGTCCCGCCCCGATGGCCAAGGACCCGGTGTCCCCCATGATGATCTTGGCCGGCGCGGCATTCCACCACAGGAATCCGATACAGGCACCGGCCAGCGTCACCGAGACCAGCGACAGGTCGATGGCCGACGCGGGGAGCACGTGGTAGATGGCCACGTGCCGGAAGATCCAGTAGCCCATGATCGAGAGCACGAAGAAGCAGAAGGTGCCGGCTCCGGCGGCCAACCCGTCCACCCCGTCCGTGATGTTCACCGCGTTGGAGGCCCCGACCATGACCAGCATCGCGAAGATGATCCAGCCCACCTTGCCCAGGTCGATGCCCAACGCGTCGGCGCGGGTGAACGAGAGGGCGGTCGGCGTGTGGGCCCACTGCACGGCCAGGATGGCGAAGGCGAATGAGCAGACCAATTGCGCCGCCGACTTGCCGCGCTTATTCAGCCCCAGGCTGCGCCGATGGTGCACTTTGATGGAGTCGTCGAGGTAGCCGATGAGCCCGAAGGCCACGACAACTCCGATGGCCAGGTACCCGGTCCGGGAGAAACGGACCTCGGTGCCGACGTGCCCGACGGCGTACCCGAGGACCACCGACGCCACGATGGCGATCCCACCCATCGTGGGCGTGCCCGCCTTGGCAACGTGGCTGGCCGGGCCTTCCTCCCTGATGTGCTGGCCGATCTCGCGACTGCGGAAGTAGCGGATCAGGAACGGCGTGGTGCTGATGGCCAGCAGCAGCGCCACGCCGCCGGAGACGAGCAGTCCGAGCACGCGGGCTCAGCGCTCCTGCCCGGAGCCACCCCAGGCGGGACCGAATCGGACCGACAGGGCGCGGCGGACCTCGACCAGGTCGTCGAAAGGGAGCCGCCTCTCACCGACCTCCTGGTAGGTCTCGTGGCCCTTGCCCGCCACGACGACCACGTCGCGGGGACCGGCCGCATCGAGAGCACGCCGAATGGCCGTCCCCCGGTCGGGTTCGACGACGACCCCAGCGGCGCGACGACCACCGGGGATACCCTTCAGGACTTCGGCGATGATGGCCTGGGGATCCTCGCGGCGCGGATTGTCGGACGTGAGGAAGGCCAGGTCGCTGAGCCGTGTCGCCACCTCGCCCATGAGCGGTCGCTTGGCGCGATCACGGTCTCCCCCGCAGCCGAACACGCACAGCACCCGGCCCGGGAACGAGGCGGCGGGCGCATCCTCCGCCGCTGAGGCGATCAGGCTCCGGGCTTCTCGGAGCACCACCTCGAGCCCGGCGGGCGTGTGGGCATAGTCCACGATCACGGTGAACGGCGGAGCGTTCCCGGCCCCGTCGGCCAACCCACCCGCCCCGTCCGATATGGACTCGGCCGGAGCTGCCACGACCTGCATGCGACCGGGTACGGGACGCACGTGACCCAGCGCGGCGGCGACGTCGGCGACGGTGAGGCCGAGGTCGTCGATGGCCAATGCGGCCTCGGCGGCCAGGATCGTGTTGTCGACGTTGACCGCCCCGGTCAGGGTGGTCACGACCCGCTGACCCCGCCAGGTGAAAGCCGTATGTCCCGGCCGCAGGACGACATCGGTCGCATCGGCCCGGCTCACCGCCACCGCGGGGATGCGCATGCGCTCCAGCAGGCGTTGTCCCCACACGTCGTCGGCGTCGACCACGGCGCGCACGGCACGTCCCGGTTCGAAGAGTGACGCCTTCGCTTCGAAGTAGTCCTCCATGGTCCGGTGGTAGTCGAGGTGGTCGTGGCTCAGGTTGGTGAAGACGACGACGTCGAAGTGGATGCCGTCGACCCGCGACTGGAGCAGGGCATGGCTCGACACCTCCATGGCCACCGCGTGCCGGACGCCGTCAGAACGCTGGCGGTCACGCACGCCGGCCAGCACGCGTTGGACCTCGGTGGCCTCGGGAGTGGTGCGCGCGCCCGACAGCGTGCCCATCACGTTCGTGGGATGACCGGCGGCCCCGAGGAGATCGCCCAGCAGCTGCGTCACGGTGGTCTTGCCGTTGGTTCCCGTCACGCCGATCATGACGAGGTCGCGGGCAGGATGCTCGTAGAAGGCCGCGGCCAGGCGGGCCATCACCGGGCGCATGGTGCCGGCTGCCACGCGGCTCTGCACGACCTCACGATTGAGCAGCTCGGGGACGAAATGTTCACAGAGCAGCCCCACCGCTCCGCGCTCGACGGCCTCCACGGCGTACAGATGACCGTCGCTCACCCGACCGGGAATACAGCAGAAGAGGTCACCGGGCACGACCCGCCGGCTGTCGTGGGAGATCCCGCCCACCAGGACCGCGGTGGGGTTCCCCATCGATTCGATCACCTCGACGTCGTCGAAGAGAAGGTTCATTGGCACGGCGGACATCGTCGAACGGACAGCGTTACATGTGCCGGGCACCCCCGCGGCACGCCCGCAAGGGGGGTGGGGCTCACGTGATGTCCTGGCGCTGGTCGCTCGCCTTGGCCGGGTTCGAGCCTGCCGGTGGGGTCTGGGCACCGGGGGTCGTCGGGATGTCGTAGCGGTGCAGGGCGTCGCTCATGACCTGCGAGAACACCGGAGCCGCCACCGTGCCGCCGAAGATGACGGGAGTCGGCCGGTCCAGGACCACGATCATCGACAGGGTCGGGTTGGCCGCCGGGGCGAAGCCGACGAAGGAGGCCATGTAGGCACCTGTCACGTACGAATCCTTTCCGGTGGTGGGGATCGCGGCCGTACCCGTCTTCCCCGCGACGGCGTACCCCGGCACGGTCGCTCCCGTGCCGGTGCCCTGGTTCACCACCTGCTCGAGCATGGAGGTCAGCTCGGAGTCGACGGACGGTGAGAAGACTTCATGGGTGGCCGAGGGCGGGGTCGCCGTGAGGGCGCCCGTCGGACTGACCTTGGCCTGCACCAGCTTGGGCGCCACGAACACCCCCCCGTTCGCCACCGCGTTGTAGGCGTCGAGTACCTGGAGCGCGCTCACGGCATCGACCTGGCCGATGGGGAGGGAGACGTAGTCCGTCGGCTCCCACTGCGACGCCGTGGCGAGGAGGCCGGGGGACTCACCGGGGAAGTTCAAGCCGGTCGCCCGACCGAATCCGAGGGCCTTGACCTGGTTCAGCAGGCGCTGCTCGCCCACACCCTGTGCGATCTCCGACGTTCCGATGTTGGAGGACTGGGCCAGGATCTGCGTCGCGGTGAGCGCCTCGGTCGGATGGGGCTCGGCGTCGTGGAACGTCGAGCCGTCGAGTGCCAGGTGGTCCGGCACGGTGAAGACAGAGTTGGGGTTGATCAGGCCGTCTTGGAGCGCGGCGGAGAACGTCACCAGCTTGAACACCGATCCCGGTTCGTAGAGCTGCGTCACGGCCAGGTTGCTCGGCGCCTCATCGACGGCGTCGTGCGGTCCGATGGGCACCACGCCTCCAGGTGCGGCATTCGTCGGCGCAGTGGAGGGGCCGCCCACTGGGGCGGGGTGGGTCGCCACCAGGTTGGCCATGGAGAGGATCTGACCGGTCTTCACGTCCATGACCACCGCGGTGCCGCTGACGGCGTTGGACGACACGATGGCCTTCGCCAGCGCCTGCTCCGACTCGTACTGCAGTTGGGTGTCGAGGGTGAGCTCGAGTCCGGTGCCCGGCGAGGTCGGGACAACCTGGGTCACCGGCGACTGGGGCAGGGTGACACCCGAAGGCGACTCCCTGATGGTCTCTTGGCCGGCCGTGCCGGCCAAGGTCTCGTTGTCCCCGTACTCGAGGCCGGCGGCGCCGCGGCCGGCCGCGTTGGTGAATCCGACGACGGAGGAGGCGAGGTTGCCGTTCGGCACCGAGCGCTGGGCGTCAGCCAGCGCGCTGATGCCCGGGAAGGCGTCGGCGGTGATCTTCTGTCCCGTCGCCTGCGGCAGTTGTTTGGCCAGGACGACGTACCCCGAGGCGCGGTGCAGTTCCGGAACCAACGTGGCCGCGGGGACGTGGAGCAACGGCGCGAGCGCCATTGCGGTCCGCAGCGGGTGGGCGATCTGGAAGTCGTCCGCCACGATGTCCACCGTCGGCACCGAGAGGGCGAGGGGCGACCCGTCGCGGGCGTAGATGCCCCCGCGCAGGGAGGGCAGCGGGACCGTGATGGAGGACTCACCGCGCGCCGCGGCCTCGTACCCGCCTGCGTGAAGGACCTGGATATCCACCAACCGCCCCACGACGAGCACGAGGGTCACCACCAGCACGAGGCTGATGAGGCGGATCCGGCGCTGGAGGGTGACCCCGTGCCCGTCCCGTGACGTGCGAGCCCGGGTCGGCCGTGTCGCCGCGGCGGGCCTGCCTGACTGCGGACGACGTGGTCGCAGCGGCGTGACGGTGGCCCCAGGCCGTCGGGACGGACCGGGCGGCGGTGTGGTCTGCGGCCGCCGTGGCCGCTCGGGGTGACGACGCGTCCCCGGCGAACCCGAGGGTCGTGGCGAGCGACCCGAAGGGCGCGCCACACGATCTTCGCTGCTCGAGCCGGGCCGCGCGCGCCGAGGGTCTTGTCGGGTCGTCCCGCTCATGGCGTTGACGTCGACGTCGTCGAGGTGGCTGCGGGGGCGGGGGGCGGGGCCGGAGCGGGGGTCACCTTCGGCGTGGGAAGCGGTACCGACAGGGAGACATAGGGCAACTCGGTCACCGAGGCCGGATGCACCAGATGGATTTGGCCCGTGGCGGCCGCGACCACACGTGCCGGGGTCTCGAGCCGGGCCACGGCGAGCTCACGCTGGCGGTGCGTGCTCTGTTCGAGGGCCAACTCGTGCTGCAGTGAATGGAGCCGTACCTGGCCGTTGGCCAGGTACGCCTGCCCGACGACGACGACCAGCAGGGCCAGGACGACCACGCACAGGGACCCCAGGTTCATCAGACGCGTCCGGTTCGGCGCCGTACGGAGCCCGTTGCCGGTTCGGCGCGGTCGGGTCGGGACGACGCGGAGAGGTGTACGAGCCGGGACGGCGGGCGCAGGGGCGCCAGCTGTGGACCGGCGAGCCGTCTGGGCCGAACCGTGACGCCTCGAAGCCGTGGCGGTGGCCGGAGGCGGTGGTGGGGCCATCAGGCACCGTCGCCTTCGGTGCGTACGATGGCCCGCAGGCGCGCACTCTGCGATCGCGGGTTCGCCTCCACCTCCGAGGTTGAGGGTTTCCGCGCCCCGCGGAACACGAGTTGATGCCGCGAGACCGCGCCGCAGACACAGGGCAGGCCGGGCGGACAGGTACACCCACCGGACGCTGCGTCGGCGAAGATCTGCTTGGTCAGCCGGTCCTCGCCCGAGTGGTAGCTGATCACGGCACACACCCCGCCGACGGCGAGATGCGACAGTGCGACCGGCAGCGCGGTGGCCAGCTCGGCCAGCTCGCCGTTCACTGCGATGCGCAGCGCCTGGAACACCCGACGTGCCGGGTGACCCTTCCGACGCACCGCAGCCGGGACTGCGGCCGCCACGACTTCGGCCAGCTGCCTCGTCGAGCTCAGTGGCCGGGCCCTGACGACGGCCCGGGCCAGTCGCCCGGACAACCTTCCCTCCCCGTTCTCGCGGAAGAGCGCCGCCAGTGATTCTTCGGGCAATCCGTTCACCAGATCGGCGGCCGTCAGGCCACCGCTCGGGTCCATCCGCATGTCCAACGGCCCGTCCTGTCGAAAGGAGAACCCCCGTTCGACCCGGTCCAACTGGGGCGAGCTGACTCCGAGGTCGAAGAGCACACCGGAGAGCGGGCCGAGCTCGCGGGACGACACCACCGACTCGAGCTCGGAGAACGGGGCGTGCCGCAGCGAGGCACGGTCGCCGAACGCAGCAAGCCGCTCGCGCGCCGCCTCCAGGGCGGCCGGGTCGCGGTCGAGCCCGACCACGCGGAGCGCTGGATACGCCTCGAGCAACGCCGCCGAGTGCCCTCCCCCGCCGATCGTGGCATCGACGACGACGCCGGAAGGGGCGGATGCGAACAGCGACACGACGTCGTCGCGCAATACGGGGATGTGGTGGAACGCCTGGGCCATCTGCAGCCCCCCGGCCGGTGGGTCGAGTGGGAGGTGGAGATCCTGACGACCTGCGAGGAAGAGGGTGGAGTGGCCTTCCAGCGCACCGGTCGAGGAGCTGCACATGGTCCGGAACGATCCGAATGGGTCCGCCGGCGTCGATCCGACCGAAACCACGGTCTCGGCGATGGATGCGGCGTTCTCGTCGTCTCGCGTCCTGCTGTGGTTTCGGGGTGTCAGCGCGTGGGTGGGTCTCCTTCCGACGAGGGTTGCGACGCCCGCCTCGACTGCATGGGTACGTGCGTCTGCGAGGAAGCGGAATGCACCGGCTACTCCCCCTCGTCCGGGTCGAGCAACCAGTTCTCTTCGGGGAGCACCCGCTCGGTCCAGGCCGCGGGGTTCCAGACCTCCACCCTGTCGATGGCTCCGTGGACGAGGACCTCGGACTCGAGGTGGGCGAACTCCCGCAGATGGGCGGGGATCGGCATCCGACCCTGTCGATCGATCTCCACGTCGGCGGAGTTGGAGGCCCAGATCCGAGCCCGGTTGCGGTCGGCCCGCCCGGCGTCCGCCTTCTGCTGCATCGACTCCATCTGGCGCTCGAATTCCCCTGGCGTCCAGAGCGCGAGACAGCCTTCGGAGTGCTGGGTCAAGTAGCCGCCCCGGTCGAACTGGGTGCGGAACTTCGCCGGCAGGATGACCCTGCCCTTCGTGTCGAGCGAGTGCTCGTACCTCCCGACGAACCCTGCCACCGGCTGTGTCTCCCACGATGCTCCCTGGCTTGCGTCCTCTGACGCCCCTCTGCACCATTTCGCGCCACTTTACGCCCTTTCCCTCCACCACACAACCACCAGGACCCACTGCAACGCAAACGCAACACGTGCCCGACTCCCCGGTGGATTCCGGGGTGGATGCGAGACGGCCCGCAGATCGGCCGCCGGTGGGACCGTGGGGATCCTGAGAGGACCGTGGGGATCCTGAGAGGACCGTGGGGATCCTGAGAGGGTGAGGAACGAGCCCGAGCCCGGGGTGACCGAACCGGGGGTCGTGTCCCCGGACCGGGGTCCTGGGACGCTCCGGTCTTAGGGGGCCAGATCCTCGAAGGAGGCGAACAGCCGATCCCGGAGGACGGCGATGTCCGCGACCGGCGACTCGAGCTGGGCGAGCCCGACACCGATTGTCTCCAACTGCAGGGTCAATCCGGCCAGATCGCCCGCGGAGCCGCCGAGCAGCTCGACCAACGCCGAGGGATTCCAGCGCCAGTAGGCACACGACGAGAACAGCGCGCCCTGGCGGGCTCTCCACTGCGTCACCCCGACGAGTTTGCGGCCACGGTGGATGACTTCGCCCGGTCCGTGCCCGGCGAAGCACACCAGGTCCCCGAGCTCGCCTCGGACCAGGCGTCCCCGGTGGACGTCACAGTCGCCGGGCTCGCAGTGACCGAGTGACGACAACGCGCCGGCCCACCACTCCCCCACCCACTCGGCTGCCACCGAGACGTCGGGAAGCCAGAGCGGATCGTCACGTGGGATCCAGGCGTCGACCCACAGCTGCGAGCGACCCCCCGGACCGAGATACACGGCACCCCCTCCGCCGCGCCGGCGCACCGTCTCGACGCCGCGCGCCACCAACGCCGCGGAGTCGACCACATCGGCACGCTGGGTGCTGCCCAACACGAGCGTCGGTCGAGCGACCTGCCGAGCCACCACCACCCGTCGGGGTTCGAAACGGAATGGTTCGACGTCGAAGAGGGGCCCGGCGGACAAGCTCAGGAGGCGGCGGCGAGATAGGGCTCCCACAACGGGTCCACCTCCGAGAGGTGACGAAGCCGCCAGAGATGCCCGTCGGGCGGGGCCGGCTTCACCCGCATGGTCCACCCCAACTCCGACAACAACTGGTCCGCTTTGACGAGGTTGTCCCGCTTGCAGGCGGCCACCACGTTGAACCAGTCGTGTGTGCCACCGCGACTGCGAGGGATCACGTGATCGATGGTGTCGGCGGGCTGGGAGCAGTAGACGCACAGACCGCCGTCGCGCCGCAGGACCGAACGGCGCGTCACCGGTGGCGTGCGCGCCCAGCGCGGGATGCGCACCATGTGCGTGAGGCGCACGATCGAGGGCACGTCGATCTGGAACCTGGCCGAGTGGAACACGCGGCAATCGTCCCGGGTGGCCACGACCTCGGCACGACCACCGAGCATCAAGACGACGGCACGACGGTCGGTGACCAGCGCGAGCGGCTCATAGGTCGCATTGAGGAGGAGCACCCGCTCCATATCTCGGACAGGCTATCCGGAGCCGGGCCGGGACCTTTGACACCAGCGCAGGTACGAGACGACGTCGGCGGCGTTGAGCCCCGTGTTGTCTCCATCGGGCCCCGCCGAATTCCCGCTCCCGTACGCCGTCGTCACGCGGAACCGCCAGTAGGCCTCTCCGGGCACCGGCAGATAGGGCGCCCGACGCCACCATCCCCGTCGAGCCATCCGGCGGAGGGCCCCGGCAGCCGTCCACCACAGCCACGGGCGGGGTAGGACGGCTTTCGCCACCACCGAGGCCTGTCGACCCCAATGCACCTTCCCGACTCCGGGCGAGCCGTCCCCGGAGGGCTGTGACGCCGATGCCACGCTCACGACCCCGGCCCCGCTTCACCGACTCCGAGCAGGCCGACCCGGCCCGCGCCCACGAGCGGACCGCGATCGGCGAGACCTCCGGGAACGACGCGCGCACCACGGGCGAACGACAGACCGCACCGTGCCTCCATCTCCGCCTGGGCGGCGGCGAAGAACGGCCCGCCGAAACCGAGCGCCACCGAACCGCCGACGACGGCGAGGGGAAGGTCGAGGAGGTTGACCGTCGACGCGACGGCGCGCCCCACCAGCGTGCCCGTGCGCGAAACCATCGCGGGAGCCGCCAGGTGTGCGGGCCGGCCGGTCACGGCGGCGAGTGCCGTACCGGAGGCCTCGGCCTCGAGGCACCCGCGCCCCCCGCAGACGCACGCCCGCCCGTGGGGCTCCACGATCACGTGGCCGATATGCCCGGCATTGCCCAGCCGCCCCCCCAACAGGCGTCCGTCGAGCACGATGCCGCCCCCCACGCCGGTGGACACGACCATGGCCAGGTAGTCGGCGTGGCCCTTGGCAGCACCGACCCATCCCTCTCCGAGCGCCAATGCCTTGGCATCGTTGTCCACGAACGTCACCAACCCGGTCAGTTCGGCCAGCCGGGCACGTAGGGGGAAGTCGCGCCACGCCGGGATGTTCAGCGGCGAGACCTCGGCCCCGCCCAGGCTCATCGGCCCACCGCACCCCACCCCACAGCAGAGCAGCCTCCCCCCTCGGGCCGTCGCGGTCGACGCCACCTTCCCGACCAGCTCGGCCAGATCACCCCACAGGAGCTCTGCCGCCTCTGATTGCGGCACGGCCTCTGATTGCGGCACCGCCTCGGACGACCGCCGCGTGGGCACGGTCGCCCGCTCGAGCAATTCCCCACTGCGATCCACCAACCCGCAGGCCACTTTGGTGCCGCCGATGTCGACGGCCAGCACAAGATCCGTCACCGCGCCGCGCACGCGGCCATGCACGGAACCAATGGCTGGTCAGTCGTCGCGACGGTGGAAGCGGGAGCGGAACCAGTCCCGCGCCTCGCTGACGGCGCCCTCGATTCCGTTGGACCCTCCGGCCCCCTTGGGCTCTCCGTCCTTGGATCTGGTCAGGTCGTGCCATCCCGCGCGGCCCATCCGCCTGAGGTTGCGCTCGAACCACACCGCCGAGGCGAACATGATCACCACGCCGATGAACCCGGCCACAACCGACTTGCTGTAGAACGCCACGAGAATGACGACGCCGAGAACGAAGGTGACCGACGCCCACTTGCAGTAGCGGCCCGCGTGCCTGTACACCGTCTCGGATCGAACCCGCTCGGCGAACTCGGGGTCCTGGCGTACCAGCGACTCCTCGAGCTCAGCCAGAATCCGCTGCTCATGGTCGGAAAGCGGCACTCTCACCTGCCCCTTGGGATCTCCACATGCATCTGAGCCCCATGTTTGCACGCCAGGGGAACCCAGACAACGGGAAGGTCCCGTCTCGTGCCTGCCAGAGAGGCTGTCTCCACCGCGTCCCAGCTTAGGTCCATCCCGGCCTCCGGGGGACGCGCCGCCACCCGTGACTCGGTCCCGCACCCCGCGGACTCCGCCGGACCGATCCCCCCGGGGACGGACCGCTACTCCCCCTTGGGCTTGCGCCGCAGGACCAGGGCCGTGATCAACGCCCCCAGGAGGCCTGAGATCACGATCACCAAGATCAGCGGCGCTTGACGGTTGAACACCCAGAAGTCGATCCGCACGTCACGGAGGTTGGCCAGCGCGAACCAGCCCAGCAGAACGCCGGCAACGAGGACGCCCACCAAGGCGGCCTGATGGCGCCGGTCGGCCGCTTCGTGCCCGCCCTCTCCGTCGCCAGGGGGATGGGGGTCGGAATGGACCGGGCGCCGTGCCATCTCTCCATTGTGCCCCCGAAGTACCCCGGCCGCGGGGAGGCTGCTATGAGAGTGAGCGTGTCCCGCATCACCCCTCCGCCTCCACTCCCGCTCGGCGACGGCCGCCACCGACGGCCCCCGTACCGCATCGTCTTCGTCTGCACGGGGAACATCTGCCGGTCCCCCATGGCGGAGGTCATCACCCGCGTGCTGGCGTCCTCGGCCGACCTCGGAGGTGGCCAGACCCTGGGCCCACACCTGGAGCTCTCCAGCGCGGGGATCGGGTCATGGCACCGGGGGGAGCCGATGGACGAGCGCGCCGAGGCCGCTCTCGATCGCGCCGGCTACCCCCGTGAGCGGCACTCGGCTCGCCAGATCACGGAGGCGGAGCTGGCTGGTACGGACCTCGCGGTCGCCCTCGACCGGAGCCATCGCAGCGCACTGAGGAAGCTCGGGTCGCCCGAGGATCGCCTGGTGCTCCTGGGGGACTTCGAGGCACCGGGTCGATCGGCGCCCGACGTGCCCGACCCGTACTACGGCGACGACGTCGGGTTCGACCGGTGCCGCGACATGATCGCGTCGGCATGTGCCGGCCTTGTCACCTCCCTGATCACCCGGTGGGGCTCCATGTGGAGGGACGACTGAGCGGTGCCCTGAGCTCGCAAACCTGCTGGTCAGAACGGCACGCGCCGGGTGCGGCGGGTAGCGCGTGTGCCATAGTTCGGCGTGGTCTCCCGCCGAGTCATGCGACGTCGCCGTCGAATTCGCGGCCGGTGGTGGCGTCCTTCTCGCCTTCCTCGTCTACCTGGCCTTCTTCTCGGGAAGCTCGGGGCCACCAACCACGCATTCCTCGACGACGACCTCCACGCAGGGAGCCTCCGACCTGGCGACGCGCACCGCTCGCTCCCCCCTCGACCCCGCATGGACGGGCGACCACCGGGCGGTGACCCTGGGTTTCGGAGGGGACGTCCATTTCGAAGGCCCCGTGGGCCAGCGCCTGGTCACGAATGCCTCCACGGCGCTCGGGACGACCATCCCCGAGCTCTTCTCTGGAACCCAGGTGAGCATGGCGAACCTCGAGACCGTCGTCACTGACGGCACCTGCCCGGAGCCGCAGAACAAGCAGTACATCTTCGATGCACCGGCATCCGCGGTCACCGCCCTGAAGAGCGCGCAGATCTCCCTGATGACCGAGGCCAACGACCACGGGATGGACTGCGGCCCCCAGGGCCTGTCGCAGAACCTGACCATTGCCTCCCAGACCGGCTACCCGATCATCGGCATCGGGAACAACGCGGCGCAGGCGTTCACCCCCTACCGAATCACCGTGAACGGGCAGCGCATCGTCATCGTGACCGCCACGCAGGTGCTCCCCGACAACCTCGGGAGCTCCTGGACGGCCACATCCTCCCAGCCCGGTGTGGCATCCGCCATCGACCCGACCGAGTTGGTCCGCGAGGTCCAGCAGGTGCGCTCGAACGCCGACACCGTGATCGTCTTCGTCCACTGGGGCACCGAAACCCAGGCGTGCCCCGATCCTCAGCAGGAGCCCCTGGCCCGCCAGCTCGTGCGCGCCGGGGCCGACATCGTGGTGGGCTCCAATGCCCACGTGCTCCTCGGCGCGGGCTACCTCGGCCAGGCCTATGTCGACTACGGGCTCGGCAACTTCGCCTTCTACGACAGCTCTGGGCCCGAGATCGACAGCGGAACCCTGATCGTCACAGCCGAAGGACGGCACGTCGTGCGTGCGCTCTGGCGTCCAGCGACCATTCAGAACGGGCTGCCGCAGCCGCTCACGGGCACGGCCGCCGCCGCCGCGGTGCAGAGCTGGAACTCCGCACGTGAGTGCACCAACCTCTCGAAGACCCCCACCACGAGCCTGGCCAGTGAACACAGCGAGAAGGTGCCCTTCGTGGCATCGCCCACGACCACGACGACCGTCCCTTCGGGAGGAACGACGACGACCTCCTCCTCGGGAGGAACCACGACGACCGCGGCACGAAGCGGCGGCACCACGACGACCACCTCGAGGGCCGCCTCGACGTCCAGCACCGTGCCCGCCTCGAGCACCACGACGCCCACCGACAACGCGGGGACCCGTTGACGCGTCAGTCAGGGCAGTTCGATCGTGGACCAGGTGTGGGGCTTGTCGGCAAAGGCTTCCTCGCCGGGAATCCGCCCGTGCCGGAGGCGGATCTCCTCCAAGTCGTTCGGCTCCCTGACCGTGGCCTCCGCGAGCCGCAACACCATGTCGGCCTGGCGCTGCAGAACCGCCCGCTGCTCGGGTGACGTGGTGTCCAGCGTGATGGATCCGATGGAATCGATGAGCCTGATGAAGACCGCCGGCATGCCCGAAGCGGCCTGGCGGATCTTGTCGAAGGCCCGGTTGACCATCCACGCGTAGGACGGGTCGGACTCGATCAGGCGCACGTTCCCCGCACCGTCGCGGTAGACCCCCTCGTCGATCACCCGCCCCGACACGCGGCCCAGGCCGGCAGCCAGCCAGTCGATGCACGTGAGCGCCGTGAACGTGTCATTGACGGCGGCCGAGAGCGCCCGAATCGCGATCTCCACCATCTGGTCGATGGCGAAGACGGGGTCCTGCACGAGCGTGCGGTGGGGCCCCGTCACGTGCGCTTTCGACAGGGCCCGTGCGACCTCACCCGCCGCCCCCCTCGGCCAGACGGTGGCCAGGGAGCGACCGGTGGCCAGGAAGTGGCCTGGCCGATGCTCGAGCCGGATCACCGAGTCGGTTCGCGTGGCGATCTCAATCAACTGGGCGTAGCCAACGTACTGGATGTAGCCGCTCACCTGGGAAGGCACCACGGCCCCGCGCTCGTCGATCAGCTGAAGCAGGTCGGGCACCGACCTCCCCGCGTGACGAGCCGTGTGGTTCGAGCTCGAGCCCACCCGGTCGGGGAACTCGGCGTCAATGGAGTGCATGAGGTCGTCCGCGATCCCGGCGATGACTTCGGGCAGCTGGATCGACTTGGCGATGTGGTGGATGAAGTAGATGAGCACCCCGAGGTCGACGAAGAGCAGCGCCTCGGCGACCGAGGTCGACAGGTAGGGGACGAACTGCTCCCCGGTGCCGTTCCCCATGCTGTTCACCGTGACCAGGGCGAGCACCGAGTAGACGAACGTCCCCACGAAGACACCGAGCGTGACCTGGTTGCCGATGTCGCGCACGAAGTTGCGCATCATGCGGGGACCGAACTGCTGCGAGGCCAGTGTCAATGCCAGGATGGTGATGGAGAACACCACGCCGATCACGGTGATGACGGCGGCCGCGATGGCGATGAGCACCTGGCGCTCGGCATCGGCGCTCCCGGTGCGGATCCATGTCGGGAGCGTGAGCTGGTGGTGGTAGGCCGCCACATCCACCGCGAAGGTGGCGAGGAACAGCACCACGGCCACGACGACGAGCACACTCGGTAGCACCCACAAGGTGGTGCGCAGCTCCTCCCAGCGCCAACTCGGGAGCTGACGGCGGTCCTTGCCCACGCGGGCCGGCTGCGACACCACGGATTCGATCTCGACCTCGCTCATTCCGACCGACCGCTCTCAGTCCGGCACGGCCGGAGTCGCCCGGGGCAAGGCGTCGGCCAACAGTCGTTCGTCGTCGACCAGTAGCGCACGGGCCAGATCTTTCACCATAGCGATCACCTCGGGGTGCTCTTCGGGATTCCACCCCTCGAGCAGCTTGGTCAGCCCCTGGCGGCGCGCCTCGGTCACCTGCTCCATGGCCACGCGACCAGACGGCGTGAGTCTGAACTCTCGATCGTGACCGTCCCGGACGCGCTCGTCCACCAGGCCGGCCACGACAAGGCTGTCGACGCCCGGTTCGATGCGCTCAGGCGCCACCTTCACCCGCTTGGCGATCTCGTTCACCGTCAAGGCCGGGTGATCGCCCAGGCGACACAGCAGCCAGACCCCCGACGGCGGGAGGTTGATCTGCGCCCGCTCGCCGAGCGTGCGGTACATCTCGGCGCGGTTCTCCCGGGCCGATGCCCTCTGCAGTGCCAGCTCGATCGCCTCGAGCGAGCTTTGGTGCTCGGGCACCATCGCCACCTCACTGGACGCCGCCGTCTCCACGGTCTTGCGCAGCGGCAGTTCGGGCAGGAACACCGCCAGGACGACCCCGACGATCGAGATCGGCACGGCGACCCGGAACACCGTCTGGACGCCCTGGGTCACCGCGTCGGTGTAGTGGGCGTAGAGGGCGATCCCCGCCGTCGAGGACTTCAATCTGGCCAGAAGGGCCGGGTCGAACGATGCCGGGTTGAAGGCCTTGAGCAGGGATGGCGGCACCTTGGCCAGCGCGGGCGCCAAGGTGCGCGTGAAGACGATGGCGTAGATCGCACCGAACGCCGCCGTCCCGAACGAAGCCCCGATCTGCCGGAAGAAGCCCGAGCTGCTGGTGGCCACGCCGAGATCCTCGTAGGACACGGCGTTTTGCACGGCAACCGTCAACACCTGGTTGGTGAGCCCCAGGCCTGCGCCGAAGACGATCATGGAGCCAGCGAGCACCCAACTGTTCATTGACGCGTCGATCATCGACATCAGCGCCGAACCGATCACCGTGAGGATGCTGCCGATGAGCGGGAAGATCTTGTAGCGACCCCAGCGGGTCACGAGCTGGCCCGCGACGATCGACGCCGTGAGCATGCCGAGCATGACCGGCAGAAGGCGCAGGCCCGACGCCGTCGGTGTCACGCCCTCGACGTTCTGCAGGAACAGGGGCAGAAACGTGATGGCGCCGAACATGGCGAACCCCAACACGAAGCCGAGCGAGTTCGCAATGGTGAACACTCGCAGCCGGAACAGCGAAAGCGGGATGATGGGCTCCGCCGCCCTGCCTTCTGCCAGCACGAAGGCGAGGGTCAGCACCACCCCCAGCACCGCGCACAGCACACTGGGGGTGGAGGCCCACGCCCACGAGACCCCACCGAGGCTGGCGAAGACGATGAGGGAGGTGGCGCCACCGGCCAGGCAAAGGGCACCCGCGTAGTCGATGCTGTGGTGGACCCGCCGCAACTTTCCGGGCAGCGCAATTCCGGTGACGGCCATGGTCAGCAGGCCGAGAGGCAGATTGATGTAGAAGACCCAGCGCCACGAAAGGTACGTCACGCACAGCCCGCCGACGAGCGGACCGATCACCGTGGCCGCGGCGAATGTTCCGCTGAAGAGTCCGACGTACCGGCCGCGCTCGTGCGGTGAGACCAGGTCCCCGATCACGGTCTGCGCGCCGACGATCAGGCCTCCGCCCCCCAGTCCCTGTAGGCCGCGGAACAGGATCAGCTCGGGCATGGTCTGGCTGAAGCCCGACAAGGCCGAGCCCACGATGAAGATGGCGATGGAGGCCTGGAAGAAGCTCTTGCGCCCGTACTGGTCGCCCAGCTTCCCCCACAGAGGTGTCGATACCGTCGAGGTCAAGAGGTACGCGGTGACCACCCACGCCAGGTGCGACGCGCCGTGCAGGTCGCCGACGATGGTGGGCAGCGCCGTCGACACGATGGTCTGGTCGAGGGCGGCGAGCAGCATGCCCAGCAGCAGTGCCCCGATGATGAGCCGCAGCCGTCGCTGGGAGATACTCGGCGTCACGGGCAACGGGGTGACGACGCTCACACCCACCTCCCCGATTCGCCCACGACGGATTCAGAGTAGGAACGTCGTCGCACCGGCGCAACATTCGACGACGTGACGGCGCTCCCGCCCCGGCCCGTCCAACCTGTCGGCGCGCCACCGCTCGGCGCTCCGAATGGCGGTCTTACTCGGGATGGAGATGCGACGGTGAGGCGTCCCCCTCCACGCCGCCGACATGGCCGTCGTCGAGAACGATCCAGGTGTCCTCGGTGACGGAGCGGGCGTCCTCGCTGGCCACGAACACGGCCACGGGTCCGACGTCCTGCGCCGGGTCACCCAGCCGCTGCATCGGCACCAAAGAGGCGATCCGCCGCTCGAGTTCGGGTCGTCGCGCGAGGAGCGGGTTGGAGCGTCGGGGCAGCGACCTCAGGTCGCCACGTCCAGGCCGCTCTGGCAGGCACCGGCGGGGTCGTCGCCCAGCTCGACCCCGGTGCCTCCCAGCCCGCAGTACCCGCCGGGATTCGCCGCCAGGTACTGCTGGTGGTACGGCTCGGCGTAGTAGAAGGTGCCGGCGGGCTCGATCTCCGTGGTGATCTCCCCGTATCCCGCCCGACGCAACGCCTCCCCGTAGCGCTCCGCGGCGGCGTGGGCCGCGCCCAGCTGCTCGTCGGTGGTGGCGTACACCACCGAACGGTACTGCGTGCCCACGTCGTTCCCCTGGCGCATGCCCTGGGTCGGGTCGTGCCCCTCGAAGAAGACGCCCAGCAACTCCTCGTCGCTGACGATCGCCGGATCGAAGACGACGAGGACGACCTCCGCGTGCCCCGTCCGACCGCTGCAGACCTCCTGGTACGTCGGGTTGGGCGTGAAACCGCCGGCGTATCCCACGGCGGTCGTGTACACCCCGCCAAGCGTCCAGAACTTCCGCTCCGCGCCCCAGAAGCAACCCATCCCGAAGGTGGCCTGCCGGAGTCCGGCGGGGAACGGCGGGGTGATCGGCGTGCCGAGCACGAGGTGCGGTTCGGTGATGGACATCGGCTGGTCCCGACCGGGCAGTGCCCTTTCCTCGGTCACCATCTCTGCCTTGTGCGAGGTGAACAGTCCCATGGCTCCTCCCGGCCCGCCCGTTCCACCCGGACGATGCCTGGTCTCCAGTATGCGGACTCTTGTCGACGTCCGGACCCTCGCCCGCCCGGCGCCATCGGGTCCCCCGGTCCCGACGGTCTCCGTCTGGGATCTTGACGACACTTCTAAGATGTATCATGATATATCATTAGTGTTCTTTCTGAGCGAAGGCCGAATGTGACCCACGCCGTCGGACACCGAAGAACAACGAGGGCATGCGCAGCTGCGCGTGCCGAGAAGGAGTACGAATGCCACATCGACACAACCCCGACGACCTCTCGCACCGCGACGATCTCGTCGGCCACCTGCACGACCACCGCTCTGTCGGCCGCGCCATCCGTGGGGGTCGCGGGCGCTGGGGTGGGAGCGGAGGCGGCGGCGCACGGGGCGGCTGGGGTGGCGGCCGGCGAATGCCGCGCGGCGCCATCCGGTCCGCCATCATGCTGTCGCTCGTCGACGGGCCTGCCCACGGCTACGAGGTCATGCGGCGGCTCGAGGAGATGAGCGGCGGCATCTGGCGGCCCAGCCCCGGGTCGGTCTACCCACACCTCCAGATGCTCGAGGACCAGCACCTCGTCGAGTCCAACGAAATGGACGGCAACCGGGTCTACTCGCTCACCGAGAGCGGGCGGGCGGAGGCGGATCAGGCCTCGTCACCCTGGCAAGAGGCGGGCGAGACCGACGACTCGGTCCGCGACCTCCGCCACGGTCTCGGCCAACTCGTGAGCGCGTCCAAGCAGCTGGCCGGGGCGGGCAACGCGGCGCAGCTCGAACGAGGACTGGTCGTGATCCAGCGGGCCCGCAAGGAGCTGTACCAGATCCTGGCCGAGGATTGACCACTACTCTGCCCACAAGACCAACATGACGACCACCGCGACACCGCACCGGCGCGACCGGGTCCCTCCTGACGGCGAGACGCCGATCATCGAGACGGTCGGACTCACCAAGACCTACTCGGGCACCGACTTTCGTGCCGTCGACCAGCTGGACCTCCGCGTCCAGCCCGGCGAGGTGTTCGGGCTCCTCGGCCCCAACGGGGCCGGGAAGACGACGACGGTCGGGGTGCTGACCACCCGGGTCATCCCGACCTCGGGTCAGGCCTTCATCGGAGGGATCGACGTCCTCGGCCATCCCGCACTGGTCAAACAGCTCATCGGCGTGGTGTCGCAGCAGAACACGTTGGACCGCCAGCTCACCACCTGGGAGAACCTGTACTGGCACGGGCGGCTCTTCGGCATGGGGGCGAGGGAGTCCAGGCAGGTGGCCGACGAACTGCTCGAGCGGTTCCAGCTCACCCGCTTCGCGTCGGCGTCGGTATACGCACTCTCGGGAGGGATGGCACAACGCCTCATGGTGGCCCGTGCCATCTTCCACCGGCCGGCCATCCTCTTCCTCGACGAGCCCACGGCCGGCCTGGACCCGCAGGGCCGCCTCGCCCTGTGGGAGCTCCTCGAAGGCCTCAACGCTGAGGGGCAGACGATCCTGCTGACAACCCACTACATGGAGGAGGCGGACGCGCTGTGTGACCGGGTGGCCATCATGGACCACGGTCGCTTCCTCGCCCTCGACACGCCCAGCGCGCTCAAACGCAGTCTCGGCGCGGACACCGTGGTCAGCGTCAAGGCGGCCGGTGACCCGGACCGGCTTGCCGAGGCCTTTCGCGCCCGGATCGACGGTCTCACCCGGATCCGGCCGCTTGCCGACGGCGTCGAGCTCCAGCTCCGGGGCGTCGACCGGCTGGTGCCCCGGGTGGTCGAAGCTGCCGAGGAGGCCGGGTTCACCCTTGCCGACCTCTCAGTGACGGAGCCCACGCTCGAAACCGTGTTCATCTCGCTGACGGGCAAGGACCTGCGGGACTGATGGCGACCACCTCGCACGATCTCGACGCCACGCTCCAGGCTCCGGAAGATCGTCATGTCCAGCGCGTTCCGACACGCTCCACCGCGGCGGCCGCCCGCGCTTCGCTGCGCGCGTTGATCCAACGCGACCTCGTCGTGGTCTGGAAGCACAAGGTCGAGTTCACGATACGGACCCTGGTGCAGCCCTTCCTCTTGTGCTTCGTGTTCCTCTACGTGTTCCCGAAGATCGGCCAGGGCGTCGGTGCCGCCAACGGGGTCCCCGGCGCCGAGTCTGCGTTCGCCACCGTGTTGGTTCCCGGGGTCGTCGGACTTTCCATCATGTTTCAGGGAATTCAGGCCGTCGCCATGCCGCTGGCCCAGGAGTTCGGCTTCACGCGCGAGATCGAGGACCGTGTCCAGGCACCGTGCCCGATCTGGCTCGTGGCGATCTCGAAGGTGATCTCAGGAGCCGCACAGGGCCTGATCTCTGCCTCCATCGTGCTCCCCATTGCGTCCGTAGTGCACGCGGCGAACGTGCAGGCGCAGATCACCTTGCACTGGGGCCTCATCCTCACGCTGGTGCCGCTGTCGTGCGTGTGCATGGCCTGCCTCGGACTCCTGCTCGGAACGTCATTCGAGCCGCGCAACCTCGGGCTCATGTTCGGGTTCATCGTGCTGCCCATCACCTTCCTCGGGGGGACCTACTACCAGTGGACCCGCCTGGCACCGGTCAAGGCAGGTCCGATCCACTGGCTGCAGATCGTGGTGCTGGTCAATCCGCTCATCTACATCAACGACGGGATGCGGGCTGCCTTCACCGATGCCGCCCACATGCACCTCTACGTGATCTATCCCGCCATCACCGTCTTCACCGTCGGCTTTCTCGCTCTCGGCCTGCGCAATTTCCGCAGCAAGGTGCTGACCTGACCGCTGACACCGGCGTCGGGCGGCCCGGGAGTCGACAGGACGCCACCACACGGTGAGCGGCTTCGCCGCCAGGTGATTGCGCAATTCCGGACTGCGTGCCCGGCTCTGAGGAGGTCTGGCTAGGGTGAACCGGACGACCGCCGGCGAGCATGCGCTGCGCTCCGAGGGACAGGGAATGCTCCAGGAGCGGTGGGCGAAGGGACCGATCGATGGACACCAGCGACCGAGCAGCACCAGCAGCACGGTCCGACCTCGTGGAGGCCTACCGGTTGGTCCGCGCGCTCGACCGAGAGGCTGGCCTCCCCCCTGAGCGCTGAAGACCAGACCGTCCAGACCATGCCTGACGTGAGCCCTACCAAATGGCATCGGGCACATGCGACGTGGTTCTTCGAGACCTTCGTCCTCGGCGAGTACGCCTCGAACTACGAGGTCTTCGACGACGTGTACGCGTACATCTTCAACTCGTACTACGAAGCGGTCGGGGCGCGCCATCCGAGACCAGAGCGTGGTCTCTTGTCCCGGCCGGGCATCGCCGAGATCGCCCGCTACCGCAGCTGGGTGGACCGTGCCATGGAGCCCCTCCTGCGCGACCCCGGTCAGCCAGGGCTGGCCGACCTGATCGCGCTCGGCCTCAACCACGAGCAGCAACATCAAGAGCTCCTCCTGATGGACATCAAGCACGTCCTGTCGCGTAACCCGCTCCACCCGGCATATCTCGACGTCCCGCCGCCGGTCGCCGGCGAGGCGGCGCCCAAGGCCGGGTGGTTGGAGCATGGCGGAGGCCCAGTGGAGATAGGCCACCACGGCCATGGTTTCGGCTTCGACAACGAATTCCCCTTGCACACGGTCCAACTCACGCCTTTCGCACTGGCCGACCGCCCGGTCACCTGCGGCGAGTGGTTGTCCTTTGTGCACGACGACGGTTATCGGCGACCCGAGCTCTGGCTGTCCGATGGGTGGTCCGTGGTCAATGCGGACCGGTGGGAAGCACCGCTGTACTGGTCACGCCATCCCGACGACCCCGAGCAATGGCTGCAGTTCACCCTCTCGGGATTACGACCGGTCGACCCGGACGAGCCCGTGTGCCACGTGAGCTACTACGAGGCCGACGCCTTCGCGCACTGGACCGGGATGCGATTGCCGACCGAATCTGAGTGGGAGACGATCGCGTCTGCGCACGGCGAGGGTGACAACTTTCTCGGTGAGGTCGATCGAGCGCGCGGCCGGCCAGACGTCGCCCCCCATCCGCGCCCCGCCGTCGAGTCGAACGCCCTGTTCGGGGACGTCTGGGAGTGGACGTCGAGTGCCTACTCCCCCTACCCCGGCTTCCGGGCTGCGCCCGGAGCCGTCGGCGAGTACAACGGCAAGTTCATGGTGAGCCAGTACGTCCTGCGCGGTGGGTGCTGCGCCACACCGGCCGGCCATGCTCGACCGACGTACCGCAATTTCTTCCCGCCCGGCTCGCGTTGGCCCTTCGCCGGCGTCAGACTGGCCAGGGACCCCTGAGCGATGCCCTACACCATTGACGTCCACCTTTCTGAGGAGGACGCTCGCTCCAACATGCGCGCCGACGCGCTGCGTGGGCTGCAGGCGGCCGAGAAATCCATCCCGCCCGTGTGGTTCTACGACGAGCGCGGCAGCCGCCTGTTCGAGGAGATCACACAGCTCCCCGAGTACTACCCCACCAGGGCTGAGCGGGCACTGCTCGAACGCCATGCCCTCGCCATCGCCGAGCGGTCGAAAGCCGACACCCTCGTCGAGCTCGGCGCCGGAGCGTGTGACAAGACCCGCGTCCTGCTCGCCGCGCTCGAGCAAGCCGGCACCCTGTCGCGCTACATCCCATTCGACGTCAGCGACGAGTTCCTGCGGAGCGCCGCCACGTCGTTGTCCGGAGAGTTCCCCACCCTCGACATCCACCTCGTGATCGGTGATTTCCACCAGCATCTGACCGAGATCCCTTCACCGGGCCGCCGCATGATCGCCTTCCTCGGCGGGACCATCGGCAACCTGACCCCCGCTCAACGCACCCGATTCCTCTTCGACCTGAACTGCACCATGACGAGTGACGATTCGCTGCTCATCGGCACGGACCTGGTCAAGGACCCGTCCCGACTCGTGGCGGCCTACGACGACGCATCGGGAGTCACGGCCGAGTTCAACCGCAACGTGCTCCACGTGCTGAACGGGCAACTCGGCGGCAACTTCGACCCCGACCTGTTCCGCCACGTCGCGGTCTGGAACGAAGACGAACAGTGGATCGAGATGCGCCTGCGAGCCGAGGAGGACACTGAAGTGTCCCTGACCGATGCGGGACTCACCGTCCGGTTCTGCCGGGGCGAGGACCTGCTCACCGAGATCAGCGCCAAATTCACCCCCGAGCGCGTCGAGCAGGAGCTCTGCGCGGCCGGGTTCGTGGTCGAGGGGATGTGGGGCGACGAGGAGGGCGAGTTCCTGCTCACCCTGGCGCATCCGCTCTGCTGAGCTGCCGGGCGACGGCGCGGCGCCGCCTCACCAGGCACACTCCGAGGAGCACGACCAGCGCCGCAGAGGCCCCGAGGCTCAGCACGCTGGCCGCGGCGAGATGTGGCGGGCGGTAGTGGAACACGATGCGGTCGTCACCCGCGGGAATCCGCACCTGTTGCACCAGACCGACGGAGGAGACGGGCACGCGGCGTGCGGGCCCTGAGTCGACCGAGACCGACGCCGTCCACCCCGAGTCCCACGCCACAGAGCGCACCAGGGTCGCCGGTTCGGAAGTCTGCACACGCACCTCCTCGGACTTCGTCGTACTCGAGAGCACCTGCACCGGCAGCCGGCGACCGCGCACCGTGACAGCCGTGAGCGGCTGGGGCGGGCGTCGCAGCGTGAACACGGCGTACCCCTGGGCGAAGCCCGCCACGCTCCATGCTCCGGGCACGATGGCCGAGGACAGCGCCCCGTCGAGCTCGTAGAGATGGCCGGCCGCCGTGATGACCACCCTCTGCGCGGGCAGCGGGCCGTCGGTGGCGACCGTGAGCCCGACCCCCGCACCGCCCCGCACGGGCGTCGTCACGGCGGCCGAGCCGGCCGGGACGGGGACGGGCTGGCCCCAGCGTGTGGAGCCGTCGGGCTCCAGGAGGCCGACGCGCACCGCCGTGTCGGTGGGCACCGGACGTGCCAGAAGGAGGGTCACACGCGTCGGCGCAACCGACTCTCCGAAGTACCACGACGCCACCTGACCGGCTTGAAGGGCGGGACGCGCCCCCGGGTAGAAGGGGTAGGCGGTGTCGTTGAAGTCGGCGCCGTAGCCGCGGACGAGCACCGGGTCTGTTCCGAAGGACTCGGTGAGCTGGACCTCGTCGTCGATCCTGGCCGGCATGGAGGCGATGGGCACCAAGAAATACTCGGGCAGCGTCACCACCTCTCGCAGGTCGAGCTGCGAGAGCGTCCCGGACGCGAGCTGCCCGATGTCGAGGTCCCCCTGCTCGTGCGTGTGGGTCACCGACTCGTAGGTGTTGTTCACGATTGAGGCGTACCCCGATACCGAGGGGAGCCCCGGCACGACGTTGAGGTCCGGGATTCCCTGGGGACTGCCGGGGTAGCTGTCGTATGTCTGCGGGTCGTAGTTGACCATGCGGGCACCGGGAGCCAGGTTGGCCGCCATCAGCTGCTGGACCGGAGTGGTCCCGGCGAGCACCTCGTTCGATGGGCCCGTGGCCAGCTGGCTGGTGATCGCCATGATCCCGAGGTCGACGACGACGAAGGCCGTGACGAGCATCATCCAGTTCGGCCTGCGCATGTGTGGTCGGATCCACACCAGTGCCGCCCCGCCGGTGCAGAGCACCAGGGCCCACAACGAGGCCCTGCGCAGGGTGGTGGTCACGGCGGGACTCGCCGAAACGCCGGCGAACACGTCAGCCAGCGAGCCCGGTGCCGCCAGGGCCCATACGGCGACGGAGATCACGACCGCCAGCGGGACGAGCGACATGACGCGGTCGTATCGCTTCAGCGGTTCCCGCGGCCGGACCGGCTCGGAACGGTCCACCCACCCGGCGAAGAGCACGCACACCGCGGTGGCAACGGTGATCATGTTGCGGCTCTGCAGTCGCTGGTGCCCGTAGAGCGGCAGGCGGTTGAAGAGGCCCTCGAAGGGCGTGTTCGAGCCGAGGGCAAGCAGGTAGCCGAACACCGCGACTCCGTACCACGTCAGTCTGTCGCGTGGCGCGATCCGACTCGGCCAACGCGGATGCACGAGCGTGACCAAGGCGATCAGGGGCAGGATCCCGAGGTAGATCCCCACCTCGGGCAGGTTGTAGTGGCTGAAGAACTGCGCTTCGCCGAGGTGGCCGTAGCCGCCGTCGAGGTACGGGATGAGGGCGAGGATGCTGAAGTGGGAGGGATAGCTGCCGGCCGCGGCAGCAACACCGGCGCCGCGTTGCGAGCTCCGGATGGCCTCGAGTCCCGGAAGCCACTGGATCGCCGCGAGCGACATGGCCAGAGCGGCGCCCGCCGCTCCCCGCGAGACCACGGTCCACCAGCGATGTCGGCTCAGACCGGCGGAGAGAGCGGCATAGGCGAGCACGAGGAGCGCCTCGTCGAGCATGGCCTCGGGGGCACCGGCCAGGATCACGCTTGCATACGCCACCCCGAGAAGGACCGACCAGCGCCAGCGGCCGTCGCGGGTGATGTGGTGGACGGCCAGCAACATCCACGGGATGGCGACGAACCCCTCGGTCATGTCGAGGTGGTTGACCTGGCTCAGGACCGGCCCGGCGAAGGCATAGGTGGCGGCGCCCAGGAAGCACGCGACCGTGGAGAGCGCGAGTGCGCGCAGGAACACGTACATCCCCACGGCGATCGCCGCAAAGACGACCACCTCGGTGACCACCCATGCTGCGCGGTCCGGGAGGCCGACGAAGAAAGCGATCAGGGGGTAGAAGGCCCCGGCGTTGAAGTCGGCCATCAGCGGTGTGCCGCTGAAGATGTAGGGGTTCCAGAACGGCAGCTGCCCATGGCGGAACATTGAGCCGACCAGGACGCGCAACGGATAGTTCTGCTGGATGTTGTCCCCCGACATGAGGATCCGACCGGAGATCAGGTCGGGCAGGACGAACGCGGCCAGGGGCACCGCGGTCAACACCAGGTAGGGCCACCAGGGGCCGACGAGTGCTCGGAGTCTGGTCACAGGCGAGGGGGTCGTCTCCTCCGGTCGAGCGCGTCAGCCGACCCGATGCTCGGCCACCGGGCGCGACCGGGGCAAGCTAGCCGCACTGACGGGGCGATGGGGAAGCTCGGCGAGCGCCGCGTCAGCGCGGACAGCTCACCTCGGGGCGTCGGCGCCGCGCCGCCTCGGGGTCTGCGAGATGGCGCTCGAGGTCGAACGCCACTGCACCCTGGGCTCGAGGGCAGAACGCTCGAGCCTTCCGATGTGGCTCTGCGCGATGGAGAGGAGATCGGCGAGCAAGCCGTCACTGAGCAGGTGCGGCATCAGACCGAGGTCCAGCAGCTTGGTGTGCGCGGCGCGGTAGTAGTGCTCCTCCAGCTCGACACGAGGATCGTCGAGATGCACGATCTCGGCCCCGCCGCCGGCGTTCGCCACCTTCCGAGCCAACTCCATGACCGAGAAGGACTCGGTGAACTGGTTGAAGACGCGGCACTCCCCCGCCTTGGCCGGACTGCGCAGGGCAAGTTCCACACAGGCCAGCGTGTCGCGGATGTCGAGGAAGCCGCGGGTCTGCCCCCCGGTTCCGTAGACGGTCAGTGGCTCACCGGCCGCCGCCTGGATCACGAAACGGTTCAAGACGGTGCCGAAGACGGCGTCGTAGTCGAAGCGGGTGGCAAAGTCGTGGTGCAGCACGGTCTCGGGAGTCGATTGGCCGTAGACCACCCCCTGGTTCAGGTCGGTCGATCGCAGGCCCCATGCTCGGCAACAGAAGGCGATGTTGTGGCTGTCATGGACCTTGGAGAGGTGGTAGAAGCTGCCCGGCTGCTTGGGGAAGGGGAGGACGTCGGTGCGGCCGCGGTGGGTGATCTCGATGTAGCCCTCTTCGATGTCGATGTTCGGAGTCCCGTACTCCCCCATGGTGCCCAACTTCACGAGATGGATCGAGGGATCGATCTCCGCGATGGCGTACAGCAGGTTGAGCGTGCCCACAACGTTGTTGACCTGGGTATACACGGCGTGCTTGCGGTCGACCATGGAATAGGGCGCGCTGCGCTGCTCGGCGAAGTGGACGATGGCGTCTGGCCGGAACCGGCCGACCATGTCGTACACGAACTCCTCCTCGGTGAGATCACCGATGAAGACCTCGAGGTGCCTCCCGGTGACCTCCTCCCACCGCTCCACGCGCCGATGGAGCGACGCAATGGGAACGAGGGAATCCACCCCCATCTCGAGGTCGTAGCCACGGCGAGCGAAATTGTCCGCCACGGCCACGTCGTCGCCGGCCTGCGAGAGGTGCAGCGCCGTCGGCCAGCCAAGGTACCCATCACCCCCGAGGACCAGAACTCGCATCTCGCTCCTTCCGTTTTCGTGACAGCCCGATTTCACATTCGCGACACACGAAGTTTCCCGTTTCTAGCTGGGAACATGCTGAGAGCGACGTGAAGGAACCATTCGGGCCTTCCCTGAAGGCCCCACGCTGTGACAGAATCAATGCAGTTCCATGACGATTTGGCAGCCCGCGGAGGCAGAGCGCGGGCGCCCAAGTAAGGAATTCGCCCGATGCGGCTCGAAGCTCCGAGCGACACCGTGACCCGAAGTCCGATGACCGACCCAGATGGCGGCGGCGCGCCCGGAGATGGGTCGCGCCTGAACCTACGACGCACCATCATCCTCGGCCTCGCCGGCTCGACGGCGATCGTGGTGGGGTCGATCCTGGGCGGGTCGTCGTTCGAGACGCATCTGGCCGGGGCGTGGTTCTTCGGCATGCCGGGCGGCCTGTTCGGTTCGCTCGGAACGTCCGACAGCCTGCCGACCGTCAGCTCTCTCGCCCTCGTGTTCGGCGGCCTCATCCTTCTCACGCGCATCTGGGTGGGCTTCCTCGGACACCTCAAGCGGAGTCCGGGTTTCCCCGTCCGTCGCGTCGTACTGGTCGTGCTCGTCTGGGCGGTGCCGCTGCTCCTCGCGCCTCCCCTCTTCAGCCGAGACGTCTACACGTACGCAGCACAGGGCGAGATGATGAGCCACCACATCAACCCGTACTCCTACGGGCCCAGCGTTCTCGGGGCGACTGCATTCAACGGCATGGCGGATTCCACCTGGTCGGGCGCCGAGTCGCCCTACGGACCCACGTTTCTGAGCACCGACGGCGTGGTGGACCAGCTTTCGGGCCACCAGATCCTGCCCGACCTGGTGCTGCTGCGCCTGCTGGAGGTCGCCGGCATCGCTCTGGTGGTGGCCGCCACCCCGACGTTGGCGCGCTCGTTGCGACGAGATCCCGCCCACGCCGTGCTCCTCGGAGCGGGGTCACCCCTCGTCCTGCTGTCCCTCGTCGCCGGCTGTCACAACGACGCGCTCATGATCGGCCTGCTCGTGGCGGGGCTCGCCGTGGCGAAACGCTTCGGCACCCTCCCGGGCGTGATCCTGTGCGCCCTTGCCGCCGGGGTGAAGTCGCCCGCCCTCCTCGGTGTGCTCTTCCTCGGATGGACCTGGCCGGGTCCGGATGCCCCGACCCACCGTCGCATCGGCCACACGGCCGGCGCCGGACTGATCGCCCTGGCCACCATGAACGTCATGTCGATTCTCTCGGGCACCGGATGGGGTTGGATCCGTACCATCACGACGGCGAATTCGTCCTTCACCGGGATCACACCGATCAACCTGGCGGCCCGTGCCGCCTCCATCGTCAGCCATGCCGTGGACGTCCCGATCACGACGCTCCAGGCACGCCCGGTCTTCAGCGTGCTCGGCCTTCTCGTTGCTGCATATGTCGGCTATCGCATGCTCATGCGCTCTCCTCGGGACGGGGTTGTCCTCTGTCTCGGCCTGACGTTGTTCGTCCTCGCCCTCCTCGGACCCATCGTGTGGGCCTGGTACGTGACATGGGGTCTCCTGGTGCTCGCCCCGGCCGCGACCGGACGCCTGCGGACGGCGCTCATCGTGATCAGCACGTTCTGGGCCTTCGCCGGCGTCACCTCAGTGCACGGCGCGTACATGCGACTACTCCACACGTTCGTCGTGACCGACCTCCTGTTGGTGACCCTGCTGCTCGCCGTGGCCATCGCGCCACTCGGCCAGTTCTCCACCCGCAACGGGCCGCCCCGGCTTCTTCGTCGTCACGCCCACCTCGTGACCACAGCGTCGTCCGGCCTGGCCGGCACGCCGAGCGTCGCCGGCTGATCGAAATCCGCGCCGGCCTCAATCGGCCAGGTCGTAGGCCGACACGGTGCGCTGGGGACGGAGGCGCACGGCGAGCTCTCCTGCCACGCCGTTGCGCGCACCGTACTCCTCGGCCCGATCCGCCCCCACGTATCGACCGCCGATGCGCGTGGCCAGCCGGCGCACCTCCCCAAGATCGTCACTGAGCTCGGCCACTCCTTCGAGCACGACGAAGCTGAACGGAGGGCGTTCGTCGTCCACGCACAACGACGCCCGGGGATCGCGGGCGAGGTTCCGCCCCTTCACCGTCGCCGCACCCGTGTTGAACACGACGGGGCCATCGGGATCGACGTCGTACCACACGGGAGCCACATGCGGGCGCCCGTCGGCGCGCACCGTGGCCAGTTTGCCCGTACGGGGCGGGGAGGCGCGTAGAAAGGCCACCACCCGCTCGGGACTCATCGTCCGATACGGCATCAGCCCGAACCGTCCGGGACGAGGCCCACCAGCTGCTCGCTCACGTTCCACAGACGCAGAGCTGCCTCGGGGTCCCGGGCACGCGCGGACGGCTGTGCTGGAGCGGACTTGACGAAGTACTGGCCGGTGACTCCTTCGACCTCGGGAGACGAGGCCAGGTAGACCGAGGTGCGCGCCCCCTCTTCGGGAGTGATGAAGAAGGGGCGCAGCAGCCTGAGCGCCACGGAGATCAGTCCTCTGGTGTCACCGTCCTGGCCGTAGCCCGAGCGGACCGCTCCGGGGTGCAGTGCGTTCGCCGTCACTCCGGTCCCGTCGAGCCGTCGAGCCAACTCGGTGGTGAAGAGGATGTTGGCCAACTTCGTCTCGGAGTAGACCTGAGCCCCCCGGTAGCGTCGTTCGGACTGGAGATCGTCGAATCGCAATCCCCCACGAACCCGCGTGTGCACCCCCGACGACACAGTGACGACCCGCGACGGCGCCGAGGCACGGAGCCGGTCGAGCAGCAGGTTGGTCAGGAGAAAGGGTCCGAGGTGATTGGTCGCAAAAGTGTTCTCGAATCCGTCCACCGTTTCACTCCGGCCGCTCAGCACGACTCCGGCGTTATTGACCAGGACGTCGAGAGTCGGTGTCTGCTCGAGGATCTCCGCCGCCCCTCGCCGCACCGACGAAAGGTCGGAGAGGTCGAAGACGACGAGCTGGATCCGGGCGTCACCCCCCAGACGAGAGGTGATCTCCGCCACGGCAGACCGACCACGCTCGGCGCTGCGTGCGGTGAGCACCACGCGGGCGCCCATGGCGGCCAGCGCCGCAGCGGTCTCGAGCCCGATCCCCGAGTTTCCACCCGTGACGACGACGGTCTTGTCTCCCATGTCCGGAACTGTCGTCAGACTCCTCGCCTCCTCGCGTCGCCCCGCCGTCAGTCTTGCAGACGCAGTCCGACGGTCACCTGGCCACGGATACCAGAGCGATCACCGCACCGATGGCAGATAGACCACGGCCCGCCAGCGACCGGTCATCTCGGCACGGCACAGCGCCATTCCGGCGCGGACCGACCAGGTGACGACATCGGCCTCGGCCGCGGAGACCGGGGTCCGCAGCAGTAACCCTCGCCTCGGATGGTCCTGCACGACCATCCACTCCTCAGGGACCGACACGCCGGCTTCGGCGAGGCGCGGCACCGCTTTGCCGCCCGTCGGATGCATCAGGCCCACGGTGAGACCCTCAGTGGTGCACCGCTCGATCTCGGGGGGCATCACAGTCGCCATCGAGACCGCCGGCACGCCTCCGCCGAAGAAGGCGAACAGGCCGGCGGTGGGCTCCGGAGCAGCCTCGTCGTCGACGCCGGGAAGCAGGTTGATCCAACCCGACCCGGCCTGACGCAGGCTCACAAGAGCGTCAACGACCATCGTCACGTCCGGCGGCGTGAACTCGAGGGTCTTCGTGGGACGCCGTGTCCGGGGGCTCATCGACGCAAGGCTTATCACCCGTGCGTCGGGCGACGTGTCCGCCAGCGCCCCTTCGCCGTGCTCAAATGGGCCATGGCACGCAACGTCCTCGGTGACGACCTCCAGCCCTGCAACCTCGATCCACTCACCGGTTTCTATCGGGACGGGTGCTGCAACACCGGAGCCGAGGACGTGGGGGTGCACACCGTGTGCACCCGGGTCACCGCCGAGTTCCTGGAGTTCTCAGCCTCGGTGGGCAACGACCTGTCCACACCCCACCCCGAGTTCGGCTTCACCGGACTGCAGCCCGGGGACCAGTGGTGCCTGTGTGCCCCCCGCTGGCAGCAGGCGCTCGACGCGGGTGTGGCACCTCCGGTGGTCCTGGCCGCCACCCACGCGGCAACGCTCGAGTGGGTCGAGCTGGGAGATCTGGTGACCCATGCGATCGAGCCCGACGCCGAGTCCTAGTCTCCAGCGAACACCGCGGAAGAGAGATCCCGAATGGAACGCAACTCGGAAGGGACCGTCATCACCGTCGACCGGGTGATCAGGGCACCCGCCAACGCAATCTTCGACGTGGTGGCCGACGCGTCCCGCCATCCCGAGATCGACGGTTCCGGAGCGCTGGTCTCGGCGAAGCCGGGGGCGCCCGAACGCCTGTCGCTCGGCGCCACCTTCGGCATGTCCATGAAGCTCGGCATCGCTTACTCCATGGCGAACACGGTGATCGAGTTCGAACCCGACCGCCGCATCGCCTGGCAGACACGGATCGCCGGCCCGTTGGGCCGGTTCCTCGGCGGGCGTATCTGGCGCTACGAGCTCGAGGAGACAGACGAAGGCACCCTGGTCCGTGAGTCGTGGGACATCACCAGGGACAAACAGCGCTTCCTCCTGCGACACGGCCCGTTGGGCGGGCAGACCGCCACGCACATGACCACCACGCTGCGCCGCCTGGCCGAGGTCACCGAATCATGAACACGGCAGACTTCGTCGACGAGGCATGGGAGGGGCGGGTCATGCCCGCACTCAGCGAGTACACGCGGATCGAGTGCCTTTCGCCCGCGTACGACCCCCACTGGGCCGAGCGGGGTGCCATCGGCGAGGCGGCCGTGCTGCTCCGGGACTGGGTACACGAACAGGACGCATCACTCTCCGTCGAGATCGTCGAGCTCCCGGGCCGCACCCCCGTGCTCCTCGTCGACAACGGTGGCTCGGGCGACCCGACCGTGGTGTACGGCCACATGGACAAGCAGCCACCGCTCGGCACGTGGCGCGACGGGCTCGGACCCTACGAGCCGGTACGTGACGGGGATCTTCTCTACGGCCGGGGCACCGCCGACGACGGCTACGCGACGTTCGCCGCCGTGACGGCGCTGCTCGCGGCAGGCGGTGGGCGCGGGCGCGTGCTCGTGCTCATTGAGGCGAGCGAGGAGAGCGGAAGCCCCGACCTGCTGGCCTACGTCGAGCACCTCAAGGAACGGATCGGGACACCGCGCCTCGTCATCTGCCTCGATTCGGGTGGGCTCAGTTACGACCGCCTCTGGCTCACCACGTCGTTGCGCGGGAACCTGGTGGCCACGGTCCGCGTCGACGTGCTCACCGAGGGGATCCACAGCGGCCAGGGCGGTGGCGTCGTCCCATCCTCGTTCCGCATCGCACGGCGCATCCTCAGTCGGATCGAGGACGAGGACACCGGCCGCATCCTTCTGCCGGAGCTCCTCGGGGCGGGCATCCCCCGGTCACACCGGGACAACCTGTTGGCCCTCGCCGACGAATTCCCTGACAGTGCGGCGCCGGTCGTGGACGGACTGCATCTGCTGGCCGCCGACCCGGTCGAACGCCTGGCTGCCCGTACCTGGGGGGCGGCGCTGGAAGTCACGGGTGCCAGCGGGCTCCCCGAGCCGCGCGACGGCGGGAACGTGCTGCGCCCGTACACGACGCTCAAGTTCTCGCTCCGGCTCCCGCCCGATGTCGACGTCGAGAGGGCAACGGACGCGCTCGTCTCAGCCATCCGCACCGACGAGGGGGCCCGTGTGACGATCGATCTCGAGGCTGCGGCACAGGGATGGATCGCCCCGTCCCTCGATCCCGATGTGGCGGTGACCGTCGCCGAGGTGTCGAAGGAGCGCTTCGGGCGCGAGACGGGTTTCGTGGGCGAAGGGGGCTCCATTCCTTTCCTGGCCGACCTCCAGCGCGGCTTCCCGGGCACCCAGTTCGTCGCCACCGGCGTCCTCGGCCCGCACTCCAACGCGCACGGGCCCAACGAGTCGCTGCACATCCCAATGGCCAAGGCCGTGACGCACGCCGTGGCCGCGCTCTTGAGCTGATCGGGTGCCGATCGGGTTCATGGCGCGGGGCCACCGGACAGCGCAGACCCGCAACTGCACCAGTACGCTCCGGTCCTATGCCGTTCCCCGAGGACATCTTCACCGAGCCCGAGCCGGACACGAACTCGCTCGCCCACCTCGGACCGCTACGCGCCCTGGCTGGTACTTGGACGGGCACGGTCGGCGCGGACGAGCACCCCGTGGCCGTGGGCACCGAAGGCGACCGCTTCGTCGAGCACTACGAGCTCTCCCCGCTCGATCCGCAGACCAACGGCCCACAGCTGTTCTACGGCTTGCACTACAGGACCCACATCACCAAGCCCGGCGAGATCGAGACGTTCCACGACCAGACCGGCTATTGGTTGTGGGAGCCCGAGACCGGTGCGGTCCTCCTGACACTCTCCATCCCCCGCGGACAAGTGGCCATGGCATCGGGCACGGCGGAGGTGGACGCCACGCGCTTCACCGTGTCGTCCCGCGTCGGAGACCCCCATGCCGGCATCATCACCAATCCCTTCCTCGACTACGCCTTCCACACGGTGTCGTTCACCATGACGGTCACCGTCTCATCGGACGACGAGTGGTCGTACGAGCAGGACACCGTGCTCGAGGTGCGCGGGGGTGACGGGCCGTTCCACCACACTGACCGCAACACACTGACCCGGGTTGCCCCTCCGGTGCCCAACCCCCTCTCCCGCCCGACCCGGGCCACCTGACGACCGGCCGCCGGTTGCGGCCGGCAGGTTCCGGCGGACCACCGGCCCGGGGTTACCCCGCGGCGGTGGGATTCCGGCGCGGGTCCTCGGGCAGGAGCTCGTCGCACAGGAAGGTCGGGAGCCGGACCACCGAGGGATCGAGCAGCACGGCGTGCTCGAGCTCGGCAACCGGTCGCACCCCGACCGCGTCGAGTGCGTCGAGGGCCGCCGTCAGATCATCGACCACGAGGCAGTGGCCGTGGAACCTCGGACGGGTCGGTGGTCGGCCCCAGGGCCACGATGCGTCGTCACGGGGCAGCGCCAGCAGGACGAGAACGCAGTCGACGAGTGACACCACCGCGCCGATGCGTCCGGGACCGGCTCCCTCCTCGGCTCGCAGGACCTCGACCCCGAGCAGTGTGGCCAGGCGCCGCGCCGCGGTGACGGGCTCCGCCACCGCGGCGGTCACGAAGCCGTAGCGCTGTACCGGTGCCACGGGCGGCAGGGCCTGACGTCCCAGCGGGTGACCCCACCGCGGATCGTCCTCGGTGTGCATGGCGGACCATTCGAGCAACAGCCCGGCCGCGTCGGAAGGTCTGGTGAAGCAGACCTCGTCGCCGATACCAGCCGCCAGCTGCGCGCCGCATTCGCGAAGCCAGTCCGTGGTCGCCGACAGGTCCGAGACGCGCAGCGCGATCGAGTGCATGCCGCCCCCGAGGCGATCGACGAACCCCCGAACGGGCGAGCGCTCGCCAACCGGCGCGCCGATCTCTATGGAATTGTCCCCCAACCAGACCATTCCGCCGCGGCGGCCGACAGCCGGGTGGTCCGAGACCTGGTCGTGCATGACGACGGCGCCGAACAGGTGCTGGAGCGGGACGAGAAGCTCGTCGTAGCTCGCCTCCATGGCCGTCGAGTGCCACAGGCCGTCGATCCGCACCACCGGGCGAATGGTACCGTTCAGCCCGATTGGCCCGCTCCACCGAGCGAGGTCATGACAGTGGGGAGGACGACGATGGCACTCGCCGAGCGCGATCGGGGGGCAGGTCGGGTCCGTGGGGTCTTCGACGGCGCTTCGGAGCTCATCAGTTACCGGTATCTCGGGTGCTCGTCCGTGGCGACGGATCGCTCACACGCGGTGGGCCGGATGCGCATCCGCCGTGACATGCGAACCGACGGAGGGGGTCTGCTCACCTCCCCCCTGGCGATCGCCATGCTCGACACGGCGGGCATCAGTATTGACGGCTCTTACCACGCCGCCTGCACGCACATCGACGTCCACCTGTGGGATCAGGGCCACAACACCATCGAAGTGCGGATTGAAGGAACCGTGGTGCGAGAGGCGCGCACCGCGGTCTTCACCGAGGCCCGGTTCGTCGATCCGGAACGTCCGGAGCAGCCGATCGGGATGGGGACCGTCGACTGGGCCATCGTCGGACCCACGCCGCCGGGCTTCGTGTACCGGGACCCGGGCCCGGGGGTTCCCGACTCGGTGGACCTGCCACCCCTCACCGAGGCCTACGACGCGGTCCCCACGGACGGCGGTTACGCGATTGAGCGGCTCTCGAGTCGGGTCGGCACCGAGGTACTGCACCACGGTCCGATTCTGGTCACCTCCGAAGCGGCGGCGATCGACGCGGTGCACGCCACCGGGCGGTCCGCGGTGGCGATCGAGACATCCGGTCTGCGCCTGATCAAAGCGGGACGCCGCGGGCCCTTCTCGGTGAAGGCAGCCGTGGTGGCGAACACGGCTGCGAGCGTGATCTGCCGAACCGAGATGATCGATTCCGGCAATGACGGTGCGCTGGTCGCCACCGGCTTCCTCCGTGTGCTCACGACCGGATCGCCCTGAGGGAGGAGGGGGGACCCGCAGGCGGACCTCGCTCACCCGATCCGTCGGGCCTCGACCTGCTCGCCACACGCCACGAGGACGTCGCTGACCATGGACGGTGGGAACAGGCCGTGGGACACCAGTCCGGGCATGGCGTCGAGAGCACGCGCGAGGCGTTCTGGATCGTCGATCTCGCCGTGGTAGTCCGCCAGGGCGCCCCCGTCGGGGGTGAGCGGAGCATCACCGCGCAGCACGACGTCAGGCAGGGAACGAAGGGTCGCCGCGAGCCCGAAGACGAACAGCTCCACGGGAACGGGCGGAACAAGCCGTTCGACCGGCTTGTCCGAGGACACGATGACGACGAACCGTCGCGCCGCCGCGGCGACGATGCGCTCCCTGGTGTGCGCCCCACCTCCGCCCTTCACCAGCCAACCCGCCGGATCCACCTGATCGGCCCCGTCGATCGCCAAGTCGAGGAAGTCGACGTCGGTGAAGGGTCGAACGTCGAGCCCGTGGGCGATCGCCAGGTCTTCGGTTGCAGGGGACGTTGCGACGTACGTCACTGTTCGAGCCGTGCCCGCCAGGAGGGGCACGAGCTCCGCCACGGTCGTGCCCGTCCCCAGGCCGACCCGCATCCCGTCTTCGACAAGCGTCGCCGCGGCCGTTGCCACGGCACGCTTCTCGGCCACCAACCCGGGCACGCTCACGCCCATGGGGTGACCCTATAGCGTGCTCGCATGGCGGCAACGGGATCCGTGGCCCTGCACGACGGGCGGGCGCTGGCCTACGAGGAGTACGGCGACCCACTCGGATTTCCCGTGCTGAGCTTCCACGGCGGCCTCAGTTCCCGGCTCGACGCCGCCCCGGCCCACGAAGCGGCCCTGGCCAAGGGGGTGCGACTGATCGCCCCCGACCGGCCCGGCATCGGACTCTCCACGTACCAGCGCGGCCGCCGGCTGACCGACTGGCCGGCCGATGTCTCAGAACTCACCGCGGTCCTCGGCATCGATCGCTTCGCGGTCATGGGATGGTCGGCCGGAGGACCCTATGCCGCCGTGTGTGCGGCACGCCTGCACGGGCGCGTCACGGCGGCGGCGTTGCTGTCGAGCTCGGTGCCGCTCGACCTCTACGGAACCACGAGAGGACTCACCATCGAGGACCGGGTGCTCGTCGCCCTCGCTCGACACGCCCCGTGGCTCGCCTCGGCGGTCATAAAGGTGAGCATCGTCAACGCGGGGAACGCGCGCCTGCTGCAGGCACTCGTGCGCTCCTTCCCTCCTGCCGACCGCACCATCCTGACGGAATGGGGACCACCCGACCAGGCCCTGGCCTTCGTGCGCGAGGCAGTTCGCCAGGGCACCGCGGGATGTGTGCAGGACTACCGCATCTTCGGAGACCCCTGGGGCTTCTCACTCGAGGAGATCCGCGTGCCTGTTCAGATCTGGGAGGGGGGCGAGGACCGTACCGGACCACCGGGATACCGGGAATTCCTCAGACGCCACATCGCTCACACGACGGTGACCGTCGTCCCCGGTGAGGGCCACCTCTCCCTGCTCCCCCGTCAGGCGCCAGCCATCCTCGGCGCATTGCTGGGGGGCGACCACAGCGCCGAATCCACCGCGCGCTGGAACGTCGGGTAGGCGAAGATCATGGAGCGCAGGGTCTCGACGGGGATCCGGGCGTGGACGGCCAGGGCGAGAAGACCCAGGACCTCTCCGCCGGCGGGACCCATGGACGTAGCCCCCACCACGACCCCGTCGCGCTCCACGAGCTTCACGAATCCCTCCCCGCGATGGATCCATCCCCTCGCCGACTCCGGAATCGGCTCGACATACACCGTCACGTCGGCGCCCTCGGCTCGAGCCTGGGCTTCGGTCAGACCGACCGATCCGATCTCGGGATCGGTGAAGGTCACCCTGGGCAGCGCACGGTAGTCGGCCTCGGGAAGCGGGCGACCAAGGATGTCCGCCACACACAAGCGGGCCTGGTAGACCGCGACATGGGTGAAGGCGCCCTTCCCCGTCACGTCTCCGACCGCCCACACGCCGGCATCGACGCGCATCCGACCGTCGACGGGGATGCTGCGGGCCTGCTCGTCCAGCCCGAGGACACCGACGCCGAGAACGGTGAGATCGCTGCGCCGCCCGGTCGCCACGAGCATCCGCTCGCCCCGGGCCACCGTTCCGTCGCCGAGGTGGACCGTGGCACCGGTCTCGCCCCACGGCTCCACCCGCTCGATCGCCGCGCCGGTGTGCACCTCAATCCCCTCACGGCTCAGGATCCCGGCGATCAGCTCGGATGCTTCGGGCTCTTCGGGGGCGACAAGGCGCTCCGCCGCCTCCACGATGGTCACGGCCGCGCCGAACCGCGCCATGGCCTGGCCGATCTCGAGCCCGATGGCACCGCCACCGATGACGAGCAACGAAGCCGGAACGGCCTCGGCGGCGATGGCCTCTCGGTTGGTCCAGTGCGGGACCTCGGCGAGGGAGGGTGGGATCCACGCTCGCTGTCCCGTGGCCAGGACAAGGGCGCGGCGCGCGCTGATCTCCTCGCCGTCCACCACCACCGAGGACGGACCGCTGAGGCGCGCCCGGCCCCGAACGAGCCGGCCGCCCTTCGACTCGAGGCGCTCGACCGCCACCGTGTCGTCCCAGCTGTCGGTGGCCTCCTTTCGGATGCGACGAGCCACCGGGGCCCAGTCCGGAGTGACGACCGATTCCCCCGCCATCCCGGGGACACGCCGTGCCTCGGCGAGGAGGTCGGCCGCTCGGACCATCATCTTGGAGGGGATGCATCCCCAGTACGGGCATTCCCCGCCCACCAGCTCGGCTTCGATCCCCACGACGTCGAGCCCGGCACCCGCCAGGTCTTCGGCCACCTGTTCGCCGCCCGGACCGAGCCCGACCACGACGGCGTCAGCCTGCATGCGTGCCTACAGCCCGCCCCAGTTGGTGACCTGCACGGGGGCCACGATCGGTGATCCAACGTCGAGCTGGATCTGGTAATGGTCGCCCAGGGGAAGGTTACGCGGGTCACCCGTGTAGATGCCGGTCTTCTCGCCGGGAGCGGTGAAGAAGACGGTCACCTGGCCGGTGGCGGGGCCGACCTGGGTCGAGCTGAGGGGAATGCCCCACTCGTCGAAGAACTGGCCCAGGGTGTAGGCGCCGTTCGTCGTCGGGGACTCAACGTGGATGATCCCGTCGTAGGCGTGCACGTGCAGCCAGTAGAAGCAGGTGCCCGTCTCGACGAACGGGCCCTGGGCGGTCTGGACGGCCTGGGCGCCGGGAATGCCGATTCCGTAGGGGATCACCCGAGCCTGCCCGTTCACGAACACCGTGAGATGCGTGTGGACATGGACCTGGGTCTGTTCTCCGGCCTGGCATTGGATGCCGTCGACCGTCTGGCCGGTGGCCGCGTTGAGCAGCGAGGCCAGCTTCGGCCCGCTCGGGACCGGAAGGGTCTCGGGGCCCGCAGTACCCGCGGGCGGCTGGACCCAGCTCGCCTTCATGGACGCCGGGATGGGCTGAAGGGCGACATGCGGGTCCTTGAACTGGCTGGGCACCCCGCTCGAGCCACCGGTGATCACCACGATGACGACCACCAGGAGGGCGACGAGGGCGACGGCGGCTCCGACCCAGAGGCCGGTCCGCATCTGCTTCTGGCGCCGTTCGGCCGCGCGCCGCTCAGCGGCCCGACGCTGGTTGTCAGCCCGGCGTTGCGCCTTCGAATTGCTCTGGCTCGACATGGTGGCGTCAGCGTAGCCAACCGACCCGGGTGGCACGTGTTGGCGCGGCCTCCCGCTCCAGTACCGTTTGCCTCGTCATGACCCAGATCTCAGAGCTGCTCCGGGCCAATCGCGCCTACGCCGACGCCCGGGCCAACGTGGCCGATGCCCGGCCGGGCCGGCACCTGGCCGTGATCACCTGCATGGACGCCCGCATCGACGTGTTCGCCGTCCTCGGCCTGCATCTCGGCGAAGCACACGTCATCCGAAACGCCGGGGGCCGGGTCACCGAGGACGTCCTGCGCAGCCTGGCCCTCTCCAGTGGGATCCTTGGCGTGGACACGGCTGTGGTGATGCAGCACACCAAGTGCGGTCTGGCGGGAGTGAGCGACGACGAGCTGCGGCGACTGACCGGTGCCGACCTGGGGTTCTTCCCGATCGATGACCACGCCGCGGCGCTGCGCGAGGACATCGAACTCCTCGCGAGCACGCCCTTTCTGGGGCGGCTCCGCACGATCGCCGGCTTCGTCTACGACGTCGAGTCGGGCGAGCTCGGAGACGTCGTGCGCTGGGAGCGCGAGCAATGAGATCCGGGCGGGTCGGATCAGGCGCCGGGCTCTGAACCCGGAGGCCACCCCTCGTAGTCGACCCGCAGGCGCGAGCCGGTCGTCCGGCGGATGCGCCAGCCTTCGTCGGTTCGCACGTAGTCCTCGTGGTAGTGCCCGTAGCCCCGCAGCACAACAGGCGCCCCGTCTCCGGGCCACGAGACGTAGTCGTTCATGGCCCAGATGCCTGACGCCGTGTCCGGTCCGGTGACGGAGATCTCGGGCGTGTGGCAGTGGTGGACCGTTGTCGCATTCTCAAGCGCAGCCGACACGAAGGCGACCACCTCCTCACGCCCTTCGTGCACTCCGCCGTCGCTCTCCACGCGGTAATCGGCCGCCAGGACGTCCCTCGCCCAAGCCGACCATTCCTTGGTGTCCACGAACCGAACGGAACGTGCCTTGAGCTGTTTGATCTCCTCAATGTCCCTGAGCATGCGAACCTCCTCGTCGGACACCGTGCTCACTCCTCCCCCGCCAGCGCCGGCACGAGTGTGTCGAGCCACCGGCGATGCTCGTCAACGTCGCCGCTTTCGGGGGCGAGCACCAGCTCGCTCACTCCAGCGTCGGCGTACCTGTTCACCCGCTCCCGCCAGGCTCCCACGTCGCGTGCCTCGACGGGAACGTGGAGCCGAAGTTGGAAGGGGAATCCTTCAATCCGGCGACCGGCCTCGGCAAGGACCTGTGCCAGGGCAGACCGATCGGCGGCGGCTTCCTCGGGCCGGCGCCGGACACCGTGCCACCCGTCGCCGCGCCGGGCGGCACGGCGCATGGCGAGAGGCCCGCGGCCTCCGACGAGAATGGGAAGCCCTCCGGGGCGGACGGGACCGGGATAGGCCTCCGCATCGCGCACGCGCACGAACTCCCCCTCGAAGGTCGTCGGGCCGGGCTGCCACAGGGACCTCATCACATCGATGCACTCGTCGGCGTACTTCCCGCGGCTCGTCCAGGGAACGCGGCCCGCATTGTCGTGCTCCTCGCGCAACCCGCCCACTCCGACCCCGACCTGCATCCGCCCTCCGCTGAGATGGTCGATGGTGGCCAGCGCCTTCGCGGTCGCCAGCGGCTCGAGGTAGGGCAGCACCAGCACGCTGGTACCCAGTCCAACCTGCTCGGTGGCGACAGCGACGGCGGCCAGCGTGGTCATGGGGTCGTAGTACGCCTCCCGGCCCAACCGTTCAGCGATGAAACCCGCGTGCAGAACGTGATGGCTTGCCCACACCGAGGATGCCCCCAGGGCTTCAGCCTGCACGGCAAGGTCGACGACGACCCGGGGATCGGAGATACCCCAGCTGTTGGGGAGGACGTATCCGAGTCGCACCGATCTCCTTTCGTCAGATGGCGGTCACGACCGCCCCCACATCTGTCATCACGGCAGGTCTGCACTGCCCGTGGTGTCCGTTCCGGCTCCCTACCGGGAGGACCCCGAGAATCCGCAATGGCTGTTCGGACCCTAAATGTCGTAGTAGAGCATGAACTCCCACGGATGCGGCCGCAGCCGGACGGGGTCGATCTCGCGAGCACGCTTGTACTCCGTCCAGGTATCGATGAGATCGTCGGTGAACACGCCCCCGACCTTCAGGTAGTCCTGATCGGCCTCCAGGGCAAGGAGCGCCTCCTCGAGCGACGCCGGCACCTGTGCGATCTTGGCCAGCTCGTCCGGCGGCATCTCGAAGAGGTCGTGGTCGACGGGCGGCGGTGGTTCGATCCGGTTGGTGATCCCGTCGAGGCCTGCCATCAACATGGCAGAGAACGCCAGGTACGGGTTACATGCCGGGTCCGGGCAACGGAACTCGACCCGCTTGGCCTTGGGGCTCGGCGAGTAGACCGGGATCCTGCAGGCCGCCGACCGGTTGCGCTGGGAGTAGACGAGGTTCACGGGAGCCTCGAACCCGGGCACGAGACGCTTGTAGGAATTCGTCGTCGGGGCGGCGAAGGCCAGCACGGAGCGGGCGTGGGCCAGGACACCCCCGATGTACCACCGCCCGATGTCCGAGAGGCCGGCGTAGGCGCCCTCGGCGTGGAACAACGGCTCCCCCTTGTTCCACAGGGACTGGTGCACGTGCATTCCCGAGCCGTTGTCGTCGAAAAGCGGCTTGGGCATGAACGTGGCCGTCTTCCCGGCCCGGAAGGCCACGCTCTTGACGATGTACTTGTAGAGCATCAGCTTGTCGGCCATGGACAGCAGTGTGTCGAATCGCATGTCGATCTCGGCCTGGCCGGCCGTCCCCACTTCGTGGTGCTGGACCTCGGTCTCGATCCCCATCTTCTCCATGGTCAGGATCATCTCCGAGCGCAGATCCTGGAAGTGGTCCATGGGCGGGATCGGGAAGTACCCCTCCTTGTAGCGGGGTTTGTAGCCGAGGTTGGGTCCCTCATCCCGAGCCGAATTCCAGATCCCCTCGACGGAGTCGACCTGGTAAGAGGCCGAATGCTGATCCTGGGAGAAGCGGACGTCGTCGAACACGAAGAACTCCGCCTCGGGCCCGAAGTAGGAGGTGTCGGCGACGCCCGATGCCGTGAGGTGCGCCTCCGCCTTCTGAGCCACGTGGCGCGGGTCGCGACTATAGGGATCGAGCGTCAGCGGATCGTGCACGAAGCAATTGATGATCAGTGTCGTGTGCTGCCTGAAGGGGTCGAGCACGGCGGTCGAGGGATCGGGAAGGAGGATCATGTCCGACTCGTGGATCTCTTGGAACCCGCGGATGGACGACCCGTCGAACCCCTGCCCCTCGCCGAACGTCCGCTCTGTGAGGACGTGGGCCGGGATCGAGAAGTGCTGCATCAATCCGGGCAGGTCGCAGAACCGCAGATCGACGACCTCGACCCCCTCGTCCTTGACGAGCTGGAGCACCTCGGCTGGGCTGCGCTGTTGCATCTGACGCTTCCTCCCGATCCCGGCGGGCCACGCGCGGCGATGCCCGTTGCCGTCGAACGCCGTCAGGTGCATACCACAGGCCTTGCACGAGGTCCACGGCGATGCCGGTGCGCGCCGCGCGATACTGCTGCCCGGCGACCCGGGCGGCCGCCCGAGAAGCGGCGACGGGAGAGGGAGGTGCCATGAAGAGCGTTCTCATCCTGGGTGCCGGATTCGCCGGGCTCGAGCTGGCCACCCGGTTGTCCGAAGAGGTGCCACACGACGTGGACGTGACGATCGTCGACAGCAGTGACGCGTTCGTCTTCGGCTACTCCAAGCTCGACGTCATGTTCGGAAGGAACCGGCTGGACGAAGTACGACTCCCCTACACCCTCTTGGACAAACCCTCTCTCCGATTCGTTCGCGAGACGGTGCTGAGCATCGACCCCGGACGTCGACGAGTCGAGACCGACGGATCGGTCTACGAGCCCGACATCCTCGTCGTCGCCCTGGGAGCGGACCTCGACCCTGCGGCCACACCGGGACTCGTCGACGAAGGAACCGAGTACTACTCCGTCGAGGGTGCCGACCGTGTCGCCTCCGTGCTGCCGTCCTTCGAGGGCGGTGACACCGTCGTCGCCGTACTCGGCCCCTTCTTCAAGTGCCCCGCCGCGCCGTTCGAGACGGCGCTGATGCTCCACGACTACCTCGAACGGCGGGGACGTCGGACGCGCTCGACGATCAAGGTGATCAGCCCGATGGCGACGCCTATCCCGATCTCACCGGAGGCGTCGGCGGGCATCCTCGCCGCGCTCGCGGCGCGCGACATCGAGTGGTGGCCCGAATCCAAGGTCACCTCGCTCGACCCTCCGACCAAGGTGGCCACGCTTGCTGACGGGCGGACCACCCGCTACGACCTGATGCTCGGTATCCCCGTGCACCGGGCGCCGCGGGTCGTCGAGGACTCGGCGCTGGCCGAAGACGGGTGGGTCGCCGTGGACCACACGACCTTCGCCACGAGGTTCGAGGGCGTCTACGCCGTCGGGGATGTCACCAACGCCCCGGTACCCCGGGTCGGAGCCATTGCCGAGGGGGAGGCCGCCGTGCTGGCGGACGTCCTGATCCACCAGATCAAAGGCGGGCGGGCCCCCGACCCGTACCGCGGCCTCGCCACCTGTTACATCGAGTTCGGCGACAACAAGGTCGCCCGCTTCGATGCAAACTTCCTCTCGGGTCCGACGCCGTTCGGCACGTTCACCGACGCCACCGAGGCGATGGCGGCGTCCAAGATGGAGTTCGGCTCGTCCCGGCGGAGGCGCTGGTTCGGTCTGGAGTCCTGACGCCCGAGTGACCTGAGAGAGGGGGCCCGACATGCGTGACGACACACCCAACCGCCGAGCGGCCGTATCGACCATTCTTCGGCCGCTCTCGACCGACGAGTACGTGGTTCCAGCACGGACCAGGCACCAGGTGCGGGCGACGGACGTTGCCGCCGAGACCGGCACCCGTTCGGCCGATCGCCTCCACATAGCCCCGCGCTCGTATGCCACCAGTCGCCGGGGGACGGCTGCGGGCCTTCTCGCCGTGAACGAAGTCGCCGGAGATCGCTTCTACGACGTGCCGGCAGCGGCCGTTCTCGACGACGAGGCCGCCGTCGCCGCCTTTTCCTCGGGGGTCCCCGTGATCGACGTGCAGACTCACTGGGTCGCCGGTCGCCCCACCCTGGAGGCCTTCCAGGACATGGTCTTGCAGGTCTACCGGTCCCTGGCGCCCGAGTGGTGGCATGGCCTCGACGGAGTCTCTGCGTTTTCCATAGCCGAATACCTGCGGTGCGTCTTCGTCGAGTCGGAGACCGCGGTGGCCGTCATCAGCTGCGCACCTGGCAACGACCAGGGCGAGATGTTTCTCCGCAACGACGAAATGGCCGCCATGCGGGAGCTGTTCGACCGAACGGCCGGCACGGGTCGGCTCCTCAACCACACCGTCATCCGCCCGAACGTCGGCGAGACCGATCGCATGGCCGAATGGGCCGCGATGTACGGCCCCGTCGGATGGAAGGTCTACACGCTCGGTCTCATGAACGACAGCTACCGGCGCTACCAGAAGGACACAGGTTGGCGCCTCGACGACCAGGAGGTCGGCCTTCCCTTCCTCGAAGAAGCTCGCCGGCTGGGCGTCACGCTCGTGTGCGCCCACAAGGGCGTCAGCGGCATGGTCGATGCCGGGTCCCCCGACGACGTCGGCCCAGCCGCCAAGGCCTTCCCCGACATCGACTTCGTGATCTACCACTCGGGCTATGAGCCAGGCATGGGAGAGGGTCCCTTCACGCCCGAGTCGGCCCACCTCGGCGTGAACCGCCTCATTGGGACCTTGGTGGACTCCGGGCTGGGTCCGGGCTCAAACGTCTATGCCGAGCTGGGCACAACGTGGTTCTGCCTCCTGGCGCGGCCCGAGGATGCCGCCCACACCATGGGCAAGCTCATGTTGCACCTCGGAGAGGACAACATCGTTTGGGGCACCGACTCCATCTGGTACGGCCCGACCCAGCCGGCGCTCGATGCCTTCTGGGCGTTCCAGATCCCCGACCGCCTCTGCGAAGAGTACGGGTATCCCAAGCTGACACCGGAGATCAAGCGCAAGATCATTTCGGCGAATGCGGCGCGGCTGTACGGCATTGACCTGACTGCGGTCGGGAACAGTGCCGCAACGGACGATCTCAGTTGGACCGGCCAGGTCCTGTCCGCCTATGGCGACGCCTGATCTGCAGGAAGGAACCTCACGAAGTGCACATCATCCACCTCTACACCGGCGCGGACGGGATGTCGCACTTCGATGACATCCCGCTCGATATGACGGCGGGCCCGAACGGGACCGGTACCGAGCTCCTTTCGGCTGTCCAGGGTCTGCTCCTGCGTGAGGTGCAGCCGGGATGGACGGCGGACTACCACAATGCACCCCGGCGCCAGCTCGTCGTACAACTCACGGGTTCTGGCGAGATCGTCTGCGGCGACGGCACCAGTCGGATCGTCGGCCCGGGGGACCTCCTCCTCTGCGACGATCTCACCGGCCAGGGACACATGTCTCGGGAGGTCTCGGGACCTCGGGCTCAAGCGGTCATCTACCTGGACCCAAGCTTCGACCTCGACACCCTGCGGCCCGGTTCTCGATCAGTGATCACCGACACGGGTCAAGTCCCCACGCGCTCGACGACGCCTCGCACGTAGGCCGCCTGCCCCACGTGCTGCAGGTCGTCCGCGATCACGCTCACCAGTCGGATGCCGATGGTGACTGGGGGGTCCCACGAGCGATCGATCACCCGCTCGAGTTCGGCGTCGGACAGTGTGCGTAGGTACGCCACGGTCTTCTCGTGGACCTCTTCGAAGTAATCGAGCAGCAGCGTGGCTTGGGCGGTGACCTTGGCCACATCCTCGGGCCCGTGGCCGTAGCCTGTGTCGGAGGGGTCAAGTGGGAGCGCGAACCGTTCAGACCAACCCCCCGCCGTCCACGCCTGCTCCACTCCATGCAGTCCGGCGACGTGGTCGTCTTGGATGCGGGTGAGATGCCACACCAACCAGGCAATCGAATTGGACTCGCCGTCGGGACGGAAAGCCAGTTGTTGGACAGTGAGGCCATTGACCGCCGGATGCACCGCATCGCGGATCCTCTCAAAGGCATTGACCAGGACATCCGAACTCACCATCGATTCGCTCCTCTCCGGGTGCTTGGACCCTACGGCCAGGTCTTGGGTGCCGGAGCGTGCCCGGCAAGATCCGCCGTCCCGTAGGGATGCCCGGTCCGGCATGCGAGGGCAGGTCTGCCGCTGCCCGTATGCCAAGGTCGCCCCTTGACATTTCCGTTGGGTTTGTTATCTTGATTTCAAGATACTTGACCTCAAGATAATGGGGTCACCGAGAGGAGGTGCCTCATGGCACAGACAACACTGCTGGTTCGACATGAAGTCGAGGACTACGCCGCATGGCGCTCCGTCTACGAGAGCGTGGACGGTCTGCGCAAGGAGCACGGCTGCACCAACGCTGAGGTGTTGGTCGACTCGAGCGACAAGCAGGACGTGTACGTCCTGCACCGCTTTCCCACCGTGGACCAAGCGCAAGCCTTCGCCGCCAGCAGCGAACTTCGTGAGGCCATGAGTCGCGCCGGGGTCAAGGGGGCACCTCGGATCGAGATCGCGGTGGAGGCTTGATCTGAGCCCGTCTCCGCCAGAGAACCGAGGTGGCGCCCCCAAGGGCGCCGCCTCGGTTCAGCCATCCGAGGCTGCGGCCTTCGAAGAGGAGTTTCCCGGTGCATCGTGGCTCTCTGCCCAGGTCTTCCGGAATCTGGAAGTGGTCGGAGGCCACGCCGAGGCGCTCATCGCCTCAGTGGCACGTCGTCACGGTCTGTCACATGCGGCACTCAACGCCCTTGCCGTCATCGAGGGAAACGGAGCAGCAATGACCGCCGGTGCAGTCGGCGTCCAGATGCACATTACGAGCGGAAGCATGACCAGCGTGCTCGACACGTTGGAGCGCAACGGGTACATCACACGACTGCCGGATCCCGACGATCGCCGCCGCGTTCTCGTCGACGTGACGCCGCAGGCCCAAGGCGTTCTCAACCGACTGCTGCCCCAAGTCGTCCAAATGACCACCATCGTGCTGGCCGGGATCGACGACACCGCGCTCTCCCACTTCTTGGCAACGCTGCATCGCATCCGCGACGCCATCGCCGCCGCCCCCGACGAGTTGGCAGATCCGGCCCCGCGTCGCGTGCCTCGCGAACTGAAACGTTCATGAGAGGACGACTGACGAGTGGACCATGTGAGGTGAGACCCCGCGAGCGACAGCTGCGTCGACACGGCAAGCACGGACCGATTCTTCAGGGTTAGTGTGCGCCTCACCATTGAGGGAGGGTTGCTGTGATGTGGGCACAAATGATCACGACGCGTCTGAAGCCGGGCAAAGAAGGCGATCTGGCGAAGCTGATTGCCCAACTCAAGGCAGCCGAGCAGCCCGGTTCGGGTCTCGTGCATTCGACGGCAACCCGAGACACCAAGGACCCGAACCGCGTCATGATGTTCGTCGTCTTCGAAAGTGAAGAGACGGCTCGGGAACGGGAAAACGATCCCCGTCGCCAGGAGGGACTTGAGGCGGCGAGAGCGACGATGATGGAAATCTTCGACGGCGCTCCGGAATTCACGGACCTCGCCGTCGTTGACGACTGGTCGTTCTAGACGGAGATCGCTTGACTTCCCGAACGGGTCACGGCCAACTGGGGCATCTCACCAGTGACGGAACGCTGGAGCGCCGGTCTCGTAGCTCAGTGAGGGGTACCAGTCGTCCCGACCGTCCGGCGTGAGGTCGAGCAGATGCCATACCGGGCTCAATAAGTCGATCCCGCGCTCGCGTCGGTCGTCGGCCATCTGCGCGCCCTTCGAGTAGAGGTGACGTACGGTGCCGTCGTCGCCGAGCGCGAACACAGAAACCCACTCGGTCTGGGAGCCGTCGGCCTCCTCACTCCCGAGGTCGTACTTGAAGGTCGTGCCACCGGCACTGAGCAGACGGAGATTGCTCCAGCCCCGCGACTCGGCATGGGACTTGATCTCTGCTGGCTCGGCGGCGGCTACGACCGCGAAGTCGACGTTCTGCACGAGGTGCGGCGCCACAGCGTTGTACCCGTCGATCCACATCGTGCACAGTGGGCAGGGATTCAACTGGGCTTTGCCGTACATGAAGTGGTAGAGAACCAGCGCTCGGTCAGGTTCCCTGAAGAGCTCGGAGAGCCGCACCGGATGGCTGTTCGAGACGTCGATCAGCTCGTAGTCGTCTACGACGGTGTCGGAGGGCAGATCTCGGCGCAGGGCGGCCACCCGCTCGACGTGATCGACAAGATCCAATTCGGCGACTCGCAGCTCCTCACGCTGACGCCGATACTCATCGGATTCATTCAGTCGGGTCAAGTGCACGTCCGTGTCCCTTCGCTCCGGCTGGTTCAATCGCCGGTTCCTCGACACGTTTCTTCGATCCGGCGACGTGGAACCCATCTGCAGCGGCACCCATGACCATGCTCAAGAAGGTAGTCACCTTCGGTGCTCGGCGCGAGTGTGAACACCAGCGGCGATCATCCCGCTGTACCGATTCGTCAGCGGGCCTGATCCTTCATCCAGCGTTCTGTGGCACTCACCCATCCGCCTGTAAGCAGGACCGCTGCCGAGAGGCGACTCCCGTTGCGCCGCAGGCGAATCACCTCGATCCAATGAACGTGCAGGCGCTCGACGAGTGGGCCAAGGGCAGGTAGGTCTGGCATCCCTCAAAGGTCAGGGTGTCGGATCCGATGTCGATCCGGAGGGCATCGGGTACTGAGGATGCCGTCTGTGTCGCCGAGCCGGTCCCCGTCACATTGCTGGGCGTCGCCCTGGCGCTTTGACCCGTGACCTTGCCGCTGAAGTCGAACACCGGTGAGGTCGTTCCGTCCTGATAGACGAAGTCCATGGCACCGTCGAACTCCGTGCTGTGAGCGGATCTGATCGTGATGACGTAGTGCGGCATACCCGACGCACCCGCGGGCGCATAGGTCCCGACGGCCAGAGCCGCGGCCGGGGCGATGGACGTGGGCGAGGTCGCGGGCGGTGTCGACGATGACGACCCGCATGCGGCCAAGCCAAGACCGCCGACCACGATTGCGACAATCCAAGCCGCACCTTGCCGTCCCATGTTCCCTCATGCCTCCGTCCTCGAGCCGCCCTGTGGAGGGGAAGCGCCGGGGGACAATGTAACCAAGCCGGCGAACGGAGCACGCCGGGGCTGGACCTTCCGGGCGCCGCACTCGGTACGAGGTCGCGCTAAAGAAGGTGGGATGCATCTCAGCGAAGACGTGCGCAGAGCACTGACCTCGGGGCACCTTGCCCACCTGGTCACGTTGGAGCCCGATGGAACACCTCAGGTGACCTTGGTGTGGGTGGGCCTCGAGGATGGCGAAATCGTGGCAGGTCATCTCGGAGTGTGGCGCAAGGTGGCGAACGTGAGGCGGGATCCACGGGTCGTCCTTTCGATGGAGACCGGTGGACATGCCCCCAATGGTTTGGCGGAGTACTTGGTCGTCCACGGGAAGGCCCGAATCAGTGAGGGTGGAGCACCGGATCTGCTCCAGCGGCTGGCGCATGTGTACCTCGGTCCTGACGTCAAGTTTCCCCCCATGGCCGACCCTCCGCCCGGCTACATCACGAGGATCGCTCCGGAGCGGATCGGTGGAATCGGTCCTTGGAGGTCGTGATCAACGTCGAACAGGTCATGTCCGAGGACTCAAGGGTCGTCCCGGTAGTACGTCGCCACGGTCCGACGACATGCTTGGTCCAGAGGTGACCGGAGGCCGCTCCCCAGCTGACGTCCCGCACGTCGCCGCGCCAGGGGGATCGGTGTTCGATGCTCCACCGGTGCACGCCGCCAAGTTCGAATGGACTCCTTGGCCTGGCTGACCTCGCCCGGATCATTGGCCCTGAATGGCCTTGTGCGTCGATCAGCGGAGCTTGGCGGCTACCACTGCCTGGACTGAACCGGCATCTGAGTGGGCGAACAGCGAGAGGTGGGTGCCAGCGTCCATCACGATCTTGTCCGCTCCGGTGATGGTGGCCTTGGCGTAGTCACTGTGCTCCGGTGGCACGTCACTGTCCGCACTTCCGACGACCAGCAAGGTGGGGGCGGTGATTCTCTCGAGCTCGAGAGAATCGATCTTGGCGAATTGATCAAGGTCGTTCTCCACACCGGCCTTTCGGTGTTCGTAGTCCGCGACAACCCCGGCCATGGTGAGGACGACGTCGCGCTCATGCTCGTTCCCCATGACCTCGGCAGTGAGTTCCTTCAGTTGGTCCTTCGACAGTTCGCCCTCGGCCTTCAGTGTGGCTGTGACGGTCGACTTGGGCGCGTGCGCCACCATGAAACGCAGCACCCAGTTCCCGAAACTCGTCTTCTCCATCAGCCGTTCATCGGCGCTCGTCTTTGGCGGCTCGAACTTCTTGCTCACTGCGGCGATGGGCACCAATGCTCGTACCCGTTCGGGATGCAGCACTGCCAAGCGGTACCCACTCGGACCTCCGCCCGACCACGTCACGACGCCTACGTCTTGGTGGCCAAGCGTATCGAGGAGTGCAGCGAGGAGGTCGGCCTGTTGGTCGATCGTCTTCCGCCGCTCGAGCGGTGTACCCAGGTAACCGGGCCTCGATGGCGCGATGACTTCGAAGCCCGCCGCAGCGAGGAACCAGCCCATGGCCAGCGATGAATCCGCACCACCGGGTGTCCCGTGCACGAACAATACAGGTGGACCCGATCCCGTCCGTCCGATCTCGACGGGGCCCTTCTCGGTGCTGATGGTCTCCATTGCTCACGCCCTCCGAGACTCGGCCCTCTGTCCTCACCGTGAAGGTATCGCGTGGTCGGTGGTCAAAGGGTGGGGCTATGACCTCGTCCGGGTCGGTCGGAGGACACCCTGAGCAGACGTGGCACAACCCGAGTACGGTCATCGGGAGTCTGCTCGATCAAGGTGGGCTCCATCTGAGTACCAGGGCGCGGCAGAAGGGAAGACTTTCGATGGCTCGTGACAAATACCTGGAACAGCTTGCATCTGTTCCTCTGTTCTCGAACTGCACCAAGCGACAGCTTCAGGAAATCGTCCAGGTGGCTACCGAACTGAACTTCCCTGCCGGGGAAGTTCTTGTTCGTCAGGGTGACGTTGGATTTGAAATGTTCATAATCCTTGATGGGACCGTCTCCGTGACACGCGATGGAGAGCGGGTGGCAACGCTTACCGCCGGCGACGTCGTCGGGGAACTCGCCGTCCTTTCGGGTCACCCTCGGAGCGCTACGGTGGTGGCCGAGACTGAGCTGCACATTCTGGATCTGACTCATCCTGACTTCGACCGACTTCTTGACGATATTCCTGGCCTGGCCAAACACCTGCTCTACGAGGTCTCGGTCCGGTTGGTCGCAGGTACCCCAAAGGGCGCACCCTAACGAGGCCGAACGTCTGTACTTGAAACGCCTCGGGTGTGCCGCTGACAGCGAGGACGGCAACAACAAGACCGTGGGCGTTGTTGCATTCCGTGCAGGACGTTCGTACTGTGATCCCACAGTGGGTTCAGACCGGAGGTGGGTGTGAGCGTCGCCATCACGTCGCCCGCCGGGGCCAACCTGAGCAGGCGTCGCTTGTGGTTGATCATCGGAGCATTGCTCCTCGCCATGCTCTTGGGAGCCCTGGATCAGACGATTGTGGCGACCGCGCTACCGACGATCGTCGGCGACCTGCACGGCGGATCGCACCTGGCCTGGGTCGTGACCGCGTACTTGCTCACTTCGACGGTCTCGACCCCTCTGTGGGGGAAGTTGGGCGACCAGTTCGGGCGCAAGATGTTCTTCCAGGCCGCCATCGTCATCTTCCTCGTCGGTTCGGTGCTGGCCGGAACGAGCCAGACCATGACGGAGCTGATCGTGTTCCGCGCCGTGCAGGGCCTCGGGGGTGGTGGACTCATCATCGGTTCGCAGACCATCGTGGGCGACCTGTTCTCGCCGCGCGAACGAGGTCGCTACGTCGGCGTGTTCGGTAGTGCGTTCGCCGCGGCCACGGTCATCGGGCCACTGGTGGGTGGCCTCTGCGTGACCTACTTGTCGTGGCGGTGGGTTTTCTATATCAACTTGCCTCTCGGCGTCCTGGCTCTCTTCGTCACGGGTGTGGCACTTCCCCAGAGGCTCCGAGTGGTCCACCACACCATCGACTACGCAGGAACAGCGCTGCTGGCCGGCTCAGCCACTGCCCTGATCCTCGTCGCCAGCCTGGGGGGGATCTCGTGGCCCTGGGTCTCGAGGCCGAGCATCGTGATCGCTGCGTTGGGTGTCGTCCTGGCCATCGTCTTCGTATGGGTCGAGCATCGCGCAGCCGAACCCGTGATCTCGCTCCAGCTCTTCGGTATTCGTACGTTCTCGGTTGCCTGCTCGGTGGGTTTCGTCATGGCCTTCGCCCTGTATGGCTTCTTGACCTTCCTGCCGCTGTTCATGCAGAACGTGAAGGGCGTGAGCCCGACCGGATCCGGATTGCGCCTTCTCCCGCTCCTGCTCGGGTTGATGGGTGCATCGGTCGTCGCCGGCCAGCTCATGACCCGCTGGGGCCGATACAGGGTCTTCCCCATCGTTGGCACACTCCTGATGGTCGTGGGCTCGTACCTGCTGTCGCTCGTCAATCAGTCGACGAACGGCTGGGTATTCGCCCTGTTCATGCTTATGTTCGGAGTAGGCGTCGGACTTTCCATGCAGGTGCTCGTCGTGGCCGTCCAGAACGCCGTCCCGTATCGGGATCTGGGGGTGGCCACCAGCAACGCCTGGTTCTTCCGCTCCATCGGATCCTCCTTCGGGGCGGCAGTGTTCGGCGCGATCTTCACCATCGGGTTCACCCGCGCCTTCGCACCGACGTTGGCCAAGGTCCCCCGGGGGCTGCTGCAGGCGTTCAACCCCGAGACGTTCAACCCCGCTGTCTTGAGCAAGCTCAAGTCGACCGCCGCGGGGATCGCCTTCTACGCCAAGTACACGGATGCACTCACGCATGCCATGCACGTGGTCTTCCTCGTGGCGGTGCCCATCTCGTTTCTGGCCTTCCTACTGAGTCTCCGACTGCCCGAAGTCCCGCTGCGCAAGACCGTGCAGACGGCCGATGCTGGTGACACGACGGCCGTGGTCGAACAGCGAACCTCGCTCGAGGAGATCGAGCGGGCGCTCAGGCGTGCATCGGCACGAGAGAACCGGGGCCAGATCTACCGCTCGCTCGCACAGATGGCTGGTCTCGACCTTTCTCCACGCGCGGTGTGGCTGCTCTGTCGCCTGTCCGACCATCCAGCTTCGACGACGTCCGAATTGGCGCAGCGCGTGAAGGTCGACCCGGAGCTGATCGAGTCCGGAATGCGGAGCCTCAAGACGACCGGCCTGGTCCAGGAACAGCCGCGACCCGACGGACAGAACGAGTTTCTCTTGACCGCCGGAGGGGTCGATGCGCTCACACTGGTCACCGAGGCGCAACGCCGGAGCCTGACGGATCTGTTGGAGGGCTGGAATCCGGAGGAGCACCCGGAGGTGATCGCCATGGTGAAGGATCTCGCCGACGCCCTGCTGGAGGACGACGAGCGCCTTGTGGCGAGGGGTCTGTTAGGTCCGATCAAGGCCGCCGGCTCCCCGACGCGAGAGTGAGAAGAAGCACCTCCCCCGGGCGCCGGGTGGAATTTGCTGCGTCGCTTCTCTCCCCACCCACCATGTGCACCACCCCTTCCCGTCAGGAAGAGCGAGACGGCCGAAGGTCATCACCTCACGGAGGGATCGAGAAGCCTCTGTCCCGGTGGGGCCTTGGGGGACACGACGAGAACCACTTTCCCACAATCGCAAGCCTGCCGATCGGCTTGGGCGTCGCCCGTGGAAGCCAGCGCGTATCGCGGCTTTGGGTCCTCACCGAGACTCAACGCCACCTCGTCGATCACGCCAGGCGGGCGCGGGGTGAACGACTGGCAAGTGAGAGCAGCGCTGGGGGATCTCTGAGGCTGTTGTCGAAGTTCACCGAACACTGAGGCGGCGAGCTGAGCGACGCAGATGGCGACACAAATTTCACCTGCTATAGCCTGAACACGTGCCCATCTCCTTCGTGGATCGCGACCTTTTCGCTGGATCGCATGCAGGCGCCGGACGGATCTGATGGCCGCAATGAACGTCAGCGTGGTTATTCCACTCTTCAACGCCAAGGCATGGATTGAAGAGACGCTTGCGAGCGTGCGAGACCAACGTGAAGTCATCGAAGTAGTTCTCATTGACGATCGGTCGCAGGACGATTCCGCTCGCGTCGCGTCCGCGTTTCTTGATCGCTTCGACATGGCGGGGAAAGTGATCACCACGGAGGAGAACGTCGGGCCATCTGCTGCTCGGAATCTCGGCTGGCAATCGGCCTCGGGGGAATGGATCCAATTCCTCGATGCAGATGATCTCCTTGCTCCACGAAAGATTCAGCTTCAATATGACCGGACCCAATCCGTCTCCGACGAAGTCGCTGTGCTCTACTCCCCATGGAGGCGCATCGGCCTGGAGAAGGGCCGATGGTGCCCATATGGCCCGGTCATTCACGCTGACCTCGATGACGATCCCCTTGTTGGGGTGCTGCTCGATCGGGAATTCGGTCGCGTCGGACCCACGCTCATACGGCGCCGGGCGTTGGAAGTCGTCGGAGGATTCTCCGCCAAAATGACGCTTGGCGAGGACCTCGATCTGATGCTGCGAATCGCAATGGCGGGATTCACGTTCCAGTCGGTGGCGTCCTCCGAACCTCTCTTCTTCTATCGCGAAGTGAGTGATTCCTTGTGGCATCGGTCAGACGAGGATGTCAATGCCAGAAGGTATTTGGTGCACGCGGTCAGGAACGCTGAGTTGTTCGTCCGAAGCACTCGACCTGAACGCCTGCCCTATGGAGTACGGCGTGCCATCGCGATCGATTATGCCCGCCCACTGAGGGTGCTCAGGGACGGCGACCCCGCCGAATTCGAGGAGGTGTTGTCCTGGATACACGACCTTCACGTGAGGTCAGCGCTCCCCGGATCGCGCGTGTCCGCTCACGTCTTGGCAATGTCCATCGGGTTGAGCAATGCGCTGAAGGTCAAATTCGCCATCCGTGAGACCCTCGATCGACTGCGGGCCGTTCGGTCCAAATCGACGAATGCCATCGGCGGCGGCAGCCATTGACGAGTCATCGGTCTGAGCCTTCGGTCAACAGGGGGGGCGCACCTCACCACTTCGGCGGGCCCGGCGAACTCGTCGCTTGTAGTCCTCGCGGACCAGCACCAGTAGCGGGCGTCCGTAGCCTAGGCACGCAGGGACGCATCGATATCGACCGTGCGGGAGCACTCGCTCCCTTCAAGGGACCAGGTCAATAGCGTTGCGATAGGATTTTGGGTGTGCCGACCACGATCTTCTTCACGGTCGGAGATGCGCGATATTTTCCGGGCGTCGTGGGATTAGTGAATTCTCTTCGAATTGTGGGGCATTCTGAGGAAATCGTTGTACTCGATGCTGGATTCACTCCGGTGCAACGGCAGGCTCTTGCTGCGACGTGCACCATTGCGGAGTTTTCCAATGAGGCACGCGATGCAGCGAATCCCACCTACTACAAACTCGTCGCACCGAGGATGCGGGAGTTCGCGAGAGGCGATGTCTTCGTCGTGATCGACTCGGATGTTGTGGTCACTGCTCCTCTCGACGATCTGATCAATCGGGCTGTCGCTGGGCAACTCGCAGCCTTCCCGGATCCTGAGTCGGACCGCTGGTTTGCCGATTGGCAGGGCATCTTCGGTCTCACCTCGCCTCCGCGAAGTGAGACGTATATTTGCGCGGGGGTAGTGGTATTTTCTCCCGCCCAGCTGCCGGACCTAATCGCCAAATGGTGGGCAAGATGTCAGCTCATTGCCGACCAGCCGACCGTTGCAGAAGGGGCGGAAGGCCCAACTTCCCAAGCTGATCAAGACGCGCTCAACGCAATTCTCATGAGCGAGTATCCGGCCGGTACGGTCTACTGCGAGGACATCGACCGATTCCCGGCGGCAGCCGAGCTTGCAAAATTGCGCGACACCGTGACGCTTGTCGACCGGTCCAAGCTGACGTGTACGTTTCGAGGGAAGTCGTGTATCGCTCTGCATTCGGCAGGAGCGCCGAAGCCATGGCGCACGCACCACGGAATACGCAGAAACGCGTACGTCGTGCTCCTTTCGGACATGCTCACTCGCCCAGGACTGGCCGTCACGGTCCCACAGGGCGAGGTGCCATTCTGGCTCGGCAAAGAGCCGATGGGTCAAGCCGTGCTCTATGCATCCGGGCTGCGCACGGTGGCCGGGCGAGTCCTGACTCGGGCCACCAGCAAGCTGCGCGGATAGGCGACCATTCGAAGCCTCACCTCGCATGTCGTCCTTCCGGCAGGCGTGATTTCCCATTTCGGGGTGGTGGAGAAGGCGCTCCCCCGCAGAGAACAGGACGAACCCTGCGTGGCGCGGCGGGGCGCGGCGGCACGGCCCACCGGAAGACGGAGCCCACGGGAAGGCGGGGCGGGGGCGGGCATGTTGGGACTGCCCCCTACCGGCCGGCGAACGGGGACATTCTACGACGGCCGGCCTTCAGATGCCCATGGCGACTCTACGACGAGGAACGTAATCACACCAGTACGGTTGAAGAACGAATGCGGAACCCGCGGCGGCATTACCAGCGGCGCGTGAACGGTCAAGCCCGAAGTCCTGACTCTGGAGAGATCGGACGTTTGGGCACAAAGACCAACCTAGATATATTCTTGACGCTGGAAGAACCTCACCAAGGCGACGTGGGGTGAGCGGTAGCTTCAATTGGCGATCCTAGGCGGGTGGAATGAAGACGAGTCGGCGGGCACTGGCGGGTACGCATATACGAGGGACCATCATCGCAAGTGCCGGTGTTCTGGTGGCAGCTGTCTTGGTCGCCATTCCCGTCGTCACGTCTGCGTCTGGTTCGACCTGGACTTCGACATCCACGCCAGTGGCAACGATCACCGCGTCCAACGCAGGATCCGGTCAATTCTTCGGTGACCATCTTGCCATGTCGGCCGATGGAACGACGGCGGTGGTCGGAGGCCCTTATTCCTTGACGGTAGGCCCAGGAACAGCGTACGTCGTTCGGGCATCATCGGAGAATTCGTGGTCGAGCGCGACAGTCGTGGCGACGCTTTCGAATCCCGTCGGCACGGCCCCGAATGGGTTTGGCTCCAATGTCGCCATCTCCGGGGACGGCAAGACCGTACTGGTCGGAGACACCGCCGGAGGGGGTGGTGGAGGAGCGGTGTATGTGTACCACGTGAGCTCGGAAGGCAATTGGACGGGGACCAAAGAAGCGACAGCGACGCTCACGAATGCTCTCGGGGCTGTCAGCGACTCGTTCGGCACCGCGTTGGCGCTTTCTTCAGATGGGACGACAGCGTTTGTCGGTGCCCTCGGAGCAAACTCGCATCTTGGTGCGATCGACGTGTTCCACGTCGCGAGTGCCAATTCCTGGGTGAGTTCATCGACTCCAGGCGCAACGCTGACAAACTCCGCAGAGACTGCCAATGGAAGCTTCGGCCAGTCAATCTCGCTCTCGGGCGACGGAACCACCGTCTTGATCGGCGATGGCGCCATGCAGGCAGCCCACATCTACCACACCGCTAGTGAGAGCACTTGGGCGAGCACTGGATCACCCACCGCAACGTTGACGGCACCTGACGGTCCGGGAAGCTTTGGCGCCACCGTGGCGTTGTCGTTAGACGGCGGCACAGCGGTCATCGGATCGCTGTCTCAGTTTCCATTGCCGTCGGTCTGCGTGTTTCATTCGTCGAGTGAGGGCCAGTGGATTGACTCCTCGAGTCCGAATGCCACTTTGTCGGATACGACCGCATCTGGTGTCATCTTCGGCTCGTCGGTTGCAGTCTCGTCTGACGGGACCACCGTCCTTGTCGGAGCGGAGGGAGCCAATTATTCGGCCGGATTCGCCGCGATATATCTGGCACCGAGCGCAAACTTATGGGCTGACGCGAACTTACCTATAGCAGTCTTGACGGACGGGACCGCGTCGGGCGTCTCGGCCTTTGGAGGCACGGCGGGTCTTTCGTCTGATGGGTCGACCGCCCTGATTGGCAACCCCGGCTATGACTCAAGTGAAGGGGCGGTCTTCGCGTTCACCAACGGTTCTGGTACTCCGCCTCCTCCCACAACGACCACCACAAGCACCACCACAATTGCGAGCACAACCACGACCACGCAGCCAACCGTGGGTGTCCACGGATACTGGCTGGTGGGTTCCGATGGCGGAATCTTCTCGTTCGGCTCAGCCCAGTTCTATGGCTCGACAGGGTCGCTGCATCTTCAGCGTCCCGTGGTCGGAATGGTGCCGACCACCGACCGCGAGGGCTACTGGCTTGACGCGTCTGACGGCGGCATCTTCGCCTTTGGCGACTCGGGCTTCTACGGATCCCTTCCCGGCTTGGGATTGCATCCAGCGGGGTCGGGCCTCGCGAACTCTCTGGCCGCTCCGATCGTCGGGATGGTTTCATCCGCTGACGGGCACGGCTACTTCATGGTGGCATCTGACGGCGGCGTGTTCGCCTTTGGCGATGCCAGGTTCGCGGGCAGCTGCCCTGGAATCGGAGGGTGTGTGGGAGCTGCAGTTGCCGTCATGCCCGATGCATCAGGCAACGGGTACTGGCTGATCACGTCCTTGGGTTATGTGTATGGGTTCGGTGATGCAGTCAATTACCGGCGGGCCGGGGTCGCAGAGCGTTCCCGTCACTTCTGCTGTCCGCACGCCCGACGGCCAGGGATACTGGGTTCTCTTTGCGAACGGAGCGATCTCCAGGTTCGGCGATGCCGGGTATTTCGGAAGTCCGGCGGGACAGTTCGGTGGATTCAATCCAGCCACCGCCATCATCGCAACCGCCGACAGCGGCGGGTACTGGGTAGCGTCCGCAGCGGGAGCCGTCGACAGCTTCGGTGACGCCCCCAATGATGGGTCGATGACCAGCATGAGCCTCAACGGCTCGATCATCGCTGCGACCGGCTGGTAACTCGCCATTCCAACCTAGAGTCTCGGTTCGAACTGCGATCTCATCGTCGCGCCATGCAGTCACCTCTCGAGCGTTCTTCGATTCCCGAGGGACACCCTGAGCCACCTGGTCGCGAAAGTCGCTGAACTCGAGTGCGTCGCGGCTCTCGGGGGTCCGCGCCCGACGGAAGATTGTTCGTAGCAAGTCCTGGAGTGGCTATTGCAGGAGTGGAGGGATGAGGCAGAGGATCTCGATCCGCGACAGTTGCCTCGCGCCGAGATCCCTTTTGGAGAGCAGAGAACAGCCGGGACTCGGTGGCCGCGTCCCCGTCCCGGCGTTATACATGTGATCCGTAGGTCCTGGGCTGTGTCCTATGGAAGCACACTCACTGGGCGTCGGCGACTCCTTCGATGAGGCCCTCGAAGAGGTCAGTCCGGTCGCTCTGACCGCGCTCGCCGGCGTGCTTGCGCTGGCGCTTCAAGATGGCGAGGAACTGCGGACCCGTCTCGAAGAACCCGCAGCGCTCACAGACGCTCTCGAAGGCGCAGTCGAGCAGAGCCGGCCTCGTGCAGTGACCGTTGGCGAGCAGACGACGGTGATCGTTGACCGGCGGCGCGCTCGTGCTGGCAGCCCGACGAGAAGGGACGGCGCCAGAGAGTCCGTAGTACTGGGCCTCGACCGCTTCGGTCACCTTGAAGTACGCGTCGGCGACCGTCTGGTCCGAGATGCGGGCGTAGGTCAGTGTCATGTCCATGGAGCGGTGTCCGAGCAAGGCGGCGATCGCCTCGAGGCTCATGCCCGCGTTGATGGATTGGGTGGCGAGGGTGTGGCGCAGCTGGTGGGGATGGACATGGCCGACCCCGGCCCGTTTGGCGACCGTCGCCACGTAGCGATGGACCGTGCGCCGATCGAAAGGCCGGCCGTCGTCACGCTCGAGGAGGTGCCCCGAGCGCGAGCGTCCGCGCACGGCCCGGTACTCGGTAATGAGATCGACCAGCATGGGCAGCAGCGGCACGTAGCGGTCGTTGTGCAGCTTGCCAATCGGGATGCGGAGGCGGTGACCCTCCCCCTTGCGGATCATGGCGTCGTCTTCGAGTCCGGAGAGCTCGCCCACGCGCATGCCAGTGCGGGCCAACAGCTCGACCATGAGACGGCGGCGCAGGTTGGGGTCGACTGCCAAGGCGGCCATGAACTTGGCCGCCGTCGGGTCGTCCAAGAACCTGGGCAGCGGCTCGTCGAGAGCCGGGAAGTCGCTCATGTAGACGAACAGACGAGCCGGGGCGTCGTCGTAGTCCCACTCCATGATGCGCTCGAAGAAGGTGCGCACCGTGCTGAGCCGATGTCGGATGGTCATGGTGGCCAAGGGCTTGCCGGTCCGGCCCCGACGTGCGGCCAGCCAGGACTTGAAGTCCTCGATGTGGGGACGGCCGATGCGTGCCACCGAGACGCAGTTCGGATCGAACTCGCTCACCCGATGGGCGAAGAAGCGCAGCGTCAGCTCGGCCGCCGCCACGGTGCCCGGTCGGGCCGAGACTTCGAGTTGATCCAGGTAGGAGGCCATGGTGGCCACCATGACCGGGGCTCGGGCGGCGATCTCGGCCCACGTCACCTCGGGTGTCCCGCCGACTCGGTGTGGCTCGGGACGGAGCTCTCGGGCAAGCGCGTTCATTGGGCCACCCCGACGAGCGCCTGGGCCTCGATGACTTCTGAGGCCCGTCGGTACTCCCCGGCCAGCCACTCCATGTCCAGGTGCAGATAGATCCGCGTGGAGCTGATGGAGCGGTGTCCGGCCTGGGCCTGGATGGCCTCGATGGCCATGCCGGCTTCGCGCAGGCGGGTGAAGCAGGTGTGGCGCAGCTCGTGGCAGGTGCCGTGGCTGAGTTCAGCGCGCAGCCGGGCGTCCCGGATGATCTGCTGCAGGCCCGGCATCGAGAGCGGCTGGCCGCGCCGCGCCCCTTTGAGCGCGACGAAGAGCGCGTCGCTCGTCGTCTCGGGACGTTCGTGGTCCATGTAGCGAGCCACGGTGGAGAAGAAGGTCGCTGACACCGGCACCAATCGTTCGTGGCCGCCCTTGCCCTCTCTAATCAGCACCCGCCACTCGCCGAGGCGCAGGTCGCCCAAGCGAAGGCCGAGGACCTCGCAGCGCCGCAGACCCCCGAGCACCATGGCCTGGGTCATGGCCCGGTCGCGCTCGGTGCGCAGCGCCCCCATGAGCGCGTCGACCTCGTCGGGGTCGAGGATCCGAGGCAAGCGGCGCACCCCGCGCACCAGTGGCAGGCCCCGACCGTTGCGCCCCCGGCTCTGACGCGTCGCGATGCCTCGGGGCACCGGGTTGGCCGACACCTCGACGTCGTCGCGGGTGATCAGGTAGCCATAGAAGCTCGAGACCGCGGCCAGACGGCGCTTGATCGTCGCGGCGGAGAGTCCCGCGGAGCCATCGGCGATGCGCACCACGTTCTCGGCCCCGGGCTTGGGGCGTCGCTGGGCGGTGACAAAGGCCATCACGTCCTTGGGGCGCACCTCGAGCGGGTCCTTCTGCACCACGCTGAAGAAGATGCTCAGGTCGTGGGCATAGGCCCGAACCGTGTTCGGACGGGCCCGGCCGACGACGAACTCCAAGAACTCGTCGATCAGGTGGTGGCCGATCCGATAGGCGTGTTCACCGTCGGGACGGACGTGACACTCGAACGACGGACTCCACTTCACCGCACACCTCCTGGTCGGGCTTGCACCCGAGGAGGTTCCCCCGGATGCCTATCCCAGGAGGTGGATCACATGTATAACCGGCGGTCTGGGGCAGTCCTTGAGAAACTGGTTCCGTGGACGAGATCCTGCTGGGTGGAGTGGCAAATGCCGGAAGTGTCGTCCGAAGGGGCGAGTTCGTCCTTCGACCCTCGAACCCCAACTCCGCGGCCGTGCACGCCTTCCTGCGTGAACTCAGGTCCGCCGGATTCGAAGGAGCTTCGCTGCCAGTGGAGATCCAAGCCGATGGAAGGGAGCGGTTGCTCTTCATCGAAGGCGACGTTGCAGTGCCGCCCTTCCGGGCTTGGGTGCAGACTGACCACGCACTCGCCTCGATCGCTGCCCTGATGAGGTCCTTCCACCAGGTCTCGTCCCGACTGCCCGTCATCCCGGCGAAGTGGAGCAATGAACTGGCTGATCCGTGCGGCGGGAGGATGATCTGCCACAACGACGTGTGTCTTGAGAACATCGTCTTCCGAGATGGGGAAGCCGTCGCACTCTTGGACTTCGACTTCGCCGCGCCAGGACGACCGCTTTTCGACCTCGCGGCCTTCGCCCGGATGTGCGTGCCCATCGACGACGATCTCAACGCCACCCGACAGGGATTCAAGGACCAGGATCGTCCCGCCCGCCTTCGGCTCGTCGCTGACACCTATGGGCTCGACGCCAAGGGTCGCCACACCCTGGTCGAACTCCTCGACCAGACGATGGAGAGCGGAGGGTCGTTCGTCCGGCGACGGGTTGAAGCTGGCGACCCCAACTTCATTCGGATGCTCGACGAGATGGGTGGGATGGAACGCTACGAGCGCCGACTCCGGTGGTGGCAGGAGTCGAAGGAGAGGTTCGTGCGCGCGCTCAGGTGAGCCTCGACGGGTCAAGCGCCCTTCCACCGAAGTGCTGCACCCCTTGACAAGAGGAAAGGTTCTACGGGTCCTGAAGCGCCGGGGTGGAGCAAACGGCCACGAGCAGGCCTTCTGGGCTCAACAGCCGAGCGGTGATCTGACCCCACAGCTCCGTGCGAGCACCGTGGATGAGGTGATAGCCCTTCGCTGTGAGCTCAGATGCAGAAGCGGCCACGTCAGCGACCTCGAACTCGATGCTCGCCTGGGGGACGGGGACCTCGGCAGGCCATTCGGTGAAGCAGGCATTCGCCGCATCAGAAAGGGGCCAGAGTCCGAAGTGTTTCGTCCCTTCAAGGTCGTGGGTGAACAGGTAGTCGCCTTCTTCGCCCTCAAAGCCCAGTCCCAAGGCCTCCGCGTAGAAAGACCGAGAAGCGTCAGGGTCTCGCACGATCGGGGCGAGGCTTGTCAAAAACAGGACATCCATCAGCCTGCACCTCCGCGGTGTGCTCGCTGTCGGCCCTTCCGTTCTATCCATACTGCTTCAGTGCGACACTTGCCCCGGACTCCGTAGCCTGCAGGGCGTAATGGTTTCGCTCCGGTCGAGAGCACCCCTCACCGGGATCGAACGCCCCACCGTCCCCGCACGCACGGTGTCGCTGCCGAAGCGTTCCGCGAAGACGCTCTCTCGCGCCGCAGCGAGCCGCGCTGTCACATGGCCCTGAAGTGCCGGCTTGAGGCTTGACGCAGATCCTGCGGTTCATCCGTAGCCTCGAGAAGTCCTGGCGGGGTCGCCCTCGAAGTGCCTGCCCAAGTGAGCCCCGTCTCCGGTGGGCCGTGCCTCCGCGACCCGCCTCGCCGCCCAGGGGTTTCGTCCCGTTCACGCCGGGTCCCCTTGCCTTCTCTTTCGGGGGTGGTGGGCCGTAGAGGACTCGAACCTCTGACCCCTTGCGCGTCATGCCGAAATTGACGGGTCAGGTGAGTACGCTACTGTCCGGGACAAGCCGTTCACCTGGTCTTTTAGTTCCAGATCGTTCGGGTGGGTTCAGCGCTAATCCTCGGCGTTGCTGACGGAACTGCTGACATTTTGGGCCCTGCGGACCGAGGAGGGTTGTCAAGGCCGGCCGGAGGCCGCTCGGAGAGGAAGCCTTGACAACCCGGTCAGTTCGGCACACCACAATGGGATCGAGGCCGGCCCCACCGGCCTCATGTGGGCCGGTGGGGGTTCCCGTCGGAGGGGGGAGGCCCACAAACCCCGACTGGAGGCTGTCCCCCTGGCTTAGTGCCTAACGGCGTCACTGCTCGACGGGCGGAACGCTGAGATTTCAGCAAGTCAGGTGGTGGGCTCGAGGCGGTCGGAGAACCAGCGGACTATGTCGTTGGCCAGCTCGTAATAGCTGAGTGCTTGGCTCGTCGAAACGCCCTGATTCTTGCCGTGGGCGATGTCATTGCGGATTCCCACTAGAGCGTTAAGGCGTGCATAACGGTCCTCATCGGCCAGATACTGTCGGAGATCCTCTTCCCATGCTCGTGAAAATCGTCCAAGCATCCTTAAGAGCTCTCGAGCCGAGGGATTCGGTGCTCTCTCGAGCCAGGAATGAGCGAAAGCGGTCGCCACTCCCCAACTTCCGCTCTCACACGCTGAGCGAGCTAACGACACGATGCTCTGTTCAAGGAAACCCGAGATTCGAACACTCAGATAGCGATTTAAGTCCCCGGTTCTTTCATCGGCGGGATCAGAGACATCGATCCGGAGTACTAGGTCATCTAGCTCTCGATTTAGCCGCGCAATCTCGGTGCGGCCGGTCGGGTTGTACGAGCTCTGCTTAGGCGTCATTACACGTCGGCGAATGCCTCTGTTGCTAAACGCAATCTTTGTCCGACTCGAACTTCGTCGGCAGTCGCACGAGCGATCGCGGATTGGAAATCGTCGTCGGCGAGAAGCTCGTCGAGTTTGGAAGTGATCCGCTCTGGGTCATCAATTGGCCCGTTCTCGAGTCTTCTGGCGATGCCGATAAGAACAGAATCAACCAAGGCGGCATTGACTTGCCTTTGCGAGCGGAATGCTCGAGGGCCAGGTCCGCGAGCTAACGCAGCGCACGTCTTCTCAAAGCGTTCCTTGAGGGACCGACGGTTCAAGCCGTTCAAGTTTCGGTGGTCCTTGAGGAACGAATTCAGAAATGCTTTCAGGGGCCGCTTATACGTATCCGCAGAAACGTATAGGGAAAGAAACCTTAGGACCAGCTCTTGATCCTTAAGTCGTCCTGACTTATTGCCATATAAGAGCCTCCAGTTGGGATCGGTATTCAGTTCCCTGATGAAATCCACCAATCTTCCCGGGTACAGAGCAACCCTTATCTCTTGAGGATACAGATTCGTGCCACCCGTATTCAGACGTTCGAATAACTGATAGACGGCTTCGTCGCCGTGTTCTTCTGGGTTGTATCGGACGACTGTTGCATGAAGACGGTTGTTATCGAGCGCCCGCCGATCCTCGTCTGCGAGATCGTCGTACGAAAGGCCCTTGAAGGCAGTCCCGACGTTTTCTAGGCGGAACGCTGAACCGTTCTCAAGCTTTCCGTCATAGAAGCGCTGAAGGGTCCGAAGTCGCTGCTGACCATCGAGGACCAGCAGCTTGCGGTCGGATTGTTGGACCAGAAATATGCCAGGAACGGGATAGCCGAGCAACAACGACTCGATAAACCTGTCCATCTGGTACTTCCGCCACACGAATCCTCTTTGGAAGCCCTCGAGGTCGATCACAGTGTCGTCCGGTGGGAAGATATTTGGAACAACGACATCCCCGTCGTTCAATCGTCTGACTAGTCCATGCACATCGAAGTCCGATCCGAAGTACGTGATTGGTTCAGATGCTGGGAAGGCTTCGGCGGACTCCTCGATTTGATCCTCATCGCCCAGGATGAGGTCCTCGAGTTCCTGGAGGTCCCGAGCCTGTTGAGCAGCCGCCGGGGATCGGCGCTTCCGTGCTGGTGGTGTCACAACGGACAAGCTAGCGGGTGCGTTACCTGTATCACAGCACCCGCAAACTGCATCGGTCCAGGTTACATGCCCCTTGACGAAACCACAGGTGTGTGATTAAGTGCGCATTGCGCCACTCAGACTTCGTGTCTGATCCCACAGCAGGAGCTGGTGAGTAGGTGAAGGCGCATTCTGAGGGCCGATTGGTCCAGTAATCCTGACCCCGGGAGATGGATACCGGGCAACCCCCCGCTTTCTTGGGTTGCCCGACGTGTGCTGCCAGGTCGACTCCAAGAAGCGGACCGATAGATCGTCCGCTCGGAAGGAGTATCGGCACGTGTCTCAGAAGAAATCTGTCCCACCAGAGAGTCCCCAGACCGGCTCTATCGTGGAACTGGCGTCCGGTGTGGATGCGCTGTACCTCTCGGGCGAGTTGAAACTGCCCGGGAAACTGCTTTCTCTGCTTGAGTCGAGACGTCAAGTGGCCCAGGAAGCACGGTCCCCGGTGCCCTTCTTTTTCGGCGGTCGAACAATGGAGATCGCTCCCGAGGGTTCGGGCAGTACCGCTATTGCCTCATGGATCCCTTCGGACAGATCGGGCTGACCAACAGCGACAGCTTTCCTGCGGTCAGAGTCTAACCTCGTGCTGAGTTCTTGCACGGGCTGGGAGCGGCGGAGGCGGTGGCTTGGTTCCGTACCCTGCTGCGAATCGGAGTGCGGTCCCATCGAATTTTCGGTGAGTCGCATCGATTTGTTCGCCGACTTCCAAGGATGGACGCTGTCCGGAAACGAGCGGCACCGGTTCGTTAAGCGGTCGGATCTTGTGATCACCTACGAGGAGGCTGATGTGCTGACTGGCTTGCAGTTCGGGCGGCGAACGTCAGGGACAGTGACGTGCCGCATTTACGACAAGTCAGCGGAAGCCAGCCGGAGCGGTGCTGGGTACTGGCCGCAGGTGTGGGGGGATCGGTATGACCGGAACCGACCTGTTCTGCGGGTGGAATTCGAAATCCTCCGTGGAGCGTTGCGGCAGTACGGACTCGACACCCCCGAGCGGGTGTTAGCTGCTGCAGGTGACATGTGGCTCAATCTCACCTCCGAGTGGTTGTCATTCCGAGTGTCGACAGAAGATCGGACAAGGTCGAGATGGCCGATTGCAGCCGAGTGGGAAGCAGTTCGCCGAGCAAGCCTTGCCGACAACTCTTACGGGGTCGACCGCATCTATGCCGGCAAGCGAAGCGGAGAACTCGAGAAGCTATTGCCTGCTTTGGTCGGCTACTTGTCGAGCACGGCCGCCTTGACCAGCGCACAAGATCTCGAGGAGGTGCTGCCACTCGTCGGGGAGCTCGTGCGATCCCATGAATCACGCAGTGGCGTTCGGTTTGAGAGTCGGATTGCCGACAAAGTTCGTCAATACCGCCTGCCATGAGGCCACCCGCCACTACTCAGGGAGGAGCGAGGCTATCGATCGATCCCCCACTGCTCATCTCCGTCGAGGAGGCCGCTCGGCTTCTCGGGCTCGGAAGGACGAGAGCCTACGGGCTCGTCATGAGTGGCCGGATCGTCAGCGTGAAGCTCGGTCGCAAACGACTCGTGGTGCGAGAACGTCTCTCAGATTTCGTGTCGGAACTGGTCGCCGAGCACGGGGGATTCGGTCACAACGGGAACGCTGTTGGTCATGGGTAAGCGGAGCCGAACGATTAGGGAACGACGCAGGACCCGGGGACGTGGGGGCGGTGCAGAGCAGATCCCTTTGGTAGGTGTGGTGCCGGTGGAATTCCGTGGGATCGTCAGTGACGAGTCTCTGTGTGTTGACCCTCGCTGCGATTGTCGCTGCGGGAACTGGCACTTCTGGTAGCGGGCACCCGCCAGCCCCGGTCTGGTGGGAACGGAGGGCGGTGCCGGCGGACGGACTCGTGGCGTAAGACACGGCCGCCCGCCGGCGCACCCCACGTACCGCACGGCCGGGACCGACGGGCTCAGCTCCAGAGGGCGGTGCTCATAGCGTCTGCGGCACTCTGGCGGTCGGGGGCGAGGATGTGGCCGTACACGTCGGCGGTCATCCGGATCGAGGAATGTCCGAGTACCTCGCTCACGACTTGGATCTTGACGCCCTGTGCCAGCATGAGGCTTGCGGCTGAATGCCGTAGTTCGTGGGGATGCCAATCCCCCAAGCCGGCCTTCTGGCAGGTCGATCTGAATTCTCGGTAGAAGTTGCGAGGATCGATCGGTGTTCCGATGGACGTGGTGAATACATAGCCGGAGTCCTGCCACGCTCGGCCGATCCGACGACGTTCGCCGGCTTGCTGCGCCTTGTGGGAACGAAGCATCACCACGAGCGGCGTCGGGAAGATTGACGGAGCGACGGCTACGGCTGGTCTTCGTGTCCGAGACGACAAGGGATCCACCCTGCGCGCTTCAGCTGCCGACGCACGAGGAGAATCCCTTGGGTGAGGTCGACGTCCTCCCAGCGGAGTCCGAGAGCTTCCCCACGCCGAAGTCCTGTCGAAAGCATGAGTGCGTAGAGCGCCTCGTTTCGGTGGCCCTCGAGCGTCGACAGAAGGTGCTCGGCCTGATCGGGAGTGAGCGTTCGTCCCTCCTTCCGATGTTCCTTCGGGCTACGGGTGAGGCTGGCCACGTTTCGGTTGACACTCCCCCAGCGGATCGCTTGGTTCGAGCGCCTGAGCGAGCACCGATCGGATGCGTCGGACCGTCGAGACCGAGAGGCCGCTGTCCATCTTCGAAAAGATCAGACGGTCGACTTCGGCCGGCGGTGAGGTCCACCAATCTGCGCCGGCCCGAGTGTCGGGACGATGTGGTGCGTCGGCAACGCTCTTGTAGTTGTCAGCGGCACTGAGGGCGACCTGGTGGCGCAGAACGTCGGAGTACCAACGATCGAAGAGCTGGCCGACCGTGAGCGTGGTGTCGGGAGACAGGCAGGCCGTCGTCGAGCTGACGCTGCAGCTGCTTGAGCTTCTGGGCGACTTCGGCTCGGGTCTTTGCGGAGACGGTCTTACGAATGGGTCCGCCCCTCAGGCGGTGTACCCAATGATGGCGACGCCCAGCCAACGTCCGTCGGACGAACGTTGGTAGATGGAACCTTCGTTGTTGCATCGGCGACCGCCCACCTCGGACCCCTCGATTTCATTTGCTGACGGATTTGCTGACAAACGTACGGATCGAGGTGTGTCACAGCGAGGATCTGAGACGGTCAGTGGCTTGACCAGGAAGTTTTGAGTGGGCCGTAGAGGACTCGAACCTCTGACCCCTTGCGCGTCATGCAAGTGCGCTACCAGCTGCGCCAACGGCCCCGTCGGACCCAGACCCTACCACCGGCCCAATTCGGGCCCTCGCACCCGGACGGCCGAATGCGTCCGACCCGACACGCCCCCCAAACCGGAACCCGGGGCGGGCGCAGGCCGCCGCGGATCAGGCCGCCGGCGACAACATGGCCGGCACCAGGGGCCAGATGTGGTCGCGGGGGTCGAGAGGATCGTGACCCTCGGAGCACCGCCAGGCGTCGTAGTCCTCGGACCATTCCCGGTGCCACCGGATCTGTGCCTCGTGGAGGTCCACCACCTCGGCGTCCCACAGCTCCCGGTGACGCATCGCCAGGGCGAAGAGCACCTCCATCGACGCGATCGCATCCGCAGTGGCGTCATGGGCCCGGGCGATCTCGATTCCGTAGTGACCGCACAGATCCGAGAGCGTCCTGCGCCCCGAGCGCGCCCCGTCGATCTGTCGGTCGATCACCGCCACGTCGAGAACCGGCCCCCACCAGCCCCGCTCGACCATCCCGCGCAGTCCTAGCCTTGCCGCCTGAGTCTCGATGATGGTCAGGTCGTAGTCCAACCGCATGCCCACCACCGGCACCCCCCGGCGCCCCGCGGCAACAAGCGCATCGACCAACAAGGCGACGCCAGCCGTCAGCGGCATCCCCTCGGCGCGGGCCCGCTCCGTCGAGATCCCGTGCACCCTGGTGGCATCGGCGGGAATCGAACGGGCAGGGTCGATCAGGCCGGCCCAGCTACGGACGACGACCCCGTCCACGACCGACACGAGCGCGTAGGACACGGGGACGTCGCCGAAACGGTCGACCCCGGTCGTCTCGAGGTCGAATCCCAGCAATTCACGGCACACCCATCCGCCCACGCCGTCGAGCATTGCCGGTGGATGTGACATGCACGCGGATGCCCGGCGATCTCCCTATTGGACGCCCTCATCGATCATGGCGTCGGCCACCCGGCAGAAGCCCGCCACGTTGGCCCCGAGGACGTAGTCGTCGGGGGCTCCGTACTCCGTCGCGGTGGAGCGCGTCAGGGCGTGGACCGACGAGACGATTGAGCGGAGTTGCGCGTCGACCTGGTCGGCGGTCCAGGGAAGATGCTCGGCGTCCTGGGTCATCTCGAGTCCCGACACCGCCACTCCCCCGGCGTTCACCGCCTTGCTCGGACCGTAGAGCACGCCGGCCTCTCGCAGAATTCGGGCCGCCTCTGGCCGGGTGGGCATGTTCGAGCCCTCGGCCACGAGCACCACGCCGTTGCCGACCATGGCCCGGGCGTCGGCCGAGCCGATCTCGTTCTGGGTGGCCGCCGGGAAGACGCACGCCGCAGGGACCGACCACAGCGGGTTGCCGCCGGACGTCTTCGGTGGGCCGACCGGGGTGTACCGGGCTCCGGGAAACCGTTCGGCATACTCACGGATGCGGCCGCGCCGCACCTCCTTGAGCTCCCGCGCCCAGGCCAGCTTCTCGGCGTCTATTCCCTCGTCGTCCACGACGAAGCCGTCGGAGTCCGACAGCGAGACCGGAATGCCGCCGACGTCAATGAGCTTGGCCGCTGTGTGCAACGCCACGTTGCCACTCCCCGAGATGAGGCAACGTCTGCCCTCCAGGGTGAGGCCCCGCGTGGCCATCATCTCCTGGGCGAAGTACACCACTCCGTATCCGGTCGCCTCGGGCCGGACCAGCGAACCACCCCAGGTCGGACCCTTTCCGGTCAAGGCGCCGGTGAATTGGTTCGTGATCCGCTTGTACTGGCCGAAGAGAAAACCGATCTCCCTCGCCCCCACCCCGATGTCGCCTGCCGGGACGTCGGTGAACTGGCCGATATGGCGGTAGAGCTCGATCATGAAGGACTGGCAGAAGCGCCGCACCTCGTCGTGGCTCCTCCCCTTCGGGTCGAAATCCGAGCCCCCCTTGGCACCACCCATCGGCAGGCCGGTGAGTGCATTCTTGAGCGTCTGCTCGAAGGCCAGGAACTTGAGAAGGCCAGCGTCGACCGTGGGGTGGAACCGCAATCCCCCCTTGAACGGACCCAGGGTGCTGCTCGTCTGCACCCGGAATCCCCGATTGACCCTGATCTCCCCAGCGTCGTCGGTCCAGGTGACCCTGAACACGATCACGCGCTCAGGCTCGACCACCCGTTCGAGCACCTTTGCCTGACGGTAGTGCGCCCGCTGTTCGTACACCGGGCCCAGGGTCTGCACCACCTCCCCGACCGCCTGCAAGAACTCGGGCTGATTCGGGTTCTTGGCTGCCACCTCGAAGAGGAGCTGCGTCAGGTAGGCCGACATCCTCATGGCAGACACCCTTCGATACCGGGGCAGCACCTCGATAGGCCCGAGTGTCACAATACTTCCCGCCAGGCCCGGCTCGTGCAGACCCGCCGCGCCCTCGACTCGACCCTGCTCGACGATGCCGTCGCCACCCAGGACACCGTCACCGAGCTGATCGCCGCTGTCCGCCGGGTACGCAGGGCCGTCCCCGGTGCGATGCGCGTCGACTCTCCGCCCACGACTACGACTCGGCGGGCAAGCCGCTGATTAGCTGGGACGACCCGGTGGCCAAGGCCGCTCTGGTCGACGCTCTGGTCACCGATGCCCTGGCCCTGCTCGCCGCCTTCGAGAACGAGCGCGAAGATGCCGAGGCCACCTCGGCCCTCGCACTGCTGGCTCTGGTCGCCGGCCAAGACGTCGAACAAGGAGAAGACGGCACCTGGCACATCGCACAAAAGGTGGCCCCTGACCGGGTCATTTCGGTCGTCGATCCCGAAACCCGCCACATGCACAAGTCACACTCTGAGTACCGTGACGGCTACAAGGCCACATCGCCGTCGAGCCGAGACCGGACTCGTTACCTCGGCCATCGTCACCCCGGCCAACGTGTCTGACGCCAAGACCGCACTCGATCTGATGGCCACAGAGCCGACGGACTCGAGGTCCTGGCCGACTCGGCCTATGGGTCAGGCAAGACCCGCGCCGAACTGCGAGCGTGGGACACCGCCAGCTGATCAAGCCGATTCCGCTGCGACGTGCGGTCCCCGGTGGGTTCTGCCGTGACGATTTCTCCGTCGATCACCACGTGCGCACGATCACGTGTCCAGCCGGCATCACCGTCCCCATCGCCCCAAGACCAGGCGACCTTTGGCGCAAAGTGCACGGGTTGCCGCTCCGAGAGCGCTGCACCACGTCACCGTGTGGCCTCAAGACAATTATCCATCCCCATGACGACGAGCTCGTGGCGGCCCGTCGTCAATGGGGGCCCTCGAGGAGTATCGCCATGGCGCCCCATGGTCGAGCGCTCCTCGTGTGGCTCGTCACCCACGGATCGGCGAGCCGTTCCGCGGCGTCGAGCGATCGGCTCGGACCTCGCATCGGGGCCGCCCTCAACCTGCGCCGGTTGGTCACCTCGGCCTGACCAATGACAGCGGGTGGACACTCACCACCGTCTGACCAGGCCGCGCAAGCCCAGGTCGTCAAAAATGGGACCTCACCTTTGGGCTCTGCCCATCCAGGGTGGCCGGCTCAACCCATTTCACGCCGGCGCTTCAGTCGGACATACCCGGGCTTGCATCCCGAACCTAGCCGAGGTCCTTGCAACAGTCTCCTAGCCTCAGCGGTTCATTCGTCATTTCAGGGAGGAATCAAGGAGCGGAATGGGACTGCGGATCATCGGCGCCGGACTGGGGCGCACGGGAACCACGTCGCTGAAGCTGGCCCTCCAGGATCTCCTCGGTGGTCCCTGCTACCACATGCTCGAAGTACGCGAGCGCCCAGAGGACCCGGATAGATGGGGAGATGCCTACGAAGGTCGATCGCCTGACTGGAAGAGGTTCTTCGACGGCTACCAAGCCACGGTCGACTGGCCGGCGGCACCGTTCTGGCCCGAGCTGGCCGAGGCGTTCCCCGACGCGCCGATCCTGCTGTCGTCTCGTGACGCCGATGCCTGGTGGCGGAGCGCATCGAGCACGATCTTCACCGCGATGGAGGCGTACTTCGCGCCGGACGCGCCGCAGGACGGATGGACGCGCATGGGCCGGGGGATGCTGACCACGTTCACGCCGGCATGGCGGGACGAAGAGAGCGCCAAGGCGGCGTACATGGCCTACAACGACCGCGTGAGGGCCACCGCTCCTCCCGACCGACTGGTGGAATGGATCCCGGGTGACGGGTGGGGACCGATCTGCTCGGCCCTCTCGCTCAGCGTGCCCGACCGTCCCTTTCCCCACGTCAACACCACCGCAGAGGCCCGCACCGAGCTCGGGCTCGACACGGCTCCCTGACCACGCCCGTCGGCGCCACCGTGGCGTTGGTCATCGGCCTCCCGTGGGGTTGGGCCGTCGATCAGGGGGTCTCAGGTAGGCGGTAGATGGCCACCGGAACGAGCGCTTGCTCGGAGGGGACTTTGGTCACCGCGACGAGCTCGAACCCGTTCTTCTCGAGCACCCTCCGTGACCTGAGGTTCCGCGCATCGGGGTCCGCGGTGAAGGCACACCCCGGATAGACGGCTCGGACCCGGTTGATCAACGCCCCCACCAGCTCAGACCCGACTCCGCGGCCGATGTGGTCCGAGCTCCCGATGGCGTAGTCGATACCCACGTCCTCGAGTGCCGCCCCAATTTCAGCGGCCCACAGAGGATCAACCGCGCACCGGTACCACTGGCACCAGCCAATCGGCATATCGCCATCCCCCACCATCAGGGCATGGACGTCCTGCTCCCCCGAGATGCTGCGCCGCAGGTCCTCGACTTCCCGTTGCACCGACGAGCCGGCGAGGAACCACTTCGCCACATGCGGAGCGCTCAGCCAGCGGGTCACCAGCGGAAGATCGCCGCTCTCCATCCCCCTGAGGCTGAGCATCACCGTCCTCCTGGTCGGGACCCGATCATGCCCGCGGTTGGGACGGCCTCCGGGTCGGATGACCCGGAACCGGTTACCAGGTGTCGAGCGTTTGCGAGTGGAATTCGACGACGGTCAGCAGATCAGCCAGACGTTCCATCACGTCGATCGTGCTGGCGAAGGGCCCGGTCACGGCACGTTGCGCCGTCAGCGCCACCTCCGTGCACGTGCTGAGCATCCAGTCGAGGTGTGCACCGAGCTTGGGATCCGGGCACCGGTTCCCTGACAGCCACACGCGGGCATCTTTGGTCGCAGCCTCCAGCTCGTCCGCGGCCGCCAGCATGGTGATCTCGTTGATCCTGATCGATGCGGCGAAGCGGCGTTCTGCCGCCGTCACGCGTTGCAGCGTGCTCATCGCCTTCATCCGCCAGACGTCTGCAGGCAGTTCCTCGCTCATTGATTGGGATTCTGACGATCCCTCCTGGGGCTCCATAGAGCCGTTCGAACTGAGTCCCCGCAACGCCGTCACAACGTTCACCGGGCTCCCCATGCGCTTCCCGGGGATCCGCACGTTGTCGACACATTGTCCCGGTGGGCGACCACCTGATTGGATAGCGGGACCCGTGCGGACTGGGGCAGGTGCCGTCCCCGATCGGCTCTCTTCATGCGGAAATGGCCGCGCTCGCGTCACGAACCACGGTCCAGCGGTGTCGTAGCCGTGACGTGCGATCAGGAGCTTGTCCGCGCCGCCTCGTTCCACTTCTCGACCAGCGTCTTGCTCTCGTCCTTCGCGGCCTCGCGGATGGCGTCCTCGAGCGAAAAGGGCAATTCCCCGGTCACCTTGACGTCGCGCCACGACTTCGTCAGGGTGGTGCCGTCCGGGTTTGCCGCCACCGCCCAGTCCTCCACCATCGTGAAGGTCGCCGCGGCCTCAATGTCCCTGGCCGTGTACGGCGGCTCGAGCCCGAAGGCGGTGGTGACCACGACGACCACGCAATCGTCGCTGCTCTCGTCCTCGCTGCGCTCGAGCATCGAGACGCCCGTCCGGCTCCGGCACCAGATCGAGCGACCGTCCTCGAACACCCCGCCTCCTACAGGCGCGTGGAAGTAGTCGAGGATCCGCTCGGGGGTCATGATGAACTCCCGCACCTGGGCAGGAGTCGCCTGCAGCTCCAAGACCTCGCTGTGAACGAGGCCGTCGTTGGTACCCATCCGTATCCCCCTTCGTCCCCGCCCCATTATGGCCGTTCGACGTGACACTCCCGACCTCCGCTACGGCTTCGAGGCGATCCCAGAACTCGCGCCTCGATTGATCATGCGCTCATCAGTGGCCAAGGCAAGTCTCATTCTCCATCCGGGCTGAATGACCGAGGATCGGACGCAAACTCCGACTGGACATGATCGTTCTCCCGCATACCTTGGCGAACTGCGCTCTCCAGCCAATCTGCAATGAGGTCGGCGATGGCGTCGCTGTTGTCCTCGAGCATCATCATGTGCCCGTTTCCGGTGATGGAGAAATCCTCAAGCCAGAGATGCTCCGCGGCAGCACCATGGCTATTGAGCCACGAGACGATACTTCCGTCTTGTTCTCGGGGATGCAGCGCGTCTTCGCTTCCGGTGACAACGAGGACGGGTACGCCCGCGACGTGCTCGGGATTGCGTATACGCAATTGCGATCCCCCGACGTTGAACCGCTCGAGTATGGCCGACTGCGGGGTCGCAACAAGGCTGGCGACGTACTCATGAAGGTGATCACTGGGAAACCGGGCGCTCCGGGTGAACATCTCGGCGATCTGAGAAGGTGCGAACTGAACCAGCTTGTCGAACCGTACGACGCCTCCATTGTAGGAGACCTCGATTTCCGCATCCGTCTCGTTGAGCACAGCAACGGGATCTTGAATGTTTCCAGGAGGTCCGGGTGCGACGCCAACGACCGCCGTAAGCCGGCGGGGCAGGCGCTCGAGCAGCTGCCAGCCGTAAGGTCCCGACATCGAATGAGTGAGCAGAATGACCCGAGAGTCGAGGCACGAGACCAGTGACGCCAGTCCCTCAACCATCGACACCCCATCGATGCTCTCGGGCGATGGGTGTCCGCTTCGACCCATTCCAGGCAGGTCCACTACGACGACGGGGAAACCTCGTTCGACGAAACGGTGCGCCCAGCCGGGCCGACCATCGGGCGTGCATTGGTAGCACACACCCGTGTGACCTCCACCGTGCACCAAGACGAGCGTGGGGCGACTTGTTTCGACCACGGGCATCAGTCTCTCGAAGTACACCGGTACTGGGCCGGGGGAAAACCCCGAATCGAACTGGAGTCTCAAGGCCGCGACCTCACGGCTGGGCCATCCGACGGGCCGTCCATTCCGTTCCTCATCTCGTCGATGATGACACGGGACTGCCCCATCGTCCCGATGGTGTACCGGGGCGGCTGGGACAAGGGTGCGGCTCAGGGCTCGGCCGCACCCTTGATGGCGGCCAACGTCGCCCCAATGCCGCTCTTCGCGGCGTCGCTGCGCAGAGCGATCTGCTTCGCCGCATCGTCACCGAACGTCTTCTCGAAGAACGCTGAGCCTTCGGGAGGTAGCTCCCAGGTTTCGGTGACCTCGGTCCCTCCGTCCACGGCGACGAATGAGTAGCCCCATCGAGCGCGGGTAGGCGGCTCAGCCACAACCCAGGCGAACTCACGACCAACGTCTGCCGTGACGACCTCCGAGCGTGTCTCCCATGTTCGCTCTGGGCGTTCGTTGCGACCGGTGAACTTGGCACCCACATGGGGCCCGTCTCCCTCGTCCCACCAACAGGCCGTGCACACGGGGCTCCATTCGCCCATGCGGGTCACGTCAGCGACCATGTCGTAAAGCTCCTCTGGGGAGCGCTTGATGACGACTGAACCGGACTGACGAAGCGTATCCATCTCATCAGTATGGCGAGACGCACCGGAGTTGTCAGTAGCCCCGAAAGGGCGAGCTGAGTTGGCCTGGGGGACTCGGGAGGATCACGAAAACGATGAGACCCCATGTTGCCGTCCGGGCGAGGTGGTCAAGGCGTCGTTGGCGTGATGGCCGATGAAGTCGTGGTGGTGCTCGTCGTCGTGCTCGTCGTCGTGGTCGTCGTCGTGGTCGTCGTCGTGGTCGTGGTGGTCGTCGTTGATGTTGACGTCGTGGTCGTGGCACCTGATGTGGTGGTGGTCGTTCTCGGGCGAGTCGTCGTGGTCGTGGTCGGACGCGCGACAACTGTCGTCGCCGAGACCGAGGCCAGCACTGTCGGCATCATCGTCGTCGTCGTCGTCGTCGTCAGTATCGGCGGAATGAGGGGAAGCCTGTTGGACTTTGGTCGAGGCTCTGCGGTCGTCGCGAGGGTCTTCGTGGTGGTCGGGGCTTGCGTTGGAGCTGTCGTGCTCGAGGCTTGGGTTGGAGCCGTCGGGCGAGAAGTCGTCGGCGCAAGCGGCTTCCCCAGCGCTGCCGGCACAACCCTCGTGGCGTCGGGCCGTTCAGCCGGATATGCGACGATCAGTCCCACACCGAGAGCGATCATCACGGCCAGGAGCAGCGTCAGTCTCAAACGGATCGTGCGGTCTTGCCGATCCAGTGCGGATTCCTCGTGCGGGTTCAGCCTGGCCTCCCGTTGCCACCGTGTAGCGCTCCAACGCGGGCAAAGGTGAAGCCTTCGTTGAAACATCTCCTTGATGACGCCCAATTGGGCCCGACAGTCCCTGTCTTGAGGGTAACAAGCTCCTGTCGGACGACCTAACCCACGACGAAATCCCTGTGTCCGCTGCCCAAGGACGAGTGGTCATCAACGAGAGGCGGGACGATCCCATCATCCCAAGCAAGGCCGACCCGTCGGACTGCCCCCATGGTGCGATATTCGATATGGGACAGCCGACGGTAGGCGGCAGTCAAGGACGACCCAAGCCGGCGAAGGGCACCCTTGACGGGGCCACGACCAGCCCAAACACTCAGAGACGGCGGGCGGAATCGAACCGCGGTACGGGGCCTTGCAGTTGCCAATGTGGCGTTCGTCAGGGTCCTTGCGATGTATGTGTCCAGGTCAAAGGGTGCGTGAGCACAACGTGATTCACCCGGATTCCTTGGACTCGTGGCACCCGGCCGGCGTCCCAGGGAGTTCAGGACGTCGTTGTGGGACCAGCGCCTTCCAAGGGGTGCACCCCTCTGACTCGACTGGGTCAGCCGATCACCGGACCGCGTCGCCGAGGTCGGTGAGCGACCCGAGCGACTCGAGGTTCCAGACCATGTCGGCGATCTGGTCGCGCCGCGCTTCGTCTGCGAGGTCGGACGAGCAGTCGTGGAACTTCTCGGTGATCTCGGCCTTGGTGAGTGGCGACTCGGGCTTTCCGGGGACCGTCTCGGCCTTCTCCTCGAGCCGCTCCCCGTTGCGCAGGTTCACCGCGACATGTCCGATGAGCGGCTTGAGCTGGCCGAACGTCTCGACGACGTTGATCCGCTTCATCAGCGCCTGCGCCTCGGGTCGCTGCACCATCTCGTCGGTGAACTGGCGGATCCCGGCCCGACGGTCGACCGCGATCGTGGCCAGCGCGTACTCGACGCTGAACTTCGCCTCCAGCGCGGTCTGGGGAAGGTGGAAGGGAAGCTCGCTCATGAGGAACTCGTGAATGTACACATCGATGGACTCGATCTCGTCGATGGCGATCGGCCGCCGGTTCATGAGGTTGTGCAGCGCTTGCTGTGACCAGTGGCTGCCGCCGTTGCACGCGTAGATCTTGAGCATGCCGGTGTTGCGTGCCAGGTCCCACGTGCCGAGGCCGTCGAGGATCGACTCGGGGCCCTGGGTCTCGTGGCTCATGAGGAATGCCGCTCCCCGGAAGCCGTCGAAGATGTCCAGGTTGGCCGTGAAGCCCGCCTGCACGAGCTCCGCGGCCATGATCCCGTGCATCGGCGGGTTCCCCGCGTGGAACGGCTTCGTGTCGCTGCCACAGTTCTTGTGCATCCCCGACATTGTCGAGGCCGCGTGTCCCAGTGCCATGCGCGTCTGGTCGACGTCGAGGCCCATCAACTTCGACGCCGCCGCGGCCGCGCCGAAAGCAGGCTGGAAACCCTGATTGTGCCAGGCTCGGTCCAGTAGGGTGTGACCCGTCGGAGTTTGGCACGGCATGTTGGTCTGGCAGATCACCTCCCAGCCCACGATGAACGCCAAGACCGCAAGTCGTCCCGACGAGCCGAGCTTGTCGCCCAGCGCCATGATCGCCGAGGTCAACGGGTTCGACGGATGGCTGCTGAACGTCGACGAGTCGTCGAAGTCCAACGCATGACCCGCCGTCGCGTTGGCCAACGCCGCCAACGACGCGCTGGTCTTGAAGCCGCGTCCGACGACGCTGCTCTGCGGCGCACCACCTTGCGATTGCACCCAGTCGGCCATCACACGCCCAGTCGGGACGGTCATCCCCGCGAACTGGGTCCCGATCGAGTCGAGGAACCGCTCCTTGACCCGGTCGACCCCACTGGCGGGCACGTCCTCGTACCGGGCCGCCACGATCCACTCCGCCAGTTGCTTGGTCACCGTCGGATCGGACACCGGCACGAGCTCGTCGAGCTCCTTGAACGTCTTCTCCATCTTGGCGTCCTCCAACCGTCTCGAGCTTGTACGAGCCGACGCGGGTCGTGGCGAGCCGCACCGACGGACTCAATCTGCTGACGAGGCCGGACATTACCCCACGTCATCAGCTGGGGAGGGTGGAACGGCAACTCACTCGTCAAGTCGCTGTGGATGTCCACCTCGATCGACTCGATCTCCTGGGCGGTGAGCCGGTGGAGATCGAGGATCTTCGGCATCGCGGCCTGGGACCACTGGCCTCCACCGTTGCACGCGTCGATCTCTATCCACGACCCGTTCGTCGCCAGGTCCCACGTGCCCAATCCGTCCGCGATCTGCTCGGCTGACCGAGGCCCATGCTCGGTCACCGAGGTCTTGACGGGGCATAGGTGGGCGGTCCTAGTGTATGAAATTGGCTCTTATGCAGTGGGGGTCGCCGGGCAGCTTGTCGTGCCACGGCAGAAGCAGGGAGTGAGACCGAAATGACGAGTACGTACACGTCGGGCGGGGATCGTTACATGGTCGTGTCTTCCGACGGTCACTGTGGCGCGTCGATGTTGACCTACCGCGACTACCTGGAGTCTCGCTTCCACGACGACTTCGACGCGTGGGCCGCGACCTACACCGACGGTTGGGACGAACTGGATCGCGAGAACGCGACGAAGGCGTTGCGCAAGGTCCTCGAGAACACTGCCACCAACAACACCCTGGCCGTCGGGGTTGCGTCCGACGTGTTGGAGTCGAACTGGGACAGCGACCTGCGCCAAGAGCGAGTCGAGGGCCAAGGCGTCGCGGGTGAGGTGCTGTTCCCGAACACCGTGCCGCCGTTCTATCCCCGACTGAGCCTGGGCGCGCCGAATCCTTCCCCCGAGGATTTCGAGCGACGGCTCGCCGGGCTTCGCGCCCACAACCGGTGGCTGGTCGACTTCTGCTCCCTCCTACCGGGTCGGCGTGCGGGGGTCGCCCAGATCTTGCTCAACGACGTCGACGAGGCGGTCAAGGACGTCCACTGGGTCAAGGAGTCCGGCCTGAGCGGTGGCGTCCTGATTCCGGGCGTCGCGCCAGGGGACGGCTTGCCGGAACTGTTCGATCCGATCTACGAGCCCATCTGGCAGGCATGTGAGGAGCTCGGGATCATCGTGAACCGTCATGGCGGCGGGGCAGGGCACCCCCCGTACCGGTCGCAGTCCACCATGGCACGGGCGATGTTCATCGTCGAGACCGGGATGTGGTCCCGTCGAGCGATCATCCACCTCCTGATCTCCGGAGTCTTCGAACGGCACCCACGCCTGAAGGTGGTCCTCGCCGAACAGGGTTCCGCGTGGGTCCCCGGCGTGCTCGCGACCTTGGATGCCACGATCGGGCGCATGCGGGTCCCCGGCTCGACCGAAGCGCAGTTCGGCTACGAGTCGATTGCGAATCTCACCATGCTGCCCAGTGAGTACTTCGCCCGGAACTGCTGGCTCGGCGCAAGCGGCATGGTTCCCTCGGACGCCGCCGCTCGTTACGAGATCGGGCTGGACAAGATCATGTGGGGCAGTGACTATCCGCACGCCGAAGGCACGTACCCGTGGACCAAAGAAGCATTCCAGCTGCTCTTCGCGGACGTCCCGACTGACGAGACCCGCAAGATGCTCGGGACCACGGCAGCGGAGCTCTACGACTTCGATCCGGTCGCGCTCGGCGAGGCGGCTGCCCGCATCGGCCCCACGGTGGAAGGGACCAGCCAACCGCTCGAGCAGATCCCAGACGGCGCGGAAAGGATTGGAGCGTTCCAGCCAATGCCAAAGGTGTTGGCGTTTTAGGGACTCGACCAGGGCTTCTGCCCTCGATGGCCTCCGTCAGTCGTCGGTCTTGGCGAGAATGCTCGCCAAGACGAAGGCCGGATCGAGGTTCATCAAGAGATGCCTCTGAACAGGGACAACATCTGGAGGCGGCGGGCGGAATCGAACCGCCGTACGGGGCTTTGCAGGCCCCTGCCTCTTTGGACTTATCCCCTGGTCAGCGTCAGTTTGCGAGGCGGTAAAGGTGCACGATGACGCGGAAATGACGCGGTCGGCATCGGCGCCACTACCGTCAGCGCATGACAAACGAAGAGCGCATCGCAGGGCTCGAGGACGCGGTCATCCGCCTCAGCCACATTGTCGAACTCAGGTCCGGGGCGTACGGCGCCGACGTGCAGGCGGGCGTCCGCCACGATGGGGAACACATCCACCGCTGGGCCGCCTCCGTGACCGGTCAGGGAGGCACCGCCTGAAGCCTCTACGCCACCGCCCCACGCCGCAGCGCCTTTCGGCCGACGCTCGCTCAGGCCGCCCCAGACGCCCCATCGTCGACGGCGCCTCGAGGGCTGAGGCCAGGCATTGTGACCTGACGGAACACTCCGCACAGAGGGCCAGCGCGGCAACCCAGTGACGCTCGCCACGCTCCGGGAAGAACAGGTCTGGGTCTGCGCCTCTACATGCCGCGTCGCGATGCCACGCCGGCCGGTTGACCAGCTCCGCCAGGAGCACATCGAGATCGGGCGTGTGGGGGCCCGCCATCAATGCCTGGACCTCGAGTTCGTGCACCGCTCTCGATGGTACGACCGGCCTGTTCAGAATTGGGCGATCTCTCACCTCGCCCTTACGCCCCTCCAACTTCCGTCCATGTCGCCACTCCCGCCGATTCAATCCCCCTAAGGTTGTTCCAGATGGCCGAGATACTCAGAGAAGACGCGCAACACCATCGGCAGGCAATGGAGCAGAGGCGCAACGTAGAGATCACTCTTTTCGGTGCCCTGATAACGGCTCAAATCGCCCTGGTCGCACTGGCGGCCTCTCAGGTGAGCAGGAAAAGCGCACATCCGACCGCCCGATTTTGCGGTGCCGCAGGCATAATTCTGTTTGCGGTCTATGTGGCAACGGTGACCATGATCGAGGTTCAGAACAAGAAGAACAGGGACGTGTACGCCCCATATGAAGCGGGCGACAACTACGAGTCCTACGGGTTTTGCAGGAACGTGGTCCGGAGTTGGGCAGCGTGGCCGGTCGCCGCTGCCCTTCCGATCACAGCCCTTCTCGTCTGGACGATGGTTGACTTTGGGTGGTGACACGTTGCCGGAGTTCCCACCCGGGCGACCCGTGCCCTGGCTTCATCGTCGAGCCTGGTCGGCAATCGGATCTACGTCCCGACAACAACATTGCAGCCGTGACGTTTGGCTCTAGTTCTCATCGACCAGGATCGGCCATTTTGGTTAGGTGTCCCGGGTCCCTGAACTCTCGGACACGATCTTCGACGCCCTCAACGAGGCTCTCCCCAGCGACGACGATGACTCTCAAGTGATCTGGCGCGTCGATGTGTCCGACGGCTGGGGCAGCACCCTCTTCGTGACCGTCTGCTCGGGAATCCGCCGTCACGATGCCGGCAGTACGCTCGCAGAGGATCATCCATGCAGTCGTGGCCCGCGTGATGGACCCGCGCGGACACGTTGTCCGGATCATTTGGGCAATCTGACGTCCATGGCGGCAGCAACGTCCACCTCGACGACGCTCAATTCGCAGCGAATCATCAACCACACGATCAACCACGCCATCGCCCATGGCCTCGGTCACATCTGGCTCTGGTTGGTTCTCATCGGCGCAGGGATCGTGGTCATGATGGCCATTGCCGCGTGGCGACGGGCCTGAGACGCAGCGGCCAGGCGACCCTGCGCGAAGACGTGAGCATGGACGGGCCACCAGCGCTCCCTCGTGGAGACCGCTGGTGGGTCGTGTGGGATTGAAAAAAAAAAAAAAAAAAAAAAAAAAAAAAACGGCCCGAGAGCCCAGCCGTCCCATACCGCGACCACGACCTTTTACCAGGCCGTGGGACCTTCTGCTCTGTTGTGGCGGACCTGGGTCCCCCAGCATCGGTGGATGGCCTTGGACGCGGAGCGGCAGATAGAGGACCGCGCTGAACGAAGCCCTGCCCGACGACGGGCTCACTCTGGTGCGGCGTGTTGAAGTGACGAAGGGATTCGGTGACATCCACTTCGTGAAGATCCATTCGGGACTTCGCCGCCAGGACGCATCGCCGGCTTTCGAAGCGACGGTGCGCTCCGTCGTTGGCCGGATATTCGATGGCCGACGGCACAACGTGACCGTCCGCTGGGCGGATTCGTTCTAACGCTGGGAGACTTCTCGCCCCGTCGCCTCTCCGTCGAGGAGCTGTTCGCCTTGGCCTTCTTCTTCACTGTCGGCGTGTCCGGAGTTCTTCGCCGGTGACCCCGAATCAGGGATCGCCCTAGCGGAGGGCGACAGGAACGGCACGCCACCTCGACGCGTTCAGGCTTAGCGGTGAACCGGCAGCCGATGATGACCTGCTAGATCACCGTCTCGCGGGTGTCAGGGACGGGGGATGCCATCGTTGATATGAGAACTCGACCACGACCCCACCTCGGGGATCGCTGACCGGTTGGGCCTTCCCGCAGCCACCCTCAACCGGAGAGCGAAGCGACTCTGGGGGCAATCCGTGAAGGACGAGTATCGGGCGAGGTTGGAGGACCGGCTACTCCCTTACACGATCCTTCCCGGTTACGAGGAAGAGGTTTCGCGAATGTGCCTCGCCACGACCGGGGTCACGTAGTCAGGGGTTTGCAGCAAGACCTCGAGAAGAAAGGACGGACGCACCATGGCAAATGAACCATCCACAAACTGCCCACCGGGCGCTGGGAGGTCCGCTATACGTGACCCCGACGGCCGCGGTCCTCGACGCTCTCGATTCGACACTAGGAGCCAGGCGAAGGACCATCTGGCGGAAGTCCGCACGAAGGGACGATCCGGACCTGGGTCGCCCCGCAGCTCGGCCGGGTCACCTTCGGCAAGTGGGTCGACGAATGGTGGGCGACAACCGTCCACCTGCGGTCTTCGACCGCGTCGCTACGAACGGGACCTAAAGCTCCACATAAGGTCGAGGTTTGAGCGCACTCCCCTCGCCAAGATCACTTTGGACCGCTACGGCCATCTGTTCCCGTCATTGGGTGTGGCCGTAGCGGACGGCCTTGAAGAGACATATCAGACGGCGCTTGCCGCACCGGCGCCAACGGATGAAAAGGTCGTTCCCCTTGGGTGCCGCTCAGCGAACGACTAGATCCCAGTCAGATACTTCGACGACGCGACGCTGCCGTCGTAGTAGTTCGCATGTGTCCGCCTGACGGTATCGATCGAGTCGGAGCCAACAAGGACGATTTCGATCGACGTCTGTCCTTGATACTTCTCCTCCGTGGCGGAATACTCGGCCACGGCAGCGTCGCTGTCAGTACCGAAGTGCCGCTGAGCGATCAAGGTGCCTTGCTCGTGGTCGAAGACCAGGAGGTAGTGATGAATCGTCTTGTCTGTCACCGTGAACCTCCTGGTAAGTAGGGTATCGCAACTTTCCGAAGTTGATCCAAGCGGTCGATCATCTCCTGCTTAGACCACTTCGTCTCGCTCTTCAATCGCCATTGCTTCCGAAATGGCCCCAAGCAGCTCGAGAACCTCAGGAGGTCCCGAGCCGCTCTTTAGATCCCCCTGCATCCGCCCCGCCAATCGTTCGACCGTAATTGCCGAGGAATGCATGACCTGGGTTCGGAGTTGGATTTCGATCATCCGCCCGTCGTAGCGGACCACTACGTGGACACCTCGGTATCGCGGATTCTCGTGGTTTTGAGCAATGTAGTCTTCACACGGCGGTTCCACCGGCGTCGTGTCTCCGGGCATTGCGAACGATGCGTTGTTGAATCCGTCGAACCTCGTCGAGGTGTCCTGCATCCGCGGGAGCGACATCTCGGGCTCCCCCTGGGGCTTGTCGAGGATCGTTGGAAGCCGTTTCAGCCGCTGGGAGACCTCGATGTCGCACTGCTCCGCGGACACCGCTGACCGCAGACCCATGGTGCATTTAGAGAGTGAGGATACTGGTGCGAAGCTCGGAACGCGACCAGGGTGTCGTTGACGGCGCGCCGTTGCTCGATGAGATCAACCGGCTCGCCCAGTTGCCACTTGCGTAGAAGGTCGCCGGCCTTGCGCACCTGGTTTCCCGATGGGGCAGCAACGCCGGGCACTCCGGCAGTGTTGTTCCATGGACGGTGTCAGACCCCTTGGCTATGTCACCTGCGCGACGCGTGAAAATGACGGCAGGTTCCGACGTGCCAATGACGCGAAATCCCAGCAAATCCGCGTCACTCCCGGTAAAGCACGGTCAAGGCCCTTTACGGCACCTGACCAGCAAAAACCCTGGAGGCGGCGGGCGGAATCGAACCGCCGTACGGGGCTTTGCAGGCCCCTGCCTAAACCACTCGGCCACGCCGCCGCGCCCGGAGAACGGGCGGCCAGCCTAACGGCCGGGGTCACCCTCACCCGGAAGGGGCCCGCGGACACCCCGAGTGCCCTGCGAGACCACTGCGTGACCGGTCAATGGCGTAGGCGCGAGACCAGCCAAAACACCCCGCCGATGAGCCCGACGATCACCGCCACCTTCACGAAGAAGAAGATGATGCCGGCCAGGCTGCTCAGGATCCAGAAGCCGACGATGATCCCCACGATGCCCACGGCGGCCATGGCGACAGCGTGGGTGAAGCTCATTGGGGTCTTCCCTTGGCGAGGCTCCACATCTTTGCCCATGAAGCCAATGCTACGTTCCCGCCATGGACGCTGGTGCGTCACTGCGCGAGCGGCGGAAATCCCTGCTCGCCCAGCCTGGGCTCAAGGGCGAGGAGTTCTGTCACCGTTACGCCGCAGAGGCGGATGCCTGGCTCTCGGGCCTGGCCGAACGCGCCGCGGGCGACAATCGGCGACACCTCGCGCTGATCGCCGTGGGGGGCTACGGGCGCAGCTCGCTGTGTCCGTACAGCGACCTCGACGTCGTCCTTGTCCACAACGGCCATAGAGATATCCGTGCCGTGGCCGACGGCATCTGGTATCCGGTCTGGGACGAGGGCGTGCACCTCGACCACTCGGTCCGCCGGCCTGGTGAGGTGCTCAGCGTCGCCGGCGAGGACCTTCGGGTCGCGCTCGGCCTCCTCGACGGTCGAACCGTCTGGGGGGAGTCGAAGCTGGCCGACCCCCTCTTGGACAAGGCGCGCGAGGCGTGGAGTACCCGGCTCGGCACAAAGTACCTACCCGTGCTCGCGCAGCAGATGGCGGAGCGCAGGGCGGCCTCAGGTGACGTCGCGTTCCTTCTCGAGCCGGATCTGAAGGAGAGCCATGGCGGCCTGCGTGACGTCAGCGTGCTCCGCGCCATCTCGGTCTACGCCCCGCTCCTGGCCGACTACGCCGACCTGACATCGGTGGAGGAGGCGGCAGCAGTCCTCACCGAGATCCGGGTTGAGCTCCACCGCATGACTGGCCGAGAGCACGACCGGCTGCTCCTTCAGGACCAGGACCAGGTAGCTGGCGCGCTCGGGTTCGCCGACGCCGACGCCCTGATGCTGGCGGTGTCCACCGCCGGCCGTCAGATTGCCTGGGTGAGCGACGACGTGTGGCGCCGGCGGCGGCTCTGGGACCCGACGCCAACTCCGAAGCGACGCTTCCGCCGCCATGCCCCGCCCCCGACCATGGACGACGAGCAGCGCGACCTCGGTCCCGACATGCTCGAGGTCCACGGAGAGGTGGCACTGACACCGCTCGCTCCGGTGTCCGACGACGCCTCGCTTCCGCTACGCCTCGCCGCGACCGCGGCCGAGATGGACCGCCCGATCGCCAAGAGCTCCCTCCACCGGTTGGCGGACCGCATGTCGGCCCCGACCGAACCGTGGACGGACGAGACGCGTGAGGCGCTGGTGGCGCTCCTCGGCCTCGGGCGGCCCATGGTGGACAAGATCGAATCCCTCGATCAGCACGGCCTCATGGTCCGCCTCATCCCCGAATGGGCTGCGGTGCGCAACAAACCCCAGCGCAACGCCTATCACACCTACACCGTGGACCGGCATCTGCTCGAGGCGGTGGCACTGGCAGCCGAGCTCACCGACGGGGTCGAGCGTCCCGATCTCCTGCTTGTCGGCACGCTCCTCCATGACATCGGCAAGGGATTTCCCGGTGATCACACCACCGTTGGGATGGAAGTGGTCCAACGGATCGGCACACGTATGGGCTTCTCGACCGGTGACGTCGACGTGCTCGTCGACCTGGTACGGCTCCACCTCTTGTTGCCCGACACGGCCACGCGACGCGATCTCGACGACCCGACCACCATCGCCCGGGTCGCACGCGCCGTCGGAACCCGCCTGACGCTGCACCTCCTCGCCGCGCTGACCCAGGCCGACAGTCGCGCCACGGGTCCTTCGGCCTGGGGGGCGTGGAAGGACGGGCTCGTCGCCGACCTCGTCGAGCGGACCGATCAGGTGCTCCAGGGAGGGTCACAGCCGACGGGTCCCGATCGGCTGGTCGAGGCCAATCGCGTTCTCATGGAGGAAGTCCGCGCATCGGGTCTACCCTCCGTCTCCCTCGAACCACCCCGGGTGATCGTCGCCGCACCGGACCGGCCAGGTTTGTTCTCGTCCGTGGCCGGAGCGCTGGCGCTCAACGGTATGGACGTGCGTGCGGCCAACGTCAGCGGCGAGAGGGGAGTCGCCGTCGAGACCTTCACGGTGGAGGTCGCGCATGGGACCTGGCCTGACACGGCCAAGTTCCGCGAGGACTTGGCTGCGGTGCTCGCTGACCGCATGGCGATCGGCGAACGTCTCTCCGAGCGTGAACGGGTCTACCTCCACCGTCGGCGAAGTTCCGCAGAACTGCCGAGCGTCGAGGTGAGCGTCGACAACGAGGCTTCCGAGACCGCGACCGTTCTCGAAGTCCGCACCCGCGATGAGATCGGCCTTCTGCACCGCGTTACCAGAGCCTTGTTCGAAGAGGGTCTCGACGTGGTCTCGGCCCGGGTCTCCACGCTCGGGGACGTGGTGGTCGACGCCTTCTACGTCCGTGAGTCGGGGGGGTCAAAGGTCATCGACGAGAACCGGCTGGGTGTCGTCACCGCGGCCGTGCTCAACGCCCTCGATCTCAACGGGGGCACTACCCTGCCCGATCCCTCGCCGGCACCCCGGTAGAATCTCAGTGTCATGGCCGGAGTACACGCGCGCGCCCACAAGCGTCTTTGGATCACCCTGATCCTCGGACTCGTCCTGGTGCTCGTCGCCGGTGGCGCCCTCCTCGTGGGCCACCTCCGCAGTGCGCAGGCCGACGACAGCCCGACGGCGCCACCGCCGCCGCTCAGCGTGACCTCCGTCACGCCAACGGGAACCGGCGTCGCCGCCGGGTCGACCATCGCCGTGCGGTTCTCCACCGCGCTCGCGCCCGACAGCCCGCTGCCCACCCTGAACCCAGCGGTTCCCGGCTCCTGGGCCGTTCTGTCGCCCTCGGTGATCCAATACCAGGCCGTCGGGCCCCTCGACCCTGGCTCGACCGTGACCCTCACCGTTCCGGGCGGCACCAGCGGGGTCACCGGTTCGCAACGCCAGCACTTGGAGCAGACCGTGACCTCGCAGTTCACCGTGGCACCCGGATCGACGCTGCGGCTCCAGCAACTGCTGGCCCAACTCGGCTACCTACCGCTCACGTTCACCCCGGATTCTCCGGTGACCTCGCCCACCCAGCTGGGCAACGATCAGGTCGGCACGTTCACCTGGCGTTGGACCAACGAACCGACCCAGCTGACCTCCCTGTGGACACCTGGGGCCAACAATGTCATCACACAGGGCGCTGTCATGAACTTCGAATCTCAGAACGGATTGAAGACCGATGGGATCGCCGGCCCTTCCGTGTGGAGCGACCTCCTGGCCGATGCCCAGAACGGGAAGGGCAATGCCAATCCATGGGACTACGTTCTGGTGAGCCAGTCCCTGCCGGAGACGGCAACCGTGTACAAGGACGGCTCCCCCGTCTTCACCACGCCCGTCAACACCGGCGTCGCCGGCGCCACGACGGAGAACGGGACCTGGCCCGTGTACACGCGCTACACCGTCACGACGATGAGCGGGACGAACCCCGACGGCTCGCATTACTCGGATCCCGGGATCCCCTGGGTGAGCTACTTCCACGGAGGTGACGCGCTGCACGGGTTCGTCCGGTCGTCCTACGGCTTCCCCCAGAGCGACGGTTGTGTCGAAATGCCGATCGGCAACGCCCAGGTGGTGTTCCCGCTCACGCCCCTGGGGACCCTGGTCACCGTCGAGGCCTGACCTGCGCGGGGTGCACCCGGGCACAGACCGCCCACAACCTCTCCATGCTGGTCGAACAATCCCTGCCTGACCACTTCCGCGCCTTCGCCACGGTGGTCGAACGCGACGGAGGCACGACCTACCCCGCCATCTGCCGGCGGGTGGCCGACGAACCCGAGATCCTCGCGATGTTGGAGCGAGCCCCCTCCCCGCAGCGCCGCCCTCTCCTGCTGCTGGCTGCCGTCCACTCCCTGCTCCTGGCCGGTCATGATCACCCACTCGCCGCGTTCTACGACACCGTGGTCGCCCTCCGGGGAACGGTGCATGCGGGAAACCGCCCCGACCGCGTCGCCGATGTCGGCACGGCCTTCGTTGACTTCTGCCACACCGAGCAATCAGCGATCGCCGAGCTCGTCGCAACCCGCTCCACCCAGACCAACGAGGTGGGACGGTGCACGGCCCTGCTCCCGGGCCTGTGTCACATCGCCCGGCTCGACCCACACGACGGACCCCTCACGGTGCTGGACCTCGGAACGTCGGCCGGACTCAACCTGCTCTTCGACGACTACGCCTACACCTACCGCGCCGCGACCGGTCCGACCGTCCGCCTTGCCGGCAACCTGAATTCTGAGGTCGAACTCGCCTGTGTCGCCCGGGACGACCTGGAGCACCTGCCGGAGCTGGAGCCTCCCGCAGTGGCCGAGCGGATGGGCCTCGACCTCGACCCGGTGGACCCGTGCTCCGAGGACGCCGCCCGGTGGCTGCTCGCCTGTCAGTGGCCCGACAACCCCCGACGTTTCGTCCGCTTGCAGGCGGCGTTGGCCAACGCGCAGGTCACCGCACATCCTCCGCAGCTGGTGCGCGGCGACATGATCGACGACCTCCCCGAGGTAGTCGACTCCCTCGACGCCCATGGACCGTTGGTCGTGTTCCACTCCTGGGTGGCCGCCTACCTCGACGAGGAACGCCAGCGGGCATTGGTCTCCGTGGTGCGCTCGCTCGATGGGCGACGTCGGGTCCATCACCTCTATTGCGAGTCACCCGTGGAGACTCCGGGCCTCCCGACTCCGCCCTCGCCGGTCAGGCGTCCCGGACCCGATCTGGCCACGGCCCTCGTGCACGTCGGGCCTGACGGTGCCGCCCCCCGACGACTGGCCGACACGCACCCCCACGGCTACTGGCTCCGCTGGTGGCCTCCGCGGGACGCCGTCTGACCATCCCTGTCCCCGTCCCCCTCTTCCCGGGGTCGGTTCATTCGTCGGGTCCCCACGGAGCATCCCGGCGGGCCGGCACTTCCACCCCGTGCTCGCTCACCATGGACGCCGAGCCGACGGCGTCACGCCCGAAGCGCTCGCGGACGGCGTCGACCGCGGCGGTCACCTCGTGCCAGGTCTGCTCGGCCGCCTCGGCGCTCGCCGAGTCCTCGCTGAGCCCGTCTCCCAGATCGAAGGTGAGCTGGTCCGCTCCGCCGACTTGCAATCCGGATGCACTGACCCCGAGAAGCCTGATACCCGAGCCTGGGTCGAGCGTAGCCAGCAGGGCTACCGCCACCCGACCCAGGGCGCTCCCCGTCGCCACCGGTCGCTCGAGGGTCCGTGAACGCGTCTGCACGGAGAGGTCGGCGAACTTGACCTTCACCGTGACGGTGCGGGCCGCGCTCGACACACCGCGCAACATCGTGGCCACTGACTCGGACATCCGCAGGATGTGGCGCTCGAGCTCGTGGGGGTCGCTGAGGTCACGGCTGAACGTCTCCTCGTGGCCGATCGACTTGTTGGCCCGATTCGGGTTCACCGGGTCCGGGTCCGCCCCACGGGCGAGGGCGGCAAGGTGGGTGCCGCTGGCCCGACCGAGGCGCCGCACCACCGTGTCCGTCGGAAGCGCCGCCAGGTCCCCCACCGTGCGCACACCGAGCTCGTGGAGACGCCTGGCCGTGGCCGGACCGACTCCCCAGAGCGCCTCGACATCGTGGCCGTGCAGGAAGTCGAGCTCGTCCGCGGCCTCGACCACGACGACGCCGGGTCCCGGTCGCAGACCGGCGCGGGTGGCTCGGGGCTTGGCGGCCCGCGACGCCAGCTTGGCGATCATCTTGGACCGGCCGACGCCGACCGCGCACTCGAGATGCAGCTCCTGGCGCACGCGACGACGGAGATCCACGGCAATGGTCTCGGCCGGCCCGAGAAGGCGCCGAGCGCCGGCCACGTCCAAGAAGGCCTCGTCGAGCCCGATGGGCTCAACCAGCGGGGTGACGTCAACCAGGATCCCGTGCAGGCGCCCGCTCAGTTCGGCGTAGCGCCCGTGGCGTCCCGGGAGGAAGACCGCGTCGGGGCACAGCTGGCGTGCCCGCACCGAAGGCATGGCCGAGTGCACCCCATAGGCCCGTGCTTCGTAGGTGCATGAGGCCACCACGCCCCGGGCCCCGGTTCCGCCTACGATCACGGGCTTTCCGGTCAACGAGGGATCGTCGAGTACTTCGACGGACGCGAAGAAGGCGTCCATGTCCACATGGAGGATGGTGGGTGCGCCGAGCTCCTCAACCACCGAGGTCCAGCCGGCGGAAGCCCTCGGCGAACGCCACGCCGGCCCGGCGTCCCTCCTCGGAAGCCCGCCGACGTACGGCGTCACCGGCCCATCCCTCCTGGCCGGCGAACTGCGTCCGGTGGCACTCCACCGCCGCCGCCTTGGTCTCGACGGTGTCGCTCACGTCGACCCACTCGTCGGGATGGAGCGTGCCCGACAGGAGCACGGTCGAGACCTGGTGGGGCGGGCCGGCATCGGGGAAGTAGTGCGGCAGGGCGGCGGCCGGTGCCACCGCGTCGAGCAGTGCGGCGCCTGCGATGCGGTGGTCACGGTGATTGACGTAATTCCGCCCGAAGAAGACGGCCGTCGGATCATGACCGCACACCACGTCGGGACGTACGGAGCGCACGCGCAGGACGAGCATGCCCCGGAACTCGTCGGAGTCTGCCAACTCCCCGTCGGGGAAGCCCAGGTTCACGATGCTCGAGAGCCCGATCAGCTGTGACGACTCCCGGACCTCTTCGCGCCGCGTGGCCGCCAGATGCTCCGGCGCCATCGTCGGGTCAGCCGTCCCCTTGCCTCCGTCGGTGCACACCACGAGGTGGACGGCGCCTCCGGCCTTGGCCCAACGGGCCAAACTCCCGCCGCAGGCAACGTCCGCGTCGTCGGGGTGCGCGTACACCGCCAGGACGACACGGGGCGTCTCGTCCATCATCGCCGTTTCGGCTCCGTGGTCTTGGTCAGGAGGCCGGCTTCCCGCTGGAAGTCTCCTGCCTCCTCGAAGCCTTTGTAGACGCTGGCGAAGCGAAGGTACGCCACGTCGTCGAGGCCCTGCAGTCGCTCGAGGACCGCCACGCCGACCTGTTGGCTCGTGGGCTCGGTGGTCTCGGCCCGCAACGCGTCCTCGACGGCCTGGGCCAGCTCCTCCATCTGCTCCTCGCTCACCGGCCGGTTCTTACAGGCCGAGCGGACGCCTGCCACCACCTTGGCCCGGTCGAACGGCTCGCGCAGCCCGCTCCGCTTGACCACCCACAGCGGCACCTCCTCAATCCGCTCGAAAGTGGTGAACCGCCGGCTGCACCCCAGACATTCGCGGCGACGCCGGATCGCGCCCCCGTCCTCGGCCTGCCGCGAGTCCACGACACGGTCGTCGTCGACTCCGCACCAGGGACACCGCACACCGCTGACGATAGTCAGGGAATGAAGATGCGCTCCCCGGGCACGACGACGGGCGTGCCCGTCTCGGCTGCCAGACGGGCAACCAACCCGGCGGCATGGGACGGGTCCGCCCGGTAGGCGATGGAACCGAGCGTGTCACCGGCCTTCACCACGTACTCCTGGCCCGCGGCCGGCGCAGCCTGTGCCAGGGTGCTTCCACCGAGCGAGCGGATCGGCAGCGCGAGAAGCGCCAGCGATACGACCACGATCAGCGCCATCACCGCACCGACCAGCCGCTGGCGACGGCGCGGGCCCGACCCACGTCGAACGGGTGCCGGGGGATCCGAGAGGAGCTGCAAGCGTGGCCGGGGCCGATCGACCCTGCACTCGAGATCCCATGCCAGCGTCATGGTCCGTCCCCTTTCGCCCTGGCCGCTCTCGGCCCTACCGAGCCTCTCCGACACCTCGAACATCTGTTCGCTTTCCCATTGCATCACGAACATGTGTTCGCTGTCAATCATTCGACGAACAGCTGTTCGTCGAATGGGGAGACCGTACCGGGAGCGTGTGACAAGGCGAACGGCCCGCATGCCTGCTCCCAGTACCGGACTGTGGGTAGCAGGGAACGGCCGAGGCACCAGAGCGAACAAATGTTTGCCCCGGTGCCCTGGAGGTGGCTATCGTGGCCCGCACGAACGGATGTTCGCTCCCGGGAGGAGCCGGCGCGGCCGGATTCCCCCCGGGATCGGTACCAAAGGAGACACCATGGCCGAGGTCCTGAGCGGGAAGCGCCGGCAGATCCTCACCTACATCGCCGACAGCCAGCGCGAGCGGGGCTACCCCCCTTCGGTGCGGGAGATCGGTCAGGCGGTCGGGCTCGCCTCGTCGGCCACGGTGCACACACACCTCGCGGTCCTCCAGAGGGAGGGATACCTGACCCGCGACCCGTCGAAGCCCAGGGCCATCCAGGTGCACTTCGATCCGGACACCACGACCCGGCTCAGTGCGTCAGCCGTCCACAACATCCCGCTGGTGGGTGACGTGGCGGCGGGGACCGGCGTGCTGGCCGAGGAGAACATCGACGAGCTCCTCCCCATGCCCGAACAATTCACGGGGCGTGGACCCGCGTTCATGCTGCGGGTGCGCGGCGACTCCATGATCGAGGCGGGCATCTTCGACGGTGACTACGTCGTCGTGCGCCAGCAGCCCGACGCCGACAACGGCGACCTCGTGGTGGCCGGCATCGGAGAAGGCGAAGCCACGGTCAAGACGTTCGCCCGGCAGGACGGGCAGGTCGTCCTGTCCCCCGCCAACGCCGCCTACCAGCCCATGGTCTTCGACGCCGCGGACGAGATCACCATCTTCGGCAAGGTGGTCACGGTGGTGCGCCAGCTCAACTGAGCCGGCCTGGTCACTTCAACAGGCGCGAGAGCCGTCGGTCGGCCAGCACCTTGCCTCCCGTCTGGCAGGTGGGGCAGTAGGTCATCTCGTAGGACTCGAACGACACCCGGCGCAACGTGTCCCCGCAGGGCGCGGGACATTGCTCACCGGAGCGGCCGTGTACGGCGAACCGGCCGCCCAGGCTCGAATCGGACAGACCGTCGGGACGGGCGCGCTCGAGCTCGAGTGCCTCGGACATGACGTCGTGGACCGCGGTCACCAGCCGCTCGCGTTCCTCGGTGTTCAGCGAGCGCAGGGACGCGAACGGTGAAAGCCGGGCCCGATGCACGATGTCGTCGCCCCAGCCTCGGCCGATGCCGGCGATCACGTGCTGGTCCCTCAGATCCGTCGTCAGATGCCGGTTGGAGTCGCTGGTCCTGATCAGCTCGGCGAACCCCTCGCTCCCGGGTTCGGGTCCAAGGCCGGTCAGTGGACCCTCGTCACCGGGCGCCAGCACCCACCACGACGCCTTGCGCTGGGTTCCGTACTCGCGGATCAAGATCGCCGTCAGCGTGCCGTCGGCTCGGTCCTCGAAGGCAAAGCGTGCCACCGAGCCGCGGGGCTTCGTCTGCTTGGGCGGCTGCTCGACGTCGAGCCGCCCGGCCTGTGACAGGTGGACGATGATCCGCCTCTCGTCGTCGAACGTCCAGACCAGGTACTTGGCGCGGCGACCGACCGCGACGAGACGCCGTCCGACCAGCGATTCGGGGGTCGGGTCGTAGGTCTTGAGGGACGAGAAGCCGAGGAGGTCGACCCCGTGCAGGGCCATGCCGGCCAGACGGGCATGGAGACGCTCCGCCAGCGCCTGCATCTCGGGCAATTCGGGCACGGCACAATGTTCGCATGGCCTACACGCACGGACACCATGAATCCGTCCTGCGCAGCCATACCTGGCGCACCGCGCAGAACTCCTGCGCATACCTCCTGCCGCAGCTGCGTGCGGGGGACGACCTGCTCGACGTGGGGTGCGGGCCGGGAACGATCACCGCTGACCTCGCCCTGATGGTGGCCCCGGGGCGGGTGGTCGGACTCGATGCCGCACCCGAGGTCGTCGCCCAGGCGACGGAGCACGGCGCCACACTCGGGTTGGAGAATCTCCGGTTCGAGGTGGGCGACCTTCTCTCGGTCGGCTACCCCGACGAGTCGTTCGACGTGGTGCACCTGCACCAGGTTCTCCAACACCTGACCGACCCGGTGGCTGCGCTGACGGAGATGCGCAGGGTGCTGCGCCGCGAAGGGGTGCTGGCCGCCCGCGAGAGCGACTACTCGGCCTTCATGTGGGCGCCTTCCGACCCGATGCTCGGTCGTTGGCTCGAGCTGTACCTCGCCGTGACCGAACGCAACGGCCACGATGCACGGATCGGACCGCGCCTCCTCGGCCATGCGCACGCTGCCGGGTTCACCGACGTGACCGTGTCCTCCTCCACATGGACCTATGCCGACGAATGGTCACGGTCGTGGTGGGGCGGGTTGTGGGCGGAGCGGGTGCGTGCATCACGGTTTGCCGAACAAGCCCTTTCCTATGGCATGAGCGACCGGAGCGAGCTCGAGGCGATCGCGGCCGCCTTCGAGCACTGGGCGAGCTCCGATGACGGCGTGTTCGTCATCCCCCACGTCGAGATCCTGGCGCGCCGCTGATGCCTTCGGACGGGCCGGAGGCGCCTCGAACGCGACGCACGCGGGGTGGGGAGGAACGCGAGGAAATTCTCGTCGTGTTGGCATCCAGGGGTGGTGCGGCATCCGAATGGAGGGTGGGATGCGAGCCACGATCGACACCTACACGACCAGGGCCGGGCGGCTGAACCTCGAGGGTATCGACTTCACCCACTTCGAGGACCGCCCGCTGGACCCCAGGGCCTTGCGCACCCTTCGCTACATGCACGATGTGGAGCACCACACCGTGTGCTACCTGCGTGACCTGCTGCTCACCCCCGCGCACCAGGATCCTGCGATCACGGCATTCCTGTCGTGTTGGGTCTACGAGGAGATGTGGCACGGCGAGGCCATCGCCCGCGTGCTCGAGGCGCACGGAGAGCCCGCGGGGTTGCCCCGGATCGCCGCGCTGCGACACGCCCACCGTCGGCGTCAGGCCCTGACCACGCTCAACACCATCGCCTCGGCAGCCTTCGCGGGCCGCGCCTTCGTCGCGCTGCACATGACCTGGGGGGCCATCAACGAATGGACCACCCAGGCCGGTTACGCCCGCCTTTCGGAGCGGGCGGGACACCCCGCCTTGCGCGAGCTCCTGCGGCGCATCATGAAGCAGGAGGGCATGCACATCGACTTCTACGCCTCTGAAGCGGCGCGCCGGCTCGGCCAGAGTGCCAAGGCGCGGCGCATGACGCGCTATGCGCTCGCCCGCTGGTGGCGCCCCGTGGGTTCGGGGGTCATGCCGAACCGCGAGGTGGGATTCCTCGTCGACTACCTCTTCGACGGTCCCCAGGGCGCCGCCGTGCTCGAGCGAATCGACCGTCGCGTGGACCGCCTGCCCGGTCAGGACGGCCTGCACCTGCTGAGCGGTGCGATGGAACGACTGGCCGCGGCCTGAACCCGCACGGCGGTCCGTCTCCTTCGAGCCGGACCGCCGGGACGCCGCTCAGCCGATGACGGCACGCAGGACCCGACTCGCCCCCTCGAGGTCCGATCTCGAGACCCGTTCGCCGGGGTGGTGCGCCAGGAGTGGGTCTCCGGGCCCGAAGTTCACTGCCGGCACCCCGTGCTCCCAGAACGAGGCCACGTCGGTCCAGCCCACCTTGGCCCGGGGCACCTCCCGGCTCTCGAGGACCAGGGCCCGCAGCAGCGGGTGATCCAACGAGGGCGGCGCCCCGTCGCCCGCGTCGAGGAGCTCCCAGGTGTCACCGCCGTCGGATTCGAGCACGGGGTCGAGCAAACCGTGGAGGAAGGCCTCGGCCGCCGCCGCATCGCGATCGGGGGCGTAGCGGTGATTGAGCACCACGCGCGCCTCGTCGGGAACCACGTTTCCCGCCACCCCACCGTCGATCATCACGGCCTGGAGCTGCTCGGCGTAGGTGCACCCGTCGAGAACCACGTCCCGCCCCTCCCAACCCGACACACGTTCGAGCACGGGGGCCAGACGGTGAATGGCGTTACGACCGGTGAACGGACGCGCCGTGTGTGCCCGCACCCCGCGCAGGCCGACGCGCACGCGCAGGGTGCCCTGGCATCCGGCCTCGACCACCCCACCGGTCGGCTCCCCGAGGATCGCCGCGTCGCCGGCCAGCAGGTCGGGACGAACCTCCCACAGCTCGAGAAGACCGCTGCGGGCCCGTTCCACCTCCTCCCTGGCGTAGAAACACCAGGTGAGGTCGAAGGCCGGCTGCCGCACTGTCGTGGCCAGATCCAGCATGACGGCCAGCGCACCCTTCATGTCCGAGGCACCCACGCCCCAGACCGTGTCGCCCTCCACCCGAGGCACCTCGTTGTCCCCGGGCGGCACGGTATCGAGATGCCCGGCCAGAACGATGCGCTGGTCCCGGCCGAGCTCGGTGCGGGCCACGACGTTGTCCCCCACCCGCACGACCTCCAGCGCGGGACACGCCCGCAACGCGGACTCGACCAGGTCGGCCAGCGGGCCCTCCTCACCGCTGACCGACGGCACGGACATGAGCTCCGCCGTCGCCGAGAGCAGGTCGGCCACGGGTTCAGGTGCTGGCGCCGTGGTCCCGCAGGACCGCGTTGAGCTGGGCCTTGTCGTGCCGCTCACCCTCGGTGAGGCGCTTGATCACGAGCACGCAAGGAACGAAGAACTCCCCACCCCGATACTCGCGGCGCCGGCTGGCCCGGATGGCCACGCTCCAGGGCGGCACCACCCCTCGTGAGAGCTCCACACCGGTCTCGGCGTCGATCACCGGGATGGACGGATCGAGAAAGCTGCCCGCACCGAGCACCGCGCCCTGTCCGATCCGGGCCCCGCCGGTGACCATGCAGCGGCTCCCGACGAAGGCATCGTCCTCGACCACCACGGGCACCGCGTTGGGTGGCTCGAGCACGCCACCGATGCCCACACCACCCGAGAGGTGCACACGCTCGCCGATCTGGGCGCACGAGGCCACTGTCGCCCAGGTGTCGACCATGGTGTCGGCGCCGACCCACGCCCCGATGTTGACGTAGGAGGGCATCAGAACGACTCCGGGCGCCAGATAGGAGCCCCAGCGCGCTGAGGCGCCCGGCACGGCCCGCACACCCGCCCTGGCGAAGCCTCGCTTGAGCGGGAGCTTGTCGGCGTACTCGAAGGGACCGACCTCGAGCGTCTCCATGCCGCGGAGCGAGAACAGCATGAGGATCGACTTCTTGAGCCACTCGTGGACGACCACCTCGCCGGTCGCCCGGTCGACCTCGGCCACCCGCGCCTGTCCGGTGTCGAGGAGATCGATGGCCTCGGCGACCACCGAGGCCGCGTCGGTGTCCTTCGGGGAGAGCTCGCTCCGCCGCTCCCAGAGCTCCTCTATCCGTGCCTGCAGATCAGCCATGGCTCACCCTAGCGAGCGCGCGAACCGGCGAGCCGCTCCCCCACCAGCGCCAGGCGCTCCATGGGTTGGACCACCGCCACCCGTACGTGGCCGGTTCCACCCTCGCCGTACAGGTCGCCCGGGCTGGTCAGCAGGCCGCCGTCGGTGGCCAGCCCCTCCGCCATGGCCCAGGCGTCGGCCCACCGACCCTCGGGCACGGGGACCCACAGGTAGAAGCCACCCTCGGGGAGGGGCGCCGGGCAGCCGTAGGCCGCGAGCACCCCCGACAGGTACTCCAGGCGCTCCCGGTAACGGACACGTTGGTCCGCCACGTGCACGTCGTCACCGAGCGCGGCCACCCCGGCCGCCTGGGCCGGGCCGGGCACCATCAGCCCGGCGTGCTGGCGCACGGCGCGCAGGAAGTCGACCAGTTCGGGGTCGCCGGCGAAGAAACCGACACGCACCCCGGCCAGGTTCGACCGCTTGGACAGCGAGTGCACCGCCACCACCCCGTCGGGGCCGTGCTCGAGCATGGAGCGGGGCGGGCCGTCCCAGGTGAATTCGGCGTAGCACTCGTCGGAGAACACGGGCACCCCGTGCGCCCTGCCCCATGCCGCCTCATTGCCGAGGTCGCCGAGGCCACCGGTCGGGTTCGACGGCGAGTTGGACCACACCACGAGAGCGCGGGCCGCGTCGGCGGGATCGACGGCGTCGAGGTCGAGGCCGCCCGGCCGCCCCGGTGCGGGTGGCACGGGCACGGCCCGGCATCCGGCGAGCACCGCGCCCATGGCATAGGTGGGGTACGACACCGACGGATACAGCACGGTGTCCCTCTGCGGATCTCGCAGCCGGAGGTAGTGGGGCACCGAGGCCACCAGCTCCTTGGTCCCCACGCATGCCGCCACCCCGGACACGGGCACCTCGGCCAGTCCGAAGCGCCGGACCAACCAGTCGGCGGCGGCCGACCGCAGCGCCGCGCTCCCCGCCGAGGCCGGATACCCGCGCTCGGCGCCCGAGGACGCCAGCGCGTCGATGACGGCGGGTGGCGGGGCATCGCACGGCGTGCCCACCGAGCAGTCGACGATGCCCCCGGGGTGCGCCCCGGCCAGTTTGGCCAGGCCCACCAGCCGGTCGTAGGGATAGGGCGGGAGGCGGAAGGTCACGGCGCCGTGACGTACTCGGCAAATCGAGCCCGGCCCACGTCGTCGAGCACCACCTGGAGCGTCACGGCGTCGTCGCCGTCGCTGCGGTCCACCACCTCACCCTCGCGGTGGACCGCGGCCAGCACGTCGCCACGTGCCCAGGGCACCACGAGACGCACCACGCGGTCCGTGCCTCGAAGGCGGTCCCCGAGCACTCGCACCAGTTCGTCGACACCTTCACCGGTGCGGGCCGAGATCAGGACCGACCCCTCGACCGAGTGGGCGAGGGCCTTGGCCTCGTCGGGCGCCCGGTCCGCCTTGTTGACCACGGTGAGCTCGGGCACCTCGGCGGCACCGATCTCGCCGAGCACCTCGTGCACGGCGGCCATCTGGGCCTCGGCATTGGCCGCCGTCCCGTCCACCACGTGCACCACGAGATCGGCCAGGCGAACCGAGTCCAGGGTCGTGCGGAAGGCCTCGACCAGCTCGTGCGGCAGCTTGCGCACGAACCCCACCGTGTCGGTCACCAGCACCGTCTCACCGCCGGGCAGGGCCAGCTGGCGGGTTCGCGGGTCGAGGGTCACGAACAGGCGGTTTTCGGCGGGCACCCCGGCGTCGGTCAGCGCGTTGAGCAGAGTGGACTTCCCGGCGTTGGTGTAGCCGACGAGGGCGATCTCGCGCTGGCGGCCGCGGGCACGGCTCCGCCGCTGGAGTGACCGGGTGCGCTCGACGTCGCGGAGGTCCGCCTCGAGCTTGTGCATGCGCCGGACCAACCGGCGTCGGTCGACCTCGAGCTGCGTCTCGCCGGGACCACGCGTGCCGATGCCACCGGCCTGCTGGCTCAGCGAGGATCCCCGGCCCCGCAGTCGCGGCAGCCGGTAGCGCAGCAGCGCCAGCTCGACCTGCGCCTTGCCTTCAGGGCTGCGCGCGTTCTGGGCGAAGATGTCGAGGATCACGGCCGTGCGGTCGATGGCGGTACGCCCGAAGAGGCGCTCGAGGTTGCGGTGCTGGGCCGGGGTGAGCTCGTCGTCGAAGACGACGGTGTCGGCATCGAGGCTCTCGCTGAGGGCGGCGATCTCCGCCGCCTTGCCCCTCCCCACGAAGGTTGCGGGGTCCGGCGTCTCTCGTCGCTGCACCACGCGCCCGACGACGTCGGCTCCCGCGCTGTCGACCAGCTGGGCCAGCTCGTCGAGCTCCTCGGCGACCGTCTCGGCCGTCCGCCCCGGGAGCACCACCCCCACCAGGATGATCCGCTCTCGGATCGTGCGCGCAATGAGCGTCCCGGGCAACGCGGTGCTCAAGAGAGCAGCCCCTGATGGATGTCGACATCGGCGACCTTGCGCACCGGTCCGGCCAGGAACGTGCGGGCGGGGCTCCCGTCGTCGGCAGCATCCCCGAGGGTCACCGTGAGCATTCCGCCGGGGTTGCGCACCCGCACCTCGGCTCCCCCCGACACGACTCCCCAGCTGCGCGCCGCCGCCGCCGCCGCCACGCTCCCGGTCCCGCAGGCGAGCGTCTCGCCCGCCCCGCGCTCGAAGACCCGGAACTCGAGCAGCTCACCTGCCTGGTCACGGCGCACGGTGATCCACTCGACGTTGATCCCGCCGGCGAATCCGGCCTGGAGTTTCGGTCCCACCTCGCCCACGTCGACCGCGGCGGCGTCGGGCCCGAGCAGCACGAGATGCGGATTTCCCACGTCGACGGTGCGCGCCCGGCGGTCGTCGAACTCCTGGGGCTGGTCGGGACCGAGGCGCGCCGGACCCATGTCGACCCTGGCCGTCGCCCATCCGGGCTCCTCACCGGGCGTGTACTCGACGGTGCGCTTCCCGCCCGCAGTGGCCACCGTGAAGGTTGGCGGCGAGACAAGGCCGGAGTCCACCGCGGCCTGCGCCAGGCACCGGATGCCGTTGCCACTCATCTCGGCCTCGCTTCCGTCGGCATTGCGCAGATCCATGGAGAGGTCACAGCCCTCGCGCCCGGGCCCGACCCGGATGATCCCGTCCGCGCCGATGCCCCGCCGACGGTCCGCCAGCAAGCGCACCTGCGCCACCGACAACGTCAGGACGTCGTCGGGATCGAGAACGACGAGGAAGTCGTTCCCGGCACCTTCGTGCTTGGTCGCGTGCAGCGCGGACATCGTCCCATTCTCGCAGCCGACCGCACTCAGCGGTGCACGGCCAGGGAACCCTCGAGAAGGTCCTGGACCTCGGACACGCTCTCACCCCAGGTGATCCGGGGATCCCGTCCGAACCACGAACGCTGCCGCCGGGCGAACTGCCGGGTCCGCCGGACCGCCTCCTCCACGCACGTCTCCAGGGGGGCGCCGCCCTCCACGTGGGCCAGGACCTCCCGGTACCCCAGGGCCTGGCGCGCCGTCCGTGAGAGGCCGGCCGGGCGGGCCGCCAGGACGCGCACCTCCTCCACCAGGCCGGCGCCGACCATGGTGTCGAAACGGGTGGCGATGCGCCGCTCGACGTCGGCGGCCGGACGCGCCAGGCCGACCTGGGCGATCCCCGTCGTCGGGTAGGCCTCGAGTCCCGGCCCGAACTCGGAGAACGGTCGTCCCGATCCGACGGTGACCTCCAGGGCGCGCACGACCCGGCGACGGTTGTTCGGCGCCATCCGCCCCGCCCCGACCGGGTCGAGCCGGGCCAGGCGCTCGTGCAGCTCCCCGGGGGTCGTTCGTCCCTCGTCGAGCTCGGCATCGAGCGCGGCGGCCACCTCGGGGTAGCGGCCCGGGATCCGCAGGTCGTCGACGACGGCGCGCAGGTAGAGGCCGGTACCCCCGACAAGGAGGGCATGGTGGCCCCGGGCGGCGATCCCGGCCAGGGCCTCGCGTGCGGCGTGCTGGAAGCAGGTGACGGTGAAGTCCTCGGCGGGGTCGACCAGGTCGAGCAGATGGTGCGGCACGGCGCGGCGTGCCGCGGGACCCGGCTTGGACGTCCCGATGTCCATCCCCCGGTAGACACACATGGAGTCGACCGAGACGATCTCACAGTCCCCCCGCCGACGGGCCAGCTCGAGGGCGGCCTCGGACTTGCCCGAGGCCGTCACGCCAACGAGGGCGACGACGCTCACCCGCCCGACACGGGGATGCGCACACGGTGCCGCGGGCGCGCCGTCACCTCCGACAGCCGTCCGGTGAGGTGGTGCGGATGGCCCGCCGTCACCTCGACGAGGGCCAACGAGCCGGGAACCGGTGATGCGCTCCCCAGAGGCCCGCCCCCGCACGATCCACCCGTGGGGAAGTGCACCAGTTTTCCCTGCCGGGTCCGCCCGGTCAGCATGGTGGCATCCCGGCGGCTCACGCCCTCGACGAGGACCTCCTCCCGCCGACCCACCCGCGCCTGATGGCGGGCGAGGGCGGACCGGTCGACCACGGTCTTGAGCCGTTCGAATCGCTCGGTCACCACCTCGGCGGGCACGAACCGCTCCTCCATGGCGGCGGCGCGCGTGCCCGGACGGGGCGAGAAGATGAAGGTGTACGCGCTGTCGTAGCCCGCCTCGGCGCACACGGCCAACGTCTCTTCGAAGTCCTCCGCCGTCTCGCCCGGGAAGCCGACGATGACGTCGGTGGTCACGGCCAGGTCGTCGATCGCAGCGCGCGCGGCGCGTAGGCGATCGAGATACCGCTGCGCGGTGTAGCCGCGCCGCATCGCCGCCAGCACGCGGTCGCTGCCCGATTGGAGGGGAAGGTGGAGCTGTTCGCACACCTCTGGGGTCCCGGCCATGGCCTCGATCGTCTCGGGCCGCAGATCCTTGGGATGGGGGCTGGTGAAACGGACCCGACCGATGCCCTCCACCGCGCCGACGGCACCGAGCAGATCGGCGAAGAGCGGGCGGCGCCTGGTGAGATCCCGCCCGTAGGAGTTCACGTTCTGTCCGAGCAAGGTCACCTCGGTCACGCCGCGACGGGCCAGCAGCTCGACCTCGGCCACGATGTCGTCGGGTGTCCGACTGACCTCGGGTCCGCGTACCGAGGGCACGATGCAGAAGGCGCACGAGTTGTCGCACCCGGTCTGGATGTTCACCCACGCCGCATAGGGCACCTCGCGCACGGCGTCGGCCCCCAGCAGTGGGTTCGTCGCAGACCCGGTACTCGGCGCATCGAGGATCTCCATGAGCGGCCCCTCGGTCCGGGCACGCTGCAACAGGAGCGGGGCACTGGTGAGGTTGTGCGTGCCGAACACGACGTCGACCCACCCGACCTTCTCCTGGATCCGCTCCCGGTCCTTCTGGGCCAGGCACCCGCCGACGGCGATCTGCAGGCCGGGCTTCACGTCGACGAGCTCCTTGAGCTTGCCCAGGGTCCCGTACAGTCGCTGATCGGCGTTCTCGCGGATGCAGCACGTGTTGAGCACGACCACATCGGCGTCCTCCATGGAGGCCGCCGCGGTCATGCCCTCGCCGACGAGCAGCCCGGCCAGGCGCTCCGAGTCGTGCTCGTTCATCTGACACCCGAACGTGCGGATGAAGTACGAGGCCGGCATCCGGCCGATTCTACGGGAGGACCACCTCGGCCTCGTCCCCGTAGACGATGCCGCGCCGGTCCGCCTGCAACGTCACCACGCGGCCCGGCACTCCCGAGACGGCCAGGGCCGCCGCCGCCCCTACGTGCACCGACCCGGCCGAGGCGGTGCGCACGATGCCGAGGAGCGTCGGGCCAGCACCGGACCAGCACGCGGCCAGCGCGCCGGCCTCGAGCAGTGCGTGCAGCAGGTCGGGTGCCTCGGGAAACAGGGCGGTACGCGCCCGCTGGTGGATGCGGTCCTCGGCGGCCGCGGCCACCAGGGTCCCCGGGTCCGCCAGTCCCGCCACGAGGAGGCCCATGCGTCCGAGGTTGAACACGGCGTCGGACCGGCTCAGGGTCTCGGGCAGCACGGTGCGCGCCTCGGGTGTGGCCAGATCACGCTCGGGGACGATCGCCACGAACGCCAGGTCGGTGCTGAGCGGCAGCGGCGCGTGGACCGGCCGGCCCTCGACGGTGGCGGCGGCCACCAGCCCGCCGAACACGCTGGCCGCCGCGTTCTCCGGGTGCCCGTCGTGCGCCGCGGCGACGGCGAACGGATCGTCGGCTCCCGCCGCGGCTGCAGCGGCGGCGGCCAGCGCGGCGGAGGAACCGAGTCCGCCGCGCCACGGGGATCTGCGAGCGAACCGTGACGGCGAAGCGATCGTGGCCGAGAACCTCGGACACGACGCGCGCCGCCAGGTGCGATGGGTCGTCGAACAGCCCGGCACCCTCGCCCTCGGTCTGCACGCGCAAGGAGTCCGCGGGCTCGACCTCCACGCTCACGTAGCAGTCGAGCGCCACTGCCAGCGTGTCGAACCCGGGGCCGAGATTTGCGGACGACGCGGGAGCCCGGGCACGCACCGACTCAGGCTAGGCCTTCTGCGCCGACGTTTCGATCGCGACGGCGCAGAGGGCTCCGGTCAGAACGCCTTCCAGAAGATCCGCTGCCACAGCGTCTCGTGGGGCACGTCCGAGCTCAGGCGCACCGGCACGGACGTCCGCTGGGGTCCGAGGCTCGCCACCACCGTGCCCACCTGCGTGCCCCGCGACGTCCCCACGTGCACTGTGCCCATGGGGACGAACTCCCTCTTCTCGGCCAGGGACGGCCACGAGAGGAAGGTGGCCGAAGAGGTGGCAACGGCGTCGACGGAGCTGCTGGCCTCCTCGACATGCGCCTCCACCTGACCGGCGCGGGTGATCGGGACGGCGCGAAGCAGCCTGTCCATGGTGTTGATCAGGGCCAGGCTGTGAAGCCCGGCCTGGCCCAGCACATTCGAGCCGAGCTGTCCGGTGACCACCGCCAGCAGCAGGACCGGCTTGCCACCCACCGTGCGTTGCACGGCCATCACGTCACAGCCGCCGGCCGTCGAGCTGTAGCCGGACTTCATTCCGATCACGCCGTCCACGCCGAGCAGCGGCGTGTAGGAACCCACCTTCCCGGCCACCGGCAGCGTCACCGAGGGCATGGCAGCGAAGGACGCCACGACCGGGTTCTCCAGTTCGAGCTGGGCCACCTTCAAGATGTCCGAGGCCGTGGAGACCGAGGCACCGTCGACCCCGCTGGCATCGGCGAAGTGCGACTGGGTCATGCCCAGGTCTGCCGCGGCGGCGTTCATCTTCGCCACGAAGTCCGGGGTGCTCCCGGCGTCCCAGCGGGCGAGCATGTCGGCGAAATTGTCCGCCGAGTGCACGAGCAGGCCGCCCAGGAGCTGGGACTCGGTCAGCGTCTCACCGACCGCCACCTCGACGTTGGTGTTCCCCTGGGCCGCGTCGTAGACGTCGGCGTAGGCGTCCACCGGGCTCACCGTGACGCTCGGACCCTGCTCCCCGGGAGCCAGGGGATGATCACGGAGCACGACGTAGGCCGTCATCAACTTGGTCAGGCTGGCGACCGACACGGGAGCCTCCAACCCGGAGGCCTCCTTGACCCCCAACGAGGGGATGGCCACTGCGGCTTGACCGGTCGACGGCCACGGCAACGTGACCGAGTCCGCCGGGACGGCATCCACCGGAGGCCGGACCGTGACCACCACCGGCGCGACATCGGGACGGCGCAACCGGACGGTGACGAACGCGGCGGCGCCGGCGATCACCAGCAGGGCCAGGCCGAGAGCGATCCACTTCCTGGCCCGCCGGTGGCGGCCGGACTGCCGGGCATGGCGCCCGCGTCCCGATCGAGCGGCGGCCCCGTTGCCCGCGGCGTCGCTGGCCACCGGCTCGGTCAGGGACGTCTGATCGGCCGGCGGAGCCTGTTCGAGCGAATCCAACCGGAACGGTGCCAGCATCAGCGGCACCGGATCGGGCTCGCTCACCTCCCGTTCAGGTCGTCGAGCTCCTCGGGTGTCATCAGGACGGCACGGGCCTTGGAACCCTCGCTCGGTCCCACCACACCTGCCGTCTCGAGGAGGTCCATGAGCCGCCCGGCCCGGGCGAAACCCACGCGGAGCTTGCGCTGCAGCATGGAGGTGGACCCTAGCTGGGAGCGCACGACCAGATCGCGCGCCTGCACCAGCAACTCGTCGTCGTCGTCGCCCAGGCCGGTCGTCGACGGCCCGTCGTTGATCCCCTCGATCGCCACGACCGCCTCGGTCTGGCCGCCTTGGGCGTGCCAGTGGCGCACGACATCGCGCACCTCCTCCTCGGACACCCACGGGGCCTGCAGGCGCCGGGGGATGTTCGAGGACGCGGTCAGCAGGAGCATGTCCCCCTTGCCGATGAGGCGCTCGGCGCCGGGCTGGTCCAGGATCACCCGGCTGTCGGCAAGCGACGACACCGAGAAGGCCATCCGGCTCGGGATGTTGGCCTTGATCACACCCGTGATGACGTCGACCGAGGGGCGCTGGGTGGCGATGACCAGATGGATGCCCACGGCCCGCGCCATCTGCGCGATGCGCACGATGGAGTCCTCCACATCGCGGGCCGCCACCATCATGAGGTCGTTGAGCTCGTCGACGATGACGAGGATGAACGGCAGCGTCTCGGGCGGCGGCGGCTCGTCGTCGAGCTCGGACTCGTCGTCGACGGCAGGATGGCCCTCGCCGAGCGCACGCGCCGCGGCCTCGCGCACCCGCCGGCGATCGGACACCGGGGGCGGCGCAATGAGGCCCTCGGTCACCAGCTGGTTGTAGCCCGTGATGTCACGCACGCCGTTCTCGGCCAGCAGGTCGTAACGGCGCTCCATCTCCTTGACCGCCCACGCCAGCGCGTTGGCGGCCTTCTTGGGATCGACCACGACGGGATTGAGCAGATGGGGCAGGCCGTCGTACTGCCCGAGCTCGACACGCTTGGGGTCGACGAGGATCAACTTGACCTCGTCGGGTGTGTCGCGCATGAGGATCGACGTGATGATGGAGTTCATGCACGAGGACTTTCCCGAACCCGTCGCACCCGAGATCAGCACGTGGGGCATTTCCGCCAGGTTCGCCATCACGGCCCGCCCGGCGATGTCGCGGCCCATGGCCACCTCGAGCGGATGGGTGGTCGCCGTTGGCGCGGCCTCCTTGGACTCGAGGATGTCACGCAGGGAGACCAATTGGCGCGTCCGGTTGGGTACTTCGACACCGATGGCCGACTTCCCCGGGATCGGAGCCAGGATGCGCACGTCGGGAGAAGCCATGGCGTAGGCGATGTCCTTGGACAGGCTCGTCACCCGGGCCACCTTGACCCCGGGACCGAGCTCGATCTCGTAGCGGGTGACCGTGGGCCCGACGCGGCTGCCGACCAGACGCGTCTCGACACCGTGGGCTGCCAGTGCGCGCACCAGGTCCTCACCGGCGGCGTCGATCTGGCGCTGGTCCTGGTGCATCTTCTTCGAGGCCGCCAACAGCGACATGGACGGCAGCACCCACTCGCCCGGGGCTCTGGACGCGGCCGCCACGACCGGGTCGAGTCGAACCGGCTCGGGTTCAACGTCGAGCACAGGCTCAGACTCCTGGGAGTGGTCGAGATCGGCCTCGGCGGGAGGTTCGTCCGAAGGGTCGGGAGAAGCTGAGCCCGGCCCGGTCGCATCGGAAGCCGGCGACGCGGATTGGTCCCAGACCTTCTCCCACGGGTGCTCGGCGCCCGAATCGCGGGCGACCACGAAGGGCTTTCCCCGCCACAGCTCCGCCAACCTGGGTCCGGCCGCCGACGCCCCGGCGCGCACCCAACGACCCACCGACGCCAGCGGGATCCCCGTGGCGATGAGCACGGCGGCGAGCACCACGGCAGCCAGGAGCACGGCGGCGCCGGCGCTCCCCAGTCCGGCGTGCAACGGACGACCGACGGCGGCGCCCAGGTACCCGCCTCCGTTCCGCAGCGCATGCGAGTCCGAGAACGCGGGCGCGTGCTTGGCCAACTCGGCCAGCCCGCACACGCCGAGCAGTCCGAGCACGGTGGCGACGACCAGGCGCCATCCGTCGACCCTCGGGTATCCCCCGACTGCGTCGGCATCATCGTCGCCATGGTGCGACGCGTGCCGATCGAAGAGCAGCGCGCACCCGGCGGCGAACGCAACCAGCGGGAGGAGCACGCGGGCCACACCGGCCACCATGGCCAATCCGGTGTCGGCGGCGTGACCGACAGGTCCGAGCTGCTTGCCCCAGAGCGCGAGGGCGAGCAGCACACCCACGGTGATCAGGGCGACCGCGCAGAGATCCCGGGACTGAACCCGCCAGAACGGCGGTGGGGCGGACTCGGGTCGACGGTTCTGCTTCCCCTTCGGGTTCCCGTGGCGCGACGAGGCCCGCGCCCCCGAGGAGCGCGAAGAGCTGCGAGCGGCCGAGCGCGTCGTTGCGCCGCCGCGGGTCTTGGTCACCACAGTGGAGCCGAGATTACTGGCTGACCTGGTCGTTCTCGCGGACACCCACGGGATGCCCCGTTCCCGCTCCGGTCCCTTGGCCTACGAACATATGTTCGCTATCCTCGTCGCATGGCGCTCCGGTGGACACTGGCGGAGAGCGAGGAGGTCGGCACCCTCTTTGCGGACGAGCGTGCGGCCGAACGCCACGTCGGCAAAGGTGCCTACCAGGGGATGGAGTTCCTCCACGTCAATGCCCGCACGATCGTCAACACGGTGCCCGAAGCGAGCCGCGTGCCGTTCCGGTACACGATCAACCCGTATCGAGGCTGCAGCCACGCGTGCGTGTACTGCTTCGCTCGGCCCACCCACGATTACCTGGGCCTCGGGATCGGAGAGGACTTCGAGCGCAAGATCGTCGTGAAGATCAATGCCGTCGAGCGCTTGCGTGCCGAGCTGCGCTCGCCGCGGTGGCGCGGCGATCCCATCGCCATGGGCACCAACACCGACCCCTACCAGCACGCCGAGGGCAAGTACCACCTGACCCGTGGAATCGTCGAGACGCTGTCGGGCGCGCGCAATCCGTTCAGCATCCTGACCAAGTCCACGCTGATCCTGCGCGATGCACCGGTGCTGGCTGCGGCATGCCGGCGCACCGAGGTGTCGGTGAGCTTCTCGGTCGGCACGCTCGATCGCGACGTGTGGCGCCTGACCGAGCCCGGCACTCCCCCACCGGACCGCCGGGTGACGGCGCTGCGCCGGCTGGCCGACCTGGGAATCCCCTGCGGGGTGCTGGTGGCGCCCGTCCTGCCCGGGCTCTCGGACTCCGAGCGCCAGCTGACCGAGGTTGTCGAGATGTGCGCCGACGCCGGCGCGCGGTGGATCGGCAGCGCGGCGCTCCATCTGCGGGGCCCGCTCCGGCAGCACTACTTCACCTGGCTCGGGCACGTCCGGCCCGATCTGGTGCGCTTGCACCGGACCCGCTTCGAGCGAGGCGCCTACCAGCCCGAGGTCGAGCGGGAGCGGGTCGAACGGATCGTGCGTGAAGCAGCCACCGGATGCGGCGTCACGGGGCAAGACCGCTATCGAGCCCGCTCGGAGATGGATGCCCCATCCGCAAATCGAGCCGCGACCGAGGCAGGCGGCGGGCAACTCCGGCTGCTCTGAGAGACCCCTGTCCCGCTCCGTGACGGAGGGACCACAACGGGGCTCGATCAGCGTGTCCGACATCCCAGGTCACAGCCGCAATTGGGGTTGTTGCAATCCCTATTTACCTTCCCTGGCGGACCCTCAAGCCAGGCACAAACGGTGCCGATATCTCCCATGTGACAGCGGATGGCGCCGAAGTCACTCGTCCGCGCGGAGACGGTGGGCCCATGGGGGAAGTCGAAGAGGTCGAGGGACACGGCGCCGGCGCAGGCGCCGGGATCGAGCCGAACCTCATCGCGGAACTGCCCGGCCCACTGCAGGCGGACGCCCAGCTCCAGACTGCCGCCGAGCGCCCGAAATGGCTGACCTCTGCGGCGATCAACGGCTTCTCGGCCTGTCTCGCTCTCGCAACGATCGCTCTCCTGTTCGGCCCTCTCCGGGGCACAGGACCGGTACGACTCCTGGTTCCGCAATGGCAGATGTTCGCCATCTTCATTGCGTTGTGGGTGGCCGCCCTGTGGGCGCCGGTCGAGCTGCACTATCGCGGCAACACGACGGCGATAGAGCTGGACGCGGTGCCGCTGTCCGTCGGCCTGGTGTTCCTCTCGCCGACTCTCCTCGAGCTGGGGTGCGTCGCCGGGGCAGTCTTCGTCTTCACCGCGGTGTACCGTCAGCGCCCCACGAAGCTCTTCTTCAACGTCGCCTCCCACGCCATTTGCGCCGCCGTCGCCGCAGTGACGTTCCGGGCCATTCTCGGAGGACACAGCCCGGTCAGCTTGCGAGGGTGGGCTGCCCTTACGGTCGCGCTCTTCGCGAGGGAGATCATCGTCACCATAAACCTCGGAACAGTCACGAGGTTGGCCGGACAAACCGCTGAGCGCCGAACTGGCTCCCGGTTCGTGACCCAAGCAATGTTCTTCGCCTCCAGCACATGCCTGGCCATCGTGGTGCTCGACGCTCTCTGGTTCAGTCTCCGCGCCATGGTCCCTCTCGTCCTGGTCGCCGCCATGATCATCGTCGCTTACCGCGGCTACACCCGCCTCACCTTGCGCTTTGCCTCGTTGCAGCGTCTCTATGACTTCAGCCGCGCTCTGGGTACGACCAACCTCGACCCGTCATCGATGAGCGTGGAGGTTCTGCGCCAGGTCTGCACGGTGATGCGGGCACGCCGAGCCCAGCTGGTGCTGGCCGAGCCGTCCGGTATCCCGCGCCGAATCAGCTTGGACGACCACGGCCCCTCTGGCGTGGAGCCGATTGGCCTCGATGGCGCGTCGTTTGTCACTCGTTGCATCGATTCGGGGTTGGCGTCGTTGCACGTCGGACCGAACGCGCACCAACGCACGCACTACGACCCTGTGGCCGGCAGGTACACGGCTGCTCTCGTCGCTCCGATCATGGATCAGAACGTGGCCATCGGGGCCATCGTCGCGCTCGACCGTGACGAGGAGCTCGACGGGTTCGACCAGGACGACTTGCGGCTCTTCGAGACGCTGGTTGCTCATGCGAGCGCCAACCTCGAGCGGGCTCGTCTGGTGGAAGAGTTGCGCTACGAGGTCGACAGCAAGTCTCATCAGGCTACTCACGACATGCTCACGGGTCTGCCGAACCGGATGCTGTTCTTGACCCGGGCAACCACTGCCCTCAGCGAGAGCACAGGCGTGGCCATTGTCCTGCTGGACCTCGACCGCTTCAAGGACGTGAACGACACGCTTGGTCATGCCATTGGAGATCGGCTCCTCTGTGAGATCGCCGAGCGACTCAGCCGAGCAATGCCAGCATCAGCGACCGTGGCCCGTCTCGGTGGGGACGAGTTCGCGCTCGTCCTTCCCGACATCACGGACGCCGCAGCTGCCGTCGAGCAGTTCAACGAGCTCCACGGCGTGCTCACCCAGCCCATCGAAATCGACGGTCTCACCCTGGCCGTGACAGCCAGCGCGGGCATCGCCCTCGCACCGAACCACGGAGACGACGTCGCATTGCTGTTGCAGCGTGCCGACATCGCCATGTACGTGGCCAAGGAGCGCCACAGCGTGGCTGAGCTCTACTCCGTCGAGCATGACCAGAGCATGCGGCGGTGGCTGATGCTCGGCGGAATGCTGACGCACGCGCTCGCGACGAGGACCGAGCTCAGCGTCGTCTACCACGCTGTCGCCGACGTACAGACTCGTCAGGTCGTCCAGGTCGAAGCACTGGCCCGCTGGAACCAACCCGAGCTCGGTCCCGTTCCACCTGACGAGTTCATCGCCATCGCCGAGCAAATGGGGATGATCAGCCAGATCAGCGACTTCGTTCTCTCCGAAGCCTGTGCTCACCTGGCGGACTGGCGTCGGGCCGGGCTGAACATCGGCATGGCCGTCAACGTCTCGGGGCGTGAACTGGTCGACGGAAGTCTCCTCGACCGGGTGTCGCGCCATCTACAGACGAACGAGTTGCCGACGGACGCAATCACGTTGGAAGTAACCGAGACCGAAGTAATGGCCGATCTGCTGCAGGCCCAGCGGGTCCTCGATGAACTCGCCGGGCTCGGGATCCGCATCGCCATCGATGACTACGGCACGGGTTACTCGTCCTTGGCCTACATCCACCGTCTCCCCGTCCAGAAACTCAAGATCGACCGATCCTTTGTCACCAACCTTCCCAACGAGCACAGCAACAGGATCATCGTGCAGTCGTCCATCGCCATGGCACACTCGCTCGGACTCAGCGTGGTCGCCGAGGGTGCCGAGGACGAGATGACCTGTGCCCTGCTGGCTGAGGCAGGATGTGACCTGATTCAGGGGTACTACCTCTCGAAGCCCCTCCCGGCCGACCAGCTGAAGAGTTGGCTCCTGCAGGGTGCCCGCCTCGAGTTCACACCTCTCGGTCACGAGGAGGCCGCCGAATCCTTCGTGCTCTCCTCGACGCACGGCCGCACCAACCTGGCTTAGTCGCCCTCCCGTCGTCATCGGGCATCGTCGGTCCGCGTCAGCCGGGCCCAGGGTCGCTGTCGTCGAATTCCGGCAGGGCGCGCCAACCCCCGAGCAGCTCGGTGCCGCGCCGATCACGGCGTGCTTCGGAGAAATCAAGAGCCTCGGAGGCGATTACTTCTGACGAGCCCGCGTCGGGTCAACTCGCCGCGCACATCCGGCTCGCCGTGCCTGGACATACCGGTTGCGTTGCCGTCGCGACGCCATATCCCCTGGCCACACGCAATGATCGCCCAACTTTTGGTTGCTAACCGGTTGCAAGTTGGACAAAACTTGTGCGCGGGAATGCGAGGGTGCCGCATGCGCAATCGGTAAAGAGCCCCCGCATCCCCCGGTACCGCGAGACCAAAGGAGGTGTGACATGACTGAATTCCACTCTTGGCACTAAGACAGGCGGCATCATGTTGCCGCCAATAATTCAGCTGATGTCGTACCTCCCCGAACACTCTCGGGGACCTGCGATATCTGCATCGGCACGGCGGGGCGCCGCCTTGAGCGATTGTCACGATTGCACAAGGCGGCACCCGCCGTCTGCCGTCTCAGGGCGCACGCATGCCAATTCGAGATCGGCCACAGTCATCACACGGAAGGGACAGCCATTCGTGACAATGTGGGTGCCGTGGCCGGTCGGGTGCGCACCGTGACGCAACGTCGGTCTCCCGCACATCACCGCCGATTGGGACGCGGATTCACTCGAATGTGGGTGGGCTTCACGCTGGCGAGCTCAGGTGATGGGTTGATCTTCGGCGCAGTTCCCCTTCTGGCGGTCGTCGTAGATCCCCGTCCTTTCGCTGTGTCGGCCGTCGTTGCTGCCGACAAGTTGCCCTGGCTGCTGATGGCGCTGCCGGCCGGGCAGCTGGCGGACCGGTTCGAACGGAGACGGGTGGCTGCCTTGGCCAACGTCCTGAGAGCCGCCGCCATGTTCGCCGCGGTGTTGCTGATCGCAAGTGGTGAGATCGCCCTGGCGTCGCTCATCACCCTCGTGCTGGTCAACGGCTGTGGGCGAGCCATCTACTACTCGTCGTTGCAGGCCATGGTGCCCAGCCTCGTCGACTCTCGTGATCTCGAGCAGGCGAACGGAATCTTGTTCGGCACCGAGGCAAGTGCCGAGGAATTGGCTGGACCGATCGTGGGAACGACACTCTTCTCCATCGCCAAGTCGCTCCCCTTCTTGGCCGATGGTTTCGTCCTTCTGAGTTCGTGCGTACCCCTGGTTGGCTCTCGTTCCAGGCGGACCGTTGAGAAGGGCGCCAATTCCTCTGGCTCCATGTGGGAGGGCCTCCACCTGCTGTTCGCCGATCGCCGACTGCGGGTACTCGTGCTCATGGTGGCCTCACTGGCTGGTCTCCAAGGGATGGAGGCCGCTGTCCTGGTCCTCTTGGCTACGACCGAATGGGGTGTTCGTCAGGGCGCCTACGGCCTATTCCTGGCCACCGGTGCTCTCGGTGCGATCGTCGGGAGCTTCGTAGCGGCCAACATCGTCAGACGCCTGGGCGGGGCTCCCACGTTGATCGCAGCGGCCGTCATATCCGGCGTCGCCTACCTCATCATGGCGTGGGCGCACACCTGGGTCCTGGCTGCTCCGGCCTTCGCCCTGGTCTGCTTCGCCATTGATGTCGGTTCGGTCGCCGCCATCTCGCTCCGCCAGCGTCTCACTCCCGACCATCTGATGGGCCGTGTCGGCAGTGCGTGGCGCGGGATGGTTTGGGGCGCGGTTCCCGCGGGGGCGCTCATCGGGGGAGCGGTGGCCACGGCCGGGAGTCTCGTCACCCCCCTGATCTTGGCCGGCATTCTCCAGTGCGCCGTTGCCGTCGTCATGGCTCGTCCCCTGTTGCGTCACTTGAGTCAATCCCCTGATCGCCCGAGGTCGGACAACGCGGCGACGAACGAGCCGACCAAGACGCCAGAATCGCCACGACGCCGAGCCCGGGCCACCCGGTGATCGCACCGGTCCGAAGCGATGCTCGACCCACGCCGACCCATCGGCGTCGGCGGGCGGTCCTTGCCTGATGAATCAGGCCGCTCGCAAGGGCGAGCGGCCTGAGGGGGAGATCGGCGGGATCGTCATCGCGTCGCGCCGTTCAGACCATCAGCACCACGGGAACGATCATGGGCCGGCGCCGTGTGCGCTCCCCTACGAACTTGCCCAGGGCCTTGCGGGTGTGGCGGTTGAGCACCTCCACCTCGTGCGCCCCGTCCCTGAGCGCCTTGGTCACCGCAGCCCCGACCGCCTCGCTGGCCTCGCCCAGGAGCTCCTCGGCCTCAGGTGCGTGCACCCAGCCCCGCGTCTCGATCACCGGCGGGCAGGTGAGCGTCCGCTGCTGGCGGTCGACGGTGACCACCGCCATCACGACACCCTCCTCGGCCAGCTTCTTGCGGTCGCGCAACACCCCGTGCTCGACGTCGCCCACCGTGCCATCCACGTAGACGTAGCCCGCCGGCACACGGCCGTCGCGGCCGATGCCCTTGGCGTCGAGCGTGATCACGTCGCCGTCCTCACACAGCAGGACCTTGGCCGGATCGAGCCCCATGGAGAGAGCAAGGCGGGCATGGTGCACCATGTGGCGGTACTCCCCGTGCACCGGGACGAAGCATTCGGGCGTGGTCACCGCCAGCAACGTGCGGAGCTCCCCCTGACGGGCGTGCCCGCTCACGTGCACCGCCTCGGCCCTCGAGTGCACCACCTCGGCGCCCCGCCGGTGCAGATCGTCGATCACCTGCCCGACCGACCACTCGTTTCCCGGGATGGGGTGCGCGCTGATCACCACGACGTCGTCCTCGCCGATGCGCAGCCACCTGTTCTCCCCCGTCGCCATCAGCGACAACGCCGACATCGGCTCCCCCTGTGAGCCGGTCGAGATCACGCAGACCGCTCCAGGCGCAAGGTCGTCGACCGCCTCAATGTCGATCAGGACGCCATCGGGGATGCTGATGATGCCCAGGCGGCGCCCGAGCTCAACGTTCTTGCCCATGGAGCGTCCCAGGGTGGCCACCTTGCGCTCGGTGGCCACGGCGGCGTCGATGATCTGCTGCACCCGGTGCATGTGGCTGGCGAAACAGGCCACCACGATGCGGCGGCCGCTCTGCGCAGCGAACACTCGGCGCAGCGTCACGCCCACGGAGGACTCCGATTCGGTGAAGCCCGGTTCCTCCGCGTTGGTGGAGTCCGACAAGAGGAGGCGGATCCCCTCGGTCCGGGCCAGCTCGCCCATGCGCGGCATGTCCGTCCGGCGCCCGTCGACGGGCTGGAGGTCGAGCTTGAAGTCACCTGAGTGCAGGATCACACCCTGCGGGGTGTGGAACGCGATGGCCATGGCCTCGGGCACCGAATGGGTGACCGGGATGAACTCGACCTCGCAGGCACCGATGCGCACCCGCTCACCGTCGGCGACCGTCACGAATCGGGTGTTGCCGCCCACGCCGGCCTCGTCGATCCGGTGCCGAGCGAGGCCGACCGTCAGCTCGGAGCCGTAAATGGGCGCTTCGAGATCGCGGAGAAGGTAGGCCAGACCGCCGGTGTGATCCTCGTGGCCGTGGGTGAGGACGATCCCGTCCACCTGGTCCTTGTGCTCGTACAGGTAGGTGAACTCGGGGAGCACCAGGTCGACCCCGGGCATGTCGGGATCGGGGAACATGATCCCGCAGTCGACGATGATGATGCGGCCCTCGACCTCGACACAGGCGCAATTACGGCCGATCTCGCCGAGCCCTCCGAGGAAGACGACCCGGACGGGCCGGGGTGTGGGGCGCTTAGCCAAGCGCCGTGACCGTGAGCGGCGGCGGACCGACCGCCGCGATGATCTTGGCCGCCTGTGCGTCCAGCTCAGGGGTGGACGCACCCATGGGCAGGCGGCACTGCCCGACCCGCAGACCCAGGGCACGCAGTGCAGCCTTGGTCGGCAGCGGATTGGGGAACTCCGCGGTGGACTCGAAGTCGAAGGAATCGAGTAGCTCCGCGTTGCCCGAAATGGCCGCCGCGACGTCGCCGGCCATGAACGAGTCGACCACACGGCGGAACTGCGTCCCGACCCAGTGCGAGGCCACGCTGATGACGCCGACGGCGCCCACGGCCAGCAAGGGCAGCGTCATGGCGTCGTCCCCGCTGTAGACCTCGAAGCCGACCGGTGCCTGGGCGATGAGGTGGGCCGTAGTGGCCGGGTCACCGGCAGCGTCCTTCAGGCCGACGACGGAGGGGACCTGGCGGGCGAGTCGCAACGCCGTCTCGGTGGCGATGGGGCGTCCCGAGCGAGACGGAATGTCGTAGAGCACGACCGGCAGCGGATCGGCGGCCTCGGCGACCGCCCGGAAGTGTTGGTAGATGCCGTTCTGGGAGGGGCGGTTGTAGTACGGCGTGACGACCAGCACACCGGCGACCCCGCACCCGGCGGCCAGGGAGGTCATGTGCACCGAATGGGCGGTGTCGTTGGACCCGGTCCCCGCCACGACGGGGATGGTGACCGCATCGGCCACGGCACGCCACAGGGCGACCTTCTCGTCGTCGGTCAGGACCGAGCTCTCTCCCGTGGAACCCGAGAGCACGAGGCCGTCGCTTCCGTGGTCGGCCAGCCAACGCGCCAGCTCGACCGCCGCCGGCAGATCGAGGGCTCCTTCGTCGTCGAAGGGGGTCACCATGGCCGTGACCACCCGCCCGAAGCGTGGTGATTCCGACGTAGGGCTCATCTCTCCACGCTACCAGCGGGCCCGGCCCTGTCCGGGTGGCACGGGTCCGGGTGACACGATCCGGTTGACACCCCTCAGGCCACCTGGCGGTCGGCCGGCGAGCCGTCGGCGAAGGCGTCCTCCTCCTCGCTGGCATCCCGGAGGTGCTCGAAGCCGATGGCACCCAACTCGGTGAACTTCTCCCGCAGCCAGCCGCCCGCGGCGTCGAGCAGGCCCAGCTTCCGAAGGTTGGGCACGATCCGCGAGAACAGCAGGATCTGGAAGTCGTCGTGCTCAGTGTCCGAACGCATGATCCTGGCCACGTCCGACGGCGGGACCTCCATACGCTCCCAGACCTCCTGCATGACCATGCGGTCCTTCATCCGCACGGCCGCCTCGAAGGCGAATTCCTGGCGTTCCCGCAACTCTGCCGAGCTGAGCTCCCCGTAGATCTCCTGCAGGCTGAGCACGCCGAAGGCGACATGGCGCGCCTCGTCGGCCATGACGTAGCGCAGCAGCTTCTTCAACAGCGGCTCGGTCGTGATCCCGTGGATGAACCCGAAGGCGGCCAGCGCCAGACCCTCGACCATGATCTGCATCCCGAGATAGGTCATGTCCCAGCGCGGGTCCGCGACGATGTCGTCGATCAGCAGACCGAGATGCGCGTTCATCGGGTAGTGCCCCGAGAGCTTCTCGTCGAGGTACCTCGAGAAGACCTCCACATGACGCGCCTCGTCCATCACCTGGGTGGCCGCGTAGTACTTGGCATCGATCCACGGGACCGTCTCGACGATCTTCGCGGTGCAGACCAGGGCGCCCTGCTCTCCGTGGAGGAACTGCGAGAGCAGCCAGTTCTGATTCTCGACGCGCAGCTCGAGGTAGCGGGCCTCGTCCCACGCCTCGAGCACGGTGCCCGCGACCACCGTGTCGTCCCAACGCAGCTGGTCGGGGTGCGCCTCCGCGTTCGCCACGGCCACCTTCTCCTGGTCGACTTCGATCGACCAGTCGAGGTCGCTCTGCGCGTTCCACTGAGCCTTCTTGGCCTTCTCGTAGAGCCGGTCGAGCTGAGGGCGGGCGCCCTTGCGGTAGTCCCAGGTCAGCTCGGTCGGGCACGGGTTGGCCACCCGGTGGTACCCCTCGGGGTCGTAGGAACCGACGGTACGGAGGACCTCTTCGAGGTCCTCGACGTCGGCCCGGCCGATGAGCTCCGGGTTGGACTTCGTCGGCACGCTGTCGAAGCCGTTCATCGCACCACACTCCCACGAGGTCGTGCCGTTGCCACCCCCACCAAGAAACGGTACGGCGACCCCGGTGGCAGGGTCAACCAACCCGAGCTGCCCTGGGTCACTGGGTCGCCGCTCACCCGATGGCCACGTGGCCCGGAGCGACGCCGGTCAAGAGGAACACCAAGAGGGCGACCGTGGCGGCCGTGCCACCGATGGTGAGGGAGAGCTCGGCGGTCCGGTCCCGCAACCCGCCGGCGTAGTCGTACACGAAGGCGAGGATGGCGCCTGTGACCAGCCCGCCCAGGTGCGCCCGCCAGTCGATGTTGCCCGTGAACCCGATGAGGAGGTTCAGCACGAGCAGCCCCACGACCGGGGCGACCGGGATGCGACGGCGCAAGCCGACCACCACGTAGGCCCCCATCACACCCATGATGGCGCCCGACGCCCCCACCCCGAGGATCGCGGCGGGGCTCAGCAGGTAAGAACCGACACTCCCGCCCAACCCGGCGACCAGGTAGAGCGCGAGAAAGCGCGAACGCCCCAACAGCACTTCGACCGCGGGCCCCACGATGAGAAGGGCGATCATGTTGAAGAAGATGTGCACGAAGTTGGCGTGCAGCCACATCGCGGTGAAGGCCCGGTAGTACTGCCCGTGGTCGTGGACGGCAATCGGCCACAGCGCGTAACGGTCGATCCAGGCCAGGTTGTTGCCGGCGCGCTCGAGCACGAGGAACACGACGACGTTCACGGCGATGATGGCGAGCACCATCGGGGTCGGGTTGGTGGACCCCACCACGCCGGTCCGCCCCCCGCTCGTGTGGGTGAACGCCGGGACTTGGCGCGAGCGGGCAGCACCTTCGGAGGTACAGGGCGGGCACTGCCAACCCACTGGCGCGGCCAACATGCAATCGGGGCAGATCGGCTGGTCGCAGTGCCCGCACAGGACGGCCGACTCCTGTTGGGGGTGGCGGTAGCAGGAGGGCCTCACAACCCGAGCAGCGCCTCCAGACCCACGGTCAGCCCGGGTCGCCCCCCCACGGCCCGCACCGCCAGGAGGACACCGGGCATGAACGACCGCCGGTCGTAGGAATCGTGCCGGATGGACAGGCTCTGCCCGGCGGCGCCGAAGATCACCTCTTCGTGCGCCACCAGTCCGGGCAGGCGCACGGAATGCACGTGGACGCCCCCGGGCGCCTCCGCGCCGCGCGCCCCGGCCAGGACGTGATCGATCGTGGGATCGGCCGGAAGCGCCCCGCATCCGGCGGCCCGGCGAGCTTCGACGATGACCGCGGCCGTGTGCAGCGCGGTACCCGAGGGGGCGTCCCGCTTGGCGTCGTGGTGGAGCTCGATCACCTCGACCCCGTCCATGTGCGGCGCGACGACACGACACAGGTGGAGGAGCAGCACGGCCCCGATTGCGAAATTGGGCACGACGATGGCGTTGGCCTCGCCGTGCGCCACGTGCCCGGCGAGCTCCGCCAGGTCGCTCTCGCCCAGGCCGCTCGTCCCGATGACCGCGTGCACCCCGCGTGCCGCGTACAGCGGGGCATTGCGCCGCACGGCATCGGCCACCGTGAAATCCACCACGACCTGCGCCCCCACCTCGAACAGCGCGTCGACCTCGGGCACGATGCGGCAACCGCACACCGTCTCCCCGGCGTGCCCCGGGTCCACCGCGGCCACCAGCTCGAGGTCCGCCGCCTCGGTGACGGCACGGCAGACCTCCTGGCCCATGCGGCCCCCGGCTCCGACCACCGCCACGCGGTGCTTGGCCGGCTCGTTGCCGGTGATGTGCATGGCCGGCAGGCTACCGGGCAGCCCGCGCCGGGAGGTGAGCCGCGAAATCGGACGCCTCGAAGGGACCGACGGCGCTCAAGGTCCGCGGTGACCCGGCCAGCTCCCGGGCCATCTGGCCCACCTGGTCCCGCTCCACCCCGTCGACCCGGGCCAGGATCTGGTCGATCTCGAGGATCTCGCCGTGGAGGAGCAGCTCGGCCCCGATGCGGCTCATACGAGCCCCGGAGTCCTCACTTGAGAGCAGCATCTCGGCACGCAGGTTGCCCTTGGCCACGGCGAGCTCCCGCTCGGTGATCCCCTCGGCAGCCAGCTGCTCGAGCTCCCCGCGCACGATCCGCAGCACCTCGTCAACGTGTTCGGGCGCCGTCCCGACGACCACGGCCAGTGAGCCGGCGTCGGCATAGGCCGCGCGCTCGGACCACACCGAGTAGGCCAGGCCGCGCTCTTCGCGCACCTTCTGGAAGAGCCGGCTCGAGAGGCCACCGCCCAGCACGTGGTTGAGCACGGCGAGCGCCCAGCGTCGCTCGTCGTGCCGCGATGGGGCGCGCATCCCGTAGACCAGGTGGGCTTGCTCGGTCGGGCGGCGCACCACCTCGAGGGAGACCGATCCGTCTCCTGGAGCGGCGCGCTCGGGCGGCCGGCCTCCGGAATGGCCGGCGAAGGTGCGCTCGAGGTGCGCGGCCACCTGGGCGTGGGCGCATTCCCCCGCCACCGAGACGACCATGTTGGCAGGCCGGTAGTGCACGTCGAAGAAGCGGGCGATGTCGCCGCGGGTGATGGCCTGCACCGAGGCCGCAGTGCCCAACGTGTCCCTCCCGAGCGCGTGACCCGGGAACACCGCCGCCTGCCACCGCTCGCCGGCCAGGTCGGCCGGTTCGTCGGCGTGCATGAGGATCTCGTCGAGGATCACCGTCCGCTCCGCCTCGACGTCGTCCGCCCGCAACGCCGGCGCGCAGGTGATCTCGCTCAGAATGTCGAGCCCGAGGCCCAGGTGCTCCGAGAGCAGGCGGACGTAGAAGGTGGTGTACTCCTTCGAGGTGAAGGCGTTGCAGTCCCCGCCCACCTCATCGAGCGCCTCTGCGATGGCCGCGGCCGAGTGCTGCGCAGTCCCCTTGAAGAGCAGGTGCTCGAGGAAATGTGACGCCCCGGCCAACTCGTCGGGCTCGTCGCGCGAGCCGCTGCCGACCCAAAAGGCGATGGCAACCGAGCGGACCTCCGCCATGGTCTCGGTGACCAGGCGGATGCCGCAGGGCAGGACCGACGTCTCGATCAACGACGGCGTGGGCGCCCACGTCCGGATCGCCGGTCGCCGCCGCGGTCGCGGTCGCTCCCGCGTCCACCTCCGTCGTCGGTTGCGCCCGGACCCAGGTCACCGAGGTCTGCCACCAGCTCGGCCTCGAAGGCATCCTCGAAGGACGCGCTCGACGTGGCCGATCCACCCGAGCCCGATGGCGGGGTCGCGGCGCGTTCTGAGCCGGAGTCCGCACCGGTGTCGCCAGCCGCCGCGTCGTTGTCGCCGGCCAGCGAGAGGGAGACCTTCCCCTGCGGGTCGATGTCGTCCACCCGAACCTCAATGGCCTGACCGAGGACAACGACGTCCTCGACGCTGTTGACCCGCTTGCCTCCGGTCAGCGCGGAAAGCTTGGAGATGTGGAGCAACCCGTCGCGCCCTGGCAGGACGTTCACGAAGGCGCCGAACTTGGTGATGTTGACCACCTTGCCGCCGTAGATCACCCCCACCTCCGCCGTCGGCGGGTCCAAGATGAGCGAGATCCGACGGCGCGCCTCTTCCACGGCGTTGCCGTCCTTCGCCCCGATGGTGACCGTGCCGACGACACCGTCGTCGTCCACCGCGATGTCGGCACCCGTCTCCTGCTGCAAGGTGTTGATGACCTTGCCCTTGGGCCCGATGACCTCGCCGATCTTGTCGATCGGGATCTCCATCGACACGATCTTGGGTGCGCTCATCGCCACGTGGTCACGGGGCTGGGCGATGGCCCCGGCCATCACGCCGAGGATCGTGAGGCGGGCCTCCTTGGCCTGCAGGAGCGCCCGGGCCAGCACATCGGCCGGAAGGCCGTCGATCTTCGTGTCGAGCTGGAGTGCGGTGACGGCATCGGCGGTCCCCGCCACCTTGAAGTCCATGTCGCCGAAGGCATCCTCGGAGCCGAGGATGTCGGTGAGCGTCACATAGTGGCCCCCGTCGTAGACGAGGCCCATGGCGATGCCGGCCACCGGAGCCTTGATCGGGACGCCGGCCGCCATGAGCGAGAGGGTCGAGCCGCACACCGAGGCCATGGAGGTCGAGCCGTTGGACGCCAGCACGTCGGAGACCACCCGCAGGGTGTAGGGAAACACCTCCGCGCTCGGGACGACCGGCAGCAGGGCCCGCTCGGCCAGCAGGCCGTGCCCGATCTCACGGCGCTTGGGGCCCCGCATGAACCCCGTCTCACCGGTGGAGAAGGGGGGGAAGTTGTAGTGGTGCATGTAGCGCTTGGACTCCACCGGCGTGATGGTGTCGAGCAGCTGGTTCATCCGGGGCATGCCGAGGGTCGTCACGTTGAGCACCTGGGTCTCGCCGCGCTGGAACAGCGCCGAACCGTGTGCCGTGGGGAACAGGTCGATCTCGGCGGAGAGGGGGCGGATATCAGACGTGGCGCGTCCATCCACGCGCAACCCTTCCTCGACGATGCGCTTGCGCACCAGCTTCTTGGTCAAGGAGCGGATGGCCGCCTTGACCTCCCCGGCTCGCTCGGCGAATTCGTCACCGAGAGCCGCCCGGATCTCCTCGCCGGCGGCGTCGAGGGCGGCGTTGCGCTCGGCCTTGGAAGTCACCAGGTTCGCCTTGGCGATGGGATCCGTGCCGACGGCCTCGACCCGGGCCCACACGTCGTCCTGGTAGTCGCTGAAGGTGGAGAAGGGAATGGTCTCGATCGGCCCCCGCGCCGCGCTGAACGCGTCGACCAGGCGGCGTTGGAGGTTGATGGACTCGCGGATCCACTGCTTGGACGCCTCCAACCCGGCCGCCAGCACCTCCTCGGTGACCTTGGGCGCGCCGGCTTCGTAGTAGTCCCAGGACTTCTCGGTCCCGCCGGCCTCGACCATCATGATGGCGATTTCGCTCTCGGCGTCGTCGGTCAACGCCCGTCCGGCCACCACCAGCTCGAAGGTCGAGGTCTCACCCTCCTCGAAGGTGGGGTGCCCGATCCACTCACCCTCGGTGGTGTAGGCCACCCGCACGGCGCCGATCGGTCCGTCGAAGGGGATGCCCGAGATCATGAGCGCAGCGGAGGCGGCGTTGATGGCCAGCACGTCGTGCGGGTTGACCTGGTCGGCCCCCACGATCGTGCCGACGACATGCACCTCGTTGCGGAACCCCTGGGGAAACGACGGCCGCAGCGGGCGGTCGATGAGACGGCAGGTCAGGATGGCCTGGTCCGAGCTCTTGCCCTCCCGGCGGAAGAACGAACCGGGGATCTTGCCCGCCGCGTAGGTCCGCTCCTCGATGTCGACGGTCAGGGGGAAGAAGTCCGTACCCTCCCGGACGGAGCGTGCCGCGGTGGCGGTCGCAAGCAGGACGGTGTCCCCGATGCGGGCCAGGACGGCTCCGTCGGCCAGCTGGGCGAGCTTGCCCGCCTCGAATGACATGGTGCGATCGGTCCCGCTGATCGGGTCCGACACGGAAATGGCGTCAGCCATGATGCTCCTCGTGTATTTGGGGGCATCTCCGTATCTGGTTCCCAGTGGTCGACCACCTCGCACCCGAAGTGACCGGCGACTGGCAGCCAGGTGGCTGAAGACGCCCGCTTCTGTGGTGCTCCCGCTACCGTCGGATGCCGAGACGGCTGATGATGGAGCGGTAGCGCTCGACGTCGTTCTTGCGGACGTAGTCGAGCAGCCGCCGGCGCTGGCCGATGAGCTTCATCAGACCGCGCCGGGTGTGGTGGTCCCCTTTGTGCTCCTTCAGGTGCTCCGTCAGGTGGTTGATCCGTCCCGACAGCAGTGCGATCTGCACCTCCGGAGAACCGGTGTCACTGTCGTGCAGCCGGTACTCGGTGATGGTGGCCTGCGTGTCGGGCATGGAAGATCCTCAGAGACGAAGTTCGGAGTGTGCCGGAGACCTGCCCCCGGCCGCCGAACATGGTAGCAGCCGCCCGTTGATCAGGGAAGATCGGCTCCGGCGAGCACACGCTCGGTGGCCGCGACATCGGCCTGCATCTGGGCCACCAGCGCCTCAATGGAGTCGAAGCGCCGCTCGTCACGGAGGCGGTGGGCGAAGCTGACCCGCCCCGGTTCGCCGTAGAGGTCGCCCTCGAAGTGAAGCAGAAAGGCCTCCACCAGCACCGGGGCGGTCCCGGGCTCGTAGAAGGTGGGTCGGCGCCCGACCGAGATCGCGGCCTGATGGACCGTCCCGTCGGGCCGGACGAAGTGGCCGGCGTACACCCCGTCGGCCGGGAGGGCGATGTCGTCGGGGATGGAAAGGTTCGCCGTGGGAAACCCCAGTTCCGGCCCGCCCCGCCCGTCCCCGCGCACCACCGGGCCGCGCACCTCGTGCGGGCGGGCCAGCAGCCGCGTCGCCTCCTCCACGTCGCCGCGGGCGAGTAGGCCCCGGATCCGGGTGGACGACACCGGCTCGGCCCCTTCGCCGGTGAGACCGACGCCGACCACCTCGAAGCCGAGGGTCGACCCGAGGCGGTCCAGCAACGCCACGTTGCCCTGCCGCCCGTGGCCGAAGTGAAAATCCTCCCCCACCACGACGAGACGGGCCGAGAGCTCGTCGACCAGGACGTCGCGCACGAAGTCCTCGGCCGACTCCTGGGACCGGGCCGCATCGAAGGGGATGACCAGGGTGCGATCGATCCCACAGGCGGCGAGGAGCTCGAGCTTCTGCTCGAGGCCGGTCAACTGCTTGGGAGCGGACTCCGGACGGACGACCGAGGCGGGATGGCGGTCAAATGTCACCACGACCGTCGACATCCCGGCCGCCTCGGCCCGCCGTGACAGGTCGCGCAGGAGGGCGCGGTGCCCGAGGTGGACCCCGTCGTAGGCGCCGATGGTGACCGCGGTTCGCTTCCCGTTCCCCGGCATCGCGACGAAGGATATTCGGGCGTCGGTCAACCCGGGGCCACCACGACGGCGGGTCGGATGCGGTCGGTGCCGGTCGCCTCGTAGACGGCCAGCAAGCGTCCTGCTCGGTCGAGCATGGCCCAGGGTCCCTCTCCCCCTGCCCCGAGGGGCACCCGGTCGAGGGGAAGGCCCGTGCGGATCGACGACGCGACGTCGTCGGTCACGCGGACCGCGTCGAGGTCCCGCATCGCGTCGGCCGGTGGGAGGAGGTCGGCCGGCCCCAGCCGGTCCAGCCGGCGCATCTCGGGTCCGCCGAAGGATCCGATGCGTGTCCGCCGCAGGTCGCTGAGGTGCGCCCCTCCGCCCAGGGCGCGACCGAGGTCCTGGGCCAGCACCCGCACGTAGGTGCCCGACGAGCACTCCACCTCGGCGCGATAGACCCAGGGCCGGTCGGGGTCGGGCCGGGTCGTGAACCGGTGGACGGTGACCCCACGGGCCGGGCGATCCACCTCCTCCCCTCGACGCGCCAGCTCGTGGAGCCGCCGGCCGCCCACCTTCACGGCGGACACCATCGGCGGGACCTGCTCGATCTCGCCCGTCAGACCGGCCGCGGCGGCCTCCACCTGCTCGGGTGACACGCCCGCCATGTCGTACGTGGCGACGATCTCGCCGGAGGCATCGAGGGTGGTCGTCTCGGTGCCGAGGACGATGTCGGTCGTGTAGGTCTTGGGCAACGCGGTGAGGAAGCGCAGAAGGCGGGTCACCCGGCCGAGGCCGACCAGCAGCACGCCGGTGGCATCGGGGTCGAGGGTGCCGGCGTGTCCGATCTTGCGCTGTCCGAAGATCCGTCGGCACCGGGCGACGACGTCGTGGGAAGTCCAACCCGCCTCCTTGTCCACGACAACGAGGCCGTCCACCGCGTCGCCTGCGCTCACCGAGGCCGCCGCCCTGTCACCGATGGTCGTCGCGGTCGTGGTCGAGCCCGCGCAGCAGCTCCTCCACTCGCGAGCCGGCAGCCACCGCGGGGTCGGCGAGGAAGCGCAACCGGGGCGTCCGCTTCAGCGTCATCTGCCTTCCCACCGTGCGCTGCAGGTGACCACGGCGCTCCTCGAGCACCTCGGCCGTCTCGTCGTCGAGGGAGGCCAGGTACACCACGGCGGTGCGCATGTCGGGTGCAACCTCGACCGACGTCACCGTGACCATGGGCACGTCGTCGGCATCGGCGAGCCGCTCGAGCTCCTCGGCCACCACCTGTCGCAGTACCTGGTTCACCCGCAACGCACGCGGGTAGGTCGCCGTGCGCCGTTTCACTGCCTCAGCTCCTCAGCTCTTGGGTGTTCGTCGGCTCGTCGGTGCCCGTCGCGTCGACGAGCCCTAGCTCCTGGCGATCTCGCGCTCCTCGAAGGTCTCAATCACGTCGCCTTCCTTGAGGTCCTGGAAGTCCGAAAGACCGATGCCGCACTCGAAGCCCGCCGCAACCTCGCGCACGTCGTCCTTGAACCGGCGCAGGGAGTTGATGGATCCCTTCCAGATGACCGTGCCGTCGCGGAGGAAGCGGACCTTGGAGCCACGGGTGATCTTGCCGTCGCGCACGTAGCAACCGGCCACCGCCCCGATCCGGGGCACCCGGAACACCTCGCGCACCTCGGCCTCCCCGGTCACGATCTCTTCGTAGACCGGCGAGAGCAGGCCGAGCATGGCGGCCTCCAGGTCCTCGAGAAGCTTGTAGATGATCTCGTAGGTGCGGATCTCGACGTCCGAAGCCTCGGCCAGCTCACGCGAGCGCTTGTCGGGTCGCACGTTGAAACCGATGATGGTCGCGTTGGAGGCAGCGGCCAGCTGCACGTCGTTCTCGGTGATGCCGCCGATGCCGCGCAGGACGAAGCTCAGCTTCACGTCGTCTCGCTCGAGCCGCTTCAGCGACTCGGTGACGGCCTCGAGCGAGCCCTGCACATCGGCCTTCAAGACGATGTTCAGGGTCGCCGTCTCGCCGCGCGAGATCTGCTCGAAGAGGTCCTCGAGCTTGGCTCCCGCAGCGGCAGCCACCGGCTTGTGCCCCGAAAGACGGAACCGCTGGGCCCGGGCCTCCCCGAGCGTCCGGGCTCTGGTCAGGTCCTTGGCCGCCGCGCATCTCATCGCCGGCGTGGGGCGGCTCGGAGAAGCCCAGTACCTGCACCGGTGTCGACGGCAGCGCCTCCTTGATGTGATCGCCCCGGTCGTCCACCAGCGCCTTCACCTTGCCCCAGGCGGCGCCGGCCACGACGGGGTCGCCGACGCGCAACGTCCCCTGCTCCACGATCACCGTGGCCACCGGGCCGCGTCCCGCCTCGAGGTTCGCCTCGAGCACGACCCCGCGCGCCTCGCCCTCGACCCGGGCCGTCAGCTCCTCCACCTCGGCCACCAGAACGATCTGCTCGAGCAGGCTCTCGATCCCCGTGCCCTGGAGGGCCGAGACCTCGACCACGATCGTGTCGCCGCCCCAGGCCTCGGGCACCAGCTCGCGCTCGGAGAGCTGCTGGAGCACGCGCGCAGAATCCGCATCGGGCCGGTCCATCTTGTTGACCGCCACGATGATGGGGACCTCGGCCGCCTTGGCATGGTCGATGGCCTCGATCGTCTGGGGCATGACCCCGTCGTCGGCCGCCACCACAAGGATGACGATGTCGGTCACCTGCGCGCCGCGGGCCCGCATCGCCGTGAAGGCGGCGTGGCCCGGCGTGTCGATGAACGTGATCCGGTGGCCCTGCCACTCGACCTGGTAGGCGCCGATGTGCTGGGTGATGCCTCCTGCCTCCCCCGCCACCACGTCCGTGGAGCGGATGCGGTCGAGCAGCAGTGTCTTGCCGTGGTCCACGTGGCCCATGACGGTGACGACCGGCGGCCGCGGCCGCTGATCGGCCTCGTCCTCCTCGTCCTCGTCCTCGAAATACCGGGCCAGCAGCTCCGCCTCCTGCTCCTCGCCCGGGTCGACCAGGCGCACGTCTGCCCCGATCTCTGCGGCGAAGAGCTCGATCATGTCGTCGGTCAGGGACTGGGTCGCCATGACCATCTCGCCCTGCAGGAGGAGGAATCGCACGATGTCCCCGGCGCTCCGATTGAGCTTGGGGCCGAGGTCGCGTGCGGTCGAGCCCCGCTCGATGATGACCTCGCCCTCGGGCACCGGGGCCGTCGAGGGTTGGTAGGTCGTGAGCTGCGTCGGCTCGAGCTCCTCGAGATTGCGACGGCGCCGTCGGGCGCGACGCTGCGGGGGGCGCCGTCCGGGCATGCCACCACGTCCACCAGGGGGAGGACCGCCCGCGGGCGCGCCCGCCCCTGACCGGCCGCCGAAGCCTCCGCCGGCCGGCCGTCCTCCGTACCCACCGCCCGTGGCACCACCGGGCCGCGTTCCACCACCTCCGGCGGGCCTCCCACCGGTGCGTGGTGGGTACGAGCCTCCGGGCCGCGAGCCCGACGACGGGGCGGCCCGCCGTCCTCCCAGGCCGGGCGGAGGCGGGATGGGGCGTCCGCTCGGGCCGAGGGGCGGTTTCCCGGGGGGCGGAGGGACCGGCTTGCCCGACGGGCCGAGCGGGGGCCGCGCGACGCGCGGACGCTCAGGCGCGGCGACGTCAGGGGCCTGGGCGACCGGGGGGTGGGCCACCGAGGGCTTGGCCGCCACGGCTGGCGGGACGGGTGGCGCCGAGGCCGGGCGTGAGGGTGCTGAGGCCGCGCGCGTCGGTGCCGAGGCCGCGTGAGATGGCGGAGGCGTCGGCGGTGAGGTCGGCCGACTGCTCACCAGGCGCGACGGCCGGGGTGCAGCTCCGGAAGCGCCCGTCGGCGTGGCGGTTGCGGGTGGGGCGGCGAGCTGGCGAGCTGGCGCCCTGGTGGCCGGGGCTCCAGCGGCGGCCGAGGTCGACGCGGCGACGGCCCGATCAGCCACGGGGGACGGGACGTCGCCCTGGCCGGCCACGGCGGGCACGTCGGCGCCACCGTCGCGCGAACCCGGAGCCTGATGCCGCCCTGGTGCCCGCCTTCTTCGACGGGGTGGGCTCCTCGGGCTGGACCGGTCGCCTCAGTCCCTCGGCATCGGCCTTGCGACGGACGCGGTCTGCCTGGGCGTCCTCGATCGAGGACGAGTGGCTCTTGACCCCGATACCCAGGGAAAGGGCCAGGTCGAGCCCCTCCTTGTTGGTGAGGCCCAGCTCCTTGGCCAGCTCATAGACGCGGATCTTCTTCGGCAAGTGGCTCTCTTCGTCCTTCGTTCCTCACGGCGCCCGGCGTCAACCCAGCCCCTTATCCTCGCACATCGGGTGCCTCCGGCTCCCACGCCCGGACCAGTTGTGCACGTAATCGCTCCGCCTCTCCCTCGCCGAGCGGCGCGGCGAACGCCCGCTCGAAGCCGTGCCGGCGCACCGCATCGGCGAGGCAGGAGACCGAACCCCGGCACAGCCACGCTCCCCGCCCCGGGCCGTGCCGATCCACCTCCAGCGCCCCGCCGGGCACCCGGACGATCCTGACCAGCCGCTCGGCCGGACGGGTACGCCGGCACCCGACGCAGGTGCGGGTGGGCGCTATGCCTCGGCCTCCCCGGTCTCCGAAGCCACGTCCGTCGTCCCGGCAGCCTCGGCCGCCGCCTCGGCTCCCGAGGGCGCTTCGGTGGCGGGTTCACCTGCCACCGGCTCCTCGACATCCTCCGCCTGGTGCGTCCACTCCTTGGCCGACATGGCTTCGCCACCCTCGGCCGGCTTCCACACCAGCTCGCCACTCTCGTCCTCGACCCACTCCCCTTCAGCCCATTCCTGGTCGCCGTAGCCGCCGGCCTCCTCCTCGGCCAGCTGGGTCTCGCTCTTGATGTCGATGCGCCACCCGGTCAGGCGCGCCGCGAGTCGCGCGTTCTGACCCTCCTTTCCGATGGCCAGGGAGAGCTGGAAGTCGCTCACGATCACCGTCGCCGTGCCGGTCTCCTCGTCGAGGCGCACCTCACGGACGCGCGCCGGCGCCAGTGCGTTCTGGATCAGGTCCACCGGATCGTCCGAGAAGGGAACCACGTCGACCCGCTCGCCGCGAAGCTCGTTGGTCACCATGCGGACGCGGGAACCCCGGGCACCCACGCACGCACCCACCGGGTCCACGTTGGGGTCGTTGGACCAGACGGCGATCTTGGTGCGATGGCCCGGTTCGCGTGCCGCCGCCTTGATCTCCACCACACCCGACCCGATCTCGGGCACCTCGAGCTCGAAGAGACGCTTGATCAGCCCGGGGTGCGTCCGGCTGACCACGATCTGGGGGCCCTTGGTCGTCTTGCGGACCTCGACGATGTAGGCCTTGAGGCGGGCACCGTGCTCGTAGCGCTCGTAGGAAACCTGTTCGGCCTGGGGCAGGAGCGCCTCGACCTTCCCGAGGTCGAGCAGGGTGTAGCGGTTGTCGGTCTGCTGGACGATGCCGGTGACGATGTCACCCTCGCGCCCGGCGTACTCCTCGTACTTCATGTCCCGCTCGACCTCGCGGATCCGCTGGAGGATCACCTGCTTGGCCGTCTGGGCGGCGATGCGACCGAAGTCGTCGGGCGTGTCATCCCACTCGCGCACGACCTCGCCGTCCTCGTTGAGCTCCTGCCCGTAGACGCGGATCTCACCCGAGTCGGGGTCGATGGTCACCACGGCCTCTTCGGCCGCGTCGGGCCGGCGCTTGTAGGCGGCCACGAGCGCGTTGGCCAGGGCATCGAGCAGCGTGTCGACCGAGATCCCCTTGTCGCGCGCGATCTGGCCCAGCGCGTCGAGAAACTCGAAATTGGTCTTGCTCATGACCGCTTCACCCTCTCAGTCTTCCCACTCTTGCCCCGCGCGGCAGTGCGCGGCTCGGGGCCCCACTCGAACACCGTCCTGGCCCGCTCGATCCTGTCGTAGTCGAGGTGCACCTCGCCTCCGGGCACCTCGGGCCCGGCCAAGGTGCACCCCGCCTCGTCGGCCGAGACCAGCGTGCCGGTCAGGCGGCGGACAGCTGTCGTCCCGGCATCGACCCGCACGCTGACCCTCTCCCCCAACGCGCTCGGGCGAAGTGCGCCGGTGTACGCAACCGCCGCTCCAGCCCCGGTGAGGACACCGACAGCGTGTAACGGCCCGGCATGGGATCGATGCGGTCGAGCTCGGCCGAGACCTCACGGGTGGCTTCACCGAGTTCGTCCAGCCCGACACCGCCGTCACGGTCGACGAAGACCGTCACCTGGGTGCCCCGGATCTCGACGTCGACCAGATCGAGTCCCCGCGTCTCGAGCAGGGGTGACAAGGCACCTGCCAGATCCGTCGTCTCCCTGCGCATGGCCGTCACCTCCTCGCGTGATCTTTCCCGTGCGACTCCCATCTGCTCGCCCCTCCGGACCGGTCCCCCGGAAAGCGAAAGCGTGGGCCGCAGCCCACGCTTTGACGAGGTACTGATCTGGAAATGGACAGCTCAGGGAGTATAGCAACCCCAGGGTGTCGACAACCGGGTCGTCGGCCTCGCCGGAACCATCAGTACGATCGTCCGACCACGGCCATGAGGTCCTCCTCACGGTCGCCGACCTCGGACAGGCTGCCGTCGGGCCGCTGGAGGCACCTGACGCTGAGGGCATGCTGCGCCAGGCGATCCTCGCCGTCGGGACCCAGCTCCGACGCGGCCAGAAGGGCGAAGCCAACCGACGCCGCCTCCACTGCCTCGTCGAGCGATCCCGCCTCATGCGTGCGGGCGTCGCGTGCGGCCGTCGCCTCCCCCAGCAGGGCGGCACCGGCGGCCTCGAGCACAGACGCCGCCAGGCTGGCCGCCGCGTCCACGGCCACCGTCTGCTTCTCGAGGGTATGCCGGGTGACCACGGTGACGTTTCCCTCGACGAGGTCCCGCGGACCGATCTCGACCCGGACCGGCACGCCCTTGAGCTCCCAGTCGACGCTGCGACGTCCGAAGCTGGTGTCAGTGCGGTCATCGAGGCGGACCCGGTGTCCCGCCGCCCGGAGCTCGTCCACCAACCTCCGCGCCGCGCCAGCGACCTCGGGCGAGTCCTTGACCACGACGACGACCACCTGCACGGGTGCCAGCGCAGGCGGGAGGCGCAGGCCATGGTCGTCACCGTGGCCCATGATCAGCGCGCCGATCAGACGCGTCGAGACTCCCCACGAGGTCTGCCAGACGTGCTCGAGCGTGCCGGACGCGTTGGTGAATGTGATGTCGAAGGGACGCGAGAAGTTCTGTCCGAGCTCATGGCTCGTCCCCATTTGCAATGCCTTGCCGTCACCCATCATCCCCTCGCAGGTCCAGCTGCGGTCGGCGCCGGCGAATCGCTCCCGGGCGGTCTTGTGCCCCGTCAGCACAGGGAGACCGAGCACGTCGACCATGGTGGCGCGGTAGACGTCGGTGAGGATGCGCAGCGCATAGGCGCGGGCGTCCTCCTCGGTGGCGTGTGCGGTGTGGCCCTCCTGCCAGAGGAACTCGCTGGTGCGCAGGAACAGACGCGGGCGCAGTTCCCAGCGCACGACGTTGGCCCACTGGTTGACCAGCAGCGGGAGGTCGCGGTGGCTCTGCACCCACTTGGAGAAGAAATGGTTGATCACGGTCTCGCTGGTCGGGCGGACCACGAGCGGCTCCTCGAGCTCCTTGCCTCCCCCATGGGTGACGACGGCCAGCTCGGGTGCGAACCCCTCCACGTGCTCGGCCTCGAGCTTCAAGAAGGATTCGGGGATGAACAGCGGGAAGTAGGCGTTCTCGGCGCCGGCCTCCTTGATGCGCCGGTCGAGCTCGTTCTGCATGAGCTCCCAAATTCCGTAGCCCCAGGGCCGTATGACCATGGTGCCGCGGACCGGGCCGTTGTCGGCCATTTCTGCGCCGGCGATCACCTCTTGGTACCAGCGCGGGAAATCCTCCTCCCGCGACACGATCGCGCCCTTGGCCATCCGAGCAGGGTACTTGGTGCCCGAGCGCGCCCGACCCGCCCGAGGACGTCTCAGTCCCCGGCGGCCTGCCCGTCCCCGCCGCTCGTGTCCGCGTCGTCGCCGTGGCGGCGGATGAGCTCGATCCGGTCCTGGGTGTGGTTGGGATCGCTGCCGGTCGTCTCGAGCAGGGCGCGCCGGTCGGCCTCTGCCTCGGCCTCGGCACTCGAATCAGCCGCGGCGAGACGAGCCTCGACGCCCTCGCTCACGAGGCGCTCGGCCTCCTCGACCAACGCCCGCACCATGTCGGACTCGGGCACGACGCGCACGATCTTCCCCCGGATGAACAGGTGGCCCTTCTGCCTGCCGGCCGCGATGCCCAAGTCCGCCTCCCGCGCCTCGCCCGGGCCGTTGACGACGCAACCCATCACCGCCACCTGAATGGGCAGATTCAAGCTCTCGAGCGCCTCCTGGGCCTCCTTGGCCACCGCGATGACGTCGACCTGGGCCCGTCCGCACGACGGGCAGGCGATGAGATCGAGTCCCTTGCGCTCGCGCAGTCCGAGCGACTCGAGGAGCTGACGCCCGGCGCGGGCCTCCTCCACCGGATCAGCCGTGAGCGAGTACCGGATGGTGTCGCCGATTCCCTCCGCCAGCAGGGTCGCGATGCCCGCCGTGCCCTTGACCAGGCCGCCCGGAGGCGGACCGGCCTCGGTCACCCCGAGGTGGAGTGGGTGGTCGAACGTCTCAGAGGCCAGACGGTATGCGGCGATCATGAGGGCGACCGAGGAGGCCTTCACCGAGATCTTGACGTCGCTGAAGCCCACCTCTTCGAAGAGGGAGAGCTCGTGGCGCGCCGACTCGACCAGGGCCTCGGGCGTGGCGCCCCCGTGCTTGGCGTAGACGTCGGGGTGCAGTGAGCCGGCATTGACCCCGATGCGGATGGGCACGCCGCGGTCGCGGGCTTCGGCCGCCACCTGCTTGATCTCCGACTCCTTGCGCAGGTTGCCCGGGTTGAGCCGGAGCCCGTGCACACCCGCCTCGAGCGCGGCCAACGCCATCTCGTGGTGGAAGTGGATGTCGGCAACGATCGGTACGGGGGAACGGGGCACGATGTGCGCCAGACCCTCCGCAGCCGCTTCTTCGTTGCAGGTGCAGCGCACGATGTCGGCTCCAGCCGCCGCCAGGGCGTAGATCTGGGCCAGGGTGCCGTCGACGTCGGCGGTCTTGGTCGTGGTCATCGACTGCACGGTGATGGGCGCATCGTCTCCGATGGGCACCCCGCCGAGGGTGATGCGGCGGGTCGGTCGCCGCGAGGTCAGGAGTGAGGCGGAAAGCTGCACGAGATCAATGCGGAAGTTGGAGCGGGTGGGTGATGTCGAGGTAGATGCCGGCGAAGACGAAGGCAGCCAGCACCGCGATGAAGAGCGCGGCCACCGGGAACAGCTTGGTGATGTCGGCCCGGTAGTAGGCCTCACCCTTCTTGGTGCGGACCCACTCGTAGGCGGCAATGGCCACGTGGCCTCCGTCGAGGGGGATCATCGGCAGCATGTTGAAGATGCCGAACACGATGTTGATGGCGATCAGCAGCATCAGCACGGCGGACAGACCGGCCCGCTCCGTCTGCGCACCGAGATTGGCGATCCCCACGATCGACACCGGTCGTGGGGCCGACCCCGGTTTGTTGGCGGCGGACTGCGCGGCCTGGGAGTTGGTCACCTGGTGCACCAGCGAGGAGACCCCGTGGGGCGAGAAAGCCTGGGCGAGGCCGGTCACCTCCTGGTCGGTGACCTGCCACATCGTGGAGAAGGTGTCACCGACGGCCGCGAGCAGGCCGACCGGCGCCGTGGCTTGGGTGATCTCGACCCCGAGGTAGCCGCGGTTCTCGAGGTGCTGCCCCGCGACGGTGATGTCCTTCCCGTCGGCCGGTGTCGCGGTGACAAAGACCACGTGGCCGTCGCGCTCGACGCCGAGACGCAGCGGGGTACCCACCGAGCGCCGGATCACGTCGGTCATGGAGCTCGGGCTGCTGAAGGTCTTGCCGTTGACCGAGACGATCGTGTCCCCCGATCTCAGTCCGGCGGCCGCGGCCGGCGTCTGGGTACCGGACCAGTGTTCGAGCGAGGCCACCGTGTAGTTGTTGGTCAATTTCCCGAACGTGAGGACGAGTGCGAAGGCCAGCACCATGGCGATCAAGAAATGCATCGCCGACCCCGCGGATGCCACGACGATGCGCTTGTGGAAGGGCTGCTGGCGGTAGGCCCGTGCCTCGTCGGCCTCGGGGACCTCCTCCGTGGAGGTGAAGCCGGTGATGCGCACGTAGCCCCCGGCCGGAATGGCCTTCACCCCGTATTCGGTCTCGCCCCGGCGCACCGACCACAGACGCGGACCGAATCCCACGAAGTACTCGGTGACCTTCATGCCGGCCCACTTGGCCGTCAGGAAGTGGCCCAGCTCGTGGAGCATGACGATGGCCACGAGGATGACGATGAAGAGGAACAGGTAGCCCCAGCCGAGGGCCAGGAACACCGCGGTGATGGCGACGAGGGCGACGAGGAGCTGAAGCAGACGCGCCGGGTTGCCCGGTTCGGCGGGATCGTCGCCCAGAGGCGGTTCCGCAGCAGGTGCCTCCTGGTCGATGAGCGTCATGGCCTGATCAACGCTACCGGCCACCACCGAGCGCAGGGCGTCGGTCCAGCGCGAGCCGGGCTCGGGCCCGGGCCTCGGCATCGGCGGCCAACACATCGTCGATCCCTTCCACGGGGTCGTCCGGCCAGGCCTCGAGAGTCTCGGCGACCACCTCGGCGATGCCCTCCCATGGCAGCCCGTGGCCGAGGAACGCCTCGACGGCCACCTCGTTGGCCGCGCTGAGCCATGCCGGCCCCGACCCTCCCCGGCGTCCCGCTTCGTAGGCCAGATCGACGCACCCGAAGACGGACCGGTCGGGAGGTTCGAAGGTCAGCGTCCGGGGCTCGGACCAGTCGAGGGCGCCGAAGGGCACCGCGGCACGTTCGGGCCATCCCAAGGCGTAACCGATGGGGAGGCGCATGTCGGGGTTCGACAGCTGGGCCAGCACGGAGCCGTCGCGCAACTCCACCATGGAGTGCACGATGGACTGGGGATGGACGACCACGTCGATCCGGTCGTAGTCGACGCCGAAGAGCTCGTGCGCCTCAATCACCTCGAGCCCCTTGTTCATCAAGGTGGAGGAGTCCACCGTGATCTTCGGGCCCATCGACCAGGTCGGGTGGGTCAAGGCGTCCTGCACCGTCACCTGGCGCAGACGTTCCACGGTCCAGCCCCGGAACGGTCCCCCCGAGGCCGTCAGCAGCAGTCGTGCCACGTCCGTCGACGAACGCACGGACGCCAGGCACTGGTGCAGCGCGCAGTGCTCGGAGTCGACCGGGACGATCTCGGCTCCCGGCGTGCGGCGGGCCTTCTGCACGACCGGCGCTCCGGCGATCAGTGATTCCTTGTTGGCCAGGGCGAGCCGTCGACCGGCCTGGAGTGCCGCCATGGTGACCGGCAGGCCGGCGAACCCGACGATGGCGTTGAGCACGACGTCGGCGGCGCGGGCGGCCTCGACCATCCCCTGCTCCCCCACCAGGACCTCGGTGTCGGGGGCCACGCGGTCCCGGACCTCCCGGGCGCGCTCGGGGTCGCCGATCACCACGACGTCGGGCCGGAACTCGGCCGCCTGGGCCACCAAGACGTCCACCGAACGCTGGGCTGCCAGGGCGTGGAGACGGAAGCGACCCGGCTCGGCGCGGATGACGTCGAGGGCCTGGGTGCCGACCGAACCCGTGGATCCCATCAGGCTGACCGTGGGCATCACCTCACCCCAGGTGCAGTGCCTTGACCACGAAGTACGTGGCAGGGATCACGAAGAGCAGCCCATCCACGCGGTCGAGGATGCCCCCATGACCGGGCAGGACTCGACCCATGTCCTTCAGTCCCAGGTTCCGCTTGATCATCGACTGGCTGAGGTCACCCAGCGGGGCGACCACGGCCACGACGAGGCCGTAGAGCGCGGCCTTGCCGATGGTCCACGGGTGGATGAAGTGGACGACGACCACCGCGACCAGCACCGCCGCCACGGCTCCTCCGATCAGCCCCTCCCAACTCTTGTTCGGGCTGATGGACGGAGCGAGCTGATGGCGCCCCATCGCCGAGCCGACGAGGAGCGATGCCACGTCGTCGGCCACCGTGACCACGACGGCCGCGAGCAGGAATGCAATTCCGTGGCGATTCGGGAACAGGTTCGGGTTGAGCAACAACGCCGCGAATGACCCGAACACACCCACCCAGACGAACACGAAGACGGTGGAAGTGATCCCCGATACGGGTTCGGCCGCCGGTTCCACGCGGGCGAGATACCACACGAAGGAGCCGGCGACGAGCAGGACGAGCACCAGGGGCAGCGCCGCCACGCCCTTGTTGTAGGTCTCGACGAGAAGGGACAGCACGGCCACCAGTCCGAGCAGTGTGGCCGGGTGGTAGTGCGCCCGCCGGAAGGCCGCATAGGCCTCGGCCGTGGCCAGGAGCACCACGATGCAGACGACCACCATGCTGGCGACCGTGCCGGCGGCGAAACACGCCAGCACGACGATGCCGAGCACGACTCCGGTGCCCACGGCCACGCGGCATGTCGCGCCCGCCCGTGCCGGCGGAGCCCACCGTCGCAGCGCGTCCGGAGACGACGCGCGGCGCTCCGGCCCGCGGCGACCCGGCACGTGCCGAGGCGCCGTTGCGACTCCGCGCCGCTCGAGCACGGGGCCCGGGCGGCTCGGGCACACCCGGGCGAGACGCCTCGACCGCGGTGGCCCCAGCGGTCGCCTGGCCCACCAGCCTGGTCGGATCCTCCAGGGGCTCGGGTTCGACGGGGAGGACCGGCTCAGGGTCGATCGGGCGGACCGGTGGCCCGGCGAAGGGCGGGACCCGCCCGAACTCGGGACCCGGGGCGAAGTCGGGCTCACCCTCGAGCTCCGACACGGCCTCCACCTCTGGCTCCAAGACGAGCGTGTCCTCCGACTCGAAATGCCAGGGTTGGCGCTCGACGTCGATCTCGTCGCGCTCCTCGGCCAGGGCGCCGACAGCGGGCTGGTCGTCCGAGAGCATGGCGGGCTCGAAGGACTCCTCGTGGGCCTCCCAGTCCGTCGACTCCTCGCGCCAGGTCGGCGGGGCCATGCCCGACTCGTCCCCGCCGCTGCGGTCGAGGACGGCGGGAACCTGGCCGGTCGGGGCGTCGTTCCAGTGCTGCAGCTCGGGATGTTCGTCGGCCACCGGGCCGGTGACCTCTCGCACGGAGTCGCCGGCCGGTTCCGCGCCGATGATGCGCACGCGTCCGGAGTGATAGGAGGAGGGCTCCTCCTCGACGCTCTCGGGGGTGCCGATTCCCCCGACGAGTGCATCGTGGTCATGCGCGCTCTGGTCGTGCGCCTCCTCTTCGAGACCGGTGCCCTCGAAGAGGTCGCCGTCTTCGAAGAGATCGTCGTGATCGGTGTCGTCGGGCATGTGTGCTCTCAGACCTGGAGCAGTTCGTGCTCTTTGGCTGCCAGGAGCTGATCGATCAGCGCAACCTGGTCGTGGGTGATCTTCTCGAGGTCCTTCTCCACACGGTCGAGCTCGTCAGTCGAGAGCTCGCCATCCTTTTGCAGTGTCTCGAGTTCGTGGCGCGCCGCACGGCGCAGGTTGCGCACTGCCACCCTCCCCTCCTCAGCCTTGTGCCGGACGACCTTGACCAATTCCTTGCGGCGTTCCTCGGTGAGCGGAGGGAACGCCAGCCGTATCACCGCGCCGTCGTTGCTGGGGTTGATCCCGAGATCCGATGCGGCGATGGCCTTTTCGATCGCGCCGAGCGACCCCCTGTCGTAGGGCGAGATGACCAGCAACATGGCATCGGGCACGCTGAACCCCGCCAGTTGGCGGAGTGGCGTGGGAGTGCCGTAGTAGTCGACTGACAGCGACTCCACGAGGGCCGACGAGGCCCGTCCGGTGCGCACATTGCCCATCTCGTGGCGTACGTGGTCGATGGCCCGGCCCATCTTCTCCCTGGCGTCGTCTTTGACCAGGGTGGCGAGGTCTTCCTCCATCAACGGACCAGCGTACCGATCTGCTCGCCCCCAAGCGCACGACCGATGTTGCCCGGGATCATCAGGTCGAACACGAGGATGGGCAGATCGTTGTCCTTGCAGAAGGTGATCGCGGTGAGATCCATCACGCGGAGATCCCGATTGATGACGTCCATGAACGAGATCTCGTCGAAGCGGGTCGCCGTCGGATCGAGCTTGGGGTCCGCGCTGTAGACGCCGTCCACCCCCGAGTGGGTGCCCTTGCAGAGGAGCTCGGCGCCGATCTCCGCGGCGCGCAGCGCGGCCGGCGTGTCGGTGGTGAAGAACGGGTTCCCCATGCCGGCCGCGAAGATCACGATCCGGCCCTTCTCGAGGTGCCGGATGGCGCGACGGCGGATGTAGGGCTCGGCCACCTCGGCCATCGACAGGGCGCTGAGCACCCGCGTGGGCTGCCCCTGCTGCTCGAGGGCGTCCTGGAGGGCCAGGGCGTTGATCACCGTGCCCAGCATGCCCATGGTGTCGGATGTGGCGCGGTCCATGCCGCCACTGGCCCCCGTCGTACCGCGCCAGATGTTGCCGCCTCCGACGACGACCGCCAGCTCGAGTCCGCCCCCCTCCATGGCGAGGGCCATCTCCTTGGCCACGCGCTCGACCGTGGCCGCGTCGATCGTCTCGTCCGACGCCGCGGAGGCGAGTGCCTCCCCGGACATCTTCAAGACAAGACGACGAGGCTCTCCCACGGTCCGGCGCTCAGCCGCCGACGACGACCTGCGCGAAGGACACGATGCGCGCCGACCCGAGCATGCCGGCGATCGTCTGCTTCTCGTCGCGCACGTAGGCCTGGTCGAGCAGCACCCGCTCCTTGAACCATCCGGTCAGCCGCCCCTCGACGATCTTGGCCAACGCGGCCTCCGGCTTGCCCTCATTCCGTGAGATCGCCTCGAGCGTGGTGCGCTCGGCGGCCACGTCGGACTCGGGCACCTCCTGGCGCGTGAGGTAGGCCGGCCTGGCGAAGGCGATGTGCACGGCGATGTCGTGGGCCAGCTCGTCGGAGCCCCCTTCGAGCACGACGGCCACCGCGTTGACCCCGCGACCGGCCTGCTGGTGCAGGTACGTGTCGACCACCTGGCCGGGCTGGGCCACCAGGCGCCGAACCGGCCCGACCGAGATGTTCTCCTTCAGCGTGGCCCGCAGCCGCTCCACCTCGCCGTCCAGCTCGGCGGTGGCGTCCTCCCCCTTGGCCGCGACCAGCGTGGCCAGCTCGTTGGCGAGGCCGACGAATTCGTCGGCCTTGGCCACGAAGTCGGTTTCGCAGTGCAGCTGAACGACCGCGGCGGCATTGTCGGAGCGGGCCACGGCGACGGCGCCCTCGGCAGCCTCGCGGTCACTCCGTTTTGCCGCGCCGGCCTGACCCTTCTCGCGCAGGATCTGGGCCGCTTTGTCCAGGTCACCGTCCGCTTCCACAAGGGCATTCTTGCAATCGAGCATTCCCGCTCCCGTCATCTGACGGAGCGCGGCGACGTCCTTTGCGGTGTAGGCGGGCACCTTCAGGCCACCTCGACGGGCTCTTGGGGCGCGTGCACCCGGCGCGGGCGCGGCGACGGCGAGGATCCGCCGTCCTCGGCCGAGGGCGCGGGCGCCGTCTGACGCCGGTGTTCGGCGATGAACCGGCCTTCGACAACCGCGTCCGCCATCACGCGGCACATCAGCGTCCCCGAGCGGATGGCGTCGTCGTTACCCGGGATCACGTAGTCGATCACGTCAGGGTCGCAGTTGGTGTCCACCACGGCCACGACGGGCAGCCCGAGTTTGCGTGCCTCGGTGACGGCGATGTGCTCCTTCTTCGTGTCGATGACGAAAATGGCGTTGGGAAGCCTGTCCAGGTTGGCGATGCCGCCGAGGTTCCGGGACAGCTTCTCGAGCTCGCGGCTGTGCTGCAGCGCCTCCCGCTTGGGCATGCCGTCGAAGTCGCCGGCTGCCTGCATGGCCCGGAGCTCCTGCATTCGCTTCACGCGCCCCGACACCGTGGAGAAGTTGGTGAGCATCCCACCGAGCCACCGTTGGTTGACGTACGGCATTCCGCAGGCTTCGGCGTACTCGGCCACCGGACCCTGGGTCTGCTTCTTGGTCCCCACGAACAACAGGGTGCCGCCTCCGGCCACCAGGTCCCGGACGTACGAGTAGGCGGACTCGACGCCTCCCAGGGTCTTGCGCAGGTCGATCAAGTAGATCCCGTTGCGCTCTCCGAGGATGAATCGCTTCATCTTCGGGTTCCATCGTCGCGTCTGGTGGCCGAAGTGGACCCCGGCCTCCAGCAGCTGTCTCATGGAGACGACGGCCATAGAGATGTTCCTCCAGTCGGTTGTGTGCACCCTGGCGCAGCACCGCCCCATGGCGGCGACCGTGGAAATGCGCGCAGGCGTCTGCTCAGTGCGTCACCCACCCTGGTGGTGGGCCCGGCCATGTTAGCCGGTCGGCTGCCTCGGGGTTCGGGGGGTCCTCAGGCCCGGGGGTGGGTCTCGCCGTACACGCTGCGCAGCCGTTCCTTGCTGACATGCGTGTACACCTGGGTCGTGGCCAGGCTGGCATGGCCCAGGAGCTCCTGGACGACGCGCAGGTCGGCTCCCCCGTCGAGCAGATGGGTGGCGTAGGTGTGGCGGAGCGCGTGGGGGTGCGTGGGAGACGCGGCGCGCCGATCGAGGATGCGCCGGACGTCGCGCGGGCCCAGGCGCACTCCCCGCCGGTTGACGAAGGCCGCCTCCGGCGGGCCATCGAGGAGGTCACGCCCGTTGGCGAACCAGTCGCGCAACACGGCAACCGCGGTGTCGTGGACCGGCACCCGGCGCTGCTTTCCTCCTTTTCCGAGCACCGTCACCGTCCGGCCCGCCAGGTCGACGTCGCCACGGTCGAGTCCGCAGAGCTCCGAGACGCGCAGCCCCGCCGCGTAGAGCAGCTCGAGCACGGCCCGGTCGCGCCGGTCCCACACCGTCGGCGTCTCGACGTCGACGAGCTCGGCCACCTCGCCCTCGGAGAGGACTCGGGGCAGGCGTCCTCCCCCCGACGGGGAACGCAACGAGCGCGCCGGGTCCGCAGCGAGACGACCCAGCCGGACCAGCCAGGCGAAGTAGCAACGCAGCGCGGCCGCCTTGCGGGCGATCGTCGCCCGGGCCAGCTTGCGCGTCCCGAGCGAGGCCAGGTACCGGCGCAGGTACAGGCGGTCGACTCCCTCGGGACTCTCGATTCCACTGCGCGACATCCATTGAGCGAACGCGGACACGTCGCTGGTGTAGGCCTTCTGGGTCGCCGTGGCACGTCCTCCGAGCCAGGCGTTGAAACCGGGCAGATCCCAGTCGGGGGCCACGCCATGCCACGGTACCGTCCCCACTACGCCCAGCACTGCCACTAACGTCCCGAGGGGAAATCCTCGAGATCTCCGGCGACCGCCGGGGCATCTGGGATCGATTCCACGGGGGGGTCGATCCGGCCGCAGGGGACGGCTGAACTGGAGAGTCATGAGCGGGCGCATCCTGGTCGTCGAGGACGATGAGCGGATCAGGTCCTCCATGCGCCTCGCCCTCGAGGGCGAGGGCTACGAGGTGCGCGACGCGGCCAGCGCCGAGGAGGGCCTCGAGCTGTTCGCCGAGGCGCCGACGGATGTGGCGCTCATCGACCTCATGCTGCCGGGAATGGACGGCTTCGAGTGCTGCCGGGCCCTTCGGCGCAGCAGCGCCGTGCCAATCATCATCGTCACGGCCCGCTCGGACACCCACGACGTGGTGGCCGGGCTGGAGGCGGGGGCCGACGACTACGTCACCAAACCCTTCGTGGCCAAGGAGTTGGCCGCCCGTATCCGGGCCCTGCTCCGGCGGGCGCGTCCCGCCGACGAGGAGCCCGGTGCCCTCACCTTCGGCGACCTTCAGCTACTGCCCGAGCAGGGAGTCCTGCGCCACGTCGGCGGCGAGGAGGTGCACTGCACCCGGACGGAGTTCCGGCTGCTGTGCGAGCTGGCGGCCAGCCCCAACAAGGTGCTCAGCCGCGAGCAGCTCCTCGATCGGGTATGGGGATACGACTACTTCGGCGACGGGCGCCTGGTCGACGTCCACATCCGACGGCTGCGCACCAAGGTCGAAGAGGACCCGGCGGTGCCCCGGCACATCCTCACCGTGAGGGGCATGGGCTACAAGCTGGTGCCGTGACGTGAAGCTGGGCATCGGTGCCCGTATCACGGCGCTCTTCGGCCTGGGGGCGCTCGTGCTCTCCATCGCCATGGGCGGGATCTCGTACTTCACGACCCGTCACTTCCTGCTGGCCGGGCGCGAGTCGGCGGCCCAGCACCAGGCCTTCGCCAACGCCGTGGTGATCCGCAGCTCGCTCGGGCTGGGCGACACCAATTTCGTCGGACTGCTGACTTCCATCGACGCCGGCACCAACGCGCACTCGGTGCTCTACCGAGGCGCCAAGTCCTACGACGCCTCCCTGGCAGTGACCGCGTCTTCCATTCCCGAGGAGCTGCGACGAGTCGTGCTGGCGGGCACGGCGGCGACGGAGACCTACCGCACCAGGGCGGGGGTGGCGGAGATCGTCGTCGGTGTACCCGTCCCTTCGGTCCAGGTGGCCTACTTCGAGGTCTTCGACCTCTCCGACCTCGACCACACGCTGCGGGTCCTCGCACTCACGCTCTTCGGCGCCGGCGTCGTGACCACGCTCCTGGGGATCTCCCTTGGCCGATTCGCCAGCGCTCGCTCGCTGCGGCCGCTGACCGACGTCTCCCGGGCGGCCGGGGCGATCGCCAGCGGCGAGCTCGACACCCGGCTGGACGCCGACGGGGTCGACCCCGACCTCGAGGGCCTCACCAAATCGTTCAACGCCATGGTCGACCAGCTCCAGGAGCGGATCGAGCGGGAGGGCCGCTTCAACTCGGACGTGAGCCACGAGCTCCGCTCCCCCCTGACCACCCTGGCGGCGTCGCTCGAAGTCCTCGAGGCCGACCGGGACCAGCTACCCGAGCGCTCCCAAAGGGCACTCGTGCTGCTCAGCGACGACCTCAGGCGGTTTCAGCGCATGGTGGCCGATCTCCTCGAGATGTCCCGGGCCGACGCGGGCCCGGTCGACGTCTTCCTCGAAGAGGTCGACGTCTGCGAACTGGTCGAGCGGGCCGTCGACGCGGGAATCGGGCACATGGACGGCCAGTTCTCCCCCCCGGCGCTGCGCATCTCCCCCCCGGCGGTGCGCATCGACCCCGGCGTGCGCTCGTGGCGGGTGGGGGTGGACAAGCGGCGCTTCGAGCGGGTCATGGTCAACCTGCTCGAGAACGCGGATCATTACGGAGGTGGCGCCGTCGCCGTCGGGGTGAGGCCGGGCAGCGACGACCGCGTGGAGGTGACCGTCGACGACGCCGGCCCGGGCATCGACCCGAGGGAACGCACAAAGATCTTCGAGCGGTTCTATCGAGGTTCGGCGTCGGGGAGGCGCGGCACAGGCCGAGGAACGGGACTCGGTCTCGCTCTCGTGGCCGAGCACATGCGCGTCATGCACGGCTCCGTTCGGGTGGAGACCTCACCCCAGAGCGGAGCCCGTTTCGTGCTGGCCCTGCCCGTGCTCGCCCGCGATCCTGACCACCCCGACGTCGAGTCCACGGCGCACGATCGGGCGGTCGAGGCATGACGCCGCGGCGTCGAGCCGCTGCGATGGCGTGCGGGGCCCTGATGCTGGCCCTCACCGCGTGCGCCATCCCGACGCAGAAAGCTCCGAGCACGCTGCCACCGTCCAAGGTGCCCTTCGGTCTGCTCAACCGGAACCTGCCCACGACCACGACGTCGCAACCAAAGCCCACCCCCTCGGTGCCGGTGAAGGTCTTCTTCCTCAACTCGACCGACCAGCTCGATCCGGTGCAGCGATTCGAGCCTCCTCCCGCTTCGCTGACCGCCGTGCTGACCACCATGCTGGAGGGACCCTCCAGCCAGGAGACAGCGCAGGGCGTCGTGACTGCGATCCCGGGGAACGTGCGCGTCCTGTCTGCGAGCGGGTCGCAGAGCCTGGTGACGGTGAACATGAATACCGCGTTCGGTCAGATCATCGGCAACAACATCGAGCTGGCCGTCGCGCAGATCGTGGCCACCATCGCCGCGGAGAATGGGTGCGGCACCGAAGTGCTGTTCGAGATCGACGGCCTTCACACCAGCGTGCCCGTGGCCAACGGCCAGCAGGTGGGAAACCCCGTCACCCTGGCACAGTTCGTCGCCACCCTGGAGCAGTTCGCCGCCATCTGTCCCTGACGACGGGCTCAAGCCTGACCTTCAGCGGACGGGTGCTCCTCTTGGGCTCAGCCGGCGTCCTTGACGTCGCGGCGCCAGTTCACCCGCGGCGCGCCGGACCACAGGTGCTCGAGGTCGTAGTAGTCGCGAGTCTCCTGCAGGAACACGTGGACGATGAAGTCCCCGTAGTCCATCAGCACCCACGAGGCATCGGCCAAACCCTCGATCCGCGCCGGTGCATCACCGTGGGTGGCCTTCACCTGGCGCTCGATCTCCTCCACCAGGGTCCGCACATGGCGGGTGTTCGGAGCGCTGGTGATGACGAAGGCGTCGACCACGCCGAAGAGCTCGGTCATGCCCAGCACGACCGTCTGATGCCCGAGTTTGGCGTCCGCGGACTCGGCGGCCGTCGCCGCTGCCGGTGGCAGCTGGACGTGGACGTCCAACCCTGGGCTCAATGGAGCACGTCCAGGATCCCCACTGTCACTCCGAAGGCGCCCGTCAGGACCGTGCACGAGGCAACCGCCCACAGCCGTCGGGTGCGGCGCTCGAGCTGGCGCTCCGCCCGCAGATCCGCTCGCCGCTGTGCGCGCACGTCGGTGGCGCCCACGTGGGCCGTGTCCGTCGGCTCGGTGCACCCTGCCGGCATGGCGCTCATTCAGGTCACAGCGTACAGACCGCGGCCACGAATGCAACGGATGACCGAATCGGGGACGAGGCCGTCGACCGGTCGGCCGGCGGCCAGGCGGTCGCGGACCTCGGAGCTCGAGACGGCGACCTGGGGCCCGTCGACCCGCTCGACCCGCCACCCCGGTGTGGCCCGCAGCCCGGGCGCGCTCGGTCGGGACACCACGGCCACGGTGACCAGACGTTGGAGGTCCTCGTGGCGGTGCCAGGTGTCGAGCTCGGGGACGAGGTCTGCCCCCACCACCAGGAACAGCTCTGCGGGCGGCCCGGCGCGCGGCGCGCCGTTCGCGGTGGCCGGGGAGACGGAGAAGGAGGCCAGGACGTCCTCCGCCGTGTCGACCGAATAGCTGGGCCCACCACGATCGATCTCCATCCGGCTCGCCACGGCACCCGCGATCTCGCCGGCCAACGCCTGTGCGAGGGCGTAGCGGTCCTCTGCGGACGAGATGTCCCTCTGACCTGACTTCTGCCACGGGTCGTTGGCCACCACCAGGAGCAACGTGTCCAAGTGGAGTTGTTCGACGACGGCGCGCGCGGCGGCCACATGGCCCACGTGCGGAGGATCGAAGGTCCCTCCGAGGATTCCTATGCGGGCGGCGCGCTCAGGTGCGGGCACGATGGGCGATCACGAGCGAGGGAACCGCGCCCCGGCAGGCGGCCATGGGCGGCGATCCTAGGGCGTTAACCTGGTGCAGTGACGAGCGCGCCCGAGACGTCCTCGTGGAGCCCCGCGTCCTGGCGGACCCTGCCGGCCGCGCAGCAGCCGGACTGGCCGGACGCCGACGCCCTCAAGCGCGCCGAGGCCCGGCTCTCGACGCTCCCACCACTCGTGTTCGCCGGCGAGGCTCGGCACCTCACCGCGCAACTGGCGCAGGTCGCCAACGGGGAGGCCTTCTTGCTCCAGGCCGGCGACTGCGCCGAGTCCTTCGCGGACTTCACCGCGGATGCGATCCGCGACAAGCTCAAGATCATCTTGCAGATGGCGGTCGCCCTCACCTACGCCGCCGGCGTGCCCGTGGTGAAGGTGGGGCGGATCGCCGGGCAGTTCGCCAAGCCCCGAAGCGCGGCCACCGAGCAGGTGGGCGACAGAGTGCTCCCGTCGTTCCGCGGTCACATGGTCAACGACGAGTCGTTCGACGCGGAGGCCCGCACACCCGATCCCGAACGGTTGGTGATGGCCTACCAGCAGTCCGTGTCGACATTGAACCTGCTGCGCGCCTTCACCAAGGGCGGCTTCGCCGATCTCTCGCAGGTCCACCTGTGGAACCAGCAGTTCGTGGCGTCGTCGGCCGAGGGCCGGCGCTACGAGCGCGTCGCCTCGGAGATCGACCGCGCACTGCGCTTCATGGCGGCCTGCGGCATCGACCTCGGCGCCGAGGAGGGCTTGCACGAGGTCGACTTCTGGACGAGCCACGAAGCGCTCATCCTGCCCTACGAGGAATGCCTCACCCGGATCGACTCGCTCACCGGAGACTGGTACGACTGCTCCGCCCACATGCTCTGGGTCGGCGACCGCACCCGCCAGCTCAGTGGGGCGCACGTCGAATTCCTCTCGGGCATCACGAACCCCGTGGGGGTCAAGATCGGTCCCCGCTGCGGCGTGAGTGACCTGGTGGGCCTGTGCGCGCGGCTCAATCCCGATCGCCTGCCGGGCCGGCTGACCCTGATCACCCGCTTCGGAGCGACCCGGATCGCCGAGCTCCTGCCGCCGCTGGTGCGCGCCGTGGAGGCCGAGGGCCATCCCGTCGTGTGGACCTGCGACCCCATGCACGGGAACACCTTCACCAGCGACGGCGGGCGAAAGACCAGGCGCTTCGACGAGATCCTGGCCGAGCTCAAGTCGTTCTTCGACGTGCATCGCGACGAGGGCACCTGGCCGGGCGGGCTCCACGTGGAGCTGACCGGCGACGACGTGACCGAATGCCTCGGGGGAGCCGAGGAGATCTTCGAGGACGATCTCGACGACCACTACACCACGACCTGTGACCCGCGGCTCAACGCCCGCCAGTCACTCGACCTGGCGTTCCGGGTCGCGGAGTTCCTGAGAAGTTGATCCGCCGCGTCCTGACCGCCGCCCTGGTCTCCGTCCTGCCCATCCTGGCGGCCACCGCCGTGACCGTCGCCACCTCCCCCACCCCGGCCGCGGCGGCGACCAGCTCGAGCCCCGCCTACTGGCTGGCCGCCTCCGACGGGGGCATCTTCAGCTTCGGCGGAGCGCCGTTCTACGGATCGACGGGCGGCATGATCCTCAACAAGCCCGTTGTGGGCATGGCGGTCGCCCCCTTCGGCCTCGGGTACTGGGAGGTGGCCTCGGACGGAGGGATCTTCAGCTACGGGGACGCCCACTTCTACGGGAGCACCGGAAGCCTGGTCCTCAACAAGCCGGTGGTGGGCATGGCCGCGGATCCGGCAACGGGCGGCTACTGGACGGTGGCCTCCGACGGCGGGATCTTCGCCTTCAATGCGCCCTTCTTCGGGAGTACGGGCAGCATGCACCTGAACCAACCCGTGGTGGGCATGGCGGCCACCCCCGATGGTCGGGGGTACTGGCTCGTCGCGGCCGACGGAGGGATCTTCAGCTTCGGGGACGCCCAGTTCTACGGGAGCACGGGCAGCCTTCACCTCAACAAGCCGGTGATCGGCATGATCGCGGGGCCCGGCGGCAACGGGTACTTCCTGGTGGCCTCCGACGGCGGGATCTTCAGCTTCGGGTCCGCACCGTTCTACGGCTCGCTGGGCGGGCTCCCCCTCAAGCACCCGATCGTCGCGGCGACCGCGATCTCCGACGGCAGCGGCTACTGGTTCACCGACGGCGCGGGGCTCGTGTCGAACTTCGGCGCAGCGCGGTACTACGGCTCGGCTCCGCCCAACCTGTTCCGGCCCATCGTGGGCATGGCCGACGCCCCGGGCAACGGCTCCTTCACCGGATCGCCGTTCCCCTCGGGGGCGTACGGCTACGACATCAGCACCTATCAGTGCGGGAACCTGCCGAGCGGAGACCACCAGATCGGCATCGTCCAGGTCGACGGCGCCTCGTCGGGCTTCACGAACCCGTGCCTGGCCCAGGAGGTGGCCTGGGCGGGCGGCGGACTCAACCTCTACACGTACCTGACGTACGGCACCTCATCTGTGGCGGAACCCGGCTGCTCGGATCCGGTGGGCGCGTGCAACGCCGGCTATCAGGCGGCCCTGCACGCCTACAGCGATGCGCAGGCCGCTGGCGCCAACACGACTGTCTCGTGGTGGCTCGACGTCGAGACGGCCGGCGCCAATTGGTCGAGCAACACGGCGCTCAATGCCGACTTCGTCCAGGGAGCGCTCAATGCGCTCCACGAGACCGAGGGCATCGCCGACGTCGGGATCTATGCCAGCCCGGGTGTGTGGAACAACATCGTGGGCAACTACCAGCCCGACGTCCCGTACTGGATGGCCGACTACCTCGCCAGCCCCAGCGGTCCGGGAAGCTGTGCCGACTACGCACGGTGGGCGGCGCAGAAGCAGCTCCCCAGCGGTCCGCTCCAGATCGTGCAGTACAACAGCGCCCAGTTCGACGAGGACTACGCCTGCTAGACCACGCGCCTGCGAGACCACGTGCCTGCGAGACCTCGCGCCGGCGAGATCTCGGCGACTCGCTCGCTCCGACCCCTACGCCGGCCCCGGTGCTTCGGAGCCCTCGAGGAGCCGGAACGCCAGCCGTCGGCCGCGGCCCTGCGTGAGGGCCAAGGCGATCCACAAGCGGAAGAGGCAGTCGACCACCGCCTCCTGGTCGGGGCCCACGAAGACCGGGCGAAGTCCCACGCCTTCGACGACCTCCTCCACCACGGCGCGGTCGGCGTCTGGAGAGGAGAAGAACATGTCGGCCCGCTCACCGTCGAAGTCGGGGGAGGCCATGTTCTCCCCGCCGAGCGTATTGAACGCCCGCGCGTAGCGGACATCGGAGGGTAGGTCCGCCCGGCTGTTGGTGACCGGCGCTCCCATCCGATTGGTGGCGTCGATCACCAGCTTCCCGCTGAGCCCGTCTCGATGCTCGTCCACCAGCTCCGTCACGGCGGCGCCGGGCAGGGCGAGAATCACCACGTCGGCAGCCCCCAGTGCGGCGCGCACCGATGCCGTCGACGCGGTCGTTCCCGCCGCAACGTCGTCATCCGCCGCGTGACGCGACCCGAACGTCACCCGATGCCCGGCCGAGGCGAGTGCACGGCCCAGTACTCCGCCGATGAAACCGGTACCGATGACCGCGATGTCCATCGTGTCGGGACCTTAACGGGACGCCCGGCGATAGCGTTCGGTCATGGCCACCTTCGAGGATGTGGAGCATCTCGCAACCGCGCTGCCCGAGGTCACCGAGGGCGCCCGCCGCGGCAACCGGACCTGGTTCGTGGCCGGGAAGGCCTTCGCCTGGGAGCGCCCGTTCTCGCAGGCGGACCTGCGGCGCTTCGGCGACACCGAGCCGCCCGCCGGGCCCATCCTCGGTCTGCGCACGGCCGACCTCGCCGACAAGGAGGCCGTCCTGGCCGCCGGAGCCAAGGGGATCTTCACCATCCCGCACTTCGATGGCTTCGCCGCCGTGCTCGTGCAGTTGCGAGCAGTCGCCAAGCGGCCGCTGCGCGAGGCGATCGAAGACGCCTGGCTGGCCATGGCGCCACCGCGGCTCGTGCGCACGTCCCTCAGTGGAACCTCGGCACCCGGCCCGAGACGCCCGGCGAAATAGGCAACGAAGCAGGGTCGTCTACGGCTGTAGACGACCCTCAGGCCCGTGGCACTCCGCAGGCGTCGTTGAAGCGGAGCAGGATCCAGCGGTCCTCGTCGGGCACCCACTCCCACTCGGTCATTGAGGCGTGCATGATCCGTACCCAGCCCCGGCGGTACACCTCAGGGGGCACCCCGAGGAAGGAGATCATGGTCGCCTCAATCACACCGGCGTGCACCGCGGCGACAACCAGCTCGCCGGGGTGGCCCCGAGCCAGGTCTCGCACGGCATCCGACGACCGAACGATGAAGGACGACCAGCTTTCCCCACCCGGGGAGATGGGCACGGTGGGATCGACGTCCCAGTCGGGCACCCCGTAGGCCTCGGCGACGTCGTCCCAGACCATGCCGTCGCAGTCACCCGGATGGAGCTCGCAGAGCTCGCACCGCTGCACCACCGGCCCGAGGCGTGAGGGCCCGGGGCCCACCACCGCTCTGAGCCGCTCCGCCGTTTCGACCGCACGGGGGAGCACCGATGAGTACAAGGCCGTCGCCTCGCGCAGCTCCCCGCTCTCGTAGAGCCGATCGGCGAGCACCGCCACCTGCCGTCGGCCCAGGTCGGTCAGCCCGGTGCACCCCTTGCGTCCGCCGACGACCCGATTGAGGTTGCACTGGGCCTCACCGTGACGGACCAGCACCACGCGCGACGCGCCAGCCGTCGGCGGGAAGATCCGTAACACCCCGGCATGCGTCCGGTCGTCGGTCACGCCAGGTTGCCCACGAACTGCTCGAGCTGTCGCAGCGTCCGGCACTCGACCATCTCGTCGCAGTGGACCTCGTACTCGTCCACGATGGAGTCGCCCGAACCCCAGTAGTCCCGCGGTTCGGGGTTGAGCCAGTACACGTGGCGGGCCCGCTCCTGGAGATCCTCGAGCACCCAGGCCTGTGAGGCGTGGTAGTTGTTGCGACCGTCGCCGAGCAGCATGACGCTCGAGCGCGACGTGACCTGGTCTCCCCACCGACGGTGGAACTCGCCGAGGGCGTGCCCGTAGTCGGAGTGCCCGTCGACCCAGATCACGTCGGCCTCCGAGTTGATCCGCACGACCGCCTCGGCCGGGTCGACGACGCCCTCGAAGAACCGGGTGACCTCGTCGATCCCGTCCACGAAGACGAAGCTACGCACCTTCGAGAACTGCGAGGAGATGGCGTAGACGAGATGCAACGTGAAGCGGGCGAAGCTGGCGACCGAACCCGAGATGTCGGCGATGACGAAGATCTCGGGCTTGGCCGGCCGGGGATGGCGGAAGCGCGGTTCGACGGGCACCCCTCCGGTGGAGAGCGAACGGCGCACCGTGGCACGAAAGTCGAGCGGACCGCGACGACCGTGCCGGCGCTTGCGGGTGAGCCGCACGGCGAGCTTGCGGGAGAGCGGGTGCAGGACCCGGTGCAACATCGCCAGCTCGTCCCGGCTGGCGTGCATCACGTCAATGTCCTCGGGCAGGGGCTTGCGCACCGACCGGGCCAGTGCCTCGGCTCCGCGATCCTCCACCAGGCGCCGGCGGATCTCGGTTTCGACGGCCCGCCGGAAGTCCTCCAACCGAGCCTTGAACTCGTCGGCGGCCAGGCGCTCCTCCAGATCTGTCAGGCCACCTCCGGCCGCACCGGCGTGCGCTCCCGCCATGAGGCGCTCCAGCACCGCATCGAGGTCGAGGTTCCGCAGGGTCCGGTAGAGGTAGTACGTCCCCCCCACCGGCCGGCCGGGCTCCATTCCGGCGTAGCGGTCCACGGCGTTGCGGGCCACCGCGTTCATGAGGGCCTGGTCGGCCCCGAGCAACGCCGAGAAGAGCATCTCGGCGAGCTCCTCGGGCGTCATGCCCTCCGCGGCGCCGCCTCCCTGCCACGCTCGCCCCGGTCCGCGCTCACTGCGTTGCGCCGACCGCTCGTCGCCGGCGCGTTCGTGCGCCTCGTCGTTCTCGTCGGCTCCCCCGCCGTCGACGCCGGCGCCCGTCGTGGCGTCGGTGGGACCCGAGCGAAGCGCGCGAAGAAGATCTCGAACGTGGTCTCGAAGGCCTTCCAGTGCCACGAGGACTTCACGAGAGTGGCGGCCAGCGCGTACTTGAGCGCCTCGCGGTCCTCGAGGGGGATGTGCCCGACCGCCTCGGCGGCATCGAGATGTTCTGTCAGCGAAACCGGGAGGCCGGCGCGGCGCAGCTCGGTGACGAAACCGGACAGGAGATCGAGCATGTCCCCTCCGAGGTCACTCCGACGGCGCGGAGAGCAGTTCCTTGGCGGCCCGCTCAATGTCCGCCTGGTACTTCAACAAGACGTGCAGCGTGTCGGTCGCCCGGGCCGCGTCGACGGTCTCCACGCCGAGCAGGACCAGGGTGCGCGCCCAGTCCAGGGTCTCGGAGACCGACGGGGCCTTGCGCAGTTCCAGCGTGCGCAGCGACCGCACGATGCGGGCCACCTGATCTGCCAGCTCCTCTGTGATGCCGGGCACCTTGGCCCGCACGATGTCACGCTCGCGCTCGAGGTCCGGGTAGTCGACGTGGAGGTAGAGGCAACGGCGTTTGAGCGCCTCGGACAGCTCGCGGGTGTTGTTCGAGGTGAGGAACACCATGGGCAGCTGCGTGGCACGCACGGTGCCGAGCTCGGGGATGGAGACCTGGTACTCGGAGAGGATCTCGAGCAGGAGCGCCTCGGTCTCGAGCTCGACCCGGTCGACCTCGTCGACCAGCAGCACCACGGGTTCGGTGGCGCGGATCGCCTCGAGCAGCGGACGGGTCAGTAGGAACTCCTCGGAGAAGATGTCCTCCTCGAGCTCCTTCCACGAGGGGCCCTCCGTCTCGCCCTGCCCGTGCTCCCCCGCCTGGATCCGGAGCAGCTGCTTGCGGTAGTTCCATTCGTAGAGCGCCTTGGACTCATCGAGGCCCTCGTAGCACTGAAGGCGGATGAGGCGGGCCCCGGTCAACTCGGCGACCGACTTTGCCAGCTGGGTCTTTCCCGTGCCCGCCGGGCCCTCGACGAGCACCGGCTTCGACAGGCGATCGGCCAGGTACACCACGCCACTGATGGCGTCGTCGGCCAGGTAGCCGACCTCGGAGAGACCGGCCCGGACGGAGTCGAGGGACTCAAAGCGCGGCGGGCCGTTCTCGGGCACCCCGAGCCGGGCCGCCAGACCGTCTCCGGCACCGAGACGCCCACTGCCCGAAGGGGCGCTCACGGCCGCACCTGACCGTCGCCCCGCACCACCCACTTGAGCGTGGTGAGCTCTTTGACCCCCATGGGCCCGCGCGCGTGCAACTTCTGCGTCGAGATGCCCACCTCGGCCCCGAGCCCGAGCTCCTCGCCGTCGACGAAGCGTGTCGATGCGTTCACGAGCACGGCCGCACCGTCGACTTCGGACACGAAGCGCTCCGCCGTGGCCACGTCGGACGTGACGATGGCCTCGGAATGCCCCGAGCTGTAGCGCGCGATGTGCTCAATGGCATCGGAGACATCGTCGACCATACCGATGGCCACGACCGGCCCGAGGAACTCGGTGGCGAAATCCTCCTCGGTTGCAGGCAGCGCCGCGGGGAGGTGCGTCCGCACACGCTCGTCGGCCCGGATCTCCACCCCGGCCGACTCGAGCGACTCGCCCAGGCGCGGCAGCAGATCGGCCGCCACCGCCTGGTGCACCAGGATCGTCTCCACCGCGTTACACACCCCGAAGCGGTGGGTCTTGGCGTTCACCACGAGCTCGTGGGCCATGGAAAGGTCAGCCGCGCCGTCGACATAGATGTGGCAGTTGCCGTCCCCGTCGAGCACGTAGGGAACGGTGGCGTGCTCGATCATGGAGGAGATGAGCGAGTGGCCACCGCGCGGGATCAGGCAGTCGATCGATCCCCGCAACCTCATGAAGGCGACCGCTGTCTCGTGCGAGGTGTCCTCCACCAGCGCCACTGCGTCCTCGGGCAGGCCCGACTTGGCCACGGCCCGGCGCAGCAGGGCCACGACGGCACGGTTCGACTCGAGCGCCGAGGACGAGCCGCGCAGGAACGCCGCGTTCCCCGCCTTGAGGCACAGCCCGGCAGCGTCGCTCGTCACGTTGGGCCGGTTCTCGTAGATCACGCCCACGACGCCCAGCGGTACCCGGATCCGTGTGACCCGCAGCCCGTTGGGACGGACCCACCCCTCGGTCACCTCGCCCACCGGATCGGGCAGGGCGGCCACGGTCCGCAGCCCCGCCGCCATGCTCCGCACGCGCGTCTCGGTCAGGCGCAGGCGGTCACGAGCGGCCTCGACCATGCCCGCGGCCTCGGCCCGGGCCAGATCGGCGCCGTTGGCCTCGACGAGCGCGGGCCACTCCTGATCGAGCAGGTCGGCGGCCAGGCGCAGTGCATCGTCGCGAACCGTTCCCGGAGCCCTCGCCACGAGCCGGGCCGCGGCCCGGACACGGCCCGCGAGCTGGTCCAATGCGGGTACGGTCACCGGTTCAGCGTACCGGGTCAGCGCACGAGGACCAGGTCGTCGCGGTGGACGACGACCTGGCTGCGGCGACCCATCCAGTCGCCCGCCCTCTCCGCGTGAACCCGGACCAGGCCCTTGGCGAAGACGGCGCCGTCGGGGCCGGTGATCTCGACGGCGTCGCCCGGGCGGAAGGAGCCCTTGCGCGGACGTCACCCCCGCTGCCAGGAGGGACCGCCCGCGCCCGGTCAACGCCTCGCGGGCGCCGGCGTCGACGGCGAGCTGTCCCGCCGAGGCCACGGCGAAGGCGATCCAGAGCTTGCGGGCCGACAGCTTGGACTCCCGGGCCCGGAAGGCCGTGCCCACCCCGGCCTCTCCCGCCAACGCGGCGGCGATCACGTCCGCTCGGCCGGCGTCGGCGATCACGGTCCGCACGCCCGACCAGGTGGCGATCTTGGCGGCGGCCAGCTTCGAGGCCATGCCACCACTGCCCACGTCGGTGCCCGGACCACCGGCGAGGCGCTCGAGCTCGTGGTCGATCTCCACCACCTCCTCAATGAGCGACGCCTCGCTGTCGTGACGCGGGTCGCCAGTCAGCAGTCCGGGAGCGTCGGTGAGCAGCACGAGGAGCTCGGCTCCCACGAGGTGTGCCACCAGCGCGGCCAGGCGATCGTTGTCGCCGAAGCGGATCTCCTCGTCGGCCACGGCATCGTTCTCGTTGACCACGGGCACGACCTCGAGGTCGATCAGACGGCGCAGCGTGCCCCGGGCGTGGAGGTACTGGGTGCGGTGGATGAAATCGAGCGGGGCCAGCAGCACCTGCCCGGCCAGGAGGCCGTGGGGTTCGAGGCCGTCCTGCCACAGACGCATCAGGCGGTGCTGGCCCACCGCGGAGACGGCCTGGAGCAGGGCGGGGTCCGAGGGCCGCGGTTCACCGCGGCCCAGCGCGTTCCATCCCGCCGCGATGGCGCCCGAGGTGACCACCACCACCGTGTGCCCCGCTGTGCGGGCCCCGGCGATCTCGCGCCCCAGCCGCTCGATGGTTGGCGCGGTCACCGACGACGATCCGACCTTCACCACGGCGATCACACGTCCTCCCCCCAAATGAACGTCATGGTGCCCACGGTGACCTCGTCGCCCTCCCGCACGCCGGCGCGGGCCAGCGCCCGGTCGACTCCGAGACGGCGCAACCTCCGGACGACCTCGGCTTGTGCGCCGGTGTCGGTGAGGTCGGAGAACGCCACGGCGCGCTCGGCGGCTCGGCCGATCACGCTCCAGGCCCGCGGTCCGGCCGCCACTACGTCCACTCCCTCGGGCGCCGGACGGTGCACCACGACCTCGGACGACGCCGCGGCCGCATCGGCCCGGCGGGCCTGCTCCACCATGCCGGCCAGGCGGCCCACGCTCGGCGCCACACCGGCACCGGTTGCCGCTGAGAGGACCAGGTCGCACACCGATTCGCTGTCGACACCGATATCCGCCTTGCTGCCGACCACCAGTCGGGGCCGCTCGAGGAGCTCGGGGCGGTACGACCCCAGCTCGGCGAGCAGGATGCGCAGCTGTGCCGAGGGCAGGTCGCCGCCTGCCGCCGGCGCCCCCAGGTCGAGCAGGACGACGAGGACGCGGGCCCGCTCGATGTGACGGAGGAACTGATGCCCGAGCCCCTTGCCTGCGGCCGCACCCTCGACGAGCCCGGGGATGTCGGCCATGACGAAGTCGTAGCCGTCGCCCCGCACCACGCCCAGATGCGGTACCAGGGTGGTGAAGGGGTAGTCCGCGATCTTCGGCTTGGCCGCCGACACGCTCGAGATGAGCGTCGACTTCCCTGCGTTGGGAAAGCCAACGAGCGCGACGTCGGCCATGAGCTTGAGCTCCATGTCGAGCCACCGCTCCTGTCCCCGCTCGCCCTGCTCGGCGAAGGCGGGCGCCCGGCGTTTGTTGGAGAGGAATCGTGCGTTGCCTCGCCCGCCCTGCCCTCCCTCGGCGGCGAGGAAGCGTGTCCCGGGTTGGTCGAGATCGCAGACGACGACGCCTTGGCGGTCGCGCAGCACGGTGCCCACGGGGACGGGAACCTCAATGTCACGCCCGCGGGCGCCGTGGCGCTTGGACCCCGAACCGTGCACCCCGTCGGTGGCCCGACGAAACGGATGATCACGGAATCCGAGCAGCGAGGACTCGTTGAAGGACGCCACCAGCCAGACGTCACCGCCGTGTCCCCCGTCCCCACCGTCGGGCCCGCCCCGATCGACATGAGCCTCGCGGCGCCACGACACCGCCCCGGCACCACCGTCGCCGGCGCCGCGTGCAGCTGGGCCTGGTCGACGAACCCCGGCATGGCGGAAGAGCCTACGAGGCGAGCAGTCGGCGGGCGCGCCGCGCCACCTCGCCGCGCGCCCGTACATCGTCCACCGTGGCGCACCGGCCGGAGGTCACCACCTGGACCCCTCCGACCCACACATCGGTCACCAGGTAGCCCGCCCCGGCCCACACGAGGTGACCAAGGAGCTCGACGTCGGTGACGGCGGGGGTGAAGCGTGGGTCATCGGTGCGCAGCCGGATGAGGTCGGCGGGCCGTCCGGGCTCGAGCGCGCCCACGTCGAGCCCGAGCGCCTCCGCTCCTCCCCTGGTGGCCAGGCGCAGCGCGGCCGGTGAGCTCACCACTTCGGGGTCTCCCGCCTGGGCCCGTGCAAAGAGCGCGGCCAGGCGCATCTCGTCCCACAGGTGGAGGTCGTCGTTGGACGCCGGACCGTCGGTCCCCAGGCCGACCCGCACGCCGCGCGCCATCGAGCGCGCCAAGGGGCGCCACCCCCGCTCCCAACTTCCCGTTGGAGCCCGGGCAGTGCGCCACCGCCACGTCGTGGTCCGCCAGAATCCCCAGGTCGACCTCGTCGAGCCACACGGCGTGCGCGGCCAATACCCGACCCTCGAGCGCCCCCACGGAGGCCAGCAGGGCCGGCGCGCTCATGCCGTGGCGGCGGCGCACCAGGTCGCACTCGGCCACCGTTTCGGAGAGATGGATCTGCACCAGGGCGTTCCGGCTCCTCGCCTCCGCGGCGACGGCCGCCAAACCCTCCGGTGGCACGGTGTAGGCGGCGTGCGGACCGAACCCCACTTCGAGCAGGCCGTTCGGCGCCTCGCCGGCCGCGGGCGCCGCGGCGTCGAAGAGCGCGCAGGCCTCGTCGAGCAGGTCCTCCCAGGTGTTGCCCGGGCCCGACCCCGGCACCTCGAAGATGCCCGGCGTGTAGACGGCGCGAATCCCCGCGTCGGTCAGCGCCTGCATGACCGGGGCGGGGTGCCGGTATTGCTCGCATGTGGTGGTGATCCCGTTGCCCAGAAGCTCGACCGCGCCGAGCGTCATGCCCCAGTACACGTCCTCGTCGGTCAGCCTGGCCTCACGCGGCCACACCGACTCGGTGAGCCAACGGTCCAGCGGAAGCCCATCGCCGGCACTGCGCACCAGCGTCATGGGTGAGTGCCCGTGGCAGTTGACCAGACCGGGCATCACGATGCCCCCGAGATCGCGCACCTCGGTTCCGGTGGCGGCGTGAACCCGGCGGGGGTCGCCCACCCACGAGATGACGCCGTCGTCGCCGATCTCCACCGCACCGGGGGCGAACACCCGTCCGGCCTCGTCGACGGTGAAGACAGCGTCGGCCAGCAGGCGCAGCGTCACGGACAGGTCAGGGCGTGCCGACGAAGAGACGGTCGGAGAGATCGAGCGGAACGTGGATGTCCGGCGTTCCGCCCTCCTCGACCGTCACCACCACGTTGCCCTCGGCGTCCCGCCCACCCACGCGGGCCACCGCACCGGGGATGAACCCGCTCCGGTCGAGGAGGGCCAGCGAGTTCAGGTGCATCTCGACCTCCTCGCTGATACGCATGAGCCGGACGCGCTCGCCCTCGGGGACCTCTGTCAGCGACCGTGTGGCGGGGCTCTGCGTCGAGTGGTGCGACCCCGGGATCGGATTGCCGTGAGGGCAGGTGGCCGGATCGCCGAGCAGTTCGACGAGCCGGGCCTCCACGTCGTCCGAGATGACGTGCTCCCAACGTCCCGCCTCACGGTGCACCTTGTGCCATTCGAGCCCGATCACGTCGACCAGGAGACGCTCGGCCAGGCGGTGCTTGCGGACGACGCGCTCGGCCAGGGCGCGCCCACTGTCGGTCAGCGAGAGCAGGCGGCCCTTCCGGGTCACGTAGCCCTCGTCGATGAGTCGTTCGAGCATTTCGGAGACCGAGGGCGCGGACCGTCCCAGACGCTCGGCGATCCTGGCCTGGATCACCGGCACGCCCTCTTCGCCGAGGGCCAGCATCGTCTCGAGATACTCCTCGACGGGGGGGTGGTACTCCTGGGGAGTCCGGGCGGTCGCGGCGGGCACGTGGCCATGGTAGGCGCCCGCCTGGCGGAAACGGGACGCCTACCATCGAGCGTCATGGACGACGCAGCCGAACGGGCGGCGCACAGCGCCCGCGAGTTGGCACGCCGCTTCGGCGTCGAGCGCCACGACGTCCTCGTCGTGTTGGGGAGCGGTCTTTCGGGAACCGCCGATCTCCTCGCCGGGGGTGCCGACCCCATCCCGCTCGACACCCTCCCCTTCTTCCCGCCCTATACGGCGGGCGGGCACCGGGCGCGCGGCTGGTCGGTCGGCATCGGCGGGCATCGGGTCCTCGTGGTCGGAGGCCGCTGCCACCTCTACGAAGGACGCACGCCGGACCAGGTGGTCCATGCGGTGCGCACCGGCATCGCGGCCGGGTGCTCGACGGTCGTGCTGACCGCGGCGGTCGGCGGCATCCGTGACGACCTGTCCCCGGGGGACCTCATGGTGGTCGAGGACCACCTCAATCTGACCGGTCGCAGCCCGTTGCTCGGGCCGAAGTTCGTGGACATGGTGGGTGCCTATACGCCGCACCTGCGTTCCGTGGCGCTGAGTGCCCGGGTGTCGTCGCACCCCGCGATTCCGCTGGCACCTCACCCGGGTGTGTACGCCCAGCTGCCCGGACCGCAATTCGAGACGCCGGCCGAGATCCGCATGCTGCGCGGCCTCGGCGCGGACGTCGTCGGGATGTCGATGGCCCTCGAGTCCATCGCCGCCCGGGCCGCCGGCGCCGACCTGCTCGGACTGGCCCTGGTGACCAATCCCGCAGCGTCGGATTCGTCCCCCGTCGCCCTCGCCGAGGTCGTCGAGACCGGCCGCGCCGCCGCGCCGGCCGTGGCCGAGGTGGTCCGTCACGTCGTAGGCTCGCTCCCGTGACACGCGTGACACCCGTGACGCCCGTGACGCCCGTGGGGGTCGACCACGTCGCCGTGATCGTTCCCGATGTGCCCGCCGCGCTCGAGTTCTACGTGGGCCGGCTGGGCCTGGTGCCGGACGCCACGCGACCCGATTTCGGATTCGCCGGCGCCTGGCTCGACACGGGCAACGGGCAACAAGTACACCTGGTCGAAGCCGAGATCACAGAGGGAGCCGGCGATCGATTCCGGCACTTCGCCCTGGCCTACGAGGACCTCGACCAGGTGGTGATCGAGCTCCGCGCTCGGGGCCTGGAGGTCTCGGACCCGGTCGCCGTGGGCGAAACCGGCAGAAGGCAGGCGTTCACCAAGGATCCCTGGGGCAACGGCGTCGAGCTGCACCAACGGTCCTGAGCGACGAGGGCCCAGTCTCGAGGGTCGAGACCCCCCCCGAAGGGCCTACGCAGTGACGACGTCGATGTGCTTACGACCCCGACGCTCGCCGAACTTCACCAGGCCGTCGGCCGTGGCGAAGAGCGTGTCGTCGGCTCCGCGGCCCACGTTGATGCCCGGGTAGAACTTCGTCCCGCGCTGGCGAACCAGGATGGAGCCGGCCGTGACTGCCGCGCCGTCGAACCTCTTGACGCCGAGGCGTTGGGCCGCCGAGTCACGGCCGTTGCGGGTGGACCCGCCACCCTTGGTCTTGGACATATCGGACTCCTGGTTCAGCCGGCCGCGGTGATGGCGGTGATCTCCAGCGTGGCGTAGTGCTGGCGGTGGCCCCACCGTCGCCGCTGGTTGGTCTTGGACTTGTAGGTCATGGCGTTGATCTTCGGGCCCGCCTCCGTGCCCACGACCTTCGCCGTCACCGAGGCTCCGGCCAGCTGCTCGGGCGTGGCCAGCACCGTTGCGCCGTCGACGACCAGCACCGGCTCCAGCGTCACCTCGGCGCCCACCGGCTGGTCCAAAAGCTCGACGCGGACCCGCTCACCCTCAGCTACCCGCTCCTGCTTTCCACCCGACTTGATGACGGCATACATAAGGAAGAGATCCTAGCGCACTGCTGCCCGGGGCCCGTAGACGCCCCGGCCCGTCGAGGTGGGCGCGATCAGCGCAGGACCGAGTCGTCGAGGTTGACGCCTCGGCCACCACAGACGGTGCACTCGGTGGACAGCGTCTCGAGCAGCCCTTCGGAGATCCGCTTGCGGGTCATCTCCACCAGTCCCAGCTCGGAGATGTCGAAGACCTGTGTGCGGGTCTTGTCCCGGGCCAGGGCGGCCCGTAGGGAGCCCGCCACCTTGTCCCGGTTCTCCCTGACCTCCATGTCGATGAAGTCGATCACGATGATCCCGCCGATGTCCCGCAGCCGCAATTGCCGGGCCACCTCCTCGGCTGCCTCGAGGTTGTTGCGGAAGACGGTCTCTTCGAGGTTGGTCTTGCCCACGTTCTTGCCCGTGTTCACGTCAATGACGGTCAACGCCTCGGTGCGCTCAATGATGAGGGACCCACCCGAGGGCAGCCAGACCTTGCGGTCGAGTGCCTTGTGCAGCTGCTCGTGGACGTGATAGCGCTCGAAGATGGGGAGGCCCTCCGCTTCGGCGTCGTAGTACTCGACGCGGTCGGCCAGCTCGGGGCTCACCGCCTGGACGTAGTCGCGCACTTGCTCGAAGAGCGCGACGTCGTCGATCACCACGCCGCGGTACTCCCCGTTCAACTCCTCGCGCAGGATCCGCACGGCCAGATCGGGCTCCCGGTAGAGGAGGCCGGGTGCGTCGGACCGGGTGGCCTCCGCCTCGATCGACTTCCACTGTTCGAGCAGGGAGGTGATGTCGCGACGGAGCTCGTCGGCCGAGGCACCTTCGGCTGCCGTGCGCACGATCATCCCGTGCCCAGAGGGCTTGACGTCGTCGATGATGCGGCGCAGCCGCCGCCGCTCGGTGTCGCCCAGGCGTTTCGAGATTCCAAAGGCGCTGGAGTTGGGCACGAGCACGGCGAAGCGACCGGGCAGGGAAACTTCTTGGGTGAGGCGGGCCCCTTTCGCGCCGATGGGGTTCTTGGTGACCTGGCACAAGATGGTCTGCCCGGCCTTGAGCACGTCCTCGATCCGGGGTTGCTGGGAGGACCCGCCTTCGATGTCGTCCCGGTCGTAACGCACGTCGCCGCGGTACAGGACGGCGTTCTTGGGAATTCCGATGTCGACGAACGCGGCCTCCATGCCGGGCAGGACGTTCTGGATCCGGCCCCGGTAGACATTGCCGTCGATCTGGGTCGTGTCGTCGGCGGCCCGCGAGACGTAGTGCTCCACGAGCGACCGTCCCTCGAGCATGGCGATCTGGGTCATGTGGGGCTGGACGTGGACGCAGACCAGATACCGCCCGACCTGCTTGGAACGCCGGTCGCGAGCGGGTCGGCGTCTGCTGCGTGACCGCTTCGCGGCGCCCGACGTCCCGGTCTCACCATCGGGTGGGGAGGTCGGCTCGGTCCCTGTCGTCCCGTCCGCCGGCGACGACAAAGCGTGTGGCACCAGCGGGACCACCGGAGCCTCCTGCTTGCCCGCGCCGCGCTGCGCCGCGGGCGCCGGCCTGGTGTCCCCGATCTTCGGCTTGCGCTGGGTTGGAGGTGCCGGCCTGGCCGGCGTCGGGCTAGTGCGACCTGGATCCTCCGGGGGGTGACCCTCCGGGGTCTCGTTGATCTCCGTCTCGGACATGAGGGATGGCCCTCCTTGCGTGCTGTGCCGCGCCGACGCCGGTCCCGAGGCCGCTCTCGACGAGCGGCTCGAACCGTGCGCCGTCGCGCTCGATCCATTGATGCGTGCGGCAGGCCCGTGCCAGCACCGCGCTGGTGGCGAGGACCGCGACCAGGTCGGACGGGCGAATGCCACGCGGGTGAGTGGCCAACTCCGCCCGGAGGTGGCCGTTGGGGCTGGTCACGGACACTGTCCGGATCGCCGGGCGGACGTCGTCCTCACCCTGGCGACCCTTTCGTTCCCGCCGAACGGTGAGCACGGGCGCGGCGAGCATCTTCTCGACCCGCTCCGCTAACTCTTCACCCGGCACGCCGTGCACCTCCAGCTCCCAATCACACGATGCTACCTCCTGTTGGAGCGATCCCTCCGCTTCTGTGACCAGGGCGGCCGCCGTCACGTCGATCCCTTCGGGCAGCAGCGGGCTCAGGACCCCGGGCAGGTCGACCAGCGGGACCTCCCGGGGTTCGAGAGGACCGAGGCGGACGTCGAGGTACTCGCCCCGGGACTCGCAACCGGTGGGAAGGGCCAGTCCGAAGCTGACGAGCGGATGCGGAACGAAACCCTGGGAGTAGGCCACGGGAAGCCGACTCCGCCGCAGCGCCCGCTCCCACATGCGTGCCACGTCCCGATGGCTGGTGAAGCGGACCTTGCCCACCTTGGTGAAGCGGAGCCGGAGGCGGCGCTGGGCCGTGAGCGGGGCGGGCCCGCCTGCGTCGGGCACCTCGGGTGTCAGGACGCGCGCCCCGTGAGGCGCACGGGGATCCGGTCACCGAGCGCCAGATCCTGTCCCGTCCCCTGGCTCCCGCCCGCCGGAGGGACCGGGGAGGCCACCACGTGCTCGAGGACCCCTCCGGTGCACGCCCCGCAGTCGTAGCAGGGAGTCCAGCGACAGTCCTCCACGCCGACCCGGGCCAGGGCGTCCTGCCAGTCCCCCCAGAGGAAGTCCCGGTGGAGCCCGGCTGAGATGTGGTCCCAGGGCAGCGCCTCGTCCTCACCGCGCTCACGGTGACAGACCTCCTCGGTGCTCAGACCCTCCGCCGCCAAGGCGTCCTCCCACAGAGGCAGGTCGAATCGCTCCGACCACTCCTGGAAGGTGCCCCCGCTACGCCAGACCCGCTCGATCACGGCCCCCATCCGCCGGTCGCCCCGGCTGGCCAGCCCCTCGGCGACCGACGCCGCCGGGTCGTGCCACCGCACGGTCAGCCCCCTCGTCGGCCGCGCTGCCGTCCGCAGCAAGGCCACCTTGCGCTCGAGCTCGGCCACGGTGTCCTGGCCGAACCACTGGAACGGGGTGTGCGCCTTGGGCACGAAACCCCCGACGGAGGCGACGACGGTGACCGAGGACTGGTGGCGGCGGCCGATCTCGACACAGCGGGCACCGAGCTCGGCGATGCCGAGCACGTCCTCGTCACGCTCGGTGGGCAGCCCGATCAGGAAATACAGCTTCACCCGTCGCCAGCCTTGCCCGAAGGCCGCGTCGACCGCCCCGTAGAGGTCCTCCTCGGTGATCAGCTTGTTGATCACCGTGCGCATCCTCCAGGTACCGCCCTCGGGCGCGAACGTCAGGCCGGTACGGCGCACCTTTTGAATTTCGGCCGCCGTGCCCACGGTGAACGCGTCCACCCGGAGCGAGGGAAGGCTCACCGAGACCTGTCCGCAGTGCTGGGGGTCCGAGACGATGTCGCGCACGGTGTCCTCTATGCCCGAGAAGTCCGCCGACGACAACGACGTGAGCGTCACCTCGTCGTACCCGGTCCGCTCCAGGCCCTGGCGGACCATGGACCGCACCTGTGCCGCCGGCCTTTCGCGCACGGGGCGCGTGATCATGCCGGCCTGGCAGAACCGGCATCCCCGCGTGCAGCCGCGGAACACCTCGACGTTCAGGCGGTCGTGCACCACCTCGGTCAAGGGCACCAGCTGACGAGACGGGTAGGGCCACTCGGCCAGATCGGCCACCGTGCGCTTGGTCACCGTGGCCGGTACCCCGTCGTCCACGGGTTCCGTGGCCACCAGTCGGCCCCCGTCGTAGCGGGGAAGGTAGAGGGCCGGCACGTAGACCCCCTCGACGTCGGCCAGGGCACGCCGCACCCAGGCTCGGTCGCGCTCAGCCGACGGGGTGACCAACCAGTCGGCCAGCACGTCGTTGACCTCGCCCACGGCTTCTTCGCCGTCACCCAGGACGAAGGCGTCGATGAAGTCGGCCAACGGCTCGGGGTTGAAGGCGCAGTGGCCGCCGGCGACGACCACGGCGTCGTCCGCACCGCGCTCCATGGCGTGCAGCGGGACGCCGGCCAGGTCGATGAGGTTGACGACATTGGTGTACACGAGCTCGGCCGACAGGTTGAAGGCCAGGACGTCGAACGACCGCGCCGGGAGGTGACCCTCGACGCTGAAGAGCGGGATCCCCTCGCGCCGCATGGCTGCCTCCATGTCGACCCACGGTGCGTACGCCCGCTCGGCCAGCGCGTCGGGCCGTTCGTTGAGGATCTCGTAGAGAATCTGGAGTCCCTGATTGGGGAGGCCGATCTCGTAGGTGTCGGGGTACACCAGGAGCCAAGCCACCTTCCCGTCTCCGTGTTCGGGGTACTGGGCCCCCTGCTCACCCCCGATGTAGCGGGCTGGCTTGGAAACCGAGGGCAGCACGTTCTCGATCCGGGGCCACAGACTCTCCATCGCTCTCACCCTACGGGACGTTCGGGCACCCTTCCCACGACTCAGGCTCCTCCGGCCGTGGTCGTCGTGGTCGTTCCCGAGGTGCCGCGACCGGGAACGGTCGTCGGGGTCGTCGTGGTCGTCGGCGTGCCCAACGGCGGGTTGCTGGCCGGCGCGGTCTGGCTGGCCGGGTTGGAGGGCGTCGGCGTCTTGACGGTCGCGCTCAGCGGGTTGGCCACGATGTAGTCGAAGATGTTGCGCACGAGAGGCGCCGCCGCCTGGGCGCCGTACCCTCCCTGGTCGATCACGGCCAGCACGAGGTACTGCGGGTTCGGGTTGGGACCGAAGGCCACGAACCAGCTGTTGGGGACCTGGCCCGCCTGGTTCGAGGCGGTGCCGGTCTTACCGGCCAGGTTCCACGAGCTCGGGAAGCCCTGGAAATCTGAGTACGCGGTCCCGTTGACATTGGAGATGACTCCCTCGAAGCCCTGGAGCATGGCCTGATAGTTGGTCGGGGAGATGGTCACCGTGCCTGTCTGCTGGGGCTCGAGCTTCTTGACCACCTTGCCGGTCACCGGGTCGACCACCTCGGAGGCGACCTGCGGCGCGTAGCGCCTTCCACCGTTGGCGAAGGTCGAGTAGGCCACGGCCTGTTCGATCGGGGTGAGGACCGTCTCGCCCTGCCCGAAGGCCATCTCGACGTTGTCGCCGCTGAACCACGACGCGGCATAGGGAAATCCCTTGGGGTTCTCAGCGTGGAGCTTGGCCCGAATGGCCTCGCTGTCGATGCGTCCCTGCGCCTCTCCGGGCAGGTCGATCCCGGTGATGGTGCCCTCGCCGTAGGCGGTGCCCTCGTTCTGGATCGGCGTGTCGCCGTACTGCGACCGGGCCTGCCAGAACATGTCACCCAGGTGGTAGAAGAACGAGTCGCTCGACACCGTGAGCGCCCCCGAGATGTCGTACTCGCCCCCTGGGTCGCCCGGGTTGTCCTTCGGATTGCAGCCGGTGTCGTTGTTCACACCGGGAGCCGGACAGCCGAGGATCTTGTACGACCCGGTGTCGTCGTAGTACTGGTTCACCGGCCACAACCCGGCCTGCAACGCGGCGGTGGCGGTCACCAGCTTGAAGGTCGAGCCCGGCGTGTACAACCCCTCAATGGCGTTGTCGTTCTCGGCCCCGCTCGCCTGGAGCGCTGCGAAGTCGGCCGTCGAGATGCCGCCCACCCACTGCTTGAGGTCATAGCCGGGGTACGAGGCCATGGCCAGGATCTGGCCGTTCTGCGGGTTCATGACCACCACGGCCCCGTTGAGGGCGGGCGGGTACTTGTTGTCGACGGTGTCGAGCGTCTGGCGGTCGGCCAGGATCTGATTGGCCAGGTCGGTCTCGACCGCCTGTTGGAGCGCGGTGTCGACGTTGAGCACGACGGTGTCGCCGATCTGCGGGGCGGTCGTGTTCAGTGTGCCCACCACGTCACCGTGGACGTCGACCGAGAGGGCCTCGCGCCCGTTGACCCCCTGGAGGTAGGGCTCGTACTGCGCCTCGACTCCCGATACCCCGACTTGGCGGCCCTGGGCGTTGTCCCCCAGATAACCGAGGACATGGGGGGCCGTGGTTCCCCCCTGGGGATAGGTGCGCTGGGTCACCGTCTGCACGCTCACACCGGGGTACTCCGACTGGTGCGTCTCGAGGTACTGCACCGTGGCGTCGGACACGCCCACGGCGACCGGGGCGGGTTCGTAGGGTCCGTTCTTGGTGGAGGCACTCGTGATGGAAGCCTCCACCTTCGCAGGCGTCTGACCCACCAGCGCGGCGACCATCGCGACGATCCTGGGGGTCTGCTTCTTTTGGATCTCCAGGAGGAGCTCTGGACTGAGGGTCAGCAGGATCTCCTGCTGGGGCACGTTGGACACCAGCACCGTGCTGTTGCGGTCGACGATCTCGCCTCGCGGCGCGGGGATGCTGACCACGCGCACCTGGTTGCGCGTCACCGCCGCGGCATAGGTCTTCCCCTGCACCACCTGCAACGACCACAGCCGGAGCACCAGGATGCCGAAGAGGAGCAGGACCACCGCGCCCACCACGCGCAACCGCAGGTTCGGACGTGATTCCTCTTCTTCGGGAGATCCGACGATGGACGACACGCGCACGCTTTTCCGCGGGCGCATACGCGGTTGCCGCGCCGGACGGGTCGACGTGCGTCGGCGGGTACTGGGCTTGGGGTGGAGCCGGTCACCACGGATCGGGTGGCGGAGCGTCCGCTTCACCGGCTCACCACACCCTGCTGTCGCCTTCTGCGGAGACGAGGGAGCGGCGGTTGCCCTCTCCGGCCAGAGCCCATCGCATCAACCGGCTGACCGGGAGGACCAGCAACAGGCTCGAGATGCTCACCATCACGAACAGGGCCAGGAAGTCCACCTGCACCATCTGCTCCTGTCCGAAGACCGCGCCCAACACGGCGAACAGCATGTCCGCTGCAACGCTGCCCGTCAGCGCGGCCACCGGCTTGAGCCAGACCGCTCGGGGGTCCACGGGTGCCGCCAGCCTGCCCACGGCGAAGCCCAACAGGCATCCCACCAGGGCCGACAGGCCGAACGGCGTGGGGAGCACCAGGTCGAAGGCCAGCCCGGACCAAAAACCGACGACGGCCCCCGTCTCGGGGCCGTCGAGCAGGGCGGCCGTGATGGGGAGCAGCCAGAGGAGATCGGGATGCACCCCGCCGACGCGCAGAGAGACCATCACCGTCTGTTGCACCATCAGGACGACGAAGATGACCAGAGCCACCCGGAGCAGGGAGCGCCCGCTCATGACGGGGGCGACCACTGCACGATGTCGACGTAGGTGAGCTCGCCGAGGTCGGCGGCAGGGTCGACCTTGATCGTCTCCTGAGAGGCCCCGGCCGCCGTGTGGAAGGAACGCACGGTGGCGACCGGGATGCCCGGGGGGAAGGCCGCCGCCTGCAGGCCGCTCGTGTACAAGACCTCACCCTTGTGCACCGGCGTTCCCGGAGCCACCAGGTCGGCCGTCATGGAGCTCGACGGGCCCTGACCGTCGACGATCCCCGCGTACTGCTTGGTCGGCCCGAAGACCACCCCCACCTTGGACTGGCCGTCGGTGACGAGCTGCACCACGCTGGTGTGGTGAAACGACTGCACGACCTGGCCCACCAACCCGCCGGCGGCCACCACGGGGTACCCGACGTCGACACCGTCGGACCGCCCCTTGTCCAAGGTGATGGTGGCCGTGAAGTTCGAGGAGTTCGCGTCGATCTGCTGGGCGGTGATCGTGGGCAGCGACTGCAAGAAGGTCAGGTGCTCCAGCGCCGTGAGCTCCCGCAACTGGTTCTGCTCGAATCCCTTCTCGGCAGCCGCGGCACGCAATTGGCCGACGGTGCGTTGCAGCTGCGCGTTCTGCACCTCGACCGATCCGTAGTTGAAGGCCCCGGCGAAGAAGTTCCCGACCGGGCTGATGATGTCCATCATCCCCTGGCGCAGGGGCGCGTAGACCTCGTTGGCTGTCGACTTGACGCCGGAGGTCAGCGAATGGGTCCGTCCGTTGAGGTCGAGCGAGACCAGCGTCAGCGAAGCGACGACCAGGAGGACGACCGTCAGGGTACGGCGAGAGCGCCTGGTCCGGGCCACCCGGGGAGAATCGGTCGATCGATCAGCGCGTGGAGGTGGTGATGAGCACCCGCTTCAGCGCTTCGAACTCTTCCAGGCACTGCCCGCTCCCCACCGCCACGCAGTTGAGCGGGTCACGGGCCACCACGATGGGCATTCCGGTCTCGTGCTGGAGCCGCGCCTCGAGCCCGTGCAGCAGGGCTCCGCCGCCGGTCAGGACGATGCCCTGCTCCATGATGTCGGCCGCCAGCTCGGGCGGTGTCCGGTCGAGCGTGACCTTGACGGCGTCAATGATGGCCGACACCGGCTCCTCAATGGCGCGCCGGATCTCCTCGGTGGACACCACGATCGTCTTGGGCAACCCGCTCACGAGGTCGCGTCCGCGGATCTCCGCATGCAGTTCCTGCTCGAGCGGATAGGCCGATCCCAGCGTGATCTTGATCTCCTCGGCCGTGCGTTCCCCGAGCGCCAGGCTGAACTCCTTCTTGACGAATGAGACGATGGCTTCGTCGAGCTCGTCACCGCCGATGCGCACCGACTGGCTCGTCACGATGCCACCGAGCGAGATCACGGCGACCTCCGTCGTTCCTCCGCCGATGTCGACCACCATGTTCCCGGTCGGCTCGTGCACGGGCAGGCCGGCGCCGATGGCCGCCGCCATGGGCTCCTCAATGATGTACGCGCGTCGCGCTCCCGCGTACTCGGCCGCCTCCATGACCGCCCGGCGTTCCACACCCGTGATGCCCGAGGGCACGCAGATCACCATCCGCGGCTTGGCGAAGCGGCGCTGGTGCACCCGGTGGATGAAGTAGCGCAGCATCTTCTCGCAGATCTCGAAGTCGGCGATCACGCCATCCTTCAACGGTCGGATGGCCTGAATGTTCGATGGCGTGCGCCCGATCATCCGCTTGGCTTCGGCTCCCACCGCCAAGGGACGCCCGTCCTTGATGTCCACGGCGACGACCGAGGGTTCGTTGAGCACGATGCCGCGGCCGCGCACGTATACAAGCGTGTTGGCGGTGCCGAGGTCAACGGCCATGTCACGACCGAGCAAAGAAAGGCGATTTTCGGCCATAGCTGGATCTCCAGGGAACTGCGGGTCGTCGCCGGCAAAGGCCGGCGGCGGCGGCGGTGGCCCCACAGGCTACGGGACAAAGAGGGGGTCCACAAGGCGGACCCCTCGCGGCACCCTCGTCACCTGCACATCTGTGCGGCCGTTGTCGACCTGGCGTGAGTGCGATGTGCGTCCGTTGTCCGATCCCGCCCCACCGCCGGGTCGTCCGCAGGGACGTCAGGCGGTGGCGAGATCCGGGAAGAAGAGTGCGATCTCCCGGGCCGCAGAGGCCGGCGAATCGGACCCGTGCACGAGGTTCTCGGTCATCTCCACGCCGAAGTCACCCCGAATCGTGCCCGGGTCCGCCTCGGCCGGATTGGTCGTACCCATCATGCGCCGCACGACGGCATAGGTGTCCTTCGGCCCCTCCACCACAATGACCAGGGAAGGTGAGCGGGTGATGAAGGTGACGAGATCGCTGTAGAAGGGCCGTTCGGCGTGCTCGGCGTAATGCGTCTCGGCCACCTCCTTGGAGATGGTGCGCAGCTCGGCCGCCACCAGTCGGAGGTGCTTGCGCTCCAGCCGGCTGACGATCTCGCCGGCCAGGCCGCGCTCGACGCCGTCTGGCTTCACGATGACAAGGGTTCTGTCCACGAGAGGACGACACTACACAAACGGCCCGAGCCCGGCGTCCCCCTCTGCGTGCGCCGGGGTGAGGACCTCGGCACGTGCGGTGCCGACGACGTAGAGGGAGCCGGCCACGACGACCAGGCCGTCGGCATCGACCATGCCTTGCGCCTTCGCCAGGGCACCCGAGACATCGCGTTCGACGATCACCGCCAAACCGAGCGACCGTCCGGCGTCGGCCACCTCGTCGGCGGGCATGGCGCGAGGCGACGCCGGCTCACAGATCACCACGGCGCGCACGCCGGCGTCGGCCAGTGGCGCCAACATGGCGGAAGGATCTCGGCCCGAGAGCATGCCCACAACCGCGACACGTGCACCGTCGACGGCGAACTCCTCGCGAAGCGCGACCCCGAGCGCCGCCATGCCGGCCGCGTTGTGGGCACCGTCGAGGACCAGCAGCGGACGACGCCCGAGCACCTCGAGGCGGCCGGGCATCTGCACCGCGGCCAGGCCGTCGACCACGACCTCGGGATCGAGCGGCTCCCCGAAGAACGCCTCCACCGCAGCCAGGGCCACGGCGGCGTTGCGTCCCTGGTGGGCGCCGTGGAGAGGCACGAGCACCTCGTCGTAGCGCCCTCCGGGCGTCCACAGAGCGACCAGCCGGCCACCCACGGCGACGTCGTTGCGGTCGCAGCCAAAGTCACGTCCGGCCAGCCAGAGAGAGGCCGCCCCCGCCGCCGCCGCCCACGTCGCGATGACCCCGGCCACGTCCGGGTCGGTCTCCCCCACCACCACGCGGCTGCCCGGGTCGATGATTCCGGCCTTGTCCGCGGCGATTCCCTCGAGCGTCGGACCGAGCACGTCGGTGTGGTCGTAGCTCACGTTCGTGAGAACGGCCACGTCGCCGTGAACGACGTTGGTGCAGTCCCATGTGCCGCCCAGGCCGACCTCCATGACCATGGCGTCGACCGCTTCGGTGGCGAACCAGCTCAGCGCAGCCGCGGTCAGGAGCTCAAAGCGCGTCGGGCGCTCGGGCAGAAGTGTTTCGAGCAAGGCGAGCTCACTGAGGACCTCGCCAAGCCCCGCGTCATCGATCGGCTGTGCGTTGCAGGCGATCCGCTCGCGCACGGAGTGCAGATTGGGACTGGTGTACGTGCCCACGCTCAGGCCCTTGGCCATGAGCAGCGCGGTGGCCATGGCCGACGTCGACCCCTTGCCATTGGTGCCCGTGACATGGATGCACGGGATGGACTCCTGGGGCTCGCCCAAGACCGAGGTCAGGGCTCGCATGCGCTCCAGCGTGGGCAGGGCACGGCGGCGCGGCATGTTCGCCTCGAAGTCGACGTGCGCGTCGAGCCAGGAGATTGCGTCGGCCGCTCCTTCGAAGGGTGGGGCCCCGATGAGGGGAGAGTCCGGCGGCACCGGAGACGGGCCGGCTGCGGTCAGGACGCGGCGCGGCGTGAGCGGGTCGACTTGACCGGCGCACCGCCGAGTGGGACCAGCGTCGGGGCGACTCGGTCGAGCACGACGGAACGGTCCACCACGCACTTGCCCACGTCGGTCCGGCTCGGCAGGTCGTACATCACGTCGAGGAGCACCTCTTCGAGGATGGCCCGTAACCCACGTGCCCCCGTGCCGCGCAGGAGGGCCTGCTCGGCCACCGCCTCCAGCGCATCCGTCGTGAACTCGAGCTCCACGTTGTCGAGCGCGAACACTCGCTCGTACTGCCGAGTCAGGGCATTCTTGGGCTCGACCAGGATCTGCACCAGCGCGTCCTTGAACAGTGGCGACACTGCGCTCACCACGGGCAGCCGGCCGATGAACTCGGGGATCAGTCCGAACTTGATCAGGTCCTCGGGCAGGACGTTGCGCAGGACCTCGCCGTCGTCACGGTCCTTACGGTGGACCTCGGCCCGGAAGCCGATGCCGCGCTTGCCCACCCGAGCCTCAATGAGCCTGTCCAACCCGGCGAAGGCACCACCGCAGATGAACAAGATGTTCGTGGTGTCGATCTGGATGAACTCCTGGTGTGGATGCTTGCGCCCACCCTGGGGTGGCACCGAGGCCGTGGTGCCCTCGAGGATCTTGAGCAGGGCCTGCTGCACGCCTTCACCCGACACGTCACGGGTGATTGAGGGGTTCTCGCTCTTGCGCGCGATCTTGTCGATCTCGTCGATGTAGATGATGCCGGTCTCGGCTCGCTTCACGTCGTAGTCGGCCGCCTGGATCAGCTTCAGGAGGATGTTCTCGACGTCCTCCCCCACGTAGCCCGCCTCGGTCAACGCGGTGGCATCCGCGATGGCGAAAGGAACGTTGAGCATGCGGGCAAGCGTCTGTGCCAGGAGCGTCTTGCCGCAACCGGTGGGACCGAGGAGCAGGATGTTCGACTTGGCCAGCTCGACGCCGTCTTCGGCGGAGGGAGGACCGGCCTGCACCCGCTTGTAATGGTTGTAGACAGCGACCGAGAGGATCTTCTTTGCGTACTCCTGGCCGACGACGTAGTCATTGAGGAACTCGAAGATCTCCCGAGGCTTGGGGAGGTCCTCGAAGGTCAGCTCGGTGGAATCTTCGCGCTCCTCGGCGATGATGTCGTTGCACAGGTCGATGCACTCGTCGCAGATGTACACGCCGGGGCCGGCGATGAGTTTCTTGACCTGCTTCTGCGTCTTGCCGCAGAAGCTGCACTTGACCAGGTCCCCGCCCTCTCCGAACTTCGCCACCAGTTCGCTACTCCCGTCCCTTGCCCGAACATGTCGGACCTGCTGGTTCCGTACCCACTGGTTTCGTGTCCCGTGCGACCCGAGCGCCTACGCTGCGCCGATGGCCTCGAGCGGGGCGACCGTGCGGGCGGTAATGACCTCGTCGATCACCCCGTAGGTCACCGCGTCGGCGGCCGTCATGATGAAGTCACGGTCGGTGTCATGGGCCACCTTCTCCTGGGTCTGCCCGGTGTCCTCGGCCAGCATCCCCGAGAGGAGGTCCCGCATGCGCAGGATCTCCCTGGCCTGGAGCTCGATGTCGCTGGCCTGGCCCTCGACACCGCCCCACGGCTGGTGGAGGAGGATCCGGGCGTGAGGCAGGGCGAAACGCTTGCCCTTGGCACCGGCGGCCAGCAGGACCGCCGCGGCCGAGGCGGCCTGGCCGAAGCAGAAGGTCGAGACGTCTGCCTTGATGAACTTGAGCGTGTCGTAGATGGCGAAGAGCGCCGTGATCTCGCCACCGGGCGAGTTGATATAGAGGTGGATGTCCTTGTCCGGCTCCTCGGACTCCAAGAAGAGCATCTGGGCGCAGATGAGGTTGGCCACCGCATCGTCGACGGGCGTACCGAGGAAGATGATGCGCTCACGCAACAGCCGCGAGTAGAGGTCGTAGGCGCGCTCTCCGCGGTTGGACGACTCGATCACCGTGGGGACCAGGTAGTTGTACGCCTTCATCGGGTCCCCGCTGTTTGGCATCGTCACTCGCTCTCCTCGCCCGACACGATCTCGTTCGCCCCCGGTTCGCCGTCCCCGGAGTCGCCCGGTCCACCTTCTTCGGATGCATCCACCCTGAGGTCCTCCCGTGACATCGGGCTCCCCCCTTCGTCGACGAGATCCACGTGGTCCAGCAGCCACGCCAGTGCCTTGCTCTTGCGCAGCTCCGAGCGTACCGCGCCCGTCCGGCCCGCCGTGTCCAGTTGGCGTCGCAGGTCCGTCGGAGTCGTGCCCATGCGCTCTGCCATGGTGGCAACCTCGGCATCGAGCTCATCGTCGCTGAGCGCGATCTCCTCCGCCTCGACCAGGGCACGTAGGGCGAGGTCGGCCTTGACCGACGCCTCCGCGTCGATCCGGACTGACGCCAGGAGCTCGTCGGGGGTGGTCCCGGTGGCCTGGAAGTACTCGGCCAGGCCCAGCTTCTGCGCCTCGAGCCGGTGTTGCAGGTCGTGGAGGCGCTCGTTCACCTCGGCGTCGACCAGCACCTCGGGCACCTCGTCGTCGGCCACGAGACCCGAGAGGGCCTCGATCGACTTCTGGCGCAGTGCCATCTGGGTCTGGACCAGCTTGACCCGGCGGATGCGGTCGGTGATGTCCTCGAGCAGCGCGGCGAGGGAGTCGAACTCGGAGCTCTCCGAGGCCCATTCGTCATTGACCTCGGGCAGCCGCTTCACCTTCACCTCCTTGACCAGCACGCGGAAGCCCAGGCCCTGCTCGGGATCAGCGGGATTGGGCGCGTCGAACGCAACGATGGCACCGGCCTTGGCGCCGTGCAGCTCCGCGTCGAGCGCCTCGACCACCGTGCCCGACCCCACCTCGTAGAGGTAATCGTCGACTCCGACCACCTCGGCGCCCGAGGCGTCGTTCCCGTGCAGGTCGATGGTGACCATGTCGCCGTCGATGGCCGGGCGCCCCACCACCTCGAGCACGGCGTCGTTCTCGCGGAGGCGGTCGATCTGGCGCTGGACCTCCTCGTCGCTCACCTCGAGTCCGGGCAGCGTTACCTGAAGTCCGTCGTAACCGCCGATGCCCACGAGCGGTCGTACCTGCACGACGGCATCGAAGGAGACCGCGCCGCTCTCCTCCCCGCCGGTGATGTCGATGTCGGGTTGCGCGATCGGATCGAGCTCGGTGTCGACCACGGCCCGGGCGTAGAAGTCGGGTAGCGACTCGCGCAGGGCCTCCACGCGCAGTGCGTTCGCTCCGCCCATGCGTGCCTCGAGCACCTGGCGGGGCACCTTTCCCGGCCGGAAGCCCGGGACGCGCACCTGCCGGGCCAGGGTGCGCACGACATCGCCGAGGGCCCGGTCGAACTCGGGCTCGTCGATCTCCACCCTGAGGCGGACCAGGTTTCCCTCAAGCGGCTCAGTGGTCGCACGCATCACGAGCCGCTCACTCTACCGGTCGCTCTCGGGGGCGGGCGCACCACGCGGCCCTCACCCGCACGGCGGGCGCACCACGCGGCCCTCACCCGCACGGCGGGCGCACCACGCGGCCCTCGCCCGCACGGCGGGCACACCACGCGCCTCTCGCCCACTCGAAGCACGGCGAGCGGGGCGCCCGCGTGCCTCGGCACACCCGACCTGTTCAGAAGGTGAAGTTCATGGCGGCGAGGACCCGGCGGGCGACCGCCAGGTCGCCCTGAAACGAGACTCCGCCGGCGACCTCCACCTGTTCCGCCGTGGCCCTCCCGCAGCACAGCCGGGTGAAGTCCAGGCTCGCCAAGGCGATGGTCGCGGTAGGCGCCACCTCGTCGCCGACGGAGCGGGCACGACGGCCCTCGACGCCGATGCTGAACGACCGCCCGTCGTCTCGGGGACCCGCGATCTCGAAGCGGACCACGGTGCCGTCCGCGCAGGCGGCCCGCTTGCCGACGACCAGAGGCATGACGCTTTGGGCCTGGTCCAGCGCCATCGCCGAAGCCCGGTTCCCGCTCCCGCCCGGGCGGTCGAGGGCGCGGCGGGCGTCTTGCTCGTGGACCCAGCTGTCGAAGACCCGTATGCCCATGAAGTCGGCCAGGGGCAGCTTGCCGACCGGGCTCCGGTGCACCTCGGCCCACTCCTCGTCGCCGTAGCCCTCGAGTTGGGCCAGGCGGGTCTCGGCCACCTCGACGAACTCGGCGCGCACCGCGGCGCCCGTCAGCGGATGCCGCACGACGATCCAGGGCTCGTTGGAGACCGCGAAGTCGTTGCGAACGTGCTCCCCGAAGGGGCCCTCGCAGTCCGGGGCGGGTTCGCCCATGAGCGCGCGCTCAATCCCGATGAGGTGCGACAGCTGGTCCTTGACGTCCCACCCGGGGCACTCGGTCGGCAGGGCCCACTCGGTCTCGGAGAGCTCCTGGCAGGCGTCGGCCAGACTGTGCCAGGTCTCGGCCAACGCGGTCGTCGCCGCCCGGCCGCGTACCCGCCACTCCCCCTCAGGACCTGCACCTTCGTCGCTCACCGACCTGACCTTATTCCCGGTCTAGTCCCGACGTCCTCGGACCTCCCGACCCGACCGGCCGAGAACCATCCCCCCCTTTGCGAGACCCCCCCGCTACGTTCGTCACCCGTCCGAGGGCGCAACCGACCAGAGGAGATGTCATGGCCAGCTACGAGGGGTACTGCGTGAAGTGCCGGGAGAAGCAGCAATTCGAGGGCCAGGAGGTCGAGCTCGCCAACGGGCGCCGTGCGGCGCAGGGGCAGTGCCCGGTCTGCGGGACCAAGATGAACCGCATCCTGGGCAAAGCCAAGGTCTGAGCCGCTGGGCCGGCTCGTCCCGGTCCTGCCGATCGGTCCTGCCGATCGGCCCTGGGAGCAGGTCGATCAGTGTCACCACCCGGGCCCCGGGACCACGACCCGGGTGAACTCGATGAACCCGCGGGTTTCGCCGCGCCCGAGCTTCTCGTAACTCGTCTCGGCGGTCGACAGGAACAGCGTGCGGCCGTCGGAACCACCCAGGGCCGGAGCGATCGACCACCGACCGGGCGTCTCGATCCGGTGGGTCACCTCGCCACCGTCGAGCACCCGGGTGAACCCGCCCGCATCGGAGTGGGCCACCCAGACGGCACCCTCGGCGTCGATGCAGATCCCGTCAGGGTGACCGCCGCCCTCCAGCGTGGCGAAGACCCGTGGTTCCCCGAGTGTCCCATCGGGCCCGATCGCGTACGAGAGAAGGCGGCCCGCGAAGGTCTCGCTCACAATGAGCGTCGAGCCGTCCGGGGTGATCACCAGCCCGTTCGGGGTGGCCAATCCCGAGGCAACGGTCCGCACCTCCCCGTCGGGGGTGACCAGGAGGATCTCACCGGGGGGCGCCGCGTTCATCTGGAGGTAGAGGTCGACGTATATGCGACCGTCGGACGCCACCACCATGTCGTTCAACGATTCCCCCCACTCGCCGAGGTCGTGGGCGATGACCACCCCGCCGGCGTCGATCCGTTTGATGTGGGGGGCGAAGAGGGTGCTGAACACAAGGCTGCCGTCGGGGAGCCACCCGAGGCCCGACGGATGATCGGTCTCCACCACGAGCGCGAGCCGACCATCTTCGCTGAGCGTCATCACGCGACCCCCGTGGAGATCCGAGAACCAGAGCAGACCGTCGCGCCACCGCGGTCCCTCGGCCATGGCAAACCCCGCGGCGAGTGGGGATGCCACGAGTACTTTCGCCTTCTGCACCATTCAGTCTCGCTTCGACGTCCGTCTCGGACACGTCCACCTTGACGTGCTCCGCGTCATCATCGTCGACTCCGGGTGCGTCGCGCCGGACGGGCCGGCGCCGACGCCCTCGGTCTCGCCGCGGCAGGCGCTAGCGTTCCAGCTCACACGGATCTGCCGGGATGTAGCGCAGCTTGGTTAGCGCGCCTGCTTTGGGAGCAGGAGGTCCGGGGTTCAAATCCCCGCATCCCGACCGCAAAGACGCCAGAATGCACCGGTGAGCGATGCCTCCACCTCCATCACCGGCGCGGTGGTGAAGGCACCCGGTCCCACCGTCCTGCTCACGCTGGCCTCGGCCCAGTTCCTCATGACCCTCGACACGTCGGTCATGAACGTCTCCATCGCCACAGTGGCCAAGGACGTCGGCACCACGGTGACGGGGATTCAGCTGGCCATTACGCTCTACACGCTGGTCATGGCCGCCTTCATGATCACCGGCGGCAAGCTCGGGCAGATCCTGGGGCGCAAGCGCGCCTTCATGATCGGGTGTGTCATTTACGGCTGTGGTTCGTTCACCACCGCGCTGTCGCACACGCTCACCGTGCTCATCATCGGATGGTCGGTGCTCGAGGGACTGGGCGCCGCGCTCATCATGCCTGCGGTGGTCGCGCTCGTGGCCACGAACTTCCCGCCCGCCGGCCGTCCCCGCGCCTACGGGCTGGTGGCTTCCGCCGGTGCCATCGCGGTCGCCGTGGGGCCGCTGGTGGGGGGCCTCTTCACGACCTACGCCAGCTGGCGCTGGGTCTTCGCTGGCGAGGTCGTCATCGTCCTGTGCATCCTCGGCCTGACCACCCGCATGGCCGACGCCCCGCCCGAACCCGGCGTACGCCTCGATCCCATGGGCACGCTGCTCTCCGCCGTCGGGCTCGGGATGGTCGTCTTCGCGGTGATCCGATCGGGCACCTGGGGGATCGTCCAGCCCAAGGCCGACGCGCCGCAGTGGCTGGGGGTCTCACTGGTGCTCTGGCTCATCCTCGGTGGTGCCGGCGTGCTGTGCCTCTTCGTCCTGTGGGAGAGCCGCCGCGTCCGGCGAGGTCGGGCGGTGCTCGTCGATCCCGCCATGTTGCGGATCCCCCGGCTGCAGGGGGGCCTCACGTCGTTCTTCTTCCAGTTCCTCCTGCAGTCCGGCTTGTTCTTCGTCATCCCGCTCTTCTTGTCGGTTGCCCTGGGCCTCTCGGCCGTGGCGACCGGCGTCCGCCTCCTGCCGCTGTCGATCACCCTCTTGGCGGCGGCCGCCGGCGTACCGCGGCTGTTTCCCAAGGCCTCGCCCCGGCGTGTCGTGCGTATCGGCTTCGCCGCCCTGTTCCTCGGGATCGTCATCCTCATCGCCGCGCTCGACGCCGGCGCCGGGCCCGAGATCGTGACCTGGCCTCTCCTGTTGGCGGGGCTGGGTATCGGCTCCCTGGCCTCCCAGCTCGGTGCGGTGACGGTCTCCGCCGTGCCCGACTCCCAGAGCGGTGAGGTGGGAGGGGTTCAGAACACGGTGACCAACCTGGGAGCGTCCATCGGCACGGCGCTCGCCGGGGCCATCCTCATCTCGGTCCTCACCACCACGTTCCTGGGCTCGGTGGCCTCCAACCCGGCCGTCCCCCAGGAGATGTCGGCCAAGGCGCAGGTGGAGCTCTCCGCGGGCATCCCCTTCGTGAGCGACGCCGACCTCGACGCCGCCCTCACTCAGGCCGGGGTACCGCCCGACACGGCGCAGTCCATCGTGGACGACAACGCACGGAGCCGCATCAACGGCCTGCGGGCGTCACTCGCTGCCCTCGCCCTGATCGCCCTCGTCGCCCTCGCCTTCACGCGACGGCTTCCGACGGTCCAACCCGCCGAGCAGGAAGCTGCCACCGCCTCGGGCCCCTGAGCAGAATCCCGGGACCGACCGACCTCAGGCCTGGCGGATCGTGACGCTGCACCAGGCCCGTCGACGACACGAGGGGCAGATCATGCGCCGGTCGAACCGCCCGCGGGGCAGCCACACGGCCACGGGGAACGAGAAGACCACCATGTCGAGAAGGCCCACACGGGAGACCGACACGCACCGTTCGCAGGTGACCGTGAAGGGGCCGCTACCGTCGTTCGACGGAGCGACGGTAGCGGCCGACGCAGCCTCCCCGGCCTCCGCGGACATGCCGCAATCCGCGGACACGCCCGAATCCGCGGACGTGCCGGAATCAGCCAGCGTGGTGGAGAAGAGCGCCCGCTTCCCGAGAGGGTCCCGAGGGCGGTCGCCCGGCGGCGACACCACCTCAGACGCTCTGCATGGCGTCGTAGACGCATGTCGAGAGCGTCCGGTACGCCAAGGCGCCGGCTGAGGCGGGGGCGTGCTGGAGCACCGACTGTCCGAAGGCGGGGGCCTCGGCCACCCGGATCGACTTGGGCACGGGCGGCTCGAAGAGGGGAAGCCCGTAGCGTTCCTCGACCTCGGCGAGCACCTTGCGGGCGTGCGTCGTGCGGCGGTCGTACATGGTGGGGATGACCCCGAGCACCCGGAGCCGCTCGTTGGCGAACAGCCGCACGTCCTCAATGGTCTCGAGCAGCTGGCCCACGCCCCGGTGGCTCAATGCTTCGCACTGGAGCGGCACGAGGACGGCCTCGGCCGCCGTGAGGCCGTTGATGGTCAGGACGCCGAGCGAGGGCGGGCAGTCGATCAGCACCGCCTCGTAATCCGCCAGCACCGGCGCCAGGGCTTGGGACAGCACGTGTTCGCGCCCGGTACGTGTGGCGAGATACACCTCGGCGCCGGCCAGGTCGATGGTCGCCGGAGCCAGGAAGAGCCCGGGGACCGCGGGGGCGGCCCGGACCACCGCCGGGAGCGGCGAACGACCCACCAGCACGTCGTGCAGCGAGGAATCGAGGGACTCGGGATCGAGCCCAAGTGAGTAGGTCAGGCATGCCTGGGGATCGAGGTCGACCACCAGGACATGACGGCCCTGTTCGGCCAGTGCCACCCCGAGGGACTGCACGGTCGTCGTCTTGGCCACGCCACCCTTCTGGTTGGCCACGGCGACGACTTTGAGCATCGCCGGAGTCTACGACCGTCGGCTGCGGCCGTCTCCTGGCGCCTCAGCCGAGCGCCGCCTCTTCGTGGGCCACGTCTGCGACCAGGTTGCCCAGAGCCAGGTTGACGTCCTCGAGGTGATACCCCCAGGACGGACCGAGCACGGCCGAGACGGTGGGACGCGAATCTCCCGGGATTCCCGTGGTGTCGACCTCCAACCATGTGGCGGTGCCCTGGTGCTCGCAGGTGGCCGTGTAGAGGTTGGGGAAGGACACCCAGGGCGTGGTCACCGCGACGACACCGAGCGACTGGGTCCGGGTCGGGAAGGCCGGGGCGAGCGACCCCGGTTGGGCCGAGAAGGTCACCGGGTTGACGCAGGCCACCTGCTGGCCCGCCGACGCGGTCTGGCCGGACTGGACGCTCACCCCCTTTCCGGGCCGGCCGAAGAAGGAACCGGCCGGCGGGGTGGCGCCGAAGGTCGAGTACGCGATCACGCAGTGGATCTGCGCCGGCGACGAGCAGGTCGGGATGTGCAAGAAGCTCCCCCCGACGGTGGCTCCCAAGGGAACCTGAACGTTACCCCCGAGGATGATCGCGGAGACCAGACGCGAACGCAGCGCCGGCGACGGATCGACCTGGGACCGCAGGAGCTTGATCAGCGCGGCCGCGCCCTGCGAATGACCGATGAAGACGACCGGTCGACCATGGTTGTCGTGAGCGAGATAGTCCTTCCAGGCGGACAACAGACTCGAGTACGCCGTGGCGATCACCGACGGCTCGAAGGCGGCGCCCGATTCCAACGCCTGCTCGGTGGCCTGGCGGTACATCGGCGCCCACACACGGCACACCCGCGAGAAGGGCGAAGCCTGCGCCTCTGCCACCTCCCGTTCGGCCGGCTGGATCCTCAGGTCGGCGTTGTCGCCGGACTCCCGCGACGTCGTGGGGTACACGTAGAAGCAGTCGAAGGAACCCGCCCGCGGCGCCGAGATCGACGCGGCGGCACTCGTCGTCCCATTGGCCGACACGTCGGTGGTGGCCGAGCTCTCCGTGCAGGGGTCGTCGATCTGCCCGGGCCGGCACAGCCACACCGTTGCGGACGACGAGGCCGAATTCCCGGTGGCCGCAGCGGCCGGGGTCGACGAGGCCAGCACCGTAGCGACGGAGAGCGCCACCGACAGGGTGAAACCCGTCCGCACGACGGTCCCCACGATCCTTCTCCTCCCGAACACCATCCCCTCTCTTTGTCTCTTCACAACTCTTCTCGTCCTCGAGTCGGCACGGGTCTCAGGTTAGGAACACGCCACCCCAACGTCACGGCAGGACGAGCCCGGGGTCGGTCCGGCCTGGCGAGCGCATAGGGTCGAGGCGCTGAATCGACGGCCACGGCTGCCTTGGCGCCCGGCTCACTGCGCACCTGACCGAGCTTCTGCACCTGAACGAGAACCCTCCCCAGCGTCCACCCGGAGAACACGTGGCCGAAGCTCGCATGAGCCAGAAGTTCGCCGTCGGCACCGTGTTCGTCACGGCCATGTTCATGAGCATCATGGACATCACGATCGTGAACGTCGCCCTGCCCACGATCGGCCGCGACTTCGCGATCGCCCCGACCGCCGTCGACGGCGTCGTCATCGCCTACCTGGTGAGCCTGGCCGTCTTCATCCCGGCGTCGGGGTGGCTCGGTGACCACTTCGGTGGGAAACGGGTGCTCCTGATCGCCGTCGTGGTGTTCACCGTGGGGTCCGGGCTGTGCGGTCTGGCCCAGAACATCGGCGAGCTCGTGGCCTTCCGGGTCGTTCAAGGGGCGGGCGGCGGAATGATGACTCCCGTCGGCATGGCCATGCTCTACCGCGTCTTCCCTCCCTCCGAGCGCGTGCGCGCCGCGAGCATCCTGACCGTTCCCACGACCATGGCCCCGGCCATCGGGCCGGTGCTCGGGGGCTTCCTGGTGACGGCGTTCACCTGGCGGTGGGTCTTCTTCGTGAACGTCCCCATCGGCCTCGCCGCCGTCGTCTTCGGGGCTCTGTTCCTCGAGCGCTCAGAGACGACCGATGCCGGCCCTCTCGACGTGCCGGGATTCGCTCTCGGCGGGGTCGGACTCGGACTGCTCATGTACGGCTTGTCCACCGGCCCTCTGCACTCGTGGTCCTCCCCGGAGGTGGTCACCTCGTGCCTGGCCGGGAGCCTCCTCCTGCTCGCGTTCGTCGTCGTCGAGCTGCGAACACCGCGTCCGCTGGTGGACCTGCGACTGCTCGGAGGTCGGCTCTTCCGCTCGACGAGCATTGTGATGTTCCTGCTCTCCGCAGCCTTTCTCGGCACGCTCTACCTGGTTCCCCTCTACTTCCAGGACGTGCGCGGACTGTCGGCCCTCCAGTCGGGCCTCTCGACCTTCCCGGAGGCCTTCGGTGTCATGATCGGCGCTCAATTCGCCAGCCGACTCATCTATCCCTCCGTCGGGCCGCGTCGTCACATCACCGCTGGCCTGGTCGGAATGACGGTGATGATGCTGCTCATGACCCAGGTGACCGTGAGTACCAACCTCTGGCTGATCCGTGTCTTCATGTTCTTCCTCGGGTTGATCGTCGCCCAGGTGATCGTGCCGAACCAGGCGGCGTCGTTCGCCATGATCACGCCTGAGTCGACCGGGCGGGCATCGACCTTCTTCAACACGATGCGCCAGATCGGCAGTGCGACAGGAGTGGCCGTGCTCTCCACCGTCCTGATCGGGGTCTCCTCCGCGCAGGGCGCTGCAACGGCCGGAGCGACGACCACCTCCGCCTCTCCCGACATGACGGCGTTCCACCTGGCCTTCCTGGCGGCGGCGGGATTCGCCCTCGCCGGTGCCGCGGCCGCCTTCACGATCCACGACAGCGATGCCGCGGAGACCATGGTGCGTCGCGGGCGTCTGGCAGCCCGCCATGCCTCCACCCAGGTGGCAATGGCCGAGGAGAACGCGGCATGACGGCATCGGGACGCGCCGTGTGCGTCTTCTGCGGTTCGAGCCCGGGCGCCGACCCGGACTACGCCGTGGCGGCGGCGGAGCTCGGAGCGGCCCTGGCCCGGCGCGGCGTGGGGCTCGTGTACGGAGGAGCCTCCGTCGGGCTCATGGGTGTCGTCGCCGATGCCGCCCTGCAGGCGGACGGGCATGCCGTCGGGGTGATCACCGAGTCCTTGGCGGGGCACGAGATCGCCCACGACAAGTTGCACGATCTGCACGTCGTGCGGACCATGCATGAACGCAAGGCCCTCATGTCGGAGCTGTCCGACGCCTTCGTGATGCTCCCGGGCGGCTTCGGCACTTGCGAGGAATTCATGGAGTCGGTCACGTGGGCCCAGCTCGGCATCCACGACAAGCGCTGCGGGATCCTCAACGTCAAGGGATACTTCGACGACCTGCTCGCCTTCACCAGGCGCGCCGTCGACCAGGGATTCGTCAAGGCGCGTCAGCTCGAGGGGATCGTCGTCAGCTCGGACGTGGGCGATCTCCTCGACGAATTGCTCGCCGATCCCCAGCAGCCGGCCTGAATCGCGTCCCCGCGCCCCAACGTGCCGCGCCGCGGCACGGCATCATCTCCCCTCGGGCAAGAGGAGCACGTCTCGCAATTCGTCGGAGTCCCCGATGTCAGTCAGCAGCGCGTCGACCGAGGGGTAGCGCCGTTCCGCGCACGTGTCCTTGTCGAGGAGCGCAGGCGTGTAACCAAGGCGCTCGAAGCGGCCGAGGTAGTCGGCCACCGACATGCCCGAGACCCGCTGGAGCATCTCCTCCTTCAACTCCGTGGTGACGATGGGCCGATGGCGCTCGATCACGCGGGACGTGCCCCGGACCACCCGGCCTTCGGCCCCCTCCACGTCCATCTTCAACAGCCCCACCTCACCGGGAACGAGATCGTCGAGGGCGAAGGTGGGCACCACGACACCGGGGTGGGAGAGCAGGTCCGCACGTTCGACGAGTCCGCCATTGGAGCCCACGTGCGTGGAGTAGTAGGCCCAGCCTGTCGCCTCATCGGCCGCAACGGGCAGGAGATCGACATTCTCCACGTCATGCAGGCGCAGGGAGGAGACCAGGAGACGGCAGTTCTCCGAGTTCGGCTCCAGGGCGAGCACCCGCCCCGTCGGCCCGACGAGGCCCGACGCCAAGAGGGCGAAGTAACCCACGTTGGCCCCCACATCCACCACCGTCATCCCGGGGGTGCAGTAGCGCTGGAAGGCTGCAGTCAGGTGCGGCTCATACCGGCCTGAGCGCAGTCCGGGGGTGACGGCCGCGTCGGCAACGTCGCAGAAGATCTCGACACCGCCCGCCGCACATCGCACGGCGTCGGCCTCAGAGAGCTGGACCGAGAACCTCGTGGGCGCCAACTGATGCTCAACCGTTCCGAGCATCCGGCGGATCGTGGCCACGTCCGCCAGGTCTCCCGCTGCTGCTGCATCGACCGCGGCCCGCTGCGAGTCGGGCAATGTGGGGTACAGCATGGCGACCAACTGGTCGTAGCCGATGGCGCGCTCAGGCGATTCGGGCTCACGTGTCGGACGGTCGATACTGCCCCCGAGGGCGTGCACCAAGCGGTCACGCCAGGGCCGCGCCGTGTCCTTCACGGCCCGTTTCCAGCTGCGGGACCGGTCGTGCGGGTCGTCCATGTCGGAGCAACGGTACCGTGCCGTATCCGTCCGTCGTGGCCATCCGCCGTGCCCGCTCGTCCGGGCATGCGGCGGCACTCCACCCAGAGACGGGCGCTCCAGGGCGTGCCGGACGATGAGCAAGGGGCGATCATCCCGGGGATGTCTGCCCCACAGATGGGCTGGCGCTGCACGGGACGAATCCGGGACTTCGATTTCAGCGGGGCTCGCCGGCCGCCGATCGCAGTGCCACTACGTAGTGACCGAACTCGTCCAGGAGCTGATGATATTGTCAATCGAGGTGATATCTGGACGGCAGCTTCGACCACCTTCTCCATGTCTGCTAGTATGACGATCTTCGGCTTGTGTAAGTTGCATGTCGACCGCCAACGAAGATATCTCGGGTGTGGCCGTGGAAGTTGACCTCAGACTCAATGGCCATGTCGTCCGAGTAGGACTGCCCAGACCGGGACACGTCAACTGCACGTGGGTTCTCACCTCGTCGCAAGAGGATCTGATTGAAAAGGTGGGGACATTGAGTTCCGCCAAGCTAAACGAGGTCGAGAATCTGATCCTTATGGGCGATCAGGGATCAATGTGAGCGTTGCAGGTGCTCGGGAGTTGATCGCGCTGGGCCGGGGAGTCCATATCTGAGCGCTACGAAAGGTGTCGCGATTGAATGCCCGTCCGGTATCCCATAACCGCCAAGTTATGCCGGATGCTCACAATCGCGATCGCCGTACCCCGCTCATTTCCGAAGTGCCACGAATCCGGTCTTCTCGGCTCGCAGGGCCCAGACGCAGTTCGGCTCGTCGTGACCGAAGATCGTCGAGAAGTTGATGGTGAACGGGAGCATGCCCTCGGCGTTGTACGGCTTGCTGTTTCTCAGCGCCTTGACGACCGAGACATGCGTCGGGTTCACCCTGGACCTTTCCGTGGGCTTTCAGATCGAGGAGGACGGTTGTATATGACATCGACGGTTGATCCGTTGGAGTGCAGGATCGTGGCCTTCTTTACCGCCGACCACGCCGCAGTGGCTTCGGGAAAGCTGTACATGAACGGCGCGTTTTGGCAACAGCTCAATATTGGGGCGGGTATCCCGACGATGCTCTCACCGATGAGTCTGGTAACCATTATCGAGGTCCCATTTGGAGAGTTGGATACCCAACACACGGTTGAGGTGGGCTTGGAGGACCCCGACGGGCAACCACTCACGCTCAAGCTCCGAGGTGGGTTCCAAATGGGACGCGGGGTCGCAGGGGGGACGGGACCTCCTTCTACTTTGGAACACGATCAATCACGGTTCAGCCCTCTTGTCCTTCCGGTCGTTGGTCTCGTCCTTCGGCGCCCGGGAAAGTACAACTTCATCTGTTCGATCGACGGAATAGAGTGTGGCCGCTGCCTATCGTGGGCGGGTGAGGCGAACTGATTGAGGCTTGTGGACGCGAAGTAAGCACTGTTCGCAGCCTTCGACAGGGCGACTGATGCCCTGCCGGGCACCCCCGGGGTGCGCACCGAGCCGGCGTACTGGCGCAGTGACACTGAGACACCGTCAGATAGGCAAGAATGCAGCAAATGGCGTTTGGTCAGCAGTCAGGTCCACCGGCATCGGCTAAGCAGGTGCGAGAGCTTTTGGACCTCCTGAAGGAAGCCGGACATTCCGACTTCCGCGATGCCCGCGGTCCGATGGGCTTTTCCCAGCGTCAGGCTGCAGGGAAATTCTCGCGACGAAGCGGAAGAGTTCATCACGCGGCTACTGGACGGAGAGTCTGACGGGAGCATCGCCCTTGTTGCACCAACGTGGCGGCGATCCGCTCAAGAGCAAGTGTTGACTACTCTCTCCTCGGAACAGCTCGCTGGCGAACTTCGTCGCCGCGGTTGGACTGTCAGCGAGCCCTAGTCCCGGCGGTCTGGGGCAGCCAATCGGCTGCTATCGGCCTGTGCGCTCCCGATGTTTGCACCCCGGCCAGCAGCAGGGCCGACGCTGTCCTTCCTCCAGTTCCTCCTGGGTCCGGCGAATGCGGCGTTCTCGAGTCGTTTCCTGCTTGGCATCCTCGACCCAGCAGATGAACTCGTTACGGGCCAGAGGCGTGATGTCCTCCCAGGCCTCGAGCGCCGCTGTGTTGGCGATCAACGCCTTGCGCAGGTCTCCGGGCAGCTTGTGCACGGCCCCATCGGGCACTCGCGCGTTACTCATACCATCAACCTTCGGGAAGAGCGGCAAACTCACGCTTGGCCTGCCGATACCACCCCATGCCTTTGATCGGGTTCTTCCACCGGCCCTTCATCTCCTTCAAAGCAACTTCGTGTGTCGTGTCACCGTTTGCGACCCTCTCTTTGAGATGACGATCTTGCGCCTTGATGACCTCGTCTGCGGTCATGCCTTGGTGCGGAGAATCGCACGGCCCACCCAGTTGCTGGCACGTCATGGTCTTCATCATCCTCTTCCCTTCTCGGCGTTGAACTGTTACTCGGAACGACAACGTGGTCCTAGCGGCATCAACTCCTCGACTTCGCCCGAACACGAACGATGTCCATGGTCGCGAGCACATCCGGGTCGGCGATCAGTTCGACCTCGCGCACCAGGCCCGCCTCGACATGGAAGACGAACGCCACCTTGGTCGACCCGGCATGAATCCACGCCGCACCCAGGTCACCATCGATGGTGACCGGTGCCGCCCCCCGCACGCCGTCGAAGCGAGCAGCCACGGCGGCTGCACCCTCATAGACGGGTTCGGTGCCCATCTTCTGGCCGATCAGGTCGGCACGCATGAATGCATCGGGCGCCAGCAGCGAGAGCAAAGTGCCGAGATCCCCACCGCGGGCTGCAGCGAGGAACGCGTCGACGACCCGCTTGCTCTCGGTGCGCGCCACCTTCGATGCGGCCGGCTCCGGCACGCCTTGCACTTTGCGCCGCGCCCGGCTCGCCAACTGGCGCACGGCGGTACCCGAGCGCCCCATGACAGCACTGATCTCGTCGAAGGGATACCCGAACACATCGTGAAGGACAAACGCTGCCCTCTCGGCCGGCGCCAGGGCATCGAGGACGACCTGCATCGCGTCGCCCGCCTTCACCGCGAGCAACGCGTCGGCCTCCGGATCAACCGGAGCGGGGTCTGCGGGCACCTCGGATTCGACCACCAACCTGGTACGCCGCTTGCGCAGCTGGTCGAGGCACAGCCGCGTCACGACAGTGGTGAGCCAGGCGGGCAGGTCATCGATGCCGTCCGTGCGGGAGAGCCGAAGCCAGGCTTCCTGCAGGACGTCGTCCGCATCGGCCGCTGATCCCAGTATCCGGATGGCGATCGCGATCAACCGGGGCCGCTCGGCGTCGAAATCTGTCACGTCCATCTTGGTCACACCATATTGACGCAGGGCACCCCCAGAATGTGACTGCCACTCTCACGGTCGGAAAGATCCCTGGTGGCGCCGATGACGCGCGTGCGCGAATCGGGTCGAAGGGGTTGCCCCGATGTGCCAAAGCGTCTCACAACCGGCGACTGGGGCACCCCTTTGGCCCTCTCTTTTGAATCTGTATCAGGCCAACGCAATTCCCCCGGAGAATGCCTTGCCGGGTTGGAGGAAACCTGAATCAAAAGGATGACGACTCCGATCAGTAGACCGAAGATGACCACCATGGCCTCAGGCGGACGGGGTACCTTGATGCACGTCAGTTCAAGCTTTGGCGGGTCACGCATCCTGTGTCTGCGGACGTCCCCGCGAGTCAGTTAGCCGAAGTACGAGGCCACCTGGCTGTAGGGCACCCTGCCTCCCCCGTCGTGGATCGCCTGGACGACGCCGGTCGGTACAGGCGCCCACTTCGCCGGCATCTCAGCTGCCAAGGACGGCTTCAACGTGTAGATCAGCGCGAAGTTGACGATCCACAGGGCGGGTCCCATCGACATCCCGACCACCGAGTTCACGCCGCCCTTGGTGTTCGTGATCAGTTCGTCAGGCTTGGATTGGATCTGCGCCTGGTTCCCGTACGCCGCTTCCGACGTGTACGCCGACCTGTAGAGCTGAGTCAAGGACCTGGTGGCGCCGTTGGCCTTCATCCAGTCCGACATGTAGCCGCCGGGCATGATCACGCTGTTCACGAGGTATGTCGGGGCGGTTTCGTAGGCTGGGCTCTCGAGGTATCCATCTGTCGTGACGAAGACGCCATAGCTTGCGAGGACCGATGTCCCGGTCGTGCCGTTTTCGTCCTTGTACGGTAGAGGGTGACCGACCGTGTTGGTAAGGATCTTCACACTCTGGTCCACCAGCTGAGCTTGCTTAGGGTCGCCTGAGCCAGGCACGCCCTGACCGGCGATGAATTCGCGATACTGATCCTCGGTGAACACGTCGGACTTCTTCAGTCCGATCTCCCGAGCGATCTCGTCGGCGAGAGGCTGTCCTATCGGTCGATTGAGCTGACGGGAGTCGCTCATCTCCGTCGGCGCCACATGCTCGTATTGTGGTGTGCCCGAGAACGGCGCCGAGAACCCGGTCTCCTCCGAGGTGTGCGTGGCCGCGGCCGCTCCTTGAAGGCCGACGGACCCGATCACGACAACGAAAAGACCGGCCAGCGCCACGACCGAGATGACCCCCGTCGGACATCTCGTGAGGCCCTGTCGCCCGCAGTTCCCGAAGTGCTCCATTCCCGCAGGCTCCCTCTCGAATGACAAACCCCATGCGACCGCCGCGTGAGCAGATACGATGGCACACGTCAATGCCGGTTGGGTGGCCGCTCCCGTTGGCCGAGTCGGCGGACCGCTGAGCCGGAGCCAGGATGTCACTCCGGCCACTCCCGGCGCCGGTCCCTCGACGGCGGCTCGTCGAGCGCCCAGGAGCGGCGCCACGCGGAGGCGGCCGGCCTGAAACCGGCTCCCGCCCGTCGTTACTCCGTTGCGTTCGGCCGGCCCTGGCCAGAAGTGATCAGCCCGCGCAGGCTTTCCCTGATGTAGAAGCTCCATGCGTTCGAGCAGTTGTCGAAGCACTCGAACTCCGGAGTCAGGCCGACGTGAGTGAAGCGGACCTCCGTCTTGCCGTTCTTCACCGTGATGTCGAAGGCGATGTCCGTGCCCGTCCACTCTGTCTTGTCGTCGGTGAAGTCGAGGTAACCATCGAGCACGTGCCAGGCAACCCTCTGGCCCGGAACGAGCTCGGTGATCTTCTGCTTGGAGTAGTGGATGTCCTTGTAGCGGTAGGTCCAGACGTCCCCGACGGTGTCGGTGCGGCCCTCAATGTCTCCGGACCACCACCCACGAACGTCATTGATGACGGCGAATGCCTCTTCGGCAGTCTGATCGACGGTGAAGGTGGTGGTGAAGTCTTGGAATTCCATGATCTTCTTCAATTCCTTTCGGTGTGTTTGAGCTTGGTCTAAGAAGAGCTAGGCCGCGACGAGCGCTGCACTCTCATGCTCAAGAGCTTTGACCGCACCGCTGCGCCAGCTCTCCGCCAACTTGGCCGACATGGGGTCGGGAAAGATGTCTTCCTCTCCGCTCTCCACTCCTTCGAAGATGGCTCGCGCCACTGACTGCGGAGATGCCTTGGGGATCTCGAAGCCCCGGGTCATGTCAGTGTCCGTCGGGCCGGTCAGAACGGCATGGACCCTCACACCCTGCCCGCCGAGAAGGGCGCGGATTGATTGCGTCCAATTGAACGTGGCGGCCTTGGAGATCGCGTAGGCCGGGGTGAAGGGCAGCGGGGCGAGCGCCATGAGCGACACATTGTTGACAATTGCTCCCTCGGCCAGCGTCAGCATCGGCAGGAATGCCTGCGTCACCGCGTAAGGGCCGAAGAAGTTCACGGCTAGGTGGCGCTCCAGAACGGAACGGTCGCTCAGGTCGTCGTAGAGCGCAACGCCCGCGTTGTTGATGAGGATGTCGAGGGATTCGACCCGCTCCACCGCTGCCTGAATCTGCGCAGCATCGGTCACGTCCAGGGCCAAAGCCGTCACCCGCCGATCGGGGTGCGTCAGTGGTTGGCGTGTGCCGGCGTACACCCGGGCGGCTCCCCGACGCAGTGCCTCTTCGACCAAGGCTTGCCCGATGCCCCGGTTGGCCCCGGTGACCAGAACTGTCTTGCCCGTAATTGTCATTGCGTCCTCCTCTTGAGTGGAGCCGGAGGGGGGTCCCCTCCGGCTGATTGCATCATGCAAGTGACTATACGGGAATGACTTGCATGATGCAAGTCAAAATCCGCTAGACTGGAGCCATGCTCGGAAAGACCTACGACTCTCAGGTGTGCTCGGCCGCCCGGGCGCTCGAATTGGTGGGCGAGCGGTGGAGCCTGCTGATCGTCAGGAACGCGCTGTTCGCCGGCGCAACAAGATTCAACGACTTCCTGACGCTGGGTATCGCGACCAACATCCTCAAGAGCCGACTTGACGGCTTCGTCGACGCCGGGATCATGGAGCGCCGCAGCAATCCGGGGGCTCCGGAGCACTTTGAGTACGTTCTCACCAACAAGGGGCGCGAACTGGCTCCCATCATCGTTGCTCTGACCGAATGGGGTGACCGCTGGGCGGCCCCCGACGGCCCACCTGTCCTCTATGTCCACTCCACTTGCGGCGGCCCGATCACGCTGCAGACGAGCTGCGCCAACTGCGGGCAGGTGCACGACCCCGCCGAGCTGCGCGTCCGACCGGGACCTGGCATGCCCGCCGACATGGCCGAACGTGTCGGCGGCCGGGTGCCCGCAGGAACCGTCTGAGTTGTTACGAGCCGTCGCACCCCGGACGCCGCCGCCATGGTGGTACCCGGGGCCGATCCCCCCGGGGGAGGGTGACTCGAGCAAGCAGTTCAGTGGTTCGGCGTCACGTGAGTTGCGCCCCCTTCGCATGCCCGTCCCGATGGCTGTAGGCCTTCAGTGAAAGCGCCGAGCGCAATGCCCAGAGGGCCGGAGAAGGACAGTGGTCACTCAAGCAGCCCGGTGACGACGAGGGGGGGTTGCTCCTTCGGGCGCAGAGCCGGCCGATTGGAGCAGCCGTAGCCAACGATCAGTCGGTCCGGGTCGGCGATCTAGCGAGTGATGGCGTTGCCTCGAAGGGATCGACGTCGGAACAGGACCACGTAACACAAAGGGCTGACGAACAGTACGGCGTACACGATGTAGATCCATGGAACCTGTCCGACGTAAAAGTCATGAAAGCTAAGCGAGTATGGCGACTTCACGAGGATGAAGAAGATGACATCAAAGGGAAGAGCAAGAGCCAGCCAGAACGCTCCAAGGCGAACCGCCTCACCCGCGACGGAGAACCTTCTTGCGGGCTTGCGGAAGTAGATCCCAGCGAAGGTCATCCAAGAGATGAGGTTGATTAGGGGGTAGAACCGTTCAGAGGTGACGAACGCATGGTTGTGCACGTCGGCGTGGTTGCCGCTGAAATTGGTGTGGGTGATCGCCGCGACGAGGATCGAACATAGTGCCGCCACGATCTCGATCAATAGGTACGAACCAAGAAAGGTCAGCACGGCCCTTCTGTAGTCGAGGGCTCTCGCAGTCGTTGTTTCGGCGGCGTGGAGGTTGATCTCGGTGCGGGTCACATGGGAAGTATACGAATGTCTCATACATTTGTATAGTACGTTTGTGTAGCAGGATGGAAACTGTGGGAAATCGCGAGAAGCTCCTAGAGGGCGCGAGACGGTGCCTTTACGAGAAGGGCTTCGCCCATACCACGGCTCGTGACATCGCCACGGTCTCGGGGGCCAACCTTGCCTCGATCGGCTACCACTTTGGCTCGAAGGAAGCGCTCCTCACCCAAGCGATGCTCGAAGAGCTCCGTGAGTGGGGTGATGAGCTCGTAGGCATTCTTCCCGGTCATGTCGACGACGATCCGCTCTCACGAATGGAGTCGATGTGGAATCGGCTCGTCCAGTCCTTTGTCGACCGTCGGGCTCTCTGGTACGCCACATTCGAGGCCTTCGCCGAGGCGGAACGATCCCCCGAACTGCACGACGCGCTGGCGACCGGGTATGAGGCTGCTCGGCCGTGGATGGCCACGTTGTTCACCGGCCAACAAGTGGAGGACGTCGATGAGCAGACGGCACAGACAATCGGCTCATTCCTACTCGCGCTTCAGGCGGGGCTCGCCGCACAATGGCTGCTCGACCCTGACCACAGCCCATCCGGGAGTGACGTCGCCGTAGGACTTCGAAGAATGGCTGATGCAATCGAACGGACCGATCCCCGCAGCACTGCGTAACCAACCGGATTGGTCTTCGCTCCCTCGTGCCGGGCGCCGGACCCGTGTCAGCCAAGACCGAACGAGGCTTCCGTCGTGCTGATTTCATCATCGGGCACGCGCTCTCCTCTTCGCTGGAGCGCTGCGAGGTGTGCATTTCTTGTTTCGAAAGTTGAGTCCGCCAGAGTGGTGTACGAGGGGTAGCCCGGACTGAGGGTCCCCCAGACGCGACGACCACCGCATCAATCTTCAAGTTCCGTCCAAAGAACCGAAGGAGAAGATGCGGTGGAAGTCACCAACACGATGGGCGCGGGCGAGCTCGTGCGCAAGTACCTGGAGAGTCCTGCGGGATCCGACCTGCTTGGAGAGATGGTGAAGATGGCGGCTGAGCTGCTCATGGACGCCGACGTCGACGTGCTCTGCGGGGCGGGCTATGGCGAGCGGTCCGAGAGCAGGGTCAACAGCCGCAACGGGCACCGTTCCCGGCGCTGGGACACGAGGGCCGGGACGATCGACCTCGAGATCCCGAAGCTCCGCAAGGGCAGCTACCTGCCCTCCCTCCTCGAGCCGCGCCGCCGGGCCGAGCAGGCCCTGGTCAGCGTGGTCTGCCAGGCCTACGTCGAAGGGGTGTCCACCCGCCGGGTCGACGACCTGGTGCGCTCCATGGGGATCGACGGGATGTCCAAGTCCCAAGTGTCCGAACTGGCCAAGAACCTCGACGCTCGGGTGGCCGAGTTCCGCAACCGGCCCCTCGACACCGGTCCCTACACCTATGTCTGGCTCGACGCCCTGTTCCACAAGGTCAGAGAGGGCGGCCGCGTCGTCAGCGTGGCGACGGTCATCGCGACGGGCGTCAACGCGGAGGGGCACCGCGAGATCCTCGGCGTCGACGTCTTCACCACCGAGGACGGGGCCGGCTGGACGGCCTTCTTGCGCGGCCTCGTCGCCCGGGGGCTGAGCGGAGTGGCTCTCGTCATCTCCGACGCCCACGAGGGGCTGAAGAACGCCATCGCGGCAGTGCTCCCCGGGGCGTCGTGGCAGCGGTGTCGGACCCACGCCATGCGCAACCTGTTGACCCGGGTACCGAAAGCCGCCCAGGCCATGGTGGGGACCCTGGTGCGCACGGTCTTCGCCCAGTCCGACGCCACCCAGGTCCGGGCCCAGTTCGCCCGGGTCGTCGATCAGCTCGAGGGCCAGTTCCCCGCGGCCGCCGAATTCCTCACCGATGCCGAGGCCGACCTGCTTGCCTTCGCCAGCTTCCCTGTCGAGCACTGGCGCCAGATCTGGTCCAACAACAACCAGGAGCGCCTCAACAAGGAGCTCCGTCGCCGCACCGACGTCGTCGGCATCTTCCCCAATCGCCCCGCCCTCATCCGCCTGGCCGGTGCGGTGCTCGCGGAACAGCACGACGAGTGGGCCATCGCCCGGCGCTACATGAGCACCGAGTCCCTCGCCAAGGCGCGGCTGCGGGTGTTCTCTGGCGAGTCGATCGAACAGGAGGTGACCGCAGAACTCGAAGCTGCCAGCTGATCAATCATGAGATTGGTGCGGTGGTGGGCGTCTTACACCACGTGCGTGGACTTGACCATCCCCCATTCACGGGGCCTACGTGGACACCATGGGTCTCGTGACGCAGCACGAGTCGGCGAACGGCAGATGCTCGCTTTGTGGTCGTAAGAGCGAAACCGTCACGACCGCGGAGCTCGGCAACTGGATCGTGCAGGACGGCGGAATTTTGGTCTGTTCAGGATGCTCAAGCGATTCCGACAAAGCCGCCGTCGGTCCGGAGGCGTTCAGCAGACCGGAACGAGTCGAGAAGTTGCCGGCCAGCACCGCCCAGCCTCGGAGATGAACCCAGGGCATACTTCGCCGGGCTGATGAGGCATCGACATTAGGCGAGGGTAGACCGCCGATGCACTCCGGCCTATGTAGACCCGGGTCCGGCGAACCAGGGCACCCGATGCCCTTCCGACTGGTATGTCACAGCGGGATGCGGTAGCGGAGGTATACGACGCCGCTATGAAAGCGGCGTTCGTCCAGCAGCTCGAGCTCGGCATGGACGCCAACGGGCAGGGCACGCTTGCCACCACCGACCAGGACCGGCCCCAGGAAGAGATGGCACTCGTCAACCAACCCCTCGGCGATCCCCTGGCCGGCGAGCTCCGCACCGCCGATCGCGATGTCGGATTGCGTGCTCTCCTTCAGCCGTTTGACTGCCGCGGGGTCAAACTCCCGCTCGGTTCGGGTTCTCTCGCTGGACACCGTCTGAAGCGTCTGGGAGTAGACAACCTTCTCAGCCGCACGCCAGATCTCCGCGTAGTCCTGGTATACCGGGGGCCGATCGTCATCAGTTTCCCAGTGGACCATCGTCTCGTACATGCGCCGACCGTACAGATAGATGCCGACGGGCCGCACGAGGTCGTTGACGAAAGCGTGCACCTCCTCATCGGGCGCTGCCCAGTCGAACTTGCCCGCCTCGTCCTCGACGTAGCCGTCGAGCGACGCGATCGCCACATAGGTCAGGCTGGCCATGGGACTACCCGGGTGCCTGCGAGAAGGTGCATAGGAGCAAATCTACGCTTCCGGGCCCTGCCCCCTAAGTGCTGTGTCCTCAAGGGATCGTTGCAACACCAGCCTGATCGGCGAACAGTGATGTCGTCGATCAGGAGGTCCACGAATGGCACGGTTCTCACCCGAGGACAGGAGGACGATCTGGGACATGAGCGAAGCCGGGGTGCCGGTCAAGCGCATCGCCCGGCATCTGGGCAGGCAGAACTCATCCCTCCGACGGTTCATCGCCGATGCCGGTGGCAGGCGCCCGACGCCGCGAGAGCGCTCTGAGCTGCGGCTGAGGTTGGCCGAGCGCGAAGAGATCTCACGCGGCCTGGCGGCCGGATGGTCACTCCGAGCAATCGCCGCAGAGTTGGGCCGTGCGCCCTCGACGGTGTGCCGGGAGGTCAACGCCAACGGCGGTCGTCGGCGCTATCGGGCCCTCCCCGCCGATCGGGCGGCGGACTGGCGGGCGCTGCGGCCCAAGCGCACAAAGCTGGCTCGCTGCCCTCGCCTGCGCCGGGCGGTCGAAGCCAAACTCGAGGACAACTGGTCGCCCGAGCAGATCTCTTCGTGGTTGGCTGATGCCCATCCCCGACGACCCGGAGATGCAGGTGTCCCACGAGACCATCTACCAGTCGCTCTTCGTTCAAGGCAAGGGAGCGCTCCGCAAGGAGCTCCACGTTTGTCTGCGCAGTGGCCGGGCCATGCGACGGGCCAAGGCCTACACCAAGGCCAGTCATGTCGGGGCAGGGAAGATCAAAGACATGGTGATGATCTCCGAACGCCCGGCCGAGGTGGCCGACCGGGCCGTGCCCGGCCACTGGGAGGGAGACCTCATCTTCGGCAAGAAGATGACCTCCATCGCCACCTTGGTCGAGCGCCACAGCCGCTACGTCATGTTGTGCAAACTCCCCAACGGATACGGAGCCGAGGCGGTGCGCGTCGCTTTGGCCAAGAGGATCCTCACCTTGCCGGCGAACCTCCGGCGTTCGCTCACTTGGGACCAGGGCAAGGAAATGGCCGAGCACGTTCGCTTCAGCGTCGAGACCGGCGTCGCTGTCTATTTCTGTGACCCCAAGAGCCCCTGGCAGCGCGGAACCAACGAGAACACCAACGGCCTGTTACGTCAATACCTGCCGAAGAACGCCGACCTGTCCTTGTACTCACAGCAGCAGCTCAACGCCATCGCACGTTCACTCAACCGACGCCCTCGACAGACACTCGGCTGGATGACACCATCTCAGGCGTTCGCCGAGGCCGTTGCGTTGACCCCTTGAGGACACAGCCCGATATGGGGCAGGGCCCGGGGTCGCCCCGTCCACCAAGACCACGCCCCGGAGGAAGCTGGGCTGACCGGTTCTCGGCGGCGGAACAGCTGCGGCTGGCGCCCGAGATAGCCCATTGGCCCGGGGTCCCGACTGGCGGCAGCGGACGTGAGTTCGAACCTCCAGCCGCGGGGGTACGCGGAGTGGGGAGTTTCAGACCCCAATGAGCTCCTATCACTTGTCAACCCCTCCTCGGGGCTCGGGAGTGAAAACAGCGGACACGACATTGATTAGTCACTCGAGGTGAGGACAAGCTCCTATTAGGTCACGCGTTTTCGAGGTCGTGGGCTCGAGCTGAGGGTCGGCGAGTCGCTGGCAAGTCAGCTCTAACGAGCGACAGTACGGGGGAAGGCCAGACCCCCAGCCCGAGGATCTAGCCGCGAGGAAGGTAGCGATAGACCTCGCGGGCGACGTAGCGCTTCAAGATGCGGATGACCTCGTGCTTGGTCTTGCCTTCCTTGATCCGCCGCTCGAAGTAGACGCGAGTGTCGGGGTCGTGGGCGATACGGACCATGACGATGCGCCAGAGCGCGCTGTTGGCCTGGCGATCACCACCGTCGTGAGCCTTGACCCTGCCATTCGTCTTGCCCGAGCCGTCGGGGACCGGAGCCACGCCGCACAGGTGGGCCCAGGCCGCTTCTGAGTGGAGCCGACCGGGGTTGTCGCCGGCCGCCATGACGAGGGCTGCCGCGGTGTCGGGCCCGACTCCGAAGAGCTCGAGCAGATCGGGAACGGTGGCCACGAGGAGCGCATCGATCCGCTCGTCGAGCTCGGCGAGCTCGCGGTCGAGGGCCTCGATGCGATGCGCCAACGACGACAGCGATGCCTTGGTGGCGGCGGTCACCGGATCGGGCGATCGACCCGGACGGAGCTTGGCTCCTTCGGCCACGAGCGCGGGCACCGAGAGGCCCTTCAATCGGCAACGGAGCTGTTCGGGTGCGCTGTAGCCGAGGTGACGCATCTGGATGAGGGCCTTGACCCGGGCCTGGCGGGCCGAGCGCTTGGCCACGACGAGGACCCTGATGGCCTCGACGGCACCGTCCCTCGACTTCGGACTGCCCGTGGCCCGGCCACCGAGGGCGGCCCGTGCTGCTTCGACGGCGTCAAGGGGATCGGACTTGCCACTGCTCCGGCGCTTCTGGCGATTCGGCCGGTCGACCTCGATGACCTCGACACCTGAACGGCGCAGATGGCGGGCCAGGCCGGCCCCATAGGAACCGGTTCCTTCGACGCCGATCTTGGTGACGTCGCCGAAGGACGCAAGCCAGGACAGCAGGGCCTTGTAGCCAGCCGGATCGGTGGAGAAGCTCTCGGTGCCGAGCAGCCCACCGAGCGGGTCCAGCGCTGCGGCCACATGGACGTCACGATGGGTGTCGACGCCACCGGTGATCCCACGCGCAGCTTCTACGATGGTCATGGTCATCCCTTTCTCTCAAAGGTGTGAGGGATGGCACGGCCGTTCCGGATCGGAGCGACGGGGGTCTGGGCTGTTCTAGCAACCCGGACCAATCACCCCAACTTCGAGACGGGACGTGCCGTCTTTCAATATGCGGCTGGAAGGTCTCGGTCGACGACGTCTTGCACCGTCACGGGACTCCAAGTCAGACCGAACCTGCCAGCACTCCCGAACCTATTCAGGACCAGCAATCAAGCGGTGGATCCCTGAGAGAAGTATCAATATCTCCTATCCCCCGCCAATGTCTGTGCGCGCCCCGGGCAGGATTCGAACCTGCGTAAAACGGATTAGAAGTCCGTTGCCTAAGTCCGCTCGGCCACCGGGGCATCCCGACGCACCACAGCCTGGCATAGGAGGTCGCGTCGAATGGTCCACGCTTGGCCCTGCCGAATGCGTGGGCGGGCTCCTCCCTTCCGGTTCCGTCCAGGGTCGTCACGGGGTGTGCCACACTTGGGCCCCTCGGTGGGCGTAGCTCAGTTGGTTAGAGCGCCAGGTTGTGGTCCTGGAGGTCGGGGGTTCGAGACCCCTCGCTCACCCCAAGCCACACGGACGGTGTGGGCCCGAAGGGCGTCCGCGGTGAGCGAGTCGCAGGGTGGCGCCCGGTCGGTCCTGGTCACGGGCGCGACACGGACATGCTCCCTCCGCTGACGCCGCCACGAGTGTGGGTCACCGGGTCGGTGAGGAGCAGTCGACGAGGGGGGGGTGTGGTTATCGCGTTGCGTCGTGTGAGGTTGCCCGGACGCGAGCCGCGAACCACGAAAGGGCCCGCCCGCTCCCCTCGAGCACAAAGTCCACCAGGGTTCCTGTTTCCTCGGCCCCGAAGTCGATCAGGTGGCACACGTTGACGAGCACGTCCGAGCCGGGTCCTCGGTAGCGCCTTCCGGCGGCGCACATCGGCGCTGCCGGAAGGCGCAGGGCCCAGGCGACCAGGTGGCCCACCGTCTCTGGGATACCCAAGTGATCCGCCTGAGCGTCTGCGTCGTCATCGGTCTGGCGTGGATTCTCGACGTCAGGCTCCCCGGCCCCCGCCTCCGGGCCGAGTTCCGCGGAGGATTCCAGCACTCGATCCTCGACCTCGTCTTGGTGACCCGCGGCGTCCTCACCGCCTTCCTCGGCGGAGTCGTCCACGGACTCCCCCGCCGATTCGTCGACGACGTCGGACGGTGGCTCTGGCGAAGATTCGGCCCCGGGTGCCGGTGGGGCGTGCTGGACCGCCGAGCCCAGTGGTATTGCCGGAGCCAGCAGGTCCACGTGCGCCTGGCGGAGATGGAGCTGCCGCAAGTGGTCGCTGGTCATGTCCGGGTAGCCGGCCACTGCCACGTCGTCGACCCGCAGGTCGAAGTCGGCCAGCGCCGCGCTCGTGACGACGGCACCCATGCCCTGGGTGACCACCCCGAGCGACTGCCACGACTCGAGCTCGAGTGACTCAACGAACGCGACCAGCTCACGCGCGGCGTGGGCGAGATCGGGCTCGCAATCAACCGACCCGGCAGACAGATCGGGCGCATCGACGGGATTGTCGTATCCCTTCCACAAGGCCACGGCGGTCTCGGTCGACTGCTCGTAGAGGTCGAGGGCCTGGGGGATCCAGTCCTCGCGCAGATCCGTGCCGTCGGCCACACCGGGGATGACCACCACCACCTTCTCGGACACGTCGAGGTCCCCGAACAACAGCACGTAGTGCTGCAGCTGAGGTCGGTAAGCCAGGATGTCGGCGCCGCACACCACCAGCTCCTCCAACGCCGCCACACGGTCGGCGTCACCTTCGAGGGTGGCACCTGCGAGATCCATCTTCACTGCGGCCAGATTCGAGGCGGCACGCCTCACCAGCAGCTCTCTCCCGCTCACCCTGGAAAGGTTAGGTCGTTCACAGCCCAATTCCGTGGGACCTCATTAGTGTGGGGCTCATGGGCGAGGCGCTGGCCATCGTCGCGGCGCTCCTGTTCGCTCTGGGTACGGTCCTCCAGCAGAAGGGAACGCTCAGCACCGAGGCACAGGAGAACGACCCGCGCTTTCTCGTGCAAATCCTGCGTCGGCCCGTCTGGCTCGCCGGTGCGGCCGCGCAAGCCACCGGATGGGTCGTTCAGGCGATGGCGCTGGACCGGGCTTCGCTCGTCGTGGTCCAGTCGCTCACCGCTCTGAGCCTGGTGATCGCGCTCCCCTTGGGCGCGGTGCTGACGGCTCAACACGTCGGAAGGCGGGAATCGAGCGGCGCACTCCTGACTCTCGTCGGGATCGTCTTCTTCGTTTCGGCAGGACAACCACAAGGTGGGACCTCGCACCCGAGCGCCGGCAAGTGGTGGGCGGCCTGCCTCGTCACCGCTGCGCTCGTGGGGATGTTGTTCATGGTGGGAAGGCGCTTCTCCGGAGCAGCCAAGGCGCTGACCTTCGGCGCCGGTGCCGGGCTCGGCTACGGACTCCAGGCCGCGGTGACCAAGTCCTTCGTCACCGAGATCGGCGGCGGCGTGCTCAACCTGGTCACCAGCTGGTCGCCGTACGTTCTCATCCTCTCCGCGCTCAGCGGCTTCGCACTGCAGCAGTCGGCCCTCAAGACCGGGGTCCTTGCGCCCGCCATGGCCTCGAGCAACTCGGTGACCCTGTTCTCGAGCGTCGTGCTCGGCATGGCCGTCTTTGGGGAGACCCTGAGCAAGGCCGGGTCGTCGCACGTCGGATCCACCGTGTTCGGATTGGTCGTCGCCATTGTCGGCATCGCCCTGCTGGCCGGATCGGAGTCCCCAAATGCTCCCGGAGCTCCCCAGGCACCGCAGGGTCCTGGACCGGCGAGGCACGACCCGTCGCCGGCCGCGTGATCCCGATCCCTCGCGACGCGGCACCGCGCCTCGTGATCCGGCTCGTGCGGCTGCGGGCGGGACAGTTCGCGAAGAGGCCGACATGATCGCCTCCGCCGGACTGGCCAGCACGTGGTGGGAGTACCTAGTCCTCTTCCTGGCTGTCGCCGCCTCGTGGGCCGGCCTGCCCTTCGTCGGCGCAACCGCGCTCAGCGCGGCCGGGGTCGCCGCCAGCCAGGGGCGACTGAGCCTGACGCTCGTCATCGTGGTGTCGACCGTCGCCGGTGAAGTCGGAGGCCTCGCCGGATACGCCATCGGCAACCGCTGGGGTCGTGAGCTCTTGGAGCGTCCGGGTCGGCATCACGCCGGCCGGCAACGCATGGTCGAACGCGGCGAGCGCGCCTACGCTCGTTGGGGACGTCTTGCAGTCTTCTTCACCCCTGCCGTGGTTTCGGGCACGGCGCGGCATGGCCTATGGCCAGTTCGCATTGTGGAACCTCCTCGCGTCATTCGGGTTCTCGCTCTCCGTAGCGGCGAGTTCGTTCGGCATCGCGAAGATCTTCACCGGGCACCACTCGCCGCACGACATCGCGACCCTCCTCGTCGGGCTGGGAGTCGGGGTCCTCGTCACCGTGCTCTTCGTACGGCGGCGTCACCGTCGGCGCGCCCCCAGCGGGTGAGGCCTCAGCCGGGTGAGCCGATCTGGCGACCCATGTAGGGCGCGCCTCCGAAGCTGAAGATACCCCCGTCGGACGCGGCCAACCAGTAGCCATGAGAGGCGCCGTCCGAGGCCATTCCCACAACCGGGGCGACGAGACCTTCGTTGCCCGTCGATCCCTCGAACGCGTCACTCCCAAAGCTGAAGACCCCTCCGTCAGCGGCCACGAATCGGTACCCGGTACCTCCAGGTGCCGCCTCCATGCCGACAATCGGCTCGTTGAGTCGGAGGCCTCCGGTACTACCGAGGAACGGCGCGTCGAAGCTGAAGATGCCCCCGTCTGCGGCGACCTCCCAGTACCCCCCGGTTGCCCAGTCGGCCGCGATGCCGACCACCGACCGGTTCAGCGGGCTGCCACCCATCGAACCGTGGAACGCCGCATCGCCGAAGCTGAAGACACCGCCGTCGGACGCCACGAGCCAGTACCCGCCACCGTCGGCTGTGCCCGCCATGCCGACAATGGGCTGATTGAGCCGCAGCGAACCGGTGGAACCGAAGAACCGTGCATCACCGAAGCTGAAGACACCGCCGTCGGACGCCACGAGCCAGTACCCGCCACCGTCGGGCGTCGCCGTGATGCCCACGACCGGTGAGTTGGGCGGACGGGTGAGCGACCCCGCCCGGAGCGCCGACCCGAACGCGGAGACCGTGCCGTTCGCCTCGACCTCCCAGTAGCCGGTGCCGTCTTGCACCGTGGCGATGCCGACGGTGTGGGACGAAGAGGCCAGCGTGGCCGAAACCTGACTCCAGGTCGCGACGATGTCGCCCGGGGGGGCGCACGAACCGACCATGACGGCGGCGATCGAACCGCCTCTGTACCCGCTCGCCGAGTAGGCGGCGCCCATGGAAAGGACCGGGGGTCCTTCCGAACAATCGGCGAACGGGTGCAAGATGATGTCCCGGTGACCCCAGCACCCCGAAGGTGCTTGCGGGCTACAGGTCGCGTTGGTGGTGGACGGACCGCTCCACCCGTCGTCGTACATCCAGTAGTAGTCGGCCTCGAGCACGGACGTCAGCCCACCCGCCCAGATGGAGCCACCGAACGTGAGGGGCACGCCTCCAGCGAGTGACGCCGGGAACGCTGGATCGACCCCGGAGTTCGCTCCGGCGTCGGCGTCGGCATCGAGCTGCGTGGTCATGTCGTCAATCGGCGGGAGGCCGCGGTCGACGCGCTCGATGTTGACAACGGCAAAGAGCTGCTCGGGAAGAGGGAGCACGGCCAGTGACGATTCGGACAGGTTCAACGGGCCGAGACCCTCCTGCGTGCGGGCATCGTCGACGGAGGTCAACCAGTCCCCGCTGTCCGGTGTGATGTTCGCCGCCGGATTCGCGGGAGGCAGGATCCCGGCGGCACCGGAGGGTACGTCGGAGAACCCGACCGCGACCATCGCCCCGCCGACGATGCCCAATGGCACCAGGCAGGCCGCCAGGAAGCGACGGACACGGCGTTGCACTTTGCCTTCCCCCCCTCGTATGACCGTTCAGTGAGGGTCATATCGGGAAGATCCAGGGGAATGTGAGCCCCCCGTGAAGCGGAACGGTCCGACCTGCGGAATGCCTCTCAGTCCGGCGACACCGATCCACAACGGGTTGACAACGATGACGCAACAGAAGAACAACGCCCGGCGGGCGGATCGCTAGACGGCGGAACTGAAATCGAGGAACTCGGTCACCTTGAGAAGGGACAGCATGGCCCGGAGCGCGAGTGGGACGTGTTGACGGTGCGGGTCGACGACGATCTGGGGGTCAACGAGCTCGTGCTCGGTCCGGCGTGTGATCAGGCGCACCGCGCCGTGAGAGAGCGCATTCTTGACCCAGTCCGCCTCCCGTCCGTAGGTCAGCGCGATCCGGTAACCGTCCTTGGTGCGAAACACGTTGACCGGCGTGCGGTACACGGTCCGCGTTCGGCGGCCCACGTGGATCACGATGCCGAACCCGGGGAGGAACCCGGCCAGGTGGAGCGTCACCCTGTTCGACACCGCCCGGTTGAAGCGGGCCATCCGGCGGCCCGGTCGTGGCGGGCCGAGCGAGCCACGGGGCCCCGACTGGCGCTGAGCCGAGTGCGCACTCACGGCGACACCGTCATACGCCCCGAATCGTAGGCAGACGCTCGATGCAGCACCAACCTTCAGCCCGCGGCGCCCCTCCCGACTTGCGCAGTCCTCGGCGGCGTCAACCGGGCCGGCCACTGCGGCGCAATGCAACCAGGGAGGGAAGCCCCATCACGAGGGTTCGGCGGCGCCACGCCCCGACCGGCAGATTCCGACGTCGCGCCATGCGGCCGGCCAGCAGAGCCTCCACGCAGTGGCCCGCCAGCGTCAGGACCAACAGACCCTGAAAGACCTCACGCGGCGGAAGGGCCTCACCCACCAGGTCCCTCGCCGCGTCGTGCGCCCGCTTCGAGACGGCCAGCTTGGTCACGACGACCAGAGCTCCCACGACGAGGGCCATGGACGGCCACGTCGGCCGCCCCGCTCCAGACCGCCCCGCTCCAGACCGCCCCGTCCGCACCGTGGTGCTAACGACCTGCGGCGGCGGCCAGCTGACCGCATGCAGCATCGATCTGCGCCCCGCGGGTGACCCGCACGGTGGCGTTGACTCCCAACGAGACGAGCTGCTCACAGAAGCGGCGGACCCGCTCCGGAGACGACCCGACCACGGCGTAGCCGGGGGTGGGATTGAGCGGGATGAGGTTCACGTGCGCGCCGAGCGGGCGGGCGAAGGCGGAGAGCTCCACTGCGTCGCCGGGTCGATCGTTGACCCCGTCAATCAGTGCCCACTCCAGAGAGAGCCGCCGCCCACTGGCCGCGACGTAGTCGCTGCACGCGCCGTGCAGGAGTTCCAACGGATAGCGGCGATTGAGGGGGACCAGCTCGTCGCGCAACGCATCGTTGGCCGCGTGCAGCGAGACAGCCAGGTTGACCGGGAGGCGCTCGGTGGACAGTCGGCGGATGCCCGGCACGACCCCGACGGTCGAAATGGTCAGGTGGCGCGCCGAGAGGCCCATCTCGCCGTTGAGCCGCTCGATCGCACGCCAGACGCGGTCGTAGTTGGCCAGCGGCTCCCCCATTCCCATGAACACGACGTTGGACAGGCGCCGCGGTTTGGCTGCCCGCATGGCCGCAACCACCTGCTCGACGATCTCGCCTTCACTGAGGTGACGCTCGAAACCGGATTGCCCCGTGGCGCAGAACTGGCACGCCATGGCACAGCCGGCCTGGGTGGACACACAGACCGTGACTCGCTCCGCGTAGCCCATGAGCACAGTCTCGACCCGGGCCCCGTCGGCCAGTGCCCAGAGCCACTTGGTGGTCTGGCCGCGGTCGGCATCACGACGCGACACCTCACGGAGCGCCGGCGGCAGCAGCTCACCGAGCTGCTGCCGCAAGGCGGTGGGCAGCTCGGTCATCTCCTCGGGACGTTGCACCCGCACGTGCAGGCCGTCCCACACCTGGCGCCGCCGGAAGCCCGGCTCTGCGGACAAGAGCGCGTCGAGCTCGTGGCGCGTGAGGTCGTAGAGCGCCGCCATCACCCCAGGTTAGGGTGCCGGCGAGGGGGCGTCGGCGGCATGAGCGCCGGTGACCTCGGACGGGAGGCCGGTAGCATGGCCCGGGTGCGTGCACGGTGGCTGTCCGGGAGGGCCGTCGTCCTCCACGTATCGGCGGTCGTACTCACCTGCGGCTGCGCTGCCGCAGCATGGTGGCAGGTCAACCGGGCCGAGGACGGGAACCTGTTGAGCGATTTCTACTCGGTCATGTGGCCCGTGTTCGGGATCTTGGTCGTGACCTTCTGGTGGCTGCTCATCCACACCGACTACGACCAGGCAGGACTCAAAGGCCTACGCCGCCAAGCGTCCGCCTCGCCCGCTCCGCCGGCATCGGTCGCCGAGGTACCCGCTCGGTCGGCCTCTGCCGCCAGCACGACTGCCCTGGCCCCTGCCGCCGACGACGATCCGGAGATGGCCGCGTACAACGCCCGACTGGCCAGGCTGGCCTCGAGCGGACCCAAGACGTGGCGGCACCGCGACCCTGTCGTGGTGCGGCGGCCGCAGTGAAGCGCTTGACGGCGCGGGGTCTGCCGGGCGCCCTCTTCCGCTATCAGCTGATGGCCAACATCGTCGGCGTGCTCATCATCCCCCTCTTCCTCTTCACGGGACTCCACATCTGGCTCGGCGGCTTCAAACCTGAGCTGGCCATCTTCGGCATCGGGCACGGCTACCTCTACATCGTGTATCTGATCACCGCGGGCTACCTCGCGCTCAGGGCCCGCCTGCACATCCCTTGGATCCTCCTGATGTTCGCCGCCGGCCTCATTCCCGGACTGACGTTCGTCGTCGAGTGGCTCGTCGTCACGCGAAAGATTCACCCGCTCCTGGCCGCGCAGGAGGGCGAGACCGTTGCCCGTGCCGGGACGTGATCGACTCGACCGCACGGCCGGCGCCACTGGGGTCGCCCTCATAGGCCACACGTCCGTGATCGAGCACGACCGCCCACGAGGCCAGCGCGAGCACGCGGGGCACCTGTTGTTCCACCACCAACAGCGCCGTGCCGTTGCGGTTGATCTCCTCGAGACCCTCGTAGACCTGCTCGACCGCCACCGGGGCCAGACCCAGCGACAGCTCGTCGGCCACCAGGAGCGTGGGTGGGACGACGAGGACCTTGGCCAACGAGAGCAGCCTCTGCTCGCCACCCGAGAGCGTGCCGGCGCGTTGACGGCGCCGCTCCCCCAGGATGGGGAAGGCCTCGTAGGCACGGCCCAGATCCTGCGCCAGCACACCCTGGCGGTCTCGTTGGCGGAAGGCCACCGTCAGGTTCTCCTCTACCGTGAGCCGGGCGAACACGCCGCGACCCTCGACCACGTGGGCCATGCCCAGGCGGGCGATCTTGTAGGCCGGGAGCCGCGTGATGTCGTGTCCCGAGAACACCACCCGACCGGTCGTGGCCGTGACCAGGCCGGTCACGGTCCGGGCCACCGTCGACTTCCCCGCCCCGTTGGAGCCGACCAGGGCGACGATGCCTCCATCGGGCACCCGGAACGACACGTCGAAGAGCGCGCGATAAGGCCCGTAGGCCGAGCTCACGTCGCGCACCGACAGTACGTCGGCGCCGGCGGGATCGAGGGCCCCCGCGTGCGCGTGGACCGCGCTCACGGCGAGCCGACCTGCCCGAAGTAGGCGGCGCGGACGCGGGGATCGTCGATCACCGCGCTGAAGCTGCCCTCGGCCAGCACGGACCCCAGATCCATGGCGACGACCCGGTCGACTGCGCCGGCCACCATGTCCAGGTCGTGCTCCACCAGCAGGATCGCCGCCCCGCGCTCGCGCTGCACCGTGCGGAGCACCGAGGCCAGCTCCGCCGTCTCGTCGACGTCAAGACCCGAAGACGGCTCGTCTGCCAGCAGGATCCTGGGCTCGGCGGCCAGGGCCCGGGCCAGTTCGACCAGCCGGCAGTTGCCGAGGCCCAGCGCGTTGACCGAGGTGTCGGCCAGATGGCCTATCCCGACCAGCTCCAGTGTGGCGTCGACCCGCTCCGTCTCGTCGGCCGTCGGCTTGCTGAGGTTGAGCAGGTCGCGCCACAGGCGAGCCTCACCTCGCCGGGCGCGCTCGGCCACCATGAGGTGGTCGCGCACCGACATGTCGGTGAACACCTCCACCTTCTGGTAGGTCCGCCCGATCCCGAGACGGGCGCGCCGATAGGTCGGAAGGCCCGACAGCGACCGGCCCTCGAAGGTGATGTCGCCCGAGTCCGGCCGCACCCGGCCGCACACGCAGTCGAAGAGCGTCGTCTTGCCGGCGCCGTTGGGGCCCACGAGGCCGACGCTCTCCCCCGCGCCCACGTCGAAGGTCACCGCGCGCACGGCTTGGACGCCGCCGAACGACTTGGTGACGCGGTGCAGGCGCAGGAGAGGCGCCGGGGACTCAGCCATTGGCGCCCGAGGCCGTCACCGCGGCCGGGAGTTCGTCCTCTCCGCCGTCGGGAGGAAAGAAGATCCGCTCGAAGCGCTGGGTCCAGCGTCGCTTCTGGAACTCCACGACACCTTCGGGGTGCGAGGCGTATGTGAGGGCGCCGAACGCGAACAGCGCGACGGTCAGGCTGGGACCTCCGAGGCGCGACGGAAGCTGGCTGAGCAGCTGCTCGACGACGAAGAACCCGATGCCCGCCTGGATGGCACCCTCCACGGTGGTCACACCGGTAGTGACCACGAGCACGACGAGCACGAGCGAGAAGTCCGCGTTCCAGTCCGCTGGGGACACCACCTGTTGCTCAATGCTGTGCAGCAACCCGCCGACGCCGGCGATGGCCCCCGAGAGCGCGAAGACGACGACTCGCTGCCACGACGGGTTCACCCCCAGGCCTGCGGTCGCCGTCTCGCTGCCGCGCATGGCCGCCAGGTTCCGCCCGACCGTTCCGCGCCGCACGAGGAGCACCACCGTCACCGTCACGACCAGGACGCTGAGGGACAGGACGAACATGGCACGGCCGTTGAACGCGAAGAAGGCGGTGGTGCCCAGCCACTGGCTGTGCAGGCTCACCCCCTGGGGCCCGCCGGTGAAGGAGACCTCGTTGAAGAACGTGGCGTCGAAGAGCAGTGCGGCCGCCAGGGTCATCAGCGCGAGGCCCAGTCCGCGCAGGCGAAGAGAGAGCAGCGCCAGCACGACGGCGACCGCTGCGGCCAGCAACGCGCCGAACACGGCTCCCACGAACAAGTTGAGGCCGAGATGGTTTGCCAGCTGGGCCGCGGTGAAGGCGCCGACGCCGGCCAAGGTGGCCTGGCACAGGGAGAGTTGACCGGCCATCCCGGTGATGAGCGTCACCGAGAGCAACACGACCGAGAGCGTGAGGCCGTTGTTGAAGACCCTGGACCAGGTCACCGGCATCCAGGTGAGCATGGAAAGGCAGAACAGCCCGAAGAGTGTCCACCACGAGACCCGGATGATCCGGTCCATCACGGGCGACCACGCGGCGGCGGCCGTGGGCGGAGGTGGCGGGTCGACCGTGGCCAGGGGGTCCCGAGAGTCATCGAGCTCCCGCATGCCCGGCAGCAGGAGCAGGGCCCCCACCAGGAACAAGAAGGGCAACGACGGGATGATCGCCCCGTAGAAGAAGCTGCCGGGTGCGATGTAACCCTGCAGCACCGTGGTGAGCACCCCGATGGCCACGCCGACGGCGGCGGCCACGGGGATTGAGCGCAGCAACGCCCAGGCGGCCGCGGCAATCGCCGTGACGGTCAGGGTCACGTAGTCCTCGGAGGTGAAGGGCCCGAACACCGGAGCGAAGAGCACGCCGGCCAGGCTGGCCATGAATCCCGAGAGGATCCACGCGACCGCCTCGACTCGAGTGCTGTTGACGCCGTCGAGCTGGGCCAGCCGCCGGCTCTCGACCGCGGCGCGCATCTGCAACCCGATACCGGTGGAGCGGAGGAGCAGCGTGAGCAGGATCAGGACGACGAGGGTGACCGAGACGCTCGAGAGGTACGCCCCGTTGATGGGATTCCCCAGGATCCGGAAGTACACGACGTTGGGGTTGAAGAACGGCAGCACGGTGGCTGTGGCATCGAGATTCTGCGGGCCGAAGATGACGGGCAGGATGCTCGGAATACCCACCAGGAGCGCGAGACTGCACACGAGCTTTGCAGTGACATTCGCCGGGGCGATGTGCCGGAACAGCAACCGGTCGAAGAGCCAGCCGAGCAGCGGGCCCATGATCACCACCGACACGACGAAGGCTCCGGATCCTGTCCACCCCCGGTACTGGGTCAGGTAGGCGAACACGAACGCCGAGGCGTAGGCCTGAGCGCCGAAGGCGAAATTGAACACGCCTGTGGCCTGATAGGTCAGGACGAGGCAGACGGCGACCAGCGCGTAGGTGCAGCCGTAGGGAACGCCGGGAAGCGCGAATCCGAGGAACTGTTCCATCCCGCCGTCCGGGCGCCCGTTCCGGTCCTTGGCCTCGCCGTCCCGATCGTGCTCAGGTCGGGGACGGGGTGCCCGCAGGAAGCGGGAAGACGGGATTCTTCTTGGGGTTCAGCGATTCGAAGCAGTTGAAGACGTTGCGCCCCGTGTTGAGGGTGGGGACGTAGCGGTCGCCCACCGCCTCGACGTACGCAGTGCAGTACGGCGGTGCGTGGCCGCTGTGTGCCGCACCATCCCAGTGGACCGGGGCGCTGAGCCCATCCGCCGTGAAGGCGCTCAACGAATTGTCCGCGCGGATGACGCTCTCCCGCGTGAGATCGTTCCCCGCCAGCTTGACCCCCTGCACGAACAGGGCGGCGGACTCCCACCCCTCGATGGCGATCTCGTCGTTGACATAATTGGGCTCGTACTTCTTCATCTGAGTGAGGTACAGCTTGAGTCCAGGGTACAGCGACGTCGACGCGGTGAAGGGCACATGATTGGTCGAGAAGTACACGTGCTGCATCAGGCTCTGGTTCTGGTCCAGGGTCGACTGGTCGTCCCCGCTGTACCAGAGCTGGGTGACCTTGAGCCCGTACTGCTCAATGGCCCGGGCCAGAGTCAGGTTCCCCTTCACGTCCATGCAGCTCACGACCATGGTGGAGCCGGCCCGCTTGATCCGCTCGACATCGGTGGCCACGGTGGAACCGGGATACGGGACGTTGAGGTCGATGTAGCTCACACCAATTCCGGCTGCCTTGAGCGCGTTCTGGGACGCCTGGCACGCATCGGACGAGGCCGGCACCCCGTAGGCAAGGATGGCGACCGAGTGGGAACGGGACTTGCGAGCGACATAGCTGGCATACAGGCCGCTCGAGGGATAGAACTGCACCGAGCCGCCAGCGGCGAAGAGGTTGGGCTGGTCGGCCCAGTTCCCCGTGACGTCGTATCCGTAGGTGGGCATCCCCGCCTCGAGGAAGAGGTTCGGAGAGAAGAAGGCAGTGGCGACACCGGTCACGGCGAAAACGTGGTCCTGGTTGATGAGCGTGTTGGCCAACTGGTTGAAGCTGGTGGGATTCCCGCCATCATCGAGCGCGTACCGGTAGTCGATCCTGCGACCGTTGACACCGCCACGTGCGTTCACGTAGTTGAAGTAGGCCCGTTCGCCGTAGATCAGGGAAGAGAAGTTCGCGGCCAGTGTCCCCGTCTGCGTCGAGATCGTCCCGACGGTGATGGAGTGCGCGGACACGCCCGGTGCAGACGTCGTTGTCTGCCGGAGTGCGGCTCCGGCATCGCCCGACCAGCCAAGGATCGGTACGGGTCCCGCGAGCACGGTCCCGAGGACCATCACGCCTGCGAACGCCCTGGCCAAGCCCACCCTGCAGCCGCGTCTCAATGGCATTCCGCCCCCAGATCATCCGTCGTACCCCCGGATCCACGCCACTGTACTGGGAGGGCCTCCGACCAGGAACGTCATGGGTGATGTGGCCCGCGTCCTGATCACGCGACCGCTCATTGAGGGTGGGACGGATCCGCTCTGCGAGGCCGGACACGAAGTCGAGGTGCTCGACGACGACATGCCTCTGACCAGCGACGGGTTGCGCCGACTGGCACCCGAGTTCGACGGGATCGTCTGCCACCTCACCGACCGCATGGATGCCGCCATCCTGCGTGCGGGTCACTCCGGGCGTCTCCGGGTGGTCGCCAACGCCGCAGTGGGCTACGACAACATTGACGTTGCCGCTGCCAGCGCTCTGGGCGTCACGGTGTGCAACACCCCGGGAGTGCTGACCGAAACGACCGCCGACCTCGCATTCCTCTTGATTCTGGCAGCCACCCGGCAGGCCTCCGCAGCAGAGGCCGATCTTCGGGAGGGTCGGTGGGAGGGGTGGGGGTTCGGTACGCACCTGGCCCGGGACGTGCACGGCGCGACACTCGGCCTGGTCGGATTCGGCCGGATCGCTCAGGCGGTTGCCCAGCGCGCCAGGGGCTTCGACATGCACGTGCTCCACACGACCCGGCGCGCCACCGGCGTGGACGGGTTCGTCCCAACCCTTTCCGAGCTCCTGCGCCGATCCGACATCGTGAGCCTGCACGTCCCCTTGTCGGAAGCAACCCGGCACCTTCTGGGTCGCGGCGAGTTGGCCATGATGAAGCCGACGTCCGTCCTGGTCAACACTTCCCGGGGTGCCGTGGTCGACGAGGACGCCCTGGCCGACGCCTTGGAGGCCGGCACCATCTTCGCGGCGGGCCTCGATGTGTACGACGGCGAGCCGGCGATCAACCCCCGCCTGCTCGCCGCTCCAAGGACGACCCTGCTCCCCCATATCGGCAGCGCCACCGTGGAGACCCGTACACGCATGGCCCGGTTGGCCAGCCAGGGTGTCTGCGACGTGTTGGCCGGTCGGACACCGCCCAACGTGGTGCGATTGACAAGCGCGGACGGCTGAAGGGCTGCTTCCCCAGCGGGTATGGCCCTCCCGTATGCGACCTCTCGCATACGACCACTCTCAACAAACGAGCAACCCCTATGACCAGAAGGGACGACTCGGCTACCATCGATCCCTAGGCGGAGTGGCGACTCCAATGTCGGATGGAGGTGACCGTGCGCGCGGTCAAGGCAATCATCCTGGCCGTCCTGACGGCGGCCTCGACCCTCGGTGTGTACTCACTGACAGGTGACCTCGGCGCCGGAGCACCGGCCTCGGCCGTCACACCCCAGTGGGTGACGACGGACAGCTCGGCTCCGTTGACCAACGTTCGAGCGGTCTCGTGCGCTCCGAGCTCATCGGCCGGCTCCACGACGTGCGTCGCCGTGGGTGACGACGGGAGTCAGATTGCATCCATCATTGAGTCGAACGACGGCGGGGCGACCTGGTCTCCCTCGACGCCTCCCACCGGTGTCACCTCACTTTCGGCGATCTCCTGCCCGTCAGCTTCGATCTGCTACGCCGGCGGCGGCTCGGGAATCATGAAGTCGACGGACGGTGGCTCGAGCTGGACCGTGCAGGACGCTGGATTCCCGACTCAGTCGATCTCTTGCTTCACGATCGACGAGTGCACGGCCGTCGGTGGTGTGGCCATCGTGCATACGTCTGACGGGAGCACGTGGGTCTCACAAACTCCGCCGAACAATACAGACGTCACTCATCGGACGTTGCGTGCCCCAATGCCATCACATGCTGTTGCGTCGGAGAGGTCGCGAAGCAAGCCATCGATCTATTGGTGAGACACAAAGCAGCATTGGACGATTCTCGACCAGCCGTCTAGTGACCTCGATTCAGTTCGATCTCGTGCTACAGCGGAACAGTCATGCACGTCGCTATGGCAGTCGCCAAGCGGTGGCGGTGCAACGACCTCCTAGCACCACCGATGGTCTGTACGACTTGGTGCGCATACTAGATCCCATTCCGGTTGGCAAGCGGCTAGATCATGTCGTCTTGTCCGATCGAAACCACGTGTATTGCAGTCGGCACGAACCTCAACTCCACGCCATACGTCGTCGGCACCTCGAACAGCGGTTCGACTTGGTCTCCCCAGACGGCCCCGTCCAATGCGGTCGACCTCACCGGCATCTCCTGCTCGAACGCCACCGACTGCGTGGCCGTGGGCGACAGCGGCAACACCGGCGCTGGTGCCACGGTCATGACGACCACTACGGGTGGACTGTCCTGGACGTCGCAGAGTCCGCCCGTGGGTGCGAGTCGGATCAACTCGGTGTCGTGCCCGAGCACCGCCGATTGCTTCGCAGCCGGCGTCGACACGATCCTGGCCTCGTTCGATGCGGGGTACACGTGGACGGCCGAGTCCCTGCCGCCGGGAGTGAGCGGCCTCAACGCAGTCTCCTGCCCCAGTACGTCGGACTGCACCGCGGTCGGATTCGGCATCTTCGGTAACCCGAGCATCGTCGGAACGACGAACGGCGGAGCCACCTGGACGCCAGAGGCCGTGCCGAGCGGGGTCGGCATCCTCACGGGAATCTCGTGCGTCACGACGTCGACCTGCCAGGCGGTGAGCGACTTCGGCAGCACCTCACCGAGCATTCTCGTCACGACAAGCGGCGGATCCGTCTGGAATCTTGAGGCCATCCCCGCCGTCGTGGCGAACTTCACGGGGATCTCGTGCGCCGACAGCGAGAACTGCACGGCCGTGGGTGTCTCTTCGGGTGGCCCCGGAGCGGCCATCCTCCACACCATCAACGGGGCGCGACCTGGAATCCCCAGGCGGCCCCATCCGGCGTATCGATCAGTGGCATCTCGTGCGCGACCACGACGACCTGCACGGCCGTGGGTACCCACGTCGTGACGACGACCGATGGTGGTGCCACCTGGCACGACCAGGGGTCGCCGACCGGCTCGGCCGTCGGGTCGGTGCAATGCATCAGCACGTCGTCGTGCACCGCTGTCGCTTCCTCGGACGTTCTCACCACCTCGGATGGAGGAACGACATGGACGACGCAGGCATCGTTCGCCGGAGCAGCTCTCCTCAGCGTGTCATGCGCCAGTTCTGCCAATTGCATCGCTTCGGGCACAGGATCGAACGGTGGAGCGATGATCGCCACCTATTCCGCGCCACCCGACGTCGTCAGCAGCAGTCTGCCTCTCGGGACCGTCGGGCTGCCCTACCGGGTCGCACTCGTCGGATCGAACGGTCTCGCTCCCTACACCTGGTCCGTGACGGCCGGCCGACTTCCACCCGGACTCCAACTCGCTCCGGACGGCACGATGAGCGGGATCCCCACGGTCCCAGGGCGCTACCAGTCCACCTTCACCGTCACCGACTCGAACCACCTGAGCAACAGCGCCACCCTCTCGGTCACCATCGGACCGATCGCCGCTCCGGGCTACTGGGAGGTGGCCAGTGACGGTGGGATCTTCAACTACGGCGGAGCCCGGTTCTTCGGATCGACAGGGAGTCTCCACCTGAACGCTCCGATCGTGACCATGGCCGCCACGCCCGACGGCGGGGGCTACTGGCTGGTGGGATCGGATGGCGGGATCTTCGCCTTCGGCGACGCAGTGTTCTACGGCTCGACGGGCAACACCCGACTCAAGGCGCCGATCGTCGCCATGTCCCCGACTCCTGATGGATCCGGGTACTGGCTGGTGGCGTCCGACGGGGGCGTCTTCGCTTTCGGCGACGCTGGCTTCTATGGGTCGACGGGCAGCACCCGACTGGACAAGCCCATCGTCGGCCTGGCGTCGACCACCGACGGCAGGGGCTACTGGCTCGTCGCGTCCGACGGTGGCATCTTCGCCTTTGGCGACGCCGTGTTCCACGGGTCGACCGGCGGCCTGCCGTTGCAAAGGCCCGTCGTGGGGATGACCGCGGCCCCTGGCGGAGCGGGATACTGGCTGGTCGCCTCCGATGGCGGCATCTTCAGCTTCGGCGACGTGGGGTACTACGGGTCGACCGGTGGCGAGCCGCTCAACGCACCAGTGACGGGAATCGACCACACCGCGGACGGAGGGGGCTACTGGATGGTGGCCCGGGACGGGGGGATCTTCAGCTTCGGGGACGCCCCGTTCTTCGGCTCCGCGGGCGATCTTCCGCTGAACCGGCCCGTGGTCGGAATGGTGGCCCTCCGATCAGTCGCTTCTTGACGGGCAGAACGTTCAGGACGCCGACGAGCGCGCCAGGGTGCGCTCCAAGATGCCCAGCGTGGCCCGCAGGCCGGTCTCCGAGATGACCGGGAAGATCCCGAGGTCCTTCATGTCCTGTTGGGCACCCGACCAGTCGTAATACGAGGTGACCAGGGTGCCCTCCTCCACCGGCTCGAGCGTGTAGCCGTAGACGTGGCCGAGGGAGGGTCCCTGACTCGCCACCGTCCATGCCACCTCTCGGTCGCGGTCGAATGCCGTGATCGTCACGGTGACGTCATAGCGGCCGATCGGATAATCGTTGAGCGCCTGGCGGTCCATGTGCACGACGAACTGGTCGCCCGTCTGGGCCGCGGGGTCGCCGGTGGCGTCCATCAACATGCCCGATGCGTCAATGGTCACGTGGCCCTGGGGGTCACACAGAATGGCGAACACCTGCGTCGGTTCAGCGGGAATGGTGCGCTGCGCTTCAATGCGCTCCTCTCCACCGTCGGCAGATGCATCCGTCTCGCTGGGCTCGTCGCTCATGTCTCTAGTGTGTCACTCCCCACGCCGGCCCCGACCGGAACGGGGTCGGACTCTGTGGCAGGTCCCTCGTCGGGCTCCTCCCGAGGACCCCGGGCGGACGAGGCGATGGCCGACATAAAGGCCAATGCCGCCGAGACTCCAAAAACGATCGTCAGTCCGTGTTCAAAGGGCCCCGAGATGAGCTCGGGGAAGAACGTGCGTCCGGTCAGCACGTGCTGGGCCGCCGCCGGGAGCGAGCCCAGAGCGTGGGCGCCCGCCAAGAGTTGCTGCACCGGGTTCATCCCGAGGACGGCGGCGAACAGGGATGCCACCGGTGGGAGCGAGGCCACGTGCTGGGCCACGGCGTGTGACACGCCTTGGTGCTCCAGGCCGTGCCTCAGCGCGGGTGGGAGGCTTCCGGCCAGACCGGCGATCATCAACGAGAAGAACACCCCGATGGCCAGCGCCGTCCCTGAGTTCTGGAATGTGGATCGCATGCCCGACGCCATCCCGCGCTGATGCGCAGGCACGCTGCTCATGACGGCGGAGGTGTTGGGTGCACTGAACATTCCTATGCCGGCGCCGTTGAGACCGATGATCACGGCGAATTCTGCATAGTTGAAGTCGGCCGGGAGGGTCAGGAGAAGAAGGAAGCTCGTTCCGTACACCAACATTCCCGCCGTGGCTAGTCCCCGAGCCCCGAAACGATCCGACAGGTAGCCCGAGAGAGGACCAGCCACCAGGAATCCGGTGGTGAGCGGGAGCAAGAAGACTCCGGCCCAAAGAGGAGTGTCGGAGAAATTGTAGCCATGCAACGGCAGCCAGATGCCCTGGAGCCAGATCACGAGCATGAACTGCAGTCCCCCCTGGCCGAGTCGCGCCGCGAAGCTGGCCACGTTTCCCGCCGTGAAGGCCCTGATGCGGAACAGCGTGAGGTCGAACATTGGATCCACCACCCGGTGCTCGATCGCCACGAACGCCGCCAGGAGGGCGAACCCGCCGGCGAAGAGCGCCACCACCTCGGGGTTGGACCAGCCCATGGCTTGGCCGTGGTATGGCTGGATCCCGATCGTGATGGCCACAAGGAGCGCGCCGAGTCCGACGGCGAACGATGCATTGCCCCACCAGTCCATCCGACCACCCGTGGGCTGGCTCCTCTCGCGCAGGCGGTGATAGGACCACCAGGTTCCGTAGATGCCGACCGGGACGTTGATCCAGAACACGGCACGCCAGTCCCACACGGCGAGCAGTCCACCGGCCACAAGTCCGATGAACTGGCCCGACATCCCGGCCACTTGGTTGACCCCCAGTGCGAAGCCCCGCTCGTCGGCCGGGAATGCGTCGGTCAGGATCGCCGTCGAGTTGGCCATGAGCATGGAGCCGCCGATGGCCTGGAGGAACCGCCACCCGATCAGCCACATCGCCGCCGCAGAACCGATCAGTGGGTCGAAGGACAGCAGGATCGAGGCGAACGTGAACACGGCGAAGCCTGCGTTGTAGATGCGCACACGGCCGTACATGTCCCCGAGACGGCCCAGGCCGACGACGAAGACAGCCAGAACCAGCCGGTACCCCATGATCATCCACAGGAGATAGGTGATGTTGCCGGGGGCCAGCGGGTCGAGATGAATACCACGGAAGATGGCCGGCAGCGCGATGAGCACGATCGAACCATCGAGGGTCGCCATGAACGACGATGCCGTCGTGTTGGCCAGCACGACCCGCTTGTAGCTCCGGTCCGGAAGCGCCGAACGTTCCTCGGAGCTCGTGGATCTGCGATGGAGCGGATTGCGCCCGAGAACGCCGAGCGGCATCAGATGCTGTGGGCCAACCGCTCGATGAGCGGGGCCGCCGCCATCAGCTGCTCGAGCTCGGACTGACTGAAGCCGTCGGCCAGCGCCCTCGACACGAGCTCACTGCGTGCCCGTCGATGGCGTCGCAGAAGTCCCTGGCCCTCGGTGGTAAGGGAGATGATCGCTCGCCGGCCGTCCTCGGGATCAGGGTGACGCCGGATCAGCCCACGGGTTTCGAGCGACGCCACGGTTGCCCCCACCGACTGCGGGCTGATGCGCTCCAGCTTGGCCAACTCCGACGCCGAGGCCGGCCCGACGCGGTCGAGGCGGGCCAGAGCCGAGATCTCCGACGACGTGATGTCTCGCTCGACCGCCGGCAACTGTCGCAGCCGCTGCACGAGCAGCCGGACGCTCACCTGGATCGCCCCAGCAATCTCGTCGACCGGCGGTCCCCCCCGTGTCACCTTTTCTCGGATCATGTAGTAAGTCTAGACTAATAAGTTCAGCCTTACTAATTACTCTCCGGCGACCTCCCACCGGGCCGGTGTGCCTGGGGGATGACGCGATGTCATGGGGAACGAGGATCGCCGTCGACGAGCGTCGGGTCCAGTTCCAGGAGGTCAAGCGTCGTGACTCCGGATCGCAGCGCCTCGAACATGGCCATCTCCCCGGCAGCCCGCGCCTGTGCCGCGTCCCGCACTGCTCCGACCTCGGCGGCCGCCACGAAGACGACCCCGTCCACATCCCCGACGACCCAGTCGCCCTCTTCCACCGACACGCCGCCGACAGTCACCGGACGGCCCACGGCTCCGGCCTTGTCCTTGGTGGCGCCCGCCAGAGCGACCACGGTGGCGAACACGGCGAACCGGTGCACCTCGAGCGCTGCCACATCGCGCACCCCGCCGTCGATCACGAGCCCGGCCAGTCCGGTCGCTTCCGCTGCGGTCGTCAGGACCTCGCCCCAGTAGCCACGCTCGGCCAGGCCCCCGACGTCGGCCACGAGAGCGCTCCCACGCGGTGCCCTCGTGACGGCGACGTGCAACGCCAGGTTGTCGCCCGGCGTGCACCGGACCGGGCAGGCCGGGGCGCAGACCGTCGCACCGGCCCAGATCGGACGCAGTCTCGGGTGGGCGACCCGGGCTCCCGACTCACCCAGGGTGGCGGTGCCTAATCGGGACAGCGCTCCCGCAAGATCGTCGTCGAGGTCGGGGCTCATAGGAAGGTCACGAGGGCGACACTAGCCATCCTTCGGTCCCGAACTGCCGCCGATAGGGTGGCATCACCGGCTTCGAAGGAGGACGCCATGCTCGTGCGCGACAGCATCTACATCGACGGGTCCTGGATCCCGTCCACAGGGGCGGGGACCCTGGAGGTCGTCGACTCGGCCACCGAAGAAGTGTTCGCCACCATCCCCGAGGGAAACGCCGAGGACGTCGACCGAGCGGTTGCCGCAGCCGCTGCCGCGTTCCCGAACTGGGCGGCCACTGCGCGCGACGAGCGGAACAAGCTGCTGCGACGCATCGGCGAGGCGCTCGAAGCGCGCACCGACGAGCTGGCCCAGATCATCTCTCACGAGGTCGGTATGCCGATGACCTTCTCGGGAGGGATCCAGGTCGGGCTCGCTGTCCGCGCCTGGACCGAGGCCGCAGATGCCATGGGGACGACCCAGTGGGAGGAGGAGGTCGGGAACTCCCTGGTGGTGCGCGAGCCCGTGGGGGTCGTCGGAGCCATCACCCCGTGGAACTATCCGCTGTACCAGGCGGTGCTCAAAGTGGCCCCGGCTCTGGCGGCCGGCTGCACGGTGGTGCTCAAGCCCAGTGAGGTGGCACCGGTCAACGCCTTTGTCCTGGCCGAGGTGATTGACGAGATCGGGCTTCCGCCCGGGGTGTTCAACCTGGTGAGCGGGATCGGCCCCGTTGTCGGCGAGGCCATCGCATCACATCGCGACGTTGACATGGTGTCGTTCACCGGCTCCACGAGGGCCGGGCGACGGGTGATGGAGCTTGCCGCAACGAGCCTCAAGCGGGTCGCGCTCGAGCTCGGCGGTAAGTCGGCCAACATCCTGCTCGACGATGCCGACTTCGCCAAGGCAGTACCTGCAGGCCTCTTCGGGTGCTACCTCAATTCCGGACAGACGTGTTCTGCCCTCACGCGGTTGCTCGTGCCGCGAGACAAGCTGGCCGATGTCGAGGCACTCACTCTGGACGCGATGGACAAATTCACTCCCGGAGACCCATTCGCGGAAGGCACGCTCATCGGACCGCTCGTCTCAGACGTCCAACGTGAACGAGTCCGCCGATACATCGCGACGGGAGTTCAGGAAGGTGCCCGTCTGCTGGTCGGTGGGGCCGAGCCGCCGGACGGTCTCGACCGGGGTTTCTACGTCCAGCCCACCGTCTTCTCCGATGTCACCCCCGACATGACGATCGCCCAAGAGGAGATCTTCGGCCCCGTGCTCGTGATCATCCCCTACGACACCGAGGACGAGGCCGTCGAGATCGCAAACGGCACACCCTACGGACTGTCGGGTGCCGTCTCGAGCACCGATCCGCGACGGGCCGAGGCGGTGGCCCGGCGCCTGCGAACCGGACAGGTCGACATCAATGGCGGACGTTTCAACCCCGTGGCGCCCTTCGGTGGGTACAAGCAATCGGGATTCGGGCGTGAGCGGGGACGTTTCGGGCTCGAGGAATTCCTCGAGACGAAGGCGCTGCAGCGCTGACCGTCTCCGATCACGCGGTCGCGACCACGACGATCTCCCAGCTGTCGAGTTCCAACGGACCGCCGCCACCGGCGAGGAACCGTACCTCTCGAAACCCGGCGGCCTCGAGCCAGACCGTCCATTCAGGTGGAGTCGGGAGGCGCACGAAGTAGGAGGCTCGGCGAACCGTGCCGTGACGATGGACGGTCCGCTCAATGAGCATCCGGCCCCGGAGTGGGTCGAAGGTCGACAACTCGACCATCGTGTCGTCGCCCCGCTGGACAACGACCGCGTCCGGCGCAGGCGTAAAATGGCGGACTCCCCCGTCATGGTGCATCGCGTCGATCGCCACCGTCCCACCCGGACGGAGCACTCGGTGGAACTCCCTCAGGACGCGGTGGCAGTCGGCGTCGTCGTAGTAGCCGAAGGAATTCAACCAACACACCACTGCATCGAACGGGCCGTCGACAGGGAGATGGCGGATATCGCCAACGACGTACCTCACCGTGCCGTTCGGCGGAGCCGGGCCCGAGCGTGCCATGTCGATATACCCCACGGTGAGATCGACCCCCGTCACCACCATGCCCGCGGCGGCGAGGCGGAGAGCAATCCGGCCGTGGCCACAGGGGGCGTCGAGGATCTGCGACCCCGGTGGGAGCTCCAAGATGGAGAGGATCTCAGCGGAATCGGCGTCCGAACGTTGGTCGTCGATCGACTCCTCGTAGAAGTACAGGTAGTCGTCCCCGAAGGTGGCTTCCATGTCGAACGTCATGCGCCCTCACTCTTCCACGAACGGCATACGTGACTCCTGTCAACCGCTCACCTGTCTCCCAGGTCCATCGAGCCAATTCCCAGGTTCTGCGGGGACGGAGGGGCCATCGCCTCCCCCGTCCTTGCACTCGTCGCTGGCGCGCAATGGTGCGCATCTCAGGTCACCCCCGGAGAACCGGGAGCCGGGCGACGAACCGACCGCGCTCGACGCCCCGGTCTTGCCGGCGGAGGCGGCGGCCTGAACGATCCATGTACCCGAATCCGCCACTGCGGACCTGGGGCAGGTTATGCCGCCTGCTCCCCGCCCTCGTCCTCCTCGCTCTCCTCTTCGTCGTCGGCGTCGTGGCAGTCCCACGAGCAATATCCCGCGATCCGAGGTGAGACAGGGTGAAACCCGCAGCGTCGGCAGAGCTGCATCGCCATGGCGGTACCCCTTTGTGGATGTGTGATGTCCTGCATTGACTGGTTCTTTCCGACCTCTACCTACGTCCGTCCATGTCCTGCCACCCTCCCATCAGATCTCGATGCCGCGCGCTCCGACTGGGCTGCATCGGCGGACCCCCCAGCTCGCCCCGACGCGCCCTGGGATGCAAAAGAGCCGCCTCCCTTGAAGGAAGCGGCTCCTCGACGCCCGGGACTGTGCGTCCCTTCTATGGCGTCGGGTCCACTCCTCGCGACTGCCGCTTGGGGATCCCGCAGATCTGTACCTCGGACATGGCCGCGCGCGCCGTGCCCAGGGAGTTACCTCCCTGTTGACAGTGGGTCCCCGGCCCAGCCATCGATACCCTGCGCTCGGTCATGATCGCTCCATTATACGAAGCATCACCCAGTCTTTGGCGCGCCACCCGAACCATCCCGGCAAAGTTCATATGCGCGTCACATTGGAGATGCCCGGGGTTCAGCTCAAGGTTGGCGATGCTCCCACCTACTCTTTTTCGCCGCCGGCTTCGCTCATGTGATCCCGAATGGAGTTGACGATGGTCGGGTCGAGCAACGTCGTGACGTCTCCGAGCGGCCGATCGTCGGCAACGTCGCGGAGCAGGCGGCGCATGATCTTGCCACTGCGCGTCTTGGGCAGTTCCGGCGTCAGCAAGATCTGACGAGGCTTCGCAATGGGCCCGATCTCGCGCGCCACGTGGTTTCGCAACTCGCCGACCAGGCGCTGACCTGCCTCACCTTCGGCTTCCTCCGATCCTTTGACGGTGACGAAGGCCACGATGGCCTGGCCGGTCGTGGCGTCATCGGCACCGACGACTGCTGCTTCCGCCACCGCTGGGTGGCTGACCAGGGCATGCTCGACCTCGGTGGTCGAGATCCGGTGGCCGGAGACGTTCATGACGTCGTCGACGCGACCGAGGAGCCACAGGTCGCCATCGTGGTCCCGCTTGGCGCCGTCGCCGGCGAAGTAGCGACCAGGAAAGCGCGACCAGTAGGTCTCCCGGTACCGTTCGTCGTCGCCGTAGATGCCGCGCAGCATGCCGGGCCACGGCTCTGTGATGACGAGATACCCGCCCTCGCCCTTGCCCACGGGATGTCCCTCGTTGTCGATCACGTCTGCGGAGACACCCGGAAACGGCGTCATCGCAGCACCCGGCTTCGTCGCCGTGATTCCCGGCAGCGGAGTGATCAAGATGCCTCCAGTCTCGGTCTGCCACCAGGTGTCGACGATCGGGCAGCACCCTCCTCCTATATGGGTGCGGTACCAGATCCACGCCTCGGGGTTGATTGGCTCACCCACCGAGCCGAGCAGTCGCAGCGAGGAAAGATCGTGCGCGGCCGGGAGATCCTCCCCCCACTTCATGAAGGTTCGGATCGTGGTGGGTGCCGTATAGAGGATGTTGACCTTGTAGCGCTCCACGATCTGCCACCAGCGATCGCGGGCCGGAGTGTCGGGCGTGCCCTCGTACATGACCGACGTCGCACCGTTGGCCAGAGGTCCGTACACGATGTAGCTGTGACCCGTCACCCAGCCGATGTCGGCGGCGGTCCAGAACACGTCGCGCTCGGGCTTGAGGTCGAAAACGAGGCGGTGGGTCGCCGAGACGTGAGTGAGGTAACCACCGCTCGTGTGCAGAATCCCCTTGGGCTTGGCCGTAGTCCCGCTGGTGTACATGATGTAGAGGGGGTGTTCGGCATCGAACGACTGTGCCTCGTGGACGCTCGGTTGGCGATCGACGATCTCATGCCACCAGACGTCACGTCCCTCAGACCAATCGACATCCTGACCGGTGCGCCGCACCACGAGCACGTGGCGGACGTCGGGGCACTGACTCAGTGCTTCGTCCACTGCCGGCTTGAGGGAGCTCGGCGCCCCCCGCCGATAGCCCCCGTCGGCGGTGATCACGATTTGCGCGTCACAGTCGAGAATTCGACTGCGGAGCGAATCGGAGGAGAACCCGCCGAAGACGACCGTGTGAGGTGCCCCGAGACGTGCGCACGCCAGCATCGCCACGACCGCTTCGGGGATCATCGGCAGGTAGATGGCGACCTTGTCGCCCGGCTGCACTCCGAGCTCCGTCAGGGCGTGCGCGGCTCTGCTCACCTCAGACAAGAGGTCGGAATATGTGATCGTGCGTGTGTCGCCGGGTTCACCCTCCCAGTGGAAGGCGACCCGATTGCCCAGACCCGACGCCACGTGCCGGTCCACGCAGTTGACGGCAACGTTGAGCCTCCCACCGACGAACCATCTGGCAAACGGCGACTGCCAATCGAGAACTTGCGACCATGGTTCCGCCCACGTGAGCCGGGAAGCCTGTAATTCCCAGAACTTCAATGGGTCGGCCTGGGCTTCGACATAAATGCCTGGCTGTGCATTCGCGTCGCGGGCAAAGTCGTTGGGAGGAGGGAAGGTACGGGTCTCGGTGAGCAACGCCGACAGACCCTGCTCCTGGCTCTCGGTCATACTGCCTCCTCGTATGCGTCAGATGAGCCCATTCTGCCTAGCAGAAGGCCGAGCGCGCAGCCACGGAATCACTTCTCGTGGCGGAGCTCGAAGCCACCGAAGGTGAAGGCCGGAGTGACCGTGGCTCCGACCAGGGTGAAACGCCCCAACGGGCGCGCCGACTGCCACACCCAGGCATCGACGACGACCTGGGGTACCTGGCCGGCGGTGACGTCAGGCCCGAGAATGTCGACCATCCGCCTTCCATCGTCGTACTCTCGCGTCAGCTCGAGAGGGTCCCCGGCGTAGAAGTGCCACAATTCGGTGGCATCGATTCTGTGGGGTGCAGAAATCTGACCTTCGAGGAGCAAATAGTAGATCGCACTACCCGCCGACCGTTCTGCGTCGCCAGCGGGGGCTTCCCAGGTACGCCGGTACCAGCCACCCTCGGGGTGAGGGACGAGGCCGAGGAGATCGATCAACTCTTCACCCGGTCTCATCGTCCTCCTTGCACGTCCCTGACCAGCGAGTCCATTGGGATGTTGTTGGCGCCGGTCTGTGGCCGCCAGGCGCCGAAGCGTATCGAAGGCCAATCTCATTTCTCCATGCGGTGTGCTACCTTCGGCGCCGCACCGTTGCCAGGGAAGAGCGTGGTGTCCCGGGGGGTCGCCGGTCCGCGGCGAGGCCGCGGACCGGCGATATCGGGACGGCCCCTCCAGGCGCATGATTCGGCGTGCGCGATTCGGCAGATCCGCCACGCGGTCTCGCCTACACTCTCCCATGCGCCTCTAGCTCAACGGCAGAGCAACGGACTCTTAATCCGCAGGTTGTGGGTTCAAATCCCACGGGGCGCACCAGGCGTCTGCGATGGTTTCGTCGTAGTACCGAGTAGCAGGCAATTTCCGGGTGCTCCCTCTGCAATGAGCACGACCATGCATTCGGCTGCGGAGATGGAGCGCTACTTCTCTGACAGCCACGTGTTGCCGGACCGGGTGGCCGGTCGGTGCACCAAGTCGCTCATCGTCGTTCGCTCAGACGGCCGCTCGATCGGGGCCCGAATCGGAAGTGTCGGTGACCCATAGGTCAAACCCCGGGCGTCGACACGAGCCTCAGCCCTGGGCGACCTTGCTGAACGTCGGGATCTGGCTGCGCTCAGCTTCGGTGAGCGTCATGGGACCGAAGACCTTCCGAAGCGTCCGCTCGGGGCCTTCAAGGTCAACGATGCCTCGAGCATGCTGGACGGCCTGGTTGTCCCACACGACGAGGTCACCCTCGCGCCAATCGTGTCGAAGTACCCGCTCGTCCGCATAGAGCTGCTCGAACAGCTCCTCGAGCAGCTCCTCGTTCTCGTCGTGGGAGAGATCGAGAACCTCAATCGTGCACTGCTGGGAGACGTACAGCATCGTCCGGCCCGTGCGCGGGTGGGCACGGCCGATGGGAGTCACGGTTGAGCGCGACTGCTCGAAGTATCCGTCCTGCACGTCCTCGTCGCCTCCGCGGTTGGGATATCCACCCTCCAGCTGACCGTGGCGGGCCTGAAGGTCCTCGACTCGGGAACGCAGCTGGTCGGGCAACGCTTCCCACCCCTGCCCCATGCTCACGAACATCGTCGGCGCGGACGGCCCGGCGACGGTGACGCCGTAAAGGGAGATGACCGGTTGCGGGCTTTCGGCCCACATGGTGTCGCAGTGGTAGAGCAGCCGCCCGTAGGGGGCGGCACCGCCTTCCGCCTTGTTCGACACCAACATGGGACCCGAGCGGCGCACACGCTCCGGTCTCTCCACCGGTGCCTCCTCACCGATCAAGCTGAATACGAGGTAGCGCTGGTAGTCCTCGTCAATATCGAGGTCACGGAAGACAAGCACACCGCGCTGGTCGAACACCTCACGAAGCCGCCCGAGCGTCCGATCGTCGAGCGGCATCTGCGGCTCGAAGCCAACGATCTCGGCTCCGAACGCCGGGTGTAATTCTCGCACCTCGAAGTCGGCCATCTGTTCCTCCACTTCTGCCGACCGGTCGCGGGCGGCCGATCTCGGCAAGAAGACTCCTATCCGAGCCCCCAAGGATACTGCGGGCGAGCGGACCGTCACATTCAGTTGGCGGATTCGCGGACTTTGGAGGTCGGACCGGGATCAGCCGATGACGATGGGCAGGGCCTCGTAACCCCGGACCCCCGGGGAGGTGCCGAGCCGGCAGTTGTCGTAGTCGACGTCCCAATCGCTGAACCGCTTGAGCATCTCGTCGAGCACGACGCGCCCCTCGAGCCGGGCCAGGGCCGCACCGAGGCAGAAGTGGGCACCGTTGCCGAAGGTGAGGTGGGTCCCTGCCTTGCGGTGGATGTCGAAGCGATCGCCCTCGGGGAAGACTCGATCATCGCGGTTGGCCGATCCGACAAGACAGAGGAGCGCGCTCCCCTGCGCCACGTTCTGCCCGTGCAGCTCGACGTCCCGATCGACGTAGCGTGCGATCTGGGTGGACGACGGCTCGAAGCGGAGGGTCTCTTCGATCACGTTCGCAACCAGCGAGCGGTCTTCGACCACCTCGCGCCTGGCTTGGGGGTGCTCTGCGAGCACCTTGGCCGTCCAACCGATGAGACGGTTGGTCGTGTGGTTCCCCGCTCCCGCGATCACCATCAGGTAGATGAGCGCCTCGTCGCGCGTCAAGGTCCGCACGGTCCCGGTCTCATCCTCGAACTCGGTGGTGATGAGTCTGGTGATGAGGTCGTCGCCGGGGTTCTTGACTCGCGAATCGATGAAATGGGCATAGAACCCCGGGTCCGAAAAGCCGTCCTCGTAGGTCTGGGGTTTCCCAGGGTCCGAGCGCATGGACTCCTCGACGTGGTCCCGGACCGCGACCTGCTCGTCTTCGGAGATCCCGAGGAGCATCCCAAAGACGCGCATCGGCACCTGCTGGCCCAGCTCGGCGACGACGTCGAAGCCCTCGGATCCCACGAGCGGGTCGAGCTGGCGGGCACAAAAGGTGCGCACTTGGGGCTCGATCGCCGCCATGGCCCTGGGCGTGAAAACCCGCGAGAGCATCTGGCGGTGGGCCGTGTGCAGCGGGGGCTCGTCATGGATGAGCGTTCCAGCCGGCATCTCGATGTCGGCCTTGATCATTTCGAGGATGACGCCCTTGCGGCTGGTAAACGTGGTGCGGTCGAGAAGACATGCCTTGACGTCCTCGTAGCGGCTCACCGCGTAGAAGCCGTAGCGCTCGTTGGCGTAGAGCGGGGCCTCGTCGCGCATCCGCTTGAAGATCGGATAGGGGTCCTCAAGGATCTCCCGGTCATAAGGGTCGTAGTACAGATCCTTGGTTATCGTCGCAGTCGACACGTCGCCTCCGTTGCGCTGGCACCAGCGGTGCGCGGGGGCTCCACCCCGCCGCGCCGCCAAGTGTAGGCCTAAGCGGGACCGAATGCCCTGACGAGATCGCCACTTTGCATGGCAGCGGCACCAAGCAATCGCCGGTGCTCGCGCGTCGAGCCCCACTGGGCCTCGAGGGACTTGGCGCGCTTCATCCAGATGTGGAGATGGTGCTCCCACGTGAATCCAATCCCTCCATGGACCTGGAGAGCGTGCCAACTGGCCAACTTACCCGCACGATTTGCCGCCACCTTGGCCACGCTCGAAGCTATATGCGAATCCCGCTCCCCCCGCGCCAGGGCCCTGGCAGCGTGCCAGGCAGCGGGACGGGCACTCTCGAGGGCTGCATAGACCTCGGCCAGCATGTGCTTCACGGCCTGGAAGGACCCGATTGGGACACCGAACTGCTCACGGGAGAGTGCGTATTCGACGCTCATGTCGAGAAGGCGTCGGGATACACCGTTCAGAACGGCCGCCGCTGAGGCCGCGCCCCGTGCGCGAGCCTCAGCCCGAGAAGCAGCACCATCGGTGAGCGGGCTCCCGGTGCCCGTCAGCGTCGCCGACCACCTTCCTAGGTCCTGCGACGCAGCGACGACTCGCTCGGTGCCACCGAGTTCTGCGACCACCAGCCCGTCGTCACCTTCGATGATCGCGACGTCCGCGAGCTCTCCGAAGATGGCAGCCGGCATGTCGCGCATCTGAACGGTTGCCATGACTTCGCCTGCCGCGATGGCAGGCAGCCACTTCTGTTTGTCCTCCGAGGTGCCATATCGCGTCACGAGCGGAGTCACCACGCACACCGTTTCGATGACCGGCTCCGGAAGTGCCGCGAAGCCAACTTCTTCCGCAATCAACGCCATCGTCGCGTCGTCGAGGCCAAGGCCACCGAATTCCTCGGGGACGGTGGCGGCGAAGAGCCCGACTTGGGCCAGCGTTGCCCAACGCTCTCGCGAGCTCGACGCTGATTCGAAGTCTGTGCGTAACCGCTCAACCGAACACTCCTTGGAGAGGATCTCGCGTACGAGATCCTGAAATTCAAGCGCTTCGTCGCCAAAACTCACCAACATCACGAACCTGCCTTCGGAAGACCCAAAATCCGCTCCGCAATGATGTTCTTTTGAATCTGGTTGGTTCCCGCAAAGATGAGGGATGCGCGCGAATACCAGTACTCGTTGCGCCATGCTGATGCGCCGGGCACCGAATGATCGTCGCCAAGAAACTCCGCTCGCTCTCCGAGCACACCCATTCCCATCTCAAAGAGGCCGGCCTGCATCTCCGACCAGTACAGCTTGTTGATCCGCGCGACCTCACTGTCTCCCGATCCCCGGAGTTCGTCCACCACCCTGTTCATGTATGAGCGGTAGACGAGAACGGATGCAAGCGCATCTCCGAGCTCCTCAAGCAGCGCCGGGTCGTCACCGACGCCACGTGCGTCGATGAACGACTTGAGCGTGTTGAGATCGTGCAGATAATTCACGTATGTCCGCCGGCCTGGACCACGCTCAAGATTCAATGCCGACATGGCGACCCGCCAGCCGTTCCCGAGTCCCCCGACGACGTTCCACATCGGGACTCGGACGTCGGTGAAGAAAACCTCCGCGAAATCGGTACTCCCGTTTATCTGACGTAACGGCCTGACTTCGACACCAGGGGTGGCCATGTCAACCATGACCCACGTGATCCCTGCATGCTTTGCAGCATCAGGGTCCGTACGGACGAGAAGGAAGATCCAGTCTGAGTACGTGGCGTAAGAGGTCCAGATCTTCTGCCCGTTGATCACCATCTCGTCTCCGTCAACGGAACCACGGGTGCGCAGCGAGCCCAGATCGCTCCCAGCCCCCGGTTCGCTGAACCCCTGGCACCAGACCTCCTGGCAGCGCAGCATCGGCAAGAGCCAGCGGTCCTGCTGCTCCTGTGTGCCGAAGTTCATCAGGACGGGCCCCGCCAACATGAGGGCCTGGATGTTGAGGCGTCCCGGCGCGCCCACGCGCTCGTACTCCTCCTGAAACACCATCTGCGCCAAAGCGTCAGCGCCGCGGCCGCCGTAGCGTTCCGGCCAGTGGATCGCCCCGTACCCTGCGTCGTACAGCGTCCGCTCCCATGCCCGATGCGGCTCAGATGTGCCGAGCTCATCGGGCCCCGGCAGGTCCCGCGGAGCGTGGGCCTCGAGCCATTCACGCAACTCCCATCGCCACGGCACGTCCTCACTCAAGCGGCCACTCTGGGTCGTTGCCATGGCGCTCGACTCTACCCGGCCACCCCGGAACGGTTCCCGTCCCCGGTGGCCATCCTGATCCATCGTTTCCGCTGAGCACGACGCAGCACTCCTTCCCTACGACCAGGGACTATTCGCTCACCAAGCACCGCGATGACCTGGCGGTCAGCGTGCTTGAATGGCAAGATCTGGACCATGGCAACGCACACAGCGGGTTTCGACCTTGTGATTCGTGGCGGCAACGTGGTCGACGGGTCAGGAAGTCCCGGACTCCGAGGGGACGTGGGCATCGTCGGTGATCAAATCGTCGCTGTCGGCGAGGTGGACGGGCGAGGACACCGAGAGCTCGATGCAGAGGGCCTCGTGGTGGCACCAGGGTTCATCGACGCTCATACGCACATGGACGCCCAGGTCTTCTGGGACGACCTAGGCCGATCGACCTGCTGGCACGGAGTCACGAGCGTGGTGATGGGCAACTGTGGGTTCACATTGGCTCCGGCCCGATCCGACGAGCGTGCGCTCGTGGTACGGAACCTCGAGCGCGCCGAGGACATTGCCCCCGAGGCCATGGCGGAGGGGATCACCTGGAGCTGGTCGACGTTCTCCGAATACCTCGATGCGGTCGACGCTCGCCCGAAAGGACTGAACTATGCGGCCTCCATCGGGCATTCGGCCTTGCGGACGTGGGCCATGGGCGAGCGGGCGTTCGAAGAAATTGCAAGCGACGAAGATCTCGCAGTCATGGCGGCTGAACTCCGGTCGGCACTGAAAGCCGGGGCTGCGGGATTCACGACATCGCGCACCATGGCACACATGACATCCGACAATCGGCCCGTGGCCTCGCGGCAGGCTTCCTGGGCCGAGGTGGTGACGCTGGTTGAGATCATGGGTCACGAGAGTCGCGGCGTCTTCCAACTGGCGCCCGAGCGGCTCTTCGATCCCGACGCGCACCGCGACTTCGAGAAGCGCCTGAGCGAATTGGCGGTGACCAGCGGCGCACCAATTGTCTTCGGCATGTTCGGCATGCCGCAACTTCCTCAACCTTCGACCCGGCTGCTGGACGACACTGCCTCTCGAGGTGGCGAGATGTACGCGATGACACACTGCCGCGGTGTGTGTTCGGCCCATTCCTTCCAAACCCACCTCGGCTTCGACTGCCTGCCCGAATGGCAAGAAGTCCGACGACATCCGCTATCCGAGCAGAAGCAACTGCTCGAGGATCCCGAAATCCGGAAGCGATTGGTGCACGCCGCCCATCATGGTAACTACGGCTCCACGACCGGACCGGAAGCGGGACGCCCCAATTTCGAGAAGATGATCGTGCTGTTGACCCCGTACATGCCGAACCCGACGGTTGCCGAAGAGGCCAGTCGGCGCGGAGTCGACCCCGTCGAGGCGATGATCGACATCGCCCTGGAGCATGACTTTGAGGTCTTCTTCGTCCAGATGCTGATGTCACAGGACGACAACGACCTCCTCCCGCTGTTGCGTCACCCACGGACGGCGATGTGCTTCTCGGACTCGGGTGCTCACGTGAGTCAGATCTTCGACTCGTCGATCTACAGTCATCTGTTGGCCTACTGGGTGCGCGACCGCCAAGAATTCACGCTCGAACAGGCCGTACAGATGATCACATCGCGGCCCGCCGATATCTGGAGGCTGGGAAACCGAGGGCGGCTGGTACCGGGCTATGCCGCCGATGTCACCATCTTCGATCCCAACACTGTCGCGCCCAGAATGCCGACGGTGGTCAATGACCTTCCGGGCGGGGCACAGCGGATCGATCAGCGGGCGGAGGGCTACGTCGCCACCATCGTGAACGGCGAGATCTACACGGAGAACGGTGAGCCGGTGGGCACTCGTCCCGGGCGGCTGCTCAGGGCGCCCGTGGTGCACACCTAGGGTTCCGTCATTCGGGTCCGCCTCACGGCTACTCCTCTCTCCAGCCTCGCTCTACGAGATTCAGCCTTGTGCCAGACCGCCGACAAATGCATCACGCAGGGCTCGCTTGTCCACCTTGCCCATTGGTGAGCGCGGAATGACTTCCGCGATGTGCAGTTCCTTCGGCACCTTGTACCTGGCTATCGCGGCCCGACAGAAGGCCAAGAGCTCCTCGGTTGTCGTGTGTTCGTCCTTCGTAGTCACCAGGCCGACCAGTCGCTCTCCCATCTCGTCGTCGGGAACGCCGAAGAGAGCAACGTCCAACACGGATGGGTGGTCCGACAAGACCCGCTCGCACTCTGCGGGATAGATGTTGACCCCACCCGAGATGACCATGTCGGTCACTCGGCCGGTGACGTAGAGATACCCCCTGTCATCAAGGTGCCCCACGTCACCCAATGTGAACGTTCCCGGTACCAGATGAGCTGCCTCGGTCTTGTCAGGGTCGCCGTGATAACGGATGCCCCGCGCCGTGTCGTCGACGAAGTACAGCTGGCCATCCTGGCCGGGCGGGCACGGGTTCCCCGCGTCATCGAGGACGAGGGCATGAAATGGGGGGTGAACGCGACCTACCGATCCAGGGTGCCTGAGCCACTCGTCCGACATGATCGAAGTGATGACGCCACTTTCCGTGCCTCCATACGCCTCGCGGAACACCGGGCCAAACCACTCGATCATCGCCTCCTTGAGCGGCACGGGACAGGAGCTCCCGGTGTGGGCGATCATCCTGATCGACGAGACATCCGCTTCTCGTCTCCGTTCCTCGGGAAGTGCAAGAAGGCGGACGAAGTGAGTGGGAACCATCACCGTCGTCCCGATACGGTGCTCTGCGATTGCGGTCAGTACCCGATCGGCATCGAACTTGCCCACGATCACAACCTTGTGTCCCGTAAGGAGGAGACCCACCGCTGAATGAGGGCCCGAGTGGTACAGCGGACTCACCACGAGGTGCGGGCCCAGGCCCACGCAGTGGTGCCGCTCGTAGAGCTCCATTCGCCCGCGAACGGTGGGGACCATCCGGGTCGGGACCTCCACCCCTTTGGGGCGGCCGGTCGTCCCGGAGGTATAGATCAGGTCGAATTCCGCAGCCCGGTCCGTCGAAGGTGGCGAGGAGTCCGCTCCACCGACACGAGCCGTCCAGTGAGAGCCCGCGGCGTCATGGAGCACGGGGACACCGCAGGGCCTCGCCGCGACGTGTGCCGTCTCGAGGTACTCGGGCGAAGCCCAGAGAGCGCGCGCGCCTCCGTCCCGCAGGAGGTACTCCACCTCTGTCGCAGCGAGGTGATGGTTGACCAGGATCGCGCCGATCCCGGCCCATGCTGCAGCCGTGTACGCCAGGAGGGTGTCCGAACTGTTAGCCCCGAACACGGCCAGCCGCGATCCAGGAGGGAACCCGAGCTCGAGGAGTGCGTTGGCCGTCGTCGCAATGCGGTCAGCCACCTGCCTCCAGGACAAGGCTCCTGAAGGGTCGATCAAGGCCGCTTCGTCAGGGGTATCCCTGGCGCGTTCGAAGGCCGTGGCGATCCCGTTCACGTCCACGTCCACTGGGCAGGTCGCTTCTCGAGGAATGCGGCCATGGCCTCTTGGGAATCGTTGAACTGGCGGAGCCGATTCGTATAGTCGTTCTCGATCCGATATCGCCGCATCATTTCGTCAGCTTCGATGCGCAGAATCGACTCTTTGGCCAGTCGCAACGCAATCGGACTCTTCTTCGCCATCTGGGATGCCAGCTCGATCGCCCGCGCCTCGGCCCGGCCCGGTTCGACCACCTCTTCGATGCCGCCAAGCCGATAGAGCTCGGAAGCCGGGAAAAGCTCGCCGAGGAACAACATTCGCCGTGCCCTGGACGGACCCAGCAAGCGGATGGCCTTGCTGGCCCCTCCCAGCAACCCGACGTTGATCTCCGTAAGCCCGAATGTGGCTTCGGAACCAGCGATGATCATGTCGCACACACCGACGAGCCCAAACCCTGCCCCAATGGTCGTGCGCTCGACCGCAGCGATGACCGGCACGAGACATTGGTGGACCGAGTACTGCACTTCACGCCATTCCCAATGCGAGTCAAGCAGCGCATGCACGTCCTTCTGCGCGCCTTGGGACTCTTCCGTGGCCTCCTTCAGGTCAATCCCACCACAAAACACCCGATCACCGGCGGCGGCCAGCACCACCGCACCCACTTCCCGATTCTGTGACAATCCGCGAAAGCAGTCGCTCAGCTCATGCATCATCTGAGTGTTCACGGCGTTGACCGGCGGACGATTGAGTCGCACCAACGCGACTCCGTCCTTGTATTCGACGTCAATTGTCTCCATGGTGCTCCCTTCCTCCGGTGGATCGGCCCCGCACGTGTCCTCCCGCTCCGACGCGGGGCTCAGTTGTGGGGAACGTCGCTGAACGGGACGTCAAGATCAACAGCCATTTCACGAGGGAGGCCGAGCACGTGCTCGCTCACGTTGTTGCGCTGGATCTCGAGAGTTCCTCCGGCGATGGATCGGCTTCGGCTTGTGAGGAAGACGCGTGACCACGCATCCGTTCCGTAATCCGAACCCCATGCCACCCCGTCGGCGCCCGTGAGCTCGAGTGCCAGCGCGGCCCGGCGCTGAACGAGCGTATCGTTTCCCATTTTGATGATGCTCCCGTAGGCCGCTGGGAGCTTTCCCGCCTGAACACCCTGCGAGACGCGCGCGAGCATCGCTGTCTGGACCACTGACGACACGTAGAGGCTGACCACCCGACGCCGTATGTCATGGTCGTCCCGAAGTCCTCTCTCTTCGACGATACCGACGAGGTCCTTCGTGTCGAGATTGGAGTCGCCTCGGCGCGTCCATGCGCGTCCGGGCCATCCGTGCTCGATTTCCAGCAGCTTCCGCGCCACCTTCCAGCCCGCATTCTCCTCCCCGACCAGGTTGTCAGCGGGGACAACGAGATCGGTGAAGAACTCTTCGCAGAACTCTGCGCCACCATCGATCTGCTTGATGCGACGAATTTCGATACCGGGTGACTTGAGATCGACGATGAGGACAGAGATGCCCTTGTACTTGGGCACGTCCCACCGCGTCCTGACCGGACACAAGGCAAAGTCCGCCAGATGCGCTCCAGTGCTCCAGGTCTTCTGACCGTTCACGACAAAGGAGTCCCCGTCGCGCGTTGCCGACGTCAGGAGGCCGGCAAGATCGGAACCACCCGTCGGCTCTGAGAGGAACTGGAGCCATCGCTCCGCTCCGGAGAGGATCGCCGGGATGTGGTGCAATTTCTGCTCACGTGAACCGCACGCGATGAGAGTCCCTCCCGAAATGTAAATGGAGACTCCAAAGAACCGGAGAGGGATGTCGTATCCAACAGCCTCCTGCATGAAGGCGAGCTCGTGCTCGACGGTGAGCCCCTGGCCCCCGAACTCGACGGGGAACGAGAAGCCCGCGTATCCGGCTTCGTGGAGTTTGGCCTGGAATCGCCTGACCTCGGCGATCCGTTCAGGTGAAGGTTCGTCGTCTACGGACTGGGGTTGGGCGGGAGGAGCGTTCTTGGCCAGCCACGACCGGGCCGCCATGCGGTAATCATGCAGCTCGGCCCGTTCAACTCGCTGTTCAGCCACCTCGCCCATCCCTCTCATTCCTGCCATACCCATACCAGCCAGCCGATCCCCCTCTTGGAGGTGACTGCCGGCGTTCTCGATCATCTCATTCCGTCGAACCTCGGCATTACGGCAAGGCAGCCCTGACGGCTTCGACAAGGTCGCGGAGATCGCTGTCCGGCAGCAGGCCGTAGTTGTACACGCACACCTCTTCCACGTCGAGCGGCGCGATCGCCCGGAGAAACTCAGCGGCGCCTTCTCGACGCTCTTGTGCCAGACCGGGCAATACGGGAATCCCCGCGGGACTGAGGCGTAGAGGGCTCAGAAATGACGAGCGGCCGACCGAACTCCCGCGACTCGGGCCTTGCTTGTTCAGTTCGGCGACGCATTCCGCATCTCTTGGCCCGATCATCAACTGGTCGACCGACTCTGCCAATGCTCCGAACAGTTCGACCCGTGGCGCGCCGAGAAGTTGGGCATAGGTCATCCAGCCAGTCGTCGAGATCCGCGGCACCCTTCCGCTAAGTCGGGAGGTCGCCGCGGATGCCAGCTCGATGGAAGCGCGATCATGCTGGACAACGAACTCGTGCAGCTCAGGATCGCCCAACAGATCGGGAGCACCGGGAGCCGGTGCACGAGCGGAATCAGAGCCGATTTCCCTGCTGATGCGGTCGCAGACCAGCACGCGAAGCCTTTCGACATCAAGCCCAGCGGCAATGCCACGCGTCACGCAGGCACGACAAAAACACAGAGCCAGGAGATCGCTGGCGACGGCCGGCACATCGATTTGGACACGCGGCCGCAGCCAACCGTAGTCATATCCGGATGGGGCGAGGCCCTCGAGACGGATCATGGGGACCCCGAACTGGTCGACGAGATCCTCACACAGCCGGGCAAGGTATTCGCGGACATCTTCATTGGCTGCGCACACGCCCGATCCGATCGGATCGCCGCTGGGGAGCACCCTCGCACAGTCTGGATACTGATCGACGATCCATGGCTGGTAGAGAACGACCGTCCATGCATTGAGATCCACTTCGAAGGAAGGCGCGCGTTGCGCGATCTGTGGCCAGACCGCGCAGATCTCCGGCGAGGACACGGCAGGCCGGATGCGCCCGTATCGCGAGATCCGGGCCGGGAAGTGCACCGCTCCCCGGGCGTTCGTGAAATGACGCGGAAAGCCTCCGCGAGGCGAAAGCGCGTCAATCGGGTGGTACGTGGCGGCCAGATCCATACCTGCGATCCCCTGCGCGGCAAGGTCCTCCAACACCCGGTCGACCCCGAGGCAGGCCACATCCCAGGGGTACGTGTAGGCCGTTACGCGCATTGATTTCGCCTCATCCCTTACGCACTCCTCCCGCGAAAGCCCTTCACCCGGCGGGTGTCCGATTCTCGCCCCCGTCCTGGGCTGCGTCCATCCCACCCTGGGCCAAGGTGACGTTGCGCCGCAGCGCCAAGAACCGCCCGGCGCAAACTGTTGTACAGTGTAGAGGACCCACGAAGGAGTGCTTCATGACCACCACTGCGGGACCCGAGCTCGGGTACTGGATCAACGACGCCGACAACCATTTCACTGAGCCGCCAGATTGCTTCGAGCGCTACATCGACCCCAAGTTCTCCGACCTGGCTGTCCGCAGCGTGACCGGTCCCGATGGTCGGCAAATGCAGCTCTTCGCCGGAAAGCCGTCCAAGTTCGTGAACAAGCAGGTCACCTACTCTCCCGAGGAGTTGGCCAAGCTGCTCGGTGACACCTCAAACATCGGAACGGGACGCGGCACGATCCCCCAGGAAGCGGGCGAACCCGAGCTCGACGTCATCCCGGGCATGCTGCTGAACCGCCTGAACCCGCTCAAGGGTCTGAGCGACGAAGATCGCAAGGCCTTCATCTCCGAGTTCCGGCACAAGTCGGAGGCCTTCGGGAACCGTGACATGCGCCTCGCACTCATGGACGAGCAGGGGATCGACAAGGCCCTCATGTTCCCCGCGGCAGCCCACGACATCGAATACGAGTTCGCGGACAACATCCCCGCCCTCTACGCCAACATTCGGGCGTTCAACCGCTGGATGCACGAGGAGGTGGGCTACGTTGCCCTCAACCGGATGTTCCTGCCTCCCTACATCGCCCTGGCCGAGCCAGACCTGGCCATCAAGGAGCTCGAGCAGGTTCTCGCCGACGGGGCCACCATGATCCAGACGAAATCCGGCCATGCCCACGGCGGCGGCGGCAACCCGTTCGGTGGACGCTCACCGGCGGACCCGGTCTATGACCGCTTCTGGTCGATCGTCAACGAGGCGGACGTCCGCCTGGCCGTACATCTGGGTGGGACCGACTACCAGAAGTACGGGGCCGAGTGGTCCGAGGACCCCGAGGCGGTCTTTGGGGACTTCGACGCCTTCCAGTGGATGATGTATTGGGGCGACCGCCCGGTGATGGAGCTGACAGCAGGGCTGATACTCCACAATTTCTTCGGCCGCTTTCCCAACATCAAGGTCTGTCTCTCGGAGATGGGGACGGTGTGGGTCCCCTACACCATGCGCAAGATGGACCATGCCTTCCTGATGGGCCGCAAGGCGAAGTGGTCTGAGACCGGGCGTTTGGACAGGCGACCCTCTGAGATCTTCCGCAGCCACTTCATCGTCGCTCCCTACCCTGAGGAGAATGTCCGACGGGTTGTCGACGAAGTCGGCATCGAGCCGATCGTCTTCGGCTCAGACTTCCCCCACGGTGAGGGATTGGCGCACCCCCACGAATACGTCGGTGCCCAGCTGGGTCGCTTCAACGAGGACGAGCAGCGCCGCATCATGCGTGACAACCTCGAGGAGTTCCTGGCGCCCGCGCTGCGGTGAGGTCAGCGTCCGCATCCCCACGACAGAGGCTGCGGTCAGATGCCTCGTGGAGGAGCCAGGAGTACTGGAGTGTGGAGTGACCGAGACGATTGACCAATCGCGGCCCGTTCCTGGTGTGGCCTTGGTGACTCTGAACCGTCCAGAGCGCCTCAACGCCATGAATCACCAGCTGGTGGCTGACCTCCACGGCGTGCTCGATGCGATCGCAGCGGATCGGACAATCCGATGTGTCGTGCTCACCGGTGCTGGGCGCGGCTTCTGTGCCGGTCTCGATGTCCAATCCGGTGCCTTCGTTCCCGGCACTGAACAACTGAGCGAAATGAGGAGGAGATTCGCTTTACAGCAACACATTGCATCGCTCATTCCCAAGTTCCGCGCCATTCCGCAACCTGTGATCGCCGCGGTCAATGGTCCTGCGGCAGGAGGAGGGTTTGCCCTTGCTCTGGCCTCGGACATCAGGATCGCGTCGCAATCGGCCCGCTTCAACGTCGCTTTCGTCAAGATGGGGATCTCCGGCTGTGATCTCGGAGTCAGCTGGCTGCTTCCACGCCTGATCGGTGCCTCTGCCGCGTTCCAGCTGATGCTGACAGGTGAATTGATTGATGCAGACGAGGCCTACCGATTGCGAGTGGTCAATCGCACCGTGCCCGATGAGACCCTGTTGGACGCCGCACTCGAGATCGCAGAATCGATCGCCGAGAACTCACCTACGGGCGTATGGATGACCAAGGAGGTCATGTGGAGCCAGCTGGAGGTCGGATCCCTCCAGGCTGGCATCGACCTCGAAAACCGGACACAGGTGCTCTGCCAGACAACCGGGGACATGGATGAGGCCATGCGTGCGTTCGTGGAGAAGCGGCAACCCAGGTTCGTCGACTGAGTCACCGGTCGTGGCGCTCCAACCTCGTCGGTCAGGATTGGGCACGACATTCGATCAGGTCTTCGCCCGCAGCCAGCTTGGATCGAGGTCAGCCACCGACTTGCATCCCATGAGAACCATCGTTCGAGCAATGTCTTCGTACATCAGGTTGAGGATGCGCGCAACGCCTTCTTCGCCCGCGGCCATGAGGCCGTAGAGGTAGGGCCTTCCAATGAGTACCGCTCTTGCCCCGAGAGCAACCGCCTTGAGGGCATCGCCGCCGCGCCGTACTCCCCCATCCATCAGAACTTCAATCTGGGATCCGACCGCGTCCACAATTTCGGGCAGGACGCTGAGCGTGGCCGGGGTGCTTTCGAGCTGGCGTCCACCATGATTGGACACGACGACCGCGTCAGCGCCCACGTCGACACAGGCACGAGCGTCCTCAGCCGACAGGATGCTCTTGACGATGAACGGACCCGACCACTGCTCGCGAATCCATGCCAGGTCCTCCCACGTGAATGGCGATATGTGCGGCGGGACGTACGACGGCGAGGGAACGTTGGAGGGCGACGTCGTTGACGTAGGCGAGGAGGAGCGGCGGGGCGGTCCGTACAAGCCGGCCCCCGGCACCTTGTCGGTCTCGGAGCTGGAGAGGGTGGCAACGGTCGACGCGAGGCTTCGGAGCACCCATCGAGGACGCATCACGGCTTGGGGGGCGAACTTCACGAAGGTTCGTGCATTGAGCTTGAGTCCGGAAGCCGATCCGTTCCGGACGTCGCGATCGCGGCTTGCCGCCTGTCGGGCTGTCCATGGTCACCACGAGGGCATCGAACTTGCTCTTTGCGGCGCGTGCGATCAGGTCGGCGGCCAACTCACGGTCGGTTGCGTAGAGCTGGAACCACCTGGGTCCGGGCTGGGAGGCCATGGCCTCAGGAGGGACTCCCGCGAATGAGCTCAGAGCCGAAATGGTCCCCGTATTCTTTGCTGCACGAGCGATGCCCAACGCCCCATCGCGGTGCATGAGCTGAACCAGACCGCACGGTGCGAGCAAGACAGGCATCGACACGGGCGTACCGAGCACCGTCGTGCCGACTTCGGGCTGTCCGACGCTGACACCGGCTCGTGGCCGAAAGCTCAGGGTGCGGAACGCCTGTTCGTTGTCGGTCTTCGTCACCTCGTCCTCGGCACCGGCGTCCACGTAATCGAAGACGGACCTGAGCACGGCACGACGGGCAAACCGGCGGGCGTCTGCCACGTTGACAATGCGATCCACGACGGGCATATGGGGCCGACATTAGTCGGGCATCCAACGAGTTTGCTCGGAGTAATCCTGTGCTCTCCGACGAATTTGGACCACGAAGTGGACGTGCCCTACTCTCGGTCCCAGTCATGCTCACTCCGACCCTGACATCTTCACCATGCGCGTAGCGGTCATCGGCGCAGGAGCCATCGGCGCGGTCGTGGCCTCGGCGGCCGCCGAAGCCGGCCAAGACGTCGTGCTCTGTGTCCGCACGCCGATCGAATCCCTCGAGATCCTGCGTGACAGTGGGTCGACGTTCGTGCGAGCGCAGATCGTGACAACCGCTGCTGGCCCCCCTGCGGATATCGTCTTTGTCGCCGTCAAGGCACTCGACGTCGCCTCGACCGCGCCCCATCTCAGGGAACTGTGTGGTCCCGATACCCTCACCGTGGCCATTCAGAACGGCCTGGACCAAGCAGAAAGGGTAATCCCCTTCTTGCCGGGGAATTCCGGACCGGCCGCGTCGGCTATCGCGTACATGGCCTCCGAACTGGTGAGTCCGGGGCGCGTGAAGCACATCGGGGGCAATTTGCTCGTGGTCCCGGAGACATACGCCGAGACGGTCAGCCAGGCCCTCGGCACGGGGGTAAGCGTGCGTGGCTCCGACGACATGGTCACCGCCGGGTGGGAAAAGCTGCTCGGAAACCTGGTAGCCAATCCCATCACGTCGCTGACATTGCGCCACATGGACGTCATGACGTCGCCGGGGATCTTTGATCTGGCTCGAAACATCCTCACCGAAGCGGTCGCGGTCGGCAAGGCCGAAGGGGCGAAACTCGCCGACAACGCGATCGACGTCGTCCTCAGCCGCCTGGGAAAGTACGGCCCCGAGACCGGCAATTCGATGCTCTACGATCGATTGGCCGGTCGCCCGACCGAGCATCAATACCTCACGGGTGAGGTGGTCCGTCGAGCCGCCAAGCACGGGATCTCCGTGCCGGTCAATGCGGCATTGCTCGCGCTGCTCGAAGCGCTGAGCCCAAGTCAGAGATGACCGCGGCGAAGTCTCCTTTTCGCGGGCTCCCATCGTTGCGATCCGCAGGTTAGGTTTCGGTCATGCACTATCGAAATCTTGGTTCGACCGGCGTGAAGGTCAGTGAGCTGTGCCTCGGAGCGATGATGTTCGGGACCTGGGGAAACCGCGATCACGAGGATTCCATCAGGATCATCGACCGGGCGATCGAGTCTGGTGTCAACTTCATCGACACTGCCGACGTCTATTCTGCCGGCGAGTCCGAAGAGATCGTCGGGAAGGCCATCGTCGGGCGACGCGACGACCTCGTCATCGCATCAAAGGTGCACCTGGCGATGGGCGACGGTCTGAACATGCGGGGAAATTCCCGGCGTTGGATCATCCGCGAGTGCGAGAACAGCCTGCGCCGGCTCGGGACCGACTACATCGACCTGTACCAGATCCACCGCCCCGACCCCAGCACGGATATCGACGAGACACTTGGAGCCCTCACGGACCTCGTGAGGCAGGGCAAGGTTCGGTACATCGGGTCATCCACGTTTCCTCCTTCCCAAATCGTCGAAGCTCAATGGGTTGCTGAGAGGAGAGGTCGAGAACGGTTCGTCTGCGAGCAGCCTCCCTATTCGATCCTGGTGCGCGGAATCGAAGCAGAGACACTGCCGATCTGCCAGAAGTACAACATGGGCGTGATCCCCTGGAGCCCGTTGGGTGGAGGATGGTTGAGCGGCAAGTGGCGAAAAGGGGCTGGCGACGTCGTCAGCAGTCGAGCAGACCGCGTACCTGGACGCTACGACCTCTCGGCCCCGGGAAATCTTGCCAAGTTCGATGCCGCCGACGCACTCGGGCAACTGGCCGACGAATCAGGAATGACGCTGATCCATATGGCGCTGGCATTCGTGTTGGAGCACCCAGCCGTGACCGCAGCGATCATCGGCCCTCGCACGATGGAGCACTTCGAAAGCCAGCTGGGAGCGACGGACGTCCGTCTCGACCCCGCCATCCTCGACCGCATCGACGAGATCGTGCCGCCGGGCACAAATTTCTCGTGGGCCGACGCGGGTTACGCGCCACCATCTATCACGCATGCCCGCACGCGCCGGCGGCAGCGTTAGGCCACACAACACCGCCCGGTGGGTTCGGCACACCGGGCGGCGGAAGTTCGACGATTCAACGATCCTCGGCCATCTTGCGTTGGACGTCGTTGGGGACTCCGTTACTCCACCCCTCCCCGGGCCAGTTGAACCACCCTGAGGATGCATAGGTCCCGCCATCGGGATGCAGCGTCGTACCGGTCATGTACGACGAAAGTGCTGAAGCCAAGAAGAGGACGCAGCCGGAGACGTCACGGGGCTCACCGCCTCGAGCCATTGGAATGGAGATGCGCTTTCCGAACGGTGCCTCGGACGGCGCCTCTACTCCGGCAATCCGAAGCATGTTCGGCGTCGGTGTGTAATCCGGCGCCACGTTGTTCACGCGAATGTTGTCTGGAGCGAGTTCGACGGCCAGCGTCCGTCCGAACTGTTCGACGGCAGCCTTGGCCGCCGAGTAGACGGCAAACCCAGGAGCGGCCCGATGGCATTCGATCGTAGTCATATTCACGATGCTGCCTCCACGTCCTCCTTCTTGCATTCGAGGAATGGCAAGCGAACATGCTTCGAGCACGTGCATGAGGTTCAACCGCAGCAATGCATCCCAGCCCTTCGGGCGGGTATCGACGAATGCGGCACGAAATGTTCCACCTGGGACGTTGACCAGGGTGTCGAGACGTCCCCACCGCTCATCGACGGCGTCGAAGAGGGCCGCGAGACTGGTCGAGTCGCGGACGTCCCCGGTATGGACGATCGCCTCTTCTCCGAGGTCTTCCATGAGTGCATTCGTCGATTCAGGGTCGATATCGATCACCGCGACATGCACCCCATTCGCAGCGAGGTCCCGCGTCACGGCCCCCCCGAGCCCACCGGCACCACCGGTCACCAGGGCCACACTGCCCTCCAACCCGGCACGTTGTTCAAGCCATGATGTCATTGCAGGTACGCCTCTCCGAAGAACTCGATGAACTCAAGCGTCGCCGTCGACTCACGGGTCTTCGAAGAGACGACGAGCCAAGTGACGCCCATCTCCTCAAACGCGCCGAAGGCGTCGCGGTGCCGGTCGCCATCGGCAGAAGGCTGCCCGATGCCCGGATCGGTGTATGTCCACACGATGTCGACAGGCCCGCGGCCAACGGCGTCGGCCTTGCTCTGGACCTCGGTGATCATGGCAGCCAACATCTCGTTGTCCGTTATCTGTGGTGTCCGAGCGGTGGTGCTCAGCTCGGGACCGCCCGGCATGGGCATCCATCCCTGTGCGCGGGTCGCCGCCCGGCGGCGGCTGAGCGTTGAGTTGCCCCCGATCCAAATGGGAATCGGATCCTGCACGGGTCGGGGGAGAGCCTGGACATCACGAGCATCGAAATGAAGCCCAGAGAGGCTGAAGGGCTCTCCCCGCCAGTGCAACGGAAGGGCGTCCAACAACTCGTCAAAGAGCGGATTTCGCTCATCAAAGTCCACGCCGAGCGCAAAGAACTCGGTCTTGTGATAGCCGGTTCCGATTCCCAGCACCATTCGACCTCCGGACAGCTTGTCGACGGTGGCGGTCGTCTTTGCCAAGAGGAACGGATTCCTGTACGGGGCAACTGAAAGATGGGTCACGAGCATGATCCGGCTCGTCACGGCTGCAGCGTAGCCAAGACCCACGAACGGGTCGAGGGTCTGGTGGCCTCCGCTGGCCAGCCACCGAGCTCCGGGAATCGGGTGCTCGGTTAGGGAGAGCCCGTCGAATCCGGCTCGTTCGACAACCAGCGCAACATCACCGAGGGCACCGGCGTCGAGCATGTCGGCGTCAATTCCCGTTACCTCCGGATACGAAAAGACGAATTTCAATCCGTCATCCGTTCCCGGACTTGCGCGACGAAGCTGATCGTCGAGGCTCCCTCACGCGACCAATTTGCGCCGACGCCAGCACGTCACCGTCCCGTACACCGTCGTGCGAAAGGTTCTCAATCACACGAAGGCAGTACGCGCAGTCTCGACGAACTCTCGGACGTCACTCTGGCGAAGCAGTCCGAAGTTGTAGATCCCCACCTCTTCGACACCGAGCTCCTTGGCTATTGCGAGCTGCCGGGCTGCATACTCGTAACTCTTGGCTGATCCGCGGCGCGGCGGCGAGGCAAGCAGCGAGAGCGGAACGCGACCTGGCACGTCCAGCCCTGTCACACGCCGGACCTGGTCGATGTCGAATCCGGGAACCAGGGCGAGCTGGTCTATCGTCCCGACGAGTTCCTTGAGGAACTCGTCCTTGGCGCTCCCCAGAAGTTCCCGGTAGGGAGACCAAGGGACGGCAGACAATTGCACATTCGGCGAACCTGCAACCCGCGATCTCACCGCACGGGCGAGCTCCAGTGATGCTCGTTGATGCTGCACGACGAACTGATGCAGCTCGTTGTCGTGAAGGAGACTCTCGATGGAGTCATCTGACATCACCGATGACTCGCCGGCGAGTCCGCTCGAGACAGCGGCGATAATGGATTGCCGGATTCGTGATACGGCCAGCCCTGCCACCTCACCTCGTTTGACGCAGCTGGCACAGAAGCACACCGACAACAACTCTCCGATCATCGGTGGCACATCGATCAACACGCGGGGGCGCAACCAGCCGTAGTCGTACCCCGCGGCCATGATGCCCTCGAGTCGGATCATGTCGATCCCGAATTGGTCGACCATGTCCGCGCACAGTTCCACTACGTAGCCACGCACATCCTCATTGGCGGCGCAGACCCCGGCTCCGATGGGATCGCCGCTGGCAAGCACCCGCGCACAGTCCGGGTACGCGTCCACGATCCACGGCTGATACAGCACGACGGTCCACGCGTTGATACCGAGGCCCAAGTCAGAGGCTGCGCCGGCGACCTGAGGCCATACCGCGCAGACCTCAGATGACGACATCGAGGGGCGGATTCGGCCGTACCGGTCGCTCCGGGCAGGGAAGTGCACCGCACCTCTCGCGTTCGTAAAGTGTCGCGGCATCCCTCCCCGGGGTGAGAGGGCGTCAATCGGGTGGTATGTCGCGGCGAGATCGATCGCCTCGATCCCCGCCGCTGCCATCTCGCCGAGTGTGCTCTCCACGCCAAGTCGGGCCAGGTCCCACGGGTATGCATAGGAGGTCAGTCGTAGTTGCACGCCCCCAGATGCTACACATCGCAGCGAATCTCGACCCTGCCCTGGTGTCCCTCCATGGCTCCCCCTTAAGGCACAGTCGGGTTGACCCCCGCCTGACTGATCGGGGCAGGGCAAGGCCGCCCCTGGTGGCCCGAGTACCATCTCGCAGCGTGACAGATCCCTTGAGCCAACCGTGGGGCAGAGCCACTCGCACCAGGGGCCTAGTGTGAGCAGACAAGCTATCCCGACAACGCACACAGGAAGTCTCCCGCGTCCCCCGGAATTGGTGGACCTTTGGAGGTCGGTCCTCGACGGCGAAGTTGATATCGATCAGCTCGAATCGGCGATCCGCAACGCTGTACGACAGGTCGTCCTCCGCCAGCGCGAAATCGGTCTCGACGTCATCAATGACGGTGAGATGGGAAAGATCAGCTACGCCACATACGTGAAGGATCGCTTGACGGGATTCGGCGGCGAATCGAGAACCCCTCCCATACCCGAGTTTCGGGACTTTCCCGAGTTCGCCCAACGGGTCGACCCCGCCTACGAACTGTCAACCTCACCAGCCTGCAATGACAAGGTGCAACTCAAGGACCCTGACGCCGTACGGCGTGACATCGAGCACTTGCTCGACGCAACCGGAGGCGACGCGTCACATTGCTTCATGTCGGCAGCGTCTCCCGGTGTCGTGTCCGTGTTCTTTCGAAACGACTACTATCCGACGAGGGAGGATTACCTCTCGGCACTCGTGGATGCGCTTCGACCCGAATACCAGGCGATCGTGGAGGCTGGGTTCATTCTGCAGCTCGACTGCCCGGATCTGGGCATGGGTCGCCAGATGCAGTTCTCGAGGGTGAGCGACGAGGAATTCCTCCGCGAAGCAGCGCTCAACATTGAGGCTCTCAATGCCGCCGTATCGGGGATTCCTTCGGACAGGCTCCGCATGCACGTGTGCTGGGGAAACTACGAAGGGCCGCATCACAAGGATATTGCCCTTAGCAAGATCATCGAGATCGTCCTGCAGGCGGCTCCTGCGGGGATCGCGCTGGAGGCGTCGAATCCGCGCCATGCGCATGAATGGGCCGTGTTCGAGCACGTTGCGCTTCCCGAGGAGAAATACCTCATTCCCGGCGTCATCGATTCCACAAGCAACTACATCGAGCATCCGGACCTCGTTGCGCAACGCATCGATCGCTATATCAGCGTCGTCGGACGGCACCGTGTCATGGCGGGTGCTGACTGCGGATTCGGCACGTTCGTCGGTGCTTCCCAGGTTGAAGCAAACATCGCGTGGGCAAAGCTTGGATCGCTCGTAGAAGGCGCGAGGCTGGCGTCCCAATAGCTGACCACAAGGATTTGAGCGCTTCGAGCAATCCTCGTGGAACGGTCATCGGACTGGCGCTCGTCGGACGTCGGGCGTCGCCGGCTTCTTGCGGCTCGACGAGCCGAGTGATCTCAGCCTGACCAGGACGGGGGCGACCGCAGCCCGCAATGCGCTTCACCTGGGCGCGGTCGGGAGAAGTGCAGCCGCACCTGGTGAGCCCCTCGAGCCCTGCACGGCCGATCAGGGCTCGCTGACCGAGCACTAAGATGGAATTCCACCGTGGTGTGCGCTAGTGAAGGGAACCTGCCATGACCGAGTCGAACTCAGGTCGCTATGTCGTGATCTCGTCGGACGGGCATGCCGGTGCCGATCTCAGGGATTACAAGCCGTACCTGGCACGAGAGTTCCACGAAGAGTTCGATGCGTGGGCGGAAGGCTTCACCGAGCCCTGGGCGGAGTACGACAAGGAACTCGCCGATACCGACGATCCGAACATCCGTCTCGGCGTCGCGTCTGCCTCCTCGTTCTACAACTGGGACAGTGACAGTCGGCTGAAGCACCTCGACGCCGAGGGGATCTGTGCGGAGGTGCTCTTCCCCAACACGGTCCCGCCGTTCTACCCCTCGGGCCCCGTGACGGCGCCCGCACCGACGACGTCGGAGGAGTACCGCTACCGGCGCGCTGGTGTGCAGGCCCACAACCGATGGATGGTCGATTTCTGCGCGCAGGCACCGGGTCGGCGAGCTGGGCTGGGGCAAGTCTTCTTCACCGACATCGACGACGCGATTGCGGACGCACGTTGGGCGAAGGAGGTCGGGCTCGCGGGGATCATGGTCCCCGGCGACCACATCAGCCACCTGCAGAATCTCTACGAGCGTCGCCTCGACCCGTTTTGGGCCGCGTGCGAGGAGATCGGTATCCCAGTCCATCGCCACTCGATCGCGGTGGGTCCGCCAGAGACCGAGGACACCGGGCCGGCGGTCGTCGCAGTGGGGGCGCGCGAGACGCACCTGTTCTTCCAGCGGGGGCTCGGGCACCTCATGTTCGCCGGAGTGTTCGAACGCTATCCCGATCTGCAATTCGTCTTCACCGAGACGGGCTGCGCGTGGATCGCCAACGAGCTCCGGAAGCTGGACATCGAAGTTTCGATGGGCAAGACCAAGGGGACGACGGCGTACCCGCTCTACCACCGCGCGGTGGAGGGGCTGACTTTGGCCCCTTCGGAGTACTTCCGCCGTAACTGCCACATCGGGGCCTCCCTGATGATGCCCGTCGACGTGGACGCCCGCTACGACGTGGGTGTCGACCAGATCATGTGGGGCAACGACTACCCGCACCACGAAGGCAGTTTCCCCTACTCGAAGCTGGCGATGCGCCTGCTGTTCTCCGGCCTTCCAGAGGACGAGGCGCGCAAGATCCTGGGCACCAACGCCGCGAGCGTGTACGGCTTCGATCTCGACAAGCTGCAGGCGCTCGCCGACCGGATCGGTCCCACCGTGGACGAGATCGCCGAATCTGTGCGAACGGACGAGCTTCCTGCGAACAGCCTCGGCCACACGGTCTCACATGCGATCGCGGCGGCCCACGCCGTCAGCGCCTAGCAGCGAGAGGTACTAGACCTCGCAGCATCTGGTCAGGTGCAATCGGCAGCTGACCATCAGTCAGTCTGACCTCGTCCTCTGCCCACGAGCCACTCGAGTCGGAGACTGCTCAAGCGCCAGGATCCGTCAACCTTTTCGTACGTGTCGAAATAGTGGCCGAAACCGTCGGTCGCGCGTCCATCGGCAAAGCGCGCCATCATGTGCACCGCCCATATCCCTGTTGCGGTCGACGGCGAGGTCAGCTCGATCTCAGGCATCAACGCGTGATGCGCAGTGGTGATTTCTGGAGGATTTGACCGTACTCGCTCCATGAACGCGTCGGCACCGACGGTCGGGCCGGCGCCCGTATCACACGTGAAGTCGTGGGTGATCGTCGTTCGCAGCAGGTCCCAGTTCCTCGTGTCCGCGGCCCGCCCGTACGTCGCTTTCACCGTCTTGATCGCTTCGATGTCATCCATTTCTCTACCCCCCCGTACCGGAACGAACCGTTCTTGAAGTGTATCGACACGAGGATAAGTCGCGCCTCCTCCCTCACAAGCGAGCCCTCGCCGCAAGGTCCGGCAACCCTGACCGGGGTCCCGCGAGTCGGACCGGGACAGTCAGGGCGAACTTGGGGAGCGGCCTGAAGATGCGCATTGGAGGCGCAACCCGCGATATCAGTAGGGTGGCGGGAGCCAGAATCAGACGCAGAGGATCCAAGGGAAACGCGGGGGCAGGAGATGACGGGTGCAGTAAGTACATTCGACACCGGTGTCGGCAGCTTGCGGTCGACGGCGCTGTCACATGTGAGGATCTGTGATCTGACGGGTCTACTGGCGGGGGCGGGCGCGACCCGCTTCCTGGCGGCCTTCGGTGCCCAGGTGATCCGGGTCGAGGAGCCCCTGACGGACAAGCCGCGGTGGGACTTCCTCAGAGGGGGCACCACGCCCGACGGGCGCCAGGGCATCAACCTCGGAGGCAACTTCAATAACCACAACGTCGAGAAGCTCGGCGTGACTCTCGACCTCAAGAGCGAGCGGGGGAAGGAGCTGCTGTCCCAACTCATAGCGGTCTCGGACGTCGTCACCGAGAACTTCTCAGCACACGTCATGGAACGGCTCGGCTTCGGTTGGGATCGGCTCCGCGAGATCAACGACCGGATTATCTACGTGTCGAACAGCGGCTTCGGCAAGACGGGTCCCTACTCGAACTTTAAGTCAGTCGGTCAGGTTGTGCAGGCCTGCAGTGGCCTCAGCTTCAACTCAGGCCTTCCCGACATGCCGCCCGCGGGATGGGGCTTTGCCTACATGGATCACCTCGGTGCGTACCTCATGGCCGCCGCAGTACTGGCGGGCCTGGCCGCCCGAAACCGGACCGGAAAGGGGCAGTGGATCGACTTCGCCTGCGTGGAGGCCGGAATCGGACTCGCGGGTCCCGAGCTGCTCGACGCCATCGTCAACGGGCGTCCCATGCGTCGCGACGGCCGCCCGAACTCCAACACGGAGAACTTCCCCTCAATGGTCCCCCACGGCGTGTACGCGGCGGCTGGCGATGACTCCTGGGTGGCAATCGCCTGCCGGGACGATGACGACTGGCACCGGTTGGCCGAGGTTGTCGGTGAGTCGTGGGCGCTCGACCCACAGTTGGTGACGTTCGCTGGACGGCAGGCGCGGCGCGAAGACATCGACCGCAGGCTCGAGGGGTGGACCAGCAGGCAGGAGCGCTCAAAGACCGAGGGTGTCCTGCGAAAGGCGGGCGTACCCGTGGCCCAGGTCACGATGCCCGAGGACCGCATCGAGCACGATCCGCGGACCTCGGAGTGGAACCTCTGGCCGACAGTGCACCATGAGGAGATCGGCGATACCCGGGTCGAGGGCATCCCAATCCACCTGTCCGAAACGGACTGGTCCATCGCTCACGGTGGGCCCTGCCTCGGGGGCGACAACGACTTCGTGTACGGGGAGCTGCTTGGCCTCTCCGATAACGAGATCGCCGAGCTCCGCGCCCAAGGGGTGATCTGACATGGCCCAAGAACTCTCAGACGTGCACTCCGACCCCATCAGAGCGATCCTCGAGGGCGTACGCGTCGTGGAGATCGCCAGCGACCGCGCAGCCTATGCAGGCAAATTGCTCGGTGACCTCGGCGCCGACGTTGTCGTCGTGGAGCCACCCGGCGGTCACGCGTCACGCCGTTACGGACCGTTCGTGGACGACGTTCCCGACCCCGACCGCTGCCTTTGGTGGTGGAACTACAACACCTCCAAGCGCAGCATCGTGCTCGACCTCGACACTCAAGAGGGTCGCGACACTTTCTGCATACTGGCGCGCGGCGCGGACATCGTGATCGAGGCGGAGGACCCCGGTGTGCTCGACGGGCTCGGCATTGACCACCCACAGGTCCGAGCCGAAACACCTGAGCTGATCTGGGTATCGGTGACACCCTTCGGCCGCTTGCTCCCGCAGTACCACGAGCCCACCACCGACCTCACGCTGCTCGCCGGGGGCGGCACGGTGTGGAACTGCGGTTACGACGACCATACGATTGCACCGATCCGGCCGAGCGGCGGGCACGCGCATCACACCGCGAGTGCATTTGCCATGCTCGGTGCGCTCACCGCTCTCGTGCATCGCGACCTCACCGGGATCGGTCAGCACGTCGACGTGAGCATGCACGCCGCCACCAACGTGACGAACGAGGTGAGCTCGGTCGATTGGCTCTTCGCCCGCTCGACCCTCCAGCGTCAGACTGGCCGGCACACGAGCGCGCATCCCACGATGGGGATCCAAGAACCCGCTGGCGACGGCCGCTACGTCACCACACCGCTCGCCCTGACGAGCGCTGCCAACTTCCATGCCGCGCTCGAATGGATGCGCGAGCTCGGGATCGAGGAGGAGTTTCCCGAGGCGTTCTTTCTTCAAATGGGCATTGACCGCGGCGGCGTCTCAATGAAGGTCCTCGGCACCGATGCCGAGGCAACCGAGATCTACGGCGCGGGTCGAGAGGCCATCTGCTTCATTGCCTCAAAGCTCTCAGCGACGGAATTCTTCTCCGAGGCCCAACGTCGCGGGATACCGTGCGGCGCAGTGTGGTCGGCCGATGAGGTCCTCGAGAACGAACACTTCCGGGCGCGGGGCTACCCAGTCCAGGTCGACCACTCAGAGCTGGGCCGCTCCATCACCTACCCGGGTATCCCGTTCAGCGGAGAGCAGATACCCACCGGAATCCGGCGCGCCCCATTGCTCGGCGAGCACACCGCCGAGATTCTCGCGGAGCTACGGGACTAAGAGGTCAACCGCCGAGCTGGGCCTTCAGACTTTCCAGGGCTTCTTGGTATTCCTTGTGTGTGCCCTCGATCATGAAGTCCTCCGTCTCGATGTCCCAGGTCACCAGCGAGGCCGAGTCTCCCTGGGGGATGACCGCGATGGTGCCGTCGATCACGTTCACCATATGGTCAGGCCCGAAGAACACCGAGAAATCGAGCGGCTGGGCCAGCGTGTAACTGTAGGTACGCGCCGCGTCATCGTGGTTGACGAGTCGCTGCACGAGATCGAAATCCCACGCCGCCCTCGAGACCCTCCGTTCGTCACCCTCGAGGATGCACGACTCGGTATTCGGGATCCACGTGATGTCGCCGAAATCGCGGATCCGGGCCCAGACCAAATCGGCCGGCTTGTCGATGACCGTCTCCGCGTGTCGCTTCTGCATTCCGATACTCCTCTCTCGTTGATACTGGTCTCTCGTTGATACCTAGGACTCACTCGTCACCGGCGAGCCGAACGACGCCAGCCGCCGCCAATCGCTCGATCTCGGCCGCATCGATCCCGAGTTCGCTCAGCACGGCTGCGGTGTCTTGGCCCACCGCCTGTGAGGGGTCCGGCGCCACGATCCACGGATCGCTGCGCACCGGCGACTTCATTGTGACGGTGCCCTGGGCGGCCGGCAGCCAGGTGATCCGGCTTGCCAGCTGCGGGTCGTCGACCGCCGTCTCGGTCCGATTTATCGGCACAACGGGGACGTCCGCATCGGCGAAGACGCGCATCCAATGGAGGAGGTCTTCGGATCCGATGGCCGTAGCCACTGCGTCGTCGATCTCCTTGTCCCCCTGGACGATGTACTGGTCCTTGGGGACACGTCCGACGAGGTCGGAGCGTCCGATAGCCTCGGCGAGGCGCACGAAGAACTTCCGTTCCAGGGCCATGAGCATCAGCAAACGCCCGTCGCGAGTGCGATAGGCCTGGGTCGTGGACCGAGCCTCCCCGTCAGCGTGCGGCGGTGCGGGCGGAGGGATCTCAGCGGTGCCCGCCACGGCCGCAGCTCGTGCCGCGGCGACGTCCTCGATCCCAATGTTGGCGAACGACGCGGCGTCAGCCTGCGAAACGTCGAGCAATACCGGCTGCCCAGTGCGGCGGCTCCATGACATTGCCGCAAGAGCTGCCGACGCCCCGAACAGCGGCGCCAAGAGCGATCCGTAGTACACGTGACGAGTGGCGACGCGCGGTCGGCCATCGTCGTCCTCGACCGCGGCCAACCCGGAGATCGCGTCGAAGGCAATGCCGTGGCTGGGCATGTCACGGTACGGACCCGACTGGCCATAGCCCGAAAGTGACACCATGACCAGGTTGGGCCTCAAGACGGTGAGCTCCGACCACCCCAGCCCCATGCGCTCCAGCGTGCCGGGGCGCAGGCCCTCAATGAGAATGTCAACGAGGGGCACCAGCCGACGCAGGAGACCGACCCCCTCGGACGTCGTCGTGTCAACAGCGACACTGCGCTTCCCGCGGTTCCAACGCCGGTGCAGACCGGAGTCGTCGAATCCGGTCTGCTTTGCGACCAGCCGCGTGGCGTCGCCCCGTTTCGGTGGCTCGATCTTGATCACCTCGGCGCCGAGGTCGGCCAGGTGCATTCCCAACTGGGTCGGGGCCAGGCTTGCGATCTCGAGCACCCGGACGTCGTCGAGAAAGCGCACGCCCGCGCCGTCCCCGGCGCGCTCTGGCGAGGACACGTCAGCCCTCGATCGGGTCGGTTCCGGTGCCGGTGCGCACCCAGTACCTGCCGTCGGAATCGAACGGGGCGAGCTCTGCAGTGCAGAACTCGAGGGTCCGCTGCGCACCACCACGCTCCTCCACGATCCAGTGGAGCTCGTCGAAGACATACCAGCGCTCGACGACCCGGTTCACAAGGCCGACCTCGCGTACGCGATACCGCTCAAAGAACGCTGAGAAGTATGCGGCGATTTCCGTCTCGCCATTGACGTTCATGAGAATCGATTCGTCGGTGAGGTAACTACGTGTCGCCATTGCTGCGTGCGGGGCGTGCGCCGCGACGATTCCGCCGACGTCCTCGGCGCGTAGCGCCTCCAGGTATACCTCGTGAGCGGCAAGCGCCGCGAGGCGTAGACGCGGCAGGTCGGGATCGTCGACGGGCAGCTGACCATCGGGGCGACGGCCGACGATGCCGACCTGGAGCTCGCCGAGCACGCCGTCGGTGCCGACGGGAAACAACGTCACCGTCTCGCCGTCGCTGACGTAGCCATTCGCGACAACCGTCAGGGTGCACACACCCTGGGTCACGGTGTACCAGCCCTGCCGGAGCTCGAGCAGTGCGCGCCAGCGGTTGATTTCGATCTCCTTGCGCAGGACCGCGTACTGATCGCGGATTGTCTCGACGGACGTCCCCGTGAGGAACCGGAACGCGCCCGCCTCGTCAGCCTCACGAGCGAGGGTCCAGGCAAGGGGGGCCCGGGTGTCAAGCGTGGCCGCAATCTTGTCGACGTCCTGCGTGTACTCCGACTCAATGTGGCGCCACATGTACTCACCCGACCGTTCGGCCAGGATCGCATGCGCGACGGCTTCCTCATGTAACGACTGAGTCGTCTCTTGGTTCACGTTGATCACCCCTCCTCGTCGTTCGCCGATCAAGCGACCCCCAGACCGACGCTGTTTTCACGGTAACACCGGAAAGCGGACGCAACCAATGGATGCTCGGGGATCCTCACGAGACCTTGCGGCCGCGGGCACTCATCCGGACCGTTGTGGTCAGGGAACTCGTTGCTGGTGTGGGCGCATCATCCGGCGACTTCGGCGCGAGCAACCTATAGGTGGTCGGACTACCCCTTCGGCTCCCGAATCCCCACGAGGTGAAACATACGGCCAAGCTGGCGGTAGGGGTCGCGCCGACTCGCTTGGAGTTCCGCTTCGAGGAGGTCCGGGTCCACGTCTTCGGAGACAGAGTCGAATGGCTGCCACCAATCGGTGAAGAACCCGACGCCGTACCATGCGACAGCCCGCACGCCACGGGAACCCAACCACCCGGTCAGTTCGTCGACAGTGTCGGCCCGTGTCTCAACTCCGAGACCACATGTGCTCCCATTCCCGTCGAAAGACGCCAGTACCTCCGACCAGCGTCCGGCAAGTGCGGCTGGCATGACAAGAGCTGGCTGGTTCTTGACGGCGAGTGATACCACTCCGGCATCCTGGGCCAGACCGGCAAGGGCGGAGAGCAGAGGCAACGGGTCGTCGAGGTATTGAAGTACCGCGTGGCAAAGCACCCCAGCGAATTGCTTTCCCCCCACGGCCGACACCGCGTCCTCCCCGGCCGCTTGCACCAGTGTGACGCGGGACCGGACTTCCTCGGACTCTCCGGCAAGCATGTCCGCCGCACGGCGAAGCATCTCGCCCGACGGCTCCACGATCGTAACGTGGTATCCGTCCCGAGCGAGTGGCAAAGCTTGGTGCCCGGCGCCACCGCCGACATCCACAAGCTCGGCCGGTGCCGACGGCAGATGGCGTCGCAGGTTCTGGTCGATGAGGTGTGTCCGGACGTGTCCTTGTACCGATTCGTAGTATTGGAAGAACCGATCAGCGAAGGGCGCCCACGTGTCTTGCATGACGCCGAAGTTACCCGCTGGGCTCATTCAGGGCCAGCGCTCAATGAGATGATCGTTCTCATTACCGGGATTCGTTCCCACGATCAAGGAGTCAGCATGGGTTGGTTCGAGGAGCGCTCCGGGTTGGATGGCACGGTTGCGATCGTGACAGGTGGGGCAGGTGGACTCGGTAGGGGAATTTCGATGGATCTCGCCGCCAACGGAGTCAGGCTCGGTGTGATCGACATTGATGAGGACGCGGTGGACCTGCTCAGCCACTCTCTCCAAGACGGCGGCTGTGATGCGATCGTTCTTCACGGAGACGCCAGGGACCCAGCGAACCTTGGCGCACTCTTCGAGGCAGTGGACCAACGCTGGGGGCGACTGGACACCTTGGTAAACGGGGTCGGAGGCACCTTCAAGGCCGAGTTCTCGGACACAGGCCCCAGGGGCTGGGACGCACTCTTGCGAACCAACCTGTTGCACGTATTCCACGCGTGCTCGATGGCAATTCCCAGGATGAGGACAGGAGGCCGAGGCGGAAGCATCGTCAACCTCACCACCGTCGAGGCCCAACGCGCCGCCCCAGGATTCGCCGTCTACGGGGCCGCCAAAGCTGCCGTCGAGCACTTTGCCCGCAGCCTGGCAGTCGAACTCGGACCTGATCGAATCCGGGTGAACAACGTCGCGCCCGATTACACCCCGACGCCCAATATGCAGAGGATCGTAGACGACGAACCGCGTCCGGATTCCCCGCTCTTTGCGCAGATCCGGTTTCCCATGGGCCGCGAAGGGCAGATCACCGACACCTCGAATTGCGTCGTCTTTCTTGCATCGAATCTGGCCGGCTACGTCACCGGGTCCACCATTCATCCGGACGGAGGCAGCCTGGCATCGAGCGGTTGGTACAATTGGCCTGGAATCGGATGGGACATGGTTCCCAAGTCCGTCGCGGCGATGTTCTCCGCCGAGGCCGCAGCAGAGGACAGTTGACCAAATCGCTCACTCAGATGAGGAGCCCTCCGTCCACATAGAGACTCTGACCCGTGACGTAACCTGCCTGCTGAGAGGCCAGATAGAGACACGCGAACGCGATTTCGTCGAGCATCGCTGGTCGAGGTATCGCTAAGAGATCGCGCAAGAGGTCGGGGGAACGCTGATCGACACTCCCGTCCTCGGTGATAGCCGGGCTCACGACGTTCGCTGTGACGCCGTGAGCTCCTGACTCGACTGCGATGACCTTGACCAACGCTGTCAATGCGGCCCTCGCGGTCGATACTGCCGCGTGCTGCCTTCTCGCCCGGTCGGCGGCAGCCACATTCACTGCGATCAGTCTGCCGAAACCGCGCTCCATCATCCCAGGCAGCAGCTGCTGCGCCACGTAGAAGAACGACGAACAATTCGACTCCAGCACATGTCGCCACTCGTCCACCGAGGTTTCGACCACGAGGTGGTGGGGCCGCACGTCGGAGCAGTGCACAACGACATCGATCGGGCCGATGCCCTCCTCGGCCTCCTCGAGAACGGCTTCGACGGTGTCGCTTTGCGTCAGGTCAGCCTGTACGGACGCGGCCCTCACCCCGAGGAGTTTGGCTTCAGCGGCGATCTCCTCACCTCGGTGGGCCTCCCGGCTGTTGACCGAAACATGGACGCCCGCAGCGGCAAGTGCCAGGGCGACGGAACGACCAATGCCTGTTGCGGCGTCGGTCACGAAGGCGACGCGGCCCTCGAGCCCAGTGAGTGACGCTGCCTCGAGCGACACCAGCTGCCCCCTCTCTCGGTACGGACTGGAGATCTGCACCGTATCGGACGGTGTGGCCAGAACCGACTTGTCCACTCATCGGCCGAAACGCCCTGGTGGTGGGCTGGGGGGTGGTTCCTGGGGGGACCCGTGGACGCTCTACGTAGTAAGTGCTATGCTACGAAGTAGAGCAGCTTGGGGGGTGTTTCCGAGAAAGGCCCGACGTACCCAGGGAGGACCGGATCTTGCCGGACACTCTGGTGAGGACGGTCGGTTTCGGTTCGGCCCACGATTCTGGGCGGCTTACGACGGTCGGATACGAGGGGCGTTCATCGGCCGACGCCCGGAGGTGAGGAGCACAGTGCCAGCGTTGGAGATCATCGATACCTCTCGGCCCCTGGGGGCTGAGGTCATTGGCCTCGACCCTTCCCGGAGCCTGACCGAAGAACACATTCGCCAGCTGCGAGACGCGTTCGACCGACGCGGCGTCCTGGTGTTCCACGGGCTGGACATCGACCAGGGTTTCCAGGCCTTCCTGTCGGAGTTGCTGATCGGCGTGGAATCGGGACGCGGCGCCGTGGACGAACCCGACGTTGTCACTGAGTCATACATCTCGAATCGCAAGTCCGGAGCGGCCGCGCCCTACGGGCGCCTTCAGTTCCACTCCGACACCATGTGGGCTGAAGAGCCACTGCAAGTGATCTCGCTCTACGGGGAGGACGTCGGTTCTCCAGTCGCGCCGACAACTTTCGCCAGCGCCACCTATGCGTGGCAGACCTTGCCCGAGCACCTCCGTTCCCGTGTCCAGGAGTTGAGCGCCGTGCACACCGCCGGCCAGCATAAGCAAACCGAAGACGACGATATCGTGGTCGCGATTCCTGATCGGCCGAAGTCAACGACAACGCCAATCGCCAACCGTCATCCACGTACCGGTGACACAATGCTCTACGTGTGCGAACAGATGACTCACGAGATCGTGGGCGTGCCAGCCGAGGAGAGCGCGGACCTGCTGGATTCGCTCTTCGAACATCTCTACGACACAGTGGCACTCTTCCATCATGAATGGCGAAATTATGATCTGGTGATCTGGGACAACCTTGCAGTTCAACACGCGAGGCCAAACGTCCAACAGGACGGTCCACCTCGCACGCTCCGCAAGTTCACGAGCCCGATGGACGGGATCGCCAAGGAATACCGGTCCTTCAGCTATAGCCCCGCCTCGTGACATCGACGGATCAAACCCACACCAGCCAGGGCGGGCGGAACGCCACCCCCTTTTGACATGCGAAAGAGCCGACATGCCTGAAGCCAACCATCAAGTCGTCGTCTCCACTGATGGTCACTGCGGCGCTGATCTGCGTGATTACAAGCCGTATCTCGAACACCGCTACCACGAGGCCTTTGACCCATGGGCCGACTCGTTTACCGACGCCTGGGCCGAGGAGCTTGATCAAGATCGGCCGGCGAACAACCGGTTCGGTGTCGCATCAATGGCTGCACCCCTGAACTGGGACAGCCAGATGCGACTCGACTATATCGATGGGCAGGGCATCGCTGCCGAGGTCCTACTGCCGAATACAGCACCTCCCTTCTATCCCTCGGGCGTGCTCACGGCTCCCGGACCTCGGAGCCCCGAAGAGTACGAGCTGCGTTTCGCCGGCCTTCGGGCACACAACCGGTGGTTGGCGGATTTCTGCGGTGAGGCGCCGGCGCGTCGAGCGGGGTTGGCTCAGATCTTTCTTGAGGACATCGACGACGCGATCGCCGAGGTGCGCTGGGCCAAGCAGGCGGGCCTTCGTGGGGTGCTGTTGCCTGGTGATCACGTCTTGACCATGGCGAACCTCTACTACCCGCACCTCGACCCCCTGTGGGCAGTGTGTGCGGAGCTGGAGCTGCCCGTCCACCGTCATGCGACCGCGCCGATGGAGTCCGTGCGCGAAGGTGGCAAAGCATCACAGCTCGTCTCCTTCGTGGAGATCCAGTTCTACACGGCACGGGCAATCGGACACTTGATCCTCTCTGGGGTGTTCGAGCGGCACCCCGACCTGGTCTTCGTCACCACCGAGATCTCAAACGCGTCCGAGCTCAAGGCGGAATTGGCCAAACTCGATTCCATGGCCAGGCTGCGAGGCATGGGGGCGGGAACGCCCTTCTACGAGCACGTGAAGGATGCCCTCGCCGAGCTGTCCAGGTTGCCGAGTGACTATTTCGCCACGAACTGCTATGTCGGTGGTCCACAGGATCTTCGTCAGGCTCGTGATGCCGGCATCCCCAACCTCATGTGGGGCGCCGATATCCCTCACTCGGAAGGAACCGGTCCGTTCACGGTCGAGTCCCTGAGGGCCACGTTGTGCGACCTCTCGGAGAGTGAGCTCGACCAACTGCTGTCAAGCCGGGCGGCTGCGGTGTACCACCTCGACATCGAGCAATTACAGGCCATCGCGGATCGGATCGGCCCCAGCATCGGGACTCTCACCACCCCGCTTCCGCCGGAATCCAGACCCAGGTACCCCGAGGACACCTTCTCCGCGATCTTTCGCGAAGACAGGCCCCCCGTCCTGCAAACAGCAGCCGGGTGACAGGACCACAGAGAGCTCGATCCCGCGACCGTTGCGAGGGACAGACAAAGCATGGGTGTCATTGACGTCGACCATGGTTTGCTCGCGGCAAGTGCTGATGCCGTCATGCACGCTGCCAAGCAGACGGTCGTGCATGTCGACGCGGAAGTCGTCGGCGACATTGATGGTCTCATGGCCACGCTGACGCCTGAAGGCCCATATGCGTACGCGATCAAACCGGAGCTCAACCCCGATGGGAGCGTGACCATTCCCATCGCCACCACGCGTGACGAGATTCGTGAGTGGTACAAGCTCGTCAGGGGCATGTCGTCCCTTCTTCCGGCATGGCCGGTCATCGAGGTCTTCGGCGAGTGGTACACCTTCCAAGAATCGATATCCCGCGGTCGCCGAAAGGGATCGGACCAGGTAACCGAGAGTCAGACGATCGCCCTGTTCCCCTCTGCCGCGGGATCGGGGATAACCGGCGAGTTGGTGTGGTTTCGCATGCCCCGAGAAGCACTCGGGAACGGTGGATCACCAGAAACGCAGAACGGTAGCGAGGTCAACTTCCGCAAGCTTGGCCTCGAACAGCATGATCACTACGTGCGCGCACTCCAGGCTGCGGATGTCAACGGGATCCTCGAGATACTGAGCGACGGTGCACAGGCGGCCATCCGTGACTATGTCAGCGATACCGGCACGCTGGTCGGTCTGCATGGCCGAGATGGTCACGAGTCGTACTACCGCTCACTGTTCGACAGGTACGAGATCCTCGCCGTTGACCGAATGCACCGGGTGGCGCAAGATTGGTACGTGTTCGCTGAACTACGGATGAAGGTCCGGGCCAGAACCGGACCGGATACTGGCCGTGCATTCGAATTCCGCATTGCCGAATTCTTCATCCCGGCGAGTGATGGACGCATCATCGGTCGTATCGGTCACGGAACGGATCCGGCGTAAGTCCTCAACGCATCGTCAATCGATGGAGTATCCTCGGTCGCGCGCTTCTTCTCTGATTGTGGCCGCGATGCCTCGGATCAGAAGCTGACGCGTGATGCCCTCATCCGCTCCAGGACTGATCAGGCGCACAACCGCATCGTTCGGGAGCTTCGCGATGAGCCGGGTCACCACACACGACACAAGATAGCCACGCATGGTCATGAACGCGTACAGCACCAGATCGTGTTCAGCCGCAACGTCGCCCAGTGCCTTCTCCATCAAGGGTTGCGCCAGCGTGTCGAATTCTCTGCTGTTGTCACCGCGGACGGCGCGGCGCGTCTCTGAGGACATTTTCGGGTTAACCGACAGGTCGAGGAGTATCTGCATCTGCACGAGATAGCTGTTCTGCTCGTAGTGCGTCGAAAGAACCCCGAAAACCTGGGAAAGACGCTCTTCCAGGGATCCACCCTCAACAGTACCTTCTGCGAATCTTTGCTCGATCTGTACTCCGATGTCATTCACGACGTCGAGCATCAGCTGTTCACGTGAACCGAACAGGTGCTGGATCGTCCCCCACGTCACACCCGCCCGGCGGGCGATCTCATTGGAACTCGCCATGTAGTAGCCAACGTCCACGACTGTCGCGACGACAGCATCGAGCACCCGCCGACGGGATTCCTCAGCATTGCGCTGTCGGGGAGCCATTGCCCTACCCTTTTCCATGCCGTTGCACCCTATCGGTCGGCACTCGCTGTCGTGCGAATATCGCACCCCTGAAGGTGCCTGTCGGCACTCGAGGGGCCAGCCGCGTCTCACTCCGGCGATCCGGACCATGACGCGCCCCGCTAGACGACAAAACCCCCACTGGTATGCAGAGTCTGAGCGGTGATCTGCCGACTCTCCGGCAGGCACAAGAACACAATGGCTGCCGCGACGTCTTCGGATTCGGCAACGCTGTGCAGAAGATTCTCCATAGGGCCTTGTGACACCACCCGGACGAAAGCCTCGTCACTTCCCATTCTCCGTTGGCGATACGGCGTCTTCGTGAGTCCGGGTGCCACGGCATTCACATTGATTCCATAGGGTCCGAGCTCGGCCGCAGCGGTCCTCGTCAGCGATGTCAACGCGGCCTTGGACGATGCATAGTGCGGAGAACACTGCCTGGATTGGAACGCGGCGGTCGATGTCACGTTCACAATCCGCCCGCCGCGACCACTCTCAATCAGATGACGGCCCACCTCTTGAATGAGTAGAAATGGAGCCCGGAGGTTGACAGCGTGAACGAAGTCCCAGTTCTCCTGGTCGATGTCGAACAGCCCGGTTCGCCCCTCTGGGGAGCCGATTCCACGAGCGGCCGCGTTGTTGACGAGGATGTCGATCCGCCCATATCCGTCGATGACTGCCCTCACCGCAGGCGCAATAGCAAGCTGGTCCGCCAAGTCAATCTTCACAAAGAGTGCTCCGGGTGCGCCGATCGCCTCAAGCTCCTCGACGACGCTTTGACCGCCTGCTTCATCACGGCCAAGAACGGCAACCGATACCCCATGACGCCCCAGAAGCAAGGCCGTTGATCGCCCGATTCCTGATGTTCCTCCTGTGACCACGGCTACCTGGCCAGTGAGCGCGTTCGGGAGGACCGCGCTGTCCCCTGTAGTGCGCGCGATCGTCACGATGGGACTGCAACGGGCGCACGAAGGAGTCGGCCAGGCCGAGCCTCAGTCGCTTCGCCGTGACGAGTAAGAATCTCGCCATTGACAATGGTTGCTGCGTAGCCCACTGCGCGCTGTTCTATTCGCTTCGCCCCTCCAGGGAGATCGTCGACCACCCGCGGCATGAGTGGAGCAACTGTTTCGGGGTCGAACACGGTGATATCGGCCGCGTAGCCTCGAGCCAGCCTCCCTCTATCTCGTAGTCGCCAAATGTCCGCCGGACGTGAAGTCACCATCTGAACCGCCTCTTCGAGTGTGAGCTCTTCGCGCTCTCGTACCCAATATGCGAGGAGATGGCTGTAGATGGACGAATCGAAGACCTGACTCACATGCGCCCCGGAATCCGAGAAGCACATTGCTGTGCGCGGGTGTTTCATGAGCCGGAGAAGCATCTCGTCGTCTTGCGGCACGAGCTTCTGGAGGAAGAACACCTCGAAGTCCCGCTCCAACGCGATGTCGATCATGGCCTCGACCGGATCGACCCCCCGCCGTTCTGCCACTTCCGCGACGGTGGGATTGGGCAGATAGGCAGACTCGAGGATGGTCATCTTGTCGAACTTTGGGCGTCCCGCTTCCGGCCCGGTGGTCGAACCGTAGTCGCCATGGTGTGCAGCGAACACCAGCCGGCGGCGGATCTCGGGGTCTCGAAGAAGCCTCTTCTGCTCTGGGAAGGGTCGGCTGCGAACCTCCTGCCACTCGGGAAGGCTGTCGAATCCAAGTCGGGTCAGGAAGGAATGTGCTGAAACCACACCGCGGCAATGGGTAAGCCCGTACATCTCTCCCCCCCGTCGAGCCGCCTCATCCATGAGTTCTGTCGAAGGCTGAGGCAGGGTCCCGGCAAACATCCCAAACACGGTCGGGGCGCCGCTCGAGACCGCCAATTCAACCAGACGGGACAAGAAGTCGCGATGCTTGTCGGCGTCACGCGAGCGTTCAGGCGCCAGCTGAAATATCCCGTTGCTCTCCCGGGCCATCATCTGGACAAGAGTCACGACCTCACCCCAGGCGGCCTGCCTCGAAGCGACCGGCCGGTCGTCGGAGGTTCGATGGGCCATGCTGCGCGAAGTCGTGAAGCCCGCCGCACCCGCCTGTAACGCAGATCGCAGTTCGGTCATCATCGCGGCGATATCGTCCTCGCTGGCCACCTGATCGAACGCGCGCTCACCCATGGCCCACGTGCGTAGCGCCGAATGACCTATCGAAGCCGCGCAGTTGACACCCTTTCGAAGCGCGTCAACCGCATCGAGGTACTCCGAAAATGTCGCCCAGGACCAGGTGATGCCCTCGGCCATGGCCTCCGGAGCGATATCTTCCGCCCGCTCGAGATTGCGAACGACGAGTGCCCGCTCGTCTGGCCTCGCCGGCGCCAAGGTGAAACCGCAATTACCCATCACGACACTGGTGACCCCATGCCAGCACGTGGGCACGCCGAGGTCATCCCAGAAGACCTGGGCATCCATGTGAGTGTGTGCGTCAATGAAACCGGGTGCGACCACGAGGCCCTCGGCGTCGATCTCCTTACGTCCACGGGAATCGACGTCACCGACTGCCACGATGCGGTCGCCAACGACAGCGACGTCTGCCTGAACACCCGGCGCGCCCGAACCGTCAACGACGGTGCCCCCCCGGACGACCAAATCGACCCCTGACCCTACTGTCGTCATGCCCCCAGCCTTCCACTTTGCCCTCTTCGATGCCATCGCCGCCGTGAGCCCTCGATCACCCTACGTGAATTTGCCGGCGAGCCAACTGCCAGGTTCCGTCGAAGTATCGGAACTCGTCGTGGTACCGGCCAACGTGTTGAAGCGTTGGATCCGTCGTGGTGTCACGAACAAAGAGGAAATACGATTCCGCCGTTGCCGTCGCACCGTCTTCCGCAATCCGCACGGTGGTGTTGGTGACGACATGGCGGGACGTGCCACGCCCGCTCATTCCCGACTCTCGACGATCCCGCGCCACCTGCAGGATCTCGGTGCGCCCACGTCGCAGGCTGTTCCCAGCCTCGATGATCGCGTCCTCCGCTACGAGCTGGCCATACTCGTCAAGCTCGCCGTTGTCCACGAGCTGTGCCAATCGCCCGACGAGATTACGAATGGCCAGCTCATCGGCCAGGACGCTGCGGCTTCCATCACCCAGCATGCTCCCTGCGTCCACCATGACCGTTCTCGCGGCGTCAGGCAGGGTCGAGCAGTCGAGCGGGAACTTCGCGGGTCATCTCGTCGATGGCCTTGTCGGAGACACCCGCTGCTCGGAGCGCCGGTACCACCACCTCGGGGACGGTGGTCAGCTTCCAAGATCCGCCGCCGCCAAGTGATGCGAAGACTGACGGGGTCAGTATCTCTGCGTAGCAGGGGCAATCATGGGAGAGGATCATTTGCCCGGCATACCCTTCTTCGCAGAGGGATGCGACTACCTCGACGCGCTGGTCAATGCCGAGGAGGCTCCCCAACCCGAAGCGGTCCATCCCGATCACGAAACCTCGGTCGAGAATCCCCCGCAAGTACGTGAGGTTCGTCGAATCTCCCGCATGGCCGATGACCACGCGGGAGGGATCGACTCCCTCGTCCTCGAACACGGAACAAGCAAGCTCACCGGTTCGGTGAGGTGAGGACGAGGTGTGCACCGTAAGGGGTAGCCCAGTGCGTCGTTGGAGTCTGGCGCACACGCGCAACGAGTACTCGTACTCTCCGTTGAGCGATTCTTCGATCCGAGCCTTGATCATCCCGACCCGGATGCCCGTATGACCAACTCCCTCGACAACGTCGCGCTCGAGGATGTCGACGGCCTCGTCAACCGACTTCGTCGCGAGGAAGTACTTCGGAACGTCATAGAACCCTGTCGAGACCACGACGTTCACCCCGCTGCGGCGTGAAACCTCGGCAACGATTTCGACATCGCGACCCATGTCGAACGGGGTCGGTTCCACCACGGTCGAAACACCGTGCTCCTTGGCCTCGGTCAGAGATCCAACGATCTGATCAATGACCGCCGCCCGATCGAAGGTCTGCGGGTACGCTTCCTTCAGACCGGGCGTGGACGTGAACACATGCTCATGCATCAGCGTGAAACCCAAGGAGTCGGTCTGAATCAGTCCGGTTGCGGTCTGAACCCCCATCAGTGAACCTCCATTTCAGCGGCCTCCGTTGCCCTATCCGGGATAGAGCCTACCGATGATCCCGTTTCCGGGCGCTTCGATAGGTTCACACGGCGGTGGCGTGGACCGGTCGCTCTTGTTCAGAGAGCGCCGGGGTGAAGCTGGCCACTTTGCGCAAGGTCCGTCTCGGCCCTTCGGCTGTGACATTGGGCCGTGCGTGTTGAAGGGCGAGGTTGTCCCAGACAACCAGATCACGCTTGTGCCACTCGTGGTTCAGCAGGTTCGCCGGGTCGTAGAGGTGCGCGAAGAGCTCGCCGAGTACTTCCTCACTCTCGTCGGGAGGAAGTCCCACGATCTCTTGTGTCATCTGCTCGCAGGCATAGAGGACCGTCTCTCCGGTTCTCGGGTGGGCGAGACCGAGCGGCTTGAGTGTCGAGGGCGGTTGCTCGACCTTGGAAATCAGGACGTCGTCGACGTTACCCCGCCGGATCTCCCCTGCCGTGTGGATGGCACTGCGACCATCGACGCGTGCGCGTAGGGAATCTGGCAAGGTCGCCCATGCGCTGACCGCACTGGTGAAGATCGTCGGCGTCGTGGGCTCTTCAACATCCATTCCGTAGAGCGAAATCACCTCACAAGGACGATCCGACCACATCATGTCTGAATGGAACTGCAGGCGCCCGAATGGAGCCGCCGAGTTGGGACGCTCGTTGGAGATATACCAACGGTCTCCACGACTCTCGGCCTCCGCCTTTGCATCCGCGTTCTCCGCTCCGCTCAACAACAGGGTCAGATCGACCTGCTGTTCGTATGAGATGTCCAGCTCTCGGAACACCAAGACGCCCCGATGGTCGAACAGCTCCTGCAGAGCACGTCGGACCTCAGGATCAGTCAACAGACCCGGATCGAACCCTTCGATCTCTGACCCGAACGCCGATGTGATCTCTCGTGTCTTCCACGCATGCATGGGTGAGTCCCCTTCTCCTGCTCGCGGCGTGCTCCCAGCTCACTCGCCAGTCCACACCGAACATAGTAGCTAGTATGTTAGCAGGCCGGTGGCGGAATCCCATCCCCCCCGCGGCGAGACCCTCGGGATTCGTGCCCGAGCAGGCCTTTGAGGTGATCAATGGCCTCTTGGTAGCCCTCTCGAATCCCATCGAGAAACTGATCGGGCCCCTCTACGTCGTAGGTAACCCGCGCCGTGGCATCCCCGGCCGGATTGACCGTCAGGGTTGCCCGGAGATGGCCGATCAAATCCGCCACCTCGAGGACATCACCGTCCTCCCTTTGTAGATGTGTCTCGCCTTTCAAACTGGTCAGGACGTAGCTGTAGGTCCGGCCTTCGTGATCGTGATCGAGTTGACGTTCGATGATTTCCAGATTCATCCCAGTCCTGCGGACGATCCGGTCGTCGCCGATGAGCGTGCAGGTTTCGACACCGGGATACCAGCTGAGGTCCCCGAAGTCGCTAATTCTTCTCCAGACCACATCAGCCGGCCTTGCGATCATCGTTTCCGCTCTTGCCTTACCCATGTGGCGTCCCCTCAAGGTGTTCGACGACCGTCGACTTCTCTGACCCGGTTGCCGCGCCTACTTGAGGAAGACGGGCATCGAATCCCAGCCTCGTCCCTGAATCGAAATCATACGGAAAACCTCGTTGTCGTGATCGAGCTCCCAATCCGGGAAGCGGTTGAGGACTTCCTCAATTGCGACACGGGCTTCGAGTCGCGCCAACGACGCGCCAAGGCAGAAGTGAGGGCCGTATCCGAATCCCAAGTGGTGCTTCATCTCTCGATGAATGTCGAATTGATCCGCGTCGGAAAAGATGCGTTCGTCGCGGTTCGCCGACCCGGGCAAGAAGAGGACGATGCTGCCCTCCGGAAGGGTCTCCCCGTAGAGGCTGACGTCGCGTGCGACGTACCTTCCGACGATCTGAGCGATCGGCTCGTAGCGCAATACCTCCTCAATCGCCCGGGGAATGAGCGAGCGATCCTCGACGACTGCTCTCCGCTGCTCAGGGTGCTCTCCGAGAAGCTTGCCGGTCCACCCAAGGAGGCGGTTCGTCGTCTCGTTGCCGGCTCCAGCCAGCACCATGACGAAAGTGAGCACCTCGCTACGGGTCAGTCGACGAACGACCCCGTGCTCGTCCTCGAATTCCGCGTTCAACAGCACAGTCATCACATCATCCGCTGGATGTTCGTAGCGCCAGTCGATGTAGTCGGCGAACATGTCACTACTGAACCCTGCGCCAAAATCCAAGGGCTTTCCCGGCTCGCTCCGCATCGACCTCTCGAAGTAATCGCGGATCGCCTCTTGGTCGTTCTCCGGGATGCCGAGCAGCATCGAGATGACCATCATCGGTATCTGCAGGCCGAGATCGAGGACGAAGTCGAACTTCTCAGCCCCCAAGAAGCGATCGAGGTGGCGGACACAGAAGTCGCGCACCTGCGGCTCGAGCAGCCTCATCTGCTTCGGGGTGAACATGCGTGACAACAGGGCACGGTGGATGGTGTGGGTCGGCGGATCCTCGTGGATAAGGGTGCCGGGCGGGATCTGGTGGCGCCCTTCGATCACTGCCCTGGTGATCTCGAGGATGTTGCCCCGACTCGAAAGGAACGTCTCGCGATCGACCAAGCCGCGCTCTGTTTCGGTGAACCTGCTCACCGCATAGAAGTCGTATCGTTCGTTGTAGTAGAGCGGTGCCTCGTCGCGCAGACGAGCGTAGACCGGATAAGGATCAAAGTAGATAGCGGGATCGTAAGGGTCGTAGTAGACCCCACGGTCGGTAGCGATGGTCATGCGCACCCCTCCTTGCCTATGGAGTTGGCGTGGCGATCCCGAATCGCTGCTGAGTGCAGATCGAACGCCATCTCGCTTCAAGACGGTAGCATCACGAAGTTCTTCGGCAAGCAGATCTCAACGCCCGACGATCCGCGAAAACGGACAGTCGGGCGCCTCAGGAACTCGTCCTGCTCAGGCGGGTGGAGTCCCGATGGCGAATGCCATCAGGCGGCAACCCTCGGGGTTGGGCTGCAATCCGTGGTCACTTCCCGCCATGATGATGCAATCACCGGCGCTGACCGGATGTGACCCGTCACCCAGCATCATCCGTCCTCCTCCCTCCATGATGAAGACGAGATCGATGGCGTTCCGCCAGTGCAGCGTCGTCGCCGCCGTGTCCTCGTCGGGGGAGGTGCTTCTCGGTGCGTGCTCCACGATGTACCACGAGACCAAACCGGGTCCCAGGCGATCCTCCGTGAACGTTCCGAGTCCCGGCGGACACGGAGGTGGGGGGCATTCCGTCGTCGTGAAGAGAGATGCCATCGCCGATCCGGGAAGACCATCGATCTCCCTGGAAGAAACCTCGCGGACCTCGGAGAGACACGACCGCCCTTCGCCATCGATACCGACCCTAAGAACTCGCATGGTCAGCCAGCGTAGGCGGCCGAAGCCTCGGTGCGCTGGGCCAGACCTGCCGGCGCGTGGATCTTTCGCAGAGTGCGCGCTGAGCCGTCACCTTTGACGTAGGGCCTTCCGTGCTGCAAGGCCCCTGGTTATCCCACATCACTTTCCGTTCTGCCTCAAGCCGGGAAACCTCCACGGCGCCGGCCAGTCATCGGGAAGACACCCAGGTCCGCCGGGTTTGGTCAGTGGTACCATCGTGCACCGCATGACCTATGCAGTGCGTTCGGGACGTTGCTGCGCGGTAGTCAACAAAGGAGCATTTTGATGACGAACGTAGTGATCGGTGCCGCGTCGGGAATGGGTGCCGCGGTGGCGCGGCAGCTGGCACCTCGAGGCCGGCTCCTCGTCGCAGACTGGAACCTCGAAGGCGTTCAACACGTGGCCTCCGAACTCGGGGGGGACGTGGAAGCCCTTCCATGCGACGTCACCAACCAGTCGCAGATCGACGAGCTGTTCTCCAAGGTCCAGGACCTCGCTGCGGTCGTGGTTACTGCCGGCGTCTCGGGAGGCCAGGCGCCAGGACGGAAAATCTTCGAGGTGAACCTCATCGGCTTGGCGCGTGTCTTTCGTGCCGCCGAGCCCTTGCTGCGCCAGGGATCGGTGGGTGTCGGCGTGGCATCACAGTCCGGATACCTGGTGCCAGAGAACGCGGAGCTCTTCGCGGTGCTCGAGGATCCTTTGGCGCCTGACTTCTTCGACAAACTCAGCGGCTTCTTCGACGTAGAAGATTCGAGCCTCGCCTATCAGATGTCCAAGCGCGGTGTACACCGGCTGGTTCGCCACAAGGCCGCCGCGTGGGGCGCGCACGGTGCCCGAATCATGTCCGTGTCACCTGGCATCAATGACACACCGATGAACCGTGCCCTCGAAGCAAATCAGCCCGTGATGGCCGACATCATCAAGAGCAGCCCCCTCGGTCGGCGTGGGACGCCCGAGGAGATCGCCAACGTCATCTCCTTCGTGACCTCCGACGCCGCGTCCTTGCTCACAGGGAGCGATGTCCTCGCCGACGGGGGCATGGTCAGCGTCCTCCCGCCGACCTGGGGCGGAAAGCTACGGGTTCCTGCAGGCTCTTAGGAAGCCCCCCCGGGGGGGCCAACGACCGAGAGGTGAAGGCATTTGCCACGATGAGTGATCTTGAATTGCGGAATCCGTTCTCTCTCGAGGGAAAGGTGGCCCTCGTCACCGGCGGCGGCCGCGGCATCGGCGCCACGATCGCTCGTGTTTTCGCAGACTTCGGCGCCAGCGTCGCCGTCACGGCGAGGACCGGTTCCCAGGTCGCTGAGGTGGCCTCCGAGATCAACTCGGCGGGGGGACGTGCGCTTCCCATCGCCGCTGATCTGTTCGACGTCGATCAACTGGGCCCGATCATCGAGGGCACCGTCGGGGAGTTCGGCGCCATCGACGTTCTCGTCAACAACGCGGGTGCGGGGGGCTCGCCGGTGTTCGTCGACACGCGCATCGAGGACCTCCAACGTGCATTCCATCTCATGGTCGCGGTGCCGTTCGAGCTGGCCCGCCTGGCGCTGCCACACATGCTCGAACGCCCTGGCGCGTCGGTGATCAACATGACATCCGTGGGTGCCTACCGGTCGACGCGGGGCAACCTCGCCCACCACACGGCCAAGGGCGCACTGGCTCAGCTCACCCGACTCATGGCGGCGGATCTGGGCCCGAAGATCCGCGTTAACGCCCTCGTCCCTGCAGCCGTCGAGACTCCCGGGTTGCGGGAGACCTTCGAGCGCCGCTCGCCCGAGATGCGTCAGATCATCATCGATCACACCCGATTACGACGTCTCGGGACTCCGGAGGACATCGCGTTCGCGGCTGTCTATCTCGCATCCCCGGCTGCCTCGTGGGTCACCGGAACGCTCCTGGACATCAACGGTGGATCCGTCGACGAGATCGTCCAGACGGCTCCCGACCTCTGACCTCACCCTGGAAGATGTCGGTGGCGTCTGGCACTCCGCGAGGTTGAGTCGACCGCCCGCATCGAACCGACTCGACACCCCGGCGACGGCGCTCCTAGGCTGACCCGAAGGAACCGCGCCTGATCATCGGCGCTTGACTCAGGGGGGTGTATCCGTGACCCATGTCGAGCACGCCGCGGAGCTTGAGGGCTTGCTGCTCGAGATCGAGGAGAACGGGTACTGCATCGTTCCCGCCGTCCTCGATCCTGACCAGCTCTCCTCCATTCGAGTCGCCCTGGACCGAGCCGCAGCTGAGGATGATGCATCCGGCCGGGCAAGCCGGTACGGACCGAACCTGTCGAACCAGCGGGTCTGGGCACTCCTGAACCGTGGCGAGGAATTCGTCCAGCTGGCAACTCATCCCCTGGCCCTCGAAATTGTCCACGGCCAGCTGGGCCCGGACATCCTGCTGAGTAACCTTTCGGCAAACATTACGGCTCCCGGGGGAGATCGAGAGATCGGGCGGCTCCATACGGACCAGGGATTCCTGCTCGAACCCTGGCCCTACCGATTGGCGACAAATGTCGCATGGTTCCTCGACGACTTCACCAAAGAGAACGGAGCGACGCTCATCGTCCCGAAAAGTCACACGCTCGGGACCTTCCCGCCTCACGATCTGGCACCCTCAGCTCCAGAACAACTGATCGGTCCGGCCGGGTCGATGGCGATTGTCGATGGACGGCTTCACCATGCGACGGGGCTCAACCGGACGAAGGATCAAAAAAGACGCGCCGTATTCTCCACGTACTACCTTCCGTTTCTTCGTGGACAGGAGAACTGGACTCGGTCCTTGGATCCAGATGTCCTGGCCAAGCACCCTGAGCTCGCTGCGATTACAGGCTTCGAAGAATGGCAGACACTTGGCGGAATCAACGGACCGGCCACGTCGTATCTGAACTTCTGAGACCGAGCTGACCGGTCAGGCACGAACGGAACGGGTCATCGGCCCCAGCGACCAGAGCTGAGCGCGTGCTCAAGGCTCATCGACGACGACGGTGGAGTGATCCCGCGCAGATCGGCGGACCGCGTCAATGACCGCCTGCAACGCGACTCCGTCGGCGAACGTCGCTGCAGTCGGACCATCGCCGAGGGCACGACCGAGTATGCGATCGCGCATGATCGCATAGACCCGCGTGTACGGGTCGAGATCGATACCCAGAGAATGGAGCTTCTCGTATTCGGTCTGGAGCAGTTCGGCCGGAGGAGGAACCGGGGCTGGATCCGAGAGATCATGAGGAATCGGCCAATGGCGCGCTCCCGATCCGTCATCGGACCACACGTCGAACCCTTCCATCCACACGACACCCTTGCTCCCCACCACCTTGCTCGACCTCACGGGGGGTCCCGCCACCGAGGACGCCCCGTGCATCAGGCCTTCGACACCATTGCGGAGTCTGAACGTCACCGTGAAGAAGTCATCGGCCGTTGCTCCGGGGCGACCACTCAGGGTCTGCAGACTTGCTGAGACTCGTTCAAACTCGCCGAGCGACGTCCGTACCTGGTCGATCGTATGGGTGCCTGCCCCGGTGAACCAACTTCCGCCCTGCTCCGCAGATTCGAACCACGCCGGCATTTGCGCACTCGGATCGGCAAGAACACCCATCTGGCTAATGCTGAAGAAGTACCTCGGTTCGCCGACGACGCCCTCGAGGAGAAGGCGGGTGAACCAGGCCTGCGGTCCCCAAAAACGGAACTCGGTTCCGAGCAGATGGACGATCCCGGCGACCTTCGCCGCATGCAGCATCTCACGAGCCTCTGCCAAGTCACGAGCAAAGGGCTTCTCACACAGCACGTGCTTCCCCGCCGAGATCGCCTCGAGAACGATCTCGCAGTGGGAAAACGGAGGAGTTGCCACGACGACGACGTCAACATCCGAGAGTGCGAACGCATCGGTGACCGAGGTGAACGCATGTGGGACGGCGAACTGGATTGCCCGCTTCTTGGTCTTTGCAGGATCCCGCCCAACGAGAGCTCGTACGTCGAATCCCGCAGCACGTAACGCCGGCAGATGGGTCATGACTCCGATGCCCGTGCCCACGACGACGGCGCCGAGCCGTTGATCAGCTGCCATCTCTCTTCAGCCTCTCTTGCCGACGGCGCCGAGGTGCGCGCCTGTCCGGATCCCCTCGGTCACCCAGCGTTGCTAAAGGTCGGCAACTGTTCTGGGCTCATCTTTGGAGATGGGTAGATGAACTTGCGTAGGGTCCGCGCTGGGCCATCAGTCAGGACGTTCGGCCTTGCGTGCTGAATCGAGATGTTGTCCCACACTGCCAGATCCCCCTTTCGCCAGTACAGGCTCCACTGGTTATCGGGTTGATACATGTGGTCGAAGATCTCCTCAATCAAGGCTTCGCCCTCGTCTGTCGGGAGATCGACGATCTCCTGCGTCATCTGTTCACACACATAGAGGAGCGTCTGGCCGGTCCGCGGATGGCGGATCTCAATCGGCGTCACGGTCGACCTCGCATTCTGAAAGGTCGCGACGAGCACATCGGTCAGATCTCCCCGTCGGAGCTGGCCGGCGGTGTGCGAAGCAGAAAGTCCATGGACGCGTTGCCGCAACCCGGCAGGCAATGTGTTCCAGCCGTTCACGGCACTCACAAATGTGGTCGGCACGACCGGCTCTTCGACGTCCTCCCCATAGAGCGAGAGGACCTCGACGGGCTGATCACACCACATTGCGTCGGTGTGAAACTGCAAACGCCCAAAGGGCGCAATTCCCTTGGTCCGCTTGTTCGAGATGTACATCTCGTGCTCGATGTCGACATCGTCGGCAGTTGGATCGTCCGCCAGGGTGTCCTTCCGAATGAGCATCTTCGACAGGTACACCTGTGTCGCCTTGTCGATGTCGAGCCCACGGAACAGCAACAGACCGCGCTCATCGAAGGCCTTCTGCAACAGTTTGCACGTGTCGGCATCGAGCGGAATCTTCGGCTCCAAGCCGACCACTTCAGAGCCGAACGCCTTTGAGAGGTCCCGTAACTCGAACTGGTTCATGGTCTCGCCCCTTTCTCCTGCGTCCGTATTCCATCTTTCTCGCGCAGTGTAGGTCCATTGCGGCGACACGTCCCCCTCCCATAGCCAAATCCGAGCCTGACGAGGGAATTCTGAGACCCACCACCACATCTGGTTCTCGTCAGCCTGTAGCCTCTCAATCACGAGCTCTCCTACGCGAGGGATTGAGCTGACCCTCGCAACGCGAGTGGTTGTCGACAGCGCACCGAGACGGGGGGAACGATGCCTGAACTGAGGTTCGACGGCAAGAGTGTCATCGTGACGGGTGGGGGACGAGGATTCGGGCGCCAGCACGCGCTGTTGCTGGCCTCCCGCGGAGCCAGGGTCGTGGTGGCCGACTTCGGTGTGAACATGGATGGCACCGGGTCATCCCCCGAACCGGCGGAGCAGGTTGCGAACGAGATCGAGGCGGCAGGTGGTGAGGCCGTCGCCTGTTTCGCCAATGTCGCGGAGGAGGCAGGTGCCGCCGAGATCGTGCAAACGGCGGTGAAGGCATTCGGGGGGGTCGACATCTTGGTCAACAACGCCGGGATCTGGGAGGGAAACTGGATCGACCAGCTGAGCAACGAGCAGTTCCGCCGGATGCTCAACTACCACTACTTGGGAACGGTCTACGTCACCACAGCGGCATGGCCGCTTCTGAAGTCGGCACCAAAGGCGGCCATTGTGAATACCACTTCCGAGGCCGTGATCGGGCACATTCCCAAGAACCCCGACTACGCGGGCGCAAAGGGTGCTGTGCTCTCCTTCACAAAGTCGCTCGCACTGAACGGGCGGCTGTTCGACATCAGGGTCAACGCCATCGCGCCGCGTGGAGCAACCCGGATGTCGAGTCCACAGGTGCTGGCCCACACCTTTGACCGCAAGGAAGAGGACTACAACCTCGACGAGAGTCTGCGACCCGAAAATGCTTCGCCCGCGGTCGCCTTCCTGGCGCACGAGTCATGCCCGCTCAACGGCGAAGTCATTGTCTGTGGTGGCCTGGTTGCCATGCGCCTCGCGATCATCGAGACCAAGGGCGTGACGTTTTCCCAGAAGATCACCCCCGAGGATCTGGCCGACAACCTCGACTCGCTCATGGATCCCACAGATGCTCAGGTCATGGGTGTCGACGTGTGGGGTTGACGATCATCATGCCTCCGGTAACTGGCTCCGTCCTGACGAGTCTGGCGGCGACTTGTGCTGGCTCACGTCTCCGACGAGGAATCCGGTGATCAAACGATCGGTGAACCGCCACTCACCGTCCACCCGTTCGAACGTGTCGACGTAGCGACCAGCGGCCACCGGCTGGAGAGGCAACGAATCCGTCTGCTGCATGACGGTCACATAGCAGCGCGACGTCGCCGTGGACGCATCGATGTCGATGATCACGTTCGTGTTCACGTGCTTCGTCCGTGGGGTACCGTCGGGAAACAACTTCGTGCGCGCCATATACGCACCCACCTCCGCCGGACCCCGATACGTTTCAGGTTGAGCCAGGCCTCGCTGATCCACCCGGTAGGTCGCCTTCTCGAACATCGCAGCCGCCTCACCGAAGCGACCCGCATCGACCCGCTCGGCATAGGTCATGAGGAGTCCGTGGATGGCGTGCCAATCCTCGAACGTGGCCGGGGGGTCGGGCGGATTCACAGTGACGGCGGCCCGGTGGGTGGATCGCCCGACGTCATCGCCTCGTCCAACGCGGCACGGTCCTCATTGCCGGCGGTAACGCGCAACGATCTCCTGGAAGCCCCCGGCCGGCTGCGGATTGCCGGTGAGCATTCCGCCGTCCACGCACATGATCTGTCCGGTCATGTAGGTGGAGCGATCGCTGGCGAAGAAGATCGCGGCTTCCGCGATGTCGTCCGTGGTTCCTTGGCGCTGAATGGGTTGACGGGAGATGAGAAACGCACGCACTTCGTCCATCATCTTTGCCTTCGTCTCCTCCGACAACCCACTCCCGATCATGTTGCCCAGAATGGGTGATTCGATGTTTGCCGGCGCGATGCAGTTGACGCGGATGCCGAACTCACCGAGGTCGATCGCTGCAGACTGACTGAGCATGTTCACACTTGTCTTGGACAGGGCGTACGTCCACGGTCCGCGGCTGGCCTGCATCCCACCGATCGACGTCGTGTTGATGATCGATCCGCCGCCATGCTCCTTCATGTGCCGGGCCGCTGCCTGCGTTCCGTACGCCACACCCAGCACGTTGATCGCCATGACGCGCTCGAAAGTCGCTGAAGTCTTCATCAAGGAGGTGGTCGTTCCGATTGCCGGAAATACCGGCGTTGTTGAACATACAGTGCAAGCCGCCGAATCGCTCGACGGCAAAGGCAACCACTTCCGTGACTGATCCCGCATTGGCGACGTCGGTCTCCTTGAATGCAGCGTGAGCTCCGAGAGCGGCCGCCACCTTCTCACCGGCCTCAGCATTCACATCTGCGATGACGACCTTGGCGCCGGCGTCGACAAACCGCTCGACGCAACCCCTCCCAATGCCCGATGCACCGCCGGTCACGATTGCAACCTTGTCCGTCAGTTCGCCGCTCATGAGACCCCTTTGCCAATCCTGCCTGGCGCTTTGTACCGGATGCCATCCCCACGCGTCAAGCTGTCATTACCCCGAGACATTCGTATCATGGTCAGTCCAGGAGCTCCCGCAACGTGTCGAGGGTGCGCTGACGCGAGGCCTGTGGGTCGTCACCGGCCGCGATGATGCCTGCCCAGATGTCACTCGCCCCGGCATCGAGCAAGGCTTGAAGTTGGGCCTTCACCGATCGGGCGTTTCCAGTGATGGCAACGTCCGTGGACCGTTCATAGCCTCCGAGCGACAGGATCCGCTGGTAGTTCGGAAGCGGGTCGAGGATGGCCGCCCGGTCAGCCAGCGCGGCGCGCACCTCGCCGACGTCGTCATGGACGGCGACGGGTAGCCCGACGACGACTCGGGGTTCAGGCCGACCGGCCGCTTGCGCAGCCGCCCGGATCCTGGGCACGACGTGGGATTCGAGTGCTTTGGCGCCGGCGAGAAAGGTGATCGTTCCGTCGGCAAGCTCACCGGCAACCCGTAGCAGTCGTGGGGACATTGCGGAAATGAGCAAGGGGACCCGATGGACTTGTGGAACCGCCACCTCGCCGTGGGTTGTCCAGTCCTCTCCCTCGAAATCGACCTTCTCCCCCCGTAGGAGCTGCACCATGATTCGTGCGTACTCCTCCGTGTTTCGGCCGGGGTGCTCGTACGACAAACCGTAGAAACCCTCTATCAGGGCCCTGTGTGAGGGGCCGATCCCGAGGGTGAAGCTCCGGCCCATGGCGTTTGCGACCGAAGCGGCCCGGTTCGCCTGGAGGAGCGGATGGCACGGGTAGGTCTGGAGCACCGAGGTGCCCAGCTCCAGCGTCAAGGTCTCGCGGCCAACGACGGCCATCCCCGCCAGCGGATCACCCAGAATCGCATTGCCGAACCACAACGACGTGAAGCCATCAGCCTCCATGGAACATGCCTGGGCGATGACCTCGTTGAGGTCGGTGCTCGTCGCGGCCAATCCGATCCGCATCACTCCTCCCCTCTCACCGGACGAAACGACGCTCGGAATCACCCATCTCACCCGAGGGAGGACGTCCGGACGCTCGAGCGGAATGTTCTCCGAACCCCCTCCTCTCCGCGGATCGCGACAGGGTGCCCCGTCCGGGAAAGGTGGACGCCACGCTACGGGGTTGGACGATCAACGGCAAGGAGTCGGACCCGGCGCCAAGAGTCACAGGGAGAGGCGGTCACCGTTCGAGCGAGATAGCGTGGCCGATCGCCAGAGCGGTCGCCGGGCACGGCGAAATGGTTCTGGTGGTTTTCGGGCCTGAGGGAGGGTGCCATGTCAGGTTTGGAGGGCCTTGGGTACAAGGACTCGACGGCGGTCCTCGTCGGCTGCTCGACTGGTATCGGCGCAGCAACGGCGCAGCTCCTGGTCGAACTCGGTGCGCGCCTTCACACGTTGAGCAGGAACGAGCCTCCCGTATCGGGTGAGAGCTTTCACCCCGTCGACCTCACCGATCCCGACACGATCTCGGCCGCGGTCACCGGACTCGCAGCCATCGGACCGATCGATCACGTCTTCGTCTGTGCCGGCGTCCCCAAGACCCGGCCACCGCGGGAGATCATGCAGGTCAACTACCTCGGCGTGCGCCAACTCATCGACTCGCTGGTGCCCTCCATCGTGACGGGAGGGGCCATCGGCCTGGTGTCGTCGAACACGGCTCTCGGATGGGAGGCCCGCCTCCCGTTGCTGCTCGAGTTGATCGCCATCGCCGATCCGCGCCAAGCGGCGCGTTGGTGCGACGAGCACCCCGACGAGCTCGGTGAAGCCTTCGCGACCTATGTGCTGTCGAAGCAGGCCATGATTGCATGGGCCAGTCACTGGGCACCGACGCTGGCCCGCGAGCACGGCATCCGGATCAATTGCATGTTGCCCGGACCAACCGCCACCCCGATGGTCGACGAGATCGCAGCGGAGATGGGTTACGCGGTCTTCGACGCCTACCCCCATCCGGTGCTGGGACGTATTCCCACTGCCGAGGAGCAGGCGTGGCCGCTGCTGTTGCTCAACAGCCGCCTCAATGCGGTGATGGCAGGTGCCGTCCTGTTCACCGATGAAGGAGTGTCAAGCGGACTACTGACGGGGTCGATCGATCTGTCGGCGCTGATGCCCGCCGCCGCAGAGAACGCGCTCTGAGTCGGGCTTGGGCTTTCGCACCATGAGCGAGGCGAGCTACAACATCACGCCCGGATTGAGGATCCCATTCGGGTCGAACGCCACCTTGATCCGTTCGGTGACCGCCAGGACGTCGTCACCGAGTTGATCCCGGAGCCATGGCCTCTTCATCCGGCCGACCCCGTGTTCGCCGGTGATGGTCCCGTTCAGTGCAATGGCCAGATCCATGATCTCTCCGAAGGCGCACTGGGCCGCACCTTCTTGGATTCCGTCCGATGGATCGAAGACGAGCAGGGGGTGCGTGTTTCCGTCCCCCGCGTGAGCGATAAGCGCTATTTCGACCTCGCGCCGTGCGGCAATCTGTTCGATGCCGCTGACAAGCTCGGGCAACCTCGGCAGCGGCACACCAACGTCCTCGAGGAGAAGGCGACCTCGACGTTCGACGGCCGGGATGACGGCCCGCCGAGCTCCGACGAACTGATCCCCCATTTCGGGGTCACTCGTCTGAAACACCTCGGTCGCGCCGTTCGCCTCGAACGCGGTCACGATTGTTGACAGTTCTCGGCTCGCGGCATGGTCTTCGGCATCAGTCTGTGCGATCAACATCGCGGCAGCGTTGCGATCAAGTCCCATTCGCAACCAATCCTCGACCGCGTTAATGGAGCATCGGTCCATGTACTCGAGCATCGCCGGACGGATCCCACTCGTCACCGCGAGGACGGCCTCTGTCGCACACCGGGTCGTCGGGAACAGCGCCACAGCTGTCGAAGCAGGGGGTTGGGCCGGAAGGAGGCGCAGCGTGGCCTCCGTGACCACACCGAGGACCCCCTCGCTTCCCACCATCAGCTTGGTCAATGAGAGACCGGCGGAGTCCTTCAGGCGAGGGCCACCCAGCCGCAGCGTCGTTCCATCGGCGAGTACCACCTCCAGGCCGAGGACGTAATCCGACGTCACGCCGTACTTGACGCAACACAGACCACCTGCGTTCGTCGCGATGTTCCCACCGATGGAGCAGATCTCGAAGGAGGAGGGGTCGGGCGGATACCACAGCCCAAGCGCGGACGCGGCCTGTTTCAATTCCGCGTTGAGCAACCCTGGTTGGACGACCGCCGTCCGCGTGGCTGGATCGATGCACACGGAACGCATCCGCTCGGTCGACAGCACGATCCCACCGGTCACTGCCAAGCTTCCACCGGACAACCCGGTGCCGGCACCCCGGGTGACCACGGGCACCCGATGGCTGTTGGCCCAGCGCAGGGCGACCTGCACGTGCTCCTTACGCTCCGCCCGTACAACAGCGGTGGGCATTCCGACTGCGCCCACCTCGCTCCCCGACCGATCGAATCGGTACTTCTCCATGCGAGCGGGATCGGTCAGCACGACGTCCATCGGAAGCTGGCCCGCCAATTCATCCAGCTGGTTGTTCACCCTCGGAACGCTCACCGCACCCCCGGAGGGCCTGGCGTGACGTTGCCCTCCGCCTCTTCGATCATTCCCTAGTGCGGACAACCACCGGCAGGAGCTCGTAGCCCCTGGTCGGCCCATGGATCATCCGTGCATTTGCGTCGTCGACCTCCCAAAGACCGATCCCCTGCATCACTTCTTCAAGGACGATTCGCCCTTCGAGGCTCACCAGGTTTGCACCCAGGCAGAAATGGGGACCGCGCCCAAAGGTGATATGCCGTTCTTCCTTCTCTATCTTGCGGTGGATGTCGAATGGCCCCTGGAACTCCACGTCCTGTGCGACGTAGCGTCCGAACGAGTACGACAGTGGCTCATACCGCAAGACCTCGTCGATCGCGTCGGGGATCAGCGACAGGTCTTGCGCGATCTCCTCATGCTGATCCGGGCAGTCGCTGAGAATCTTTCCATTCCAGCCGATCAAGAGGCCCGTCCACGGGTCCGAGTAGACGTTCGTGATCGTCGTCGTCATGACAACTCCTCCTGGCGCGACGCATCTCGTGGTTCGCAGGAGCCGTCGCGGCAGATGCGGCGGTGCAAGCCAGGATATCGCCGCGTACCCCCCTTCGCACACTACCCCGCTCGCTCTGGTCTCTCCACGAGCAGGGTCGATCTGCCGCGCACCATCTGATCGTCCGGACGGTCAGCGCATCCCCCCATTGACGCCGACGATCTGACCGGTCACGTAGGAGCACTCGTCGGAGGTCAAGAACGCGCACGTGGCCGCTATCTCCTCTGCCGTGCCGACACGACCGGCCGGGATCATGGCGCCGATCCGTTCGAGGTCGAAATGGCCGGTGTCCTCGCTCATCTGCAACATCGGCGTCGCAATCGTGCCGGGCGAGATCGAGTTGACCATGACGCCATGTCGCGCCAACTCGAAACTGAGCGACTTGGTCAGGGCGATCACGCCGCCCTTGGACGCGGCGTAGTCAGCCATGGCATCCGCTCCGGCCTGGCCCGCGAACGACGACACCGTGACGATCCGGCCCCACTTCGCACTCACCATGTCGGACACCGCAGCGTGAATGCAGTTGAACGTCCCGGTCAGATTCACACCGATCATCCGGTCCCAGAGGTCGGCGGTGATGTCGGCGAAGTTCCGGTGTGCCGCGATCCCGGCCGCCGTGACCACGATGCCGATCGGTCCCAGCGCCTCACGGGCACCCGCCACCGCCAGGTCGACCGAGGCCCGATCGGCCACGTCGACCTGGGCGCCCACGGCCTCGCCCCCCTGGTCCCGCAGTTCGCGTGCCGCCGATTCCACTGCGCCTCCGTTGATGTCGAGCAGGGCGATTCGATCACCACGTTCAGCGAGCCGATGGGCGATCGCCAGACCCATGCCCGACGCCGCCCCCGTCACAAGCGCAGTTCTGGTCATCAGACCTCCCCTTTGTCTGCGAGCACTAGCCGATGACGATGGGCAGGGCCTCGTAACCCCGGACCCCCGGGGAGGTGCCGAGCCGGCAGTTGTCGTAGTCGACGTCCCAATCGCTGAACCGCTTGAGCATCTCGTCGAGCACGACGCGCCCCTCGAGCCGGGCCAGGGCCGCACCGAGGCAGAAGTGGGCACCGTTGCCGAAGGTGAGGTGGGTCCCTGCCTTGCGGTGGATGTCGAAGCGATCGCCCTCGGGGAAGACTCGATCATCGCGGTTGGCCGATCCGACAAGACAGAGGAGCGCGCTCCCCTGCGCCACGTTCTGCCCGTGCAGCTCGACGTCCCGATCGACGTAGCGTGCGATCTGGGTGGACGACGGCTCGAAGCGGAGGGTCTCTTCGATCACGTTCGCAACCAGCGAGCGGTCTTCGACCACCTCGCGCCTGGCTTGGGGGTGCTCTGCGAGCACCTTGGCCGTCCAACCGATGAGACGGTTGGTCGTGTGGTTCCCCGCTCCCGCGATCACCATCAGGTAGATGAGCGCCTCGTCGCGCGTCAAGGTCCGCACGGTCCCGGTCTCATCCTCGAACTCGGTGGTGATGAGTCTGGTGATGAGGTCGTCGCCGGGGTTCTTGACTCGCGAATCGATGAAATGGGCATAGAACCCCGGGTCCGAAAAGCCGTCCTCGTAGGTCTGGGGTTTCCCAGGGTCCGAGCGCATGGACTCCTCGACGTGGTCCCGGACCGCGACCTGCTCGTCTTCGGAGATCCCGAGGAGCATCCCAAAGACGCGCATCGGCACCTGCTGGCCCAGCTCGGCGACGACGTCGAAGCCCTCGGATCCCACGAGCGGGTCGAGCTGGCGGGCACAAAAGGTGCGCACTTGGGGCTCGATCGCCGCCATGGCCCTGGGCGTGAAAACCCGCGAGAGCATCTGGCGGTGGGCCGTGTGCAGCGGGGGCTCGTCATGGATGAGCGTTCCAGCCGGCATCTCGATGTCGGCCTTGATCATTTCGAGGATGACGCCCTTGCGGCTGGTAAACGTGGTGCGGTCGAGAAGACATGCCTTGACGTCCTCGTAGCGGCTCACCGCGTAGAAGCCGTAGCGCTCGTTGGCGTAGAGCGGGGCCTCGTCGCGCATCCGCTTGAAGATCGGATAGGGGTCCTCAAGGATCTCCCGGTCATAAGGGTCGTAGTACAGATCCTTGGTTATCGTCGCAGTCGACACGTCGCCTCCGTTGCGCTGGCACCAGCGGTGCGCGGGGGCTCCACCCCGCCGCGCCGCCAAGTGTAGGCCTAAGCCGACGTGTCGAAAGGCGTCAGCCCGCCTTCACGAGCTCGGACAGTCGCTCGAGTGTCTGGACGGCACCCTCGACGGCGCGGTACTTCTCCTCGACGAGGTCTCGCGCTGCAGCACTGTCGAAGACGTGCCGCAGAGACAGGGCGGTCTTCCCGTCCATCTCCTCGAAGGTCACGATGCTGGTGAACTGCGCGTCTCGGGGATCTGTGGGGTTGGAGTGCGTGAAGACGAGCCGCTCGTCCAGGACGATCTCCTCGAAGACGATCAGGTTGGAATAGTCGGTCCCGTCAGGTCCATGCATGGTGAACCGCCAGGTCCCCCCAGGATTCGGATCGAACTCGTCCACGCTGATCGTGAACCCGTCGGGACCCCACCACCGCTCCAGGTGCGACACGTCCACCCACATCGGGAAGACGCGTGCGGGCGGCGCCTCGAAGAGCCGCGTCGCGACGATCTGACGGTCGAGCGTGCCGCGCACAGCGTCGTCGAGGCACTGCAGACTCTGGCTCCAACCGGCTCTCATCCCGGCCAGCGCACCAAGCCCCGCCGAATCGAACACCGAGGCACGAGCGGCCACGGTGACCTCGGTCTGGTCGCCCAAGTCGCGGAACGTCACGGTATGGGACGAGTCGATGAAGGGCTCACCCTCTTGGGTGTGCACGACGGATTCGACGACGATGCGGCGCCCCTCGTCAACCTCGGCGTAGCGCGCCCGCATGGTCTCCTCAAAGTCGGGACCCACCATCACAATGGTCAGGGCGCCCCCCGGTCGAGGGTCGGATTCCACCGCGCCCACGGAGAAACCGTCGGGGCCCCACCACTCGCGGATGTGCTCCGCCTTTGTCCACATGGCGTACACCTCATTGCGGGGCGCGTCATAGACGCGGGTGATGGTGATCTCGCGGGTCTTGATCGGTTCAGGCATTGCGCCGCTCCTCGTGTGCTGTCTTGTCGGACCTCTGGAGGTAGTCGCCGAAGCGATCGAGTCGCGCCTCCCAGGTCTTCCGGAAGGCGCCCACCCACTCGTCGGCCATGGCCAACGCCTCGGGACGCAGGGCACACGGCCGCCACTGCGCGTCCCGCCCCCGGGCGATGAGTCCAGCGTGCTCCAGGACCTTGAGGTTCTTCGAGACTGCCGGCTGGCTCATCTCGAGGGGTGCGCCCAGCTCGGTGGCCGACGCAGGACCATGGGCCAACCTCGCCAGCATGGCCCGACGTGCCGGATGTGCCAGGGCGCCGAAGATGGCGTCGAGCTCCGCCGGTCCCGCCAGTGCGCTCGGGTCGGCGGCCTTCGCGGCCGCGTTCACGAGGAATCTCCCGACGCGGGCACCCGGTAGTGCACGAAGGTCGCGAACTCCGATTGGCGTACCCCCTGTTGCTCGAGTTCGAAGCATTCCCCGAACCCCTCAAAGAGACGCTTCCCCGAGCCCAAGATCAGCGGGGCGATGATGATCGTGAGTTCGTCAACCATGCGCGCCGCCAGTGCCTGTCTGATGATCTGGCCACCGCCCATCACGTGGACCTGGTTGTCGCCCGCGAATTGACGGGCACGGACCATCGCCTGTTCGAGGCTGCCCACGAAGTGGAAACCACTCCCGTCGGGCTGGTCGAGGGGCCGGTGGGTCACGACGACGCACGGGATCGGCCATGGGTTCGTCCCACCCCAGTGGCCTGCCGCCTCGTAGGTGCCCCTGCCGGCGATCACGGCGCCATTGGCGGCCATGGCCTCCTCCAGCCACGCCTTGTCAGCTCCGCTCGGCTCCCCACGTCGAGGGTCCTCGTAGGTCCACCGGCCGCCGAACACCCAGGAGTGCAGTGGCTCTCCGCCGATGCCGAGCCCACGACCGGGTCCGTCGCTGGGACCGGCGAAGAAACCGTCGATCGAGATCGTGATCGATGCGTGCACCTTGCCCATTGCGCCCTCCTCCCCAACGAGCCGCTCACCCCGGCGACGTATTTGCCTCATCCGTTATATAGCGTTTTGGTTATACATATTCGGACGGAGAATGTCAAGGAGATCCGGGGTGGACTGCCTTAGGATCCTCGCCATGACAGACCGCCCCATGGTCGACTTCCGCCGCGAGGACGACGTCGCGGTGATCACGCTGCGCCGTGAACCTCTCAACACGTATGACGGAGCATTCGACGCCGAGTTCCAAGGGGCCTGGCGCCAGGCCAAGGAGGACGACAGCAGAGTCGTCGTCATGATGGCCATGGGCAAGCACTTCTGCGCCGGGGCCGAGCTCAAGAACCGGCTGCCCGCGCCCGACGGTGTCTCCATCCTCCCCGCCCCCGACGAGGTTCGCCTGATCAAGTCCGTCATGAAGCCGACCATTGCCGCGGTGCAAGGGGGATGCGTGGGCGGTGGGCAGCGGATGGTGTGGCCCTGCGATCTCGTGTTCTGCACCGAGGATGCCTTCTTCCGGGATCCGACGGCCGCCGCCATGGGGATCGGGGGGATCCAGTCCCACCTCCACACCTGGTTCTACGGTCCCCGCCTGGCCAAGGAGATGATCTACTCGGGTATGCGCCTGCCGGCGCGCCGCCTCTACGAAATGGGGCAGGTCAATCGCCTGTACCCCGATACCGAGACCCTCCACGCTGAAGTCATGGCGTTCGCCCGCGAGGTGGCGCTCCAGGACCCGGTGGCACTCCGTCAGGCCAAGCGCGCCGCCGATATCACCATGGACATTCAGGGACAGCACTACATCCTTTCGCGCATGGAAGAACTCCTTGACGAGTTCCCCCAAATGCGCCGAGCGTCCGGCTGATCAGTACCCGGGGCCTTCGGGCCGGATCCCCACCCGTGCCCCCACCTTGTTGAGCGCAGCTTCCTCGACGATGGAAGAGTGAGCCGGACCGATGGCGAAATCCACGAGCGCACGGGGTGGGGGCACGGCCGGCCGGGAGAAGCTCGCCGCGTACCGCGACAAGCGGGATCCCGAGCGGACGCCCGAGCCAATGGGCCGGCACCCGGCACGAAGCGGCGGGTGTCGGTTCGTGATCCAAGAGCACCACGCACGCAGCCTGCACTGGGATCTGCGGCTCGAGCGTGATGGCGTGCTGGCGTCGTGGGCCCTCCCCAAGGGACTCCCCGACTCGCCCGAGCACAACCACCTCGCCGTCCGTACCGAGGACCACCCCCTGGAGTACATCTCCTTCGAGGGAGAGATCCCCCGCGGCGAGTACGGGGGTGGGCTCATGCGAATCTGGGACACCGGTCACTACGACGTCGAGAAGTGGTCGGACAAAGAGGTGAAGTTCGTCCTCCATGGGACGCGGGCGTCCGGCGGATTCGTACTCTTTCGGACCAAGGACTCCAACTGGATGCTCCACCGACACGGTCCCTCGACGCGCATCGATCCCCTTCCCGCGTCGGTTCGCCCGATGCTGGCGGTGGCCGGAGACCTCCCTCCCGACGACGGAGCATGGGCCTTCGAGATCAAGTGGGACGGCATCCGGGCCGTCCTCTTCGTCGAGGGGGGTCGGGTGCGGGCTCAGAGCCGGAACGACCTCGACGTCACCGAGACGTTCCCCGAGCTGGCGGAGGTCGGGGAGTTGGTCGGCATGGCGACCTGCATCATCGACGGTGAGATTGTCGCCCTCGGCGCGGATGGCCGTCCGAGCTTCTCGAGGCTCCAACGCCGCATGCACGTGGCCAACGGGCGCGAGGCGCGGCGGCGGGCGGCGGCGGACCCGGTGAGCTTCGTTGCCTTCGACGTGCTCTACCTCGACGGAGTCTCACTGCTCGACGCGCCATACGACGAGCGGCGGATACGGCTCGAGTCGCTGCACCTCTCGGGCGCCCGCTGCACCACGACGGAGTCCTTCCGAGATGTCCCGGGCCGCGACATCCTGGCGGCCGCCGCCGCCAACGGGCTCGAAGGAGTCGTGGCCAAGCGCAGGACATCGCCCTACCGCCCGGGGCGACGCAGTCCCGACTGGGTCAAGACGAAGACGGAGCGCACCGAGGAGGTCCTGGTGGGCGGCTGGACCAGCGGACGCGGCGAGCGCGCCGGCGAACTCGGGGCCCTGCTGCTCGGCCTGCCCGGGGAGGGGGGCCTGCGCTACGTCGGCAAGGTGGGCACGGGCTTCGACGTCCTCGAGCGGCGGGCGCTTCTCGAGGCGCTCGCGCCCCTGGCAACCGCCGATAGTCCCTTCGCCAGTCCCCTGCCGCGCCAGGCGGGCGCGGCGCACTACGTCCGTCCCGAGGTGGTGGGCGAAGTCCGCTACTCCGAGTGGACGCCGGCGGGTCGGCTCCGTCACCCGGTCTGGCGCGGGGTGCGCGCCGACAAGTCGCCGCGGGACCTCGCGGCCGAGCCTCGACCTTCCGAGTCTCGGTCCTGATGGTCCCGCCCGGATCGACCCGGACGACGGTCGACGGCCGTGAGCTGTCGGTCACCAACCTCGACAAGGTCCTGTTCCCCCAGCACGGCTTCACCAAGGGCCGGCTGATCGACTACTACATGCGCATCGCGCCGGTGATGTTGCCGCACCTGCGAGGACGGCCGTTGACCATGAGGCGCTTCCCCGACGGGGTAGAGGGGAAGTCCTTCTTCGAGAAGCACATTCCCTCGCACGCCCCAGACTGGGTCCACTCGGTGGACGTACCGTCGAACGACGGGAAGGATGCGATCACCTACGCGCTGGTCGACGACCTGGCCACGTTGGCCTGGGTGGCCAATCTTGGCGCGATCGAACTGCACGTGCCGCTCTGGCACGTGGGCGCGAGGCGCACCCTGCCGGCCCGACCGGACCACATCGTCTTCGACCTCGACCCCGGTGAGCGCACCTCCATCGTCGAGTGCTGCGTGGTGGCCGGGCTCGTCTCCGCTGAGCTGGCCGGTTCCGGGACCGAATGCGTCGCCAAGACGAGTGGATCGAAGGGGCTGCAGCTCTACGCGCCACTCGGTCCGAGGAGCACGTGGGAGGGCGTACGGGCACAGGCCCACGAACTTGCCCGCAAGCTCCAAACGGACCACCCTGAACTGGTGGTGGCGAACATGCGAACGTCATTACGCCGGGATCGCGTCCTCATCGACTGGAGCCAGAACCACCCGGTCAAGACGACGGTCGCCGTGTACTCGGTGCGCGCCATGCCCGCTCCCACGGTCTCGACACCGGTCACCGCGGCAGAGGTCCACCACTGCGCCACAAGCGGTGATCCTTCCGTGCTGCGATTCGAGACCGTCGAGGTCCTGCGCCGGGTGGAACGGCACGGAGACCTCTTCGCCGCGCTCGTCGTGTCCTGAGGTTGTACCCCCCCCGGGGAACGCATCTGCTCGGTTCCGGAGGCTTGCGGAGATACCGGCAGCGTTCTGGGCAGGTGGCGCCGACAGCGTGCACACTGGGTCAATGCGAGTGGAGATCCACGTTCGACCCCAAATGCATCAAGTCGAAGGGCGATCAGGTGAACGGGGGTCAGAGCGCGAGATCGGCGCCGAGTCCTGCGTCATATCTGGTGTCAGCCATTCACGAGACTAAAGGAGTCCTCATGGGTAGTCCCGTTGTCCATTTCGAAATCCGGTCCTCCGACCCCGACGCCACCCGGGCGTTCTACGGCAAGCTCTTCGGGTGGACGTTCCCCGACGGTGGCATGCCTGGCTACACCTACGTCGAATCCGGCGTCGAAGGGGCAATTCCTGGCGGGATCAGCCCGCTGCAGGGAGGAGACCCACTGGTCACCTTCTTCGTCGGGGTCGAGGACGTGGCTGCCACCCTGCAAGCGGCAACCGCGGCCGGTGGCACAGTCGTCCAACCTGCGACGGACGTACCTGGAGTGCGTTTCGGGGTTTTCGCCGACCCCCTGGGCCAGGTTGTGGGCGTCGCGACCCCCACTGGATGAGAGTTGGACGCTCCTTGCGAGCACGAGGGCATGACGACGCCCACTGATCATCGGGATCTGCTCGCTCGTGCGTTGCAGGGTGATGAGGCTGCCTTCGTCGCGGTCATGGCGCCGCATGAGCGGTCGCTGTTCCGGCATTGCTATCGAATGCTCGGTTCGGGACCTGACGCCGAAGAAGCGCTCCAGGACACGTTGGTCCGGGCGTGGCGGCGGATTGACACCTTCGATGCCAGCGGTTCGTTCGGGGGGTGGCTGTACCGGATTGCCACGAACATCTGCCTTGACACACTGCGATCGCGCCGAGCCCGCATCGACCCCGTCAGCCTCGGACCGCCGAGTTCGCCGGGCACCGCACTAGGCGCGCCCGATCCCGAGCTGGTGTGGGTCGAGCCGGTCGGAGACGGGTCGCTCAAGTCCTCGAGCGACCCTCAGGACGAGATCGTCCAGCGGGAGGACATCAGTCTGGCCTTCGTCGCCGCCTTGCAACGGCTGGCGCCTCGCCAACGGGCATGCCTGCTCCTCCATGACGTCCTCGGATTCACCCAAGCAGAAGTTGCTGAGGCCCTCAACATCACCTCAGCTGGCGTCAACAGCCTGCTCTTCCGGGCCCGCCAGACCGCCCGCCCTCGCCACGAGGTGATGAACGTCGATCCCGCCGATCCCCGGATCCGTGAGCTGCTTGAACGCTACGTCGAGGCGTGGCGTCTGGCCGATATAGGTGCCTTCCTCGAGCTCGTTGCCGACGACATTCGATTCTCGATGCCGCCGTTGAGCGAATGGTTCTCGGGTCGCGAGGCGGTTGCTACTTTCGTCGAGACGGCTATCTTCTCCGCCGCTCGACCACACGGCATTCCGCTGCTTAGCGGATGGTGCAATCGTCAGCCCGCCTTCGCCGTATACCAGCCCGGCCCTGACGGAACTCTTGAGGCCGCTGGGTTGCAGATTCTCGAAATCAGTGCAGTAGGCGGTTGCCCGGTGGTCACCGACATCGTCTCGTATCGGATGCCAGATCTCGTAACCCGGTGCGAACTGCCCGGTCGACTCGGCCAGTAATCCGAAAGGCAGTAGGGGTTTGGCACGGCCTTGATCTTGTGGTCACCAACGGTTGCTGGGCCGAACGTATTGCGGCGAGCCGCCAAGCCGACCTCACTGCTTGGGTGGGTGGGGCCGAGCTGGTATGTCTTGGCCATTTCCACATTCAGCCCTGGCATGGGCGCTCATGCGCTCGCTGACGCCAGCTGTCATCCTGTCAGCCGATCGACATGGTTGCGAGTGGCCCCGGGAGTTCCGAAGTGTCTCACCGTCGCGATGTTCGGGGCTCACCCGGACTAGGCATGTGACTGGCCCCGTGGGCCTGCGGTCATGCTGAACCAGGCCGGCTGGTAGGTGGTCAACTCCGTGAGCCCCTGCTGGGCGAAGTAGTGCGACACGCTCAACGACTTCGGAACCCAGTCAATCCTCGGAAGTCCCAAGAGGTCATGTGCCACCCCTTGGGCGTGTCTTCGGCCCACTGGAAATTTTGAACTGTGGCTCTTGAGGTTCAGGCACTCACATCGATCCGTCACCTCAAGGGGGCATGCCCCCGATGTGCCGTTCGTTCGGGGCGACTTCCTAAGAGCCGCTCGGGTCGGTCGGGTGCAGGCCGTCGAGGGTGTCGGGCGGAGGCCCGAAGTCGCGGACGTCTCGCTGGCCGCCCCGTGGAGACGCTCGAAACGGGCGATGGCCGCATCGTTGACCGTGCCGTTTGGCGAGATGGCCTCGTGGGTCTCGCAATTCACGAAGAGGCTCTGCCCCGAACTCGCCAGCGCTCGTGACGCTGTCAATCCGCCGTCAGCGGCCCTCTCACCGCCGATTGAGGAGCCCCCGAGAGTGCCCGCTGAGCCAGCCCGAGTCAGCCCGCCAGAGTGGCTCGCACCCGGGCCACGACCTCGTCGACGACCTCTGACGTCGAGGCCTCTCCTCCCAGGTCAAAGGTACGAATGCCGGCTCCAGCGGCGTCGAGGATGGCGCCGCGGATCGCCGCCGATGCCCGCTCCACGGCCGCATCTCCGCGGGCTGCATAACCCAGAATCGATGCGCAGGCCAGCAACATGGCCATGGGGTTCGCCACGTTCTTGCCCATCAGCGACGGTGCTGTGCCGTGGGGCGCCTCTGCCATGGCCACCACGGGATTGAGCCGTTCGTCGAGCGCCATCAGGACCGACTCAGCGCCGGCGATGGATCCGAACAGGGCCAGGACCAGGTCCGAGAGGCAGTCTCCGTCGCGGTTGAGGGCAGGGATCACGAGCGGGCCGGCGTTCGACTCGGTGACGAGACCGGCGTAGGCGGCGTCGATCAGCATCGGCCGGTAGGGGATCTGGGGATGGCGCCCCGCAGCGGCATCCATCTCCTCTTTGAGCATGCCCTCGTAAACGGTCGAGACCGTCCACTTGGGCCCGCCGAACACGCAGGCACCGAGCTGGACGGCGCTGAGAAACGAGAACTCGGCGACGGCGCGACACACCGACCGCTCGATCCGTTCGACCCGCCAGGCCTGCTCCCCTGCGCTGCCCGGATCGCCCGTCCTCCCCTCCTCGGCGCCGTACGCATCGCCCACCGCCATGCGGACCACGACGATGGGATGGACGACCGACGCCGGGGGCGCCACCCCGGGGATCCGCCGCCCGGTGCGGACGATGACCGAACCTCCGACGCCCTCGCGCAGGAGCCGGTTGGGGCTCCCGACGTCACCGGTCGTCTCAGGGGTGATGGTGGCCGCCTTGAGCCCCAGCCCGGTGGCGCGCATGGCGGCGGCAGCCTCGCGCACGACGGCGTTGGCCGTGGCCCGCCGGTTCTCGAGCGAGAGGTCGAAATGGTGCAGCTCGAGGTCGAACCCCAGAAGCCCGGCGTCGAGCACTCGGAGCGCTTCGTCGAGGAGCTCCTGTCCGGTCTGGTCGCCGTCACACACCACGATCTCGCGCGAAGCCGTCACGGACATCAGAGTCGCGCGCACGGTTCGCCCGACGCCAATGCCGTGAGTGGATCAGCTCGGCTCGGACCAGAGCTCCTCGGGTTCGTGGCCCTTGGTCTCGGGAAGCAACCAGAACAGACCGCCAGCCGCGGCCGTGGGCAGGAAGACGATGTCCGCCGCGACGGCGAATCGCTCACCGACGTCGGCAACCTCGCCGAAGACGACCAGTCCGACGACGGCGCCCACCACCCCGGCGGCCACCCACCACCCCGTCGCCGAGGCCCGGACGGGGGTGGGGAACAGCTCGACCAACAGCGACCCGACGGCGGGGGCGATCACCCCGCCGCACAGCACGGCGAGCACGTAGCCGACGAGCAGCGCCGCCCGGGTCCCCGAGTACAGCAGTGTCGAACTCGCGGCGATGGCCACCATGGCGACGGCCGCCGTGGGGCGCCGGCCCACCCGGTCGGCCGCCCACCGACCGGCGAGCAGTCCCCCCAACCCGGCGGCTCCGGCCACGATCACCATGGAGGCGGTCTGGTATCCAGGCTGGTGCACGACGTCCTGGGCGAAGAGGAAGACGAAGCTGTTCGCTGGGCCGGTGATCACCGAGAGTGCGAAGGCGATCAGGCACAGCGTGACGACCCGGCGACGGAAGCGAGGTCCCACGGCGCCGAGCACGGGCGTCGGGCGGGTGGCGGCCACCTCGGCCACCGTGAATCGGCTGGGCTCCTCGACGCGACGGGCCACCACGGCAACCAGGCCCAGGGGGACCACGGCCAGGGCGAAGAGCCCGCGAAACCCGAGCGCCCCCGCCGCCAGGCTGTGCAGCACCGCCGAGGCGCCCGCGCCGACGGCGTACCCGGCGGTGACCAGCGCCACCGCGGCGGCACGGTCCCGCGCCCCGGTCTCCTCGGCCCCCATCACTTCGGCCAGGGCGTTCGTGGCGCTCAGGAGTGGGCGCCCGAAGGCGAAGACCACCACGAACCACCAGTACCCCGGGCTGGCCGCTGCCAGGATCGTCAGCAACAGCCCGATGGCGGTGACGCGCAGGATCACCGGCCGGCGTCCCCGCCGGTCCGCCCACCCGATCAGGGGAAGGCTGGCCAGCGACGCGGCCCGAATGACGGCCAGCCCCGCCCCGAGGCTCGTCCCCGAGAGGCCGATCTTGTCGGCGATGGTCGCGCCCGGGGCGGTGTGCCCGAGCTGGCTCGACACGTCGCCGAGCGCGGAGACCACGCTGAACTGACCGAAGCCCGATGCCAGCGCGATCAGGCCGACGGCGATGATCGCTGGATCCGACCAGTGATGCAGGCGGAGCGACTGTCGGGGTACCCGCGGGTCCGGCGTACTCGGTCCCCCCGGTGTCAGTCGTGACACCTGCCCGCGAGGGAGCAGATGGCGCCGCGCGTCGGGTTCACACCGCCGAGTCTCGCATGGCGCTCGGGCGCAGCTTCGCCACGAACCAATCCTTGGCGAGCCCTGCGACCTCCTCGAGTGCACCGGGTTCCTCGAAGAGGTGCGTCGCATGCGGAACCACCGCCAGGCGGTTTTCACACCGCAGCTCCCCCTGTGCCCGACGGTTCAACTCGAGGACGCCTCTGTCATCACCACCCACGATCAAGAGGGTGGGAGCCGTGACCGCGGACAAGACCGGAGCGGCGAGGTCCGGGCGTCCACCGCGCGAGACGACGGCGCCGACGACACCGTCGCTCTGCGCCGCGGCCCACAGCGCCGCCGCGGCACCGGTGCTCGCGCCGAAGTACCCGATCGGCCCCGCTGCCGCCTCGGGTTGCCCCCGTACCCATCGGGTCGCGTCGCCCAGGCGTTGCGCCAGCATCTCGACGTCGAACACCTGGGCACGATCCGACTCCTCGGCAACGCTGAGCAGGTCGACGAGCAGTGTCGCCAGGCCGGCATCGTTGAGCACGCCGGCGACGTAGCGGTTGCGTGGGCTATGGCGACTGCTTCCGCTGCCGTGTGCGAAGACCACCATGCCAAGCGGGTTCGGGGGGGCGACCAGGCTGCCGGCGAGCCGGACCGGTCCGGACGTGATGACCACCTCGCGGCTGCCGGGCGGATCGTCGGGGGGATCGTCGGGGGGATCGTCGGGGGGATCCTGCACCGATCCGACGAGCTCGTCAGCCTCACGTGCCGCCACGCGCTTGAGCAGGCGGACGACCTCGTCGTCGGATGTCTGCGAGAAGTCCTCGTACCACTCCCCCACCGCGTAGAAGGGCTCCGGCGTCTCCACGCAGAGAAGCTGGTCGCACACCGGGCGCAGCGCCAGGACCGCGGACCGCGAGGCGACAGGCGCGGCCACAACGACCCGGGCCGCGCCATGGGCCCGGGCTACGAGGCACGCGGCGCGAGCTGTCGAGCCCGTGGCGATCCCGTCGTCGACGATGACCGCGCACCGCCTCCTGACGTCGATCCGGGAGAGGCCACTGCGGTAGGAGCCGGCCCGTCGCTCCAGCTCGACCCTCTGGCGTTGCTCGACCGCATCGAGCTCCGCTCTCGTGACCTCAGCGAGGCGCAGGACCTCTTCGTTCTCCACCCGGACACCGTCCTCACCGATGGCCCCCATGGCGAGCTCGGGCTGAAACGGCACTCCGAGCTTCCGAACCACGATGACATCGAGTGGCGCACCAAGGGTCCGGGCCACCTCAAAGGCCACCGGGATCCCTCCCCGGGGGAGGCCCAGCACGACGACGTTGTCACCGAGGCCGGCCCGCGCCACGGCCTCCGCCAGTCGGATGCCGGCGTCAGTCCGATCACGGAACCTCTTGTCCATGGTCATGCCCATCGTCCCTCCCTCCCACCCACCCTGCCCGTTCCCCGTCCCGTCCATAGGGTCCAACGTCCCTTTCGTCCCCATGGCGGGTCTGGGACACTGACTCAGTGCACACGCTGAGCATCGAAGCTGCTGTGGCACGGCTGCGCGGGCTCGACGGACCAGAGCCGCGGATCGTCGTGTCGGGCAACGCGGCGACTCCCCTGACCCTGCTCGGCGCGCTCAGTGACGCGCTCGAACGCTGCCGCGTCTTCCAGCTCAACGCCCAGAACCCGTTGCCCGACAGTGGTCGGTTCATTTATGAAACACCCTTCGTCGGACCCGGCATGCGCCATGCCCCGACGCTCGACTACCTCCCGATGCGACTGTCCCTCGTGCCGCGCCTCTTCGACACGGTGCGCCCGCCCGACGCGGTGCTCCTCCACACTTCCGTGCCCCGGAACGGAAAAGTGTCGCTCGGAATCGAGGTGAACATCCTCCCCGCCGCGCTCGAACAGGTCCGCGGCCGCGGTGGACTGGTGCTCGGCCAGATGAATCCGCGGATGCCCTACACCTTCGGCGATGGCGAGATCCCCCTCGACGCCTTCGACGCTCTCTTGGAGGTGGACGATCCGTTGGGTCACCCTGACCCGCACGGCTCGGAGGAGTGCGCCTCGGCCATCGGGGAACGCGTGGCTGGCTTCGCCGTCGACGGCACCACGCTCCAGCTCGGGATCGGGCTCATCCCCATGGTGGCGGCACGGATGATGTCGCAGCGCCGGGGGCTGCGGGTGTTCTCGGAGATGGTGGGCGACAGCGTGATGGACCTCCAGCGCGCCGGCGCCTTGAGGGCGGGAGCGCCCATCTGTGCATCGTTCCTCACCGGTTCGGCCGAGCTCTACGAGTGGGCCGACGGGAACGAGCTCCTGCGCATGGAGCGGACCGAGACCGTCAACGATCCGGCACGCATCGCGGCACACCCTCTGATGCTGTCGGTCAATGCGGCCATGCAGGTGGACCTCTTCGCCCAGGCCAACGCCAGCTTCGTCGACCAGCACATCCACTCGGGCTTCGGCGGACAGCCCGACTTCGTCTCGGGTGCGCTGCATTCGGCGGGCGGCCACGCCGTGGTGGCGCTGCCGGCGTGGCACGACAAGACGGCCACCAGCACCGTCGTCCCCGTACTGCACAACCCGGTGACGTCCTTCCAGCATTCGGCCATGGTGAGTGAGCACGGGTGCGCCGAACTCTTCGGTCGTTCCCAGCAACGGCAGGCCGCGCTGATCATCGAGCACGTGGCCGACCCACGAGAGCGCGACGCCCTCACCGAGGCGGCGGCGCGGCTGGGACTCCAACGTCCCCCCGACTAGCCGCTCAACCGCCGTCGCGGCGCTCGTCCGTCTCGTCCCGCTCTCCCGGCTCGCCCCGCCGACCCTCGACCAGCGGGGCCCCGAGATCCCACCCCTCGCGGTCCGCCGATTCCGGCGACTCCGGGACGACGTCCAACCCGTCGGGGTCGTCCATGCCGCCCGCCAACGTGACGATCCGCTCGGGGTCGTCGAGCTGTGCGCCGAGTTCCTCGAGCTCGAGCTCGTCGGCCTCGAGTGTCGGGTCGAGAGAGGGATCGAGCTCCAGCGACTCGCGGAATTCCGGGCTGAGCCGCTCGTGCTCGTCCTCGGCGACGTCGCCCTGCCGAAAGGTCTCGGTTCCGGCGGGTTCGTCTGGGGACCATTCGTCGCTCGGGCTCACCTGCGCTCCTCTCGCCGGACCGGATCATCTGCCCGGTGGTGCCGAGTCTCGTCCAACGGGAGGGTCCGCACCAGGGCCAAAGGTCCGACCTGGCCTCCGGCGAGACGTCAGGGACCTTCGCCCCTTCCCGCCATGGGGACGGCGGGCCACACTCTGCGCAGTGCGACAATGGCGCTCCACCCTGCGAGAGCGCCACTCGAGAATGTGGAGGACGTGCACATGGACGTGACAGAACACCTCAACGGGCATCAGCGCGACACCCTGGCGCACGTCTTCGGTCATCCGCTCAGCCACAACATCGAGTGGCACTCCGTGCGCTCCCTCCTCAACGCCGTGGGCGACGTCCACGAGACGCACAAGGGCCACGTGGTGGTCACCATCGGGAGCGACACCGAGACCTTCGAGCCGCCCCGCACCAAGGACCTCGACGCCGAGCAGCTGTCGAACCTGCGCCGGCTGCTCCGCCGGGCCGGCTACGGCCCCGAGGGCACGGCCGGTGACGGCCCCGAGGGCACGGCCGGTGACGGCCCCGAGGGCACGGCCGAGCAAGGCCCCGAGGGCACGGCCGGTGAAGGCCCCGAGGAGATGCCGGCCTGAGCCCGACCGGGCCCGGCGCCGCGCCATCCATCACCATGCACGACACCGGAGCACCGAGCTGATGACGCCGATCGACGTCCTGTGCGTGGGCGACGCTGCGACCGACGTCTTCATCCGACTGGACGATTCCCACATCCGCACCTGGGCCGACGAGCGCGGTTGCTTCATAGAGCTGCCCTTCGGCGGCAAGATCCCCTTCGAGTACGCCCTCACCGTGGAGGCGGGGGGGAACGCAGCGAACGCCGCCGTCGGGATGGCCCGCCTGGGCGTCTCGACCGCGCTGGCCGCCCACGTCGGCAACGACCAGATCGGCCGGGACATGGTGGCGGCACTGCACGACCAGAGTGTCGACACGCACCTCGTCCACCTCGATCCCGGACGCGCCAGCAACCGGAACTTCGTGCTGTGGTGCGGGCAGGACCGAACGATCCTGGTGCGTCACGAGCTGTACGACTACCACTGGCCGCACCTTCGGCCCCGCGAGATCCCACGGTGGGTCTACCTGAGCTCGGTGGGATCGGATGCACCCGAGTACTACGAGGAGATCGTGGCGTGGCTGGACGCGGAGCCCGACGTGCGCCTGGCCTTCCAGCCCGGCACGTTCCAGATCGCCTTGGGAGCGGCGCCGCTGCGCGCCATCTACCAGAGGACCGACGTGCTCGTGTGCAACCGAGAAGAAGCGGCTGCGCTCGGGGGAGCCGACGTCGGGCGGATGGACGACCTGCTCGAGTCGGTGCGCGCGCTCGGCCCCACCGTCGCCGTGGTGACCGACGGGCCGGCGGGCGCATACGCCTCGGACGGCGCCACCCGCTACCGGGTGCCCGCCTACCCCGACCCGTACGCCCCGAAGGAGCGCACGGGTGCCGGCGATGCCTTCTCCGGAGCCCTTGTCGCCGCCCTGGCGCGTGGCCTGGCGCTGCCCGAGGCGCTGGCCTGGGGCCCGGTCAACGCCATGCACGTCGTCGGGGAGGTGGGTTCCCAGACGGGCCTGCTCCGCGAGGGCGAGCTGCTCGAGTACCTCAAGCGCGCTCCAGACGCCTACGCCATCTCGACGTGGTGAGCGAGCGCCCGGTCCTGGCCGCAGACATCGGGGGCACGATGATGCGCGCCGCTCTGGTGGACCGTGGAGGCCGGATCCTCGAGCGCCGGTTGGCGCCGACTCCCCACCACTCCGAAGTCCCCAGCGTGCTGATCGACCTGCTGCGCACCATGGGCTCGGAGGATGCGCACGGTCCAGTGTCGCACGCCGTCGTCGGCCTCCCCGGGCCCGTCGACTACGAGCTCGGGCGGCTGCTGTGGGCGCCGCACCTGCCCGAGGGCTGGCCCGAGCTCCTGGGCGAGGACGAGCTGCGGGCGAACCTCGACCAGCCGGTGTCCGTGGCGAACGACGCCGACCTCGCCGCGGTGGGCGAGGCGCTGCTCGGTGCGGGCGTCGGGCACCACGACGTCGCCTACCTGACCATCTCCACGGGCATCGGAGCGGGTGTGGTGCAGCAAGGACACCTGGTACGCGGGCGGCGCTCCCTGGGTGAGGTGGGCCACACGGTCATCGACCTGCCCGCCTGGCGGACGGGTGGCCCGTCGACGCTCGAGGAGCTCGGGTCCGGGAGCGGGCTGGCCCGACTGGCACGTGACGCCGGACTTGGCGACCTCGATGCTGCGGGCGTGGAGGCGGCGGCGGCCGCAGGCAGCGCGAGAGCGGCCGCCATCTGGGAAGGGGCGATCTCGGCCTGCGCCGTCGGCGTGGCCAACGTCGTCCTGGCCTTCTCTCCCGACGTGGTCGTTGTCGGTGGCGGCCTGGGCCGCAGCGCTGGCTTCTTCGCTCCCGTGTGCGGCCTGGTGCGCTCCCGGGCCGCGTACCTTCCACTCGACCTGGCCATCGTACCTTCGGCGCTGGGAGACGACGCCGGGCTGGCCGGCGCGGCCCGGTGGGACGACGCCGTGGGGCGATCCCGTCGGGGTCGCACGGGCGTCGGCTGAACGCGCTTCCTCGTGAACTGGACCCGGGCACGTCGCCGCACCGTGCTGGTCGCCGCCATCGCTCTGACGGGGCCGATGGTCGGGCCCACGCCCGGTGACGCCGCGCCAAATCCGGCGGCGTGGACCGTCTACCACGGCGACCTCGCCGGGAGCGGCGTTGCGGGCGACGTGACCTCCGTCGACGTCAGGTCGCCCACCTGGGTCTCTCCCACGCTCGACGGCCAGCTCTACGGTGAACCCCTGGTCTTGGGCGACCGGGCCTACGTGGCGACGCAGAACGACACTGTCGACGCCCTGTCGGCCGCCACCGGCAAGGTGCTCTGGTCCACCCACGTGGGGACCCCGGTGCCCGCCTCGGACCTCCCCTGCGGCGACATCACCCCGACCGTCGGCATCACCGGGACACCAGTCATCGATCCCGTCCGATCCGAACTCTTCGCCGTTGCCGAGGAGCTCGTCGGTGGCTCACCCGTGCACGTGCTGGTCGGGCTCGATACCGGTACCGGCAGGGTCGAGCTCTCGGAAGAGGTCGACCCTGCCGGCTCGTCCCCAGCCGCGGTGCTGCAGCGCACCGCGCTCACGCTCGACTCGGGCCGCGTCGTGTTCGGAACGGGCGGCAACTACGGGGACTGCTCGACCTATCGGGGGCGGGTGATCGCCGTTCCCGAGTCCGGCGGGGCTCCCTCGGTGTTCACGGTCGACGCCGCCCCGAGCCAAGACCAGGGCGCGGTCTGGATGGGTGGAGCCGCCCCGGTCGTCGACGACTCGGGCCACGTGTGGGTCACCACGGGCAACGGATCGGTGGTCTCGTCACATGACGCCTACGACGACAGCGACGCAGTCCTGGAGCTCTCCCCCTCACTGACCCTCGTGCAGTACTTCGCACCGGCGTCGTGGGCCACCGACAACGCGAACGATCTCGACATGTCCACTGCCCCGGCCCTGCTGACCAACGGCGAGGTGGTGGCCGCCGGAAAGGCCCGGACCGTCTATCTCCTCGACGGAGCGTCCCTCGGCTCCATCGGTGGCCAGCAGGCGTCAGCGACCAACGCGTGTGGCGACGACATCGACGGGGGGGTTGCCGTGGTGGGCACGACCGTCTTCCTGCCCTGCCTGAGCGGTCCCATCGCGGTCACCGTGTCCTCGTCTCCTCCCTCCGTGCACCCCCTCTGGCGCGCCAACGTCGGCGGCGGTCCACCGATCGTGGCCGGCGGGCTGGTCTGGACCATGGGACTGGACGGAACGCTCTACGGGCTGAGTGCGACCGACGGGACCGTGCGGGCGCGCGCCTCCATCGGCACGCCTGCAAACCACTTCCCGACCCCGGGCATCGGCGCCGGGCTGCTCCTCGCCCCGGAAGCTGAGCGCGTGGTGGCCTTCCGCGCCCCCTCGGCCGCCTCGTCGACGGGCTCGACGTCCACCACCTCGAGAGCGCCGTCGCACACCTCGACGAGCGCTCATGCGGCGAGCGCCGCACCGCAGAGCGGTCGTCGCTCGTCGAACCGGAACCCCGCCGTGCTGGTGTCGGCCCTGCTCGCCGGCCTCGCCGCCATCGGTGTCGCCGTGTGGTTCGAGCGTCGTCACCGGCGGGCGGGACGCGTCCCACATGGGACGAGCACTGGGTCAACGGAATAACAACGGACGGTCAATTGACGGTCAAAATCACCACGCCGTGATGCGGTAAGCGGTCCTGGCGTGCCGAAGAGAGGTGGGTGACCTCCTCCACGATCCCCCTGTCTCACCGCCGTCCGCGCCTCGTCTCCCGGCTGGTCGGCCTCATCGCTTTCGCAATCGGCTTGGCGCTGGTGACCGTCCTCGGGCCCCTGAGCGCCGCGGCACCGACACTGGCCGCCACGCCGACCGTCGCCCACGTGGTCGGCGGGGGCTCCTTCATGGCGGCCGACCCCGCCGGAGGGTATTGGACCACCAGTCCGTTCGGTTCGGTCGTCCCCCACGACGGAGCTCCCGGTGACGGCTCACTCGCCGGCGTCCATCTCAACAAGCCGATCGTGGGGATGTCGCCGACGCCCGACGGCGGCGGCTACTGGCTGGTCGCCTCGGACGGCGGCGTGTTCAGCTTCGGCGACGCCGCCTTCTTCGGGTCGACCGGATCCATCGCCCTCAACAAGCCCATCGTCGGCATGGCGTCGACGCCCGCCGGGCACGGCTACTGGTTGGTGGCCTCCGACGGCGGCGTGTTCAGCTTCGGCGACGCCGCCTTCTTCGGGTCGACGGGATCCATCGCCCTCAACAAGCCGATCGTCGGCATGGCGTCGACACCCGACGGGCACGGCTACTGGTTGGTGGCCTCCGACGGCGGTGTGTTCACCTTCGGTGACGCCGGCTTCCACGGGTCGACGGGCTCCATCGCCCTCAACAAGCCCATCGTGGCGATGGCCGGGACGCCCGACGGCGGCGGCTACTGGCTGGTGGCCTCCGACGGCGGTGTGTTCACTTTCGGCGACGCCGGGTTCTACGGATCTCTCGCCGGAACCGGTGCGACGGTGGAGGGCGTGATCGCCACCTCCAGCGAGCCTGGATACACGTTGGTGGAGCCCAACGGGACGAGCGTGTTCTTCAGCCCCGGAGCCCCCCCGGTCGTCCACGGCGCGGTGTCGACCGCCACGGGAGCCAGCCTGTCCTCCGTCCTCGGCGTCTACGGCGGACCGAGCGACCCGCAGCCGGTGCAGGACTTCGCCGCTTCGGGAATCCACGCCACCTACGCCATGGACTTCCTCAATGGCAGCACCTGGTCATCCCTCACCCAGTCGGACTGGCCGTATCCGAACTGGCAGGGCACCGGATACCAGATGATCTGGGGCGTACCCATGCTGCCGAACACGTTGTCCGGCTGCTCGTCCCTCAGCCAAGAAGCCAGCGGCCAGTTCAACGGCTACTTCAAGACGGTGGGCCAGAACATGGTCAACGCCGGCTTCGCCAGCTCCATCGTCCGCATCGGCTGGGAGTTCAACGGTTCATGGTTCCCGTGGTCGGCGGGCGGGTGTCCGTCGGCCTTCGTCGGGGCCTTCCAGCAGATCGTCACCTCCATGCGCTCGGCCTCCGGTGAGAACTTCAAGTTCGAGTGGAACCCCACTATCGGTGACCTCGGCGTGGGGGACCTGGCCAGCTTCTACCCGGGCGACAGCTACGTGGACCTGGTCGGGCTCGACGTCTACGACGTGTCGTGGGGCACGTACCCCGGTGCCGACGCTGTCTTCAGCAACTTCGAGAACGAGTCCGACGGCCTCGACTGGCTCGCCTCGTTCGGCGCGGCGCACAACAAGCCGCTGGTGTTCCCCGAATGGGGACTCGGCTGGTCGAGCGACGGAGGAACGTGTACCGGTGGCGGTGCGGCACTGGCGCAGTCGAACAACGGCGAGAACTGTGGCGGTGACGACCCCACCTACGTCAACGACATGGTCAACTGGGTGTCGTCACACGACGTCGCCGAGATCACCTACTGGGACTACGGGACCAGCACGATCGACGGTGGCTCCAACCCCGCCACCGCGCAGGCCCTGGCCACCGACTTCGGCTGACACCCACCCGGCTCTTGACGACCGGCTCTTGACGACCGGCGGTCGACGACCGGGGTTGACGACCGGCGGTCGACGACCGGGGTTGACGACCGGCGGCCCAGGCCGCGGCGCGAAGCTGGCGGGGTGAGTCCGCCCAACCCCGTGCAGCGAGCGAGCGCCCTCGGTGCCAGCGTCGCCGGCGCTCCACTGCGCCTCGTGCACGGGCTGGCCCCGGCGAGCCGCGGCGACATGGCGCGCTCGGTGCGCCGGTCCATCGGGCTCGGCGACGCTCCTCCCCCCGTCACCACCGACCCCGGCCGTGCCTACCTGCCCCCCGGAGGGATGGCGCGGCGCGTCCACGCCGACCTGCCCTCCATGCTGATCGGCGGGATGAGCGCGCTCTTCGTGCAGAGCCTCCATCCGCTCGCCATGGCCGGGGTGGCCGAGCACTCGAACTACCGGGAAGACCCGCTGGGGCGCCTGCGACGCACGGCGGCCTTCGTCGGGGCGACCACGTATGGGACAGTGGAGGAGGCGGCCGAGGCCATCGAGCGCGTCCAGCGGGTCCACCGCCGCGTGCACGGGACCGCGCCGGACGGGCGGCCCTACTCGGCCGAGGATCCCGACCTGGTGACGTTCATTCACGTGGCAGAGGTGTCGAGCTTCCTGGGCGCCTCGCGCCGCTACGGGACGACGCCTGTCACCCCGCAAGAGGCCGACCGCTACTACGAGGAAATGGCCCCTGTGGCGTTCGCGCTCGGGGCCAACTGGGCTCCGAGGTCGTCACTCGAGGTCGACAGCTATCTGACCCGAATCCGGCCCGAGCTCCATGCGGGCCCGCAGGCTCGCCAGGCGCGTGACTGGCTGCTGCGAGGTGTGGCCCGTCGGCCGGCCGAGCGGGCCGCCTCCAGGCTGATCCTGGCGGCCTCCATCGGCGTGCTGCCAACGTGGGCCCGCCGAGAGCTCGGCCTCTCGCTGGCGCGGCCGCTCGACCTCTTGACGGATGCCGCGGTGATCACGCCGCTCACCCGGGCCTTGGCGGGCACCCTGCGCTTCATGGTGAGCCCGCCATCGTGACCGGTGCGCGCCGGTGGAGGCCGGCCCGTGCCACCCGATCTCATCGCGGCTCGATCCCCCAGCGGGCCGTCCACTCGCGTCCCGGCTCCAGGCTGACCACGTCCTTGCCGGTACGCAGCGCGTTGGGCGGACACGTCATGGGCTCGATCGCCACGGATCGTCGCCGCCGGTGCACTTCGCCCAGCGTGTCTCCCGTGTAGATCATGAGATACCCGAAGGCCTCGTCGACCCACACGACGGCGCCGCTGGCTCCGCCGGGGCCGTCGATCGACGCCCGCGCCCGACCGTCAGCGTCTCGCACAAGATCGGTGTAGGCCGTATCGAGCACGGAGGGACCCACGAAGCGCGAGCCCCTGAAGTCGTGCTCGGTGCCCTCGACCGCCGTCACGGCGCCCGTCGGGAGCCCGCGGTCGTCGACGTCGAGGGTCTGGTGGGCCGGGACGTGCAGAATCGCTCCGTCGACCATATCGGTGCCCGCCGTCACGTAGGGGTGGAAGCCCAGGCCGAAGGGGATGGCTCGCTGGTCGAGCGACTGGGCCACCGTGGTGACGGTCAGCCCGTCACGACCGACGTGGTACTCGAGCTCGAGCAGCAGCGAGAACGGGTATCCCGGCGAGGGGTGGAGCTGCAGGCGCAGGGAGAGTTGGTTCTGATGGCGGGTCTGGAGCGTCCAGGGGAGCCAGCGCACCAACCCGTGGATGGCGTTGCGGCGCTCGGGCTCGTCGAGGGCGGCCTGGGCCCGCACCCCGTCGTAGTCATAGCGGCCGTCAGCCAACCGGTTGGGCCACGGGGCCAGCACCTGGCCGCGGCCGGAGTGCGACCACTCGTCGGGACCGAAGCCGTCGAGGACGCTGTGCTCGCCCACGGTGTACGAGCGCAGGGTGGCGCCGACCTCGCAGACGATCACCTCCTGGCGGCCGTGCCCGATGCGCCACTGCTGTCCAGTGGGCGAGGCGACCGAGATCCTGGGGGTGTGGGGTGGCATCGAGGCTGAATTTGAATCAGACAACGGAGCCCTCCATGCCGACCCACCGGTAGGGTGGGGGAACCGTGAGGATCCTCGTCACCAACGACGACGGCGTCAGCGCGCCCGGACTTGGCGCGCTGACACGGACCATGGCGCAGCGGCTCGGCCACGGCGGCCCGGTCTCGGGCACGTCCAACGGGCCACCCGTCGGCACGCCGGACCAGATCGTCGTCGTGGCGCCCAGTTCGAATTTCAGCGGCGCGGGGGCCGCCGTGGGTCACGTCACCGACCGCATGACCATCCCTTACCAGCGGGCCACGATCGCCGGAGCCGAGCACGTGCCCGCGTTCGGGCTGGCGGCGTCCCCGGCGCTCTCGGTCATCGCCGGTGCGCTCGGCGCCATGGGACCCCGGCCCGACCTGGTGCTGTCGGGGATCAACCACGGCGTCAACGTGGGACGATCCGTGCTGCACTCAGGCACGGTCGGCGCCGCGCTCGACCGCCGGACAGCTCGGCATCAGCGCACTCGCGGTGTCACTGCGCTCGGGGGCCGACCCCGACCCGTGGGACGCTGCCGCCGAGCTGGCGGTCGCGCTCGGTGCCCCTTCTCGCTTCGGCTCCCGCGGGCACCGTCTTGAACCTCAACGTCCCGCACCTGCCGGCCACCGGCATCCGGGGGGTGCGGTGGGCCCGCGTGGGAGGTGCCGGCCTGATCACCTCGGCACGGGGAACCTCCGATTGGCAGTCACCTCTCGCCGAGGAGTTGGAGGGTCCGGCCGCGCTGGAGGCGGGCCACTCCGAGATGACGGGCGAGGCCGAGGAGAAAGGCGAGATCGTGCTCACGGTCGGCTCCTCGGTCCCCCATGGCGCCCCGGCCGACGGTCCGCCCAGTGACGAGGATGCCGTGCTCGTGGCCCAGGGTTACGCCGCGCTCAGCGCCCTGCACGGTCCGCGCGCCGACGACGACCCCGACCTCCTGGCGCAGCTCGACCGCGGGTTGGCCAGCGCACTGGACGGTTTCGCCTTCGCACCCTGAGCAGGTTCAGTCGTCCTCACCCGGCGGTCGTCGGTGCCGCTTGGTCTCCGCGCGTCGCCGCTTGGCCTCGACCCGCCGGCGCTGGGAGCCGGTGGTCGGCGCCGTCGGCGTCCGCGACGCCGTCTCGCGCAGACCCGCATCGAGCTTGGCAGCCAGCCTCGCCAGCGCCAGCTCGCGATTGCGCGCCTGGGAACGGGACTCCGAGGCGCCGGCGCGGACCACCGGTCCCAGTCGGGCCGCCAGCCGGGCCCGCTGGCGTGGCCCCAACGTCGTCGAGGCGCCCACGTCGAACTGCACCTCCACGCGGCTGAGCGTCCGGTTGGCGTGCTGGCCCCCGGGCCCTCCCGCCGTGGTCGCCCGCCATGAGATCTCCGAGAGGGGGAGCTCGAGCCCGCGCCGCACGCGCAGGGTGCCCTCACCAGCCATGGAGCGAGCGTAGAAGCCACGGGTACGCTCCGACGCATGGACTATCGCCATCTCGGCCGCTCGGGCATGACGGTCTCGGCCCTCGCCTACGGCAACTGGATCACCCACGGGGACCAGGTCGAAGAGGATGCCGCCGTCGCCTGCGTGCGGGCCGCCCTCGACGCGGGCATCACCACGTTCGACACGGCCGACGTCTATGCCATGGGCCGGGCCGAGTCCGTCTTGGGCCGGGCGCTCAAGGGCGTGCGCCGAGACTCCATTGAGATCTTCACCAAGGTCTACTGGCCCACGGGCCCGAACCCCAACAACCGCGGGCTCTCGCGCAAGCACATCGTCGAGTCCCTGCACGGCTCCCTCGAGCGACTGGGAACCGACCACGTGGACCTGCTCCAGGCGCACCGCTTCGACCACGAAGCCCCACTGGAAGAGACCCTCCGTGCCTTCGACGACCTGGTGCGGCAGGGCAAGGTCCACTATGTAGGCGTCTCCGAATGGACCGCCGGACAGATCGCCGACGCGTTGGCGCTGGCCGACGAGATGGGCTTCGACCGGATCGTCTCCAACCAGCCGCAGTACTCCATGCTCTGGCGCGTGATCGAAGCCGAGGTGGTGCCCCTGTGCCAATTGGAGGGCGTGGGTCAGGTCGTCTGGTCCCCGCTGGCCCAAGGGGTCCTCACCGGCAAGTATCTCCCGGGCGCGGCCGCTCCACCGCCGGGTTCGCGGGCCGACGGCCACGACGGGGGCCAGATGCACCGCCTGCTGAGCGATGCCGTGCTCGATCCGGTCCAGGCCTATGCCGCGCTGTGCCGCGAAGCCGGCTACTCGCCGGCGGCGGTCGCCCTGGCCTGGGTGCTCGAGAACCAGAACGTGAGCAGCGCCATCGTGGGAGCCACCCGGCCCGAGCAGATCGCCGAGAACGTCACCGCGCTTGACGTCGTGCTCGATCCCGACTTCGTCGAGGCCCTCGAGGAGGCGCTGGCGCCCGCCGTCGAGTTCGACCCGGGGCTCACCCGTAGCCCGGCCCGTCGCCCCTGAGCGGCGGGTCCGATCGTTCGCTCCATCTCGTGGAACGCTCGTGGACAGCGCGCACCTGAGCCCGGGGGCGACGCGAGGCCGGCGGAGCCAGCGGATCGCCGCCTATGGCGTGTGCCGCGACACGGAGGACCGGCTGCTCCTGGCCCGGGCCTCGCCGACCATCGCCGCACAAGGCCATTGGTTCCTGCCAGGGGGCGGCGTCCAGCACGGGGAGCACCCGCCGGACTCGCTGCGGCGGGAGGTCCACGAGGAGTCCGGGCTGACCGTCACCGTGGGTCCCCTCCTCGACGTGTTGTCCGACGTCCGCACCATTCCCGAAGGCATCAGCCTGCATACGGTGCGCCTGGTGTACCGGATCGCGTCGTGGCACGGCACGTTGCGTCCCGAAGTCGGCGGCACCACCGACGCGGTGGGGTGGTTCACCCGAGCCGAGCTCGAGCGCCTACCGCTGGCCGCCTACGTCCAGACCGTGGTGGAACACCTGCTGTGACGAAGGGCGTCGTCGCCGACACCGGCTCTCACCAGGCGGGCGATGGTCGCCACCACGTCGTCATCATCGGTTGCGGGTTCGGCGGGCTCTTCACCGCCCGTGCCCTCAAGCGTGCCCCGGTTCGGGTGACGCTGATCGACCGGAGGAACCACCACCTCTTCCAGCCACTGCTCTACCAGGTGGCGACCGGGATCCTCTCGGAGGGCCAGATCGCACCGGCGATCCGCGACGTCCTGCGCAACCACCGCTCGCTCCGCGTCGTCCTGGCCGAGGTGCAGTCCGTCGACGTCGAGGCCCGAGAGGTCCACGCCGACGAGTTCGGCCGGCCACTGACCATCGCGTACGACAGCCTCGTGGTCGCCGCCGGGGCGGCGACCACGTACTTCGGACACGACGAGTTCGCGCGCAGCTCGACGGGGTTGAAGTCCCTCGACGACGCACTGGTGCTGCGGGGACAGATCTTCGGAGCCTTCGAGCTGGCCGAGGCGGAGGAGGACGGCGCGGCCCGCCAACGCCTCATGACCTTCGTGGTGGTGGGCGGCGGACCCACCGGCGTCGAGATGGCCGGCCAGCTCTGCGAGCTCTCCCACCGGGCCCTGCGACACAACTACCGCCGCATCGATCCTCACGACGCTCGTGTGGTGCTCGTCGAGGGGGGCGACCGTCTGCTTCCCGCACTGGCGCCGTCGCTTTCGCGACGGGCCGAGCGCGACCTGACCCGCCTGGGCGTGGAGATCCGGCTCGGCACCATGGTCACGTCCATGGACGACCGCGAGGTCGTGCTGACGCCCCGGGACGGGGCCGCCGAGCGGATTCGTGCCGCCACCAAGGTGTGGGCCGCCGGAACCCAGGCGGCCGGGCTCGGAGCGATCGTGGCGGGCGCTGCCGGTGCGGAGGTCGACCGGTCGGGACGGGTGCGCGTCCGCCCCGACTGCTCGCTCCAAGAGCACCCCGAGATCTTCGTGGTCGGTGACCTCATGGCCCTCGACGACCTGCCCGGCGTGGCCGAGGTGGCGATCCAGTCCGGGGTCCACGCGGCGCGCACCATCGTGCGACGTCTGGAGGGGAAGCCGTCAGTACCGTTCCGCTATCACGACCTGGGCACGCTTGCCGTGGTGTCGCGATTCGGTGCAGTCGCCCAGATCGGACCGTTGCGGGTCGGTGGGTTCGCCGGCTGGTCGCTCTGGCTGGCCGTCCACCTCACCTTCCTCACCGGCTTCAAGAACCGTTTCGGCGCCCTGGCACGCTGGGCGGTCAGCTTCGTCGGGCGGGGCCGCTATGAACGGGCCCTCACCGGGCGCTGGGTCGCCCGGAGCGGCCGCACGCACGGGCCGCGTCGGGGGCGGTGACTCAGCGGCAGGTGACTCAGCGGCAGGTGACTCAGCGGGAGCTGACCCGGCCGCGAATGAGGGACACCAGATCACCCATTCGCACGTCCCGAGCCGCTCGGCGCACCGCGGCCTCCATGTTGTGCTCGGGCACCAGCATGCGCAGGCCCCGGGGATGGATGCGGAACACCAGCGGCGTCTCGAGCTCGAGAGCTTCCCCGTCCACCCCGGCGAAGGCGGTCCCTGACGCCGAACGGACCTCGAATTCTTCACACTCGAACGAGAAGGCCGATCCGCTTCGCCACCCCTGGCCGGCCATTCCAAGGGTCAGTACCTCCGCGGCCTCGGCGCCCGTGCGCGCACTGACGGCGAAGACGCCCAAGCGACCCGAGTCGAGCCGTCGACGCTGCGACACATCGAGCGAAGGTCCGAGCACGTAGGGGTTGTTCGACACCATGACGAGGAACGATCCCTCGACCTCCTGGCCATCGGGAGTGGTGAACTGGAGGTCGAAGGGTTCGCTTCGCTCCCCAAGGAGCTCGGGCAGCAGGCGCGACGTCGTCTCCGACTTGGCCTCCCGGTAGCCCTCCTGCTGCACGATCGTTGCGTACACGCCGAGGGACACGTTGTTGACGAAGAAGCGGTCGTTCACCGTGGCGTAGTCGACGTATCTCTCCACGGCGTCGCTGAATGCATGCACGCTCCGACGTGGATCTTTGCGATCAAGCCCGAGGTCGAGCGCGAAGTGGTTGCGCGTTCCCGCGGCAACGCACACGAAGGGCACCTCGTGCTCCACCGCGATGGAGGCCACCAGAGCCTGCGAGCCGTCTCCGCCGGCCATACCCAGGCAGTCGGCGCCCTGGGCCACGGCGGTCCGGGCCAGCTGCTCCAGGTCGAGCCCGTGATCGAGCATCACCGTCTCGACGCCGAGGGAGGCGGCCAGATCCGCCAGAGCGAAGGTCTGCACCTTTCCACCGCCCGACCACGGGTTGCAGAGCAGGACCGGGCGCGCCGGAACAGCCGCGTGGTGTACGCGGGCGGCCGCCGTGGCGCGCAGCTGCGCCGCCAACGCCGCACGCGCCGCGAGCACCGTGAGGGCCAGCAGGACGCAGGCGATCGCCAGTCGGACGAACGATGCCCAGTCCTCACGGCCCGCGTAGAGCACCGCCGCGACCAGGAGCACCGCACCCGTCACCAGGCCGACCATCCCGGCGACGCGGCGCCCCCTCGACCCCGTGATCGCCCACCAACCCCCTGCGGCGCCAACCACGAGGCCGACGACACCCATCACCACCGAGAGGCTGTTGCGGAGCACGAAGACGATGACCGCCACGGCGAAGGCGACGCCACAGACAAGCGAGATCAGCGCCCACCATTGCGCATGGCCCGGGGCGCCCCGAGCGCCTCGCGCCCGTGCCGCGCTCACGATGGCGCTCCCTCCTCCGTGCTCGGCGGCATGGCCCATTGTACGGTCGGGATCCAAGGCGAACCCGGGTCCGGCGTCACGTCACAGCGGGACTGGGGCCAACCTCCATGGTCGCCGGAGCGGTACGGGCGAGGACGAACACGGCCACGCACATGGAGGCGAACGATGCCGCACCGAGAGTCAGTCGTAGCGCGTTCTCGGTGAAGGTCTCGGCGAAGATGACGACGCTGAGCCAGATACTGACGATGGGGTCCACGACGACCAGCACGGGCTGGGAGACACTCAGCGGCCCGACATGCAGCGTGGCCTGGTTCAAGAGCTCCGCGGTGAGGCCGGCCACCGCCAGTGCGTAGACGGGCCAATGGGTGAACGTGCCGGCCAGCCCGAACTGGGTGATCGTGTCGGTGGTGGCCTTGATGAGGGCGGCCACCAACGCCCAGAGCAGGGAGGTGGCCGCGGCGAGCAGGGCCGCCCGCCGGGCCGGTGCTCCCCGGCGGCCCAGGATCACCAGCGCGGCGGCGGCTCCCACCGTCACCGCGGCGGCTCGTACCCAGGCCGAGCTGGAGGGCGTGACGGTACCCCCGGTCGGCTCGGATGAGGCCACGAAGACCGTGAGAGCGAGGCAGGTCACCGCTGCGGCCCACCAGGTCACGACACGGATGTCCTGGTGGATCCAGACCTTTCGAAGCACGAGGGCGAAGACGAGCTCGGTGACCAGGAGCGGCTGGACGACGGACATCTGACCGAGGTGCAGCGCCAGTGCCTGGAACACGAACGCTCCGGCGAGCGCCACCCACCCGAAGAGCCACAGGGGACTGGCCAGGAGGTATCGGACGAATCGCCATCCCTTGGAGTGCCCGGGATCGCTGATGCTGGCGATGTGCTGGGTGACCATGTTCAGCGCGTTGCCGAGCCCGGCCAGCAGGGCGAAGACGACCGCCATGGCTCCCCCCGAGGACCCCGGACCGCCGTCAGATCGGATCCGCTGAGCCCGGGTTCAGCGGATCGATCATGCGATCCACCGTATCGAGACCCGGCGGGCGCGCCGAGACGTCCGCCGCCGTCCCCGGTTCACGGGGGTGACACCAATCCGGGCTGCCGCGGCCGCAGTAATTGGCAGCACATAATTGGTGCAGATCAAGCCGGCGGCCTGGGAGGTCGAAAACCCACCATGGACGTGAAGGGCGACCACGCTTGGGCGGGGCCCGACACCGCCGCGACCGCGGTGGTCCCGACGCTTGGCCCGGCCGCGGGTGCAGCGACTGCGGCAGGCCAGGGCCAGCTGTTCTCCGACGCGTACCCCACTTTCGCCGACACCGACCGGATCCCGGTCGTGGGAACCGAACGCCGCACCGGTGGACCGGGCCCCTCGCTCTGGCTACGCGGCGCGGTCATCGTCGTTGCGCTGGCCGTCGTGGCCGCCGGCGTCGTCCTGGCCCTGGCTCAGACGGGCGTCATCGGGCACAACGACATCGGCTCGAACCCCAACACCGCCGGCGGCGCGGCTGCCCACGCGGGGAGCGGCTCCTCCGCGAGAACGGGTTCTTCACGCCAACACGGAAGCACTGCTGCGCTGGTCACCAAGAACTCCATGGGGCCGAGCACGGCCGGCTACACGATCCACGAGGGGGCATACCGCGTCACGGTGACGACCACGAGCGGCCCGTGCTGGGCGAGCATCGCCAGCGTGGGACACGCGCCGTCGTTCGCCGGGATCATCCCCGCGTCAAGCTCGCAGTCCGTGTCGATGCTCGGTCCCGCCACCGTCGAGCTCGGTGCGGGCGGGAGCAGCGTGACGCTCACCGCCCCCGGTCACCGTTCAGTGACCCTCACCCCGCCAACGGCGCCGTTCACGTACGACTTCATCTACCGCCGCTGATCCGCACCGTCGCCCCCGGTTCGGAGCGGCATGTGGGTGACTTCTACCTCGAAACAGGATGAAAGTACTGTTCGCCCACCGCGGTTCCGCGTGTTTGCATGGAAGTCACCGGTAGATCGCCCGGTTGGCGACGAAGGGGCGGCCCGGCCCCAGCGGGCCGACCCTCTCGTGCGGGTCGGGCTGTGCCGTGACCGGGCCATGCACCGGTGAGTCGGTGATGTGCCACCTCAGCTCGCGTCGGCCAATACCGCCCCGTCGGTCCCCCGCCCCACAATGTCGAGGACGTTCGTCATGATCTCGCCGAAGGCGTCGGGATCCGCCAGGAGCCACGAATGGGTCCCGGGCACGGTCACGACGTCGGGGTGACCGAGCGCCCGGCACATGTCCTCGAACGAGTCCCGGGTGATCAGATGGTCACGTGGTCCCCACAACACGACGACGGGGAGTCGACGGCGACGCAGGGTGTCGAGCTCGGCCGTCAGGTCCGCTCGTCGGGCGATGCCGGCGGCCCTCCAGAACGACCTGGGGTCGCGCACGAGGTTCGAGACCGCCTCGCCCACGATGACAGGCAGGACCCGCCGGGCCTGGCGCACCGGGAACAGGTCGGCCGGCATGTGGATCCCCCAGTCCCACAGCGGCCGTTGGGCCATGGAGCGCACGACAGACCCGGCACGGGCCCACGCCGAGCCGCCGACGGAGTTGATGAGCACCAGGGCCCGCACCTGCTCGGGATGGTCGTGCGCCACCTTCACGGCCACGCCTCCCCCGAAGGAATGGCCCATGAGGAGGACCGGCGAACGGACGCCCACCGAAACAAGAAATGCCGCCACCCAGTCGCCGTAGTCGCCCAGGTCACCGTGTCCGTCGGGCAAGGCAGCCGTACCTCCGAAACCGGGCAGCGCTGGCGCGTACACGTGGAGCCCCGCCCGCACGAGACGCGACAAGGCCCGCTTGTAGGCCTTGTGATCGAGGCCCCAGCCGTGCAGGAAGACTGCCGGATCGCCGTCTCCGGCCTCTCCGTAGACGGCGGGCCGACCATCGACGGTCGTCCCCTTCCAGTCCAACCAGCCTGCACGCAAGCCCGCCTGAACGTCGACGGCCTCACCGGGCTCTTCTGGCATCTCCTCCACGGGTATCCCCATGCGCAACCTCTCTCCTCATAGAGAAGAACACCGGGGTCGCAGCGTCCCTTCCCGTCTGGGGCTACGGGACGCGCACTCCTCGTGCCTGCAAGAGGAGATCGAGCCGCGGTGAGAGCTGCGCGGCGCGCATGGCCGGGATGGACAGGATGCCCTGCAGCGTCGGGGAACCGTCGGTGACCATATCCACCACCGGACCCAGTCCATGCCCGACCGCGCTGCCGTAGAACGGCGCAGACCCGTAATTGAACAGACCCCCGTCCGCGGCGCTGAACCAGTACCCGCTTCCGTCGGGCATGGCCGCCATAGCCACGATCGGCTGAGCAAGGTGGATGCTGCCGGTCGAACCATAGAACTGCGCGTCACCGAAGGCGAAGATGCCTCCGTCGGACGCGACCAGCCAGTAGCCCCCGCCGTCAGGGGTGGGCGCCATACCGACGATGGGCTTGTTGAGGGCGATGGAGCCCGTCGATCCGTGGAACCCGGCGTCGCCGTAATTGAAGATGCCCCCGTCGGACGCGACCAGCCAGTAGCCCCCGCCGTCAGGGGTGGGCGCCATACCGACGATGGGCTTGTTGAGGCGCAGTGAGCCCGTCGACCCGTAGAAGGCGGCGTCGCCGTAATTGAAGATGCCCCCGTCGGACGCGACGAGCCAGTACCCCTGGGCATCGAGCGTGGGCGCCATGCCGACGATGGGCTTGTTGAGGCGCAGTGAGCCCGTCGATCCGAAGAAGGACGCCAAGCCATAGTTGAAGATGCCCCCGTCCGAGGCGACCAGCCAGTAGCCGGTGTCGTCTCCCGTGGCCGCCATGCCCACGATGGGCTTGTTGAGTGGCGTTCCCGAGGCATCCCCGAAGAAAGCGGCGTCGCCCGCGTGCGCCACACGGCCCTGCTGGTCCACCTGGTAGTACCCGATCGTGCCCGTCCCCTCGAGCGACACACTCACCGACGCACCGGGTTCGTCGGCGGAACCGACGATCGTCATGGTGGCCGGCCGGGGGCCCAGTCCACCGGGGAGGAAGAACGCGTCAACGACGCAGTTGCCGCTGGCAGGAATGATCGCCGTGGCGAGCCCGTCGCTGCAGTTCAGCACAGGCAGAACGAGGTAGTCGTCAGCACCGGGGCCGCTGAATGTCACCTGGGACGAGGCGAAGTCGATGGTGTCCTCGCTGGCGCTGTTGTTGGTCAGCGTGAAGCTCTCCGGCGCCGACGCCGCCCCGAGCGTCGTCCCCGGGAAGCTCACGCTGTCCGGCGCCGCGGTCTCGACGGGAGGGGCGGCGCCCGACGCCGCTCCCGTCATTGCGACCAGGACCACCGACGACCCGCCGGCGACGAGTGTCGCCAGCGCCACCTTCTTCAGCGCCATCCACATTCCCGCCATGCGCACGCCCCACTTCCATCGGGACGTCCGTCCCTCTCGACGTGGGAAGCTACACCGAAGAGGCGGCAACTGCAATGCCTATGTACTCGGGCTCGACCACCTCCTGGAGAAGGTGCGGCCCCTCAAGGGCTCAGAGGGCTCCCCTGGTTCTGGTGCGGCTGAAACCGGCAATGCTCGTTACGAGCACCCGCTGGTCGACCCGCAGCTCGAGCAGACGTAGCACGACCCGGCCCGCTGCATCGTGTTGCCGCAGTTGTAACAGAGTGGCGCATCGAGCTGGGCGGCCCGGGGAGCCGGCCGGACATTGCCTGCATCGGCCGGTATGGCCGTCGTCGCCGCGCGCGGCACCAACCCGTCCTCGACCAGCCCCACCGAGGGGGTGGCCATTTCTTCGACTCCCGGGAGCGTCGGCTGCGTGCGTTCCTCGCTCGAGAGCACGCCCAGGTCGGTGCGCTCTTCGTGCGTCAGGTAATCGAGCGCCAGGCGCCGAAAGATGTAGTCGACCAGGCTGCTGGCGATGCGCAGCTCGCCATCGTCGGTGATGCCTGCGGGCTCAAATTTCATGTTCGCGTACTTGCGTACGAAAGTGGCCAGAGGCACGCCGTGCTGGAGACCGAGGCTGACCGAGATGGAGAAAGCGTCCATGATCCCCGCCAGGGTCGATCCCTGCTTGGAGACCTTGATGAACACCTCGCCCGGACGCCCGTCCTCGTACTCGCCTACCGTCACGTAGCCCTCGCAGTCGGCCACCCGGAACGAGAAGGTCTTGGAGTTGCGCTTGCGGGGCAAGCGCTCGCGCACAGCCCCCACGAGCACGGGCGAATCGGCCCGCTGACGCTCGTGCGCCAGGGCTGCCTCGAGCTCGGCGATACGCGCCGCGATCTCCCGGTCCCGAGCCTCTGCCGCCGATCCCGCCGGAGCGGTGTCGCCACCCTCACCCGCGCGCTCGACCTCCTTCTTGGTGGTCGAGAGCGGCTGGGCCACCTTGCAGTTGTCGCGGTAGATCGCCACCGCCTTGAGCCCGAGGCGCCAGGCGTCGATGTGGAGCTGCTCGACGTCCTCGACCGTCACGTCCTCGGGCATGTTGACCGTCTTGGAGATGGCACCGCTGATGAAGGGTTGCACGGCGCCCATCATGCGGATGTGGCCCGAGTAGTGGATCGGGTTATCGCCCATGGAGCAGGCGAACACGGGCAGATGCGCCGGCGCCAGGTGGGGCGCCCCGACGATGGACATATGCCCGTTGACGTGGGCCACGATATCTTCGACCTGCTCGTACGAGTAGCCGAGTTTGGCCAGCGCACGGGGCACCGTCTGGTTCACGATCGACATCGTGCCGCCACCCACCAACTTCTTCGTCTTGACCAGCCCGAGATCGGGCTCGACACCCGTCGTGTCGCAGTCCATGAGCAACCCGATGGTGCCCGTGGGGGCGAGTACCGAGGCCTGCGAGTTGCGCACGCCGTACACCTCGGCCAGGTCCACCGCCCGATCCCACGCCTCCTGGGCCGCGGAGAGCAGCTCGGGCGGCACGACGTCCTCGTCGATCTTGGCGGCCTCGGCCTGGTGCATACGCAGCACGTTGAGCATGGGCTCGACGTTCTCGTGATAGCCGGCGAAGGGACCCATGCGGGCCGAGGTTCGCGCCGACGTGGCATAGGCGTGCCCCGTGAGCAACGCCGTGATGGCCGCCGCCCAGGCCCGCCCGGCCTCGGAGTCGTAGGGCAGACCCTGGGCCATGAGCAGGGCGCCGAGGTTGGCGTAGCCGATGCCGAGCTGGCGGAAGGCCCGCGTGTTCTCGGCGATCTTCTCGGTCGGGTAGTCGGCGTTGCCGACGATGATCTCCTGGCCGGTGAACACCACCGAGACTGCCGCCTTGAAGCCCTCGACGTCGAACTGGTCGTTCTCGTCGAGGAACGTAAGCAGGTTCATGGAGGCGAGGTTGCACGCGCTGTTGTCGAGATGCATGTACTCGGAGCACGGATTGGAGCCGTTGATGCGTGCCGTGTTTGGGGCGGTGTGCCAGCGGTTGATGGTCGTGTCGTACTGCATGCCGGGGTCGGCGCATTCCCAGGCCGAATGGGCGATCTGACGGAACAGGTCACGGGCCGACACGGTCCGCACGACCGAGCCGTCGGTCCGGGCAACGAAGTCCCAGTCCCGCCCATCGATGACCGCGTTCATGAACTCGTCGGTGACCCGAACCGAGTTGTTGGCGTTCTGGTACTGGGTCGAGTGGCTGTCGGCCCCGTCGAGGTCCATGTCGAAGCCCGAGTCGCGGAGGACGCGAGCCTTGCGCTCCTCGATCGCCTTGCACCAGACGAAGTCCTCCACGTCGGGATGGTCGACGTCGAGGATGACCATTTTGGCCGCACGCCGGGTCTTGCCACCCGACTTGATCGTGCCGGCCGAGGCGTCCGCTCCCCGCATGAAGCTGACCGGGCCCGAGGCCGTCCCGCCGCCCTTGAGCAGCTCGTGGGAGGAGCGGATGCGCGACAGGTTGACGCCGGCGCCCGACCCGCCCTTGAAGATGACGCCCTCCTCGACGTACCAGTTGAGGATGGAGTCCATGGTGTCCTCGACGGCCAGGATGAAGCAGGCGCTCCCCTGCTGGGGTACACCCTGCACGCCGATGTTGAACCACACGGGAGAGTTGAACGCCGCCTTCTGGTGGATGATGAGGAACTTCAGCTCGTGGTTGAAGACGAGCGCCTCGTCTTCGTCTACGAAGTAGCCGTCCTTGATCCCCCACGCGGTGAGTGTGTCGGCCACTCGGTCGGCCACCTGGCGCAGCGACCACTCCCGCTCCTCGGTGCCCAGGGTGCCGCGGAAGTACTTCTGGGCCAAGATGTTGGTGGCGTTCACGCTCCAGGACTCGGGCACCTCGACGCCGAGTTGCTCGAAGGCCACCGAACCGTCACGGAAATTGGTGATGCGGGCGTCGCGCCGCTCCCAGCGCACCTCGTCGTAGGGGTGGACACCCTCGGTGGTGAAGTGCCGTTGGATGCCGATCTCGGCTCGCTGGGGGGCGATGGCCATGGTGCTCTGGTCCTCCTGCTGACTCGTTCCTACCGTCTTTGGCTCTGCTGGGTGCGCTGCGAATCCTGCCGGTGTTCTCCGACGCCTCAAGGGGGCTCCATGTCGCTCACCACAAGATGTTGTGGCCTGCATGCCCCCAAGACACGAGATGCTGTGTCATTACAGCACTGTAGTTACGCCCTTGTCAACCAACGCCGCCGCGCGTCCATGCTGGTCAACAGCTGTTCGCGATTGTTTGCGCGCGGTTCGCCCCGATCCACCCCCACCGGCCCTTCCACGGTCGTCCGGGTTGCCCGGCCCGGCGGGCCCAAGGTGGGTCAGAGACGCCGCGTCATACCTCCGGAACTGCGAACTCTAAACAATTCTGTTTCGGCTAAACGTCTATGTTTATAGGTTGCAATCGAGGAACCATGCGTCACAACGCCGCCAAACCCTCACCCGCCGACCTGATCAGGTGACCGAATAGGGTCGGCTCCTCATGGCCGACACAGTCGTCGCAATTGACGCCGGCACGACCGGCGTGCGGGCCGTCGCCATCGACGAACGGGCGCGAGTGACCGACGTCGCCTACCGCGAGCTGACCCAGTATTTCCCGCGGCCCGGATGGGTCGAGCACGATCCCAACGAGATCTGGAACGCCGTCACCGAGACGCTGGGCGAGGTGGGCACCCGCCTGGGCGAGGCCGGTGACACGGTCGCCGCCATCGGCGTCACCAACCAGCGTGAGACCGTCGTCGCCTTCGACCGATCGACCGGTCGACCGCTGCACCGCGCCATCGTCTGGCAGGACCGCCGCACCGCAGCGGACTGTGCGGCGCTCGCCGATCACGGTCATCTCGAGCGGGTGCGCGCCATGACCGGCCTGGTGCTCGACCCCTACTTCAGCGCCACCAAGGCGGCCTGGATACTTCGCCACGGCGACCTGCCGCTCGAGCCCGATGACCCGCGCCTCGCACTCTGCACCGTCGACACCTGGGTGCTGTGGAACCTCACGGGGGGACCCGCGGGGGCACCTACGCCACCGACCCGTCCAACGCCAGCCGCACCCTCCTCTTCGACACCGGGACGCTGGCGTGGTCCGACGAACTGTGCGAGCTCTTCGGGGTGCCGCGGCACACTTTGGCCGAGGTCCGTTCCTCGGCGGGGGACTTCGGCACCACCGTGCTCGGGGACCTCGGTGGGCTCGGAGCTCCATCGGTCCTCAACGGGGTACCGGTCTGCGGAGCCCTGGGCGACCAGCAGGCCGCGTTGTTCGGGCAGGCCTGCTTCGAAGCAGGCATGGCCAAGGTCACCTACGGGACGGGCAGCTTCGTTCTGGCCAACGCTGGCCCCGAACGTCCCCCGGCTCCTGAGGGACTGACCGTGAGCTGCGCCTGGGATCTGGGCGAGCATGCCGACGCGACACACGGACGCATCGCCTACGCGCTCGAGGGATCGTCGTTCGTGTCGGGGGCGGCCATCCAGTGGCTACGCGACGGCCTGGGCATCATCGACTCCACCGCCGAGGTCGGCCCGCTGGCCGCCTCGGTCGCCGACAGCGGCGGCGTGACATTCGTGCCCGCCCTCAGTGGCCTCGGAAGCCCGTGGTGGGACCCGCGGGCCCGGGGCATCGTGACCGGCCTCACCCGCGGGTCGGGCCGTGCCCAGCTGGCCCGGGCCTGCGTCGACGCCATGGCCTTCGGTGTGCGAGACATGACCGACGCCATGTCGGGCGTGCTGGGTGGTGGGGTGGTCGCCGCGTCGTCCCACCCACTGTCCGCTCTGAGGGTGGACGGGGGTGCCGCCACCATGGACCTCCTCCTCGAGTTGCAGGCGGAGCACAGCCGGGTCCCGGTGTCCCGGCCCCGGTCGCTCGAGTCCACCGCTCTGGGCGCCGCCACGGTGGCCGGGCTCGCCGCCGGGGTGTGGTCCTCCCTGGACGAGCTGGCCGGACTGTGGGAGGCCGAAGCGGTCTTCGAACCCCAGCTCCCGGTCGAGTTGGCCGACGCCACCTACGCGGTCTGGCGTCGCGCCGTCGAGAAGTCGAAGGGGTGGGCCGCAGACGAGGCGTGACCTTCGCTCGCAGGCTCTGTCGGGGAGCGAAGGAACCGGAAATAAAACAAGTCTCTTCTTGTTATATTGACGAGAAGGAGCGGGCCCGCCGCTCGGAAGGGTGGTCAGCCATGAGCGTGGCCGTCGTCACAGGAGCAAGCCGGGGACTCGGAGAAGCTCTCGCCGTGGGGCTCGCCGATGCGGGCTGGTCGTTGGTGATCGACGGCCGCCACCCCGAATCGCTTGGTGCCGCGGCCGACCGGATCCGGGACCGGTCCCGGCCCGGGGCGCACGTCGTGGCCATCGTCGGTGACGTCACTGACGAGGGACATCGTCACGACCTCATTGGAGCGGCATTCGATCTGGGCGGACTTGACCTCGTCGTCAACAACGCCGGCACCCTCGGTGCCACTCCCCTACCCGCCTTGGCCGACTACCCGCTGGGTGAGCTGCGACTGGCGTTCGAGGTCAACGTGGTGGCGCCGCTCGGGCTGATTCAGGATGCTCTCCCGTTGCTGCTCGATGCACCTCGCCCCCGTCTCGTCAACGTCACCTCCGATGCCGCAGTCGAGGCCTACGAGGGCTGGGGCGGCTATGGCGCCGGCAAGGCGGCGCTCGAGCACCTCGGTGTCGTCCTCGCCGTGGAGCTCCCGGCACTGCGGGTGTGGTCGGTCGACCCGGGCGACCTCCGCACCGCGATGCACCAGGCCGCCTTCCCCGGTGAGGACATCTCGGACCGCCCCGAGCCGGTCGCGATCGTCCCCGCGCTGCTCGAGCTCATCGGCAGTGATCGTCCGAGCGGGCGCTACCGCGCCTCGGAGCTCGTCGCCTCGGGAACCCCGGCATGAGCGTCGTGGCCCCGAGCGGGGCCCGGCTCCCCTCGCTGCGCCCGCTGTCCTTCGAGCTCCCGCCCGTGCTGGAGGCACCGGCGCCGCCCGAGAGCCGGGGCATCACCCGTGACGCGGTCCGCATGATGGTGGCCACCAGATCCGACGGCGCCCTCATCCACTCCCACTTCTCCGAGCTCCCCCGCTTCCTGGGCGAAGGGGACCTTGTGGTCATCAACACCTCGGGCACCCTCGCCGCCGAGCTCGATGCCACGGCGCCGGACGGCACGCCGCTCCAGGTGCACCTCTCCACCCGGCTGCCCGCCGGGCTGTGGACCCTCGAGCTCCGACGCCATGGCGGTGCGCACCTCAGTGCTGCGTCGGGCGACGTCGTCACGCTGCCCGGCGGCGGCCGCGCCTCTTTGCTCACCCCGTACACACCGGGCCCGGACGGCAAGGGCGTTCGACTGTGGATCGCGCGGGTCGAGACCCCTGGGCGCGTGCAGAGCTTCCTGGCCCGGCACGGGCGACCCATCCGCTATGGCTACGTGCGAGGCGAGTATCCGATCACGGCATACCAGAACGTGTACGCCACCGAACCGGGCTCCGCCGAGATGCCCAGCGCGGGGAGGCCCTTCACTCCTGAGGTGCTCACCCGGCTGATCGCCAAGGGTGTCGGCGTGGCTCCGCTGCTCTTGCACACTGGCGTGGCCTCGCTCGAGGCGGGCGAGCCGCCCTACGCCGAGTACTTCAGGGTGTCCCTCGCCACCGCGCACCGGGTTAACGACACCCGGCGAACGGGCGGCCGGGTCGTCGCCGTCGGCACGACAGTGGTGCGCGCGCTCGAGTCCGTCGTCGACGAGCATGGCCACGTGCATCCGAGCGAGGGCTGGACCGAGACGATCGTCTCACCCGAGCGCCCGGTTCGCTCCGTCGACGGGTTCCTCACCGGATGGCACGAGCCAGAGGCCTCACACCTGGCCATGCTCGAGGCGATCGCCGGTCGAACCCTGCTCGAGGCGTCCTATGCTGCCGCGCTCGAGGGGGGGTACCTGTGGCACGAGTTCGGCGACGTCCACCTGATCCTCCCGTGACGGCCGGTCCTCCGGTGAAGGTGGCCACGACGGATCCACCGCCGGCCGCCGACTCGCCCCTCCAGCAGCTGCCGACCACCCGCCGGGCCATCTTGAATCTGGTCAAGCGCCGGGGACCGCTCGACGCCGCGGGGGCGGCCGACGCCCTGTCGCTCACCCCGGCCGCGGTCCGCCAGCAGCTGGCTCGGCTCGAAGCGGATGGCCTCCTGGTGCACCAAGACGAGCCGCCGGACTCCCCCCGGCGGGGTCGGCCACGCCACGTCTACACATTGACCGCGGCGGCCGAAGCCCTCTACCCGAAGCGCTACGGCGACCTCACGACCGAGCTCCTCGGCTACCTCGGCGGTCCCGACGCTGCCCGCGTCGACGACCTGTTCGAGCAACGGCGCCGTCGCCGGGTGGCCGATGCCCTGCCCCGCACGGCGGAGAAGTCCTTCGACGAACAGGTCGCCGCGCTCACCGCCCTCCTCGATGAGGACGGCTATCTTGCCGAAGCGGAGCGGCTCGACGACGGGTCGTGGCGCATCACTGAGCACAACTGCGCCATCCTCACCGTGGCGCAGGGATTCTCACAGGCCTGCGCCAGCGAGCTGTCCTTCATCCGAGACGCTCTGCCCGGTGCCTCGGTGCGCCGGGTCGCGCACCTCCTCGACGGGGCGCACGTGTGCGCCTACGTCGTCAGCCCGCCGCCGGTGTCGAGTCCGCCGCTCTGATCTCGAGCACCGAGGCGCCGTCCACCTCGTGGATCTCGGTCTGCAGCAGATCGATCAGGTGGGTGCCACCGATCTCGATCACGAACTCGTCGACTGCCCTCCCCTCGTCCCGCTCGAGAATGTTGATCGCCACGATGTCGCCCCCGACAGCCCCGATCCGGCTCGCGACCAGCCCGAGGGCTCCGGGTCGGTCCGGGAGGGCGATGCGCACGACGTATCCAGCCATGACCCGAAACGTTAGGCCAGCAATATGAACTCCCTGTTTCAAGCGGCTGACGAATCGTCTCCCCTGGTCAACTGGTGCCCGCGCGGGACTGCACGTACTCGTCGAGGTACTCGCGTTCGGAGAGTCGGGCGATTTCGTGCATGAGCCGATCCGTGAAGCCACGGCACTGCGTGTGGTCGTGGTCCCCCAGCGGATCGTCGAGGTTCGCGGCGGGCGGCATCCGCATGGGCGGGCCGAAGCGGATGGTGACGGTCCTGAACGGCCGCATGATCCGCGAGTCGACGGGCTGGACGTCGACGGTGCCGATCACCCCGACGGGCACGACCGGCACGCCGCACTCCCGGGAGAGCCGGGTGACGCCTGTGCGGCCCTTGTGCACGAATCGGTCGAGCGTACGGGTGCCCTCCGGATAGAGGCAGAGCAGGTGACCCTTGCCCAGGACGTCGCGCTTCGCCGTCTGGAGGGCGCGCTCCGAGGCGCTGCCGCCCGAGCGCCGGATGGGGATCTGCCCAGCGGCCCGGAAGAACCACCTCGTCTTGCGCGAGTCGAAGTACTCGGCCTTGGCGAGGAACGTCACCCGGCGGGGCACCACCATGGGGATGAAGACCGAGTCGCAGAACGACTGGTGATTCGCCGCCAGCACGGCGGGGCCATGCCGAGGGATGTGCTCGCGTCCTTCCACCTTGACCCGGAACAACAGGACGAAGACCGGGGTCAGGAGCACCTTGAGCAGCCAGTAGGCCACGCCCAAACGTAGCCCCCGGTATGGCGGCGCGTGGCGAGGGGCGCTCCTGGTCACCGCTCGCCTCGAGTCTGAGGAGCGTGACTAGCCCAGCTTGGTCAGGGCGCTGCGCAAGTTGCGCACGCCCTGGCCGATGCGCTGCTCGTTCTCAATCAGGGCGAAGCGCACGTGCCCGTCGCCACCGGGACCGAACCCCACCCCCGGGGAGGTGGCGACGCCGGCATCTGTCACCAGGTACTTGGAGAACTCGAGCGAACCCATCTCGCGATAGGGATCGGGGATCGGCGCCCAGACGAACATGGTCCCCTTGGGTGGGGCCACGTGCCACCCGATTCGGCTCAGCCCCTCACAGAGCGCATCACGACGTGACTTGTAGATGGCGTTGATCTCGTGGGGGTACTCCGGGGTCTCGTTCATGGCCACGATGGCGGCGATCTGAATGGGCTGGAACGTCCCGTAGTCGAGATACGTCTTGAGCTTGGTCAGTGCCTGCACGATCTCGCGGTTGCCGACCACGAAGCCCACCCGCCACCCGGCCATGGAGAAGGACTTGGTCATGGTGTAAATCTCGACCGCCACGTCTTTCGCACCGGGCACCTGCAAGATCGACGGGGGCTTGTACCCGTCGAACCCGAGGTCCGCGTAGGCGAAGTCGTGCACCAGGACCACCTCGTGCTCGCGAGCGAACGCCACCAGGCGCTCCATGAACGAGAGGTCCACGCACGCCGTCGTGGGGTTGTGCGGGAACGACAGCACGATGACCCGCGGTTTGGGCCACGACTCCTCCCAGGCGTGCATGAGCCCCTCGAAGAAGGCCTCACCCGGATCGGGTGCATCCTCCGATCCGGCCTCGGGTCCCCCCAGCGGCACCTGGCGCACGTCGGCGCCGGCGAACAGCGGTCCCCAGATGTGGATGGGGTACGAGGGCGACGGGACCAACGCGGTGTCGCCCGGGCCGACCAGGACCCACATGAGGTGTGAGAAACCCTCCTTGGCCCCGATGGTCGTCACCACCTCGGTCTCGGGGTCGAGCTCCACTGCGAAGGTGCGCCTGTAGAGATCGGTGATGGCACTGCGCAGCTTGGGGATGCCGCGCGACGCCGAATAGCGGTGGTTGCGCGGGTTGCGTGCCGCCTCGGCCAACTTGTCCACCGCCACGTCGGGAGACGGCAGATCCGGGTTGCCGAAACCCAGGTCGATGACGTCCCGGCCGGCCCGCCGGGCCTCCGCCTTCAGGTCGTTGATGGTGGCGAAGACGTAGGGCGGCAGCCCGTTGATCCGGCGGAATTCCATCTGGGAAGTCTAGGGCCTGCCCCCTGCCAGCCTCGGCAGCCGTCGGGGAACCGCACGGCGTCCCTAATCCCACATGTCGATGCTGACAACCTCGGCGTCGGTCGGGTCCATCAACTGGTCGACGTTCTCCGCCAGGTCCTCGGGGGTGACCGTGTCGGTGAAGGTGAGGCCCTTCGTCTCGATCACCGCCATCCGCATGGCCAGCAGACCGCCGCAGACGATGACCTCGCCGTTGAGGGGGCACGACTCGTGGGCCAAGAACGCCACGGCCGGGGACACGTACTCGGGACGCATCTGCTGGTAGAACTCGCCGACGAACTCCTCCTCGGGCCGGTCGAACGTCCGAGCGAGGATGTTCGGGCCCGACATGCGGGTATTGCCCCGCGGCGCCACTGCGTTGACCCGCAGTCCGTGCCGCTTCCCGTTGAGCGCGAGCGACTTGGTGAACGAGAACACCGCGCCCTTGGCCCCCGCGTAGTCGGCATTCTTGGGAATGTGCCCGATCGCCGCTTCGGAGGACGTGTTGACGATGCAGCCGTGGTCCGCCGCCTTCAGGTGGGGCCAGGCGGCCTTGCTCACGTAGACGGTGCCCAGGTAGTGGAAGTCGATCATCCGGCGGAACTGCTCGTTGGACACACCCTCGAACCAGTCGCCGTCCCAGATGCCGGCGTTGTTGACCACGACGTCAATGCCGCCGAAGGAGTCCAGCGCGGTCTGCACGATGGTTGCCGCGCCGGCCTCTTCGGCCACATTGGCGAAGCAGGGCACGGCCTCCCCGCCGGCGGCCGTGATCTCCTTGGCCACCTGTTCCGCCGGCTCTGGAGACGACCCCGAGCCATCGACCTCCACGCCGTAGTCGGCGACGACGACCCGTGCCCCCCTCGACGCGAGGAGCAGCGCATGACAGCGCCCGAATCCTCTCCCGCCCCCGGTCACGATCACCGATCGACCGTCGAACCTCAGCTCCTCCATCGCTTCCCTCCCCGAAAACGGACCTGCGTACTCCGCCGGACGGTAACACGGCTACGGGCAGAGCGGCCTGGCCCTCGCCGACATCGGCACACCCAAACGCAAGAACCTCTGGACCGTCGGGAGTTGTCGCACCCCAGGCGTCTTCAGGCCCCCCGGTCCTCGGTCCCGGCCCGGCCGAGCTCGACCAGATCGACCGGCCAACCGAACACGGCCCAGGTCGCTCCCGCGGTGCGCAGGGTGTCCACCCGAGCCGCAGGAGACTGCCCGGTTGGCGGGGGTGGGCCGGCCCAGGTGACCTCCAGCCCATGGCGACCTCGCAGGGCGGCGACACGGTCGGCCACGAGGGCGGCGTCGGCGTCCCACAGGTTGAGGACGGCACCGACAGCCAGGGCCTCCTCGGTCCTCGCGGCCTTGCCCCCGGCCACCCAGACCCCGACACCTCGGCCCACCAGGACGCGCCCCAGCTCGACGAGGGCGGCCCGGCGTTCGGATGCCGGAGGGAACGCGATCCCGTAGGCCCGGTTCTCCCCTTCGCTTCCGTGGTCTCCGGTGCCCAACCCGGCGATCACCCGACCGGGTGCCAGGCTTTCGAGCGCGGCGAACTGCGCCTCGAGCACCGAGTTCGGAACAAGGCCCACCCGGGCCACCAGCGTGCCGAGGAACGGACCATCCCGACCGTCTTCGCGTGGTTTCAACCTCGCCGCCAGCGCCCCGAGAATGGGGAACGGTGCCAGCGCGGGCCGGTCGGGCTGTCCGAGGGGCCAGATGTGGTCGTAGCAGAAGAGACCGTCGACGCCGGCCTCCGCCGCCCGCTCCGCCACGTCGAACGCCTCATCGGGTGTCTCTCTGAACGTCGGGAGCACCACCCCCGTCCGGATCACCCCCGTGCGGCTCACCGCAACCCTCCCTGCCGCGCCGCCAGCGCGGCGCCGACGGCGCCAGAGCGCTCCCCGAAGTGGGCCGGCACCACGACCGCCGCGCGACGCCGATCGCCGCCCTCGACGAGCGATCCGAACGCGGACCGGGCGGCGTCGACGAGCAGGTCGCCGGCCCGGACCACGCCACCTCCGAGCACGAAGCACTCCGGGTCGAGGACAGCGGCCAGGTTGGCCAGCCCGAATCCGATCCACTGCCCGACCTCTTCGATGACGCGGCGTGCCGCGGGATCGCCCGCTGCCGCCGCGGCCGAGACGTCCTCACCCCTCACGCTCTCGGGGTCGCCGCCGGCCAGGCTGACCACCTCGCCGAGACGCCCGGCCAGGGCGGCCTCGCGGGCGAGGACACCCAGCCCTGCGCCGGACGCGAAGCGCTCCCAGCACCCGCGCCGGCCGCACGGACAGACCGGCCCCGCCGGGTCGACCACCATGTGACCGATCTCGCCGGCAAAGCCCGTCGCGCCAACCTGCACCTGGTCGTCCGCCACGATGCCGCCGCCGATGCCGGTGCCCAAGGTGACCATCACGACGTGGCGATATCCCCGGGCGGCACCGAGACGGTGCTCGGCCAGCACCGCGAGGTTGGCGTCGTTCTCCACCACGACGCGCCGACCAGGCAGGCGGGCGCCGAGGAGACCCAACCAGTCCACGCCGTGAGCGTGCGGAAGGTTGGGTGCGAAGCGAAGGCAACCTTCACGGTCGACCATCCCGGGCGCGCCGACGCCCACCGGTGCTGTGCCCGACGCGTCGCCGATCTCGGCATCGAGAGTGGCCACGATCTGCTCGACGACTGTCGCCACCTCGCCCGCGGCGATCTCACGGCTGCCCGTCGGGGTGGGGACCCGCGTCTCGGCGACGGCAACACCCCCTGACCCGAGCGCGACGCCGAGCACCTTCGTGCCGCCGATGTCGATACCAAGAGTGACGCCGGCGCCGCCGGGGCGGTCGGTGACGCCTCCACCCGGCCCGCCCGCGTCGGGCGTCACGACGTGGACTCGACCCGCGCCTTCAGCTCTCGCATGGCCGTGGCCATGATGCGACTGGTGGCCCGCATCTTGATGAAGCCGGGAATCGGTACGCGCAGCTCCGCCTCGAGGTGGTACGTGACCTCGGTCCCTCCGGCTTCGCCGGGGTCGAACACGTAGCTCCCGTCGAGCTTGGTCGTGATGTCGCCCTGCGTCAGCTTCCACGCCAGCACATGGGGCGCCTCGGAGTAGTCGTAGGCCAACGTGTAGCTCGTGCTGCGGCCGAAAGCGGCGGCCCGGAAGGTGACCTGGGAGGGCCGACCCTGAGCGTCGCGCTCCTTGACCTCGATCTCCTTGATGTCGGCGGCCCATTCGGGGTAGCGCTCCAGGTCGGCCGCGACCGCGAAGCAGCGCTCGGGCGGCGCCGCCACCGAGATGTGCTCTGTGGCTTGATCGGCCACGATCGGGCTTCCTTCCTGTCCGGTGTTCCTTGTCCGACTTCTCTGTCCGGTACGCGAGAAAAGACCGGGGAGCGTCAGAATGCCACTTCTTCGAGCGCCTCAGCCAGCCTAGAAGCGAGACGGTTGTTGTCGAAGGATTCCTCTACCCGGGCGCGGGACGCCCGGCCCATCCGGCGGCGTCGTGTCGGATCCGCCAGCAGGCTCCGAAGCGCCTCCGCCACGGCCCCGGGGTCCTCGGGAGCGCCCACGATCAGGCCCGTCACCCCGTCCTGGACCGCCTCGGAGGCGCCGCCGCTGTCCCCCGCCACCTGGGGAACGCCGGCCGCCGCCGCCTCGAGGAAGACGATGCCGAACCCCTCTTGCTCGAGCCCCATCCAGCGGTTGCGACAGGCCATCACGAAGACGTCGGCGGCACCGAGGAGGGACGCCCGGTCCTCGTCGCTCACCGATCCGAGCAGGTGCACCCCCACTGGGCTCGCCTGGGCCTGGCGCTGCAGCCGCTCCTCCTGGCGCCCGGTCCCCGCGATGGCCACCACGAGGGCAGGGTAGGACGGGGCCAGGCGGCCGGCGGCCTCCACCAACACGTCCATCCCCTTGCGGGGCACCAGACGGCTGACGCTCACCGCCAGCGGGCCCCGCTCCGCCAGCCCGAGCCGGCGACGTGCCTTGCGCCTCTCGGCGGCGGCCAGAGGCCGGATCGCCTCCGCGTCGACGCCAGGAGGGACCTCGACCACCCGGGCCAGCGTGGCGGGGGCTACCCGCAGAGCCTCTGCCGCGGGGTAGTGCCCGGCCGAGATGACCAGGCTCGCCCCTTCGATCACGCGTCGCAGCGCCGCCCGCGAACCGGGAAGTCGTCCAGGCACCGCGACCTCGGCACCGTGGAGCACGACGCCGTAGGGCACGCCGAGGCGGGGACCGAGGAGTCCGAGCGGCAAGACCGGATCGAGGAGGACCATGTCGATCCGGTGCTCCGCGACCATGCCACGAATGGTGGCGAGCACGTCGGGGCTCGGGAAGTACAGGATCCGGCCGGGCACGCGTTGGATGTGGATGCCGCGCGCCGCCTGCGCCGCGTCGAACGCGGCAGCGGCGACGTCCGAGGAGGCCGTGAGCACCACGAAGGATTCCGGGTCGAGACGGCGCCAGAGCTCCCAGAGGTAGTTCTGTATCCCGCCCACCTTGGGCGGGAAGTCGTTGGTCACGAGCAGGTGGCGCCTCACGTCGCGCGCTCGCCCGCTCGCCGATGCGCGGCCCCCGTGGGGCGATCCCCGACGAGGGACCGTCGGCACCGGTCAGCCGGTTCGGGTGCTGAAGCGCAGCTCGGGCACGAGCCCGGCCCTCCCGAGCATCCGCATGGCGCGGGCCTCGTCGGCATCGATGACCACGGCATCCTCGGGCTCGCGCCGGAGCAGGAACGTGACGACGCAGTCGTCGCACGCGTCGGTGTGCCGCAGCACGCAACGGTCGCAGTCGATCGTGAGGTCATGTTCGAACGCGGCGTCGCCTGCATCCGTGGTATTCGTGTCCCTGGTCATCGACATGTCGCTGTCCCTCTCTGTTCCCCGACAGCGTGTCCGAGGGGTGTGACACCGATGCTCGCCGAAGACCGGTCACGGGCGCTTCGCACCTCCAAGCGCGTCAAGCGCAGTGCGCAGGGTCTGCGCCACCCCCCAGGCAACGCTCTCAGAGCGCACTGCATCGCCGGCGGCCACCACCAGGAAGGGAGGACCCGCCACCCTGTAGTGCCCGAACGCGTCGGAGCTCATCACCACCGGGACTCCCTCCTCGATTGCGCTCTGGCCGGCCAGCGCGACGATCGACCCGAAGTCCTCCTCCCCCGGGTCCCGCGTGACGACGGCCAGCCGGGACACGCCGGCCAGACCCGAGGACAGCTCGTCGAGTCCCTCCCACAGGTCACGGCAACCGAGGCAGCCCGCCGAGAGGAACAGGAGCAGAACCGGCTCGGCCGCCCCCTCCACCCGAATGTGACACGGCTCTCCGTCGGTCCCGGTGCCGCGGACGTCGCGGGGCGTGGTCGTCGGCGGGCCGACGGAGGTGGGGATGGGGCGCAGCCGGCGCGCGATGTCCGCCGGCGGGTCGTTCACGACACCGAGGACGGGGTGCCCGGCTTCTCGGACTGGTCGCGTGCGGCCTCGTCAACGGTGATCTCGACCACGCCGCGCCCGTGACCGCACCAGCGGCACACCACTTCGTCCACGTGCCGCGCGAGCACCACCTCGTCCTCGACCTCGAGGTCGCCTCCGACGGTGTAGTGGTAGAAGGCCTTGGTCGTCTGCGACACGGTGACGTCGAACCTGGTGAGGTTGCCGCAGCCGTCGCAGCGGTATCGAGGAGGGCTCACCGGCCCAACGGTAGTCGGACGTCAGATCCGGCCCAGCAGCTCGCTCTTCTTGGCCGTGAACTCCTCCTCGGAGAGGATGCCCCGCTTGCGCAGGTCGTCGAGCTCAATCAGGCGGTCGCGGATCTCGAAGGAGGGAACGCCCGCCGGTCCCGTGCCCGTCTGCACTCTCGAGGTCGGCCGGTCGGCCGACCGCAGGCCGAACGGCGGGGTGTCGTCTCCGGAGTCGGGGTGAGGCGCCTCGACACCTTCTGGGTCCGAAACGGAGGCCGGATGGGCACCGACGGGCCGCATGTCCTCAGGGACAGCCTCGCGGCGCCCTCCCCCGACGATCTCGTTGATCTGTGAGTTGATCACCCGCTGCACGACGGCGGGCTTGCGCATGTACTCGAGCGTCAGCGAGTCGTCCTCGCCCTGCACGTCGATGACGAGGCTCCCGGTGCTCAGCACGCGCTCGACGAGGGACTGTCGCAGGTTGACCTCCGTGATGCGTTGCAGGCGCAGCTGGATCGTGTCGCGCCCGAAGATGCCCTGCCGGACGAGGATCCGGGTGGAGGTCAGCGCCACGTCGTAGGACTTCCAGCGGATGAACCGTCCGAGCAGCCACAGGCCCGGCACCACGGCGATGAAGAGGACGGGGTAGTTCGACCAACCGGGCGGATTGCGCCACAGCACGACCAGGACGATGAGGCCGGCCCAGACCCCGATCGAGGTGAACAGGGGTCCGAACAGGAAGATCCAGTGCGGGTGCATCTCGGCCAGGAGCTCCTCGTCATCGTTGAGGAATTTCCGAGGCAGGGCCATTTCGAAACAGTATCGGCGGGGACGTCTCGCTCCCAGGACACCTATCGTGACGTCATGCCCTATGCCGAGGTGGAGCCCTCAGAGGTCATGGACCGCATCGCCCGCGGTGAGGAGGTCTTCCTGGTCGACGTCCGCGAGCCCGACGAGGTGGCTGAATGGGCCTACCCGATCGGCACGAACATCCCGCTGGGGCAACTGGGCGAGCACCTCGACGAGCTGCCCCGGGACAGGACCATCGTGGTGGCCTGCCACATGGGTGGGCGCTCGGCCGCGGCGGCCCAGGCGCTCAGCGAGGCCGGGTGGTCGGCCGAGAATCTCACCGGTGGGGCCGTGGCGTGGGCGGCCAGCGAGCGCGATTCCTGAGTCCGGCTCAGAGCCCGGATCCATTCGGTCGCGTCCACACGTCTGGAGATTTCGAATGGTCTCGCACCCGACGTCCGCAGACGACTCCAGCGCGACGGTAGGGCTGGTGGGGATCGAACCCACGACCGAAGGATTATGAGTCCTCTGCTCTGACCACTGAGCTACAGCCCCGGAAGGAGACCAGCTTACGGAACGCCCGACGGCGCGGACATTTAACGGTGCAGCAACCTGACCCCGGGGTGTGATTGCCATCATGCCTGCATGTCCCCCGTCGCCCCGGGTGAGCTCAGTGGCCACGTCATCGTGTGCGGGCTTCAGGGCGTCGGGCTCCGGGCGGTCGAGCAATTCCACCTGAGCGGGACCGCTGTCGTGGTGATAGACGATGACGCCGATCCCCGGTTTGCCCGCATCCTCGGCGATTGGGGTGTGCCGCTGGTGCGCCGGAACGCGCACCGCGGTGAGGGGTTCGCCGAAGCCAACCTCGCCCACGCCTCCGCTGTCGTCTGTGTCGAAATGGACGAGATCCACACGCTCGAGACGGCGCTCCGGGTCCGCGAGCTTCGTCCCGACGTCCGCCTGGTGGTCCAGCTGGCCAACCCCTCTGTGGCCCACGCCTTGGAACGCGTCTCAGGACCGGGAAGCGTCCTCGATGTCGCCTTGCTCTCCGCACCGTCGTTCGTCGAGGCCTGCCTCCTGAGGCCGTCGCACGAGATCGAGCTGGGCGGCGTGGAGTTCGCCGTCGTGCAGACGATCGCGGGTGCGTCTCGGGGTGCCAACGACACTTTCCGCGGGCGGTTCGGCAACCTGGCCCCCGTCGCGGTGATCCCGGCCGGCGACGGGCCGGTCACCCCTTGCCCGGGTCGGGACCATCCCGTCTTCGAGGGTGACCGAGTCGCCGTGCTCGGCACCGTCGAGGAGCTCCACCGGATGGGCATCCACACCGAGCACAGCGACTACGACACCCGGCGCTCGGTGGGCCTGGCCCGCCGGACGCGCCTGCAGATCGGCATTGTGCTCGACGAGGGCAACCGCGCCCTGGCGGTCGTCGCCGCCGCGCTGCTCGTGCTCATCCTCGTGGCGACGACACTCCTGAGGCTGGCCTACGTGCCCAGGGGCCCGGGATCGCACCTCGGTTTCCTCTCGTCGCTCTACTTCACGATTGAGACCGTGGCCACCGTGGGATACGGCGACTACACGTTCTCGCAGCAGAGCCCGTGGCTGATGGCGTGCGGCATCCTGCTCATCGTCTCGGGCGTGGCACTGGTTTCGACAGCCTTCGCACTCTTCACCAATATCCTCGTGAGCCGGCGCATCGAGCGGTCTCTCGGTCGTCGCCAGGTCCCCGGGATGGTGAACCACGTCGTCGTCATCGGGTTGGGCTCCGTGGGCATCAGCGTGGTACGCGGGCTGGTGGCCGAGGGGGAATCGGTGGTCGTGATCGAGCGCGATGACGACAACCGCTATCTCGCCCAGGCACGGGCCCTCGGTGTACCCGTGGTGATTGCCGATGCCACCCAGTCCCAGACCCATCGCATGGTGAACATGTCCGATGCGAAGGCGGTCGCCGTACTCACCAGTGCGGATCTCACCAACATCGAGACGGGGCTCTCGGTCCGGGAGTCGCTCGGCCAACGCTGGGACGAGGTTCCCGTGGTCCTCCGGGTGTTCGATCGGGAGCTGGCGCGCATGATGGAGCACAGCTTCGGGTTCCGCCATGTCCGATCCACCTCTGCCCTGGCCGCACCCTGGTTCGTCGGTGCGGCACGGGGACTCGACGTGCTCAGCACCTTCTACGTCGACCAGCAGCCGTTCCTCGTGGCCGGCCTGACCGTGGCCCCCGACGGAGGCCTCCAGGGCCTGGCCATGCAAGATCTGTCCTCGCGCACGAGGGTGATCGCGCTGGAACGGGCCTCGGGCGGCGGGCTCGAGCACCCGCCCCGGCGTGGCACCGTCTTCGCCGGCGGCGACCGAGCCTTCCTCCTCGGACCCTATGACGAACTGCTCGGGGTGCTGCAGCGGGACCAGACCCGGGACCCGACGCGCCCTTAGACATCCCGGGGAAACCGTCGCTTGCGACCGGCGAACCCCGATGCCGCGCCGGCCCCGCCATCATGGTCGCCGTGGCCACGGTCGAGACACCACCGGACCGGCCGGCGTCCCCGCCACCGGTGGACCGTGGGCACCAGTGGTTCGCGCCCTCCCTTATCGGCCCCTACCTCGTCGTTGTCGTCGCGGTGGCGTGGGGGCTCTACGAGCTGCGACCGGAACTGCGGGCAGTCCCCTACCTCGACGACAGCTCCATCCACGAGCAGATGGTGCGCGTGGCGGCTTCCCGGATCCGCTCCGGTCACCTGCCTCTGACCAGCTGGTTCCCGTACCTCGGACTGGGTTCACCCCAGTTCCTCCATTACCAGAGCCTTCCGTCGACGCTGTCCGGTGCCCTGGGCACGTTCGTCGACCCCGACACCGTCTTTCGGTGGTCGCTCTATCTGCTGCTCGCCCTGTGGCCGTTGGCCATCTATTGGAGCGCCCGGCTCTTCGGACTCGGTCGCTGGACGGCGGCCGCGGCGGCCGCCGCGGCCCCGTTCCTCTCCTCGGCCGCCGGTATCGGCTACGAGACCAAGGCGTACGTCTGGGTCGGCTACGGGGTCTGGACCCAGCTGTGGGCATCGTGGACGCTGCCGTTGGCATGGGCGTTCACCTTCCGGGCGCTGCGCTCGCTGCGGGCCGCCTTCCCGGCCGTCCTCTTCATCATGCTCACCGTCGCGCTCCACTTCGAGACGGGCTACCTCGCCTTGGTGCCGCTGGTCGTGTGGCCCTTCGTCGTCCCCTCGGACCTGTGGCGTCGCCTCGGGCGCGCCTGCGTCGTGGGCGTGTCGGCCCTGGCGGCGTCGGCCTGGATCATCGTCCCCCTGGTCGAACAATCCCACTGGGCCGCCCAGAACCAGGTGCTCGAGGGCACCGGGCTCGAGAACGGATACGGCGCGAGGCAGATGCTGTCGTGGCTGTTCTCCGGGCAGCTCTACGACGCCGGGCGCTGGCCCGTGATCACGGTCCTCGTGGGCGTGGGCATCGCCACCTGTGTGTGGCGTTGGCGCTCCTGGGTGGTCGGGCGGGCGCTGGTGACGCTGTGGGTGGTGTCGCTGCTCATGTCCTTCGGACGTACCACGTTCGGCTCGCTCTACGACATCGTGCCGGGCAGCAGCGACGTCTTCATCCGCCGCTTCGAGATGGGCGTCCACCTGTCGGGCATCCTCTTGGCCGGGATCGGCCTGGCACTCCTCGGCGAGGTGACGCTCGACGCCGGGGGGCGCCTCCTTCAGTCCCACGACCCGATCAGACCCTGGATGCGGGACCCGGTCGTGCGTGGGCTCACCGTCGCCATCTGCATCCTGGGTCTCGTCGTGGTGCTGGCGCCGGCGTGGACTTCGCTCGACACCTATGACGCCCACAACGCCACCAACGTCGGCCTGCAGGCCGACGCGGACACACTGGACCAGGCCCACATCGACCGCGTGCTCGCCTACGTGGAGGCGCACCCCCGCGGGCGCGTCTACGCGGGCCAGCCGACGAACTGGGGCAACGACTTTCTGGTCGGCGCCGTCCCGGTGTACAAGTACCTCGAGAGCAGGGACGTCGACGAGGTCGGCTACACGCTGCGCACGGCGTCGCTCATGACCGACCCCGAATACTTCCTCGACGACTCCAACCCGGGGGACTACCCCCTCTTCGGCATCGGCTACCTCATCGTGCCCAAGGGCGCGGCACCACCGGTTCCGGCGCAGCACGTGCTGTGTTCGGGCCGCTACTGCCTGTGGTCGCTACCCGGCGCCGGGTACATCCATGTGTACGACACCACCGGGGTGTTGGTTGCCACCCGTGCAAATGTCGGATCGCGCAGCGTCACCTTGCTGGACTCGCCGCTTCTCCAACAGGAGCGTGACCTGACGGTGGCCTTCAACGGCGCGCCGGCGTCGGCTCCCTCCGCCCGGGACGTCACTGCACTGCGGGGCCCACCAGGTCACGTGGTCGTCCAACACGCAGACCTGGCCAACGGACAAGCACGTGCCGTGGTGCGGACCAACCGCGGCGCCACCGTCGTGCTCAGCGCCTCCTACGACCCAGGTTGGCACGCCACCGTCGACGGCCGATCCGTCCCCACGGTCATGGTGGCGCCCGCTCTTGTGGGCGTCGACGTGGGTCCAGGGACGCACACTGTGGCGTTCAGCTACGGCGGCTACGGGTCCTACACGGTCCTCTTCGCCCTGGCCCTCGCCGTCTTGGTCCTCGTGGCGGTCGCTCCGCCGGCCTGGCGGCGGATCCGGCGCCAGCAGGTGCACGGTGACGGGGCCCGACCACCCTCGGATGCACCCTAGGGACGGTCCGTGTACCCACGCCGCTCGCTACGTTGTCGTCCACGAAATCCCTACCCGTGAACCGCGTTCTGCGGCTGTCGCTCCTGTGCCTGGGCTGGGCGGTCGTCGGAGCCCTCCTGGTGGTCGTGCTGTTCAGGCTTGTGGCCTGGGACGATTTCCAGATCTTCGTCATTGCCGATGCTCTCGGGCTGATCCTCTACATGCCCGCCTGGGTCGTGGGAATCGCCGCAGCGGCGGCACGCAAGTGGGCACTCGTCGTCACCTCGCTGTGCGTGATCGCCGCCCAGCTGGCCTTCTTCTTGCCCGAGCTGACGGCCGTGTCGCCCGTGCCGGCGGCTGCCAGCCATGGCTTCACCCTTCGGCTCTTCGACGCCAACGTCTACATGTCGAACCCCTCCATGGCCGGTTACGCGCGCCAGATCCGCGCCGACCGGCCGGACCTGGTCACCCTCGAGGAGGCCTCACCCACGGACCGCCTCCAACTCGAGCGCGCCGGGGTGCTGCGGTCACTGCCGCACACCTTCGAGATCGGCGCCTACGACTCGGACGCCCTCATGATCGCCAGTCGCTACCCGCTGGGGCCGGCGCATGTCTCGCAGATCGACGGGCACGCCTTCTTGACCCGCACGTCGCTTCGCCTCCCGACGGGCACTGTTCCGCTTTGGGTCGTGCACACCAGTGCTCCGGTAGACCCAGAGTGGCATTCGTGGGACGACGAACTTGCACGTGTTGACCAATTGGTGAACGCAGAACGGCCGAGATCGCTTCTCATGGTCGGAGACTTCAACGCCACGTGGGGCAACCATTGGTTCCGCGCCATCCTCGACACAGGGCTCACCGACGCGGCCGCCGCCCGCGGTCAGCCCTTCGACATGACGTGGTCGCAGATGTTCTTCGTGCTGCCACCGCTCGTCCGGATCGATCATGTGCTGACCGGTCCCGACCTCGTCGTGACCGCCATCGGGTCGCAGGACGGACCCGGGAGTGACCACCGAGACCTTCAGGCCACGGTGGCCGTCCTCCCGAGATCCCGCTAGCCGACCTGGCGCTGCGGATGGCTCGCTACTGGAGGTAACCCTCCACCGTGTCGGCCGGGCGCTCGGTCGCGACGTCGGGGTCCTGCCCGGCGTGGCGCTTCGCCCGGCGCTGGCGCAGTACGTCCCAGAGCTGGTCCAACGTGACCTCGAGCTCGCGCTTGCGGGACAGCTCGGAGTCGCTGAGGCCCTCGCCGACATGCGCTTCTTCGAGACTCTGCTCCTCGGCGGCCAGCTCACCGATCCGTTGCACGATCTCTTGGTCGTCCATGCGAACAGTCTGCCAGCCCCGGCGGGCTCAGGCCGCCGTGCCCAAGGCGTCGTCTTCGACCGACCCCGACGGCGTCGACGATGCCCCCACCCCCGTCAGTGCGGGGGTGAGCACGTCAGCAATGGTCGCCGCCAGATGGAACGTCATGGCGTCGCGGACCTCCTCGGGGACGTCCTCGAGGTCGGGCCCGTTGCGCTCCGGGAGCACGACTTCGGTGAGCCCTGCCCGGTGCGCCGCGAGCACCTTCTGCTTGACCCCGCCGATCGGCAGGACCCGGCCCTGGAGCGTGACCTCACCGGTCATGCCCACCACGGGGCGGACCGGGACGTCGCGCAGCAGGCTCACCAGCGCGGTCGTCATGGTGACGCCCGCCGAAGGCCCGTCCTTGGGAACGGCTCCCGCCGGGACGTGCACGTGGAACCGCTTGCCGGTGAACACCGTCGGGTCGATCCCGAGCTCGGCGGCATGGGAGCGCACGTAGGACAGAGCGATCTCCGCCGACTCCTTCATGACGTCACCCAACTGCCCGGTCAAGGTGAGACCCTCGGGACCATCGGACACGCTGGCCTCCACGAACAGCACGTCTCCCCCGGCGCCGGTGACGGCGAGACCCGTCACCACCCCTGGCACGCTCGTCCGATCGGCCGGCTCGAAGAAGAAGTGGGCTCGTCCGAGCCACCCGCGCACGTCCGCCGCGTCGACGCTCACCGGAGCCTGGCGCTCGCCCGAGGCGAGCTTGGTGGCCACCTTGCGCAGGAGCTTCCCGAGCTCCCGCTCGAGGTTCCGCACCCCGGCCTCCCGCGTGTAGTCGGCCACGATGGCGCGCAGCGCGGCGTCGGTGATCTCGACCTCGTCCTCGCGCAACGCCGCCCGGGTGAGCTGGCGCCGTAGGAGGTGGTGGCGGGCGATGGAGACCTTCTCGGTCTCGGTGTACCCGTCAATGCGGATGACCTCCATCCGGTCGAGCAACGGCCCGGGGATGGTCTCGCTCACATTGGCTGTGGCGATGAAGAGCACCCGCGACAGGTCGAGGTCGACCTCCAAGTAGTGGTCGCGGAACGTGTGGTTCTGCGCCGGGTCGAGAACCTCGAGCAGGGCCGAGGACGGGTCGCCCCTGAAGTCGGTCCCCAGCTTGTCGACCTCGTCGAGAACGATGACCGGGTTCATGGTGCCTGCCTCGCGCAGGGCGCGCACCAGCCGTCCGGCCTGGGCGCCGACGTAGGTCCGGCGGTGTCCGCGGATCTCGGCCTCGTCGCGCACCCCGCCGAGCGAGACGCGGACGAACTTGCGTCCGAGGGCGTTGGCCACCGACTCGCCGAGCGACGTCTTGCCCACGCCCGGTGGGCCCACCAGCGCCAGGATGGCGCCCGAGCCGCGTCCGTCGACGGGAGCGAGGCCGCGCTCGGCCTGGAGCTTGCGGACGGCGAGGTGCTCGAGAATCCGCTCCTTGACGTCCGCGAGGCCGTCGTGATCGGCCTCGAGGATCCGCGACGCCTCGGTGATGTCGAGGCGGTCCTCCGATTCGATGCCCCAGGGCACCTCGAGCACGGTGTCGAGCCAGCTGCGGATCCAGCCTGTCTCGGGACTCTGGTCGTTCGTCCGCTCGAGCTTGTCGACCTCGCGCTCGACGGCCTTGCGCACGTGCTCGGGCAGGTCGCGCTCTGCGATCTTCGCCCGGTAGTCGTCGGGGTCGACCCCTTCGCCCTCGCCGCTCTCCCCGCCGAGCTCCTTGAGCTCCTTGCGGATGGCGTCGAGCTGGCGTCGGAGCAGGAACTCGCGCTGGGTCTTCTCCATGCCCTCTTCGACGTCGGTCTTGATCTTCTCGCGCAGCGCCATGTCGGCGAGCGTGTCACGCGCCCATCCGAGGACGAGGCGCAGGCGCGCCTCGACGTCGAGCGTCTCGAGCACCTCGACCTTCTGGCTCAACGACAGGTCGGGCGAGTAGCCCGACACGTCGGCCAGACGGCTGGGGTCGGTGATCTCACGGAGCTGCGCGGCCATCCGCCCTGCCCCGCGCGTGTGCAGGATGTTCTCGAGCACGGCGCGGTACTCCCGGGCCAGCTCGTGGACCGCCGGAATCGGCTCCGGCTCGGCGATGGGCTCGGCCTCCACCCACAGGGCGTCGCCGGTCCCGGGCACCCCGGTGCCGATGACGGCGCGGTGGTCACCGCGTATGGCGACAGCCGGGAGGCCACCGGGCAGCTCTCCCTCCTCCATGACCTCGGCGATCACACCGACCGAGGCGAAGCGCCCCTCAATGTGGGGCACCAGGAGCAGTCGACCGCCGGCCGAGCGGGCCGAATCGACGGCGGCACGGGCCTCGTCCGACTCGAGGGCCATGGTGAACACCATCCCCGGTAGCACCACTCCGGACGTCAACGGGAGCAATGGGAGTGTCACATTCTCGTTCGTCATCTGGTTCCCTTCGGGTTCCACGTTTCTCTGACTGGTCAACCAATGTGGCGGCCCGCGGATTCCCCGCGGCGTCGCACGGCTGCCCGGGCGCCGGCGGCCAGGCGTCACCGGCTGGCCACAGACGCGACAAGAAAGAGGCCAACCAGCGCGGGCCCTCGTCCATTCCCCGCGGCGAAGGAGGGGCCTACGCTGGGACGGTGACCGACCCGACCCCTTCCCTCGACCCCGGGGCCGCCACCGGCACGACACTGGCTCCGGCCCGACCGGCGCCCGATCTCGACGACGGTGATCACGACCGGATGGCCCACATCGTCCTGGAGGGCTACACGCCCAAAGAGGGCGATTTCGTGTCCGTCGGCCCGAGCGTCGTGGAGGGCATCGTGAACCGGACGCCCGTCCGCGCCCTGTGCGGGAAGGAGTGGGTGCCGGGCCGGGACCCCGGTCGCTACGGGCTGTGCCCGACCTGCAAGGAGATCGCCGAGTCCATGGGGTGGAAGATCCCGAGCAGCTGAGTCCGGACCCGCCGCCCAGGTACGGTGCGGCACACCGATCGACCGCCCCCCCAGGGTCGGCCTCCCGGAAGGAACACCTTGGCCCACGTCAGCTTCGACGGCGTCACGAAGCGCTTCGGTGACATGACGGCCGTGGACGATCTCACCCTGTCGGTCGACGACGGCGAGCTCCTTGTCCTCCTCGGCTCGTCGGGGTGCGGCAAGACGACGGCGCTGCGGCTCGTAGCCGGGCTCGAAGAGGTGTCCGAAGGTTCCGTCAGCATCGGTGATCGCGTGGTCAACGACGTGGACCCCAAAGACCGTGACGTGGCCATGGTGTTCCAGAGCTACGCCCTCTACCCCCACCTCAACGTCGGGAAGAACATCGAGTTCCCGCTACGACAGCGCGGGCTCGACAAGGATCGCCGCGCCGAGATCGTTGCCCGGGCAGCCGGGTCCCTCGGGCTCACCGATCTGCTCGGCCGCAAGCCGTCCCAGCTCTCGGGTGGCCAACGCCAGCGGGTCGCCCTGGCCCGTGCGCTGGTGCGCCAGCCGCTCGTCTTCCTCATGGACGAGCCCCTCTCCAACCTCGATGCCGCGCTGCGGGTCCAGACCCGCGCCGACATCGTCGAGCTGCAGGCGCGCCTGCGCACCACAACGCTCTACGTCACCCACGACCAGGTCGAGGCCATGACCATGGGGCACCGCATCGCGGTGATGAGCGAGGGCCGACTCCAGCAGGTGGCCACACCCGAGGACCTCTACGACCGGCCGGCCAACGCCTTCGTGGCGCACTTCCTCGGCAGCCCTGGAATGAACCTGGTGGAAGGCCGGCTCGTGCAGGACGGACCGCCGGGCGAGGAGTGGCGCATCACCTTCCCGGGAGCTTCGGTCCCGATCCCCCACCTGGCCACTGCGGAGGCCGGCCGTGGGGACGCCGACGTCGTGTTCGGAGTGCGCCCCGAGGCCCTGCGCCTGAGCGCCGACGGCCCGATCCGGGCGAAGGTGGTCATCGTCGAGCCCCTCGGCGCGGAGACCCACGTGATCTGCCACACCGAGTCGGGTGCCCGCGTCATCGTGCGCCAGGAGGCACGGGCGGCCAAGCCGGCACTCGGCGAGGCGGTGCGGATCACCCTCGATCCCGACCCGCGGGCGTACCACCTCTTCGACCCGGCGACCGGCGAGCGTCTGGGTCGGGCGGAATGAGTCCCGCCGCCGGGGGGGCGGACGGCCGGAGGAGGCGGCGGCGCCGGGAGGCGACCCTGGCCTACCTGCTCGTGCTGCCGGCGCTGGTCGTCTTCGGGGTGTTCACCTTCTATCCGTTCCTGCGCAACTTCAAGCTCATGCTCTACGAGACGCCACCGGTGCCCGGTGTTCCGGCCCACTACGTCGGCCTGCACCAGATCGTCCCGACCATCACCTCCACGTCGTTCACCCAGAGCCTGCTCACGACCGTGGTCTTCGTGGCCCTCGTCGTGCCGGTGAGCCTCCTGGGCGGGTTGGCCCTGGCCGTGGCGGCCCACCGGCGTCTGCGGGGCGTGGCCGTCTACCGCATGATCTTCTCCTCCACCGCGGTCAGCTCGGTGGCCGTCGCCTCGGTCGTCTTCGGCACCCTCCTCAACCCGGTGGTCGGCTTGCTCCCGTGGCTGGGCATCAACCCCAACCCCCCCGCGCTCGAGAGCACGACGTGGGCTCTCCCCTCGGTGGCCATGATCACCGTCTGGCAGTTCCTCGGGCTGACCTTCATCATCATGTCGGCCGGGCTCTCCTCGGTGCCCGAGGAGGTCCTCGAGGCGGCTCGCCTCGACGGGGCCGGGGCGTGGACACGTTTTTGGCGGGTGACGGTGCCGCTGCTCTCCCCCACCATCTTCTTCGGTGTGGTCGTGGGGACCATCTACGCCTTCCAGGCCTTCGGCGCGGTGGACATCCTCATCGGGAGCACCAACGCGGCACGCCTGCACACCAACGTCCTCATCTACAACATCGTCACGACGCTGCAGGTCGACAACAATGCCGGTGCGGCGGCCATCATGGCCACCGTCCTCTTCCTGATCCTGCTCGGCCTCACGCTGCTGCAGATGCGCTTCCTCGAACGTCGGGTGACCTATGCCCGGTAGGCGACCGGCCCACGAGCGCGCCAGGACGCCAGATCCGAAGACCCGTCGCCAGGGTCGACGCCTGCGGACCATCGGGAGCTACGCCGTCCTGAGCGCGGCGGCGATCGTGGTGCTCTTCCCCATCTACGTCACGATCGTCAACTCGCTGCTCACCCCGGACCAGCTCGTGCACCAGCCGCCCCCGCTGTTCCCGACCAACCCGCAATGGCACCACTACGCCACGGCCTGGACGAGCGGCCGTATGTCCACCTACCTGGCCACCTCGGCCATCATGACCGCCCTCGTCGTGGCCGGGCAGCTGGTGACCTCGGTCCTGGCCGCCTACGCCTTCGCCTTCCTCGAGTTCCCCCTCAAGCGCACCCTGTTCGTCGTGTGCCTGGCCACCCTCATGATCCCCTTGGAGGTGACCTTCATCACCAACCTCGACACGATCACGTCCCTGCACTGGTTCAACTCCTACGCCGGGCTCGCCGTGCCCTTCCTGGCCACGGGCTTCGGGATCTTCCTGCTGCGCCAGGCCTTTCTACAGATCCCCCGAGACCTGCACGAGGCCGCCTTGCTCGACGGCTACGGGCACATGCGCTTCATGACGCGCGTCGCCGTGCCCCTGGCCCGTCCCGCGCTCGCCGCCCTCGGCGTCTTCTCGTTCATCGGGGCGTGGAACCAGTATCTCTGGCCGCTCGTCTCCACCGGCGGAACCACGCCCCTGCTGACCGTGCAGATCGGCCTGAAGCAACTGCTCGGCTCCCAGGTGGACGCGATCCCGATCTCCCTGGCGGGAGCGATCATCGCCTTCGTGCCGCTGGTCCTCGTTCTGTTGGTGTTCCACAAGCAGCTGGTGCGCGGCCTGACGGCGGGCGCGGTGAAATAGGCGCCCGCCGGGGCGCAGTGAAATAGGCGCCCGCCGGGGCGCGGTGAAGTAGACAGTGGGCATGCGACGCTCGGCGAGGCTGGTGGCGGTCGTGCTGGGCGTCGGTTCCGTTTCAGTGACGCTGGGCGCGGGGGCGCTGAGCGGAGGGGCGGCGGTGCAAGCGACCACCCTTCCGGGCTGCAACCTCAAGGCTCTGGCCAACCACAAGGGCGTGGTGAGCATCACGTTCTGGAACTCGGCCTCCGAGGCCAACCAGACCACGCTCCAGGCCATCACGAGCGCCTTCAACTCGTCGCAGTCCAAGGTCCACGTCACCCTGGTGACCCAACCCAGCTACGACGACACCTGGCAGAAGTACCTGGCCGGGCTCTCCAACGGGCAGCTTCCCGACGCAGTGCAGGTCGAGGCCCAGCGCACCCAGGCCGCCATCGACACGAGGTCGTTCCTGCCGGTGCAGTCGTGCATCAACGCGGCGAAGTACCCGACCGGCGACTTCCTGACGCGCCCGCTCGACTACTGGAAGGTCAACGGCGTGCAGTGGGCCCTGCCCTTCGCCGTCTCTGCCCCGATCCTGTACTACAACCAGAACGCCTTCTCCAAGGCCGGACTGAACCCCAACAATCCCCCCGCCACCCTCTCGCAGATGGTCAGCGACGCCAAGGCCCTCAAGTCCTCGGGCAGCGGCACGGGGCTCGAGGTCGATCCGTGGCACTTCGAGACCTGGCTGGCCAGCGCCAACCAGTACTTCGTCAACAATCAGAACGGGCGCAAGGCCCGGGCCACCAAGGGCGTCTTCGACTCCAAGGTGGCGGTCGACGTCTTCAGCGACCTCGACCAGATGGTGCGCTCGGGGGACGCCACGACGAATCCGTATCTCGGTCCGGACCAGTTCGACGACCTGCTGGGCATCGGGAGCGGGAAGTACGGCATGACGATCCAGACCTCGGCCGCCCTGGGGACGGTCACCGAGTTGCTGGGCACCGGGCAGTACGCCGGGGTGAAGCTGGGGGTCGCCCCCTTCCCGGTGTACAGCACGTCGGTCCGCGGCGGGATCCAACCCGACGGCTCGGGCGTGTACATCTCCAACAAGGTCCCCGCTCTCGAGCAGGCCGCCTCCTGGCAGTTCGTCTCGTACCTGACCAACACCCAGAGCCAGGCCACATGGGCGGCGGGCACCGGCTACATCCCGGTGCGCAGGTCCTCCGCCCAGACGGCCACGGTCCAGCACCTCTGGGCGACCGAGCCGGGATACAAGGTGGCCTACAACGAGATCAACAACGGGGCGAACACGCCGGCCACCTCGGGCTCGGTCATCGGCCCCTACGAAGACGTGCGCACCGACATCGTGAACGCCGAGAATTCCATGTTCACCGGAGGCGCCTCGCCCTCGACCGCCGTGCGCTCGGCCCAGCAGAACGTCGACTCGAGCATCTCGGACTACAACACCCGGCTCGGCACGTCGTGATCCGCGTGCCCTCCCGTCGGAGGCCGACTTCGCCGTAAGGCTCCAACGACCCGTGCACGTCCTGCCCGTCCGTGGTTGCATGTTCCCGGCGACGCACCCTCGTCACGTCGCCGGGGAGGGTAGGGAAATGGAACAAAAAGGAGACGGCTGGCTGATCTTCGCGGCCATCGTGCTCGGCATCGCGGGGATCATGAGGATCTTCGACGCCATCTGGGCCTTCCGGTACCACGGCGTCATCCCCGAGAACCTGCAGGGGGCCATCTTCGGTCACAGCCTCAAGACCTACGGCTGGGTGTACCTGGCCGTCGGGATCGTGCTCATCCTCTGCGCCTTCGGCGTGGTGGCCCGGTCACAGGTCAGCCGGTGGATCGGCATGATCGCCGGTGTCATCGCTGCCGTGAGCGCGGTGTGGTGGATGCCGTACTACCCGGTGTGGTCGATCACCTACGTGGGCATCGGCGTCCTCGTCGTGTACGGCCTGGCCGCCTACGGGTCCCGCGAGGTCGTGGCCTGAGCACCATCGGGGCTGCCGCGCCCGGCCGCGGGGGACGATCCCTCGCCGGCCGGGCGCGCCCGGGGCTCGCCGGGCACAACCCGCCGGCGACCAACCCCCGATCGACCAACCTCCGATCGACCAACCGCCGATCGACCAACCCCCAATTGCCGGGCGCCCTTGGGTAGTCTCGCCAAAATGGCCGTGCAGGACACCCGAGCAATCGGTGCTGCCGCGTCAAGGGTGCTCTTCGAGAGCACGTCAGACGGTGTCCTCTTCTCCTCGGCCGACGGCGCGGTGGTGGCGGCCAATCCCGCCGCTTGCACATTGCTCGGGCGGGACCCCACGGACGTGTGCGAGGCAGGGCTGGACGGCCCAGGCGGGCTGGTCGACGACGAGGATCCGCGCTGGAGCCTCATGCGGGCCGAACGCAACCGAACGGGCACAGCGGCCGGGGTCGTCCGTCTGCGCCGGGGTGACGGGCGGTTCGCCGAGTTCGAGGTGACGCTCCGGTCGTTCCACATGCAGGACGGGTCCGAACAGTCCTGCCTCCTCGTGCGTGACCTCGAGGGCCGCATCGCCATTGAGCGTGAGATGGAGGAGCTGAGCGCGCGCCTGCTCCAGCTCTCACGGGTCGACGACCTGACCGGCTTTCAGAACCGTCGGGGCCTCATCGCGGCGGGCACCCAACTCCTCCAGCTGGCGGACCACCAAGGCGCCGGCGTGGAGATCCTCTACCTCGACGTCCGCAACGTGGCGGACCTGAACCATCGTCTGGGGCATCACGCCGGGGACGCCGCGCTCCAGGCCGTGGCCCGGGCGCTCTCGGTCACCTTCCAGACCCACGACGTTCTGGCCCGCGTCGGCGGGACCACCTTCGTGGTCCTGTCACTCGACCCCCCCCGCACCGGGATCGACGCCCTCATCGCCTGCGTGCGCACTCACCTCGACGCGCCCGACACGACCGCCTTCATCGGGGCCGGCGTGGAGGTCGCCTTCGGGTCGACCACTCGTCACCCGGGGGATCCAACCTCGCTCGAGGACCTCGTGACCCGTGCCAACCGGAGCATGCTCAAGACCCGGAATGGGGCTCCACCTGCAGGTTCATGATACCTGACTAAATAGCTTGTATTTAGTGATTCGATTGGATTAGAGTCGTGACATGCACGACACGACCTCTTCGATCCACGCGCCCCGCCGGCTCGTCCGCAACCGTCTCGGAATCGGGGCACTCGCCTTGGCTCCTCTCACCTTGGCCCTCGTCGGCGCCGCCCCTGCCGGGGCCCAGGGGGGCGCGGTGAACCTGGTGGCGTACTCGACCCCCAAGCCGGCCTACACGGTCCTGGCCGCCGACTTCACCAAGACCAAGGGCGGTGCGGGTGTCGCCGTGTCCTCTTCGTTCGGCCCCTCGGGGACCCAGGCCACCTCGGTGGCGGACGGGCTGCCGGCCGACCTGGTCAACTTCTCCCTCGCCCCAGACATGAACAAGCTCGTCAAGGCAGGCCTGGTCTCGAGCTCGTGGGCCAAGGGCCCGACCAAGGGCATGGTGACCGACTCCATCGTGTCGTTCGTCGTGCGGCCCGGGAACCCCAAGCACATCAAGACCTGGGCCGACCTGGTGAAGTCCGGGGTGGGGGTGATCACGCCCAACGTCTTCAGCTCGGGCAGCGCCAAGTGGAACCTCATGGCCGCATACGGGGCCCAGATCTCCCAGGGCAAGAGCCCCGCGCAGGCGCAGGCCTATCTGACCAAGCTGCTGCACAACGCGGTGGCCCAGCCCTCGAGCGCCAGCGCCGCGCTCCAGACCTTCCTCTCGGGACAGGGCGACGTCCTCTTGGACTACGAGTCCGACGCGCTCTACGCCAAGTCCAAGGGTGAGGCGGTCGACATCGTCACTCCGCCCCAGACCATCCTCATTGAGAACCCCATCGCCGTGACCAAGACGGCCGGCGCCCCGGCCAAGGCGTTCGAGGCCTATCTCCTCTCCCGGGCCGGCCAGACCGTCTGGGGCCAGCAGGGCTACCGGCCCGTACTCCCCTCGGTGGCGGCGATATTCAAGTTCCCCCAGCCCAAGACGCTGTTCACCATCGACAAGTTCGGCGGCTGGACCTCGGTCAACACCAAGTTCTTCGACCCCCAGACCGGCGTGGTGGCCAAGGTCGAACAGGGGCTGGGCGTCTCCACTGCCAGCAGCTGAGGCCCGACGGGGTGACCGCCAGCGGGTAGAAACGTGTCCGTGACGGACGCCGGAACCCGCGCCGGCGTCACGCTGCCCGATCCCCTCGGCGCGGAGACGGCCGGGACCCCGCGCCCGCAAGTCACGACGCGACCCTCCCGGCGCGCGATCGGGGCGCTCGTCGTCCGCATCGGCGGGCCGGCGCTGGCCGTCACCTATCTGTCGCTGTTGGTGCTGCTGCCGGTGGCCGCGCTCCTCACCAAGGCGTTCAGCGGAGGGTGGCCGGCCTTCTGGGCCGCGGTGACCCAGCCCGAGGCGGTGGCCGCTCTCGAGCTGACCCTGGCCGCCTCGGCGATCGTGGCTGTGGTCAACTCGGTGGCCGGCCTGGCCATCGCCTTCGTACTCGTCCGCGACGACTTCCGGGGCAAGGCCCTGGTCAGCGCCATCATCGACCTCCCCTTCGCCTTGCCGACGGTGGTGGCGGGGCTGACACTGCTGGCGCTCTACGGGGCCAGCAGCCCCTTCCACGTCGACCTGGCCGGCACACGCCTCGGAGTCGGCGCCGCCCTGGCATTCGTGACCCTGCCCTTCTGCGTCCGTAGCGTCCAACCGGTACTGGCCGAGCTCGATGCCGAGACGGAGGAGGCCGCGGCCTCGCTCGGGGCCACGCCGCGCCAGGTCTTGGGTCGCGTGATCCTGCCGAGCATCTTGCCCGCCGTGCTCGCCGGCGCAGGACTCGCCTTCGCCCGGGCGGTGGGCGAGTTCGGGTCGGTGGTGCTGATCTCGGGCAACCTCCCCTTCAAGACCGAGGTCGCCTCGTCGTGGATCTTCAGCCTGTCCCAGAGCGACGACCTGCCGGCGGCCAGTGCGGTGTCCGTCGTGCTCGTGGTCATCTCGCTGCTCGTCCTCCTCGGCATTGGCTGGGCCCGCCGCCGTTTCAACGTGCCGGACACAGTGTGAGTCGAGGCCGAGTGAACGAGAAACCGCAGGCCCGGTCACGCTGGCGCCTGCCCCTACGAGTCGCCGTGCTGGCCTACCTGGCCCTGCTCGTGGTCCTGCCCGTGTCGACCGTGTTCTACCGCGCCTTCCAGCACGGACTCGGTGCGGCGTGGGACGCCATCACCTCGCCGGACGCGCTGCACGCGTTGTGGCTCACCCTGCTGGTGGCGGCGATCGCCGTGCCACTCAACACGATCTTCGGCGTCGGTGTCTCGCTCATCCTGGCCCGACACCGTTTCCCCGGGGCCTGGCTGCTCGATGCCCTGGTCGACATCCCCCTGGCCATCTCCCCCGTCGTCATCGGGCTGGCCCTGATCCTGGTCTACGGCAAGACCGGCTGGTTCGGGAACTGGCTGGCCGCCCGGGGCATCACGGTGATCTTCTCGCTCCCCGGCATCGTCATGGCCTCGGCCGCGGTGTCCCTCCCCTACGTGGTCCGCGAGGTGTTGCCCGTCCTGCAAGAGATCGGGACCGAGCAGGAACAGGCGGCCCGCACCCTGGGCGCCGGCCCGCTGGCCGTGTTCCGCCGCATCACGCTGCCCAACATCCGGCGGGGCCTGGCCTACGGTGTCACCTTGACCACGGCCCGCGTCCTCGGCGAGTTCGGGGCGGTCGCCATCGTCTCGGGCGCCATCGCCGGCAAGACCCAGACTCTCACCCTGTTCATCTCGGACAGCATCGACAACCTCGAACCCCAGAGCGCCTACGTCGGGGCCGTCGCCCTGTGCCTGGCCGCGCTGATCGTGCTGACGGTCCTCACCTTGACCGACCGCGGCCGCGAGGCCTGGCACTCCAAGGCCACCCTGTGAGGACCGGCCGGTGAGCATCTACGTCCAGTCCATCTCAAAGCGCTTCGGTGACGCCGTTGCGCTCGACGACGTCACCTTGGAGGTGCCATCGGGATCGCTCACCGCGCTCCTCGGCCCGAGCGGTGGCGGCAAGTCGACGCTCCTGCGCATCATCGCCGGCCTCGATACACCCGACACGGGGACCGTGCGCATTGAGGGCGAGGACCTGACGTCGACCCCGGCGCGGAGCCGGGGCGTCGGGTTCTGCTTCCAGCACTACGCGCCGTTCCGCCACCTGACCGTGCGGCGCAACGTGGCCTTCGGCCTCGAGATCCGGCGCCGGCCCAAGGCCGAGATCGCCGCCCGGGTGGACGAGCTGCTCGAGCTGGTCGGCCTGGTCCATTTGGGCGAGCGCTACCCGTCCCAGCTCTCGGGCGGCCAGCGCCAACGCATGGCGCTCGCACGCGCCCTGGCCATTGAGCCAAAGGTCCTCCTGCTCGACGAGCCCTTCGGAGCCCTCGACGCCCAGGTGCGGACCCAACTGCGCCAGTGGCTTCGCGACCTGCACGACACGCTCCACGTCACGACCGTCCTCGTGACGCACGACCAGGAAGAGGCCATGGAGGTGGCCGACCGGCTGGCCGTCATCAGCCACGGCAGGCTCGAGCAGGTGGGAAGTCCGACCGACATGTACGACCATCCGGCCACCGAGTTCGTGCTCACCTTCCTCGGCCCGGCGACGCGCCTGGGTGACGAGTGGGTGCGTCCCCACGACCTGGTCGTGCACCGCGACGAGGGGACCGCTCCCCCGGGCGCCTCTGCCGGCACCGCGCCCCCGGGCGCCTCTGCCGGCACCGCGCCCCCGGGCGCCTTTGCCGGCACCGTGGCACGCGTCACGTATCTCGGCTTCGAGGTCAAGCTCGACGTCGATCTCGCGGTCGGCGGCTCGTGCTGGGTCCAATTGAGCCGCGGCACCGCGGGCGAGCTCGCGCTCGAACCCGGCGATCGCGTCTGGGTGGCACGCTCCGACTCGGCCGTGCACACGAACGGATCGTGAACTTGTCGAAAATTTGATGGAGCGATCCGTGCCCGGGCGAAGCCCGGAACCCGGCTTGACGACACCCGAACCTTGGAATCGCCTGGGCGGCACTCGCGAACGTTCAGGTGAGGGCTCGCACGCACGGTGGCCATGCTCCACGGTGCGGGCCCGATTCGCGCCGGAGGGTCCTCCCGGGGGTTGCGCGCGGTCTTGACAAGGCTCGCGAGGGGTTGGTACGGTCCAAAAAAAACCTACTCTACCAGGGACTTTGAGGGGGTTATCCACAGGTGCGCACACGCTCACCTGGTGCGAGATAACCGGAGGCGGCACATGGGGCGCAGCACGTGCCCAGGGCAGCGAGGGGGTTCTGCCTCGACCCGCAGGCTGTCGCCCGCTCGGCTGCCGCGGGCCAGCCCACGCGGGCTGAGCGCTGGCGGCGGAGTCCCACACAAAGCCGGACCAAGATGAACGCGGAGGGACGGGCGGCGGCGGGCCACGCTCGGGAGGGTGGGGATCCTGGGACCGACGCGGCTCTTGACCCCGGTACAGCCGTGAGCCACTTGGCGCCCGCCGAGGGTTCCCAGGTGCGCGATCTGACCGGCCGGAGGCGCACGAGTCAATCAGTCGCACAATCCCTTCACTACGGCGACGACTCAGCCGATATCACCCACATGGCAACTCGCAGGCCCACCGCCGGCGCGTCGACGATCACGCAGCACGGTGGTTCCACTGCACCGGCGCGCGCCCGGGCAGCACGCCTTGAGCCGCTCGTCGGGCTGCGCAGGGAACGCGCCCACCTCGAGAAGATGCTGCGTGACGCCCTTGCCGGGTATCCGGCTGTCACCGGCATCCACGGCCTGGTCGGATCGGGAAAGACATCCCTGGTCGAAACGATGATCGCCCACGCTGCCGGGTTCAGCGTCGTCCGGCTCCCCCCGGCCGCGGGGCTCGACGAGCCCAATGACCTGTGGCGCACCGCGTTCGAGGTCTTCCATCAGCACCTGTCCTCCGCAACTGTCCCCTCTGACCGGCGGGAAGGGGGCACCGACTCTGTCCACGAGTCCATCGTCACTGCCGTGCGGGCCGCCTGCCGCCAGGGGGATGTGCCGGCCCTGATCGTCTTCGAGGACTGCCAGTCCCACCAGGTGGCCTTCGCCGAAGCCCTTGCCACCGCCGTGCTCGACCCCGAACTCGGCGCGACTGCCGTCCTCGTCGTCACCTGGCACGACGAGCCGGACGGAACCTCATGGACCTTCGCCCGTCCAGACTTCCCCGCCCACCGGCTCCAGCCGCTCACCCTCGAACAAGCAGCCGACTACCTGACAGAGCGAATCGGCAAGAGGCCTGAGTCCTCGGTACTCAGCGAGCTGTGGCGCGGCACCGGGGGCAACCCCGCTGCGCTGCTCTCGGCCTGTTCGCATCTCTCCGACGATGAGCTCGACGGGCTGATCCCGGTGCCCGACCCATTGCCGATCGGAGACGATCTGGCCGGTGCCTTCGGAGGGACGGCGGCGGCGCTCGAGGGCGACGCCCGAACGGCGCTGACCGTGGCCGCGGCGGCCCACATGTCGGTCCCGGTGCTCAATGAGGCACTGGCCCACGCCGGCCTCTCCCTTGACGCGCTGAGGCCTGCCCTCGAGGCGGGATTCGCCGCCATCCTGGGCGACCGGCTCGAGTTCGTTCACCCCCTCTGCCGCGCCGCCGCATTCGAGGGCGCGCCGTCACAGCTCCAGTTGGAGGCCCGCCGGGCCGTCTCGCTGGCCTTTACCCGGGCCGGGCTGTCCGAGTCGGCCGCGCTCCAGGCCGCGCAGGCCGCGCAGGCCGCGTCGTCACGCGACGACACCGTCGCCGTCCTCTGCAGTGAGGCTTCGTGGAGCGCGGACCGGCGTCACGACCCCGAGGCGGCGGCGCGTTTCGAAGTCCTCGGAGCCCGGTTCGCCCAGGACCCCCAACAGGCAGCCCGCCATCTCATTCGGGCGTCGTCGCTGTGGCAGGCTGCCGGCCGGCCGGCGCGGGCGACAGAGTGCCTCCGCCGCGTGACACCGGTGAACTCGTCACGAGCCGTCATGGGTCGGGCCCTCTTCGAGGCGGCACGCATCGCCTTCGCCACCGAGGCCGCCGCCCAGGCTCCCGCACAGATGGCCTCGAGCGCCGAGGGATGTGCGGCCGACGAGCCCGCCGTCGCCATCGCCATGCTCGCCGATGCCGCGGGCAGCGCCGTGACCCTCGACCAGGTGGACCTGGCGGTGCGCTACGCAGAGCGGGCCATGGAGCTCGCCGCCGGTCAGCCCGGATTCGTCGGTGACCTGGCGCGCACCACCATCCATGCCGTACAGCCGCTGGTGACTGACGAGATTGGCGACACCGAGAACCACGACCACGCGGTCAGTGTCATGAACACCGAGCGCCTTTTCGCCGGCTCCCCGCAGCTGGCCTACGTGCTCGGCAACTCGCTGGTCCAGTCAGGACCGCCGGCCCTGGTGGGTCGCTGGTTCTCGTGGATGGGGACCTCTGCCGAGGTGGACTCGAGCGGTGCGTTGGCCGCCGTGCTCGACCTGGTCCGTTGTAAGGAACGGTTGATCGCCGGCGCAGTGACCGAGGCGATGACGGCGGCCGAGGCCGCCGTCGGGCAGTTCGAGGTGCTCGGTAACCGGCCGCTCCTGGCTCGCGCCCTCGGCTGGTGCGCCTGGGCGAGAGCAAGTGCCGGCGAGGTGGCGGGGGTCTTCGAGTCGGCCGCGCAGTTCTTCGCCCACGAGTCCTCGACCACCCACTCGGCGCGGCTCCAGGTCCTCGCCGCGCTCGCCCACGGCGAGCTCCAGAAGGGGCACGCCGAGCGGGCCATTGCATGGCTGCGCTCCTTGGAGAGCGACGCTGCCACCCTCGATGGGTTCCGCGGCAGCACCGACTGGCCGCTGCTCCCCTTCTTCCTCCAGCTCTGCCTCATGGCCGGGCACGACCCGAAGAGGACGCGCGAGTCGCTCGACGCCGGTACCGCGGCCAGCTCGGGCAGGTGGAACCGCCATGTCTCGGGGTGGAGCGAGGCCCTACGCGAACCCAACGCTCACGCGGCACTCCGGCTTCTCGACGAGATGTTCGTCGCCGGACCGACCCGCATGCCGCTCATGGGCGCGCAGATCAAGTTCACCTCCGGGCTCCTCCTGCGCGAGCTCGGCTCGATCGACGCGGCCCGTTTCAACGTGAACCAGGCCAACACCGAGTTCCAACACTGCGGGGCGCTCGGGTGGGCCACCTTGACCACCCTGCAGCTCGAGGACCCTCTGTCCAACTCCCAACCCGCCAACCGTACCCAGCCGACGTTGCCGGGCATCGAGCGCGAGTCAGGACACGTGGGCACGATGGCCGCCGGCTTCGGCGACAGTCCCCTGGCAACCGAGAGCGATCGCCGGCCCGCCTACGAAGTCCGCATCCTCGGACAGTTCTCGGTCTGGCGCGACGGGGTTGCCGTGACGATCCCGCCCGGCCGAGCCGCGCAGGCCATCAAGGTCGTGGCGCTCTTTCGGCGGATCTCGGTCGACGAGCTGGCCGAGTTGCTCTGGCCCGACGCGGAACCCGGAGTGGGGACGCGGCGGCTCCGCAACATCCTCTGGCACGTCAAGGCTTCGTCGGGTGACCTCCTGCGCCGCCAGGACAACTTCATCGGGCTCGAGGACAACGTGACGATCGACGCCGCGCGCTTCGAGGAGATGGCGGGTCGGGCCTTCCGGGAGGATCTCGACCTCGACGAGGCACACGCCATCGCCCGCCAAGCCATCAGCCTGTACGGGGGCGAGGTGCTGCCCACGGACCGCTATGCCGACTGGACGACCGGCCCGCGCGAGGCGCTCACCCAGATGCGCCTCCAGCTGCTCGACCTCATGCTGGCCCACGCCTCGGACTCGGGGAACCGCCAGGAGGCGTTCGCGCTGCTCGAGGACCTGATCGACGCTGATCCCTACGAGGAGCGGTACTACGTCCAGCTGGCCACCTTGCACAAGGAGGCGGGCAACCTGAGCCGGATGCGCTCCTCAATCTCGCGCGGCGAGCGCATGCTGGCCGATCTCGGCGTCGAACCCTCGCGTCACTTCGTGGAGGCCGCCGACAAACTCCAGGCCGACGCCTAGCACCTAGCTGGCTCTCGGCCTCTGGGTCGGCCCCCCGTTCCGGCGCCTCTCGTCGCGTGGGACACCCCAGGCGTGCGCGGTGACGAAGCAGTCGATCAGATGGTCGTCGCCCTCCGCGCACAGCCCGCCCGTGAGCCCCTCGTCGAAGTGGGCCGCGTCAAACCGCTCGACCGACTGGCGCAGGACAGCCGGGTCCCAGTCCGATTCGAGCGCGTTGCGTACGCCAGCGGCCCAGGCGACGGGGTCCTCGCCGCTCACCAGGAGCCCGGTGACGTGCTCGTCCACCGTCTCGGCCGACCCCCCCTCGCGCGTCGCCACGACGGGTCGCCCGCGCGCCGCCGCCTCGAGAGGCACGTACCCGAAGTCCTCGACCCCGGGCACGAGCACGACGCTGTGCGAGTCGTAAGCGCCGAGCAGCTCCTCATGGCTCACCCGCGGCACGAAGGTGACCGAGCCCGAGGCGAGCGACCGCAGACGGTCCTCTTCTGGACCCTGCCCGATCACGGTGAGGGGAACCCCGGCCTCGGCGCACGCCGCGATGGCCAGGTCCACCCGCTTGTACGGCAGGAGTCGGGACACGACGAGGGCACGAGGAGACCCGGACGCCTCAGGTGCCGAGGGGGCCGCCTCTGCGAAGCGCTCCGACTCGAAGGGCGGGTACAGCACCCCGGCATCGAAACCGTAGGCCGCCCTGAGGCGGGTCGCCGTACGGGCGGAGACAGCCAGGTTCTTCGGGTGCGACAACGCGGCCCTGCGGTCCTGGCGACGCAGCCCCATGGTCGCCACCTCGAAGGCCTTGGCCACGGCGGGCCGGGTGAAGTACGCGCCCGGGTCGTACAAGTACCGCGGCGGCGTGTACCAATACACCAGCGCTCGCTCCGAGCGAACGTGATGCGCGAACGCCGAGGTGGACACGATCACGGCGTCGGCGAATGAGAGGTCCCTTCGCCGGAAGGCGCGGCCGTAGGTCAACGCCCCGCGACGGAATCTCTCGGCCTCCTTCTCCGAGACGATGCGGTCGGCCCAGACGGGTAGCGAGGTAAACTCCGGATAGGTGGCGCTCGGGGCGAACAGCGACGTGACGATCACCGGATCGCGCACCCGGCTGGCGATATGAAGGACCACACGCTCGGCCCCACCGCGTTGGGTGAGGAAGTCGTGCACGATGGCTACGGTCATCGAAGGGCCCCCGGTTGCTCCATGGCTGTAGCATGCAGTATCGGCGTCCCCGCTGCATCACCTGAGGAAGCGCCTCCGTCGACGACGAACAACGCACAGTCAACGGGTGCACCCTTGACGGCTCGGCCCCAGGCATCTCGAGCATGCGGACACTCCTCGTAGCGAGCGCCGGTGGGCACTTCGAGGAACTCCGCCTCCTGCGCAGTCGCTTCGGCGTGGAGCCCGCGCAGTCGACCTGGGTCACCTGGGACACTCCACAGACCCGCTCAATGCTTGCCTCGGAGGAGGCGGTGTTCGTCGAGCGCTCCCAGCCCAAGGACCTACGGCGCGTGCTTCACGACGCCCGGTTGGCCCGGCACATGCTCGGCCGGGGCGGTTGGGCCCGCGTGGTCTCGACCGGGTCGATCGTCGCTGTTCCCTTCCTTGCGGTAGCACGGTCGCGGGGGATCCCGAGCCACTACATCGAGAGCGCGGCGCGCCTCGTGGGCCCGTCGCTCTCGGGCCGGATTCTCGAGCGGATCCCTGGAGTCCATTGCTACTCGCAGTCGCGCGCCTGGGCCTCGACCCGGCGGTCGTGGAGCTACCGCGGATCGGTGTTCGAGGCCTTCGCGCCCAGTCGGCGCGAGCCCCGCACCCTCCGCCGGGTGGTGGTCAGCCTTGGGACCAGCCGCTACGGCTTCAGACGCCTCGTCGATACCCTGCGCGCCGTGCTACCCGCCTCCGTCGAGGTGACGTGGCAGGTGGGGCCGACCGATGCCGGCGAACTCGGCTCCCGGGCGTACACCGAGATGCCGCAGCGCGAGCTGGCCACTGCCATGCGCCATGCCGACCTCGTCGTGGCCCACGCCGGCGTCGGTACCGCGCTCGGTGCCATGGAGGCCGGGCACTGCCCGGTCCTCGTGCCGCGACGCAAGGACCGCGGCGAGCACGTCGACGACCACCAGTTCGAACTCGCCGCCGAGCTGGGCGCGACGGGCCTGGCCACCGTGTTCCAACCCGAGGAGATCACACTGGGCGGCCTGGTCGAGGCAGCCCAGCTCGGCGTCACCGTGCGGTCGGTCGTGCAGGCGTTCGTCCTCGACGAGTCGTGACCCCGACGGCCATCCGGTAGCCGTAGACCACCTCGATGCGCGCGGCAAGGCGGGCCAGACGGTTCGACCACGCCACCAAGCCGCTCCGCTCCGCCAGCGCGCCGATCGCCATCAGCACTCGCCCGCTCCACTCCGCCCTGCCCGTTCGGGCCAGGAACGACACCACCTGGCGCGCCGGAGCGGGCAACCCTTCGAGCATCGGAACCGGCTGCGCCACTCCAGCGCGCTCGGGGTGTGCGCTCCGGAGGAGCCATGCGCCGCGCCCCCGCTCGCGGTTGTCCTCCAAGAAGGCCTCGGCCGACTTGGCATGCCGGTGGGTGGCACGCAGCTGGCGGTCGAACACACCGCGAAGGCCACCGGCGTGCATCCGGAGACCGAGGTCCGTGTCGGCGTGCCAGCGCACGGGGAAACTGTCCGATGACACGCCGACGCGGAGAAGATCGGCGCGACGCGCCGAGACGTTCCCCAGCCACAAGCCGTCGAGAACGGTGAGTTCGCCAGATTCGAGACGGGCACAGTGGCTCTCGTACCAAGAGGCGTACAGCCGCGTGGCGGACGACGAGGTGGGATCGAGCTGGACCGGCATGTACCCGAGCACCACCAGCCCCGTGGCATCGGCATGGCTCCGAGCGTGGCCGGTCACCAGGCCGGGGTCGGAGAGCACGTCGTCGTCCATCAGAAGCACCACGTCACCGGTGGCGGCCTCGACGCCGCGCCCGAGGGCAACCATCTGGCCTTCCGAATCGACCAAGATAGGACGCATCGTGGGAAACGACTCCTGGAGCTGCTCGAGAAGCGGATACGACCCGTCGACGTCGCCGTCGAGCACGACGACCACCTCGCTCGTGGCCGGGTCGGCCGTCACCGCCTCAAGGAAGGGAAGCAGCCTTTGACGGCGTCCCCGCGTCGCCACGACCACCGAGACCGTGGGCAGCGGACACGCCCCGCCGTCTCCTTCGTCGCGTGGGGCGCGGTCAGCGGACGGTCCTCGGAGATCGCGGCCGCCCTCGGCGGAGAGGCCCACTGCCGCTTCCCCCCGGAGTCCACCTGGAGGCCCCACACGGCCGTCCGCTACGCCCTGTGCACACTCGACACTGTCGCCTACCTGCTGCGCCGGCGCCCGCGCGCCATCATTGTCACCAACCCTCCGCTGGTTGCCGGCTACGTCGCGTGGGCCTGCGCCCGCCTGCTCGGATGCCCGGTGGTCCTCGACAGTCATCCCGGTGGCTTCGGTGCCCAGGGCGACCACGTCTCGGCCAAGCTCCAGGGCCTCCACCGGTGGCTCGCTCGCCATGTCGACGGCTGCGCCGTCGCCTCGGCCCCCTGGGTCGAAGTGGTCGAGAGCTGGGGGGGTCGGGCGGTGGAGTTGCACGAGGCGCCGCCGGGCGCCCTGCCCGCGTCGCTGGGGGACCTCGAGGAGCGGCCGGGAGGACCCACAGAGCGCGGGCTGCGGGTCCTCTGCGTGGGCCGCCTCGCCCCCGACGAGCCCTCCGAAGAAGTGGCCGCCGCCGCGGCCCTCGTTCCCGACTGCCGGTTCCTCGTCACCGGAGACCCCAAGCGCGCCCCCACCTTGATCGAACGGGCGCCGCCAAACGTCACCTTCACCGGCTACCTGGCACACGACGACTACCTGCGAGCCCTGCAGGAGGCCGACGTCGTCATGACGCTCACCACCGAACCCAGCTCGGTGATGCGAGCCGCGTACGAGGCCGTCTACGCGCGCCGGCCACTGATCGTCACCGACTGGCCCGTCGGACGAGCACTGTTCCCTCACGCCGTACACGTCGTCAACGACGCGAGTGCGATCGCCGAGGGCGTCCGCAGGGCCCGTGACGGGCTCAGCGAGCTGATCGCCCTGAGTGGGGACGCCCGTTCGCTCCAGCTTGCGCGCTGGGAGTCCCAGCTCGGTGATCTCCGCCGCGTGCTGCGGCTCGATCACGACGGCTCACCGGTTGGAGGTCTCGAGCACGAGCTTGGCCGCACCATCGCCCCCACCTTGCCAGAGTCGTGAGGGGGTCTTGGCCAGGATTCGCAGGTCGCTCCTGAAGCTCCAGGTGTCCACGTAGAAGGCGTCGAGACGGGCCAGCTCGTCGAGGCTGAGGCTGTGCTGGCCGCTGACCTGCCACAGGCCCGTCAGGCCGGGCCGCACGTCGAAGCGCTGCTCGGACCGCCCATTCACGACCCAGCATTCCTCGGGCACGAACGGTCGCGGACCAACGAGGGACATCTGCCCGGCAAGGACATTGAACAGCTGCGGCAACTCGTCGATACCTGTCCGCCGCAGGATCTTGCCCAACGAGGTCTGCCGGCCGGCGACCATCTCGGAATGGAACAGGGCGGCGTCACCCCGATGGGCCTCGAAGGTGCCCGACTCCATCTCGTCGGTGTTCTTGAGGGTCCGCAGCTTCATGATCCTGAACGGCTCACGGTGGCGGCCCAACCGCTCCTGGCGGAACATGATCGGCCGTCCGCTGGTGATCAAGACGGCGAGGGCGGCGACGAGGAGCACCGGCGAGACCGCGACGAGCACCACGCTGGCCACAGCGACGTCGAACACCCTCTTGATCCGGTCCCGCTGAGCCGGCTCGGACCGCCGAGGCAGGGCCACAAGGGACAGTCCGGCGAAGTCCTCGATCCGTGCACCGGCTCCGACCAGCTCGAAGCAGCGGGGCACCACGTCGACCGCCACCGACTCGGGCAGTTCGCGCAGGTTGCGCAGCAGATGTTCTACATGAGACTGGGTGAACGCCACGACGATCCGACTGACGCCGTGGCGGCTGCACAGCTCGGGCAGCTGGTCGATCGATCCGATGACTCCGCGGTCGGTCGGGTCGTCGTCGACCAAGCCGAGCACGAGTGAGTGGCCCGACCGCTCGAGCCGCGTGACGATGTCCTGGGTGACCATCCCGGTCCCGACCACGATGACCCGCTCGGCCGCCATCGCGTCGTCACGCCGCCAATTGTCTGCTCCGGCCCGCATGGCCATCAGCACGGCAATTCCCAGTCCGAGCGAGAGGGCGACGGTCGCCGGCGGGATCCGGGTGGTGACCCAGGCACCGGCGAGAGCCTCGACACCGAGGATGACGCAGATGACGATCACGGCGGCCCGACCCAGGTCGAGCACGGCCCGTCCCGTGCTCCGGCGGGTGCCGGCGTACACGCCGACGGCTCGCATGGTGATCCAGAGCGAGACCCAGAGGACGACGATGGAGAGGAGCGGCTGAGCGCCCGGCGCCGGGTAGTCCAGTCGGGCGGCCGTCACGACGACCAGTGCGATGACCACCAGCGACGCGATGGCGTCGGGCACGACGAAGGAGATACGCCGGGACCGGGTGGCCGTCGGCGTGGCAGCGTGCGAGAAGGCCCAGGTCATCGGGGTTCCCCCCGCTCGACCTTGGCCTCGAGGATGGCACACGACTCGTCGTCGATCGTCGACTGGACGAAATTCAACAGCTCGTGGAGCGAGCTCACGCCGCTGCGCCGGCCCGAGGCGACAGCCTCGACCTCCCCGGCGAACTCCTCGGTTCCGACCCTCTCGGTGTGGAGACGTAGTACGTATGAGACAAGCATCGAGAGGCACGGTAAAGGAGCGGTGTCCGACGCTCGTCCCACGGGAGGCGCACGATCGAGGCGTCAATCGTGAGACACGTCACAATTTTCGTGAGACAGAGGCTGGTCGAAGTAGCTGGTGTGAGACAATCGCCGTACCGCAATGAGACCAGCCCCCCGTAGCCTCCCCCCGTGCCTCAACGTGACGATCTCATGCCACGGTCTGCATCCCTTCCTCGCGGCGAGGGCGTCGAAGACCTCCCCCGGGAAACCCTCGACCCTGCCCGCACCGGCCCCGCCGGGGCCGGCCGCCTGAGGAGCCGCTCAATAATGTCCACCACCTCTCGCCCCGCGGGCTCAGGACCGGGCATTCCACGACCGGCCGACACGACACCTGCCGGCCCCTGGGCGGCCGACCCGCTCCCGACGGAGAAGGCAAGAGCCGTCCCGGGACGGAAGCACCGCCGGAGCTCAAAGCACCGGGCGCTGCGGCGCGCCCTGCCGCCGTGGCTCCACCGGCGCGCGTGGCTCCTTGTCATCGCGATCCTCGCCGGCAGCTGCGCCGGTCTCGTCTACTCCGCCACCGCCACGCCCTCCTACACGGCCCAGGTCACGCTGGCCGTCCCCGCCGGAGCGACTCCCAACTCGCCGGGAAGCGCCAACGACGCCAACGCCCTGGCCCTCTCCTACGCGACGATCCTGGCGCAGAACGACGCCATCCTGGCGCCGGCCGCGGCCCAGCTCGGCGTGCCGCTCAACACCTTGACCAACCATTTGAGCTTGTCGGTGGAGAACGGCACCTCGGTGCTCCTGCTGAGCTACACCGCGCCCACCCAGGACGCGGCCATCCGGGCCGTCAACACCGTCGCCACGCACATCGTCAACGACAACCGCAGCAGCAGCGTCGTTCCCGCCCACACCGTGTACGCAGTCCAGCTGGCCAACTCGGCGCGCTCCAGCAACGTGGTGGCCAAGTACGGTCCCGAGCTCGGCTTCATCGTGGGCGCCCTCATCGGGGCGATCCTCGTGCTGATGGCCGAGCGTGTCGACCCCCGGGCCGACCAGCCGGGGGATGTCGACGAGGTCTTCGGTCGGCCCACGGTGGTCGCCGTGCCGAGCGAGCTGTCGATCCCCGAATTCGGACACGCCATCGTCAACGCGTCCGGCCCGAACTGTGCGGTGACGCTCGCCCCATTGCGTTGGTGGGACGTGCCGGCGGCCCGTTCCATCGAGAAGGTGCTGGGCGATACCTATCCCGAGGCCTCACTGAGCGTCAGTGCGGCCCTCGAGGAGGGGGTGGCGCACCAGCTTGATTCCCGCACCACTCTCGTGCTCGTCATCCGTTCAGGCGAACGGATGCGCACTCTCGGCGACTTGCTCGAGCGGCTCCACCTGATGGGTAACAGCCCTGACTGGATTGCCCTGCTCGACCGCGATGACATCTACGACTGAACCACCGCGGCAGCTCACCCGGTTCGGGATGCCGAGACGGGTGAGCTGCTCCCGCTTGGTTCCCAGCGGTCGGGCAAGATCGCACCGTACCGAGATTTGGTTGCTCGTGGGCGCCGTGCTGCTCCCCCTGATCGCCGTCGGACTCGGTGTCCACAACATCAAGTACAGCATCGGCTTCGTGGTGCTCGTGGGACTCGTCTGTATGGTGCTGGCCCGACCCGTCTTCGGCGGCTTCCTCCTCGTCGCGCTGGTCCCAGCCATCTCTGGGTTGGCCCCGGGCGTCCTCACGCCCAACATCCGGGCCTCCGAGGTCCTGATCGGCGTGGTCGGTGTCACGATTCTCGTCGCCACCCGGCCCGTGGCCGCCGTCCGCTGGGGGCTGCTCGAGTGGGTGCTCCTCGCCTATGGGCTCCTCTGGGCCCTCCTCGGTGCCTACAATGCCGCGGCCCTCGGGCAGCACCTGAGCGTGTCGAGCTTGGGCACCCTCATCGGGCAGCTCCAGTTCTTCTTGCTCTACCGGGCCGTGCGGGTCACGCTTCGCACACCACGGCAACGCTTGAACGCGGTGATCGTCATGATGGTCGCGACGGTGCCGCTCACCGTGCTCGCGGCGTTCCAGGAGGTCAATGTTGGCGGGCTGCGCCCCTGGCTCGCCTCGGTGACCGGGAACGCGAGCCCGCTCCAGCAGAGCGGAATCATCCGTGCCACCTCACTTTTCGGCAATTGGGCAGCCCTGGCCGGTTACCTCTTCCCAATCCTGCTGGTACTCGTGGCACTCGGGCTCTCCGGCCGGATCCGCCACTACCGGCGCACTGCGCTCGCCGTCGGCATGGCCATGGTCATCGGACTGCTGCTCACCGCCGAGCTCTCGGTGCTCATCTGCTTGGTGCTCGGCCTGCTCGTCATCGGTGTCCAGTACGGGCAGTCACGCAGGTTGTTGACCTGGTTCGCCATCGCAACGGCGGTCTCGCTCATCGTCGTCGGACCAGTGATCGCCCAGCGGCTCAATGCCCAGTTCGGGCCGGTCGGCGGATCGAGCACCAGCTCGATCGAACCCCAGACCGTGACGTTCCGCCAAGCCATCTGGACCCAGCAGTACCTTCCGGCCATCGCCGAGCGTCCCCTCACCGGCTACGGGACGCAGCTGCCCCCCACCATCCGGTGGCCGTACCCCGAGTCGCAGTACATCGCGCTGCTGATCGAGGGCGGCTACCCCCTGCTGATCATGTACCTCTGCCTGATCGTGGCGATGCTCGTGAAGGCCAACCACGCCGCGCGCTCACCTGACACCCTCGAGTGCGCCATCGGCCGGTCGCTCCTGATCAGCGTCGTGAGCTTGTTCTTCTTGGGTATCACATGGCCGTTCCTCAGCAACGGCGGCATGCCCCAGGTCCTGTGGTGCCTGTTCGCGCTGGCCACTCCGGCGCAGGCTGCCTACAGCGCACCCCTGGGCTCACGACCCCTCGTCTCGGTGGAGGATCCGCTCGGGCGCTGAACCTCGGCCGCCGCTCCCGTTCTCACCCGTTGCCTCGATGCCCGGCGCGGCACCGTCGTGATCGAGCTGGCCGCGGGGGACGCTGTCGCGGGAACCCGCCCCGCGCCCCAGTACCTGCGTAGCGCCGCCGCCGCCTGGGGGTTCTGGTTCGTCGCGTTCACCACGCTGGTCCCGTAGTCCCAGAACGTGACCTCGAACACGTTGTGCGTCGAGCACCACTGGGACATGGAACGGATGTACACCGCGTTGTCGCCCCCGCACACGGCACCGCTCGACACGGACACCGGCTTGCCGTTGGAGCACCGACCCCATCCGAGCCCCCACTCGGGGAAGACCATCGGCTTGTGGTGCTGTGCAGAGAACTGGGCCAACCAGTCGAGACCGTAGGGCTGTGTGACGATGTTCGCGAATTCCGCCGCTGCTCCGGGGTACGTCTGCCACTCCACGTCGAAGATGTCGAGCCCGACGTAGCTGACGTAGGCATTGCCGGGATAGTACGCACCGAGATCCCCGGCGCCGAACTGGTCGCCTCGGCTGGGGTTCCATTCGAAACTGAAATGTGCGCCGGGTATGGCCTGCATCGCTGTGACGATGTGACGCCAGTAGTGGATGAACGGGGAAGGGCGGCCGATGGCCCCCCACGGGAACCAGAACCCGTTGAACTCCCAACCCAGACGGAGGATCGCATCACCCTGGCCCGCAGCCACCAGCGCCTGCGCCAGGCTGGCGAAGTAGAGGTCGTAGGCACCGGTCGCCCCGGCGGCCAGGGTCCCACCCGAGCTCGGCAGTATCGGGACCCCCCAAATCGGTTGGTACCCCAGGGATGACCAGGTCGAAAGCGATGACGACGATGGGTGGGCGATGTCAGCCCACGAGGAGCCGTCGAGGAAGTCCATGACGTAGTGCACGCCGCTGCCGACCTGGGTCTGGAAGCCGGTGACACGAGGCACATTGGCCGGACCTGCGTAGACGCCAAGTGCTGCGTGGTTGACGGCCTGGTTTCGATGGGACACCGTGGCCGCCCCACCGTCGGCGGGAGCGACCAGGGAGGCGACGCCCACCGCGCCAACCAGTGCGAGCGGCACCAGCGGACGGCACGCCATGAGGAGGAGTCGATTCATCGCATTCGGTGGGCCCGCCACTGGAGGCCAAAAACAAGACTAGGGCACTGCCATCCAATCACCGTGTCAGGACCGCCTCATGTCGATCGGCGCGGTCGTGAAGAAGCATGGTCGCCTACTGGGCTCATCTGGCGACGGCCGTCATGCGCCACGTGGGACGCGTCCTGCGTCCGCGAGGTATGGCACACATCGAGGTGCACCTCTCCTTCAGTGACAACGGTCGCCTCCACGTGCGCATCTTCGCCGCAAACCGTGAAGGGATTGCGCCGTGGTGCCATCTGCGCCGCCGAGGGGACGGAGTGCACCTGAACACGAATTGAGCGAGATCGGCCTCAACGACTCGCCAACGACGTCTCCGCAGCGGTGGTCGGAGGCCCTTCGACTCCGAGTCGGAGGGCAACTCTCGATTCACGCGCAGCCAGGTCGAGCTCCGCCAGAAGGGGCGAGCTGAGCGACACGACCCCTGCGCCTCGACGGATAGTTCTGTGTTGAACTATTATGGCGTAGCGCATCAGCCGGTCTCCGCCGAGGGGGAAGCATGCAGATCGGGTTTCTCGCCGATGTCAGGAACCCGCCGCCCTGGGAACGGCCCTGGTCCGACCATTACGCGTGCACGCTCGAGTTCGTCGAGGAGGCGGATCGGCTGGGGGCGAGCTCCATCTGGCTCGGCGAGCACCACCAGACGACCGACGGGTACCTCCCCCAACCGCTGACCTTTGCCGCCGCCATCGCGGCGCGCACCACGAGCATCCGGATCGGGACCCAGGTCCTCATCGCCCCGCTGCGCCATCCTCAGCACATCGCCGAGGAGGCCGCGATCGTCGACATCCTGAGCAACGGGCGCCTCGAGCTGGGATTCGGCGCGGGATACGTCCCCAAGGAGTTCGACGCGTTCGGCGTGGACCGGTCGGAGCGGTTCGACCGACTGGACCGCACGGTGCTCGAGGTCCGCAGGCTCATGTCCGAGGTGATCAGCCCACGGCCGCTGCAGGACCCGGTCCCCATGTGGGTCGGCTACTTCGGCGCGGGAGCCCGCCGCGCCGGCCGGATGGGAGTGGGTCTCCTCAGCGTCTTGTCCTGGTGCCTCGCGCCGTACCTCGAGGGCCTCGCGGAAGGTGGGCATGACCCCGCCACGGCCCGCATGGCCGGCGGACTGGACCTCATCGTGACGGAGGACCCCGAGCGCACGAGGGGACTGCTCGAGCCCCACGTGAGCTACCAAGCCGATGCCTACGGCGTGCTCCGGGACGAGGTCGAGCGCCATGAGGGCCGGGAGCCCAGCCCGGAGGCCCGCCGGGGTTCCGCCTCGCACCAGAGCTACCAGATCCTCACACCCGACCATGCGGTTGCGCTCATTCGTGAACGGACGCGTGGCCTCCCGGTCTCCTTCATCACCCCGTGGCTCACCGTCGGAGGGATGCCCGACGAATTCGTCCACGACCACATCAGGTTGACCACGACGAAGGTAGCCCCCGCGCTGGCCGACGACTGACCCGACCACCCGACCGCCGGACCCTGCCGCACCAAGCAGAGCCCCACACCAAGGACAGGACATGCCAAAGGCTCTCATGGAGACGACGATCGACAAGCCGGCCGACGAGGTCTGGGCGACGATCCGTGAATTCGCCGGGATCGACTGGTACCCGGGTGTCGAGTCGTGCCGAGAGGAGGGTGACGTGCGCATCGCCAAGATGGCGGGCTTCGGGCTCGAGGTCGACGAGCGCCTGGTCCACCACGACGACGAGCAGCGGACCTACACCTACGCCGTCGTCGGTTTCCGTGGCGACACCGCCTTCGATCTCGGGGGCGGCCGCGTACTCGATCTGAGCACGATGACCGACCACCACCGTGCCACCATCACGGTCCTCCCGCTGGACGACGACAGCAGCCGGGTGACCTACGAACTCCAGCTCGATCCGGGCCACGACCAGACGTTCGAAGCCACGTCGGGGCAGTACCAGGCGGTGTTGGAGCATCTCAAGAAGCACCTGGAAGGTTGAACAGCGTCGCCCAGGGGACCCACCGTCGGATCGCCCGAGGCCCGAAACGGCTCGGCGGTGACCCGGGCTAGATTCGCCGGGATGTCGCCGCTGCCCGAGAGTCGCGAGGAGCCGGGTCGGCAGAACCTCGCGAGGTTCCACGAGGCCGTCTACATGTTCACGGCCGCCGAGCGACGCTTGATCGCCCGCTACAAACGGGCCGGAGACAGTCTCTCCCCCGGTCGGGTGCAGGCACTCAATGTCCTGCTGCGGGAGAACGAGGCTTCGGCCGGAACGCTGGCCCGCGAAGCCGGACTGAAGCCGAACAGCATCACGCCCATGATCGAACAGCTCGAACGCAGCGGCGTGATCACCCGTCGACGTGACGAGACCGATCGCCGGATGTGGTGGATCTCGTTGACGGACAGAGGTCGCTCCGAGCTCGCCGAGCTCAGAGACGAATGGGACGCACGATTCGCCGAGGCCTTCGCCGACACGAGCGACCGGGACCTGGCTGTCGCCAGCCGGGTCCTCGAGCGTCTCGCCGACGTCTTCACCGCGTTCATTCCCAACTGATCCGGTTGCGGCAGGTGGGCCGCGCCCGACCGTGCCGCTCTATGAAGGCAGGATCGCGACCGGAAGCGAGTCCCAGCCGCGCACCTCGGTGTCGTCGTGGTTGAACCGTGCCGCGCTCATGTCGACCTCCCAGTCCGGGAAGCGCTTGAGCACCTCGTCGAAGAGCACACGACCCTCCAGCCGGGCCAGGGCCTGTCCGAGGCAGTAGTGGCTGCCGAAGCCGAAGGTCATGAAGGTGCCGACCGGTCGCCGCACGTCGAACGTCTCGGGGTCGGGGTACTGCCGCTCGTCCCGATTGGCCGACGGGATCAGCATCGCCAGGATGCTCCCTTCGGGGACGACCTGTCCGTGGAACTCCACGTCGCGCGCCACGTAGCGACAGGTGAGGGTGGAAGGCGTCTCGCATCGCAAAGCCTCTTCGACCGCGTTGGGGATCAACGAGGCGTCCTCCACGAGGAGACGTCGCTGATCGGGGTTCTCCCCAAGCAGCTTGGCCGTCCAGCTGATCCAGTTCCTCGTCGTCTCGTTGCCGGCGGCACTGACGATGCTGACGTAGGCCATGAGCTCCTCGCGGGTCAACGTTCGACTCGTCCCCGTCTCGTCCTCGAATTCGGTGTGGAGGAGCTTGGTCATGATGTCGTCGGATGGGTGCTCGGCCCGCCAGTTGATGTAGTCGACGAACATCTCTCCACTCAAGACCCCCGCACGGTCGTCGGCATCCCGGGTGCGGTAGTCGGCGAAGGTGTCCCGGATGGAGGCCTGGTCCTGTTCGGGGATACCCACGAGCATGCCGATGACCCGCATCGGCACTGCCTTGGACACCTCGGCGACGAAGTCGAACTGATCCATTCCCACCAAGGGGTCGAGGATGTCGGCGCACAGCCTCCTCACCCTCGGCTCGAGCTCGCTGATGCGCTTGGGTGTGAACATGCGCGAGAGCAGGGCGCGGTGAATGGCGTGCGTGGGATCGTCCTCCATCACCACGGTCCCGGGCGGCCAGTGCACGTTGGCCATCAGCGTCCCCAGGGTGACGCCGCGCCCGGAGATCAGGGATTCACGGTCGATATGGGCCTGCTGAATGTCGTCGTAGCGACTCAACAGATAGAAGCGATCCTTCTCGTCGTGGTACAGCGGCGCCTCGTCACGCAGCCGCCGGGCCAGCGAATAGGGGTTCATCGCCGTTTCGGGGTCATAGGGGTCGAAGACGAGGTCGCTGGCCTGAGCCGTCACAGTCATGGTTCACCATCCTGCACGTTCACGTTCCCTCCATTGTGCTCACTGTCTCCATCCATGGTGCCTCCCGTGTGGCCCTCACAGACCTACCGCCACGGCCAGCATGCGGCAACCGTCGACTCCGGTTTCGAATGCGTGGTCCACCCCGGGCAGCACGACGCAGTCACCGCCCCTGAGCGCCCGCTCATCGGTGTCGACGACCAGCGTGGTGGAACCCGAGACGATGAAGACCAGCTCGAGGGCGTCCTGGTGGTGCAGGACAGTGCAGATCTCGGGTCCCGAACCGCCCTGGGGTGGATCGTGATCGACCACGATCCAGCGGAGCTGGCCGGGCGTCAAGCGGAGGTCGCGGTACTCGCCGACCTGTTCGGGAGCGGACGGCGGCGGGCTCGTCTCGGTGGCCCACAGCGTGCCGCTGCGCACGCCCAGGATGCCTTCGAAGACGGCCGGTGAGACGTCGTCGTCCTCGAGGACGCACGAGCGCCCCTGCTCGTCGACGCCGGTGATGATCCGCCTCATGGAGTGCCTCCCCCGGGGCTCAGCACGGTGCCGGGCAGGGCGCCGGTGTGCATCCCGTCACGGTACAGGACCTCGCCGTTGACCAGCGTGGCCACCATTCCGACCGACTCACACGTGACCCGCTTCCCGGCCCCCGGAAGGCCATTGTCGGCATCGGGCACGGCCGGTGAGATCGTCTCGGGGTCGAAGATGTTGACATCGGCCACTGCGCCCTCGCGGAGCACCCCGCGCCCACCCAGGCCGCCCCACACCGATGCCGGGTCGGACGTGAACATGCGCACACCCTCCTCCCAGCTGAACTCCTGCTCTTGGCGCACCCAGTATCCGAGGAAGAACGTTGGGATCACCCAGTCGGCGGCCTGGGCCACATGCGCTCCGGTGTCCGCCTGCGAGATCACGCTGCAGGGATGGCGGAGCATCTCGAGCCAGGTGGCCCGGTCGTGATTCCACGTCACGGGCTGCGAGAACAGCTGGTGGAAGTCACTCTCGAGGCTTAGGTCGACGAAAACCTCGTGGGGATCCTTCCCCTCCCGCCGCGCTCGCTGTGCCACCGTGTCGTAGGGGGGCAGGGGCCGGTCGAGGATCGACATCGTGTCCCAGTCGGGGGGACGCGCTCCGAGGCCGTGGACGAGCGGGTACGGGCCGTTTCGTGCCACACCGAGCAGCTCGGCGCGACGCTCGGGGTCGAGCAATGCGGCGCGCTGCTCGGCCAGCGGTCGCGCCCTGAGGTCGCTCCACAGGGGAAGGCGGTCGAAAGGCAGCCGAGCCCGGAAGCCAACGATGGAGGTCTGCGGGCGACACGAGACGGACGCGATCATCCGCGCTCCGCGGTGGGCCGCGTCGACGAAGCTCTCGAGCGTGAGCTCGGGCTTGGGCGGGCCAGTGCCGAAGACGAACTGGACCGGCAGGCCGGAGGCCACCGACAGCTCGACCGCATCGTCCCAATAGGCCCCGCCCAGCTGCACCGCACCTCGGCCGAAGTCCGCCAGCACGCGGGTAATCCCGTCGATCTCCCGGCGCGACGCCATCCCGCACACGATTCGGGGGTCCATGTCGTGCACGTCGACGTCGTCGCCGTAATAGGAGAACAAGGAGGAGCCAGGGAGCATGGAGGAGAACCCGAGCGCTCCGGCGCGCAGGGCCGACTCCAGCTCGGCACAGATCGCCGCCACCTCCTCCTCGCTGGCGCCGTCGTGGTCGAAGGCACGCTCGCCGAGCACGTAGCTGCGCAGCGCACCGTGACCCACAATGGCCCCGAAGTTCACCCCCTTGGGCAGGCGGGCGATCGTGGTCAGGTAGTCGGCAAAGCTCTCCCACTCCCACGAAACCGCCGCGTCGAGAGTCGGCCGATGGATGTCCTCGGCGATCTCGAGGGCGGGCAGGATGAAGACCTCGCGCTCCTTGTCGTCGTGGCAGGGTGCCACGGCAATCCCGCAATTGCCCATGACCGCGGAGGTCACGCCGTGCGAAGCGGCCGGACCCAGGGGGTCCCAGCAAATCTGAGCGTCGAGATGCGTGTGGTTGTCGACGAAGCCCGGGGTCACGAACAGCCCGTCGGCGTCGATCTCCTCCGCTCCGGTCTCGCCCACCCGTCCGATGGCGGCGATACGGCCCCCGCTCACGGCGACGTCGGCCCCGTAGCGCGGCTCACCGGTTCCGTCGACGACGGTGCCGCGGCGGATGACGACGTCGTAGCTCACCGCGCTGCCCTCCCTGTGATGTCGTCGCGGAGCGTCCGACCGGCCCCGTCAGATTCCGTAGAGCTCGCGGACGTTGTCGCACACGACGGCCTGACGCAGGCTGTCGGGCTGCCCTTCGAACATCCCGTCGAGCGCCTCCTTCGAATGCGGCCATGTGCTCGTCTGGTGCGGGAAGTCGTTGCCCCACATCAGCGATCCAGCCCCGATGATGGAGTTGGTCAGGATTGCCGCACGGTCACGCATGAAGGTCATCTTGATGTTCTTGTGGAAGTAGTGGCTCGGTTCGTGCTCGGATCGAACCCCGTCCATGGTGTACAGGCGGTGCCAGTTGTAGTCGGCCGCCTCCATGACATGTGCGGCCCAGCCGGCGTCGTTCTCTGCGGACACCACCATCAGGTCGGGGTGACGATCGAAGAGCCCATAGGCGATCAGGTCGACCAGGATCCCCTGGATCCCTGAGGCCATCGACATCATTTCGCCCGGCGACGGAATCTTGTTCCGACCGAATACGAGCTTCTTGTTGTTGCGGGCGGTCGTGAGGTGCAGGTGGAAGGGCATGCGTAGCTCGGAGCACGTCGCCCAAAGCGGGTCGAACCGCTGGTCGTAGTACGGGTTCTCATCGCCCGCGTACATGGCGACCATGATCCCGACCAGCCCGTTCTCCTTGACCCGCTTGACCTCGGCGATCGCCGCCTCCACGTCCTCCGGGTTGATCATGGCGATCCCGAAGAAGCGATCGGGCTCCGCTCCGCAGAACTCCTCGGCCAGCCAGTCGTTGTAGGCACGGAACAGCGCACCTTGGAACTCGACGTCCTCAATGGGAAAGAACTGCATCCCGATGGTCGGGTAGAGGACCTCGGCATCGACGCCGTCACGCAGGATGTCGGCGACACGCACGCCCGAGTCGTAGCAACCTCGCGGGATGTCCTCGTCCCAGCGCCCCTCCCAGCGTTGCTCACCGTCCTCGCGGTAGCAGCCAGCGAGCAGCCCGACCGGTTGGAGCTTCACCCCGTTGTCGTAACTGAGGCGGTCGGTGGTCTCGTCATGCGTGAGCTTCGGCGCACGATCACGAAACTTCGTGGGCAACCTGCCTGCCCAGAGGTCGGGAGGCTCAATGACATGCGAGTCCGCGGAGATCACGTTGTACGCCACATCGGACATGGTGGGTTCCTCCTCTGCCGGGGTCGCTGAAAGTCCTTCTATATCGAACTAAATGAGTGTACCGACGGTCCCTCAGGGCTGTCAACGCTCCGCCGTTCCGACCTCGAGACGATCCCTCAGTCGCTCAATGACGGATCTGTACTGGCCGAGAGTCGAGTCGAGCGTCTGATCGTGCCCGTCGTCGAGCTCGAGCGTGTACAGCACCCTCGCGGTCGTGTCGTCGATCGCGACGACCGACAGGGTGGCCCTGTGATGGCCCACCATCGTTCCGAGGTCCAAGACGTTGCCACCGCCCAGATCGAAGCTCGTCTGCCCGCGCATGGCCGTGACGCCGTAAATGTAGGTCCGGTTGGCCGCGTCGTGCTCGAACTCGGTCTCTTCAATTTCGAGGTCCATGCCGTCGGTGGTGACCGTGCGGACCTTGCCCTCGAGCGCGCACGAGTTGATTCCTCCGCTCCATCTGGGATCCCCGAAGTCACCGATCACGTCCCACACTTCGTCGGCCGAACGCCCGATGGTGATCCCCACGGTCGACGTGCTCACGCCCCCTCCCCTCGTCGATCGCCCAAGAGCGTCCCCACGGGGAAGCTAGTTTTGCATCGAACTATTGTCCAGAGCCCCGGGGGCCGGCTCCCGGTGAATGGGGGGACCGTGGCGGAGGGGCCGCAACTCGCGGACAAGGTTGCCGTGGTCACCGGCGCCGGATCGAAAGGCGACGGGTTCGGCACGGGGAAGGCGACAGCGGTGCTCTTGGCTCGAGCGGGCGCTTCGGTCGTCCTCGTCGATCGCCACGAGGACCGGGCGGAGCACACGAGGCGGATCATCGCGGACGAGGGCGGTCGGGCCTCCGTCGTGGTCGTTGACCTCGCGACGGCCGCGGACTGTGACCGGGTCGTCCACGAAGCCGTGACCGCCTTCGGCGGGCTCGACATCCTCGTGAGCAATGCCGCCGCCTTCGCCCCGGTCGGCATCCTCGACACGACCGAGGAGGTCTTTGCACAGGCGGTCACGGGAAACCTCACCGTGCCGTTCATGTTGTCGAAGGCATCCCTGCCCGTGATGATGGAGCGCTCCGGGGGGTCGATCGTGTTCATCTCCTCGGTGGTCGCCATCCGAGGACCAGGGCCACACGCCTACGCCACCACGAAGTCGGGGCTCGAAGGACTCACGGTGAGCCTGGCCACCACGTTCGGCACCAATGGAATCCGCGTCAACTGCGTGATCCCCGGCATGGTCGACACGCCGATGCGCGCCGCCTCGCTGGCCAAGTCCGGGCTCGACGAGGAGCATCTCACGGTCGGGAAGTCGACCGCGACGGGCGGCATCGGGAATGCCTGGGACGTGGCCCACACGGTGCTGTTCCTCTCGAGCCCGCAAGCCCGGCACGTCACCGGTGTGATGCTGCCGGTCGACGGCGGCGCCACCATCAGGCTCCCGTGACTTTCGGTCCGGGTCACGCGTCACGTACCGCGAGGTAGGGACCGGCGGGACCGAACCCGACGCCCGCGAGCATGACCGGCCGAGGGATTACCGGCCCGGGGTCATCGGCGCGAAACGGGTTGTAGAGGAGGTCGACCTCCCGTCCGTCGTGGAAGAGGGACTCCTCCCCCGGGCCGCTCCCCTGCTGGTTCGAGCCCAGTAGCGGACCTGGCCGAGCGTCGGTGCATGGACCGAGCGGGGTTGTGCACGCGGCCACACCGATCCCATAGGACGGCTGGTTGTACCAGTTCCCCGAGAAGAACAACCAATACGTTCCGCGTGCTTCGACCATGTCGGGCGCCTCCACGATTGTTCCCTCCCACGGCTGAGTCGGGCGCAGGATCTCGACTGGCCGCCCGAGGAGCACGCGTCCGTTGCCGCTCAGCCGCTGCGCGTAGATCCCGGTCCTTCCGTCCTGATCGGGTCCGGGAACCATCGGGTTGGCGTTGTCCTCCGACTTCCAGAGCATGACCAGCCTGGATCCGTCGGCGACCACTCGGGCATCGATCGACCCGCGGTGCTCGAGCTGACAGACCATGGGGCGCCGCGCCGCAACGAAGGGGCCGGCCGGCGAGGGTCCGAACGCCGAGCCGATGCAATGCGTCGGGGGACTGACCCCGCGCAGATACGCGCTGAAGTACAGCGCCCAACCCCCGACCACCCGGTGGACGTCGGGTGCCCAGGTACCTCCCCACGCTGCCCAGGCGGGGAGGTGGTTCAACACGTCGGTGGCATGCCCCCAAGCCCCCGGTCGCCGGCCGACCCTCATGGGCACGTTCAAGAAACTTGTGCCCTGGCTCGCGTAGATGTAGTCGCGACCCTCCCACCTCATCATGAAGGGATCCGTGACGTCGGGACCCCTCAGCACGACATGACCCGGAGCCTCCGAATCGGCCGCCGGCGCGAGAGCGTGGAGGGGCGCCCGGGGCGGCGGTGCGCCCGCGGCGGCGCAGCTACCGACCCACAATGGGGCGGCGGCGCACATGGTCACGATCACGCTCGCGTACCCGATGCACGCAGTCTCTCAACCATCGGCGACCCGCGCTCGTTGTGCGCCACCTTCTGGAGCACGCCGGCGTCGAGGGGTGGTCCGAGGCCCGACCGCATGATTGGATCTCACAATTCCCTTCATCTCCCGTTTGACCGAGAGCACCCGAGGAGGAGCGCATGGAGATCTCTGGACGCACGGCACTCGTGACGGGAGCCAACCGCGGCTTCGGCCGGCACCTGGCCGAGCAACTCCGTGATCGCGGCGCCACCGTGTACGCGGCGGCGCGGCGACCCGAGGCGGTCGACCTCGACGGCGTGATCCCGCTCGCTCTCGACGTGACCGACCCCGACGCCATCGGCCGCGCCGTCACCGAAACGACCGGGGTGTCCCTCCTGATCAACAACGCCGGCTCGTCCACCCGGAGCTCCCTCCTCACCGGGTCGCTCGAGGACATCCGGCTCGAGATCGAGACGCACTACTTCGGATCGCTCCTCATGACCCGGGCCTTCGCCCCGCAGCTGGCGACGTTCGAGTCCAGCGCCGTGCTCAACGTGCTGTCCGCTCTGTCCTGGCTGAGCATTCCGAGCAGTGGCGCCTACTGCGCCGCCAAGTCCGCCGGGTGGTCGATGACCAATGCCCTGCGCCAGGAGCTGGCCCCGCAGGGCACCCACGTCAGCGCGCTGCACGTCGGCTACATGGACACCGACATGACCCGGGGCGTCAAGGACGCCAAGCTCGATCCGGCCGACGTGGCCCGGATCGCTCTGGACGGACTCGAGCGGGGCGACGCCGAGATCCTCGCCGACGAGGTCAGCCGCTTCGTCCGCTCCAAGCTGTCCGAGGGCGTGGCCGGGCTCTACCCCCAGTTCGCATGAGCCTCGGACGCTTCGCCGCTACCGGTCGGGCCGGGGCGCCGACATCGGCCCTGGTCGGGCAGCTGCCGTCCGTCCGAGGACCTCTCCGTGCACCCTGGAGGCGTTTCGCTTGACCCAGAGGGACCCATAACATCGGAGGTCCTGTGCGTCGACCAGCCCAGCCGCGTAATGAATCTCAAGGCGTCGAGACTCAGCGCCCGCCGGGCGGCTCCTTGGGCGAGGCCGGTCGGTGAACATTCCCACACCTGAGGACGCCGTGGCGTTTCCGGTCCTTGCGGACGAGGAGATCTCCCTCGTCGAGACATTCGGCTCGCGGCGCCCCACCCAGCCCGGGGAGATCCTCTACCGGCAGGGCGACTCGGCCTACGACTTCTACGTGGTTCTCTCGGGCGAGATCGAGGTGGCTGTTTCCGACGGTGCCGACGACCAGTCACTGGCCCGTTTCGGCCCGGGGCAGTTCCTGGGTGAGCTCAGCCTGCTGACCGGGCTGCGCGTCTTCGTTACCACGCGCGTCACGAAAGAAGGGGAGGTCCTCAAGGTCCCCAAGGGGGCATTCAAGAAGCTGATCGCCACCCAATCGGGTCTGAGTGACACGATCCTCGCCGCCTACATGGCGCGCCGCTCCATCCTGCTCAAGAGCGCGGCGGCCACCATCCGTGTGATCGGCTCCCGGTTCTCGAAGGAGTCGATCCGCATCCGCGAATTCCTCTCACGGCTCGGCATCCCCAACGAATGGCTCGACCCGGACCGCCATGGGGAGGTCGACCATGTCCTCGAGCAGTTCGACGTTGACGCGGCGGATCTCCCCGTCGTCATCATCTCGGGCACCGTGCTGCGCAGTCCCTCGACCGGCCAGCTGGCCGAGTATCTCGGCCTGACACTGCAGAGCCATCCCGAGCGCTGCTTCGACCTGATCGTGGTGGGCGGTGGTCCCGCAGGGCTCGCTGCCGCCGTCTACGGGGCCTCGGAGGGCCTCTCCACTTTGGGCGTCGAGCGCTTCGGAGTCGGCGGGCAGGCCGGCACGAGCTCCCGGATCGAGAACTACCTGGGGTTCCCGACCGGCATCTCAGGGGGCGAACTGGCCCAGCGGGCGCTGGTGCAGGCGGAGAAGTTCGGCGCTCGCATGACGGCGCCGTGCGATGTCGAGGCGCTCCGTCAAGAGGACGGCTACCTCATCGCGCGCCTCTCGGACGGGACCGACGTGATGGGCCGTGCCGTCATCGCGGCGACAGGCGCGCGGTACCGCCGCCTGGAGGCCGACCGTCTGGAGGATTTCGAGGACGCAGGCGTCTACTACGCGGCCACCCACCTCGAAGCCCGAATCTGCACACCTGCGCCCGTCACGGTGGTCGGCGGCGGGAACTCCGCCGGGCAGGCGGCGATGTTCCTGGCCGACTCGGGTAGTCCGGTCACCCTGATCATTCGCAATCCCGACATGGGCGCGAGCATGTCGCGGTACCTGGTCGATCGAATCCGCGCCCACCCGATGATCAACGTCCGGGCACCGGCCGAGGTCACCGCCCTCGACGGCGGGAGGACCCTGTCGACGATTCGCATAAGAGAGGGGGGCAAGGAGGCGAGCATCCCGTGCACGGGGCTGTTCTCGTTCATCGGAGCCGAACCGTCGTCCGACTGGCTCTCGAGCTGCGCCGCGGTGGACGACCACGGATTCGTCCTGACGGACCGGTTACTGCGAACCCAGGACCTCGCCGAACACTGGCAGGCACTCGGTCGAGACCCCCTCCCCTACGAGACCAACCGACCCGGCCTCTTCGCCGTCGGCGACGTGCGGGCCGGTTCGGTCAAGCGGGTCGCCGCGGCTGTCGGCGAGGGATCCGCGTGCGTGAGCTCGGTCCACGCGTTTCTCGCCTTCGGTGGGGGCTGAGGCCGTCAGCCCCCGATGCGTGCGAGGTCCTCTTGGACGAGGGCGTCGATCTCGAGAATGCGCCGGTCACCTTCGAAAGTCCTGAGATAGCCGCCGCGGGCGTCGAAGTGCTCGACCAAGGCAGGCTCGACGAAATGTTCACCGGTGATCGCGTCGACGGTCGGCCCGATCCGTGAGGCGATCGCCGCAAGCTGCGCTCGGTCGAGCCCAAAGGTGCGGATGGCATTCTCCCCGAGGATGAGTCGGAGTTCGTCTTCGGTCACGCCGGCAAAGGCATCACGGAGCCATTCGACGGTGTTGGGCCACGTGCCTTCCGAATGGGGGTAGTCCCGCCCGAACGAAAGGGTCTCGACACCCATTTCGTGGCGGTGCTCAACTTCGGCCTTGTGCACGAACGAGAGACCCGCCTGGCAATTGAGCTCCCAGTACTCGCTCGGTGGTCGTTTCGCGGGGAGGTCGTCGCGATGCGTGGCCCAGACGTCGTCGAGGTGGCGCAACGTGGCAGGCAGCCAATCACCCCGCACTTCGTTCATCATGAGCTTGAGGTCGGGGTAACGGTCGAAGACACCACTGAACATCAGCTGCCACATCGCCTGGCGGGGCTTTGGGCTGTCCAGCAGCTCTCCTCTGAACACCCCCGTCACGAGGATGTCCCAGAAACGGTCGAAATCGCGTCCGACCGCGTCGAACTGGGCATACGCGCTCTCGACCTCTTGCCAGAGGGAACCCTGCTCCATTCCCTGTCCGGCATGGATCCACAGCGCAAGGCCCTTCTCGTCGCAGCGCGCCCAGAACGGCTCCCAGAACGGGCTCGACAGGGGTGGCTCCCCGGGGTAGGTGGTCTTCCCCGGGATGGCGGTCGCACGGTAACCGTGATCGCTGATCCAGTCGAGCTCGTGGAGCACCGGGTCGAGGTCGCCGCACGGACCCGACCCGCTGGCGCCGACAAGGAAGAAACGATCGAGGTGGCCACCGAACGTGTCGGTCAGCCAGCGGTGGTAGCCCTGCACCCCGGCACGGCACACCTCCGCAGAGCGAACCCGGTTTCCGGGCTCGAAGAAAAGGGCGATGATCCGTCCATCGCCGCTGTTCACGAACTCGCCGGCGATGCCCTCCCGGTCCATCTCAGCGAGCCGGATGTCAAGGTCATAGAGCCCGCGCCAGTTCCCTGCCTGATAGACGCCTTCACGGTCGAACACGTCGTACTGCGTGTGCGTACGGTCGAAGACGAGCTTCATGACGAAGTAGTAGATCTCCTGCTCCTCGAGCAGCTCGGGCAGAAGGTCGTGATAGCGGGTCTCGAGATACTCGGGCCACACTTCCGGCGGCGGCTGAGCGTGCGAGTCAACCGAAACGACAACGAGCTCGTCCATCGAACCCTCCTGGATGTGATGCCGAACGCACGGCACACGATTCAGCGTCTGGAGGCAGCGTCCCCCACACCTGTTGGCTTTCTATCATCAACCCGACGCTCGGCAAAGTGTCACCGGCCGAGGCCTGCCGCCTTCCGTCCCGCCGCCTGCGACGTGACTTGGCAGCGCGCTTCGGTGATGGAGGACAGCCGCTGTCAGGTGGTGTCGGCGGAGACGTACCCGGGTTGGGGTAGAGGAACGTACAGCCGCGGCGTCCACCCGCTCCCGGCTGCGGCATCGTCGAGCTGGGTGCGGATCTCGCCGACGATGTCCCAGGTGAAGACCAGAACTTCGGCCGGACGGCGGTCGAGCAACGCCTGAGGAGCAAGGATCGGAATCCGGGTGCCCGGAAGGCGTCGACCGTGCTTCTCCGGTGAAAGGTCCACCGTGTAGGGAAGGAGACTCTGGTCGATTCCAGCCAGCGCGACCAGCACAGGGGCCTTCGACGGGGCGCCGTAGCCGGCGATCGAAATTCCGTCAGATCGAACATCCTGGAGGTGACCCCGCAAGTCGGCGGCCACGGCCAGGCCGCGGCGTCCGAACTCCGCCATGGCCTGCCCGTCCACGAGACCCACTGCCACCCAGACGACGGAGTCGTCGATGAAGATGAGCCTCAGACTCGCTGTGGCCTGCGTCGACGGTGGAAGACGACCCCCCCGACGAGCCCAAGAGCCACCACGGGGAAGAGAACGACGAGAGGAGCCTCAGGTGTCGCTGCAGCAGGCAGCACCACGCCTGCGTAGCTGCCACCTGTCCTGCAGGGCGCCGCGGGGACCACGCCCGGTTCATCTGCACCGACGCACGCACTCGGTCCCAGCGTGGACGGACTCGTCGCGGGGGTGATGTTGGCCGGCATTGTCGTCGGAGTCGTGACCGAACCTGGTGCCGAACTCAACGAATACGCCTGTACCTCTGCGACCTCCATGGACCCACCGGGCGACGTCGAAGCGGGGACGGTGCGCCAGCCCGAGTCGGCGCTGGCCGCGACCTGCATGTTCAGGATGAGCTCGTATCCCTCGGCCACAATTCCACCGGGAACCTGTGACTGCGTGATCGACCAGACGAGATTGCCGTCTACGTACTCATTGATCCCGATGCCGGGCCTCCACTCGATCCCATAGGTGTGGTAGCCCGCCGACGCATCGAACCCGACGTTCGGAACGCCCTCGTTGATGAGCGTGCCTGCCGTGTCGAAGTAGCCCGCGGCGATCGGGGCTTCATTGACGTCGCTCGGCCCCCCGTAGAAACCACCCTGCACGAAGTCGAGCTCGTTGAAAGGGCCGGGGGCAGCGGGAAGGAACCACATGTTCGGCCAGAGGCCCTGCGTCATGTCCGGCATCTTGATCTTCGCCTGTACATACCAGCCGGTGGTCGGGAGCGTGAACTTTCCCTCGGTCGTGACAACGCCGCTGATCCATGGGTAGGTGCCGGAATACTCGTTCGTGTTTCGCTCTGCAGAAAGCGTGAGGCCGTTGCCGACGCTCACTTCCGAGGGACCGTACATCTCGGCGTCCGTCCCGGAGCCGGGCACGTTCGGGCCCGAATACGCCAGAGGAAGAGTGCCTTCATTGTTCCACACGCCTCCCTGGGCACCCATGTAGGTGTTCCACTTCGTGGTGTCGAGGCTCGCGCCGGAGAACTGGTCGTCAAAGATCAGCTGCTGGGCTGTATAGCCCGCTGGAGCCGATAGACCGTCCGCCGTGCTGGCAGCCGAACTCACAGCGCCTGGAATGACCACACAGAGGGAGAGCCACAGAGGCAGGACACATGCTGCGAAGAGAATCGCCCGCGATGGGCGAAACATTTGGCGCATGCACCAGATATTGCCAGTGCTGGCGTCTACGCATGACGGGCTCTTCGTTCCGTCACAAGGTGTTTACCTAGGTGACACTCAAACGGCAATATTCGCAGGAGTCGAGGATGTCGGCTCATGCGATACCACTCGTCCACGAGGCCTGCGTCACAGTCAGTTCACCGGCATCCAACTGGCTCAGAGCATCAAGAATGCCTTCACGAACGACGACCTGAGAGTCGACGGAGTCTTCATCGTTTCGCGAAATGATACGGCGGCATTGAAGGCCTTAGATCAGAAGATTAAGGATCTTCACATTCCGGCTCAGATTGTTGCCTGGTCCGGAAGTAACAGTAGCGAAGACGTGCGCACGGCATTTACAAAGCTGCTCAATGACGTCGAAGGATCTGCTCAGGATCGAACTTTGTCGTAGTTGCGAGTGCCAGCGAACTCATGAGCACCGCACGAAACCGAGTCGCACAACCGGGCAGATTTGCCGCAGCGCACTCAGCCAATGTGGCCCCCAGTGGGAGTGCCAGACACTTCGAGACTTCGGGCATCTCAGGACCCTGCCGTCATCGCTTCACCCAGATAGCGGCGCAGGACCTCGCCGCTCGCTACCTGTGCGGGGCCTTTCCAGGTCACTTCGCCGCGTTGGAGCACGATGCATTCGTCGGCAAAGGCCAACGCTCGGTGGACGTATTGCTCGATCATGATCACCGTGACACCAGCCTCCCGAGCTTGGCTCAGGCCTTCGAAGACCATGTCGACCAACTTTGGAGCCAGGCCAAGAGACATCTCATCGGCAATCAACACTTTGGGCGAAGCCACAAGCGCTCGTGCAAGCGCGAGCATCTGCTGCTCGCCTCCTGACAAGAGGCCCGCCGTCTGGCGGCGGCGGCGATCAAGGACGGGGAAGAGCTCCAGCGCCATCTGAATTGCCAACTGGCGCACGCTCCTCTCTAGCGTGCCAACACACATCTTCAGGTTTTCCATCACCGAGAGGCTCCTGAAGACACCGCGGCCTTCGGGAAGGTGGACCATGCCGGCACGGCGGATCCGATCGGGGGACCAGGACGTAGTCTCCTGGCCAGCGAAGACCACCTTGCCTGCACTCGGCGGCACCAATCCCGAAATTGCTCGAGCAAGGCTGCTCTTTCCTGCCCCGTTCGCACCCAGGACGGCCAGGACTGTGCCGGAGTCGATCGAGAACGAAACCCCGTTGAGGGCACTTGCTTCGCCATACCGGACCGACAAGTCTTGGACGGCCAGGGCCTGCACGGATCCGTTCGCTTGCTCGAGGTGATCGGGTTGCTCGGGTTGTCGCACAGACAGCATTGGTTGCCGGGTCTCGTTGTCCATAAGTCCCTCGGCACATGGTGCCACGTCTGTCTCAGTAGGTTCTTGCCCAGCAACCTCTTGGCCGAGGTAGGCAGCCTGGACAGCCGGGTTGGCCTGGATTTCCCGAGGCGACCCACTGGCAATCAACACGCCGAAATCGAGCACGTAGATGGCCACGCAGAGCCGCATCACGAGTTCGACATCGTGCTCAACAAGGAGTACCGAGATCGCTCGCTCGGTTGCCACCCTCCGCAATGTGCTCTCGAGCTGTGCTGACTCAGCAGAATCCAAACCCGACGATGGTTCATCCAAGAGCAGCACCGTTGGGGAGCTGGCCAGAGCACGACCGAGCTCGACGAGCCGAGCCATCCCCAACGGCAATCCGAGCGCCGGGAGATTCGCTATCGGGTCGAGGCCGAGCAAGTCGACCAACTGGTCGACGACCTCTTTCTCGGTTGTAGTGGACGGCCGGAGGCTGCCCATGGTGAAGAAGTCAGACCAAATTCTGCTCTTCGCGTGCCTGGCTCGGTGCGCCAACACCAAGTTGTCTCGTACCGTGAGACCAGAGAAAAGCTCGGGATGCTGGAAGGTGCGCGCCAGCCCACGTGCCACGCGAAATTGAGGCCGCGTGCCAGTGACATCGTACCCATCGATGAAGACCTTGCCCTCTGATGGACGGAGCAATCCGGAGAGCACACCGAAGAGCGTGGTCTTTCCTGCCCCGTTGGGTCCGACCAATCCGACGATCGTTGCGGAAGGCACTGCGAGATCCACATCATTGACTGCAACGAGACCACCGAACCGCATGGTGACACCCATGCACGCCAGGCGAGGATGAGGAGCTGACACGGCGGCGGAAGTCATGACACTCGTCACTCCCTCGTCTCGTCGACCGACGTGCCTGAAGCTCCCGAAATCGCAGACGCGTCGCTCGTGCCGCCGCGTGCGTGTTTGCTCCGGTACTGCCCCGAACTGTCAGGAACTGGTAGCCCCGTCGCCACCGCTTCAGCTCCACTGCCCAACCACGCCGCCTCATGCACCATCGGATAGGAACCTGATGGTCGAGGCCCTTGAGCGAGAGCCTTGCGAAGAAGCGATCGGATCTGCCTCGCGTGCATCGTCACGATTCCATCGGGATTCGTCGCAATGCCCACGGCACCCAACCCGAACAGCATTGTGGGAACTTCTCCCCACCTGGCGGGGAGGTAGGTCTGGAAGACGCCGGGCACCAAAGAGAAGGACAGACCGGCAAGGGCTGCGGCGGTGATGGACCTGACCCCCATGGTGACGCACACGGCAAACATGGCCAAACCAGCGAATGTCTCGAAATACTGCGGTTGAGCTATCTGCTGGTTCATGGCGATGAAGGTCCCGCCGACAGCCGCTACGAATGAGGCCAAGGATGCAATGATCACCTTCACCTGAACCACGCTGATGCCCAGCGAGCGGGATGCTGGCTCGCTGTCCCGCACCGCCCGCAATGCCAACCCGCCCGTCGAGTGACGTAGGTTCCAAATGAGGAGTGCGAAGATGAGGAAGGCTCCTAAAGCAAAATAGGAAAACGCGAAGTCGCTACCCGCGAAACTCGGTGGGGTGAGACTGAGACCGGCCCCGCCTTGGAGGAATTGCTGACGTGTGAAGACCAAGGTCTCGATCAGCAAGCCGAACGAGAAGGTCACGAGGGCGACGTAGAGGTCTCCGAGGCGAATGGTCAACACACCGATGATTGCTCCGACAATGGCTGCGATTACCGCGCTGATCACCATTGCCAAGAGCACCGGCATATGAAACGTATTTACGAACTGGGCGGTGCCCAACCCGCCGATGCCAGCGAAGATGATCTGAGATAGCCACAACATCCCACCTTCGCCGGTCACCAACGTGAAGCTGAGGAAGAAGATGGCATAGGCAAGACCGGTGGCAATGAGCCCCAACCAGTACGGCGAACCATGAAAGATCAGCGGTAGGGCAAGGACGATGACGAGTGGGATCGCGCCAAGGCCAGCCTCCCAGCGGCGTCCGGTAGCAGGCGCCTCCGCCAGAGCGATCGGATCGCGATTGGCCGGGCGGATCGCGTGATCGAGAGGTCCGCCGCCGCTCGACGCCTCCTTGATCGTTCCCGCCCTCACCACATAGAAGAGCAGAGTGAACAGGATGAATCCGAAGGGGATACTCGGGATGATCGCAGCAGTCAGTGAGCTGTCCGCCGGGAGATACCTCTGAATCCCATCGGTGACCACGCCCATGGCAAGCGCCGCGACCACCGCGACGGGCAGTGAGCGAAGCCGAGCCACTACGACCGCGGCAAACGAGGCGACCATGAGCGTCGTCATGGCGCCCACATTGAGTCCCTGGGATGGAGCGATGAGGATGCCTGCCAACCCGGTCAACGATGCGGTGACCGCCCACACTCCGAGTGACACCCGGCCGGGGTTGGTCCCCGAAAGTGAGCTCATCGCCTCGGAGTCCACCATCGCCCGGACCCGCAGGCCCACCGAAGTGAAGTGCAGCACCAGCGTTCCCACAATCACGATGAAAACGAGGAAGCCGATGGTGATCACTTGGTCGTTGGTGATCGGAGCTCCGAGGACGTGATACACGGGATCGCTTGGGCTTGCCAGCCCTGGTGCTCCGGTGATCCTCTGGCTCAGCACGCCGAAGATCGTGTGGGCGATCGCGGGGATGGCCACCAACAGACCGATCGTCACCACCAGCTTGACCAACATCGATTTGTCACGAATGAACCGGAACAATCCGAGATAAAGGACCATGCCCAGGAGAGGGGCGACCACCAGGAGCGACACGATCGCTGCCCAGGAGCTCGGCCACTGATGCTGTGTGTTGAGCCAGAAGTAGAAGCGAGCGATGAAGAAGGCGATGGCGCCGAACCCGAAATTCAGTACGCCCGCCGAGACGAAGGTCACGACCAATGCAGACGATGCGATTGCGTAGATCGAACCGAGTGCCAACCCAGCCACTATGTACTGCAGCATCCCCTCACCCTCCGAGTCGATGACTCAACACGGTGACCCTTTGCGCTCAACGACCCGACGATTAAATGTGGTCCCACTGGCGTCCACCGGCGAATGTTCCACCGAAGCAGGATTGGATCTCCTCCTCGACCGCGATCGACCGACTGCCCACCTGACGGGATCTGAATGCGACCTGTGGTGCAGCTTTTGCCTTGAGGCTCAACTGGTGGTTGACCCAGCTATGGGCGTTCCGCAAACGGGATCCGAGCCGGGGATCGCCTCGTAGCTCGTTCCCACGAGCTTCAAGAAATACAGGCAGTTGTCGACCCCCGCTTGACTTTCCGGGACTCGGGCGGCGACGTTCGCGATCGGATGGCTCCCCAAGAGCCCATCAGCGTTGAAATTGTGCAGATGGTTGAGGGCCTTGATCAAGCTGCCATGAGTGGGATTCGAACCAGTCCCCTTCAGGCCTTGGACCAGCTCCGCCATGATCGCATAGAGCTGCTCGTCGTCACCGCTCGGTTCCGTCGTGTCGCCCACTGCCTTGAGGTCGTGCACGAAGCGCTCGGTGGCCGCTGTGTGCATCTGAACCGGATTCGAAGACCGAGAAGAACGAGAGTCCCTGTGCGGCAGCGATCGCCCCTGGCCCGGCGTCGATCAGAGCCTGGCCCTCCAGCGGGGCAATCCCGCCCTTGAATTTGACCCCCAAATGGTTCAGATCCTCGAGAAGGGAGAATTGCGTTTGCGGACCGATAGCGCCGGCGTAGCCGTTGACACCAGCGCTCTTCATCTGCAATGCAACCGGCTCCACGTCGGTGGTATCGAGCGGAAGCTCGGCGTTGTAGTACCCGATCTTGATACCGGCTGCCTTGGCAGATAGCTCCCAACCCCTCGTCGCTTCGTGCGCCTGAAGAATCGAATAGCCGACCGAGGCGAGGTTGGTCACCCCTTGACTCTTGAGGAACACACCGAACGTCGACGCCGTCTTCGTCCCGTCGGAGGGACCATACGGCGAGAACATATTCTGGCTGTGCAACCACTCCGGCTCGTTCTTCGCTGCACCGACGACGGGAACGCCAGCCGAGGTGAGGTAATGCGAAAAGATGCTCGTGAAGTCGGTGAGGACGAGTACGGCCGTCACATTGTCGACTTGGACCAACTGCTTCGCCACGGCGAGAGCGGTCGAGGGAGTGTTGTTGGTGTTGATGGGGATCACCTTGATGTTGAACCCCTGTTGACGAGCCCGGAAAACGCCTGCCAGGAGTCCGGCTGCACCGACGTCTCGTCACTGATGTACCCAACAGTGATGGTGGGGCGCTCAGCTGCGGAGCTCACTGAGCTCCACGCCGGTCCAATGAGAGTCGCCACGATCAACATGGCGGCAATCCACAGCGTTCTGATTCGCACCTTGTCCCCCCGGATCTCTGGTTGTGATTGCTGTCGACCCCTCGCGTAAGTCCTCATACGATGAGGGACACAGTTTGTCTCTGATATGTCGCTACCGTCAAGCGATCCTTCACCGAGGTACGTTCCCGGAGGTCCTGCCGTGTCCCTCTACCGACTTCGGACTGGGCGATGATCCAGACGAGGTAAACTTCTGTCACGTAAGGACACTCGCCTTTGGCGGCGCGCCAGTCGCCACCACCGCGGCACGGGAGACGACTGATGGCCGGGTGGCCCGTCGCGATGGTGGACACTGCGATGGTCGATTACGGGAACAATCCAATGCTCGTGAGGGTGTTTTTTTTTTTTTTTTTTTTTTTTTTTTTTTTTTTTTGCGTACTGGGTAACGATACCGGGAACGACACCACTCGGAGGGTGTCAACCGCTCCACCGGCACTGCGATAGTCATCAACAGCTAACTTGACTTTGTGGCATCGGAACCAGACGTACGGAGACAACCACGCGGGTCCTTGACGCCTGACACCATCGTTGTTGCCGCTATGGACTTCATCCAGGGTCATGGCGCCGCCAATCTGACGATGACGGCTCTCGCCCGCGCCATGGACGTTCCTGTCACAAACGTCCATTGGCACTTCCGAACCCGACAGGAGCTGATTGACGCCGTCGCTGAACGTGCAGCATTCGAGCTTTACTCTTCTCTCCCTGAGGTCAATGATGAACTTGCCTGGGAAGAGCAATTGATCGAGACCTTTGAAGCCCTGCGCAACCAGCTTCTGTCGCTGTCAACCTTCTTCGATTTGCCATTCGATCAAGTTCGTCTGCTCACGCGACGCGCCATCAAGAACACGATCCGCGAACGGCTTGAAAGCGTTACGACGATACTCGTCAACGCTGGCATTTCACTAGAGAACGCCCACCGCGTATACCACCTTTGCGCTGTGTACGTCTGCGGATTCGTCAACGTCGACCGCGCCAATGGTGCCGCGGCACCTCCAAGCAATGGTCATAGGCGAGGAAGGCCGCGGCAGCAAAGCGAGGTGCCGGCACTCGACATTGTGGCACTCCACTGGAACGACAGGGATCATCAATTCCGTTTTGGATTGGAAGTTCTGATTGCTGGCATCAAGGCCATCTTGATGTCGCCGGAGGGTTGAGGGTCTCAGTGACCCCACGAGGTCCTGACCAGCGACAACGACGAGAAAAGCTCCGGGGGAGAGACTCGAACTCTCAACCTAGCGGTTAACAGCCGCTTGCTCTGCCATTGAGCTACCCCGGAAAGGGCGATCCGGAACCCGAACGTTATCAGCGGTACATCGACGTCCCGGTGAGCACTCCCGGCCTCCCCTGCAGGCGGCCCTGGCTTGCTTCTTCGACGAGAGGGCCAGTGGCCTACGCTCGGAGGTCAGTACTTCGAACGGGGGGTGGGGATGCCCAATGTTCCGATGAGCGCGGTCAGCGAGGAGCTGGCAGTGCAGCGTATGGCGATCAACAGTCCATTCACCTCACGACCCGACGCCCATCCCATTCGTCAACGCCGCCACCATCTTCTCATCTCGGTTGACGACCATCTGGTCGAGCCACCCCACCTGTTCCGCGGCCGCCTCCCGAAGAAGTTCGCCGACCGGGAGCCTCGGGTGATCGAGACCTCGGACGGCACGCAGGCCTGGCTCCTCGACGGACTCGTGCTGCCCGAAATTGCGGTGAACGCCGTGGCTGGCCAGTCGACCGAAGAGGAGTACGTCGAACCCTTGCGCTTCGATCTGATCCGTCGAGGTACGTGGGACATTGAGGCCAGGATCGCCGACATGGACGTGGACGGGGTGTACGCCTCGCTCAACTTCCCCTCCGCACTCGGCTTCGGTGGTGTCCGCCTCACCATGCTCACCGACGCAGAATTTGTGCTTGCCCTCGTACGGGCCTATAACGACTGGCACCTCGAAGAATGGGCCGGGTCCCACCCGGACCGCATCATTCCCTGCCAGATTCCGTACCTGTTGAACTCCGAAGTCGCCGCCGACGAGATCAGGAGGAATGCGGCTCGCGGTTACCGCACCGTGACGTTCCCCGACCTCACGCACCTCGTCGGACTGCCGTCGCTCTTCACTGACTTCTGGGACCCGTTCTGGTCTGCCTGTCAGGAGACCGGGACGGTCGTCTCCGTGCACGCGTGCTCGGGTGGTATGGCCAACAAGATCGACCCCGAGGCGCCGGTCCGGGCGATCGCACCCTTCTTCGGTGTCGCGCAGGCCATCCACCCGGCGATCGAGTGGATCTACGCCGGGATCCCCGCCCGGTTCCCCGACCTGCGGATCTGTCTCAGCGAGGGCGGAATCGGCTGGGTCGTCGGCCTCATGGACCGGCTCGACCACGAGCATGCGCGTCCGGTCCACGACAGGCCGGACGTGTCCCCTCGGGATCTGCTGCTCCGCAACTTCGTGTTCTGCATGCTCGACGACCCCACGACGTTGCGGTTGCTCCGCCATGAGATCGGCGTCGAGCGCATCCTCCTCGAGACCGACTACCCGCATGCCGACTCGAGCTGGCCGAACTCCCAGGAGAAGTGGCGACGACAATTCGACGGACTGCCCGAAAACGAGGTTCGCCGCATGTCCTGGCAGAACGCCTCGGAGCTCTTCGGTCACCCGGTGCCGCAGAGCGTGCAGGGCGACGTAGATTCGTTCTGAATCAGGACTCTTCGAGGTAGTCCCGCAGCAGGTGCGCCGCGTCGGGGCGGCGCAGCTTGGCCAGGGTCTTGGACTCAATCTGGCGTACCCGCTCGCGGGTCACACCGAACTCCCGGCCCACCTCTTCGAGAGTGCGGATCTTGCCGTCGTCGAGACCGAAGCGCAGCCGCACGACGTCCTGCTCGCGCTCGCTCAGGTGGCCGAGTGCCTCGCGCACCGCCGCGTCGAGAAGCGAGCGCGTCGCCGCGTCGTCGGGGACCACCGCGGCACGGTCCTCAATCATGTCGGACAGGTTGAAGTCGTCCTCGTCCCCGACGGGCTGTTCGAGGGAGACCGTGTCCTGGTTGATTCGCAGGATCTCGCGCACCCGTTCCATCGGCATTTCGACGCGCTGGGCGACCTCGTCGATGCTCGGCTCGCGCCCGAGTTCCTGGAGCAGCTGGCGCTGCGCCCACACGACCTTGTTGATCGTCTCGACCATGTGCACGGGGATCCGGATGGTGCGCGCCTGGTCGGCGATGGCGCGGGTGATGGCCTGGCGGATCCACCACGTCGCATAGGTAGAGAACTTGAACCCCTTGGTGTGGTCGAACTTGTCCACGGCGCGCATGAGGCCGAGGTTCCCCTCCTGGATCAGATCGAGGAAGGCCAGCCCGCGGTTGCGGTACCGCTTGGCGATGGAGACGACCAGGCGCAGGTTGGCCTCAATCAGCTCGTCCTTGGCCTTGAGGCCGTTGCGCATCTGGCGCCGGGTCAGGCTCAGTTGCCCGGCGTCGAGCGCGTCGGACTCCGGTCCCTCCCCCGCCAGGGCCAGCTCGTGGGCGGCCAGCCGGGCCGCCGCCTCGTTGCCCTCCTCGATCCGCTGGGCGATCTCGACCTCGAGCTCGGCGCTCAGGAGCGGGACACGGCCGATTTCTTTGAGGTAGGTGTGCACCGGGTCCTCGGCACTGCCCCCCGACTCCCCACCGCCGGCCGGGCGACGGTTGCTGGTCTCGCGTCGGGACTCCGAGCGCGCCGTGCCGTTCCGCGGCGCCGAACGGGTCTCGCGCTTGGGCGTGACCTCGACGGCGAGGTCCTCCTCTTCGTCCGCGACGAGCGCCACACCCTCGGCCGTGACACGGTCGATCAGCTCGGTGAGTACCTCGGGAGTCAGCTCGACCGCGTGCAGTGCCTCGATCATCTCGGCCTGCGTCAGCTGACCCTTGGCGCGACCGATCGACAGCGCCATCTCGAAGTCGACCTGCGATACACCGGCCGGCAACGCAACGTGCGCAATCGACGCGAGGGGCTCGTGTGCTGCCGCAGACGCTTCCATGCTCTCGTCGTCGATCGCGACCGCCGTGTCCTCGCTCACTCTCGCCCAACCAACGTGGTCACCCTTCTGGTTCTCTCTGGGTCAACCAACCTACCAACCGATCGGACGCGTCGCGCCCAGAGTCGCCGTTGTCGAGTTGATCCAGCCAAAGACGCACTTGTGCCGTCTCGGCGACCCGCGCCTGCCACGAATCGTCGCCTTGGCGCGATTCGATCTCCACCTCGCTCAAGGCGCGCCGTGTCGCCCCGCGCAGCAACATGGCGACGACGGAGTCCACCGGGTGACCCAATGCGGGGTCGCCCTCCATGGGCTCCTCGACGATGACTCGTCGCAACAAGGTCGCCACCTCCGGTGACGCGGTCTCCACCGCTTCATGCACACTGTCGTGCTCCAGAAGAGCAACGAAGGCCTGCCTCTGAACGCGGTCGGTGAAGAGCACCGCGTGGACGCGTTCCGCTACATCTTCGGGTCGATGGACCGCCAACTTGAGCGCTTCGACTCCAGGTCCGCTCCGCACCCTCGCCGCTGGCTGCCCGGCGGACGTGAACCCCCCTTCACGCTGGTCTTCGCCTTCATCGGGGTGCGGTGGCGGCGACTCGTCTTCGCGCTCACGTCCGCGGCGTCGCCCGGCGTTTGCCGGCTGCGGATGGGCGCACGCGTACTCGAGGCGTTCGCGCAGCCGGTCGGCGTCGAGTCGGCAACGGTCGGCCAGCTGCATCACGTACTGGTCGCGGACCAAGTCATCGGGGTGTTCGGCAACGGCCGTGAGGGCCGCCTCGGCCGCCCGTGCCCGCCCCTCGGCCGTGGTCAGGTCGCCCGACCCCAGAATCCGGTCCACCCTGAACTGGAGGAACGGGCGTGCCGCCCGGACGGCCCCCGCCAGGGCCTCGGGATCCTCGCGTGCCAGCTGCCCGGGGTCGCTGCCCCCGGGCAGCTCGGCCACCACCACGTCGACCTCGTGCTTACGCTCCCACTCGTAGACCCTTGACGTGGCACTCTGGCCCGCCGCGTCGGCGTCGTAGGCCAGCACGATGCGCTTGGCGAAATTCCGCAACAGCGTGAAATGCTCCTCGGCGAGGGCGGTTCCACAGGTGGCCACGGCCCAGGGGACGCCGGCCTGGAAGCACCCGATGACGTCGGTGTAGCCCTCACAGACGACCACCTCGCCCCGGGCGATGATGCCCTGCTTGGCCCAGTTGAGCGCATAGAGGGTCCGGCGCTTGGAGTAGATCGGGGACTCCTGCGAGTTCTTGTACTTGGGCTCGGGCCGTTCAGACGGGCCCTGCCCGGGGCGTGGGGGCAGGATGCGCCCGCCGAGGGCGACCGGCCGACCCGAGGGATCGCAGATCGGGAAGAGGATCCGGGCCCGGAAGAAGTCCTGCATCCGGCCCCGGCGGTTCACGAAGCCCAGACCCGCGTCGGACATGACCTTCTCGGGGAGTCGGAGGGACGTGGCGAGGGCGTCCCAGCTGTCGGGGGCCCACCCGAGCCGGAACTGGCGCACCACGTCGCCGTCGTAGCCACGCGAGCGCAGGTAGTCGCGGGCCGGCCCGGCGTCGGGCGCGCGCAGCAGGCGCTCGTTGTACCACTGCACGGCGCGCTCCATGGCCTCGAGCAGCTCGGAGCGTCGCTTGTGGTCGCGTCCGGACTCGGAGTCCTCGTGCAGCGTGATCCCGCCCCGGTCGGCCAGGTATCGGACCGCGTCGACGAAGTCGAGGTGCTCCATGGCGCGCACGAAGCTGATGGCGTCCCCCGAGGCGTGACACCCGAAGCAGTAGTAGAAGCCCTCCTCGGCGTTGACGCTGAACGAGGGAGTCTTCTCGGTGTGGAAGGGGCACAGCCCGCTCCAGCGCCGGCCCACCTTCTTGAGCGCCGCGTGCTCGCTGATGAGCGCCACGATGTCGGTGGCCGCCCGGACCTGCGCGATCTCCTCGTCCGGTATCCCCACGGAATGACCGTACCGCGGCGCTGTCCGGGGCCGTCCCGGCGGCCGCCGGGTCAGCCGGCCTTGGCCTTCGCGGCTTTCCGGGCCGGCTGGCGGGCTCCCGCCTCCAGCACGGCCTGGGCCGCCGCGAGGCGGGCGACGGGCACCCGGAACGGGGAGCAGCTCACGTAGTCGAGACCGGCCCGGTAGAAGATGTCGATGGAGGCCGGGTCCCCGCCGTGCTCCCCGCAGACCCCGATCTTGAGGCCCGGCCGCGTGGCTCGGCCCCGCTCGGTCCCCAGCCGCACCAGCTCACCCACGCCCCCGTCGTCGACCACCTCGAAGGGGTTGCGCGGCAGCAGGCCCAGCTCCAGATAGGCGTCCATCATGCGGCCCTCGACGTCGTCACGCGAGAAACCGAAGGTCATCTGGGTGAGGTCGTTGGTGCCGAAGGAGAAGAACTCGGCCACCTCGGCGATCTCGTCGGCTCTCAGGGCGGCCCGCGGCGTCTCGATCATCGTGCCGATGGTCACCTCCAGCTTTCCTGCCTTGGCCGCTGTGGTCTTGGCGGCCCCCCGGGTCGGGCGCGGGGCGCGCTCGCGGTTCACGTCGGCCACCGCCTCTTCCACCCAGCTGCGGGCCAGGGCCAGCTCCGCCCGGGTGACCGTGAGCGGGATCATGATCTCGACGATGGGGTGCCCCCCGTCGGCCACGCGCTGGCGTGCCGCCTCCATGAGGGCGCGCACCTGCATGGCGTAGAGCCCGGGCTTGATCACTCCGAGGCGCACACCGCGGGTCCCGAGCATCGGGTTGGCCTCGCGCCAGGTCAGCGCCGCCTCGTAGAGCCGCCGTTCCTCGGGGTTGAGGCCGACCGTGGCGTCCTTGTGCGCCAGCTCCTCGGTCGAGGGCAGGAACTCGTGGAGGGGCGGGTCCAAGAGCCGCACGGTGACGGGCAGGCCGTCCATGGCGGTGAGGATGGCCAGGAAGTCCTCACGCTGGACGACGCGCAGGTCCTCGAGCGCGGCAGCCTCCTCGGCCGGCGAATGGGCGAGGATCATGCGCCGCACCACCGGCAGGCGGTCCTCGCCGAGGAACATGTGCTCGGTGCGGCACAGTCCGATCCCCTCGGCGCCGAGGGAGCGCGCGTTGGCGGCGTCGTCCCCGGTGTCCACGTTGGCCCGCACGGCCAGGTTCCCCTTGCGGATGTCGTCAGCCCACGACAGCACCGTGTCGAAGGCGGCCGGCGGCTTGGCCGCGGTGAGCGGCACCTGCCCGGCCACCACCACGCCGGCACCCCCGTCGAGCGAGATCCAGTCCCCCTCGTAGAGGGTCACGCCGTGGGCACTCACCTGATGGTCACCCAGGCGGAGGATCTCGGCGCCCACCACGGCCGGCTTGCCCCAGCCGCGCGCCACCACGGCGGCATGGCTGACCAACCCACCCCGTGCGGTGAGGATGCCCTCGGCCGCCAACATGCCGTGCACGTCCTCGGGCGAGGTCTCGTTGCGCACGAGGACCACCTGCTCGCCCCGCTGGGCCGCCGCTGCAGCATCGTCGGCCGTGAAGTAGATGCGCCCCACGGCGGCGCCCGGGCTGGCACCGAGCCCCTTGGCCCATGTCTCGTACCCCGAACCGGCGAACTGGGGGTGCAAGACGGCGTCGAGATGGTCCTCGGTGATGCGCGACACCGCCTCGGACCGGGAGATCCCGAGGTCGCTCGGGCGCACCATGTCGACCGCCATCTTGAGCGCGGCGGCGCCGGTTCGCTTGCCGACACGGGTCTGGAGCATCCAGAGCTTGCCCTGCTCAATCGTGAACTCGGTGTCGCACATGTCGCGGTAGTGCGTCTCGAGCCGGGAGAAGATGCCCAGCAGCTCCGTGTGCACCTTGGGGAACTGCTTCTTGAGCGCCGAGATCGGCTCGGTGTTGCGGATGCCGGCGACCACGTCCTCGCCCTGGGCATTCACAAGGAAGTCGCCGTAGGCGCCCTTGGCTCCGGTGGCGGGATCGCGCGTGAATCCGACACCGGTTCCCGAGTTGTCGTCCCGGTTCCCGAAGACCATGGCCTGGACGTTCACCGCGGTGCCCAGGTCGTGCGCGATGCGCTCGCGCTCGCGGTACGCGATGGCTCGCGGTCCGTTCCAGCTGCGGAACACGGCCTCGATCGCCCCACGCAGCTGCTCGGTCGGCTTCTGCGGAAAGGCGGTGCCCGTCTGGCGCTCGACGATCTGCTGGTAGGAGTCGACCAGGTAGCGAAGCAGCTCGACGGGCACCTTGGCGTCCGACGTGGTGCCGGCCAGCTCCTTGGCGGCCTCGAAGAGCGAGTCGAACTCCTCGCCCGGCAGCTCGAGCACGATGCGGGCGTACATGGCGATGAAACGCCGGTACGAGTCGAAGGCGAACCGCTCGTCGCCGGTCTGCTTGGCCAGGCCCTCGACCGACTCGTCGTTGAGGCCGAGGTTCAAGACGGTGTCCATCATGCCGGGCATGGAGAACTTGGCCCCCGAGCGCACCGAGACGAGGAGCGGATCGGTGGCGTCGCCGATGACCTTGCCCATGGCGGACTCGAGTCGGGCCCGGGCGGCGGCCACCTCGGCGTCGAGGCCCCTGGGCCATCCCCGGTCCATGTAGTCACGGCAGGCGTCGGTCGAAATGGTGAATCCGGGTGGCACCGGGAGCTCGAGTACCGACGTCATCTCGGCCAGGTTGGCGCCCTTGCCGCCCAGGAGATCCTTGAGCTCCATGGGGGAACGGGGGTGCGTGTGGTCGAAATCGAAGACGTACGGCATCGGGCCTCCTTGCCCTGGCGGCCGGACCGCGAACGGCGAGCGCGGTCGGGGGTTCAGGCCCGCCCCGATCTGGAGCGGACGTGCAAAGACTACTTTCTCCCTCAATGGGCTCCTCTCGGACCAGGTCGCTGGCAGTCGAAGCCCATGACCTGGTCAAGGTGTTCGCCTCCGGCAATGTGCGCGCCCTCGACACCGTGTCGCTCGAGATCGAGGCGGGCACCGTACTGGGGCTGCTGGGGCCCAACGGTGCCGGCAAGACGACGGCGGTCCGGGTGCTCTCGACCATTCTCGCCCCCGACTCGGGTTCGGCTTCCGTGCTCGGCCACGACGTGGTGGCCGAGCCCGACGCCGTGCGCCGGTTGATCGGCTTGGCCGGCCAGTACGCCACCGTCGACGAGAACCTCACGGGCCGCGAGAACCTGCGCATGGTCGGCCGGCTCTCGCATATGGGCCGCAAGGCCTCCGCCGAGCGGGCCGCCGAGCTGCTCGAGGGATTCGCCCTGTCCGCGGCGGCCGACCGCGTGCTTCGCACGTACTCGGGCGGCATGCGGCGGCGGCTGGACCTGGCCGCCGCGCTGATGGCCAGCCCCCCGGTGCTGTTCCTCGACGAGCCCACGACCGGTCTCGACCCTCCGGGCCGCCAGGACCTGTGGGGGGTGATCGGGGATCTGGTCGGCGACGGGACGACCGTGCTCCTCACCACGCAGTACCTCGAGGAGGCCGACCGGCTGGCCGACGACATCGTCGTGGTCGACCAGGGCCGGGTGATCGCGCAGGGCACCCCGGCCGAGCTCAAGGCCAACCTGGGCACGTCGGTGGTGGCGGTGACCATGGTCGACGTCGGAGACGTCCCCCGGGCGCTCGCACTCCTGGCCCCGTTGGCCGACAAGACGCCGGTCACCGAGGGAAGCGTCGTCGAGCTGACCGTCCAGAACGGCCCGGCCGTCGGCGCCGAGACCCTGCGCTCGCTCGATGCCGCCCGCATCGCCGTCTCGGGCCTCGTCCTGCGCGAGCCCAGCCTCGACGACGTGTTCCTGAGCCTGACCGGGCACAAGAGCGATGCCGGGACTCCACAGGAGCGCCCGTGACCAGCATCGCCGCCCCGTCGAGCACCGAGCGGCCGGCGCCTTCGGCGGGTCATCGGCTGGGCTGGGCCGTGCAGGACACCGGGACCCTGACGTGGCGCAATCTGCTGAGCCTCAGCCGCAACCCCCAGGCGGTCTTCTTCTCGACGCTCCAGCCGATCATGTTCGTGCTGCTCTTCGTCTACGTCTTCGGAGGCGCCATCCACATCCCCGGCGTCCCGTACACCGACTACCTCATGCCCGGGATCTACGTGCAGGCGGTGTCGTTCGGCGCGGTCAGCACGGCGGTCGGCCTCTCCGACGACCTCACCAAGGGCCTGATCGAGCGCTTCCGTGCTCTGCCCATGGCGCGCTCGGCCGTCCTGGCCGGACGGACGTCGGCCGACCTCGTGCGCAACGTCTTCGTGGTGGGTGTGGTGAGCGTGGTCGGATTCCTGGTCGGGTTCCGCGTCCTCACCGACGCCTGGGGCTTCGTGGCCGGGATCCTGGTAATCCTGCTCTGGTCCTACACGCTGTGCTGGGGATTCGCCACCGCCGGCCTCTCGGCTCCCAACGCGGAGACGGCGCAGGTCATGGTGTTCCCCATCATCTTCCCGCTCGTGTTCTGCTCGTCGGCCTTCGTCCCCCTCGCGCTCATGCCGGGTTGGCTCCAGGCGTTCGCATCCCACCAACCGGTGACCCAGGTCGTCGATGCCGCACGCTCGCTGATGCTCGGGGGCACCCAGACGGACACGGCCGCCATCTGGCAGGCACTGGCGTGGTGTGGCGGCCTCCTGGTCGTCCTGGTCCCCCTGGCGGTGCGCAAGTACCGCCGCGTGGCCTGAGCCGTCCCCCTCCCCCCTACCCCTGGCCGGTCCGCCGGTGCAGCTCGGACACGAGCCCGTCGATCGGCAGGCGCACCTGTTCGGTGGTGTCGCGGTCGCGCACCGTCACCGCGCCGTCCTCCAACGAGTCGAAGTCCACGGTCACGCACCACGGCGTCCCGATCTCGTCCTGGCGGCGGTAGCGCCGACCGATGCTCTGCGTGACGTCGTAGTCGCACATGAAGTGCTCCTGCAGCGAGCCCAGCACCTGGCGGGCCAGCGGCTCGAGGGTGTCCTTCTTGGAGAGCGGCAGCACGGCGACTTGATACGGCGCCAGCCTCCAGTGCAGCCGCAGCACCGTGCGGGCCTCGCCCCCCACCTGGTCCTCGGTGTAGGCGGCAAGGAGGAACGCCATCATCGTCCGCGTGGCGCCCGCCGCCGGCTCGATCACGTACGGCGTGTACCGCTGGTTGGTCTGCTGGTCGAAGTAGTCGAGGGACTCCCCCGACGCCGTGGCGTGCGCCGTGAGGTCGTAGTCGCCGCGGTTGGCGATCCCCTCGAGCTCGTCCCAGCCCCAGGGAAAGTGGAACTCGACGTCGGCCGTGCCCCTCGAATAGTGCGAGAGCTCGTCGGGGTCGTGGTGGCGCAGACGCAGGCGGTCGGTGGGGATTCCCAGGTCGAGGTACCACCGCATGCGCTCGGCCAGCCAGTACTCGAACCACGTCTGCGCCTCGTCGGGTGGAACGAAGTACTCCATCTCCATCTGCTCGAACTCACGGGTGCGGAACACGAAGTTCTGCGGGGTGATCTCGTTGCGGAACGACTTGCCCACCTGCGCGATGCCGAAGGGCGGCTTCTTGCGCGTCGTGCCGAGCACGTTGGCGAAGTTGGTGAACATGCCCTGGGCGGTCTCGGGGCGCAGGTAGGCCACATGGCCGTCGTCCTCCACCGGTCCGGCGTGCGTCTTGAACATGAGGTGGAAGGCCCGGGCCTCGGTCAGGTCCCTCGAGCCGCAGTTGGGGCAGACCCCGTCGATCTTGTCGGCGCGCCACCGCTCGTGGCAGTTGCGGCAGTCGACCAGCGGGTCGGTGAACGTGGCCAGGTGGCCCGACGCCTCCCACACCGCCGGCGGGCCCAGGATGGCGGCGTCGAGCCCGACCACGTCGTCGCGCAGCTGGACCATGGTGCGCCACCAGGCATTCTTGACGTTGCGCAACATGTTCACCCCGAGGGGGCCGTAGTCGTACGTGGAGCGGAACCCCCCGTAGATCTCGGCCGAGGGGAAGATGAAGCCGCGCACCCGGCACAGGCGCACGACCTTCTCCATCAGATCGTCAGGAGGGCCTTCCGGCGTGCCCGTTTCCTCGGCCGTCTCGGTCATCGGAGCAGGATACCGGAGCGGATTCTGGCGCTGACCTCGTTGGCCACCAGCCGACCGGCCACCGTGAGCACCGCTCGGTCCCCGGCCTCGCCAACCCCGTCTCGCGAGCCGGCCGGCACGCGCACCACGAGACCGTCGAGCTCCTCTGGCCGCTCGAGGACCCCCCAGGGCACGCCTCTCGGGGTGCGCAACGCCAGGGCCAGCCGCTCGAAGGTGCGCTGCTCGCCGGTGAGGACCTCGCGCCCGGCCTCGGCCGAGCGGCCGGCTTCCATCGCCGCGAGATAGCGCTCGGGCGTGCGCACGTTCCACCATCGCACGCCCCCATCGTGGGAGTGGGCGGCCGATCCGATGCCCACGTAGTCGCCCTGGTCCCAGTACAGGTGGTTGTGCCGGCACTCGTGGCCGGGCCGGGCCCAGTTGGAGATCTCCTCCCAGGCGTAACCGGCGGCCGAAAGCATGGCATCGGCCTGCGCGTAGCGATGGGCCTGCGCGTCGTCCTCCGGATGGCGCTGCGGCTCGCGGGCCAGCGGCGTGCCCGGCTCGACGGTGAGCCCGTAGGCACTCACATGGGGTGGTGCCGGGGTCAGTGACAGCACGTGCTCGAGGGTGGAGATCCAGTCGCCGTCTGATTCCGCGGCGGATCCGAAGATGAGGTCCAGGTTCCAGGTGCTGAATCCGGCCGCCCCGGCCGCCGCACTGGTCGTCTCGGCGGCATCCGGCACGTTGCGCCGACCGAGGGCAGCGAGCACATGGGGATGGGTGGACTGGAGGCCGAAGGAGACCCGAGTGACACCGGCAGCTCGATACGCCCCGAGATGCGCCGCATCCGCGTCCTCCGGATTGCACTCCACGGTGACCTCGGCGTCCGGCGCCCGCGGCACCGCGTCGAGAATCGCGCAGAGGGTGTCGGGGTGGAGGCGCGACGGCGTGCCCCCTCCGAAGAAGACGGAGGTGGGAAGCGGATGGTCACCTTCTCCCAGGACGCGCCGGAGTTCGAGGATGCAGGCCTCCGCGTAGCGCTCCATGAGGTGGTCACGGTCGGTGTAGGTGGCGAAGGCGCAGTAGTCGCAGCGCTCGCGGCAGAAGGGAACGTGGACGTAGACGCCGAACGCCGGCCCGTTCGCCGGGATCGGGTTCAAAGTCCGACGGTGGAACGCACCGAGCGGATGCGACGGTCGAGGTGGGTCTCCATGGCCCCGATCGCCAGCTCGGCCACCTCCTCGGTGCCGGCCGGGGGCTCGCCGGCCAGCACGGCGGCCAGGTCACCGCCGAGGATGCGGCGCATGAGGGTGAGACCCTCCGCGCTGACGGGCCGACCGCTCCTGTGCGACCGGCAGAGCGTGCCGCCGGCGGCGAGGTCGAAGGCGACGAGTTCGACGGCTCCCTCGGGCTCCCCGCAGTGGGCGCACTCGTCGAGCACTGGGCCGGCGCCCTCGAGCACGAGCGCCTTCAAGAAGAAGGAGGGGGCCACCAAGGAGGGGTCGGCGTCCGGGTTGGCCAGGGCGCCGAGGGCACCCACCAACATGGCGTAGAGCCGGGGGTCGGGGTGCCGCTCCTGGGCCATCTGGTCGGTCACCTCCAGCATGGACATGCCCAGGGGCATCCGATGCAGGTCCTCGCGCACCGCCCGGTAGACATCGATCACCTCCACCTGGTTCACGATGTCGAGGTCGCTGCGTCCCTGCCACAACAGGAGGTCGACGTGGGTGAGGGGCTCGAGACGAGCGCCGAACTTGGACGTGGTTCGCCGGACCCCCTTGGCCACGGCGCGCACCTTGCCGTGGCGCTCGGTCATGAAGACCACGATGCGGTCCGCCTCGCCCAGCCTGTAGCTGCGCAGGGCCACGCCGCGGTCGCGAACCAGGCTCACGGCGTCGTGCGGTGGTGCTCGGCCGGATCAGGTCGGGCCGGTTGGGTTCGGGACGGTTCGGGGCGGGCCGGATCGAGCGGGCAGAACCGCTCGCCGCGGCGCGCCGCATCGGCGGTGGCGCGCCGCGTCTGGGCGGCCAGGTCGGCCACCCGGTTGGCCGCGTCCTGGGCCAGGCGGATCCTCGCGTGGGCGGCCGCTCCATGCGAATGGCGGCCATAGAGCAGGTTGCCGGCGGCCACCAGGGCGACGACGGCCAGCATCGCCACGATGGCCGCTCCGGCGCCGGACTTGCCGGCCAGGACGACGATCACGGCGAAGGCCGTGAGCAGGGCAATTCCGGTCGCGACGGCAACCCGCCTGAGATTCATGGCCGTCTGGGATTCATGGCCGTCTGGGATTCATCGGGCACCCATTCTCGCAGCCCACGGCTCAAGGAGAGACCGCGCCGAAGCGCCGGACGCGGCGCTGGAACTCGATCACCGCCTCGTACAGGTGGCGGCGGCGCATGTCCGGCCACAGGACGTCAGGGAACACGAGCTCGCTGTAGGCGATCTCCCAGAGCAAGAAGTTGGAGATCCGTGACTCGCCCGAGGTGCGGATCACCAGGTCCGGATCGGGCATGTCGGGGAAGTACAGGTGACGACGGATGGCCTTCTCGTCGATCTTGTGCGCTGGGGTCCCCTCGGCGACGAGTGCCCGCACCGCGTCGACGATCTCGGCCCGGCCCCCGTAATTGAAGGCCATGGTCATCACCATGCGCGTGTTGTCCCGGGTGAGGTCGACGGATTCGTCCATGCGCTTGAGCACCCGCCGGGGCACCCGCCAGTCCCGCCGTCCGGCGAAACGGATCTGCACACCCTTCTCGTTGAGCTCGTCACGCCGGCGCACCAGCAGGGACTGGTTGAAGTTCATGAGGTAGCGCACCTCATCGGGCGGGCGGCGCCAGTTCTCGGTGGAGAAGGCATACAGCGTGATCCACTTCACGCCGATCTCGAGCGCTCCGTAGACGACGTCGAGCAGGGCGGCCTCGCCGGCCGCATGACCCTCGGTCCGGGGCAGTCCGCGTGCGCTCGCCCAGCGACCGTTCCCGTCCATGACGCAGGCCACGTGGACCGGGACACGGGAGCGGTCCAGCTCCGGAGGGACCGGATCCGGCCCGACGTCGAACTCGGAGGAGGCCGTCGAGGTCATCGTTCCGAAGCTACCCCTTGCCCGACACAGCCCCTGCCGCGTGTCCGGGCGACGCGGAGATGCCACGTGGGGAACAATGGCGAAAGTGCCGCCGGCGTGAGGCCGCGGCGTGAGGAGGCCTGGCATGACCGAGCACGAGACGAGCGGCGGTGCCGGAGGCGGTACGGGTTCGACCGACGTCAGCGACATGCTGGCCGTCCACCAGGCGCTACGCGACACACTGGCCGCAGGCAGTGACCGCGTGAGCGAGGTGGCTGCGGGCGACGGGGCCCGTGTGGAGCTGATCGCCGACTACTACGACAACATCCTGTGGTTCCTCCACGTGCACCACGAGGGTGAGGAAGCGCTGGTCTTCCCCAAACTGCGCGAGCGCGTGTCGAACGCCGCGCCCCTGTTGGACACCATGATCGGTCAACACAACGATGTGGTCGGGCTGCTGAGCGATGCCGAAGCCTCGCTGGCGGCGTGGCGCTCCGGCGACACCGGAGCCCAGCCGCGCCTCGCGGCGCAGCTCCAGTCGCTGCACGACACGCTGGTGCCGCATCTCGACACCGAGGAATCCGAGGTGCTTCCCCTGTGTGCCGCCAATCTCTCACCCGAGGAGTGGGGCGCACTCCCGGGCCACGCACTTTCGCAATACTCCGGAGACAAGGTGTGGCTGATCATCGGGCTCATCATGGAGCGCCGCACCCCCGACGGGCGCGAGGCGATGATGGCCGGCATGCCGCCCCCGGTCGTGCAGATGTGGACGGGCATGGGGCGTCAGGCCTTCGAGGACCTCGCCGCGCAGGTGGGGTGATGGCGGAGTGGGACGGGGACGAGTACCCCGTGCCCGGTGACGGGGAGCTCGACGAGCTCGACGTCTTCGGACTTCACGACGACTCTGCCGGATCGGCCCTTGACGCCAGGCGCGCCGGTGACGAGAGCGTCGAGCACCTCGACAAGATCACCTCCCAGCTCCCCGGGGGTGAACGGCGGGCCGAGCAGGCCGAGATGTGCCGCTCTGTGGCCGAGGCACTGGTCACCCGGACCCACCTGGTGGTGCAGGCCGGCACCGGGACCGGAAAGTCGCTGGCCTACCTGGTGCCCGCGGCACTGAGCGGCAAGAAGGTCGTCGTGGCCACCGCAACCAAGGCCCTGCAGGACCAGCTGGCCGGAAAGGACCTCCCCCTGGTCGAGTCCGGCATGGGCCTCCCGGTTCCCCTCTCCTTCGCCGTGCTCAAGGGCCGCAGCAACTACATCTGCCGGCAACGGGTCTCCGAAGTGGGTGCGGGTGGGATTCAGGGTGAGCTGGGCGATCAGGAGGCCCGACTCGAGGACCCCTCTCCCGGGGATGACGCGGGCGATGACGGCACCGGAGGGGCGGGCGGTGCCCCGCCAGAGGGGCTGGTCGAGGAGGTGCGACGCCTCGTCGCCTGGTCACAGGCGACCTCGAGCGGCGATCGTGCCGACCTCAGCTTCGAGCCCTCGGACCGGGCCTGGGGCATGGTCAGCGTCGGGCCGCGTGAGTGTCCCGGCGCCTTCAATTGCCCGTCGGGCGGGCAGTGCTTCGCCGAATCAGCGCGTGATCGCGCTGTGGCGGCCGACATTGTCGTGGTCAACACCCACCTCTACGGAGCCCACCTGGCCAGCGCAGGAGCCGTGTTGCCCGAGCACGACGTCGTGGTGTTCGACGAGGCGCACGAGCTCGAGGAGGTCATGACGTCGAGCCTCGGAGTCGAGCTGACGCCGGGTCGCTTCCGCACGCTGGTGACCGCGTCACGATCCCTCGTCGACCAACGCGACCTCGACACACTCGAGTCGCTGGGCGTGGCCGGAGACCAGTTCGGCATGCTCCTGCGTGACCGGATCGGGACCCGAGTGCTCCACCAGGCCGCCAACGGGCACGGCGATGGAGATGATCGTGAGTTGGCCGCGCTGATCGGCCGTGCCGGCGAACTGGCCCGCCGTGCGGTGGACGCGCTGCGGCGCAGCGGCGCCCAGCGGTCCTTCCTTGCCGACGACCCCGGTGGCACCCCCGAGCGGGCCAGTCGCAAGACGCGGGCGCTGCAGACTGCCACGCATCTTGCCGAGGATCTGCACCGCCTCGAGACGCGCACTTCCGACGAGGTGGCCTGGGTCGACGGCTCCCGGCGCAATGCCCGTCTGCGACTCTCGCCGATCGACGTCGGCCCGGCCCTCGCCGCGCTGCTCTGGGGGCAGGTCACTGCCGTCCTGACGAGCGCCACCATTCCGCCGCGGACGGTGGAACGGGTGGGGCTGCAGGGGTTTCGCTCCGAGGAGCTCGATGTCGGAAGCCCGTTCGACTACCGGGCCCATGCGCTCCTCTACGTGGCCCGTCACCTGCCCGACCGACGCTCGATATCGGCCGAGGATGCGATCCACGACGAGCTCCGCCGCCTGATCGGGGCTGCGGGTGGTCGCACGCTCGCGTTGTTCACGAGCCGCCGTGCCACCGAGGCCGCCGCCAAGGCCCTTGCTCCGGACATCCCCGGCACGGTGCTGCTCCAGGGCGAGCTCCCCAAAGCGTTGCTCCTCCGGGAGTTCGCGGCGGACGAGTCGTCCTGCCTCTTCGCCACGCTCGGGTTCTGGCAGGGTGTGGACGTTCCCGGCCGAGCGCTGTCGCTGGTCACCATTGACCGCCTGCCCTTCCCGCGACCCGACGACCCGCTCCTCCAGGCCCGCCGTGACCGCGCCGGCGGAGCTGCCTTCTCGGTGGTCGACCTGCCCCGCGCCGCCACCCTGCTTGCCCAGGGAGCCGGACGGCTCATCCGCACCGCCGACGACCGGGGGGTGGTGGCGGTGCTCGATCCTCGGCTGGCCACGGCGTCGTACCGCGGCGTGCTTCTGGCCACGCTCCCCCCCATGCGGCGAAGCGTCGACTTCGAGGAGGTCCAGTCGTTTCTCCATGAGGCGCTCGGGAGCACCCCTGACGAGCCGACAGCCGGGCCCGAGGACGTCTCCTCGTCCACGATGAGTCCGCGATGAGGCCGCTATGAGTCCGCGAAATTCGAACACCAAGTTGCCCTCTGCGTCGCGCCTGCCTTCGGTTGCCACCCGCATGACCCAACGGCCGATCACGTCGCGGATGTAGCGCCGATTGAGCGTGTAGGCGCGCTTGTTCGAGTCGAACCTGATGCAATCGATGATGCCGGCTTCGGTCAGGATCCGGAGGTGGCGGGACACGCCTTGCCACGGGATGTCGAAGCGGGCCGCGATGTCGACCGAGCGCATCATCCCACCCTGGTCGTGGAGCGCTGCAACAATCCCACGGCGGGTTTCGTTGGCCAAAGCGCGGAACGCCAGGTCGATGGTCTCGGTGTCCGCGACTTCCCGCAGCGTGGGTGGGTCGGTCCGCCCGACACGGAAGGCGGGGATCTGTTTGCGCGGCTCTCGGTGTGGATATCGGCGCTCCTGCGGCGGAGGACCGGAGGCCGAGGCGGATCGTGTCGGAAACCCCGATGGTGGACGACGAATCGGGGGGCTCATGTGCGTTGAGGATCCAAACCACTAAACATAAGTGTTTATCCTAAACAATTCTGGTGAGATGTGGCAAGCGGGAGCCATTCGCCGGTCGGAATCACCACGAGCTCAATACCCGAACCGGTCCAACATCTCGTCGCGGTTCTGCCAGTGGCGCTCGACTTTCACGTGGAGGTCGAGATACGCCCCCTCGGGCAGAGCCTTGCGCACTGCCGTCCCCGCCTCCTTGAGCACCTCCCCGCCCTTGCCGATGACGATGGCCTTCTGCGAGTCACGCTCGACGATGATCTCAATGCGGATGTGAGGCCATTCCCACTCGGTCACGCGACAGGTGATGGCATGGGGGAGCTCGTCACGAGTCTTGGCCAGCAGCTGCTCCCGGACCAACTCGGCCACCCAGAGCGCCTCAGGCGTGTCGGTGATCACGTCGTCGGAGAAGTACGGCGGACCCTCGGGCATGCGGGAGATGAGGTGTGAGGTGAGCGCGGCGACGCCCTGTCCGGTGCGCGCCGACACGGGGAAGTACTCGATTCCCGACGCCGCCTCGGAGCTGGCGGACCCCATCAAGGCCGTCACGGCCTCCTGGACCTGGACCAGGCGCTCGGGCACGTGCGTTCCCTTGGCGTGATCGATCTTGTTCACCACGACGACGAGGCCCGGCGGGGCATCCGGAGAGCCTGACTCTCCCGTCTGCGCCTCGCGCTGCAACTGTCGGATCGCCCGCTCGAGCACGGTCCTGTCACCGGGTCCGACGGTCGCGCCGGCATCGACAAGGGCAACGATCACGTCGACGTCGCCAATGGCGTCCGACGCCGTCTCGTTGAGACGGGCCCCGAGTGCGGTGCGCGGGCGGTGAATACCGGGCGTGTCGACGAAGACCACTTGTGCCTCAGGGGCATGAAGCACACCGAGGATGCGGTGCCGCGTCGTGTTCGGCCGTGGCGAGGTGATGGCCACCTTGGTGCCCACCATGGAGTTGACCAGCGTCGACTTGCCGACGTTGGGGCGTCCGACGACCGCGACGAAGCCCGAGCGCATGGCGTCAACTCCCGTTGTGCGACGCGCTGCCCCCGCCCGCGGGTCGCTCGGCTCCGGACACCGCACCGCTCGTCCGTTTGATCCGCACCCGCTCGATTCGCCGTCCGCGCACATCGACGGCTGTGAGACGGAACCCGTCCACTTCGACCGAGTCGCCCTTGTTGGGCACCCCACCCACGAGGTCCAGCATGAGCCCGCCCACGGTGTCCCAGGTCCCGTGCGGGAGTTCCGCGCCGAGCAATTCGTCGGCGTCGTCGACGGAGTACAGCGCGCTGACCAGGACCGAGCCGTCGTCACAGCGCTCGACCGTCGGCTCCTCGACGTCGAACTCATCGACGATGTCCCCGACGAGTTCCTCGAGGAGGTCCTCCAGGGTGATCAGCCCGGCCGTGCCGCCGTACTCGTCGACCACGATGGCCATGTGGAACTTCTCCTCCTGCATCTCGCGCAGGAGTTCGGAGACCACTTTGGACTCTGGGATGAACTTGGCCGGTCGGACGCTGTCGCGCACCGGCTCGCCCGCCCGGCCGGCTCGCTCGTCACGCACGAGATCCTTGGCGTAGGCGATGCCGACGATGTCGTCGATCCCGTCCTCCTCGACGGGGATCCGGCTGTAGCCGGCGGCGAGCGCGGCCTCCAGAGCGTCGCGCACGGTGGCATCGGCATCGGCTGTCACCATGTCCGGGCGAGGTGTCATCACCTCTCGGGCCACCGTGTCGCCGAAGTCGATGATCGAGTGGATGAAGGTGCGCTCGTCGTGCTCGATCACCTTCTCCTCGTGGGCGACGTCGGCCATCGCCTTGAGCTCTGAGTCCGTGATGTACGAGCGGGGCAGGTCGTCCGCGGTCTCGGCCGCTCCGATGATCCGGTTGGCCAGGCCAATGAGGAGGGCGGAGAGCCAACGGATGGGCGGGAAACGGATGAGCGTGCTCACGATCGGCGCACTCAGGAGTGCAGCACGCTCGGGGTTCTGCACCGCCCAGTTCTTGGGCACCGCTTCGAAGAACACGAAGATGACCACGATTTCGAAGACGATGCCGAGCAGCACGCCCAGACCACCGAAGACATGGGCCGCGACCACGCCAACGAGCGTGGCCGACACCAGCTGACAGATCAGGACGAGCAGCAGGATCGGGTTCAAGAACCCGGCAGGGTTCCCGACCAGTCGGGCCAGGGTCCGAGCCCCGCGCTTGCGCTCGTCGACGAGCGACTTGGCCTTGATCCGGTTCATTCGCACCAGGCTGGTCTCAGCCATGGCCAGCACGCCCGACGCGGCCAGGAGCACCACGATGACCACGATGAGGAGGGCGTCCTCGGCCTGGAACCCGTGCACGCCTTCGCTCACTCCGCCCGGGCCGGGCCCGGGCCCTGGTGACCACGGTGGAAACGCTGGAGCAGCTGCCGCTCGAGTGCCTCCATCCTCTCGGCCTCGGCGTCGTCTTCGTGATCCATACCCAGGAGGTGCAGAAGCCCGTGGACGACCAGGAGGGCGACTTCGTCGTCGAGGGACACCTGGTGCTCGACGGCGTGACGCGCCGCCACGGCTGGGCAGATCACGACGTCACCGAGCAGCGTCAAGGGTCCCGGTTCGAGCGACGTCCCCGGTCCGGTGCCCCCAAAGTCCGGCGAGCGGCCGGGCAGGGTCGGCTCGTCCTCGATGGGGAACGACAGGACGTCGGTCGGGCCGCTCTTGCCGAGGAACTGCTCGTTGAGCGCGGCGATGGCCTCCTCGTCGACGAAGAGGAGGGACACCTCGGCCTCGCCCTTGACGCCCCGGGCGTCGAGCACCTGGCGGGCCAGGCCTACCCATCGGGAAACGTCCACCGGATGGGCCCGCTGCTCGTCGGCGGCGAACACGTCGATGCTCACGGCGTGGGACTCGGCCGCCCTTCTGCCGTGTCGTAGGCATCGATGATGTCCCCCACGATCTTGTGGCGAATGACGTCACGCCGGGTGAGGTGCACGAAGGCGATGTCGTCGATCCCTCCGAGCACGGGCTCGAGCCCCACCAGGCCCGAACGGCTGCCGGGCACGTCGATCTGGGTGACGTCGCCGGTGACCACGCACTTGGAGCCGAAGCCGATCCGGGTCAGGAACATCTTCATCTGCTCGGGGGTGGTGTTCTGCGCCTCGTCGAGGATGATGAACGAGCTGTTGAGCGTCCGCCCCCGCATGAAGGCGAGCGGCGCCACCTCGATCGTGCCCCGGTCGAGCAGGCGCTGGGCTCCCTCGGGTTCGAGCAGGTCGTAGAGCGCGTCGTACAGCGGGCGCAGGTAGGGGTCGACCTTGGCCATGAGATCGCCGGGGAGGAACCCCAGGCGTTCGCCTGCCTCGACCGCCGGCCTGGTGAGGATGATGCGGGCCACCTGGCGAGACTGCAGCGCATGCACCGCCTGAGCCACGGCGAGATACGACTTCCCCGTCCCGGCGGGCCCGATGCCGAAGGTGATGACGTTCTGCGAGATGGCGTCGACGTAGCGCTTCTGCCCGGCGGTGTTCGGGCGCACGGTCTTGCCGCCGGCGGCCCGCACCACCTCGGAGCGTAGGACCTCGCTCGGGCGGATGTCCTCGCGCACCATGTCGATGGTGCGGGCCAAGGTGGACGAGTCGAGGTCCCGGCCGGATTGGGCCATCAACACCAGCTCGTCGAAGAGCCGCGCCACCACCTCTGCTTGCGGGCCGACCGCCGAGATCCGGTTGCCCTGCACGACGATCTGCTCGTCGGGAAAGGCCTGCTCCACCTGTCGCAGATGCTCGTCGCGTGTCCCGAGCAGCCCGGCCATGAGGTGATTGCCCGGGACGAAGCACTCGGCACGCAGCGTGGTCGTCATGGATGCGTCGCCGTCCGGCATGCGTGGGTCATGGTGCGCTCACGTCACCCCGAGATGCCCGGTGAGCGGTTTCCCCCCGAGCACATGGAGGTGCAAGTGCGGAACAGAGTTCATGGCGTCGGGACCGACGTTGAAGATGAGCCGGTACCCGCGCTCGGGTGACGCCAGGCCCGCCCCGTCGGCCACGGCACGCGCCGCGAGCAGCATGTCGGCGAGCACCGGGGCGTCCTCGACACCCACGGCGGCGGCATCGTCGATGTGACGTCGCGGGACGACCAGGACATGGAGCGGCGCGGCGGGATGAAGGTCCTTGAAGGCGACGGTGGTCGGCGTCTCGTGAACCATCTCGGACGGGAGCTCGCCCGCGACGATCTTGCAGAAGATGCAGTCACCGGGATCGCTCATCCCCGGGATCCGCCACCCTTCTCCAGCTGCCTCACCCGCCCGAATGTACCGGCCCACCGGTCCCGCGCGCGACCATCACGGAGCGGCCAGGGCATGGCGCTCGGCGAATGCCGCCCCGTCAGGGTCGCACCGGACCGGTGGACACGGTCCCGCTGCGCAGGCCGGCGAGCAGCGCGCCCGCCGCGACGGCCGCCGTCTCGGCGCGCAGCACGTTGTCCCCGAGCGTCACGGTGGGCAGGCCCGAGGCCAGCTCGGCGTCGCTCCAGCCGCCTTCGGGCCCCACGGCGACGACCTGCTGGGGCCCTGTGGGTGGACCACCGCCCAGCTGGGCGAGCGCGACCTCGCCGGCGTCGCCGAGCCTGACCAGCTCGGTGAACGACACCGTCTCGTCCACGTCGGGCAACCACACCCGCCGGCTCTGAGCCGCCGCCTCGCGGGCCACCCGGCGCAGTCGGGCGCACGCCGTGCGCCCCCGTTCGGCCCTCCAGCGCACCACGCTGCGCTCGCTGTGCAGGGGAACGATCCGGTCGACACCCAGCTCGGTCAGCTTCTGGACGACCCATTCGGGGCGATCACCCTTGGCCGGCGCGAACACCACGGTGAGGATCGGATCGGCTCGGGGCTCAACGTGCAAAGGTCCGGCGGGCTCGAGCGCTCCGTCGCCCCGCCAGATGGCGGAGGCCCAGCGTCCACGTCCGTCGGAGGCCACGACGGTTTCACCGGTTCGCAGGCGCAGCACCCGGCCGAGGTGGTGGCTGTCGTCGTCGGACATGACGGGTCGGGACGGGTCTTCGACGAAGACCTGGGCCGCCGCCGCCGCCCGCTCCACGATGCCGATGGGGGGGGCGATGGGGGGGCAAGGGGCGCCGCCGGGGCCGGGGCTCGGGCCGACGACCTCGGGACCCCGGCGATCCCCCACGCGCGCTACCCGAAGGCCGAGCGCAGGCGGGAGAACACGCCGTCGCCACCCCGCGTGCCCGGAGGCGAGACGTCCTCCCCACGGGCGGCGGCGAACTGGCGCAACAACTCGTCCTGCTCGGGGCTGAGGTCGGTCGGCGTCGCCACCAGTACGTGGACGAACAGGTCGCCCCGGCCCCGCCCGCGCAGCCGGGGCACCCCGAGTCCCCGGACGCGCTCGACGTGACCGTGCTGCGTCCCGGGAGCAATGGTCAGGTGGTGCTGGCCGTCGAGCGTCTCGACGTCCGCCTCGGTGCCGAGCGCAGCCTGGGCGAGGCTGATGGTCAGCGTCGTGTTGAGGTGGTCGCCCTGGCGCTCGAACCGGGGATCACCGGCCACGCCCAGATGCACGAAGAGCGACCCGCTCGGACCGCCCCGCTGTCCGGCCGCCCCTCGATCGGCCAGGCGCAGGGTCGAGCCGTCCTCGACACCGGCCGGGACCTCGACGGTGAACGTGCGCTCCTGCAACCGGCGACCCTCACCCCGGCACTCCGGGCAGGGATTCGGGATCATCTCGCCGGTGCCCGAGCAGCGCGAGCAGGCCACGCTGGTCACGACCTGGCCCAGCAGTGACTGGCGCACCCGGCGGAGCTCGCCGGCACCTTGGCAGTCGGTGCACGTCACCGCATCGGTCCCTGGCGCCGCACCGCCCCCACCGCAGGCGTCGCAGGTGGCCGGCAGACGGACGGTGATGTCCTTGCGGCTGCCGAAGACCGCCTCGGCGAAGTCCAAGGTGAGCCGCACCTCGGCGTCGGCGCCCGGCTGGGGTCCGCGGCGGCGCCCACCACCGCCTCCGCCCATCTGTCCGAAGAAGGCCTCGAAGATGTCCCCCAGCCCACCTTCGAAGCCGAACCCGCCCATACCGCCCATGCCGCCCTGGGCACCGAAGACCCCCTCGGGTCCGTAACGGTCGTAGCGGGCCCGGCGCTCGGGGTCTCGCAGGACCTCGTAGGCGACGGTGACCTGCTTGAAGCGCGCCTCGGACTCGGGGTCACCCTGGTTTGTGTCGGGGTGAAGCTCCCGGGCCCTGGCGCGGTAGGCCTTCTTGATCTCGTCGTCGCTGGCGCCCGGGCCCACCCCGAGCAGCTCGTAGAGGTCACCCAGCCCGTCAGTGGCGGCCATCGAGCCCCCCGCTGCCCGTCGCGGTTCCGCCGGCGCCCGAGCTCGAGCCCATGCGCTCACCCAGCCGTTCGCCGACCACGTGGGCGGCCGCCAGCGCCCGCGAGTAGTCCATGCGCGTCGGTCCGAGCAGCCCGACGGCTCCGAGGTCGTGCCCGTCGACCCGCATCGGGGCCACGACGACCGCGCACGAAGAGAGCGGCTCGTACCCCAGCTCGGTGCCGATGGACACCGACAGGCCGCGGTCGAGCACGTCACGCAGGAGGGAGACCACGACCAGCTGTTGCTCCAAGATGGCGAGCACCGAGCGGACCGTCTCGACGGCGTCGAACGACTCGGCCAGGCGGGCCGGTCCGCCGACGAACACCTGGTCGACGTCGAGCGAGCCCTCGAGCGACTGCAGCGCCCCGTGCGCCGCGGCCACGACGTGGTCCACCGCGCCTGATCCGCTGGTGGGGATCGACCAGGGTCCGGCCAGCGTGGTGCCGACCACGTGCGCGGCCAGGGCGGCGCTGGCCGCGGCCAGATCCTCCTCGGAGGTCTCGGTCACGAGGTCGATCGTCCGCTTCTCGACGGCGCCGTCGGAGAGGACGAGGACCAGCAGGGCGTGTTGGGACGAGAGCCCCACGACCTGCACCGAGCGGATGCTGGCCGTCTCGTGGGAGGGCCCCACGACGACCGAGGCGTAGGAGGTGAGTTCAGAGAGGAGGCCCGAGGCGCGCTCGAGCACCGTCTCCATCTCCCCGTGCACCTGCTCGAAGAACTGGGAGACCTTTCGACGCTGCACCGGACCGAGAACGCCGGGCGAGGTGAGGTGGTCCACGAAGAAGCGATACCCCTTGTCGGTCGGGATGCGCCCGGCGCTCGTGTGGGGCTGGACCAGGTAGCCCTCGCGCTCGAGCGCCACCATCTCCGAGCGGACGGTGGCCGAGGAGACCCCGACGCCCGGGGTGCGGGCCACGTGGGAGGACCCGACCGGTTCGGCCGACCCGATGTACTCGTTGACCACCGCCTCCAAGATGGAGGCGCGACGGGCGTTGAGGGCGGGGCCCGAGCCGAGCGGGTCAGCCGATGGTGCCGGGTCGGCGGGCGGTGTCTGCGCGTGAGGTGTCATGTCTTGCCTGGCACTCAAGTCTACCGAGTGCCAGGCACGGCACCGGGGCGGCGGCCGCTCAGTCCTCGCCGAGCCGCAGGGCCGAGATGAAGGCCTCCTGCGGCACGTCGACCCGTCCGATGGTCTTCATCCGCTTCTTGCCCTCCTTCTGCCTCTCGAGCAACTTGCGCTTGCGCGTGATGTCACCGCCGTAGCACTTGGCCAGGACATCCTTCCGCTTGGCCTTCACCGTCTCGCGTGCCACGATGCGCCCGCCGATGGCGGCCTGAATCGGGACGTCGAAGAGCTGCCGTGGGATGAGCTCGCGCAGCTTCTCGGCCATCTTGCGCCCATAGACCTCCGCCGAGCCCCGGAACACGATGGTCGAGAAGGCGTCGACCGCCGTGTGGTTGATCAGGATGTCGACCCGCACCAGATTGGCGGTCGCGTACTGGGCCGGCTCGTAGTCCAGCGAGGCGTAGCCCTTGGTGCGGCTCTTCAGCTGGTCGAAGAAGTCGACCACCACCTCGGCGAGGGGCAGCGAGTACACCAGCTCGACCCGCTCGGGCGAGAGGTACTCCATGCGCGTCATCTCACCCCGCCTGCTCTGGCACAGCTCCATGACGGTGCCGGTGTACTCGCTCGGCGTGATGACCGTGGCCAACAGCATGGGCTCGTCGATGTGGTCGATGCGGCTGGCGTCGGGCAGCTCGGTCGGGTTGTCCACCGCCAGCTGGCTCCCGTCGGTGAGGAACGCCCGGTACTCGACGCTCGGCGCGGTGGCGATCAGGGAGAGGTCGAACTCACGCTCGAGACGTTCTCGCACGATCTCCATGTGCAGCAGCCCGAGGAATCCGCAGCGGAACCCGATGCCGAGCGCATGCGAGGACTCGGGTTCGAAGGTGAAGCTGGCGTCGTTGAGCTTGAGCTTGTCGAGCGCGTCGCGCAGATCGGGTAGCTCGTCGCCGTCGACCGGATAGAGGCCGCAGAACACCATGGGCTTGGGATCGCGGTACCCGGCCAGGGCTTGGGTGGCTCCGTGGGACGCCGTGGTCACCGTCTCGCCCGAACGCGCCCCGCCGACGTCCTTGATCCCGGCGATCAGGTACCCCACCTCGCCTGGCCCGAGCCGCTCCACGGGAACGGCATCGGGTGTGCGCACCCCCACCTCCTCGATGTCGTGCACGGCGTTCGCCTGCATGAAGCGCAGCCGGGCGCCGGTGTGCAAGGTGCCGTCGACGACGCGAATGGAGCTGACCACGCCGCGGTACTGGTCGTAGGAGGAGTCGAAGATGAGGGCTCGCAATGGGGCGTCGGCGTCGCCGGCCGGGGGCGGGATGCGGGCGATCACCGCATCGAGCAGCTCGGTCACGCCCTGGCCCGTCTTGGCCGAGATGTGCAGGATGTCCTCGACCGGCAACCCGAGCACGTGCTCGATCTCGAGGGCACAGCGCTCGGGGTCTGCGGCGGGCAGGTCGATCTTGTTGAGCACCGGGACGATCTCGAGGTCGTTCTCGATCGCTTGGTAGCAGTTGGCCAGTGTCTGGGCCTGGATCCCCTGCGAAGCGTCCACCAGCAGCACCGCCCCCTCGCACGCCGCCAGGGACCGCGAGACCTCGTAGCCGAAGTCGACGTGCCCGGGGGTGTCGATGAGGTGCAGGATGTGGCCGGCGTGCAGGACCCGCACGTTCTGCGCCTTGATGGTGATCCCCCGCTCCCGCTCGATGTCCATCGAGTCGAGGTACTGCTCGCGCATCAGCCGGGGGTCGACGGCCCCGGTGATCTCGAGGATGCGGTCCGAGAGGGTGGACTTGCCGTGGTCGACGTGGCTGATGATGGAGAAGTTACGGATGTTGTCGACCGCAACGGGCTGCATCGGGCTTGCGGGGGGCGGCACGGTCCGTCGATCGTACCGGGGTGCTGGTCTGGGCTGATCCGCTGGCCTGGCCTGCGATGCTCCGGCCTCTCGACCCGCCTCGCTCGGGCCCATCGGCCCGCCACCTGCTACAGTTGACCCCCGCACCGGTGGGCTCACGTCGTGCCCCCGGACCCTTCTTCAAGCACGAGGAATCGTCACGTGGCCAACATCAAGAGCCAGATCAAGCGGAATCGCCAGAACGAGAAGCGCCGGCTGCGCAACAAGTCTGTCCGAGCCGAGATGCGCACCCGCTCGAAGAGCGCCGTGGTCGCGGCCGAGTCGGGCTCGCAGGACAGCGTGGAGCTGCTGCGCCTGGCCGTCAAGCGGATCGACAAGGCGGCCGCTCAGGGCGTGATCCACAAGAACACGGCGGCCAACCACAAGTCCCGGCTCGTGCGCCGGGTGGCCGCGCTCGAAGCCGCCGAATAGCGCTCCCCCGCTGCTCCTACGGAGCCATGTGGAACGTGAACAGTTTCTCGGGAACGATGCGCGCGCCCAGCGCGTGCGACCCGTCCAGCCACTCCTCGAACGCCGGGCCCTGCTTGGGTAGGTATTCGTCCAGCATGGCGCGGCGCAGCGCGCCGTAGGCGGGTTCGTCGAGCTCGAACAGCTCGGCTCTCCCGTGGACGGTGACGGCGAGCCGGTCGCCGGGAAGGTGCGTCGCGCTCACCTGAGGTCGGGTTCGCAGGTGTCGCATCCGCACGGCATCACGGCCGGAGCTGAACCAGAACGTGCCATGGAGGAAATAGCCGTCGACCGGGCCACAGAGCGGCCGCCCGTCGGCCGTTGCCGTGGCCAGAACCAGGAGTCTCATCCCCTGCAACCTCTTCGTGAGCGCCGCGGCGTCGAGGCGCCGCTCGGGCGTGATGATGCCGCGCAGATGTGGGCCCGCAGCCAGCATGGACGCGTCGAGCAGGGACTGAAGTCCGCCCAACTCCTCGGGGGTCTCGTACATGGCCACAGTCCACCACGAGGGTGCATCGTCATGGACAGGTCCACCGGTTCGCCCACCTCGTCCTCAAGCCGGACCTCATGGAAGCCGAATTCCAATACTGGTACGCGTTCGCCGAGACGTCCCGCACCGCCATCGGGATCCACAGGGTCTCTGGTGGGTGGGTTCTCCCGTCCGTGGCGTTGCGCCCTTCGTGGTGGGGGCGGTGCAGTCATCCCCCCTTGCGCCGCTCCCGCCACGTCGCCAGGCTCCACCTTGGTCACTCGTGGTCGTGTACGGGCCGGCGGCGCTCCTATCGGGCGACCCCGGCCCGTGGACGCGTGGCGCGACGCGGACGCGTCTGGCGGGCCAGCCGTGCAACCAGGATCTCGACCACCGCTTCGGGAGGCATCCCGCTGGCACCCCTGACGTCGAGGTCGGCCGCGGCGATCAGCGAGATGGCCGCGGCGATCCGGGCGCTGCCGAGCCGTCGGGACTGCTCGAGCGCCTTCTTGGCGACGAAGGGTGCCGTACCAAGTAGGGCCGCCGCATCCCGGTCGCTCCGCACATCCTCCCCGTCGAGGGCCAGGAGGTTCGCGAAGTGCCCGTGGAGGGTGGCCAGGACCTGGACGGGCGCCAGGCCACCGGCATCGTGCAGCCGGCGCAGGACGACCAGGGCTCGTCCGGGGTCGCCGCGGTCGATGGCGTCGGTCAGCTCGTAGCGGGGGACGTTCCCCGCCTCACCGAGGTACGGCAGGAGGTCCTCGGCGGAGACCCGGGCCCCGCTGCCGTAAGCGGAGCTCAATGCGCCGAGCAGACCCTCGACCCGCCCGAGGTCCTCGCCCACGTGATCCGCCAGCAGATCGGCGGCCGCCGGCTCGAGCTTGACCGACGCGCCACGGAGATGCTCGTGGAGCCATGCCTTGCGCTCCCCCGCCTTGCTCGTGGTGACATCGATCACCTTCCCGGATCCGTTCACCGCCTTGACGATCGGCGCCGGGATCGTCCCTCCCCCACCCACCAGGACGAGCGTCGTCGTCGGGAGCGGGTCCTCAATCACCGGGACCAGCCGTGGTGCGTCCGCGGTGACGAGACGACCCGCCTCGCGCACGACGACGACACGCCGGTCCACGAGGAACGGGGGCGTCAGGCAGGCGTCCACCACGGCGCCCACGCTGAGCTCCTCGCCCGCTCCTCCACCGATCTCCTCGACGACGAGCGCATGGTCTCGGTCACCCACCACGTCGATCAGGAGCGTACGGACCTCCTGGGCCACCAGGGAGGCGTCGTCGCCCTTGACCAGGTAGGTGGCCGAGATCGACTTGGTGCTCACGGCGTGCTCACGGCATGCTCGCGGCGCGCCCACCGGCTCGAGCTCACGGGGCCTCACTGATGGCGGCGAGCGCGTCCCGGGCACGGCAGGTGCCCCTCACGTCGTGGACGCGGACGACGCGGCAGCCCCATGCCATGCCGAGCGCCGCGGCTCCGACCGACGCCTGACCCCGCTCGGTGAGCCCGAGGTCGAGAACCTTGCCCAGGAACGTCTTGTTGGAGGCCGAGAGCAGGAGCGGGTATCCCAGTCCGGCCAGGGTCTGCGAGGCGCGCAACAAGGTGAGCGACTGCTCCGCGGTCTTGCCGAGGTCGAGCCCCGCGTCGAGGACGATGCGCTCCGCCGGGACCCCGGCCTGGCGGGCACGGGCGGCCCGCTCGGTCAAGAAGCTCGCTACGTCGCGCACGATGTCGTCGTAATGGGGATCGGGGTCGGCCACCCGGGGAGCCAGCCTGATGTGGGTCACCACGACGGCCGCTCCGTGCTCGGCCGCCGCCGGGGCGTAGTCGGGGTCGGCCAGGCCGCTGATGTCGTTGCCCATCACGGCGCCCTCGGCGTAACAGGCCCGGGCCACCGAGGCGCGCCAGGTGTCGACGGACACCGGCGTCTCGAACCGAGCGGCGAGCCCGGCGACGACCGGTACGACGCGGTCGAGCTCCTCGGCCTCGGTCACCTCGGGACCCGGCCCCGCCTTGACCCCGCCGACGTCGAGGAGATCGGCACCCTCGGCCACCAGCTGCTCGGCGCGTGCCCAGAGCGCATCGAGCTCGAAGGTGGCCCCCCTGTCGTAGAACGAGTCGGGGGTGCGGTTGAGGATCCCCATCACCAGCGCGCGGTGGGTCAGGTCGACGCGCCGACCGCCCAGGTCGAGCACTGGTCCGGTGGTCTCCACCGCCCCTGCGGGAGTGGCCATCAGCGGGCCCTCAGAACAGACGTGCGGCCAGGGCCCGCCGGTACTCGCTCGTACGCGGATCGCCCGGGCCCAGCGCCTCGAGGAGATCGACGAACTCCTGTCGGGCGGCCTCGTCGTCCCGCACCTGGTCGAGCAGTGCATCGAGCTTTGCCGCGATTTCGTCACGGCCTGTGTCCGAGACGTCGACCCCGGCTTCGAGCAGGCGGGCGTCCGCCGCCAGCGTCCGGGTGACGTCGTTCTCGGGGATGCGGGCCAGGACGGCCAGCGCCTCGGCGGGCTCGCCCCGCCCGATGAGGAGCCGGGCCAGGACCTCGATCGCGCCGGGGTGGTCGGGCTCGAGGTCCAGCGCCTTGCGCACCGAGGCCTCGTCCCCGGCCGCCACGAGCTGGTCGGCCTCGCTGGGGACCGGGGCCAGGCGCTGCACGAAAGCCTCCACCTGGGCTTCGGGCAGGGCGCCGATGAATTGGTCCACGACCTGCCCGTCCCGGATGGCGAAGACTGCTGGGATCGACTGGACCTGGAAGGCCTGGGCCACCCGCGGGTTCTCGTCCACGTTCACCTTGGCCAGCTCGACGGCACCCCCGGTGGCGGCCACAACCTTCTCCAACGTCGGTCCGAGTGTCTTGCAGGGGCCGCACCACGGTGCCCACAGGTCGACGACGACCGGCACGGTGGAGCTGCGGGTGAGCACGTCGTCCTGGAATGTCTGGTCGGTGACGTCCATCGCCCCGACGCTATCGGACCCCGCCCGCCCGCCGGGCTGCCGGGACACATGGCTGTCGGGAATGTGGAGCCGGAGGGTCGGCGGGCCGTCCCGTAGGGCGGGACCACACCGATTAGCGTCGGTTGCCATGCCGGATTCGCCCGATGGCATCCACGAGCTCTTCGAGGTCCACCGCGAGCCCCGGGCCCCGGATCCCGTGCTGGTGGTCGCCCTGGAGGGATGGGTCGACGCCGGGCTGGCGGCGACCACGGCCATCGCCGCGCTTCTCGGGCGGGGCGACGACGAGCCGGTGGTGACCTTCAACGGCGAGCAATTCCTCGACCAGCGGGCGCGCCGGCCGGTGGCGACGATCGTCAACGGTGTGACCACGCAGCTGAACTGGCCAACCACGGTGGTGCGGGAAGGGACGGACGAATCAGGTCGTGGGCTGCTCTTCCTGGCGGGACCCGAGCCCGACTTCCACTGGCGCGCCTTCGTCCAGGCGGTCGTGGGACTCGCACGGTCCTGGCACGTCCGGATGGTGGTCGGGCTGGGAGCCTTCCCTGCCCCCGCCCCCCACACCCGGCCCGTCAAGCTCGCCGCGACCGCACCCGTCGGCTCTTCACAGCTGGTGGAACAGGTGGGCGTGGTGCAAGGCGAGCTCGAGGTCCCCGCCGGGGTCCAGGCCGCACTCGAACTTGCCTTCGACGCCGTGGGCATCCCCGTCGTGAGTCTGTGGGCCCGGGTCCCCCACTATGTGGCGGGCATGCCCTTCCCCGAGGCCAGTGCCGCGCTGCTCGAGGGTCTGGCCGCTGTGGCGGGCCTGTCCCTCGACTCGTCGGAGCTGCGCCGCGCCGGAGACAGCTCACGACGGCAGGTCGATCAGCTGATCGCCGACAACGCCGAGCACCAGGCCATGGTGCGCCGGCTCGAGGAGAGCATCGACGCATCCGAGGGAAACGCCATGGGAGTCGAGGCCGTGCCCTCGGGCGACGAGATCGCGGCAGAGCTCGAGCGCTTCCTGCGAGGCGAAGACCAATGAGCCAGACGACCTCGTGGGCCTGACGACCCCATGAGCCAGACGAATGAGACGGAGGAGAATCAGTGAAGGTCGACGGGATGTTCGGCTTCGACCCCGCCACGATCGCCCGGCAGGCGACCGAGGCCGAGGCGAGCGGCTACGACGGGGTGTGGACCGCGGAGGCGAGCCACGACCCGTTCCTGCCCATCGCCATCGGGGCGGCCACCACCGAGAAGCTCGAGTTCGGGACCGGCATCGCCGTCGCCTTCGCCCGCAATCCCATGACGCTGGCCGTCTTGGCCAACGACCTCCAGCTCCTCTCCAAGGGTCGCTTCCTCCTGGGCATGGGCTCGCAGATCAAGCCCCACATCACGAAGCGGTTCTCCATGCCGTGGTCGCACCCCGCGGCGCGCATGCGCGAGCTGGTGCTTGCCATCCGGGCCATTTGGAAGGCCTGGGAGACCGGTGAGGAGCTCGCCTTCCGGGGCGATTTCTACACCCACACCCTCATGACGCCCTTCTTCAACCCCGGGCCCAATCCCCACGGCAACCCCAGGATCCTCCTCGCCGGCGTGGGCGAGCAGATGACCGAGGTGGCCGGCGAGGTGGCCGACGGGTTCCTCGTCCACCCCTTCACCACAGAGCGCTACCTGCGCGAGGTGAGCCTGCCCGCGCTCGAGCGTGGCGGAGCGAAGGCCGGCAAGACCAGGGGCGACCTCACGGTGTCGTACCCGGGTTTCGTGGTGACCGGCACGGACGAGCAGTCCATGGAGAAATCCGCCACGGCGGCCCGCCGACAGATCGCCTTCTACGGATCCACGCCGGCGTACAAGCCGGTGCTCGAGCTGCACGGATGGGGCGATCTGCAGTCGGAGCTCAACACCTTGTCCAAGCGTGGAGAGTGGGTCGAGATGGGCCGTCTGATCGACGACGACGTGCTGGCGGCCTTCGCCGTGATCTGCCCGCTCGAGGACGTGGCCACCGAGGTGCGCAACCGTTTCGAGGGGATGGTCGACCGCTTCAGCTTCTACGCCACCTACGACGTCGAGCCGTCGCGCTGGCAGGCGGTGTTGGCCGGCTTCCACGCCTGACCCCGGGCACCCGGGCGGGAAACCCACGGAGCCGCGGGCAAGGTCACACGACCACGTTGACCAGCCGGGGTGGGCGGGCCACCACCCGTGTCGGCACCGCCCCGCCCAGAGCCTCGACCACCTTGCTTGACGCCAACGCCACCGCCTCGGCCTCGGCCTCGGAGATACCGACCTCCACCTCCACACGGTCGCGCACCTTGCCGTTCACCTGCAGCACCATGGTGACGGTGTCCTGGCGCACCAACTCGGGGTCGAACGAGGGCCAGCGCTGGAGGTGGACCGAGGGCTCACCGGGGTGGCGTCGCTCCCAGAGCTCGGCCGTCACGTGCGGGGCCATGACGGCGAGGAGGAGGAGGAGGGCATCGAGCGCCTCGCTCCACACGTCGCCATGGGGTTCGCCCGGTCCGTCCCCCGCCTCGGCGCCCCGCCCGTAGCGCTGCACCTCGTTGAGCAGTTCCATGCAGTGGGCCACCGCGGTGTTGTAGGACCAGCGCTCGACGTCCCGCGTCACGTCCGCGATGGTGCGGTGCACGGCCTGGCGCACGGCACGGTCCTCGGCCGTCGCCTCGCCGGTGCGCCCCGGCGGATCGGCCGTGCAGGTGCGCCAGAGCCGGTCGAGGAAGCGCCCGCAGCCGTCGATCACCTGGTCGGTCTGGGCCGACCAGTCCATGTCGTCGAAGGGCGGCCCCACGAAGAGGTGGAACAGCCGCAACGCGTCGGCGCCCACCGAGTCGAAGTAGTGCTCGGGCGCGATGAGGTTGCCCTTGGACTTGGACATCTTCGTGCCGTCCATGCGGATCATGCCCTGGGCCAGGTAGTGCCGGAAGGGCTCGCGCTCGATCCCCGGCGCCAGGCCCACGTCGATCAGCGCCCTGGTGAAGAAGCGGGCGTAGAGGAGGTGCAAGATGGCGTGCTCGATCCCGCCGATGTACTGGTCGACGGGCATGAAGTGACGGGCCGCCGCCGGATCGAAGGGCCGCTCTGTGTTCCAGGGGTCGCAGAAACGCAGGAAGTACCACGAGGAGTCGACGAACGTGTCCATGGTGTCCGTCTCGCGCCGGGCCGGGCCGCCGCAGACGGGGCAGGTCGTGTGTAAGAAGCCCTCGTGCAGAGCGAGGGGTGACTGGCCCGTGGGGAGGAACTCGACGTCGTCGGGAGCCACCACGGGCAGCTGGTCCTCGGGAACGGGGACGACGCCGTGGGTGTCGCAGTACACGGCTGGGATGGGGCAGCCCCAGAAACGCTGGCGCGACACGAGCCAGTCGCGCAGCCGGTAGTTGACCTTGCGCTCGCCGATCCCCTGCTCCTCGAGCCACTCGATGGCCCGAACCTTCGCCTCCGCGGTGTCGAGGCCGTCGAGGAAGCCACTGTTGATCTTCGTGCCCTCGCCGCTGTACGCGCCGCCCCCATCCGCCTCCCATCCCTCCGGCGGCCGGACCGTGCGCACCACGGGCAGGCCGTGCAGGGCGGCGAAAACCCAGTCACGCTCGTCCTCGGCCGGCACGGCCATGATCGCCCCGGTCCCGTAACCCATGAGGACGTAGTCGGCCACGTAGAGGGGCACGGGCGTTCGGGTGAACGGATTCATCACGTTGGTGCCGGTGAAGGCGCCCCGCTTCTCGAGCGCGGCGGGATCGCCCTCGGCCATGCGCTCCACCTCGCTTTCCGCGGCGGCCCGGGACCGGAGGTCGTCGACGACGGCCCGCTGCCCGGATGTGGTGACCTCGTCGACCAGCGGGTGCTCGGGCGCCATGACGGCGTAGGTCATCCCGAAGGTGGTGTCGGGTCGGGTGGTGAAGACCCGGATCACCAGGTCGGGGCGGCCCTCCACGGCGAGGTCGAACTCGGCCCCCTCGGATCGGCCGATCCAGTTGCGCTGCATGACCTTGGCCCGTTCGGGCCACTCGAGCGCGTCGATGGCCTTGAGCAGCTCGTCGGCGTAGGCGGTGATGCGTAAGAACCACTGCTCGAGGTCGCGCGTGACGACGACGTCACCCGAGCGGTCGCAGGTGCCGTCGGGGAGCACCTGCTCGTTGGCCAGCACGGTCTGGCAGCCCGGGCACCAGTTCACCGGGGCCTTCGCTCGATACGCCAGCCCTGCCTCCCACAGCTTGAGGAAGATGAGCTGGTTCCACTTGATGTACTCGGGGTCGTGGCTGTGCACCTCGCGGCGCCAGTCGTAGACGGCGCCGAGCCGGCGGAGCGAGGACGTCAGCTCGGCGATCCGGGCGTCGGTGAAGACCCGTGGGTGGGTGCCCGTCTTGATGGCGGCGTTCTCCGCCGGGAGGCCGAACGAATCGAACCCGATGGGGCTGAGCACGGCCTTGCCCTGCATGGTCTGGTAGCGGACGACCAGGTCACCGAAGGTGTAGTTGCGCACGTGGCCCTGGTGGGCCGGCCCCGACGGGTACGGGTACATGCACAGGGCGTAGAACTTCTCGCGGGGATCGTCGTTGTCGACCTCGTAGGTCCCCTCGGCGTCCCAATGGTGCTGCCACTTGCGCTCCACTGCCCCGACGTCGTACGCGCGTGCCATTGCACCAGGGTAGGCGACGCCCTCACAGCGACCCTACGACATCCGGGCCGTCCCCCGAGGCCTCGCCGCCGGGGTGATGCCTCGCATCGAGCTGCTCCGTGGGGAACCATGGAGCGCATGGACACACCCGACGCATCTCGAGAGTGGATCGACAGACTGGCCATAGCGGACCTGGGCGTGCGGTTCTCGGACGCAGTGACCCGAGGAGACCTGGACGCCTTCGAGGCGCTGTGGGTGCCCGACGGAGTCTGGGAGGAGTCCGCTCCACTCAACCTGAGGATCGTCGGAGCGGCGGTGATCCGGGCGCACGTCGCCTCCATGGACACGATCGACTTCTTCGTGCAGATGACCCATGGCGCGGTCGTGACCCTTCACGGCGAGGACCGCGCCTCGGCGAGGACGACAGTCCAGTCCTTTGCACGCGCCAAGGACGCCGGATTCAAGAACCTCGGGATCTACTACGACGACCTCGTCAAGGTCGACGGCCGGTGGAAGTTCGCCCGCCGACGCCTCGAGAACATCTACATCGAGACCGAGCCCCTGACTGGGACCCTGGCCACGGCGAGGTCGGACATTCCCTGAGCCACGCTGCCCGCAGCGGTCTCGGATCCGCCCCTACCGGATCGGAGACCTCCCCCGGGTGCGGCTAGAGTTGCTGCGCCCTCGGGAGCGAGCCACGGATCTGCGACACCGTGAACGATCCTCGAGGGCCTCGGGTGCGTCGAGCCGTCGCTTCGGCCGTCGGACCTGGGATAACCCGACACTCGGGGGCGTAGCTCAGCTGGTAGAGCGCTTGACTGGCAGTCAAGAGGTTCGTGGGTTCAAGTCCCATCGCCTCCACTCAATTTCCCTGGTCACGAGCGTCGACTTCCGTGTCGTGACCGTGAGGACTCGTGCGAATCACGGACGAGTATCGTGAGGTATGAACGGTGTTTGGGCCACGTGGACGTGCTTGACTGTAGAGCAACGTACATGGCGTGGGCGACGACGCGTAGATCGCAGGGATAGAGGTACGCGTAGGTGCGAAGGAAGATAGAGGGATAGTGTAAGAGTGCGGCAGCGGCTGCGGAGACCGGGACGACCTGCTGAGCATGAGGCTCGCGGCAGTGTGACGGAGTACGTAGGGAGTGGCACACGGGGGGAGCTGGAGCTCGAACGCCGGGGGTGCCAGATTGTGACGCCAGTTGGAAATGCGCACAGGAGTGCCTGACGGTGTGGTGAAGACGAGTGATTACGGGTACGGGTCAGACGTGAGTTCTCGAGTGTGGTAGCGCAGCTCGACGCAGGACCGAGAATGGCACCTGGACGATGCGGGCTCGATGAGTCTTGGTGTACTGCTCGAGGAACTGCGCCCCGGTGCTCGCTTATGCCAGGCTCGATGGTCAGACGGCCCAGATCGTCGAGGTCACGGCGGCTGCAGAGCCAGCTGCCTCACCGGGTCGGAGGCCGCAGTAGGCAAGGACGAGGACGATAGGTGCGCCACCACGGTTAGACGGTCTCGGCAAGGGATCTCGACCTGCTCGACGAGTGAGAGCGTGGCGGGTCTGGCTCGGACGCATTCGGGAGACGGAGACCTGTGAGCGGGTTGATAACAATGATGCGGGCGTAGAGAGCTGAGGTGAGGATCATACCGAGCAACGGTCCGGGACGCAGTGGATGGTGGAGTTCGAGTACCAGACGTTCCGGAGTTCACCGAGCCACTCCTCGAAGTCGATACGCCGGAGCGTCCGCAATGGACGGTCGCCGAAGTGCGGCAGCACGTAGATGCCGCAGGGCGCGACTCGTACCCGGAAATGGTGCTAGGAGCTCGCTGGCTGTTGATGCGATGGTGGGCGGATAAGAAGAGAAAGAGAAAGAGAAAGAAAGAGAAGAAAGAAAGAAAAAAAGAAGAAGAAAAAGAAAAAAAAGAAAAAAGAAAGAGAAAGAAAAAGGAGAAAAGAGAGAAAAAAAGAAGAAAGAAAAAGAAAGAAAAAGAGAGAAAAGAAGAGAGAAAGAAAGAAATAAAAAGAAAGAAAAGAGAAAAGAGAAGGAAAAGGAAAAGGAAAAAGGAAAAGAAAGAGAGAAGAAGAAAGAAAAGGAAAGAAGGAAAGAAGAAAAGAGAGAAAGAGAAAAAGAAAAAGAAGATGGAAAAAGGAAAAAAAGGAGAGAGAAAGGAGAAAAATAGAAGAAAAAGAAAAGAGAGAAGAAAGAGAAAAGAGAAGAAAAGAAGGAAAAAGAAGAAGGAAGAAAAAAGAAAAAGATAGGAGATGAAAGAAAAGAGGAGAAAAGAGAAGAAGAAGAAGAAGAAGAGGAAGAAAAGAGAAGAAAAGAAGAAAAAAAAGAAGAGGGAAAGAAGGGAGAGAAAGGAGAGAGAGAGAAAGAGAGAGAAAGAGAAAAAAGAGAAAGAAGAAGAGAAAAGAGAGAGAAGAGGATAAAAAGGAGAAAGGAAAAGAAAAAAGGAGAGGAGAGAGAAAAGAAGAATGAAGGGAGGAAGGAAAAAGAAAGAAGAAGAGATAGAGAAATAAGAGAAAGGAAAGGAAAAGGTGAAGGGAGAAAAAAAGGTAGAGGGAGGAGAAAGAAGGGAAGAGAAACTAGATGAGAGAAGAAAGGATAGAGCAAAGATGTCGGGGAACAGTGACTAGAAAAGACGGTGGGCCTCGCGAAGAGGACGAGCACGCAACGATGGGATGGGCCCCACCGCGCGGAGTCCTGGCAAGAAGCCCGATGCGAGCGCACCGACTGACGACGAGAGCGAGAGCAGCGATGCGACGCCGACCAAGACGCCGAGCACGGCGCCACCACCACGGACGCTCGCGCCACGCCTGCAGCGGGTCTTATCGTGGTCGGTTCGACGACCCCCGACGCAACAGCGGCCCCGAGATTCGTCCCCGCGAGATCCGCGGGCACGACCCAGTCAGCGGGTCAGTTCGAATCGGGTGGCTCCTGGGCGCCGCTGAGTCGAGCCTCCCAATGGTGATGACGCTGTTCCTCGCACACTGACACGTCGTACCACTCATAGAACTGTTCTCGACCACGGCGCTGCGCCTGTCGATGCGCCAAATTCTCCCGCCAGGTTGCTTCTGCTTCTGGGCTCTCGAAGACAGCGATGGACAGGTGGTCGCCATTCGCCGCGGCGAGTGACCGGTTCTCGACGAATCCGTCGACTTGCCGAGCGAGTCCCTCAAGCTCCGCCGACAGCTCCCCGTACTCCGGTGGAACATCGTCACGCAACCTTGACCAAAAGACGGTGACGACTCGGGCCATCCGAAAAGTCTGCCATTTGGCCATGGACGATTCCGCACCCCGAACAGTGATGCCCGGACGCGGGTGTCACCTCACGACACGACGGGGCAGGCGGGTCATGTCGGCCGGCCTTCGGGTATCGGGAATTTGATCGCCCCTCAGCGGGCAGGCTTCTCTTCAGAACCACCCAGTTCGCCCGAAGATCGCTCGGTGAGCAGCCCCGAGAGGCGATCCATCTGCTCCCGCAACCGGGCAAGCTCCTGAGCAAGCGCCTCAGGGCCCATGGGGTCTACCCGATTCGCGGGAGTCTTGCCACCCGTCGACGAATTGTCTCCGTCATCTGACGACGGCACGCGGAAGAAACTGGCCAATGACCCTGCAAGCACACCGAGAACGCCCACGCCGGTGAACATGATCGTGACGCCGGCCCATCGGCCGACTGAGGTGTGCGGCACGATGTCGCCGTACCCCACTGTGGTCAGCGTCACGATGCCCCACCACAAAGCGTCTCCGTAGGTTGCAAACCCAGGATTGGTCGGATGCTCGGCGTAGTACGCGATTGCCGAGGAGACGGCCACGACCCCGAGCGCCACCAACCCAACTCGTCCCAGGCGTGCCATGAGGCGACGCGCCCCTGGGGTGGCAATGATGATTCGGGCCAGCCGTGCCAGACGGAGCACCACCACGAAGCTCCCACCGCTTGCCCCTGGCAAGAGGTACCAGGGGGCGGTGAGCACCACGACGGCCAAGTCGAAACGTCCGAGCCAGGTGCTCGCGTACCGCACAAGACGACGCTCGTTGACCACGTAGTCGACCAAGAACACCAGCCACGACACCACGCCCACCAGCGCTCCGACCCAGTTCCCGGATTCGGGCACGACGATAATGGGAAGGACTGCAGCAGCGATGATGGGCACCCGCATGACCCGGTCGAAGCGCTCCACCACGGCCGCGTCTCGATCGGAGCGGGGTGCGCCCGGTACGCGCGATATCGCAGGGGCGACATCCATGGGTCGGATTCTTGTGCGTCGCCTCTCGCAAGGTGTGGATCTCGCGCCCAGGTTCCCCGAGAACGAATTCCGTGCCCGTGACAGAGCCTGCCGCCGGGCGGAGGATCCGGCCCCCGTACTCGCCTATGGTCCGAGCATGACTTCGCCGAACATCCTGCTGATCATGACGGATGAGGAGCGCTATCCTCCGCCCTACGAGTCCGAGGCCGTCTCGACGTTTCGCAAGAGCCAGTTGACCGCACGTGAGTCGATACGGGCATCAGGGGTTGAGTTCCACCGCCACTACGCGGGTTCGACGGCCTGCACACCGAGCCGAGCGACGCTGTTCACGGGCCAGTACCCCTCGCTCCACGGTGTGTCATCGACCGACGGCGTGGCCAAACAGAACACCGATCCGGCGATGGCCTGGCTCGATCCCAACTCGGTCCCCACGCTCGGAGACTGGTTCCGAGCCGGGGGGTACGAAACGCACTACCGCGGCAAGTGGCACGTCTCGCACGCCGACTTGGTGATTCCGGGGACACACGAAGGGCTGATGGCCTCAGACAACGCGGGCAACCCCGTCCCCGAGGCGGTCGAGGCATACCGGAGGGCCGACCGGCTCGATCCCTTCGGGTTCTCCGGCTGGATCGGGCGTGAACCGCACGGCGCGGCCAAGTCCGATTGCGGGACCATCCGCGACGGCGTCTTCGCTGAGCAGGTGGTCGAGCTGTTCGACGAACTCGCCGCGGCGCGGCGCGACGGGCCCTGGCTCGCTGTTGCCTCGTTCGTCAACCCTCACGACATCGCCTTTTCGGGTTTCGGTTGGGAGCAGATGCTCGGGTTCGGCCCCCCGGACGACACTGTGCCCGAGATCCCCGAGGCGCCGTCCCAGGCAGACCGATTCGTTGGGCGGCCGCCGTGTCAGCAAGAGTTCAAGGCCCTGTGGCCGCAGATGATCTTCGAGACGGCCACCGATCTCGCCTACCGCCGCCTCTACTACTACCTGCAGAAGGTTGTCGACGAGTCCATCGGGCGGATCCTCGAAGCCCTCAGGGCTTCGGGGATGTTCGACGACACCATTGTGGTCTTCACCTCGGACCACGGCGACCTGCTCGGTGCGCATGGAGGCCTGATCCAGAAGTGGTTCAACGCCTTCGACGAGGCGACACGTGTTCCGTTGCTGGTGTCGGGCCCGGGCGTGACCCGAAGCGAAGGTGGAATCTCGGTGCCGACCAGCCACGTCGACCTCATCCCGACGCTGCTCGGTTTGGCAGGCATCGACGTGGAGAAGGCAACCGAGGGTATCTGTGCCCATCACGAGGAGGCGCACGCCCTGCCCGGACGGGACCTGAGCGGCGTGGCGACGGGGAAGGCCACTGCCGCCTCGGTGGCCGCCCCGGTGTACTTCATGACCGAGGACAACCCTTCGAAGGGTTTGACCCAAGTCAACATCTTGAATGGTAAGCCGTTCGAAGCGGTGGGCCACCCATCGAACATCGAGTCGGTGATCACCACGATTCCCACCGGTCCCAACGGGTCCGACGAGCTATGGAAGCTCAACCACTATTACGAGCGACTCGACGACTGGTACGAAGAGAAAGGGTTCGCCAAGAACCCGTTCCTGGGGCCTGCAGCGGACCCCATCTTCGAGTTGCACAACCTCACCGAAGACCCAGAGGAGCGCCACAACCGGGCCGGCGATGCCAACGGGGTCTTGAGCAGACTCACGTCGTTCCTCGACAGCGAGCGCGATGCAAAACGACTCGTTCCGACGCACCGCAACCCTTTGAACTAAGACAGCTGGGCCCCTGAGATCGTTCACCAAGACCGTCGACACCGAGCAGGTCCGATGGTGCCCCCGCACGCCTTCGGACCTGGGTCCCATGTCCGGGACCGGTGCGACTCTGGAGGCCCGGGGAAACACTTCGCACCTGACGGGTCGCTCAACTCCCTGGAGTTGACGAACCCTCGTCGCTTACTGCGGACGCACCTACAGACCCGACTCGACGGTGATCCGCCCTGTGGACGCCGCGCGCTGGAGAGATTCGTAGTCACGTTCGTTCTGATCGGCGTAGGTATCGGCAAACTCCGCAAGAGCCCGGTCGAATGAGGGCCCGCTCCCGAGATAGCTGGCGATTGCGACACGGTCGCCCGAGCGGGCGTGCGCCCGAGCCAGGGCTTGAGCGCACACGCCGACGTACTTGGTGAGGCCCGGAGGAATCGCCCCTTCGACCTCGAAGCTGCCCTTCCAATCCCGGAGCTGGCGTACGTAGTAGTCCCGGGTCACTCCGTCGGGACCTTCCACCGGCTGGTAACCCAGGAAGATGTCGCTGGCCGCCTGCATCAGGTGTTGTCCGGCCACCACCCGGGCCCCATGGTTGGCGTAACCGCTCTTGCCGACGAACTCCTCGAGGACGGACGCCTCCGCCTCCTTGGCTTGGAGGAAGAGGGGGTCGTCGTTCCCGAGGCCAACCATGAGGAGGATCCAGGCCCTGGTGCCCACGCTCCCGACGCCGACGACCTTGCGGGCGATCTGGACGAACTGGAACTCCTCGAGCAGGTGGCGCCGGTCGGTTTGCAGACTGCGTCGGTACCCCCGCACGAGCTGGTGGAACGACTCGCCGAGCGCGTCACTCACGTCCTGGGAGAACAGCTCCTCCGTGGGAACGATGAGAGGCGGGTCACTCACGATGCGGAGCTGGCCGTCGACGACGGTGGTGAGCTTGGTCAAGGCTTGGAGGCTGTCCCGGGTCCGAGCCTTGGTGACGGCCTGTGCGGTGCGCGCCGCCATCCGCTTGTCGGCCTTGGACCCCGTCCTGCCGGCCGTCGCCTCGAGTTCGGCAAGCAGATTGGCAACGTCGATGTGGGAGTACCAGACGTCCAGAGTGGACAGCCCGGCCAAACGAGTCATCTCTCGTCGGTAGCTGGCTCCCACTTCGAGGGCTGCGGTCTGAGCCTCCTTGGCCGTGAACTCACGGTCCCGGGCAGCGATCACCACGCTGGCGGCGAGGCGCTTGAGGTCCCACTCCCACGGCCCCGGCAGGGTCTCGTCGAAGTCGTTGACGTCGAACATCAGCCTCCGCTCCGGAGACGCAAACAATCCGAAGTTGGACAGGTGGGCATCGCCGCACACCTGGGTCGTAAGGCCCGACCGAGGGGTGGTGGCCAGGTCGGAGGCCATGATCAGCGCGGCGCCACGGAAGAAGGTGAACGGCGAGACCAGCATCCGCCCGTAGCGGATCGGAACCAGTTCGCGCACCCGGGTGCTGGCCTGTCGCTCGAGGAGGCTGACGGGGTCTGGACGGTTCGTCGCGGGGCTGAATTCCGCCTGGGAGGATCGGGGAGCTCGAGCGCGGGCCTCCTTGCCGAGCTTCACGCGCTCCTCGACGGTGAGGTGTGGAACGGCGTGAGCTGCCGAGCCTGGTGGTTGCGTCAGATCCGTCATCGCTCCCCCGATCCTGGGCTTCGAGCCCAGATGCTGGTGACCCATCATGGTCCCTGTGGTTCCGGGCAGTACAGGGCAGAACAAGGCGACCCTCCGGGCAGTGATGAAGGCAACTGACTCGGGTGCCCCTGAACGCCGGGCAGATGTGCCACCTGCAACAAGTGGGGACCCCCGCGGCCGGGTCCGACCTCCTACCCAGGTGGAGCGAAGAACTCCAGAGCGATGTTGTCCGGATCGCGAAAGGACAGGCCTGAACCATATGGGGCATCGATGACCCCGCCATTCTCGATACCGAGCGAGTTGAGCTTCGCTTCCCATTGCTCGAGCTCCGCCCGGTTCGCGCAGGCAAAGGCCAGGTGGTCCAGACCCGGACGTCGTTCGTCGAAGGGCTCTGATCCGTGAGGATCCGGGAATTGGTGGATACCGACCAGCGTCTGACTGCCCAGAACCCAAACAACATGGTGGAACGGGCCCGTGTCTTCATCGATGACCGGAGGGGCGCCGAACAGATCCTGATACCAGGGCCGACTCCGAGCAAGATCCGTGACGGTCAGGGCAACGTGTGTGACGCCGGGGAAATCGGACATTGGTACCTCCTCGGAGAACTCAGCTCGTCAACGTAGCTCCATTGTCGGCAGATTTCACGGGTGTTTCGTTACCCCGGCGCTGTCGCCGAACCGCTCTCTTTGAGGAGGTCTCGTCGATTGGTGTACTCATCGACCTCGATCTCGCCACGGGCGAACCGCTCATCGAGGATCCGAAGGGCGTCGGAACTACCGGTGCCAGACGGAGACTGGGGCTCTCCGCGGCGGTGAACGTCCCTCTGGCGAATGACGCTCACGACCGCCCAGGCGAGGATGGCGAAGAAGATCAGCATGGCCACGATCATGACGATCCATAGTCCCCAGTGGGTTCCGCCATTGTCGCAGTAAGGGTGGTACGGCACTATCGACGTGCTCCTCTCGCCAACTTCGGCCTATCAATCGAGCATCGATGAGCCGACGCGCCTCAACTAGAGGCGAAGGTCACGATGCGGAGTTCCCAGGCATCGAGGGGAATGGAAGAGAGCATCAGGTAGCCCGCCTCTGTCCCGGCAGCGAGGACTGGGGCACCCTTCTCGATTGGCTTGCCGGCGCTGAGGCACTGCGTTGGGGCCAGTGCCAGATGTCGGTCGGCCCGCGTGAACATCGCCCCTTGGATCTCTTGGTCAAGATGACTTGCGAGCTCGCAACGAATAGGTAAGTGGGTACTTCGGCCATCCGTGGGGTAGGCGGTGAAAGCCGTCGTCGCCCTTGACCGTCCAAGGCCACGGTGCATTGGTATATGACTGCTCGTGGAACAGTTCGATGCTGAGTCCAGCCCCGAGCACGGCACTGATCACTTCACTGAGGGAGTGCGCGCGTTCAAACGTCGTTGTGTTGACGAAAGTTGCGTCCGGTGCGGCGTACGTCCCGCCCTCTTCATCCCATCTCGCGTACGGAGCCTCAAAGATGTCCTGTTGCAGGGTGCGTCCGTCACTCATGACGCCGAGCACGATCGGGTGGATCTCCACCAGATAGAGAGCACCTCGGGGCCGGAGCAATCCGTCCACCACGCGAGCCCATTCGTCGAGATCGGGCAGCCACCCAAGGGCCCCGATACCGGTGTAGACGATGTCGAAGGATCGACCGGCGAGCGCACCACAAGCGCTGTAGACGTCGGAGCAGACGAACTCAGCATCAATTTCACAGTCGATGGCGAGTTGGGTTGCGGTCTCGATAGCGGCTGACGAGAAATCGAGACCGACCACGCGTGCGCCGTGCCGAGCCCACGACAGGGTGTCGGTTCCAAGGTGGCACTGCAGATGCACCAAGTCCAGACCGGCGACATCTCCTAGTTCGACGTGTTCGAAGGGTCGAATGTCGTCACGGCCGGCCCGAAAGCCAACCAAGTCGTACAGATCGCTTGCCGCATGCAGGGGAACCGCCTCTTGCCATCGGGCCCTGTTCGCAGCGCGGCCCTCCATACCTCGATCCGCCACGACCCAAGGCTAGAACTAGAAGAGTGACTGAGGTGTCGCACTCCCGGCGTACGGCAACCCCCACCACTGGCCGACGTCGGCATGTACCGGCGGGTCAACCTCAGCCGGAAATGACCAGGGACTATCCCGGGTCGCTATGGCGTTGGAGACGGGTGAGAACCTGGACGAGGGCAATGCCGACGTTTGCGTAACCCTTTTTACTTCGAGGAGCAGACCATGAGAATCGGGATCATCGGTGCCGGCAACATCGGAGGAAACCTCACCCGGCGATTCGCGGCTTTGGGCCATGAGGTTTCAGTGGCCAACTCCCGCGGGCCAGAGACGCTGGCCGAACTGGCAGAGGAGACCGGGGCCTCGGCGGTGCCCGCCACCGATGCGGCAAAGGGTGCCGAGGTCTTGGTGGTCACCATCCCCGAGAAGGACATTCCGAAGCTCCCGGCCGGGATCCTCGACGGTCTGGTATCGGGCGCGGTCGTCATCGACACGGGGAACTACTACCCCCAGCAACGCGACGGAAGGATCGAGGACATCGAGAACGGCACTCCAGAAAGCGTCTGGGTTGCGGGCCAGCTTGGTCACCCGGTGGTCAAGGCGTTCAACGGGATCTACGCGTCTCATCTGCTCACCGGGGGAAAGCCCGCCGGCACCCCGGGGCGGATTGCTCTCCCGGTCGCCGCCGACGACCCCAGAGCGAAGGGGGTGGTCATTGACCTGCTTGACGAACTGGGCTTCGACGGCGTGGATGCAGGTCGTCTCGGGGATTCCTGGCGCCAGCAGCCAGGCACTCCCGTGTACGGCGCCGACCTTGACGCCGAGGGCGTCACGCGCGCTCTGGCGGAGGCCAACCCAGAGCGCCCCGACAATTTTCCGCGCTTTCAGTAAGGTCGAATAGCAGACCCTTGCGGCCCCGCTCCCCGCAGCGAACGGGGCTGCAGTGAACGGGGCTGCAGTGAACGGGGCTGCAGTGAACGGGGCTGCAGTGAACGGGGGCAGACCCGAGCCGGGTGCGATTCAAGAGTCGAAGGAGGCGGTGGGTCATTCATCGGTCAACACCTCTTGGAGCACAGGACGCAGGACGTCCACCCACTTCTCGTAGCCCCTGCTGTTCAGGTGGAGGCCGTCTGGCGTCCGTTCTTTGCGGATGGCACCGTCGGGGGTGGCGAGGGTTGGCCAAAGATCCACATAGACCGCGTCGACGTCGTTGGCGATCTCCTGGTTGTGGCGGTTCAGCACTTTGATGCGGTCGGTGAAGTAGGGCGACCGCGGAAAGACGCTGTTGATGAGCAGCGGCGCGTCAGGCGCAAGCTCGCCGATACGTCGCACCAGTTCCCGCATCTGAGTGGCGATGTCCCCGACCTCCATGGACCCTACCCAGTCCGTGGAGGTCGTTCGCGCCGATCAGCAACGAGACCGCTCGTGGAGAGTCCACGGCCCGGTCCAGCCGCGCCATGACGCGCTGGATCGAATCACCGTCGACTCCGATTGGTGGTGGCCAGCTCTGGGAACCAGCCCTCCCACATCGCCCCTTGGGTAATGCTGTCACCAAGGAAAAGGACCCGACCTGGAGCGGAGGGAAGGGCATCGAACTGGGCGAGACGAGACGTATTCATCCGCGGGAGCGCACGGTTCACGATAGGAGCAAAGGCCGGAAGGACTCGGTCGAGGTTCATGTGTGGATCCTTGTGGGATGTACGGGTCAGGCTGTTGCCGGTGATCTCTTTGCAGGTGACCGGATCGGACCGTAGCCCGTCGTCCGAAGGTTTACGGGTGCCCCAGTCGTCCCGGAGTGTCCGCAGTCCCAGCCGTCTTGGATACCCAACCCGTTATCGGCACATGCCGGTCGGGTCGACACGACGGTAGACTGCCGCACGGCGAACGCAGCCGCGATGACGCAGATTCCACTGGCCACACCCTCGGTGGTGCCCTGTGACCGTGATGATCGCGGACCTCAGCACGTGAAGGAGCCGCTCACCGCCTTACCCTCCAGATCCGTGCCGCTGAAGGTCCCGTTCTTGTGGTTCAAGGCCACTGTGCCGCTATTCGACGTTGCATAGCCTCCGACGCCACCGGCGGCGTAGGACAAGATGGCATTGGTGAAGGACGTTGCGGTTGGAGAGACGTCGAGACCGAAGTAGTTCGGTTTGGACCCCTTGTAGTTGGGACTGACGACCACCCCCACATTGACAGTGAAGTAGTTGCCGCTCTTGCCGCACGTGCCGCCCTTGATCACCGTCGTGGTGCCGGCGGTGGTCACTGCGGCAGTAGCCGAGCCGGAGCAGAAGGTCCGGATGACTCCGTTCCTCCCAGGCTTGTACGCGCTGCAGGTCGAATTGACCTTCTTGTGACTGTTCGCACCGGCGGGTTCTGCGACCAAGAAGGCTGTCGATACGGCGAGGACCACTCCGATCAGAATGGAACCTACGGCTGCCACTTTCGGACCCAGGTCCGGCGCAGCAACGTGTGATGTGGTCAACGGTCCTCCTGGGTGTGCCTCAATGATTCGTGCAACTTAGTTCGAATTCAGCCAGGGGCCTCAGATCGATGTACTGGGATACCGTCAAACTCCGTCTGCTCTGTCACTCGGGCGTGATCGCCAAGCCCCACCATCGCGCCGCGCTGCCGGCCCAGATGGAAGCTCTTCTTCAACCACCACCCCGCCATGACGAATGGCATGTCTCGACGGTACGGACACACGCCCCACCGAAGCCACCTCTTTGTTCAGGTAGACGAACTGGGCGTCACGGTCGGCATGGGCGCTGCCCTCCTTCTGCTTGGAGGGCTGGTTCGACTACGGCCCCTTGTTCGTGGTGGTGTTCGAGATCAGCTCGACGCGGGCGACCGCGCCAGTTCATCGAGATGAAGCTGAACATGCGGTGCTCGAGCGGTGGTCGCTCTCCCCTGACTCTCTCCGGGGCCACGTGCACGGCACGGTCAAGGCCCAGCTGCCAGGTGGTCGGAACGTTGGCTCGTCTATCCCTCGACGAGGATCACCAATGTTTCGGGCAGAACTCCATCGTGCTCCATGGCCTGGGCGGCAGCCCCTGACTGCATGGCGGACGCGAGTGCATCCATGTCGGGAACGTCCATGAGGACCGCCACCTTCGTCGGGTCGTCAGGGCTCACGAATGTCCTGATGTTTGTGATGCCGAGCGGGCCGAAGAGCTCTTCGCGCTTGGGGGAATTCAGCCAGTGGTCCTTGTCCTTCGAGATGTCATGGTGCCCGATTACGGTCGGCATGCTGTCCTCTCCTTATGGTCGCCCGATGGCTGTCACCATCGGTGTACAACGAGAGCGCCGATCATCACATACCGGCACCCTGACATTGATCCCGTCGGACGGTACCCCATAGTGAGCGAGCGCACCGGAAGCGGTGCTCCATGGGTGGCGCCTTCCGGGCGAACGGGGGGCCAGGCTGCGTTATCGTGACCCGTCCATTCACGGGATTTCGGGTACATCTAGGCCCAGCCGAGTTCCCGCAGGCGGGTGTCACTGATCCCGAAGTGGTGCCCGACTTCGTGAAGCAAGGTGATTCGCACCAGGCTGGCCAACTCCTCGATTGTTTCCGCGGACTGACAGATGGTCGCAAGGAAGAGCGTGATCCGGTCAGGACTTACCCCTGCGTAATCGCCCCGACTCGTCAGCGGGATCCCCTCGTAGAGGCCGTAGAGCGGACCCGGTGGGCTCTCGTCGTCAATGATGATCGCGACGTTCTCCATCGTCGCTCGCAGTTCGTCAGGGATCGTCGCCAGTGCCTTTGCCACCAAGACCTCGAAGGCATCGGTGTCAATCGATTCCACGTCGACCACCTTGCCAGCCATCGAGGCGCTCTGCCTCATTTGGCTGTCCGGGGCGGAATGATTCACAGGACGCTCGCGGGTGAGGGATAGCTGGGCCGCAGTTCGACCCGACATTCTCATGGCACTCCGAGAATCCCTTGGAGCACCCTCACACAAGGAGTACACATGTCCGCCAATCCAAAGAGGTTGCGTCACGCTCTCGTCACGGGAGCAATCGTCGCCGGAGCAAGCCTCGGTGCCGCCGGTATCGCCTCGGCTGCCACCAGTTCCACCACTTCCACTTCGGGATCTTCCACCTCGGTCGCTCCGTCGGCTGGTTCTGTGAGCACTCCGCCCACGAGCGGCGGCGCAGACCCGGCGACCATGACTCACGGGCCGAACGAGACGCTGTTGACCGGAACCGATCTCCAGAAGGCCACGGCAGCCGCAACCGCTGCCGTTCCGGGAGCCACCGTCATCAGGGCCGAGACGAACTCTTCGGGAGCCTCGCCCTATGAGGTCCACATGAAGAAGGCCGACGGCTCATACGTGACGGTCGAGCTGGACTCGAACTTCGCCGCAACGGCGACAGTTTCTGGCTTTGGTACGGGTCCGGCAGGAAGCCCAGCTCCATCAGGAACAGCTTCACCCTCGACTTCGACCAACTGATCGGCTGAGAGCTCGACGGCGGGCCCTCGCAACCGCACCCCTTTTGGCAGTTGCGAGGGCCCGACCACCTGATTGACCTTGGCCGCGGTTCAGGGACATCCTTCAATCTGCGTGAGAAAAATGTCTTCTTGAGACACCGTTCGGTCACGCCCTGACCTGGCGTACGGGGACTGGGGCACCGGCGATCAGCAGTGCCGTGTCGTGGTGGAGACGCACAGATGACAGGCCAGCGCAGTTACTCGTAGCGGGGGCACCATTCCAGTGTCGATCGCCCCACCGGGAAGAAGGATGTTGGCGGTGACGGGCCTGGCGACCGTGGTCACGGGACCTCGAGGAAAGCGTGATATTCGCATAGGAAGACTGCGAGGAGATAGCTCCATGGACTTCGACCTGTTGGTCCTGTATGAACGTGCGAGCGTGTGGACGGGGACGAAGGTCCGCGGTGCGGTCGCTCAGCTCGATGCCCCAACGACGTGCGAACCGTGGAACGTACGAACCCTCTTGAACCACATGCTTCACATCCAGAGGTATTTCGTGGGGATTGCACGCGGCGAGGACATCACGCTTTCACTTGCGGAAGGCCCCCCAGATCTTCTCAGCGACGATCCGTGCTCGGACTTTGATCAGGCCCGCGCCGAAACGCTCCGTACCTTTGGGCAACCAGGCGTCGTCGAGAAGACGGGGACAATCCTCGGGAACGTGTTTGCCGATCAGCTGATCCACGGGTGGGACTTGGCGGTCTCCACTGGACAAGATCCAACGATGCCCGAGGGTCTGCCTGAAGCGGCGTATGCACTGACTCATGGTCGCTGGCCCGAGGAGCAGCGCAAGGGTGTGCTCAAGCCTGAAATACGCATTGATGCAGACTCGTCCGCCCAGGAGATCCTCCTCGCCTACTCGGGCCGTGACCCATCGCCACGGGCGTGAGATCGACGCTGGGACGGGTGTCACACACCTGATGCGATGAAGGGGCGGGGCCTCCGCCCCTTGTGAGATCCGAGCATGCTCGGTCTTGCAAAAGAAAACCTCGAAAGAGGAGGAGGCCCCTATGGGACAGTACGTCGGAATCGACCTACACAGACGCAGCACAACCATCGTCCGGATGGCAGAAGACGGCGAGGTGCTCGGCACCCAACGCTTCGTCAGCCAGCCTTTCGAACTCGCCCAGGCCATGGCCGCCGCCGGGCCCGAGCCCGAGGTGGTCCTCGAATCCACCTATGGCTGGTACTGGGCGGCCGATGTGCTCCAAGAGCTCGGCGCCCACGTGCACCTGGCCCATGCGCTCGGCAACAACTGGGGGAACCGACGCGTCAAGAACGACGTGCGCGACGCCCAGGACCTGGCCGCCATGTTGGCGCTCGGGCGTCTGGCCGAAGGCTGGATCGCTCCGCCTGAGGTCCGAGAGCTCCGCGAGCTGGTGCGTTATCGCTATTCGCTCATCCGCCACCGCACCAGTGCCAAGGCCCAGATCCACGGGGTCATGGCCAAGAACGGGATCCTGCCCGTCGTCGGCGAGCTGTGGGGGCCGACCGGCCAAGCCCAACTCGACCGTCTCGAGCTGCCCGAGGCCTACGCCATGCGCCTCGACTCGCTGCGCACCCTGCTCGACGTCTACGAGACGGCCATCGCCGAGCTCGACGCGCACATCCATGCCCAGCTCAAGGCCGACCCCGGGTATCAGGCCCTGCTCACCTTGCCCGGAGTCGGCAAGGTCATCGGGGCCATCTTCGTGGCCGAGATCGGTGACATCACCCGCTTCAGCTCGGCCAAGAAGCTCTGCAGCTGGGCCGGGCTCACGCCCAAGCACCGCGAGTCCGACGAGGTCGTCCACCGCGGAGAGATCACCAAGCAGGGCTCACCGCTGGTGCGCTGGGCGGCCATCGAGGCCGTGGGCAACTACCGGGCCAAGGGTAACGAGAAGCTACGCGCCGACTACAAGCGCATCGCCGAGCACGCCGGCAAGTACAAGGCCCGCGTGGCCGTCGCCCGCAAGCTGCTCACCCTCGCTTTCTACGCAATGCGCGACGGGGAGGTCCGATGCCTCGAGGCCGCCGCTTGAGTCTCGGCCACGGACCGACGCGAGCTCGACTATCGCCGTGGCCCACCGACTCCGGTGTGGCCGTCGTTTCTGATTGAGCCCGTCGGGACGTGGCCGAACCCCATCATGTGCGGAGATCGACGAATGAATGGCTGGCTGCCCACGGGAGCGTGACAGAACCCAAGCAGTGATGGGAACTCGCAGCACCACATAGGCGTCCTCGGACAGGATGCGCCGCTCGCCGCCGGCGTCAACGCCAAGCCTTCGGCGGGCATCGCCCGACGTTGACCCCGACGTCTCGCTGGCGCGCGCTCTCGTGCAGGACGCCGATGGGTGGATCAGGAACGATCGACAGAAAAAGGCTCTTGATCCGGCCCCGCCCCTTCATGTACGGCGATAGGGGGCAACCTGGCAGTGCTCGGAACCGGCACGTATGCACTACTTCTGCGCGTTGTCTTTGGCAGCCACTTACGATCGCGAGCACCCGCAGGCTCACGCCGATCGCCGGATCGGGCGTCGCTTGCTCGCAGTTGCGGGTGGAAGCGGTACTTCGTCCTGCGGGACCCAATCCGCCGGCGAGGACCGGCTCAGCCGCTTGAACGGTGACTTCGATTGGAGCCGCACCCGCATCGACGGAATCACTTGTGCCCGAGTCTGGTCTGGACTCGTCTCGGGATTTCCAACCACAACCTCGTGAAGATCCCTTGAGACAGTGCCGTCGGGCACTCTTGACTCAGCCGCGGTATCTGACGTCGTCGCCCCCTGTCGCGATCTCGCCCGCTTCTTGTGGCACCTCGCGTCTCACGATGATGTGCACGTCTATCCCGGCGGCGACGGCCATCTGCTGGACTCTCTGAGCAGTCGATCCACCGCGTAGCATCTTCCACCATCGGCTGTGTTGACGCGAACCGAGCACGACCTGGGTAATCCGCGCGTCGCGCGCGAACTCTATGATCGTCTGCGCAACGTCGTCGCCTCGTAACTCGACCCAGCGCGCCCCGACCTCAGTGGCCACACGACGCACGGTGTCGAGGGAATCACCCTCGGAGCGGGCCACGCCATTGCCGCTCACAACATGGACAACATGGAGCTCGCCCTGGAGTCTGGCGGCGATTCGCGCTGGCGCGACGCAACACCGCTTGGGTGCCGGGCGCGCCCGTCACCGCCACCATGATGCGCTCGCTTGGTTCCCATGCTGCTCCGCGCTCGCGACGGCTCAGGAATTCTCGCAGCTCCTCTTCTGGCTCGTCGGCGAGGAAGCGGAACGCGAGCTCACGAAGCGCGATGAGGTTCTCAGACCGGAAGAAGTGGTCGAGAGCCTGTGGAACCATCTGAGGTGAGTAGAGCTTGCCGTCGATCATTCTCCGGCGGAGCTCCTCAGGAGAGGAGTCGACCAGCTCTATCTGGTCGGCTCTGCGCACCACCGAATCCGGCACGCGTTCGTGCACAGGCGTTCCCGTCAACTGTTCAACTGCGTCCGCAATGCTCTCGAGGTGCTGGATGTTGACTGTCGTGATGACGTTGATCCCGGCCTCAAGAAGTTCGAGCACCTCCTGCCAGCGCTTCGTGTATTTCCCGGTGCGGGCCACGATTGTGTGTGCGAGCTCATCGACAAGGACGAGTCTCGGCTTTCGCACGAGGACTGCGTCGAAATCCATCTCCTGAAAGTGCGTGCCTCGATAGGCAACATCGCGGTACGGGACGATCTCAAGCCCGTCGAGCAGCGCTTCAGTGGCAGGCCGGCCGTGACATTCGGCGTAGCCGACCACGATGTCGATTCCGTCCTCCCGCCGCCGCTGGCCCTCGCTCAACATCGCGAAGGTCTTCCCAACCCCTGGCGCGGCGCCGAGGTAGACGCGGAAGCGACCTCTGGACTCCATCACCTCGGTAACGTCCGATTCCGTCGAAGCGGCCTCGCTCACCCCTTCATCGATCCCAAGCGATGTTGGCGCGGGTGCCTGTTCGTACATCGTGGATTCCCCGTTCACACGAGCCCGACTGTCACAGTTGGGTGGCAATGGTATTGGGGGCGCTCTTCCCATGCCCCTCTTCTTATCCGCGATTGCCCGATCGTGGGTCCGTTCCCGAAATGTCGCGCGAGCTCTCCGACCATTGCCGCTGGGTGGCACACTCTTGGCAACCGCGGCACTGTGCGAATCACCTCACGCAATGGCTGAACGATGACAAGTAGCCTCCGATTGATGGCACTACGGGTGCGTGCGAGTTTGCGGTTGGGTGCCCTCTTGTGCGCCCTGATGGTTCCGTGGATCGGAGGATTCGCCGACGCGGGTGCGACGCCAGCCTCATCGAATCACCTCGCAACTCCCGTCCAATCCGGCTTCGGCGGAAGCGAGGACTTCTGCGCCCAACCGCCTCTGCGCGGAGTTGTCCAGTATCGATCTCATGACGGCAGTGCGACGATGCGTGTCGCGGCGAAGGGGCTGGCCCGTAACACGCTCGTCTACGTCAACTGGGTGAACAACACCGTCCGCGGGTACGTCGTGGGCACGGTCAAGACGGACCACCTTGGGTCGACTATCCCGCGGTCGCTGAAGCTGTTCCGCCCTGGAGAGGTTCGCGGATACAAGATTGTTCTCTCGACAGCCTCATCGAGGACGGCGGGCTCTCTTTGGCCATGCGGGCCACCTCGGCTTGGACCAGCCAGAGCCGTGACTGATCCGAAGATCTCCGTCTCGCCCGATACGGGTCTGAGTGATGGTCAGAACGTCACAGTTGCGGCGAGTGGGTTCGGAATGAACCAGAAGTTGTTCCTGTCCGAATGTGACCATGCAGAAGACGCCACGGCTCAGGGCTGTGCCGCTCGGCGAGCCGTCATGCCATTTCTCTTCACTCGGAGCAATAGATCGGGATCAGCAACGTTCACAGTCCACCAGAGTGCCGCCGGGACCGATCACGGCACTGGCCAGCTTCAGACATGCACTCACCTCTGCGTCATCGTGGCAACACAAGGAGACAGTGGCGCATGGGTTGTCGCTCCGATTGCTTTCGGATCTTCCGGGCTTGTCAATCCCCAAGGCTCTTGAGTTCGACGCTTCACGCGGTCAGCCACTTCTCGGGAGGCCGTATTCGAGAGAGGTAGCAGCAGCGGCGATCAACACAGATCGTCTGCCAGAAAGGCTTCCCGTCTGCTAGCTGAACCACAGTGAGTGAATGCTCGGATGCAACAGGAGGCAGAACAAGAAGGCTCCGAGGACGAGCGTCACTCCGATCCCGATGCTGAGCCAGGGCCGGTACGCCAGGGCCGCGGAGCGACGGATCGGCGTCTCGACCACGGCGTACATGCCGTAGGCGATGACGAGGGTCACCGCGGCGATGATCAGGTTCTCCTCCACGGAGAGCGGGTGGGTCCAGAGCGCGCCCGTCAGGAGGATCATGGGCGGGTAGTGCAGGAGGTACCAACCAAAGGAGACACGACCGACGGACCGCACGGGGCGTAGGCCCAAGAGATGGCGCGCTCCCCCACCCGAGGTGCCTCCGACAATCACGGCGGTGGCGCCGAGAACGGGAAGGAGAGCCGCGGTCCCCGGAAAGGGCGTGGCGGCCGTGTACCACAGTGCGCTGATGGCGATGGCGCCGAGCCCGCCGTACGCCAGCGCCATGCCGGCCGACTTTGGCAGTCTCCGAAGTTGCGGGAGCAGCGCCGCAGCGAGAGCCCCGATCCCCAGCTCCCATCCTCGGGTCAATGGCGAGAAATACGCCCAGGTGGGATTGGAGGATGTCTGAATCTCCGACCACACGAATGAGGCAGCGGTGGCGGCGGCGGCAAACGCGGTGACGCGCCACCGCAGGGAGATCCGGGTGAACATGGCACCGATGAGAAGGATGAGGCCGGGCCACACCAGGTAGAACTGCTCTTCGACGCCCAGAGACCAGTAGTGCTCCAACGGGGAGGGAGCCACCGACTGTTGGAAATAGCCGTGACCAACCAGGGCGAAGTGGATGTTCGCCGCGAACAGGGCTGCCCACCGCCCGTCCTGCGCGGCTCTGGCGTACTGCACGAAGTTCTCTATGTAGTACGACGCCAGCACGGTCAGGACGATGACGAGCATCGCCGCCGGGAGGATTCTGCGTGCCCGGCGCGCGTAGAACCCGGAGAGCGAGATCCGATCGCGCACTTCGTGCTCGCGAAGGATCAGACCGGTGATGAGGAACCCCGAGATCACGAAGAAGACGTCGACCCCGACGTACCCCCCTTGCATCCAGCTGACGCCGGCATGAAACAGGACGACCGTGAACACCGCCACCGCTCGCAGTCCTTCCACATCGGGGCGGAACCGGATCTCTTGACCACCAGGAGAGTCCGCAGGCGGGTGGACGGGATTGTCGAAGACCTCAGTCGGCCATTCGGTTGTCTTCGACATGATGGGTCCCTCTGCTCACCAGCCTCCTCCCTCGTGGGTCGGGGCCCTCCATTGGTGACACGGCACTCAGGGCTCCCGCCGCACGGAATGGCCCGGTCACCCGAGATGATCTTGTATCGCCCACAATGAGCGAGCGTTTGAGCGGAAACTATGCCCGATTCCCCAAATGAGCCGAGCACCGACCGGGACGTCCGGATCCCATTACTGTCAAGCCAAGGGTATAATCGGCCGAGCATAAGAGGGTGGACGGGTTCACGTTTGACGTGCTCCTCACCCTCTCGGCGGCGCTCTTGGCGATGAAGGACCACTGGGGTCGATGCGAAGGCGTCGACCCTTCCATGGTTCATCTCCCTTCATTCACAAGGGGGCGCTCTCGAGTCCCTTTGGGAATTCGATGGGCAACACAAGACTGGAGCTGATCGTGAATCACCGTCCCGGCCACTCGTCCAGGGAACGTCGCCGCACCATGCTCGCACTGCTTTCGACCGGCATCGTTGCGGCGCTCACGTTCGTCACCGCCGGCGCTGCGGCCGCTCAGACGAAACCGGCCGCCTCGAACAGCGCCGTCGCGGCAGCTATCCGCACCGCCCTCAAGACACACGCCATCTCGCTTGGGAATCCGAACGAGCTCACTCCGAACTACCTCGACATCATCCAAGATGACCCAAACTCGCTTCAGGGAACCAGTTTCCTCAAGGCCGGTTGCGATCCCTACAACTTCCCCAACGAGGTCTCGAATCCACAGCCCTGCATCTACGGAGCGACGAAGGCGAGCCGTACGATCGTCATTTTCGGAGACTCGTACGTCGGGAACTGGATCCCCGCTCTGAACATCGTCGGCAAGAGCATCGGGTACCGCATCGCCGCATTCGAGTTTGCAGGGTGCATCACCCCATTCGTCGCCGCGACGGGCGCACCGACCCCGTCGTCCCAGGCGTGCCAGCAATGGCACACGAACCTGCCCGCCGCGGTGCAGGCGCAACATCCCGTCGCAATCCTCGCTGCGAATGGCACTCCCTCGTGGGGCCCAGCGGCTGATCCGTCGTGGGTCCAGGGCATCACGACCGCATTCAACGAGATGACCGCCAACTCTCCGGGCACGATCCGCCTCCTGCTCGGAACCGGTCCGCACCTTCCTCACCCGGTGCCCGCCTGCCTGGCCGCGTACCCCCAAGCGATCCAGAAATGCTCCTTCACCTACAATCCCGCTGCCACCGGTGCGAACCAATACGGCGCCGCATTGGCCCGGGACCAACAAGGGGCCGCTGCCGCCGGCGCCAAGCTGATTCCGACCGTGCAGTGGTTCTGTCTCAACAACGGCTGCCCTCCGATCATCCAAAATCTGCTCGTCTACGCCGACACAGATCACGTGTCCATCGTGTACAGCCAGTACCTGGCGACCGTGCTGAAACAGGCGCTCGTTCCGCTCCTCACCTGACAATTGCAGCGGCGGCTCACCCCGGTCGGGTTCGTCGAACGGTGGCTCAACCGACAGCAGCTACAGCTCGCAGAGCAGCCGGCTCGACAATCGGGGTCCGGTCAACACGACCGTGCCGTCCAATCCGACCATGACCACCCCAACGCCACGGTGAGGAGGTCCCCACGCGCGATCCACTCCGGCGCTCTGCCGCACAGGCGAGGAGAGGCAATCGACGAGCAGCCGAGTCCCCTCGGGTGCAGAACCTCTCCGAATCAAAGCTGCGGAAGGCGCTCAGTGCCTGTCGAGACCCCTGGCCCAGCCCTGCGGCGGCGGGACCTTGTCGGCGTCGAACCGTCCCCCGGGCCCGAAGCTGATGACGAACATCTCCATGGGCTCCGATCCCGATGCTTCTGGTGCATAGCCGGTCCCGCCCCTCACCCATCGGACGTCCCCTGGGCGATAGATGCCCTCACCTTCGAGGTGAAGCTCGCCCGAGCGGATGACGTACAAGGTGTCCGAGGGGTGCCAGTGAGACCCTCCGGAGTACTCAGGTTGCATGTGCACCAGGGCGGCCGAGTTTCGGGACCGTGGATCGACGACCGCCTTGGAGTACATGCCGGGGGCTCGCTCGTTTGTTCGCGGATCGATCCATCCGTGCCAAGGCAGGTCGTCGAGATGGATGACCGAGTTCGGCGGTAACGACCCTTCCGGCGGGAGGACCGAATTGTCGACACTGTCGAAGTGTTCCACCGAATCGAAAGTCAAGTACATGTTCAAAGCATTCCTTCCATAGATCAGGACTCCCTTAGGAGTTCACGGCATCAACCAGATATCCTTGTTGGTACAACATTGCTTCGACACCTCCAGCTTCCAAGATGTCCTGGAGGGCCTTGGGGAGTGGAACTCCTTCGAGGGTTGTCCCCTTTGTGAGGTTGCGCACCTCGCCGTTACGCCAATTGGCTTCGAGAATGTCGCCCTCTTCGACGAAGCTCGTGATGCCGGGACAGGGCAGGACCGGAAGGCCTGCATTGACGCAATTCCGCAGCCCCAAGCCGTTGAAGGAATCCGCCACAACCCCACTCAGACCCAATTTCTGAAAGATGACACCGATGGGACGACCCGAGCCTACGCCGAAGTTTCGGCCGGCGACGAGGACGTCCCCGGGACGGACCTCGTTCACCCAGCCGGGGCGGTTCGCCGAAAAACAGTGCTGGGGCACTTCGTCCAGCGGCAAATGGAGTGCAAAGCCAGGATGGATCAGGTCAGTGTTGATGTCGTCACCGAACTTCCAAACCCTACCCTTGACAATGTCAGCCATGAGCCTTCATCCTTTGCACTCGCTAATCGAGGTCCCGAGGATCCGTAATGACGCCCGTGACCGCCGATGAGGCCACAGTTGCAGGCGACCCCATGAAGATGCTCGCCGTGGCGCTACCCATACGCCCTTGGAAGTTCCGGGTGGAAGCGGTAATGCAGACTTCGCCGTCGCCTAGGACCCCCATGTGCGCGCCATAGCAGGCTCCGCAGGTCGAAGGAGTCACCACGGCTCCTGCCTCGAGCAGGGTTTCGACGTAGCCCGCACGGACCGCCTCCTTGAGGATTGCCTGGCTCCCCGGTGTCACAATGAACCGCGTCCCGGGCGCGACGCTGCGGCCCTTCACGATCTCAGCCGCGATGGCGAAATCGCTCAAACGGCCATTGGCGCAGGACCCGATGAATGCCTGGTCCACCCTCTGGCCCGCCAGTTCTCGTGCCGGTCTTACGTTGTTGGCAACCTTGCCGGGAAGAACCACCTGGGGTTCCAATGATGACAAATCAACGTTGATTACCTGCTCATACTCCGCGTCGCTATCGGGAAACGCTGGCTCATAGGGCCACTTGGCTCGGGTTTGGACATAAGCCTCGAGCACACTGTCATATGGGAACAGAGAGAACTCCACCGACAGTTCCGCCGAGATTGTCGCCATCGTGAGGCGTCCATCCATATCGATGTTCGATAGTCCCTCGCCGCACCATTCCAGGTTCCGGCCCGCGAAGTCTCCATACCGACCTGGAATGTAGTGAATGACATCCCTCGGATACACCCGTTCTGGGAGCTCCCCTTCCAGGTTCACTCTCGTCGTTGGACCGACGAGGTACCAGGTCTGACCCTTGAACAAGACATAGAGCATCTCCAGCCCGCCTATGCCGCGGGCCAGGCAGTTCAGGGCACCCGACGAGCATGCATGAGAGTCCATGTTGGCCAAGATTGTTCCCGGCAACGCGAGACCTTCTTCGGCCAGGAGTACATGGACGATGCCGTGGCGACCAATCGGATAGTAGTGGCGCACACCGACCAGCTCTGCAGATTCCCGCATCTGCTTGGCTGCGTTGGCAGCATTGACGGTGGGAGACGGAACTTCGTGATCGTGGAGGAGGACCAGTCGTTCCACGTCGAATATGCGCGTGAGATCTGGCCGCAAGGTCTTGGACACGAGCGAACGCGGTGGAAACCACTCGTGGTAGGCGGCAACGTCGACATCGACGACGACGACGTCCCCGGGTCGAACGTCGCGCGATCCAGAATGGCGCGAAAGGATCTTCTCAACCAATGTCATTCCCATCGCGTCATTACCTCACCTGGACGGCTCTGGAGAGCGCGAATGGACGCCGACTACCGAGTCTCACTACGGCAATGAACCGCATCATGTGACGAACAGTCACATTGCCCCCCTTGCGAGTCGCAAAATTAGATGGCACCAGATTATCTGTCAACTGCTTTTCAGTTAGTCAGATATGGTTCTCCCAGGAGCACGCTGGAGAGTTCATTCACTCCGGTAAAGCGTGAAGATTGCCGAAGTAGTAGTCGTCGCCCAAGTACGCGGCACGTCGCTCCTTCATCAGCCAGTGACCATCAATCTTCTTGAACTGCCACCGATTGTTGCTCGCGCCGACAATGCTCGTCACACCGTCCTTCTTGGTCAAGGACACCTGGTAAGCATGAGCGACGCCCTCGTCTCCATCGATGTGCGTCACCACGTTGTCCTGGAGATGCATTCGGAGATGGTCGGGCAACATCGCCGTGTACCGACGGATACCGTCCTTACCCTTCCAGGCCATCCGTCCCTCGGTGACCGTCGCGCCGGAGAGATCTGCCTCTTCGGCGGAAATTGCGGGCAAGTCGATCACGGCGTCGGATGTGTAAAGGTCCACAAATCCATCGAGGTCCCCGGTGTCAGCCGTGTGCCCATACCCGCGAGCAGGCTCCGAATCGCTCTGTCGTCTTCAAGTGCCTGAACTCGGGCTCGCAGTTCGGCCAGCTCCGCCTCGAGCTCAGACCCAGATTCATCACTCACTCGATCCCCCTCTCGTTCCCGGAACATGCCACGCTGAGCTGCACACCCGAATCAAAGGCTGGTACGACGTCGTAAGGCCGACCTATCTCTTCGATGGTAGGACCAATGCTGACGGGGGTCGACACTCCGCTCGGGGCCTGACGTCCCCCCTCAGCTCGCTTCAGGAGTGAACGTGAGATGAAGCTCGCGGATGCCGCGGACCTGGCTATGGTGAAACTTGGGGGGCTTGTCAGGACTCACACGGAAGTCCGGAATCCTCCGGAGGATCTCCTCGAATGCGATGGCCAGCTCGACTCGGGCCAGGTGCGATCCGAGGCAGCGGTGACGGCCGGTTGCAAAGGTCAGGTGTCGGTTTTGGGGCCGGTCAACCTGAAGTTGGCCCGGGCACGCGAACTGGGAGGGATCGCGGTTTGCGGCCGAGAGGAAGGCGAGAACCCGATCGCCCGGCTGAAGCGTCACGCCGTGCAACGTCACCGGCTTGACGACAACGCGGCCCGGTGTGGTCCCTACACCAAGGCGCAGGAGTTCTTCGACGGCTGGGATCAGGGAAGGGTCGTCGATCATGCGCTTGCGCTCGGTCGGGTTCTCGCTGAGGTAGATCATGCCGTAGCCCATGATCCCGCGGACAGTGTGAAGTCCTGCGACCATCAAGAGTCCCAGAATGCGGAGCAACTCGTCGTCGGTGAGCAGTCGTTCACCTGCGTAGCGCGCCCGTAGCAGGTACCCCGTGACATCATCGACGTCGGGGTTCCGGCGGCGCTCCGCGATTGTCTCATTGAAGTATTCGTGGACCTCGTCCCTGGCAGCCATTCGGAATCGGAGGTTCTCGTCCTCAGTCGTTCCCGGCTTCCCGACGATGAGGTCTTCGCTCCAGCGGGAGAGCCTCGGCTCGTCTTCTGCCGGCCATCCCATCAGCGAGAGAAACGTCGTGGTGGGGAGCGGGTGAGCGAAGGACGAGACAAACTCGCAGGACCCGTCCCGTGCGAAGCGGTCGATGAGTTTGTTCGCGGTCTTGCGGATCGGCTCCTCCAAGGCCTTCATCCGAGCCGGGCTGAATACGGGATTGAGCAGCTGCCGGTATGCGGTGTGCTCGGGCGGGTCATACTGCACCGGGATCGGCCGGTGGTCGTACTCGGACGTCAGTGCGGTCTCCACGGCCGAGAAGACGTCGTCATTACGGATCACCTCATGGACGTCGTCGTAGTTCGTGACGAGCCAGTAACCGCCGTGGGCAGGACAGTACGCAATTCCCGTGCTGTTCTGTATGGCCGCGAGCCGCTCGTGCACGGACTCGACAATTCCTTCGTCCTCCACGTCGAAGTCGACGACCAGTTCCTTGGGGACATCGTCGAGACGTGTCACCATTGGCGCTCTCCTTGTTGGACCGTTGTTGTTCGCTTGCTCGGGCTGTCTTCGAGTCTGATGACTGGGGTCAAGTGCGCACAATGGAAGTGCGCGCCGGCACCGTCGTTACCTGGCGCGTCTCGGTGCGGGGTACTTCTCCGCATCGAATCGCCCCGACGGGCCGAAGCTGATCAAGAAGAATTCCACGGGTTCTTTGCCCGGCAACTCGGGACTGTACGGTGTGCCGCCCCTCACCCATCGAACGTCGCCCACCTTGTAAACCCCCTCGCCTTCCAAGTGCATTTCCCCCGAGCGTGGGATGTAAAGCGTATCGGAGAGATGCCAATGCGCAGTGCCTTGATAGCCAGGTTCCATCCGAACGAGAGCTGCCGAGTTCCTAGATTGTGGATCAACGACCACTTTAGAGAAGATGTACGGGTCGGGCTCACCCGTGTTTGGGTTTATCCATCCGATCCAAGGAAGATCATCTATATGGATGACGCTATTCGGCTGAAGTTGACCCTCAGGAGGGACAACCGGACTATCGGCGCTCGCAAATTGGGATATGTCGCTCAAGGCAACCATTTTCACCTCTGGTGTCGTTTGATTGTGCCTGATTCGGGCTGAACTACTGCGTACGACTTACAGTCGATAGAACGTCCGAGCCGTTCCGCCTCGCAACAGGCGCTTCGACTCCTCGTCTATCTCAAGGTCATTGAGCTCTTCGAGCTCGTGCTGGCAAGACGCCACGCTGACTTCATGGGGAAAGTCTGAGGAGTACATGAAGGGCTGGCACCCGAAGTCCTTGATCGCGGTGGCGAGATAACGCTCACCCCCTTCGCATCCCAAGACGATGCGGCCCTGCGCCATCAGACGGCGCAGGTAGTCGAGCACTGAGGTACCCGTCTCGAGCTTGAGCACTCGCTTCGATTGGACCGGTTGCAGGGCCTTGAAAGACTCGGTGAACCGCTCGGCCGCCATGAGGATCCAGGCTGATCCACCCTCGAGGTACGCCACTCGAAGCCCTGGAAACAGTTCAAACACCCCGTTGAAGAGCATTCCGCCCAAGGTGATGAGAAGTGAGATTGGATGACCAAGAGCGTGGATCGGTGCGTAGACGTTCAAGTCGTCGAAGCCCATACCATCGTGGCCGTCGCCATGGAATGCGAGCGGGACATCGAGTTCTTGAGCAGCCTGGTAAACCGGGAAGAACTGCTCACTTCCGAGATGGTTCGGCAACCCGTGCGATGGTATGACGGCCGAACAGAACCCAAGCTCTCCAACGGCTCGTCGCAGCTCCGCGACCGCTTCTGAGGGGACTTGCATGGGCAGGAGCGCGGCGGCCTGGAACTTCCCAGAGGGATGGCGGACGTAGGTATCGGCCATCCAGTCGTTGTAGGCGCGACTCAGCGCAATCGAATACTCGAGATCCCGTGCACGGCCGATGGTCGTCGCGAGCGTCGGATAGAGCACCGTGCGTTCGATTCCAACCGCGTCGAGGAAGTACTCCCACGAAGCGGGGTCCAAGCCGTGTTCGGCGGGTTTACGGTCGAGCATCGCGGTCGTCACATACGGCATGTTGTTCAGAAATCCGAGCGGTGGAAAGAGATTGGCGGGTTCGCCCGCCCCACCGTGCAATGTCTGCTCTCGCAGTTCACGGTACGGCCCCTCTAACCGCTCGAGGATGCCCCGCATGTCTTCGATCACATGGCCGTCGGCATCGATCAGCTCGTCCTTCGTGTGCTCGGCATCACTACCTGCTCTCACTGTGGTCGTGCTTGTGCTCACTCCACCCCTCTTCGATGTCTCGTTCCGGTCTGGGTACGTGTCGATCTCCTGAAACTGCTTGGAGCTGGACAGCGAACGTGCGGAGAGCGGAAACGAACACCGGGCGATTCAGGTTTCCAAATGCAGTATTCCCGCACCACCGTGAGCAAGGTAACCCTTGTCAGATTATAAGTCAAGCACGCGACGCTGCCTGACGTATGTGACGTTCGATTCGGCGAAACAGCTCGACAGCGTTGACAATCAACGCCGCGGTGATGAGCCGCGGGACCGAGCCGTCGTTGGGGAAGATCCCCCGCACATCGGTCGGGCGCGTCCCCCGCCGCAGCGACCCTGACGGAGATGCGGGACAGATCCAAACCGGCAACCACATCAGCCAGTTCGCCAGAGGCGATCACGGCTGGAGCGCTGCCGTCGTCGAGTATCTGTCGCCCTTCCGCGGGTGAGGGTGCAAGTTGATCGCGGTATAGGACACGCGCGAACGCTGCCCCGACCACGCGGTCTCGAGATACGCCCGGTTGTTCTCCATGAGGATCACGACGTCGCCCCTGCATCTCATGCCGCGGGAGCGGAGCGCGCCGGCAATACGACCCGCGTGCCAACCCGCCGTCATCGTGGACAAGGCTTCTCCCCCGTGATGCCGTCACTTCATGCCGTCGCCTCGTGATGCAAGCAAAATTCCCCGTTTGGGACACTATTCTTAGATGCTGACTGAGTCAACCATTTTGTCGGTAGCATCCCGACGTGGTCCGCTGGCACCGAGGCTCCGAAGTGCGGCACAGTGAACTCATGACTGGAATCTGTGAGGGACGGGTCGTCGTCGTGTCGGGAGCGGGTCGTGGCATCGGACGTGAGCACGCTCTCGAATTCGCCCGCCAAGGGGCCAAAGTGGTGGTCAACGACCTTGGCGTCGCCGTCGATGGGACACACCCTTCATCAGGTCCCGCCGCCGACGTCGTCGAGGAGATCCGCGCCCTGGGAGGTGACGCCGTGGCGAACAGCGACGACGCGTCCGACGTGGAGGGCGCAGCCCGGATGGTGCGCACGGCGATCGACACCTTCGGTCACTTCGACACACTGGTCAACAACGCGGGCATCTTGCGCGACCGCATGCTCGTCAACATGACTGCCGACGAGTGGGATGCAGTGATCCGGGTGCACCTGCGGGGAACGTTCGCCCCCACCCATGCTGCCGTTACGTACTGGAGGGAGAGGTCGAAGGCTGGCGTCGACAACGACGCTCGCATCGTCAACACGACCTCACCGTCGGGTATTTACGGCAACGTTGGTCAGATCAACTACGGGACGGCGAAAGCGGGCATCGCCGCCTTCACGGTGATCGCGGCGATGGAGCTGGACCGGTACGGCGTCACCGTCAATGCCATCGCACCCGGAGCGCTCACCCGGATGACGCAGGGGGTCGGCATGGGGCCACAGAGAGACGAACCGCAAAGAGGCGACTGGGACCCCTCAACGCCGGACAACATCGCCCCGCTCGCCGTCTGGTTGGGCAGCAACGAATCGAGCCATGTCACTGGGCGGGTCTTCAACGTCATGGGCGGCCACCTGGGCGTGGCGGAGGGTTGGGTCGAGGGACCGGCAGTCGACAAGGACGGGCGCTGGGACCCGATCGAGCTGTCGGAGGTCGTCACCGAGCTCGTAGCCAATGCGGCTTCGAACGCCAAGCTCAACGGACGACGAGACTGACTCCATGCTCCCAGCAGCCGGCCTCGGCAGCCCATTGGGGTCGAGGGAGTTCTGGCGGGTCTTCGCCGGTCGCCAGAACCACGACGTCGTCGACCAAACGGCCGACCGCTTCTAAAGGCTGAGCTGGTGAAGATCCGGTTCGCCGTCTCTGCCGGTGCCCGCGCCCCGGACGCCGGACAGTTGGAGGTCCTGGTGACCACCGCCGAGCGGCTCAACTTCGACACAGTGTGGTTCTCCGACCTCGGCGTCCTGCCCTCCACCGATCCCCTGCTCTCGGTTGCCATGGCTGCGGCATGGACCAAACGGATCAAGTTGGGCATCACGCTGGTGCCGTTCGGGTACACCCCATACGTGCTGGGCAGGCAGTTGGCCCAATTGGACCGTCTCAGCGGAGGACGACTGAGGCTGATGTTCGTGCCCGGGTTGAACCAGCCGGGAGAACGCGAGGCCCTGGGAATCGAAGGCCTCAATGGCGGAGCGCTGCTCGACGGGCTTATCCCCCAGCTGCGAGCCTTGTGGGCTGGACTGCCGACCGGAGCCGGTGACGCCCACGGTCCCGCCCCGGCCACGCTCCCGTACCTTCCCCTGCAACAGCCTCTTCAGATCTGGCTCGCCGGTCGCGGTCCGGGTGCACTGTCGCGCGCCGGTCGGCTGGCCGACGGATGGCGAGGCGGGGGAATGAGCCCGGCCCAGGCCGAGGAGGCCAAGGAGCGGATCTTGGCCTCCGCCGCCGATGCAGGACGGACATTCAACTCGGAGCATTTCGGCATGACGATCGCCTACGCCCGCGGCCCCCAGGACCTCGATCAGACCGGTGCCTTGCCGGAGAGCCCGGCCGCCGTGGGCGGGGAGGCACTGCGAGTGGTCGTCAAGGATTTGACCGCGGTGGGCCTGTGCAAATTCTCGCTCAGACGCGTCGCTCCGGTCGACTCTTGGGAGAATGAGTTGGCCTGGCTCGCAGATGCGGTCCTCGACCTCGAGACCTGAGATCCACCGGTGGCGTCTCCCTGTCGTTCTTTACCGTGCAGCGAAGCGGATCTGGGCGGGTGAGGCGGCGAGAACGGCCGCCGCCTCCGCCTCGATGGTGGTGCCGTGGAAGAACGACGCGTTCATGCCACCAAAAAAGCGCACCGGGTTCTCGAAGCTGAATGCTCGAAGGTCTTCCTCTGTCATGAGCCCGTGCTCAACGAGCTCATAGGCCTCGGCGACGACACCTCGGAAGTCAGGCACATCCCAGTGACCAAGGTCCGAGCCGAGCATCGCCTGCAGCTTGGCTCCGAAGGGGTTCACCTTCTGGTTGAACGCCAGTGAGTTCAGCGGAGCGTCGGCCTCGCAGCCGAAGAAGAACGGGGGCACGAACAGGTCATAGAGATCGTCACGGCCCCCGATCTCGCAAGCCTCGAACTCGTCGAGGCGCTCGGGGCGGGACGGCGTGATGCCAAGGTACGACTCGATATTCGGCCGACTTCGCCGTTGGCGCTCCTCGCCATACCGGTCGACCAGCGCCAGGTACTGCTCGACGTCGATGCCGGCCGGGTCGAGCTGCTCGATCGCATCGGCGCCGCGCTTCTCCCAGTGCGAGACGAGGTCCGACAACAGGCTGCTGGCCCAGGCGACACCGCCCTCCAGAAAGGCGAAGTTGACATCCGGGAACCGTCGGGTGACGCCACCGAGGAACAGAGCCTTGCAGATCGCCTCCCCGCCCGCGCCGAACGCGCCGATGTGGTTGTAGACGTAGCTGGAGATCGACTGGCGCTGCACTTTGCCGTGGAAGGCCGGTGCCACGCCGAGCTCCCGGCAGGTGGCCCAGACGGAGTCGTAATCGTATTCACTGTCGATGCCGAACACCTCCGGCCGGGTGGCATGCGGGGTGGCGGCCAAGGGCTCCTCTTTGGTCCCGGCAATGTGCCGAGGAACGCGCCCCCCATGTTCACGGCCTTCAGGCCCAGCTCACCGACCGCATGCTGGAGCTCGGCGACGGCCTCACGAGGGGTCCGCATTGGGATGAGCGCGACCGGCAGGATCGAGGGGTGGTCCCGGAACAGTTCGGCAACCATCCGGTTGTGGGCCCGGCACCCCGCGAGCCTCAGGTCCTCTTCGTGAAGCGCGGACACGATCCCGCTCTCGCTCGGGTGGAGCACCGTCATATCGAGCCCCAGCTCGCCCATGCGCTCCTCGAGGAGGCCAGGGAGCAGGACGGTCGCTCGGTCCAGCGTCTTCGTCGTCGATGCCCACCAGGCGTCGAACACCTGCCAGTTCTGTCGGCGCTGGGCTGCGGTCGTCGCCAGCAATTCCTGGTGGACGACGAGGCGGTAGATCGCCTTGTCTTTGAGGCGGTCGACGAGCTCGCTGCCCCCGACCTCATCGAGGAACTCGAGTAACACCGGGAGCATATCGAGCATGTGGCCGTCGCAATCGACGATCGGATGGCCGAGCGATTCCCGGATGGCCCTCGAGCGTGAAGGTGCTGCGGACGTCGATGCGCTGCTCATGAACCACCTGTCGTCGGTGCCGCACCTATTCGTACCCGCCGGGAAGATCACGGTAGCACCGTGTTTCTGCCGCGGTCTCTGGCTCGAGTCTCCGCCGGCATCGGCACCGTGGGATCCGGGCGCCTCCGATCCAATGGATCGTGAGGCCGCACCACGCAGAACGTCGGACCCTCGGTGTCCGCGGCTTGATCGGAGACGTACCGGCACCGCATGCATGAGCGACACCCGACACGGCGGTCGGCAGCGAGGACCTCGCACCCCGTGGTTGCGGGGCCGCCGCCGTGCCGGGTACACCTGGGCGTCGCCGAGAAGGTCCGGCGACCGGGAGGATGAACGGCATGGGAAGCACGAAAGAACCCTCGTCGGAGGCCGGCAGCGGGCTGGCCGCCAGACCTCTTCCCCCGACACGGTGGGCCTGCTCGAGGGGATCACCACGACCAGGGCCATCCGCCGCTACCGCGACGAACCGGTGCCTCCCGAAGCCCTGCGCGCCATCCTCTTCGCCGCCACACGGGCGCCCAGCGGATCCAACCGGCAACCCTTTCGTTTCGTCGTCCTCACCGACGGTCCTCACGCTCAGTCGGCCAAGCGGCTGCTCGGCGAAGGTGCTCGGCAAATGTGGGAGGTCAAGCGGGCCCGGGAGGGGTACGACCGCGGCTCTGGGGCCGTCGCCGATTCGCCCAAGGCTCGCATGACGTTGACCATGCAGCGTTTCGTCGACGGGTTCGAGCGGATCCCGGTGGTGATCCTTCCCTGCGTCGTTCCCACCTTGGTGACGCCACCTGGTGAGACGGCGGGAGGGCGGGCGCCCCGGGGGGCGGGACCCGAGGCAGCGTCGGTCTATCCGGCCTGTCAGAACCTACTGCTGGCCGCGCGGGCCCTGGGCTACGGCGGCGTCTACACCGGATTCAACTACGTCGTCGACGAGCAGTTGCGCCAGCTGCTCGAGGTGCCCGAAGGAGCCTTCATCGCGGGGACGATCACGCTCGGCAAGCCGGTTGGGCATCACGGTCCGGTCCGTCGGCGACCCATCTCCGAACTGGTCTACGGCGAGCGCTGGGGTGAGGCTCCGGACTGGGCCGTCGACCCGCCGGGGGCAGCCTTCGTCTCGGCCAACGCACCTCGTCCCGCCCTGTCCACCGATCAACTGGCGCGCATCGAGGACTCGGTGCGGGGCTCCGAGTAGCTCGTTCTGGTCACCTCAGCGCCACCACAGCCCGAGGCTCGTCAACGCCATGAAGGCCTCGCGCTCGGAGCCCGACAGGGCGGTGGCGGCCTCCTCGGACACCCGGCGCATCTCGGGATAGGTGAGCTCCTGCATCTGAGGGTAGTCAGACCCCCAGCAAAGGCGGTTGGCGCCGAAGGCGTTCACCAGGCCCCCCAACCACTCTGCGGCGTCCTGCCCGCCGAGGTTGAGCGAAGTGATCTTGAGGTGCACGCCGGGCACCTCAGCAAGTCGCATCAGATCGGCGTCGTTGCCGACCTGGCCGCCGTAGCGGACGAACCCGCAGTGGTCGAGAGCCACCAGTGCCTCTGGCACCTCGGTCCCCAGCATGGCCAAGGAGGTCAGGTGCTCGGGACGCAGGTTCGCCACGATGACCACGTCAGCGTCGGCTGCCGCGGCCCACACGGCCGCGGCACGGCCGTCACCGAGCCAGGTGGGCGCCTCCTTCCCGACACCCGACACGCGGACCCCCGTGGCACCGGCGTCAACGGCAGCCAGCAGGCCGGCCGCCGGATCGGGCCCGTGCATGTCGAGGCCGGTCACCAGAGCGAAGCGAGAAGGGTCGGAGGCGACCACGTCGGCGGCACATCGGCAGTCGGTGCCGTAGAGGCCCCCTGCGTGCACGATCACCGCCTGGGCGACGCCGTTGTCGTCGAGCGTCTGCTTCAGCTGGTCGGGACCACCGCTGGTCTTCCACCACTCGCTGCCCATGCCCGAGGGCTGTCGGGGATAGCGGGACCTGTCGGGGCACGCCACGTGGACGTGCGCGTCGACGATCACTCCGGACATCGGCTCAGTTGACGGCATCGGCCTCCTTGAGCGCAGTGATGTCCTCCCAGGAGTGGCCGAGCTCGAGCAGGATCTCCTCGGTGTGCTGCCCGACCTCTGGTGCGGCGGACATCCGACGCGGGCCGTCGAAGTCATCGAAGGTCACCGGGCTCGAGACGACCTCGAGAGGCCTGTTCGGTGTCTCGATCTCGGTGAAGAAGCCGTTGGCTCGCGCCTGCGCGTCCTGGTAGACGTCGTAGGGCTTCTGCACCGGCGCCCACGCACCCGAGAAGCCGGCGAACGCCTCGCACCACTCGGCGAACGTCTTCGACGCGAACACCTCGTCGAGCAGCGCCACGCATTCCTCGCCGTGCTTCTGGCGGATCTCCATGTTGGCGAACCGTTCGTCCGCGACGATCTCGGGACGGCCGATCACCTGGCAGAATTCCTTCCAGTACACGTCGGCATTGGTCACCGCCAGCGAGATGAACCGCCCATCGCCCGTCCGGTACGACCCCGTCAGCGGATTGCGCTGGGCCCGGGTGATCGTCACCTGCGGCGGGTTGGGTCCGTCGACCTGCGCATTGAGGATGTCGCGCTGGACCTGCCACATGCCGACGTTCAACAGCGCGACGTCGACGATCGAGGGCTCCCCTTCGGCCGCTCGGCGATAGAGCGCGGCTGCCATGCCGCCGGCCAGCGTCATGGCGGCCATCACGTCCCCGAAGGCCGGTCGCTGCGACAACGGCCACTCGGACCCCGGCGGCGTCGAGCGCGCCACCCACTCCCCCGCGCGCCCAGTAGGCCGTGCCGTCGAGCCCGGCCGTCTCACTCAAGGGACCCTTCTGCCCGTAACCCGAACCACGGACGTAGATGATCTGCGGGTTCGCCTCCCTCATGGCGTCGACGTCGAGGCCGAGCCGGGAACGGACCCCGGGCCGCAGGTTGGTGACGAACACGTCGGCCTGTCCAACCAGTTCGTTCATCACCTGGCGCGCCTCGGGCTTGGCCAGATCGAGTCCGATGGAGCGCTTGCCGCGGTTGGCGTACTGGAAGGCCAGGTCGATGCCGTCGACCGTGGCCGTGATCCCGGCGGTCCGCAGTCCCCGATAGGGATCACCCGTCTTGGGATGCTCAACCTTGATCACCTCGGCACCCCAGTCGGCCAGAACCGCAGTGGCCAACGGGATGAAGACGAAGGAACCGACCTCGACGACGCGCACTCCCTTCAGAATCTCGTACATGCCTCTTCCTCTCTCCTCATCCTCTGGATTGCCCACGATCTTCGGATCCGAACCTAGTGGCCGGCCTGGCGCACGACCTCGGCGACGGCCGTGGTTCCGCCCTCGCTCAACAAGATGGAGTAGTGATTGACGTCCGGAACGACCACGTCACTCAGGCCGGGCACGAAGGCGCGCCACTCGGCGACCCGGGCGTCGGAGCAGATCGGGGTGTCCTCGTTCGCCATGTTCCGGGCCGCCCGGACCAACACGGCAGGGAGGTCGAGGCTCCGCAGCCTCGACTCGACCTCGCCAGTGCGCACGTAGGTGGCCACATCGGCCGCCACGGCGTCCTCACGCAGACTCGAGCGGAGCTCGGGGGGGTACCCGGTGAGCTCGTGAGCGAAGAGCTCCTCCACGTAGTCGTTCCACCACCCGACGAAGCCTGCCTGGGGGCGCCAGATGGCCAGGTAGTCCTCCACGGACGCGAAACGGGTGCGCAGGCGCGCCGTCACGTGGTCCACGCTTCGCTGTCGCGACCGATCGGCGTCCGGATGGGGCGGCGGCGGGAACCCGCCGTCGACGAGGACGAGACTCCGGGCCAGATCCGGGCGCAATCCGGCGGCCAGGGACGCCACGAACGACCCCGTCGAGTATCCGACCAAGGTGGCGGGGCGGTCCGCGACCACCCCCAAAACGGTGGCCACGTCCTCGGCGTGCGCTGCCATCCCGTACGGAGGTCCGGCCTCGCTGCTCCCGCCCCGGCCCCGAAGATCGGGTGCCACCAACGTGACCTCGTCGCCCAGCTGGTCGGCCAAGGCATGGAACAGCACGTGCGTGATGGTGAGCCCGTGCACGGCGAGGACCACCGACGGCCCCGACCCCCAGCGACCCACCGTGAGCGAACCCCCGCTGACCGGGACGTGCAATGTCTCGTACCGGCTGCTCGCCACGGCACCCTCGTGGCCGGCGCCCTCACCAGGGGCCGCCGACTCCGTCCTGACTACTTCAGGCTGGCCGGTGTGGCCAGGCAGTACTGCTTCCCGTCGTTGGTCATCTTGAAGTCCTTGCCCTTCACCTGGACCACCCATTCGCAGTATTTCGGCTCAGATGTCCCGAAGTGGTCGTAGCTGACCGGGTTGGAGAAGAGGCCGTCCGCCGTCCAGTTCTTCAGCTTGCTCAGGTGGCTGATGAACTCCTGCGTCGTGGGGTCGGCCTTTCCGGTCAGTTGGAGCCCCTTGTCGATCAGGCCCACCCCGAAGTAGGCGTTGCCGGTGTCGAACTTGGTGTAAGTGCCGACCTTGTAGGCAGGATCGACCGCCTTCAGCCGGTGCTCGAACACCAACGATGCCGAAGAGTTGAGCGCGGGGAGCCCGCTGAAGAGGTAGACACCCTGTGATGCCGCCTCGGCCGCGGCCGATGCGGTGAGCGATGTGTCGACCGAGCCGAACACCAACGCCTTGATGTGCACACCCTCCTGCTTGAGGCCGGTGATGAGGTTGAGGTAGGTCGAGATCCCACACGAGCACACGACAGCCTGGACGCCCGAGTCCTTGACCTGGAGGACCAGCGGCGTGACGTCGAATGGCGTGAACGGCAGGGTCAGGTTCTCGTAGGGCATGGAGATCCCGTGCAGCGCCCCTGCCGTCTTGTAGTCCACGATGGTCTGCTTCGACGACGGCGATGCGCCGATGGCCAGACCGGCGACCGTCTTGACCCCGATGCTCTTCAAGAACGGGATCGACCCGATGTCGGCCAACCCCACGTGCGCCGCGTTCATCCCGCCGCGCAGGTTGAACATGTTGGTATAGGGCTGCTGACCCCATTCGGGCCCGTCGGTGGTGGCACCGATGACCGGGATCCCGGCCTTGTAGGCCGCCTGGTAACCGGCGAAGAAGAAGGGGGTGTTCGTGATGATGGCGAAGACCCCGTCGCTGATCAGGAGGTTGACCGCGGACGCTGCGCCGGACGCGGTGGACGCGCTGTCCACGGAGATGAGCTGGAGCGGATGGCCGTGGTAGCCCCCCTCCTTGTTGATGGCGGTGATGTACGCCTGCGCGCCGAGCTGGCTACCCGCACCGCTCGACGCCTGCGTCCCGGTCTGGTCCGCGATATAGCCGATCTTGATCGGCGTGCCCGTCGGCGTCGAACTCGCGCCGCTCACGCCGCTCAACGGACCAACGACCAACACCCCCGCTGCAAAGGCGAGGACTCCCACAGTGCGACCGACGTGATGTACCGCTCTCACGGTCCCCCCTTTCAGGCCCGTGAGGAGCACTGTCGCACGCGGTCGACTTGACCCCGTGTGTATGGCCCCCCCGGGCATCAGACACGTAAGAACTAATCATTTCCGTGTCGTTGCTGTCAAGTGTTCGTCTTGATTTCGTCACCTGAACGTAGCGGTCCCCCGGCGCACTCAGTCACCGAAACGCCGGCATGACCTCTTCGGCCACCCACTGCAGGTTGTCGAGATGCGCCTGCAACGACCGCTCGTCGGCGTTCGGACGCGACACCCGCGTCCAGGTGACGCCGAGCTCGCCGAGGGATCCGATGGCGTCGATCAGCTCCTCTGCTGATCGGGGTGTGTCGGTGGCCGCCTGCACGGCATGCCCCGGGCCGATGCGGTGTTGGACCACCGAGACAAAGACGTCGAAGGGGCGGTCGTTGCCCGTGCTCGAGCGCATCTCGCGGATCTCGGCGAGCAGGCCGGGGAGCTGTTCGGGCCGCTCGAACCACGGACCCTTTCCGAAGAGGCCACCCGAGGGCGCCCACCCGTCCCCCCGGCGTGCTGCCCGCCGCATCGCCACCAGCGAACGCCCGCCGAACCACAACGGCGGGTGAGGCTGCTGGAGGGGTTTGGGCTCGAAGACGATGCCCGAGAATCGCGTATATCGGCCGTCGAACTCGGGGCGGTCCTGTGACCACAACGCCTTCATGGCATCGACGTACTCATCGGTGATGGGCCCGCGCTGGTCGAAGGGCACGCCGAGCGCAGCGAACTCACCCTGCGCCATGCCGACGCCGAACGTCACCATGAGCCGACCGCCGGACATGACGTCGAGGGTCGAGATCGCCTTGGCCAGCGTCACGGGGTGGTGCGCGGGGAGCACGATGAGCATGGAGTTGACCGCGATGCGCGACGTCGCTCCGGCGATGAACGCCATCGCGGTGAGCGCATGGGGATAGTGGGCGCCAAGGCCCTCCTCCAGCTCGACGGGGACGACCAGGTGCTCGGACACGACCAGGGCATCGAACCCGAGCACGTCTGCCGTCCGGCTGATGCGCTGGTAGTCCTCGCCGGCGAGACGGGTCTGCCAGTGCGCTGTCGCGTTGCGGAACTCATCGGGCGGGAAGCGCATGATCCCCGGCATGGTGGTGACGAACTTCACGCGCTCACCGCGGCATGTCGGAGAAGCCGCGCAGCAGGGTCCCGAGCCGGCGGAGGTCACTGATCGCATCGAGGTTGTCGAGCAACTCGTAGAGCTCCTCGGCGTCGCAGTCGGGGAGGACTCGGCTGGTGAGCTCGAAGAATTTCTCCTTCACGTCTGCGCCGCTCACCACCGGCCGGCCCGAGCCGTCGTAGGGGAACGTCGAGGACTCCGACACCACCTCACCGTCGGACAGCTCGACGGTGATCCGCACCGGGTTGAGCACGGCGTCGGGCCCGGTCGTGAGGTCGTCATCGGCTCCGACCTCGATCCGGTGGATCAGCGGATCCCATGCCCGCGCCGCCAGCGCGTCCGGTGAATAGGAGTCGAAGTCGATGTCTCCGGCCAGCAGGACGTTCGCCACGATGTAGGGAATGCTGTGATCGGCCGTCTCGCGCGTGGTCGGGTTCCACTTCTGCGCCTCGTCACCCGCCCCGCCACCGACGTACCACCAGGTGTCACGGGTGGTCCCCACCGAGATGCGACGGATCTGCGCGACGGCCCGAACACCGGGGTGCGTCCTGAGGCGGCGCGCCGCATCGATGGCGCTCTGTGCCAGGAAGCACGCCTGGTAGCGCTTGAGGGTTCCCCGCTCGATCGCCGACACCGCCCTCCCGCGGGCGTCCCGCGTCAGGCCGGCCGCATGACCCAGGACATCGAAGAGACCGCCGGCACCGTCGAAGACCTCGGGCGGGCCGGTGAGACCGCACCGGGCCAGACGGGCGGCGAACACGGCCGTCATGCAGGATTGCGCGGTGGCCGAGCTCCGCCACTCCGAGATGGGGCTCCTCCGGGTGATGCGAAGGGGCGGGCCGGGAACGACCGACAGGGAGATGGCGTTCCCCGCGGCATCGTGGTCCAGGCCCATGATGGCGGCCATGCCGGCGGCGGCGCCCGCCGAGTAGTACATCCCCACGTCGAAGGGATTCTCGGTGAAGGGCACAGCGTCGGCGAGGCGCGTGGCCACCTCGTAGGCGACGAAGATCCCGCGGACGACGTCAGCTCCGCTGCCCCCGACGCTCTCGGCCACGGCCAGCTGCGAGGGCATCATGTCCGACGGATGGCCGGCGGGGCCGAAGTCGTTGAAGTCGAGATACCGATTCGTGGACGCGTTGGCGAAGGCGGCGAACTCGGGCGTGGTACCGGCACTGATCCCGTAGGCCGACGCACCGTCCGATCCGGATCGGACGCCGGCGGCCGTCCCGGCGCCGGGGTCGATGGCCCGGCGGATCTTGCGCGCCGTCTCGCTCGAGAACGCCCCGGCTCCGCACGCCACGGCATCGATCAGGTGTCGCTTGGTGAGCTCGACCGCGGCGGGCGGGACCGAGGCGAGGTCGGTCCCGGTGACGAGTGCCGCCATCGACTCCAACGTGCCGTCCATCGAATCCGCCCGAGCCGGCCTCAAGAACCGGTGTCCGGGACCGGCATGGCCAACTCGAGCTTGTAGAGCTCCTTGGCGTTGTCCCAGACCAGGCGTTGCACGATCGCGTCGGGAAGATCCCCGAGGCGGTCGGCCACGACCTCCTGGGACTTTGGCCATGTGGAATTCCCGTGGGGGTAGTCGCTCGACCACATGATGCTGCTTCCGCCGAAGCGGGTGGCCACGTAGGCCGCGTCCGGGTCGCGGAAGAACGTGGCTGCGACCTGGTCGCGGAAGATCTCCGATGGCAGGCGTTCGAGCTGCACGGGGCTGTTGTGGCGCTGCCCCCGCTGGTAGTAATAGTCGAGCTGGTCGATGAAGAAGGGGAGCCAGCCGACCTCGTTCTCGACCAACACGAGGCGCAGGGCTCGGTGGCGGTCGAGCACCCCCGAGAGGATCAGCTCGACGAGGGCATTCGTCACCGCCAGCAGCTTCTGGTTGACGTTCCATTTGTAGATCTGGTCCCCGGTGCTGACCGGATCGGGGTGCTCGAGCATCTCCTTGCTGTAGTCGAAGCCCGAGTGGATGTGCAGGCTGACCGGAAGCCCGAGGTCGCTACATGCGTCCCAGAAGGCCTCGTAGTGGCTGCCGTTGAACGGCAGATGTGGCGGGGGTGACATCCACACCTCCACGCCGCGTAGGCCGTTGTCGTGACACCACTGCGCCTCTGCGACGGCAACGTCAATGTCGTAGGTGGCAATCTGGCCGACCCCGGCCAACCGTTCGGGGGCGACGGCACAGTACTCGGTGAGCCACTCGTTGTAGCGGCGGAAACAGGCCGCCTGGTGCACCGCGTCCTCGACGGAGAACAGCTTCAAGGCCAGCGAGGGGTAGAGCACCTCGGCCGACACGGCGTCGACGTCCATCTCGTCGGTGCGCGCCTTGGGATCCGAGCCGCCGGGGCGTTCGCCGAAGCTCCGCTGCAGGTTGCCCCACCATTCCAGCGGGATCAGGCCGTCCCACACCTCGAGCGGCTCAATCACATGGGAGTCGGCGGAAATTATCGGACGGACCAACGTGGACACCGAGGACACCCCCACTCGTCTCTGCCTCAATTGTCGACTCTAGGACTTCGACCCGACCCGGCGAGGACGACACCGGGGCCCTCGTCGACCGGCTGGCCGTCGCGGCGGACGGGCCGCCCGTTCACCCAGACGTGCTCAATGCCCGTACTCGGCGCGACCAGACGATCCGCTCCGGTCGGGAGGTCGTACAGCCGCTCGAGCGGGAGATCGCCCACCCGCTCGGGGTCGAACGCCACGAGATCGGCCTGACATCCCTGCCTCACGGTCCCCCGGTCCGCCAGCTTCAAGAACTCGGCCGGTTGGCCGGTCAGACGCCACACGGCGAATTCGAGGTCGAGCACGCCGCGCTCGCGCACCCAATAGCCCAGCAGGTGGGTGGGGAACCGGGCGTCGAAGGTCCGATCGACGTGTGCGCCGGCATCGGACAGCCCGAAGATCGTCCGGCGGTCGCGCAACAGCGGGATGAGCTCCTCCTCGTCCCCGTTGGCGTAGACGAACATGATCCGGTTGCGCATCTGGTCCTCGACGGTCAGGTCGAGGAGCGCCGTCAACGTGTCGGTCCCCCGTTCCGCCCCGATCGCGGCCAGGGTCCGTCCGATCAACGTCTCGTTGACCACCGATTCGGCCAGCGTCGCACGCTCCAGCGCACGGGCGCCCATCTCGGTGAGAGTGCGCTGCGCCTCATGGCGCCACTCGGCCGACCCGTAGCGCGACAGCAGCTCGTGTCGGTCGAGGCCGACCAGGGAACGAAACGCCTCACCGAGGAACGTGAAGTCCCCGGGCGTGGCCAAGGTGGCCTGGGCGACGTGAGGAACGCAGATCACCTGCGGACGCAGGCACCCGTCGATCGAATCCACCAGGGCGAGGATCTCGTGTTGTCGCTCCACGGACACCACCCCGGTCATCAGTGGTGTCGGAGACACGCGGAGCTCCGTCTCCTCGGTCAGCCGGGCCATGTCCTCAAAGGTCAGGTCTGGTCCCACGATCGCCTCGAGCATGGTGCCCCCGGCCGCCGCGGCGGCCCTCGCCAGCTCGAAGACTTCGACGGGGTCGCCGACCATGCTGGGCACCCGTCGGCCGTCGGCGTCCCGGTGGCTGGGGCTGCGCGAGGTCGAGAACCCGATGGCGCCCGCTCGCACCGCTGCGGTCACCACCGACGCCATGGCCCGACGCTCGTCGTCGGATGCTTCCTCGTCCAGGGCCCGCTCCCCCATCACGTCGAGGCGGACGGCGCTGTGGCCGATCAACGCGCCCACGTTGGGGCCCAGCGGAAGCCGGCCCAGGGCGGTCAGGTACTCGGGGAAGGTCTCGAAGTTCCACGGGATCCCCGCCCGCAGCACGTCCGGCGACATTCCCTCCACGGCCTGGAGGATGCGGATCAGCCGCTCGCGGTGAGATGGCTTGGCCGGTGCGATCGTGAAGCCACAGTTCCCGGTGACGACCGTGGTGACCCCGTGCTGGGTCGACGAGGTGAGCGCGGGATCCCAGAACACCTGGGCGTCATAGTGCGTGTGCAGGTCGATGAACCCCGGGGCCAGCACCAGGCCCGAGAGGTCGATCTCGGTCACGTCGGGGGCACGGTCGACCCTGCCCACCGACGCGATGGCGCTGCCGACGACTTCGACGTCGGCACGCCTGGGCGGCGCTCCCGTGCCGTCGACCAGGGTCGCGCCACGCAGCACCACGTGGGAGGGCGTGCTCATCCCCACTGCCCGCCTCGGCGCGTCGCGTGTCGGGACAGAGTCAGGACCACGACGGCGCGGTGACGTGGCCGCTCCTTCCGCTCCACCCCAGCGTGCTCATTCCCCCCGTCCCCCTCGGTGGACTCCACGAAGAAGCGTCCCCCTCGAAATATCGAGACTTGTGACGGAACTGTCAAGTGGGGAGCTGATCGCCCGACTCCGATCGCCTAAAGGTCAAGTGTCGAGTGTTGGTTGCGGATGGCGTCGTCCACCACCTCCACCCACAGGCGGGGCGTCCAACGGCTGACCTCTGGACTCGCCGACATCTGCAGCTCGATCGGGACAAGCACGGCAGCCTGCATGTCTTCGAGCGAGAACTCCAGGTCGATGAGGTCGAAGACCTCGTAGGCGAGATACGAGCGGGCGATACGCCAGCTGCGGGTCACTCTCCGGTTCCGGTACGGCCGGGCCACCGTCTCGGTGATCAGAGCCTCGCTGCCGTGCGCCAGCAGGTTCGTCCAGGCCCAGACGGGGACCACGACGCCGCGGTCGTCCCAGAACTCCGCCAGCGTGCCGTTGAGGAACGCCTCGCACTCCTGACCGACGACACTGCTGCCGATCGCCTCGCGCTCCCGCTTGTGCATGCCGCTCTCCTCGCCCGCGCACCGTCTCAGGCCGCCGCTGAGCCACCGCTCGGCCGCGGCACACGGCCCCAGAACATTGTGAAGAGCGCGCGAGCGGCTCAGTAGAGCCGAAAGGGCCCCTTCCCCTTCCCGCCCACGGGGGTCACGGGGCCACGGGACTCCGGTGGCGGGCCCCTGCGGCGAGGACGACGCCGAAGAGCGTCACGACGGTCAGGTGCATGGCGGTGCACCACAGGCAGATCGCCCCGATCCCGAACAGCTCCGCGTAGACGAGGTACACGACCATGAGGGCTCCGGCGGCAGCCGCCCACACGCGGATGAGCGCGATGGATGCCTTCGCAGAGCGCCAGGCCCACGGGAGGGTCAGCCCCGTCATGGCCACGGCCCAGACCAGCCCGAGGAGGGCCAGGGGAACGCCGGCGATCGCCGACCAGGAGCTGGTCGTCACGAGCGCGCAGTTGACGATCCCGGTATCGGGACACGCCAGCGTGGACGATCCGGAAAAATGGGCCGCCGTCAGGTACGACGCGATGGCGAGTGCCGCTACCGAGAGAGCTGACGAGGCCACCATGGCCCAGCGCGGGGCCGTCACGCCCCCATCCTCCTGGCGTTCGCCGCCGCCACCGGCGAGCTGGCCACGCTGGACGGCTGTGCTCCCGTGACCGTACTGATGGCTGCCGTGAGCTCGTTGGCCGTTCCGTCGATGGCCTGGGCCACCGCGCTCGACGGGTCACCGAGCTGAGCGGCGATCTGGCTTCGGGAGAGCCCAGCGAGTACCTGCGGCGAGAAGCTCGCCCCCGTGACCACATACCTGTTGGCGATGTCGAGGAACGGGATGCTCCCGCCCGGATCCTGGCGCGCCATGAGAGCCTGCTCGTCGGCGGTCGCAGCCTGCAGCGGCCGGTAGCCGCTTCCCGATCTCTGGTTCGTCGTCTCCTCGACGGATCGGAAGTCGAGGTAAGCACTGGTGTAGGACGAGCCGTAGAACGACAGTGTCTGCGTGTCGGGGTAGACGTCGGTGCCCGACGAATGAGTGCCCGAGAGCTGCGAGAAGGTCCCGAACCGCGACAGTGCCACGGCGATGGCCCAACGCTCGGCGGCGCAGTACGGGCAGTACTCGGCACCGATGTACGTCACCAGCGCCTTGCCGTCCGCACCCCGTGCGACAGCGGCGCCCGCGACGCGCACCGGTTGGCTCACTGATGCCGGCGTGCCCACCGCGTCGAGGGTCGACGGGGCCACTGACAGCGCCTTCACCACCGATGACGGGAGCGGCGTCGTCCCTGATCCGGTGGCGCTGGGTCCCGAGGCGCTGCCGGCGGTTCCCCCGGCCGGTCCAGCGGGGCTGCCGGGGCTGCCCGAGACCTTCACCACGACCATGGTGGCGACGGCCACGACGACCACGAGGACGGGGACGAGCGCGGCCACCACGCGGTGGCGGGAACGGAACCGACCGACGCGGCCGAGGTGCGTCTGGCGACGTGGCGGGGTGGTCGGGACCGGGGTGGACGGGACTGTGGACGGGTGCTTCCTCGTTGGGGGCCGCGCCGAGGGCGCCTGCCTCGTGGGTGACTTCGACATATGACGGTTCTCCTGAATGGCTCGTGGCGTGACGCCCGGGCGGCCGTTGGGCCCGCTCCGGACTCCACTCGAGGTCGCCGGCCGGCACCTGACGTGCACACCGGGACCGAGGGGTCACCCCTGGCCGTTGACGGCAGGGTGACGCGACTCTCCCGCCGGGTCGGCGGGAGCCGAGGGGTGCCGAGAGCGGCCCCTCGGGCTAGGAGAACTGAGGCGGGTGGTCGAGCGGGTCGGGTGAGCCCGCCGGGAGCGCGACGAGCCGCTCCCGGCGGTGCCGGAAAGCGGAGAGTGCGGCCCCGACCGCGACGGCCCCGGCCAGCATCACGACCATCGCGCCCGATGGCGACGGGGACGTGGGCGTCGGGCTGCCCTTGCCGCAGGTGGCGTCGACGCAATGGATCGGCTCGGAGGCCAGCGTCTGCCCGGCTTCGAGCACACGCGCCGGGGAACTCTCAATGCCCCGCACCAGGGCGTGGGGCATGAGCCCGCCGAGCACGGCGGCGGCGACGATCGCCACCGGTCCGATATGCCGACGCCGACGCAGACCCATGGTCCTCAGGTTAAGAGGCGTCCATAAGCACCGGCTAAGAGGTCCCCGGGCACCCGTCCTCCCGGCCGCCGCATGCGGCTCAACTCGGCGTCCGGGATCGACGATGCCCGTCGTCGACCCGAACCCTCACCGGTGCCGCCACGTTCCGGCGTCTCCGGATCAGGGAGGCCACTGCGGCGGCCACGGTCACGCCGAAAAGGGTTGCTATCTCCGCCATGGCGCCATCTCCAAGGGACTCGTCTCCGATGACCCCAGTGTCGGGCTGTCGGGGCTGCTACGGCCAGGGGCAAAGGTCCCTTGAGGCGGACCTTGTGTCGACGTCACGCGGGTCCGACCGGCCCGCCCTCGTTCACGCGGCTCGGGTGGTGGGACCGGCGACCCGGCGGGCCCAAGACGCGATGAGCTGCAAGACGCCCAGATACGCCGCCAGCACCAGCAGGATCACCAGGAGGCTCCAACCCGTCAGGTTCCCCCCGAAGACCACGAAGAGCGCGGCCACGACCACGCCCACGACACGCAGTCCCTTGATGTGCTCGAGAATCCACCCACCCGAGCGCCGCATCCCCTCCGAGCCGGCGGCTGCACGGTCGGCACCGGCTCCGAGCGACCGGGCCTGGGTCCCCACCCACCGCCCTCCGCGAGCGGTCGTTGAGCGGATCCACACCGCGTAGCGGGCCGGCCCGGCCACCCACGCACCCAGAGCGACGAGTACCGAAATGAGGAGGGTCCAGCGCAGATCGGTCTTCAAGAAACGCAGCATCGTGTCCCACACCGCGGACGCCACGTCACGGTTGATGTGCCCCGAGGCCTGATTGAGAAATGTGATGCGACCGAGGGACAGCCCCGCCAGCAATAGCAGCGCCATCAACGCCACACCCACCCCGAGCCTGAGCAACGTCTTGCGTCGCTCGATGGCCACGACGATGGCGAGGATCGCGACGGCCAGCGCGAACGCCGGGATGGCCCACTTCAGCTTGACGACAAGGTTGAACCATCCCGAGAATTTCGAGACCTGGTCCTTGGACACGATGGTGAGGCCGAGGGAGTCTCCGGTGCCGAGGATCGGCTTGAGCGGGTTGAACAGCGTTACTCCCCGTGCGTTTGCCTTCGCGATGATGTCGTTCAGCGCAGGCGTCACGTTGAGGACGATCTGACCACCCTTCTCAATGCGTTTGGTGAGTTTCGACTGCTTGCCCGTGAGGATGTCGATCACCGCAGCGTGGGTGTGGGTGTTCAGCTGATCCCAGAGCCGGCCGAACTTCGGACTCTCGAAGACCTTGAGCGCGAGGTTGTACACGTACTGGTGCACCTCGCTGACGACGGGGGCCACAATCGGCTTTGCCGCCGGAGGCAAGGCCTCGGTGACCTTGTTCTGCACGATGTGCGTCGAGAAGAGGGCGTCGGTCGCCTTGGTCGCCAGGTGATCCACGATCACCTGGTTCCGCGCCAGAGGAGCCATCGTCTCTACGTAGTGGTTCGTGTCGGTCACGGTGCGGATCGCCCACACCGAGATCACCGAAACCGGAATGAGCAACGACGCCAGGACCAGAAGGATCCAGGCGCTGATGCGACGGGTCCGCGGAGCGCGGTGCTTCGGGGGCGCTCCGGATGCTCCATCGCGGGGCCCCGGCACCTGGCCGGGGGGGTCGGTGGCACTCATCTCGTCCCTCCCACAGCCCCAATGCCTAGCCCCAAAGAGCACCGATGCGCACGGATGCTTCAAAGGGTGTAGCAAATTGGACGAGATGGCTGGAACCACATCCGCACGGAGTCAGGTCCGTCTGGTCGTGTTGAGCGGGTTGTCGGCCCTGGCCGCCCCGCTCGTCTTCCTCGGCATCATCATGGGCCGCAAGGTGGAGCACCGTCTCGGCGTCTACGCCGGGCACTGGACCAAGCGCCTGCGCCACGAGATCGCCCGCTGGACCTGAATCGCCGCACCACTTCGTCGGCAGGTGGGCCTCGCCGGGCGATCCTCCACGCCGAATTCGGACAATCACCGCCGAAAATGTGCATTGTCGGGCCGCGTCGGCCACAATGGGCGCCATGAACAAGCGAGAACTAGCAAGAGCCGTCGCGGTCCAAGCAGACGTCGAGGTGAAAACGGTCGCTGCCGTCCTCGAGGGATTCACCGATGTCGTGACCGCCGTCGTCGCCAAGGGCGAGCCCGTCTCCATCCCCGGCTTCGCCAAGTTCGTGAAGGTGGACCGCCCCGCACGCATGGGCCGAAACCCGGCCACCGGCGAGTCCATCCGGATCAAGGCCTCCAAGAAGGCCCGCATCACCCCGGTCAAGGCCTTCAAGGACGCCGTCCTGGCCCCGGCCAAGGCTCCCAAGCTCGTCAAGGGCGCCTACCCGACACTCGACGCTGCGGTCGTCGCCGCAGGCAAGCCCGCAACCACGGTCGCGGCCAAGTCGGCGGCGCGCCCGGTGGCCAAGAAAGCCCCGGCGAAGAAGGCGACGGCGGCTCGCAAGGCCCCGGCGAAGAAGGCGACGGCGGCTCGCAAGGCCCCGGCGAAGAAGGTGGCCGTCCGCAAGGCCCCGGCGAAGAAGGTGGCGGTCCGCAAGGCCCCGGCGAAGCGGGTCGCCAAGAGGTAGATCCGCCGGCGGGTCACCCGGCCCGTCGAGGGTGCCATGGTCCCCCCGGGGGAGCCCGACCCCGAGCGCGAGCCTCTTGCCGCACGATCGCTGTCGCGCCCCCATCCCGAGCGGCTGGCACCCGACGACCCCGACTACGAGGAGATCGTCAGGGCACACGACGACGCGCTGCGCGCCGGCACCGACACCTACCGCGACCCTCGTTCCGGGCTGGCCGTGCTGACCGCGGCGTACCTGGCTCGCCGCGGTCAGTGTTGCGGGTCGGGCTGCCGGCACTGTCCCTATCTGTCGTAACCCGTCGCCTCTTGCCCGACGGACGCCGGCGAGGCGCTGCGTTGGGACTCAGTCGGGGCGCGGTTCGCAGATGACGACCGGGATGTCGCGGCCGGTCCTGCGCTGGTAGCTGTCGTAGGACCGGTAGGCCCCGACGATGTCCGGCCAGAGGGCGGCTTTCTCCTCGGGGCCGGCGGTACGGGCCCGCATCGCCCGCCGATCACCCGCCACGGTGAGCTCGACATCTGGGTGCGCGACCAGGTTGCGATACCACTCGGGATCCCGATCGTCGCCCCCTTTCGACGCCACCAGGACGACACGGTGCTCGTCGGCCAGCGGCGCCGTCAGCATGGTGGTGCGGACCAGGCCCGATCGGCGCCCGACGGTACGGAGCTCGACGGCGGGCATCCCCATCAGCGTGCGGGGCCAGCGGCCACCCGTCGCCCACACGACGGCCTTGTGGGCGAGGTTCAGCGCCTTGAATCCCATGTCAACGGCGCCGTGTCGCACCTCGGTCATGCTCGCACCTTCCCCACCCGGGCATCCTCCACCCGACGCCCCGCAAGCTATCGGAGCGGAAGACGAAGGTTTCAGGGGGGTGAATTCGTGGGCACCTGCAACGGGAGGGGTGGAGCGGCTCGATACCATGGCCGTTGCCGCAGCGTCGCGTGCGTGGGGGAATGCGGAGTCCTGCACCAACGGGGAGTCGATGATCAAACCCACTGCGACGACACGGACCGCCCGCTGGCGCCGCATCGCACGCATCGCCTCCGCCGGCTTCGCGGTCGCGGCCGCGGCCGCCCTCGTCACCACGACGTTCTTCGCCGTGCTCGGCCTTGCCGCCGCGCCGGCCAGCGCCGGCAACTGGGCCGCCGCCAATCCCAACGACTTCCCGGATCCGAGCGTCCTGCACGTGAACGGCGAGTACTACGGATTCGCCACCCAGGGATCGGCGCGGAACGCCGGGTTCGTCAACGTCCAGGTGGCCACCTCATCGGACGGAGTCCACTGGGCCGCCCAGCCCGACGTCGACGCTCTCCCCAACCTGCCGCGCTGGGCCGTCCCGGGCAACACCTGGGCGCCGAGCGTCGTCCTCGACACCGGCGCCAACCCTCCCGTCCTGGTGATGTACTACGTGGCCACCGAGGCGAGCACCGGCGACCAGTGCATCGGCATGGCGAGCGCGCCGGCGAACGACCCCACCGGTCCCTACACCGACAGCTCGGCCTTCCCGGTGGTCTGCCAGGACGGCGCGGACCTGCCGCCCGCCACCGTGGACAACGGAGACTACGGCGGCAGCATCGATCCCGATGTGTTCACCGACTCCAACGGAGACTCGTGGTTGCTGTGGAAGAGCGACGGTAACCACGTCGGCGAGAACGCCATCATCTGGTCCGTGCCGCTCTCGAGCACCACGCTCGAACCCACGTCCGATCTCCCGATGCAGCTTCTCGTGAGCAACCAGTCCTGGCAGGGCGGGGTCATCGAAGGTCCCGACATGGTCGAGGAGCAGGGGTCGTACTACCTGTTCTACGCAGGCAACAACGTGGACACGTCGAGTTACAGCATTGGATGGGCGAGCTGCCCCGCTGGCGCTTCGGGAGCGTGCCACGACCAATCGACCGCAGGGCCATGGCTCGGCTCGTCGCCAGGGATGTCGGGCCCCGGAGGCCCCGACGTCTACACCCTCCCATCGGGCCAGCGCGCCATGGGATTCGCCGCCTGGCAGGGCGACACGGTCGGGTACCAGAACTGCGGATGGAGAGCGCTGTACGTGGCCGATCTGAGCTTCCCCGCGGGAGGCGGCGCGCCGTCGCTCACCCCGGCCATCGACGGCGCGCCGGCCGCCAGCCCCTTCTGCCCGCTCCCACCTGCTCCCGCGTCCGGCTACTGGCAGGTCGCCTCCGACGGAGGCGTCTTCTCCTTCGGCGGGGCCCAGTTCTACGGGTCCACGGGCTCCATCGCGCTCAACCGCCCGGTTGTCGGAATGGCCGCCACCCCCGATGGCCGGGGCTACTGGCTGGTGGCGAGCGACGGCGGGGTGTTCGCCTTCGGTGACGCCGGCTTCTACGGCTCCACCGGATCCATCACGTTGAATCGGCCCATCGTGGCGATGATCCCGACCGCTGACGGCGGCGGCTACTGGCTCTTCGCCAGCGACGGCGGGGTGTTCGCCTTCGGCGACGCCGGCTTCTACGGGTCAGCCGCCGGCGCAGGCCTTGCCTACCCGGTCACCGCCGCGGCACGCGCTCCCGCCGGAGACGGCTACTGGATGGTGGACTCCAACGGACAGGTCTACAGCTACGGCGGCGCCGCCTACGAGGGAGGACCCTCCACGGCGCCCCTCGGATTCCACATCACCGGAATGGCCTCCACGCCGAGCAGCAGCGGGTACTGGTTGGCCAGCGCCAACGGGGCCGTGTCCGACTACGGCAACGCGTCGTCCCACGGGTCGGCGCTCGGTGTTCCGCTCAACGCGCCGATCGTCGGGATGGCTGCGACATCCGATGGCGCCGGATACTGGCTTCAGGGCGCGGACGGCGGCATCTTCGCCTTCGGCGACGCACCGTTCCTCGGCTCCATGGGAGGGCAACGCCTCAACGCGCCGATGGTCGGCATCGCGTCCGACTGATCCGGGCCCACCCCGTCGGCGGACCAACGATGGCGTCACCGACGACGGCGTCCTAACGGAACAGGTCGCCCAACACCTTGGCCGTCCCCGCGGCGGCCGCCCCTGCCTCGACCGGATGGCCGTCGCGGTCGGGCAGGTGCTCTCCGATGACGCCGGCCAGGATCGGAATGGGCATCGACTGCAGCCAGATCCGGCCCGGACCCGTCAGCACGGCGAAGTGGTGCCCGTCCGAACCCATGTAACGGTTGGCCAAGCCCGGCACCTTCTGCACGGAGAACGTCACCGAGGCCTGGAAGAGCCCGGCGTGACCTGGATGCACCCGCATCGACTGCCCCGGTTGGAGGTCGTAGACCACCACTTCGCCGGAGAGATCGACGAACGCCCGGCCCGAGCCGCCGATCTTCTGGAGCACGAGTCCCTCACCACCGAAGACGCCGCCCCGGAACGACTGCTGGAACCCCATGGACAGCTCGATCCCCGGGGTTCCCGCCATGAAGCCGTGCCGGTGGACCATGAACTCGTTCCCCGGGGACACGTCGATGGGCAGGATGTGGCCGGGCACCTTGGAGGCGAAGGCGATCGAGCCGGCCCCTCCCTGTGCCGTGTAGGTGGTCATCATGAACGTGGCGCCCGAGACCGCGCGCTTCACAGCGCCCATGATCCCCTTGCCGCCCATGCCGCCGCCGGTGTTGGTCGCCATGGTGATGGCGTCCGACATCCAACTGAACTCCCCGGCCTCCGACACGATCGACTCACCGGCCTGGAGCGACAGCTCGAGCACCGGCATGGTCGTGCCGTGGATCGTCTCTTCCATCGTGACCTCCTCCTCGTCCTGCTCGTGTGCTCCCATCCTGCCCCGCTGGCGCCCCCGATCTGTCGGATCCGAGGAGGGACCCGGCGGACCGATCAGGTTCGACCCGGCGGACCGGGCGGACCGGGCGGACCGGGCGGGTCGAGCAGTTCGACGTCCGACGGCACCGCCGCGTGCCCGGGTCCGTGCGCGCCCCGGACCAGACGCTCGGCCAGCGTGACCTCGATCAGCCCCAGGGCCATCCCGAAGAGGTCGCCCAGGATGAAGTTGGTCAGGAAGACCAACCAGATCTCCTCGTGAGGGACGAGCTCGGCGATCAGCACGACCACCTCGTGCTCGATCGCCAGTGGCAGGGAGATGAGGCAGAACACCAGCGCGAAGTGCGGCCAGACCACCCGAACGGACTTGCGCAAGGCCTCGGGCACCGAGACGCCGAGCAGGTTGATCAGGGGCCCGACCAGGGCGAACAGAGTGTCCACGAAGAGTCCGGGCACCACGATGAACAGCGAGGCCGCCGCACCGATCACGACCAGGACGGCGTCTGCCTCCAAGAGCCGGAGCCACGGGAGTGTCCTGAGCACCTGACGGGTCGGCTCGGGGGCCTCACCGCGCTCGACCGAGCCGACGAGCCGCTCGAGCATGCCGGCGTAGAAGGTGAGTCCGAGGGTCGACGCCCCGAAGACGAACACACCGGCGAGCGACTCCCAGCCGAGCCGGTCCACGGCGATCTCCGTGTACAAGGTGCTCTGGAGCGCATCGAGTCCGAAGATCACCAGGGCAGGCACGATGACGCGGGCCGGCTCGGCCACGGCCGTCTGCCACGCCATGGAGACGATCTCAGTGGGATGCAGGCGGTGCGTGTCCGGAGTGCCCAGATGGTCCGCGGGCGCCATGTCCCGCCATCGTAGGGTGGGCCGGGTGACGGCCCTGGCCCTGATTCACACGGGCGCGCCATCCCGGTCGCCGCGCGACAGGTGATCAAATACCTCGGATCGAAGCGCAGGCTCGTCCCCGTGCTGGCCCGGATCTGCCAGGCGTCGGGCGCCTGCACCGCCCTCGATCTCTTCACCGGCACGACCCGCGTCGCCCAGGCCTTCAAGGCCCAGGGTGTGCATGTCACCGCGGTCGACAGCGCCCGTTACGCGCACGTCTTCGCCCGCACCTATATCGAGACGGACGCTTCGGCCACCGACATGGACGCGCTCTGCGAGGCGATCGACCACCTCAACACGCTGCCCGGAATCGAGGGGTACGTGACCGAGACCTTCAGCCGTCAAGCCCGCTTCTTCCAACCGCACAACGCCATGCGGATCGATGCCGCCCGGGACGCCCTGGACGCTGACTATGCGGGGTCACCCCTGTTCCCCCTGCTCCTCACGTCCCTCATCGAGGCTGCCGACCGGGTCGACTCCACCACCGGCGTGCAGATGGCCTACGTGAAGCAGTGGGCGGCCCGGTCGTACAACGACATGGAGCTGCGCGTGCCCGAGCTGCTGACGGGGCCCGGCCACGCCATCCGGGGAGATGTTGGATCGATGGCGCCCTCGTTGGGCCACTTCGACCTCGCCTACCTCGATCCCCCGTACAACCAGCACCGCTACTTCACCAACTACCACGTGTGGGAGACGCTGGTGGCCTGGGATGCGCCCGAGGCCTACGGCGTAGCCCGCAAGAGGGTGGACGCCCGCGACCACGCCACGCACTCGGTGTTCAACTCGAAGCGCACCATGCCGGGCGCGCTGGCCTCAGTGGTGGGGTCGCTCGATTGTGAGTTGCTGGTGCTGTCGTACAACGACGAGTCGTGGCTCTCGCACGAGGAGCTCGAGGCGATGTGCAGCGTCCGGGGCTCCGTGGCGACCATCGCTTTCGACTCCGCTCGATACGTCGGGGCCCGGATCGGCATCTTCGACCCCTCGGGGCGCAAGGTGGGCCGGGTGAGCCATCTCTCCAACCGGGAGCTGGTGGTCGTCGCAGGTGAGCCGTCGACCGTGCGCCGGGTGGTCGAGGCTGTCGAGACGATCCCGGACGGAGCACCGGTCGTCGCCTCGGTTCGCAGGGCGGCGGGGTCGGCGGCGGGGTCTCCGGCGGGTGCATCCGGAGCGCCCGAGGTGGGTGCTGACCCCGCACCCACGATTGATCGACTACAACAGGCAACATGAGCAAGCACGAGCGTGCCGGCTCGAACGCCGGGCCCAGCGGACAGAGCTCCGCGGCCCCGGCCGGCACGACCGGCACCACCGGCAGCACTGGGACCACCGTCGGAGGGTCCGGCGCGGGAACCGCACCGGACCCCGCCACGTCATCGGGTGCAGACCCGGGGACCCGGCGGGACTTCCCGCGACTCGATGACTGCGACCTGTCGCGCAAGGTGTCCAAGGACGAGGAGGCAAAGCGGCTGGGCAAGGCGCAGCGCCGGCTGCTCCACCTCCGGCTGATCAATGGCGGTCAGCTCAACGACGGTCGGCTCGGACCCCCGGTCTGCATCGTGTTCGAGGGCTGGGATGCTGCCGGCAAGGGTGGCGCGATCAAACGCCTCGTCGAGCCCCTCGACCCCCGACACGTCTACGTCGCGCCCTTCGCCGCCCCGACTCCAGACGAGTTGCGCCACCACTTCTTGTGGCGCTTCTGGCCGCCGCTGCCCGGGTGGGGCGGCATGACCGTCTTCGACCGAAGCTGGTACGGGCGGGTCCTCGTCGAGCGGGTGGAGAGCCTGGCCACAGAGGTGCAATGGCGTCGGGCCTACCAGGAGATCAACGACTTCGAGCACACACTGGCCGAAGAGGGCATGATCGTCATCAAGATCTGGATGCACATGTCGCACGAGGAACAGCTCCGCCGTTTCGTCCGCCGGCGCGACGATCCGCTCAAGACATGGAAGCTCACGGACGAGGACTGGCGGAACAGGGAGCGACGGGACGAGTACGACGATGCCGTGTCCGACATGCTGCGTCAGACGAACGGCCAGCTTGCGCCGTGGGATGTCGTCTCTTCGGAGAACAAGCGAAACGGCCGGGTCGAGGTGATCGAGACCGTCATCAGACGCATGGAGGACGGGATGGCCCGATGGGGTATCACGGTGCCGCCGCACGATGCGGCCGAGGAGAAGACCGAGCTGGCGCTCATGCTGGACGACCCGGAGTTCCAGCACGGTCCAGAGGTCCAGCACGGCGCTCAGTTCCAGCACGGCTCCGAAGGTCAACAGCGATCCAACGGATCGTGGCCCGCCGAGGAGCCCCTCGAGGCGTAGCTCACCCTGCCCGAGCACATGGCGATGCATGTCGCTGCATTACCATGCATCGCTGACCCGCTGACCGGGAACCGACAGAGCGTATAGGAGGGCCCATATACACCCGCAGAGACTCGCCCACACCTCCCAGATGCGGTCGCTCGTTGCATACATATGCACGCTTTCTGCATAAGGAGATCGCCCACGACCTGGCCACCCACCGAAGGCCATACCGTTGAGCCACTACCGTGGAGTGCCGTGACCACGACCAGCCGCGTTGCCTTCCGCACCACCGCGCCCCTCGAGAGCCGGCCCGGCCTGGCCCGGACGCGGACCTCGCCCCCACCGCCGCCCCAGGTGGCGTTGAGCCCCGCCGAGCGCGCCGTGATCGCCCGCGCCGAGCATGCCCTGCTCGACGAGCGCCGGCTGCTGACGGCCGACGAGCTCACGGCCCTTGCGATGCTCCCCGACGGTGCCGTGATGAACCTGGCCGCCTTGGCGCACCAGGTTCGCCTCGCCTGGTGCGGTCCCGAGGTCGAGATCGAGGGCATCCTCTCGGCCAAGACCGGAGGGTGCCCCGAGGACTGCCACTTCTGCTCGCAGTCCTCGCGCTTCGACACCCCGGTCAAGGCGACACCCTTCCTCGACACCGACGAGGTGCTCGCCGCCGCTCGCGAGACGGCAGCGCTGGGGGCTTCGGAGTTCTGCATCGTCCTGGCCCTGCGCGGGCCCGACGAGCGGACCATGCAGCGCATCCTCGAGCTGGTGCCGCGGATCCACGACGAGGCGAGGGTCAACGTGGCCGTCAGCGCCGGGATCCTGAGCGACGAGCAGGCAGGCCGCCTGGCCGAAGGAGGCGTGCACCGCTACAACCACAACATCGAGACGGCACGCTCTCACTTTCCCTCCATCGTGTCGACCCACAGCTGGGACGAGCGAGCCGAGACCTGCCGACTGGTTCGCCACCACGGCATGGAGCTGTGCTGCGGCGCCCTCATCAACACCGGCGAGACGGTCGCCCAGCGGGTCGAATTGCTGGTCCAACTCCAGGAGCTCGAGCCCACGGAGGTGCCGATCAACTTCTTGAACCCGCGGCCGGGCACGCCCCTCGCCGACCAACCCGTCCTCGGTGCATGGGAGGCGATCCGCTGGATCGCGCTGTTCCGGCTCGCGCTCCCCTCGGTGATCCTCCGCTACGCCGGGGGCAGGGAGATCACACTCCGCGAGCTCCAGGCCATGGGCATGACGGCGGGCATCAACGCGTTGATCGTCGGCAATTACCTGACCACGCTTGGCCGATCGGCCGACGAGGACCTCCAGATGCTCGACGATCTCCGCATGCCCATCGGCGCGCTCACCGCCGCCATCTGAGTGGCCGTGGCGGCCGGGCAGGACGCGTACTGCACCGGGTGCGGTCGCACCACGACCGAGTGCACCGGCTGCACCCGCGACCTGGACCCCCCGCGCTTCTGCCCTTGCTGCGGGCGGCGCATGACCGTCAGCGTCGTCCCCACTGGCTGGGTGGCCCGATGCCGCGACCATCCCGACGCCGCGCTCCACTCGGTGTAGGCGCGGATCCCGAGAGCCCGAAAGCGCCGCCCTCGACGGCGGTCGGCGGTCGGCGGTCGGCGGTCGGCGGTCGATCAGCCGGCCGCGAAACGAACGAGTTCCGCCTCGTCGCCCGGCAGCGCCACGACACGGAGACCGTCGACGCGTCGCATCCAGTCGAGATTCCGTCTGTGCAGGTCCGACGTCACGTCGAACCGGTTCAGCGCCACGACGGTGGGGGCCTCGAGCACGCCCACCGAGAGCCGCACGATGTTGATGGTCCCCAGCCCCGCCTCCGCGACCAGCACCACCGCGTCGGGCTCGAGCATCCGGCACAGCGAGACCGCATCGCCGTCGAGGGCCAGCGGGGACCGCACGCCACCCGCCGTCTCGACCAGCCCCACGTCGATCGGCTCGTTCGGCCAGCGCAGGCCGGCGACAAGCTCGTCGAGCCGGAACGGAGGGCGGCCGAGAGCCTCGGCCGCCATGGGGGGGGCCATGGCGGCCGGGTACCAGCGTTCCGGCGGGCAGACCGCCTCGGCCGGCTCCCCGCTGGCGACGCCGAGGACGGTGGCGTCCCAGGTGGCCGGATCGTCACTCGGGTCGAACGACTGAACGGGCTTGCGGACGGCCACCCGCCGGCCCGTGGCGGCGAGCTCGGCGACCAGGCTCGAGGTCACCCAGGTCTTGCCGACGCTGGTCCCGGTGCCCACCACCACGACCAGCCGGTCCGGGCGCGTGTCGGCCCGGCCAGGTTCACCGGCGCTTGCGCCCGGCCGGACGCCTCGGCTCAGCTGATCGCCGACGCCGGGCACGTCAGCTCGCTGAGCGCGCCGATGAGCCGCTCCACGTCGTCGTCGCGGTGTGCCGCCGAGAGCGTCACGCGCAAGCGGCTCGTCCCGACCGGCACCGTCGGGGGGCGGATCGCCGGCACCCACAGGCCGCGGTCCAGCAGCATCGCCGACGCCTCGAGAGCTCGCTCCTCGCTGCCGAGCACCACCGGCACGATGGGACTGGTGTGGTCCGGCGGTGCCAGTCCGGCCTCCGAGACCCGGGCGACCAGGCTGGCGAGGCGGGACATCAGGGCCCGGCCCGGCGCGGAACGGACGACTCGGATCGCGGCGAGGGCAGCGGCCGCATCGGCGGGCGTCGGGGCGGTCGAGAAGATGTAGGGACGGGCCCGGTTGACGAGGAGATCGACCACGTCGCGGCTCGCGGCAACGAAGCCACCCAGCGAGCCGAACGTCTTGGACAGCGTGCCCACGCGTACGATCCCGGCGGCATCGTGGTCACCGGTCGCGTGCTCGAGTTCGGGACCGAGGACGGCGTGCGCCTCGTCGAGCACGAGCAGTGCCCCGTGGCCGGCGCACAGCGACGCCAGCTCCTCGAGCGCCACCGCGTCGCCGTCCATGGAGAACACGGTGTCGGTCACGACCAGCGCCGGCTGGTGTCGGGCCGCGGTGGCGGCGAGCAGCTCCTCGAGGTGATCCATGTCACGGTGGCGGTACACGGCCAGCGGGGCGCGCGAAAGCCGGCACCCGTCGATGATGCTGGCGTGGTTGAGCTCGTCGGAGAGCACGACGACGTCGGGTCCTGCCAGCGTGGCCAGCACGCCCAGGTTGGCCGCGAACCCCGTAGGGAAGCACACGGCGGCCTCGGTGCCCTTCCACCGGGCGAGCTCCTCCTCGAGCTCGGTGTGCACCGGGCGTGTGCCGGTGACCAGACGCGAGGCCCCGGAGCCGGCGCCCCACCGGCTGAGCGCCTCGCCCGCCGCCCGCACCACCTCGGGGTGGGAGCTGAGCCCGAGGTAGTCGTTCGACGCGAACGACACCACCTCGGCGACCACGTCGTCGTCGCGCAGAATCCCGACCGGGCCGCGGGCGTCGAACTCCCGGGGGACACGCCAGCGACCCTCTGCCCTCACCGTGTCGAGCACCCCCCGGATCCGTGAGGGCCATGGGCCGACGCTCATCGGCCGAGGTCCTCCTCGACCACCTCGGCCAACGACGCATCGAGGGCGTCGACCATGCGGAGGACCTCGCCGGCGGTGACGGTCAGGGGCGGCATCAACACGATCACCTCCCCGAGCGGTCGCAACAGGACACCGCGGCGCACCGCGCCCGCACATACCCGGCGGCCCCAGCGCAGCCCCGGCCGCGGCGGGTCCAGCTCGACGCCGGCCATGAGGCCGCGCCGGCGAACGGCGCGTACTCCAGAGCTCGCCTCGAACCGCTCGGCCAGGAGCGCCCCGAGCTCGGCGCCGCGAGCACCCACGTTGTCGAGCACGTCGCCGGCCGTGACGAGGCGCAGGTGGGCCAGCGCAACGGCGGCGGCCAGCGCGTTCCCGCCATAGGAGTGCCCGTGGTACAGGGTCTCGGGCCCCTGGTCGGCACCGAGGAAGGCGCCGAACACCTCGGAGGACACCACCGTGGCCGACATGGCGAGGTACCCCCCGGTCAGCCCCTTGCCCAGGCACATCAGATCGGGGCGCAGGCCGCACTGCTCGGAGGCGAACAGCGTGCCGGTGCGCCCGAATCCGGTGGCGACCTCGTCGCAGACGAGCAGGACGCCGGCCTGGCGGCACGCGTCGCCGAACCGCCGCACGTCGGGTGCCGAGGCGCACAGCATTCCCGACGCACCCTGGACCAGCGGCTCGACGACCACGGCCGCCAGCTCGTCGGCGTGTGCCTCGACCATGGCGATCGCCTTGTCGGCCCAACCCGGATCCGCATACCCCGGAGTTCTCAGGACCGGAAAGCACAGCGGATCGAACACGGCGCTGAACACTCCGCCGTCGCCGAGCGAGAGTGCCCCGACAGTGTCGCCGTGGTAGGCGTCGGACAACGCGAGGAACCGCGTCCGTCCCTCCACTCCCTTGTTGGCCCAGTACTGGTACGCGATCTTGAGGGCCTGCTCGACCGCCACCGCGCCGTCGGCGGCAAAGAGGAAGTGCGGTCGGTCGACCGGAACCACCTCGGCCAGGGCCTCGGCCAGCTCCACCACCACCGTGTTGCCGTTGCCGAGCATGGTCGAGTGGGCGACCTTGCCCGCCTGGTCGGTGAGCGCGGCATCGAGCTCGGGGACGCGGTGCCCGAGCGTGTTCACCCAAAGCGAGGAGATCGCATCGAGATAGCGGCGCCCCTCCGCGTCGATCAGCTCACGTCCCTCGGCCCGCTCGACGACGATCGGTGAGCTCTCGGCGTAGGTCGCCATCTGGGTGAAGCCGTGCCACACCACCTCCGCGTCACGCTCGACCCAGCTCGACGCCGGGCTGGACGCCGGGCTCGGAGCCGTCGGATCCGTACCGCTCACGGGGTCATCACGGGGCAATTCTGGACCCCGCGGGCTCGGCGGGGCCAATGGGCGTGGCGCGCGACAATGGCCCATGGACTTGATCGGCGTCGTCGACACCATGTTCGCCCGCTACGACATGGGGGCCGAAGCCCTCGCCGAGCTGGCCATCTGCCCGGGTCACGGCACCCGATTCACGGCCCTGCGGCGCACGGTTCCGGGCTTCAAGGACCTGGCGGTCGCGGCCAAGAAGCTGATCGAGGAGGACGGGTGCCGGATCGTCGTCGCCCTCGGGATGCCCGGCAAGGAGAAGGTGGACAAGGTCTGCGCCCACGAGGCGTCCACGGGGATCATGATGGCGCAGCTCATGACCAACACCCCCATCCTCGAGGTGTTCGTGCACGAGGACGAGTCCGACGACCCCGCCACGCTGGCCATGGTGTTCAAGAACCGCTCGCGGGACCATGCCCGCAATGCCTATTTGATGCTCTACGAACCCGAGCAGCTCACGGCTCGCGCCGGACAGGGCGTCCGCCAGGGATTCGCCCACGCCGGGCCGCTCGAGTTCTGATCCCGCCGGCGACCTGCGCCAAGAGGTCCCGTCGACACTCCCTGCGGGCAGCCCGATAGCGTGCGCAGATGTCCCTCACGCCACGTCCCTTGATCCTGACCCGCGCCGTCGTGGCGCTCGCCGCCGTGGCGCTCGGTGCACTGGCCCTGGCCGCACCCACCGTCTCGTCGGCCTCGATTCCCCACGCCGGCTCGGGTACGTCGTGGACGGTGTACCACGGCAATCCACTGGGTACGGCTAACGACACGTCGGGCGTCACCTTCTCTCCTCCCTCGCTGGCGTGGAAGTCGCCCGTCCTCGACGGCCAGGTCTACGGCGAGCCACTCGAAGCCGCCGGGCGGGTCTTCGTGGCCACCGAGAACGACACGATCTACGCTCTGGCGGCCAACACCGGTGCCGTCCTGTGGTCGACCCACGTCGGGACCCCGGTGCCGTCGGGCGACCTCCCCTGCGGCAACATCGCACCGACGGTCGGCATCACGGGCACGCCGGTCCTCGATGTCGGGCGCGGCGAGATCTTCGTCGTGGCCGACGAGTTGAGCGGCGGAGCGCCGGCCCACGTCCTCGTCGGGCTGAACATGTACTCGGGGGTCACGCTGGTGGGACAGGACGTGGACCCGCCCGGCCAGGACCCCTCGGCCATCCTGCAGCGCACCGGGCTCAACCTCAGCAACGGCAACGTGATCTTCGGATACGGCGGCAATGCGGGCGACTGCCCGACCTACAGCGGCTGGATCGGATCGGTCCCCGAAGGCGGCGGATCACCCGGCTACTACCAGGCGGTACCCATCGGCAACGACGGGGCGGTGTGGATGGGCGGCGCGGCGCCCGAGGTCGATTCCGCCGGGAACATCTGGGCAGCCACAGGGAATGGCTCGAGCTCGCAACCCTACGACTTCAGCGACTCGGTGCTCGAGCTCTCCCCCGCCCTCACGCGGACGCAGTTCTTCGCGCCGACGAGCTGGCAGTCGGACAACGGGTCCGACGGCGACCTCGGGTCGACGGCGCCCGCCCTGCTCTCCGACGGGTCGGTGCTCCAGGTGGGCAAGTCGTCGACGGCGTACCTGCTGAACCAGGGCAACCTCGGCGGGATCAGCAGTCCGCCCACGATCCCCGCCTGCGGGAGTGACGCCGACGGTGGTGATGCGGTGTCGGGCACCGTCGTCTACGTGCCGTGCAACAGCGGGATCGAGGCGATTCAGACCAGCCCGCTCGGGATCTCGTGGCACGCGGGCGGCGCATCGGGGCCCCCCATCACCGCCGGCGGCCTGGTGTGGTCGATCGGAGGGAGCACGCTCTACGGACTCGACCCGAACACCGGGCACGCCGTGCAGCAGGTGTCGGTCGGGGGCGAGGCCAACCACTTTCCCACGCCGTCGGTCGGTGACGGCCTGCTCCTGGCGCCGAGCACGGACCAGGTCTACGCATTCTCGGGTTCGGCAGGGATCCCCGGCCCGCCGTCGCCTCCCCCGCCGGCCCCACCGAACGCGTCGTACTGGATGGTCGCCTCCGACGGCGGCGTGTTCAGCTTCGGCAACGCCGGCTTCTACGGATCGACGGGATCGCTGAGGCTCAATGCGCCCATCGTGGGCATGGCGGCGACCGTCTCGAAGAGCGGGTACCGGCTGGTGGCCTCCGACGGGGGGGTCTTCGACTTCGGCGATGCGGGCTACCACGGGTCCATGGGAGGCCGGCCGCTCAACCGGCCCATCGTGGGCATGGCGGCCACGCCCGACGGCCTGGGCTACTGGGAGGTGGCCTCCGACGGGGGCATCTTCAGCTTCGGCGACGCCGCCTTCCACGGCTCCATGGGAGGCCGGCCGCTCAACCGGCCCATCGTGGGCATGGCGGCCACGCCCGACGGCCTGGGCTACTGGGAGGTGGCCTCCGACGGGGGCATCTTCAGCTTCGGCGACGCCGCCTTCCACGGCTCCATGGGAGGCCGGCCGCTCAACCGGCCCATCGTGGGCATGGCGGCCACGCCCGACGGCCTGGGCTACTGGGAGGTCGCCTCCGACGGCGGCATCTTCGACTTCGGCGACGCCGCCTTCCACGGCTCCGCCGGTGGGTCCCCACTCAACAAGCCCGCGGTGGCCATGGCCGCCACCGCCGACGGCCGGGGGTACTTCATCGTCGCCTCCGACGGCGGTGTGTTCACCTACGGCGACGCCGTCTTCGACGGGTCCGAGGGTGGCGTCGTCCTCAACAGGCCGATCGTGGGAACCGCCTCGGCCGGCTGACGCTCGGCGGATCGATCAGGAGCCGACGGTCCTCGGGGCCGCTGCCGGGCCCAGGTACTGCGCGCCGCCGAACCCGAGGATGGGGATGAAGATGAAGCCGAGGAGGATCAACCCGACGGCGAACCCGGAGGTCTTCCCGAAGGACTTGGACAGATCGATCGCCACGATGATCCACACGATGATGTTGACGATCGGGATGAAGTAGAGGATCAACCACCAGCCCGGTCGCCCGACGACCTTCAGGAGCACGTAGTAGTTGTAGAACGGGATGATGGCGGCCCATCCGGGGCGTCCGGCCTTCACGAACACCAGCCAGAGGGCGGCGATCTCGAGCACGATGACCGCCAGATAGAGCACGACGAGGAACGCCAGCCCGGCCCCCGATGATGCGAGCAGTACAGAGAACACGTCAAGCCCCCAGTTCTGCCCGACCCCCCGTTGGGCGGGCAGCCAGATCGTAGGCGGGTGACGTCTCGGGAGCGGGGATTCCCAGATCCGTCACGTCCATCGGACACAATGCCCGCATGACGCTCTTCGACGTGGAGGACGCGATGGTCGAGCCGGCCGTCCCGGGCGCGGCCCAGGGCGCGGCCCAGAGCGCGGCCCGGGGCGTGGTCCAGCCCGTGGTCGAAGTGCGGATCAGCGCCCGCCGCAAGAAGACGTCCGAGGCAAGGTGGGTGGGCGACCGCATCGTGGTATCGGTGCCGGCCCATCTCAACAACGACGTCCGTCGGCGGACGGTCGACTGGCTCGTCGGGCGCCTCCTGGCACGGCACCGCCCGCAGGCTGCCCTGGGAGACGACGGGCTCCTCGGCCGCGCCGTCGCGCTGAGCGACCGCTACCTGATCGGAGCCCGGCCCGCCTCGGTGCGCTGGGTGACGAACCAGTCGGCCCGGTGGGGATCGTGTTCGCACGCGTCACGTCGGATCAGGATCTCGCACCGGCTCCAGACGGTGCCGGCCTGGGTGCTCGACTCGGTGCTCATCCACGAGGTGGCCCACCTCACGCACCCGGACCACTCCCGGGCGTTCCACCTGTTGGCGTCGCGCTACCCACGCCACGACGAGGCGGCCACGTTCCTGGCCGGCTACGGCCTCGGGTTGGCCAGCACCCGGTCGTAGCCCGGACCGGTCAGGGCGCCTCGGCAGGCGCGCGGTGTGCCGACTCGACGGCGGGGACGGGGCCGGGATCGACGCCCTCCCGTCGGGCCAGGTGGAGCGAGACCAGCTCGCCCAACAGCGCCAGGTCGAAGAGACGCGCCAGGTCGTCCTCCCCGACGGCTTGCACCTCGAGCACGTCGGCCATGACCTCATCGGTGGCCTGACGCACACCGGCGAAGAGGGATGCGGCGGCGGGCGGCTCCCCGGCGTGACGCAACAACACCAGCGACATCACCTGCCGGGTGACGTCACCGCCTTGCCCCCAACCCGACACCTCGTCGTAGCCGGCCGGCGGTATGGCTCCAAAGAACGCCGGGGACTTGGCGTTCAGGTTCACGCGCGCCTTCCACCACCGGGCGGCGACCTCACCGACCCCCTCGGCTCCGTAGACCAGCGGGATGGTGCGGCCGAGCCGCCGCGCCAGCTCGACCGCCGGCCCGTCCGCGGTCAGGAACTGGTCCCGGCGGCGGGCGAGGGTCGCCGCCGCCGCCCCGACCGAGAGCGTCGGATCCGGCACCAATCCGGCGCCGGCCAACGCCGCGAGCACGGTGAAGGTCTGCCCGGCCAGTGCGCCGAGGGTGCGCGGCCCACGAGCTCCGAGCGGGTGCCAGGCGAAGCCGGACCGGTCCGCCTGACGGGCCAGCGCCGAGTCCGACCGACCACCGACCGCGATGACGCGTGCCCCGCGTGCCGCCGCCTCCGATGCCGCCCTCACGATCTCCTCGGCCTCACCGTCGCACGACAGCGCGAAGAACACGGCACGGTCGTCGACGGCGCGCGGAACCGGCGAATCGTGGATGACGCAGAACGGCACAGCGAGGTGCGGCGCGCACAGCGCGGCGGCGGCGTGTGCGGCCACGCCGTCGGTCCCCAACCCGGCGGCGGCCACCATGCGCACGTCCCCCGCCTCGACGCGCCACCCGGCCGCTCCGAGCACACCTCGGGCCGCGTCGAACAGCCCGGGGAGCTCTTCGGGCAGCGCCGACGCGGCCGCCCACAACCCGAGCGAGTCCGGAGCTCCCGAGGCGCTCACACGCCGGCGGGCCCCGGGGCCGATCCCGGATCGGGTCCCGTGGGGGGCCGTCCGGTCGAGGGGGCCCGGTCCTTCTCCGCCTTGGCCATCAGCCGCTCGTGTTCGGGACCGTCGACGTCGACGGCCTCGTCGGCGAGCAGCACCGGAATGCCGCCACTCACCGAGTAGCGCTTGTGCAGGCGGGGGTTGTAGAGGATCTCCTCGTCCTCGAACCACACCAGCGCGCCCTTGTCGATGGGACAGGCCAGGACACCGAGCAGAAACGGGTCGAGGGTCATGCGGGCCCGCCCGCATGGGTGCGGATCAACTCCTGCACGGCCGCGGTGTGGGCCGTGCACTCGTCGGCCGTCCTGGCCTCGACGTTGAGCCGCAGCAGGGGCTCGGTGTTGGAGGGCCGGACGTTGTACCACCAGTCGGCGTGCTCCACCGTGAGGCCGTCGAGGAGATCGACGGAGGCCCCCGCGGCGCGCTCGTGCTCGGCCAGTGCGGCCACCGTGTCCGCCGGGCTGGACACCTCGGTGTTGATCTCGCCGGAGTCGGCGTAGCGGCGGTAGGGCTCGAGCATCTCGGAGAGCGGCCGCTCACTCTGGCTCAACAGCTCCAGGACGAGCAGCGCGGTGATGATCCCCGAGTCGGCACGGAAGTTGTCCCGGTAGTAGTAGTGGCCCGAGTGCTCGCCGCCGAAGAGGGCGCCCGTCTCGGCCATCACCTTCTTGATGATGGAGTGGCCCACCCGCGTCCGCACCGCCTTGCCGCCCATCTCCACGATGGTTTCGGGCACCACGTGCGAGCAGATCAGGTTGTACAGGACGGTCTCGCCCGGGTGCTTGGTCAGCATGGACGCGGCCACGAGCGCGGTGGTGAGCGAACCCGACACCGGCTCGGCCCTCTCGTCGACGAGGAACACGCGGTCGGCGTCCCCGTCGAAGGCGAGTCCGATGTCGGCATCCTGGTCCAGCACCGCCTGCTTCAAGGCGACGAGGTTCTCCGGCTGGATCGGGTCCGCCGGGTGGTTCGGGAAGGATCCGTCGAGCTCCGGGTAGAGGATGTCGACCGAGAAGGGCAGGTGCTCGAACACGATCGGCACGACCAGCCCGCCCATGCCGTTGGCGGTGTCCGCGACCACCTTCAGCGGTCGCAGCGACGCCACGTCGACGAAGGACACCACGTGCTCGGCCCACGCACCGAGGAGGTCGAGCTCCCGGCGGCCACCGGTCAGCGGCGGGAGAGCCTCGTCCGAGAGCTTCTCGGCATCGTCCCTGATCTCGTCGAGCCCGGTGTCGCGACCGATGGGCCTCGCCGCGGAGAGGCAGAGCTTGAGGCCGTTGTAGTGCGCCGGGTTGTGCGAGGCGGTGAACATGGCGCCCGGAGCATCGAGGTGCCCCGAGGCGAAGTACAAGAAGTCCGTCGAGGCCATCCCGAGGTCGGTGACCATGGCGCCCTCGGCCCGCACGCCATCGGAGAATGCGGCCGAGAGCTCGACGCCCGACGCCCGCATGTCGCGGGCCACGAGGACCTCGGTGGTGCCGGCAAAGCGGGCGAAGGCCCGGCCGATGGCGCGGCACATCCCCGCGTCGAGCTGGTCGGGCACCGTTCCCCTGATGTCGTAGGCCTTGAAGACCCGGTCCATCTTGCTCATGGCCCAACCATAGGGGGCGGGCCTGGCATCCCTTGAACTCGCTCACCCAGGCGCGTCGGCCCGGTGACCCCCACGCGTCGCAACAGTGACGCACCGGCGCACGTGCGTGAACCCCGGGATCAGTGCACGACTCCGCTGCCCGACAGGGCGATGGCCAGGATGGCCCAGAAGTTGAACGACGCGTGGGCGATCATGTTCATTCCCAGGCGGCCCGTCCGGTACGAGACGGCGGCGAGCACGGCGCCGAAGGTGGCCAGGCCGGCCAACTGCACCCACTCGCCGTGCGCCAGCCCGAAGAGGAGCCCGTCGACGATCACCGCCACGACGACTCCGGCGGCACGGGCGCGGCCGACGGCCCGGAGCGGCGTGCACAGCCGGACGAGGGCCTTGAGGAGCAGCCCGCGGAAGAACAGCTCCTCCATGAACGGGGCGAGCAGGACGGTGGCCGCGGCGATGACGACGAATCCGCCGCCGTGCGCGGCGCCCGTCAGACGCTGGGAGGGCCCATTGAAGTTGTGGATGTGCCGCTGGAAGGGCGCGTACATCAGAGCCACGAGGACCTGCCCGCCGAGGCCGATGGCGATCCCCACCAGGTCGATGGGCCGGAAGCGCAGGCCCAGGTCGCGCACGAAGTTGCGCGTGCCCTGGGTGCGGCTGGCCAGCCAGGGCGCACCGACGAAGCCGATCCACAGACCGAGGAGGGTGGACACCACGTACCACTCGGGTGGGACGGACTGCGTGGCGATGGCCTGCATCTGCGCCGCCGTCTTCCCCTCGACTGCGCCCGCCACCAGTCCGAACACCAACGCCGCGAGCTGGCCCACCACGAAACCGGCCAGGGCGTAGACCAGCCAGATCCACGCCTGGCGCTTGGCCTGGGGGGGCACCCAGGGCGTATCGAGGAATGGGCCGTCGACCGCCGCCGGTGGCGCTCGGCCGGCGGCGCCGTGGCGCTGGGCGGCGGCGGCTGGGCGCGGGCACGCCCGGCCGGTGGGCCGGGTGGATCCATTCGGCGGGCACGTAGCCGGGGGGGACGGAGCCCGGAGGCCGCGGCGGCGGTGGGACCGGGCCGGCCGGTGCGCCAGCGGGCTCGGGGTCGGGCATCGACAAGACGTTACCGGCGCCGGCACGGCGGCCACCTGCGTCAGAGGGCGACCCGGGGGCCACACAGCCGCCGTCCAGCGGGGCGGTCACCACTCCCCAGGGGCGGCGCGTACCATAAAGGGGTGACCCCGCCGCGAGCCGACAAGCCCCCGAGCCGGCCCAACCCGCCGGCCAACGGCGAGGGAACGCCCCAGCCCAGCGGGCAGGGCGGGCAGAACTGGCGTTGGCTCTGGGGGGTCCTGGCCATCGGCATCGTGGCGATCCTGCTGGCGGTCGGCACGATCAAGACGACCAACGCCAAGACCATCTCGTACACGAAGTTCATGCAGGACGTGGCAGCCAAGCAGGTGGCCACCGCCAAGATCTCCAACTCGACCGGTCAGATCACCGGCAACTTCAACTCCAAGAACAACGGCGGCGCCAGTTACGTGGTCCAGGGCCCGAGCCCCTCGCTGCCCAACGACGTCTCCGCCATGCGTTCCGACGGCGTCGAGGTCAGCTTCCCGCCCTCGTCCTCGAACATCTTCAGCGCGCTGCTGCCCTACCTCTTCATCATCGGCCTCGGCGCCGCCTTCATCTACTTCATCGGGCGCCAGACCCGGGGCCAGATGTCGGGCATCATGTCGATCGGCCGCTCGAAGGCAAAGACGTTCAGCAGCGACCGGCCCACGACCACCTTCGACGACGTCGCCGGGTACTCGGGGGTGAAGCAGGAGATCAGCGAGGTTGTCGACTTCCTCAAGACCCCCGGCCGCTTCAAGGAGATCGGCGCGAAGATCCCCAAGGGCGTCCTGCTGGTCGGCCCCCCGGGAACAGGCAAGACCCTGATCGCCCGGGCCGTGGCGGGCGAGGCCGGCGTGCCCTTCATGTCGGTGAGCGGCTCGGACTTCATGGAGATGTTCGTGGGCGTCGGGGCCAGCCGGGTGCGCGACCTGTTCCAGACGGCGCGCAAGCAGGCGCCGGCAATCGTCTTCGTCGACGAGATCGACTCCATCGGCCGTAAGCGTGGCGCTGGCCTCGGGGGCGGTCACGACGAGCGTGAGCAGACCCTCAACCAGATGCTCTCCGAGATGGACGGGTTCGACCCCGCCGAGGGCGTGGTCATGATCGCGGCGACCAACCGTCCGGACATCCTCGACCCCGCCCTCCTGCGCCCGGGCCGCTTCGACCGCCAGATCGTTGTGCCCCTGCCCGACCTCGAGGAGCGCCTCCCGATCCTGCGGGTGCACTGCAAGGGCAAGCGCATCGCACCCGACGTCGACCTCGGCGTGGTGGCGCGGGGCACGCCGGGCATGAGCGGCGCCGACCTGGCCAACTTGGTGAACGAGGCGGCTCTCCACGCGGTGCGCCGGGGCAGCCCCGAGATCGCCATGGCCGACTTCGAGACGGCACGCGATCGGGTGCTCCTGGGCCAGCGCCGCGAGTCCATGGTGCTCTCGGAGGCCGAGAAGGAGCGCATCGCCTACCACGAGGGCGGCCACGCCGTGCTGGCCTACGTGCTCGAGCACGCCGACCCGGTGCACAAGGTGACCATCCTGCCCACGGGCATGGCGCTCGGGGTGACCCACCAGCTGCCCATGGAGGAGCGCCACATCCACCCGCGCCAGTACATCGAGGACTCGCTGTGCGTGCGGATGGGCGGGCGCTGCGCCGAGCTGTTGGTGTACGGCGACCTGTCGACCGGCGCGGCCAACGACCTGGTGGGCAACACCGAGCTCGCCCGCAAGATGGTGCGCGAGTGGGGCATGAGCGACGCCATCGGGCCGATGGCCTGGGGCTCGCAGGGCCAGGTCTTCCTGGGCGAGGACCTCATGCACACGCGTGACTACTCCGAGGACACCTCCAAGGTCATCGACGACGAGGTCGAGCGGATCCTTCGCGGCGAGGAGGGGCGCGCCATGGAGGTGCTGAGCAAGCATCGTGGCGGACTCAACGCCATCGCCCGGGCCCTGCTCGACAACGAGATCATCGACGGCGCCGAGGTCGCCCGCCTGGTCGACGAGGCCCACGGCTCACCCGTGCACGGCGAGGGCGTCAAGTCGGTGCCCCACTTCAGTGAGGCCGCCATCAAGGCGCCCGTGACGTCCGTGGCAGCCCCCGCGCCCGGGGTGGTTCCCGCTCCGGGCCGCCTGGGCGCGACGAGCCGCGCCGGCAACGGGCAGGCCGGCAACGGGCAGGCCGGCAACGGGCAGGCCGGCAACGGGCAGGCCGGCAACGAGCAGGCCGGCAACGGGCAGGCCGGCAACGACCAGGTGGTGGTCCCGGTGCCGCCCCGTGCCCCCGCCACCCCGGCCCCGTCACCGACGGCGGGATCCTGGCCTCCCCCGCCGTGGCCCCCGCCACCGGACCCCTCGACGGGATCTCCGGCCAGCGCGCCCGAGAGCCCGGCCCGCTAGGTCCTCCCCCCGGGATCCGAACCGATCCCGCCGCCCGTGCGTCAGAAGGGGGGATGGTGGAGCACCAGCTGGCCGACTGGCTCGAGGAGGGGTACGTCACCTCGTTCCGCACGGCCTGCCTGATCCTGGGCAATCCGGCCGATGCCGAGGAGGCCGTGCAGGAAGCCTTCCTGCGCGCCTGGCGCTTCCGTGACTCGCTCTCGGGCGTGACGAGCCTCCGACCCTGGCTGTCGCGGGTGGTGGTGAACGCGTGCTACTCGAAACTGCGCACCGAGATCCCCCATCGGGATCGGCGCGCCGGTGACGGACCTCTCGCCCAATTGGCCGCTCCCGCCCCCGGCCCCGAGACCCACGCCGAGGAGGACGAGGTGGCCGGAACCGTCGTGGCCGCTCTCCAGCGGCTGCCCGTGGCCCTGCGGGTGCCCGTCGTCCTGCGCTACTACGCCGACCTGAGCGAGCGTGACATCGCTCGGGCCATCGGCCGGCGCCCGGGCACGGTCAAGTCCCGCCTGCACGAGGCCCGGCGGCGCCTGGCGGCCGACCCCGCCCTGTCCGCCCTGGCCGGGTCGGCGGTGTTGGCTCCCGACGTCCTGACCGGCGAGGCCCCCGAGGCCCGAGGTGCGCGGACGTGACCGTGATCGACGACGACACAATGTCCACTCTGCTGGCCCGGGCGGGCGAGTCGTTCAGCGTCCCGGCGACGGGCGCGCCCGACGTCATGGCGCGAGCCCTGGGCGATCCGAGCGCGTCGGACCAGTCGAGCGCGTCTGACCAGGCGGCCGGCGACGGGCAATCGGGTAGAACCCCGAGCCGGGTCGGGCGGGTGGTCCGCCTGGCCGGACGCCACCGGGTCCTGACGGCCGCCGCCTGCGTGGTCCTGGCCCTGCTGGGGGCGGGCACCGTCGGTGCACTGACGGGCGGGACATCGCGCCCGAGCGTGACGGCCGGCCCGGTGCGCACCGCGGCCCCGGTCACGACCGTCCCGTCCCCGCAGCGATCCCTCCACGCAGGCACGGCGCCGTCCGCGGGATTGCCATACGGGTCGGTCAAGCAACCATCCTCCGTGGGTGCGAGCGGCGCTCCGTCGACGACCCCGACCTCCCCGTCGCTCCCGAGTGGCGCCGTCAACCAGAACGCCAGGATCGAGCAGACGGGCACGCTCGCCGTCTCGGTCGGGCAGGGACGACTGGGAGCGAGCATGGACCGGCTCGAGGTGCTGGCCGGCGCCAACGGCGGCTTCGTGGCCAGCTCCCAGACGCAGTCGGGCCGCGGTGCGGGTGGGTCACCGTACGGCAGCGTCACTCTCGAGGTCCCGGTCGGGAGCTTTCAGGCCACGCTCAAGGCGGCCGAAGACGCTGGGCCGGACCCACCAACGTGTCCACCAAGGCAACCGACGTCACCGGTCAGTACGTGGATCTGCAGGCGAGGATCGCCTCGCTCGAAGCCAGTCGGCAGCAGTACCTGACCATCATGTCCAGGGCGACCACCGTGGGCGACGTGCTGGCGGTGCAGGCGCAGCTCGACAGCATTCAGTCGCAGATCGAGCAGTTGCAGGGTCAGCTCCAGGTCCTCACCGCCGAGACCTCGTACTCCACCTTGTCGGTGACCATCGACGAGGGCACACCACCGGTACCGCCCGGCCCGCTCCCCGAGTCGGGACTGGTACGCGCCTGGCACGACAGCGTCGGCGGCTTCGTGGCAGGGGTCGACGGCGTGGTCCGCGTGGCCGGCCCGGTGCTCTTCGCCCTCCTGTGCCTCACCGCCGCGCTCGTCGTTGGACGCACACTGTGGCGGCGCTCCCGGCGCCACCTGCTCTGAGGTCGGATCAGAGGCCTGCGATGGGTGCCACCAGTGGGATGCCGGGCATGGTGACGACGCCGATGCCGCCCGACGGGCCGACGTCCTCGCTGACCGCCATCGGCCCGCTGGCGCGCACCAAGATCTGACCGGCACCGGCCGCGGCGAGCGGCGCACCCGAGACCACGGCCGTGGCCCCCGCGGCGACGGTGCCCACGGCCAGGGTTCGCTCGGACGACCCCGAGACGGCGAGGACCCGGTACCTCTCGGGGGACGCGGACCCGTTGTGGAGGGACAGGTTGGCCGGAGCGGCACCGCTGACGGGCGTCGCCGTGCTCGTGCCCGGTGGCGGTACGACCCACCGGCTCGCGGGTGCCGCTGCGGTCAGGCCGCCCACGGCGTTCGCCGCTCCGTCCTGGGGGGACGGCAACGACGACGGCACCGAGACGCGGCGCCCGACGACGACCCCGGCGCCCCCACGGGCCGAGACCTCGGCCGCGTAGGACACACCGGCGGGGATCCGGGTCTGCGTGCTGGTGGCCAGCACCCACGTGGCCCCCGGGCCCACCTCGGCGGTCAAGGGGGCCAGCGGGCCCGAGGGAAGGCGGACCTGCACGCTCACCGCCTCAGGAGTGGTGCCCGGGTTCAGTACGTCGATCTCCGACGAACCCCCCGGCGTCTCGCGGGCCAACGGAATGGTCCAGGTCTGCTGCGGCGCGGACTCTCCGGGCACGAGCCAGAGCCCGCCGCCCGTGGTGCCGGCGGCGGCAACCAGCTCGACCTCGGACGCCACGACCCGGCCGGTGCGGGTCGAGACGATCGTGCTCACCGTCGGGTGCTGCTGCACCTCGGACGCCACATCCTCTACCACCAGCTGCCCGGGATCGATCACGAGACCCTGGTAGTTGATGGGGTGCACGACTCCCGAGGGCGTGACGAAGCTGAGGTCCGCCACCACCGGCGTCGAGGTCGGGTTGAGCAGTGCCACGAAGAGCTGGTCGGAGCCCGAGGTCGAACCCTCGGGGAAGTACCACCGGCTGGACGTCGAGCTGAGACACGGGGCCTCGGCCCACCCCGACGAGTCGTGCACGACCTGGCTCACCGCTACACCGCCACCGTCGACCACTACCGTCTGGGCGAGCCACGAGCCCGACGCGGCCGGGGGGATTTCGGGCGCCACGGCACTGCGGGGACCGACGGTGAGGTCGACGTGCACGCTCGATCCGGTGTCGGTGACCGCGGTGACCGACACAGCAACCCGATCCGCGGTGGTGTTGGAGAGCACCACCGAGCCCTGGTCCACACTCGCGCCGGTGGACTGGACCGTGCAGAACCAGGCTGACGACTCGGCATTCGGCGCGCCCACCTGCACCGCGAGGGCGCGAGCGGTGATCGGCGCCGTGGTTCCCCGGGCCGCGGCAACCGACGCCGACCCCGACGACGACGAGGGCGACGAAGGCGACGACCCGCCACCGGTGCTCAGCCACGTGATGGGCCGGGCTCACGACGGATCGGCCTCCGTCGGTCGGTCCCGTCGCCCCATCAGGGCCAGCGCCGAGCGCGATCCACACGAGCACCTCGGCCGTGACGGCCAGGGGAACGAGGGGGAACTGGGAGAGCGCCAGGGAGGCGCTCCCGGCGCTGGTGGCGTACTGCGCCCCCCAGCCGAACGCCGGCCGTGACGGGACGCCGCGACCATCGACCGACAGGGCGAAACTCCCGGCCGGCGCGTACCCGGCATAGACCGTGCCGGCGGAGACCGGTCCGGTGGCGGGCCCGCCGCGGGCCAACGAACTGAGCACCGGCTGCCACCCGGCCACGTCGGCCGCCCCGAGGCCGGGCCTGGTGGACGTGTCCGACGTGGCGCGCCCGGCGGGCAACGGGGACGACCGCTGCGCGGTCACCGGCATGGCGACGCTGTTGGCGAACACGTGCAGACCCATGACACCGGGGACGATCCGCAGATCGTCCTGCGCCATGAGGTCGGTCACCAGACCCGGCGGGGCCGGTGCACTGATCGACGGCGTCCCGCTCCCCACCTCCGAGGGGGCCAGCGCGTCGACCACGATCACGTAGCGCACGCCGTCCGGGGCGAGCAGTCGGCCCAGGTGCACCGTGCCGCCGGACTCAGCCAGTCGGACGTCATCGCCGACCTGGGCGGCGGGTCCCGCGCCGGCCGGGGTGAGCACCTGCTCGGTATCGGGGATCTGCTCGGCGGTGAGCGCGTCGGCCAGCCCGTCGCCGACCTTCCACCCGCCCGCCGGGAGCGCCCGCGGATCGCCCAACCACAAGACCCGCGTCACGCCGGCACCCGGATCCTGGGCGAGGAATCCGAGCTGATCGTCGATCCCCTGTGTCGGCAGGTCCCAGCGGCCGCCGACGGCCGCCACCGCGACGGGGATGAGCCCAACGACGACGAAGGCCAGCGCGCTCACGGCGACCACCTGGCGCCAGCCGAAGGCACGGCCGACCAGGTCGTTCTCGAATGCGGAGATACCCAGCCCCACGCAGGCGGCGACAGCGAGGGCCGCCGGCGCCAGCACGACCGACTCCGAGGGTGTGAACGTGCCCAGATCGCCACGCGACGTGACCAGGGCAAGGGTCCAACACGCGCACGCGGTCACCCACAGGCGCGCCGCCCAGGCCAGACGGATCCCGCGCCCGAGAGCGAGCGGCAACGCCGCCCCGGCCACCAGCAACCACACCAACGGCGAGCGCGCCGCCGGCCCGATGGCGAAGCGCACGACCTCCCCCCATCCGGGCGCCGACGACGCGGGGATCGGCAGCCCGAAGATGCCGATGGAGGCCCGACCGGCCAGGAGCGTCCCGAGCACCCACGGCGCCATGAGGACGAGCGCGACACCGACCCCTGCCAAGGATGCGAGGAGCACTCGACCCGATCCTTTGCGCTGTCCCGCCAGGAGGGCTCCGAGCTCCCACGCCACGGCGGTGACCAGCACCATGGGGATGACCGCGGGAGCGAAGCCCGACGCGGCGGCGACCCATGCGCCGAGGATGGCCACTCGGGCGACGGGCCGGGTGCGCCAGCGTGCTCCCCGAGCCACCGCGTAGGGGGCCACCCCCGCGGCCCGGGCCAGGGCCAGGGCGATGAACGGGAAGGTGGCATAGGCCACCAGACCGTCCCAGCGGCCGGTGCCCAGTGCACCGTAGGCAAGGGGCACCCCGAGATAGCAGACGACCGCGACCACGCGGGCACGGTCGGAGACCACGGGGCGCATCAGGCGTGAGACGCCCCAGGCTCCCAGCGGGATGCACCCGAGAAGGAGCAACCGCTGCACTGCGCCCATCGCCCCGAACAGCACGGTCCCGCCCACCCCGAGGAGGCCGAAGGCGGGCGACGACGGCGCCGTCGTCCCCACGCCCGCCGACTGCCATCCCGAGAAGAAGTGGTGCCAGGTCGATGACCACGTGGGCAGCGCCGCCAATTGGCCAACCAGAGGGAGCGATCCGAAGAAGAGCTCCCGCGTCCCGAACGCGACGACTGCCAAGGCGAGCACCACGGCGGTGACCCGCTGGCGCCCGGAGCCGAGCAGGGGTGCACCGACCCTCCGGCCGAACCGGTCGCGCCCGGCCCGGCGCCCCAGGTCGTCGAGCTCGTCGAAGTCCGTGTCCTCGCTGAAGGCCAGGCCGACGCTGCCGGTCAGGACGGCGACCTCGGCAGGCCCGTTCGGGTGCGCGCGCCCCGGTCGGCCACGGCGTTCGCCGCTTGGAGCCCCTGGTGCGAAAGACGGCTGAGGTACATGGAGAGCCGCGCGCTCCCCCGGACTTGGAGCCGGCGGACCTCCGAATCGGGAAAGAGCCGGCGGGAGGCCAATTCTCGACGGAGCACCCGGATCTCCGAGCGGTGCGCCAGGTTCCATCGCCACGCTCCGGCGACGGCGCGCACGCGCTCGGGGTCCCGGGCGAAGAGAGCCACCAGGACTTCGCCGAGGGCGAGGAGCGCCGCCTGGGGCAGGACCCGCAGCAGATGGAACCACGTGTCGCACTTGAGGACGGTCCGCAGCTCGTGGCGACGCTGGAGCATCTGCATGGTGACCGGGTGCCGGGTCCCGGGCTCGGCACCCGCGCTGAGGGGCTCAATGCCGCCGGCGACCGCCTCGCGATGGCGCACCCGGGCGTCGGGGGCGACCACCACCCGGGACCCGGCCACCTGGCTACGCCAGGAAAGGTCGAGGTCCTCCCCCATGGCGACGATCCCGGCATCGAACCCTCCGAGCTCGGCGAAGAGGTCCGCCCGCACGAGGATGCAGCCACCGGGTGCGACGAAGACGTCGCGCACGCCGTCGTGCTGGCCGTGGTCCACCTCACCCTCGAGCACCCGGTCGACCACCGCACCCGTCTTGTCGCAGCTCATCCCCACGTGCAGCAGCACGTTCGGGTCGTCCCAGTTCACGAACTTGGGCGACACCACCCCGGCGTTGGAACGCACCGACTCCTCCACCATGAGGTGCACGGCGTCGGGATCGAGCGCGACGTCGTCGTGGCACAACAGGTAGAACGCGGCCCCCTCGACCATCCCCAACGCCTCGTTCGTGGCCGCGGCGTACCCGACGTTCCCCGGCAGATGCCGGACGAAGGCGTCCGGAAGGATCCGGCCCACCCGATCGATGGTCGCCCCGGGATCGTCCCCGCTTGCCAGGACCAGCACGGAGAGTTCCCCGTAGTCCTGATTCGCCAGGGAGGACAGTGCGTCCTCGAACCAGGGTCCCGGGTCGGCGGTGACGACGACGGCGACCACCGCGGGCACTTGGGCGTCCATCAGAGCGCCGAGGCTATCGGGTTCACGTCTCCGCCCAAGGGCGGGAATCCGCCCCCGCAGCGCCCGGAACAGGGGTTATGGATGCTTGCTCCTGTTTATCCTCCCTGATACTCTTGTACACACCCACACGAGGGGAGACCCCCATGGCCGACGTGACCCCCAACATGACCGCGCTCTCGAAAGGTGTCACCGAATTCGCCCGTGATGCCGCCTACGTCGCGGTCGGCCTGGGCGTGATGGGATTCCAACGCGCCCAGGTGCGCCGGGTCGAGTTGCAGCGCAGGTTGACCCGCGACCTGGCGATCGACCGCCGGATCGATGACGTCCGCGACGGGGCGGCCAAGGGACGGGCCCACATCGACGACCTCGCCGGATCGGCCATGCACCTCGTCGGCACCACCCTGCACCCGCTCGAGGAGAAGGTCCCGGCGTCGGTGAGCACGCTGAGTGCGGTGGTGCGGGACCATGCGCGTGGAGTGCGGATCCAGATCCGGCACCGCCCGCGCTCCTGACTCGCTCAGAGGGCCTCCCAGGAAGCGAACACGTCGGCCAGGCTCGTCGCCAACGGGACCACCGGAGTCCATCCGGTGTCGGATGTCAGCCGGCCGGCGTCCCCACGAAGCACCGGAACGTCGACCGGGCGCACCGAGCGCGGGGTCGGCCTGCAGCGAGAGGTCCGCGCCGGCGAGTTCGAGCAGTCGATCCGCGATCTCCGACATGGCGACGTCGGTCCCCGAGCAGACGTTGTAGATCTCGCCCACCTGACCGTGTTCGACCAGCAGCCGGTAGGCCACCACCACGTCTCGCACGTCGGTGAAGTCACGACGGGTGGTCAGGGTTCCCACAGGGAGTGACGTGGCGCCGGCCCGCCGGGCCTCCACGATTCGCCTGGCCATGGCCGGGACGAAGAAGTTCGGCGACTGACCGGGTCCGATGTGGTTGAAGGGCCGGACGACCAGCACCGGCTGGTTGTAGCCCCGCCAGGCCTGCAGGGCGACGGCCTCCGCAGCCAACTTGCTCGCCGCGTAGGGACTGACCGGACGGGCCGGCGCGTCCTCACGCAGTGGGAGCTGCCCGGGCTGGACGGCGCCGTAGACCTCGGCCGAGCTCACGACGAGGACGCGCGCCGCGGGCTGGACGTCGCGTGCGGCCGCCAGTACCTCGGCGGTGCCCAGCACGTTGACGCGGAGCACCTGGGAAGGGTGCTCCCAGCTCTCGCCCACGTGCGTCATGGCGGCCAGGTGGTAGATCGCCTCGGGCGCGACCTCGGCCACGACCCGGCGCACGGCCGCGCCGTCGGCGACGTCGGTCTCGAGGTCGATGACCGCGACCTCGTCCCCCCGCTCGGTGAGGTGGGCCGTCAACCATTGGCCGACGAAGCCCTTGCCGCCGGTGACCAGCGCCCGCATCGGCCGAACCCTACTTCGGGTCCGTCCGCGCCAGAGCGTAGGCCTCGAGGTGACGCGCCACGCTCGCCTCCCACGTGCGTTGCGCCGCCACGGCGATGCCGAGGTCGTAGCGCTCGCTGCGCCGGCCGTCGTCCAGGGCGGTGCGCAGCGCGCCGGCCAGCGAGGTGACGTCGCCGGGCGGCACGAGCAGGGCCGCGCCCGCGGCAAACTCCGCCATGGCCGTGCCCTGGGTCGTGACGAGCGGTGCTCCGCAGGCCAACGCCTCGAGAGCCGGCAGCCCGAAGCCCTCCTCGAGCGCGGGACAGGCCACCACCGAGGCCTGCCGGAGGAGGGCGGGGATGGCCTCGTCAGGTAGGTAGCCGGTCCGCACGATCCGATCTGCGTGCCGGGCCTCGGCGAGCGCTCGTTCGACCTGGGACAGACCCCAACCCGTCTGGCCAGCCAGGACCAGCACCGCGTCGCGCTCTGAATCGGCCAGGACATCGAAGGCCGCCACCAGGGGCGCCACGCCTTTGCGCGGCTCGAGCGTGCCCACGAAGGCGATCAACGGTCGATTGGTGGGCACCCCCAGGGCGTCGAGCAGATCCCGGTCCCCCCCCGGTTCGGGCTCGGAGGGCGTGAAGCGCACGTGGTCCACACCGTGCGGGGCGACGACCACGGGGACACGCACGGCACACAGCGCGCGCAGACGGTCTGCGGTGACCTGGCTCACGCACACGACGGCGCCCGCCCGCACCGCCGCGCGGCGGATGGCCCGGCGGAAGAAGGCCGCCTTCGACCTGAGGTGCCACTCGGGATGGTCGAAGAAGGTGCAGTCGTGCACCGTCACCACGCAGGGCACGGGTGAGCGGCCCGGCATCGTGTAGTGCGGACCGTGATGGACCTCGACCCCGATGGACCGCAACACGGTGGGCAATCCGAACTGCTCGAAAGCCAGCCGCGCCGGACGCGAGCTCGGCACCACGGCGCGCAGCGCCACGCCGGGCAGGGCCCAGCGCGCCTCGTCCCCGGCGCGGGCGACCAAGGTGAGGTCGACGTCGTGGCGCCCGGCCAGTCCGCGCGCCAGAGCGACGGTGTAGTGACCGGCACCACCGGGGTGGGCGGGCACGGCCGACACGTCGAGGGACAGAGCCAGTGGTGGGCTCACGCGAGGGACTCCCACAGGGAGGCATGGCGCTGCGCCGCGGCGCGCCAGGTACGCGTGCGCACGTGGGCGGCGCCCGCCGACGACAGGGCGTCGCGGCAGCGCGTCATCCACGAGGACCTCGAGGAGCCCGGCCGCAATGTCCGAGACGTCGAATGGATCCACCAGCCTCGCCGGAGCGGGCCCGGGAGCTCCGAGGTCGTCCACGCTCGGGACCCGGTGCGACACCACGGTCGGCGCCCCGGCCACCATGGCCTCGAGTGGCGGCATCCCATACCCTTCGGCCAGAGGGACATAGGCGAAGGCTCGGGCCCGCCGGTAGAGCTCCGCCAGGACGGACGGGCCGACCGTTCCGACGAAGACGACACCCTCGGTCTGTTCGCCTGCGGCGGGTGCGCTTCCCCATCCGCTCGGACCGACCACCAGCATCGGCCAGGGACCGGGAAGCGACGGGCGCACCCTGGCGTACGCCTCGAGCAGCCGGGTGATGTTCTTACGCGGCTCGAGCGTGCCGACCGTGAGCACGAACGGCTCATGGACTCCCAGCCGGCCCAGGAGCTGATCGGTGGCCACCGGGTCGGGCGGAGGCAGGTGGTCCGCTCCGCTCGGCACGACGGTGATGCGGTCGGGAACGAGGCCGGCCGCCTCCAGATCGGCCTTCACGGCCCGCGACGGGGTGACCACGAATGCCGCGCCCCGCCGGACGCGCTCGAGGGCAGCCTCGTGCCAGCGACGGCCGCGGCGGGTGGTGGCATCGGGATGGAGTCGCCAGGCCACGTCGTGCACCATCATCACCTCGCGGCTGTGGCTGTCCCGGCGTAGCGGGGGCGCGGCGAACGAGACCGAGTGGACCACGTCGAAGCCCTCGGGCGCGTGGAGCAGTCGGTGGTCCCAGGCTCGGGTCACCAGGCGCGCCGGAAGCTGCGAGGTCACCACGGGCCGACCGAACGTCGCCAGGGGGTCGGGCCCCGACCGTGGGGGCCGGCTGGCCAGGAGCGTCACGGCGGGGCCGTCGCCCTCGCCCGCGAGCTGTGCCAGACCGCCGAGCAGGCCCTGCGCGTACGCCCCGATGCCCCCGGGGACCCGGCGCCGGAGCTGCTCGACCACGAGGAGCACGCGCACGGGACCCTCAGCCACGGGACGACCCCGCGGCGGCGTCCCGGTACAGCGCCTCGAGCCCTGCGCCGCAGCGCTCCCACGAATAGCGCTCCGACCACTTCGATCCGGCTGCCGCCAGCCGGGCGCGCAGAGCGCTGTCGCTGAGGCAGGCCTCGAGGGCGGCGGCCAGCGCGTCCTCGTCGCCGGGGTCCACCAGCAGGGCGCCCTCGCCCAGGACCTCGGTCAGGGAGCCGGCCCGGGTGGCCACGACGGGGACGCCCTGGCGCATCGCCTGCAGCGGCGGGAACCCGAACCCCTCGTAGAGCGAGGGATAGGCCAGCATCGTGGCACCCGCCGTCAGAGCCGCCAGATCGCGCTCGTCGACCCACCCGGTCCGGACGATCCGATCCCGCCACGGCGAGGTCTCGACGGCCCGGGCAAGCGCCTCCTCACCCCAGCCGGGGGGTCCGGCGAGGACCAGCGACACGTCGGCGCGGCCGGCCGCCACGGCGCCGAAGGCCCGCACCAGACCGGGCAGGTCCTTACGGGGCTCGGCGGTGCCGACAGAGAGGCAGTAGTCGCCCGCGCCCGGGGGCAGCAGGCGCGCTCGGGTCGCGGCCACGTCGGCCGGAGTCGCCGCCGGCAGCACGGGGATGCCCGGGCACACCGTGCGCACACGATCGGGGTCCGCACCGAACGCGTCCACGACCTCGCCGGCCACGAAGGCCGAGTCCGTGTGGACCCACGCGCCCCGGCGCAACGCCCGGCGGATCAGGTTCGGGTAGGCCAACGTGGCGGCGTTGCAGAGCTCGGGATGACGGAGTGGCGTCAGGTCGTGCACCGAGACGACCTCGGCAGCCCGGCGTGTCGGGGGCACGACGAAGTTCGTCCCGTGGACGACGTCGACGGGGCCGACGAACCATTCCAGTGGCGGCGCGTCACTCCTCCCCCACAGCGCGTTGAGCGGTCGCGCCGGCATGGCACGCTGACGGGCCGTCACGCCGTCGGGGAGCAGCGCTCCGATACGTCCACGGCGACGCCAGCTCACGGCGAAGGCGGACACGTCGAGAGCCGGACGGCGCGACAGTGCGTCGAGAGCCCCTGCGCAGAACGCCCCGACCCCGGTGCGAAGGCCGAGCAGGGCCGTGGCGTCGAGCGCGACGCGCAGGAGCGCTGGGGTCGGGATGGGGGGTCCCGACGACCGGCGTGGGCTCATGGACGCTCCTTCTGATCGTCGGCACCGGTCGAGCCACTGCCTGGTACCCCGGGGACCCGGCGGCGACCGGCCGCCCACGGGCGGCGATCGTACCAGCGGGGACGAATGGGCGGTCCGGCCGGCGCTCCTAAGCTCGGCGCCGTGCTGGTGGCTCTGTGCGGCGGCGTCGGGGCTGCCCGAATGCTCTCGGGACTGGTGCGCGTCGTCCCTGCGTCCGAGATCACGGCCGTGGTCAACGTCGGCGACGACATGATGCTCCACGGCCTCCACATCAGCCCCGACCTCGACACGGTCACCTACACGCTGGCCGGCCTCGACAACCGGGACACGGGGTGGGGGGTGGCCGACGAGAGTTGGCGGGTGATGGACGAGCTGGCGGCTCTGGGGGAGAGGACTGGTTCAGGCTCGGAGATCGCGATCTTGCCACCCACCTGTTCCGCACCGAGCGACTCAGGTCCGGTGAGCCGTTGAGCGCGGTGACCGCCGCCCTGTGCCGTCGGCGGGGCGTGGGCGTCCGACTCGTGCCGGTGACCGACGACCCCCTGCGCACCCGGGTGACGCTGGCGCAGGACAGCGCCCTCGGTCCGGCCGGGACCGAGGTGGGGTTCCAGGATTACTTCGTCCGCCTGCGTCATGACGTGGCCGTCGGCGCGGTGCGATTCGAGGGCGCATCGACGGCGCGGCCCGCGCCCGGGGTGCTCGACGCCCTGGAGGGTGCGGACATCGTCGTGGTGTGCCCCTCCAACCCCGTGGTGTCCATCGCCCCGCTGCTCGCTGTCCCGGGAGTGCTGGGGGCGTTGTGTCCGCGTCGGGACCAGGTGGTGGCCGTCTCCCCCATCGTGGCCGGCGCCGCGCTCAAGGGACCGGCCGATCGCCTGATGGCCGAGCTGGGCCATGATCCGTCCGTTGTCGGCGTGGCGCGGCTCTACGCGTCCTGGGCCGGGACTCTGGTGATCGACGAGGCCGACGCGGCGCTCTCGGCGGAGGTCGAGGCACACGGTGTCCGGTGTGTGGTGGCGTCCACCGTGATGAGCTCGCCGGAGCGGGCGGCGGACCTGGCCAGGGTGGTGGTCGATGCCGGAGTCTGAGGGCATTGCGGTGTTCCCGATCACCGGGATGGGCGAGGTACGGCCCGGCGCGGAGGTGGCCGCGCTGATCGCCGCGTGTGTGGCCCCGGCTCGAGGGGACGGGCCGTCGCTGCGCACGGGCGACGTGGTCGTCGTGACCCAGAAGATCGTGTCCAAGGCCGAAGGACGCCTGGTCGCGCTCGTCGGGGGCCCCGACGGTCCGGACAAGCAGGCGCTCGTGGAGCACGAGTCGGTTCGGGTCCTGCGCCGGCGCGGCCCCCTGCTCATCACCGAGACACGGCACGGCTTCGTGTGCGCCAACGCCGGTGTCGACCTCTCCAACGTGGCCGACGGGACGGCGGCGTTGCTCCCCGAGGATGCCGACCGCTCGGCTCGGCGGATCCGGGCTGGTCTGCGACGGGCCCTCGGGATCGACGTGGGGCTCGTCGTCTCCGACACGTTCGGCCGGCCCTGGCGTCGGGGGGTGACCGACGTGGCCATCGGCTGTGCCGGGGTGGCCGCGGTCGTCGACCTCCGAGGCACCACCGACGCCGCGGGCCACGAGCTGGTGGCCACCGAGGTCTGTGTCGCCGACGAACTGGCCTCGGCAGCCGAACTCGTCATGGGCAAGGACCGCGACGTTCCGGTGGCGGTCGTCCGCGGTGTCCCGGTCCACTGGTTGCGCCCGGCGTCGGTGCGGGCCGAGATCATCCGTCCCCCCGCCGAGGACCTGTTCCGCTGACCGCCGGCCGGCATCGTCCCGCCGCCGCCGGCCGGCCGTTCTCAAGGTTCGATCAGTCGAGCCTTCCGCCCACGAATTCGAGCACGGCCCGCGTCCCATCGGCCAGCTGGGTCCATGGGCGCCACCCGAGCTGGATCGACGCCCGCTCGATGTCGAGGCTCGAACGCAGAAGCTCCCCCGGTCGAAGCGGAGCGTCGACCCTCGTTATCGTTGCACCCGATTGTGCCGTCATGGTGGCCAGGAGCTCGTTGACCGAAGTCTCCCGTCCCGTCCCGATGTTGCAGACGAGACCGCCGCCGCGGGTGGCGGCGCGAACGAAGGCATCGACCACATCGTCGACGAACACGAAGTCCCGCGTCTGCTCGCCGTCGCCGAACACCTTCACCGGCTCGGCTCGCAGGATGCGTTCGGCGAAGATGGCCACCACGCCGGCCTCCCCGTGGGGGTCCTGGCGGGGTCCGTACACGTTGCTCAACGCCAGGGCGCAGAACTCGAGCGCGTGCAGCTCCCTGTAGGCGACGAGGTAGTCGATGACCGCCTTCTTGGAGACCCCGTACGGTGAGAGCGGTTGCTGGGCGTGCGACTCGCGCACCGGAAGGTCCTCGACGGCAGGCTCTCCGTAGAGCGTGCCACCGCTGGCGGCGAACACCACACGCTCGGCCTCGGCCAGCCGTGCCCCTTCCAGGACGTTGAGCGAGCCCACGATGTTGACCGTGGCGTCGAATGCCGGCCTGGCCACCGACACCCGTACGTCGGCCTGAGCGGCCAGATGAAAGACCAGTTCGGGGCGGCGGCGCTGCATCAGCTCAATCACCGCCGGCGCGCTGATGTCGAGGTGGTGGATCGTCAGTGACCTGCCCGCGTTGGAGCGGGCGTCGGAGAGATTCGACAACGACCCGGTCGAGAAGTCGTCCACCACGTCGACCTCATGGCCCTCAACGAGGAGCCGGTCCACCAACGTGGAGCCGATGAAGCCGGCACCGCCTGTCACCATCGCTCGCATAGCCGGACTTTCTACCCCGAGACCCGCTCGCCGTCGACCAACGTCCCCGACGACACGACGGCGTCGGCTCCGAGGACCGAGATGGCTCGGACGTCGGCCCGCTGTCCAACGATGGAGCGCGGCCCCATCAGCGACCCGGCCACCGTTGCGTCCGCGGCGACGTGGCATCCGCCCAGGAGTACGGAGTCCCTGACCACCGCACCGGTCGAGACCACCGATCCACGGCCGAGGATGCTTCGTTCCACCCGCGCACCCGGCTCGACGACACAGCCGGACAGGACCACCGACGGGCCGAGGACGTCACCTTCGATGTCGCTCTCCCCCTCGACCAGCACGCCATCGCCGCGGTCGACCAGTCCGGGGGCCACGACCGGTCCGCGCTTGCGCTCCAGGAAGTCGAAGTTGGCCTCGAGGTACGCCGCCGGCGTGCCCGTGTCGAGCCAGTACCGGGCGTCGGAGCGGGCGTAGAGGCTGCCGTCTCGCACCATGGCCGGAAACGTCTCACGCTCGATCGACACCCGGCCGCCGGCGGGAATCCGGCCCAGGACCGACGGTTCGAGCACGTAGGTCCCGGCGTTGATCTCGTTGGTGGGGGCCTCGTCCCTGGGCGGCTTCTCCACGAAGGCCGTCACCCGACCGTCCGCATCGGTGGGGACGACCCCGAAGGCCGAAGGGTCCGCCACCGGGTGCAGGGCGATCGTGCCCTCGGCGCTGCGCTCGCGGTGGAAGGCGACCAGGGCGGTGAGGTCGAGATCGGTGAGGACGTCACCGTTGACCACGACGAAGGTCTCCCCAATGCCCGCAGAGGCGGCGGCGAAGCGGACGGCGCCGGCGGTGTCGAGGGGTTCGGGTTCGACGGCATAGGTGAGCCGCACCCCCGCAGCCCGCCCTTCTGGGTAGGCCGCGGTGAATGCGTCGGGCAGGTACCCGAGCGACAAGACGGCCTCTTCGACATGGTGGGCGGCGAGATGGCCGAGCACGCGCTCGATCATCGGCACGCCGACGATGGGGAGCATCTGCTTCGGCGACGAGAGGGTCAGAGGTCGCAACCTCGTCCCCTCGCCCCCGACGAGGACGACCGCCTTCATTACTTCTTCGTCGTCGTCGTTGTCGGTTTTGAGGTGGACGTGGACGTCGACGGCGACGTCGTCGACGGAACCATCTGCGCCGTCGTCGTCGTCTGACCGGCCACGGTCGTCGTCGTCACCGGCGCAGTGCCACCCGACAGGACCTGGAGCAAGGAGGTCACGGTCGACGCAGGCGGCTTGGGAAGCGTCGCCGAGGCCGGCACGAACCCCACGGTGATCAGCTGACGGTTGAGCAGCTTCAGATCGGCGGGCTGCACCGAGGTGACGCCATTGGTCTCCTCGAGCTGCCCGTTCTTGCCGGTCGTGGTGGAGAGCACCCACCACCGCGCCTGCACCTGACCGACCTTGCCGGCGTCGGGCGTCCCCGCCGCACACTTCTGCCCGTTGGTGTACTGCGGTACCGAAGTGGCGGGGTACTTGAGCTTCGTGTTGGTCAAGGTGAGGCCGCTGTACCCCTCCGCGAACTTTCCCAGGGTGGCGTTGTCGCCTGCCTCGCTGTCGGTCTTGGGGGCCACCACCAGCACCCCGTCACCACTGGTGGTGAGGCCCGTGCTGCCCGAGGAAGGCGACGCCGGCAATGCCGGCTGCATCGTCCCGCAGATGTCGAAGGCGAGCGCGCCGTGCCAGGTGGTGCCCACGGTGGGCTCCACCGACGAGGAGGTCTGGTCGTAGTGGTACTTGGCCCAGGCGATCGAACCCAGCCCGACGAGGAGGATGACCACCAGCGCGGCGTACCAGTTCACCGGCATCTGCCCGCGATAGGTGGTGCCGCCACCGGTCGCGGCGGCGCGTGCGACCGATTTCCCCGAGGAGCTTCTCGCCATGGCGGGTGGCAACCCTACAGGCTGGCGGGGTGCCCCCTCGCTGCGGGCACCCGACCGAGCAGCTGCCGGTAGAGACCGGTGGTCTCGGGGTGCAGTGCCGCCTCGGGCTCCCCTTCGCCGGCCAGGACCCGCAACTCCGCCATCGCCGCGTGCAACCCGACACGATTTCCCTGGGCGTCCCTCGCCCGGAGCAGCATCCGGTACAGACGCTCGTCGTAGGGACACACGAGGAGTGCCTGGCGGATGATCCGCTCGGCGTCCCGCCCCCGCCCGAGCTCGAGGCATCGGGCCGATCCCTCGAGCGCCGCCCCCGCGACCAGGTTCTCCACCCGCGACTGGGTCCCGTCGAGAACGGCCCAGTCGGCGCGGCGCAGGCCGGCGAAGAGTGGACCCCGCACCAGGTCCATGGCTCGGAGAACCGAGGCCGGATCCCCCCGGGTGGCCAGGGAGGCGAACCGCTCCACGTCAGTGGTCACCGAATCGCCCAGCCGCAGGTGCGGTCCCCGGTGAAGGTGAGGGACATCCCGTCGGCCGCCCGACCCAGGGCACGCCGACATCTGATGCAGTGGAGTGCACGGTTGCCGGCGCGACCGGGTGGTCGGGCCACAGCGCGAGGGACCACTCTGCATGGCGCACGGCCGGCGATGAAAGCCAGAGTAGACGACGAGTTCGAGCGAGGAGGGACGGCGGAAGGGTGACGCCGCGCCGACGACATCCACTGGACCGAGCACAGCGAGCTCGACATCGCTTCCTCCGAGGCGAACACGGAGAAGAACGGTCTCATCTCGCGTCGGCTTCGGCGGATTCTCAACACGAGCATCCATGGGCGGGCGCACCACCGTCCCTGGACTACAATTTCCCCGGAAATGAGCGACTTGGAAGGATCTCGACTCCCGGCCTCGCGCTCGTCCGACACCTTCGTCGGTCGCGTACTCGCCACTCCGTGGCGAGTCTTTTCGATCTCCTTCGCCCTGCTGTTCTGCGTCATGGTGGCCTGGTCGCTTGCCACCCCTCTCTTCGCATCCCCCGACGAACCCGCGCACGTGGTGCGAGCAGCTTCGCTCGTGAGGGGAGAACTGCTCGGTCCCGGAGCCAAGGGGCTCGATCACGCCTACACCACGGTGAGGATCCCCCAGATCTACTCCGAGGGGAGCGTGTACGCGGAGTGCTACGCGTTCAAGGACACTGTGCCCGCATCGTGCAACGGCCCCTTGAAGGGCTCGACGAGAGACATCACCACGCAGACGTATGTGGGGCGCTATCCGCCTCTGTACTACGCGTTGACCGGCATTCCGTCGCTGTTCACCGCTTCGACCGGCGGGCTCTATGCCATGCGGTTCGTGAGTGATTTCCTGGCATCTCTCTATCTCGGTCTGGCAATCATGACCGTTGTGGCCTGGGCGAGGGGCCGCTTGCTCTTGCTCGGGCTGATCGTGGCAACAACGCCGATGACGTTCTTCATCGGTAGTGTGGTCAATCCGAGCGGGCTCGAGATCGCCTCGGCCACTTGTTTGTGGTGCGCCGGCCTGGTCCTCTTCTTGGATCGTGTGAGCGACCCACCATCAGGGCTCATGGCAGTGGTCGTCGCATCTGCTGGGGGGTTGATGCTCAGTCGCGGACTGTCGCTGCTCTGGGTGGTGCTCATTGCCTTGATCATTGCCGTGTCCGCCGGACGACGCGCCATCGCCGAACTGGCGAAGTCTCGCCGAGTGCGATGGTCGCTCCTGGTCCTCATGCCTCCAGCGATCTTTGCGATCACGTGGGTCCTGGTGGCGCACAGTCTCAACGTCGTGCCCGGCGCCCCGATAAGCCCCAACATCAGCGGAACACATCTGGCGGCTGTCATCTTCGGGTTCAACACCGCATGGCTGCAGGAGATGATCGGGGTCTTCGGTTGGCTCGACACGACGTCACCCTTCGTGACCTACCTGATTTGGTATGGGGCGCTCGGCTTCTTCATCCTGCTTGCCGTGGTGTGCCATCAATCGCGTCCAGAGCTCGCTGCCCTCCTCATGCTGATCTTGATTGTTGTCGCCGTCCCGATGCTCATCTCATACGATCAGATCCATCGCGTCGGGATAGGGTGGCAGGGGCGGTACACCATGCCAGTAGCGGTGGGAGTTCCCCTCCTTTCCGCCGCGCTGATCGAGAGATCTGGAATGTTGCGCAACGTCCGTCGCCGCCTTGCTCTCTGGTTGTGCATCCTTACCGGCATCGGACAGATTTGTGCATACACGCAGGCGCTGCGCCGCTACACGGTTGGTACCGCCGGGCCCGTGGATTTCCTGCATGGTTCCTGGCGGCCGCCGCTCGGGGCAGCGGCGCTGTGCGCGCTGGTCGTCGTGAGTATTGCCCTGCTGATGACGTTGATATTCCACCTCGTCGAATCGGAGGATGAGTCCCTCCGCCTCAACGCGGTCGAGCACAATGGCTCCCCACCGCGGCATGCGAGACAAACCGACTTCGAAGCGGTCGCGACCTGACAGCGTCGCGTGTCCGCGGCGTGAGTGTGGAGCGTCAGCGAAGGCGGCGGTCACGCCAAAGCTCGTGAAAGTGTGGGGGCGGAGGGATTCGAACCCTCACTGGGGACGGTTTAAGCGCCCTGCCTCTGCCTGTTGGGCTACGCCCCCGGATCAGTTCTCGGCTTCACCCTCCCCGGCCCGAGCACCGTGTCCGGGTGATCGTGCAGCCACCAGCGGCCGATGTCGCTCGATCACCTCCAGTTCCTGATTCCTCGGCGCCTCGACCAAGCCGGCGTCCTCTCCGAAGACCATGGTGGCGCGCCGCGCCGGGTGCCAGGGCAGCCAGGGGCCGATGCCCTCGTGAGCGGGGCTCCCCGAGGCCGCGAAGCTGAGCCACGCCTCTTGCATCTGGGACGACAGCCGCTCGACGGCGGGGCCGTTCCCGGTGAAGACCTGCACCTCGGGGACGTGGACCGCCCCGAACACGAAGGGCAGCTCCAACCCGTGGCACGAACCGAGGATCCCCCCGAATGCCGGCGATGCGAACTCGAAGAGGTACACGTACGCCTTGGCCTCGCGGGCCGAGTGGGCGGCGGCGAGCTGCAGGCTCGGCCACCGGAACACCAGGTCTGATCCGACGGCGACCCACAAGTCCGTGGCACCGACCTTTTCGCCCCGCGACCGCCGAGCCGCCCTGTAGGTGGCGACCACCTGGTCGGCCGGCACTCCGGGAAGTGCGAGGGCGACCCACCGGATCATGCCCTCGTCGTCCAGCGCCATGATCTCGGGATCCCCGATCCCGAAGAGCGTGAGCTCGTCGCGGTTCGTCCCGATCATGAGGTCGACGTGATCGGCGGCGCCGTTGGCGACGGCCGTCAAGGGATGCTCGGGCAGGAAGACACCGTCGATCACCGGAAGGAACGGCAGCGGGATGGTCCCGGGGTCCGGCCGGCGTGCCCCGATCTCCGCCGTCGCCTCCACCAGAGCCGCGGCGGGGACCGGCACGAGGGACTGCCGGTCGCACGATTGGATCCCGAGGATGGCGGCCATCCGTTCGGCCGATCGCTCCGCTTCTTCGATCGTGTGGACGTGCACTCCACCGCTCTGCACGACGGCGCGGCGGAACAACCCCGCTGACGATGGCGTTCCCATCAGCGCCGACACGCTGAAGGCGCCGGCCGACTCACCGAAGAGCGTGACGTTGCTCGGATCACCTCCGAACGCGGCGATGTTGTCGCGCACCCACCCGAGAGCGGCCAGCTGGTCGTGGATGCCCCAATTGCCGACGAACCCGTCGGGATCCCCGAGCCCACGGTGACCGAGGAAGCCGAGGGCGCCGAGGCGGTAGTTGAACGTCACGACGACTGCGGCACCGTGTCGCGCGAGGTTCCCACCGTTGTAGAGGGACTGCGATCCGCTCCCCGAGGTGAACCCTCCGCCATGGATGAACACCATCACCGGACGCCCCTGTCCGGGCAGTCGCGTGGGTTCGTCGGGGAGCTCCGGCGTCCAGACGTTCAGCGAGAGGCAATCCTCGCTCTGCCCGGCAGAGCTTCCCGGATCCGCCGGGCTCGTGACTCCCGCCGTCGCGACACGCTGAGGCGCGATGGGCCCGAACTCGGACGCGTCACGCACGCCGGTCCACACCTCGGCGGGAAGGGGCGGCCTCCAGCGCAGCTCACCGACGGGTGCACTGGCGTAGGGAATCCCCGCAAAGCACCACTGATCCCCTCGCCAGACACCCCTGAGCCTGCCCTGGGCGACCGACACCACTCCGTCCACGTGCCTGCACCCTAGGGAGGGCCGACCGAGGGGTCAACCGAAGGGCCGAAGGTGCCGAATTTGCCACCATGCAGCCGTTACGCTTTTGGTGGTGGGCACAGTGACGTGTCGGGCCACTGTTCGCGGGCGGATCACTGTGACCTGCACGGCGATGATCATCGCGCTCTCCGTCTTGCTCGTCTCGTCCGATTCGGCGCCAGATGCTGATGCCGCCCCGTCGACGACGATCCCCGGCCCGGCACCGAACCAGGCGCAGATCAACTCGACCCAGTCGCAAGCGGCGCAGATTGAGAGCACCCTGACCCAGGAAGAGCAGCGGGGCTCGGTTCTCGACGACCACTACAACACCGCCGTGCAAAATCTCCAGAACATCGAGAACCAGCTCCAGGGGATTCAGGCCGACCTGACGCGCACGCAATCTGCCGTCGAATCCGACCGCCGAGCGGTGACCTCTGACGCCGTCGCCGCATACGTCTTCGGAACTCCCGTGACAGGTATCGTCTCCTATTTCGACACGTCGGCCACACTGAGCCAGGCACGCAGCCAGTACACCCAAGGGATCGTTGGCAACCTGACCCGCGACGAGGAAGCGCTGCGACGCTCCCAAACCCTGCTCCAGACAGAAGAGAGCCAGCAGCAGTCGGCGGCCGCCGCCGCGCAGCAACAGGCTGCACAAGCCAAGGCATTGGCGCAGGCGAACGCGCAGGAGGCTGCGACGACCAAGGCGACGCTCAGTCAGGTTCAAGGTCAACTGGCGCAGGAGATCACGCAGGCCGCCATTGCGGAGGCGCAACAAGAGGCAGCCGCGGCAGCGCGCGCGGCCAGCGCAGCCGCGCAACAGAAGGCTGCGGCTGCTGCTGCGGCAGCCGCAACGGTGGCCGGGGCCGTGGGCGGTGCCAGCGGCGGAGCCGCGGCGACCCTGGCCGCCAATCAGGCCGCGGGACCGACCGGCCCGGTCGGCGGGTCGTCGTCGGGAAGCGCGACGGGTTCGGCCGCCGTCGCGGCTGCGGAATCACAACTCGGCGTGCCCTACGTGTTCGGCGGCGAGCAGCCCCGAGTCGGGTTCGACTGCTCTGGCCTGGTGCAGTGGGCCTGGAGTCAGGCCGGCGTCTCCATCCCGAGGACGACCGAGACGGAGTGGCCCACGCTCACCCATGTGTCGCTCAGCGCGCTCCAGCCGGGTGACCTGCTCTTCTATTACAACCTGGACGGCGACAACCTGGTCGATCACGTGGTGATGTACGTGGGCTCAGGCCCCTACGGAACCGACACCGTCATTCAGGCCCCGTTCACCGGCGCAACGGTGTCGTACTCGCCGATCTTCACCGAGGGCCTGATCGGGGCCGCCCGCCCCTGACACGACACCGCGACCTGCCTGCGTGGTTGGGCAAAGGCGGGGACTCGCGACACGAGGGTGGGCCGCGTCGGTGGGTCGGTACGATGGTTTCGTGACCGGTTCCCGCCAGATGGTCGGGGAGCAACGGCCCTCGACCGCAGTCGTGCCGATTCGCACCGTGGCGTCCGACACCGACCCTCCAGAGGCAGATCGCCTGTCCGACGTGGACGAGTGGGGGCGATCGGAGCGAACTCGAACCCTTGCCCGCGCCCTCTACCAACCGGTCTACGCCAAGTGGTTCCGGGCCGAATGGGAAGGCCTCGAGAAGATTCCGACCCAGGGCGGCGCCCTTCTCGTCGCCAATCATGCCGGCGCCATTCCCTCCGATGCTCCGGTGATCATGCACGGGATCGAGAAGGAACTGGGCCGACCGGTCTACGGCTTGGCCGACGCGTTCTTCCGCACCGTTCCGGTGGTGGGGACCCTCTGGGCCCGCGCCGGAGGAGTGTCCGCCCGCCCCGCCAACGCGTACCGGTTGCTCAAGGAACAGCACCAGTTGGCGCTCGTCTTCCCCGAGGGGACGAAGGGACCGTCCAAGTCCTACTCCGAGCGCTATCAACTTCGACGATTCGGCCGGGGAGGCTTCGTCGAGATCGCGATGCGGGCCGGGGTACCGGTCGTGCCAATCGCGGTGGTGGGATCCGAGGAAACCATGCCCGTGCTGATGCGAGTGCCCGCTCTCGCCCGGGTCCTGGGGCTTCCTTACTTCCCAGTCACGGCGAACCTGCTGGTCCTCGGTCCGCTGGGTGCCGCGGTGCCCTTTCCCGCCAAGTTCAGGCTTCGCGTGCTCGACCCGATCCACTTCTCGGTCCCCGCCGATCAGGAGCGCTATTCGAAGAGTCGGATCATGGAGGAGTCAGAGCACGTGCGCGCGCAGTTGCAGGAGGCCGTGTACGACCTTCTGCGCAATCGCCGAAGCGTGTGGTTCGGCTGAGCGCGCCATGAGCCGACGGATCCTGGTGACCGGTGCCGACACCTTCTGGGGCGGACGGATGGTGCAGGCGCTCGAATCAGAACCCGGGATGGACGTGATCGTCGGCCTGGGCACCAGGGCTCCGTCGGTGCGCTTCGAACGGGCCGAGTTCGTGCGGGCCGACCAGAACTACGCGATCTTGAACCGCCTTGTGAAGGCCACCCAGGTCGACACCATTCTCCACACCTTCATGATCACGAACTCGGCCGCCGTGCCACGGCGCGCCATGCACGAGATCAACGTGATCGGAACCATGAACCTGTTGGCCGCAGCGGGTGCAGCCGAATCATCGGTGAAGCACATCGTCGTCAAGTCGTCAACGTTGGTCTACGGATCCTCCGCCGGGGACCCCAACACGTTCCACGAGGACGCCTCCCGCACGAGTCCGGCGAAGAACGCCGTGGAGCGCGCGCTCGTGGAGGCCGAGAGCCTGGTGCGGGACTTCTCCGAGGACAACCCCGCCACCCGGGTCACGGTCCTGCGGTTCGCCAACGTCCTGGGGACCAACCTGACCACACCGATCAGCCGACTGCTGGCGCGTCCGGTCTGCCCCGTCGTGCTCGGATTCGACCCGCTGCTCCAGTTCGTCGAAGAGGGCGACGTCGTGCGAGCTCTCATGCACGCAACCCGGGGAAGCATCCCGGGGCTCTACAACGTGGCCGGAGAGGGACGGTTGACCTGGAGCGAGGTGGCCACGATGTGCGGCACCCGGTTGGTGCCGATCTCGCCCTTCAGCCCGTTCGGGGTTCGGCCGCTGGCTCGGCTGTTCGGCGTCCCCGAGGAGCTCGAGGATCTGCTGCGCTACGGCCGGGGCGTCGACACCCGCCGCTTTGCGACGACCGGGTTCTCCTACGATGCGACGAGCGCCGGGGCCGTTCGGTCCTTCATCAGGGCCTCGCGCGTTCGCCGCCAGGCGGGCCGGGTTCCCATCTCGTACACGTACGAGCACGACGTCGAGCAGTTCTTCCGCCACTCTCCGTCGGTGATCAACCCACCTTCACCCGAGTTTCACTGAAAGAGCCACTCCGCGACGAGGGTCTGCTGTCGCGCTGCCCACTCCTCGGCGGTGACGGCGTAGCGCACGTGGTCCTCCCAGACGCCGTCGATCTCGAGAAACCGCTGCGCGGTCCCCTCCTCACGGATCCCGAGCTTCTCCACCACCCGGCGACTGGCGTGGTTCCGAGGGATGATGGAGATCTCGACGCGATGCAACGAGATCGCCTCGAAGGCGAATTGCAGCGTGACCACGACTGCTTCGGGAACGAGCCCTCGGCCGGCCAAGGCCTCGTCGATCCAGTACCCGATGAACCCGCTCTGGAACGGCCCGCGCTGGATGGACGACAGCGTGACCTCGCCGGCGAACCGCTCCCCCACGAAGATCCCGAATCCGTAGCCCGTGCCGAGGTGGCGCTCCCGTTCCCGGATTCCGCAACGGGCGGCAAAACTGGGACGGTCCTCGGAGGGCATTGGTGCCCCCTTGGGGCGGGGCTCCCAGCGGAGCAGCCACTCGGCGCACCGGGTACGGACCTCGTGCCACGCCGGGAAGTCGTCCTCGGTGAGCGAGCGCAGGACCACACGCTTCCCGCGCAGCTCCAGCGGTGCGTGACGCAGCGTCCGGGCGGCACTCACCGGCCCAGCACCTCCGCGAGGGCGCCCAGGAGCGTGATCACGTTCCGCCGTCGCGCCACGTGGCCCATGCACCCGATGCGCCACACCCGACCAGCCAGCTGGCCGGCTCCTGCGCCGATCTCGATCCCGTAGGAGTCGAGGAGCCTGCGCCGAACGGCCGCCTCGTCCACCCCCTCAGGCACGCGCACCGTCGTCAGCTGCGGGAGCCGATATGGCTCCGTGACGAGTAGCTCCAGTCCGAGATCCACCAACCCGGCCTGAAGGGCCCTGCCGCACTCGGCGTGCCGATGCAACACCGGCTCGAGGCCCTCCTCGAGCACGGCGCCCAGTCCGGCGTGCAGTGCACCGATCATGGTCACGGGCGCGGTGTGGTGGTAGACGCGACCCGCTCCGGCACCCTCGTTGACATAGTTCGCCAGGAGCCCAAGGTCGAGATACCAGCTCGAGGGCCGCTCGACCCGACGCGCCAGCGCCCGTTCCGAGACGGTGAAGGGGGACAGCCCCGGCGGGACGCCGAGGCACTTCTGGGTGCCGCTGTAGGCGAGGTCGACGGACCACCCGTCCACGTCGACCTCGATGCCGGCCAGGGACGTGACCATGTCGACCAACAAGAGCGCGTCCCCCTTCCCCCTTCCAAGTGCCTCGACATCGTTGCGCACGCCCGTCGAGGTCTCCGCGTGAACCACGGCGATGATCGCCGGAGACGGGTGCGCCGTCAACAGCTGCTCCGGGTCGAGGGGCTCCCCCCAGGTCGCGTCCACCCGGACCACGTCCGCGCCGTGCCGTGCCGCGACGTCACACATGCGCTCTCCAAAGACTCCGTTCACCCCGATGACCACGGGGTCGCCCGGGCGCACGAAGTTCACGAACGACGCCTCCATCCCGGCTGACCCGGTCCCACTGAGTGGGAGGGTCAGCGCGTTCGAGGTGCTGTACACACGCCGCAGGCGGTCGTTGGTCTCGTCGAGGAGACCCAGGAACTCCGGGTCGAGGTGGCCGAGCACCGGCGCGCCCAACGCCATGGTGACGGCGGGATACGGGTTGGACGGTCCCGGTCCCATGAGTAGACGTTCTGAGATCCCCACGGGCGAATCGTGGCAGGTCGCCGATTGTCGGCGCCAACGCGCCGTTCCAGTCCCACCAGCATTCAGTAGATTTCCTGCGTGGAACGGGTGCTGTTCGCGCAGAGAGAGCTTCCCCCGCTTGGCCCAGACGTCTCGCAGGAAGCGTCCCGCTACAGCTCCTGGGCCCGAGACAGCGAGAAGCAGCGGATCGGGTCCGACAGTCACCGTGAGCCTCGGCACCGGGCGAATCCGCTGCACCTGGTGATGCCGACTGCTCAGGCTTCGGACTCTTCGCTCCGCTTGACGCTCCAAGGGCTGTGCGCCCAGACAAGTGCTCGGTGGAGATTGGTCATGGTCTGTGACGACACCAGGATCCCCGAGATGCGCAACATCGTTCGCCTGGTCATGAAGCGCCGACACCGTCACCGCGTCCACGTCGTGGGCGTCGGCACCGGAGCCTCGCCCGCGGCGGACCAGATGTGGGGAGGGAATTGCTTCAGCGCCGGGGCCCCGATCGCGCTCCTCTTCCCGGGAGACGTCTGGGCGCCTGATGCAGTGTTCCAATTGTCTGCCGCAATGAGCGACGGGACCGTCGTCTACGCCGACGAGGACTCGCCTCAACGAACGTGCGCGAATACGTCCAACCTCGCTTGAAACCGGCCGTCTCCCCCGAATACCTACTCCACGCCGCGTATGTCGGACGTCCTCTGGCTCTTGCATCCGACGTGGTGGCAGCGACTTCCCAAAGGATCGGCCGGCACTCCGGCTACCCGAGAACACGACCTGGCACTCCGCGCTTGCGAGATCGCCCGATTCGTCCGCCATATCCCGGAAGTCCTTTGTCACCGCCGCATCCCCCAGACCCCGATGCCCACTCAGACTGCCCGAGCCAGGCAGCAGTGACTCCGCACTCGAGCGTCGTGGAGAGCATGCCGTGACCCTTCCTGGAGTCGCTCCAGGCACGGTCCGGATCCGCCGCACTCCACGGATCGGGAACGACGGCCTGCGTCATCATCCCATTCCGGGATGAACCTCGACTTCTTCGGGCCTGCTTCGAATCGATTGAGCAGACCTCCGCAGAGGTTACTCCTGAGTACCTTCTGGTCGATAACGGCTCCGATCAGCCTGAGACGATCACGCTTCTCGAACGGCTCGCCTCTCGTCAGAACGTGCGAGTGCTCAGAGATGATCGCCCCTTCAACTGGGCGATATTGAACAATGCGGCGGCCGGGGAAGCAACCAGTGACGTCCTGGTGTTCTTGAACAACGACATCGAAGCCCTGACCCCGGGATGGCTGGACATCATCTGCGGTCAGGTGCAGCGATCCGACGTTGGCGTGGTTGGAGCGAGGCTTCTCTACCCCGACCACCGAGTCCAACACTGTGGGGTCGTTCTGGGTCTGGGCGGAGCCGCAGGCCATCTCTTCGTGGGACTCGGAGAGGGAGAACCTGGGTACCTTTCGATGGCGGTCACCACACGCGAGTGCTGCGCCGTGACAGGTGCATGCCTCGCCACGCGCCGAACGGTCTTCGAGCACCTCGGAGGATTCGACGAGTCACTCGGAGTGGACCTGAACGACATTGACTACTGCCTACGCGCGGGCAGTCAGGACTGCGCGTCCTGTACGAGTCGACGGCTGAGCTCTTACACCATGAGTCTCCGAGCCGTGGTGGTGCAGGAGGCGTTGAAGACATCGTCCGCTTCATCGATCGGTGGAAAGGATCGATCCTTGCCGGTGATCGGTATCTCAATCCCAATCTCACCCGGTTAGACTCTTCGTGCGGGCTGCGACAACCGGGCGAGGAAGATTGGTGGATCCGCTGGAACGAAGGTCTGACCAGTTAACACGGGTCGAGACATGATCGAACCACCTGCGATGTTCCAGCGTCCCTCGGATCCTCTTCCACCGTTGCCACCGCTGCGGGCAAGCGACGAGATCGCTCGGTTGCATCGTCAATGGGCCCGGATCCATGCACCATCGGTCGCCAAACCGACATTTGCACAGCGCTTGCGGAGCAAGCTTCGGTCCATCCGCTCCCGTATCGTGACCGGGGCCGACCATCGACTCCTCGGTGATCTGGTGCGAGCTGTCGATGCCGTTGCCGCACGTTGCGACGAACTCTCAGAGCGGGCCGTCAACTGCGAGATCGTCGTTGATGACCTGGCACGGATTCTCGGGGAAGAGGTGACCCGCCTCCGCGGCTGCCGTCGGGGAGAGGACGTCTGAAGGATCCACTGGGTCATCATCACGCCGCGCATGACGCCACGCGCCGCAGGACCAGTCATTGTGATCCTGAGCACGTTATGGCAAAAACCGGAAACAGAGCTTTCGTTTGTCACTCGTGCCGTTGCGGGTGCAGCATCGCGAACTCGCACGGTCAGCGTGATCACGCCCAGGCCACCGGGGTCCATTGAGGCCGACGGTGCGTTCGACCTACTCGGCATCGGCGAAGGGCCGAACGGTGCATGGCCCGACGTCTCACGGGCCTGGTGGGCGCGCCCCCTGACCCCGGTTCTGTCTGGGTTCTCGACGAACGGAACGAACAGGCACGCGGACTGCTCACCCACTTCGGAGAGCAATGTTCGGCGTTTTCCATTTGAGCCGTTGGCTGCAGATACTGGCAATACCCTGCCCGCGTTGCCCTTTACATCGGGGCCGACAAACGGGCTCGCCGAGGTGCTGGGCATGTACGTACCCATCAATCCATTGGCGGCCCGACACCGCCATGCTGGTCTCGGGTTCACCGGTTACATCCTTGTGCTGACGGATCGACCATCCAATCCGCAGGTCACCCCGCCCACCGAGGCCGTGGCGTGGCTCACGTTCGCGATTCCATCAGCGCTATGTCGTGGTAATCGAAGGTGGCTCTGCCGCTGTCTGGAAGGGACACGCGATCAGAGGTGTCATCGGGGTCGACACCCGGATCGACTTGTGGAGGCTGATGGCCCACGCACACATGACCATCGACCTTGCGCCCGGTCACATCGTTGCTCGAGAATGTGTCGAGTCGCTCCGGTTCGGAACGCCGATCGTTGTACCAGACGCCTCCATCAGTGCAGCCCACGCTCGTGCGGGAGGCGGTGTCACGTTCTCGGACGTCCCGGAGCTCTTGGAGGGGGTGGAGCTACTGATGGGTGAGGCAGAGCGGGGCCTGTTCTCGCGCCGAGGTGCCGACTACGCCAACTCGACCTACGGGGACGCCCCACGCTTCGTTGCGAGCATCACAAAGGCCCTGGTTCCCTCGTAACAGGAGCGCGCAATCACGCTGGGCGGTGGATGCGACTCCGGAGCAATTTCGGCAACACCCGCGCAAGCCCTGACCCGGATGTAGTTCGAACCGCTGGCAAGAGCGCTGCAGTAGGGAATGCCGCATGGCATGCGGGTAGGAAACCCACTACCCCACGCACCTCCGACGAACCATCACGGGGTACCCCCAGCGATAATAATCCCGCTCCCGTGATGACCCCGGCGGCCCGAGATCGCATACACGGGACGGCCCAGGGGCGTCAGCCGCCGGAGGGCAAATCCAATCACCGACACGGAGTCGCCGACAGGAGGTGTGGACCCGATGTGTTGGATTCTGCCCCCGCCCGGCACGCCCCAGGCCTCGACACTGTGGCCGCGTGTCCCGCAGCAGCAGAGCTTGCGCCAGGCCTCCAGAGCCATCCGACAACTGAACTTCCACTGCCCAGTCCGGAACCGTATTCGGCGCGGTAAAAGGGCTCCGAATGGGCAACGCTGGTTCAAGGTAACCGAGGACCAGACACTGGGTCATGCCGCCCGATGGGCGCTCCTCGCGACAGGTCGTCACCAGGGACCCTTCCGGCTCGTCTGTGGGACAAGAGAGGAGCGGAACGGTTCCGGGGTTCTGCTCTGGGCGGGAGCCGTGCCACAATGCGGCGCGGCGGAACACCTGTGACTCAAGGTGTGACGGTCGTTGACGTACGAGAAAACCCCTCTCGCTCCATCTCCCAGAGGTCGACGTAGCCTTCACCTGACGCGGTGGGCACCCACGCCGAACCGAGGGTGCCCTCAAAAGCAAGATCCGACGCTCGAGCGATGCATCGCTCCCGAGAGAGAGGAACCAGGCTCCTCTCGCCGTATCCCGCCACCGATAGAGCGGTGCACGGGTTGGATCCGGCCTCCATGCGAATCCGACCACACCCTCGGGGGTATACCCATCCGCGGCCACGCTCCGCCACGAGATCGCGAGCCGGTGGCCGAAGTCGCCCTCAGGTGGGTCGACATCCTCCTCAGGCGCACAAGGGGTACCGCCTCCCGGCTCGTCGGCTGGAGCCAGCCAACGACGCCCAGGGCTATCGGTTCGACGGTCGCAGAATCCAGCTCCAACTGACTGATCGAGCCAATTCAACAGTTCGCGACATCTTGTACCTCGTGCAGCGGCGACAGATCGGCGGACGTTTCGGCCACCTGTGCCACCACCGTCGGAAAGGGGCGCCGCTGGTCGTCACGCCGACGCACAGGTCAGGCCACAGCTGTACCGGTACCCTCCGCTTCGTAGAGCAATCTCGAACAAAGGCCAACGCCGGGCTGGTGGGGACCATGTACCCGATTCGCTGCCGGAGTCTGGCTGCGTCGATCCGGTCCGCATTCCACGAAGGCGTCCTTGCCTGTTCCGACTAGCTCCGAGCAGTCAATCAGCCCGTCGATGTCGACCTCTCCAGACACATCTCGTAAGCAGCGGCGCAGACTGGTACGCCCTGGGAGCGCTTCAGTGGCCAAGTACCCGAGGGCGACCTCCCCGGTCTCCGGCGCTCCCTCGGAGAGGACGACGAGACCCTGTGCGTTCGCACGTCGATTCGCGGAGTGATTCCGACGGTGCCCGGAAGGCCTGGGTCCACACCCAGCCAAGAGGTTCCGACGCTCCCGCTGACTCCTCCGCGGGAGCGAATCCCTCACTCGACTGTCGAAAACATCGAGCCGGGGCTCTCCGCTTGCATCCACCACCAAGTCGAGGCGCACCGCTCGTGGCGGCATCCAATCAGACCATGCTCGCTGCGTGATCGCCTCGAGCCCATCACGATGAAATCCCGGGGCCCTGGGAACAAGGCGGAAACCGCCTGAAGGGATGAACAGTCGTCGAGCGACATGATGGCGAAAGGACTGCTCCATGTCGATTCCCCGCTTTGTGAGCTGTGCAGCTGGCCACCGGCCCGAGGAATCCTCTGCCTGGTTTCCCCCTCGGCACCCAGGCCATGACGAGAAGGTGGGGGTCTTGGCGAGCGGTGCTCCCCCACCGTCGCCTCACCCCCCGAGACGACAGCCGATGCATCTCGCGCAGTCAGAAATCCGTGCGTCCAATGATCGTCCGGGCTGATCGATCCGGCGATTTGCTCAAACCACGACCCGAAGTCCTCGATGTCGATCTCCCCACTCTCCCGCCCAACTCTCGAAAGTCCCTCCGTCCATCACTATCGCAACGACATCGTGATCCTCGGCCGAGTCACTCGGCTCCATGCGTGCCCATGGTCTGGGCCCCGATGGATCGCGAGCACACGTCGCGGTTTCCCGGGAAGCGAGAAATCGAACGATCCGTTCAACGAAGGTTTCATTACTGAGAACAGACACGTCGTCACGCCTCAGCAACATCACAACTCCCCCCCGAACTCTCAGCACCGCGACTCGAGCGCACCAGCTCCGTAGTCATCACACGTTTGTCGGGCGACACTTCCGATCGCCCGCGATTCGGGGATCACGATGCTGAGAGCAGGAGACCCGCTTGCTTGATCTCGATGAGGCGACGACTGTCGTTGAGCTCGGGGTGAAGATCTCGCACTTCACGGATGAACGTGGCCTTCTCCTGTACGGCGTCGAATCGGGAAAAGTCCATCAGAGCCGATACAGAAGTGGAGCCCCGTGGGAACGGAGCGCCGAAGATACCCGTGGTTCCCAATGAGATGAAGAAGTCCCAATCCTCGTGTCCGTGCGTCAGGTCAATTCGAAACTGGTTCCCGGAATCGAAGACGGCTCGGTCGATCAGTCCTCCCATGCAGCAGAAGTTCCGGAAGAGGAGCGTGTAGAGGTTGTACGGCGGCATGACGACGAGATCCTGTTGATTTCCGAAGTACTGCATGTCCGGGTAGACGAATCCCACGTCTTCCGGCGCGTGGATCAGGGTGTGTAAGGCGATCTCGATGTGGCGATTCGTCACGCGGTATCGCTGTCGAGGAAGAAGATCACCTCTCCAGTGCTGTTTTCCACGCCGATGTTCCGCGCCGCACCCGGCCCCTTGTGGTCCTCATGGACGACCACCACTCCACCTGACTTAAGGCGCTCAAGCACGAGTCGACTCTGATCGTCGGTCGACCCGTCGTCAATGATCACGATCTCGTCCGGGGCTCCGTTGATTCGAACGGCATCAAGCGCATCCCCGACAAACGCGCCGCGATTGAAGAAGGGCAACACAACGCTTACTCGAACCTCTTGCGCCCGGACGTGCGTATCGCTTCATGATCGAGCTGGCCCCGGATCAGCTACTGCCAGAAACGATGAGATGTCCGTAGACGCCCTCAACGAGGTCTGAACCGCCGTACGCCGCATGAGGGCCCCCCGCCGACGGCGCCGTCCATATTTTCGAGGACGCGAACATAGGACCTTCCAACTTTCGTCGAACTGCCTCGTTCGGCGCAATGAAGGCATCGACGATGTCTCCGTAGCGTGAGACGACGTACTCCGTAAGCACCGAATCTGGTCCGCTTCCGCGCCCGTTTCGACAACGAACTTCAATCTGGATAGGAGTAGCGCAACGTGGGGATCATGTCGACCGCACTCTTCGATGTCACGATGTGCACGACATCGACACCACGGCCCGCAATGACCTCCGTCACGAATTCCATGACTCCGCGAAGCTCCCATGAAGTCCCCTACCGTCCACAATTGTCCACTCGCAGCGGACGGAGGGTCAACGTGCTCGCTCGACCCGTCGAGGGCCACACAGTAGGTCCGAAAGTGGCGGGTGACATCCGAGACTCCAACCTTCTCGGTGTTCATGAGTCCGGACACGAGATAGAGAATCCCGGATGGCCGAGGTACAAGAGTCAGGCTCTCCGCGCCCGACGGTCTCAACAACGGAATAACCCAATCTAATGATGCGCTCGATACGCCGACACACCTCGGTCGACTTGGACTTGCCTGCGACCTCGATCACAGATCTGCTTGCCGTGACGCTCCCGCCGATTTCTGACAGCAAGAGCTCCCATGCGTCATCCGAATCGTTGGCCGTCACGTGTCGCACGGTTGCATCCCCCACGCCACGTCGTCGATACTAACCAGGGCGGGGCGGCGTGATCGCTCGAAAACGCCGACGCAGGAAATCTCCGAAAAGGCGCACCGGCCTCGTCAGCCTCCAACTACGTGAGTTCATGATGGCCTCGTACTCATGTCGCATGTGGTCCAGCTCCAGCTTCGCGGCATTGCGCTCCGATACGGCCTCGATCAGGGCCGCAAGGGGATCCGACCCTCCCGCTCTAAGCCATCGACCGCGGCGACAAACCGGGTGGGGGAGGTGGGATCTCCCACCTGCTCAGCTGTGAGATGACGGCGGCTTGGAACGATCCCATTCCCGCTCCTCTTTCTCGGATCCAGCCGTAATCCCACCGTGTCCCACGTTCGGGCGAGGGTCGTCGTGGCACCGGTGTCTACGACTCCGTTCTGTGCCACCGACTTCACGATGAAGGCCTTCTCCTCGCCGCGCTCGAAGGGATTCATCGAAAATTCAGATCTATTCCCTCGAGACATCTCCTCGGCACCGCGAAACCGCACTTCGGTGACCGGTCCTCGAAGAGGTACTCCAACAAGTCAAACTCTTCGGGATAAGGTGTGGTCATTCCACTCGTCGTGACGAATCCTGCGCCATCGTCCCACATCATCGGTTGGATCCTCTGCGAAGCGACTCGGGCTCGGACCACTCGACCGGGTGCCGATGAGGCGGCCGCTTTGAACGTCTCGACCCAGTGACCGAAACCGAGTGGCAGTCTCCCCGTCGATCCATGCCACGCACGCTCCCGACGCCATGGACGAACCTCACATTGAAGGGCCGGGCACGCCCTCCTCCGACCACCCTCGACCACCTGATGCGTCCACCGAAATCGGGATCGAAGTTGCGAATGTCCTCCTCGATTGCCTGCATTTCCCGATCCCCGATGTCGTGAGCCATCACGAGCAATTCAAAATCCTGGGACGTCTGGCCGGCCAATGAGAGAAGCGTGTCCACGAGGTAGTTCTGATGGCATGTCCCCCTCAGTGCGAAGGATCACACTGAGAAACGGCTGGATGCTCCGCCGTCCTGCGGTTCCCTCCATTTGATCAGCCGCCGACACCAAACCGATGTTCCGCATAGTTGTAGCCAACGAAAGTTGCGACCCTTCCTTCGGGATCGAGTTGTACCGGCAATCTCGATTCGGCACGACGTCTCCGAAACTTCTCGACTGCCCGCCGATGTGCGCCTTCACCTTGCAGGAGTTCGCTGCTCCATTGCTCAACGAGATCCTCACGTGAATACTTCCACGCCATCATCAGGGCCGCTTCAGCCGAGTAATAGACCTCGGCCGGACTCGGCACCAGAATGCCCTGCCCGTTGAGCCGTTTGTCGTGAAAGACCGTGTCGACGGTCGGTACACGATGCGGTAGCCCAGAAGGCGAGCGCGCCAAGCTGAAATTCACGTCGTCGCAGTAGAGGAAGAAGGTGTTGGCATCGAAGCCGTCAGCCTTTTCCAGGACCTCGCGACGGATCAGGGTGCATGCCGTAGAAGCCCAGCTCGTCGTCCCGTCAACTGGATCGAATCTCTTCGATGCTCTATGGGCAGTTGACGAGCTTCGACGATCCCAACCACTGGGTCGTCGAGCGGCACCAAGAGCTCAATCATCACGTCTGGGCACAGGAAACCATCGGGGTTCGCTATCAGAATCGCATCCGCGTCCGCTCCTTCGAGCAGGGAATTGTGGCCTCGAGCTGAGCCAAGATTGTCGCAAAAGGGTACATACGTGAAGGAGGTGAGGCCGGACGCCCGCAACGACTCCTGCAGTTGGGTCACAGCGCTCCCGCTGAGGGTCCGCTCGGGTGAGCAGTCTCCGATCTTGAGGTTGATCTCCAAATCCGGTAAGTGTCGGAGTGTCGTGGCGACTGTGCCCCGTACACCCTGTAGGAAGCGATCGATATGCCCAGACTCAGGACGGTAAAGAATCGTGTGGATCCCGATGCGAGTCGGTGCGTTGGGATTGAGATCGCTTGTGGACCCTTGATTGATGCTCACCGAGCACCCAGCAGGATCATCGGCCTTCGGCCAATGACGATACGAGGGCTTTCATCCTTCCGAGGCTCCACTTGGCCTCATAGGCCAGCTCTCGACGCTGCTTCGATTTCGGTGAGAGCGGCTCTGATGTCACCGTCGTGGAACTGCCCGGTCACCACGGGTTCTGGAGCACCGAAGACTCCCGCAATGGCCCGAGCAACATCGTGGATCGAGACCGTCGTCCCCGAACCGATGTCGACAATTTGACTTGTTCGGGAGGACGATACAGGGCGGCCATTATCGAATCGACCACGTCCTGGATGTAGACGAAGTCCCAAGAAATTCGGCCGTCTTCGTATACAGCCAGCTCATCACCCCGCTTAGCCATCGAAGCGAAAAGCGAGATGACACCGGTGTACGAGTTCGTAAGAGATTGTCCAGGCCCGTAGACATTCTGGAACCGCAACGTTGAGAGCGGGGCACCCGTTGCCGCGACGATGCTGAAAGCACCAGTTCCTGCGTCAGCTTCGTCGCACCGTAGATGCTGGTCGGATGAGGAGACGTACGGCCGGCAACACTCGGTCGGGGTGTTGCGACCTCTCCGTCTGGTCCTACCGGATTCCATTGGCCCGCCAGGAACGCTGCATGGGTCCTCCGACCCGGAGAGAATGTCACGCCGGATCGAGTTATCCACTCTCCTTCGCCATAGACAGCACGTGAGGAGCTGAGGACGATGTGCTCAGGAATGACTTGGGCACGCAGAAGCGCATCGAGCATTTCCGTCGTCCCCAGAACGTTCACGCGACCGTGCTGTGACGCCTCCACAAGCGATTGACCGGTTCCCGTCTCCGCAGCGAGATGCACGATCACGGTGGGACGAACGAGTCTCAGCACGGTCCACTCGGATGCGCCAGTGATGTCCACGGGAAGAAGCGTGACTTCCTCGGGGAGCCGAGGAGGGCGACCTGTCGACGTGTGCACCTGCGGGTGCAAGACGTCGAGGACGACGACGGAGCTTCCCGACTCGACCAGCCTGGAGGTCATTGCATCCCATGAAGCCCGCGCCACCCGTAACGAGAATGGACCATTCGATGGATTCATGAATTTCGCTATCAGAGGCGTCCTTCCGGGGCGACGAAGAGTGGTGCTTCCGCCAACTATAGGCGGAGCGTCAACCGACACTCGGCTCCGTTTCAGGTGAGATTGGGCGGATCGTCCCAGCCCAGGGCATGAAAGTCGCTCGGAACCGCCACCCCGTCTCAATGGAGCTATCCGGCGGCGGCCCCGGCCGTCCAAGCCGTTTCATTCGGAGTCACGTGAAGTACCAACCCATCACGAAGATCACTTGCATACACACAGCCATACCAACCCAGAGTCCAAGTCCGACCTTCCCGAGCCACCGTCCACGGAACAGGCACTTCGCCAGGACCGGGTAAAGACCCAGGTTGTCCGTCGCCAGTTCGTCGCAGCCTCGGGGTTGTCGACTCCGTAGAACACCTGCGTGGACATGGCCGGCCCGAGGAATGCCAGAGCCGAGTAGACGCAGAAAAACAATGGGAACTTGCGGCGCCTCTGATCGACAATGCTCACAATGTAGTAGAGGAATACCGCCAACGCGATTACTTCGAAGGATGCGTTGATCACGTGGACGACGTCGAAATTAAGTTCGTCGATTCCAGGCGGCGCTTTTCCAAAGGGGTGGGCTATCACACTGAACAAGGAGCTGAAAGGGAATATGGTTTTCCGATTGAATGTGGATTGCTCGGTGATGAAGACGAAGGGATTGTGGTACCGGATTCCGAGCCACGCCGACCAAGCGAGAATCCCGCTCACCGAAATAACAGCGGACAGGCTTGCCTTCCAAAGCCGTTGCTTGGGCCAGGAGCCGACGATCACCGCTACCGCAAGGCAGACCCCGAAGTGGGAGAACGCCGTTGCAATGCCACACGTGACGGCCGCGGAAAGGATCCGACCCTTCGAAATGAAGATCACCGTAAGGGCGCTGAGGGCGACAAAGGCTCCTTCGGGATAAGCGGAAAGCAGAAAGACGGATCCTGGCGACCACACGTAGAGCGCCGTGGCCAGACGGGCGGTTGAGTCTGAGCACATGCGGGCAACCGCTGCGTACACAAGCGGGACCGACACCAGAAACGCGACCCACGCCATTCCCAGTCCGGATGCGTCAAGAGAAATCCGATGAAGCGTGATCGCCTCAGCGGCCCGGATGATCACCACGTAACCCGGAAAGAAGACAGTCGACCTTACGAACGGATACCAGTGGTTGGCCATTCCGAGATACCAACCTGCGTCCCAGCGGAGAAGTGAGGTCGCGGCATTCCCTCCTTTTCCTCCGGGAGCATATGCGCTTCGAGTAAAGCGGGTGATGACGATCTGATTGATCACCAACCCAATGATCAGGCGGATAATGCCAATCCGCCGACAAACATTCGCCGACGCCGGACTGGCGAAACGGCACGGACATGCACGCCGTTCCGGAACAGGGTCGAACGTCTACCCGCCACAGAGAGCTCCGACATATCGCCACAGAAATCATACCCCTGCACCTCTTGAGTACTCCGGATGGCCGTCGCTGGTCTCGTACCGAACCTCGCTCCCACATCTCCCGCGTGCAGCGCGCCGATGAACTCTGGTGAAGAGGGGCGGAGTCGTTCCCCTACGGAGCAGGCGATAACCAACGTGGCCGCATCCGCGTTCGCCTTTCGAGCTCTGGGCGTGAGATCACCTTCAGAGCGATCCACCGGAATCGGGAGCGGCCCGGCATCCTCTCGCCAACTGGCATCTGCCACTCGGACGAAGACGTGGTGGCTGATGGCTCGAGGTCGGATTGCGGGAACCCTGGGTCTCGAATATGTCCCATCCACACCTCGGGTCAGCAGTTCATGAACATGGCGAACCTTCCCGTAAGTGAGGTCCAACGTGCAAGTATTGTGGTCGTGGTGGTGGCGGCCTCCTTGTTGAGATGCACGGACTCCTGACTTCACCATGACCGACGTCCCCTTCCGGACCAGCTCGGACCCTTTGCCCGAGGACCCTTCAGACCTCCTCCAACGGGTCCGGGAGGCAGAGGCACAGGTGGAGCTCCTCGAGAGCATCTTGAAGAGCCAAGAGCCACTCGCTTCTCGGCTCGAAGAGGCCATGCGGGCGCTCGAAGAGGCACGGGCACAACTGGCCCAGCGGCGCCCGGAGTCCGTGGCCGCTCGCCGACTGCGCTCACTTGCCCGCCGCGCCAGGGAGCGGATCGGTCGAGCACCCGGGGGGTGAGGGTCCGGCGGCCGTCCCCGAGTCCGCCGGTCGGTGGTCGGGGACCGACCGTCTCATTGACGACGCCCGCTACAAGGAGTGGATCGAGCGCTACGACACCCTCGATTCCCGCACCCGGACCGCGCTCGTGGCTCAGGTCGACGCACTAAGCGACCCGCCGCTCGTCTCCATCGTCTTTCCCGTCTACAACGCTCCCGCGGACTACCTGAAACAGGCGATCGAGTCAGTGCGGGCCCAGCTGTATACGAACTGGGAGCTGTGCGTGTCAGACGACTGCTCCACGAAGCCGGACGTCGTCGATGTGCTCGACCACTACGCGAAGCTCGACGAGCGGATACGCGTGACCTTCCGGACCCAGAACGGACACATCTCAGCGTCGTCGAACACCGCCCTGTCCATGGCACAGGGTCGGTGGGTCTGCCTCATGGATCACGACGACCTCCTGGCCGAACATGCGCTCGCCGTCGCAGTCCTCGCACTCGAATCCACGCCCGACGCCGGGATCCTCTACAGCGACGAGGACCATGTCACCGAGGACGGCACCCGGGGATCTCCCTACTTCAAGCCCGATTTCGATCCTCTCCTTATCTTGGGTCAGAACTACTTCTCGCACCTGTGCATGCTCCGTGCCGATCTCGTCGAACGCGTCGGCGGATTCAGGGAGGGCGTGGAGGGCAGCCAGGACTGGGACCTGGTTCTCCGGGTACTCGAAGAGATCCGTCCCGACCAGGTGGTCCACGTTCCCCACGTGCTGTACCACTGGCGCACCCACCCGGAGTCGACGGCATCGTCCGTGTCGGCAAAACCCTATGTGGTGGAGGCATCGCGTCGTGTCGTCCAAGAGCATCTCGACCGCATCGGAGTCCCCGCGACCGCTATCACCATCCGCGGGAGCAGCTTCAATCGGATCAAGTGGACGCCGTCCTCGAACCCACCAACGGTGAGCATCATCGTCCTTCCCCGCACGGGCAGGCGATTCTGCCGCGCCATCGACACCATTGAGGGTCGGTCGACTTACCCGAAGTTCGAAGTCCTGGTGCTCGACGACGGGGCCTTCCGCCCACCCATGCGGCAGTACCTCCACGACCACGGCGACATGCTCACGATCATTGAGGACGCGCGCGCGACTTGAGCGACTCCGCGCAACGCAATCGCGCTGCTGCGGCCGCCGGGGGTGACATCTTGTGCTTCGTCCACGACGACGTCGAGGTGCTCAACGACTCGTGGCTCGAAGAGATGGTCGGCTTGCTCTCGTATCCAGGGATCGGGGCGGTCGGCGCGAAGCTGCTCTACCCCGACTTCAGCATTCAGCATGCAGGGATCGTCGTCGGGATCGGCGGGACGATCGGCTACACCCATCGGTTGCACTTCGACAACATCTCGCCCGGGTATTTCGGCCGCCTCATGCTGGCGCAGTGCCCATCCGCCGTGAGCTGGGCCTGCATGGCGGTGCGCCGGGAGGCCTTCGATTCAGTCGGGGGTTTCGACGAGGATCACTTCACCTCCATGTTCGGAGACGTGGATTTCTGTCTGCGGCTGCAGCGCGCCGGCTGGCGCACTGCGTGGGCACCTCGGGCCGAGTTGATCCACTACGAAAACCCCGATGAGACACGAGGGGCCGACGGAGAGAACGCCGTCCGGTTCGACCGTGACATTCGGAGGCTGCACTCGACCTGGGGCGCCTGGATCGAGAACGATCCGGCGTACAACCCCAATCTGTCACTGGCCCACGAGAGTTACCCGCTGGCCTGGCCTCCGCGGAAAACCCTGCTCTGACCAGCGCCGGTCCAGGCGGTCCGACGCGTCGGCTAGGACTGGCCCGCGACCACCTGGGCGACGACCGCTGCCCCGGGCAGCACGGCCCCGACGAGCACCAGCCCCCGGAGACGCATCGACCGTGCCAGCACCAGCCCGACGATCGGCAGCAGGGGGAGGGCGTAGCGCGCCGGCGTGTAGAAGTCGTAGTGCCCCTCAGCAAAGTTCAACAACGGGAGGGCGACGGCGAAGGCGACGACGCCGATGAACACGGCTGCGGCGGCCGACCGCAGGGGTCGTCGGGCCACAGGTCCGGCCAGGACGACGAGCCCGGCGAGGCTTCCGTAGACAGCCAGGTTCCAGATCCAGTACAAGGGCGCGCCGGAGTAGTTCAACAGGTCCGACAGCTGCTGCTCCATCCCCGTGAACATGGTGGAAGGCTTCGGATGGGACGTGGTCGAGATGCCCTGGAGCGCATGGAGCACCACGCTGGGTGAGATGGTGGACCACGCGTCCTGGAGCAACAGCCAGCCTCCGTACGCGACGAGCGACCCGACGACCATCGCCACAACGCAGCCGTACCGGGTCCACAGATCGGAACGCTTCGGACCGCGGCGCGCTCCGATGTCGTCGAGCACGACGCCGACCAGGACGACGAAGGGGGCCAGGATGAAGAACCCCTTGAGCAGTCCCACCAGCAGCCCGACGGCAAGGCCGACCACCACCATGGTGGCCCGTCTTCGACCGCGCGACCACGTAGGTGCCGACGACGAGTGCTCCCGCCGCCACGGCGCTGCTGTCGTTGGTGACGGTCGAGGCGGCGTGGACCTGGACCGGGCTGAGTAGGCAGATCGTCATCATTGTTCCGAGCTCGAGTAGGTTCAGTTCACAGAGCCAGCCCACCCAGAGCAGCAGGGCGGCGGCGGCGGCGCTCCAGATGACGCCACCCCATCGTGCGTCCACAAGCCCTCCCTCGGTGGGGTCGCCCCCCGGGTGGTGAGCACGTAGGGGATGTACCCGAGCGGTGGCTGCTGTGCCTCGTAGCTGAACCCCCCGGCCGGGTACAGCTTGGGGTTCCGGTACTTCGCGCCACAGCCCTGCGCCGGTCCGACGAAGCTCCCGACGCAGCTCACCATGTGGAGCGTCGGCTGCGACAGAAGGTCACCCCAACGCGGGACGTGACCGTGAGTGAGGTCGAGGGCGTAGTCGTAGTGAGCGCCCTCATCGAAGACGTCGAAGCCCTGTTCGTGACGTTGGTGGGCTCCGGCCACGACGGAGACCGCAAACACGGCCACGACGATGGCGCAGGCCGAGAGCAGCCACGTTCGTCGCTCCCCGCCGCGTGGTGCGTCACCTCGAGTCGACGGCCGCCGCGTCGCCCAAGCCAGCAGTGCGGAACCTACGGACCGCAGGCCCCGATACACGCCGGCAGCATAGACGACCACCCCATCGAAACCGGGGGCTCCCGAGCGCCCGCGACGGGCGCTCAGGCCCGACGGCTCAACCCAGCAGGCCGCGCACCAGACCGTCGAGGATGTCGTCCTCTGAGACCAGGCAGCGGGTACGGTCGAATGCCGCCATGACCACGTCCAGGATCAAGATTCCGGCCACGATCACCTCTTCCCGGCCGGCCACCATGCCCGGATGGGCCAGCCGGGCGCGCGAGTCCTCGGCGGCCAGGACGCGCAGCCACCGCATCGACGGCAGTCTCGCTCGATGACCGATGATGCACGCGCGCACGGTCGTAGGTCAGCGAGACCCTGTTCCAAACACGGCGAGGGTCGACACCGTGCCGGCCAAGCCGATGAGAGGGCTGTCGGGGGCCAGGGCCGGCAGATCGGCTCGTGCCGCATGCCACCTCCGCCTGCACGGCCACCCGGGCCTGCGCGAGCTCCTCGGGAAGGGGCGGATCGTGGTGGAACATGCGCTCGCTGATCCTCACACACCCGATGTCGAGGGACCGGGTCACGACCACTGAACCGGGACCGCGCCGCCGGCTCCCAGACCGGCGCGTCCGGCCCACCACCAGCTCGGTGGAGCCCCCTCCGATGTCCACCACGAGGACCGGCCCCGCGTCGGCCAGTGCCGGGGGCAGAGATGCCGTGGCGCCGGCGAAGGAAAGCCAGCCCTCCTCGTCGCCGGTGAGGACCTCCGCCTGGACCCCGGTGACCTCGATGGCGGCCAGCCAGGAACTCCTCGACGTTGTCGGCATCACGGGCGGCCGAGGTGGCCACCAGTCGGGCCCGGGTGACACCGTGGGCGTCCATCAATGCTCGGTACTCGCGCAGCACCGAGAGCGTCCGACCGATCGCCTCCTGCGAAAGGCGGCGTGTCGTGTCGACTCCTTGGCCCGAGGCGCGTGATGCGCATCTCGCGGGCAAGGACACCTGCCGTCGGCGTCGACCACGAGCAGGCGGGTGGAGTTGGTTCCGCAGTCGAGCACGGCGACCGGCCCTCCGTGCTCGTGCACCCCGGCAGGCTCCCCCACGACCTCGGCCCTGTCCAGCCCGAGCCGGCCCGCCACCCACGCCCCGACCGGATCGTCGCCGCCGGCCAGCCACCAGGCCAGGTGCGCGTGCAGGCACTTCACCCCCCGGCGGGTCCCCCCCACGCCCCCGCTCGGCCTCGGGCCGCTCCAGCCCGGGGGGATCAGGGCGTCACGCTCGGCCGCGTAGCGGCGGTGCGTCTCGGCGAGGGTCTCGGGGTCGACGGAGGCCTCGGCGTCCCGGACCCCGCCGGCCGCCTCGAGTCCGCCCACGCGGGCCCGGAGGTCGGGATCGACCAGCCAGTACCGCGTCGGCATCGGGGTCCCGTCGCGCAGGAAGGGCTCGTTGGAGATCACGACAGGCGCCCCCTGCGCGTCCCGGACCACGATGGCGTACCCGCCACCGGGAACGCGTCCGAGCCGCTCCGCCACGGCCGCGTCGTCGTCCCGGCGCGACCGGCCCTCGTCCCCCCCGTGCGTCAACGCCAGAATTCGAGGGCGTGCACCATCCGCGACACCAGACCGCCCGGGGCCGGCGGCGTCTTCGCCGGCGACGCAGCACTGTGCGCGGACGCGACGGTGGTCGTGGTGTCACCCCCCGGCGGGAGCTCGGGGGTGGCCGACGGGGTCACCGGACCCTGCAGCCCGGGATCGCCCGAATAGACCGTGCCCGACGCCGCGGCGCCCGACGGAGGAAGCACTTCGTAGGCCTGTTGGCCCGGGGACACCAGCTGGTACTGCTCGCGGGCGATCCGCCCGATCTCACCGACGTCGCTCAGGCTCTTCTGCTCCTGACCGAGCGCGGCATCCTGCCGCGTGCAGCGTGCTCAGTTGCGACTGGGCGTCGGCCAGGCCGGATCGCTGTCGGAGCAGTGACGACGCGGGGAACCAGGCGAAGAGGATGACGGCAGAGAGCACCAGGGATCCGAGCAGCACGAACTGGGGGCGGCGCAGCCCCTTGGCGTCAACCGCCACGGCGGGGGATCCCTCCGACGCCTGCCAGGGCGGCCAGCCCGGGGAACCCGGCGGACTCGCCGAGATCGTGCTCGATCCGCAGCAGCTGGTTGTACTTGGCCACACGGTCGGAGCGGGCGGGTGCTCCGGTCTTGATCTGCCCGGCACCGACGGCGACCGCCAGGTCGGCGATGGTGGTGTCCTCGGTCTCGCCCGAACGGTGCGAGATCACGCTGGCGTACGCGGCGTGACCGGCCATGGAGACGGTGTCGAGTGTTTCGGTCAGGGTGCCGATCTGGTTCAGCTTCACCAAGATCGCGTTGGCCACGCCGTCGCGGATCCCCCGCTCGAGGATCTCGCTGTTCGTCACGAAGAGGTCGTCGCCGACCAACTGGAGCCTGCCGCCCAGGGCCTTGGTCAGCGCCGCCCAGCCGTCCCAGTCCTCCTCGGCCATCCCGTCCTCAATGGACACGATCGGATAGCGATCAGCCAGGTCGACCCAGTAGTCGGCCAGCTCCGCCGACGACAGGGTGCGCCCCTCGCCCGGCAGCTCGTAGGAGCCGTCCTTCCACAGCTCGCTGGTGGCGGGATCCATGGCCAGGGCCACCTCCTCGCCCGGGACTCGGCCGGCACGCTCGATCGCCTCGAGGAGGAGGAGGAGGGCGTCCTCGTTGCGGGCCAAGTCCGGTGCGAAGCCACCCTCATCGCCCACGGCCGTCGACATCCCCCGCTCGGCCAGCAGGGCACGCAGGGCGTGGTACGTCTCGGTACCCCAGCGCAACGCCTCGCCGAAGGAGGCCGCCCCCACGGGCATGATCATGAACTCCTGGAAATCGACGGAGTTGTTGGCGTGCGCTCCCCCGTTGAGCACATTGAGCATCGGCACGGGAAGCACGTGCGCCGCCACGCCACCGATGGAGCGGTAGAGGGGGATCTCGAGGTCGTCGGCGAATGCCTTGGCGCACGCCAGCGAGACGGCGAGCATGGCATTGGCTCCCAGACGGCTCTTGTCGGGCGTGGCGTCCAGGTCGATCATGGCCAGGTCGACGGCACGCTGGTCGAGCGCGTCGAGACCCGTCACGACGTCGGCGATCTCTCCGTTGACATGCTCCACGGCGCGCAGGACGCCCTTGCCCGAGTAGCGCTCCCCGCCGTCGCGTAGCTCCACGGCCTCGCGGATTCCCGTCGACGCTCCGGAAGGGGCGATGGCTCGGCCGCGGGCGCCCGAGTCGAGCAGCACCTCGGCCTCCACGGTCGGGTTCCCGCGGGAGTCGAGGACCTCGCGCCCGATCACGTGCTCAATGGTGCTCACCGACATCTCTCCTTGGCGTCAGCCCTGGCAGGACGCCGAAGCCCCACGTTAGCGGCTGTCCCTCGGGGGTTCGGGGACGCCTTCGGCCGCGAGGATGCCAGCCAGGAGGACCCTCGCACGCCCGCGGAGGGACTGTTCGGCGTCGATCCCGAGCCGCTGCGCGGCGGCGACGACCGTGAGGAGCAGATCCCCCACCTCTCGCTCGAGCTCGTCCTCGCCGGCGCGCCGCGGATCGTCCGCCGAGCGCCTCGCTGCCGGCGGCACGGGCTCGCAGCGAGGTCAATACGTCGACGGCGCGCCCGTCGTCCATGTCGTCGGGTTCGAGGCCGATCGACCGCGCCTTGCGCACCAACGTGGCGGCGAACATCAGCGCCGGCAGGCTCACCGGGATCCCCTCGGTGACGCTGCTCCTGCCCTTCTCGTGCTTCTTGATCGCCTCCCAGTTCTTCACGACGTCCGCGGTACCGTCCACCACCACGTCGCCGAACACGTGCGGGTGCCGCAAGACCAACTTGTCGTGCACGCCACGCGCCACGTCGGCCAGATCGAAGCGGCCGGCTTCGTCGGCCAGCCGGGCGTGGAAGACGATCTGGAACAGGAGGTCTCCCAGCTCCTCTTCGAGATGGGCGTAGGCCCCGGGCGCATCGACGACACCGGCCTCGGCATCAGCGGTCGCCGGTCCTTCGACTCCCGACAGCGCATCGAGCACCTCGTAGCACTCCTCGACCAGGTGGGGCCCCAGCGTGGCATGGGTCTGGGCGCGGTCCCATGGGCAGCGCTCCCGGAGGGTGTCCATCAGCACCACCAGGCGGGCCACCTCGCCACCCACCGACGAGGGGCCGCTCCACGAACGGGTCGGTGTCGCCGGCACGTACAGAGAGGTCAGGTGGTCGGGCTCCACGCTGCGGTCCAGGTCCCACCAGTCCACCTCGCGCACGACCTCGTCGTCGAGGCCGAGATGGTGCAGGATCACCGGTCGGGGCGGTGCGGCTCCCGCGTCGTCGGCGTACGTCAGCTTGACCTCTGAGAGCAGATGGCGGGACCAGCACTGGGCGACCAGGAGCGGAGCTCCATCGGTGCCGAGCGCGCCGATGGCCGCGGCGTCGACGAGCCGGACTCCCTCGACCAGCGGGTCGATGCCGAGAGCGCTCCAGACCAGATCCAAGAAGGACGGCGCCGGGAGAACCGAGACGTCGACCCTCGCGTCAGCACGCAAGAGGACGACGGTGCGCTCGGCGACCATGGGGGATCCGGGCACGGCATAGACGACCGGCTCGGGGACGGCGGCGGTCGCCGCGGCGACCAGGGTGTCGACGATCCGGGAGTACACCTCGTCGAAGGTGCCCGCCGAGTCGTAGACGTCGTCGAATGAGCGTGCCGCGGTGAACGGCTCGGCCGCCGGGTGACGTGCGGTCCGGAGGAACGCCCGCCCCGGCGATCCGTGCAGGAGCGACTCGGAGGCCTGCGGAACGAGGTCCGCACCGGCAGGCCCGAGGCCCACCACCGTGACGCGTGGACGCTGCGGGGACACGAAGGGCTCCCCCGGTCAGCCGCCCGATGATCCGGCCGAAGTGGCCGACGCAGTGGCCACGTTGGCCGGAGCGTTGAGCACGTCGGAGGGCCGGGGGGTGAGGGGTGGGTACACCGCGGCCGACGTGCTGTGCCACGTCCCGTACTGGGGATCAACCGTGACGGAAGCCCGGCGCGCCGCCGCGGTGACGGCCCGCTGCGCGGCGGCCGCTCCCGCTTGTTGCACCGCGGCCGAGACATACGGCTTCGCGGTGCTCGTACGACGTCGGGCGTGCGCGAGGTGATCTGCAACAGGTAGTAGCTCCCGCCGATCGCGATCGGTTGAGAGACCACTCCCGTCGGCAACTGCTCGATCCCCGAGCCCGACGGCAGCTGGGCGGAGAGGGCCGACAGCACCGGGCAACCCTGGGGACCTCCCTGGGTGGTCTGGGCCGCCACCTGGGAGAAGGGCGTGCCGGAGTCCACCTGCGCCCGTGCCGCATTGGCGGCGTCCGAGGTCTGGTACGAGGCGGCGGTGAAGCACGTCGCGTCGAATGCTCCCGTATGGCGCGCGTAGTACGCCCGCAGATCGGAGTCGCTCGAGCCGACGCCGGAGAGGTCCTCCTGCAACACGCTCGCCGTGGCATCGAACATGGCCTGCTGGTCGACGAAGGAGCTGGGTAGGGTGGCCAGCACCTCGGCACCGGTCAGGGGTTGGCCGGTGACGCTGCAGGTGAAGCTGGGGTTCTGGGCCTCGGGGGTCTGGAGGATCTGGGACATCACCGACGAGATCTGCGTCTCGAGCTGGCTGCGGCCCTCGGCCAGCTGGGACGGCGTGACCACCACGCCGCGCCTGGCGGCCGCGTCCAAAATGAGCTGGTGGCCGATCTCGGTGTCGAGATAGGTCGCCACGAACGCGCTGTTCGCCGTGGGGTGGTCGCCCGGGTTCTGACCCTGGCCGGCGCCCGTCACCGGCGGCAGTGCCGAGGTTCCGCCCGAGGCGAGGTACTGCTGGGAGTTCAGGTAGCACTGGTATTCGGCGCTGGAGGCGATGGCGTCGACATCGGCCTTGAGTGACGACTGGCTGATGGCCGTCCCGTTGACCTTCGCCGCGTCACGGGGCACGGTGACGGCGGCGATCGTCACCCCGACGACGAGCACGAGGAGAAGAAGGAGGAATCGCTTCACGCGCCGCGCATGCTACAAGGTGTCCCCGGCGACTCCGGCGTCGGTCGGCGGCAGGAGCTCCTCGAGGAGCGCACGCACGGCGTCGGCGGCGTCTCCGCCCTCGGGCAGCGGGACCAGGAGCTGCGACCCCTCCTCTTTGTAGCTGCCCCCCGGCACCAGCCGTCGCAGCCGCACCTGGGCGCTGGCGGGGAGCACGACCGGCTCCACACGTGCCACGGGGCGGCGGGTGCCGCCGGGACGGACCGAGCTCATGGCGATCTCGCGCACCCCGCGCGCCAGAGCCGCCGTCCGCAGGCGGGCCACGGCCAGCAGCGCCTGGGCCGGCGCGGGAACCGGTCCGTAGCGGTCCGCCCACTCGACGCCGATGTCGTCGACCTCCTCGAGCGTGGTGGCGCCGGCGAGCCTGCGGTAGGCCTCGAGACGGGCGTCCTCGGCGATCACGTAGTCGCCGGGGAGGTGGGCGTCACCGGGGACGTCGATGGCGACGCTCGACGGCGCAACGGGCGCCTCGCCCCGGGCCTCGGCCACCGCCTCGGCCACCAACTGCACGTAGAGGTCGTAGCCCACCGCGGCGATGTGGCCGGACTGGTCCGAGCCGAGCAGGTTGCCCGCCCCGCGGATCTCGAGGTCACGCATGGCGATCTTGAATCCCGAGCCCAGCTCGGTGTGCTCCCCGATGGTCCGCAACCGTTCGTAGGCCTGCTCGGAGAGCACCCGGTCGGCCGGGTGGAACAGGTACGCGTAGGCCCGCTGGCCCCCACGGCCGACACGGCCACGGATCTGGTGCAGCTGCCCCAGACCGAGCAGGTCCGCCCGGTCCACGATCAGGGTGTTGACCGAGGGCATGTCGATGCCCGACTCAATGATGGTGGTGCACACCATCACGTCGTAGCGCCGCTCCCAGAAGTCGAGCACGACGGTCTCGAGGCTCCCCTCGTCCATCTGGCCGTGGGCCACGGCGACGCGTGCCTCGGGCACGAGGTCCCGGATGTCGCGCGCCACGGTGTCGATGTCCGAGACCCGGTTGTGCACGAAGAAGGCCTGGCCCTCGCGCAACAGCTCCCGGCGCAGGGCCTCGCTCACCGCGGCGGGGTCGCGTTCGCCGACATAGGTCAGGATCGGCCGGCGGTCCGCCGGCGGAGTGTTGACCATGGAGAGGTCCCTGATGCCGGTGAGAGCCATTTCGAGCGTGCGCGGGATCGGGCTGGCAGTCAGGGTCAGGACGTCGACCCCCTCGGCCATGCGCTTGACGGTCTCCTTGTGGGTCACGCCGAAGCGCTGCTCCTCGTCGACGACCAGGAGTCCCAGGTCCTTGAACGCCACGTCGGCGGCCAGCAGCCGGTGGGTGCCGATGACCACGTCGATCGACCCGTTGGCCAGGCCCTGCACGACTTCGCGTTGCTGGGCCGGCGAGAGGAACCGGCTCAGGAGCTCGACCCGGACCGGATAGGGCGCGTACCGATCGGCAAACGTCTGGGCGTGCTGGCTGGCCAGGAGCGTGGTCGGGACCAGCACAGCCGCCTGCGCGCCGTCCTGCACCGCCTTGAAGACGGCGCGCACGGCAACCTCGGTCTTGCCGAACCCCACGTCGCCGCAGACCAATCGGTCCATGGGCCGCGGTTCCTCCATGTCACGCTTCACGTCGGCGATGGCCGCCAGCTGGTCGTCGGTCTCCACGAAGCCGAAGGAGGACTCCATCTCGGCCTGCCAGGGCGTGTCGGTGCCGAAGGCACGGCCCTCGACGGCCAGGCGGCGACGGTAGAGCTGGACCAGTTCGGCGGCCACCTCCCCGGCCGCCGCACGCGCCCGTGCCCGGGTGCGCTGCCAGTCGGCGCCGCCCATCTTCGAGAGCGTGGGTGACTCGCCCCCCGAGTACGGGGTGATGGCCTCGATCTGGTCGACCGGCAGGTACAGGCGGTCCGAGCCCCGGTACTGCAGGATCAAGTAGTCGCGGGTCGTCCCGCCCATGGTGCGCGTCGTCACGCCCTCGAAACGGGCCACTCCGTGTTGGCGGTGCACCACGAAGCACCCCGCCACCAGGTCGTCGAAGAAGCCGTCGGCGGCGCGGGCCCGCGGACGGGCACGGCGGTGCGGCATCCGCCGGCCTGTGACGTCGGTCTCGGAGAGCACGGCCACCTTCGATTCCGGGAGGATGAACCCGTGCACCAGAGGTGCCGCGACCACACAGGCGCCCGGGGTGCCGGGTGCGGCGTCCCTGACCGGCGCGTGGATGCCCTCGTCGGCCAACCCCGCCGAGAGGCGGGCCGCCCCGGGTTCGGTGGCGGCGCAGAGTGTCACCGTGTACCCCTCGCCGACCAGGCGGGTCACCGCGTCGGCCAACCGGGTCGGGTCTCCCGCCACCGGCTCGAAGCGCCTGACCCCGAGCGTCGCCACCGAGGGACCCTCGGGGACCGCGGGCAGGGCGGCGACGCCGGCCGGGCAGTCGCGTAGCAGGCGCTCGAAGGGGACGTGCAGACGGGGAAACGCCGTGTCCTCGTCGTCACCTGTTGTGGCCGCACCTCCCCCGTCGGCCGCATCGCCCCCACCACCCGGGCCGGCCCCCCAGGTGGTGGCCAGGGTCTCGGCCAGCGCGGCCTCCTCGTCGAGGAGCTGGACCGCCCGGTCCCTGATGCGGCGCGGCTCGACGAGCACCACCTGGGCTCCGGGTGGGAGCAGGTCGGGCAGCACCACCGGCGCGTCGTCGACGAAGGGCAGCCACGACTCCATGCCGTCGAACGGCTCACCCGAGGCCAGCCGGTCCCAGACCGAGGCACCCCAGGGCCGACGTGTGACGAGCGCGGCGGCCCGGGCCCGCAGCTCGTCGGTGACGACGATCTCCCTCGCGCCATAGAGCATCACGGCGTCGAGATGGCGCGACGAGCGCTGGTCGCTCACGGCGAAGGCCGTCAGGCGGTCGACCTCGTCCCCCCAGAGGTCGATGCGCACGGGCTCGTCGGACGTGGAGGGGAACACGTCGACGATGCCCCCGCGCACGGCGAACTCGCCGCGGTGCTCGACCTGGTGCTCCCGCCGGTACCCGCGGGCGACCAGGGCGCCCAGCAACTCCTCGACGTCCACCCGTTGCCCGTGGCGGACGACCACCGGCGCCGCCGCCGCGCTCGGTCCGAGTCGCTGGAGGAGGGCTCGGATCGGGGCGACGACGACCCGCGGACCGTCCGCGGGTCGCATGTCGATCAGGTGGAGCACGGCCAGCCGTCGCCCCATGGTCTCGACCTCCGGGCTGACCCGCTCGAAGGGCAGCGTCTCCCAGGCCGGCAGCACCGCCACCGGACCCTCCAACGCGCCGGACACCGGCGCGCCGCCGCCGGGAGCGCCGTCGTGTCCCGCCGGCCCGACCAGGCACGTCAGGTCGTCGGCCAGACGCTGCGCATCGAGCCCGGTGGGCGTGACCACCAGGAGCGGGGCCCGTTCGGAGAATGCGGCCAGCGCGGCCACCGCGACGGCCTGGGCCGCCTCGGGCACCGCGACGGTGGAGTCGGCGGACCCGAGGAGAGCCGAGAGGACCGGGTCCCCTCGCAGCAGGCGGGGCAGAGAGGCCAGCGGGTTCACGGGAGGAGCCTCACGAGGGGAGGGAGTGGCACCACTGCACCGCCGCTTCCATGCCCTCGGCGGCAATGTGCTCCACCGCGTCGGCCGCGGTCTCGAGGGCCACGTCCAATGCCCGGCGAACCGCCGCCGACGGGCGGCGCAGCACGTGCGCGGCGCCCTGCGCTGCGTTCGGCGGCTTGCCGACGCCGATACGCACCCGGACGAAGTCCGTCGAGCGCAGGTGCGCCTGCACCGAGCGCAGTCCGTTGTGACCGGCCAGCCCTCCACCGGCCTTCAGGCGCACCGTGCCCGGCGGCAGGTCGAGCTCGTCGTGCACGATCACCACCGACGTCACATCGTCCACGCCGAACCGACGCGCCAGGGCCCGCACCGCCGCTCCGGACTCGTTCATATAGGTCGTGGGGACGGCCAGGACCACCCGCTTGGTCCCCAGCGTCACGACACCCGCCCGTGCCTGGACACCCTTCTCCCCACGGAGGTCCACACCGTGGCGGGAAGCCAGGAGCTCCACGCTGTCGGACCCCGCGTTGTGCAGGCTTCCCGCAAATTCCGGACCCGGATTGCCCAGCCCGACGACCAGGAGGTCGGCCGGGGTGCCCCGGCGCTCGGGCCGGGCGAAGGGGCGCTGCAGGGCCTAGCCCGCTTCGACCGAGGCTTCCGAGGAGCCGCCGGTCGCCTCCGCGCCCGTTGCCTCCCCCTCGGCCGAGGGCTCGCCACCCTCGGCGGTCGTGGCCACCCTTGGGGGCTGCCCCACGGCGATGGCCGACTCGGGGTCGACGTCGGTGGTCACCCCGGCGGGAAACGCCAGGTCCGACACCCGCACCTGTCCGCCGATGGTCAGCCCGCTGATGTCGACCTCCAGGACCGTGGGGATGTCCGCCGGCCAGCGCGTTGATGGTCACGGTGAACATCTGCTGCTCGACCAGCCCGTCCCCGTGGTTCACCTCGGTGGCCTCCCCGACGAGGGTGACCGGCACCTCGGCGCTGATGACCTCGTCACGCCGGACGATCACGAAGTCGACATGGGTGACCGTCTGGGCCACCGGATGGCGCTGCATCTCGCGGGCCAACGTCAGGTAGGTGCCCTCGGGTGTCTCGAGCGAGAGGAGCTGGTTGGCCCCGGCCTCACTGTTGAGGGCGACCCGGAGCTCGCGGGCCACGACCGCCACCGGGAGCGGATCGGTGCCGTGCCCGTAGACGACGCCGGGGATCTTGCCCTCACGGCGCAGGCGGCGCACGGCGCGGCTGCCGACGGGGCGCCCGACTTCGGCGGCAAGGACGACTTCGGCCATGGGGATCTCCTCAGGTGGGACAGAACAGGTGGGAGTGGAGCAGCCGTGGTGCCTCCACGAACGGCCATCGAGCGTAGCCGCAACCGGGGCCCCGGGACCACCGCGGTCCCCGGTCCCGCAGCGACGGGGTCGCTCAGACCAGGTTGTCCCCTCCGAAGAGCTCCGAGACCGAGGTGTCCTCGAACACCGCGTCAATGGCGTCAGCGATGATCTTGGCCACCGAGAGGACCTCGAGCTTGTCCAGGGAGCGCTCGCTGGCCACCGGGAGCGTGTCGGTGACCACCACACGGGAGATGGGCGCCGCCTTGAGCCGGTCGACCGCGGGGTCCGACAGGACGCCGTGGGTGGCCATGGCGGAGATCCCCGAGGCGCCGGCTTCGGCCAGGAGCTCGGCGGCGGCACAGATGGTGCCCGCGGTGTCGATCATGTCGTCGATCAGCACGCAGTGGCGGCCCTCGACGTCACCGACGACGTGGCGCGCCCTGACCTCGTTGTAGGTGCCCCGGGGCCGGGTCTTGTGGATCAGGGCCAGGTCGCAGCCGAGGTGCTGGCTGTAGCGCTCGGCCACCTTCACGCGTCCGGCGTCGGGGGCCACCACGACCACGTCGTCGCCCAGATGTTCCCTCATGTAGGACTCGAGCACCGGCGCCGCCACCAGGTGGTCGAAGGGGGTGTCGAAGAAGCCCTGGATCTGTCCCGAGTGCAGGTCGACGCTGATGACCCGGTCCGCGCCGGCCGCCGAGAGCATGTCGGCCACCAACTTGGCCGTGATCGGCTCGCGCCCCGTCGACTTGCGGTCTTGGCGGGAGTAGCCGTAGTAGGGGCAGACCGCGGTGATGCGCTTGGCCGACGCCCGCTTGGCCGCGTCGATCATGATCAGCTGCTCCATCAACGAGTCGTTGACGGGGCTGGCGTGCGTCTGGACGATGAAGACGTCGCAGCCACGGATGGAGATGTCGTATTTGCAGTAGATCTCGCCGTTGGCGAACTCGCGCAAGTTGGCCTGCCCGAGCTGGACGCCCAGATGCCGCGCGATGTCGTTGGCCAGTGCGGGATGGGCACGCCCCGAGATCAGCTCGAGCCGGCGTCGCGGGATCAGCTCCACGAACCCAACGCTACTGCGCCGCAGCCTCTCCCGCCTCGGGCCCCTCGACGACCGAGTGCGGAGGGGACCTCGCCGCCGTCGGGCACCTCGGCTCCGGGCTCCAATACGCTGTAGGAAGCGACGTGCGCCCGGTCTCCGATGGTGGCCCGGGAGCACACGCACTGGCCCACTACCGCACCGCGACCGACGACCGTGTCGGTGAGGACGGCGTTGGGGCCGATCTCCGACCCGGCGCCGACCACACAGGCGCCCCGCAGCACCACTCCGGGCAGGAGTGACACGTCCGCCTCGAGGCGCGCCGCGGCGTCGACGTAGGTGCGCTCGGGATCCCACATGGTGACCCCGCGGCGCATCCAGCGCTCGTTGATCCTGTCCCGCAGCTCGGCCTCGGCCACCGCCAGCTGGGCCCGGTCGTTGACGCCGGCCGCCTCCATGGAGTCCGTGAGCAGGAGGGAGCGCACGGGGTACCCGGCGCTCTGGAGCACGGCCACGGCGTCGGTCAGGTAGTACTCGCCCTGCGCGTTGGCCGGGTTCAGTCGCCGGAGCGTCGGCGCCAGGATGCTCCGGCGGAAGCAGTAGATGGAGGTGTTGACCTCGTCGATCTGCTTCTCCTCGTCCGTGGCGTCGGCCTCCTCGACCACCCGCGTCACGTCGCCGTCCTTGCCGTAGACCACCCTCCCGTAGCCGGCGGGGTTCTCCACCACGGCGGTGAGAAGGGTGGCGCCGGCGTCCTCAGCCCGGTGGGCTCGCACGAGCGCGGCGAGCGTCTGTGGGCGCAGCAACGGCGTGTCCCCCGGGAGCACCACGACGTCCTCGATCTCGTCGTCGTCGTCGGGCAGGCCGGTGAGCCCGACGGCCAGGGCGTCGCCCGTACCCGAACGGGCGAGCTGCTCCACGAACTCGATCTCCATCGTCGGAGGCGCGTGCTGCACGAGCGTCTTGGTGACCCATTCGGCGCGGTGGCCGACCACCACGACCACGCGGCGCACGTCGATCTCGGCCATGGCGTCGAGCACGTGCAGGATCATCGGCCGACCGCACAGCAGGTGCAGGGGCTTGGGCCGCTCCGAGCGCATCCGGGTCCCCTCCCCGGCCGCCAGGACAACGGCGGACAGTCGGCGCTCGAGCATGAGCGCATTCTTAGCCGCCCGGGCGGGCGCCGTGGCGGGCGCCGTGCCGGGCGCCGGGACCACCGCCGCCGGGCCTGGTCACCGGTATGGGACACTCGTAGCGGTGCCCCAGATGGTCCCCTACGACGAGTTCGGCCTGTTCCACGAGAACGCGACCGAGTACGGACTGCCCGACGAGCGTCCCCCCGACGTGCGACGGGTGGAGGTGGAAGTCGGCGACGGTCGCCTGGTCTCGAGTCTCCTGTGGGGCGCCGAGACCGGCCCTCCCGAGCTCGTCATGATCCACGGCGGAGCGCAGAACGCCCACACCTGGGACACCGTGGCTCTGGCACTGGGACGGCCGCTCCTGGCGGTCGACCTGCCCGGCCACGGCCACTCCGACGGCGGGCCTGACGGGGTCGCGTCCCCGGCCTCCAACGGCTCCGACCTCGCCGCCGTCGTGGCCGAGCTCGCGCCCTCCGCCCGCGGCGTGGTGGGCATGTCGCTGGGGGGCCTGTCCTCCATCGCCCTGACGGCCGCCGCGCCCGGGTTGGTGCGTGCTCTCGTCCTCGTCGACGTCACGCCGGGGGTCAGCGCCGGCAAGGCGTCGCGCATCACCGATTTCGTCAACGGACCGGCGAGCTTCGACAGCTTCGACGAGCTGCTGGCGCGCACCATTGAGCACAACCCCGGACGCACGGAGTCCTCGCTTCGCCGCGGCATCCTGCACAACGCCGTCCAGCGCGACGACGGCACCTGGGTGTGGCGCTACGCCCGGCACCGTCCCGGCGTTCCCCAGACCGTCCCCGACTACTCGCCGTTGTGGGACGCGATCTCGGGCATCACGGTCCCCCTCCTGCTCGTGCGAGCGCTGGCCTGGTCGGTGGTCGACGACGCCGACGTCGACGAGCTCGTGCGCCGGCAGCCCACGGCCAAGGTGATCGGAGTGCAAGGCGCGGGCCACAGCGTGCAGGGCGACCGGCCCCTCGAGTTGGCCGCGATCATCGACGCCTTCCTCTTCGGAGGTGGGGACCTCCCCGCCGGGGTCGCCTGATGGACAGGCGCCTCTGGCTCTCGCCGCGGGCCCTGCGCCTGCACGCGGTGCTGCTCGTGGTCATTCCCGCCTTCCTCGCCATGGGCGCCTGGCAGCTCGAGCCGCGCCCTGGCCGGCAACGAGCTCAGCTGGGCCTACGTCTTCGAATGGCCGCTCTTCGCCGCCTACGCGATCTACATGTGGTGGCGCCTGCTGCACGAGTCCACCGAGGAGGGACCCGACCCCCGACGAACGTGTACGAGACGCGGAACTGGCGGCCTACAACGATTACCTGGCCCAGTTGGCCGAGCGCGACCGCGCCGCGGGCCGCTGAGGCGCGTTCCGGGGGGAGGGCTCGAACCTCCAACATCCGGCTCCAAAGGCCGACGTTCTGCCGATTGAACTACCCCGGAGGGGCGTGGAAACCACAAGAGGTTAGGCCCGGCACGCCGCGTGGCGGACACGGTGTTCGAGCGTCCCGGCAGTAGGTTCTCCTCGTGCGCATCCTCGTGGTGGACGACGACCCCGCCGTTCGGCGATCGATCGACCGGGCGCTGCGGCTCGAGGGGTACGACGTGGCCACCGTGCCCTCGGGCGGTGAGGCGCTCGAGACATTGGCGCAGTCCCCGCCCGACGCCCTCGTTCTGGACCTCGGGCTGCCCGACGTCGACGGCCTGACGGTGTGCCGGCGCATGCGCGCCGTCGGCGACGACACGCCCGTCCTCATGCTCACCGCCCGAGACGCCGTCGCCGACCGCGTCCAGGGTCTCGATGCCGGAGCCGACGACTACCTGGTCAAGCCCTATGCCCTCGAGGAGCTCCTGGCCCGTCTCCGCGCCCTGCTCCGGCGGCGCTTCGAGGGCGAGGGTGGGCTGCTCCGCGTGGGGGAGCTGACGCTCGATCTCTCCACCCGCCAGGGACAACGCGGTGATCGGACCTTCTCGCTGACGCGGATCGAGTTCGACCTGCTCGAGTTGTTCCTGCGCCATCCCCGCCAGGTCCTGACCCGCGAGGTCCTGCTCAACCGGGTCTGGGGCTTCGACTTCGACTCGGGGACGAACTCCTTGGCCGTCTACGTCGGATACCTGCGACGCAAGCTCGAAGAGGGGGGCGAGCCCCGCTGCATCCAGACCGTGCGCGGCGTGGGCTACGTATTGCGGGACACGTGACCTTCCGGGCCCGGCTCGTCCTGGCGACCACGGCCGCCGTCGTCGTCGCCGTGCTGGCCGCGTCGCTGGCCTCCTACCTCGTGGCCCGCAACACGCTTCTGCAGTCCGCCGACAACTCCCTCACGACGGCGGCGCAGAAGATCGTGGCCGGCCAACAGATCGGATCGACGACCGCCACCGTGGGCCAGGTGATCGACACCAGCGGCGCGGTGGTCTCCGGAGGAAGCCTCCCGGTGACCGGGCAGGTGCGGTTGGTGGCGGTGGGACTGGCTCCGAGCTACTTCACCACGGTGTCGGTGGACGGGAACCAGATGCGCGAGCTGGTCGAGCACCTGCCGGCGGGCACCCCGGTCGAGGACGGCGTCCTGACCTCGGGCGGGGCGCTCCAGGTGGCGACGCTGTTCAACGCCACCGCCGAGCTCGAGACGCTGGCCGTGCTCCTCGGGATCGTGGCCCTGATCGGCATCCTGCTGGCCGTCGTGCTCGGTCGCCTGGTCGCCCGCACCGCGCTCGGCGCCCCTCGACGAGCTCACCGAGACCGTCGAGAGCCTGGCCGAGACCACTGACGTCACCCAACGCCTCACGCCCGGACGTCCCGACGAACTGGGCCGGCTCCGTCGGACGTTCAACCGCCTCCTCGAGGCCCTCGAGTCCTCCCGTCGGGCCCAGAGCCAGCTGGTGCTCGACGCCTCCCACGAGCTGCGCACACCCTTGACCAGTCTGCGCACCAACCTCGAGGTCCTGCGCCGGGTCGACGAGCTCAGCTCGCAGGACCGCGATGTCCTCGTCGATGACGTGCTGGTGCAGCTCCAGGAGCTCACTGACCTGGTGGGCGACCTCGCCGAGCTCGCTCGCGGAGACCAGGAGCCGGCGCCCAAGGAGCTGCTGCGACTCGACCATCTCGTGGCCGACGCCGTCGCGGTGCAGAACACCCACGGGCGGACCAAGGACGTCACGTTCGAACTCACGTCTGAGCCCTGCTGGGTCGAGGGTCACCCCGCCGGCCTCGGTCGAGCCGTGGGAAACCTGCTCGACAACGCCCGCAAGTGGAACCCCCCCGGTTTGTCGGTCGAGGTCGAGTGTCGGGAGGGGCGCGTCGTCGTGCACGACCACGGGCCGGGCATCGCCGCCGACGACCTCCTGCACGTCTTCGACCGCTTCTACCGCGCGCCCGCTGCCGCGCGGGCTTCCCGGATCGGGTCTCGGTCTCGCCATCGTGGCCCAAGTGGTCAAGGCGGAGGGCGGAGTCGTCTCGGCCGACAACGATCCCGACGGCGGGGCCCGGATGACGATGACGCTCCCCACCGTGCCCGAGCCCCGTACAGCCAAAGCCACTGACACCGCCCCCCAGAGCGATGACCCCGCCTGACGAGGTCCACCCGGTGGCCGGGGCCGACTCACCCACCACCGCTGGCACCGACCTGGCAGTCGCGGTCCGCGACCGCTAGCCTGCCGCACGAGATGGGATCACTGATCAAGAAGCGCCGCAAGCGGATGCGCAAGAAGAAGCACAAGAAGATGCTCAAAGCCACCCGCTGGCAACGCCGGGCCGGCAAGTAGCCGCAGTCCCCGTCGCGCGCCTGTGGCGCCGCAGGTCATGGCCCTTCCCAGTCAGCCGGCACCGTTCGGGCCCTGACCAATCGCGCTGATTCGGCCCCGAGCCGGAGAACCGGCATTGCAGGCGTTCCGGCCTCGGTCGGGCCTCCCGTGACGAACCACGTCGAGCCACTTCCCGCCAAGGTGGGTTCGCACTCCGTCAGTTCTCGGAAGGCCTCGCGCCAGCGGGCCAGGCGCGGCTCGACGGCCAACGCTGCCGCCGTGAGGGCGTTCGTTCCGCCTGCTTCGCCTTCGCCTTCATCCGGGCCTCCGCTGTCGGCTCCGGCCATGTCGAGGCGATCCCAGGCGCGGTAGACCTCTCCCGTGTCAACGCCGAAGGGTGGGAGCAACAGCAGGTACTGACGCTCCTCGAACGGGAGCGGCGTGATCCGCTCCCCCACCCCCTGGACGCGGGCCCGCCCACCGACGACGCAGAAAGGCACGTCCGAACCGAGGCGCGCCGCCACTTCCGGATCGGCGCATTCGGCCCAGCGCAGCACCGCTGCCGCGTCCGCCGACCCGCCACCGAGCCCGGCGCCCAGGGGAATCCGCTTCGCGAGGCGAACGCCGGCGGTGCGGCGGCACGAGGCCAGGGCGCGCGCCACCAGGTTGCCCGACGGCTCGGGAAGGTCAGCGACACGGACGTCGTCGTCCGCCACCACGGTGATCCCCGACCCGCCGTCATCGAACGCCAACTCGTCGGCCAGGTTCAACGTCACCATCTCGGCGTCGATCTCGTGATAGCCGTCGGCCCTGACAGGCCCGACGCGCAGGGACACCGTGAGCTTCGCGGGGGCCACCACGACAGCTGAGACCCCCTCCGTGGCTCCGACACTCACAGGGCTGCCAACCTCCCCCACTCCTCCACACTGAGCTCTTCGGCCCGGGCATCGGGCCGGATGCCTGCTCGAACGAACGCTGCGGGCTCCACGACCCCCGACAGCGAGCCACGCAGCATCTTGCGCCGCTTGGCGAAGCCGGCCCGTACCACCGTGTTGAGGCGGGCGTAGGACACGAGGGCGGGGTCCACGGCCGGCGAGGCTCGGCGCTCCAGGCCGACCAGGACCGATTCGACGCGTGGCCGAGGGACGAACACCGATGCCGGAACCCGCCCGACCACCGTGGCACGGGCGAAATAGGCCACACGGACCGACACGGCTCCGTAGGCATCGGAGCCCGGTGCCGCCGCCATGCGCTCCCCGACCTCTCGCTGGACCATGACGAGCAGGCGTGTCACCGCCTCGACCTCGACCAAGGTCCGCATGACCAGGGGTGTGGCCACGTTGTAGGGAAGATTGGCCACCAGGCTCCATGGTGGACCACCCCGCCTTCCCACGACCTCCGCCAGATCGAGCGCGAGGGCGTCCCCTTCGACCACCTCCACCCCGACCGGCTCGACCACGGTGCGCAACACCGGGATCAGGCCACGGTCCGACTCCACGGCCACCACGTGAGCGCCGGTCTCGGCCAGGGCCAGCGTGAGCGATCCCAGACCGGCACCGATCTCGAGTACCCGGGAATCGGGGCCCACGCCCGAAAGGCGCGCGATCCGGCGGACCGTGTTGGGATCAGCGACGAAGTTCTGGCCCAGAGCCTTGCGGGGATGGAGTCCGTGAGCGGAGAGGAGCGCTGCGATGTCCGCGCCGGAATGCGTCACCAGGAGATTGTGACGTCCACCACTCCCTGGGACGTGCTCGCGATCTGCGAGAAGCCTCCCGGCGACATGTCGACCACCCGGGGGTACCCCGCCGCCTCGCGGTCGTCGACCGTGCACCGGGTTGACGCTCCCGTGGCGTTGTTCACCACCGTGAGAACGGTCCCGAACGCCAGGGTCGGGCTCGCACACCCCCCGGGGACCGCCCCCGAGTACCACGTCGCCTCGCCGACCTCGTGATTGGCGGCTGCCGCCACCGGAACGGTCGTCGTGGGTGGTGGCGGTGGCGGTGGCGTCGTTGTCGTCGTGGGCGCCGGACGCGCCACGGTGGTCGTCGTGGTCGGCGTCAACCGGGCCGCCACCTGGGATGTCGTGAGTGGCGGAGGAGGCGCAACGGTCGTGCTCGGCGCTGGCGGGGCCGTGGTCGTCGTGGTCGGTGCCTGGTATGCCACCAGGTGCGAGTGCAGCTTGACGCCGCCGGCACCCGTCGTCGTCCCAGCCGCCGACGCGCCACGGCCATGATGATCATCTGCGCCGAGCGCGGCCTGACCGCGCGCCGCGGTGCGTGCGTGGTCGACCGTCGCAGACGTGCTCTGCAACAACAGGAGAGGCGCGCCGAGGACGACGCCGCAAATGGCAGCGGCGACGCCGAGGCGCCTCCCCCCAGTGCTCTGGTTCCTCAGGGCTCCACCCTTCATCTGAAGACGCAGTGCACCCGCGCCGACACACGGGTGGGCGAGGGGTTTTGGGAGACCCTAGAGAAGCGAATGCAACTCGTGCAAACCAGAAATGAGTCCGGGCCTTTTCCGGAGCTCTTTTCCCAGGTCACCGCCGCCATAGGCGCGCGTATTCACGAGAAAGTCCAGGTCAAGTGCAGAATTTAGCCAGATTCAAACTGAAAAACCCTGGTCAGAAGGTTGTCCGATTCCGGTGAACACCAGAAACTCAACCCCCGGTGCAAAACACTGTGGCCGCGGTGACGGCCGAGCGATCTCTGATCTCTTCGACTCCCAGACCCTTGACCGCAGCGATGGCCTGGCCCACCAATGGGAGGAACGCCGGCTGATTGACCCGCCCTCGGTGCGGCACCGGAGCGAGGAACGGCGCATCGGTCTCGATCAGCATGCGCTCCAGCGGGCACCGCGCCACGGCAGCGCGCACGTCGTCTGCGTTCTTGAACGTCACGATGCCGCTGAACGACACGCAGAGACCGGCGCCGAGGCATCTGTCGAGCTCCTCGGGACCGCCGGTGAAGCAGTGCAGCACGGTACGGGGCGGAACGCCCTCGGCCGCCAGGATGTCGAACAGGTCAGCCCAGGCGTCACGTGCGTGGATCACGAGCGCCAGATCGTGATCGTGAGCAAGCGCGATCTGCGCGGCGAACGCGTCACGCTGAACCGATCGCGGGGAGTGCTCGTAGTGGTAGTCCAGCCCGCACTCGCCCACCGCCACCACGGTGCCGTCGTCGGCGTGGCGTTCGCTCGCCAACAGGTCCGCGATCTCGTCGACCCCGTCATTCGCGTCGTGCGGGTGCAGGCCGATGGACGCCCATGCCCGGGGCGTCGAGCCGGCGGAGCGGACGGCGCGGGCCAATGCCACCGCCTGACGCGAGGTTGCCGCTCCGGTGCCGACGCAGACCAGCTGGTCCACGCCCGCTTCGGCCGCGCGGGCGAGGACGGAACCGAGGTCGGCGTCGGGTCCGCTCGTCGCGTCCGCACCCAGATACGACTCCTGGACGTGGCAGTGCGAGTCGAACCACCCTCCCGCGCCCACGCTCAGCCCTTTCGTCGCGGGAAGAGCGGATCCCCCTTGACCACGGGGCTGCCCCCGGCGTACCCGCCCCAGGCGGCGTCGCCGGGCAGCCGGGCCGCCGAGGGGTCGCCCGGGAGCCCGATGCGGCGCCACACCTCGGCCGCCGTCGACGGCATGGCCGGGGCAACGAGGATCCCCACGATCCGCAACACCTCGAGAGCGTCCCCCAGCACCGCTTGCACGGCCGCACCGGGTTCCATCTTCCAGGGCTCGGTCGCTTCGAGCTCCGCGTTGGCCGACCCGATGAGCCGCCACGTCTCCTCGAGCGCCTCGTGCGGCGCCCAACGGCTCCAGGCATCGGTGGCCGCGGCCAGCGCGCTCGAGGCCACGGCCGCCAGGGTGCTCCCCTGGTCGCATGCCGGACCGACACCGCCGCACTTGGAGTGGACCACGGTCGTGACCCTCGACACCAGGTTGCCCAGGTTGTTGGCCAGGTCTGCGTTGTAGCGCGACACGATCCCCTCGAAGGAGAAATCTCCGTCACCGCCGAGTGGCACCTCCCTCAGCAGGTGGTAACGCAGAGGGTCGACCCCGATGTCGTCCGCCAGGGCGAGGGGCGACACGTCGGTGACCCGCAGTGGTCGACCGCCCGGGCCATCGCCGGCGTCGGCCGCGGCGATCATCGACTTGCCGAGCTTCTGGCCGCCCATGAGCAGGTAGCCGTGCACGAAGATCTCCGCCGGCGGCTCGATCCCGGCGGCGAGGCACATCGCCGGCCACCACACGCAGTGGAACTTCAAGATGTCCTTGCCGATGAGGTGGTGGGCCGCTCCCCAGCGCCGGGCGAACGTCTCGGGGTCGCGGCCGTACCCGGCCACGGTCAGGTAGTTGATCAGCGCGTCGTACCACACGTAGAAGACGTGTCCGCTGTCCCACGGGACCGGGACGCCCCAGGTGAACGACGTCCTGGTGATGGAGACGTCACGCAACCCGCCACGGATGAATCCCAGAGCCTCGTTGCGCTTCGAGACGGGACGGACGAAATCGGGATGCCGCTCGTAGTAGTCGAGGAGAGGCTGCTCGAACGCGCCGAGTCGGAAGAAGTAGTTGTCCTCCTGCATCTCGACGACAGGGCGCCCGTGCACGGGGCAGTTCCCCTCCACCAGCTGGTCCTCTGTGTAGTAGTCCTCACACGCGACGCAGTAGAGGCCCGAGTACTGACCCAGCTCGATGAACCCGTTGTCGTAGATCCGCTGCAGGAACTCCTGCACGACGGCGTAATGGCGGGGCTCGGTGGTCCGTATGAAGTCGTCGTTGGAGATCTCGAGCCGCTGCCACGCCTCGGCGAAGCGCGCCGAGGTCCGGTCCGTCCATTCCTTCGGGGTCGTCCCGTTGGCCTCGGCGGCCTCGACGATCTTGGCGCCGTGCTCGTCGGTGCCCGTCATGAACCACACGTCATCGCCCAGCAGACGGTGCCAGCGCGCCAGCGCGTCGGCGTTCACCGTGGTGTAGGCCGTGCCGACGTGTGGCGCGTCGTTGACGTAGTAGATCGGCGTGGTCAGGTAGTAGGGCGGCACCGCCGGTAGCGTACCGGCGCCCCCGGGGGCACCCCGGCACTCCCCATCCGACCGTGGCGCCCTGAGCATGGCGCTCAGGGTCGGCTCAATCGGGCCCGGTCGGCTCCCCCGCAGACCCGTCCCCGACGCCACGCACGCGCAGCGCGGTCTCGTAGCCGCGTCGCCGCGACACGCCCAACGAGGCGGCCACGCGGTCAGCGACCTGCCGCGGTCCCGCGCCCGGATCGTCACGCCACACCGCGCGCACGGCGGCCTCGACGTCGACGTCGAGAGCAGGCTCGGGCGGCGGCGCGCCGCCCACCACGAGCACCACCTCGCCGCGCACCTGGCGGGAGGCAAAGGCAGCCGCCGCGTCGGCCAGCGAGCCGCGCCAGACCTCCTCGTGGACCTTGGTCAGCTCCCGCACCACGGCCGCCGGCCGGTCGGGGTCCGCCTCGGCGAGTTGGGCCAGGGTGGCGGCGACCCGCCCCGGTGCCTCGAGCACGACGGTGGTCCGGTCGTCGGTCATCAGCGCAGCCAGTCGCCGCGTCCGTTCGCCGCCCTTCCGGGGCAGGAACCCTTCGACGCTGAAACGGTCGGTCGGGAGCCCGCTGATCACCAGCGCGCCCAGCACCGACGAGGGCCCCGGTACGGCGGTGACCGTCTCACCCGCGGCGGCCAGCCGCGCCGCCAGCCAGGACCCCGGGTCCGAGATGCCGGGGGTGCCGGCATCGCTGACCACCGCCACCACCGCTCCGCCGGCCACCGCGGCGGCCACGCGGTCGAACCGCGCCCGCTCGTTGTGCCCGTGCAGCGACAGGAGGCGATCACCACGGGCGCCGCCGGCGGGTACGCCGACCGCGGCGAGCAGGGCGCGGGTGCGGCGGGTGTCCTCGCAGCAGATCACGTCGGCCGTCGCCAACACCTCCCGGGCGCGGGGCGAGAGGTCACCGAGGTTCCCGATCGGCGTGGCCACCAGCACGAGTCGGCCCTCTCCGGCCGCCGTCAAGACGGGGGGCCCGCTCCGTCGGCCGCCTCACGCACTTCGAGATGGTCCCCCACGCGCACGCCCCAGCGCTCGAGCGCCCCGGCCTGGGTCTCCACCGCGCTCCGGGCGGCCCGCCCGCCCACGGCGAGGCGCCAGGGCTTGAGCCGGGTCACGCGGACCACCGTACGGTCGTCGGAGAGGAACGCCACGTCGAGGGGTGACTTCATGCCGAGGGTGTGCACCGCCCGGACCCCCTCCACGTGGAGCGCCCCTTCCCAGCCGGGGCGTCTCCGCAGCGCGCTTCGTTCGGCCGCCGATTCGGTCATTTCGAGCGCGCACACGACGTCACCGTCGCGCAGCAGCCATCCGGCCCGCATGTGCCCGAGGCTACCGTCGCCAACGAGGCACTATGCTCTCTTCTCCGTGTCGAAGCGAACCGTGAAACGCAAGCTCAGAACGAAGAAGAAGGCCAACCACGGCAAGAAGCCGAACTGCGGCCGGGGCTGACCCTCCGGGATCGGTCCCCCACAAAGGGGCCACGTCGCCCTACGTCGGGCTCCAGGCCACTCCCCGACCCGCCAGCACGCCACAGAGCGTCGTCGGGAGGTCCGAGATGATGCCGTCCACGCCCAGATCCACCAGGCGCTCCATGGACTCGCCGTCGTTGACCGTCCACACGTGGACCGCCTTGCCCGCCCGGTGCGCCGCAGCGACGAAGGCCGCGTCGACCACCACCAGATCGCCCTGGCGCTCGGGTACCTGGTAGGCGACGGCGGTCGACTCGGGCATCTCCCCGCCGGCCTGCACCGCCCTCCACGCCTCGGCGGTGGCCAGGGTCCCAGCCGACGTCGGCACCTTCGGTGCATACCGGTGGAACGCGTCGAGCGCGGGGTCCAAGAACGAGGCCACGATCACGTCGTCGGTGCGGCCGAACTCCGCGAGCAGCGTGGCCAGCGCGTGCTCGTAGGGCTCCACCATCGGGGCCGTCTGCTTGATGTCGAAGTTGAGCACCACGTCGGGAAAGCGCTCGAGCACCTGGCGCACCGTGGCGATGCCGAAGCTGGGGTCCTCCCGAGCGCGGCCGCGCAGCGGGTACTCGCCCGGCGGCCGGTCCGGCGTGACGTCGGCGCCGGGAATCCACCAGTGGGAGAAATCCATGGCGCGCAGCTCGGCGAGCGTGTGCGAGGCGATGGCGCCCGACGCGGCAGTGGTGCGGTCGACCGTGGCGTCATGGCAGACCACGAGCTCACGGTCGGCGGTGGCGTGCACGTCCAGCTCGATCCCCGTCGCCCCCGCTGCGAGCGCGTGCTCCATCGCGTGGAGCGTCGAGGACGGGGCCTCCCAGGCGCCACCTTGGTGCGCGTAGGCGAGCACTCGTCGTTCCAACCAGACGGAGGCCTCGGTCACCGCTCCTGCCATCGGTCCTGCACCGCCCACCACCCCGATCCCCTCACCGAAGCCGACCGTAACAGCCGCCCTGACGCCCGTGGTGGTCCCCGACGGGGCGCGGTCGGCACCCCTGCAGCGGGGCCTATCCTCGTGCTGCGTGCTGGATCACCTTCTCGTCGACGTCATCGGTGGCATCCGGGCCTCCTTCGATCGAGCCCTCTTGCAGCGCCAGGCGGTGGAGGAGCGCTTCCAGGTCGACGTCTTCCTGGGCGACGTGTCGTGGGAGACGTCCTACAGCCTCCCCGGCGAGGAGCAACCACCCCGCGTGCGAGCCGACCTCTCGGTGGACTGGCCGACGTGGAGCCAGGCCTCCTACCGCAGCTGGTCCATCGGAGAGCCGCCGGACGAGCTCCCCGAGGTCGTGATCGAGGTCGCGCTGCGGGTGCAGCGGATGGCCGAGCCGCCCGACACCGAGAAGGTGATGGCCGCGCTGCCGGCGACCGGGCCCGCCGGGGACCCGATGGACCTGGTGCGCACCGCCACCACGATCGAGCAGGTCCACACCGCCACCGACGGGGCTGACGACATGGAGGCCGACTGGGGCGGCCCCGCCTCGGCGGCGGCGCCGTCCGATGCGGGCCCCCGGTCCGTGCGCTGGGCCGTCGAGGCCACCTACGAGGGCTCCCTCCGCTTCACCGACGCGCAGCTCGAGGATCCCTCGACGCTCAAGCCCACGTTCGATGCGCTCACCCGCTGGATCGCCTCGACGCTGATCACCCTGGCGGACCTGCCCTTCACGTTCCTGCCGCCCGGGGAGGACGACGACTGAGGAGCCTTCGCCTCCGACGGGTCGCCACCGTCGTGCTCCTGGTGTCGCTGGCCGGAGTCGCCGTCGCGGCCTGCGGCGGCTCGGCGCCGGGCCCACCGCCGGCCAGCCAGGGAACGGTGGTGGACAGCCCCACACCCGAGCGCGTGGCGCTGCTCGACCAGGCCGGCCGCCCGGTCTCGCTGGCGGCCGAACGTGGGCGGATCGTGGTGCTCGCACCCTTCCTCTCGTTGTGCCAGGACGAGTGCCCGCTGATCACGGGCGCCTTCATCGCACTCCAGCGCGATCTGCGCGACGCCGGTCTGGCCAACCGGGTGGTCTTCGTGGAGGCCACGGTGGACCCCGGCCGCGACAGCGTGGCTCGCCTGGCCGCCTACCGGAGGGAGTTCGGCGCCGACTGGGAGCTGTGGACCGGCCCGCCTGCGGCCGTCGCCGCCTTCTGGAAGCCCTTTCACATCGAGTACGGCACGGTCCCCGAAGGGCAGCCGGACAAGACGGACTGGTGGACCGGGGCGCCGCTGACCTACGACGTCCAGCACACCGACGGCTATATCCTGATCGATCCGCAAGGCCGCGAGCGCTTCGTCGACCCGATCGCCCCTGACATGCGCGGTCGGCTCGACCCCAAGCTGACGTCGCTGCTCGACGACGGGGGGGTCCACGACCTCAACGACCCACAGTCCCAGGGCCCGACCTGGACCATCGCCGACGCGCTCGGCGCCATCGGGTGGCTGCTCGGCACTTCGGTTCCCGCGTCGGGCTCGTGAAGTGCGTCGGGGGCCGCAGGTCTGGACGGCTGCGCCGCACCACCGTCGCCGTCCCCGCAGCACTCGTCGGGATCGCCCTGTCGGTGGTCGCCTGCGGCAATGCCGGTGTGACGACGCTCACCGCGCCTCCGACCACCGACCCCTCCCTCACGCTCACGCTCCAGCGCTCCCCCGTCGGGCCGATTCTGGCCACCGGGGGCGGCGACACGCTCTACGACTTCGTCCCCGACACGGCGACCCGCAGCGCCTGCATCGACGACGGCTGCGTCTTCGGTTGGCCCCCCCTGGTGCGATCCGGTCCGATCCGACTCGGCAAGGGCCTCGACCCCGCGCTGGTGGGCACCTTGAGACGGCCTGACGGATCGACCCAGATCTCCTACGGCGGCCATCCGCTCTACACCTACGACCTCGATGTCTCGCCCGGCGTGGTCATGGGACAGGGCATCGACCAGGACGGGGGGCTGTGGTACGTCGTCAACGGCCAGGGGGATCAGGTCACGACCGGATTCTCGGTGACGCCGTCCACGTAGGCCCCTGACGCGGCGACCCGTCCTCCTCGGGTCTCGCTCAAGTGTTGAAGCGGAACTCGACCACGTCGCCGTCGCGGATCACGTAGTCCTTGCCCTCCATGCGGGCCTTTCCGGCACTGCGCGCCGCGGCCACCGAACCGACCTCCATCAGGTCGTCGAAGCTGATGACCTCGGCCTTGATGAAGCCCCTCTCGAAGTCCGTGTGGATCACTCCGGCCGCCCGCGGCGCCGTGTCGCCGGCGTGGATCGTCCAGGCACGGGCCTCCTTGGGCCCGGCGGTCAGAAAGGTCTGGAGCCCGAGCGTGGCGAACCCGACGTGCACCAGCTGCTCGAGCCCCGACTCCTCCTGGCCGTAGCTGCGCAGGAGCTCGGCGGCGTCCTCGGGGTCGAGCCCGGCCACCTCGGCCTCGATCTGCGCGCACAGCACGACCGCGGGCGCCGGCTCGACCACGGCGGCCAATGGGGCGGCCGATGCCGCGTCACCCAGCACGCCCTCGTCGACGTTGAAGACGTAGATGAACGGCTTGGCCGTCAAGAGATGCAGGTCGCGCAGCAACCCGGCGTCCACCTCGCCGGCCGCCGCGGCCGCCGAGACCGTGCGTCCCTCCCCGAGGATCTGCCCCGCCGCCTCGACTGCCTCGACCACCGGCTTGAGCGACGCGTCGCCCTTGGCCTCCCTGGCCAGCCTCGGCAGCCGCTGCTCCACCGTCTGGAGGTCGGCCAGGACGAGCTCCGTGTGCACCGTCTCGATGTCGCCCGCCGGGTCCACCCGGGCGTCGACGTGGATCACGTCCTCGTCATGGAAGGCTCGCACGACCTGGCAGATGGCGTCGGTCTCGCGGATGGCCGCCAGGAACTGGTTGCCCAGACCCTCGCCCTGCGAGGCCCCGCGCACCAGGCCCGCGATGTCCACGAAGGTGACCGTCGCCGGGACGACCGGCGCGCCGCCGTAGAGCTCGGCCAGCCTGGCCAGCCGCGCATCGGGTACCGCCACGACGCCGACGTTCGGCTCAATGGTGGCGAAGGGGTAGTTGGCCGCCAGGACCTCGTTGTGGGTCAGCGCGTTGAAGAGCGTTGACTTGCCCACGTTGGGCAGTCCCACGATTCCGATTGAGAGGCTCACCTCATGTCGCCAGGAGGCCCGCCTCGGCCGCCAGTCCCCGCAGGTCCGCTTCGGGACGTGCCCCCGTGTGGGAGATCACCTCGGCGGCGCACAGCCCACCCAGGCGGGTGCTCTCCTCGGGGTCCATGCCGTGGGTCAGCCCGAAGAGGAAGCCAGAGGCGAAGAGATCGCCCGCGCCCGTCGTGTCGATCACCCTCGGCGCCGCGGCGGCCGGCACGTCCTTGGGGCCATGCGGTGTGAGCACGGTGGCGCCGCGGGGTCCCCGGGTCACGACCACCAGCAGTCCCGTCTCTTCGGCGGCGGCCACCGCGGCCCGGTGGGAGGAGGCACCGAAGAGCATGGTGACCTCCTCCTCGTTCCCGAGGAGGATGTCGACGTCATCGACGAGGAGGTCGAGGAACTCGCGCTCGGTGTCGCGAGACGCAGAAGGGGTCCGAGAGCGACAGGGCGACCGACCCGTCGGCACCATGAGCCGTCGCCGCCGCATGGCGCATCGCCTCCTTGGCCGCCGGGACGTCCCACAGATAGCCCTCGAGCAGCACGATGGAGGCCCGGGCGACGAATTCCGTCGGGACGCCTTCGGGCGACAGCGTCGATGCCGCCCCGAGGTACGTCCCCATGGTCCGATCCGCGTCCTCCGTGATCAGGACCACACAGCGACCCGTGCCCAGGCCGTCGCCGGCGGCGGACTCGCTGTAGTGCGGTTCGAATTCCACCCCGGCCGCACGCAGGTTCTCCGTATAGGTGCGCCCGATTTCGTCGTCGGCCAAGGCGCCCACGTATCCCGCCGTCCCACCGAGCACGGAGATCCCCGCGGTCGTGTTGGCCACGGAGCCGCCCGACACGTAGCGGGGTGCTCCCATGAACTCGCGCACCGCGTTGGCCGTCACCAGATCGATCAGGGTCATGGAGCCCTTCTCCAAACCGACCTGGGCCAGTTGCTCGTCCGTCGCCATCTCGATCACGTCGAGGAGCGGCGACCCGATGCCCACCACGTCCAGATCGGGTGAGACGGCACGGGCCGCGTCGAGGTGGTGCGAGGACTCGGGAGGAGGCACGGGGCGAGACGCTACCCGCGGTCCCGCGGGTAGCCTTCACCGGATGCCAGCTGTGCCCACGCCTGACGTCGCGCCCGGCTCGGAGGCCTACCGCCTTCCCCGGACCGTCGAACCGGAGACCTACCGGATCGAGATCGAACCCGACGTGGGCTCCGCCACCTTCTCGGGAACGGTCTCCATCGACGTCATGGTGCACGAGCCCGCCTGCGAGATCGTGCTCAACGCAGCGGAACTCGCGGTCTCCGACGTCGAGATGCGAGCGGCCGACGCCACGACGACCTCGTGCGCGGTGCGCTTCGACGACGAGCTCGAGCAGGTTCACTTCGAGCCCGAGTCGGAGCTCGCCGCGGGCGCGTACACGCTGACGTGCCGCTTCACCGGGACGCTCAACGACAAGCTCCGCGGGTTCTACCGGTCGACGTACACCGGGCTCGACGGCGAGACACAGACGATTGCCACGACGCAGTTCGAGTCGGTCGATGCACGGCGCTGCTTCCCGTGCTTCGACGAACCGGACCGCAAGGCCGTCTTCGAGATCACGCTCATCGTCGACCCCGACGTCGACGCCATCTCCAACTCGCCCGCGGTGAGCACCGTGCACGAGGGCGCCAAACTCCGGATCGAGTTCGCCCCGACCATGAAGATGTCGACCTACCTGGTCGCCTTCGTGATCGGCAAGCTCGAGACGACCGAGACGGTCGACGTCGACGGCGTGCCGCTCCGCGTGGTCTGCACGCCCGGGAAACGGCACCTGGGTCAATTCGCCCTCGAGGTGGGTGCCTTCGCGCTGCGGTTCTTCACCGACTACTTCGACATCGCCTACCCGGGCGACAAGGTCGACCTGGTCGCCATTCCCGACTTCGCGGCCGGCGCCATGGAGAACCTGGGGTGCATCACGTTCCGCGACACCGCCCTGCTGGTCGACCAGGACGAGGCGGCGCGCACCGAGCTCGAGCGTGTGGCCGACGTCATCGCCCATGAGTTGGCCCACATGTGGTTCGGTGATCTGGTCACCATGGGCTGGTGGGAGGGCATCTGGCTCAACGAGGCTTTCGCCACGTTCATGGAGACGCTGTGCGTGGACGCCTTCCGGCCGTCGTGGGACCGTTGGGTCGGTTTCGCCCCCTCGCGCGAAGCCGCTCTCGCCGTCGACGCGGTCCACTGTACGCGGCCGATCGAATACCCCGTCGGACCGGCTCGCGAGGCCGAAGGCATGTTCGATCTCCTCACCTACGAGAAGGGGTGCGGTGTGCTGCGCATGCTCGAGCAGCACATAGGGCCCGAGGTGTTCCGTGACGGCGTCCGGTCGTATCTCAAGACGCACGCGTACGGCAACACCGTCACCACCGACCTGTGGGACGCGCTCGAGGAGTCAAGCGGCGCACCGGTGCGTGACGTCATGAACACCTTCATCCTGCAAGGTGGCCATCCGCTCGTCTCACTACGCGGCGACACCGTCACCCAACAGCCCTTCGCCCTCGGCCCGGTGCCACCGGGGACCACGTCGTCCATCGGATCCGAATGGAGGGTGCCGTTGGCGGTGCGTGCCCTGACCGTCCCCGACGCGCCGGGCGCGCCGACGCGTCACCTCGTGCTCGGCGGAGCTCCCGAGTCGTTGACCGAGGTCGCGGACGGGCTGGTGGTGGTCAACGCCGGCGGCTGGGGCATGTTCCGGACGGGATACGAGGACGCCCACCGCCTGGCGCTGGCCGAGCAGCTCGGCGGGTTGACCCTCATGGAGCGGGCAAACCTCCTGGCCGACACCTGGGCGACCACGTTGGCCGGCCACACCCCACTCCGCGAATTCCTGGTCCTGGCTTCCCGGCTGGGTCTCGAGCCGGACCCCGCCCCCTGGGCGCCCGTGGGCACGGCGCTCGGGCTGGTCAACCGCTTCACGCCGCCAGAGCAGCGAGACGCGCTCCATCGGGCCGTGGCTGCGCTGGTCGGCCCCACGTACGCGCGCCTCGGGTTCGATGCCCAGGCAGCGGAGCGGGACCGCACGCCGACGCTGCGATCTCTGGCGATCAACCTCATGGGCACGGTGGGCGCCGACGCCACCGTCCGAGCCGAGGCCGCCCGGCGATTCGACAACTCCCCGCTCGGAGGCGGCTCGGAAGATCCCATCCCGGTGGATGTTGAGGTGGCCGTCCTGGCCGTGCTGGCCCAGCTCGTTCGCCCGGGCGACTACGACACGCTGCTGGACCGCTACCGAGCGGCGTCGACTCCCCAGGCCGAGATGCGCTCGCTCAACGCGTTGACCGCGTTCGCCGACGTCGACCTGTGCCTCCGCACCTTCGACCTCGCCATGACCGAGGTCCGGAGCCAGAACGGGTTCATGGTCATCAGCTCCCTGTTGGCCAATCCGGTCGGAAGCCAGGCGGTGTGGACCCGCATCACCGAGACCTGGGATGCGGTGGCCGAGCGCCTTCCCAAGAACGCCGTACCACGCATCCTCGAATCCCTTCCCGCCCTGTGCGCCGATGCGGACTTCGCAGAGGGCGCCGTGGCCTTCCTGAAGGACCATCGGGTGACGTCGGGGCAGCGCCGCGTCGACCAGTCGATCGAACGGCTCATGGTCAACGTTGCCTTCGCCGAGCGCGAGCGGGCACTTCTGGGTGACTCGCTTGGGGCCGTGACCACCCCGTCCCCCTGATGGTCCCGGCGCGTCCCGCCGGGGACCCGCGCGCCACGCCCCGTGTCCGAGCGCTGCTGGCCCAAGCCCGCGGGACGTGTGGCTTCATGCCCGATGACGAGGGCGAGGCGCTGTTCCTCGCGGCCCTCCGGGCCGGATCGGAGTGCGGCGTCGGGCCCCTCGCCCGTCACGTTCGTAGAGATCGGAGCCTGGTGCGGCAAGTCCACGGTGTACCTCGGCGCGGCCGCCGAGACCGCGGGTGCCCTCCTGGTGTCCGTCGACCATCACCGCGGGTCGGAGGAGAACCAGGTCGGGTGGGAGCACCACGAGCCCGATCTCGTCGACACCCAGAGCGGTCGCATCGACACCCTTGGACAATGGCGCCGCACGATCGAACGCGCCGCGCTCGAGACGTCCGTCATGGGCGTGGTCGGCGATTCACCGACCCTGGCGGCACGTTGGCACCATCCTCTGGCCTTCTGCTTCCTCGACGGCGGGCACGGTGAAGCCCCGGCATGGTCCGACTTCCGGGGCTGGGCGCCGCACGTCGCCATGGGCGGGCTCCTGGCCATCCACGACGTGTTCCCCGATCCCGCCGACGGCGGCCGCCCACCCTACGAGGTCTACCTGGACGCGCTTCGCTCAGGAGAGTTCACCGACGACGACGCCTGCGGGAGTCTCCGCGTGCTGCGCCGCATCCGTCCACCCAAACCGAGTGGACGAGAGGAGCCCGTTCGCTCGTCGCCGGGTGGTTCGGAGAGGCGGAGGGTCGTCGAGGGGTGAGGCGACCTAACGGCCGGACAGCTCGGATGAGGTGCAACCGTCGGTCGCATCACCGCAATGGGGCTCGGCCAGGTCCAGCCGCGCCGGGAGGCAGTCCCCACGGAACAGCCCGGCAGCCGGCGTGGTGTTCGACAGCGCATCAGCCGCCAGAATCATGGCCGCGAACGTGTAGGTCGTCTTCTCGCCGCTGGGAAAGGTCTCGCCGTCGGGATAGACGACCCCGGTCCAATACGAGCCGTCGGGCAAGCGCAGGCTCTGGCCCGCCGCGAAGAGCTCGGCGGCCTCCGTGCCCATCCCCAGTGCGTCGAGTGTCAGCACGCACTCGGCCGTCTCCGCCGCGGTGACCCAGTCACCGCTCGAGACGCAACGGACTCCACGCCCTTCGAGCACGAAGGTCGACCAACCTTCCTCCATCCGTTTCCGACCGACTTCATCATCGACCGCTCCCGACAGCATCGGGTAGTACCAGTCCATGGCGAACTCCACCTTGGGTGCGAACGCCCCTGGGTGGTGGGCCACGGCGTGGCCGAGCCGCCCGGCGGCAAGCTCCCATTCGGGGCGGTCCTTGGCCAGGCACTCCGCCACGGCGACCGCGCAGCGCATGGAGTGATAGATCGACGAGCACCCGGTAAGGAGCGCGTACGTCTCGGCCCGACCCGCCGAGTCGAGTGACCACAGCACCGATCCGTCGGGCTGCTGCCAGCGCAGGATGAAGTCGATTCCCTTCTCGAGGGTCGGCCACAGCTCGCCGAGGAACTCGACGTCTCCGGTGATGAGGTAGTGATGCCATGCTCCCGTCGCCAGGTAGGCGCACACGTTGGTGTCGAGCCGTGGGTCCTTGATTCCTTCGCCCTGGTAGTAGTTGAACCAGCTCCCGTCGGGGAGCTGGCGTCGCGCCAACCAGCGGTAGGCCGCCATGGCGTGATCGACCAGCCCGCACACCGACAGTGCCATGGCGGACTCAACGTGGTTCCACGGGTCGCAGTGCCCGCCGTCGAACCACGGGATCATCCCGTCGGGCCGCTGCACTGCGGTGATGGCCCGTGCCGTGGCCAGGACGTCCGATGCGGACACGATGCCGGGCACCTCGGGGGCGACCGGCGAGGGGCGGACCTCCTCGGTGGTCATGCGGCCTCACCGTGCGTCGGGGTGGTCGGCCCGGACCGTCGTGTCGCCGCCGACGGCCCGGCCGACTTGCTCGCACCCCCCCGAAGCCCGCTCATGTTCGACGCGGGCTTGGTCAGGTAGAGCACCAGGCTCTTGCCGACGAAGGGGTTGAGCACGTGATCGGCCAACCGGGTCACCAGCGGAGCACTGACGATGTCCCACACGAGGACCCGGTGGTAGGCCCTGACCGCCGGGTGGGTGTCGTTGGACGGCCCCACCAGACACCGGAGCCACCAGTACGGAGCGTGGAGCCCGTGGGCGTGGTGATGGCCGGTCGGCTCGAGCCCGGCGTCACGCAGCCGCCGGGCCAGGGTGGAACGTCGGTAGATGCGGACGTGGCCCCCCGGTGTGTCGTGGTACTCGTCCGAGAGGGCCCAGTTGACCGTTTCGGGAAGGCAGCGCGGCACCGTCACCGCCATGGTGCCGCCCGGCCGCAGAACGCGCGCCAGCTCGCGCATGGCGGCGCAGTCGTCCGGGATGTGCTCGAGCACCTCGGAGGCGATGACGCGGTCGAAGGCGCCGTCGGCGAACGGCAACGCCAGGGCGTTGCCCCGGACGGCCAGCGCGGGGTGTCCCGGGTCGAGTTCTCCGGCGTCGACCATCGCTCCGAGGGTGGCGCGCACCTGAGCCACCTCGTCCGCACCGGCATCGAGCGCCACGACCGACGCCCCGCGGCGGGCCGCTTCGAAGGCGTGGCGGCCGAACCCGCAGCCGAGGTCCAGCAACCGGTCGCCCGGCTCGACCCCGAGTCGCGCGTAGTCGACCGTCAGCAAGGCACCACCCCGTCCGTCGCCGGGCCCGCGACGGCCCCCGGGAGGCGGCGTCCCGCCAACAGCGCGTCGTAGCAGGCGGCAGTGCCGGCTGCCGTCACCTGCCAGGTGAATCGCTCCACCACGCGGCGGCGGCCGGCCGCTCCGAGCCGCGCCCGCAGTGAGGGGTCGTCGAGAAGGCGCCCGATGGCCGAGGCCAGTGCACCCGGATCGTCCGGCGCCACGAGCAGGCCCGTGTCCTCGTGCCGGCCCACCACCTCGGGGAGGGCCCCGCCCGTCGTGGCGACAACGGGGACACCACACGACATCGCCTCGATGGCCGGCAACGAGAACCCCTCGTAGAGCGACGGCACCACGGCGACCTCGGCCTGACCGTAGAGCCGGGCCAATTCGTCGTCGCTGATCCCGCTCACACAGTTCACCGAATCGCTCAGACCGAGCCGGGCGATGGCCCGGTCGACCCGGCCCCCCTTCGTGGGGCGGCCGATCACGGTGAGCTCGACGTCGCGCTCGGTCCGCAGCTTGGCGACCGCCTCGAGCAGCGGCACGAGGCCCTTCATCGGCACGTCGCTGCTCGAGGTGACCATGATGCGTCCGCGCACCGGACGGAGATCGGGGAACGGTCGGAAGACGGTGTGATCCACCCCGACGGGGACAACGGTCATGCGGTCGGTGTCCACGCCCATCTGCTCTGCGATGTCGTGACGCGAGTTCTCCGAAACGGTCACGACGGCCGGGAGAGCCCGTGCGACTCGGACCTGCATGCGGAGGAACCCGAACCAGCGGCGGGTGGTGACGCGTTGCCAGGGTCCACCGGCATGCGACAGGGCCAGCTGGCGGTCCACCGTGATGGGGTGGTGCAACGTCGTGAGCAGCGGCCACCCGTCGGCGACTATTCCCAGCATGCCCGTTCCGAGGCACTGGTTGTCGTGCACCACGTCGAAGTCGCCGCCCCGGGCGGCCAGGAGCCGGCGGACGCGGCGAGAGAAGGCCAGTGGCTCGCCGAAGCCGGCCGTGCACATGATGCCGAACTCCAGCCAGTCCTCGAGGGTCCGCATCTCGCGCGGATGCGGGACCCGGAACGGATCGGGCTGCCGGTACAGGTCGAGTCCGGGGACCGGTGTGAAGCCCACCCCGTCGTCGAGCTCGGGCCAGGGGGGACCCGAGAAGACCTCGACCGAATGGCCGAGCCGTACCAGCTCGCGGGTGAGGTGGCGGGTGTACACACCCTGGCCGCCGCAGCGCGGATTCCCCCGATAGACGAGGAACGCCACGCGAAGTCCCCCCGCTCGGGAGTGCGCGGCCGGCACCCGGGCCGGAAGCTCCAGCTGGAGCGAGCGCTCCCACGACTCCTGCGTCTCGGTCCACACCTGGTGGGGGGACCTAGGCACGCGACGTCCCGACAGTGCCCACCATGCCTCCACAGCCTCTCCGAACCCCCCGGTCCGGCGCAAGCGACGCTCAGCCCAGGCCGAACCACCCCAATACGGTGAGCACCACATAGACGGAGGCCACGACGGCCACCGAGACGATGCAGGCACCACCCAACCAGCGGGCGAAGGTGCCGTTGGCGGCCGAGCCGAGCAGGGAGCGCCGGTTGGCGAGGATCAGGATCAGGATCAGCGTGATCGGTGTGATCACGCCTTCGAGCACCTGGGTGTTGAGGATGAGGGTGATCAGGTTCCCCGGCACCAGGACGACGGCCGCGCCGACGAGGATCTGGAAGGTGAAGATCCCGAGGAACACGGGGGCCTGGCGGAAGCTCGAGGACACCGAGCGCTCGACCCCGATCGCCTCTGCCACCGCGTAGGAGGTCGACAGCGGCACCACCGCGGCCGCCAGCGCGGAGGCTCCGAGCAGTCCCAGTCCGAACAGAGTCTCGGCGGCGGCTCCGGCCACGGGCTTGAGACCCTGTGCCGCGGTGGTGGCCGACGTCAGCGGGCCCGTGCCACCGATGGTGGCGCCGGTGGCCACGATGATGGACATGGCGACAAAGGCCGCGAGCAATGCGCCCGTGATGGCATCGACCCGCTGGAAGTGGTACTTGTCGGGCTTCACGCCCTTGTCGACCACCGCACCCGCCTCGTAGAGCTGGATGTAGGGGGTGATCGTGGTCCCGATCAGCGCGACCGAGAGCAACAGGAATGACTTGGAGGCGACGAAGTGGGGCCACACCGTGTTGGCCGCGACCTCGTGCCAGTTGGGGTGGGCGAGCACCGCGGCGATGGGGTAGGCGATGAACACCACCGTGAGGAGCAGGAACACCCGTTCGGCGTAGCGGTAGGAGCCGAAGAGCACCAGCGACCAGATGGCGATGGCCGCGATCGGGACAGAGACGTAGCGCGACACGTTGAAGAGCTCGAAGGCGGTGGCGATACCGCCGAACTCGGTGACCATGAGGCCCACGTTGGCCACCGCGAAAGCGGTGATGGCAAAGGCGGTCAGGCGGAGGTCGAACTCCTCCCTGATGAGCGCGGCCAGTCCCTTGCCGGTGTAGACGGAGAGCCGGGCCACCATCTCTTGGACCACCACGTAGGCCACGGTGATGAGCACCATGAGAAAGAGCGTCCGGTAGACGAACTGGGCCCCCGCCGACGAGTAGGTCACGATGCCGCCGGCGTCGTTACCCGCAGCCGCGGCGACCAGCCCGGGGCCCGCCGCGGCCAGGTAGACCAACCAGCGCCGGGGCGGCTGGACCCTCACGAAAGCAGGCGCGGGAAGTGGAATCGGCCCTTGGTCGGCACGAGCACGTCGAGGACGTCGTCAGCGAGGATCCGCCCGATCGGGCGCCCCGCCTCGTCGACGACGACCATGGAATGCCGTCGAGCCTCCACGAGCATGCCTGCGACCTCGTTGGCCGAGGCGTGGGGGCCGACCGTCACCACGTCCTCGTCGCCGAGTAAGGCCGACAGCCGGGTGCCGGGCTCGGCGCGCAACGCAAAGAGAACGTCGAGGACCGTGACATCCCCCAGAAGCCGACCCTCGTCGTCAACGACGGCGACGGCATCGAGGTCGGGGCCGTGCTGGCGCGCCTCGGAGAGGCGGTCGCAGACCTTTTTCACCTTGTCGCCGGACTTGGCCGTGACCAGCGCGGTGGTCATGATGCCCCCGGCCTCGTCCTCCTCGTAGCCGAGCAGCTCACGCAGCGCCAGCGCCGTGCTCGCCGGGATGTGGCGCAGCACCTCGGCCCTTTCGGCGAGGGGCAGGTCACGCAACGCGTCCACCGCTTCGTCCGGCTCCATGGCCGCGAGCAGCCGGGCCGCCTCGACCGGATCGGACTCGCGCAGGAGCTGCTCGAGGTCCTCGGGCTGCATCTCCTCGAGCGCGTCGGCCGCCTCGTCGGGACCCAGCGCGGCGAGGAGCTCGCGACGCTCGTCCCGTCGCAGGTCCTCGAGCAGGTCCGCCAGCTCGCCGGGGCGCAGGCGGTGCAGGCCTTCGTTCGTGGTCTTGAGCCGCACCTGGGCACCCGCCCCGTTGGGCTCGCCGGCCGGCTCGGTGAAGGGCTGGATCGCCGCCCAGTCGATCACGCGGTCGGGAGTCGGGCGCGGCCGCCACCGCCGGGGCCCCAGGCGGCGGAGCAGCGTGGCGTTCGACACGTCGGCACCCACCAGTCGGATGCGCCCGATGACCTCGGCCAGGTAGAGGTCGGCCGCCCTGATCACCTGGACGCCCTCCACGTCGACCAGCTGGTGGTCGAGCACGTCCTTGGCCAGCAGGACCTCGTCCTGACGGCGCACGACGTCGCGCAAGTCCAGACGGGACGAGCGGAGGTGCACCTCGGTGTGGCCGATACGGTCGACCGAGGAGGCGGGAACGAACGTGCGGCGTCGGCCGACCCGCATCACCAACCCGCTCACGGGCGGGTAGACCTGGCCGTCTGCCCAGCGGGCGACCACATCTTCGAGCCGGCCGATCTCGGCGCCCTGTTGGTTGCGCACGGGACGGCCGAGCAGGCCCGCCAACGAGACGATCGAATCGAAGACGCCCTCGGAGGCGAGGATGCGCCGGGTCCGCCGGCGGCGCTGGTGGGGCGGGCGGTTCGTCCGGGTGGCGCGCCCGGAAAGCAGGCGCGGACGGCCGGTCGGGCTGGACGGCGGTGGCGTGGCCATGGTGCTCCCTCCTGTGGCATCCCCAGAGGATGGGCTCGAGTCGGTCAGGTCAGATGGACGGCGTGGCATGGCACGCCACGCCGTGAATCGATGACCGGCGCTCGCCTCGGTGCCGAACCCCTCACGGGGTCACGGCACGCTCGTGACCAGATCAGGCGATGCGACCGCAGTCACGGAGGGCGTGTGCGCCGGCTCTGCTACTGGGGGGCTCGCCCCTCGCCATGGCCACACCTCCCTTCCTCCGTCGTCCCTGCACGGGACCATCCGAACCGCGAACTGCCGCCGGGCAGTCTACCGGCGCGGGTCGAGGGAGTCCTGAGGACCTTCAGCCCTGGTGCCGTCCGGGGCGAGCGGCAAAGATCCACGGGCGACGAGGATCCATTTGTTCGGTGCTGTCGGCTCCGGTCCCCAACCGGGTCCGGCGGCGCCGGTCGGAACGGGAGAGCAGACATGCCGCGTGAGGGAGTGCCTGAGGAGTGCGCCGGTGACCGTGCCGCCCGGTTGCACGCTGGAGGAGGCGGGCAGCCTGCTCGGCCACCACGGCGTGGGATCGTTGCTGGTCGTCGACGCAGACCGCTTGGTCGGCATCGTCACGGACCGTGACATCACCGTGCGTGGCATCGGTGAGGGCAAACCGGCCACGGCGGCCGTCCAGGAGGTGATGTCACCCGACCCCGTGACGATTCAGGGATCAGCCGACGTCTTCGAGGCGTTCAACACGTTCAAGACCGCGTCGGCGCGGCGCCTCCCCGTCCTCGAGGACGGGGAGCTTGCCGGCATCATCTCGGTCGACGACCTTCTCATCGCCCTGGTGGTGCAGTTCGGCGCGGTGATGTCGCCGGTCGCCCGGGAGGTCGTGCATCCCGCCTGAGCCGACCGCCCGGGTGCCCCGGGGCGGTACGCCGGCCGCCTAAAAGTCCGGGATGTACCCGCCGGCGCCGAGGGCGAAGCTCTCCTCGAAGCTCATGGAGTCGTCGAGCCCGCCGACCACCTCGCTGACCCAAGGAAGGCGCTCGCGCAGGATGCGCTCCACGCCTTCGGAAAGCGTCGCCGAGCTCACGGCGCACGAGCTGCACGCCCCGCGAAGCTCGACCTCGACCACCCCGGACGCGACGTCGGCGCTGACCAGGACGAGGTCGCCCCCGTCGGCCTGCACGGCCGGACGCATCATGTCCACGATCCGCTGGAGCTGCTCGAGGCGCTCGGCCCGCTCGGCGTCGGTCAGCTCTTCGGCGATCTCTGCCATTCCACCATTCTGCCGTGCCGGCGGCGCTCTCCGGCGCGGGTGGACCTCCATGGGGCCAACGGGTCGGTCAGGACAGCCCCACGGGCACCGGCGCGCCGCCGCGCTCGACCGGGTTCGACAGTTCGCCGACTCCCTCGATGACGATCCGCACCACGTCCCCCGGGACGAGAAAACGGGGAGGGTCGAAGCCGGCGCCGACGCCCGCGGGGGTTCCCGTCGCGATGATGGTTCCCGGTTCGAGGGGGAAGGCCGAGGTCAGGTACTCGATCATCTCGGCCCACCCGAAGATCATGTCGGCCGTGCTCGAGTCCTGGCGGAGCTCGTCGTTGACCCAGGTCCGGATGGCGAGGGACCCCGGATCGCCCAGCTCGTCGCCCGTGACCAGCTCGGGTCCGCACGGCGCGTGGGTGTCGAAGGACTTGCCCATCGTGAAGGTGGGGGTCCGCCACTGCCAGTCCCGCACGCTGACGTCGTTGATGACGCTGAACCCGGCGACGACCTCGAGCGCCCGTGCCGCGGGCACGTGCTGGCAACGGGGCCCGATGACCAAGGCCAGCTCTCCCTCGTAGTCCACCATGTCCGACGCCGCCGGCATCACGATGGCGTCCCCCGGGCCGGCGATGGCGGTGCGCTGCTTGTTGAACCAGTACTGCCAGGCCGGTTGCTCACGACCCAACTCGGCCACGTGCGCCCGGTAGTTCATCCCGATGCCCAAGATGGCTGGTGGATCGGGCACCGGCGCGCGCACCCGTACGGCGGCACGCTCGTAACGCACCGCTGACGTCCGTGCCGCCGCGGCGGCACGGGACAGTCCGTCCGCCCCGAGGGACAGGATCTGGCGCATGCTCGCCGGCAAACCCGTTGCCGGGTCGCCCAGGTCGACGATCTCTTCCCCGGTGATCAGCCCGGGACGCGGGGCGCTCCCCGAGAGGGAGAAGCTGGCCAGTCGCACCGCTGCTCCCCCGCCGCGCGCTCAGTTCAGCTGCGACTTGTAGTGGCTCCAGTACCTGGTGGCGTGGCGAGCCGAGAAGGCGCCGATGATCTCGACCGCGCCGAACACGATGGCCAGGATCCCGATGAGGACCACCAGGGCGGTGAGGGGAGCACCGGGGTGGCGGAGGCACAAGAACCCAAGGGCCACGGCGATGATGCCCCGCACCAGGTAGGCCCACCAACGGGGGAGGTAGTGGTAGCGGACGGCGCTGACGATGTCGAAGATGCCGAGGACCAAGAACCCCCACCCGACGAGCACCGCCACGATGAAGATCGTGATGTGGGGCCAGACGAACCCGGTGACGCCGGCACCGATCCAGATGACGCCGAAGACCAGATGGAGCCACCGCTGCCTTGCGACGCGCGCGGCGCCCACGATCTCGAACAGACCGACGGCGATGAAGAACCCGCTGGCCAGATAGATGATGGCGTACACGCTGGCGTGGCGGTAGCTGATCACGAAGAATCCGAAGATCATGGCCAGGATGCCCCCGACGAGGTACCAGCCCCACATCTTCTCGAGTTGCGTGCTCACCGCATCGCCGACGGCAACATCGTCGTCGGTGAGCTCATAGGTCATGGACATGACTTCCCCCTTGGCGAGTAGGAGTGCGCTGACTGTCGCCGCAGCGTAGTGCCGCCTTCAGCCCGACGAGGGGATGCACGAACGCAGAGCGTGGAGGGCCCGGCTCCCCCATGAGGCCCCGGCGGCAGCCCACCGAGCCGGATCGTCGAACACCTCGTCGGCGTCGCCCCACAGCTCCTGCTCGACCGGCCCGAGCGCGGCCCGGACCTCGGCCATGGCGTCCGGACGGTCCTCGACGGCGGCGCGCAGCTGATCGGCGGCGCGCCACAGCTCCTCTCCCGACAGCTCGACGGGGATGTAGGGCGGAGGTCCTGCCACGGTGCGCGGGAAGGCGGGGACGAAGATGCTCGTGGCGGGACTCCCGGGTGCCACGTAGACCCGGACCGGCGCTCCCTCGGCGATCGCGCCGGGCAGCTCGGCGATCATGGACGCCGCGGGGGCCCGAGATCCGGCACCCTCCGGGCGCTCCCTCTCGCGCAGCTCGGAGGCCGCCGAGCTCGGGGTGGTGCCACGCCCACCGGTACGGAGCGGTTCGAGCCTGACGGCCCCGGGCACTCCGTCCGCCCCGTCCGCCCCGTCTGTGCGCAAGACGAGGACCTGCCGCGGATCGGCCACCACGAACCTGGGGTCGTCACTCCCCTCGCCCGAGACCCCGTCGCCACCGCCCAGCCCGCAGCTCTCGAGCAAACCCGCCATGGCCCCGACGGCTTCCTCCGCGCTCCGAGCCCTTTCGAGCCCGAGCCGGACGAGATCCGCACCGATCAGGCCCGGGCGGTCGCCGGCGGCCACACCCGGCGCGTCCACCCGCCCGCCTGCGATGGCCACCCCGTGCTCGTTGACGCCGTGTCGCGCCCCCCACTGCCATGTGGAACACGACATGAAGACGGCGTACGCGCCGGCGTCGCCGATGGAGACGTACTGCGTGCGAAGGGTGCACCCGGCCGACGAGCGGCGACCGAAGGGCCAGGCAACCTGGACCTCGCCGGGCGGTCCGTCCGCCACCGTGGCGAAGATCATTCCGTCCGGACCGGGGGCGCACAGGCTGTCGGACACGTCCCGCAGTGTAGGGACGGGGACGGTGACCGCCCGATGCCTCCTGGCGCAATCCGTCGAACGAACCGCGGCGCGGCCCGTTGCGAACCGCGACTCAGCCGGGATCCGGGGTGCCGCTCCTCGGGCCGCGCCGACGCACCGCCTCGACTCCGGCCATGGCCTCACGGAGCTCCCCGATCCACTCCGCCTCGTGGTCCGAGACGAGTCGCACGCACCATGCCAGGGCTTCGCTCCGGCTGCGCGCGACACCGGCGTCGATCAGGGTGTCGAGTACCTGGCGGTCGGCCATGCGCAACCGCGTCATGACAGGGACGCCGGCGGTGGTGAAGTGGACCGTGGTCTCACCGCAACGCGCTCCCCAGGAGACGACCCGCCGGAAGGCCGGCTGAGCCTCGTCCGCGATCTGCATCCGGGTCGCTCGGCTCTCCTCCCGGAACCCGGTGATCCGCGACTGCTCGGCGACCCGGTGCTCGTCCTCTCCCGCCCCCTCGGGGAGGCGAGGCGGCGCCAACGTGCCGACGACGAGAATTTCGTCGCTGTCGATCGTGATGCCCGGGCTGTCCTCGAACCATCCCTCAGGCACGCGGCCGGCAAACCACGCGCCGATGAGGCGCTCTTGTTCGGGCCCCGAAGGAGGCGGAGCCGTGGTCCGGCGCCTTCGGCTGCGGCCGCCCTTGGTCTCGTCGATCACTTCACTCATATTACCAGATTACATCATTACCTGAGCTTGTCAAGGACGGGATGACGTCACCCGCCGGGAGACCGGTGCGGGCACTGACTGGCCCGCCGGACGTTCCCGCAAGGTGATGGCCCGCCGCGGGCAGTCCCGGACGGCCCGCTTGGCGACCTCGACGAGCTCGGCGGGGAGGGGGGCACCGTCGACGATCGGGTATCCCCACTCGTCGAGGGTGATGGCCTCGGGAAGGAGCTCGGCACAGAAGCCGTAGGCGTCGCATGCCACCGGGTCGATGACGATCCGGGTCATGACGCCACCTGGGCCGGCCCGGGCTGTCGCAGCCGCGACGGCCCGTTCCAGTGCGCACACGGTGTGCCCCCGCTGTGCTGCACGACGTCGGCGGCGAACACCGCGAGCGCACTGCGTACCAGGGAGACCGCTCCGTCGGGGTGACGACACGCCCCCCGCCCGTCGACCTCACCCAAGCGCCGCTCGAGGCGGGGAAGCAGGGTCACCTCCGCGTCACCGCGGGCAAGGCGGGCGAGGTCGCCCGCAATGGCCGGCAGACCGTAGACGCAGGGACCGCACTGTCCGGCACTCTGCGATGCGAGGTAGTAGGCGAGTCGTGCGGTCTCCATGAGGCCGCAGGCGTCGGGTCCGAGCACCCAGATGACTCCGACGCCGGCGCTGGCTCCGACGGCGCGCAGCGAGATCGACGCATAGGGCGTCGTGAAGTGGTCGGGGCCGACCCAGGCTCCGCCGTAACCCCCCACGAGGAGCGCGCGAGGGGGACCGATGGGCGTGGCCCGACGCACGATGTCGTCCAACGGGGTCCCCCGATCGGTCTCCACCACGCCGGGCTGCTCGACCGCGCCCGAGATCGTGACGAGCGTGGTCCCGGGCTCTTCGACGAGGCCGCGGGCCCGGAACGCCTCGGGACCCGTCCGGGCGATCATGGCCACATGGGCGAGCGTCTCGGTGTTGTGCACCAGCGCGGCCTGTCGGCCGATGCGCAGGGGGATCCCCTTGTCGGGCCGGAAGGATGGAAGCGACCGGTTCGTCCGTATCCAGGCGACGAGGGCCGACTCCTCGCCGGCGACGAAGCGGTCCGGAGGCCGGACCAGCTGCTCGGTGGCAGGGGCGCACCGGGCCACGACCCGCTCGGCCATGGCCCGTGAAACGGCGGACGCCACGTGCTCGCGCCCCTCGGGAACACACACGGTGACCCGGTGGGCGCCGGCAGCCACGGCGAGCAGCTGTGCCCCGTCGAGCACGAGGTGCGGCGACCGCAGCAACAACAGCTTGTCCTTGTCGCTGGCCGGCTCGCCCTCCATGGCGTTGACCACCACGGTCCCACCCGGGCCGGCGGCAGCGGTGCTCGAGAGCTTGATGGCGGCAGGGAACCCGGCCCCGCCCCGACCGGTGAGACCCGAGGCTTCGAGCGCCGAGAGGAACGACGCCCGCCAGGAACGGTCGTCGGGAGCGGGCAACGGCGCCGGTCCGAGCGCGGCCACGTGCGCGGCCAGGTCGGTCGGATGGCCGAGGAGCCGGTACCGGTCTGTGCTGCGCACGGCTTCGCGAACATCAGACATGGCGGGAACCTCCCCGGGTGCGCCCCGAGAGCGCCAGGTGCTTCGGCGGCGGCACGGAGCCGGCGGCGTGGGTGGTGCGGATCGCCGACTGGTGGGTGGCCACCCGAACCCGCCAGGCCAGCGCGAGGCCGACCGCGACGATGCAGACGGCGAAGAGTGCGATGACCCAGGGCCTGCGCGAGTCGGTCCCCATGCCGAAGGTGTGGGCCACCGCGACCGGCCAGCTGAGGTAGGCCAGCCAGTGGATGGCGCGCCACGCGCCCGCCGGGATGCGCCCCCGGACCAGGCTGGAGACGAACACAGCCACCATGAGATCGAGCGAGACCGCTCCGATTCCCACCCAGAACGCGTCGTACCCGGAGGTGAAGGGGATCACGATGGCTGCCCAACCGATGTGCACGTAGGTGTCCAACACACTCGTGACCACGTGGATCCCGAGGAACACGACCGCGAGAATGGAGATACGCCGGTGCATCTCCTGGTGCGCGAACCCGGGCCAACGGCGGGCCCGGGCCCGCGTCGTGGTGGTGAGGCCCAGGACCATGGTCAGCGTGAGGAGCACCAGAGCCATGAGACCACTGGCCCTCGTGGCGTACCACAGGTTCGTCGAGCTCATCACGCCTCCGGCCAACCGTTGAGGTAGGAGATCTCGCCGTCGACTCGGACCAGCCTGGCTGCATGCCCGAACGGTTCGAGGCGCTCAATCGCCTGCTCTCCCCAGACGATGGCCGCCGTGGTCATCACGTTGGCCTCGACACAGCTGGCCGCGGTGGCCGAGACGAGCACCCAGTACGGCGGCGCGCAATCACCCGTCCTCGGGTCGACGATGTGATGCACCGCACGCTCGCCGGAGCGCCACTCGCGCACCGAGGTCGCCGAGCTGGCCAACCCACCACGCTCGATCGCCACCACCTGATCGACCGCGTCGGCCGGTGTCGAGGACTCCCGGGCGATGCCGATGGGCCAACCTCCCCCGGGCGGTTGTCCGGCGACGGCGACGTCACCACCGAGACTGACGAGGACGCCCCCACCGACGGCTGCGGCGATGCGTGCCGCCGCCCGGTCGGCCGCCAGGGCCTTGGCACTGCACCCGAGGTCGAGACGCACACCGAGCGGGATGCGCACAGTGTGGCCCCGAGGATCGAGCTGCACGTGGGCGTAGCCGGCCACGGGTCCGAGCGCCTGCGGTGGCGCCGGGGGCCGGGCCATCACCTCGTCGAGGTCGGCGTCGTAGCCGAGTGCCGCGATGGCATTGCCGATCGTCGGGTCGATCGCACCGGCGGTGCGCCGGGCGGCGTCCACGGCGACCTCGATCGCCTCGTAGAGCAGCGCACTGACCTCCACCGGTCGCCCGGCTTGGGAGTGCACCCTCTCCAACTCGGAGTCGGGCCGAAACCTGCTGCAGGCCAGGTCGATGGCGCGAAGTTCGTCGGCGAGAAGTTCCTGCGCGTGGTCTGCCCGGTCCGGGTCGGCCTCCTGCACGACGACCGTGGCGGTCGTCCCGATGGCACGAAAGCTTCGCTGCGTCATCAGCGGCTCGCGCAGGCTCGTGGGGCTCATCGCGCCGAACTCCCACCCGAGGTCACGGTGGCACCCGACGACGACTGCATCGGGGCCGACGACGAGCTCGAGCTGGAGCCGTTCGAGGTGCTTCCGGTGTTCCCGGTGTTGGTCGTGGAGCTTCCCGTCGTTGCGGAGCTCCCCGTGCTGCTCGTCGAAGACGTGGGGCCCGACGTGGCGCCAGAGGTCGCTCCGCCCGGGTGCTCGCGCGACACGATGACGCCGATGAGGGCCGTGGCGCCGGCGGCCATCACGATGGCTCCGCGGGTCATGACGCGCAACCGGGACTGGACCCGCTCCCTGCTCTGTGCGCCGTTCGATCGGTGGACGGATGCCATTCTCTGGACTCTCTCGTTGTGGTGGACGTCACGATCCCACCACGCCAGCTTCGCCTCACTCGCAGGGCCAGCTGTGGGTCTGCTGTGACATCGAGGTCGGGTGTCGCGATCCTCTGTTGTGCCAGTATGCGGGACACGGGCGTCCCAACCCCGTCACCCTCCATATGGCTCCGACCCGCTATACGTTCGACTCGGATCGCTCGTGCATCTGGGTGAGCGGACGCTCCAGCCTCCACCCCATCAACACCGAGACCAGGGGCATCACCGGGTGGTTCGAGGCCTCCGGGGGTGGAGGCGGTGCGCTCGACCTGGACGGCGGCATCGCCGGAGAACTGGAGCTCGCCGTGCACCGTTTGACGTCGGGCAACCGGCTCTACGACCGCGAGCTCCAGCGCCGGATCGACGCGGCGCGCTACCCCACCATCGTGGGCCGGCTCAGCCGGATCGTCGCCGACGGTCCACCCCCCGACTACGTCGTCACCGGCGACGTGACCTTCCACGGACGTACGTTGACCTTCCAGCACGACATGCGGATTGAGATCGACGACGCAGAGGTGCGCCTCAGCGGTGAGGACACCTTCGACATCCGCACCTTCGGCATGACGCCGCCGAGCATGCTCATGGTGCGCGTCTACCCGGAGATCAGCGTTCGGGTGGAGCTGATCGGCATGGCCGAGGAGGGCGACGCCGTTCGGTCCTGAGGGGATCGACGACCTGCAGGCCCGACGCGGTCGTGCGGCCGGGTGCCCTCGTCCGCGAGAGGTGCCGGGTGGTCAGCCGGACCGGACGTGCTCGGTCTTGCGCCGGGCGAAGAGGGCGGTGTCGGCCAGCCCGGCCCCGTCGAGACCGAATTCGGCCAACAGGTCGTCGATCCTGCCGTGGGGGACGTGCACCAGGGGTACGCCACAGCCCACCACCATCGGCACCGGACCGTCGCCGTTGCCCACGAGGGCCGAGCGCACCAGCGAAGCAGCTCCGCCCTCGGCCACGCCGTCCTCGGCCACGAGCACCACCGCGTGCCGTGAGGCATCGGCGAGCATTGCCCGATCGAGCGGGGTCACCGATCGGGCGTCCCAGACGCTCGCCCGCACGCCGGCCAACGCCAGCCGCTCTGCGGCCGCCTCGCAGGCGGCCAGGAGCTTGCCCACCCCGATCAGGCACACGTCGGACCCCCGCCGCACCAGGCGTGCCCGCACTCCCCGCCCGGTCACGCCAGCCCTGGGCGCCACGGTCTTGGGCCACCGGATGGCGACCGGCCCGCTGTCGATCTCCAGGGCGGTCGCCAACATCTCGGCGACCTCCTCGTAGGACGAGGGGGCCAGGAGGGTCATGCCCGGGACCTTGGTCAAGAGCGCCAGGTCCAAGAGGCCGTGGTGGCTCGGACCGTCGTCGCCGGTGATCCCGGCCCGGTCGATGCAGAACACCACCGGCAGCCGGTGCAGGCCCACGTCGTAGTACACCTGGTCCCAGGCCCGGTTGAGGAAGGTCGAGTAGATCGCCACCACCGGACGCAGCCCGGCCATGGCCATTCCGGCCGCGGCCGTGACGGCATGCTGCTCGGCGATGCCCACGTCGAAGAAGCGGTGCGGGTAGCGCTCCGCGAAGGGAAGAAGTCCGGTCGGACCGGGCATGGCGGCGGTCACGGCCACCAAGTCGGGACGACGGCCTGCCTCGGCGAGGACCGCCCGCCCGAAAGCCTCGGTGTAGGTGGCTCCGTCGCCCGGGCGCGGCCGCGACCGCCCGGTGGCCGGATCGAAGGGAGACACGTCGTGGAGCCGTTTCTCGGCATCGGCCTCGGCCGGCCCGTAACCGAGACCCTTCTTCGTGAGCACGTGGAGCACCACGGGGCCCCCGGTCCGGGCCGCGCAGCGCAGTGCCCTCTCGAGCGCACCGACACAGTGACCGTCGACGGGACCGTGGTAGGCGATACCCAGAGCGCCGAAGAAAGCCGGCGCCGACGCAGTCACACGGAGCGCGCCTTCGCCTGCGGTGAGGGGTGACACCGTGGGCGCGTAGGAGCGGCCGTTGTCGTTCAAGACGATGACCACCGGGGTGGCCGCGATCCCGATGTTGTTGAGGGCCTCGTAGGCGAGGCCACCGGTCAGGGCCCCATCGCCCACCACCGCCACAACCGGACGATCGCAACCACCCAGCTGGCGGGCCCTGGCCATGCCGTAGGCGTAGGAAAGGGCGGTCGAGGCGTGGCTGTTCTCCACATGGTCGTGCGCCGACTCGGCGCGGTTGGGGTATCCCGAGAGACCGCCGGCCTGGCGCAGGCGGTCGAAGTCCGGCGCCCGCCCGGTGACCAGCTTGTGCACGTAGGCCTGGTGTCCGGTGTCCCAGACGATGGGGTCGGCCGGGGAGTCGAACACTCGGTGCAACGCGATGGTCAACTCGACCACGCCGAGGTTGGCGCCGAGATGCCCGCCTGTGGTGGCCAGCGTGGCAACGAGAAAGCGCCGCACCCGATCAGCCAGGGCGGTGAGCTCCGACGGGCTCATGGCCCGCAGAGCGACCGGGTCGATGCCGTCGAGCGTCTCGGCCTCTTCGGACACGGCGGCCAGGGCGGGGCGATCGGGGGTGTCGAAGGGGAGGACGTCGACGGCCATCAGCGACTGTTCACGATGGCGCGAAGGGACTGGCGCAGGCTTCCCAGTGTCGCAATGGCGGCCGTCGGCTCATAACCGCAATGGGCCATGCAGTTCGCGCATCGGGGGTCCCTGCCTCGCCCGTAGGCGTCCCAGTCGGTGGTCTCGACCAACTCTCGATAGCTCTGGGCGTAGCCGTCAGCCATCAGGTAACACGGTCGCTGCCAGCCCAGGACCGAAAAGCTGGGAATACCCCACGCGGTGCAGCTGAAGTCCGCCTTGCCCTCCAAGAAGTCGAGGAAGAGCGGCGAGTGGTTGAGGCGCCACTTCTTGCGCTTGCCGGCGAACGCCTCGGCAAACAGGGTGCGGGTCTGGGTCACCCCCAAGAAGTGCTCCTGGTCGGGCGCCTTCTCGTACGCGTAGGCGGGCGAGATCATCATGGCGTCGACCTTCAGGTCGTCGTTCAGGAAATCGAGGACGTCGCGCACCGTCTTGGGAGAGTCGGTGTTGAAGAACGTGGAGTTGGTCGTGACCCGGAACCCCATGGCCTTGGCCTCCTTGACCGCCAGCACCACCTCGTCGAAGACCCCCGCCCGGTCCACTGCCGCATCGTGCCGCTCGCCCAGTCCGTCGACATGGACCACCCAGGAGAAGTAACGCGACGGGGTGAAGCGTTCCAGCCGACGGCGAAGCAGCACGGCGTTGGTGCACAGGTACACGTAGACCTTGCGCCGGATGAGCTCGGCCACGATGGTGTCGATGTCGGGGTGCAGCAGTGGCTCACCGCCGGCAATCGAGACCATGGGTGTCCCGCTCTCCTCCACCGCCCCCACGACGTCTTCGACCGACAGTCGCTTACGGAGGATGTCGGTCGGGTGCTGGATCTTGCCGCAGCCCGGGCACGAGAGGTTGCAGGCGAACAACGGCTCGATCTCGACCAAGAAGGGGTAGTGCTTGGTGCCCTTGAGCCGCTGGCGCAGCAGGTGGGATCCGATACGGAGGTTCTGACGGAGGGGAATGGGCATCAGCGCACCTGTGCGGGGAGAGTGAAGCGGGCAGTTTCGTCCGTCGTGCGGACCTCGTGGACCGTGATCGGTCCGAGTCCCGACAAGGCGTCGACCACCTCTTGGACCAGTGACTCGGGGGCCGATGCCCCCGCCGTCAGGCCGACGGTGGTGGCGCCGTCGAGCCAGGCCAATTGCAGAGCCGAGACGTCCTCGACGAGGTCGAGCTGGGCAGCCCTCCCGACGGGCCACCTCGACCAGCCGAGCGGTGTTGGACGAGTTTGACGAGCCGACCACGAGCAGTGATGTCGCATCGTCCGGCCATGGCCCGGACCGCGTCCTGGCGGTTCTGGGTGGCGTAGCAGATGTCGTCCGCGCTCGGGCCCGACCAGGGCCGGGAAGCGGTCCCGGAGGGCGTCGATGATCTGGGCCGTCTCGTCGGTGGCCAAGGTCGTCTGGGTGAGATAGGCGAGCGGCGTGTCGGCGGCCAGCCCGAGCGCACCCACGTCCTCGGGACGCTCCACCACGGTCATGTGTCCGGGCGCTTCGCCCAGGGTCCCGACCACCTCCTCGTGGTCAGCGTGACCGACGAGGACGATGTGATAGCCCTGGGCCACGAAGCGCCGGGCCTCGTTGTGCACCTTGGCCACGAGCGGGCAGGTTGCGTCGATCACGACCAGGTCGTTTCGCTCGGCCGCGGCCGCCCGCACCCTCGGGGACACGCCGTGCGCTGCAAGCACGACAGTGGCTCCCGCCGGCACGTCGTCGAGCTCTTCGACGAACACCGCCCCCTTGGCCTCGAGGTCCCGGACCACGTGGACGTTGTGGACGATCTGGCGGCGCACGAAGACCGGCGCGCCGAAACGCTCCAGGGCCCGCTCGACGATCTCAATCGCCCGCTCCACCCCGGCGCAGAACGAGCGCGGGGCGGCCAGGACCACGTCGCGACCGCCCACCGCGGCGGCCCAGCGCTCGAGCGGTGGCCGCACCCGGAGGAGGGAGCCCACCGCACGGAGCCCGCCAAGGGCCATCCCGCGGGTCGAGGTGTCGGCCACCGAGCGGACGACGGCCAGGGGGAACCCATGGAGGGGCTCGGCCAGCCAGGCCGACTCCATGTCGGCCAGGAGGGCCCCGGTCGCGCCCAGCGCCGCCCGACGCCCTCCGCGTACCAGCGTGGGCGAGGAGACGACAGGCCCGGTCACCACGTCGAGGCCGGGTCTCCGCAACTCGGTCGCCAGCAGCTCCGCCCCGGGAAGCGCCCGGACCACGGTTCCGTCGGTGTCGCGGAGCTCGGTCGCAACGACCAGTTGCCCGGGCACGAGGTCCGGGTCGAGGCCGCCGCCCACCCCGACGATCGCCACCGCCGCATCGTCGGCCAGGGTCGCCGCCAACGAGACCCCCTTGGCCCGGGCCTGGGCCCGCCCAGCCCCGCTCACCTCGACTCGGCCACCGACCGACAGCGCCTCGATCCGCAGGGGGGCCACCACCACGAGCTCAGCCACGGCCACTCGCCCGGAGGTAGCGGCCCAGCGCCATGAGGGGGAACACCAGCCGGTAGAGGTGGTAGTTGATGTAGAAGTCGCCGGGGAAGCCGGTACCGGTGAAGAAGGGCTCGTCCCAGTTGCCGTCGGCCCGCTGGGTTTGGAGGAGGAAGGTCACCCCGCGGTCGATGGCGCTGCCCGGACCGGTCTCGGCGCCGGCGGCCAAGAGTGCGAGGAGGGCCCAGGCCGTCTGCGAGGCGGTCGAGGTCCCGCGGCCCACAAGACCCCGGTCGGTGTACGAGCGCAGGTCCTCTCCCCAGCCGCCGTCCTCGTTCTGGTGCGCCCGGAGCCAGCCGGTCGCCGACAGCACCGCCCGGTGGCCCGGGTCGAGACCCGCCGCGACCAGCGCGGGCACCGCCGCGCCGGTTCCATAGACGTGGTTGGCCCCCCAACGCCCGAACCAGGAGCCGTCGGCCTCCTGAGCGGCGAGCAGCCATGCGACGCCACGGTCGAGAGCCTCGCCCGGGCCGTCGACGAGGGCCAGCATCTCGACCACGTGAGCCGTGACGTCGGCGCTCGGTGGGTCGATCAGCTCGCCGAAGTCGCAGAAGGGCAGCTCGCGGCACGAAGGTCCGGGTGTTGTCCACGTCGAAGGCCGCCCATCCGCCGTCGCCGCACTGCATTCCGAGAGTCCACGTCAGCGCCCGCTCCATGGCGCCCCGGTCTTCGGCCTCCACCCGGGACAGGGCGAGGACGACCTCGGCCGTGTCGTCGATGTCGGGGTACCAGTCGTTGGCGAACTCGAAGGCCCAACCGGCCGGGGGCAGATCGGGCCGTCGCACGCTCCAGTCGCCCGGCACGGAGATCTCCTCGCCCACCAGCCACGCCGCGGCGCGGCGCAGTGCGGGGTCGTCCGGTGCGCGACCGGCGTCGGCCAGGGCGATCACCGCAAGCGCGGTGTCCCAGACCGGGGACTGGCACGCCTCGAACCGCCGCCCTTGCGCATCGGCGACGACGAAACGCGTCGAGCCCGGCCAGCCCTGCCGCAACGACCGGGTGGTCGAGGGCGTAACCCTGCAGGTGAGGGCCATGAGGGAGTAGACCCACGGCGGCTGGATGCCCCCCCAGGAGCCGTCGGCCTCCTGGCGTTGGACGATCCAGCGCTCGGCACGGCCCAGGGCCAGTCGACGCAGCCAGCGGACCGGCCGGCGCTGGTAGCGCCGGAGCACGGAGTCGAGGAGGGCGAACCGCCCGGCCCATGTCCCGAGCGATGGACGGCGACGGGACCTCGCTCCGGGCACGTCCAGCTCGCCGAGCTCGATCGGAATGGGACGGATCGGCCGGTGCGTGCCGACGATGGTGAGGGCCACCACCGTCTGGCGGGCCCAACAGCCGAAGTCGTAGATGTTGAGCGGTACCCACTTGGGCAGGAGGACAAGCTCCGGCGGAAGCACCGGCAGCTCGTCCCAGGGCCACAGGCCGAAAAGGGCAAGCCAGATCCTGGTGAAGACCCGGGTGGCGCCGAGGCCCCCGGCCTGGCGGATGTACTCCGCCGCCCGGCGCATGTGCTCGGACCCCGGGTCGTCACCGGCCAGGCGCAGGGCCACATAGGCCTCGACCGTGGTCGACAGCTCCGGTGGCCCGCCGAAGAAGTTGGCCCAGGTGCCGTCGGTCCGCTGATGGGCGCGGATCCAACGCGCCGTCTCGGTCGTCTCGGCCTCGGTGCGAATGCCCAGGAACTGGCGCAAGAGGAGATCCTCGGCGTCGATGCTGACGTTGGTCTCGAGCTCGCCCTTCCACCAGCCGTCCTCGTGCTGAAGGTCAGCCAGGCACTGCGCCGCCGCCTTGGCGGCGGCCGACACCTCGTCCTGCCGTGCCGCGGTTGGCCCGCCGTCGGCCGGTCCCCCGCTGGGCTGGGCTGCCACCGGTCGCGCCGCAGTCGTCAACGGTCACGCTCGGTCACGAAGCGGGCGATCTCTGCCAGCTCGGTTGCGGGGCCCGGCTCCAGATCGACCCGGCGGAGAGCGGCCAGGGCGGCATCGAAGTGCTGGTCGGCGAATGCCTTCGCATCCTCCCTGGCCCCAGTCTCTTCGATCAGTCGGGTGGCCAGGGCGACATCTGCCGCGGTCAGCTCGCCGGCCAGGAGGTCGGCGAGCTGAGTCCGGCGTCCGTTCGCCGCGGCGAGGGCGGCCACCACCGGCAGGGACTTCTTGTGGGAGTACAGGTCGCTCCCGACCGGCTTGCCGATGTGCTCGACGTCGCCCCAGATGCCGAGCAGGTCGTCGATCGCCTGGAACCCGATGCCCAGGTGGGCACCGAAGTCCGAGAGGGCCTCGATCTTCTCGTCGGTGGCCCCGGCCAGGGTGGCGCCCATGGCGGTGGCGGCCGCGAGAAGGGCCCCCGTCTTGCCCGCCTCCATGGCGAGGCACTCCTCGACGGACACCGTGGGGCGGGCCTCGAAGGCCATGTCGTCGGCCTGGCCCGAGATCATGCGTTGGGTCGCCGCCACCAGCGTGCGGACGGCAGCGACACGTGCCGGGGTGGGCTCCTCCAACAGCACCTCGACCGAGAGGGTGGCCAGGGCGTCGCCGGCGATGATGGCCGGCCCCGTCCCGAAGGCGGCCCACACCGTGGGCCGGTGCCGCCGCTCCCGGTCGCCGTCGATGATGTCGTCGTGGAGGAGGGAGAAGTTGTGCACGAGCTCGATCGCGACCGCGCCGGGGATTCCGACCGCCTCTGGGGCCCCGCAGGCCGCGGCCGAGACCAGCACGAGTGCCGCCCGGACGCGCTTGCCGCCCCCGGCCAGGTGGTGGCGCACCGGCTCCTGGAGGGCTGGGCCGAGCTGCCCGATCGCTCGCTCGAGCTCCGGCGACACCAGGGCGACGGCCCGGGTCAGCGAGTTCGGGGCCTCCTGTGCGGGCGCGGACGAGATCGCGCTCATCGGACCTGTGCCAGGACGCCGGGGTTGCTCACCTGACGCAGCGCCTCCTCGGCCGCCGTCTGGCCGCTGCGCACCGCTCCTTCCATGGTGGCCGGCCATCCGGTGTCACACCAGGCCCCGGCGAGCAGGAGCCCGGGGCGGGCGGTGGCCGTTCCGGGGCGCAGGCCGGCCGTCCCGGGACGGGGCCGGAAGGTGGCCGCGTGCTCTCGGCTCACGGTGGCGTCGAGGAGAGCGGCCCGGCGAGCCAAGGGGAACAGCTCGCCCAGGGCGTGGTGAAAGGAGCGCACCAGATCCTCTGGTCGCCGCCCGATGACCGCGTCCGCCCCCGAGATCGAGATGGCCAGGTACTGGCCACGCTCGAGACCCGAGGAGTCGGTGCGGTCGAAGACGAACTGCACCGGCGAACCCACCCCGGCGGCCAGAGGCAGGTCGGTGACCTGGCGGTCCAGGACCAGATGGACGTTGACGATCGGGGAAGCCCCAAGGCCCTCGACGGCTGGGCCGAGCTCGGGGACGAGGGCTGCGGTCGCCGCCGGGGAGGCGGCCACGATGACGACGTCGGCCCCGAGCACCTCGTCGCCGACGTCGACCGCCCACCCCGCCCCGACGGGCACGACTCCCGACACCCTTGCCCCCAGGCGAACCGACACCCCGGCCGCCCCGAGGGCCCGCGCCCCGTTGGTCCCGTGCAATTCGCCCAGGGGCACCGCCGACCACCCGATGTCCCCCCCGTCGTTGGTCTCGAGCAGCCCGGTTCGAAAGACCATGGCAGCGAGGGACAAGGAGGCCTCGTCGGCCCCGACGTTGAGAGTCGGCAGGACGATCAAATTCCACAGGTTCTCGATGGCCCTGGCACTCTGGCCGTGGGCGGCCAGCCAGGCGCCGAAGCCCTGGTCGTCGAGAGCCGGATCGGCCAGGTCCAGGCGGCGCAGGGCCAGGAGGGCCCGGCCGAGCCTGAGGCGGTCGGCCACCGAGATGTGCCGGTAGTTGATGAGCGAGCCGGCCAGGTGGAGCGGGGTCGGGGCAGAGGTGCGGGCGATGGTGGCCCGGCGGCCCCCGGGGGCGAGCACGGGCAGATCGAGGCGGCGCTGGAGGTGGACCTGATCGGTGGCGCCGATCCGCGCGAGAAAGGACCGGTAGGCACTGCAGCAGCGCAGAAAGACGTGTTGGCCGTTGTCGAACCACACGCCCTTGCGCTCGAAGGACCAGGTGAGGCCGCCCAGCTTGGCCCGCCGCTCGACGAGGACGACCTCAAGGCCGCCCCCGGCACACTCCAGGGCGGCGGCCATCCCCGCCAACCCGCCACCGACCACCACCACCCGTGGCGTCACGGCCGCTTTCCCGCCAGGCTGGCCGCGGCCACGAACGCCTTCTCCCAGGCGGGTAGTGAGACCCGGCCGCGGGTGACCGCGAGGGGTCGCGGGCGATACGCCCCAGGAGCCGGTGGTAGATGCCCGCCATGGCCGACACGCAGGCCCGGCTGCGGGCATCGAGCAGGTCGAGCAGGTCGAGGCCCCGCTCGAACCACTCCTGCGCCCGGACACACTCGAAGGCCACCAGGTCGGCCAAGGCGGCCGGCGGACCGGAGAGGTCGACCGGGCAACCCACCGCCCGGGCGTCGTCGGCCGGCAGGTAGACCCGGCCGTTGGCCCGGTCCTCCAGCACGTCGCGCACGATGTTGGTGAGCTGGAGGGCCACTCCGAGATCGTCGGCCATTAGCATGGCCCGGACCGGATCGGTGCTCCCGAAGATGGCGAGCGACAGTCGACCGATGGAGCCGGCCACCCGCCGGCAGTAGCCCACCAGCTCGTCGATGGTCGCGTACGAGGTGCCTGCCACGTCCATCTCGCAGCCGTCGATCAGCTCGCCGAAGGCCTCCATGGGCAGGCCATAACGAATCGCGGCGTCGGCCACTGCGGCGAGTACGGGGTCCTCGGCCGCGACGTCGATCCCGTCGATCTCCTTGCGCGTCTCGACCAGGGCCACGTGGCGTTGGTGGGCGGGGGCGGTGCTGTCACCGATGTCGTCGATCCGCCGTGCCAGCGCGTACACGGCGGAGAGAGCCTGGCGCTCGGGGGGCCGAAGGAGCCGGATGCCGTAGGCGAAGTTCTTCGCCTCCCGGCGGGTGATGGCCTCGCACTCGGCGTAGGCGTCTTGGATGTTCATGCCGCCCTCCCGGCGGCGCCGGCGTCGCCAAGGTCGGCAAGGAGGCGCAGGGCAAAACGACGCCGTCCCGGCCGGCAGCGTTGCCCGAGGACGTCGTAGCGCCGCTCGACCATTGCGTCGAGGGCGGCCTGTCCCCCAGCCGTGAAGGCGCTCACGGCCAACCGTGGACGCCAGGCCAGAGTGGCCGCCAGCGCAGGGCCGGAGTCGAGCAGCGTGCGGGCCCGGCTGGCCTCGACCGCCACCAGCCGACGAAGGGCGGGGCTCGCCCGGGTGCCGTCGAGTTCGCCGGCGTCGACTCCGCAGCACCGCAGGTCGTGCTGGGGAAGGTAGACGCGGCCCCGCCGAGCGTCCTCGGCCACGTCCTGGAGGTGCTCGACCACCTGCAGCCCGTGACAGACGTCGTCGGACAGGGCGATGCGTTCGGGAGTGGCGGCTCCGAACACCATCAACACAAGGCGTCCCACCGGAGCGGCCGACAGGCGGCAGTACCCCAGGAGGTCCTCGAAGGTCTCGTATGCGCAGACCCGCTGGTCCATCCGGTTGGCCTCGATCAAGGCGGCAAACGGGTCGAGCGGCAGTCCGAGATCCCTCAGGGTCGGGGTGAGGCGCTGGAGCAGCGGGTGGCTGGCCCTGCCCTCGGCCGCCCGATGCAGCTCGGACTCCAACCAGTCCAGCTGGGCGAGCCGATCACCCTCGGCCTCGTCGCCGATGTCGTCTGCCAGCCGGGCGAAGCCGTAGATGGCCATGAGGTGGGCGCGCACCGCTCGGGGCAAGAACAACGAGGCGACGGGAAAGTTCTCGCCGCGGGCCTGGACCATCACCCCGGCTGAGTCCACCGTCGTCCCCGCATCCGGCATTCGTGTGCCCGTTGCCAATGGGGCCCGACCCTTCGTATAAAAGCGATGACCCGTCGTCCACCATTGATATACATGGCGGCGCCCCAGCGTCAACTACCTGGTCCCGGGTCGTTCTCGTCGGCGTGCATCCGCCTCCGGCCGTGGCGTGCCTCGATCTGAACGGCCGGGTGTCGCCCGGTGGGCGGTCAGGGAGCGCCCGCCATCGGCCTGACGAGGCCCAGCAGGGCGGCTTCGACCACCCTACGGCCGGCGGCGAGAGCCGACTGGCCCCGCGCCCGCAGGCGGGGAGCGATCCGGGAGACCAGGCCGTCGGTGATGCCTGCGAAGACGCCGGACATGCGCTGCTCGCCACGCATCTCTCGGGCGAGCACCTCGAGGTAGAGGGGCACCAGTGGGGCCAGCAGCGGCCTCAGGGCATCCACCGCCTCGTCGTCGGTAAGGCTCTCGGAGCCCATGAGCTCATCGCCCACGGCGTCGACCGTCGAGCGAGCCGCCGCCACGAAGATCTCCTCTTTGGATCCGAAATACCGATAGAAGGACCCCTTGGCCACGCCGGCCTCGCAGCACAGGTCCTCCACATTGACCGTGTCATAACCTCGGCGGGCAAAGGAGTCACGGGCGGCCGACAGCAGCCGGGCGCTGGGCAAGGCGGGTCCCGAGCTCCGCAAATGCTCGGCCAGGTCCCGAACGACCCGCTCGTAATCGGCGTCGGTGGCGGTTCCGGCCAGGAGGGGCAGGAGCCCGCGGATGGTGGCGAGCGGCAGGTTCTCGGTCTCGCGCAGGAGGCGAATCGCGTGAAGGACGTCGACGTGGCGCTGGTCGTAGTAGAAGCGATTCCGAGCGGCCGCCAAGGGCTCGGGTAGAAGACCGAGGCGCCGGTAGTGGTGGATGCTCTGGATTGAGACGCCCGTCTTGTCGGCCAGCTCCGAGACGGCGAAGAACGGGCCCTGGGGTGCAGTCAAGCCGCCGGCCGCGATCAACGCGGCCCGGGTCGTTCCCCGCGAGCCCACGGTGGCCATGGTGCCCTCCTCAGCCTCGCACTCGCTCGAATGGAATCATACAAACGCGTCTCCGCCTCGCGCAGCGCGGGCCTGTCGTGTTCCGATACTCCTGGCTCCCGCTCACGGGACGAGCTCGTCCAAGGTGACCGAGGTGAGCCGTCGGCGCTGGAGCTCGTCGGCGATAGGGCCGAGCGCCCCACAGGCCACCCGCCACATCCCCGTCGGGCCGAATGCATCGTTGTCGTGCAGGAGGACCACCGCTCCTGGGCGCAGCCCCCGAGCAACCCGGGCCGCCACCACCTCGGAGTCGCCGGTCGTCCACTCACGGCCCCACGCCGACCACAACACCGTCCGCCAACCCCGGGACCGGGCTGCCAGCAAGGTGGCGGTGGTGACCTGGCCGTACGCCGGTCTGTACCAGCCCGGACGCAATCCGAGACCCGCCATCGCCTCATCGGCGTGCTCCAGGTCACGCCATACCCACCCCGGGCCCCTGGCGAGGTGATGGCGATGCTGGTAGCCGTGCGTGCCGACGGCATGGCCGCGATGGAGGATCTCGGCGATGATCCCCGGATTGCGCTCGGCCAGTGAGGCGAGAGGGAAGAAGGTGGCCCGCAGGTCGAGCTGGTCGAGCCGATCGAGCACGGCCGCGGTCGCCGTCGGGTTGGGGCCGTCGTCAAACGTCAGAGCCACCCGTCCCCGGACATGCGGACCGCGCCAGCGGCACAGGTCGGCGGGAAGGGCCTCCAGCCTCGTCCACTGGCCGAGCGAAGCAGTCGCGGGCAGGTACTGCGCGGCGAGCACGCCCGCGGCGGCGATGCCGAGCCCCTGGAGCCCTCGGCGCGACGTGAGGGGGCCAGGCATGGATCCGTTGAGATCGGTCAGGTCCACGTTGGTCGCGTCCCCGTTGAGGCTGCCGATCTCGGTCCCGGGCATCCCGCTTCCTCCCCTGCCAGCTCCACATTCAACTCCGACGGGGTGGGCGATGCCCATGGCGGCTTCGGGTCCCCATCAGTGGGAGATCCGTGAACCTCCCGCCTCCCTTGCGCAGACCGTCGCTGAGGAGATCACCAACGGGTGCGCTCGTGGGGTAGGTCGCACCTGGCGACCGTGTTCCATTCGGAGTGTCGACGGTGTCGTGACACATCGGTCTCCGATGTCTCGACACGGTCAACGGGCGCCCCCGGAAGGATTCGAACCTTCGCACACGGTTTAGGAAACCGATGCTCTATCCCCTGAGCTACGGGGGCTCTGTGCCCTGAACTGCGGAAACGTTACATTGAGTGGCGACGGGCATCGGGTCGATGACGCGGCACCTGCGTGGTGGCCTCCTGGGCGCGGGCTTTACCGTACTGCGACTTCCCATTGCGAAGCATCGGGCATGGCTCGAAGGATTGGTTCTCATGGTGAACGGCATACAGCTGGTTGGCTATGTCGCCAATGGCAGAACCGACCTGGCCCAGGCCACCCTCCGCGACATGGAGGACTCGCTCAACGGCGGCGATCCCGCCGCACGCGCCCGGTGCCTGGAGGTACTCGACGATGTCGAAGCAGAGCTCGACGCATGGCCGAAGCACCACCCCATGGCCCACCAGGTTCTGCGCCGCACCCTCCATGACCTGATGGGTCCGTCGACCCGCCTCGCATGGGCGGAGATCAACGCCTGACGCCTTCCTGCCGCCCGCAGCACACCCGATGCGTCTCGGGCGGGCCGAATGACTCAAGAGTTCTCGCGGGCCCGGCTGTCCGGTGGGGTTTCGCTGGCGCCCTATTGTGGTGCCGGGTACGAGGCCTCCGACAGAGGTCGGAGCACGTGCGTTGCGCTTCAGCCGTCCGGCCCGCCGTAGTGGTGCGCGTGCGCACCTCAATCCGACTCGAAGGACGAAGGAGAAGTGTCGTGACCTCACCCCTGCCGTTCAAGGTGGCAGACCTCACCCTGGCCGCGTTCGGCCGCCGGGAGATCGAACTGGCCGAGCACGAGATGCCCGGCCTCATGGCGATGCGAGCCGAGTACGCCGCCGCCCAGCCCCTGGCCGGTGCTCGGGTGACCGGCTCCCTGCACATGACCGTGCAGACGGCTGTGCTGATCGAGACATTGACCGCCATTGGCGCCCAGGTGCGTTGGGCCAGCTGCAACATCTTCTCCACCCAGGACCACGCGGCGGCCGCGGTCGCAGTCGGTCCCGACGGCACGGTCGAGGAGCCGAGGGGGATCCCGGTCTTCGCGTGGAAGGGAGAGACCCTCGAGGAGTACTGGTGGTGCACGGAGCAGGCGCTCTTCTGGCCCGGTGAGGCGGGGCCCAACATGATCCTCGACGACGGCGGCGACGCCACCTTGCTCGTGCACAAGGGTGTCGAGTACGCGAAGGCAGGAGCGGTCCCCGACCCCTCGACCGCCGAGTCCGAGGAGCTGGCGGTCGTGCTTGCGCTCCTCGGCCGAACCCTCGCCGAGGACACTGGTCGCTGGACGTCCATGGCCAACGGGATCTTGGGCGTCACCGAGGAGACCACGACGGGCGTGCACCGGCTGGTCGACATGGCCCGCAAGGGCGAGCTCCTGTTCCCCGCCATCAACGTCAACGATTCGGTGACCAAGTCCAAATTCGACAACAAGTACGGGTGCCGCCACTCGCTGATCGACGGGATCAATCGGGCCACGGACGTGCTGATCGGCGGCAAGGTGGCGGTCGTGTGCGGCTACGGCGACGTCGGAAAGGGCTGCGCGCAGTCGCTGGCCGGGCAGGGTGCACGGGTCGTCGTGACCGAGGTTGACCCGATCTGCGCGCTCCAGGCGGCCATGGAGGGCTTTCAGGTCACGACGCTGGAGGACATCCTTCCCGAGGCCGACATCGTCATCACCACGACGGGCAACAAGGACATCATCCTCGCTGAGCACATGGCGGCCATGAAGCACCAGGCCATCGTCGGCAACATCGGCCACTTCGACAACGAGATCGACATGGCCGGCCTGGCCCGGATCCCCGGCGTCGAACGGGTGCACATCAAGCCGCAGGTCGACAAGTGGGTGTTCCCCGACGGGCATGCGGTGATCGTCCTGTCCGAAGGTCGATTGCTCAACCTCGGCAACGCGACCGGACACCCGAGTTTTGTGATGTCCAATTCGTTCACCAACCAGACCATGGCGCAGATCGAGTTGTTCACACAGACCGGCCAGTACGTGAACGAGGTCTACGTCCTGCCCAAGCACCTCGACGAAAAGGTGGCGCGCCTGCATCTCGACGCGCTGGGAGTGAAGCTCACCACGCTCCGTCCGGAGCAGGCGGACTACATCGGCGTCCCTGTCGAGGGTCCGTACAAGCCGGACACCTACCGGTACTGATCCAGGCTCAGCTCAGCGACGCGGTGGCGATCACCGCCCCCTCGGCGGACACCAACTCGGCGGACCGCACCCGTGCGGGGTCGACCTGGAGCCGGGCGATCCACGCCCCGTAACCGGCCTCGGCGACGAAGGTGCCGACGTGGTGCACGACACCGTCGTCGGTCACCACGACGCACTGGACGGTGCCGTGCACGGAGGAGTCGGCCAGCGTCATCGACATCCATCGCTTCGCCCCGTCGATGGTCACATGACCGATGGTCCTGCCGCCCCCAGTCAGTGCCGCCGAGGTGATCCCCCCGCGCGCGATCGAGCTCGCCATCGGAGGGTGCGATGACGAAGTCAGCGCCACTCCCGCGCCCAGGGCCCCGAGAACCACGGCCGCGGCGATCGCCGCGGCCGCCACCCGTCGGGAGTGCCCGAAGCGGCGGTGCGGCGAAGCCGTGCCGGCCAAGCCCATCTGTTCGAAGAGACGCACCTCGAATCCCATCGGGGGTTCCACCTCCGGCGCGGCCAACACGACGGAGTCCGCCACCCGGGACAGCACCTCGAGGTCGCCGCGGCAATGTGGACACGACTCCGCGTGCACGAGCACCCTGGCGCGCTCACGGCCGGTGAGGACGCCCAGGGCGAGCTCGGCCAACTCGTCGGCGCCCTCGTTGCACGGACGCTGCCGCTCGTCGTCGCTCACCGATCTGCCTCCATCGGTTCGACCGCGGACCGCAACCGCATGAGAGCTGTCCGGATCCTCGTCTTGGCGGTCCCCAGGGGAATCCCCTCGGAGTCGCTGATCTCCTGGGCCGTTCGCCCGTAGACCGCCGCCAGCACGACGGCGCGCCGTTGCTCGGCGGGGAGCACACGGAGCGCGTCCCGCACGATCCGTCGGGCATCGACATTCCTCGCCACGTCTTCGGGGTCGCGCCCGCTACCCACGCCCGCTGCAGCGGCGAAGTCGTCGGGGTCCGTCGGTACGGCACGCCGCAAGCGCAGGGCGTCAATGGCCAGGTTGCGCGTGATGGTGAGGACCCAGGAGGCCACCGATCCCCGCCTCGGGTCGAAGACCGGGGCATGGCGCCAGACGCGGAGCATGGCTTCCTGCGCCACGTCCTCTGCCACCCCGGTGTCGCCGACCATGGAATAGGCCAAGCCGAAGACCCGACGTTGGTATCTACGGACGAATGTGACGGCAGCCGAGTTCTCCCCCAGCGCCAGCGCCGCCATGAGAGCCTCGTCGGACAGCCCGCCTACGGACACACGCGATTCTCCCACGAGAGGGGATACGGGCGAACCCCCCGGAGGGATGTCCGCGGACGCCGGCCGCTCGGTCGGGCAGTCCCCGGTGTCAGCGCAGTCCGGCGAACAGATCGTCCTCGGGAACCGGCGCGCCGGTGGTGTCGACGGCGCGCACGAAGCTCTCCACCCCCATCAGGGTGGAGAAGAGCTCCTCGCCCATCTGCAGGAAGAATATGTTCTCGCTCTGGCTGGCGTGGGCCGCCAGCGACGCGTACTTGCGCCCCGCCACCGCCCGGACGTCGATCGTCGTGGTCACGAGCTCGTCGGGCGTCCCGAAATCGGGGTTCTCGGCCACCTCACCGGGACCTTCGATTCCGGCCTGCTCGAGGACTTCACGCAAGCCGCGGAGGCTCGAGCGCGGCACGGCCGTGTAGTACAGCTTGGCCGGGATCCCGCACTCGCCCAGGGCGGCGTGGGTGATCCGATTCGCCTGGATGTGGTCGGGGTGACCGTAGAAGCCGTTCTCGTCGTAGGTGACCACGACCTGTGGCTGGTACGTGCGCATCAGGTCGGCCAGGCGCCCCGCCGGTTCCTCGACAGGGGTGCGCCAGAAGGATCTCGGCGCATCGTTCTGCGGCCAGCCCTGCATGCCCGAGTCGTGGTAGCCCAACAGCTCGAGGTGGTCGACGCCTAGGACCTTGCAACTGGCCTCGAGCTCGCCACGGCGGAGGGGGGCGACCACGGATTCGTCGTGTCCCGGGTCACCGGGCTTGAGACTCCCGGGCGCGTCGCCGAGCTCTCCGTTGGTGCAGGTGACCAGCACGGTGCGCACGCCCTCTCCGGAGTATCGGGCCAGGATCCCGCCCGTGCCGATCGCCTCGTCGTCGGGATGGGCGTGGACCGCCATCAGGGTGAGTCGCGTGGACATGCGATGCAGCGTAGGGGGCGGCGATCCGGTACCGAACCCTCGGTCAGGTCGTGTCGCCGCGCCGGTCGCCGTCGGGGGCGTCGGCCAACGCGGCCAGGGTCCGCTCGATCCCGTCGTCGTCGACGTCGTGGTGGGTGACCAGACGAACCCTCCCGGGCGCGATGGCGTGGGCAAGCACACCATTGTCCTCAAGGTGCGCCAGAAGGGCACCCGGGGCCCGATGATCGAACACCACGATGTTCGTGCGCACCGAGGCGGGATCGAGACCGCACGAGGGCCAACGCAGCGCCACCGCTTCGGCCAACCGGGCGGCACGGGCGTGATCGTCGGCGAGGCGCTCGACCATGTGCCCCAACGCGACGAGTCCGGGTGCCGCCAGCACTCCCGCCTGGCGCATGCCCCCGCCGAGCCGCTTGCGGGCCTCCCGGGCCTCGGCGATCACCTCGGGCTCCCCGGCGAGGACCGAACCCACGGGGGCGCACAGGCCCTTGGAGAGACAGCACGTGACGGTGGTGGCGACGGAGGCCAGGTCGGCTGCGGGCGTCCCGGTGGCCACCTCGGCGTTGAACAACCGGGCCCCGTCGAGGTGCACGGGAACGCCCTTCGCCGCGGCACCCAGTGCCTGCAGAGCGTCTGGGGACCACACCGCTCCCGACGCGGCCATGTGCGTGTTCTCGATACAGACGAGCGACGCGGCGGGGAGGTGGTAGGCGGCGCCCGCCAGGGCCCGGCGCACGTCGTCGTGGCGCACGGTCCCGTCGGCGTCGTCGACCTCGACGAACTGCACGCCGCAGTTGAGGGCCGCCGCTCCACGCTCGTAGGCCACGACGTGTTGGCGGCGTCCGGCGACGACGGCGGTGCCCGGCCGGGACAGCACACGGAGGGCGATCTGGTTCGCCATCGTGCCCGACGGAACGAACAGTGCAGACGCCTTCCCCACTCGTTCGGCGAAGGCTTCCTCGAGCGCCCGCACCGTCGGGTCCTCGCGGTAATCGTCGTCGCCGACGGTCGCCTCGGCCATGGCGCGTCGCATGGCCGGCGTCGGTTGAGTGACCGTGTCGCTCCGCAGGTCGACCACCCCGGCCACGATCTCAGGCTACCCGTACCCCGTTAACATCCCGCCGTGCCGACACCGCCGACACCCGATTCCGTCGAACCGGCCGGGGCACGTCCGCGCACGGTGCACGACGTGTTCGGCATCGAGACGCTCGAGGCCGGCCCCGAGCGCGTCGTCATGCGGCTTCCGGTCGACTGGCGGGTCCACCAGCCCCACGGGCTCCTCCACGGTGGCGTGTCCGCGCTGCTCGCCGAGTCGGCGGCCAGTTACGGGGCTTTGCTGGCCGCCGGACCTGGACGCAACGTCGTCGGGATCGAGCTCAACGCCAGCCACCTGCGCGCCGTGCGCGACGGGCACCTGACGGCCCAGGCCACACCCGTGCGGGTGGGGCGGACCATCCAGGTCTGGCACATCGCGCTGACCGACGACGAAGGCCACGCCGTCTGCGACGCCCGCTGCACGGTCGCCGTGCTCGACGCCGTGCCGCAGGGGCAAGGAGCGCCCGAACCCACGCCGGTCGACCGGCCGACACAGAAATAGGCAGACGGTCCCCCCACTGGCGTAATATGTCGGTGTGACCCCGGTAGGATGCGGTTCGCACGAGCCCACACTCGGGATGGTCCTCCCCACCACCACGCTGGGAGAACACTCAATCGACCGGGGTAATACCAATGGTAGTACCGGGACGGCCGAGGAGATCGCCGACCTGTGTCGCAATGCCGAGGGGACCGGCGCCGACTCCCTTTGGGCGATCGATCATCTCTTCTGGCCCCACCCGATCGCTGAGCCGTTGACGACCCTGGCCGTGGCGGCGACCGCGACGAACCGGGCCATGTTGGGCACCTGCGTGCTCCAGCTGCCTCTGCGCCAACCGGCCGCGGTGGCCAAGCAGGCCACCGCCCTCCAGCGACTCTCCGGTGGCCGGTTCGTCCTCGGCCTGGGCGTCGGCAGCCACCCCGACGAGTACCGACGGGCCGGAGCCGAGTTCGGGCATCGGGGCCGGACGATGGACGACTCGGTCGCCGTCCTCCACGAGGCGTGGTCGGAGCCCGATGCTGCCCCGGCCCCACCCGGTTACGTCCAAGAACCCCGGTCGAGTCGGATTCCACTCTGGTTCGGGGGAGGCAGCCCCGCGGCGATCCGGCGGACCGCACGCGTCGGCGACGGGTGGGTCCCCCTGTTCGTGACGGCCGATCAGTACGCCACATCGTTGTCCGTCCTGCGGGCGGAGACGGCCGCGCTCGGGCGCGACCCCGGCGCCGTCGAGGCCGCGGTGGTGGTCTTCGCCTGCATCGGCGATGACGCGGAGGCCCCCGAGATGGGTGCGCTGTGGCTGTCCGAGCTCTACCGCCTCCCCACCAAGGCATTCCGCCGCCACCTGGTGGCCGGGACGCCCGAGACCTGTTCGGCCGGGCTGCACGAGTACGCGGAGGCGGGGGCGCGTCACATCGTGGTCATGATGACCGGCTCGCGGGCAGTGGACCATTTCAGGTTGCTCCGTCAGGCGTTCGCCTCACACGAGCAACCTGTGCTGACAGGAGCCCGAACATGAGCTCGACAGACGTGACCATCCTGGGCACAGGCATGACCGACATGAGCCGGAGGGACCTCGCCCTCGACACCATGGCCTACGAGGTGGCGCTCGAGGCGCTCGGTGACGCCGGCGTGTCGCCCCACGAGCTGGGACTGGTGGTCGTGGGTAACGCCATGGCCGGGCGCCTGAGCGATCAGGGCTGCATGCGCGGGCAGAGCTGGCTGCGCAAGGTCGGCTTCACCGAGGCGGCCATCGTCAACGTCGACAACTCGTGTGCGGGTGGGAGTTCGGCCCTGCACCTGGCGACCATGGCCGCCACCGCGGGGGACCGCCCGGTACTGGCTCTCGGCGTCGAGAAGATGTGGACCGGTGACCGCGCCGAGACCATCGCCGGCATCGAGGACGGCCTGCCCGTGGAATACCGCAAGGATCTCCACGCACGCGGACACGATCCCGACAACCCGGCGGGCAGCATCCTCATGGGCCTCAACAACGCCTGGGCACGACGGCTCGTGTCGGAGTCGGGCACGACGCTGCGCCAGATCGCCGCCGCCGCGGCGAAGGCCTTCGACCATGCGTTCCGAAATCCCCGTGCGCAGTTCCAACGGCGGGTGACCATCGACGAGGTCCTGGCCTCCCCGAAGGTGGCCGGCGTCCTCAGGCGCCTCATGTGCAGCTCCTTCACCGATGGAGCTGCCGCCGTGCTCCTCGGCGGGCCCTCCGTGGATGCGCCGGCCACGGCCCCGCGCATCGTCGGGTCCGTGGCCCGATCGGGCAACGGCGTGCTCGACTACCACGATCGGTTGACGCAGGTGGCACAGAGCGCCTGGGAAACGTTCGGGTTCGGGCCCGAGGAGGTCGACATCGTCGAGTTGCACGACGCCACCTCGGCGGAGGAGCTCTACGCGCTCGAGTCCCTCGGCTTCTTCTCACCGGGTGAGGCCGGGCCGGCGACCGAGGCCGGCACGACCCGAGTCGACACCCCGGGTCTGGTCGTGAACCCGAGCGGAGGCCTGGTCGGACGGGGACACCCGCTCGGTGCCACGGGATTGGCCCAGGTCGTCGAGCTCGCCACGCAATTCCGGGGACGTGCCGGGAATCGCCAGGTGGACGCCGCGCGCACCGGGGTTGCGATCAATACGGGCGGCATCATCTACGGGGACGCCGGCATTGTCTGCATCCACGCGGTCCGCACCGGATCCCCGGCATGAAGGGGATCCGGGTCACCGGCTGGGGCATGGCAGTTCCCGCCAAGGTGGTCACGAACGAAGACCTTGCCGTCACCCTCGACACCAGCGACGAGTGGATCGTCGAGCGCACAGGGATCCGCGAGCGTCACGTCGGTGGCACCACCTCGGGACTGGCCACCGAGGCGGCGCTCCGCGCGCTCGACCGCGCCGGACGGAGTCCCGAAGAGATCGAGAATCTGGTGCTGGCCACCACGACACCCGACGACATCGTCCCGGGCACCGCGCCGACGGTGCAGCACGCCATCGGCAGCCGCGGTGGCGCCTTCGACATCAACGCTGCGTGCTCGGGGTTCGTCTACGGCCTGGTCACGGCGGCGGGGCTGATCGCCGTCGGGTCCGGTCCGATCCTCCTGATCGGATCCGAGACCCTCACCCGGATCACCGACATGGACGATCGCAAGATCGCCGTCATCGTGGCCGACGGCGCCGGAGCCGTCGTGGTGGAGCCGGTCGAAGGTCCGGGGAGCCTGCTCAGCTGGAACATGAACTCGGACGGGTCCCTCAAGCACCTGCTCACCTGTCCTCACGGCGGCACCTTGTTCATGGACGGCAAGGAGGTCTTCCGCCGCGCCGTACGGGTTGTGGTGGAGTCGGCGGAACGGGCCCTGGCCGACGCGGGACTCGGACCGGAGGACGTCACGCTCCTGGTGCCGCACCAGGCCAACCTGCGCATCATCGTGGCCGCCTGCCAACGTCTCGGCATACCCCTGGACCGCACTGCGGTCGTCATCGACCGCTACGGGAACACCTCGTCCGCGTCGATCCCGATCGCGCTGTGCGACGCCATCGACGCGGGGCGCGTGCACCACGGTGACCACCTCCTCCTCAGCGGATTCGGCGGGGGAATGACCTGGGCCAGCGCAGTCCTGCGATGGGACGCGTGAGCGGCGAGGCGATCGAGAGGCCGCTCCCCCTCGTCATCCTGGCGGCGGGTCGGGCCCGGCGCTACGGCGGTTGCAAGCCGTTGGCCCCGGTGGGCCCCAACGGTGAGGCCGTCATCGACCTCGTGGCTTCCGACGCGCTCGCCGGCGGGTTCGGCACCATCGTGCTCGTCCTGAGTCCGGCCACCGGACCGGCCATCCGCTACCACGTCGAGCACACCTGGCCCACCGCTGTCGACGTGCGGTTCGCCCTGCAACCCTCCCCGCTCGGCACCGTGCACGCCGTCCTGTGCGCCTCCGAGCACGTGAGCGACACCCCCTACGGCGTCGGCAACGCCGACGACGTCTACGGCCGCGCCGCCTGCGCTCTGTTGGCCGAGCACCTGAGGACCCATGGCGGGACGAGCGCGCTGGTGGGCTACCGGCTGGCCGATGCGGTGGTCGGGTTCTCTCCCGTCACCCGTGGCGTCTGCAGGGTGACCGACGACGGTCGTCTGGCCGGGGTCGACGAGCGCCGACAGGTCCGCGCCACCCCCGACGGGGGGTTCGAAGCGGATGACGGCCGCGAGCCGACCCTGCTCTCCCCCGATGTCCGAGTGTCGATGAACCTGTGGGGATTCACCCCGGCCTTCCACGCCATCTTGAACCAGGCGATGGAGGCCGCCACCGACGCCTCCGAGGAGTCCGAGGTCCTCCTCCCCGAAGTGGTCGCCCGGTCTCTCACGAGCTCGAGGTTCGACGTGCTGCCCGCCCACGGTCGCTGTGTCGGGGTCACCCACCCCGACGACCTGTCACTGGTCCAGGACGAGCTCAACCGGCAGGTGGCGGCCGGCGAGCGCGCGGCGCGTCTTTGGCCCTCGCTGGGCTGAGCGCAAGGCCCTCGTCCGCGGGTCCGCCAGGCCGTGCGGCATCGGCCCCCGGACGCGACGCAACCCCGAGTAACCGTTCGGCCGAAGCCTCCCGTGCTCCTCGGGGCCACGTCGGCGATGCCCCGCTGGCGCCGCGCCGGGGTCGTGTCGGACAACCCCCGCCCGGGCCGGCCCGGCAGCTCCAGGGAAGCCACCGTGCACACCACGGACCATCGCAGTACAGAGCTTCCTGCCCACTCCGGTCACGATCCCCTCGCGGGGCCCGCTCCCATCCCTCGTTTCCCGCCTTGCAGCGTTCACTCGGCTTCCGTCCGGCTCACCTTGCGGCTCGCCTTCTGGCTTCCCTCGCTCCTACCTTTCGGTGCTCGCTTGAGGTTCGGTGGGCTTTCGTCTCCGAACTGAGGACAGGTTGCGCTTCGCGCTGCTCGAGGTCAATGGGTTCTCGCGAAATCCAGACGTTCTCCCCACCTTTCTTGGTTCATCCCCAGCGCGCCGAGCGGCAATCCCCAGATCTTCCCCATGCGGGACGGCCGAAGGTCCGACGCCGGCCTAGCGTGGCGTGGCGTGAGTGAGCCCGTGCGCTGCGAATGGGCCGGCGGCGGCCCCGCCATGTCGACCTACCACGACACCGAGTGGGGTGTCCCGGTCCACGACGATGCCGTCCACTTCGAGTTCCTCGTCCTCGAAGGCGCACAAGCCGGTTTGAGCTGGTCCACCATCCTCAATCGGCGGACCGGTTATCGCAAGGCGTTCGCCAACTTCGACCCCGCCAGGGTCGCCCGCTTCACCCCCGCCCGGGTGGAGCGGCTGTTGGCGGACCCAGGCATCATCAGGAACCGGGCCAAGGTCGAAGCCACGGTGCGCAATGCCCGAGCCTTCCTCCGGGTGCAGGAGGAATTCGGGTCCTTCGACGACTACATCTGGAGTTTCGTGGGCGGCACCACCGTGGTCAACCGCTGGCAGCGGACCGACCAGCTCCCGGCGAACTCGCCGGAATCCGAGTCGCTCAGCAAGGACCTCAAGCGACGAGGCTTCGGTTTCGTCGGCCCCACCGTGTGCTACGCCCACCTCCAGGCCGCGGGCCTCGTCAACGACCACCTCGTGACCTGCTACCGCTACGCGGAGCTCACCCGGCCACCATCTGGGCGCCGCGGTAGTCCAGGACGACCCAGCCGAACCGCTTGAGGACGTCGGAACCCAACAGGCCCTGAACACCGCTTCCGAGCGTTCCGAACACCGTGGTGCCGACCAGCTGGGGAACCAGCGCCACACCGGGCAAGGACCATGGACCGCTGTGCACCAGTGGGACGGTGATGACCGAGCACACGGTGGCCTGGCGCTGGGCCAGGTTGGTCGGTGCCAACGCCCGAGTCCGTGCGAGGGCGGTCGAGACGACGGTCTGTGAGGTCCCCGTATCGACCACGAAGGGCCGCTGTGGCCCACCGCCGAGGTGCACGGACACGCTGAGCGAGACGTTGCCACGGCCCGGATCCACCGTCAGGGGCACAGTGGTGCCGTCACCCCCGGTCAAGGCGGCGGGAGGTGGGTGGGTCGGCCCGGTCACCGGCGCGGTGGACGTCAGAGGGGATCCCTCGGGACCGGGCAGCACGAGTGCGTCCGCAGCGAAGTCGACACGGACCGCCCCGAAGCGCGAAAGCACGTCGGAGCCCAACAGACCCACTGGCTCTCCCCGTCCACCCATCTGGGGCAGGGTCGCCGACGTGAGTTGCTGGGGGGCCAGGCCAACCCCCTCGACCGACCAGGAGCTGACAGAGACCGGTCGGGCGACTCCCGTGCACCCGACCCCTGCGAAGACCAGGGGGGTCCCCGCCCGAGCGAGGTGCAGGCGCCCGGCCAGGCCGGCGTCGATGGTCGACTGCCCCGCTCCGGTGTCGAGGACGAAGGGGAACGGACCCCGGCCACCGATGCAGACGTTCACTGACTCGGCCACCTGGCCGGCCACCGTGCTGACGGTGAGGGGTATCCGCTCTCCTCCGGCCGGCCAGGGCGTGACACCGCCGCACCCGGCAGAGGCCCGTGGCAGGGTGAAGGTGACCTGAGGCTCGACGCGCACCCGCGGCTGGAGTGATCCTGCACCTGCGCCGGAGCTCGCACTGACCACGAGACACGCCGCGACGGCCAGCACGGCGGTGGCCGAGGTCGAGCACCTGGCGAACAGCCCACCGTGGGCCCGGCGCCGCCGCACGGGTCAGCGAGGGACGGCCAGGCGAACGGTCGCCATCGCCATGCGCATCCCGAGGACGAGCACCACCAGTGGCAGAACGGCCCTGCGCCAGCCGCGGGTCGTGCGCACGGCGAAGCGGAGGGCCGAGCGGTGGTGGGCCACCATCATTCGGTACGGGTGTCGGGCGGTGCTGACCCCCTGGATGTGGGTGGCGGCGGCGGTCCCGGCAAAGCCCACCCCCCACCCGGCCTGGTGGGCCCGCCAGCACAGGTCCATGTCCTCGGCGTACATGAAATACGACTCGTCGAATCCCCCCAACTCCTCGAGGGCACGACGACGGGCCAGGAAGCAGGATCCCGAGACCCAATCGGCTTGGCTGACGACGTCGCCCTCGGGCGTGCCGGGGTTGTACCGCCGGGTGAAGGGATTCTCCGGCGCGAACACGGCCAGCAGGGCGTGCCCGGCGGCGTCGACGTACGACGGGAAGCGACGCACCGACGGATAGACGGTGCCCGCTTCCGTGAAGAGCCGCGGCCCGACGAGGGCCCAAGCCGGGTGGGAGTCGAGGATGCCGCGCAGCTCCGGCAGCGCGCCGGGGTGTAGCTCGAGGTCGGGGTTCGAGACGAGGACGTAGTCCGGAGATGATGTCTCGCCGGCCAACGCGGCCAGCCCGCGGTTGACCCCGGCCCCGAACCCGACGTTGCGGCCGGGACGTACGATCCGCACGGGGGGTGCCGGCCGCTCGTCCAAGAGATCCGAGAGAGCGGTGCCGGCGCTCCGTGGCGCGCCGTTCTCGACCACGATGACCGGCGCTGCGCCGTCGCTCAACGCGGAACGGACGCACATCTCCAGCAGTGGCCCCGAGTCGTGGTCGACCACAACGGCACCGATCGTCGTCGGCGTCAAGAGCTCCTCGTCATGACCGGGCCACCCCCGTGTCCGACCCCAGGGCGGCGACCAGACGCGAGAGGCCGTCGCGCCAGTCGGGGAGCGTCGGCAGCCCGAGCAGGCGCAATGCCATGTTGTCGAGAACGGAGAAGGCGGGACGCGGAGCGGGGCGGGGCGGGTCGAGGTCCGCGGTGCGGATGGGGACGACACGCTCGGGATCTGCCCCCGCCTCGGCCAGCACCGCCCGCACGAAATCCCACCATGTGGTGGCGCCGCTGTTGGTGACGTGGAAGGTCCCGGGCCGGCGTCCCAGCCCGAGCGTCACGATGGCGGGCGCCAGATCCGCGGTGAACGTCGGGGACCCGTGCTGGTCGTCGACGAATCGCAGCTCGCCCTCGCCGCCGGCGAGGCGGAGCGCCGTGACGACCATGTTGGCGCCGTGGGCCCCGCACAACCAGCTCGTGCGAACGATGGTCGTGCCGGGCCGGCACTCGCGCTCGCCGGCCAACTTGGACATCCCGTACACGGATGCGGGGCAGGGCGTGTCCCACTCCCGGTAGGGGCGCTCGGCGGTACCGTCGAACACGTAGTCGGTGGACACGTAGACCACGTGCGCCCCGACATCTGCCGCCGCCTCTGCGATGTTGCGGGTGCCGACGGCGTTGACGGCGAAGGCCAGGTCCACCTCCGTCTCGCAGAGGTCCACCGCGGTCATCGCCCCGCAGTGGAACACCAGTTCGGGGCGGAACTCGCCGAACAGGGGCTGAACGGCGTCACGGTCCTCGACCCGCAGGGTGTCGATGTCGGTTGCCAGGATCTCGTGTGCGAGACCGGGGCGTTCCCCCTCCGGGCCGAACAGGGCACACCGCCGCCCGCCGTCGGGGACCCGACCGGCCAGCGCGTCCTGCAGGTCGCGCCCGAGTTGTCCGTTGGCCCCGGTGATGAGGATCCGCACGGGTCAGCCGGCTCCGCCGGCTCCGTTTCCCCAGGCCCCCTCCGCCACTGGGACCCGGGCCAGAAGCGGCTCCCACCAATCCCGGTGCTCCGCGTACCACGACACCGTGTCGGCGAGGCCCTCTTCCCAGTTGACCGAGGGCGCCCAGCCCAGTTCGTCGCGCAACTTCGAGGCATCGAGGACGTACCGACGATCGTGACCGGGGCGATCCGGGACGATCGTCTTGAGCGACTCCGGTTTGCCGAGCGAGGCGAGGATGCGGTCCGCCACCTCCATGATCGACGCTTCGACGCCACTGCCGACGTGGTACGTCTCCCCCACCCGACCACGGGCCAGCACGGCGTCGATTGCCGTGCAGTGGTCGATCACGTGGAGCCACTCGCGGCGGTTCTCCGTGCTGGCGTACAGCGTCAGGGGCTGATCGTCGAGTGCGAGCGCGCAGAAGTGCGGGATCAGTTTCTCGGGGAACTGAAAGGGGCCGTAGTTGTTGGCGCAGTTGGTGATCGTGATCGGCAGGCCGTACGTCTCGGCGTAGGCCCTCACGGCATGGTCGGCGCCGGCCTTCGAGGCGTTGTACGGGGTCCGCGGCCGGTAGGGCGAGTCCTCGGTGAAGACGTCGTCCGTGTCGAGGGGGAGGTCCCCGTACACCTCACAGGTCGAGACGTGGTGGAAGCGGTTGACACCCACCTGGCGGGCCGCCTCCAGCATGGTTTGGGTCCCGATCACATTGGTCTGAAAGAACAGTCCTGGGTTGAGAACCGCGAGAGAGTTGTGTGACTCGGCGGCGAAGTGGACGATCGTGTCGATCTCCTCACTTTGCAACGCCTTTTCGGCGACCGGGCCGTCGCAGATGTCGCCCTGGACGAAGGCGATCCGGTCCTCAATGTCCGAGAGGTTGGGTCGGTTGCCGGCGTAGGTGAGCACGTCGTAGACGACAACGTGGTCCTCTGGGTGCTGCTCGACCCAGTACCGGGCGAAGTTCGACCCGATGAAACCGGCACCTCCCGTGATGAGAAGGCGCATAGCGCAGCTCATGTTAGCCGCGGGCTCCCGGCTCCTCAGGATGGTCTGCGCAGCTCGATCACGTCGCCGGCGCTGACGATGCGCAATCCCGCCGCGGTCTCGACAACGAGACACCCCTGGTCGTCAACCGTGGCGGCCCGTCCGGAGAGCTCCTCTCCCGCCAGCATGACCCGCACCTCGTGACCGAGCGTGCCACAGCGGCGGCGAATCTCGCCGGCCAGTGTGACCCGCCCATCGGCGTCGTCGAGCTGGGTGCGCCACGGAGTGAGCGCACTCAGCAGGCCTTCGAGCAGGAGCTTGCGGTCGACGGGGCCGGCGTCACCTCTGAGGTCGTCCAGGCAGGTGCCGCCGGCCCCCGCTGGACCCGGCCAGGCCACGTTGAGGCCGATCCCGACCACCACGGCGGTGAGCTCTCCGCCGGTGAACTCGGCCTCGGCGAGAATTCCGGCCAGCTTGGATCCCTCCACGACGAGGTCGTTGGGCCACTTCAGCTCGGGCTCGACACCTGCCACGGCCTGGCATGCTTCGGCGGCAGCCAGGGCAACGGCACCGGTGCACAGATGGACGTCGGGGCCCGACATGTGGGGTCTGAGCAGGACGGAGGCCAGTAGATTGGCCCCTGGGGGCGACTCCCAGCGTCGGTCGAGCCGCCCGCGCCCCGCCGTCTGGTGCTCGGCGACGACGACCAGGCCCTCGGGAGCGCCCCGTCGGGCCCGTTCCCGCAGGTGGCTGTTGGTGGAGTCGACTTCCTCGAGCCACTCGATGTCCCAGCCACCGCCCCACATGGCACACACCTTACGGCGCGTGCAATTGTGAGGGCCCAGCTTGAGAGGAAAGGTCGGCGTGCTCCAGAAGATCCTGATTGCGAACCGAGGAGAGATCGCCGTCCGGGTTATCCGGACGTGTCGGGAGCTGGGCATTCCCACCGTGGCCGTCTACTCGAACCTCGATCGAGACGCGCTCCACGTGCGCATGGCAGACGAGGCCTATGCGCTCGGGGGTGAGACGGCGGCCGAGAGCTACCTCAACACCGACGCCATCCTCGACGCCATTGAGAGAAGCGGCGCCGACGGCGTCCACCCGGGCTACGGCTTCTTCTCGGAGAACACCGACTTCGCCCGCGCCATCACTGATCGCGGCGTGACCTTCATCGGACCGCCCCCAGAGGCGATCGAGGTGATGGGGGACAAGATCAGCTCGCGGTTGGCCGCCGAGAGGGCGGGCGTTGCCGGGGTCCCGGGCCGCTCCGAGCCGCTCACTTCCTCCGACGAGGTGGTCGCGTTCGGGGAGGAGTACGGCTGGCCGGTCGCCATCAAGGCCGCCTACGGCGGAGGCGGACGCGGCATGAAGGTGGTCTCCGGCCCGGACGAGGCGGCCGAGGCCATGGAATCGGCCGCCCGGGAGGCGCAGGCCTACTTCGGACGTCCCGAGATCTATCCCGAGCGCTACCTCGAGTGGCCACGTCACATCGAGATGCAGGTGCTGGCCGACCAGCACGGCACCACCCTGTGGCTGGGCGAGCGCGACTGCTCGGCTCAGCGCCGCCACCAAAAGCTGGTCGAAGAGAGCCCTGCTCCCGACTTCCCCGACCAGATCCGCCAGGCCATGGGTGCCGCCGCAGTCAAGGTCTCCGAGGCTTGCGGCTACCACAACGCCGGCACCGTGGAGTTCCTCTACCAGGACGGCGAGTTCTACTTCCTCGAAATGAACACCCGCCTCCAGGTCGAGCACCCGGTCACCGAGCTCGTCACCGGCCTCGACCTGGTCGCGTGGCAGATCAGGATCGCCTCGGGCGAGCCGCTCGACTTGACCCAGGAGAAGATCGAGCGGAGGGGGCACGCCATCGAGATCCGCATCAACGCCGAAGATCCCAGCGGCGGGCGCTTCTCCCCCTCTCCGGGCACGTTGACGGCGTTCCACCAACCCGCCGGTCCCGGCGTCCGGCTCGACGCAGGCTATGACGCCGGTGACACCGTGTCGCAGTACTACGACAACCTGATCGCCAAGCTGATCGTCTGGGCACCCGATCGCGAGGCGGCTCGCCGGCGGATGCTGCGCGCCATCGCCGAGACCCGCATCTCGGGGGTGGCGACGACGCTCCCGGCGGACGAGATCATCCTCTCCCACGAGGATTTCGCCACGGCCAAGCACTCGACGAAATGGGTGGAGGACGTCCTCGACCTCAGCGGACTCTCCGTGGACCATGGAGCGGGCGAAGCGCCCGCCCCGCAGGACGAGGAGGTGCCCACCGTATTGCGGGACGTGACCGCCGAGGTCGACGGCCGGCGCTTCTCGCTCAAGCTCTGGGTGCCCGACCTCGGCACGGTGGCCGCGCCCGGGCGTCCGTCCGCCCGGCCCAAGCGGTCTGCCACCACCTCGACGGCGGGGAGCGGATCGGGCGAGGTGGCGGTCCCCATGCAGGGCACGATCGTCAAGGTTCTGGTGGCCGAGGGCGACGTCGTCGAGGTCGGGCAGTCGGTGTGCATCCTCGAGGCCATGAAGATGGAGAACGCCGTGGCGGCCGAGAAGGAAGGTGTGGTCAAGGAGGTCAGGGTGAGCGCCGGCGATTCGGTGGGCGCCGGCGACATCGTGGCCGTGATCGAGTGACGGCGGTGATCGGGTAGGTGACACCCGGGCCGGCTGCCGCATCGTCGGCCAAGGCGGCAGCAGCCGCGGTCGTCGACGAGAACCTCCCAGGACTGGTCGCGCTGAGCCACGCTCTCCACGACAGCCCTGAGCTGTGCTTCGAGGAGACGCGTTCGGCGCACGCCGTGGCCGAAGCCCTCCGCTCGGGGGGACTCAGCGTCGACGAAGGCGTGTACGAGCTCCCGACCGCCCTCGAGTCGCGTGCCGGTGACGGCGAGCTCGTCGTGGCCGTGTGCGCCGAGTACGACGCGCTTCCCGACGTCGGGCACGCCTGTGGCCACAACATCATCGCGGCCACCGCCGTGGGCGCGGGCCTGGCTTTGGCCGCCGTGGCCTCGGAGCTCGACCTCTCGGTGCGGGTGCTCGGCACACCCGCCGAGGAGGGCGGGGGCGGCAAGGTCCTGATGCTCGAGCGTGGCGCCTTCGACGGCGTCCACGCCGCCATGATGGTGCACCCGTGGCCGTCGGAGCGGCTCACCAGCACGTGCCTCGCCGTCGCCCACTACGACGTGCACTACCGCGGCCGCGAGGCGCACGCCTCGGCGTCGCCCTGGAAAGGCGTCAACGCCCAAGACGCGCTCACCGTGGCCCAGGTGGCCATCGCGCTCTTGCGCCAGCAGCTCCCGCCAGGCGACCAGATCCACGGTGTCGTCACCAAGAGCCCGCACGCTGCCAACGTCATCCCCGGGGCCGTGACCGCCCGCTACATGGTCCGCTCCCGGACGGCGGACGGGCTGGCCGCGCTCCGGCCCCGCGTCGATGCCTGCTTCGAGGCTGGTGCACTGGCCACCGGCTGCACCGTGACCTACGAGGAACTGGCTCCGACGTACACGCACATGGAGCCCGACGCGGACCTGCTGCGCGCCTATCGGACCAATGCCGAGACCCTCGGCCGGCGCTTCGAGGCGGACGACGCCGGTGCCCCACCGCCCACCTTCTCGACCGACATGGCCAACGTCTCTCTCGCCGTGCCCACCATCCACCCGTTGATCGGGATCGAGACGGGCGGCGCGGTCAATCACCAGCGTGAATTCGCCGCCGCCAGCGTGACGACTTCGGCCGACGCCGCCGTGCGCGACGGTGCCGTGGCACTGGCCTGGACGGCGATCGACGCCGCCACCGACCCGGCCGTGCGGCAGCGGCTCCTGGAACGGACATGATCACCGAACACGCCGTCCTGCGGGTGGCCCCCGGCCGCGAGGACGAGTTCGTCTCCGCGATGGAACAGGCCAAGACGCTCATTGCGGGGAGCCCCGGCTTCGTCTCCCTGCGTCTCGAACGATGCCTCGAGCGCCCCGAAGCCTTCTTGTTCCTCGTCGAATGGGAGCGGCTCGAGGATCACACGATGGGTTTCCGTGGCTCCCCCGCGTACGAGGAGTGGAGGGCGGCGCTGCACCACTTCTACGAACCGGCTCCGGTGATCGAGCACTTCGAGCCGGTGGTACGCGCCTGAACGAGCGCCCTGTCTGGGTCTGGCCCCTAGGCGGCTCGCGCCCGCCGCCGTCGCACCGACAGCAGTACCACGCCACTGCCCATGACAGCCACTCCGACAAGTCCGAGCGCCACGACTGTCGGCGTCTCGGGCAGATCCGGTTGGGGCTGGCTGGTCGGCTGGCCAGTCGTCGCGTCGAGGAAGACGGGCGTGGAACCGGCGACGTCGGTGGCACCCGGGGCAAAGTCGAACATGTTCTGAATCGTCCCTGCCACCGAGTCGACGGATCCCGGGATGCGGGCACCCTGCAGCCAGTTGTCCTCAATGAACTTCAGGATCGACGACTGGTCCGTCAGGGTGTGGTCCACGTGGTTGACCTTGGCATAGGGCGAGATCACGAGCAGGGGCAGTCGGGGTCCGTAGCCACAGCGCCCGTTCTGCCCGGCGACCGGAGTGCCCGACCCGCAGGCTCCGGTGCCGGTGAGGAAGTCGGCCTCGGTACTCGAGGGATCGGTCACCCCGCTGTAGACGTGGTCGTACCAGCCGTCGGAGTCGTCATAGGAAACGACCACGGCGGTCGACGACCAATCCGGGGTCTGCTCCAAGGCGTTGACGGTCTGGGTGACGAAGGCCTGCTCGTCGAGAGGGTCCGAGTAGGCAGCGTGGCCATCTTCGTAACCGGGTGCCTTGAGGAAGCTGACCGCCGGAAGATCGGAGGCGGCAAGGTTCCCCTGGGCGATCTGGGACACGAGCTGGTTGAAGTCGCTCGTGTCGTAGTTGTGGTTCGGGGTGTTGAACTGAGGACCCACCCCGTAGCCGCCGCTGAAGGACTGCGTGTCCGTGCCGATCGTTGCGAGACCTGCCAGAGTGTCGTTCCCGCCGGCATCAGTCGGGATGGTCAGGTGGTGGGGATTGGCGGTGCTCGCGTAGTACTGGAACGGCTCGTGGTGAGGGATGTAGTCGTCCTTGTAGCCCCATTGACCTGTCCCGCCCTCGTCCTTGCCAACGGGGCTCACGGCGTCGCACAGGCCCTGGTTGCTGGCGCGGGCCGGCACGACCTTGCCGGTGAAACTGCCAGAGAACTCCTCCGGCGTGAAGGAGGCCGAGGACTGGCCCGGGTTGACGGCTGCCGAGGCGTTGGCGAACGTGGTGGTGGGTCGGAAGCCCCCTTGGAACCAGCCCCAGCTGAGCCCGGCGGCGTTCAGGAGGTCGCCGACGTTCATGCCCGACATGGCGACCGCGTCTCGGGTCGAGCAGTCGTCCCAGTAGGGCTGAGCGTCGCTCGTCAGTGAGTCGCCGCCGGCCCCGTCCGGGGTCAGGTCGGCGTTGGGGGTGCCGCTCGTTACTGTGCCTGACTCGTGGCTCGTGTCGACTCCCCCGGTGTCACCCGAGACCAGGTTGATCGCCCCCGGGGCGGATGGTCCGAACGTCGTCCCGAATGAGTTGTCGCTCATGGCGTAGTCCTGGGCGTAGTTCCACAGGGCGGTGACGGTGTTCCCGTCGTAGTAGTCCATCACGTCGTTGGCGTTGCACGTTGTGGTCGAACCGGGGAGGCTCCCGGTCCCGGTGCCGACGGTCTGGACGAACTTGTCCATTGCCCCGTTGTCGAACGCCTTTTGCTCGTCGCTGTAGTTGTGGTCCTGGTCGCAGGTGAAGACGTCCGGGGTCCCTATGGCGAGGGAGTTGGCCAGTCGCTTCGGGTTGGAGGAATTCGGATTGGAAGAGAGCAGCGTGGGAGTGAGGTCGTTGACCGAGGGCGTCCCGGACTTTGCGGTGAAGGATTGACCGTCGATGTTCGCTGCATTGGGATAGGTGCCGAAGTAGTGGTCGAAGGACACGTTCTCCTGGAAGATCACGACGAGATGCTGGATTGGCGTTGCCGTGGTTGCCGCATCGGCGACTCCTGCTCCGATCCCCGTTATCGGGACACCGAATGTGGCGATCCCCAACGCTGCGATACCCGTGCCAAGTCGGCGCCAACTCCGAAGTCGTCCATCGACGTGCATGTCAGGTTCCCTCCGCCACTCGAGACAACTGCCTTCCGGAACTCCGCACCGAATGAAATCAAATGGATTTCGAAAACCCAATGCACAAGACAATGAAATCTTGGTGACGTGCGCCATTCGACGCTCATCGCGCCACGGTGAAGAGCACAATCACCTCGTAAATGCGGCGCAAATGTGAAGCGGCGGCGGGACGGTCCCGTGGAGCTGGAAGGAACCAGAACGACCAGCTCTTCGCACTCTCGCGAAGCTCGTCGGCATGGCCGTGGTGGCGCAATTGTCATCACCACGACGCCGGTGATTGACGGCATCGACGCCCCGTCGATATCCGGCCGAGGACACGGTTCCTCGACGCGATGGCACACGAACCGAACGCGACAGAAGGCAACCAGAACGCGACAACGAGTGACGAAGGCGCGACGCAGCACCCCAAGGCAGGACAGGGGGCCCAACGGGCGGTCCGTCTCGCGGCTGCGTGCCCCCCCCAGCGTCGGGGGTCAGCCGCCGGGCTGGTAGACCCCGAACACCTCCCGCAGGACGTCGGACACCTCGCCCAGCGTCGCCATCTGCACCAGCGCCGCCTTCATCGGCACCAAGAGGTTGCCCTCGCCTCGCGCCGTCTCGGCGATGTCGGCGAGGGCCCTGTCCACGGCGGCCTGGTCGCGCCCGGCCCGCACCGACCGGGTGCGATCGATCTGGATCTGCTGGAGCGAGGCGTCGATGGGGAACACCTCTGCCGGTTCATCGTCGGCGTCGGTGAACCGGTTGACGCCCACCACGATCTTCTCCCCGTCGTCGACGGCCTTGGCGTCGCTGTAGGCGGCCGCCTCGATCTCCTCTTGCATGAAGCGGGCCTCGATCGCCGCCACGGCACCGCCCAGCTCGTCGATCCGCTCCAGGTAGGCCGTCGCGGCAGCCTCCACCTCATCGGTCAAGGACTCCACGAAGTAAGAGCCCGCCAACGGGTCCACCGTGTCGACCACACCCGACTCGTACCCGACGATCTGCTGGGTGCGCAGGGCGATGCGGGCCGCCCGTGTGGTCGGGAGACCCAGGGCTTCGTCGAAGCCGTTGGTGTGGAGGCTCTGGGTCCCACCCAGCGCGGCGGCCAGGCTCTGCACGGTGACTCGGACGATGTTGTTCTCCGGCTGCTGGGCGGTCAGCGTCGAGCCGCCCGTCTGGGTGTGGAAGCGCAGCATCTTGGAGCGTTCGTCGGTGGCACCGAAACGGTCCGTCATGATGCGGGCCCACATTCGCCGAGCCGCCCGGAACTTGGCCACCTCCTCGAAGAGGTTGTTGTGCGCGTTCCAGAAGAACGACAGGCGCGGAGCGAAGGCGTCCACGTCCATGCCCGCCTCGAGCGCCGCTTCCACGTAGGCGATGCCGTTCGCCAGCGTGAAGGCGATCTCCTGGACCGCCGTCGAACCGGCCTCGCGGATGTGGTAACCCGAGATCGAGATGGTGTTCCAGCTGGGCAGGTTGGCGGCGCAATAGCCGAAGATGTCCACGATCAGGCGCATGGACGGGCGCGGCGGGTAGATGTAGGTCCCCCGCGCCACGTATTCCTTCAGGATGTCGTTCTGGATCGTGCCTCGGATCTTCTCGGCAGGCACCCCCTGCTCTTCGGCCACCAGCTGGTACAGCAGCAGCAAGATGGCACCGGTGGCGTTGATCGTCATGGACGTCGTCACCTTGTCCATGGGGAGGTCGGCCATCAGGAGCCGCATGTCGGCCAGCGAGTCGATGGGCACCCCGACCTTGCCGACCTCTCCCTCGGCGCGCGGGTGGTCGGAGTCGTACCCCATCTGGGTGGGCAGGTCGAAGGCGCACGAGAGCCCGGTCTGACCTGCGTCGAGGAGGAACTTGAAGCGCTGGTTGGTGGCTTCGGCCGAGCCGAAGCCCGCATACTGGCGCATCGTCCACAGCTTCGAGCGGTACATCTTGGCGTGAACCCCACGGGTGTAGGGGAACGCCCCGGGCTCGCCGAGCTGGGTCGCCGGATCCCATCCCGCCAGGTCCCCGGCCCGATAGACCGGGTGGATGGCGATGCCCGAGTCGGTCTGTCGCTCGGGGCTGTCCTGGTTCGGGGTCTGCGGTGTCACGGTCGCGAGCCTACGGACATCGGACACGCCCGGGCCACATGGAGCAGACTGCCCGAGTGAACGACCCTCCGACGTACTCCCACTTCGGCATCTGCGTGACCGATCTCGAGCGTTCGGTGCGCTTCTACTGCGAAGGCCTGGGCTTCGAGGCGGCCGAGTCGCATCGGGTCGGCCCTGACTACTCCCCGCTGATCGAGCTCCCAGACGTGTCGCTGACCACCCGGTTCCTCCGGCGGGGTCCAACCGCCATCGAGCTGCTCTCCTTCGAGCACCCCCGTCCGGTCGACCCCGGCGGACGACGGCCGATGAACCGGCCCGGGCTCACGCATCTGGCGTTCTTCGTGCGCGACGTCGACGCCACGGCGGCGCGGCTGAGCGACCTCGGGGGGGACGTGATCCGGGAGGGCAGGGTCACGATCGACGAATCGGGCCACCCACTCGAGTTCGTTCAGTTGACCGATCCCGACGGCGTACGCATCGAGCTGATGGACCTCGGCGACCTCTCTCCCGACGTGCCCCCGGCCGCCTGAGCGTCGAGCTCGCGGTCGATCCGCACCGCCTTGCGCTCGTCCATGTGCATCCAGCGCAGGGCCACCGGGATCATGGGCCACAGCATGAGGGTGTCGCCGACCACCCACATGATCGAACCGCCCATGTGGAGGTCCACCACGTACGACGGTCCCCACGTCCGGTGTGTGGCCAGATAGGCCGGGAACATCTCCTTCGTCGCTCCCGCAAGCGACACCCCGGTGAAGGTGTCGATCGGGATGGCGAGGAACAGGTAGAAGAACTGCACGGCCGGATGGAGTCGGTCGCAGTTCGGGTCGTTGCCGAATATCTGTCGCCAGAACATGTAGCCGACCAGCAAGAAGACCAGGTGCTCCGCATTGTGGACGCTCTCGTGTTCGAGCGTGAGGTTGTACCAGCTGGTCAGATGGCTGACCGGGATGACCGCGGCGTAGAGCACGAACGCCGTCACCGGGTGGCCGAGGACACGCGCCACGGGCGAGCGGAGCGCGTCGGCGACCACGAGGTGCGCCGTGCCGGTGGTCCCCCGCCAGGCCAGCTGCAGCGGTGAGGCGATGGCGAAGAGCGGGGCGGCCACCATGATCAGCAGCAGGTGCTGGACCATGTGGTCCCAGAACAGCTCACTGTCGTAGACGCCGACGAAGCTCGAGATGGACACGGCCGTGGTGGCCAGGGCGCCGATCCACGCCGCCGTCTTCCCCGCCGACCAGGGGTGACGCGGATGGAGGGCGTTGTTCCGGCGCACTCCCCACAGGTAGAGGGCCAGGGCGACCGCGATCAACGCCACCGGCACGGCGTCGAACTGCGAGGAGAAGAGCTGTGACCCCCGCAGCGGCGGGAGCCCCGCATCGAAGAGCGCGGCTGTCACGCCGAGACGGTATCGCTGCTCATCGGCCGACGGCCAGACGTCGCCCCGGGAGAGATGCGAACACCCCGGTGGGGAGATCGGTCACCCCGAGTCCTCGGAGAGCTGCTGGACCGATGCCGTCGCGGCGGGGGCCGTTTCCGTGCGGGCCGAAGCCACTGACCGGCCGGGCCCGGCGCTCACGTTGGTGCACGCCCGGGCTCCGTTCCACGCCACCAGCGCGGCGTTGGCCGCGTCACCCGAGAGCGGTTGGGGCAGGTCGTCGACGATGGTGGCCGGGCGCCAGAGGGCCGAGTCGACGTGGCGCCCCGTGACGCTGATCACCAGCGAGCCGCTGGCGTTCTCCGGCGGCGTGTTGTCGTAGAACGCGAAATTGCCCAGCCCGTAGTCGACATAGGCCGAGCCCAGGTACCCGCCGCCCAGCAGCACGTGTGCATGAGTGCCCACCACGATGTCGGCGCCCGCCTGGACCAGCACCTGGGCCAGCGGCTCTTGCACCGGATTGGGGCAGGCGTCGAGTTCGGTGCCCCAGTGCAGGTACACGACGACCGTGTCGGCCGTCCTGCGGGCCGCCTCGACCGCGGCGACCAGGTCGTCGACGTCATAGGCCGAGGCGAGGCCCGGCTGGGTCGCCGTGGCCGTCCAGGCCGATTGCAGGTCGGAGTCGATGACCTGGGTGGCCGCGATCACCGCGATGCGCTCGCCGTGGATCGTCGTCAGGTACGGAGCGAAGGCCTGGCCCACGTTCTGCCCGATGCCGAGGATCGTGTACCTCGTCTGGGCCCGGGTGGCCAGAGCGGTCTGCAGCCCCGCCTGTCCGCAGTCCTCACCGTGGTTGTTGGCCTCGGTGATCAGGCCGACCCCGGCACCCTTGAACGCGGTGATGGCCGAGGCCGGGGCGTCGAAGACGTACTGCTTGGGCTGGGGGTCGGGACATGTCCCGTCGAGAGCCGACTCGAGGTTCACCATGGAGAGATCGGCACCGGAGAGGAGCTGGGGAACGGTCGGGCCGAGGGCGTCGCCAGGGTCGTCGGCCAGGCGGTTGCCCAGATTGGTCCCGGCCGGGAAGTGCACGTCGCCGCCGAAGGCGAGAGTGACGGGCTGGCCGTCGCCGTCCCAGTCCGGATCGAGCCGGGGGTTACCGGCCACCGCCGGCGTCGGCGTGCGGTGAGGGGCCGATCCACCGAGACGGCGCCCCGCCGGAGCCCGGTGGCCACTGCCCCGGCCGGCCACGAGGATCATCGCCGCGACCACCGCGAGGAGTCCCAGAGCCCAGAGCCGCCTGGTGCGCCTGACCCGTTTGGAGGTCAGTGCGGGCGGCGCGACCGTCTCCCGCGGCCGTGCGGGCACGCCGTTGGGCACGGGGCGAGTGAGCTGGTCAGTCGGGGCCGTACGGCCACTCTACGCAACGACAGTTCGGACCGCCTGACGCAGGGCGGGGGTCCTCCACCCAGGCCGAGGCGGAACGGCTCAGCGTGGGTGCGGCATGCAGAGCTCGTCGTACTCGGCGATGACGATCTCCCCGGCATCGGGGCCACAGGCCGGGCAGGCCGGGTCCCGGCGCACCTTGAAGGTGCGGAACGACTGCTCCAGCGCGTCGTAGGCGAGCAGTCGGCCGACCAGTGGATCGCCCAGCCCGAGCAGAACCTTGATCGTCTCGATCGCCTGAATCGAGCCGATGATCCCGGGCAGGACGCCCAGCACCCCGGCCTCGGCACACGACGGCGCCAGCTCTGCCGGAGGCGGCTCGGGAATGAGGCAGCGGTAGCAGGGCCCGTGGTAGGGGTCGAACACCGTCACCTGACCCTCGAAGCGGAAGATCGACCCGTGCACGACCGGGATCCCCTTGATCAGCGAGGCGTCGTTGACCAGGTACCGGGTGGGGAAGTTGTCGGTTCCGTCGACGATGACGTCGTATCCGTCGATGACGTCGAGGATGTTGTCCGCGCCGAGCCGGACGTCGTAGGTCACCACGTTCACGTCAGGGTTCAGGGCGGTCAGCGTCTTCTTGGCCGAGTCCACCTTGCGCTCGCCCACCCGGTCCATGTTGTGCAGGATCTGGCGCTGAAGGTTCGACTCGTCGACCACGTCCATGTCGATGACTCCGAGAGTGCCGACCCCGGCCGCGGCGAGGTACAGGGCCGCCGGCGAGCCGAGGCCCCCGGCGCCGAGGAGCAGGACCTTGGAGTCGAGCAGCTTGAGCTGACCCGTCTCACCCACTTCGGGGAGCAACAGGTGCCGCTGGTAGCGGTTGCGCTGCGCCGGGGTCAGCGTGCGGGGGGCGGCCCAGGGGCGGCCGTCGTCCTTCCACCTGTTGAACCCGCCCACCAGCGACTGCACGTCGCGGTAGCCGAGGTCGCCCATGGTCTTGGCCGCGAAGGCGGACCGCACACCCCCGGCGCAGTACACGACGATGGGCGCCTCCTTGTCGGGGAGCTTGCCTTCCACCTGGAATTCGAGGTGCCCACGGGGCAGGTGCACCGCGTGGGGAATGGCGCCCTGCTCGTACTCGTCGGGTTCGCGGACGTCGAGGAAGGTGATCCCGCCCGCGTCGAGCAGCTGCTCCGCCTCAGCCAGCTCCACCTCGCGGATGGAGGCCTTGGCCTCGCGCAGAAGGTCTCGGGGAGTGGGCACGTGCAACCTCCGTCTGGAGCCGGACCGCCGCCGGCCCGAACATGACCGTTTAAACACTACCAGCGGGGTCAACATTCCCTCGGGCCGCTCCTCCCGGCGGGCAGGCCGCACCGCTCGTGGTGGCAGACTCCGCGACGTGGAGTTCCGCGAGACCGTCCGGCGGCGGGCGATGGTTCGCAGCTTCTCGCCCGAGCCCGTCGATCGCGACCTGATCGATCGTCTCCTCGACGACGCGCTCGAGGTCCCCGACGGCGGGAAACGCGGGTGGGACCGCCTGGATCGTGCTGCACGGCCGGGACCAGACCGCGGCGTACTGGTCAGCCACGACCGACGACGAGTGGCGCGGACGCAATCGCGGACGGGCCGAGGGCCTCCTCCGGGCACCTGTCGTGCTGCTCGCCTACACCTCGCCGGCAACGTATGTGGCTCGCTACGCGGAGCCGGACAAGGCCGACTCGGGGCTCGGCGAGGGTCCCGGCCGCTGGCCCCAGCCCTACTGGACCGGCGACGCGGCCTTCGGGGTCATGGCCGTCCTCCTGGGCGCGGTCGACGCCGGCCTGGGCAGCTGCCTCCTGGGCGCGTTCCGGGGCGAGGATCGGCTGGCCGCCGCCCTGGGTGTCCCTGCCGGCTGGAGACTGTTCGGCGCGGTCGTCGTGGGGTGGCCCGACGGCAACGACCGCCGTTCGTCTTCGCTGGACCGCTCCGGTCCATCACGGTCCTCCCGCATCCACCGGGGACGCTGGTAGTGCCGTGTCCAACGACCCGCAGGCGTTCAGCCCTCGCGGGCTGCACGCGCGGCGACGTACGCCCAGCGCAGCGAACCCTCACGATTTGGACAGCGTGTGCTCCGGTCCCTCCTGCCAGCGGGCCATGGCCCACAGCAGGTCGGAGAGGCGGTTGAGATACGGCACGACGAACGAGACGCCGCCGAAGCCGAGGGTCGGTTCGTCGGGCCCGGCCACGGCGATGCGCTCGGCACGGCGCACGACCGTACGGGCAAGGTCCAGGGCGGCGGCAACCCGGTTCTCCCCGGGCACGGTGAAGTCGCTCGGCATGTCGACACGGCCCAGCAGGTCGTCGATCCCCGACTCCAACGCGGCCACCATGTCCGTCGTCACCAGGGTCGACCCCGCCGTGAGCTTCGGGCGGTTCTCCGGCGCGGTGGCCACCTCTCCCATGAGCACATAGAGCTCGCGCTCCAATGTGGTGAGCCGGGCGTGCACCTCGGAGCCCGGCGCGGTCTCGGCACGGGCGAGCCCGAGCGCTGCCTGCGCCTCGTCGACGGCGCCGTTGAGCTCGATCCGCCACGAGTCCTTGCGCACGCGCCCACCGAAGAGCAACCCTGTCGTGCCGTCGTCGCCCTTCTTCGTGTAGATCCTCGGCGCCACCAAGGTCCCGCATGCTACCGGCGCCCCTCGTCGCCGAGTTGACCGAGTCAATCGCCGCTCTTCGTGGGGCCGGTGGGGCCACCGGTATCCTTGATACTCGTGGCGACCTCTCCAGAGCTGCTGGGACGGCTCGATCCGTCCGCCTCGGCCTACCTGCAGGCCCTGCGTGAGCGCGTCGTGATCTTCGACGGGGCCATGGGAACCAGCCTGCAGCTGCTGGGGCTCGAGGCGGACGACTTCGGCGGGCCGGAGCTCGAGGGCTGCAACGAGGTGCTCGTCGACACCCGGCCAGACCTCATCTCCCAGGTGCACCGGTCGTTCTTCGAGGTGGGCTGCGACGTCGTCGAGACCAATACCTTCGGGTCGACCTCCGTCGTCCTGGCCGAGTACGGCCTGGGCGGGCGGGCGGGCGCGCTGACCCGGAGAGGAGCCGAGCTGGCGTGCCGTGTCCGTGACGAGTTCGCCACCCCCCAACGCCCGCGCTGGGTGGCCGGTTCCATGGGCCCGGGCACGAAGTTCCCCACGCTCGGGCAGATCTCCTACGCCGAATTCCGCGATGCCTACGAAGAGCAGGCACTCGGGCTGCTCGAGGGCGGCGTCGACCTGCTTCTGCTCGAGACCCAGTTCGACCTGCTCTCGGTCAAGGCCGCAGTCAGCGGCGCCCGCCGGGCCATGGTGGCCCTCGGGCGCATCGTGCCCGTGCAGGCGCAGGTGACGATCGAGCTCACCGGGCGCATGCTGCCGGGCACCGAGATCGGCGCGGCACTCACCGTGCTCGACGCGCTGGCCGTCGACGTCGTCGGCCTCAACTGCGCCACCGGCCCGGTCGAGATGAGCGAGGCGCTGCGCCACCTCTCGGCGGCCAGCCGCGTCCCGATCGCCTGCATCCCCAATGCGGGCCTCCCGTCGGTGGTCGACGGCCAGATGCACTACGACCTCACGCCCGAGGACCTGGCCGGCCACCTGCACCGCTTCGTCACCGAGTTCGGCGTGTCCGCCGTCGGCGGGTGCTGCGGGACCACGCCCGCCCATCTGGCCGCCGTGGTCGACCGCTGTGCCTCTGCCGTGCTCGCGGCGCGCACGCCGGTGCACGATCCTTCCGCCGCCTCCATCTACACGTCGGTGCCCTTCCGGCAGGACACCTCGTTCCTCGTGGTGGGCGAGCGCACCAACGCCAACGGATCGAAGGCCTTCCGCGAGGCCATGCTCGACGGGGACTGGGACACCTGCGTGGCCATGGCACGCCAGCAGGCCAACGAGGGCTCGCATCTGATCGACGTGTGCGTCGACTACACCGGCGCCGACGGCGTCTCGGACATGACCGAGGTGGCCAGCCGGCTCTGCACGCAGTCGAGCGTGCCCCTGATGGTCGACTCCACGGAGGGCCCGGTGGTGCGGGCCGCGCTCGAGTGGCTAGGCGGTCGTCCCATCCTCAACTCGGTGAACCTCGAGGAGGGCGACGCTCCCGGGACCAGGCTCGACACTTTCCTGCGCCTGGCCCGTGAATTCGGCGCGGCGGTGGTGTGCACGTGCATCGACGAGGAGGGTCAGGCCCGTACGGCGGAGTGGAAGGTCCGCGCCGCACGGGCAATCCGCGACGTCGCCGTGGAACGCTACGGGCTCGAACCACAGGACCTCCTCTTCGACCCCCTGGCCCTACCCCTGTCGACCGGAATGGAGGAGAGCCGGCGGGACGGGATCGAGACCATTGAGGGGATCCGGCGGATCAAGGCCGAGCTGCCCGGGGTCTCGACCATCCTCGGGCTCTCCAACGTCTCCTTCGGGCTCAACCCGGCGGCCCGCCAGGTGCTCAACTCGGTGTTCCTGCACGAATGCGTGGATGCCGGCCTCGACTCTGCCATCGTGCACGCGTCGAAGATCCTCCCGCTCTCGCGGATCGACGAGCGCGCCAGGGACGTCTGCCTCGATCTGGTCTACGACCGGCGGCGCGAGGGCTACGACCCGTTGGCCGAGCTGCTGGGCATGTTCGAGGGTGCCAAGGTCGCCTCCGCCTCGGCGGACGAGCACCTCGACTGGCCCCTCGACGCTCGGCTGCGCCAGCGCATCATTGACGGCAATCGCAACGGGCTCGAGGGCGACCTCGACGAGGCGCTCGGGTCCGGCGTGAACGCGCTCGACATCGTCAACGACATCCTTCTCGAAGGCATGAAGGTGGTCGGCGAGCGCTTCGCCTCGGGCGAGATGCAGCTGCCGTTCGTCCTGCAGTCCGCCGAGACCATGAAGTCGGCCGTGGCCTTCCTCGAGCCCCACATGGAGAAGTCCGACCAGGGCGGCAAGGGCACCGTGGTACTGGCCACCGTGAAGGGCGACGTGCACGACATCGGCAAGAACCTGGTCGACATCATCCTGACCAACAACGGATACGAGGTGGTGAACCTCGGGATCAAGGTTGGGATCAACGAGATGGTGGCCGCCGCCCAGGAGCACGGCGCCGACGCCATCGGCATGAGCGGCCTGCTGGTGAAGTCGACGCTCATCATGCGCGAGAACCTCGTCGAGCTCAACGAGCGCGCCCTGGCCGACATCCCCGTCCTCCTGGGCGGCGCCGCGCTCGACGCGCACCTATGTCGAGCGCGACCTGCGCGAGGTGTACCAAGGCCGCCTCTTCTATGGGCGGGACGCCTTCGAAGGTCTGCGCACCATGGACCGGCTGGTGGACTTGAAGCGCACCGGGGAGGAAGACCCGACGTTCGGGCGTGAGATCTCCGAGCGCAACGTGCCCCGCCGCAGCCGGCTCGACCCGGACACCTCGCCAGTCGAGGGCCAGCCGACGCGCTCGGCCGTGGCCGCCGACAACCCGGTGTTCGTCCCTCCGTTCGTCGGCACACGGGTGGCGGTGGGCCTGGCCATCGACGAGATCGTCGAGTACCTCAACCTGACAGCACTGTTCCGTAACCAGTGGGGATTCCGCCCCGAGAACGGCGAGAATGACGCCGCCTTCAAGGACCGGGTCAAGACCACCCTGCGCGACCAGCTCAGCCGGGCGAAGGAAGCCGACCTGCTGGTCCCGTCCGTGGCCTACGGCCACCTCGCGGTGAATGCCGAGGGCAACGACTTGATCGTGTGGAAGGACGACTCACGGTCGTCGGAGTGGATGCGGTTCGCCTTCCCGCGCCAGCGCAAGGAGCCGTGGCTGTGCATCGCCGACTTCTTCCGCTCGACCGATTCGGGCGGAGAGGACTTCGCCAGCTTCATGCTCTGCACCATCGGCGCCCGGGCTTCCGAGGAAGCCGCCCGCCTGTTCGCCGAGGACAAGTACCAGGACTACCTCTTCCTGCACGGCCTCAGCGTCGAGATGGCCGAGGCCACCGCGGAGTACTGGCACCGGCGCATCCGAGAAGAGCTCGGCTTCGCCGCCGAGGACGGGCCCACCCTGGCCGGCCTGTTCCGCCAGCAGTATCGAGGCGGTCGCTACTCGTGGGGCTACCCGGCCTGCCCCGACCTCAGCGACAACGCCAAGGTGGTCGAGTTGCTCGGAGGCGACCGCATCGGGGTCACCGTGAGCGAGGGGTTCCAGCTGCACCCCGAGCAGACGACCGATGCCATCGTCTGCTCCCACCCCGAGGCCAAGTACTTCGTGGCCTGAGCCGGGGCTCGAGGTCCTCCCGCACCCCCACGCCAGTCCGCGTGAACGGGCGCGCAGATGTCATGCATTTGGTGACTCTCAACAGAAATGTTTAGCCTCACCATGTCTGTTTATTGTTCGCGAAAGAGCATCGCTTCCTCCGGGAGCCGAGGCCGGTCTGCGGGGATGCACCCAATCCGGGTCGAGCGTCGCGGGTGCCCGCTCAGGCGGTCCGGGCCGGCTCGACGGTCTGTGCTGACTCGCGGGCGTGATAGCTCGACCTGGTCAGCGGGGAGGCCTCCACGTGGACAAGGCCGAGTGCGCGCCCCATCTCGCGAAGGTGGTCGAACTCCTCGGGTGCCCAGTACCGTGAGACCGGCAGATGGTCGCGGCTCGGCCGCAGGTATTGACCGATGGTGACGATGGACACGCCGACACTGTGCAGGTCGGCCATGGTGGCGACCACCTCGTCCTCGCGCTCCCCCAGTCCCACCATGAGGCCCGATTTCGTCACCAGACCGGCCTGGCGGGCGCGGGCCAGCACGGCCAGGCTCCGGGCATATCCCGCCGAAGGCCGGACGGCGCGCTGGAGCCGAGCCACTGTCTCAATGTTGTGGTTCAACACGTCCGGATGAGCGTCGAAGATCGAGTCGAGCGAGGCCGCGTCGCCGCGGCAATCGGAGATCAGAACCTCCACCGCCGTGCGGGGGTTCCGCGTGCGGATGGCCCGAATGGTGGCGGCCATGGCGCCCGCACCACCGTCCATCAGGTCGTCACGGGCCACGCAGGTCACGACGGCATGCCCCAGGCGCATGCGCTCCACCGCCTGGGCCACCCGGTCCGGCTCGTCCGCGGAGAGCGGCGACGGGTGGCGTGTATCCACCTGGCAAAAACCGCACGCTCGGGTGCAGCGATCACCGTTGATCATGAAGGTGGCCGTGCCGTCAGCCCAGCACTCGTAAATGTTCGGACAGCCGGCCTCCTCGCACACCGTCACCAGACCGAGATCGCGGATGGTCGACCCCGAGCGGCGGTAGCCCGACCCGATGCGCACCGGCACGCGGAGCCACTCGGGCTTACGCTCGGTGATGGCGACCCCCTGCTCAGGCGGCACTCCGGCTTGGCGTAGGCGGCGGAGAAGCGGGCGCTCGGGCATCACTGCCGACATCCCGTCGGTGGCGGTGGCATCCCCTGCCGGCCCGTGAACGACGTCGGCTCGCTGGATTTCCCCATCGCCGAATGCCGCCGAGGCGCGTGCGACGAAGGCCTCGAGCACCGGACCCATCGGCACGTCGAAGCCCTCGGCGTGCAACGAGGTCACGCCGCGGTCGGCGATCCCGCACGGCACGATGTGGGAGAACATCGCCAAATCGGTCGACACGTTGAGCGCCACCCCGTGGAGGGTGCGTCGGCGGCCGGCAGAGGTACGCAGCGTGCGCACGCCGATCGCCGCGATCTTCCGGGGTCGGGGCCCGTCAGCGCCAATCCACACACCGGGATAGCCATCGACCACGCCGGCCCCGCTCAGGCCCAGGTCGGCCAGCGTGTCGATCACCACCTGCTCGAGACGGTGCACGTGGGCCGGGCCGGCACCGGGTTCGCCCGCCACCGTGACCACCGGGTAGGCCACGAGCTGGCCCGGGCCGTGGTAGGTCACGTCCCCGCCCCGGTCGGCCCGCACCAGGACCGCACCGACCTGGCCGGGGTCGACCAGGACGTGGCGGTCGTCGGCGTGGACCCCGAGCGTGTACGTGTGCGGGTGCTCGAGGATCAGCAGGTAGTCGTCGGCCGCCTCGGCAGCCAGCGCATGTTGCAGGGTATCTGCCTCGTGATAGGGAACCGTCCCGAGCGTGCGGACACGCAGCACTGCAGTCGGCCTCAGAGCTCGGCGGCCCAGTCGCGCGTCGCGAGGAGCTCGGAGATCCGCTTGAGGAACAACGACACGTAGGCGCCGTCGACGGCCCGGTGGTCCCAGCTGACGCCGAGAATCCCGGTGGAATGGATGGCGATGGACTCCGACCCGTCAGGGTGGGTGACCACCACGGGACGGCGGGCGATGCCGTCGGTGGCCAAGATCGCGACCTGGGGTTGGTTGATGATGGGCACCGTGAAGTAGGTGTCGAACGGCCCGTCGTTGGTGATGGAGAACGTGCCGCCGGCGATGTCGTCGGCATTGAGGTGCCGACCACGTGCCCGCTCGGCCAGATCGCGGATACGCCGGGCGATGCCGCGAAGCGTGACCTCCTCGGCCCGGTGGATCACCGGCACGATGAGGCCCTCGTGCGAAAGGTCGACGGCGATGCCCAGGTTCACCTCCGCGTGGACGACGAGCGAGTCCTCGGCCACCGAGGCGTTGAGCAGTGGAAAGTCGCGCAGGGCCTCCACCGCGGCCCGAGCCACGAAGGGGAGATAGGTCAGCGTGAACCCCTCTTCGGCCTTGAAGCGCTCGCCCCAGACCTTGCGCACGCGCTCGACTGCCTCGAAGTCGACCTCGTTGGCGATGAAGGCATGCGGAGATGTCGCCTTCGAGCGCACCATGTGCTCGGCGGTGCGCCGTCGCATGTTCGAGAACGGCACCACCTGGTCGCCGGCGGCACGGAAGGACGCCATGGAGACCGACGTCGCAGGCGTCGCGCTCGGAACGACCGGAGTGGGGGCGATCGGTGCCGACGCTGCGGGCGTCGGTGCCGCAGCAGCTGGGGGCGGAGGCGGAGGCGGAGGCGGAGGCGACGCATTGAACGCCCGGCGTGCCTCGATCACCCTCTGGGCGTCCTCCCGCGTGATGCGGCCCCCGGGTCCCGTACCCTCCACCTCGTCGGCACCGATGCCGTTCTCGGCCAGCAGCCGGCGCACGATGGGTGACAGCACGAGCGGCTCCGACCCGGCCCCTTCCCCTTCCTCTGCCCGAACGGGCGGGGCGGGTGGCGATGCGACAGGTGGAGCCGGAGGTGGAGGGGGGGTCGGAGGCGGGGCCGGAGCCGGAGGTGGGGCCGCTGCAGGTGCAGGTGCAGGTGCATCAATGTCTGACTCGCCGGTCCGGGGCGGCCCGCTCGATGCGGCTCCGTCCCCGATGACGGCCAGCGTCACGCCGACATCGACCGTCTCGCCCTCAGGAACCAGGATCTCGGTGAGCACTCCCGCCGCGGGAGAGGGCACTTCTGAGTCCACTTTGTCCGTCGACACCTCGAACAGCGGCTCGTCGCGCTCGACGGGATCGCCCACGGCCTTCATCCAGCGGGTGATCGTGCCCTCGGTCACCGTCTCGCCCAGCTGCGGCATGATCACGTCAGCCAACGTGGAGTCCCCTTCCGGTCAGTGCCAGCATCGTCTCGCCGAAGGCCTCGGACAGCGACGGGTGCGGCTGGATGAACTGTGCCACCTCTTCTGGATACGCCTCCCAGTTGACGGCCAGGTAGCCCCCGCCGAGCTGCTCGGTCACCCACGGCCCGCACAGGTGCACGCCCAGGACCCGTCCCGCCGTGCCGTCAGGCCGCTGCTCGGCCACGACCTTCACCAGGCCGTCGGTGTCGCCGATGATCTGCGCCCGGCTGTTGCCCCCGAACGGGTCCTTCTTGGTGACCACGGCGAGCCCCGCCTCCTTGGCCTGCGCCTCGGTCATGCCGCAGAAGGCCACCTCGGGGTGGCAGTAGATGGCCCAGGGCACCTTGCCGTAGTCGACGGGGACGACCGCTTCGTCGAGCATGCCCTTCACGGCGACGATGGCCTCGGCGAACCCGACATGGGCCAGCTGCGGCGAGCCGGCCACGATGTCGCCGACCGCCCACACCCCGTCCACCCCGGTGCGCTGGTACTCGTCGGTCACAACGAAACCGCGTTCGTCGATCCGGACGCCGACCCCGTCGGCCACCAGTCCTTCGGTCCGGGGGCGCCGGCCCACCGACACCACCACCGCGTCCACCTCGTAGGAGCGCTCACTGGCGCGCACCGTCGTCCCGGTGCCATCGGTCGAGGGCGTGTGTCCCTCGACCTTGACGCCGGTCACGATCTCCATACCGCGTTTCTTGAAGGCACGGGCCACGGCTCTGATCACGTCGTCGTCGCATCCGACCAGAATCGAGTCCAGTGCCTCGAGCACCGTCACGTTGGTCCCGAGGTCGGCCAGCAGCGAGGCGAACTCGCACCCGATCACCCCACCGCCGATCACCACCACAGAGGCCGGGAGCGACGTGAGGTCGAGGAACTCGTCGGAGGTGAGCACCAGGCGGCCGTCCACCTCGAAGCCGGGCAGGGAGCGTGGCACCGAGCCCGCCGCCAGCACCACGTTGCGGCCGACCACCACCCGACCGGCATCGATCCCGTCGGTGACCCAGACTCGACGGCCGTCGAGCAGCGTGCCCGTGCCCGAGAGGACCGTGACCCGCCGGCCCTTGAGCAAGCCGGAGAGACCCTTGAAGAGCTTGTCGACGACGGAGTTCTTGCGGTCCTGGCTGAGCGAGAAGTCGACGCTGACCTTCTCGACCTCGATCCCGAAATCCTTCGACGATTCGATTGTGCGTCGCACCGCCGCCGTCTCGAGGAATTCCTTGGCAGGAATGCAGCCTCGGTGCAGGCATGTGCCCCCGACCTTGTCCCGCTCCACGACCGCCACCGACAGCCCGGCCGCCGCGCCGTAGAGAGCGGTGGCGTAGCCGCCCGGACCGCCGCCGATCACGACGATGTCGAACTCGTCCTCCGTGGCCATCGACCGTCCTCTTCCTGTGTGCTCACGACGTCCGCGGCGCGACCGACTCCCCCGAACATGCCGACGCACCGTCGAGAGTTCGCTCGGCTCCAGCCTTTCTCCGCACTCGCGTCAGCGCTGTTGTACCGGCGTCCGCGCACCGCGCGTTCTGGGCGCAGCCTACCGTTAGGGTCGGCGGGCCGGGATCACTCCCCGACGGCGCTCACGGTGCCACTCGAGGCCGTGCCACTCGAGGCCGTGCCGATCGACGGCGTGCCCGTGTCCGCTGCCGCGGTGGCCAGCTCGTCGACCCGGTCGTTCCATCGGTCACCCGAATGACCCTTGACCCACCGGAAGGTGACCCGCAGGTCCGGTGAGAGTGCAAGGGCCAGGAGCGGCTCCCACAGGTCGCGGTTGGCGACCGGTTTGTTCTGCGTGTTCTTCCAGCCCCGGCGCTGCCATCCCTTCCACCAACCGTCGGTGAAGCACTTGACCACATAGGTCGAGTCGCTGACCACGTCGATCTCATCGTGACCTTCGCGGCTGAGCGTCCGGAGCGCCTGGAGGGCCGCCATGATCTCCATGCGCTGGTTGGTGGTATGGGCCTCGGCTCCGCTGGCATAGGGCCCCTCGGGCACGGCCCAGGCCCACCCTCCGGGCCCGGGGTTTCCACGGCAGGCACCGTCGGTGTACACGACGACAGGCGGGGAAGCGGCGGGCATGACAAATGTGTAACACCCCCGCCGTGGTCCCGGCGCTCCCCCGGGGACCGGTACCGTTGGGAACGATGCTGTTCGACGGGATCAGCCATCAGGTGCCCGACACGGATCCTGGTGAGACGCAGGAGTGGCTGGACTCGTTCGACGCCGTCGTCGATGCCCGCGGCAGGGCGCGAGCGCGCTACCTGATGATGAAGCTGCTCGAACGGGCGCTCACCAAGCAGGTCGACTTCCCCGCCACTGTTTCCACACCGTACGTGAACACGATCCCGGCCGACGCGGAACCGTGGTTCCCCGGCGACGAGTACCAGGAGCGCCGCATTCGGGCCTACATCCGCTGGAACGCTGCGGCGATGGTGACCAGGGCCAACACCCGTACCGAGGGGATCGGCGGACACCTCTCGACCTATGCGAGCTCAGCCGCGCTCTACGAGGTGGGCTTCAACCACTTCTTCCGCGGCAAGGCCGATGGTGGCTTCGGCGATCAGATCTTCATACAGGGCCACGCCTCGCCGGGCATCTACGCCCGGGCCTACGTGGAGGGACGCCTGACCGAGGCCGAGCTCGACAACTTCCGCCACGAGGTCGGCGGCAACGGGTTGCCCAGCTACCCCCACCCCCGCTCGCTCCCCGATTTCTGGGAATTCCCGACGGTGTCGATGGGCCTCGGCCCCATCACGGCGATCTACCAGGCCCACGTCAACCGCTACCTGAACGTGCGCCAGATGGTCGACACCAGCGGGAGCCGAGTGTGGTGCTTCGTGGGTGACGGGGAGATGGACGAGCCCGAGTCCATCGGTGCACTCGGGGTGGCCGGTCGCGAGCACCTCGACAACCTGATCTTCGTGGTGAACTGCAACCTGCAACGCCTCGACGGACCCGTGCGCGGGAACGGGAAGATCATCCAGGAGCTCGAGGCCGTCTTCCGTGGCGCCGGGTGGAACGTGATCAAGGTCATCTGGGGCTCGCGCTGGGACACCCTGCTCGCCCGGGACGTCGACGGGGTGCTCCTCGACCGCATGAACACCACCGTCGACGGCGAATACCAGAAGCTGGCGGTCGAGTCCGGGGCCTACATCAGGGAGCACTTCTTCGGACCCGACCCCCGGCTGCGGCGGATCGTCGAGGACCTGAGTGACGACGAACTCGTGTCGCTCCCCCGTGGTGGCCACGACTACCGCAAGCTCTACGCGGCCTACAAGCGGGCCACCGAGCAACGCGGTGCTCCCACGGCCATCTTGGCCAAGACGATCAAGGGCTGGACCCTCGGACCCGAGATCGAAGCGCGCAACGCCACCCACCAGATCAAGAAGATGAGCAAGTCCCAGCTGCGAACGCTGCGCGACCGACTCCAACTCACCGAGGACATCCCCGACGCCGCACTCGAGGGGGATCCGCCCTACATCAGGCCTGCCGAGGGCTCGGACGCCATGGAGTACCTCCAAGCGCGTGGTCGCGTACTCGACGGCCCCGTCCCCGTGCGCATCGTGCGGCCCGCGTCCCCCACGCGGCCCGACGCCAAGGTGTTCGCAGAGTTCGCCGGAGGCTCGGGCACCCAGTCGGTGTCGACCACCATGGCGTTCGCCCGGATGCTGCGCAACCTCGTCCGGGACCCGACGGTGGGCTCGCTGATCGCGCCGATCGTGTCCGACGAGGCCCGTACGTTCGGGCTCGAGCCGCTGATCGCCGAGGCGAAGATCTACGCCCCCGACGGCCAGAAGTACGTGCCCGTCGACGCCGACCTCCCCCTGAAGTACGCCGAGAGCTCCTCGGGTCAGGTGCTCCAGGAGGGCATCACCGAGGCGGGGGCGTTGGCCACGTTCATCGCGCTGGCCACGGCCTACGCCACCTGGGGACAGCCGATGGTGCCGGTGTACCTCTTCTACTCCATGTTCGGCTTCCAGCGCGTGGGCGATCTGGCCTGGTCGCTCGGTGACATGCGCGGCCGCGGCATTCTGGCCGGATGCACCGCGGGTCGCACGACGCTCATGGGAGAGGGCCTCCAGCACGACGACGGGCAGTCACCGCTGTTGGCGTCGACCAACCCCGCCGCCATGGTCTACGACGCCTCGTTCGCCTACGAGGTGGCCGTGATCGTCGAGCACGCCGTGACCGAGATGCTGGGACCCGAGGCCCGCGACAGGTTCTGGTATCTCACGCTCTACAACGAGACCTACCCGATGCCCGCCCTGCCCGACGGCCCGGAGGGAGAGGGCATCCGTCAGGGCATCATCGACGGCATCTACCGCCAGGGCACCGCGCCCGAGGTGGGCGACCGTGGAGGCGACCTTCGGGCGTCCCTGTGCTTCTCGGGGCCGATGTGGAGCGTGGCCGTCGAGGCGCAACGCGTACTGGCGGAGCGCTACGGCGTCGCCGCAGACACCTGGGCGGTGACGTCGTGGACCACCTTGCGCGCCGACGCGCTCGAGGCCGAGCGCTGGAACCGGCTCCACCCCGAATCCGAACCACGTTCGCCCCGCATCACCGCTGCGCTGGGCCAGGGTCGCGACCCCGTGGTGGCCATCACCGATTACATGCGCAGCGTGCCCGATCAGGTCTCACGGTTCATCGCCCGTCCCTACACCTCCCTCGGGACCGACGGCTTCGGCCGTTCGGATGCCCGTCCGGCGCTGCGCTCGCATTTCGAGGTCGACGCGGCCCATCTCGTAGCCGCCGTGCTCGAACAGCTGGCCCGCCAGGGACGCATCGACCCGGCAGTCGTGGCCGCCGCCATCGACGAGTCCGGAATCGATCCCTCCCGGGAGCCTCCTTTCAGGGTGTGAGCGTCACCTTCGCAGCCCCGTCACCAATGCATCGCGAGTGACCTCCATCTGACCCAGGTGCTGGAACAGCTCTTCGAGGATGTGCAGCAGGACCGCACCCTTGGACCCGGCGTACGGCACGGCCGGCAGATCGGAACGGTTCTGAACGACCTCGGAGGGGGGAGCCGAGGGATCGAGCCCCACCATGTCTTCGAGGAGCCGCCGCCGGGCCTGCTCGGTACGCCGCAGCAGACCGGCCACGTCGCCGACGGCGGTGAACTCGGCGGCGCGGTTGCGCCGAACCGGACGCCCCGCCACGCCGGCTCCCCCCCAGTACTCCACCACGCCCAGGCAATGGGTGAGGATGCCAAAGGGCGAATTGGCGTCCCTCAAGGGCGGTCGTCGGTTGCTCAGGTCGTCACCCAGTTGCTCCACGATGCCGGCCATCTGCCCCAGCGCCTGGTCGACGAACCACCGGTAGTCGGCTGCCGGAACGACGACCTCGCCGTCCCGGCCGTCGCCGGCCTCAGTGGGCAACCCAGGCCTCGGGGTCGGCCACCAGCTTTTGGATCTGCGAGGGGAACCGGCCAGAGAGCACGTCGGTGAGCGACATGTTCTCGAGGACGGAGCGCAGGCTCGCCCTCACCGCAACCCACACCTCTTGGAGGTGCTGCGCCGCCCCCTCGTACTCCGTCGCCTCGGGTCGGAACCCGCGGACCTCAGCCAGCGGGCCGTCGAGCGCCCTGATCACGTCGGCGAGCGTGATGGCCGAGGGTTCGCGGGCGAGCCGGTACCCGCCCTCGGCTCCGCGCTGGCTGGCCACAATTCCGGCCCGGCGGAGGTCGGCCAGGATGGCACCGAGGAATCGCGGGGGGAGGCCCTGCTCCAGCGCCATCTGCTCGGCTGTCTGGGGCGTCCCCGCGGCCGCCAGGGTGAGGAGGGCCCTGATGCCGTAGTCGACCTTGGCGGGGATGTGCATGGCCAGAGTCTGCCCGCGCCGGGGCCGCGGGTCACGTTCATTCGCGCGCGCCGTCCCCGGGCGGGAGACCGGCCCCCTCGGCGTGCCAAGATCTCTTCATGGCTCGCCATCAACTTCACCTGACCGGCGACCGGGACGCAGACGCGCTGCTCAGCCGAGATCCTCTGGCTCTGCTCATCGGGATGGTCCTGGACCAGCAGATCACCATGGAGAAGGCCTTCAGCTCACCGGCCGAGCTCGCCCGTCGGCTCGACACGGCCAAGGTCCTCGACGCCGCCGCGATCGCCTCCATGGAACCGGAGGAACTCGCCCTCGTCTTCAAGGAGCGACCTGCGCTTCACCGCTTCCCCGGATCGATGGCCGGCCGGGTCCAGGAGGTCTGCCGCGCCGTGGCCGAGAACTACGGCGGCCGGGCCGATGCCATTTGGAAAGGGGTTCGGAGCGGCGAGGAGCTCCAAGTTCGCCTGCGGGGCCTGCCCGGGTTCGGCGAGCAGAAGGCCAGGATCTTCGGTGCCCTGCTGGGCAAGCAGCTCGGCGTCCGTCCGGAGGGATGGCGGGAGGCGACGGCTCCATTCGGCGAGGAGGGCTCGTACCTCTCCGTCGCTGACATCACCGATGGCGAGAGCCTTCAGAAGGTCAGGGCCACGAAGAAGGCCATGAAGGCGCGGGCGCGCGCCGGCACGTGACCCCGGGCCCCGAACTTTCGGGTCGCCACCTCTATCTCTGCACGCCGGACCGACCTGATCTCGCAACGTTTCTCACCGCGTGCATCGTCGGCGGGGTGGACGTCGTGCAGCTGCGCGACAAGCACCTCGAGGCTCGAGCGCTCCTGGACCGAGCCCGCACGGCCGTCGCCGTCTGCCGCGAGCACGGTGTGCCCTTCGTCCTGAACGACCGTCCCGACCTGGCGCTCGAGGCCGGGGCCGACGGCGTGCACGTCGGCCAGGACGACGCGCCGGTCTCGTTGGCCCGTCGCATCCTCGGTCCCGACGCCGTCGTTGGGCTCTCGACCCATGCAACCGCCGAGCTGGACGCCGCAGTTCGGGAGGACGTCACCTACCTCTCGGCCGGGCCGGTCCAAGAGACGCCGACGAAGCCGGGGAGGCCGGGCACCGGCGTCGGCTACGTCAGTCTGGCCAGCGAACGATCCAGTGTTCCCGTCTTCGTGACGGGCGGTGTGACGCCGGAGAGAATCCCAGACTTGGTCGCAGCGGGAGCCCGCCATTTCGTCGTGGTGCGCTACCTGACTGACGCGCCGGATGCCGGTCGCGCCGCACGGAACCTCCGCGATGAGATCGATCGCGCGTTGAGTACCGTGCCAGGGGTGGCCTGAACCCACCACGGGGACCGCCGGAGGTGCCACCCTCGGCGACATCGTCTCCATCACCTGAGATATCGGACGCCGGCCCGTGCCATGCCCCGTCGTCGCCCTCCGGAAGCAGGATCGCCACGGGGGGAGGAACGAACCCGCCGTGCAGGAGCGCCACCTCGGTCATCACTCTGTGTGTCGGACAACCGTCGCGCGGCCTTGAGAGGTGCCCCCATCAAACCTCGGAAAACTCGCGTCAGGGGGTCAGCGTTGGCGCTCGAGCCAGCCGACCAGGATGGCGATCACCCGGGGGTCGGCCCGGAGCCAGTGCCCGGCCCCGAAGACCGAGTGGATCTCCGAAGGCCCGGTGGCCGCGTCGGCCAGAGCCCGGGCGTCGGCGATGGGCACGTCGGGATCGTCAGAACCGTGGATCACCAGGAGGGGCCGGCCCTTCAGCCGGACCGCGTCTTCGACCGGGTGCAGCACCGAGAGCTCCTTGGTCCAGGCGTCGAGCGAGACCGGAAACCCCGGCGTCGTGACCACTCCCGCCCGTCGGCAGCGGTCCAGGAGAGCGGCCGGATCACGGGCCAACCCCGCCAGGTCCGCCGGTGAGCCGAGGCAAGCGGCCCCCGAGATCCGCTCGTCCTCGGCTGCCAACCGCAGGGCGAGCACCCCGCCGAAGCCGAAGCCCACCGCCACCCTCGTGGCGTCGGCCGGGATCTCGGTCTCGGCCACGAAGACGAGGTCGTCGAGCCAGCCCAACGGGGAGAAGTCCCCCGCCGACTCGCCCGAACCTCGCAGGGCGGCCGTGACGACCCGCCAGCCCGACTCGCGCGTGAGGCGGTCCGCCAGGGCCGGATAGGTCAACGCGACGTCGGCCGCCGAGCCCTTGGGGCGGGGCAGGTCGTGACAGAGGATCACGTGCCCCCGCACGGGGGCGCCCGGCGTGGTCTCGCTCGAGTAGATGGAGAGGTCGCCCGCCGGGCCGGGTATGAGTCGGAAGGGCCCGGTCGTCACCATGGAACCCTCACCACGGAGCCCTCACCTCGGAACGCTCACCTCGGAACCCTCACGTCGGAACCCTCACCTCAGATGCCGATGCGCTGCGCCAGCAGCTCACGATGGTACGACGGTTCACCGAGGAGCAGCTCGGACGACTTGGCGCGCTTGAAGTAGAGGTGCGCCGGGTGTTCCCAGGTGAAGCCGATACCGCCGTGGATCTGGATGTTCTCACCGGCGGCGTGGAAGAAGGCCTCCGAGCAGTACGACTTGCAGAGCGAGGCGACCACCGGCAGCTCGTCGGAGTCCTCCGAGGCGGCCCAGGCGGCGTAGTAGGCGGCGGACTTTGCCGACTCCACCTCCAAGAGCATGTTGGCGCACTTGTGCTTGATCGCCTGGAAGCTGCCGATGGGTCGACCGAACTGGATCCGTGCCTTGGCGTACTCGACCGATGCATCGAGCACCTGGCGGGCGCCACCGACCTGTTCGGCGGCCAGGGCCACCGCGGCGAGATCGAGGGTCTTGGCCAGGCCCGGCTCGGCGGCGCCGCTCGATCCGATGAGAGCGGCCGGCGTCCCGGAGAACTCGAGCCTGGCCTGCTTGCGGGTCAGGTCCAAGGTGGGCAGGACGCGGCGGTCCAGCCCCGGAGCGTCACCCCGAACGGCGAAGAGGGACACTCCTTCGGCCGACCGGGCGGCGACGACCACGAGGTCGGCCACGTGGCCGTCGAGCACGAAGGTCTTGTGTCCCTCGAGCAGCCAGCCGTCGCCTGCGGGTGCGGCGGCACAGGCGATGCCGCCGGCGTCCCAGCGCCCGTTCTCCTCGGTCAACGCCAACGTGGCGATGGTCTCTCCCGACGCGATACCGGGGAGGTAGGTCTTCTTGGCCTCGTCGTCCCCACAGGTCAACAGCGCGTTCGCCGCCAGTACCACCGACGAGAAGAACGGGGCGCACAGCAGGGCGGCGCCCATCTCCTCGAGCACCACGGTCAGCTCGAGGTACGAGAAACCCGACCCGCCGAACTCCTCGGGGATGGCGAGCGACTGCAGGCCCAGCTGCTCGGCCATCTGCGTCCACACGGCCGGGTCGTACCCCTCATCGGTGTCCATGAGCCGACGCACCTCGGACTCGGGAGACTTCTCGGAGAGGAATCGGCGCACCGCGGCGCGCAGCTCCTCCTGCTCGTCACTGAAGGCGAAATCCATACCGGGGCCCCTCCTCGTCCCCCGGCGTGTCTACCAGACCGCACCGGGGGAATCATCTCGGAATCGCCGTCTCGGACCCAGAGGGCCGCGGGCTGTGCCACGCTGGAGCCATGGGACAGCTCGAGGAGATCTGGAGCAACGGCACCGCCGAAGTCCATCAGATCGTCGTGGGCCCGATGGACAACAACGTGTACGTCCTGCGCTGCCGGCGCACCGGGGATGCCATGTTGATCGACGCCGCCAACGAGCACGAGGCGCTCCTCGACATCTGCCGGCGGCTGGGGGTGCGCTCGGTGGTCGAGACTCACGGACACTGGGACCACATCCAGGCCGTGCCGGCGGTCCGAGATGCAGGGATCTCCGTAGCGGTCACCAGCGCCGACGCAGCGATGCTGCCCAGCTACGACCTCATCTTGGACGACGAGCAGACGCTCTCGGTGGGCGATCTGCGGGTGCGTACCCTGGCCACGCCGGGGCACACCCGGGGCTCCATCTGCTTCGCCGTCGAGGGGACCAACCTCCTCTTCACCGGCGACACCCTCTTCCCCGGTGGCCCCGGCGCCACCTCGTTCGAGGGCGGCGACTTCGCCACCATCATCGAGTCGATCGACCGGCGGATCTTCGCCCGCTTCGATCCCGACACGCTGGTCCTGCCGGGCCACGGCACCGCCACCACCGTGGGGAGCGAGTCCCCCCACCTGCAGGAATGGGTCGACCGGGGCTGGTGAGGGACGGCCGGACGACGAGCCGCCGGACTGATGCGGCGGCCTGTCCGCAAAACCCGACCAAAATAGTAAGCTTTTAACCGATGCCGACGAACCCCGACCACTCCCCGCTCGAGAGCCCGCCGCTGCTCGAGATCCGGGACCTGCACGTCTCCGCCGAGGACGGCGGCATCCTGCGCGGCGTGGACCTGGTGGTCGGCGCCGGCGAGGTGCACGCCCTCATGGGACCCAACGGGGCCGGTAAGTCGACCCTGGCCGGTGCCCTGCTGGGCCACCCCGCCTACACCGTCACGGCAGGGAGCATCCTCCTCAACGGCGAGGACATCATCGGGTGGCCCACCGACGTGCGGGCCAAGGCCGGTGTGTTCCTGGCCTTCCAGTACCCCGAGGCCATCGACGGCGTGTCGGTGACCCAGTTCCTGCGCCAGGCCATGGCGGCCCGCAAGGGCACCGACGTGTCGGTGCTCGAGGTGCGCGTCTTGATGACCGAGTGGATGGAGCGGCTGGGCATGGATACGTCCTTCGCCAGCCGCTACCTCAACCAGGGCTTCTCGGGGGGCGAGAAGAAGCGCAACGAGATCCTCCAGATGGCGCTGCTCGAGCCGCTGGTCGCTGTGCTCGACGAGACCGACTCGGGTCTCGACATCGATGCGCTGCGGGTCGTCGGTCGCGGCGTGCGCGCCCTGCGAGAGACCCGGCCCGAGCTCGGCGTGCTGGCCATCACCCACTACGAGCGACTGCTCACCGAGCTGGCACCCGACGCCGTGCACATCTTGGTGGGCGGGCGCGTCGTGGCAAGCGGCGGCCCCGAGCTGTCCGCCCGGGTCGAGACCGACGGCTACGAGGTCTGGCGATGAGTGCGGCCGCCTCTCCCGGAGCTGGGTCGCCGGCCGGTCCCGGATCGCCGACCGCACCTCTCAACACCGAGGCGCTGCGCAAGGACTTCCCGTTGCTGACACGCACGGTGAACGGGCGACGGATCGTGTATCTCGACTCGGCCTCCTCTGCGCTCCAGCCCCGTTCCGTGATCGGTGCGATGTCGCGCTACTACGAGACCACCCATGCCAACGTGCACCGCGGCGTGTACGCGACCGCCGAGGAGGCCACCGCGCTCTACGAACGGGCCAGGGTGGTGGCCGGCCGTTTCGTCGGCGCGCCCGATCCGGCTCACGAGGTCGTCTTCACCAAGAACACCACCGAGGCGCTCAACCTGGTGGCCCGATCCTGGGGCCGGGCCAACCTGCGGGCGGGCGACCCCGTGCTCCTCACCGAGATGGAGCACCACGCCAACATCGTGCCCTGGATGATCCTGGCCGAGGAGCTCGGAGGCCTGGACCTGCGCTACATCCCGCTCGACGACGACGGGCGCCTCGTCCTCGACGGACTCGACCGCCTGCTCGACGGGGTCAAGCTGGTCGGGATCTCGACCATGTCCAATGTGTTGGGCACCATCAATCCGGTCCGCCTGGTGGCCGACGCGGCGCATCGCGCCGGTGCCGTCGTGGTGGCGGACGGCGCGCAGCTGGTCCCCCACGCTCCCGTTTCGGTGACCGAGCTGGGTGCGGATTTCCTGGCCTTCTCGGCCCACAAGATGATGGGGCCGACCGGCATCGGGGTGCTCTGGGGCAGGGCGGAGCTCCTCGAGTCCATGGGGCCGTTCCTGGGGGGCGGCGGGATGATCCTCGACGTCAGGCTGGACTCGTTCCGGTCGGCGCCCCCGCCGGCCCGCTTCGAGGCTGGTACTCCCCCGATCGCCGAGGCGGTCGGACTGAGCGCGGCGATCGAGTACCTCTCGGAAATCGGCATGGAACGCATCCGGGCCCACGAGCTCGCCCTGACCGACCACGCCCTGGCCCGCCTGGACGAGAAGCTCGGGTCCGACGTGCGGGTGTTCGGACCGCCTCCGGGACCAGACCGAGGCGGCGTCATCTCCATGGCCTACCGCGACGTGCATCCCCACGACCTGGCCCAGGTGCTCGACCAGTTCGGCGTGTGCGTGCGGCCCGGGCACCACTGCGCCAAGCCGCTCATGCGTCGCCTCGGCGTCCAGGCGACGGCGCGGGCCTCCCTGTCGCTGTTCAGCGACGAGGACGACATCGAGGTGCTGATCGAGGGATTGCACGAAGCCGGTAGGTTGTTCGCCTGATGGCCGACCTCGAAGAGCTCTACCGCGAGATCATCCTCGACCACTACCGCTCTCCGAGGAACCGGGGTGAGCTCGAGTCGCCCCCGGCACACCGGGTCGAGGGCTTCAACCCCTTGTGCGGGGACGAGGTCGTGCTCTCCCTGATCGTCGAGGACGGAACCCTGGCCGACCTCAAGATCGCCGGGTCCGGCTGCTCGATCAGCCAGTCGTCCGCCTCGCTCATGTCGGCCGCCGTCAAGGGAAAGCCGGTGGACGAGGTACGCCGGCTCATCTCCACCTTCAAAGGGATGATGTCGGTCCACGAGGCGTCGCTGGACCCCGTCGGCGCCGACTCCGATTCGGAGTCCGCGACCGACGGCCGCGACCGCGGTGGTGAGAGCACCGGCGGGTCCGACGACGAGACCGAGGCCATCAACCTCGAACGGCTGGGCGAGCTGGCCGCGCTCCAGGGCGTGGTGAAGTTCCCGGTGCGCATCAAGTGCGCCACTCTCAGCTGGAACGCCCTGGCCCAGGGGCTCGACGAGGTGGCCACGCAGGCCTCCTAGCACCCGCGGCGGCCGAGGCCGCCTATCGGGAACTGCAGGGAACCGGATCGAACGAGGGTGGTGCCGTGGTCGCGGTGATCGACGCGGCGGACCCACTCGACGACGCCGGCGTCCTCACACCCGTCGCATGCGTCTTCGTGGGGCTCGTCGTGGTCGTCGTGGTCGTGGTGATCGTCGGTGGGGGATTCGGGTAGCCGGCCGCGTCGGGAGGCGGGTTGGTCGGCGTGACCAGGCTGGAGCCGAAGATGTTGACCAGCATCTGCTGGGCGGCCGGCTGGTCCACGGTGAGCACGTCCCCCAGACCGCCGAAGGCGTTGGACGACACGGTCGGCAGGGTCTGGGCCGCGAGGCTGGCCGGATCGAAAGAGTGGTACGTGAGGGCCAACCCGATGAGCTCGTTCAGCCCGAACCCGTCGTCAATGACGAGACCTTCGTGGATGGAGCCGATGAAGGCGTTCACGGTGAGGGGGTTCACCTTCGATTTGGCGGAGCTCATCAGAGCCCTGATGAAGACGTCCTGTCGCTGGATCCTGCCGAAATCGCTCGTCGGGTCGTACTGCCAGTACCCGTTGGCCAGGTACTCGTAGTGACGTGCCCGGGCCACCGCGAGCGCCTGGGCTCCATTGAGCAGCTGACACCCCGGCGCGGTGATGTTCAAGCCCGAATAGGCATCCTTGGCCGGATAGGGAAAAGAGAGGGAGATACCGCCCAGAGCGTCCACCGCGTCCTGGAAGCCCGAGAAGTCGACCTGCACCACGTGGTTGATCGGGATACCGAGGTTGGCCGTGATGGTCCTCACCAGCTGGTTGGGGCCTGTGTTGTACGACGAGTTGATGCGGTTGTAGGTGCCGTACTGCGCGCTGTCGGGCGGCAGCATGGACACCACGGTGTCCCGCGGGATCGACACGATCTGGATCTGCTTGGTCGACGGTGTCACCCGCCACAGCTGCACGACGTCGCTGCGCTGGCCGGTCACGGTCGACGCCGAACCGAACGCCTTGGCGGCCTGGGGCGACTCACCGACCCGGCTGTCCGAACCGATGACCAGAATCGTGAACGGAGCGCCCCCCTGGGCCGCCACCTCGTCGCTGATGTGCACCTTGTCGATCTGGTTGTAGCGATACCACAGGTAGGCGTAGCCACCTCCGACGGAAACCAGGACAAGCGCGAACACCGCCAGAAGCGACACCACCACCTTCTTGCGCACGCTCCACGTCGGCTTGCCGCTGCGTCGAACACGCGGCACGGCGTTGGCCGCGTCCACACTGGCGCCCAGTTCGCGCAGGCCCGATTCGTTGGCCACGGCAGCCTCGCCTGTCCGCATCTGGCGGCCCAGGGCAGCCAGGCCCTCACGGTTGGCTGGCCCGCCTCGGCGCCGACGAGGGGATCCGTCAGCGGAGTCGCCCGGTGGACGACCGTTCGCCATGGCCCAGAACGGTACCAACCGGGCCGCCGCGAGTGGCGGCGCCCGGCCCCGCCGCTGCGGCGATCGCCCCAGCCAATACCCTGGTCAGCGCCCTCCGCCGGGATACCCGGTGTAGCCGGTCTGCTCGAGCTCGAGCGCCAGCGCGGCGTCGCCGGTTGCCACAATTCGGCCATCGACCATGACATGCACGAGGTCGGCCTCGAGCTGCACCAGGAACCGGTTGAAGTGGGTGATGGCCACGATGCCCACGCCCCACTCGGTCGTGGCCTGCTGCAACCGACGCGCCACGTCACCCAGCGCGTCAACGTCGAGGCCAGAGTCGATCTCGTCGAGAATGCAGATGGCCGGACGCAACACCCCGAGTTGGACCATCTCCGTCCGCTTGCGCTCCCCGCCCGAGAGGTCCACGTTGAGAGGTCGCCGCAACAGTCGGGCATCGAGGCCGACCTTCTTCGCCTCCTCGAGCATGCGCTCGGAAAGATCGATTCCGTCACCCTCCGCCGCGGCGATGACGGACTCGAGCCCCACACCGGGTACCTCGACCGGGCTCTGCAGGGCCAGGAACAACCCGGCTCGCGCTCGCCGCCACGCCGGGAGCCCGACCAATTCCTCTCCGTCCAAGGTGATGCTGCCGGCGGTGACCTCAGTCCCCGGTCGGCCCATCAATGCGTGGGCCAGCGTGCTCTTTCCCGAGCCGTTGGGTCCCATGATGACGTGCACCTCGCCGCTGCGGACCGTGAGGTCGACCCCGTGCAGCACCTCACGGTGACCGGCGGACGCGTGGAGACCCGACACGCTCAGGACGTGCTCGTGCCCTGGCACGGGCCTGCGATGCTCCACACTCACGGCAACACCACCGAGACGGCGGTTCCCTCGACCACCACGCCGTAGACGGCGATGGGTTGCGTCGCCGGCAACGAGCACGGTTCACCGGTGAGGAGGTCGAACGTGCTCCCGTGCCGGGGGCACTCGATCTCACACTCTTCGGTCCAGACCTCGCCCTCGGCCAGCGAGTAGTCCTCGTGACTGCACTCGTCGGCCACGGCGTGAAACCGGTCGCCGATGCGCACCAATGCGATCCGGTGGCCGGCGACATCGAACCGTCGCGCCTCGCCCGGCGCAAGATCCCCGGTCGCGCAGAGTTCCACCGTCTCAGGCACCGTCGGCCACCGATGGACCCGACGGCTCGGACCCGGCCCTGCTCAACGCCGCATCGAGACGCCGGTGAACCTCGCTCCCGAGCAACGCCGTCACCTCGGGCACCGGTCCGCGATCGATGATGGCATCGAAGAAGCCACGCACGATGAGGCCCTCCGCATCCTCGGGCGACACGCCCCGTGACTCAATGTAATAGCGCTGGTCCTCATCGACCGGTCCCACCGTGGAGGCATGCGAACACATCACGTCGTTCTCGAGTATGTCGAGGTTCGGGACCGAGTCGGCGTGGGCACCTTCGCTGAGCACCAGGTTGTGGTTCGTCTGCCGGGCATTGCTGCGGACCGCACCGCGATGCACCCGGATGAGACCGCTGTAGACCGAGCGGGATCGGCCGGCCACCGCACCCTGGCACAGCAACTCGCTGGTGGTCCGGGGCGCGGCATGGTCCTGAAGGGTCCGCACGTCGTGGATCTGGTCGCCGTCGCCCAGATACGTGGACAGGATCTCGCTGCGGGCGTCGCGCCCATCGGTCGACACGTCGGCACGCACGCGGTCGTAGGCGGCACCCAGACCGACGGTGAAGAGACGCAACGTCGACCCGGACCCACCGCGGGCGGCCAGGCGTGCCACCGACCACGCGGCGCCACCGAGGACCTGCAGGGAGACGTAGGCCACGGACGCCCCCGCCCCGGCAGCCAGCTCGGCCACCGGCACGACGAGTGACCGGCTCTCCCCGGCGGCGCCGGCGAATACCTCGACCACCGAGATGCGGGATCCCTCGCCCGCACGCACGCTGAGGCGGGGGAAGACCCCTCCCCCCGAGCTGCTCCAGTGGAGAACGAGCAGCGGTCGGTCGATGGACACGTGCTCGGGGACGTCGACGAAGAGCGGGTCGGGGGCGAAGGCGTCGTTCAACCGCACCAGGGCGTCGCCACCGTCGAGTACAGAGCCGAGCATGTCGGCAGATCCGGGAACGTCCGCGGCGGATCCGACCACGAGCCCGGCTCGCCGCACGTCGTCCTGCACCTGAAGGCTCGCCACACCACCGTCGCAGACGAGGACGCACCCCGCCACGGAGCCCAATCCCTCCGCGAGCTCCTTCATGAGCGCCTCGCCGGCACCGGCCGGCTGCCCGACGGAACCCGGGAGGGCGGGGTGCCCGGGGAGCAGGGGACCCACCTCGTCGAGGGCGAGGTGATCGATCGGCGTATACCGCCAGACCTCCTCGCTCTCCGAGGGAAGGGGAACCGATGCGAAGGCCGCGAATCCGAGGGCTCGACGACGTCGCAGCCAGTCGGGCCCGGCCAAGCCCGCAGATGCATCGGCGGTGTAGGTCGGCAGGATCGGTCCTCTCTGGGTGGTCCGTCTCGGGAACTGGCGGCGTGAGCGCTCCCGTTCTCGCCAGGGAGCAATGCGGCCCATGCACTCTACTGGCCCCCGGCCCTGGTCTCACCAGGCGGTTAGCCTCAGGGCGTGGACGCACTGAGGACCTTCGAATCGCCCGTCCTGCGCGTTGACGTGGAGGGTGCGGTGGGCTGGATGTGGTTGGACCGCCCCGAGGGCCGCAACGCGATGGGGCCCGCGTTCTGGCGTGACCTCCCACGGGCCATGGAGGCGCTGGGTGAGGACGATGCGGTGCGCGTCGTCGTTGTCGCGGCGAGCGGACCCCACTTCTCGGTCGGGTTGGACCTCAAGGGTATGGGGAGTCTGTTGGGACAGGGTCGTGACGCCGTCGGCGCCTCCGCTGCCGCGCGGATCCGATCCACCAGGGCCGAACTGGCCCGGCTCCAAGCTGCCGTGACGTCCGTCGCCTGCTGCCCCAAGCCCGTGATCGCCGCCGTGCACGGCTACTGCATCGGCGCGGGGGTGGATCTCATCGCGGCGTGCGACATCCGCCTGGCCTCGGCCGACGCGGTGTTCTCGGTGCGCGAGGCCAAGGTGGCGATCGTGGCCGACCTGGGCAGTCTCCAGCGTCTGCCCGCGATCGTCGGGGCCGGCCACCTGGCCGAGCTGGCCTTCACCGGCAAGGACATCACCGCCGCCAGGGCGAGGGAGATCGGGTTGGTCAACGACGTGTCGGACGACGTCGAGGGCGTGCACGGAGCAGCCCGGGCGCTGGCCGCCGAGATCGCCGCCAACTCGCCACTGGCCGTGGAGGGCACGAAGGCCGTCCTCTCGGCCAACGAGGGACGCACGGTCGCTCAGGGTCTCGAGTTCGTGGCCACCTGGAATGCGGGCATGCTCGCCGCTGATGACGTGACTGAGGCGATCACCGCGTTCAAGGAGAAGCGGGCGCCCAGGTTCACAGGGCGCTAGCCGACGAGAAGGATTCGTCGCGACATGAGGAGTCGGTGCCTCAGCGCTTACGACGCCACCATCGGTTGCTCGCCCGCTCCCGACGGGCGTCCTCGGCCCGGACCTCCTCGAGTACCGACGGGGCGACTTCGTTGACGATGTCTTGCGCCGAATCGAGCAACTCGGTGACATCGGCCCCTCCGGGCCCGGGTTCGTCCTCAATGGCCGGCTCGACCAGGCTGCCGTGCACCCAACCCACGTCAGCCATCCGCCGCCGATAGGAGGGACAGTTCTCCGGGCACCGCCAGGGCGCCTCGGGCGCCAGGTCGAGCACGCAGAAGCGGGCCGCCTCACCGGACGCGTAGGTGCGACTCTGGAAATGGACGCATTCCTCGCGCATGGGCACGGCTCTATGGTGTCACGCCGCGGGGGCTGGACCGGCTCAGCCGACCGAGCCCTCCATCTGCAGCTCGATCAGGCGGCTCCACTCCACCGCATACTCCATGGGCAGTGTCCGGGTCACGGGCTCAATGAACCCGTTCACGATCATGCTCATGGCCTGACCCTCCGAGAGGCCACGGCTCATGAGGTAGAAGAGCTGGTCGTCTCCCACCTTCGAGACGGTGGCCTCGTGCCCGATGCGGGCGTCGCGCTCCCCCACCTCCATGTACGGCTTGGTCTCGGAGGTGGACACGTCGTCGAGCAGGAGCGCGTCGCAACGCACGAACGACTTGGCTCCACGGGCGTCGGGATCCACATGCACCTTGCCCCGGTACGTGGTGATGCCGCCGTCCTTGGAGATCGACTTGGAAACGATGGTCGAGGTCGTCTCCGGAGCGACGTGGAACATCTTGGCGCCCGCGTCCTGGTGCTGGCCTGCGCCGGCGTAGGCCACGGAGAGAACCTCGCCGCTGGCCTTGGGACCCATCAGGTAGACCGACGGGTACTTCATGGTGAGCCGGGAGCCGATGTTGCCGTCGATCCACTCGACGTGCGCCTCGGCCTCGGCGCGGGCCCGCTTGGTCACCAGGTTGTACACGTTGGTCGACCAGTTCTGGATCGTCGTGTAGGTGATGCGGGACCCGGCCAGGGCGACCAGCTCGACGACGGCGGAGTGCAACGAGTCGGTGGAGTACACCGGGGCCGAGCAGCCCTCGATGTAATGCACCTGGGAGCCCTCGTCGGCGATGATCAGGGTGCGCTCGAACTGGCCCATGTTCTCGGCGTTGATCCGGAAGTAAGCCTGCAGCGGCATATCGACCTTGACGCCGGGCGGCACGTAGATGAACGACCCTCCCGACCACACGGCCGAGTTGAGCGCGGCGAACTTGTTGTCGTTGGGCGGGATGAGCTTGCCGAACCACTTGCGCACGATTTCGGGATAGTCCCGAACGGCCGTATCCATGTCGCAGAAGAGCACACCTTGGGCCTCGAGATCCTCGCGGTTGCGGTGGAACACGACCTCGGACTCGTACTGGGCCGTCACGCCCGCCAGGTACTTGCGCTCGGCCTCGGGGATGCCCAGCTTCTCGTAGGTGTCCTTGATGGCGTCGGGGAGGTCGCTCCACTCGCTCACCTGTCCACCGGTCGGCTTGATGTAGTAGTAGATGTCGTCGAAGTCGAGCGCGGGCATGTGGGTGGCGAACCACGGCAGCATCGGCTTGCGCTCGAAGTGCTTGAGAGAGCGAAGCCGGAAGTCCCGCATCCAGTCGGGCTCACCCTTCATCTCCGACATCTCGCGGACGATCGATTCGTTCAGCCCCTTCTTGGGCTTGAAGACGTAGTCCTCTGCGTCGCTCCACCCGAGCTGGTAGCGACCCAGGTCGAGATCCGTGGTGGCCATCTGGCTCCCTGCCGTGTCCTGAATCGGTCCGGAACGTGGGTCCCGGAGGGGGCATTTCCCCTATCGAGATAGTAACAACTAGCCCAGCCTGCTGAAACGCTCGGCCAGAACGGCTGTGTCGCCGGCCGTGGCAGGCTCTGCACCGATGGCCACGCCCCCCGTCGCTGCCCGACGCCCCCACGTCGTGTCCGCCCACGGCGACGACCGGGAAGACCCCTGGTACTGGCTGTGTGAGCGGGACGACCCCGAGGTCCTCGCCTACCTCGAGGCGGAGAACGCCCACACCGACGCCGAGACAGCGCGGCTCCGCCCGCTGCGTGACGCCCTCTTCGAGGAGATGAAGGCGCGCATCAAGGAGACCGACATGTCGGTACCGGCCCGGCGGGGGCCGTGGTGGTACTACTCGCGCACCGAGGAGGGGAAGGCCTACGCCATCCACTGCCGCCGGCCCGCCCGTGAACCCGACGAGCTGCCCCCGGCCAGCGAGCCGGGGGGTGAGGAGCAAGTCCTGCTGGACGAGAACCGCCTCGCCGAGGCGACGCAGTACTTCGCGGTGGGTACAGCCACGGTGAGCCACGACCACCGGTGGCTCGCCTACTCGACGGACGTGTCGGGCAACGAGAAGTACGCACTGCGCTTCCAGTCGCTCGTGGCCGAGACGCCACCCACCGTGGCCCCCGAAACCGTCCCGAACATCGGTTATGGCCTGGCCTGGTCGGCGGAGTCGGACCACGTGTTCTACATCCGGCTCGACGAAGCCCAACGGCCCTTCCAGCTGTGGCGGCACCGGCTCGGCACCGACCCCGCCGACGACGCGCTGGTCTACGAGGAGTCCGACCGACGCTTCTCGGTCGGGACCGGCTCAAGTCGTGACGGGGCCTACGTCCTGGTGAGCCTGCACAGCACCAACACCACGGAATGGCTGGCCCTGTCCTCGGCCGATCCGCTCGGCGAGCCGGCGGTGGTGATCAGGCGGCGTGAGGGAATCGAGTACTCGGTGGACCACCTGTCCCCGTCGGCCTCCACCTCGCACTCGCCGGAGGCGACGGGCTGGTTCGTCGTCGCCACCAACGACGAAGCGCTCGACTTCCGGGTTGTGGCCGCCCCCGACGCCGTGCTGCGCGGCGGCCAGGGCTGGCTGGAGGTGGTGCCCCATCGACCAGGAGTGAGGGTCGAGGACGTCGACGTCTTCCGAGGAGCGCTCGTCCTGAGCGAGCGCAGCGACGCACAGACCCGGGTGCGTGTCCTGCCGCTCCCCGATCGCAGCGGCTCCCCGGACACCGCGGGAGCCGGCGATCCATTCGGGTCTGATCTGCTCTCCGCCGGCTGGGTCGTCCCCTCCGTCGACGACCCGTCGTCGACGTGGTTGGGGGTCAACCCCGAGCCCGACCAGGCGGCGCTGCGGATCGGGCGCACCTCCATGGTCACACCGTCGACCGTGGCGCAGGTCACGCTGGCGAACCGGGAGGAGACGCTGCTCAAGCAGGAGCCCGTGCTGGGCGACTTCGACCCGCAGCGCTACACCACCTCACGCCAGTGGGCGCAGGCACCCGACGGGACCAGGGTGCCGATCTCGGTCGTCCACCGTCGCGACCTCCGCCTGCCCGCCCCCACCGTCGTCTACGGCTACGGGGCCTACGAGATCAGCATCGACCCGTCCTTCTCGCATCACCGTCTCTCCCTGCTCGACCGGGGCGCGGTGTTCGCCATCGCCCATGTCCGTGGCGGGGGCGAAATGGGACGGAGCTGGTACGAGAACGGGCGGATGGAGCACAAGGCCAACACGTTCTCGGACTTCATCGCGAGTGCAGGGCATCTCGTCGCTTCGGGCGTCGCACGTTCCGGAGCGCTGGCCGGACGCGGCGGGTCCGCCGGCGGCCTCCTCATCGGCGCGGTGGCAAACCAGGCGCCTCGGATGTTCCGCGCCCTCGTCGCCGATGTCCCCTTCGTCGACTGTGTCACCACGATGCTCGACGACTCGCTGCCCCTGACGGTGGGCGAGTGGGAAGAGTGGGGCAACCCGGTCGACGACGAGTCCGCCTACCGGCGCATGCTCACCTATTCCCCCTACGACAACGTCTCGGCCGTTGAGCCCGACGGGACGCCGCGAACGTATCCAGATCTCTTCGTGACCGCCGGGCTGAACGACCCCCGGGTGGCCTACTGGGAGCCGGCGAAGTGGGTCGCCAAATTGCGCGCCCTCTGCCCGACCACCCGGGTCCTGTTGCGGACCGAGATGGGAGCGGGCCACGGCGGTCCCTCGGGACGCTACGACGCCTGGAGGGAAGAGGCTCTCGTGCTCGCCTTCCTGGTCGACACCCTGGGCCTGGACCACGAAGCGCCAGTCGGCGGCGGCAACGGGAGCGGCGGCGGCACCTAGGCGGTCGAGGCCGACACGAAGCTGAGCGTCACCGGCGCAAGGACCCCCGAGGGAAGCGTCACCGGGGCCCCGTCGACCGTGGCGGCGAACGCACCTGGCGCCCCGGCGATCACGGTCACCGCGCCCGACGCGGCGACGCTGTGGGACTGGCCGGGAAGGAGCGTGCCGGTGTACAGCACCGTCCCCGAGGACGTGCTCGTGACATCCACCCAGCACTGGCCGGTGGTTGCCGAGAGGACCAGCGCGTAGTCAGCCGACGACACGCGGTAGGTCGCCGCATGGGCCGAGGAGGTCACCGGGGCAGAGACGGCGGGCGCGGCGGTGGTCGTGGTCGTCGCGTTGGGGCGACGGCCGGCCGGCGGGCCGGCATGCGAGCCGTGCGAGGTCTGCGGCGCCGTCGACCCCGAGGTGTGCGTCGCCGTCGAGGGAGCATGGCCGCGCCGGTGCGACGGCGTGGACGCATGCAGCCCGGTGACGATCAGCACGATGACGAGCACGGCCACCGCTCCGACGGCGGCGAGGGGGCCACCGAGCCGGCGAGGCCGGTGGTTGATGGAGTGCATGGCCCGGTCGCCGTTCCCGGTCATGAAGCTGCCCGGGGCCGGATCCGGTCCGGCGTCGTCGAAGATGACCGCCTCCTCTGCGTTGGCCACGGGCGGCGGCGGCACCGGCGGGATGACCGTGTGCCCCGGCTCGGGCAGTCGGACCGTCGTCGAGCCGGCGACGCGCACCGCGCTGGCCGGGAAGTGCACCTCCCCGTCGTGCTGGTCCGGAAGGCTCACGTCGGCCGGGTGCGTCCGCATCTCCTCGAGCGTGTGGATCTGCCGGTGGTAGTGCTCGACGGAGTGGGCGTCGTCGTGTGAGCGACGTCGCAGCGCGAAGGCGGCGACGGCGACCAAGAGGACAACTGCGACGCCGACGAGCACATCGAAGAGCACCAGTCCCTATTCAACCCGATTCGGGGAGCGGGGCGAACCCACCACCGGGGTTCGGGCCGCGTCGCCCGATCGATCGACCTCGGAGCAGCCTCAGCGGGAGTGCCGCGGGCGCAGGTCCTCGGGGATGTCGGCCCGCCGGGGGTTCTGGCGGTCGCGCTCGGAGAGCACGGGATCGGAGACGCCCCAGTCCGCACCGACGGCGGGGTCGTCCCACGCCAGGCCCAGCTCGTCCGCCGGGTCGTAGTAGTTGTCGACCAGGTAGGTGAGCAGGAGGTCGCTGTGCGCGGCGAACCCGTGGGCCACCCCGGGCGGGATGTAGATCCCGAGGTCGGTGTCGCCGTCGAGCTCGACGATCTGTGTAGCCCCGTCAGTCGCCGACCCGACGCGCAGATCGTGGAGGACCACCCGGGCCCGCCCTCGCAGGGCGTACCAGTAATCGGCCTGGTGCAGGTGGAAGTGCAGCCCGACCAGTGCGCCGGCCTGCTTCTCGGAGCGGTTGCCCTGGACCATCTCGCGTCTGTCGGGAAACCAGCTGCGCCGGTAGGTCTCGACGAAGCGTCCACGCTGGTCGCCGTGCACGTCGGGACGCACCAGCACGACGTCGTCAATGACCGTGGAGGTGATCAGCTCTGGCACGGGGCGAACCGTAGCGGGAGCCGCGTCAGGGTGCGAACCGGCCGAACCCCGAACGGTAGAAGAGCAAGGGGCTCCCCTCCCCGATCTCGGTCGCCACCACATGGCCGGTCACCAGCTCGTGGTCGCCCCCGTCGAAGATGTCACCCAGTCGGCATTCCACCACGGCCAGTGCACCCTCGAGCACCGGGGCACCGGTCACCCCGGCGGACCACCCGACGCCGGCGAACTTGTCGCCCCCCGAGACGGCGAAGGCTCGGCCCAGCGCCTCTTGATGCTCCTCGAGGATGTTCACGCAGAAGGCGCCTGCCTGGGCGATCAGCGGCCAACTGGTCGAGCTGCGGGCCGGGGCCAAGATGACCATCGGCGGGTCGAGCGACAGGGCGGCGAACGACTGGCAGGTGAAGCCGACGGGCACGCCCTCCTCGAGCGCCGTGACCACCGTGATCCCGGTCGCGAAGTGGCCGAGCACCTCGCGGAACCGGGCCTCGTCGAGGCCCGCCACGGGTCAGGCCCTGCCGAGATCCACCGACTGGGCCTCGTGGGCGGCCGACACGTCCTCGAGCTTCTTGGCCTCGGGGAGGCGCCTGGCCTGGTTGAGGATCCGGTCGAGCTCCCGGTCGTTGTGGGACGGGTCGTGATGAGAGAGCATGAGCCGCCGCGCCCCGGCCTCGGCCGCCACGTGCACGGCGTACGCCGGGGTGGAATGCCCCCAGTCGGGCTTGATGGAGAACTCGTCGTCGGTGTACTGACCATCATGGATCAGCAGGTCCACGCCCTGGCACAGCTCGTACACGGAATCGGGCACGGCCCGGCGGTCGAACGGTGCCTGGTGGTCGGGCAGGTAGGCGATCGACCGTCCCTCGGCCTCCACCCGGAAACCGAGGGTGACGCCGCTGTGCGGGATGGGACGGGCCATCACCTTGGCCGAGCCGATGGAGAAGTCCTCCGCGCCGATGTCCATGGTGACGATCTCGCCGTGGAATTGATCCATGTGGATCGGGAAGACCGGCGGCTGGACGGCCGCCCTCAGGGCGTCGCTCAACGTCCCCTCCACCTGGGCCGGCCCGTACAGCATGAGGCGCGCTCCGGGGTCGTGCAACGGGCTGAAGAATGGGATGCCGAGGATGTGGTCGAAGTGCAGATGGGTGAGCAGTGCCGTGGCCTGCAGGGGCGTCCCCACAGCGCGGGCCTCCTTGTGCAAGACGTCACCCAGGGCGCGCAGTCCGGTGCCCAGATCGAGGATGAGCGGGTCGTCTCCCTCGACATCGATGACCAGACACGAGGTGTTCCCGCCGAAGCGCCGGTAGCGGTCCCCCGAGCACGGACACGATCCCCGCACGCCGTAGAACGTGACGTTCACTGGCGCGACGTTACCTCGGCGCCACCGGCACCCCCACCTGGGCCGGCCTCGCACAGCCCGGCCTCAGCCCAACCGGAGGCCTCAGCACAACCGGAGAACTGGGCGCCGACCGCCGGACCATCGGGCGAAGCCCTCGGCCACCAGTGCCGCCGCCACGCGCTCGGAGCGCTCGGCGTCGGAGGGCCAGCCGCAGGCGCGTGCGAGCTCGGCCCGGCGCACGTCACCGCGGCGGAGCGCATCGAGCAGCCGGCCCCTCCCCTGCCGGTCCGAGCCTGCGAAGGTGCCCTGCCGTCGGGCCGTGGGGCCGATTCGCCAGGGGTCGGGGCCACCGGTGTCCATCCCGGCACGGCGCCAGGCGCAGAGCCGACGGAGGGGACAGCGGCCACAGTCGGGGTCGCGGGGCGTGCACACCGTGGCGCCGAGGTCGAACATCGCCTGGTTGAATGCCCAGCCGGCCCCGGTCGGCACCAGCGCGTCGCCGAGCTCGGTCGCCTGATGCACCGTCAGCGGCCGACCCGACACGCTCCGCGCCAGCACCCGCACCGCGTTGGTGTCGACAGCCGCCACGTCGGCATCGAAGGCGAACGCCCGCACGGCCCGCGCCGTATAGGGCCCGATCCCAGCCAGGGCCCGCAACGCCGCGTCCTGGCGTGGCACCGAGCCGCCATGGCGGTCCACCATCGACTCGGCGGCCCTGTGCAGGTTCAGGGCGCGTCGGTTGTACCCCAGACCCGACCACATGCGGACGGTGGCTCCGGCACCCGCGGCGGCGCAGTCCGCCGGGGTGGGGAACGCGGCGGCGAAGCGGGTGTAGTGGGGCACCACACGCTCGGCCTGGGTCTGCTGGAGCATCACCTCCGAGACCAAGATCCGCCAGGGATCGCGAGTCGAGCGCCAGGGAAGGTCGCGGCGGTTGGTCTCGCCCCATTGGACGATGCGCCGACCGACCCGGCGCGCCCGGTCGGCGGTCAGCCCGCCGGTCTCAGTCCCAGACGTCGTCGTCGTAGGGACGCCGACGCGCCGGTGCCGCGGCGGTCTTCCAGACCATCAGCTTGCGCCGGAACGAGCAGACCTCGTCGCCACGCTGGTTGAAGGCCTTCGTCTCGACCGTGACGATGCCCCGGTCGTCCTTGGACTTCGAGGGCACCGCATCGAGCACGCGGGTCTCGGCGTAGATGGTGTCCCCGTGGAACGTCGGGGCGCGGTGCACCAGGGACTCGACCTCGAGGTTGGCGATGCACGACCCGCTCACGTCGGGGACGCTCATGCCGAGCACCAGTGAGTACACGAGGTTGCCCACCACGACGTTCTTTCCCTGAACCGTCTCGTGCTCGGCGAACCAGGCGTTCGTATGGAGCGGATGGTGATTCATGGTGATCATGCAGAAGAGGTGGTCGTCGTACTCGGTGATCGTCTTGCCGGGCCAGTGCCGGTAGATGTCGCCGGGGACGAAGTCCTCGAGGTAGCGACCGAAGGGCCGCTCGTACACCGTCACTCGGTGACCTGCGGCTGACGCGGCCGGGTGGTGAACCCGAGCGAGGCACCCGGGAGCGCCTCGCCGTCGATGGTGAGCCGCCACGCGAAACGTGTGCCCGCAGCCAGCGGGATGGGACCCAGGTTGACGGCGAGCGCCACGTCGATCGGAGATCCCTCGGGGATCCCCTGGGGCTGGCTCACGGTGAACTCCCCGCGCACCTCCACTGGCTGGGTCCCCTCGGCCGTCTCCATCAGCACCGGGCGCCCGTCGGCGTCTTCCAAGAAGAGTTCCCAGTGGTGCGAGGTCTCTGTCTCGTGCCAGTCCACGTCGATCTTGAGCGCCACGGCGGAAGGGACGGGATCGGGACCGGTCATGCTCCAACCGCCCCCGAGGATGTAGAGCTTGCCGTCGGCAACCTGGGCGGCGTCACAGAGCAACATGGTCACTTTCACGGGGCCCGAGGATATCGGGCCCCGGCTGCGGGTTCCGCCCCGACACCGGCCGCCCCTCGCCGCACGCCTCCGAACCGGGTCACCGGCCGTAGAGTGCCTGACCGTGGTGGTCATCCCCGGCATGCGAGGTGGACAGGAGTGCCGGCATGAGTGAGGACGGCGAGCTCAAAGGCCTGCGCGACGACGTGTACCGCCGCCCCCTGGCCACCGCGCTGTCCCGGCTCGGACTCGGTGCGGGGTGGCGGTGCGTCGACGTGGGAGCCGGAGGTGGCGACGTCTCCGTGGCGCTGGCCGAAATGGTCGGGCGCGATGGGCGTGTGTACGCCGTCGACAGCGACCCGCTCGCCCGCGACGAAGTCGCCCACGCGGCCGCCACCCACGCGCAGGTCATCGCGCTGACGCAGGACGGCGAGGACCTGACCCTGCCCGAAGCGGTCGACCTGGCCTTCTGCCGCTTCCTGCTCCTCCACGTGGTCGATCCGGCCGTGGTGGTCCGCGCCATGGCCGCGGCCGTCCGGCCCGGCGGCTGGGTTGTGGCCCAGGAACCGATCACCTCGGCCGGCCGGATCAACGGCGCCGCCATGTCCATGCCCGGTGCGCGCCACCCGGACGTCGGCGCGCTGCTCCCGGCGCTGGTGCGAGACAGCGGGCTGGAGGTCATCGACGCCTGGGCCGAGGCGCCGGCCGGGGTCGGGCCCGGACCCGTCGCCGATTACCTCCGGAGCCTGACGGGGGTGGACGTCGGCGACGACCCGATCGTCCTGCCACCGCTCGTCACGGTGATCGGCCGCCAGGGCTGAGCCGGCCGGCGGTCATCCGGCGCGCCGCGGCACAGCCGGTAGGGTCTGTGGCCCCATGCCGACCTCCCGCAACGACTTGCGTGCCGCCGTCGACGCCGTCGAGGCGTCCCAGCATCTCGTCGACGGCGCGTGCAGGGCCGTGCGGGAGAGCGGAGGCGTCGAGGCGAACCAGGTGGTGGCCTACGACGTGGCCCATGCCGCGGCGGCCCTGTCCACCGCACGGGTGTCCCTCGCCTACGGCGAGCGGGGCGACGACGAGGAGCGCCTTGCGGCCGCCTTCGTCGCCGACGTTGTCGCCGACCTCGCCGGCAAGGTGGCCGGGCGGGAGCGGCAGTGGGGAACCCGGCCCGGGTGGACTGCGCCGCTGTCGGACTTCCTGGCCAGGTGGCGCGATCCCGCACTGCTGGCCGACCTGGCCGGTGTCGAGGGCCCGCGGCACCTCGGTGAGGATTTCGAGCTGGTGCGCGAGACCTTCCACCGCTTCGCCGAGGAGCGCGTCCGGCCCCATGCCGAGCACGTGCACCGGACCAACGCCGACATCCCCGACGAGGTCGTCGAGGGCCTGGCCGAGCTCGGCGGCTTCGGGCTCTCGGTGCCCGAGGAGTACGGAGGCTTCGCGTCGGGCGGCGAGAGCGACTACCTGGGCATGGTCGTGGCCACCGAGGAGCTCAGCTGGGGTTCGCTCGGGGTCGGCGGCTCGCTCATCACCCGGCCCGAGATCCTCACAAGGGCACTGGTGTACGGCGGCACCGAGGACCAGAAGAAACAGTGGCTGCCCAGGCTGGCCACGGCCGAGATCCTGGCCGCCGTGGCGGTGACCGAGCCCGACTACGGCTCGGACGTCGCCGGCATCGTCACCTCGGCCACCCCGGTCGACGGCGGCTGGGTGGTCAACGGCGTCAAGACCTGGTGCACCTTCGCGGCGCGGGCGGACGTCCTCATGCTCCTGGCCCGCACCGACCCGGACCGCTCCCTGGCCCACCGGGGCATCTCCATGTTCGTGGTCGCCAAGCCGCGCGGCAACGGCCACGGCTTCGTCTTCACCCAGGGGCCCGCCGACGCACCCGACCGGCCTCCGGACCTCGCCCCGGCGAAGCTCGAGGGCAGGCCCATCGACACGCTGGGGTACCGGGGGATGCACTCCTACGAGCTGGCCTTCGAGAACTGGTTCGTGCCCGCGGCCAACCTGGTGGGCGGACCCGAGGGCCTGGGCAAGGGTTTCTACCTCCAGATGCAGGGGTTCGAGAACGGGCGCCTGCAGACGGCGGCCCGCGCCCTCGGACTCATGCAGGCGGCGTACGAGGCGGCGCGTTCCTACGCGTCCGAACGCGTCGTGTTCGGCTCACCGATCGGTGAATACCAGCTGACTCGGGCGAAGCTCGGGCGGATGGCCGTGATCCTCGCGGCCACGCGCCAGAGCGCGTACCACGTCGCACGTCTCATGGCACGGGGCGAGGGTGCGCTCGAGGCGTCGATGGTCAAGGCCTACGTGTGCCGCGCCGCCGAATGGGTCACCCGAGAGGCGATGCAGATCCACGGCGGCATGGGCTACGCCGAGGAGTTTCCGGTGAGCCGTTACTTCGTCGATGCGCGCGTGCTGTCGATCTTCGAGGGTGCCGACGAGACGCTCGCCCTCAAGGTCATCGCACGCCGCCTCATCGGCTGAACCGGCTTCGACCCGAGCCTGCGTCAACTGCGCTTGAGCCCGGCCCGCTCACCCCGGCTGACGAACTTGACCGCCATCTTCCGGCTGGCCTCGTCGATCATCTCGTCGCCGAACATGACGGCGCCCCTTCGCTCGTCCTCGGTTGCCGTCCGGTAGGCCTCGAGAATGTCGAAGGCGCGGTCGAACTGCTCCTGGGTCGGCGAGAACACCTCGTTGAGTGCCACCGCCTGGTCGGGTGTGAGGGCCCACTTGCCGTCGAAGCCGAGCATGCGGGCACGCATGGAGTACTCGCGCAGAGCGTCGATCTCGCGCACCTTGAGGAAGGGTCCGTCGATCACCTGCAGGCCGTTGGCCCGACCCGCCATGAGAATGCGGCTGAACACGTAATGGAAATGATCGCCGGGGTATTCGGGGATGGGCACGCCACCGGTGAGCACCGGCATCTCGATACTGGCCGCGAAGTCGGCCGGACCGAAGATGATGGTCTCGAGCCGCCGCGACGCCGCGCAGATCTCGTCCACGTTGATGAGGCCGCGTGCCGTCTCGATCTGCGCCTCGATCCCGATGTGCCCGACGGGCAACCCCGACGTCTTCTCGACCTGCGTCAGCAACAGGTCGAGCGCGACCACCTCGGCCGCCGACTGCACCTTGGGCAACATGACCTCGTCGAGGCGCTCGCCCGCGTTGCCGACGACCTCGATCACGTCTCCGTATGTCCACTCGGTGTCCCAGGCGTTCACCCGCACGCACAGCACCCGGTCGTCCCACGGCAGGTTCTTGATGGCGTCGACGACCTTGGGCCGCGCTGCCTCCTTCTCGAGCGGCGCCACGGCGTCCTCGAGGTCGAGGAAGGTCATGTCGGCCGGCACGGTCGGCGCCTTGGCCAGGAATTTCTCGTTCGAACCCGGCGTCGACAGGCAAGAGCGGCGGGGGAGGTCACGTGAGCGTGCGGACATGGGCCAAGGCTAACAAACCCGTTCGGGGACGCCGGCCGACGCGCGCCGTAGCAGCACCCGCCGCGTCAGCCCAGATGTTCGGAGAAGAAGGAGAGCGTCCTTTCCCACAACCGGCGCGAGGCGTCGGCGTCGTACACCTCGGGACGCGTGTCGTTGAAGAACGCGTGATCGGTCCCGGGGTAGACGACGATCTCCACGGACTTGCCCATGGAGCGCAGCTCCTCGGCGAGCGCGTGCGCGGCTTGCGGCGTGAAGAACGTGTCCTTCTCCGCGTAGTGGCCGAGCACCGCCGCGGAGAGGTTCGCGTAGTCCGGTTGTGCGTCGGGCCACGGGATGATCCCGTAGCACGGCACCACCGCGGCCACTGCGTCGGGGCGCTGTGTCGCCAGCACGAGCGCCAGGCCGCCACCCATGCAGAATCCGATCACACCGATGGTGTCGCCCGTGCTCCGGCGCACTACCTCGTCCACCGCGCCGCTCATGTCCCGCGCCGCCCGGTCCATCTGCATGGCCATCATCGCCTTGCCTGCCTCGTCGGGCTCACCGGGCCTCACCATCTGTCCGTGGTACAAGTCAGGTGCCAGCGCGACGAAACCGGCGGCCGCGAATCGGTCGCAGACGTCCTTGATGTGATCGACCAGGCCCCACCACTCCTGGATCACGATCACACCGGGACCACCGCCGTTCTCGGGCACGGCAAGATAGCCGCCCGCAGTCGATCCGTTGCTTGCGAACTCAATCGATTCACCCATCACCATTCACTCACCCGTCGCCGCGTGCGGGACACGTACCGATCGCATGATGCTTCGCCGCGTCGCGCACTCGCTCGGGCACCGACCGTAGTTCGAACCGAACGCGGATTCCTCTGGGTATTCAGGGTGTAAACGTGGAACGGACCGTGCGTTCCATATCGTTTTACGAAAACTTCAAGAAACCTGTATCGGCGGTGCTCACCTGCGTGTTCGCACTCTGAGTACGACCCAGTACACCCCGTGATCGGGCACGGTGTTTGAACCTGCCCGTTCCGATCTATAAGAATGTCCCCCATCGTGACTGACGTAGAGCGGGTTCAACACCACTCCACGCCGCGGTCTCCAAGGAGCTCCAAGGTGCTCCAGCGGGTCATCACCCCCGCGTTGGCCGTCGTCACAGTGTTCGCGAGCACTGTGTTCGGACTGGCGCGCCCCGCCACCGGTGACGCCATCGGGGACGCCAGGGCGAAGGCGGCGGCGATCGAGGCCCAACTGACCCAGGCGCAGGAGCAGATGTCCGCCCTCAGCCAGCAGTACGACGCCGCGGTCTACCACCTCTCGCAGATCAACTCGAACATCACGTCGACGAAGGCGACCATCGCGGCCGATCAACAGCAGGTGCAGCAGGACAAGACCGTGCTCTCGAAGGCGGCGCTGGCCAACTACATCTCCGACGGCACGGCCGCCTCGCAGGATCCCATCTTCTCGGGCAGCGAGAAGACCCTGGGCGCCAGCACCGAGTACACCCAGATCGCCACCGGCGACCTGAACCTCGCCGTCGCCAACCTCCACACGGCACAGACCGTGCTCGCCGCGCAACAGAGCCAGTTGCAGGGCGAGCAGTCCCAGGCACAGGTTCAGGTCGCCGCCGAGCAGAACGCCGTCAACCAGAACGCGGCAGCGATCCAACAGCAGAAGAGCGCCCTGTCCCAGGAGCAGGGCCAGATCGCCACCCTGGTGCAGCAGCAACAGCAGGCCGCCGCCGCTCAGGCAGCAGCGGCGGCGGCGGCCAAGCAGCGCGAGGCGGCGGCCGCCCAGCAAGTGGCGGTGACCCACAGCTCGTCGGGGGGATCGTCCTCGAGCAGCACCGCGCTCACCGGCCTCTCACGGGCCGCACCACCCCCCACAGCCCCGGGAGGCGAGGGCGCGGTCCAAGCCGCCGAGAGCCAGCTCGGTGTTCCCTACGTCTGGGCCGGGGAGTCCCCCAAGGGATCGGCCAGCCCCGGCTTCGACTGCTCCGGGCTCACGGCCTGGTCGTGGGGACAGGTGGGCGTGGGACTCCCCCACTTCTCGGGTGGCCAGATGGCCGACACGACGCCCGTTCCGGTCAGCGACCTTCAGGCGGGTGACCTTCTCTTCTACGGTCCGGGCGGTTCCGACCACGTGGCCATGTACATCGGGGGCGGCCAGATGATCGAAGCGCCCTACACCGGCGAGGTCGTCTGGGTCACCGGTCTGCGCCTCGGCGGCGGCTTCGTCGGCGCCGGCCGTCCCTGAGCCCTGCTCCTCAGACCGGTCTCTCCGCCGGACCTGATCCCTCGAGCCCGACCTAACCTGGCCCGAGCCCTCCCGCGCCAGACGCCCCACAGCGGGCGCTCCCCGGCAGGTCCACGGACATGAGACCGATCCCCGTCGCCTTCCACATCGGGCCACTCGAGGTCCACACGTACGGCATCGGGCTGGCGCTCACCTTCTGGTTCGGCTTCGTCTACTTCGAGCGAAGGCTGCGGGCCAACGGATACCCGACCGACTGGTTCGTGTCCGTCTTCCTGTGGGTGATCCTGTCCGCCATCGTCGGGGCCAGGGCGATGCACGTCGTGTCCAACCTGGGCGTCTACTCCCACGATCCGGCGTCCATCGTCGCCGTGTGGCAGGGGGGGCTGTCCTCGTTCGGTGGCCTCCTCCTCGCGGTGCCCGTCGGCATCGTCCTCACCCGGCGACGCTGCCCCGAGCTGCCGCTCGGCCGCGCCCTCGATCTCGCCGCTCCCGTCCTCATGGCCTGCTGGGCCATGGGCCGCCTCCTCGGACCCCAGCTCATGGTTGCCGGTGGCGGTCATCCCACCCATCAATGGTTCGGCATGTACTACGCCGACCAGCCCGGGCGGCGGCTGCCTGTTCCGATCTTTCAGGCGATGGAGGACGTCGCGGTGTACCTCATCCTCATCGCCATCGAGCGCCGGCTCGACCGCTGGCCCGACGGCACACGTCGGTCCGGCTATCCCCCCGGCATCGTGCTCGGCACGGGCATGGTGCTCTGGGGGGTCGAGCGGTCACTGGACGAGCACCTCTGGCTGGGCGAGGACGGCCGGGTCGGATCGGATCTGGTCCAGATCGCCGGCGTGCTGCTCGTCGTCGGCGGGATCGTCGTCGTGGCCCGCACGGTGCTGCGGTGGAGTCGGTGGCGTCGGACGCATCATCAGAGCACCGACTCGCTGAGCTCTCAAGACGCTGGTTGAAATTGCCGATGTGGCGGGGACGGAGGTGTGCGCGAGCGACCTGCGAGAGGCTGGGGGCGCACGATGGACGAGACGACCTGGACCGACGAGGGCATGCGGGCATGGCTGGCCACGGAATGCGGTGTGCCCACTCACGTCGTGACATTCGAGCCCATGTTCCAGATCGAACTGTGCATCCCGCCGTGGGAGCAACCCGAGCGTCGGGTCGGCCGCTCCGCCGTTGCCTGGGGCCAGGCCATGCGCCGGGTGTTCGAGAACTCTGCCGATCGGGGCATCGTCGTCGTGGCCGCCCACCACGAGGGCAACTCGCTCGAACTCCACCAGGCGGTCACGCCGCGGCCGCACCTGCACCGCGTCCCGTGACGCGGACAGCAGATCCTCAGTGCGCGTTCAGGTGTCCGAGGACGAGCGACGACAGGCGCTCGGCCGCGGTTTCAGGGATCCAGTGTGAGACGTCGTCGAGCACCTCGAAGGCGTAGTCGGCGCGCACATGGCGAGCCGTGCCTTCGGCCGCCTCGCGGCTGAAGGCACGGTCCCCGGTCGACCACACGTAGAGCGTGGGCACCGTGACCGGCCCGAGGTCCCGCAGGATCTCGGGGTCCATGGAGCGGTACCAGTTGAGGACCGCGGTGAGCGCGCCCGGCTCCTTCAGCGCGTCCACGTACATCCGGGCATCGTGCTCGCCGAGTCCGCTCTCCGTGAGAAGCCGGGACAGATTGGCGCCGTTCGCTTCGGGACCCAGCAGGCGCTCGGGAACACCCGTCTCGACGAACGTGGCCATGGCCCGTCGGTGTGCCGCCGGCCCCTGGTCGGCACCGCCGAGCACCTCGCGCAGTGCAAGGGGGTGCGGCGTGGAGAGCACCGAGAGCGTCCGCACGCGATCCGCGTGCCGTGTCGCGACGATCCAACCCAGCAGCCCTCCCCAGTCGTGGCCCACCAGGTCGAACCGCTCCATTCCGAGCGCGTCGGCCACGGCGAGGACGTCGGCGACCAGTCGCTCCGTGGCATAGGCGCTCGGGTCGGTCGGTCGGGCCCCGGGACAGTAGCCCCGCTCGTCCGGGGCCACAGCGCGAAATCCCGCCGCGCCCAGCGCCCACAATGTGTCGCGCCAGGACCACGAGGTCTGGGGGAACCCGTGCAGGAGGAGGACGGGGCGACCGTCGTGAGGACCGCAGGCTCGGCCGGTGAACGTCAGCCCGCCAACGCCGATCTCCACCCGGTCGATGGCCCCGGCCGCGGTCACGACCCTTCACCCGCCGCGTCAGACGCCGCCGGCACCGCCCGTCTCGACGGGCTGCGGCGGAGGCGCCAGCAGCGACTCGTCGGCGACCGAGTCGACCAGGGCCCGTTGGGCCACGTAGTCGCGCGGCAACGGCGGAGAAGGCGGCACGCCGCGAGGATCGGAGTGCCGAGGGGGCATCCCCGAGGAAGCCCCACAGGTCGAGGGCATGACGAACGTCGTACACGCACGGGGCACGGCCGAACAGCGCCGCCCTCTTCGCCGCCACCAGGGCGACCCCCATGAGGACATCGTGCTCCACTTCGTCGTCACCCAGCCTGAGGTCGTGCTCGAACCGCTTGGCCAGGCGCAGCGCGAACCCCGAGTCGGGTCCCGGCGTGCCCATGGCCGCACCGCGATGGACAGCCGGCACCGACAGCTCGGCCGGGCGAATCGCCGTCCAGGCTGCCGGGACGTGGAGATGGCGGGCCGGACGGACCTGATCTGCCTCGGCGATCGGCACGAACGTCGGCTGCGTCATGCGCGGGAGACTAGCCGAGGTTGGTGAACCGGCCGGGCCGCGGCGAACGCCCGGACGGGTCAGGACGCATGAAGCAGGCCGAAGACGATGGAGTCGTAGAGGGCCTGCCAGCTCGCCTCGATGATGTTCTCGGAGACTCCAATCGTCGTCCAGGTCCGCTCACCGTCGCTCGTGTCCACCAGCACCCGGGTGACCGAACCGGTGCCCCGACCAGAGTCGAGCACCCGCACGCGGAAGTCGGTCAGATGGATCTGGTCGAGCACTGGGAATTTCGGGCCGATGGCGCCGCGCAGCGCGCCGTCGAGGGCGTTGACGGGCCCGTTTCCCTCGGCGACGGCAACCATGCGCTCGCCGCCGACGTGGATCTTGACCGTGGCCTCGGTGGTGAATCGGGGACCGGAGGCGGCGCCGCCCGAGCCGTACGCCGGGGCGGACGTGGCGGACGTGGCGGACGGACCGTGGTCGGTGATGACCCGGAAGGACTCGACGGTGAAGTAGTCGGCCACCCATCCCGAGGCCCGGCGCAACAGCAGCTCCAAGGAGCCGTCGGCCACCTCGAAGTGATACCCCTCGTGCTCCAGCCGCTTGAGCTCGTCGAGCACCCGTCCGATGACCTCACCGTCGAGGTCGAGACCGAGCTCGGCCGCCTTCATGGCCAGGGTCGAACGGCCGGCCATCTCGGAGACCACGACCCTGGTGCCGTTCCCCACGACGTTCGGCTCGACGTGTTCGTAGAGGTCGGCGCTCCGCGCCACCGCGCTCGTGTGCAAACCACCTTTGTGCGCGAACACCGAGTTGCCGACGTAGGGCTGCTGCGCGTCGGGGGCGATGTTGACCAGCTCGGCGATGTGGTGCGCCACCGGCGTCAGGCGCTCCATCCGGTCGGCGGGGATGGTGCGGATGCGCAGCTTCAGCGACAAATTGGGGATGGCCGCCGACAGATCGGTGTTGCCCGCCCGCTCGCCGTACCCGTTGATGCACCCTTGCACTTGGGTCACCCCTGCCTGCACGGCGGCCAGCGAGTTGGCCACGGCACAGCCGGTGTCGTTGTGGCAGTGGATCCCCAGCTGCGCGCTCGGTGCGCTCACGGACGTCGCTCACGGCGCGTCCGACGTCGTCGGGCAGCGATCCCCCGTTCGTGTCGCACAGCACCAACGCCTCGGCACCCGCCTCCTCGGCGGCAGAGAGGACCCGCAGGGCGAACTCAAGATTGCCGCGGTACCCGTCGAAGAAGTGCTCCGCGTCGAGGAAGACGCGCAGGTCGTGCTGACGCAGGTAGCGCACCGAGTCTGCGACCATGGCGACCGCCTCGTCGAGAGACGTCCGTAGCGCCTCGGCGACATGTCGGTCCCACGACTTGGCCACGATGCACGCCACCGGAGCACCGGCGCCGATGAGATTGGCCAGGACTGCATCGTCCTCGGGCTTCACTCCGGCGCGGCGCGTCGACCCGAAGGCGACCAGCGTGGCCGTGTTGAGGGTCAGCTCCCTCTTGGCGCGGGCGAAGAACTCGACGTCCTTGGGGTTGGCCCCGGGCCAGCCCCCTTCAATGAAGGTGACACCCAGATGGTCCAGCTGTTCGGCCACCCGGAGCTTGTCGTCGACCGTGAGGGACAACCCTTCTTGCTGGCTGCCGTCGCGTAAAATGGTGTCGAAGATATCGACCGACTCGGGCAGATCGGGCACCGAGTAATCGTGGGCGTGCGCGCGGTGTCCGTGAGCGTGCACATGTGAGACACCCCCGTGGCGGTGCGCCAGCGCGCCGTCGCCCGCCGGCTCGGCGTCACTCGACACGATCCAACCACTCCTTGTACTGGTCCACCTCGCCGCGCACGGCCGCGAAGTACGTCTGTTGGATCTCCTTGGTGATCCGCCCCGGGCGCCCCGGGCCGACGGTGCGGTCGTCGACCGAGCGGATCGGGACCACCTCCGCCGCCGTTCCGGTGAGGAACGCCTCGTCCGCGAGGTAGAGGTCGGTCCTGATGAGCGATTCGCGCCGCACCTCGTAGCCGAGATCGCGGGCGATGGTCTCGACCGAGTGCTGGGTGATGCCGGCGAGCGCTCCCGAGTCCGACGTCGGGGGTGTGACCAGGACCCCGTCACGCACCACGAACACGTTCTCCCCCGTGCACTCGCTCACCGTGCCGTTGGGGGCGAGCAGGATGGCCTCGTCGTACCCGGCCCGGAGTGCCTCGACCTTGGCCAGGGACGAATTGACGTACATGCCCGTCCCCTTCGCCGCGGTCGGCACCGCGTTCGGGTCATGGCGCTGCCAGGAGCTGACCTTGACGGAGACCCCGTTGGCCACGCCCTCGTCGCCCAGGTACGTGCCCCAGGGCCACGCGGCGATCGAGACGTTGACCGGGCACGGGAGCGGATTGAGCCCCATCTCCCCGTACCCGAGATAGACGAGGGGACGGAGGTAACACCCGTCACTGAGCCCGTTCGCCCGCACGACGAGTCGGGCCGCCTCAATGAGCTCGTCGACGGTGTACGGCACGTCGATCATGAAGACCTTCGCCGACGCGAACAGCCGGCGGATGTGGTCGCCGAGGCGGAAGATCGCCACGCCTCGGTCGGTCGGGTATGCACGGATGCCCTCGAACACGCCTGAGCCGTAGTGCATGGTGTGCGTGAGCACGTGCACGGTGGCGTCGGCCCAGTCGACGAGCTCGCCGTCCATCCAGATCTTCTCGGTCGGGGTGATGGGCATTCGCTACAGCCTTTCCGCGATCGCATCGCCCACCGCCGTGGTGGAGATCGCTCCGGTCGACGTTGACATGGAGTCGGCCTGGGCCGAGACGGCCTTGAGGATGCGTGCCGCCGCGTCCGACTCCCCGAGGTGCTCGAGCATCAGCGCGGCCGAGTGCACGGCAGCCAGGGGGTTGGCGATCCCCTTGCCGGCGATGTCGTGGGCTGCTCCGTGGACGGGCTCGAAGAGCGACGGACCGGTGCGGCTCGGGTTCAAATTGGCCGAAGCGGCGAAGCCGATACCCCCGGCCACGGCGCCCGCCAGGTCGGTGAGGATGTCGCCGAACAGGTTGTCCGTCACGATGACGTCGTAGCGCTCCGGCTGCTCCACCATGTAGATGCAGGCCGCGTCGACGTGGTTGTAGTCCCAGTCGACGTCGGAATACTCCGCGGCCACCTCGGTCACGACCCTGTGCCACAGGTCACCCGAGAACGTCAGGACGTTGTTCTTGTGCACCAGGGTCAGGTGGTGACGGCGTCGCCCGGCAAGATCGAAGGCGAAGCGCACGCAGCGCTCCACACCCATGCGCGTGTTGACCGACCCCTGGGTGGCCACCTCGTGAGGGGTGCCCTTGCGCAGGAAGCCCCCCTCGCCCGCATACGTGCCCTCCGTGTTCTCCCGGATGACGACGAAGTCGGACCCCTGTCCGATCGATCCTGGCACCCCCACGAAGGGACGCAGGTTCACGTAGAGGTCCAGCTCGAAGCGGAGCCGCAGCAACAGACCGCGCTCGAGTGCGCCCGACGGGACCGACGTGTCACCGATCGGGGGACCCACCGCGCCCAGGAGGATGGCGTCGAACGCCCGCAGCTCCTCGAGCGTCTCGTCGGGAAGGACAGCGCCGTCGCGCAGGTACCGTCCGGCGCCCAGGTCGAAGTTCGTGATGTCGAGAGCGACCCCCGAGGCGGCCACAACCTTGAGTGCCTCGGCACAGACCTCGGGCCCGATGCCGTCGCCGCCGATGACGGCAACCCGATGCCTCTCGCTGCCGGTGCTCATTGATCCTCCTCATCCTCGTGTCGTGTGTGTCGGTCCGACGACTTGGGTGTCCCGGGTCCCCGTCTTGCCCGTCCCCGTGTCCGCTGCGTCGTGAAACTGGCGTCCGCCTCCGGTGGCGCCCGTCGCCAGGTGACCGGAGGGGCCGGGTCACCGCGCCGGAAATTGAAAAACCGCCCACGCTGTGGACGGTTTTCGGGCGCGCTGGGTCTCGAGCGCGCCTAGTGAATAATGCCTACCGGGTGCTCGCAACGTGACATAGCCGTCCTAGTTTCCCGCAGCCGGAGGCTCCCGTCAACCGACCGCCGACCCGATCCGCCGCCGCCTGCGATCCGGTTAGCCTGGTCGGGCCGGCGGCCTGCCCGCACCGACCGCACCCGCCGCCCGGAGGACCTGCAGTGACCGACGCTCCCTCGAACCACCCCGAGACCACCAAGCTGACCCAGGTGACCCATGACCGCCTGGTGGCCGAGCTCGAGGACCTCACCACCCGGGGACGGGTGGAGATCGCCCAGCACATCGAGGCCGCACGTGCCCTCGGCGACCTGAGCGAGAACGGCGATTACCACGCGGCGAAGGACGCCCAGGGCAAGATGGAATCGCGCATCCGCCAGCTCCAGGCGATGCTCAAGCGGGTCGAGATCGTCGACGAGCGCGGCTCGGGGGACGGGTCCATCTCGCTGGGGAGCACCGTGACCGTCCGCTACGACGGTGACGACGAGGACGACGTGCAGCGGTTCTTCCTCGGCTCCATCGAGGAGCGCCAGGGGGACCTGGACGTGGTCTCACCCAGCTCGCCGCTGGGCCAGGTCCTCGTCGGGCGCGGTGCCGGCGACACGGTCGAGTACCAGGCGCCCGGCGGGACGCTGAAGGTCCACATCGTCGGGGTCGAACGCTGATGCCGCCGCGCACCTTGAGCGAGAAGATCTGGGACGCTCACGTCGTCCACGCCAAAGAGGGGGAGCCCGATCTCCTCTTCATCGACCTCCACCTGGTCCACGAGGTCACCTCACCCCAGGCCTTCGACGGACTGAGAATGGCCGGGAGAAAGGTCCGCCGTCCCGAGCTGACCCTCGCGACGGCGGACCACAACGTCCCCACGACCGACATCGACAAGCCGGTCGCCGATCCCGTTTCGGCCCAACAACTGCAGGTCCTCAACGAGAACACGGCCGAGTTCGGCATCACCTGCTACCCCATGGGCGATGCGAATCAGGGCATCGTGCACGTCGTCGGGCCCGAGCAGGGTTGGACGCAACCGGGCATGACGATCGTGTGCGGCGACAGCCACACGTCCACCCATGGCGCCTTCGGTGCACTGGCCTTCGGCATCGGGACCAGCGAGGTCGAGCATGTGCTCGCCACGCAGACCCTTCCCCAGGTGCGGCCCAAGGCGATGTCGGTGACGGTGGAGGGAGACCTCGCTCCTGGCGTCGCCGCCAAGGACATGGCATTGGCGATCATCGGTGCCATCGGAACCGGCGGGGGCATCGGGCACGTCATCGAGTACCGCGGGTCGGCGGTCCGAGATCTGTCGATGGAGGGCCGCATGACGCTGTGCAACATGTCCATCGAGGGAGGAGCGCGGGCCGGACTGGTGGCGCCCGACGAGACCACCTTCGACTACCTCCTGGATCGCGACCACGCCCCCACGGGGGCCGACTGGGACGCCGCGCTCGAGTACTGGCGCTCGCTGACCACCGACGAGGGTGCCATATTCGATCTGGAGATCGTGCTCGACGCCACCTCCATCGCTCCGCACGTCACCTGGGGCACCAACCCGGCACAGGTGGCACCGATCACAGGATCCGTTCCCGACCCCGCGGCCATGGCCGACCCGGCCGACCGTGAGGCAGCCGAGCGAGCGCTCGCCTACATGGGCCTCGAACCCGGCCTCCCGATCCGGCAGATCGAGGTCGACACCGTGTTCCTGGGCAGCTGCACCAATTCCCGGATCGAGGACTTCCGGGTTGCAGCCGCCGTGCTCAAGGGTCGCTCCGTGCGGCCGGGGCTGCGCGCCCTCGCCGTTCCCGGCTCGCACCGGGTCAAGGCCCAGGCCGAGGCCGAGGGGCTGGACAGAGTCCTGATCGACGCCGGATTCGAGTGGAGGGAGCCGGGCTGCTCCATGTGCCTGGCCATGAACCCGGACAAGCTGGCCGTGGGTGAGCGGTGCGCGTCCACCTCGAACCGCAACTTCGAAGGCCGACAGGGCCGAGGCGGCCGCACGCACCTGGTGTCTCCCGCAGTGGCCGCCGCCACAGCGGTGTCCGGGTCGTTCGCCACGCCCGAGGACCTCGGCTGATGGAACCCGTGATCATCGTGACCGGCCGCGCCGTGCCGCTCGACCGTTCCGACGTCGACACTGACCAGATCATCCCGTCGGACTGGCTGAAACGGGTCGAGCGCACGGGATTCGGGGCAGGGTTGTTCTCCGAATGGAGGGACGACCGCGAATTCGTCCTCAACAAGCCCGAATTCGTCGGCGCGTCCATCCTGGTTGCCGGCCACAATTTCGGTACTGGCTCGTCCAGGGAGCACGCCGTGTGGGCGCTGATGGATTACGGCTTCAAGGCGGTGGTCTCGTCGCGCTTCGCCGACATCTTCCGAAACAACTGCACGAAGCAGGGCCTCCTCCCCGTCCAGGTCTCCGAGGAGCTTGACAGGTCCCTGCTCCGTGCCGTCTCGGAGGATCCCAGTCTCGAGTTCACGATCGACGTGGCCCGGGGAACGATCGAGGTGCCCGCGGCGGGACTGGAAGGGACGTTCCCGCTCGACGAGTTCACCCGCCAGCGGCTGTTGCACGGGTGGGACGACATCGGCCTCTCGCTGCGCTACGAGCAGGACATCACCGCCTACGAACGTCGGCGGCCGGCGTTTCTGCCCTCGGCCTGAGCACTCGGGACCTGCACCGTGGTCACGTACCGCGCCATGACCGAGGCGGACGTTCCCGACGCGGCCGCCGCGTTCGGGCGCGGATTGCTGGACATGCAGGCGCGTTACCGGGTTCCGGTCACGGGGAACTCCATTCAAGAGGAACGCCGGAGGGTCGAACGGACACGCCACCTCCTTCGGACGGACCCGGAGGGCGCTTGGGTGGCCGAGGAGGGCGGCACGATCGTCGGCATCTGCCAGGCATCGGTACGCGACGGCTACTGGATGCTCTCGCAGCTCGGTGCGTCACCGGGCCTCCAGGGTCACGGCATCGGTCGTGAGCTCCTGCGCAGAGCGCTCGCCTACGGGGATCCGGCGAGCCCCGGGACGATCCAATGCTCACGAGACCCCAGGGCGATGGCGTTGTACATCTCCTTCGGTTTCACCCTTCACCCCGCCCTGGCCGCCTGGGGGACGATGCGTCCCGGCAAGGTCATTCGACCCCCCGATGTGCACCGATACGAGGCCGACCAGGTCGGTGCGAAGGAGTTGGCCATCGTCGACGAGATCGATCTGGCCGTGCGGCGCACCATGCGTTCCGTCGACGTCGTCGCCATGCTGGCCCTCCCGGGAACGAGGCTCCTCCTCCACGAGGATCAGGCGTACGCGCTGGCGACGGACGACCGGATCGTGACCCTCGGGGCCCATCAGGAGCGCTCGGCGGGTCTCGTCCTGCGGGCGATGCTGGCCGAAACTCCACCGGGCGAGCTCACCGAGGTTGGCTGGCTGACCGCGGCCCAGCAGTGGGCCATCCGCGAAGTGGTCGCGGCGGGGATCGAGCTCCAGCCCTCGGGACCCGTCATGGTACGGGGGATGGACGGTCCCCCGAGCCCGTACATCCCCAGTGGGGGATTCGGCTAGCGGCGACCGGGCTCGTCCGGCCGGTTCGGACCGCCGGGATCATCTGCGGTCGAGCGCGTCAGTTCCCGGCGACCTTGCTGTATGTCGGAACGAGCACCTCGTTCGGATCGAAGCTCATCGGCCCCCCAACCTTCCGCAGGGTCCGCTCCGGATCTTCGAGGGTCACATTGCCCCTGGCATGCTGGACAGCCACGTTGTCCCACACGACCAGGTCACCTTTGCGCCATTCGTGCTGCAGGATTGCGGACGGTTCGTACAGATAGGTGAAGAGCTCGGCGAGCAAGGCCTCGTTCTCCTCCTCGGGAAGTCCGAGGATCTCGATCGTTGCCTGTTGCGACACGTACAACAAGACACGGCCGGTGCGGGGATGGACGAGCACGACCGGCCTCACCATCGAGCGCGAGTCCTCGAAGTACGTGTCAGTCACATCCTCGTCACCACCGCGATTGGGATACCGGTGATCGAAGCCGTGGCGAGCCTCGAGATCTCCGAGACGGGCGCGCACGTCGTCGGGCAGCCGGTCCCAGGCATTCCCCATGCTCACGAACATCGTCGCCGCCGTCGGCTCCTCGACCTCCAAGCCATAGAGCGACAAGATCCGCTCGAAATTCCGGGCCCACATGGTGTCGCAGTGGAACAACAGCCGTCCATAGGGTGCCGCGGCCACTTGTTCGGTCCTGTTGGAGATCATCCACGGCGCCTTCTTGCCCGCATCGTCCGCGACCGGCACTTCTTCGCCGATGAGGGTGAAGACGATGGAGCGCTGTACGTCCTCGTCGATGTCCAGATCACGAAAGACAAGGACCCCCCTCTCGTCGAAGGCGGCCCGCAGAAGACCGGTCGTCTCGTCGTCCAGCGACCGGCCCGGCTCGAAGCCCTGGACCTCGGCGCCCAGCGCCGGGTGCAGCGACCGCACCGTGAGATCAGCCATCGACATGCACCTCCGGCGGCCTTCGGGCGAGCACCCCTGATGCGGCTGCACGGAGCCGCTTCGCCATGGCATCGGCGCCTTGGGAGCGCAGGTCCTCGTTGAACACCTCGCACGCGAAGTACGGCTCGGCGCCACTCGACTCGAGGGCGTTCACCAAAGCGGGAATGTCCACCACCCCCTCCCCCGGCACGGGCCGGGCGATCAACGCGTCGGCCAGATAGGCCTCTGCCGAGACCGCCGGAACGGCACCGGCGTCGCAGACCTGCACGTAGTAGATCCGATCCGTCGGGATCTGCGCCAGGAGCCCGAAGTTCGGACCGCCGGGTTGGCGATGCCAGTGGAGCATGTCGATGCAGATGCCGCCGTTGTCGGCACCGGACTGGTCGACGATCCGCCACGCCGTCTCGAGATCGGGTATGGCGAGCCAGGGGACGAATTCGATGGCCACCCGGACGCCGTGGTGCCGAGCCTCCTCACAGAGCGCGGCAAATCCCTCAACGGCTCGAGGCATGTCGAGGTCGGGCGACAGGAGGGCAGCTTGCAGGAGGTCGACCCCGAACAGGTCGGCCACTTCCAGGTGGAGTTGGACCTCGTCGATGGCGTCTTCGGGGCCTTGCCCCCACCGCACTGAGGCTTCAAGCGCTCTCACGGAGATTCCGAGCTCTTCGATCATGGTCCGCGTGGTCTCGAGCCCGCAGATGACGGCCCACTGAGACCACAGGGCAATGGAGTCGAATCCGCCCCGTGCCGACGCCGTGAAGCTCCGCTCGATCGACTCCGGGTCGTGGCTCCCGAACGGCACCAGGGTCCCTGGACAGATCCCCACAGCGGCACCGGACACCCCGGGTCTCACCATCTCAACCCCCTGGTCACGCACACCATAACGGGCGACTCGACGGGGCGCTCACGTGGCCGAGGGTCAAGGCACGGTGGCCCTCGTGAGAGGACAGTCACGGCTCGCCCGCTCGCCGTAGGCTGTGATGCACGGATCAGGGGGGCAGGACATGACAACGACCATCAGCAATGCGGACGTGTACTACGACCCATACGACCGCGAAATATTGGCGAACCCCTATCCGTACTTCAAACGCCTTCGTGACGAGGCGCCGCTGTACTACAACGAGCGATACGACTTCTACGCCCTCACCCGCTTCTCGGACGTCAAGGCCGCTCTGACAGACAAGAACACCTTCTCCAGCGAGAAGGGTGTGCTGCTCGACATCGTCAAGGCTGACATCGAAATGCCCCCCGGCACCTTGATCCACGAACAGGACCCGAGCCATACCATCCACCGTCAGGTGCTGTCGCGTGTGTTCACTCCACGGGCGATCCAGGCGATCGAACCCGCGGTGCGCGACTTCTGCGCGCGACGGCTCGACGAGCTGGTGGGCCGCGACTCGTTCGACTTCGTCACCGAGTTCGCCGAGTTCGTTCCGATGCGGGTCTTCGGCATGCTCCTGGGTATTCCCGAGGACGACCAACGGCGCGTCTTCGAGCACGTGGAGGAGGGGATGAACACCAAGCCCGGAGAGGCCAACAACTACAACGACGGGTTCCCGACCGGCGACTTCTACGCGGAGTGGGTCGACGACCGCGCCGCCAACCCGCAGGACGACATCATCACGCGTCTGATCACCACGGAGTTCGAAGACGAGGAGGGCGTCCGGCGCACGCTGACTCGAGGCGAGTCATTGATGTACCTGTCGATCATTGCGGGGGCAGGAAACCATACGACGAACCGGCTCCTCAGTTGGACGGCGAAGCTGCTGGCCGACCATCCCGAGGCACGCCGCCAGGTTGTGGCCGACCGATCGCTCATCCCAAACGTGATTGAGGAAGCGCTGCGGTTCGAGCCGTCGTCCACGCAGATTGCTCGCTGGGTCGCGGAGGACGTCGAGCTCCACGGGCACGTGGTGCCCCGTGGCAGCGCGATGCTCTGTTGCGTCGGCTCGGCCAACCGTGACGAGCGGGAGTTCGAGGACCCTGACCGCTACGACATTCATCGGAAGTCCACCAACCTGACATTCGGCTTCGGAGCCCACTTCTGCCTTGGTGCCGCGCTTGCCCGTCTGGAGGGACGTGTGGCACTCGACGAAGTGTTGAAGCGATTTTCCGACTGGGAGATCGATCTCGACCAGAGCGAACTGGGCTACGCGCCGGGCGTGCGCGGCTACGCGCGGCTGCGCTTCATGGTTCCGTAACGGGCCCCGTCACGCCTCGAGCGCCGCATTTCCGGCCGATGCGGACCGGTGCACCGCGAATGGGAGGACCACCGGGGAGGACGGTCGTGGGTCGTGGGCCGCGTGGAGCAGATCGCGGTCGAAGACTCGGGTGACCGAGTTTCCCGCATGGTCCTCCAACGTCGGGGCGACCTCGAGATGATGCTCCCCGACCGGCCATGCGACTCGTGGGACGAACGCCCACGACCGCTCCTCGTGTCCCACCGCCACCACACCCTTCAGGGGCGTACCCCCCGGCTCGGCCCCCGCGTGCACGGAGAGGCACCGCAGCAACAACGCGTAGTCGAGGGGACGATCGAAGCGGACCACCAGGGGGGTGCGGGTGCCGGCCGTGGGATGGCTCAGCGTCCACGCCGCGGGCGAGACGTGGGCACGCAGGTCCGGGCCCACGTCGTAACGCCGCTCGAACGATTCGACCATGGGTCGGCCCCGAGCGTCCTTCAGCTCGGCGTCGACGACCAGACGCACGGCTCGGCCGGCGGCCAGCGGATAGCCCGCTTCGAGATTCGGGCGCAGGCCCTGCTTGATCCGTCCCGGGTCGAAGAGCACGGTCAAGCGTCGCCGGTCGCGATCCCACAGCTCCGGCTCCATCGGGAGCAAGGCATCGGAAAGCACTTCGTCCGAGTCGTCGTCCAGCACACGGACGCGGCGTTCCGCCCCGCCCTCGCTCATCGGGGCGGAGAAACAGACGTACAGCCGGAGCTGGTTGAACGGGAGGCACCGGGCCGTGGGGTACACCTCTTCGACCCGGGTCGTCGATCGTCCGCTGTCGGACGGCCGGGTCAACGTGAAGCGGCGCGGCGGACCGGTTCCGCTCCGGACGAGCACCCGGTAGCTGGCCCCTGGCGAGAACCCGAAGCGGGGCACGAACCGGATCCCTCCGGGGTCCACCTCGGTCCGGCCGGCCATGGGAGGCAGCTCGAACTCCGAGGCCGGGTCCACCAGCCCGGTCGGATAGACCCGCAACAGGTCGGCGGGCTGGTCGAGCGACCACCGGACCCCGGTGACGACCAGTCCGGGCTCGCCGGCCCGGTCGGCCCAACGGGCGCGCGGGCGCGGCTCACCCACCGTCGCGCTAGAGGCTGGCCGTCTTGAGCGACCGGAGGTGGCGCCCACCCTGGTCGTCCCACTGGACGGCCAGCACGTAGTCGTCGTTCAGGCGATCCATCCGGCCGATCCCGTCGAGGTCGGGCATCTCGGGGACCACGCCCACGGGTTCCTTCGGCTGGGAGAGCCCGTCTTGGCCGTCGATCTCCCGACACGACACCTTCATCAGCGGACGACGGCTGTTGGAGATGAGCAGGTGCTCCTCACCGCCCTGGCTGATGGCAACGATGTCGAGAGGCGTGTTGCCGGACCCCAGCTCGGCCACCGTCCTTCCCCGTACGTGGCCGCCGTCCCGCAGGTCGTCGAGGGGGAAGTGGACCAACGGCGTGCAGGTGTAGCTGGCCACGATTCCCGCACCCCCCCCGTAGGGGGCGAAGGTCCGGATGGGCGCCGCGGTCTCCCACTGACCGTGGGATACGTGGAAGATCTCGAGGCTGCAGGCAGTGGCGTCGTCGCCGAACGGGAACGGGATTCGCCGCAGCGTGGAGGCGAACTCCTCGTTCGAGAGACCGGCCACCAGCAGGCAACCGTCCACGAACTGCATGTCGGTGATGGTGGCGGTGCGGACCGGCAGGCGCAGCAAGCGGAAGACCTGTCCCCCGTGCTCGAATTCCTCGGCCTCCTCGTCCCTCTCCGCCAGGATGGTGTCCACCCGGTCGTCGTCGGCGGCCGGAGCGTCGTCGAGGACGATTTCGGAGAAAGGCACGCCTTCGAGCTCGAGGGCCTCGACGCCGCCACTGAGCCGATCGACCCGGACGATCGCCGGCTTGGCGTCGTCGCCTGCCCCGCGCATCACCGAGAGGAACGCGTTGTGGGTCCGGGGATGCACCGCCAGGTCCCGGATGAAGACCTCGTGCACCCCGCAGCCGAGCAGACTTGCCAACTTCGTGTCCAAGCCCTCGAGGTCGAACGGTTCGCCGGCACCGTCAGGACCGGTGTCGGCCACGTCGAGCGCGACGATGGCGGCACGTCGGTTGTCGGCCACGAAGAGCACCTCGTCGGGACCGAACACCATCGGTCCCACTGACTGCAGTTGGGCGTTGCCCACCGCCAAACCCCATCGGTTGTCGTCGTCCACGTCGGGCCTCCCCTCGAGCGTCGCTCCCGTCCGTCACCCTAACCCCGGGGGTTCCGCGACGACCCCTATCCCGTATACCAGCGGAACCGGGTCCAGCCTGCCATCGGCCGGGCCCCCAGGCGCTGGTAGAAGTCCATGGCCGGGGCGTTCCACTCGAGCACCTCCCACTCGAGCCGGCCATCGGTGATCATCCGCAGATGGGTGAGCAGCGCGCTCGGCGTAGCCCTTCCGGCGGTGCTCAGGACGGACGTAGAGGTCCTCGAGCCAGATGCCCGTCCTGCCGAGAAACGTCGAGAAGGTGCGGTACCACAGCGCGTGGGCGGCCAGGCCCCCGCTGCCGTCCTCGACCACCGAGTCGAACACCACGGCGTCGGGGGCGAACAGCGTGCGGGCCAGGTCCTCCTCGGTGATCGTCACCTGGTGCAGCAGGTTCTCGTACTCGGCGAGCTCGCGGATCATGTCCACGAGGTGCGGGATGTCCCCCTCGACGGCGGGACGGATGACCCCGGCCGTCACCCGTGGCGGGCCCGGTTCGCCGCCGAGACCACCGCGTTGAGCGAGGCGTCCAGGATGGACGAGTCGCGGCCCACACCCCACCAGGTGACCCCGTCGGGCCCGGCGCACTCCACGTACGCCACGGCTGACGCGCCGGAACCCTCGGTGAGCGTGTGCTCGGAGTAGTCCTTCACCTCCAAGACGATACCGAGATCCGCCTTCAATGCGGAAACCAGCGCGTCGATCGGACCATTGCCTTCGCCGGTGATCGTGCGGTGGTGACCGTCCACCAGGAGCTGCGCAGTGACACTGGTGTGCCCGCGCCCGGTCGACACCTCGCTCGTCATGAGGCGCAACCCGGCGTCCTCGGGAAGGTACATCTCCTCGAAGACCTCGCGTATCTCGCCTGAACCGATCACCGTCCCGGACGCCTCCGTGATCTCCTGCACCCGCTTGGAGAACTCGATCTGCAGACGGCGCGGAAGATCGAGTCCGTGCTCCGTGTCCATCACGTAGGCCACTCCGCCCTTGCCCGACTGGCTGTTGACCTGGATGATCGCCTCGTAGGTCCGCCCCGTGTGCTTGGGGTCGATGGGCAGGTACGGAACCTCCCACTGGTCGTAGTCCTCGCCGATGGCCGCCATGCCCTTCCGAATGGCATCCTGGTGCGAGCCGGAGAATGCCGTGTAGACCAGGTCACCCGCGTAGGGGTGGCGCGGATGGACCGGAAGCCGGGTGGCGTACTCGGCCACCCGCCGCACCTTCTCGATGTCACCGAAGTCGAGCTGGGGGTCGATCCCCTGCGAGAACAGGTTCATGGCCAGGGTCACCACGTCGACGTTCCCCGTGCGCTCGCCGTTCCCGAAGAGCGTGCCCTCGACCCTGTCCGCTCCGGCCAGCACGGCCAGCTCTGCCGCCGCCACCGCCGTGCCGCGGTCGTTGTGGGGGTGCAGGCTCAGGACCACCGAATCTCGGTTCTTCACCGTGCGCCCGAACCACTCGATCACGTCCGCGTAGACGTTCGGGCTGTACATCTCGACGGTGGCGGGCAGGTTGAGGATGATGGGGCGTTCGGGTGTCGGCTCGATCACGTCCATCACCGCCTCGCAGATCTCGACGGCGAACTCGGGCTCGGTCGCGGTGAAGCTCTCCGGTGAGTACTCGTAGCGGATCTCGGTGCCAGGTATCTGGTCCTCGTACGTGCGGCACCTCTCGGCGGCACGCACCGCGATGTCGACGATGCCACGCCTGTCCAGGCCGAACACCACGCGGCGCTGAAGCTCCGAGGTCGAGTTGTAGAAGTGCACCACCGCCCTCGGCGCACCGACGAGCGACTCGAAGGTGCGCTCGATCAACTCGTGGCGACACTGCACCAGGACCTGGATCTCGACGTCCTCGGGGATGAGGTGCTCGTCGATGATCAACCGCTGGAAGTCGAAATCGGTCTGCGACGCCGAGGGGAACCCGACCTCAATCTCCTTGAAGCCGACGTCGACCAGCGTCTGGAACAGCGCAAGTTTGCGTTCGGGGTCCATGGGGTCGATGAGCGCCTGGTTCCCGTCCCGCAGGTCGACGCTGGCCCACCGGGGCGCCCGGGTGAACGGGCGGTCGGGCCAGGTCCGATCACGGAGCACGAGCGGCACGTGCGACCGGTACTTCCCGAACGGCATGGGCGGCGGGTCGCAGGGCAGGGCCAGGCGGTCCCGCTCCACGTCGCCGCGTCTCCCCTTCTGCGTCTCGGCCCTGTCAGCCATCGGCCCTTTCCATCCTTTCCGTCCCTGCCCCATCATTCGGCTCCTACCGGCACCCACGCAACAAAAAACCCCCTGGCCATCAGGCACAGGAGGTTCCGGGCGAACGCGGTGTGGCGTTCGCCGTCAGGTAAGCAGCAGGTCCGAGCTCGGACAATTCCCCATCAGGGGAATTGTCGCATCGAGCCGGCATCAGCGTCAAGAGCACCCGACGGCCCCCCGTCGGGTGCGCGCTAGCGTGGACGGGTGCGCGGCATCGTCGCCATCCTTGTCCGGGCCGCCCTGGTCGCCGCTGTCGTGGGCATCGTCCGGAAGGTGCTGCTCGAGCGCCAACCCCGCCAGGCGCTCGAGGGCGACCAGCCGGTTATCGGGAGCCTCGACACCTGGCCCGAGGTCCCATACAAGCCGACCGCCTGAGGAACGGTGACCCCTAGAGGGTGACCCGATGCAGATCGAGGATGCCCTCGTCACCACGCAGCTGTTCGACGACGTGGTCGGGCGCCGGCGTCAAGGTCGAGATCACCATCATGGCGGTGGCCGACTCCGGGCTCGGGCCCACCGCCATCGACGAGATGGACACGCCGGCCGCGCCGAGGGCGGTCCCGACGATCCCGATCATGCCGGGACGGTCGTCGTTGCGCACGACGAGCATGTTGGTCGCGGGCGGCACCTCGACCACGTGGTCGTCGACGATCACGATGCGAGGCTCCGTGCGGACACCCACCGTGATCAGCGTGGCGGCCACCGAATGGGGACCCGATCGCAGCGTGAGGAGGGACCGATAGTCCGGAGAGGTCGCGGTCGACGACTCGCGCACTTGGAGGCCCCGCCGTTCGGCCACCTGCGGCGCGTTGACGTAGGAGACCGGATCCTCGGTCGATCCGCCGAAGATGCCCTTGAGCACCGACAGGGTCAGGATGCCCGTGCTTTCACCGGCCAGCTCGCCCTGGTACTCGATGTCGATGGCATCGGGCAGCCCGTCGTGCAGGCCGACGAAGAACCGTCCGAGCTGCTCGGCCAGCCCCATGAAGGTGCGCACGGTTTCGGAGACGTCACGGGCGGCCACGTTCACGGCGTAGGGGACAAAGTCGCCGGACAGTGACAGGAGGACCTGCTCGGCGATGGTCACGCCGGCCTTGTCCTGCGCCTCCTCCGTCGACGCCCCCAGATGCGGCGAGACGACGACGCCGGGCAGCTCGAAGAGCGGGGACGAGGTGCACGGCTCTTTGGCGAACACGTCCAGGCCGGCGCCGGCCACGATGCCGTCCCTGATGGCCTCGGCCAGGGCCTCCTCGTCGACGATCCCACCGCGGGCGGTGTTCACGATGCGGATGCCCGGCTTGGCCTTGGCCAGCAGGTCACGCCCGAACAGGCCCATGGTCTCGGGCGTCTTGGGTGTGTGGATGGACACGAAGTCGGCCTCCGCCACGAGCTCCTCGATCCCGACCAAGCGCACGCCCATGGCCCTTGCCCGCTCCGAGGACACGAAGGGGTCGTAGCCGATCAGCTCCATCCCGAAGGCATGCGCCCGTTGGGCCACCAGGGAGCCGGCCCGGCCCAGCCCCACCACACCGAGAACCTTGCCGTGCAGCTCCACGCCCTCCCACTTGGAGCGCTCCCAGCGCCCGTCCACTAGCGCGGCGTGAGCCTGCGGGATGTTGCGCGCCTGGGCCAGGAGGAGGGCCATCGCCTGCTCGGCCACGGACAAGATGTTCGACGTGGGCGCGTTGACCACCATCACGCCCCGCTCGGTTGCCGCGGTGACGTCGACGTTGTCGAGTCCCACGCCGGCCCGGCCCACCACCGCGAGCGCGGTCCCCGCGGCCAGCACCTCTGCGGTGACCTGGGTGGCCGAGCGGATGATGAGCGCGTGGGCGCCGGCCACGGCCTCGAGCAATTCGTCGGGGCTCAACCCCTCGCGGACGTCGACCTCGTGGCCGGCGTCGGCAAGCAGGTCCAACCCGCTCCGCGCGATCTTCTCAGTTACCAGTACCCGTGACACTGCGGTGGTCTCCTCGCTCCCCCCGCCGATATGCCCCCGCCGGATCGTCCGGACCCGAACCTCGGGGACCGATCGCCGACGTTCAGTCTTGCGCCTCGCCGAAGAGGGCGGCCAACCGGGTCACGCCCTCGACCAGGTCGTGGTCGGCCAGGGCATAGGACATCCGGAAATAACCGGGGGCCCCGAATGCCTCCCCGGGGACGACCGCCACCTTGGCCTCGCTGATGCAGAGGTCGGCCAGCTCCGCGCTGCTCGCCGGACGTCGTCCCCGGAGGCGTCGCCCCAGCAACCCCTTGACCGAGGGAAACGCGTACGAACGCGCCCTCGGGCTCGGCGCACACGACCCCCTCGATCCCGTTGAGCATGGAGACGATCGCCTGACGGCGGCGGTCGAATGCCTCCCGCATCATGGCCACGTCCTCGAGACCACCCGAGACGGCGGCCAGCGCGGCCCGCTGCGCCACATTCGACACGTTTGACGTCTCGTGGCTCTGGATGTTGGTGGCAGCCGTGATGGCGTCGCCAGGTCCGATCAGCCACCCCACCCGCCACCCGGTCATGGCGTATGTCTTGGCCACCCCGTTGGCCACCAGGCACCGGTCGGCCAGCCCGGGGACGAGCACGGGCATGGAATGGTGCTTGGCCCCCCCATAGACCAGGTGCTCGTAGATCTCGTCGGTCAGCACCCAGATCCCCTTGTCGAGGGCCCAGCGGCCGATGGCCTCGATCTCCTCGCGCGGGTAGACCGCCCCGGTGGGGTTGGAAGGGGAGACGAAGAGGAGCACCTTGGTGTTCGGAGTCCAGGCGGCCTCGAGCTGCTCGACCGAGGATCGGAACCCGGTCGTCTCGTCCGACGACACCACCATCGGCTTCCCGCCGGCCAGCGCGATGGCCTCGGGATAGGTCGTCCAGAACGGGGCGAGGACGATGACCTCGTCTCCCGGGTCGCACAGCACGGCGAAGGCATTGGCCACGGCCTGCTTGCCGCCGTTGGTCACCAAGACCTGGGATGGACTCACCACCAGACCCGAGTCGCGCTCGGTCTTGGCGGCAATGGCCTCGCGCAGCGCAGGGATCCCGGCCGTCGGGGTGTAATGGTGGTTGGCCGGGTCGCGACAGGCCTCCACGGCGGCCTCGACGATGTGGGCGGGCGTGGGGAAGTCGGGCTCGCCGGCGCCGAAGCCGATGACGTGCTCCCCGGCCGCCTTGAGCTCCTTGGCCTTGGCGTCGACGGCGAGGGTCGCGGAGGGGGCGACGGCGGCGGCCCGGCGCGAGATGCGTCGGCCGGGGGCCGGCGAGCCGGGGGTCGGCGAGGAGGGTGTCGGCACGGATGTCATGATCTCATACGTGCCGAACAGCCCCGACATCACGATCCCCGCCGAGTTGCTCCCCTCCGACGGCCGCTTCGGTTGTGGGCCCTCCAAGGTCCGCCCTGCGCAGCTCGAGGCGCTGGCCGAGGTGGCCGGCTCGTATCTCGGCACCAGCCATCGCCACAAGACGGTCAAGGCGCAGGTTGGCCGGGTGCGCGCCGGGATGCGCGAACTGTTCTCGTTGCCCGACGGCTACGAGGTCGTCCTGGGCAACGGGGGAACGACGTGCTTCTGGGACGCCGCAACCTTCGGGCTGATCGAGGCGCAGAGCCAGCACCTGAGCTTCGGCGAGTTCTCGTCCAAGTTCGCCGCCGCCGTGTCGGCCGCGCCCCACCTGAAGAACCCCCAGGTGATCGAGTCGCCCGTCGGCACGCACCCGCAGCCCGAGGCCGACCCCTCGGTCGACCTGTACGCGCTGACCCACAACGAGACCTCGACCGGGGTCGCCATGACGATCCGCCGGCCCGAGGGGGCGGAGCTCCCGGCGGACGGCGGCGGGCTCTTGGCCGTCGACGGCACCTCGGCGGCCGGGGGTTTGCGCGTCGACCCGGCCCAGTTCGATGCCTACTACCTGGCCCCGCAGAAGTGCTTCGCCAGTGACGGCGGACTGTGGGTCGCCCTCCTCTCCCCGGCCGCCCTCGAGCGGGTGGAGCGGATCGCCGCCTCGGGGCGGTGGATCCCGGCCTTCTTGGACCTCAAGACTGCCGTGGACAACTCCAAGCAGGACCAGACCTACAACACGCCGGCGCTGGCGACCATCTTCTTACTGGCCGAGCAGCTCGATTGGATGAACGGGCAGGGAGGTCTGGAGTGGACGGCGTCACGCTGCGACCGTTCGGCCGAGATCCTCTACACCTGGGCCGAGCAGTCCGGCTTTGCGAGGCCGTTCGTGGAGAACCCGGCCGATCGAAGCCACGTCGTGGGCACCATCGACTTCGTGGACGCGGTCGATGCCACCGTCGTGGCCGCCGTGCTGAGGGCCAACGGAATCGTCGACACCGAGCCCTATCGAAAGCTGGGCCGCAACCAACTACGCATCGCCATGTTCCCGGCCATCGAACCCGATGACGTGGCGTCGCTCTGTGGGTGCGTCAACTACGTGGTTGGGGCGCTGGCCGACTGAGACGGCCGGCGTCAACCAGCGGGTGATCTGGCGGCGATGCGGCGCAGAGGCGGCAACGTCGGAGGTGGTTGGCGGCGGGGCGGGAGCGACCGCAGCAGCGCGGCGGTCGCCCCGGCCACCTGTGCCACGGCCCGCTCGACCGCGTCCGCCGTGTGCGGCGATGTCGACTGCACGCCGCTCACCTTTCGCACGTACTGCCGCGCCGCCGCCTCGATCTCCTCTTCGGTGGCCGCCGGCTCGAGTCCCCGCAGGGTCGTGATGTTGCGGCACATCAGATGAGCTCGACTCCGGGAAGGGAACGGAAACCTTCGTCGAGCACCCGTTCCACGTAGGGCATCTCTTGTGTACTCAGCGACGTCGCCATGGTTTTCAGCCCTCCCGCGTTTCGAGCACCATGGCGCTCCGGTCGACGAAGGTCGTGCAGCACGTGTCTTTGGGGTAGCGCGGACGCTGTTCGGGCGGGAGCGGCGTCCTGATCAGCTCCATGGAGGGGCCAATTCGGTCGGCCACCTTCTGCAACGCTCCCAGATCGAAGCCGTAGACATCGGCTGCTCGTGTTCGAAGGAGCGCAACGATCTCCTCCTCGGTCAGGTCGGACAGCACGGTCCGCAATGCCTCTCCGGTGAAGGGGCTGCAACCCTCCGCATGCGGGATGTCCGCTCCCCACATGAGGTTGGGCACCCCGGCGTCGATGGCAGCAGGCAGGTCGAGCGGCCCCCCGACATAGCAGTTGGTCGGGAAGTACTCGCTGGGTGCCCGGTTCAACGCGGCAACCGCCCCCTGAATGTGCTCGTACATGGACGTCCCGGCGCCCAACCCGTACTTGAAGAGGCCGTCGATACGCGCCAGATGGCCCGGTATGGCCGCGGCATTGGACATCTCGGTGAGGACGAAGACCAGATCGGGGTGCCGCTCGAAGACCCCCGAGACGATCATGTGGGCCAGCGGACGCAACGAGTAGAACTCAATCTCGATATAGCTGATCAGCTCCGAGGACGGCCCCCCCTCATGCACCGATTCGGTTGGGAAGGAAGCGTGGCGGTGAACCGGGAGCTTCAGCTCGGCGCACACCGCCCACAGCGGGTCGTACTCGGGATAATAGAGGTTGGACATCTTGAGGACGTGGTCGGCGGGGAGCAGCACGCCGCGGAGACCGGCCTCCTTGGCCCATCTGACCTCGGCGACGGCGGCGTCGACGTCGTCGAGGAAGATCTGGGCGAAACCCGCCCAACGGTCGGGCGCGTTGCCGCAGAAGTCGGCCAACCAGCGGTTGTGGGCCCGCAGACCGGCGAAACGGAGCTCGTACTCCTCACGGTTCCGCGGGCCGGGAGCGGTCAGCACTCCGCTCGGATAGAAGGGCGGCGCCGTGTTCGGGAAGAGCACCTCGGCGGCGATGCCCTGGTTGTCGAGGAAGTCGAGTCGCAGCGTGGCATCCCAGTTGAGCGGCGCCTCCATGGAGGCATTGCCCGACTTGTTGTTGGCTTCGCGCTCCAGGTCGGTCTCCGCCACCCACGGATCCCAGAAGGACGCCGCCCAGTCGTCGAAGGCCTCGTGGTAACGCTGCTCGAGGTAGGGCTTGTACCCCCTCAGGTCGGCGCCGCAGTGACCGTCGGTCGAGATCAGGATCTGTCCCATGCTCCCCCTTGAACACCCATGCTCCGCTTCAACGAGTCGCTCGCGTCAGCGGGACGGGCCCGATGTAATACGAGAGTTCGCTCTCACCCTATCCGCCTGGCAATTCGACCTCCACACCGACCGGGTGTGACCACCACATGGACCCGGCGTCCGATGGCCGCGTTCTCAATCCGCAGCTCGACGGCCCCCGGCGGCGAGATCACCCTCCCCCCCGTCGCCTTGGCGCAGTACCCACTCGGGTAGTGCAGTCGGGTGGGGACGAAGACGACGGTCGGCGTACGCAGGCGGTGGTTGGGGGCGTACGACAGCTCGAACACGTCGGTCAGCGGCGAGTAGCCGAAGGAGAGCGGGATGCCGGACACCGCCTGGGGGTAGACCTCGCTCAGCACGAGGGCGGTGGCTCGCAGGTGTCCGTTGCCCAGCAGGAGTGCCTCGTCGGAGCTTCCCGTCGGATCCCCGTAGTACTTCCACGACCAGTAGGTCCAGCCCACCTGCCGCGCATCGAGCATGTCGACCACGCCGCGGAGGAGCGCAGGATCGCTGGTGGCCCCGAACTCGGTCACGAACCAGCCGGGCCCGCCCGGCTGGGCGGCCGAGGTCAGCTCTGGCCGGTCCTCGGCGCGGACGCTCAAGGAGTGCAGATCCTGGGCCGCGCAGGCGCCCACATCGGTGGGATTGCCCGTCACGGGACTCCGCGCGCTGCAGTACACGTGGACGTTGTAGACGAGATGAGGCAGGTTCATCGGCCCCAGGTAGGTCGGGAATCCCCGGCTGGCAAAGTTGTCCGGCTCGACGAAGACGAGGTGGGTGGAGTCATGGGCCTCGATCGTCGGGATCACGCCGCTCGCCGGATCATGTCGCGGGCAGCGGAACGGGGGCGCCCCGTGAGACGGCTGCCCCACGTGCGCCGCCCCCGTGTAGAAGCACTCGAGCTGGGCGTCGAAGTGCTCGTCGTGAAACCGCACCAGCGCCTTGGAGAAGGGTTCGTTGAACGGGTCGTACCCGAGGACCCATGGGTTCGAACGGAATGCGGCGGCCACCATTCCCCACACCCGGTCGTACTCGCCCTGGAGGTCCCCCCGAACGTCGTTACGCCAGAAGTGCCCGTAGGCGATCCCCGCAGCCTTCGTGCTGTACTCGAGAGACCAACGCCCGGGCGGGTCGACGCTGCGCGCCCCGTTGGTGCACACGGCCCAGCGTGGCGCACCCTCGCCGTCGAACATCTCGTTGTAGACGTCCTGGTGCATGTCGAGAATCGTGTAGATGTGGTCTCGCCCGAGCAGGTTCACCGTGTCCTCGAGCCGGCTCACGTATCGGTCGAAGACGGCCTGATTGAACTGGTGCGGGTTACCCGGGACACCGCGACGGCAGATGGCGGGATCGTTCGGGGGCGCCGTCCCCGGCTCCAGGCCACTCCAGGTCACCCCGAGACGCACGACGTTGAACCCGAGCCGCACCATGAGGGACGCATCCGCCGTGGAGAAGTTCCACGGTTTGCCCGGAGCGGGGAAGAGCTCGTAGGGCGGCTTCTTGTAGACGGCGTTGACGCCGTGGAAGATGACCACTCGACCGCTGCTGTCGAACAGATACGCACCACCCGGAGATCGGATCCGCCCCGAGACCGTCCCCGCCGGCACCGTGCCGCCACCCACCGGCGGCTTCGATTGCGAGATCGGGAGCGTCGAGTGGGTCCCGAGCGACACGATCGAGCCCGATGACGGTGTGTTCGGTTGAGCCGCACCCGCGCCCGAACCCATCGCGACTCCGGAGATCGCAAAGGTCAGCAGGCCGACGATCCGGAAGGGGCCACGCACGGGAGGACAGTCTGACTGCTGTGACCTCCGTCGGGGTGGCGCCCCGCCGCCGGCCCAAACGGCTGGACATCCGAGCCGCGGGGGGCGATGATCGAATTCTCCACCAAGGAGATTCACCCGAGAACCGCAACACTTCACCCGCCAAGGAACTTCACCCGCCAAAGGAGTCGTCATGCCCCAGTACGTGATCTTGGCCGACCACTCGCCGGACATCTGCCCGTCGTCGAACGCCCGCAGCCGGGCCCGGGCAATGGAAGGTCTGGGTCAGAACCTGCCGAAGCTCGCCGAGGCGGCGGGAGTCACCTTTGTCACCCTTCCCCTCCACCTCGATCCGGGGCACCGCACCGTCTCGGTGGTCGAGGCGGCCAGCATCGAGTCCGTGACCCAGCTGATCTACGAGTCCGGGCTCTCCCAGTGGAACACCGTCGAGGTGTGCCCCACGACCCCGGTCACCGAGCTCATGGCCAGGGTGGAGGAATTCCCGATCGTCTTCGAGTAGCCCGGGCGATCTCGACGTCGTCCGAGACCGCACGGACGCTGACATCGACTCCACGTCGAGTCGTCGGATGCACCGGGTTGAGTCGTTCGTTGGCCAGCTATGAAACACCCTTGTTGAGCCTAAACATTCCTGTTGAGGCTCAACATTTCTGTTGAGTGGTTCTGTAGAAGATCCACCAGGAGTGGTTCCGTCGAAGATCCACGAGGAGTGCGCGGGGTCGAAAGGCGATTCGGGTCAGCCCCCCGAGGCGTCCTGGACGCGGGTCTTTCCGGCGGAGATGAACGGCATCATGTCGCGTAGCTCCTGCCCGACCACCTCGATCTGATGCGCCTGGCCCTTCGCTCGCAACGCCTGGTAGTTCGGACGCCCGGCCTTGTTCTCGGCGATCCACTCCTCGGCGAACGCGCCGCTGCGGATGTCGTCGAGGATCGTCCGCATCTCGGCTCGCACGGCATCGTTGATCACCCGGGGGCCCCGTGTCAGGTCGCCGTACTCGGCCGTGTCGGAGATGGAGTAGCGCATGCCGGCGATGCCCTGCTCGTACATGAGATCCACGATCAGCTTGAGCTCGTGCAGGCACTCGAAGTACGCCGACTCGGGCTGGTAGCCGGCATCGACCAGCGTCTCGAAACCGGCGGTGACCAACGCGGTCAGCCCGCCGCAGAGCACCACCTGCTCCCCGAAGAGGTCCGTCTCGGTCTCCTCGTCGAAGGTGGTGTCGAGGACGCCGGCCCGCGTGGCACCGATGGCGTGGGCGTACGACAGGGCCAGATCACGAGCCTTGCCCGTGGCATCCTGGTGCACGGCAACGAGCGAGGGGACGCCACCGCCCTCTGTGTACGTGCGGCGCACCAGATGGCCCGGGCCCTTGGGCGCCACCATGGTCACGTCGACGCCGGCCGGGGGCACGATCTGACCGAAACGGATGTTGAAGCCGTGGGCGAACATCAACATGTCGCCATCGTTGAGATGCGGCGCCACGAAGGAGTCGTAAGCCGCCTTCTGCTCGGTGTCGGGCAACAAGATCATGATCACGTCCGCCTCCGCCGAAGCGTCGGCCAGCGAGGTGACCCGGAGACCGGCCTCCTCGGCCTTGCGCCTGCTTGCGCTCCCCTCGCGGAGGGCGACCCGGACGTCGACACCCGACTCCCGCAGGTTCTGCGCGTGGGCGTGTCCCTGCGACCCGTAGCCGAGGATGGCCACCTTGCGGGCGGCGATCAACGAAGGGTCGGCGTCGGATTCGTAATACAACGTGGCCATCTGATGCTCTCTCTCTTCTCTGCAGGAATTCTTCTCAGCCGGGATGGTCTTCTCAGTCGTGGCGATCCAGCTTAGGCAGGGCGACGCGGCCCGTCCGTTGGAGCTCGACCACGGTGTAGTGCTCGAGCAGTCCTTCGAAGTCGTCGATCTTCTCCGGCCGCCCGGCCAGCATGACGGTCAGGCGGTCGGCACCCACGCTGACCACCTCGCCTCCGAACACCCCGACAAGCTGGATCACCTGGGAACGCTCGGTCGGGCCCACCGCCACGGTGACCAACACGAGCTCACGCTCGACCGCCTCGGCGGGCGACAGTTCACCGATGGAAACGACGTTGATGAGCTTGTCCAGCTGCATGATCACCTGCTCGAGGGGGGCTGACTCCACGTCGACCACGATGGTGATCCGGCTGAAGCGCTCGTCCTCGTCGGTGGGCGCCACGGCGAGCGAGTAGATGTTGAAGCCGCGACGACTGAAGAGTCCCGCCACTCGGGCCAGCACGCCGGCCTTGTTCTCCACCAATACCGAGAGAATGTGATGGCGGGGCGTGGGGGCACCCGCCACGGGGTCGGGCAGGGCACTCACCTGGGCCGCGCTCATCGCGGTCCTCCGGTCGATGCCGCCTGGTCGGGGTGGACCACGATGTCGTCGTTGGAGGCGCCGGCCGGCACCATGGGGAACACCTTCTCGAAGGCGTCGGTGCGGAAGTCGACGACGACGGGCCGGTCGTCGACGGCGTTGGCCTTCTCAATGGCCGGACCCACGTCCTCGGGCGTTTCGGCCCGGATACCCACGCACCCCATGGCCTCGGCCCACTTGACGTAGTCGGGCAGGTCGGGAGACAGGTAGACCTCTGAGTAGCGCTCCTCGTAGAACATCTCCTGCCACTGGCGCACCATGCCCAGGTAGGCGTTGTTCAAGATCGCGATCTTCACCGGGATCTGCTCGGAGCTGGCCGTCACCAGCTCCTGGGCGGTCATCTGGAAGCACCCGTCGCCGTCGATGGCCCACACGGTGCGGTCGGGACGGCCGACCTTGGCCCCGATGGCGGCGGGCACGGCGAAGCCCATGGTCCCCGCCCCACCCGAGTTGACCCACGAGTAGGGGTGCTCGAAGTTCCAGAACTGCGAAGCCCACATCTGGTGCTGGCCCACGCCGGCGACCACGATGGCATCGTCGGGCGCCGCGTCGCGCAGCTGCTCGACCACGCTCTGGGGCTTGATGGAGCCCCCGTCGCCCGCGGCGTAGTACAGCGGAAAGCGTGCCCGCCACTCGTCGATCAGGCGCCACCACGGCGAGAGATCCCTGGTGACCGACCGGCCCGCCTGGCCGTCCATGGCCCCGAGCAGCTCCTCGATCACCATCCGGCAATCGCCTGCGATGCCCACGTCGGGCACGCGGACCTTGCCGAGCTCGGCGGGATCGATGTCGACGTGGATGATCCTGGCTTCCGGTGCGAAGGCACTGATCTTGCCGGTGACCCGGTCGTCGAACCGGGCCCCCAGGCTGATCAGCAGGTCGCTGCGCTGCATGGCGGTCACCGCGGTGTAGTGGCCGTGCATCCCGGGCATCCCGAGAGCCTGGGGGTGCGAGTCGGGGAAGGCACCCCGGGCCATGAGGGTGGTGACGACCGGGATGTGCGTGCGCTCGGCAAGGACGCGCAGGGCCTCGGCCCCCCGCGCCTTGAGCACGCCGCCCCCGACATAGAGGACCGGGCGCTCGGCGGCGGCGATCAGCTCGGCGGCACGACGCACCAACTCGGGGTCACCCATCGTCACCGGGTGGTATCCCGGCAGGTCGAGCTCGTCCACCGACGACGGCCAGTACCAATCCATCGTGGCGTTGGCGATGTCCTTGGGGAGGTCGATCAGGACCGGTCCCGGCCGCCCGGTGGTGGCGACGTGGAAGGCCGCGGCCACCACCCTGGGAATGTCGTCGACGTCCTTGATCAACCAGTTGTGCTTGGTGATCCCCATGGTCACGCCGGTGATGTCGCACTCCTGGAAGGCGTCGGTGCCGATGGAACCGGTGGCCACTTGTCCCGACACCACGATGAGCGGCGTCGAGTCCATGTACGCGTTGGCCAGCGGCGTGACGATGTTGGTGGCGCCCGGTCCACTGGTGACCATGGCCACCCCGGGCCGGCCGGTCACCTGCGCGTAGCCCTCGGCCATGTGGCCGGCTCCCTGCTCGTGGCGCACGAGGATGTGGCGGATGGACGAGTCGATGATGGGGTCGTAGACGGGCAGGATGGCGCCACCCGGCAGGCCGAACATGACGTCGACCCCCTGCATCTCGAGGCTCTTGATGAGCGCCTGGGCCCCTGTCAACTTCATCGTGATTCCCCTGTTCCCCTGTTCTGATGAGTCGCTTTGTCTTGCGTTGCCGTCGGTCGAATCGGTCCTGAGAATTGAAACGACCCCCCGGTGAGCGGGAGGTCGAGGGGCGCGCGCTGCAGTGTGGGCGCGCGCCTAGATAACGAGTACCAGGATCTCGGGACGGGTGCGCTTCGCCTGCATGAGCCATTCATTCTTGCATGGCCACCGCCCGGAGACAACCCCGGCCCTCCCGCTCGGGAAGGTCAGGTCGGCGACGGGGTGGCCATGCCACCGCCGAGGAGGGCGGGGAGCGCTGTTGCCCGCATCCGCGCCAGAACGCGGTCGGTCACCGGCACGACATCGGGGTGAACGCCACCGTTGGCTTCGACTTCTGCTCGCCATGCGCCGGAGCGTTGCTCGAAGAGATCCGGCTCGTCGAGTTGCGCGCAGTCGATGCGATCGGTTGTCAGGTCGACCAAGATGACGTCTCCGTCCTCGACCAGCGCGATCGGGCCTCCGAGAAAGGCCTCGGGTGCGACGTGGCCGATGACCAGACCGACCGATCCCCCCGAGAAGCGCGCGTCGGTCATCAGCGCGATCGTGATGTGCCGCTGGCGGCACAGCGCCGTGATACGGGAGGTGGGATCGAGGAGCTCCGGCATGCCTGGTGCACCTCGTGGCCCCTGGTAACGGATCACCACGATGTCGTTGTCGTCGAAGCTCTCGGGATGACCGTCGAGAGCCTCGATGAGCGCGCGCTCACCGTTGAACACGCGGGCACGGCCGGTGAAGACACCATCGATCACGCCCCCTTCGACCCCGGCCACCTTGAGGATGGCACCGCCCTCGGGAGCAAGGTTTCCACGGAGCAGACGAAGACCGCCCGTATCCTTGAAGGGCTTCTCGACCGAGTGGATCACGTCCTGATCGGGGGCCGGCGGATCGAGCCGCCCGACCTGTTCGGCCAAGGTCTCGCCCGTGCAGGTCATCGTGTGACCCTCGAGAAAGCCGGCCTCGAGGAGCTCGCGGACGACGACCTGCAACCCGCCCTTGGCGTCCACGTCCACCATGGAGTAATCACCGAAGGGCCGCATGTTGACCAGGACGGGCAGTCGACGGGCCAGCCGGTTGAAGTCCTCCTGTGTGAGGACGTCGTCCCACAGATTCATGCCCGCCGCCCGGGCGATCTCGACGCTGTGCAGCAGCACGTTGGTGGAACCGCCCATGGCGATGGCGACCGTCAAGGCATTCCGCAGCGATGCCGGCGTCACGATGTCGCGCGGCCGGATGCCCCGGCCCGTCATTGTGAGAAGGCAGTCGACCACTTGATGGGGGAATTCGGTGAGCCGGCGCGGATCGTCAGAGGGCGGAGAGACCATGTGCAGCGGCTCGAGACCAAGAACGGCGATGAAGGTCTGCATCGTGTTGTAGGTGAACATGCCTCCGCAGCTGCCCTGGCCGGGGCAGGCGTGCAAGGCGAATCTGGCGCGGACCTCGGCGTCCTGGTCGACGGCTTGGAACGCCGAGACCAGATCGATCCGGGCGCCCGTCTCGGGATCGATCCCCGGGCTGATCGGACCGTCGGAAAGGATGACCGCGGGTGTGTTGTTCTCGAGCACGGCCGCGACGGTCCCGACCGGGGGCTTGTCGCAGGCCACGACGGCGACGAGCCCGGCCACACCGTTGGCCGCCAGGTGCACGTCGGCGACGTCGTGGACGAGCTCTCGGCCCACCAGCGAGAAGCGCATCTGCGGCGTGCCGTTGAGCTGGCCGTCCGAGACACCGAGGGTGAACGCCGGTGGGATCAACCGGACCGACAGGTCGTCATCTGCGATACGGCGCGACAGGACGGCCTGAAGGGCCTGGACCTTCTCGGGGACACCCAGGTAGCACTGGCTGTCCCCGAGGTTGCCGATCACTGCCCAGACCGGATCGTGGATCTTGCGGACGTCCTGACCGAGAAATGTCGCGGTGCCGACTCTCTGCACGTCGCGCCCGGGGTTCACGGACACGAACGAGGACAGCGGCTCCGATTCGTTCTGCACGGATCCAAACTAGCGAGCCAAACGAGCAAGAAGGACAGAGCCTCCACGGCGTACAGTGCTCCCGTGCCGACCGAACGAGAATCGCTCCTCGCCGCGATGGTCGAGCTGGACGAGGTCGTCGGCACCGTTCTGGTTGCCCTGACGATCGCGAGGGAGTCCCACCGCCAGTTCGGGCGCCTCATCGCCCGCGGTGAATCCGTCGAGAACGCGTTCGCCGCTCTGAAGGACAGGGACTCCCGCCAACCGCTCAACGAGAGGCTCGACAGCCTCGAGGCGGCGCGCCACCGGGTGCGGACGGGAATCGTCGGGCTGGGCCTCTCCGAGGGGCTCAGCATCAGCCAGCTGGGGCGGATGTTCGCGTTCTCCCGCCAGCTCGCATCCCGATACGCCAGGGAGGCGCGCGCCGATCGGTCGACGTGATGATCCGCCGGGCTACCCCCGGCGGCGACGCAACTCGGCCGCCACCTCCTTGCCGTTGGCCTGGCCGGATGTGGCCTGCATGACCTTCCCGGTGAAGAAGCCCATGAGCTTGTCGTCACCGTCGCACAAGCGCGCCCACTCGCCGGGGTGTGCCGCGACCACCTCGTCGAGCACGCCGGCCAGCGCGTCGGCCCCGAGAGCCTCGAAGCCCATCTCCTTCGCCACGTCGGCCGGGTCTCCGCCGCCGCGCTCGAGCAGCGCGCCGAGGACCGTCTTGGACTGAGTGGCCGAGAGCTGGCCGCCCGACTCCATCCCCAACAGGGCGGCGAACGAGTCCACGGGCAGCCGGCGGGCCGCCTCGCCCTGCGCCGCCACCTCGTTCGCCGCCCTGGCCAGGGCCAGGCGCACCGGAGCGCCGGCGTCGGCCGCGGCCTGCACCAGCGCATCGAGGCCCAGGTCGACGACGGCTCGCACCTGGTCCACCTCGGCATCGCTCGGCGCGCCCCCGAGCGCGGCGACCAGCGCGGCCCGGCGCTGCGAAGGCACCGGTCCCAGCCCGGCGCGCACCCGATCCTGCCAGGCGGAGTCCGGCGCCAGAGGCACCAGGTCGGGCTCGGGGAAGTAGCGGTAGTCGTTGGCCTCTTCCTTGGACCGAAGCGACTCGGTCCGCCCCGCGCCCTCGTCCCAGTGGCGCGTCTCTTGTCGGACGACTCCCCCGCCCTCGAGGAGGGCCACCTGGCGCGCCGCCTCGAATTCGATGGCCCGGCCCAAGGAGCGCAATGAGTTGAGGTTCTTGATCTCGCAGCGAGAGCCGAACTCGGTCCGCCCGACCGGCCGCACCGACACGTTGGCATCGACCCGCAAGGAGCCCTCCTCCATGCGGCCGTCGGAGGCACCGGTTGCCATCAAAATGCCCCGAAGCTCGGTGACGTAGGCCCGCGCCTGTGCCGAGGAGCGCATGTCGGGTTCGCTCACGATCTCCACCAGTGGTACGCCCGAGCGGTTGTAGTCGACCAGCGCGTGCTCGGCCGCAGTGATCCGTCCGCTCGCCCCCACATGGGTGAGCTTGCCCGTGTCCTCCTCCATGTGGGCCCGGGTGACCCCGACCCTGAATCCGTCGGGCAGCTCGAGCCAGCCTTCCGCGTTGAGCGGCAGGTCGTATTGGCTGATCTGGTAATCCTTGGCCTGGTCGGGATAGAAGTAATTCTTCCGGGCGAAGGTCGACGGCCGGATCTCACAGTGCAGGGCCTCACCGATGCGCATCGCCAACTCCACCGCGTGCTCGTTGAGCACCGGAAGCGAGCCGGGGAGACCGAGGCAGACCGGGCAGATGTTGACGTTGGGCTCGTCTCCGAAGGCGTTGCGGCACCCGCAGAACAGCTTCGTCGCCGTCAACAGCTCGCAGTGGACCTCGAGCCCGATCACCGTCTCCCAGTCCGTCACGGGGCCGCTCACGACCCCGCCTCGGTGGGTGCACGGTTCTCGAGCACCTGGGCCACCCGCAGCATCGTCGCCTCTCCGAGTGCCGGTGCCAGCACCTGCACCCCCACGGGAAGGCCTGCCGCCCCGGTTCCGAAGGGCACCGAGACGGCGGGGTGCCCGGCCAGGTTCGACGGGATGGTGCACACGTCGTTCATGTACATGGCCATCGGGTCGTCCACCTTCGCGCCGAGGTCGAACGCCGTCGTGGGTGTCGTGGCGCCGAGGAGCACGTCCACCGAGCCATACACACGGGCGAAGGCCCGCATGACCAGTGTCCGCACCCGTTGGGCCTGGGCGTAGTACGCGTCGTAGTACCCGGCCGAGAGCGCGTAGGTGCCCAGCATGATTCGGCGCTTGACCTCGGGGCCGAACCCGGCCGTGCGCGTCGCGATGTTCATGCCCGCGGCGTCATCGGCGTCCACCCGCAGCCCGTAGCGCACGCCGTCGTAACGCGCCAGGTTTGAGGAGGCCTCCGCCGGCGCGATGAGGTAGTACGCCGAGAGGCCGAAGGAGAGCTCGGGCACCGAGATCTCCTCAACCTTGGCGCCCGCCGCGACCAGGGCGTCGGCCGCCTCCTCCACGCGGGCCACCACGTCGGACGCGCAGCCATCGACAAGCTCGCGGCACAGGCCCACGCGCAGGGCCTCGGCCCCGTTGTGCACGCCGGGCAGCGTCGGCGCAGGCGCCGACGGCAGTGATGTGCTGTCGAGCGGATCGTGTCCCGCCATCACGTCGTAGAGCAGCGCGACGTCCTCCACGGTGGCGGCAAGGGGACCGATCTGATCCAGCGAGCTGGCGAAGGCCACCAGCCCGTAGCGCGAGATCCGGCCGTACGTGGGCTTCATACCCACGACGCCGCAGAGCGCGGCCGGTTGGCGGATCGAACCTCCCGTGTCGGACCCGACCGCCAACGGGGAGAATCCCGCCGCCACCGCGGCGGCCGAGCCGCCGCTGCTCCCCCCGGGCACCTTGCCGAGGTCCCTCGGGTTGCGCGTCGCCCCGAAGGCCGAGTTCTCGGTCGAGCTACCCATGGCGAACTCGTCCATGTTGGTCTTGCCGATGGCCACCGCTCCGGCGGCCCGCAGCGCCCCGACCACAGTGGCGTCGTAGGGCGGGCGCCATCCCGAGAGGATGCGGGAGCCGCAGGTCGTCACCGCGCCCCGCGTGCACAGGTTGTCCTTGAGCGCCACGGGCACGCCGGCCAGCGGACCAGGGTCACTCCCCGCGGCCACGGCCGCGTCGACAGCATCGGCCTCCGCCCGGGCCTCGGCGGCCAGCACGCTGAGAAAGGCGTGCACCTCGCGGTCGCCCGCTTGTAGGGCAGCGAGCGCTTCTTCCACCACGTCGCGGGCGGACCGCCGCCCGGAGCGCACCTCGGCCGCCAAGGCCCGCGCCGTGGTCATGGTGCCTCGCCGCCGATGCGCGGGACGCGGAAGCGATGGTCCTCCACCGCGGGCGCCGCCGCCAGGACCTCGTCCCGGTCGAGACTCGGGCGCGGCTCGTCGTGTCGCAGCACGTTCTCGAGCGCGATGGGGTGGGAGGACGGTGGAAGGTGCGACAGGTCCAGCGCTGCGACGTCGGCGGCGTGGTCGAGCACGGTGCGCAACTGCGCGGTGAAGAGCTCGACCTCGTCGTCGCTCAGCGCAAGGCGCGCCAGTCGTGCCACGTGGACGACGTCTTCTCGACTGCAGCCGCGACGCCGGCGACGACTCGGGGCTCGGGGACTGGGGGCTCACGGTGCGCGAGGCGGCAGGAGCGCCGTGACGAACTCCACCGTCCGCGCCTCGATCTCGTCGCGGTCCCAGTCCAACGTGGCCACGTGATAGCTCCGTTCGAGTTTGACCTGCTCGATCGGCCCTGTCACCCGGGACACGAGGACGTCGCTGGAGGCCGGGTCGACGAGGTGATCGTTGGTGCTGGTGAACAGCAGGACCGGGCAGGTCACCGACTCCACCTGTTCCGCCACCTCCGCCGCGCCGGTGACCAGCGACAAGGCGGCCCGCAGGGGGGTCTCCGCGTAGGACGTCTCGACGATTCCCTCCATGGCGATGTCCGAGCCGATGCCCGGCGCCAGCTCCTCACCGGCGTCGAGCATGGTCTGCATCAAGGAGACGAGCGACTCGTCAGGGGGCAGGACCATCGGGTTCACCAGCACCAACCCGGCGATCTCGGGTTGGTGCTCGGCCAGCCAGAGTGCGAGGAGGCCGCCCATGGACAGACCGACGACGACGACCTCGTCGCAACGCGCCGCCAGCGACGTGTAGGCCTCCTTGACCGCCGCCGCCCAGTCGCTCCAGCGCGTGGGAACCAGGTCGGCCACATCGGTCCCGTGCCCGGGGAGCAGCGGCAGCTCGACGGTGAGCCCGGCGTCGGCCAGCGCCATGGCCACTCCGCGCATGGAGCTCGGGTTGCCCGTGAAGCCGTGCAGCACCAGCGCGGCCCGGCTGTCCCCCACGGCGGCGTAGGGCTCGGCACCGGCCATGATCGGGGCACTCACGGACGGGGAGCCTACCGGCGCACGCCGGTGCTCCCCGGCGAGCCGGGTAGGGTTGGCGGCCCATGGCGGCGTACCCGTTCCTCAGCGACGAGTGGCTCGACCAGGCGGACCGCATCCGGGCGGAGTACCGGGACGCCACAGCGGCGATCCCCCACTCCGTTCGCATGAACCTTGTCATCACCGAGGTTCCGTTCACTGCGGAACACATCCTGGCCCACCTGGACACCTCCGACGGCGAGCTACGGCTGGGGACGGGGCACATCGGCGAGCAGGACCTCACCGTCACCGTCGACTACCTCACGGCGAAGGCGATCTTGGTGGACGGGGACGCCGCCGCGGGGATGCAGGCCTTCATGGCGGGCAAGGTGCGCATTGACGGCGACATGGCCAAACTGATGATCCTGCAGTCGACCGCGGCCGCGGGAGATTCCGGCGCGTCGGAGCTCGCCTCGCGCCTGCGCGCCATCACCGAATAGGCGGCTGCGCCCGACCGGGCGCCGCGCTCAGTGGGTGAGGAGCTGCACCGACGACCCGACCGGCACCGTCTGCCCGATGGCAGGGTCGGTGCCCGTCACCGTGCCCGACGGGTTGCCCTTGACGCCCGAGGGGGTCAACCCGGCGCCCTGCAGCGCGGTCGTGGCCTGTGCCACCGAGTCGCCCTGGACGTCGGGCACCGCGACCGTTGGCGGACCCGTCGAGACGTTCACCGTCACGGCCGATCCGTAGGGTGCCTGCGCGCCGCTGGCCGGTGTGGTCGAAATCACGTTGCCCGAAGGAACTGTGGCGCTGGACGTCTGGTTCTCCGTCGCCGTGAACCCGACGGCCTCCAATGCGGCAGCGGCCAGCGCATAGGTGTAGGTCGTCGGGATCGCGGGGACGGTCCCGGGCTGATGTCCGAGCGAGGGGACGATGGTGATGGTGCTGTCGTAGGGGGCCTTGGTCGGACTCTGCGTGGACCCGTACGACCAGGAGATGATCACCTGGGACTTCACATTGTTGTCGTACTGCCCAGGCGTGCAGTTGGCCACGAGGTGCACCGCCTCGAGCGCGGGCACGGCCTGGGCACAGGTCATTCCCGCCAGCGACGGCACTGTCACGTCGGGCTTGCCGCCCGACACCACGACCGAGACCGTCGTGCCCTCCTTCTTGGACACCCCGGCCTTGGGGCTCTGCGAGATCACGTCGCCCGCGCCCACCACGAGGGATTTCACGGGAGGACCCGAAACCCGTAGTTCCATGTGCACCTTGTCCAGAGCGGAGCGGGCCTGGGCCAGTGGAAGCCCGACCACGCGAGGCGTGCCATGCGAGGGCGTGAACACGCCCAGCGAGAACGCGGCGGCGAGCCCGCCCGCCACGACCGCGAGGGCAGCCGCGACCGCGCCCACGATCCACCATCTCCGCCGGTGCGCGGGAGGGCGTCCTCTCGATGGCGTTCGGCGCCCCAGGAACCCCCGGGAACCGCCCGGAGCACCGGGCCCGGGGGACTCAGCGTCGAAGACCTCGCCCGGACCGGACTTGGTGCCGATCGGGGCGCCACCGACGGCCGGTGCGATGGCGGTATCCGAGCCGACCGCCGTGGCCGAGCCCACGGCGACCACAGAACCCGAATCGGTGAGCTCCGAGACCCCCGGGGCACGAAAGACCGAGATGGGCGCCGAGTCCTCGAGATGGTGCCTGACCAAGGGCAGCGGAGCTGGCGTCGGCAGCGCGGAGGCCAGCGCCCCCAATCGCGCCGCCAGCCCGGCGGCGTCAAGCCGGGCCGCGACCTGCGGTGCGGCCGCCCGGGCCAGCACCTCGTCGAGCGGGCCCAACGCCTCGTGGCGCGGCAGGGGTTGGCCGATCCGTGCCGCCAGGGTGCCCATGGTCGTGTCGGTGACGAAGGGCACGGTGCCCGTCGCTGCCTCGTAGAGCACGAGCGCCAACGAGTAGACGTCGGCACGGCCGTCGACCGGCTTGCCCTCCGCCGCCTCGGGCGAGATGTAGCGGGCCGTGCCCACCATGGCACCGGCCGGTTCGGTCCAGGCCGCCTCGGCCAGCGCTCGCGCCACGCCGAAGTCGGCCACGCGCACACGGCCCTCGTCGTCGAAGAGCAGGTTGGCCGGCTTGATGTCGCGGTGCACCAACCCTCGGGCGTGCGCGTACGCCAGGCCCTGGGCCACCTCGGTCCCGAGCTGCGCCACCTGCGAGTGGCTGAGCCGCACGTCGCGGTCGAGCAGGTCGCGCAGCGACCCACCACCGAGATACTCGAGCACCAGATACGGCCCGTCGACGTCCTCACCCCAGTCGAACACCCGCAGGACGTGAGGATGATTGAGCGAGGCCACCGAGCGGGCCTCGGCCCGGAAGCGTTTGAGGAACGACTCATCGGTGGCCAGCGCCGGTTGGAGGACCTTGACCGCGACGTGGCGTTGCAACGACACGTCCTCGGCCAGGAAGACATGAGCAGAAGCGCCGGTGCCCAGAGCGGAGAGCAGCCGGTACCGCTTCCCAAGGACCCGGCCGATGGAATCAGAGATCAGGGGCATCGGGGCACACTCAGGCTACTGAGCCCGGGCCCCTGTTCGGTGGACACCCCTTCACCTGCCCGAGCCACGCCTCAGGCAGGCGGTTCGCCCGTCTGGAGGAGCGCCTCGAAGAGCGACGCGTCGAGGATCGGGGTGCCGAGCTCGTCCGCCTTCTTGAGCTTGCCGGCGCCCGGCGCGTCGCCCACGACCAGCACGAACGTCTTGTTCGACACACTGGCCGGCGACGTACCGCCGCGAGCCATGATCGCTGCTTGGGCCCCCTCCCTCGTGTAGCCGGGCACGGCGCCGGTCACCACGACCGCCTTCCCAGCCAGGGTCTGCTCCGGGAGGTCCGTCGCCGTGTCACTGCCCGACCCGATGATGACGGCGCCCGGCTCCTCCGTGTTGACGCCGGCCTCTCGCAGACGCTCGATGACGGCCTCGTTGGTCCGCTGGGCCAGGAATTCAGCCACACTGGCTGCGATCACAGGCCCGACGCCCTCGACGGCGGCCAGCTCGTCCACCGCGGCCGCCTGGACGGCATCGAGCGTCCCGAAGGCCCGGGCAACGGAGCGCGCTCCGGTTGGGCCCAGGTGCCGGATGCCCAGGGCGACGAGCAGCCGGTTCAGGGGTTGGCTGCGCGAGGCCGCGATGGCCGTGACGAGATTCCCCGCGGAGATGGCGGCGAAACGCTCGAGCACCTCGAGCTGCTCGACGCGCAGCAGGTAGAGGTCGGCCGGGTCGTTGACCAGTCCGGCCACCACCAGCTGGAGCACGCGCTCCTCGCCCAGACCCTCAATGTCGAGTGCCGGGCGCGAGGCGTAGTGGACGATGCGCTGCACCCGCTGTTGTGGGCAGTCGATGTTGGTGCAGAACGTGTCGCTCTCGCCCGGGAGGCGCCGCAGGGGTTCCCCGCACGACGGGCAGGCCGCCGGGAATCTCCACTTCGGCTTGCGGCGCGCTGGGACACCCGGGCCGTCGCGCACCGGGCCGACGACCTCGGGAATGACGTCTCCCGCCTTTCGCACGACGACCAGATCCCCGGGCCGGACGTCCTTGGCGGCCACCTGGTCCTCGTTGTGCAGCGTCGCCATGCTCACGGTCGACCCCCCGACGAAAACGGGCTCGAGCTGTGCGAACGGTGTCGCCCGCCCGGTCCGCCCGATGGATACGTGAATGGCGACGAGACGCGTGGTGCGCTCCTCGGGTGGGAATTTGAACGCGATGGCCCAGCGCGGCGCCCGTGACGTGGCCCCGAGGGCTCCGTGCAGGGCCAGGTCGTCCACCTTGGCCACCACACCGTCGATCTCGTAGGGCAGGGAATGGCGGTCCTCCTCGAGCTGGCGGCAGCGGGCCACGACCTGTTCGATCCCGGTGACCCGGACCGCCAGGGGACTGACCGGGAAACCCGCACCCACCAGGCGGGCCAGGGTGGCGCTCTGCGTCGACCCTGGCCATTCACCTCCGGCGGCACCCTCCACCACCCCGACCTGATAAGCCCAGAAGTGCAACGGCCGGGTGGCCGTGACGGCAGGGTCCTTCTGGCGCAACGCCCCGGCGGCGGAGTTGCGCGGGTTCACGAACAGACGGTCCCCCGCCTCGGCCTGGCGAGCGTTCATTGCCTCGAACTCGGCCACCGGCATGTAGATCTCGCCGCGGACCTCGAGCAACGCCGGATAGGGACCGCCCTCCCGGGCCAGTTCGCGCGGGACGTCACCGACAGTGGCTACGTTGGCCGTCACGTCCTCGCCCGTCACGCCGTCCCCACGGGTGGCGGCCTGGACGAACCGCCCGTGCTCGTAGGTCAGCGACATGGCCACCCCGTCCACCTTGGGCTCGCACGAGAAGTCGAGCGAGCCCAGGTCGAGCTCGGCGTCGGCCCGCCGGAGCCGTTCGCCCCATGCCCGCAGTTCCTTCTCGTCGAAGGCATTGTCGAGACTCATCATCGGCACCCGGTGCCGCACCTCCGAGAAGAGCCCCGACGGAGCGGCACCGACCGTCTGCGTGGGCGAGTCCGGCGTGGCGAGAGCCGGGTAGCGCTCCTCGAGCTCCCGCAGCTCGAGGACGAGGCGGTCGTACTCGGAGTCGGGGATCTCGGGCGCGTCGAGGACGTGGTACAGCTCGTTGTGGTGGACGATGAGCCGCCTCAGCTCGAGGACCCGCGCCGCGTCGGCCGGGGCAATGTCGGCCGCCATCGTCAGGCGGCGATGCCGGCGCCCACCACGGCGTCCGGGTGGAGCGCGTCGTAGAGGGCAACGGTCTGCCCGGGTGCGACCGGACGCTGCGGTGTGTCGAACCGCACGGCCAGCCCGGACTCGTGCAGCTCGAGCGCGCAGGGAAGGGGACGCCCGTGTGCGCTCACTTGCGCCACCGCCCGCTCGCCGGGGGCCAGTGGGCGATCGACCCACGTGAGCGAGGGTCCCGACAACACGACCGTGCCACGCTCAACCTCCCTCGCGTGACCGACGGTCACGCGACGCGCCGCCACGTCGACGTGGGTCACGTAGCGCCGCTGCCCGTCGCTCCCATGACCCATGCCGCGGCGCTGACCCACCGTCACGAGCTCCACCGCCTCGACGGACCCCACCGGCCGTCCTTCGCGGTCCACCAGCTCCGCCGGGTGCAGGGCGATCCGGTCGCCCAGGAACCCCCTTCGCCCCTCGACCCTGCCGATGAAGCAGACGTCCTGGCTGTCCGGCTTGGCCGCCGTACGCAGGCCCAGCCGTGCCGCCTCGGTCCGTACGTCGTCCTTGGTCATCTCGCCGACGGGGAAGACCACCCGGGCCAGCTCGGCCTGCCCGAGCATGGAGAGCACGTAGGACTGGTCCTTGGCCCGATCTGCCCCGCGCCGCAGGCGGAGTCCCCGCTCGTCGTCGGTGACCCGGGCATGGTGCCCGGTCGCGAGCAGGTCGAACCCAAGCCGATCGGCGCGATGGAGCAGCCGGTCGAACTTGAGGGACCGGTTGCACTCGATGCACGGGTTCGGGGTGCGTCCCCGGGCGTGATCCTCGACGTAGGGCTCCACCACCACCCGGTCGAACTCCTCGGTCAGGTTGAAGACGTGGTGTTCGATTCCGAGCTGCTGGGCCACCCGTCTGGCATCCTCGACGTCGGCCACCGAACAGCATCCCGAGTCCGAAGGCCCGCCCCACAGCTTGAGGGTGGCCCCCACCACCTGGTGGCCGCGTTCGACCAGGAGCGCAGCGGCGACCGAGGAGTCGACGCCGCCGGACATCGCCACGAGCACCTTCACGACACCAGTGTGCCACCGAGCCCTGACACGTCGGCACGTGCGCCTGGGCACATTCACAGGCCGGATGACGGTGCGCCATGCTGGGAGACGTGGAACGTCGTTCGTCAGCGGTGCCATTATTCCGGTCGACGGCGGCTGGAGCTGCCAGCTCCACTGAGCCCGTCCAGACCGAGGAGATGGTGCCGTGAACCTCGATTTCACCGATCGCCAGCAGGAGTTCGCCGATGTGGTGCGCGGGTTCTTCGACAAGGAGTCCACGACTGAAGCTGTCCGGAGTGCCGAACCGCTCGGCTTCGACCGCGGCCTCTGGGAGAAGGTCGTCCAGATGGGCCTGACCGGGATCACCGTGCCCGAGGCCCGGGGCGGCGGAGGCGCCGGGTTCGTGGACCTGGCGATCGTGGCCGAGTGCCTCGGCGAGCACCTGGCGCCCGTTCCGCTGGTGGAGGCGGCCGTGGCCACCGACCTGCTCGCCGCGCTCACCCAAGACGCAGGAGACGAGCTCGAGTCGTTGGTTTCGGGCGCTCTCGAGGGAGAGCTGATCGCCACGCTGTCGCCGCGACCGATGACCTCCGGGGTGGCGAGGCTGGTGCCGGCCGGGGCGGTCGCCGACCTGGTCTTGGTGCTCGAGGGGGACAGGATCGTCCTCGTCCGGCACGATGGCGACATGGAGGACCGCCCGGCCGCGGCCGTCCCCAACCTGGGCGCCGTGCCGGTGGCCGACTGCCCGGTCGACCCGTCACGGACCGTCGTCCTGGCCCAAGGACCAGAGGCCGCCGCGGCGTATGAGAAGGCGGTCACCCGGTGGCGGCTCCTCACCGGCACCGCGCTCGCGGGCCTCGGAGCCCGAGCATTGACCATCGGCACCGAGTACGTCATGGAACGGCGGGCGTTCGGCGTGCTGATCGCCAACTTCCAGACCATTCAGCACCGGCTGGCCGACAACGCCACCGCGTTGGACGGCGCTCGGCTACTGGCCTACGAGGCCGCTTGGGCCCAGGACGAGGCCCTCTCGAGCGCGGACACCCTGGCCACCATGGCCTTCCTGTTCGCCGCCGAGACGGCATTCAAGACCGCCGCGGACAGCCTCCAGTTCCATGGTGGCTACGGATACACGCTCGAGTACGACATCCAGCTCTACTTCCGCCGGGCCAAGGCCTGGGCGCTTGTGGCCGGCGATCCGCGGCACCTCTACGGCGAGCTGGCCCACCAACTCTTCGACACGGAAGGCAACTGACCATGGACTTTGCGACCCTCGACGACCTGGCCGCCCACCGCGAGCACGCCGTGGCCTGGGTGAAGGCCAACGTGGAACCCGAGTGGGCCGAGGAGCAGTACCGAACCGGCACGCACTTCACGCCGGAGCTGCACGCTCGGCTCGCCCGGGACGGGATCCTCGGCGCGGGCTGGCCGAGCGAGTACGGCGGCAGCGACGTGGACCCGGATTTCGCCCGGGCCGTCTACCGCGAGACCAGCGAGCTCGGCCTGGAAATGCACGCGTGGTTGACCACCTACATCGTGGCCGGGACGATCAAGGAGGTCGGGACCGAGGAACAGCGGCGCGAGTACATCCCACGCGCCCTGCGGGGCGACCTCCTCGTTGCCCTGGGGTACAGCGAGCCCGATTCGGGTTCCGACGTCGCGTCGGCCAAGACCACGGCCGTGCGCGACGGCGACGAGTGGATCATTGACGGACAGAAGATGTTCACCAGCTCGGCCGAGGTGGCCAGCCACGTGTTCGTCCTGGCCCGCACCAATCCCGAGGTGCCCAAGCACAAGGGACTCACGTTGTTCCTCGTCCCGAAGGAGACCGCTGGGCTCGAGGTCCAGCCGATCTACACGCTCGGCAGCCAGCGGACGAACACCACCTTCTACAGCAACGTTCGCGTCCCCGACTTCGCCAGGATCGGCGGCCTCGACGAGGGGTGGGGGGTGATGAAGGTGGCGCTCGTGTTCGAGCGCGGTGCGGGGATGCCCCGCTCGGCCGAGGAGACGCTGGCGCGCGATCTGGCGCACTGGGCCCAGAGCGCAGCGGACGCGGACGGACGTCGGACCTTCGACGATCCGCTCGTCGCCGAGAGGATCGGCCACATGGCGGTCGACGAGGAGGTGGCCCGTCTGCTCGACCTTCGGCTGCGCTGGAAGACCGAGCGGGGCGAGCTGCCGGGGGTCGAGGGGTCGATGCGCAAGCTGTTCGCCAGCGAAGCCTCCCAGCGGTCCCACCGCGCTGCCCTCGACATTCTCGGTCCCGAGGGGATCCTGGCGCCCGGGGTGCCCGGCGCCCCGGGCAAGGGAATCTTCGAGGCGGGATTCCGCGCGTCGGTCGTCGAGACGATCTACGGGGGATCGAGCGAGATCATGCGCGAGATCATCGCCGAGGGACGCCTCAGGCTTCCCCGGAACCGGCCCAACGGCTGAGACCCGAGGCGAGCGATCTCAACCGGGCCCGTCGACCGCCAGGGGATGTCGCGGCTGGTACAGACCGATGTGGGCGCCGCCGGGAAGGCGAATCTCGGTCACTGATCCCCACCGCTCTTCTCGAACGTCCGAGCAGACCTCCCCACGATCTGCCAGGGATTTCATCTCAGCGGCCAGATCGTCGCACATGAGGTAGAGCTGGGCTCCGGGCGAATCGGCGGGATGAACCGCTGTCTCCGCCGGTGGCAACCTGAAGATGAGCCAGCCGCCCCCGGCATCGACGGAGTCCAAACCGAGCACCGCTGCCAGAAAAGCACGATCGGCGTCGGCGTCTTCACTGAACAACACAAGATGAGCGCCGAAGATCATGTGTCACATGATGACCGTTCGATGGTCAAGACGCGGAGTGTGCCCTCGACTCCGATCGAGAGCACGCTCCATTTGTCGTGGTTGCTGGATCGTCGTGGGTGCTCGGCCTCCTTCGGGGCCGGCTCCTAGGAGGAGGACGCCACCGACGTTGTCCCGGGGATGTAGGTCCCGCACACGGGAGCCGTCCCGATGGGCACGTAGCCGTTCTTCTCGGCCTTGGTCAGCCAGACGCAGCCGGTCGAGGCCGACTTCCCAAAGGACGTGGCGTAGTTGATGGTGAACGGCAGCAGGCCGTTGCCGTTCCAGTTCGTGATGTTGTGCAGCGACGTCATCAAACTGGCGTGGGTGGGGTTCGACCCCGCCCCCTCGAGACCCTTGATCATCAGCTCCGGTCCGAGCCAGGCCGTGTCCTGGGAGGCCGTGGGGAACTGGCTCTTGGTCCAGCCCGCGTACTTCTCGAGCGCAGCCTGCATCTGCTCGGTCCCGGCGTTGGGCTCGTAGAAGGGGTGGAAGATGACCTGGAAGATGTCGCCCTGGACGTTGGCCCACGACGGCGAGTGGATGAGCTTGGGGTCATAGCCCGAGGGGAAGAAGACGGCCTTGGGCTTGACGCCTGCCTGCTTGAGGGCGGTGGCCAGCCCGACGTTGGACACCGAGTCCATGTTCGACCAGACGACGTCGACGTTGTTCTGCTTGGCGATCAGCGCCTGGGACCCGAAGTTCGAACTGCCGTAGGGGACCGAGCGGTCGTCGACGACCGTCTTGGCTCCTGGGTCGATGCGGCCCACCGACTGCGTTTCGTTGGAGTTGGCCTGGATCGAGTTCGGCGAGATGCCCAGCGCGTAGACGGCCAGCCGTTTTCCGCCGAACTGCTTGACCAGCTTCCCGAACAGGGTGCTGACCGGGTACTTGGGGTCCGTGCTTCCTTGCGCGCCGGTCCCGAACATGTTGGTGTAGGGCTGCGTGCCCCACTCGGGGCCGTCCGAGTTGTCACCGGTCACCGGCACCCCTGCCTGCTGGGGGTACTTGGCGACCAGGCTCATCAGCGCCGAGTCCGACACGATGCCGATCGCTCCCCGTGAGATGGCCTCTTGCACCCCGGTTGCCGCTGTGGCGGGGCTGGTCTGGTCGTCAATGACGAGGGGCACGAGCTGGTGGCCGTTCACGCCGCCCTTGGCGTTCTGCGCCTTGAGGGCCGCCTCGAAGACCGCGACGGTTCCCGTGTCTTGTGATGCGGCCGCGCCGGTCTGTGAGTCGATGAAGGCGATGGTCAGCGGCGCCGGTGTTGCCGAGGCCCCGCTCGCCAGACCCCCCACCAGCACTGCCGGAGCGCAGATCGCAGCAGCCAATGCCGCCGTGACGAATCGAACCGATCGCACGCCGCTTCCTCCCTTATCCCGTGCCTTCGTGAAGTTTGAAAGTCGAACATTACCGAGACTTCATCTCATTGCAGCGCAATTGACGCATTTCTACCCATCTTCTTACGGCGTCCCCGGTCGTATGAACCCGGGGAAGCCCTCGGGTCCGAAGCGGGTCTGGCTAACGACGCCTTGCATTCGACAGAGAGGGCTCACATGGCCTGTAATGCCTCCGGAACGAAAACGCATTGGTATGTCGGAGGAAGCGAGCAAGAGAGGACCGTGCAGACGCTCGCCGTGGCGTGCCCTGGGGTGCGGGTCGGCATGGAAATGGATCCTGACGCGGTCGCAACGGCACGCCCGAGTCGTTCGGGCGAAGCGTGAGAGGGCGCCTGGTTCAAGACGAGGACGGTAACTGGCACCGCGCATACCCCTATGGAGACCATCGTCGGCTAGAGCTGTCGGCTGCGATCGTCGGCACGGTGTGTGCGACTCTGGCTTTGCTGCTCTGGGTGGTCGGACCTTTCCACACCGCTGGGGTCGGGGCGCAGAGTCACGATGCGATCTCGAGGTTGGCCAGAGAGGACCCCACGACCACGGCGGTTGTCCCGACGACAACGACGACGACAAATCCCCCCCCACGACGACGACGACCAAGGTGAAGGTCCGGCCCAAGTCAACGATCAGACCTGGCTCGCTGGTCCCATCCGCGTTGCTTTCGATCGTCACGAGCGCGGCGGTCTTCAGCGGGTCCGGGACGAACGCTTCCACGGCGACACCGACGGGCACCTCCACGACGACGACGACCACATCGAATCCGGCTACGACGACGACCACGTCAAAGCCACCCACGACGACCACCACGATTCCGCCCACGACGACGACGACGACAATTCCGCCCACGACGACGACGACAATTCCGCCCACGACGACCACGACAATTCCGCCCACGACCACGACGACGACGGTGCCCACGACCACCCCGACATGAGAGAACCGCCCCCCGACGGGAGCGAAAGGGGAGATCCCGAGGACCTCTAGGGGGCGGTTCGGATCAGGGGCGCAGCTGACGCACCACCGCCGGCACCGTCTCGAGCGCACGGTCCACGTCTGCGTCGGTGGTGCCCGAACCGAGCGTGAACCTCAGCGCGCCGGCAGCGAGCTCGAGGGCCACGCCCATGGCGGCGAGCACGTGGCTGGGTTCGAGCGCTCCGCTGGAACAGGACGACCCGCCCGAGACACACACCCCCACGCGGCCGAGCGCGAGCAGCAGCTCCTCTCGCTCGACTCCGGGCACACACACGTGGAGATGTCCCGGGAGGACGGGCGTGCCGTGGGGCACGGTGAGCGAGAGGTCGTCCACCGCGGCGAGCAGGCCTTTGGCCAGGCGGTCGCGCAGCGCGGACACCCGCGCCCCCGCCGCCTCACGCTCGGCAGACACCAGGCCGACGGCTGAGGCCAGCCCGACGGCACCGGCCACGTCGGGCGTGCCGCTGCGCCGCTCGCGCTCCTGGCCGCCCCCGTGCTGACGCGCCTCGAGGGCGGCCCGTGGCCCAACGGCCAGCGCGCCAACGCCGACAGGTCCGCCGAGCTTGTGTGCGCTCAGAGAGACCAGGTCGACACCGGCGGTCGATTCGGCCAGGTCGACGTACGGCGCCGCCTGGACGGCGTCGGTGAAGACCACGGCGTCGGGCGCCCACCGCCGGGTGGCCTCGACGACCGACTGGAGTGGCTGGAGAACACCCGTCTCGTTGTTGGCCGCCATGACCGCGACCAGCACAACCCGTGAGGACAGAGCTCTCGCCAGCGCCTCGAGCTCGAGGACGCCCGAGCGGCCGACAGGAAGCTCCCGTACATCGACGCCGGCGAGCGTGGCCGCCCGGGCCGATTCGCGCACCGCGGGGTGCTCCGTGGCTGACGTCAGGAGGACGACCTCGCCCCGCTGGCGGAGTGCCACGGCAGCCGTCCCCAGGACGGCCAGATTCGCCGACTCGGTGCCCCCGGAAGTGAAGACGATCTCGCCCGGCTCGCGGCCCAGAAAGGCGGCCACCTGGTCTCGAGCTTCTTCGAGCAGCCGCTTGGCCCGCTGCGCCGGTGGATGGCTGCCCGTCGGGTTGCCCAACGGCTCGGCGCGCACGGCCGCCATGGCGGCGGCCACCTCGGGCCGGAGCGGGGCGGTGGCGGCGTAGTCGAGGTAGGTCGGAGCGCTCACCACCGCCGGCATCACTCAGGCGACGTACACGGTCTTGGCGTTGGTGAACTCCTTCAGGCCGAGCTCGGAGAGCTCCCGCCCGAATCCGGACCGCTTGATACCCCCGAAGGGCAGCTCGGGCATGGAGGACACCATGGCGTTGACGAAGACGGCGCCGGCTTCGATCTCCTCGATGCACCGCTCCATCTCGTCGTCGTCGTCCGTCCACACGCTGGACCCCAGACCGAAGGTGGTGGCGTTGGCCACCTCGATCGCCGCACTGAGGTCGGGCACCGTGATGACCATGGCCACCGGCCCGAAGATCTCCTCACGGGCGATGGGCATGTCCGACGTCACACCCGTGAGCACGGTGGGAGCGAACCACCAGCCGTCTCCGTCGGGGAGCTTGGCGCCGGCGTGCACCGTGGCACCCTGGGACCGGGCGGCCTCGACCTGGCCGCGCAACTCCTCGCGCTGGGCCTCGCTCACGATCGGCCCGACGGCGGTTGCCGGGTCGAAGGGGTCCCCCACGACCAGCGCGTCCATGGCCGCGGTGAAGCGGGGCACGAATTCGTCGGCCACGCCACCCACGACGATGAACCGCTTGGCCGCGATGCACGATTGTCCGTTGTTCTGCACGCGGGCGTTCACCGCGGTCCGCACGCAGGCACCAAGATCGGCTGAGGGAAGCACGATGAAGGGATCGGAGCCTCCCAGCTCGAGCACGCTCTTCTTCAGAGCATGCCCGGCCGCCGACGCCACCGACATACCGGCCGGCTCGCTGCCCGTGATGGTGACCGCGGCCACCCGCGGATCCTCAATGAGCGCGGCCACCCGCTTGGACTCGACAAAGAGGTTGGTGAACGCGCCCTCGGGGAGCCCGGCCCGCCGGAAGAGGTCCTCGATCGCCTGCGCGGTCTGCGGCACGTTCGAGGCGTGCTTCAACAAGCCGACGTTGCCCACCATGAGGGCCGGAGCCGCGAAGCGGATCACCTGCCACAGCGGGAAGTTCCATGGCATCACGGCGAGCACCGCTCCGAGGGGCTGATAACGCACGAACGAGCGCGTGGCCGACGAGGAGATGGGCTGGTCTGCGAGGAGCCCCTCGGCATGCTCGGCGAACCAGCGCAGGGCCACCGCCGACTTGGAGACCTCGGCCTTGGCGGCGGCAAAGGTCTTGCCCATCTCGGTGGTGAGGATGCGGGCCACGTCGGGCACCTCCGCCTCGAGCAGTTCGGCCGCGGTGACCAGGTGGCGGGTCCGCTCGGGGTAGGTGGTCGTCCGGTACTCGTCGAAGGCTGCCACAGCCCGGTCGAGCAGGGCGTCGACCTCCTGGGGCGTATGCGCGGGGAACTCCTTCTCGACCTGTCCGGTCGCAGGGTTGGTGGTGATGAAAGGCATGGGTGCAGTCTTACCCGGCGCCGCCGGCGCCTGGCGCGGGCTCGGGTCCCCGGTCCAGGCCGAGGTGCGCCGGCACTGCACGGCGCATCAGCTTTCCGGTGGCGGTGTGCGGGAGATCCACGGCGGCGACGTAGGTCTTGGGACGCTTGTACGGCGCAAGGCGGGCCGACGCGACCGCCCGCAGGGCCTCCTCGGCCTCTGCCCGGCGGGCGGCAGGACCCTCGACGACGTAGGCCACGCAGACCCGCTGGCCCCACTCCTCGTCGGGCAGACCGAACACCGCCACCTCGCTGACCCCGGCCACGACTGTCAGCACGTTCTCCACCTCCGCCGGATACACGTTGACACCACCGCTGATGATGAGATCGTGCCGGCGGCCGGTGAGGTACAGGTAGCCGTCGTCGTTCAGCCGGCCCAGGTCGCCCACCGTGCAGGCGCCATGGTCCCAGGCGGCCTTCGTGGCCACCGGGTCGCGCCAATAGCTGAAGCGGGCGAAATCGGGCATGTCGCACCAGATCGTCCCGGTCCCGTCATCCTCCCCGCCCGTCCCGTCCTCTCCCCGGGTCGCACGGGTGGCCAGGCGCCGCCCAGGTCGGGCCCGGCCGACCGTGCCGGGGTGCGCGAGCCACTCCTCGGGGGGACAGACGGTGAACTGCCCCTCGGTGGAGCCGTAGAACTCCCAGAGCGCACCCGCCCGCACCCGTTCGAACGCGGCCCGCTTGAGCGCTTCCGGGCAGGGCGCCCCGGCATGGGCCAAGAAACGGAGCGAGTCGAAGATCTCGCCCGTCCCGAGCTCCCGACTGCCCAAGATCCGCCGCAGGTGGGTCGGCACCAGGAACGCCGTCGTGGGCCGGTGTTGGCGCAACACATCGAGCGCGGTGGCCGCATCGAAGCGGCTCAGGATGGCCAGCGACCCGCCCGAGAGGAGGGTACCCGTCGAGAAGCGCACCGACACCGTGTGGTACATGGGCGAGCACACCATGTGGAGATCGCCGGGATCGAAGTGCCAGACCGATGCCTCGTCCTCGAACACGGCCCGCGCCGTCCACTCGTCCCACAACCCGGTGGTCACCCCTTTGGGCCGCCCCGTGGTGCCCGAGGTGTAGTGCATCGGCCGGGTCAGCGGATACTGAGCCAACTCGGCGGCCGGACCCTCGCCGAGCCCGGCCAACTCCGCATCGGAGAACACGCGCACGGCCGGCTGAGCGTCCTCGGCCAACAGGTCCCGCTCGGTCGGGGTGAGCGTGGCGTTGAGGAGCACCGGGACGAGCCCGACCCGGGCTGCTCCGAGCACGGCACAGATGAGGTCGGCCGAGGAACCCAGCGCGAAGGCCACCCGGTCTCCGCTCTGACACCCCCGGGCCAGCAGTGCGCCGGCGGCCCGCCGCTGGCGGGCCTCGGCGTCGGCCGCATGGAGGATCTCGACCGTCGGCGGCGTGATCGCTCTCACCGGCGCAGCGTACGCGGGGCGTGCCACCATGACCGTTCGTGGAGCTCGACCCAGCAGTGGCCCGCGCCCGCGCCCTGGTGGAGCAGGCACGGCGCGTCGTGGTGCTGACCGGGGCGGGGATCTCGACCGACTCGGGCATCCCCGACTTCAGAGGTCCCCAGGGGGTCTGGACCAAGGATCCCGCGGCCGAGCGGCTGTCCACGCTCGACGCGTACATGGCCGACGCCGAGGTACGCAGACGGGCGTGGCGCACCCGGCTCAACTCTCCCGTCTCGACGTGCGATCCGAACCCCGGCCACCGGGCCCTGGTGGACCTCGAGCGCGCCGGGCGACTCGACACCGTGGTGACCCAAAACATCGACGGGTTGCACCAGAAGGCCGGTACGGATCCTGCACGTGTGGTGGAGATCCACGGGACCGCGCTCGAGGTGGTGTGCCTTCGCTGTGGTGATCGTCAGCCGGCCGAGCCGGTGCACGAGCGGGTGCGCTGCGGCGACGAGGACCCGGCGTGCCTGGCCGGGGAGCCCGGTGGCGTGCCGTGCGGCGGGATCCTCAAGTCGGCCACCATCAGCTTCGGCCAGAGCCTGGTTGCCGAAGACCTGGCGCGGTCCGAGCGCGCGGTCGAGACGTGCGACCTCCTGCTTGCCGTGGGGTCGACCCTGGCCGTCTACCCCGCCGCGGGGCTCGTCCCCCTCGCCGGGCGCTGTGGGGCCGTGGTGGTCATCGTCAACGGCGGCCCGACCGAGATGGAGGCGCTGGCCGACGTGGTGGTGCGCGGGTCGATCAGCGAGCGTCTCCCGGCGATCGTGGCCGGCTTGCCGCCTATCGCCGCTCGGTCTTGATCCCCCCACCCTTCGCCTTGCGGCGGGGTTTGAGCGCAAACCACCAGATGCTGGCGATCGTTCCCAGCGTCACGGCGGCGGCCGCAACCGGCTTGACCACCTTGCGCGCACCGTTCTCGGCCATGGGGGCAGACCTTACCCGCCGAGACCTGCCGACCGTGGACGAAACGGCTGATCAGCAGGTCGGGGATCCGGCGCCGGTAAGGTCGACCGGTCATGCTGCGCTCACAACTCTGCTCGGCCGAATCCCTACGCTCGCCGGAACTACGCGCCTGGGCGGAGCGACTTCGCCCGATGTGGGCGAGCAACGAGAGCGACCGGCGCGAGCTCATGCTCCACCGGAAGATGTGGGAGTGGCTGTTCATCGCCGAGGCGCTCCGGGAGCGCGGCATGCTCATACCCGATTCCGTCGGTCTCGGCTTCGGGGTCGGACACGAGCCGCTGGTGGCCCTCTTCGCCGCCGCGGGCTGCGACGTGGTCGCCACCGATCAGCCGGCTGAGCAGGCGGTGGCGTCCGGCTGGACGGAATCGGACACCGAGTGGGCGCGGGGGCTCGAGAGCCTGCCGACATTCGGGTTGTGCTCGGCCGAGGAGATGACCCGACGGGTGCGGTTCCGCGCCGTCGACATGAACGCCATTCCGGCCGACCTGCGCGGCTTCGACTTCACCTGGTCGTCGTGCGCTCTCGAGCACCTCGGAACGCTCGGACTGGGCATGGACTTCGTGCTGTCGCAGATGGAGTGCCTGCGTCCCGGAGGGATGGCCGTCCACACGACGGAATACCTCGTGTCGTCCGGATCGGAGCAGGACGCCACGGTCGAACGGGGCGGGACGGTGTTCTACCGCCGGCGCGACATCGAGCAGCTGGTCCGGCGCCTGCGACACCATGGTCACGCCATTGACGTCGACTTCACCGAGGGCTCGACTCCCGACGATCTGCACGTCGATGTGCCGCCCTACACCGATGTGCACCTTCGCACCCGGCTGGGCGGCTACGTCACGACGTCCCTGGCTCTCATCATCACCAAGTCGCTGTCGCGCCGGCGGCGGTGGTGGTCCCTCAGTCCGCCTGGGACGCCTCGGCCTCGATCTCAATGACGACCTTGTTTCCGACCACCACGCTGCCGTCGAGGAGCGCGTGGTTGAAGCTCACGCCGAAGTCGCGCCGGTCGATGGTGGTGCTGGCGGAGAAGGCCACCACGGTCTTGCCCTCCTGCATGGAGGGGCCCTCGCCCAGGAACTCGAGGTCGAAGTCGACCGACTTGGTCACGCCGCGGATGGTCAGGTCCCCGGTCAGGACCCAACGCGAGTCGTCCACCCGCTTCAGCTCGGTGCTCTTCAGCGTCAGCGTGGGGTGGTTCGGCACATCGAGGAAGTCGTTGGTCCGCAGATGGTCGTCGCGCTGGGACTGATTGGTGTGGATGCTGGCCGCCTGAACGACCGCCTCGAGCGACGAGTCCTCGGGGTTCTCCGCCACGGTGAAGTTTCCGGCGACCTCGGTGAAGCGGCCCCGGACTTTGGTGCCGACGAGGTGCCGGGCGACGAAGCCCACCTCGGTGTGGGCCGGGTCCACCACATAGGTGCCGGTCCTGGGCAGGGTTGCGGTGTCGTGTGTGACGGTCATCACGGTGCTCCCATCGTGTGTCGAGCTCGGGTAGTCGGATCCGGTTCGGTGTGACCGAGTTCCGGGTTCATCCGGCTATTTGATTGATTCAACGCTTTCTGATCAGATAATATCTGAGTCAGAAGATACTTGTCAATCAGCGAAACTGGGAGGGTGGGGGCTTTTCGGGAGAGACTGAGGGCATCATGGGGGACACCAGCGACATGGGGATCACCACGGCGACAGTGCGAGGGACAGCCGAGGAGCTGCTCGGCGCGGCCCCCGGGAGCGGCAGCTGCGGCGTCCTGGGGCAGATGGACGACGAGCGGATCAGGCTGATGGGCCTCATCGTGCGCACCCACCGGCGTCTGTCCGACGTGCTCGGACGGGAGCTCGAACAGTCAGTCGGGATACCCCTCGTCTACTTCGACGTCCTGATCCACGTGGCCGCGGGCCCGGAGGGGCGCCTGACCATGAGCCGGCTCAGTGCCGACATCGCCCTGACATCCGGTGGGGTGACCCGCCTGGTCGATCGCATGGTCGAGGCCGGACTCGTCTCACGCGAGAATTGCCCGAGCGATCGTCGCAGCATCCACGTCGTGCTCACCCCCGAGGGGCGTCGCGTCCTCGAACGTGCGATCGCGGCGCACGTGGACGGGATCGAACGCCATTTGGTGGCCCACCTCGACGAAGGCGATCGGGCGGCGCTCGCATCGACCCTCTCCAAGGTGCTCGACGCCGGCTGCTGAGGTTCGGGCCTCAGCCCGGCCGGGCCACCTTCTCCAACCAGACCAGTGCGGGAGCGGAGATGAGCTCGTCGTCGAGTTCGAGCGGCGTCCCGTCACCGGCGCCAGGCCCGACCACGATCTCGACCGCCAGGACCTCGTGGCCGATGGAGTCGAATTGCGACAACAGCGCGTCGAGCCCGACGGCGTGGAGTCGGATGCGGTCGGAGACCTCCAGGCCGCTGTTCTTTCGCAGGTCCTGCACCTGCCGGACGACCTCGCGAGCGAGGCCGCGTCGTCGCAACGAGTCGTCCAACGCCAGATCGAGCGCCACGACCTCGCCACCCTCACGGGACACCGCGTAGCCCTCCTGACCCCGGACCCGGAGCGTCAGGTCGTCGCCGGAGAGCTCCACCTCCTCCCCGTCGAGCTTGAGGGTGATACCACCACCCGCTTCGAGTGCAGCAGCCGCCGCTGCACCGTCGAGCTCGGCCAAGGCGGGCCTGAGCCCCTTCGCGCGCTCGCCCAACCGCGGGCCCAGGGCGCGGAAGTTCGGAACGAGCTCGAACACCAGCACCTCGCTCAGTTCGTCGGTGGTGTCGATCTCGTCGACATTGAGCTCGTCGGCCACGATGTCGCGCAGGATCTGGGGGGATCCCGACGGGAGGAACACCAGCGCACGGGCCAGCGGTTGGCGCACCTTGACCCCCGCTTCGCCTCGGGCGGCGCGCCCGAGGGAGGTGAGCCGCCGCGCCAAGGCCATCTGATCCTCCAGGGAGCGGTCGATCCGCGCGGTATCCGGAACCGGCCAGTCGGCCAGGTGCACCGAACCGTCCTCATCCGACCCGGTCAGATTGCGCCAGATCGTGTCCGCCACGAACGGGCACATGGGGGCCAAGAGCAGCGAGAGCGTGATCAATGCACGGTGCAACGTGGCCTGGGCGGCCAGGGTGTCGCCGGCGGGGGCGTCGGGATCGGTCCGCCAGAACCGGCGACGGCTCCGGCGCACGTACCAGTTGGAAAGATCATCGACCAGGTCGCCCAGCGCGGTGGCCGCCACCAGGGGCTCGTACGAACGCAGCGCAGCGGTGACGTCCGCCGTGGCACCGGCCAGTCGGGACAGGATCCAGCGGTCGAGCGGACCGCGGTCGGTCGGCGCAGGGATGGCCGGATCGGCGGGGTCGAACTCGTTGAGGGACGCATAGGTGGTGAAGAAGCTGAAGGTGTTCCAAAGCGTCAGCAGCATGTCGCGCATGGCGGTGTCGATGGCGCCCAACGTGGCCCGGGTCGGGGTCCACGGCGAGCCCTGGCTGAACATCCACCACCGCATGGCATCCGCGCCCCTGGTGTCGAGGATCTGCCACGGGTCGATGACGTTGCCGAGCGACTTGGACATCTTGCGCCCCTCTGCATCGACAATGTGGCCGAGGCAGACGACGTGGCGATAGGGGCTTTCGCCGAAGACCAGCGTGTTGACGGCCAACAGCGAGTAGAACCAGCCGCGCGTCTGGTCGATCGCCTCGGAGATGAAGTCCGCCGGGAAGGCGAACGCCTCGGCTGAGCCCGGTGCGTGTGGATAGCCGACCTGGGCCGCCGGCATGGAGCCCGAATCGAACCAGGCGTCGATCACGGGCTCAACGCGACGTGCCACCGACGGATCCTCATCGCAGCTCTCGACTTCCCCCTCTGAAGCGCAGGTCGAGCAGGTGAACGTCACCTCGTCAATGCTCGGCCGGTGGGGATCGATCCCCGTCACGTCGCGGCCGCACAGGTCGGACAGTTCGGTGAGGGATCCCACGCAACGGATGTGCCCGCGCCCGCAACGCCAGATCGGGAGCGGCGTCCCCCAGTAGCGGTCACGTGAGAGGGCCCAGTCGATGTTGTTGGACAGCCATTCACCGAAGCGACCGTCGCGAATGTGCTCGGGGTGCCAGTCCACCGTGGCATTGGCCTCGAGCAGATCGTCCTTGCGGGTCGAGGTGGCGATGTACCAGCTCGGCTTGCCCCAGTAGATCAACGGAGTGCGGCAACGCCAGCAGTGCGGGTAGGAGTGAACGTAAGGCAACCGACGCAACAGCAGGCCGGCGGCCTCGAGCCGAGCGTTGATGTCGGTGTTGGCGCTGCGCACGCCGCGGCCCGCGAGCCACGGGACCTGTCCGGTGAAGCACCCGTCGGGACCCACCGGGTTCAACGACGGCAACCCGTTGGCCCGCCCGATCTGGCGGTCGATCTCGCCGAAGGCAGGAGCCAGGTGCACCAGGCCGGTGCCCTCCTCGGTGGTCACGTAGTCCGCCGGCACCACTCGCCAGCCGTCCGCCCCCTGCGGTGGTGCCAGGTCATCGAAGGGGCGCTCGTATCGCTGCCCGAGCAGCGCAGCACCTCCAAAACGGGACGTGACCCGGGACCCGGCACCCTCCCCCATCACGGCCTCGACCAGCTCGTCGGCCATGACGGTGCCGTCAACGACGGCATAGGTCAGCTCGGGGTTGACCGCGACTCCTGTGTTGGAGAGAAGCGTCCAGGGGGTCGTCGTCCACACGGCAAGCCAGTGAGCATCGCCGAGGACCCCGGGGTCCGGGTCGATCAGGCGGAGACGAACGTACGCCGACTCGTCCTCCTCATCGCGGTAGACGTCGGGCTGCCCGAGCTCGTGACTGGAGAGGGCGGTGCCACAGCGGGGGCAGTAGGGCACCACCTTGAGATCCTCGTAGAGAAGCCCCTGGTCGAAGAGCTGTTGGAGATGCCACCACACCGACTCGATGTAGGAGCGGTCCAGCGTCCAATAAGCCGAGTCCATGTCGACCCAGTACCCGATCCGTGTGGTGAGGCGGGCGAACTCGTCCACGTAGGAGTACACCGATTCGCGGCACAGGCGCGTGAACTCGGCGATCCCAATCTGCTCCTCGATCTGCTGCTTGCCCGTGATCCCGAGCTTCTTCTCCACCTCGACCTCGACCGGCAGGCCGTGCGTGTCCCATCCGGCACGGCGTGCCACGTAGGCGCCGTCCATGGTACGGAACCGGCAGAACAGGTCCTTGTAGACGCGCGCCCACACATGGTGGAGCCCGGGCAGCCCGTTGGCCGTGGGAGGTCCCTCGTAGAAGATCCACGGCACCGATCCCTCGCGCCGGGCAATGGAGCGTGCGAAGACCTGGTGGGCCTTCCATCGGTCCAGCTCTGCACGCTCGAGGGCGACGAAGTCGATGTCGGGAGGGACAGGCGAGAACACTGGTCAGGGGTGTCGGTGGGCGGGGCGGACGACCCGTCCCGCCGGCAAGGATAGAGGCTGCGCCGCGCCCGACGGCTGAGTGTCGGGTCCCGGAGCTCTACCGAGGCAGCCGGGCGTGGCGGACATGGGGTCCCGGTGGGGCCAGCGCGCCGATCGCATCTGCGTCCACGTCGAGCAGGGAGTCGACCACGAGGTCGGCCAGCCCGAAGGCGGGGTGACCGCCCTCCCCCGCCTCGGGCACCGCGATGCACACCATCGATGCCGCCTTGGCCGCCAGCACTCCGGCCGGCGCGTCCTCCCACACGAGACATCGCCGCGCCTCGACGCCGAGCTCGGCGGCCGTCGAGAGGAACACGGCGGGGTGTGGCTTCCCGAACGCCTCGTCTTCGGCGGAGTGCACCAGGGCGAAGCTGTCGCGCAGACCGAAGTGCCCGAGTGCCGCCTCAATGAGGCGATACTCCGACGACGACGCCACGGCCAGGCGCATGCCGGTCGACGCACACAGCTCGATCGCGTGTTCGGCGCCCGGCTTGAGCAGACCCTTGGCGAGCACGAGGTCGATGACCCGGTCGACGATGGTCACAGCCACGTCGTCGGGTGCGGGATCGGCCCCCCACGGGTGGAGTCTGTGCCAGTGGGCCGTCACCTCGTTGACGAACATGCCCTTGGTGGTGCGGCACCCTTCGGCGGCCAGTGGAACTCCGAGGCCGCCGAGGATCTCGATCTCAGCCTCGTGCCACAGCACCTCTGAATCGATCAACAGCCCGTCCATGTCGAAGATGGCCGCTTCGAACGCAGACGTGGTGGACCCCATGGGGACGGGGTGCGAAAGGCTCAATCGGCGAGCTGCGCCTCGATCGCGGAGACGACCGCAGGGTCCTCGGGCTCGGTCTGGGGCCGAAAGCGCGCCACCACCTCCCCGGCGGGGGACACCAGGAACTTCTCGAAGTTCCAGGTCACGTCGCCAGCGTTGCCCTCATCATCGGCCTTCTTGGTCAACTCGGCATAGATCGGGTGGCGCCCCTCGCCGTTCACATCGATCTTCTCCATGAGAGGGAAGGTCACGCCGTAGGTCGTCGAGCAGAACTGGGCGATCTCCTGGGAGGTCCCGGGCTCTTGGCCCATGAACTGGTTGCACGGGAACCCGACCACCGTGAAGCCACGCTCGCCGTACTCCTTCTGGAGGCGCTCCAAGCCCTCGTATTGAGGGGTCAGCCCACATTTCGACGCCACGTTGACCAGGAGCAACGTCTTGCCGGAGTACCGCCCGAGCGTGGCGTCGTCGCCCTCGAGCGTGTGAATGGGGAAGTCGTAGAGCGCCATGGTTTCGACCCTATCGGCCGACGGTGCCACGGATGTGCGGAACGGGTAGGAAGTGGCACCTAAGGTGCGGCACGTGCACGCCGTGGTCATTCGTGACGGCCGGCTCGACTGGGAGGAAAGAGCCGACCCGGTTCCCGGAGACACCGAGCTCCTGGTGTCGGTCCGGTCAGCCGGACTGAATGGAGCCGACCTGGTGCAGCTCGCCGGCGGCTACCCCGCGCCGCACGGGTGGCCCGACGACGTACCGGGCATGGAACTCGCAGGCGATGTGATCGACGTGGGCCGCAAGGTCACCCTCTTCAGCCCGGGCGACCCCGTCATGGCCGTGGTCGGCGGTGGCGCACAGGCGACCAGGGCCTTCGTGGACGAAATCCACGCGCTGCCCGTACCCGAGGGTCTGTCCTGGCCCGAGGCCGGAGGCTTCCCCGAGGTGTTCTCGACGGCCTATGACGCCCTGTTCACCCAGGCGGAGCTGCAGATGGGCGAGCGGGTTCTGGTCAGTGGTGCCGCCGGAGGCGTGGGCACGGCGGCCGTCCAACTCGCTGCCACCGCGGGCGCCCGGGTCACCGCGACCGTCCGCGACCCGGCACGACGGGCCGACGTCGCGTCGCTTTGCGCCCTGGAGGCAGTCGCCCCCGGCGAGGAGGGAGACCACGGTCCCTACGACGTGGTGCTCGAGCTCGTGGGCGCGCCCAGCTTGGAGAGAGTCCTGCGGCACCTCGCGCCCTGGGCTCGCGTCGTCGTCATCGGTGTGGGGGGCGGCTCGCACATGGAGCTCGACCTGCTACGGCTGATGAGAAGGCGGGTTCGGATCAGCGGCTCCACCTTGCGCGCCCGTGACCACCGTGAGAAGGCGGACGTGGCGGCCGCCGTCCGGGCGCACGTCCTGCCTGCCCTCGCCCAGGGCGACCTGCAGGTCCCCATCTGTGCGACGTTCCCGATGGATCAGGCGCCGGAGGCCTACGAGCGATTCACGTCGGGCGCAAAGTTCGGGAAGATCGTCCTCCTCGCCCCGTAGGCCGTCACCCCCTGCGGGTATCGCCTCGCAATTCACGTCGCCACACGACACGCAGACCGGTCCACGTCTCGTCGATGGCACACACCTTGTTGTCGACCAACCCGTGCGGGAGTGCGACCTCGCGCACGACGTCCTCGTTGACGGTCGTGGTGACACCAGATGAGCGCTTTGGCCATGCGATCCACAGGCCTCCCGACGGGAAAACCATACGGGCCAATGCGGCGATGCGCCGTTCGAAGTCGCGGCGTTCGGTGAAGAACGCGACGACGACATCGGCCGTGCCGCGGGCCTGACGCTTGACGACGACGCCGGCGGGCAGTGCGGTGACGACGCTGTCCTGAGCGGCGATCAGCGCCAGCGTCGATCCCTCCGAGATCCCCAGCTTCTTGGCCAGGGGTGTTCCGCTGTACCCCGCCATCATTCGACGTTGCTTGCCGCGTTGTCTGCCGAGTTGTCGGTCGCGTCGTCGACCACGCCGGTGACCGCGTCGTAGACGCGAAACGCAAGCGGGAACTCGTACTCGCCCTCGCTGAGGGCGAACCGCTCCAGGTGAGCCAAGACGAGGTCCATCGCCAGGTCGAGTTGCCCGGCGGGAACGCCCATGAACTTCAGCTGCACCCGATCGACCACCGCACTCGCAGGTCCACGCGCCGTCTTCTCGTACGAGACGCAGCGCACCGAGGCAAAGCCCGCCTCGGCCAGAAGACGACGGACGATGGTGTCCTCTCCGAGCACGAAGGGCCCGACGGCGCGCATCCCCGGTGGCGGAGCCGGAGGCGCAGGCAACAGGGACCCGAGTGCCGTACCGGCATGCCACGGGTTGTGCTCAAGCCCCTGCCAACAGGCGAAGACGAACCTGCCGCCGGGACGGAGCAGACGGCGGATGGCGTCGAACGCAACGACCGGCTCGTCGAAGAACATCACGCCGAACTGGCTCACCGCCAGGTCGAAGGGGTCCTCGACGACGGAGCCGCTCTGGACATCCGCCACGACGAACCGCACGCCAGGAGCCCCAGCTGCGCGGCGACGCGCCAACTCGACGAGCGGCGCGGAGATGTCGACGCCGACCGCCTCACCCCCGGGGACCCGCTCCCCACCGGCGACTGCCCCGTTCGAGAGTCTCACGCGCTCCGCCAAAGCAATGGTGAGGTGTCCACCTCCGCAGCCGATGTCACAGACCCGCTGTCCAGGCTGCGGGCCGGCCGCCTCGAGCAGGGTGGGGAGAACGGCATCAGTGAGACGCTCACGCTGGGTCCACGCCTCCGTCCACTCCTCGTCATTCCAGCGAACACGTTCGGCTTCGTTGGCCACGTCGACACGGTACCCCTCTTGACCAGGTAATCGACTCGTCAGGGAGGGTCACAACGACCACCACCACGCAAGCGCACTCGTAGTCCGCCTCGGTGCTGCCGTGGACGACCATCGGCCCCGTCGTCCTCGTCGTCGCGATCGTTGCGGCCATCGGCATCCGACGAGTCCGGCGGCGATGCGCCGCTGACCGGCTGACGCTCTGCCAAACGAACCACATGGTCCGACCCCGGGTCTGATCGCAATGGAATTGGATCAGACCGCGGAGAGACAAGGGCGTGATCCGTGGCCGGGAACCCGGTGCTGACCTCCCATGATCCTTTTTCATGTCTGATGGCGCGACGACTTCGTGCAAGGATTCACGTGGAACCATCTTCCTGCTTCACGTGAAACTTCCCCATGTTTCGCACAGGCGCAGGAGTTGTGCACAGGGGGGGTCGCCTTCGTCGACCGACATCGGGCTGTCCGGGGACCTGGGGAGGATCCCCGGTAGCCTGCCCCGAGCCGTTCGCACACCTCCAGGAAGCTCGCTTCCCGGGCTCCGATGGAACTTCGCGCGGGCCTCGAGTGGGGCCGTCCGATCCGCCTGGGGCAAACCCGCGAGACCCCCGCATCCGCCGTTCCCCGTTCCCCGTTCGCCCACGGGCGCTCAGTCCAGCCCCGTACTCGTCGTAACCACCTCCCCCGTGCCGCACCGCCGGTCTCTCTGGAATCCGGCAGCGGGGCAGGCCGACCTACAGGTCTCTCCGAACCTCCTCCGCGGTTTCCGGCCACCCCGATCAATCCCGAGCGCCCTGGGTGCGGCGGCCGTATGCCGAGACGTGTTGGCGTCTCGCTGTATACGAGTCGCGGTACACGAGTCGCATACCGAAGCCGCCACGGCCGGCCCCAGCCTGTGGATGACAGCCGGACTCGTAACAGAAGTGTTGGCGCGGTCCATTCGCGCCGTGAGGTATGCGAGTGCCTTGAACTGGGATGATGTCTGGGGCGAGGGTGGATCAGGTCAAGCCAGAAGATCCTGCAGAGACGATGCGGCCATCCCGTGGGCATCTGCCACCGGTGCGTAGACAACCTGCCCGTCGACCACGTTGACGCCCTCGGCCAGAGCGGGGTTGGACCGCACCGCATCCCTCCACCCGAGGTTGGCGATGCTCAGCGTGTAGGGCAGCGTCGCGTTGGCCAGCGCGTGGGTCGACGTGTGCGGCACCGCCCCGGGCATGTTGGCCACGCAGTAGAAGACGGACCCGTGAACCTCGAAGGTCGGGTGCGAGTGGGTCGTCGGACGCGTCGATTCGAAGCAGCCTCCCTGATCGACGGAGATGTCCACGAAGACCGACCCGGGACGCATCTTGGCCACCAGGGCGTCCGAAACCAGGCGGGGGGCTCGGGCACCCACCACGAGCACCGCCCCGATGACGATGTCGGCCTCGAGGCACACCTCCTCAATGGCGTGCTCGGAGGAGGCGATCGTCTCGAGCGCGCCCCGGAAGTGATGGTCCACCGTCCGCAGCCGGTCGAGGTTGCGGTCGAGGACGAACACCTCCGAGTGCATGCCGACTGCCATGGTGGCGGCCGCGAAGCCGGCCACCCCGGCACCGAGGATCACCACCCTGGCGCAACGGACCCCGGGCACCCCACAGACGAGCACCCCCCGGCCTCCGCCTGGCCGCATGAGATGGTGGGCCCCCATGAGCGGCGCCATCCGCCCGGCCACCTCGCTCATTGGCGCCAGCAACGGGAGCGAGTTGTCGGCGAGTCGCACGGTCTCGTAGGCGATCGCCACGTTGCCGGCGGCCACCAACGCGTCGGTGCACTCGCGTGACGCGGCGAGGTGGAGGTACGTGAAGAGGACCTGATCCCGCCGGGCCCCGAGTTGCGGGTACTCATCGGGGACGGGCTCCTTGACCTTGCAGACGAGGTCGGCAGCCGCCCAGACCGCGTCGGCGTCTTCGACGACCTTGGCTCCGGTGCGCACAAAGTCCGAGTCGGGCATGGCGGAGCCTTCACCGGCTCCCTTCTCAATCACGACGGTATGGCCAGCGGAGGTGAGCTCGCGTACGCCTGCCGGGGTCAGAGCGACGCGGTACTCGTCATCCTTCACTTCGCTGGGGATGCCGATGATCATCTGGCTACTCCTGAATGTTGCTCATGACGTGCTTGAGGCGCGTGTAGTCCTCGAACCCGTACGCCGAGAGGTCCTTGCCGTATCCCGACCGCTTGAAGCCTCCGTGTGGCATCTCGGCCACGAGAGGGATGTGCGTGTTGATCCACACGCATCCGAAGTCGAGGTCGCGGGCCATCCGCATGGCGCGGGCGTGGTCCCGGGTCCAGACCGACGAGGCCAAGCCGTACGGCACGCCGTTGGCCCACTCGAGTGCCTCGGCCTCGTCGGTGAATTCCTGGACGGTGATCACGGGACCGAACACCTCGGACTGCACCATCTCGTCATCCTGACGGAGGCCGGCGACGACGGTCGGGGCGAAGCAGTAGCCGCGTGCACCCACCGGGTTGCCGCCTGCCGCGACTCGTGCATGGTCAGGCAGCCGGTCGAGGAAGCCTGCAACGCGCTCGAGTTGCGTCGCGTTGTTGAGCGGGCCGAAGTCGGCGTCGTCGACGTCGGGACCGCCGACCGTCGTTCCCTCGGCTTGTTCGACCAGCGCGGAGAGGAGCTCGTCGTGCACCCGGGGAGACGCCAGTACCCGTGTCGCCGCCGTGCAATCCTGCCCGGCGTTGAAGTACCCCGCTGCGGCAATCCCTTCTGCTGCCGCGGCGGGATCGGCGTCCTCGAAGACGATGACCGGTGCTTTGCCGCCGAGCTCGAGGTGCACCCGTTTCAGGGTCGGCGCAGCGGCGGCGGCCACCTCCATACCGGCGCGGACCGAACCCGTGACCGAGACCATCGCCGGCGTCTCGTGGACGACGAGGGCACGCCCGGTGTCCCGGTCACCGCAGACGACGTTGAAGACCCCGGGAGGCAGGTACTCCGCCATGATCTCGGCCAGGAGCAACGTGGTCACCGGCGTGGTGTCCGATGGCTTGAGCACCATGGTGTTGCCGGCGGCCAACGCGGGGGCGAACTTCCACACCGCCATCATCATCGGGTAGTTCCACGGGGTCACCGCGCCGCACACGCCGATCGGCTCCCGCCGGATGAACGAGGTATGCCCGGCCATGTACTCCGCCGCGGCAAGGCCCTGCAGCTGACGTGCGGCCCCGGCAAAGAAGCGGATCTGATCGACCATGGGCGGGACCTCCTCGTCCATGGTCAGTTGGAACGGCTTTCCGGTGTTCTCGCACTCGGCTCGCACGAGCTCTTCAGCCCGGGCCTCCACGGCGTCGGCGATGCGGATCAGAGCCAGGCTGCGTTCGGAGGGTGTCGTGCGTTTCCACGACGTGAAGGCCTCCGCGGCCACCCGGAGGGCCCTGTCGACATCGGCTCGACCCGAGACCGGCGCCTCGGCGAAGGGCTCCCCTGTGCTCGGATCGATGAGGGGGGCGGTCTGCCCGTCCTCGGCGTCGCAGTACGCCCCACCGACGAAGTTGTGCAGCCTGCGCATCGGCATCCTCCCCGAGACCGTTGGTGACAGGATCACAGATCGAGTCGCCATCAACAAGCATTTTCGCAAATCTGGGGCACTAGAACGACGAATTCAGCTTGACTCAGGCCGTTAAGATGTCACAATTCTGCATATCTGGTCCGCAGAAAGGAACCCAGCCAGGTGCCGTGTCACGGGCCGGCACGGCAGTTGGGCGACACGAGGTGCGAGCGGAACGAGGAATTCCCATGAGTGAGGACGAGTCTCGCCAGGCTGGGGCGTCCGCACGGTCGGGGGGACCCACGAGACCCGGTGTCTCCGACGACCCAGCCCCCTCGGCCGGACCTCTGCTCGACGCGCCGAACCGCGCCATCATCGAGGCCCTCCAGCGCGATGGCCGCCAGCCATACGGGGCCATCGCCGAGCAGGTGGGACTCTCGGAGGCGGCTGTCCGTCGGCGGGTCCAGCGCCTGCGGGAATCGGGGATCATCGAGATCGTCGCAGTCACCGACCCCTTGCAACTTGGGTTCACACGCCAGGCCATGGTTGGGTTGTCGGTCGAGGGGGACGTGCGACGGGTGGCCGAGAAGCTCTCCGCCCTCGACGAAGTGGCGTACGTGGTGATGTGCGCCGGCTCGTTCGATCTTCTCGTCGAGATCGTCTGCGAGGACGACGAGCGGCTGCTCCACGTCCTGAACGACTCGGTGCGCTCCATCCCGGGGGTGCGCTCCACCGAGACCTTCTTGTACCTGAAGCTGGCCAAGCAGACCTACACCTGGGGCACCCGGTGAGTGCCCCGACCCACTCGGGGGAGATGCAATGAACGCGACAAGTCCTGAGAACTCGGAGCTGAGCGACCAGGCGAAGCGCCATCTGTGGATGCACTTCAGCCGCATGGGGTCCTACGAGGACCACGAGATACCCGTCATCGTGCGGGGCGAGGGCGCCTACGTGTGGGACCAGCACGGGAAGCGCTATCTCGACGGCCTGGCCGGCCTGTTCACCTCGCAGATCGGGCATGGGCGCACCGAGCTGGCCCAGGCGGGCGCCAAGCAGGCAGAGACCTTGGCCTACTTTCCCCTGTGGACCTACGCGCACCCGCGGGCGATCGAGCTCTCCGAGCGGCTGGCCACCTATGCCCCAGGCGACCTCAACCGGGTCTTCTTCACCACAGGCGGCTCCGAAGCGGTGGAATCGGCCTGGAAGCTGGCCCGCCAGTACTTCCGGCTCCGGGGCCAGCCGCAGAAGACGAAAGCGATCAGCCGGGCCATCGCCTACCACGGCACCACCTTGGGCGCCCTGTCGATCACGGGCATCCCCGACCTGCGGACCCCGTTCGAACCGCTCGTCCCGGGGAGCATCAAGGTCCCCAACACCAACTTCTACCGTGCCGGGGGCGGGGCAGGAGGTCGGGCCGTGCCGTACCCTCCTCCCCTCCTGTGGCACGGCGACCCGGTCGACGACGCGAACGAGGTGGCCTTCGGCATGTGGGCGGCCGACGAGATCGAGCGCGCCATCGAGCGGGAAGGTGCCGACACCGTGGCGGCCGTGTTCCTCGAGCCGGTGCAGAACGCGGGGGGATGCTTCCCGCCTCCACCCGGCTACTTCGATCGGGTGCGCGAGATCTGCGACCGCCACGACGTCCTCCTCGTGTCCGACGAGGTCATCTGCGCCTTCGGCCGACTGGGTCATTGGTTCGGCGCGCTCCGTTACGAGTACCAACCCGACATCATGACGGTGGCCAAGGGACTCACGTCGGGCTACGCCCCTCTCGGCGCCATGATCGCGTCGGATCGGCTCATGGAGCCCTTCCTCGGTCCGGGAAAGTCGTTCCTGCACGGCTTCACCTTCGCCGGACACCCGGTGAGCTGTGCCGTGGCACTGGCCAACCTCGACGTGTTCGAAGGTGAGCACATCCTCGAACACGTGCGCGCGACCGAAGGTGCCTTCCGTGGCGCGCTCGAGTCGCTGTACGACCTGCCCATCGTGGGCGACGTCCGGGGCGCGGGGTTCTTCTACGGGATCGAGCTCGTCAAGGACAAGGCGACGCGCGAGTCCTTCGACGACGCCGAGTCCGAGCGCCTGCTGCGCGGGTTCCTCTCCGGCGCCCTGTTCGAGGCCGGGTTGATCTGCCGCGCCGACGACCGGGGAGACCCGGTGGTCCAGCTCTCACCTCCGCTCATCTGCGGCCAGGAGGAGATCGACCTGATGGCCTCCACGCTGCGCGAGGTGCTGAGCGAGGCGTGGCGCCGGATGTAGCGAGCGAGCCGAACGCGGATTTCGACGGCCGCCTGGGGTGGGGAGAGCGCTCCGGATATCAGCGCCTCTCCCTCTGGTGGGCTGCCGTCCCGGTTCCGCTGCCCGCTCGCCCCGCGCTGAGCCAGGACCTCGACGTCGATGTCTGCGTCGTCGGCGCCGGTTTCACCGGCCTGTGGACGGCCCACTCGCTCGCGGTCGCCGATCCCACGCTCCGCGTGGCGGTGGTCGAGCGCGAGGTTGCCGGCTTCGGGGCGTCGGGTCGCAACGGCGGCTGGTGCTCCGCCCTCTTCCCGGTATCGGACACGGCGCTGACCCGCCGGCACGGCTCGGCTGCCATGCGCGCCATGCGCGCCGCGATGCACGAGAGCGTCGAGGTGGTCGGAGCCAGCGCGGCGGCCGAAGGCATCGACTGCCACTTCGTCAAGGGAGGTTCGCTGTCGCTGGCGAGAAACGAGGCACAGCGGGAACGCGCGCTGGCCGAGGTCGACCAGTCCCGGTCTCTCGGGCTCGCCGAAGACGACGTGCGTTGGCTCGGCGCGCGGGAGGCCGCGGAACTGATCGGCGCCACCGACGTCCTCGGTGCGACCTTCACCCCGCACTGCGCCGCGCTCCAGCCGGCCCTGCTCGCCCGCGGCGTGGCCGACGCCGTGGAGCGCCGCGGCGTGCGGGTCTTCGAGCACACGGCCGTCCGTACCCTCCGGCCCGGACGGCGACCGGCCGTGGTGACCAACGGTGGCACGATCACCGCCGACGTGGTCGTCCGGGCCACCGAGGCGTGGACGCCCACGCTTCAGGGATACCGACGCGCCATCCTCCCGGTGTACTCGCTCATGGTCGCAACCGAGCCACTCGGGCCCGAGTTCTGGTCGGAGGCCGGGCTCGCCGGGCGCACCACCTTCGCCGATCATCGCCACATGGTGATCTACGGACAGCGGACGGCCGACGGGCGCATCGCGTTCGGAGGACGGGGTGCGCCCTATCACTACGGGTCGGCCCTACGGACGCACTTCGACCACGACGCGGCGGTACACACGCTGCTACGGGACACACTCGTCGAGCTGTTCCCTGCGCTGCGTGAGGCGTCGTTCACCCATGCCTGGGGAGGGCCGCTGGGTATTGCGCGCGACTGGCACGCGTCGGTCGGGTACGACCCTCGGACGGGAATGGCCTGGGCGGGTGGCTACGTGGGCGACGGGGTGGCGACGTCCAACCTGGCCGGGCGCACGCTGGCCGACCTGATCACCGGGAGCCGGTCCGACCTGACCGAGCTTCCCTGGGTCGGGCACCACTCACCCACCTGGGAGCCCGAGCCCTTGCGCTGGCTCGGGGTGAACGTCGGGCTGTGGGCCACCAAGGCGGCCGACCGGGCCGAGGGCGCGTCGAGGACGGCCGAGCGCCACGGCCCGCGTGCTGAGCCGCCTCTACGGTCGCTGAGCCCCCGGGGGCGCGGTCTTCACGATCTGCCAGAGTCCTTCGAGGTCGAGATGCTCCTCGCAGGCATCGGCCACACGGTCGATCTGGCGCTCGCGCATCGCGTCGAATGAGATGCCCGAGGGGCGCCAGACCCGTCCCCGCCGTGCCGCCACCATGCCGAGGAACCAGGCGCGGAAGGCGTCGTCCTCGAACAAGCCGTGCACGGTGGTGCCCACCACCGTGCCGGCGGCGTCGCGCGCACCGGGCGGACCGTCGTCGGGATCACCCCCCAACCAGGACACACAGGCCGCTGAGGCCACGATGCGCCCGTGGCGGATCTCGTAGCCGCGGGCCGTGGTGGCCGCTGGACCGGCCGCGGTCACCAGGCGGACCACCTTCTCCTGCCCGAACACGGTGTGCACCGGGAGCCAGCCCAACCCGTCAACCTCGGGATGGGGGGACTCCGTGGCGTCGGGATCGCTGATCGTCTGACCCAGCATCTGGTAGCCCCCGCAGATCCCGATCACCAACGGTGGGGTGGGCCGGGCCCGCAGGTCCCCGAGCGCGCCGGCCAACCCCGAGGTGCGCATCCACTGCAAGTCGGCCACGGTGGCCCTGGTCCCGCCCACGACGACCAGGTCGGGATCGCCCAGCGCGTCGGCGTGCTCGACCCAGCGGACGCGCACGGCGGGCTCGGCGGTCAGCGGGTCGAGGTCGGTGAAGTTGGACAGGCGCGGCAGGCGGATCGCCGCCACGTCGATCCCGGCAGTACCGGGTGGCGGGCCCGCAGAGTGCGCCAGGACCGGATCCGACAGGCTCAGCGAATCCTCGGCATCGAAGGGCAGCGGTCCGAGGTGCGGCAGCACCCCGAGTGTGGGCACGCCGCAGCGCGCCTCGAGCTCCCCGGTGGCGTTCCCCAGCATCCCGGGATCGCCACGGAAGCGGTTGATCACGAAGCCGCGCACGAGCGAGGAGAGCTCGGGGGGCACGATGGACACGGTCCCGTAGAGATGGGCGAAGACGCCACCGCGCTCGATGTCCCCCACCAGCACGGCGCCGACGCCGGCCCGCCGGGCCAGCCCCAGGTTGACCAGGTCGTGCTCGAGCAAGTTGATCTCGGCCGGGCTGCCGGCCCCCTCGCAGACCACGACGTCGAAGCGGGCCCGCAGATCGGCCAGCGCGCCGTCGACCACGTCGACGAGGTCCCGGCGCGCCCCGTGGTAACCCGCCGCCGTCTCGGTGGCGCGGGGACGGCCCATGACGACGACCTGCGAGGTGCGCTCACCGGTCGGCTTGAGCAGCACGGGGTTCATGGAGACCTCGGGCTCGACGCCCGCGGCACGGGCCTGGACCCACTGCGCCCGACCGATCTCGCCGCCGTCAGCCGTCACCATGGCGTTGAGCGACATGTTCTGCCCCTTGAACGGGGCGACCGAGACGCCGCGGCGGGCCAACACTCGACAGAGGCCGGTGACCACGGTCGACTTGCCGGCGTCCGAGGTGGTCCCGCACACCAGCAACGCCCCGTTCACACAGTGAGTTCTACACTCGGTCACCCATGGCACTGGCCCAGGACTTCTCCGAGGACGTCGCCGTCCTCCACGACCCCGACGCCGCCGAGGTCTTCCACATCGAGCGGCACGGGATCGACTTCATCCCCGAGTCCGAGCGCTGGGCCCGTCCGAGGGACATCTTCGGCATGTGGGCGGGCGTGAGCGTCCAGGTCGAGTACTTCATCTACGGCGCCATCCTCATGACCTTCGGGCTGACCTTCGCCCAGGTCCTCTTCGTGATCGTCCTGGGGAACCTCTCCTACGTGCTCCTCGGCCTGTGCTCGCTGCAGGGTCCGAACACCGGCACCACCGTCTTCGCCGTGAACCGGGCGCCCTTCGGGCCCAACGGGTCGCGACCGATCTCGTTCTTCAACTGGATCACCCAGATCGGCTTCGAGGTGGAGGGGTTGATCCTGATCGTGGGCGCGGGGCTGGTCCTGATGACCAAGGCCGGGTTCATGCCGGGCAACCCGGCCAAGGTCGCCCTCGTCGTCGCGGCCGTGCTGGTCCAGGGGATCCTCCCCCTCCTCGGGCACGCCGCCATCGTCAAGACGCTGCGGTGGCTGGTCCTCCCCTTCGTAGTCATCTTCGCCGTGCTGCTGGCGTTCGCAATCCCGCACGCCAACCTCCACGTGGTCCGGACCAGTGGCGACTGGCAGACGTTCATGGAGGCGCTCGCCCTCACCATCGCGCTGAGCGGTCTCGGCTGGACCGAGAACGGCAACGACTACACCCGCTACTGCCCCACCGACGTCTCGAGGAAGGCGGTCGTCGGCTGGGTCTTCCTCGGCACCGCGGTGCCGGAGATCCTCATCATGACCCTCGGCGCCCTGGTGGGCACCTTCGTGCTCGGCATCGGCACCGGCGCCGGCGGATTCCTCCCCTTCGCCCACCAGCACGCCATCCCGGCATGGTTCGTCGTGGTGTTCCTCCTCTTCGCCGTGGTCCAGCTGTTCGGGGTCAACAGCCTCGACATGTACTCCTCAGGCGTCACGCTCCAGGCCGTGGGCCTGCCGGTGCAGCGGTACCAGGCCGTCCTCGTGGACTGCGTCATCGCCTTCGGCGTCACCATGTGGGCCATCTTCAGCGGTTCGTTCACCGAGTACCTCTCGGACTTCGTCGACGTCGTGATCGTGTGGATCGCTCCCTGGTGCGCCATCTTCTTGACGGACTGGGTCCTGCGCCGCTGCCGGTACGTCCCCGCCGAACTGCAGAAGACGGGGCACGACTCGTTGTACTGGCGCCGGGGGGGCGTGAACTGGGCGGCCTGGGTGGCCCAGCTCGTCGGCATGTTCGCCGCCGTCTCTGCCCTCTTCGTGAACCCCGCCTACTACTTCCGGGTCCCCACCTGGCTGAACGAGGTCACCGACCATGTGAAGGACGTGCACGGGTACGGCGCCGACTTCAGCGTCTTCTTGGGCATGGGCGTGGCCGCGCTCGTCTACGTAATTCTGGCGTGGGGCAAGGTCCGCCGAGAGTCCGAGGCGCAGGACGCGCTGTTGCGGGCGGAAGGTCTCCTGGGCGCCGGCTCAGGCCCAGTCCTCCACTAGGCCTCCTGCACCGTCGGGACGGAACAACGGCATGGCGCCGAGAGCGCGCACGAGCGCGGCGTCCTCACCGAGCATCTCCTGCCAGCCTCCCCCCTCCGTCATCAGCGTGCCCACGACAACCGGCTCGGCCTCCATGCGCCGGACCAGGCGCAGCGCGGCCGCCAGCGACGCGCCGGTCGAGATCACGTCGTCGACCACCGCGATCCGCCTCCCGCGCACCGCGTCCACCCGCATGGGATCGACGCGGAGTTTCTGCACCACGTCGGTGGTGATCGACTGCACCGGCTCGCACCATGAGTCGCCCAGGTGGATCTTGGGTGTCTTGTGCAGGATCACGTAGTCGTTGAGCCCGAGAGCCCGGCTGGTCTCGATCGCCAGTGGGATCCCCATGGTGGCCACCGACACCACGAGCTCGGGCCGAGCCGACTCCATGAGCGCGGCCAGCTCACGCCCGGCGACCTCGGCGAAGGCGACGCCCATGTCGACGCAGATGAGCAGCGCGATGGTGAGTTCCGCGGAGAGGGGCACGAGGGGGAGCTCCACCGGCTGGCTCCCCACCTTCGTGGCATAGGTGTGCTGTCCTGTGACGGGCATGGGTCTCACATTAGGGACCTCCTCCCCTGGCCGGCGCAGCGAACAAGGCCGCACACTCGACGACGGAGCCCGCCCGGGCGCGAGCCTCCGCGCGGTGGGGAGCAGGGCCGACTAAAGAAGGGGAACGGTGCAGGCACGAGCGCACGGGACGCAGAACGAAACCTCCCGTCCGCCGGCGAAGTCGCGACGGGGGGCGCTCGACCCGCGGCTGATGCATTACGCGCAAGCCACCCGACGCTTCCTGGTGCTCGCGGTGGCCGTCGGGGGGCTCACCGCGCTCCTCGTCCTGGCTCAGGCGTGGCTCATCGCCACCGTGGTCGCCGGAGCGTTCGTCCACCACGAGTCGCTCGGCACCCTGCGGGACCCGATCGTGCTGCTTGCCGCGGTAGTGCTGAGCCGGGCCGTCCTGGCCTGGGCATCGGAGGGGGCGGCGCACCGGGCCTCGGCCGCGGCCAAGTCGGAGCTGCGCGGCACGGCCGCCGCCAAGGTCGCGGCAATCGGCCCGGCCGGGCTCGACGGCCGCGACGCAGGGGAGCTCAGCGTGCTCCTCACGACCGGGATCGACGCGCTCGACGGCTACTTCTCGCGGTACCTGCCCCAGCTCTTCCTCGCCGTCATCGTCCCCGTGGCCGTGATCGCCGTCGTGGCCGGTGCTGACTGGGTGAGCGCCGTCCTCATCGCGGTGAGCCTGCCGCTCATCCCCCTCTTCATGGCACTGGTCGGTGCCACGACGCGCGACCGCACACAGCGCCGAATGCGTTCGCTCCATCGGCTGGCCGGGCACTTCCTCGACGTGGTGACCGGGCTTCCCACCTTGAAGGTCTTCGGGAGGGCCAAGGCGCAGGCGCGCGCCATCGCGGACGTCACCGCTCGCTACCGCGCCGCCACCATGGCCACGCTGCGTCTCACCTTCTTGTCGTCGTTGGTCCTCGAGCTCCTGGCCACCGTCTCGGTCGCGCTGGTGGCCGTCGGCGTCGGGCTCCGCCTGCTCGGGGGCAACCTCTCGTTCCGCGAGGCCCTCTTCGTGCTCGTCATCGCACCGGAGGCCTACCTTCCGCTGCGTGCCCTCGGGGCCAACTACCACGCCAGCGCGGACGGGCTGCGAGCGGCCGAGGAGGTCTTCGCTCTGTTGGAGGAGCCGGACCGCGCTCCGACGGGCGGTGCACTGGCGGCCTGCGACACGCGCATCGCGCTGACCGGCTTGGAGCTGACCTATCCGGGCCGGCGGGTCCCCGCGGTCCGCGACTTCGACTTGATGGTCGAATCCGGTGAGACGGTGGCGCTCGTCGGCCCCAGCGGATGCGGGAAGTCGACCGTGGTGTCGGTGATCCTGGGCCTGCGCGCTCCCGATGCGGGCACGGTCGAGCTCGGCGGTGTCGACCTGGCCGACCTCGACCTGGCGGACTGGCGGCGCCGGCTCAGCTGGGTGCCCCAGCGACCCCGTCTCTTCGCGCGCACCGTGTCGGAGAACGTGCGGCTGGCCCGGCCCGACGCCACCGACTCCCAGGTGGCCGCTGCGCTCGAGGACGCCGGGCTGGCCGAGGTGGTCCGGCATCTCCCCGACGGTGCCGCCACCCGACTGGGTGAAGGAGGCGCCGGACTCTCCGCGGGCGAACGCCAGCGGCTGGCACTGGCTCGCGCCTTCGTGCGCGACGCGCCACTGCTCGTCCTCGACGAGCCGACGGCCAGCCTCGACAACGAGACCGAGGCCGACGTCCTGGCGGCAATCCGTCGGCTGGTCGCCGGACGTACCGCCCTGCTGGTGGCGCATCGCCCCGCGCTCCTCGCTTTGGCCGACCGGGTCGTGGAGCTCCCAGCCGCGCTGGTGGCGACGTGACCGACCACCCGGCCACCGTCTCACGCACACTCGCCGTGGCGGACCACGACCGTCGCCGGCTCGCCACGGCATCGCTGTTCGGCGCCGGCGCCATCGGCGCCACCATCGCCCTCATGGGGACCTCGGCCTGGCTCATCTCACGGGCGGCCGAGCATCCTCCCGAGGCCTCACTCACGCTGGCCATCGTGGGGGTCCAATTCTTCGGGCTCTCGCGAGGGTTCCTGCGTTACGGGGAGCGGCTGGTGGGGCACGACTCCGCCCTGCGGGCTCTGGCCGACCTGCGCGTGCGCGTCTACCAGCGCCTCGAGGCGCTCGCCCCCGCCGGTCTGCCGGTGTTCCGCCGGGGCGATCTGGTGGCCCGCTTCGTCGGCGACGTGGACTCGCTCCAGGACGTCATCCTCCGGGTGGTGGAACCCTTCGCCGTCGCGGTCATCGTCGGTGCGGCCACGGTGGCCGCCCTGTGGTGGATCCTTCCCGCCGCCGGCCTCGTCGTGCTGGTGGCCCTCGGCGTGTCGGCCACTGCGGTGCCCTGGCTCACCGGACGATTGGCCCGGCAGGCTGACGCCGCGCTGGCCACCGCGCGGGGCACTGAGCGCGGAGGTCGTCGACCTCGTGGACGGCGCGCCAGAGCTCGTGGTGCTCGGTGCCGCCGAAGATCAGCTTGCCCGGGTGCAGCGCTCTGATGCTCGGCTGCGCACCCTGGCCCGACGCAGTGCCGGCACGTCCGGGGTCGGCCTCGGGCTCACCACCGCGCTGGCGGGACTGGCCAGCTGGGGCGCGCTCGTCCTCGGCGTGCACGCCACCGGACGCGGTCATCTCGACGGCGCGCTGCTCGCCGTCGTGGTGCTGGTCCCGCTGGCCGCCTTCGAGCTCACCTCCCCGCTGCCCGCGGCCACCCAGTCGTTCCAACGCTGCCGGATGGCGGCGGGCCGGGTGTTCGGAGCCCTCGATACCCCCGGGGTGGCGGGCGATCCGCCTGGCGGAGCGACCGCGACCTTGCCCGATGCCGGTGAGCGGACGCTGACCCTCCGCGGGGTCTGGGCGTCGTACCCCGGGGGCGGGCGGGCCGCGCTGCGCGGCGTGGACCTCGACCTGCGCCCCGGACGTCGGGTCGCGCTCGTCGGCCCCAGCGGCGCCGGCAAGTCGACCCTGGCCGGCGTGCTGGTGCGCTTCGTGGCGGCCGATGCCGGTGAGGCGACCCTTGACGGCATCGGCTTGGAGCGTCTGGCCGGCGACGACGTCCGGCGCTCCGTCGGGCTGGTCGAGCAGCATGCCCACCTCTTCGACACGACCCTGGCGGAGAACCTCCGCATCGGGCGGCGCGACGCAGACGACGCCGAGCTCGAGGCCGTGCTCGGTCGGGTCGGGCTCGGCGATTGGCTGGCCCAGCTTCCCGACGGCCTGCGCACCGAGGTCGGACCCGACGGGTCGCGGCTCTCGGGGGGACAGCGCCAGCGCGTCAGCGTGGCGCGGGCGCTTTTGGCCGACTTCCCCATCCTCGTGCTCGACGAGCCGGCCGAGCACCTCGAATCCGAGGCTGCCGACGCACTCACCGCCGATCTGCTCAGGCTCACCCGAGGTCGCTCCACGCTGATCATCACGCACCGGCTGGCCGGGCTGGAAGCCGTCGACGAGGTGGTGGTCCTCGACCGCGGGAAGGTGGCGGAGCGGGGGACCCACTCCGAGCTCCTGGCCGCCGGCGGGCGCTACGCCGGCATGTGGTGGGAGGAGCGCCTGGCCGACCGGCCCGGGACCACGCGTGCTCGGCCGTCCGGCGCTCGAACCAACGAGCGACCGAGCAGATCAGCTGAAGAGCGGAGCGTCGACGACACGCCATTCGATCCGTTCGATCCGTCCGTCAACAAAGGGAGCGACCGACCGTGAACCTCGACCTGGCCCGCTGGCAGTTCGCCCTGACGAGCATCTACCACTTCCTCTTCGTTCCCGTGACCATCGGACTGGCATTCCTGGTCGCGCTGCTCGAGACGGCGTGGTACCGCAACGGCGACGAGACCTACCGGCGACTGGCCCGGTTCTTCGGCGCGCTGCTGCTCATCAACGTCGCCGTCGGCGTGGTGACGGGGCTGATCCAGGAGTTCGAGTTCGGCATGAACTGGTCCGCGTACTCGCGCCTCGTCGGCAACGTGTTCGGCGGACCGTTGGCCATGGAGGGCCTGGTCGCCTTCTTCTTGGAGTCGACCTTCCTCGGGATCTGGATCTTCGGATGGAACCGCCTCTCAAAGAAGGCGCACCTGGTGACCATCTGGCTGGTGGCGGCCGGCACCATGCTCTCGGCCGCGTTCATCATGGCGGCCAACTCCTGGATGCAACATCCCGTCGGCTACGTGACCAACGCTCACACCGGCCAGCCGCAGCTGAACAACATCTGGGCGCTCTTCACCAATCCGGTCTTCGTGTGGGCGTACCCGCACGTCCTGCTCGCCTCGCTCGTCACCGGCAGCGCGATCATGCTCGGCGTCTCGGCCTGGCACATCCACCGCAAGGAGACCGTCGACGCCTTCCGTCGCGCCGCGGTCATCTCGCTGGCCGTCCTCCTGCCCGCCACCGTGCTCACGCTCTTCGTCGGCAGCGAGCTCGGCGTCATCGAAGAGACCTACCAGCCGATGAAGATCGCGGCCGCCGAGGCCCAGTGGAACACCTGCGACAGCCGCTGCTCCTTCTCGCTGTTCCAGATCGGGGGCGGCAACAACGACCAGACCCCCACGCAGATCATCAGCATCCCCGGGCTGCTCTCCATCCTGGCCACGAACCACATTGACGGCAAGGTGCTGGGCCTCAACGAGCTCAACGCCCAGTACCAACAGGAGTACGGGCCGGGGAACTACGTCCCGAACGTGTTCATCCAGTACTGGTCCATGCGGGTCATGGCCTATCTCGCCTGCCTCGTGCTGCTGTTCGCACTGTGGGGCGGGTGGCTCTTGTACCGCAAGAGGATGGAGCATGCCAAGTGGTTCCTCCGAATAGCACCCTGGGTGGTGATCCTGCCCTTCCTGATGAACACCGCCGGGTGGATGCTGACGGAGAGCGGGCGGCAGCCCTGGATCGTCCAGGGGCTGATGAAGACGGCCAATGGCGTCTCGCCGTCGGTCTCGGCGGCCGATATCTGGATCTCCATCGTCGTGTTCGTCCTGATCTTCGTGATCCTGGGAGTCGCCGACGCCTGGTTGATGGTGCGCTACGGCCGCCGCCGGCTGGGCCACGACCCGCTGGCCAAGGTGACGTCACCCGACGACGCCGGAACCCCGTCCGCCGAGCTCGATTCGTCCGACGAGGACGAATCAGCCCTCGTCTACTAGGAGGCCGCCATGACCCTGGGAGATCTCTGGTACATCGTCGACGTCCTGTTCTGGGTCGGCTTCTTCGTCCTGGAGGGCTTCGACTTCGGCGTCGGCATGCTGCACTCCTTCGTCGGGCGCGACGACACCGAACGGCGTGTGCTCATCAACACGATCGGTCCCGTATGGGACGGCAACGAGGTCTGGCTGATCGTGGCCGGAGCCGTCATCTTCGCCGCCTTCCCGAGCTGGTACGCCACGATGTTCTCGACCTTCTACCTGGCACTGGTGGTGTTGCTGCTCGCCCTCATCGTGCGTGGTGTCGCCTTCGAGTACCAGCGCAAGTTCGACGATCCGCGCTGGCGCGCCGCGTGGCGCTGGGGCATGACCATCGGGAGCGCGCTCATCCCGCTGCTCGTCGGCGTGGCCCTGGGCGACCTCCTGCACGGGCTGCCCATCGATGCCCAGCACCAGTTCACGGGCACCTTCTTCGACCTCCTGACACCATTCGGCCTCTGGTCGGGCGTGACGCTCCTGGTGCTCTCGCTCATGATGGGAGCGACGTACCTCACCTTGAAGACGACCGGCGAACTCCAGGCCCGATGCCAACAGGCGACCACGGTCATCGGCGTGGTGGCGATCCTGGTGACGTTCGGGTTCATGACCTGGATCCATGTCGGCCTCGGCACCGGGTTCGTCCCCAAGCCAGTGGAGGCGCTTGCTCTGATGGCGGTGGTCGCCGCGGCCTGGTTGGCCTGGGCCAAGGCCGAGGGGTGGGCCTTCACCGCCGCGGCAGTGGGTATCGGCGGAACCGTGGCGTCCTTGTTCCAGGAGCTGTTCCCCCGCGTGATGATCTCCTCGACGAACGCCTCCTACAACCTGACGGTGGGCAACACGGCGAGCCCGAGTTACACGCTCAAGGTCATGACGGTGGTCGCCGTCATATTCTTCCCCGTCGTCCTGGCGTACCAGGCCTGGGGCTACCACGTGTTCCGGGCACGCCTCTCGGTCCCCAAGGTGGGAGGGTCGGAAGCCGGCGAGCCGAGCAATCCGGCCGCCCCGAGTCCGGGCTGAGCCCGCTCAGAGTCCCGGGCTGCCCTGCATGATGCCGCCGTCGGCGAAGATGGTGGTCGCCGTCAGGTAGCTCGCACCCTCCGAGGCCAGAAAGGCGACGACCGAGGCGATCTCCTCGGGTTGGGCCATCCGGCCGAGCGGGATGGCGGCGTTCAGGGTGGCCAAGGCCTTCGGGTCGTTGATCGTCTGCGCGTTGATCGGCGTGGCCACCGCGCCTGGTCCGACGCCCACGACGAGCACACCGTGCGGCGCCAGCTCCACGCCGGCGGTCCGGGTCAACATGCGCATGCCACCCTTCGAGAGGCAGTAGGGCGTGTTGCCGGGCATCGGCCAGTCCTCGTGGACCGAGGTCATGTTGATGATCCGGCCGCCCCCTCCTTGACTGATCATCTGCTTGGCGGCCAACTGTGTACCGAAGAAGGCGCTCTTCAGGTTCACCGCCATGACCTTGTCGAACTGCCCCTCGGTGGTGTCGAGCACCGAAGTCCGTGTCTCGATACCTGCGTTGTTGACCATCACGTCGAGACGACCGAAGTTCGAGACCGCCGCGTCGATCAGCTGCTGGAGGTCCTCCACCTTGGACACGTCCGCGTGGACACCCACGGCCTCCTCGCCCAGAGCGGCCATCTGGCGCTCGAGCTCCGCTTCCGCCTCCTGGTTCGCCACGTAGTCGATCACGACTTTCGCCCCCTGCCCCGCCAGGGCCAGCACCACGGCCGCGCCGATGCCCGTGTTGCCACCGGTGACGATGGCGACCTTGCCCTTCAGCTCGTCTGCCATGGCATACCTCCGTTCCACGCCCGCGCTGGGGCGAAGTGTTCAGGGATCGCTCGTACGCTAGCCAGCGGCGCGTGCGTCAGGCTCAGAGATGGGTACCGGCGAGATCGACTCGGATCTGCTTCCCGCTGATGAAGCGTGATTCGTCGGCGGCGAGGAACACGCCGAAGTTGGCGATGTCCTCGGGTTCCACCCAGGGCCGGTCCATGTAGTGAATCATCGCCATGCGTTCCATGGCCTGCTCGCGTGTGGGATTCTCGATATCAGGGCAGAAGAGTCGGTACACCACGTCATTGTGGATCAGCGTCGTGTTGACGTTGGTCGGGTGGATGCAATTGATCCGGATCATCCGAGGTGCCAGGTACGCCGCGAAACGCTCAGTGAGTGATCCCAACGTGTTCTTGGCCCAGCTGTATCCGCCACCGCCGGGTTGTCCCTGCACTGTTCCCTCATACTGCGCGGCGACCGAACCCGTGATGATGATCGATGCGCCATGAGATAGATGGGGAACGGTCACGGCCAACGTGTTGAGCACTCCGACCAGATCGACATCCGCGGTCGTGATGAAGTCGAGGGGATCCTCACTCTGCCCCATGGGACAAATCGCCGCCTGGGCGACGACGATGTCGAGGTGGTTGAGCTGACCCAGACCATCCTCAATCGCCCTGTTCAGGGCAGAGCGATCCCGGACATCGGCGACATGGCCCACGAATTGACGGCCGTGCCCTTTGACGATCCGCTCGGTCTCGGCGAGGTCGTCGGGAGTGGCAAGGGGGTAGCTGCACATCTCAATCGACTCGCAGATGTCGACGCCGATGATGTCGGCGCCCTCCTCGGCCATGCGCGAGGCATGAGCACGGCCCTGCCCTCGCGCCACTCCCGTGATGAACGCGACCTTGCCCTCGAGACGGCCTGCCATGGCGTGCCCTCCTCCTGTCCTAGCCGACACCGACCACTCCTCGACGAGGGGTACCCAGGCCCCTCGTCATCCCGGTTCGGGCCGGAATGGTAACACACCTCCCTCGTTCGTACCGCCCCGGAAGGACGACTCGATGGATGTGTGCTGGTCATGAATCGGAGGCGCAGGCCGTGGCAGCCGGGGCAAATTCCCGAGTCGAGGAGTCGTTGGCACCTCGACTGGCGCAAGTTGGGCCCCAACGCGTCGATGCCTCCGCGCGCTCGCAGCACCGCTCTCTGGATACAAGGGCGCAATCGCGCTTACTCGCACGTGTTGGGGCCGCCGCGTAGCGAACGGCGCAATGGATCGCGCTCGAGCGGGGGAACAGGTTGAAATGGGGACCTTGCTCTTGGTGCTCACGAGCGAGGCCGAGAGAGGGAACTGAGAAGTCGGCTGCAGTTCACCCCCGTGGGCCACCCGTGGGCATCCAACGTGTTCTCCGAGCGTCAGCGGGAGATGGGGTCGAAGACCACGGGCAAGCTGTGCGCAGAGCGGAACCCGAACCCGGAGATGTGCACGTCCTCGGCGTCGGGATCGAGCCTGACGTTCGGCAAACGGTCGAGCACCGTCACGAGGCTCATTCGCATCTCGAGTCGCGCCAGGTGCATCCCGAGGCAGATGTGCGGCCCCAGCCCGAAGGTAATGTGGTTCTTCGACTCTCGGAAGATGTCGAACCGCTCAGGGTTCTCCCATCGCTCCGAATCGTGGTTGGCGCTGCCGAGGCATGCACGCACGTAGCCGCCGGCTTGGATCTGCACGCCCTCAACCTCGACGTCGCGAACGCAGGTGCGGCCGATCTCGGTGAGTGGCGCCTCCCAACGCAGGGCTTCCTCCACCGCCTTAGGCACGAGCGTCCTGTCGGCCCGGACCGCATCGAGCTGGTCAGGATTGGTCAACAGCCCGAACACCAGGTTGCTGATTCCCCGGTACGTCGTCTCGGCCCCTGCGGGAAGGAGTTGGCGCAGGAAGCCGATGATGGCGTCGTCGGTCAGCCGCTCGCCATCGAGCTCGGCGAAAGCCAGCATGCTGATGACGTCCTCGTGCCGGTCCGCTCGCCGATCGGCGATGACCGCCGCGAAATAGTCGTAGAGCCACTGCGAGGCAGCCATGGCCGACACGGGGTCGGTGACGATGCTGATCAGCTCTACGGCCTTCCGCTGGAAGGCCGGCAGATCACTCTCGGGGAGACCGAGGATGTGCGCGATTACGTGGATCGGGAAGGGGAAGAACGCCTCCGACACGAGGTCTGCCCGTCCGCGGTCGGCAAATGCGTCGAAGAGGCGGGTCAGCACCGGTTGGATGATCTCACCGTCCCACCGTTGCATCGCGCCTGTTGTAAACGCCTGCTGGACCAGTGCTCGGTGCAAATGGTGTTCCGGTTCGTCCATCTCGGTCAACGTGCGGCCCATGACAAGTCCCGCAGTTTTCGCATACACCGAGTTCGAGAAGGAGTCGTCGTCGCGCAACACCCTCTGCACAGCGTCGTACGGCATCACCGTGTAAGGGGTCGAATCGCCGACGAGCAACGACTCCATCTCCTCCATTCCGAATCGATGCCACTGCATACCCACGAGCACGGGCGATTCGTCGCGCATCTCGCGGTACACGGGATACGGGTCGCGCACCTTGTCCGCGCCACCGGCACGCTCGAACTCTCCGAAGGAGTCGTACTCTTCGCTCCCCTCGCTACCGGTAACATCATCGGTAATTTCGTTCATGCTGGGGAGTCTGACGCCCCCGACTGCCCTCGTCAAACGGTCCCACGGGCGGGCCGGGATTCCGTCCGCTGTCGCTCAACCCACACCCGGCGACAGACGCAAACCACGGATCATCACGTCGACGATGGAGTCCGCAGCCTCCTTCGGTGATGACGCAAGCGTCCGCTTGATCTCGGGCCGGGTCAGGGCCCAACCGAGGCGGGCCATGACCATCGCGAGCGCGGGGAGGTCCAGAGATGGAATCTCTCCCCGCGCGTCCGCGAGCTCGAGCAGGCGGCGCGTCGCAGAGAACACATAGGCATTGTGGTCCTCGATGAGACGGTTGACGGCGGGGATCGTTTCGAGATCGCGGGCGAACTCGTGAGAACTGCCCATGAGCGACACCGTCACCACTTGCAGGTACGATTGAAGCGCCTTGAGCGGTGATATTTCATCCCTCATTGCGGCCTGGGCGGCACGACCCGTCGATCGGAGGCGTCGATCAACAACGATCAGCACGAGTTCGTCTCGACTCGACGCGAGGACGTACAGAGTACGCGTCGAACAGTTCAACTTCTTCGCCAGTGTCGCCATCGTGAGATCCGCGAACCCGCCGTCGAACAGCACGTCCAGATGATCGAGAACCTGGCGCTGCCGTTGAGTCAGACTCCGCTCCCGTATGGGGTCGAGAACCGGCCGCGGCCGTGGAATCTCCCGCAGGACCTCAACGACAGGCCGCTCGGCGAGGTCGGGGCGCCTGGCCGTCACCGGTGCTCCATTTCCATCAGCGAGGTGCCCAGAGGCCCGCGGGTTCCCTGCGTGCATCTCCACGCGAGCAGCCACCCCGATTCCTTCCCGAAGGTACCACGGGTTGTTTCGCCGACGCGTGACGCCGGAAGGCACCCAAGACACGGCTGCAGTGCGGGCTCATGTTCCCCGGCGGATGACACCGGCATCGCCGAACCACACCACCTCGGTCGGCGAGAATCCCCCACTCGACGAGCACCTCCTCCGTATCCGCCCCGGCGCGGGCATCGGGCGGCCCATCGCTGGGGGCGTCCGGCACAAACGGGGGCTGGCGCCGGCCGCAATATTCCGTCCTGCTCCACGATCGTGCCGCGAACGACGATGCGCGGGTGCCGAGCCGCTCATCCATCCGTAAGACGGGAGCGACACATGTCTCGGCGCCTTCCAATTCGGTCCGCCACTCGTCTCGTGTCCGCCGAACGATGACACCGGCGATTGTCTCATGCAACTCGCCCCAGCCGTGGCGGTCTGTCTGATCCGGAAGCACCTGATCGCCCAGTCCGAGACGGAGGAACAGATTTGCGAAGAACTTCGGCTCCGTGCGCCGACGGCGACGTACTCACCATCGCTCGTCTCGTACACGTCGTAGTCGGGTGCTCCCGGTCGCAGAGTTGGTCGCCCGCTCGGGGTTCCACCGCCGAGAGCGCGGTGACCTCAGATCATCGCGATCAAGAGCGCTGCGTCGTCGACCATGGCGGCGTCGACAACCTGTCCACTGCCCGACCGCTCGGCCTCGAACAGCGCGCACATCACCCCGAACACGAGCGACATGCCGCGACCCCCGGAGTCCGCGACCACGTGAGCGGTGGTGATGGAATGGAGTTGTGACGCCCGACGTCCGCTCACACCCCGGCCACCGCGGTCATTTGAGACACGAACGGGCCGCGGCGTGTGTCGATGGTCAGCGCACCGCGGCCGCGAGCCCGGGATCATCCGCCAGCAGGGCGTCGATCGACGATTGCTTCGCGGTCTCGGCGGGCTTGAGGTACCCGGAGCGCGTGTCCCAGGACTCGATGATCCGCGGATCGATCTCGGAGCCGGGGCCGATGACGTCGCCGACGGTGAATCCGACGCGATCTGCGATCGTCTCGAGCTCGGCGGCATCAAGGCTGAGCATCTTGATCGCGTTTTCGCCGAGGACCATTCTCAACTCGTTCTCCGGTACCCCGGCGAAGGCATCGCGCAACCACTCTTTGGTATTGGGCCATGTGCCTTCCGGATGGGGGTAGTCGCGACCGAAAACGATGTTGTGGATCCCGATCTCATGGCGTAGCGGCACCTCGCATTTGTGAACGAACGAGATCGACTGCAGACAATTCGCGTGCCAATACTCGCTGGGCTTCCGCTTCGCTGGCAGGTCTGCCCGCGACCGGTCGTACACCGAGTCGAGATGTGACAGCATCGTGGGAATCCAGTCGGCCCGCACTTCGGTGAGGATGAAACGAAGGTCCGGATAGCGATCGAATACCCCACCCAGCATCATCTGCCACAACGCCTGCAATGGCTCGTAAGCGCGGTGAAAGAAGTCTTCTGACTTGTTGTTCAGCTGATCGAGGAGGTCGATACCCTCGGCCATCTTGGCTTGGGCCTCCTCGATCTTGTCGGAGAGGCTACGCGCCTTGCCGCCGTAGCCGGCGTGGCAGACCGCCCACATACCGTGTTCTTGCAGCATGGCCCAGTACGGGTCGTAATACGCGTCGTACAGCCGCGGCACGTCCGTGCGTTCGAACATCATCGGCAGGAACGCGCCCCGGAATTGCCGACGTGCCGTCCACCGCAGATCTTTCAGCATCATGTCGATGTCGACACCCGCACCCGGATCTCCAACGAGATAGAACCGGTCGGGATGCTCGCCGAATGCGTCTGCAACCCAGCGGTTGTAGACGCGCGAGCCTGCCGCATACAACTCTTGCGGGTAGGCCTCCCACATGGGCGCGAACATGTGGGAAGCCTGTGTCTCGCCCCAATAGATCGTCTCGGCGGCAATGCCCTCGCGGTCCATCTGCCGGAGCCGCTGTTCGACATCGCCGAGCGCGCCGAGGCGCCCGTCGGGCCACACGTCTTCCGGATCGATGATTCCGAGCAGCTCGTCGTCGAACCTCGCGAAGAGACCGAGCAGCTGCACATACTTCTCGTTGTCTTCGAGCGCTGCCGGCAAGAACTCGCGATACTCCGGGTCGAGGTAGTGCTCCCACACCTGCGGGGGCGCTTCCGCGTGCCCGTCGCCCGAGACGATGATCAGCTTGTCCGTCGCCATGGTGTCCTCCTCACAATCCGATTCCGGTCAGTGCCCCTCGGTCTCCACGCAATATGACGGCTCAGGACGGTTCAGCCGGCGGCGCGTTCGGCGCGCGAGCTCCTGCGTCGCTGCCTCTTCGACGACCGTCCCTTTGAAGAAGTCGGGGTTCATGCCACCGTGGAGACTGATGACGTTCTCGAACGTGAACTTCCGAAAGTCGGATTCGGAGATCAGCCCGTCGTCGACCATTTCCCAGGCCTCCTCGACAACCTCGGTCATGTCGAACACGTCGAAGTGCGAGATGTCGGAGCCGAACATGGCCTTCAAGGGCGGACCGAGCCGCCGGTCAAACGCCAGCGTCGTCATGAGGTCGTCTGCCTCGCAACCAAAGTGGAACGCTCGCGCGAACTCTTCCACCAGGTCGCGCTTCGAACGCACGTTGGCCGCCGCGAAATCATCGATCGTCGCCAGTTCGCGCTCGGTGATCTCCTTCGCGCTGAGGCCTGGGAACGTCTGATCGGGCTGGCTGATCACGGACTGCCCCTTGCCCTCGAGCACGGGGCCGCCGTGGCGCTCCACCAGCGCCGCCAACTGGTCGAGGTCCGTCACGGTCGGGGCGTAGTGCTCGAGCATCACGTCCTTGTTGCGCTTGGCCCAATGTGCGGCAAGGTCCGTGCTCAGGTTGCGCGCCCACCCGGCGCCGCACTCGAGGAGCCCGAAGTTCAAGTCCGGGAAGCGCCGCGTCACCCCGCCCATGAACAGTGATTTCGCCAGTGCGTGTGCAGCAGCGGCAAAGTGACCGACGTGGTTGTATGTGAAGTTGGTGGGCGACGATCGGTCGACCCATCCAATACCACCTGAATGGGTGCAGGGTGCCACCCCCAGCTCGACGAACTTCGCCCACAGTGGGTCGTAGTCATACGGGCTGTCGATGCCGAAGGTGTCGATGTAGTAGGGCGCGCCGCTCCAGGGAGTCGCGTCCGACGCCGCATAGGCGGGGATGGTGCGCCGCATGCCGTGGATGAGCACGTACTTCGCTCCGAGCTCGGTCACCGCGTACTCGAGCTCCTCGATGGCAACGTCCGGATGGTCCATCGGGATGACGGCGGCGGCGGTAAGGCGATCCGAATAGGGCGCGAACATCTCGGCGTTGAGGTGGTTGTTCGCACGGCAGAAGGCCTTGCGCAGCTTCGGATCGGAGGTCATGTAGCCAGTGGCAAAACGGGACCCCGAAATGATGCAATAGTCGATGCCGAACTCGTCGAGCCGCTGGTACATGAGGTCGGGCAGCATCGAGGTGGCCTTATCCCGAGTCCCGGCGGGACCGCCCCACCATGGAATGCGCATCGCCCGGGCGTCCATGCGTTGCTGGAGTGGCGTGCTGTACCAGTCGTTGACCTGACTCATGAAGTTCATGTACGCGTCGACTGCGCCGCTCCCGCCGAACTTCTCTATGTAATGGATGAGCACCTCGGTCGGTTCCATCCAGTGACCGTCGGCGTCGATCACCGGATGTGAGAGCTGTTCTCTCACCCGGGATGACTTCGTCGTGCCCGTCGCAACACTCACGTCCCGCTCCTCATCGTTTCCCAGCTTTGATCCCCGAGTCGCGCCCGGGCCTCCGGCATCAGCACGTGTCCCTGCTACCGGCCGGCGGCAGCCGCAAGCCGATGCGGATCCCCACCCCAGCGAAGCAGCTGACCCGAGGGCACACCCGTCTCCTGGTCGTCTTCGATGGTGACCTCCCCGTTCACGAGAACGTGCCGGTACCCGCGCGCTCGCTGCACGCGTCGCCATTCTCCTCCTGGGTAGTCCCGCGCGACTTCCTGCGGCAGGATGTCGAGGTTCTCGAGGTCGTAGACCACCATGTCTGCCGGCGCCCCCTCTCGCAACACACCTCGATTCTTGAACCCAGAGATGTGTGCGGGGTAGGCAGAGAGGCGCCAATGGGCCTCCTCGGCCGTCATCCATTCGTAGTCGCGTACGTACTTCATCAGGTATTCGGTCGGGTAACGACCAAAGGTGATGAACTTGGTGTGCGCGCCACCATCGGACTGACCTGGCATGACGAACTCGTCGTCGATGAGCTCCCGCCAGTACTCCTCCGGAGCCTTGAGCGCGTCCGACAGGATGACCGTGCGCAATTCGTCGGCGAGAACAACGTCGACGAATACCTCCATGCGATCCTTGCCCGTTGCTCGGATGATGTCGCCGAATGTCTTGCCCTCGAACGGCTTGTACTCGGGCGTGAACGTCTCAAGCAGTACGAGCTCTTCGATTTTGCCTGACCCGAAGGGCGGGGGTGGTGAGTTCTGCAACACCTCGCGATATTTGCGGACGTTGGCCAGCCGCTCCTCATACGTGCCCATCAGGGCCTCGCGCCACTCCTTCACGTTGTCCCAAGCGTTGAAATCCTCCAGCGTGAAGATCGTCGGCGCGTCAGACGTGATCCCCTGCCCGATGACCTGCAAGCCGCGCTGGCGGCAGCTGTTCAGCCAGCCCATGGTCTGGCGGTGGATATTCGGATCTTCCGGGAAGATGAACACGGCGTTCCAGACCACGGGGCGGCCGCTCGCTTCCGCCCATGACTCGACGAGGGCCCTGTCGTAGCCGCGATCATCCGAATTGACCGTGGCTTCGATGGTGCCTTCACGCCGCTCGGCGAGGACGCTCGCCAACTCGAGACAGGTCTCGTTCTTCATAATGTCGGTGACCATCGGGGTGCCGTCGTAGTCGAGTTGGATACCCGCCCAACCGGTGGAGATCTGCGTCGACCACCCACACGCGCCGGCATCCATCGCCTCGTGCAGCAGCCGTCGCATCTCGGCGTGCTCGGCGTCCGTCGGCATCCGACCCGACTTTGCATCCTCGAGACCCATCACCCATGTGAGCATCGGACCGATCCCCATATAGGGCAAGATATTGATCGATTTCGGCGTGCGCTCAACGCTGTCGAGAAACTGTGGGTAGGTAACCCAGTCCCACGGCATCCCCTCCTCCATACAGCTGATCGGCACCGCCTCGTTGCGACTCACGGTCAACATCGCCCGCTCACGCTCTTCGGGCTTGACCGGCGCGAACGCGAATCCGCAATTGCCGATGACGACAGAGGTGACTCCGTGCCAGCCGGAAATCGAGCAGTAGGGATCCCAGAACAGCTGGGAGTCGTAGTGGGTATGGTTGTCGATGAACCCCGGGGCGACGTTGAGGCCGGTCGCGTCGATCACCTTGTCAGCGTCAGACTCGCGCAGCTTTCCGATTGCGGTGATGATCCCGTCCTTGATGCCAACGTCCGCTCGCATCCGCGGGTTACGCATCCCGTCGAACACCATGCCGTTCTTGACCACGGTCGAGAATTCAGCCACTGACCACCACCTCCAGACGCCCGAGGCGCCACGCTGACCGGTAAGCTTTCGGCTGCACCTTACCGGCCACTGTATCGGCTGCTTCCCGGGGTGTCGAGGGGATCAGAGCGCATCGCGGGACCCGAGAAGGAGATCTCAGGCAGGAGCGATCATCGGCCCGGCCGACGCGAGAGCCATGCGCGCATCGGGTACCTGATTTCGAGGATTCGCCGCACCTGGCGCACCGCCTCCAGCCCCAAATTGAGCCCGTCTCCATAGGCCTCGACGAAGGTGCCTCCGAACGCGTGGAAGGGAATGGCTCCCGACGGTGCGACGAGATTGGGCGACCAGCTGGAGGAGGTGACGATCGGGACCGAGGTGCGCGCGATCTTCGAAGACCACGATGACGACACGCTCGTCCAGTGGGAGCGTTGCTGAGCGCGGGTCATCGATCATCGCCAAGCCCGATCTCGGCGAGAATCTCGGCTGAATGCTCGCCCACGAGCGGAGGCCGGCGTCGGATCCCCCACCCGTGGTCGGAACCTGTGAATGACCGGGCGTACGAGGACGGTGGCGTCGGGGTGATCGAGCTCAGGTATGGAGCGAGATGGCGGCGACATCACTGTCGGGTCCGGGGGGGTCGTCGCCACGATGCCGTGTTCGGCGCTCTGATCCGGTCGGGCGCATTGGCCATCGCCATTGCGATACCCCGGACGGGTGTGGTAATTGTTCACCGTGTCAAGTACCGACGAAGAATACGACCCGTTCCGGGCCTTCGACGCGGCCAACGGGGTCGGGCAGGTCCGAGATCCGTACCCCGTTCTTCACGAGCTGCGTGAGGAATGCCCTGTCCACGTCGGTCCGACATGGCCGCGCTTCGGAGTCGACCAGCCTGCCGAGGCAATGCTCATCGGTGACGCCACGCCGTATACCGTGATGCCCTTCGACGCCGTCCAGCACGTGCTGAAGAAGAACGATGTGTTCTCATCGTCGATCCTGGCCAGGATCACCGGCCTCATCATGGGCCACACCATCATCGAGATGGACGAACCAGAACATCACAGGAACAGAGCCCTGGTCCAGAAGGCCTTTTCACCCAAGGCCATGGAGCGCTGGAGTACCGAGGTCGTGGCACCGGTCGTATCACGCCTCATCGACGTGTTCGCCGACCGGGGCAGTGCGGAGTTGATTCGTGAGCTCTTCTGGCCATTCCCAACACATGTCATCGGGGAGATGCTGGGGCTTCCCAAAGCGGACCTGCCGCTGTTCTCGCGGAAGGCGGCGGAACTCATCGGCATCATCACAGATATCGACCGCGGGCTGGCGGCGTCGCAGTGGCTCTATGCCTACTTCGCCGAGATCATCGCGGAGAGGCGCAAGGATCCCCGCGAGGACATCATCAGTGTTCTCGTCCAGGCAGAACTCGACGGCGAGGTCTTGACGGATGTGGAGATCGTCACGTTCCTGCGCCTTCTGCTACCGGCCGGGGCAGAGACCACGTACCGTGCATCGAGCAACGTGATGTTCGGGTTGCTCTCGAACCCAGACCAACTGGCAGCGGTGCGGGACGACAGGACCCTGGTACCTCGCGCCGTGGAAGAGGGATTGCGATGGGAGGCCCCCATCACGAACAGCACTCGTATCGCCGTCTGCGACACCGAGGTCGAGGGGACACTCATCCCCGCTGGCGCGCCGATCATGTTGAGCCTCGGAAGCGCCAATCGTGATCCTTCGCGTTGGGGGGACCCGGATCGTTTCGACATCTTCCGCCAGCCACAAGGCCACATGGCTTTCGGCTTCGGCTCCCACATCTGCCTCGGCATGCACCTGGCTCGTATGGAGATGCGGGTTGCCCTCAACGCCGTGCTGGATCGGCTCCCCAATGTCCGGTTCGATCCTGAGGCCGGTGAGCCCTTGATCAGAGGCCTTAGCTTTCGTGCTCCCAACGAGCTACCCGTGCTCTTCAACGCGGCCTAGCAAGAGGCGCCCACGCGTTCGCGATCGCTGGCGCCCGTCCAAGAACCGTGCGAACGCCGGAACCCCGGAGGAGGTCCCAGGTGGCAATCGACGCGCTGCAGGCACCGCTGGCTCATACCGACCCGCTCTACATCGGAGGCAAATGGGTGGCACCGCCAGGCCGACATGGATCGGGCAGTCGGCGCCGCCCGCTCGGCGTTCGACACCGGGCCATGGCCGCGCCTGAGCCATGCCGAGCGGGCCGGGTCCTGCGCGCTCTGGGCTTGGCCCTCGCGCGGCTTGGGCCGGAACCGTGATGTCGAGCGCGGCCGCCAGACCATTCCACCGGCCAGACAGTGCCCCGCGATACGTCCCAGGTACGGTTTGGCGGAACGACGGAAGCCCCCAAAGAGCCCGGCCATGTCCGGCACAGGGCCAGCAGGGCGGGAGGCCGACGACCGCTTCTCCGAAGCTTCGTCGTGGCGCGCGCCAGAGCAGAACACGCGACCGGAGTTGGTGATGACGACCACTCGGACTGCCGGATCCGAATCGACAACTGCGCATGCCTCCTGCAACTCGGCGATGAGCGGCCTGCCCAGTGCGTTCAACCGGGCGTCGTCGTTCATGGTCAGGGTGAGGGTGAGGACATTGCCCTCGAGCTAGGTCGTGAGCAACCGATCGCTCATCGGCCGTCGCCTGATCCCCGGAGCCCACGGACGATGACATCCACCACTGCATCCGCTGCCTCCTTTGGTGAGGACGACAACATCGGCTTGACCTCCGGTCTGGTGAGTCCCCAGCCCAGGCCCGCCATCACCCGTGCCAGTGCTGTCGTGTCGTCGAACTGGATCTCTCCTTGCTCGACCGCCAAGTCGAGGAGCGACCTGGTCACGGCGAAGACGTAGTCATTGAGCCGCTCGATGAGCTGGCTGACCGCCGGAACGGCCAGGATGTCGCGTGAGAATTCCTCGGAGTGATCGGCCAGTGCCAGCGTGACCGTGTGGAGATATGTCCGCACAGCCTCCAGTGCGGACATGTCGTCCCTGATGGCATTTCGCGCCTCACGGCCCACCTCCCGAAGATGGCGGTCGACGACAGACAACATGAGCTCGTCACGGCTCGGCGCCAACGTGTAAAGCGTGCGTAAAGAGCAGTTGAGCTTCTTGGCCAAGTCGGCCATGTTCAGCTCGGCAAACCCGGACTCAAACATCGTCTCGAGATTGTCGAGAACCTGGAGCTGTCGCTCCGTCAGCGCTGCCTCGCGTTCGCGATCGAGGATGCGCGGCGGCTGCGGGACCGAATGCAGCGCCTCGAGCGGGGTTCCGCTCAAGGCGCTGCCGATGCGGGGGGGACTTCGACGAGGCCGGGTCCGAACTGCCGCCTTTGTCATGGCGTGCCCTCCCCGGCGTCAGCCGTGCTCTCGAGCGCGAGACGGAGAGCGCCCAGGCTCACCTGCTGTCCCAGTTCGACAGGACTTCGGTCCCCGCAACACTGCGGCATCCCGATCCGGTACTTCATCTTCATCGCCTCCGGGACTCCATGATCTCTCATTCTCGCCCGCCGGCCCGCCCGCAATCACGGACTTCGTCCCACGCCGGGGCCGCCGTTCGGGTCCGGGTGTCTGCGTGGCGTCGCGAGAAGGCGACACAAGACGGTGCCGATTGGCCTTGTCGGACGTCAGACCGGAGCTCTTGTCGGAGGCGCGCTCGACCCGATCACCTTGGCCCGTCGAGCCCGTCCACCCGGCTGCGTGCGGCCCGGTAATTTCCAAATTCCACCAGTTACTTCCGGCGACGGAACCTCTCGAGCGTGGGGACGTTGAGGAGAGTCCTCGGCACGGATCAGGACGATCCGGGGGCCGTCGACGTTCCCGGGACGTCACTCCCGCAAAACGGCTGCGTCGAGACTGGGACGAAGCCGTTCTTCTCAGCCCGCAGGTACCAGAAGCACAGCTTCTTCTGATCGTGACCGAAGATCGTGGCGTAGTCGATCGGGTTCGCCAGGAGCCCACCGGGGTTATAGGACGTGAGTGACCGAAGCTTCGAGATGACCTCGGCCGAGGTGGGGTGCGCTCCGGCCATGGCGATGCCCTTGAGCATCAGGTCGGCCCCGCCCCATCCGAGATCGGTCTCGAGATCGGGGAAGTTGGCCGGGGACCGGTGCTCGTACTTCTGAAGGGCCGCGACCTCCGTCTGGGTCGCGGCGTCAGGCAACTGCGCCGGGCGCTCCTCGGAGACGAAATAGCCACCCTGGACGGCCGACCACGCGGCCGAGTGGATCAGCGAGGCCTCGTAGCCCCCCGAGTAGACGGCAGCCTTGATGTTGACCCCCGCATTCTTCATCTCCTGCGCCAGGGCGATCTCGCCGGAGGCCTGCAAGGCAGGGAAGAGTGCGTTGACTCCCTGCTGCTTGGCCACCAGCGCGTCCTCGGTGAAGTCGACGCTCCCATAGGGCACCGAGGTGTTCAGGACGCCCGTTTTGCCACCCAGATGGTTGAAGGCCAGGCTCGTCCCGATGGCGAACGCCTTGGAGAGAGGCGCGATTCCGTAGCCGTACGAGCCGAGCACCGTCCCACCGTGCGCCTTCAGGAACCCGGCGTAGACCGTGTTCGCCGGATAGGACGGATCAACGCTCCCCAGGTCCGAGGCGAACATGTTGGTATAGGGCTGCTCCCCCCATTCGGGTCCGTCGGCCACCGTGCCGGTGACCGGAATCCCCGCCTGCTGCGCGTACTTGGCCGCAAGGAAGAAGACCGGGCTCACCGAGACGATGCCGATGGCGCCGCCTGAAATGGCCGACTGAACGGCGGTCGCGACCGCTGAGGGACTGGTCTGGTCGTCCTTGACCACACCGACGATGCGGTGGCCGTTGATCCCTCCGTGGGCGTTGGCGAGTGCGATGCGAGCAAGAAACCCCTGCTGGGTGACCGCGAAGGACGATGCCCCCTGCCCAGTCAGCGAGGTGACCAGAGCAACGGTGAGGGGCGCCGCGGACGAAGCGGCCGAGGCCGCACTCGACTGGACGACGAGCCCCGATGAGACGGCCATCATGCTGACCAGGGCTGCGGTGACGCTCGCACGACGACAATGGCGCATATGGATCCCCCCAAGGATGTGAACCTGCCGAGCGGTATTTTGAGCGGCTCAAAATACCGCCACCGAACTGTAACAGTTGCCGACGCCTTCGGATAGTCGCCAACGACGAACCCCCCTCGCGGTCGCCCGGGTCCAGCGAGGCGACCCGGGAGCGATGATGGTCGGCCCTGGATGACGGTCGGCCCTGGGTGGCAGGGGGATGACGGACGTTGCGGGGGGATTGCCCGACGAGCCCCCGAGCGGTGTGACCCGAAGTGAGAGCGTCACTGCCAGAAGCAGGAGTGGAGCGCCGAGAGGGAAGTCCGTAGCATTCGGGATATGGGTGAGCAGGCGGTCGAGGCGGTGCCCCAGAGCTTTCCCGCCATCGCCGACTACGGGTTCCTCTCGGACTGCGAGAACAGCTGTCTTATTGCTCCGGACGGATCGGTCGAGTGGTTGTGCCTGCCCCGGCCTGACTCGCCCAGTGTGTTCGGCGCCCTCCTCGACCGCGCGGCCGGCAACTTTCGGTTCGGGCCCACGGGGACGCTCGTGCCGCACCACCGGCGCTATGTGCCGGGCACCATGGTGCTCGAGACGACGTGGCACACCCCGACGGGGTGGTTGGTCGTCGAAGACTTCCTCGTGGTGGAGCCGGTCAGTGACGGCGTGCGGCGACGCGATTACCGCCGGGCGCCCGGGGACGCCGCTGCAACCGGAACCCTGCTGAGGCTGGCCACCTGCATCGAGGGCCACGTCGAGGTGATCGCCAATGTGGTGCCCGTGTTCGAGTACGGGGCCCAGACCGGAATGTGGGACTACGAGGGAGACGGCTACGAGACCATGACGGTGCGTCCGCCGGTCGGTGACCCGGTGCTGACCGTCACGTCGACCATCCGTCTGGGTGCCGTCGGCGCCCGCTGCTACGGCCGCTCGACCCTCGAGAAGGGGGAGACGGCCTTCGTCTCGGTGTCCTGGTCCGGCCACCAGCCCGGAAACGTCGACGAGGCCCAGGAGCAGCTCGCAGCAACGGTCTCCTACTGGCGAGACTGGCTGTCCAACGGCACATTCCCCGACCATCCCTGGCGCAGCTACCTGGAGCGGAGCGCCCTGACGCTCAAGGGCCTGAGCTACGCGCCCACCGGCGCCGTCATGGCGGCGGCGACGACCTCACTGCCCGAGACCCCGGGCGGGGCGCGCAACTGGGACTACCGCTACACCTGGATCCGCGACTCCTCGTTCATGCTCCGCTCGCTCTACCGGCTCGGGTTCGGCTGGGAGGCACTGGAGTACTTCGCCTTCGTGATCGAGGCGGTTGCCGGGGGAAGCGGCGACTTCGACCTGCAGATCATGTACGGCATCGACGGCCGGAAGGACCTGACCGAGCAGACTCTCGACCACCTGTCGGGGTGGCGGAACTCGAAACCGGTGCGGGTGGGCAACGGCGCGTGGAACCAGCACCAGAACGATGTGTGGGGAATGATCATCGATGCGATGGACATCCACCTGCGTCAGGGCGCGGCGCAGATCGTCAAGCCGATGTGGGAGGGCGTCGCCAAGATGGTCGAGGCCGCCATTGCACACGCGGGCGACCCGGACCAGGGCATCTGGGAGATCCGTGGTGAACCCGAGCACTTCACCGCCTCCAAGGTCCTGTGCTGGGTGGCCATGGACCGCGGCGCGCACATGGCCCGGATCCGCCACGACGACGAGCGGGCCGAGGCATGGCACAAGGCCGCCGACGAATTGAAGGCCGAGATCCTCGACCAGGGCGTGGACTCACGGGGCCGATTCCGCCAGCACTACGGCAACGAGGAGCTCGATGCCTCGCTGCTCCTCATCCCGATCCTGGACTTCTTGCCCCCCGACGACGAGCGGGTGCGGGCCACGGTGCTCGCCATCGCCGACGAGCTGACCGAGGACGGGCTCGTGCTTCGCTACAAGGTCGACACGACCGACACCGGGTTCGAGGGCAAAGAGGGCACGTTTACCATTTGCTCGTTCTGGCTGGTCACCGCGCTGGCCATGATCGGTGAGAACGCACGCGCTCGGGCGCTCTGCCAGAAGCTGCTCGCCTTCGCCGGGCCGCTCCAGCTCTACGCGGAGGAGATCGACGCCTCCACCGGCGAGCATCTGGGCAACTTCCCTCAGGCCTTCACCCATCTGGCCCTGATCGACGCTGTGGGGAGGCTGATCGAATCGGAGACCGGCGGGCGGCCCGGCTGAGGCCGATGGCAGCGCACCCCCGTCATCGGGTCGTCGTCGTCGGAGGTGGATTCGGCGGCCTTCCGGCCACCCGATTCCTGGCCCGATCCCGCGACATCGAGGTCACGCTGATCGATCGGCGGAACCACCATCTGTTCCAGCCGCTCCTGTACCAGGTGGCGACCGGGATCCTCTCTCCCGGCCAGATCTCCCCCGTGCTGCGCCACATGTTCCGGCGGGCCAAGAACGTCCGCGTCGTGCTCTCCACGGTGACCGGCTTCGACCTCGAGCACCGGGTCGTGCACACGACCTCGATCCCGGGTCGCTTCGACGAGTACCCCTATGACAGCCTGATCGTGGCTGCCGGAGCCGGTCAGTCCTACTTCGGACATGACGAGTTCGCCCTCATCGCACCGGGGATGAAGACGATCGATGACGCCCTCGAGCTCCGGCGCCGCGTCTACGGCGCCCTCGAGCTCGCCGAGACCATGGACGAGCCCGCGCTCCGACGGTTCTGGACGACGTTCGTCGTGGTGGGAGCAGGCCCGACCGGGGTGGAGCTGGCCGGCCAGATCCGCGAGCTCGCGGTACGGAGCCTCACCGGCGACTTCCGCACGTTCGATCCGGGATCTGTTCGCGTCATCTTGGTCGACGGCGGAAAGGAACCGCTGGCCAACTTCGGTGGAACGCTCTCGTCACGCGCCCGGAGCGAGCTCGAGAAGATGGGCGTCGAGTTGCACATGGGCCTGCGGGTCGTGGGCGTCGATCCCTTCGGCGTCGACACCGAGGATCCTGACGGAGTGAAGGGGCGCTTCGACGCGGCAACCGTGATCTGGGCTGCCGGCGTGCAAGCCTCACCGCTGGCTTCTGCCCTGGCCGAGGCGACGGGGGCGACGACCGACCGGGCAGGACGCATCGAGGTCCTCCCCGACTTGACCCTGCCGGGCCGTCCCGAGGTGTTCGCCCTGGGAGACATGGCGTCGATCGCCGAACTCCCGGGGGTGTGCGAGGTGGCGATGCAAGGAGGGCTCCACGCCGCCCATACGATCAGGAAGCGCCTGCGTGGAGAGGACGGCGTTCCGTTCCGCTACCGCGATCTGGGCAGCGCCGCGTCGATCGGCCGCTTCAAGGCAATCGTGAACATGCGCGGCGTGCACCTCAGCGGATTCGCCGGCTGGCTCGTGTGGTTCTTCGTGCACATCGGCTTCTTGAACGGCTTCGCCCACCGGGCGAGCACGATGCTGCGTTGGTTCCAAGCGATGGTGGGCCACTCGAGGCCTGAGCGTGTCTTCAGCGTCGGTCACACCGGAGGTGACCTCAGCTTGCCCGACGAGGTCAAGGCACGGGTGATGCCCAAGGCGTTCCCGATCGCCGAAGACATGCCGAAGTGGACCTCGCTGGTCTCCAGAGTCGAGTCGGAGGCCGCCGGTGGGGGCGACGGAGCCCCTGCACCCGGCTGACGTTCGGGAGGACCCCATAACGGATGGTCGTATACGGAAGGTCGTATCTCAGCGAAAGTCGCGACTCGCCGGCACCGCCGTCCCCACCACCAGTGCCTCTACCCGCTCGGCGTCGAAGCTGATCGCTCCCTGCCCCTTCCTGACCCGACCCCGGATCAACAGCACCGGCGCACGGCGGGCCACGTGTTTCCACCGGGCCCACGCGCCACGGGAAAAGACGACGTTCACGTGGCCCGTCTCGTCTTCGAGGTTCACGAACACGGCACCACGCGCCGTCTCGGGGTGCTGGCGATGGGTCACCACCCCGGCCACGGTCGCCCGCTCGCCATCGGCCAACGCCTCGAGAGCCACCGCGGTGGTCACACTCATCGCCTCCAGCCGTTCGCGGGCCAGGTGCATGGCCGTTCGCTCGGGAGCCAGTCCGAGGGCCCACAGGTCGTCGGCCACCGCGTCGTACAGGCTGGGCACGGGCAATGGCGGGGCCTCGGCCCCGACCACGACACCCGGCAGACGATCGGGTGTTCCCTGCGCTGCCGACCCAGCCCCCCAGAGCAACCGGCGGCGGCTGGTCGCCGTTCCCCGGGACTGGCCATCAGCACCCTCGGCGTCGAGTGCACCGGCCACAGCCAGTGTCTCGAGCTGGGACTGGGTGACCCCGGCCCGCCGGACCAGATCCTCGGACCCGTGCCAGGGCCGCCCCGCCACGATGCGCTCGGCGGTGGCCTCGCCCACCCCGCGCACCGACCCCAGACCCAGGCGCAACACCGGACCGTCCCCGCAGTCCGAACCGTCACCCGGGAAGATGCACGGGTGACGGGCCTCGAGTGAGGCACCGACCTCGGAGCGCTCCACGTGTGGCCGGCGCACCTGCACGCCGTGCCGCCGGGCGTCGGCCACCAGCGACTGAGGCGACCAGAAGCCCATGGGCTGCGAGTTCAAGAGACCTGCGGTGAACGCCGCCGGGTAGTGCAGCTTCATCCAGGCCGAGGAGTAGACGAGATGCGCGAACGAGACCGAGTGCGACTCGGGAAACCCGAAGTTGGCGAAGGCTGCCAGCGCCTCGAAGACCTGATCGGCCACCGGGCCCGTCACGTCGCGCGCCGCCATCCCGTCGTAGAGACGGGCCCGCATCTTCTCCATGCGTGCCGCCGAGCGCTTCGCCGCCATGGCCTGGCGTAGTTCGTCGGCGTCGGCTGCGCTGAAGCCGGCGATGGCCACGGCCATCTCCATGAGCTGTTCCTGGAACAGGGGCACCCCGAGCGTGCGCCGGAGGATGGGCTCGAGCAGGGGATGCAGGTAGGTGACCGGCTCTTCGCCACGGCGTCGCCGGATGTAGGGGTTGACCGCGTGCCCCTGGATCGGACCGGGCCGGATGAGCGCCACCTCGATCGCCAGGTCGTAGAAGGTGCGCGGCGCCACCCGGGGCAACGTTCCCATCTGGGCCCGGCTCTCGACCTGGAAGATCCCGACCGTGTCGGCCCGGCACAGCAGGTCATAGACGGCGGGCTCCTGCGGCAACCGTCCGAGGTCCACCTCCACGGAACAGAAGTCGCGCACCAGGTCGACCATGCGGTGCAGCGCCTCGAGCATTCCCAGCCCCAACAGGTCGAACTTCACCAACCCGATGGCGGCACAGTCGTCCTTGTCCCACTGGAGCACCGAGCGGCCCGGCATGCGGCCCCACTCGACCGGGCACACCTCGACCACCGGACGGTCGCAGATCACCATGCCCGCCGAGTGGATGCCGAGGTGGCGGGGGCGATCGAGGACCTCGGACGCCAGCTCGGCCACCAGCGGCGGCACCCCGCCGGCACCCGCAACGGGCGACCCGACCGCCTCGAGCACCGCGGCAGCCGACGACGGACCGCGCCCGTGCCCGTGCCCGTGCTCCGTGCTCGATACCCGCCGACCAGGCATCCACTTGCTCGGGCGAGAAGCCGAAGGCCTTGCCCACGTCGCGCACGGCGGAGCGCGGGCGGTACGTGATGACGTTGGCCACCTGTGCCGCGTGTCGTCGGCCGTAACGCTCGTAGACGTACTGGATCACCTCCTCGCGCCGCCCCGACTCGATGTCCACGTCGATGTCCGGCGGGCCGTCGCGCGCCGGAGAGAGGAAGCGTTCGAAGAGCAGCCCGAGGTCGACGGCGTCGACGTTGGTGACACCGAGCGCGTAGCAGACAGCCGAGTTGGCCGCTGATCCCCGCCCCTGGCAGTAGATGTCGAGCCGCTTGCACACCTGCGCGATGTCCCACACGACGAGGAAGTAGCCGGCGAAACCGAGCTGGCCGATCACATTGAGCTCGTGCCGGATCTGTTTCCACGCCCCGCGCACACGCTCGGCTTCGGGTGGCCCGTAGCGCGCCAGAGCGCCCTCGGTCACCAGCTGCCGCAGGTACCCCTGTTCGTCCATGCCGGCAGGAACGGGGAAATCGGGCAGGCGCGGCGCGACCAGTCGCAGATCGAACGCACAGGCCCGCCCGAGCTCGGCGGCACGCTCGACCACACCGGGCCAACGGGCGAAGCGGCGGGACTGCTCGGTCCCCGAGCGCAGACAGGCCGCGGGCGACGAGGGGAGCCAGCCTTCGAGCTCGGCCAGCGGGCGGCGCGCCCGCACGGCAGCGAGGGTGGTGGCGAGCTGGAACCCTGCCGGGGTGGCGTAGTGCACGTTGTTGGTGGCCACCGCGTCCACCCCCCACTCGACGGCGAGATGCGCCAGAGCGTCGTTACGCGCCGTATCGAGCGGGTCCCCGTGATCCCACAACTCGAGCGCGACGTTGGCACGCCCGAACGCGTCGACGAGCCGTCCCACCTCGCGGGAGGCTGCCCGGGGTCCCGCCTCCACCAGCGCGGCGGGGACCGCCCCCTTCCGGCAGCCACTGAGCACCAGCCAACGGCCGGTAGCGGCACGCGCCAGGGCGTCGAGAGTGAAGACCGGCTTTCCCTTCTCCCCACCCTCGAGGTGCGCGTCGGCCAGCGTCGTCGACAGGCGCGCGTAGCCCTCGGGGTCGCGCGCCAACACCACCAGGTGGGTGCCTGTCGGATCGGGCTCCCCCGTACGCGGACCGGCCGGAGCGAGCGTCACTTCGCTCCCGAAGACCGTGGGCAGCGCGCAGGCACGTGCCGCGGTGGCGAAGCGCACGGCACCGTAGAAGCCGTGATGGTCGGTCAGCGCCAGAGCGGCCAGGCCGAGCCGGTCGGCTTCGGCCACGAGTTCCTCGGGGTCGCTACTTCCGTCGAGGAAGCTGAAGTCCGAGTGCGCATGCAGCTCGGCGTACTGGGTCATGGGCACCACCTGGTCCGGTGTCGCTCAGTCATAGAGCGCCTCCACCCACCACCGGCCCCGCTCGGTGCACAACAGGCGAGCCACCCCCTCCGCGGTGACCACCTGCAGGCGGGCCCGGCGGCGGCGCACCGACCACCAGCGTTCGGTCACCGGCCAGGGGCCGGCCCACGCCACCACCTGCTCCCAGGGACCTCCGGCGACCGACAACCGGTCGACGGCTGCGGGAAGCAGACCCCGCCCGCTCACCACCATGGCGTTCCCCTCCATGTCGACCAGCTCGGCGCGCGGTGGGACCTGCAACACATGGGAGGGGGCCGGCGGAGGTAGACGGCCCGGCCATGGCGCCGCAGTCGGGCCCGGGTCGGCTTCGGGGCTCCCCCAGGGCACCAGCACCGACCGGGTGGCCGGGTCCCGCCCGCCGCGCAGCCGGCCGACCAGCACGGCCTCGATCCCCAGGCGCTCCTGCACCTTGACGAAGGAGCGAGCGGCACGGGCGTCAGCCTCGGACGTCCCCCCGAAGAAGCTGGGCTGTGACGAGCGGGGCGGGACATCCCCCCGGTCGGGATCTTCTCCACGGGCCACCCGCAGTCGACGCTCGATGCCACGGTCGCGCAACCCGGCTAACTCCCCGCTCTCACCACGGGCCACGGCATGGCAGGCCGCAGCGTCCGCTCCGAACCGGTCCGAGACGCTCGCCGCCGGCAACGCGGCGAACTGACCCAGCGTGGTGATCCCCAGTCGCTGCAGGGTGACGGCCAGGTCGGGTCGCGCCAGCGTGGCCACCGACCAGGAGGCGAGGAAGTCCGCCGTCCCCCCCGAAGGGACGATCAGGGCGGCCCGAGCGGCCAGCATCGCGGCGAAGAGCCCGTCGGCCACACCGACCTGGACGACTTCGCCAGCCTGCTCCTCGCCGACGCGCTCGACGAGGAGGGACACGACCGCCTCCTCACCGCCGAAGAAACGGGCCGGGCCACGGGCAGGCAGTGCGCACACTCCGAGCCGAACCGGGTGCACCCAGGGACACATCTCGCCCACCCGTGCGGCGACGCGGGCGAAGCGGCGCCCTTCCTCCCCCCGCGGCCCCTCCTCGAAGAGGTCGGGACACCAGACGACGACCAACCGTTCCATGCCTTCTCCGCCCTCTCCACCGCGCCGCTCAGGCCGCCTCCGGGCCGGTATCCGGGCCGGCGTCCGGACTGAATGGCCCGTCGTCCACCGACGCCACCGCACCCGTGCTTGCGGGAAGCCAGAGCGGGCACGTGACGACGCGCCCCGCGGCACGACGCCCACTGACTTGCACCTCGGCCCGGCGGCTCCGCAGATGCCCGTGGCCACGGCCGACACCCTCCCACTCGACGGGTCCTACCGAGAGGGCGAGATCACCACCCTCGGGCCAGTCGCGGGCACCGTCGAGCAGCACCACCAGGGCGGCCTGGCGCTCACGGGCCCGGGCGGTCAGGTGCCGTGCAGCCGTCAGACGAGCCCGGCCGGGTGGGCGCACCACGACCGCGTCCACACCGGAGAGGAGGTCGCCGGCCGCTTCGGCCCACCCCGGGCCCTGGTGGGGCACGAAGACGACCCGACGCAGATCGAGCCCGAGCCCGGCAGCCGCCACCACCCCGGGGTCGGGCAGGCCGACGGCAGCGCACCAACTCCCCGCCTCCGACGCCGCGGCCAAGAGCGCCAGCGCCAGCGTCGTGGCTCCATGACCGGGCTGTCCGGTGACGGTGGTGATCGTCCCTCGCCGGAGCGACCCGCCGGGGAAAAGAGGGGCCAGCGGCCGGGGCACGGGCAGGGTACGCCCGGCCACCGGCGTCGCGGGGCGTACCCGGTCGGCCAGCCCGGCCGGGAGCTGCGAACGAGCGGACGAAGGTTTCCCGGTGTGAGAGACGAACATATGTTCGTACCTTATCGAGGCCGTGTGCCGCCCGCCCAAGGCGCCAAACCTCCAGGTCAAGAGGAGCGACGGCACCAGAGCGCCCGCCCCCGACACCGCGGTACGCCACAATGCGACCGACATGTGCGGTCGCTTCGCCCTCTACACCCCGCCGGCGCGGCTGGCCCGTTACTTCGGCGCAACCCTGGCCGAGGACACCGAGCCCGACCCCCGCCCGAGCTGGAACGTGGCCCCGACCGACCCGGTCCTCGGGGTCCGGGACCGGCCGCCGCGACCGGGTCCGGCGGAACAGGGCGGCGGTGACCCAAAAGGTGGCGCTGAGCCGGAGCGCATCCTCATGTCCTTCCGTTGGGGCCTCATCCCCTGGTGGTCCAAGGACACCACGTCAGGGAACCGGCTCTTCAACGCTCGCAGCGAGACGGTGGCCACCAAGGCCTCCTTCCGCGAGGCCTTCCGGGAGCGGCGCATCATCGTCCCGGCCGACGGTTTCTTTGAATGGCAGAAGGCGAAACCGGGCAGGTCCACGCCGCACTACTTCACCCGGTCCGACGGTGCGCCGATGGCGTTTGCCGGGCTGGCCGAGCGTTGGCGCCCGAAGGGGGCGCCGCCGGGCTCACCGTTCATCCGCAGCTGCACCGTCATCACGGTGCCGGGCAGTGAGGACCTCTCGGGCATCCATGACCGGATGCCGGCGATCCTCGACCCTTCGGTCTTCGACGTGTGGCTCGACCCCTTCAACGAGGACACGGAGGAGCTGAAGTCGTTGCTCCGTCCGCAGCCGGCCGGCACGGTCGTGCATCATGCGGTCGGCCCGCGCGTCGGGAACGTTGCCAACAACGACCCCGCTCTCATTGAGCCGGCTTGAGGCGGCGACGTAGACGGTCGGTCGTAGACGGTCGGTCAGAACCTCGAACCGGCGTCGGCGGCCGCCAGCAGGAGGGCGCCGACGCCGGTCCGCTCGAAGCTGCGCAGCGCGGCCTCGCACAACTTGATGGCGTGCTCGTCCCCGGAGGCCACGGCGCGTTCGATCAGCTCGCCGGCGGCGGGCGGAGAGGCGGACGGGACCGGGGTGACCCGGTCGACGTCGTAGGCGACGTGCAATGCCGCCACCGCCTGCCAGACATAGCCGAGCGCAGCATCACGGTCCTCCTCGGCAAGCCAGGGCAGCAGGAGCTCACACGCCATCGGGCAGGTGATCGCGTGCAGCAGGCCGATCGCTCCTCCTTGGTCCGCGTTGCGCAGGTACGCCGCCGCGCCGCCGGCGGCCAACTGGTCGAGCAGTGCGACGGCGTCGCCGGTCCACCCCAGCGAGGCCACCGCCTGCTCGAACTCGTCGGCGATGTCAGCGACCGAGGCCACCCGATCGCTGATGAGTGCGGCCCGTGGTGCGTCCTCGGCCGGATAGGGCAGGTCGGCCAAGGCCCGGGCCACCCCCTCGTGCCCGATGAGGAGCGGAGGTCCAGGGAGCTCGGCATAGCTCGAGGCCCAAAAGGCCAAGGCGTGTGCCACTTCGAGGCGCCGAGGTGGGGTGTCCGCCTCGCCGAGGGCGCGGAGCGCGTGGCCACTTCGGATCAGCCCGTGCGTGGCCGCTCCGACGGCGCCCGGGAGCAGGCGGGGCACCCATTCACCCGCTACCGCAGCGGCGGGGCGGTCGGCCATCTCCCGTTCGAACAGCGCCAGCCAGCCCCCGAGCCGGTCCTGCCTGCCCAGCGCGTCGGGCCATTCCTCCTCGGTGAGCGGCCGCCGCGTCGGCACGGGCGCGTCGTCGAGCCGTGGGAGGTACCGGGCCACCCATTCCTCCATGACGTCGGAACGGCCGAGCCGGACCAGAGCCTCGGCAGCCATCGGGCCGTGGTTGGCCAGGCCCCATCGTCCGTAGGTGGGCGCCGTGAGGGCGAACGCCGTGAGGGCCTGATCGAGGACTGCGGTCACCACCTGCCAAGTATGTTCCAGCGGAGCGGACTCCGGGGAGGCCCATGGGAGGACTAACGGACAAGGTCCGATTGGGGGTGGTCGGTGCGGGGAACATCGCGGCACTCAACGTTCGGGGCTATCTCGAGGATCCGCGCTGCGACCTCGTGGCGGTGTGCGACACCGACGAGGATGCCGGCCGGCGTGCCGCTCAGGACTGGGGCGCCCCGTCCTTCTACGCCGATCTGGACGCCATGCTGGCCGACGATTCGATCGACGCGGTGGAGGTGCTGACCCCGACCCACCTGCATCGAGACCATGTCATTGCCGCGCTCGAGTCCGGCAAGCACGTCTCGGTCCAGAAGCCGATGGCCGCCTCGATTGACGACGCCCTCGAGATGCGGGCGTGTGCAGAATCCGTCGGGCGCACACTGCGGGTGAGCGAATGCTTCGCCCACTACCCTCCCCTCGAGCTGGCCAAGCAGCTGACGGCGCGTGGTGCGATCGGCAAGCCGACGTCCCTGCGGATCCGGACGTTGGTCGGCCAGACCGACTCCGCCTTCCAGGCCGGTTTGCGCCCGGAGGGCTACAGCTGGCGACTCGACACGCGCAGTCCCGGCGGGCATCTCTTCGACGACATGGTGCACAAGTACGCCATGGCCCGCTGGTTGCTGGACCTCGACGTCGTCTCGGTGCAGGCCGTGGTTCGCCGGCGCGACCTGTATTTCGAGCCCTGTGCCGTGATCCTCGAGTACGAGGACCCCGGCGTGCTGGGCATGATGGAGGTCCAGTACGCACCCGACTTCTATCTGCGTTCCTCCTACTACGGAGCCGACGAGTTCTTCGAGATCACGGGAGACGAAGGGCAGATCTGGGTGACGCGGGCCACGGGCGAGATGCTCGACCTCGCACCGGTCGTGCTCTTCACCGGGACTCCGCACGAACGCAAGACGACTGAGTTCACGGACCTCGACGCCGACTGGGGCGCCGGGTTCGTGCGTGCCTCGCGACACTTCGTCGACGCCCTGATCAACGGCACCACCGCTTCCATGACCCCTTCGGAGGCGATCGACGTGCTGCGCCTGTGCTTCGCGGTCTACGAGGCCGGTCGGACCCGAGCACCGGTCGACCCGAGGGACATGCGCGGATCGGTCAGCCCTCCGGGGTGGGCGGAGTGGTAGCCGGCTCCCACGGAGGTGGCTCGACGTCGATCCGGGGCAGCGTGGAGGCCACGGTACCGAACCGCTCGTCGTCAGCTGTCCACTGGCGCCAGGCATCCGACATTTCGCCGCGGCGACGGGAGACGAAGTTCCACCACATGTGGAGCGGTTCGGGAAACGGAACCCCCCCGAGCAGCAGCGCCCGCGTCGCCGACGTGGCCTCGACCACACACTCTTCACGCCCTGCAGCGAGGTAGCCCAGCGCTCCGGGCCCGAGCGTCTCGGTGCCGACGGAGACGCCACCCGCCAACACGATGAGCGCATGCTCATGTGCCTGGCGCAGCGGGATCGGGGTTCGGCCCCCGAAGAGCGCGAGCTCGACGCCGAAGTGATCGGAGTCTCGCCGGGCCGACGAGGCCAGATCGCCGAATCTGCCGACGAGAAGCGTCGCCACCGCGGTGGTCCCCGAGCCGTTCACACCGCTCAGCTCGAGTCGTGGCAGCTCGGCGTGATGCTCGAACGCCGGCGCGCCGTGACGCGTGGAGTCCGGCTGCGCCACCCAGAGCTGGATCCCGTGGATCTCGGCCATCCGGCCTCGGTCCTCTTCGGCGTGGGCCACCCCGTGGCCCGCCGTCATCAGGTTGAGCTGACCGGGTCGGATCAGCTGCTCACTGCCCAGACTGTCGCGGTGAAGCAATTCTCCGGCGAGCAGCCAGGTGACCGTCTGGAGTCCCATGTGGGGGTGAGGACCGATACCCGCCGCCCCATCGCCGGTGAGGGCGAGCGGACCCATGTGATCCGCGAAACACCAGGCCCCCACGGTACGGCGAGGTCGTTGGGGCAGGACCCGGCACACCGGCAGGTGTCCGACCTTGGTGGGCCGTCCGGGTTCGACCTCCAGGCGTCCCGCCGCGTCGGAGGCCGAGGACGTGGTGGATCCTCCCCTCACGGGCGTCGCGCTCCCCGTGGTCTTCCTCGTCAAGTCTGCACGCCCCTCGTCCTCGACGGCCTGTTCGCGCCCGGTCAGCTCGTCACGGCCACCCGGTGCGGATCGCCCCCGAAGCGCAGCAGCTGACCCGATGGCACACCAGTCTCCTTGTCGTCTTCGATGGTCACTTCCCCGTTGACGAGCACATGGCGGTAGCCACGCGCACGTTGTATGCGTCGCCACTCGCCACCCGGGTAGTCGCGCGCCACCTCGTGGGGCAGGATGTCGAGGTTTTCGAGGTCGTAGACGACGATGTCGGCAGGCGATCCTTCGCGCAGGATCCCACGGTTCTTGAACCCCGAGACATGCGCCGGGTACGCGGACAGGCGCCAGTGCGCCTCCTCCGGGGTGAGCCACTCGTAATCGCGCACATACTTCATGAGGAATTCGGTGGGATAGCGCCCGAAGGTGATGAACTTGGTATGCGCACCCCCGTCGGACTGCCCCGGCACGACGAATTCGTCCTCGATGAGCTCGCGGTAGTACTCCTTCGGTGCGACGAGCGGATCCGAGCGGATGACGGTGCGCAGATCGTCGGCCAGGACCACGTCGAGGAAGAGCTCCATACGGTCCTTGCCCGTCGCCTTGATGATCTCGCCGAAGGTCTTGCCCTCGAACTGCTTGGTGAACGGGCTGAACCCCTCGACCAAGATCAGCTCCTCGATCTTGCCGGTGCCGACGGGCGGCGGCGCTGCCGCCTGGAGGATGTCCCGGCGCTCACGTACGTTGGCCAACCGCTCCTCGTAGGTTCCCATCAGAGCCTCACGCCACTCCTTCACATTGTCCCAGGTGTTCCAGTCCTCCAACGTGAAGATGGTGGGCGCATCGGATGTGATCCCCTGCCCGATGACCTGCAGACCCCGCTCTCGGCAGCTCCGCAACCAATCGAGGATCCCGCGGTGCACGGTTGGGTCGTCGCCGTAAACGAACACGGCGTTCCACACGACCGGACGGCCGCTCGCCTCGGCCCATGCCTCCACGAACGCCCGGTCACCCAGCGGGGTGTCGGAGTTCACGGTTGCCTCGATGGTCCCCTCCCGCCGCTCGGCCAGGACGCTCGCCAGCTCGAGACACGTCTCGTTGTGCATGACATCAGTGACCATCGGTGAGCCGTCGTAGTCGAGCTGGATCCCAGCCCAGCCAGTGGAGATCTGTGTCGACCACCCGCACACGCCCGCGTCCATCGCCTCGTGCAGCAACCGGCGCATTTCGGCGTGTTCGGCATCGGTCGGCAGGCGCCCCGCCTTGGCGTCATCGATGCCCATGACCCACGAGAGCATCGGCCCGATTCCCATGTAGGGCAGCACGTTGACCGACTTCGGAGTGCGCTCCACGCTGTCGAGGTACTCGGGATAGGTGACCCAGTCCCATGGCATGCCTTGCTCCATGCACGAGATCGGGACGGCTTCGTTGCGGCTCACCGTGAGCATCGCTCGCTCGCGGTCCTCGGGCTTCACCGGTGCAAAGGCGAAGCCGCAGTTGCCGATCACCACCGAGGTGACACCGTGCCAACCCGAAATGGAACAGTACGGGTCCCAGAACAGCTGGGAGTCGTAGTGCGTATGGTTGTCGATGAACCCGGGCGCGACGTGCAGCCCCGACGCATCGATCACCTTCTTCGCATCGGATTCCCGCAGCTTGCCGATGGCGGTGACGATCCCATCCTTGATCCCGACGTCGGCACGGACGCGCGGGTTGCGCAGGCCGTCGAACACCATCCCGTTCTTGATCACCGTGGAGAACTCGGTCATCGCCGTGCACCCGACCTTTCCGGACGGCCGCCTTTGGTGTGCGGCCCAGCTCGCGCCACAGACAAGTCCGGGGCAGTTCCCGACCGGTACTCATGGCATATATGTATTACCGCCGACCATAGTACGTCCGCCGGTCGGTGTCATGGAGTTGAGGGAGGCCCGGACCAGGGTGCGTCCCCCTAGGATCGAGAGGCACGCCTATGAGCAGCCCCCGTGACGACGTCGAGGTCATCCATCTCCCCGCCGAACATCGGTTCGTGATCCGTCACGACGAGGTCGAGGCGGAGTTGGTCTATCAACTCGACGGGGACACGATGTTGATCGTCCACACGGAGGTTCCCGACGCGTTGAGCGGACGGGGCATCGGCGGACATCTGGTGAACGCCGCCGTCAACCGGGCTGCGGCTGAGGGCTTGACCGTCGTTCCCTGGTGCCCCTTCGCCCGTCAGTACCTGCGCCGCCACCCCGACGTGGCCGCACTCGTCTCGGTCGACTGGTCGCCACCGCCCCCGACGGTGCCCGGCGGCGAGCGGGTCGCCGCGCCGGTCCAACAACATGTCGAAGAGCACCTCGACGAGCAGGAGGAAGAATCCTTCCCGGCCTCGGACCCACACTCGGACTGGGCCGGCCCCGGCTGACCACGGCGGCGGGCGGGACTACCGGCGGACGTCAGTCCGGCGGGTCAGGAGTGGAGCACCTCGGAGAGCAGATTGGGGGCGACGTTACGACCGGTGAGCAGCACCACGGTCGCCTTGCCGTCGGGATCGGGGGGCACCAGGCCGGCACGCAGCGCAGCCACACCGACCGCTCCCGCACCCTCCACCACGAGGCCCATCTTGAAGGCCGTGAACGCCATCGCCGAGCGGATATCGGCCTCGCTGACCGTCAGGACCTCCACCTTGTGGGCCAGTGCGATACGCACTGTCACCGAACCCGGCTCGAGGTTGCCGGCAAGGCCGTCAGCCACGGTCGGCTCGACCTCGATGGGGACGATCGCGCCGGCGGCCAACGCCGCGCTGATGGACGGTGACGCCTCGGACTCGACCCCGATCACGCGTGCGCCGGTTCCCTCGAGTGCGAGGGCCACACCGGCCAGCAGCCCGCCACCCCCGCACGGCACGACGACGGTGCCGAGACGGTGCACCTGTGCGCGCAGCTCGCGGGCCAGCGTGGACTGCCCGGCGATGACCTCGGTGTCGTTGTAGGGCGACACATACCGGCTGCCCTCGCGTTCGGCCAGATCGAGGGCGTACGCCTCGGCATCTCGATACGCCTCGCCGTGGAGGACCAGACGTACGTCGAATTGCTGGAGCGCCGAGACCTTGGCCGCCGATGCTCCGGCCGGGACCACGACAGTGACCTCGGCACCGAGCCGGGCCGCGGCGTAGGCCACCCCCAGCCCGTGGTTGCCGGCCGACGAGGCGACCACCGCACGCCCGGGCTCAGCCCGCAGCGTGGACGCGACGGCGGCCAGACCGCCACGCACCTTGAACGAACCGGTGGGCTGCACGGTCTCGACCTTGGCCGACACCGTGGCGCCCAGTTGCGGGGCGGCCACGACGGGGGTGACGGACAGGTGGCGGCGCACCACCGTCCAGGCGGCGTCGAGCTGGGCCGGTCCGGGGACCTCCACGTTGCGCACGCACCCAGTGTGACCGACGGGGAACCGGGTCACCGCAACCACATCGAACCCGGTGGGCAACGGGTGGGCAATGGCGATTCCGTAAGTTCTTCGACACTGAGCGCTGCGTCGGGCCCCGGCCCGGCCGTGCGCTCTTCTTGAGGGGGGAAGTTGACGATCGCCATCTCCACGCGTCCGCGTCTCGAGTCGCCTGTGAACGTCCCGCTGCCGTGTCCTCCCGAATCCCGGCATCGGCTTCGCCGGGTCCTCATCGTCGCGGCGTGCGCAATTGGCGCACTCCTGCTGACCGCAGGCTCGTGGATCGGGATCACGATCTATCGCATCGATCACTCGGTCCATCGCGTGGACATCCCGGCCGCGCTCCTGGCCCGAGGGAAGAACGACCTTCTGGCCATCGTCAGGGGACCCGACCACAGCGAACAGGTCTTCGTCTTCCACGCCGCCGGGGGCCGCACCCACGTCCTGCAGGTTCCGAGCGCGCTGTCGATTCCCCTGACCGGCGGCACCACGGTCCGGCTCGAGGACCTCAGTCTCCGCTCGCCATCGGCCATCGTCTCTGGTCTCGATCGACTCGGAATTCCTGTGGGCCACTACGTGGCCGTGGATCTCCACGCGGTCCCCCCGACGTCCATGCTGGGCCGGCTGGCCACGGGGAAGGTCTCGGTAGGGTCGCTCGTCTCGGACCCGACGGGGACCTCCACCCTGCTCGAGGACGTGGCGACGCACATGTATCTCGGACCCGGTACCCCCGTCTCGGCCGTCCTCTCGCTGATGGACGTCCCGACGTCACACCCGGTCTCGGTGCCGACGGATCGGAACCCTCAGGGTGACCTGGTACTGGCCTCCGAGTTCTCGAGAGTCTTGCGAGGGTTCCTGTAATGATGCCCGGCTGGTCGTGGCGCGAGAGGTGGTGGCCCGAACACCGGACGCTCCGACGGGTCCTCGGATCGGACGTCGAGCCCGATCACGGGAAGCCAGATGGCCTCGAGCGCCCCGGGGCACGCGGCCACGCAAGGAACGAAACGGGTTCTCACGCCTCGCTCGACCAGGTCCTCCTCTCAGTGGCCGCGGCGCGACCGGTTCATCGGGAGGAAGCGGAGTTGCCCTGAGGGGTGCCGGGCAGAATGCAGGGGGTGAAAGCCGAGCTCGGACTCGCTGCGGTGGCATTCGTGGCCACCAACCTCGACAACTGCCTGGTGACGACGGCCATGGTGGCCGCCGCTCCACGCGAGAGAGCCCACCGGGTCGCGGCCGGCCAGGTTGTGGGTTTCGCTCTGCTGGTGGCGGCCTCCGCCGCCACAGCGGTGCTGCTCTTCGAGATCCCCGACGCCGTGGTCGGCCTGCTCGGCCTGGTCCCGCTCACCATCGGCACCCATGGGCTGATCGTCCTGTGGCGATCTCGCTGCTCGGGCAAGGAAGCAGCCGGCCTCACGGGGCGGATCGACCGTCGGGCTGTGGGACGAAGCCTCACCGCGGCCGTGCTGGTGACCGTCGCGGCGGGCGGTGACAACCTCGCCGTCTACATCCCGTTGTTCCGCTCCGGGGGCGCCGGCGGCGCGCTGGTGGTCCTCGCCGTGTTCGGCGTCGGCGAGGTGGCGGTGACGTGGCTGGTGCTCACGGGAGGCCGTCACCCTCGCAGTCGGGCGGCCATGGAGCGCTTGGGCGCCATCGCCGTCCCGGCACTGTTGTGCTGCCTCGGCCTGGTGATCCTCGTGCGGGCCGGAACGCTGTCCTCGCTGTGAGGGCCACGCCCGGCATGCCGTCGCTGTGAGGGGCCACGCCCGGCATGCCGTCGCTGGCCCGGGCCGCGTCCCCGTGGTTGACTGCCTCGGCACCCACCAGGGCGCTGAGCGTCGGAGACAGGAGCGTTGATGCGGGAGCTCAAGGGCAAGGTCGCGGTCATCACGGGTGGAGCCAGTGGCATCGGGCGTGCGGTGGCGAACAAGGCGGCGGCTGAAGGGATGAAGGTCGCCCTGGCCGACATTGAGGAGGGACCCCTCCAGGAAGCCGAAGCACATCTGACCGCGGCGGGCGCGGATGTCATCGGGGTCCGCACCGACGTCGCGGACGCGGCGTCGGTCGACGCACTGCGCGATCGAGTCCTCGAGCGATTCGGTGCGGTCCATCTCGTGCACAACAACGCCGGCGTGGTGGTGGGCGGACCGATCTGGGAGGTCGAGGAGGAGGACTGGCGATGGATCCTCGGCGTCAACCTGTGGGGCGTGATCCATGGGATCTCGACCTTCGTACCCCTGCTGGTGGAGCAGGGCGAGGGCCACGTGGTCAACACATCGTCGATCGCCGGACTGGTCACCATGCCCTTCGCCGGTCCCTACAACGCGTCCAAGCAGGCGGTCGTCGCCATCTCCGAGACCCTGTTCAACGATCTGAAGATGGCCGGTAGCCCGGTCGGGGTCTCGGTCCTGTGCCCCGGAATGGTCCAGAGCAACATCGCCACGTCCGATCGCAACCGACCGGCCTGGGCGCCCGGCGCGTCGCTCGAGGACCACCCCGAGCTCCGAGCCGCCGCCGAGGAGATGTTCAAGGCGGGGATTCCGGCGGCGCAGGTCGCCGATCAGGTGTTCGACGCCGTGCGCGCCAACACCTTCTACGTCCTCACCCACCCCGAATTGGACGCCCAGGTGGCCAGGCGCTTCGAGGACATCGCCGAGCGGAGATCGCCCAGCGCGGCATCCATCGTCTGACCAACGCGGCCCCGGCCCGAGGTCAGAGAACCGTGGCCACCGCCACCGCCACCGACGTCGCGTCCGGTCGGGTGTCGGTCGCTGCGATCACCGCCTCGGCAGCGTGGTCCACCATCGGCCGCAGCTGTCGGTAGAACTCGACGGCGGCAGGGGCGGGCTCGATGGCGGGTTGCGGCGGATCGAGCTGGTCGAGCGTCAGGTCCATGCCCAGGGCCTGACTGGCCAGAAGCGCGGCCCCTGCCGAGGCCGGCTCTCCGGAGTGCTGACGGCGGGCCGGCACTCCCAGCACGGACGTGAGCACATCGACCCACACCGGCAGTCGCGACCCGATGCCGCCGAGCGTCACGCCTTCGGCGGCGGAACCGCCGAGTCGGCCGACCGTCAGTACCTCCATGACACGCAGCACGTCCCAGGCCACCGACTCCATGACGGCCCGCGCCAGGTCGGCAGCCCCGTGAGCAGCACCCAGCCCGACGAAGCCGGCTCGGGCATCGTCACGCCACCACGGGGCGCGGGCACCGTCGAGCCAGGGCACCGCCAGCACGCCCCGGGCGCCCGCGACGCTCTCCCCGGCCAGCTGCGCCATCTCGGTCTGAGTCCGACCGAGCAACCTCCCCAACCAGTCGAGGAAGGAACCCGCAGCAGACAGCCCTCCCTCGAGCAGCCAGCTCCCGTCGGCCGCCCGCGTCACCACGGCACCCGCCGGCGCGGGAACGGGGCGGTCGTGCACCGGGACGGACACCGTCCCGGTGGTTCCCCAGCTCACCATGGGATGGTCTTCCGAGGCGCCTGAGCCGAGCACCTCGCATTGGCGGTCGCCCGCTCCGATCACCACCGGCGTGCCGGGCCGAAGTCCGAGCTCGGCCGCCGGTACCGGCTTGAGATGGCCGACCACGGTGGCCGAGGGCACCACGCTGGGCAGCTTGCCCAGAGCCGGACCAGCCAGCTCGCGAACGACGTTGCCGTCGAAGTCGTAGAGCCCGCTGCGGGACGCGAACGTCGTGTCCGTCACGACCTGATCGGTCAACCGGAAGACGACGAGGTCGCGCGGGGACAGGATGTAGTCGGCCGCCTCGAGTCGTCCGGGCTCGTGTTCAGCCAGCCAGGCCAACTTGGCCGCGACGGCGCCCGCATCGAGGGGGATCCCCGTGCGGGCCCGGTTGATGTCGTCCCCGCCCATGCGGTCGGCCAGAGCCCGCGCCGCGGGAGCGGCGCGGTGATCGGACCACATGATCGCCTTGCCGATCGGTTCTCCGCGAGCGGTCACCGGGACGAAGGTCTGCCGCGCGCCCGAAAAGGCCACCACGTCGACCTCGGCGAAGGCTCCGGGCGCCTGGGCGCGCGCCTCGGCACAGGCGATGACCAGCGTCGTCCACCAGCGCAACGGGTCCTGCTCTGCCCAGCCCTGCTGCGGATGGGCGGTGGTCACCTCGGTCCGGGCCAGGGTGCTGAGTCCGTTCTCCCCCCAGAGACCCACTTTGGTGAGGGTGGTCCCGAAGTCGATGGTGAGGATCACGTGGCGCGCGTCGACGCTGCCGTAGGGCCGTTGACCACGACGTCACCCGTCTCGGCTCGCGTGGGCACCTTGACACAGTACTGCCGGCGCATCGGGGCCCTCGAGCATCGGAACAGCCGTTCGGGGGTGCCGAGCGGTCGTTCAGACCGCCGGCGAGAGACCCCCATCGAGGTTGATCGCCGAGCCCGACACATAGGACGCCCGGGCGGAGAGAAGGAAGCAACCGAGGTCGGCGAACTCGTCGGGGCGTCCGAAGCGCCCGAGCGGGATGCCCGAGTCCCGGGCGGCACGGTCGTAGAACGAGTCGAGCTCGGTTCCCAAAGACGCAGCGGCCCTCACCCACTGCCCGCTCTCGATGTGCCCGATGAGCACGGCATTGACCCGGATCCCCTCGGGAGCGAGCTCCTTGGACAGCGCCTTCATGAGCGCCATCCCGGCCGCGCGGGTCACCGAGCTGGGTTCGCTGCCCGCGCCGGGGGCCTTGGCCGCCATGGCGAGGGTGAACAGGACGGCACCCTTCGTCGCCCGCAGGTGGGGCAGGACCAGACGAGTCAGCCGGACGGCCGCCAGCAGCTTGAGCTCGACGTCCGCCTGCCACGTGTCGTCGTCGATCGACTCGATGGTGCCGGCCGACGCCCGGCCGGCGTTGTGCACGACCCCATCGATCCTCCCCCAGCGCGCCACGGCGGCCTCGACGAAGGCTTCGAGGTCGGTCGTCCGGGAGACGTCGGCCCGCACGGCCAGGACGTCGGCACCACGGAGCACCAACTCGTCCTCGGCCACCCGCCGCCGTTCCTCGTCGCGCCCACACACGGCGACTGACGCACCCTCCTCGGCCAACCGGCCGGCGAGAGCCAGGCCCAGCCCGTCGGTGCCGCCGGTGATGAGGACGACCTTGCCGGAGAGGTCGAGATCCATCAGCGCTCCTGCTCGGTCGGCCTGATCAGGATTTCGTTCACCGCCACCCGTCGAGGCTGGGTCACGGCCAGGCAGATGGCAGCAGCGATGTCCTGCGCCTCCATGATCTCAATGCCTCCGAAGCTCTGGGCCATCACCTGGAGCACCTCTGGGCGATTGTGCGACGACAGCTCGGTGGAGACGGCTCCCGGTTCGATCAGGGTGACCCGAACGTGCCGGGTGGTGACCTCCTGACGCAACGACTCGCTGAACGCCCCGACCGCGTGCTTCGTGGCGCTGTAGGCGCCGTTGTTCAATCGGGCGACGCGCCCGGCGACGGAGCTCACGTTGACCACGTCGGCCACCGAGCGCGGGCCATCGTCGGCAGCCGCGGCGAGCAGATGCGGGAGCGCTGCGTGAGTGCAATACATCAGTCCGAGCAGGTTGAGGTTGACCATGCGCTGCCACTCCTCGAGGGGGGCGTCGACGATCGGGCCGAGCAGCATCACGCCTGCGTTGTTGACCAGGATGTCGAGACGCCCCCAATGCGCCACGGTGGCGGAGACCGCGTCCGCTGCCTGGTCGGCATCGGAGATGTCGGCCTGGGTGACCAACGCCCGCTCGACCCCGATGCGCTGTGCGAGGGCTTCGAGTCGATCACGGCGCCGGGCCACCAGTGACACCCGTGCCCCCTGCGCGGCGAGCGCGACCGCCGTGGCTTCACCGATTCCGCTGCTGGATCCGGTCACCAGGGCAACCGCCCCATCCAAGGTGCTCGTCACGGGAACACTGTGTCACGGAGTGGGCGCCGCCACCTGCTCGCCGGGATGCGGCGTCCTCCCGACTCGGCGTCCTCCCGACTCGGTGCTATCCCGACTCTGTCCGTTCAGGAGTGCCGGCGGGCGATGTCTCCGACCCGTCCGGCCCGTCCCCGTCGAAGGGCTCGATCCCGAACAGGCCAACGGGCACCCCGATGTCCTCGGGTACCCGGGTCGGCGTGTCGCGATTGAGGACGTCACCGCGGAAGTAGGCGGGTCGAATCGCCCTGTACGCGAACAGGAGCACGATCCCGAGGAGGATCGCCCCGACGTCGAGGATGAAGACCCCGCCCAGCGTCCGGTGCGGCGGGAACGGCAGCGTCCAGTTCGTGTAGCTGTTCTCGGGGTGCCAGTAGTACCAGAACGACCAGCACATGGCGAACCACAAGATGAGTCCGCCGAGCAACGGGATGACGCCGCGTATCCAAAGGTTCCGCGTGCTCTCGGTCAGGCTCTTGCGGTAGAACCACACGCACGTGAACCCGGTGAGGCCGTAGTAGAAGGCGATCATGATCCCCAGGGCCGCCACCGAGTCGCCGATCACACTGCTGCCTGTCGACAGGTAGTTCATGGCGACGTAGAGGGCGATGGAGACGGCGCCCATGGCGACGGTCGACACCGTCGGGGTAAGGAACCGCTTGTGGATCCGGCCGAAGGCGGACGGGATCGCCTTGTACACCGCCATGGACAGCGACGTCCTGGCGGTCGGGAGGATCGTGGTCTGCGTGGAGGCGGCGGCCGAGCTGAGCACCATCAACAAGAGGAGCTTGGTCATGACCGAGCCGACCCCCGAGCTCCCGAACACCGAGCCGCCGAGCACTTTCAGCACGTCACCGGAGTTGGCCGGGTTGGAAAGGCCGATGCCCTTGGTGCCGACGCCGGCATATGACTGCGAGGCCATCACAACGATGCCGTAGGTGGCCAGCAGGATCAACGTCGAGAGCACGGCGGCCCGCCCCGGTATCCGGTGCGAGTCCTTGGTCTCCTCGTTGACCGAGACCGCGGTGTCCCAGCCCCAGTAGATGAACAGCATGAGGGTGAACCCGACCATGAAGCTGTTGAACGCGAAGTGGTGGAACGGGTTGAACCACTCGGCGCTCGGGGTGAGGTGTCCGGGGGGCGCCGTGCCGTTGCCCACCTTGATGAGGGCGACGACGGAGAGTGCGAGCAGGATGGTGAGCTCGATGCCCAGGAGGACCTTCTGCATGTTGGCCGAGATCTCAATGCCGACGTAGCAGATGGCGGTCATCAGGACGATCCACATGACGCCGACCAAGAGCACCCAGCCGCTGGCCGGATTGCCCCCGATGCCATCGGCGCCGAAGAACAAGAAGACGTACTGCCCGGCGATCTGGGCCAGGCTGGCCATGACGAGGAGGTCGGCCGCAATGATGCCCCACCCGCCGAACCATCCGGTCTTCGGGCCGAAGGCGCGGGCGCCCCACGTGAAGGTGGTGCCGCAGTCGGGATCTGCGTAGTTCAGCTCCTTGTAGGCGTAGGAGACGAACAGCATCGGGAAGAAGGCGAGAATGGTGATGATCGGCGCCTGCAACCCGTTGATGGCGATCACCACGAACCCGAGGGTGGCGGCCAGACTGTAGGCCGGGGCTGTCGAGGCCACGCCGACGACCACCGAGGAGACGAGCCCGAGTGCTCCCCCCTTGAGCCCTTTCGCCCCCGGGTCGTGCTGAGCCAGCGTCTCATCGAGATGGACCATCACAGCCCCCTTTTCCGAGGATCCCGTTGAGGAACCATAGTCAAGGAGAGGTCCGCTCACCCAGATGTCCTTACCGATCTCGGCTGTCAACCGTGCGATCTGCCACCTTTTCTCGGGTGAATCATGCGACCTGTGCCCGAAATCGTCATCCGGCAGGCCGGCAGCGCCGCCCGTTCAGCGGGTCCTGCTCGTCGCCCTCCTGAGCACCTTGGCGTAGTGCTCGAGCCCTTCGGTCGAGAGGGAGGCCGACGGCCCGCTGGCGATGGAGACCCGCTCGGGCACGATCCCCCACACCGGGACGTCGAGGTCGGTCCACCACGCGATGGTGGCGTCGAGGTCGTTGGTGCCGAGTCTCGCCGAGCAGATGACGACCCCGGCCCGGACGTCCCTCGGCGTCATGCCCAGCGTGGCGACCACGCGATTCGGCTCGACGCCCCCGGCCCGGGTGGGGACGACGACGGCGTCGGCCCGGCTCAGGGCCGCCTGGACCACACTTCCCTCCCCGGGCGGGGTGTCCACCACCACGATTCCCTCCACCCGACTCATCGCCTTGGTGACCGTCCGGACCGAGGGCCCCTCGACAAGCTCGACCCCCTCCATGGGGTCGGCGTCGTACCACTCGGCCGTCGATCCCTGCGGGTCGGCGTCCACCAGCGTGACCAGTCCAGCGGCTCTGCGCCCTGCCACGGCTGCCAGGTAGACGGCGGTGGTCGACTTGCCGACCCCGCCCTTGACGTTGCTCACGACGATGTTCATGCCGTCCGGTTCCTGCCTCTCGAAATGGCCGGCCCCACGGTACCGGTCACGGCAGGAGCAGCACGCCAAGCCGGCGGCGGGTGACGGCCAGGCCCGCTCCGACCATGGCCAACAGGTAGGCAACGTGCACCACGAGCGTCCAGCTGAAGATCCCCAGGTCGGCCGCGCGTACGAGCACCACCCCCTGGTACAGGGGGGTGCACCGGATCACGGCCTGCAGCCAACCGGGGTACACGGTGAGGGGGTAGAAGGTGGCGGAGAACAAGAACAGCGGGATGAAGGCCAGGGAGACCATGTCGAAGTCCTGCCACGATCGCATGTAGGTGGTTCCGGCCATGCCGGCGGACCCGAAGGCCAGGCTGATGAGGACGGCCGCCGGCCAGCACAGGACGGCCCAGGGCGTGACGACGTACCCCATGAGCGCCATGATCACCAGGAATGCGCCGGAGTAGAGCGCGCCGCGTATGACGCACCAGGAGACCTCGCCCAGGGCGATGTCGTCGACGCCGAGCGGCGTCGAGAGCATGGCGTCGTAGGTCTTGGAGATCTTGAGCTTGAAGAAGACGTTGAAGGTGGCGTCGATCATGGCTCCGTTCATGGCCGATGAGGCCAAGAGGCCGGGTGCCACGAAGGCCGCGTACGGCACCGACCTCCCGTCCACGTCGATCGGTCCGACCAGCGTGGCCAGGCCGACACCGATGGAGAGCAGGTAGAAGAGCGGCTCGAAGAAGCCCGAGACGACATAGATCCACGAACGTCGGTAGACCAGGACGTTGCGCTCCAGGACGCGGGAGGCCCGTCCACCTCCGAGCAGCGCCCAGGGGGTGAGACGCGCCGCGGTGGCGACATGGTGCGTACCGCCTCGCCCCGACGCGGTGTCCGCTGTGCCGATCGCCATCTCAGACCACCAGGCGGCGGGCGAACGTCCGCCGGCCCACGGCGTAGCCCACCCCCGTCAGGCTGACCAGGTACGCCGCGTGCCCAAGATCGGCCCATCGGACCTGGCCCAGCGTGAGGTCGCGGCACAACGAGACGGCGTGGAAGAGGGGCGTGACGAAGGCCACGGCCTCGAGCCAGGCCGGGAGCTGGGACACGGGGAAGAAGGTGCCGGAGAACAAGAACATCGGGATGATGGCGAACCGGTAGAGCGTCGGGAAGCCCGTGTCCTTGTCCTGGGTGGCGGAGAAGGCGCTGACGGGCGCGGCGAAGGCCATCCCGCCGAGGACCGCAGCCGGGAGCGCGCAGATCGCCCAGGGCGAGTAGACCACGCCGAACGCGGCCATGACGGCCAGGTAGATGGAGGTCACGATGGCCAGGCGGGTGGCGATCCAGGCCAGGTGGCCGCGCAGCACGTCCTCGACCCCCAGTGGGGTGGCGAGCTGGGCCAGGTAGGTGCGCACCCACTTGATGGCCGCCAGCACGGGGTAGGTGGCGTCGTTGGTGCCGATCTGCATGCAGGTCCCCGCCAGTAACCCCGGCGCCAGGTAGGCCACATAGGTGACGCCGTCCACTCCGCCAGAGTGCGCGTTGACGAGCGAGCCCAGGGCGACGCCCATGGCGGCCAGGTAGAGCACCGGGATGACGAGGCTCGTGGCCAGGGAGCTGCGCCAGGTCCGTCGATACTGAAAGGCCCAGTAGCGGGCGGCGCGCAGCCACATCGGAGTGGACAGTCGGCCCGTCGGGCGAGCGCGACCGCGCCCGGACTCGACGGCGCCCCCCACCGCCGTCACCGCTCAGTCCACCAGGCTGCGGCCGGTCAGGCGGAGGAACACGTCTTCGAGGGTGGAGCGGCGCACCAGGGCGCTCTGGGCCACATGGCCCAGAGCGGTCACCGCGGCCATGGCCGCATCGCCGTCGTCGGTGTAGAGAAGGATGCGGTCGGGCAGTACCTCGTGGCGCTCGACGAGCTGGGACAGCGCGGGCGCCACGGTCTCGTGTTGACCCGGCGCGAAGCGCAGCTCGACGACCTCCTTGGTGCAGAAGGCCTCGATCAACTGACGCGGCGACCCCTCGGCGGCGAACCGACCCTTGTCCATGACCACCAGGCGGTCGCACAGCTGCTCGGCCTCGTCCATGTAGTGGGTCGTGATCACGAGTGTGACCCCGTCCTGCTTCAGGCGGTAGAGCCGGTCCCACAGCAGGTGGCGGGCCTGGGGGTCGAGTCCCGTGGTGGGCTCGTCGAGGACGAGGAGGTCAGGATCCGAGATCAATGCCCGAGCGATGGTCAGCCGCCGCTTCATGCCCCCCGAGAGCGGGTCGACGCGATCATGCGCCCGCTCGGTCAGCTGAGCGAACTCGAGGAGCTGCTCGGCCCGTCGGCGGATCTCCTTCTTGGGAAGGTCGAAGTAACGGCCGTAGATCATGAGGTTGTCGAACACGGTCAGGTCGAGGTCCAGCGAGTCCTCCTGGGGGACGAGGCCCATGCGGGCACGGATGCGCGGCCCATCGGTCGCCGGGTCCATCCCAAGCACGCGTAGGGTCCCCCCGCTCACCGGGCTCATGCATGAGATCATCCGCATGGTCGAGGTCTTGCCCGCGCCGTTGGGACCGAGGAACCCGAAGGATTCGCCCGGGGCGATGCTGAAATCGACCCGGTCCACCGCGGTGAAGTCGCCGAAGCGCTTCAACAATCCGTGAGCCTCCACCATGGGCGCGCTCGACGAACCCGGCACGCGTGCTGCCGGCGTCCCGGGATCTTCGGGCGACGGCGCGGGGACGTCGGTCGTCGGCGAGGGAGGTGACGACATCGCCATCGGACGTTACCCTGCGTCGTTCGCCCGGTCCCCCGGGCCGACCACGGTCTGGTCGGCCGGCATGGCGACGGCGAACGCCCTCGACGACCGACGCTGCCGCATCCGGGGACCGGGCTCGAGCGCAATGAGGACGACCTCGACCGAGCCCATGCAGACGATGAAGATCGGGAAGGCCGCCACCTCGAAGGTCCAGTCCGTGACGGTGAGCAAGACGACGGCCATGCTCATCACCGCGCCCACGTAGGTGTACACCGTCTCGGTCTCGGGATGCGACCAGCTCTTGGTGAGCGTGGGCAGCCCGGCGAGGAAGTCGGCGACGATGGCGGCCGAGATCGCCAGGACCCCGTTCCGGGTCGCCAACCACACCACGGTCCCGACCACCGACATTGCCCCACAGGCGTAGTCGAGCCGCCGGATCCTCCACACCGCGGCCGCATCGTGGAAGGACGCGACGAACACGAGGAGCGGCATGAGGCCGAGCATCAACGTCGGCAGGGCGCGTAGCCCGATCCCGTCGTGCAGTTCCACCGCGGCGGCGAGAAGGGGCGCCACCGCCCAGAGGAGCCAGGTCACCCGGTTCGGGCTCGTGGTGCCCCGCAGCGTGTCGCGCAGGTAGACCGCGGTCCCGAGAGCGCCCAGGACCGTCCCCACGTAGATCCAGTAGACGCCGATCACGACGCGACAGTCTGCCCCCGCACGACCTGCAGGGCCGCCCAGGGTCGACGCCTCCGGAGGAGGGCTCGGCCACCGTGCAATCCACGGCCGACGACGTATACCTGGTGTTGAGTGGCCAGGGGACCGTGGAGGCATACGACTTCACGTTCGGGTAGACCGATCCTCTGCCTTTGTCGGCGAAGCGAAGTCTCTGGTCACAGGCTTCTTTGGCAAAAAGATGCAAAATTCCTCGTCAACCATTGCCCCAAATGACACCCTCTGACCTGGGGCTTTGTGATCTCTATCACAAAGTCATGAACTCATTCACCTGGTCAGAGGCCTCTTCGGGGATGAATACAAGCGAGAAGCACCCAGCTGCTACATTGCGTCACTCGAAAGCCAGTGGGCTCTTTCTGATGCATGCCGTGAAGCAGAGGCTCCGGCGGTAGCAGGAAAACATGGAGCACCCACTGGCACGCCGAAACTGACACGGCCTCGGCGCGCCTGTGCGCAGGTCCGTCCGGGTCCAAGAACTGAGGACGACACACCCAGGACCACCCGAGGGCTGCACAACCGGCCGCACACCCTGCGGCGATGAGCCAGAACGGACGACGCCTTCCCGCTCTCCGTTCGGGGCGCGAATGCAAAAGGCCGGAGCCCGCCCACACCGAGCAGAGCCTGGCGCATCCGTGGTGCGCCCGACGAAGGGAGGTGCCGTGCGGATCCGCATTGCACTCGCGGCGGCGGTGGCCGTCACTGTCTTTCCATCTTTCCTCTTCGTGTCGTCGAGCAGTACTGCGGCGACCCCGTCCCCCCAGAGGAACCACCAGGCCGCATCTCACGGTGCGGTCCGGCTCAATCTGAAGTTGACCTCGTACTCTCAGACCCAGAAGAACGCCAAGGTTGCCGCATACGTCAAGTCCGTCCAGGCGCAGCAGGTGACGTCCTACCTCCAGACGGTGGCCTACCTGAACTCGGTGGCCCAGGCGAAGCAGCAGGCCGCCCCGGATGGATCGGACGCCACCTCCGCCGACACCGCCCATTGGGCCTGCATCCGCCAACGCGAGTCCGGTGGCAACTACGGCGAGGGTGGCGGAGGCGCGTACCAGTTCGAGTTCGGCACCTGGAATGCCTTGACCGGGCTGCCCTCGCCGGCGCAGGACTACCCGGCGTCAGTCCAGGATTCGGCTGCTTTGAAGCTCTATTCCGAGCGCGGCTTCGAGCCGTGGACGACGCGGTACGCATGCGGCGTCTGAGCTGCTTCGCCTAGCGGGCCCTGGCGAGCAGTGCGAGGTCATCGTCCAGCATGGGCGCGATCTCGGAAATGCGCGTGTCGTTCTCCGCGGGCCGCAGGAAGCCACCGCGGCCGTCGAAGATGGCGATGAGGTCGGAGTCGACCGGGTCGCCCGGCCCGGCCACGTCGCGCACCGAGGGCCCGACCTTGTCTGCGACCACCCTGAGGCTGGCACGGTCGAGACCGAAGTAGGCAATGGCGTTCTCGCCCAGCATGGCCCGCAGCTCGGTCTCCGGCACCCCAGCGAAGGCGCTGCGCAGCCAGTCGGGCGTGTTCGGCCATGTGCCTTCGGGATGCGGGTAGTCGCGTCCGAACAAGATCGTGTCGACGCCGATCTCGTGGCGCATTTCGACCTCGACCTTGTGCATGAAGGACGCGCCGGCCATGCAGTTGCGCTGCCAGTACTCGCTGGGCATGCGCTTCGCGGGTAGATCGGATCGGTGCTCGACGAAGAGGGCGTCGAGGTGGGCGAGGTTCGTCGGGATCCAGTCGAGGCGCACTTCGGTCATGACCAGCTTGAGGCCGGGGTGCCTATCGAACACGCCGCCATACATCATCTGCCACATCGGCCGACGGGCCTTGATGTCGGAGAAGAAGGTCTGAGTGAAGACGTCGGAGGCGAGCTTCATCACCAGGTCCATTTCGCTGCCGTTCACTTCCCTGACCTCGCGGTTGGCGCGATCGAGCTTCTCGAAGAGGAAGCCCTGCTCGAACCCGAACCCGGCATGCACGACGAGGGCGAGTCCGAGCGCCTCGCACTCGGCCCAGAACGGCTCCCAGTACCGGTCGAAGAGCGGCGGCATCTCCGGATGCGTGAGAAATCCGGGGACGAAGGTGCCGGTGAAACCCGCCTCGGCGATCCATCGAAGCTCGGCGATCATGCCCGCCATGTCGGTGCCCGAACCGATTGCGCCGACGAGCAGCAAACGGTTCGACGCGGATCCGAAGGTGTCCGATGCCCAGCGGTTGTAGGCGCGCGCGCCGGCGTCCCAGACCTCGAAGGGCCAGACGCTGTTCGTCACGTTGTGGGCGAGGTCACCGACACGCGCATCACCATGGTGGACGATCTCCGCGGCGATGCCCTCGCGGTCCATCTGCTCGAGACGCACGTCAAGGTCGTACACGCCCCTGTACCCGCCCGAGACATGTTCCTCGACGATCTCGGGGGTACCCATGACCATCTTGCTGAGCGGCATGACTGAACCGGAATAGAGGTCGCTCTCGTACTGGATCTGCGGCAGGTGCTCGTGGAACCGCTTCTCGAAGTACTGCGGCCACAGCTCCGACGGCATCGCAGCGTGCGAATCGGCCGACACGATGATCAACTTCTCCATCAGTCACTCCTCCCCTTGCGGGACAGCGGACCGTCCCCCCCGTTGGGAACCTACGCTACGTCGAGTCCCGGACGTTCGAAAACCCCCTGTTCGTGTGCCCGCGACCGCCGGGAGCCGGCGCCTCCCCACGGTGGCAGCGGATCAGCCCTCGTCGTCGGCCAAGGGACGGCCCTTGGACACCTCGCGCCGGGCGATGACGTGCAGGTCGATGTCGTTCTCCGACGCCATACGCAGGATCTGCTGGACCACCGTGCCCCGCGTCATCGACTGCCACCGGGTGAGGCGTGACGTGCCGATGACGATCTGGGTGATCTGCTGCTCGACGGCCGCGTTGAAGATGGTCTTGGCGACGTCGTCGCCCGTCAGCGTCTGCCAGGTGCCGCCCACGTCACCGACGAGCTCCTCCAACTCGGCCAATTCCCCCCGCGTGCTGAACTCCGCGTCGGAGGACACCACGTGGACGGCGATCAGTGGGGCCTTCACCCGTGCGGCGATGCGAGCGGCACGCCGGACCACCCCGGCGTTGCCGGGTGCCCCGGTGACGGCGACCATGATCCGCTCTGTCGTCTCCCACAGCTCGCCTGCCGCGCCCTTCGTGCGGAGGTACTCGAGGAGCTCTTCCTCGGTCTCGTCGGCCACGAAGCGCAGCGCGAGCTCGCGCAGCGCCACGAGGTTCTCGGCCCGGAAAAACCCGTTGAGGGCTGAGTGCACCTTGTGGGCGGGGTAGATGTTGCCGTGCAGCATCCGTCGGCGGAGCTGGTCCGCCGACGAGTCGATGAGCTCGATCTGGTCCGCTTTGCGGACAACCCAGTCGGGCACGCGTTCGCGCACCCCGACGCCGGTGATGCGCTCAACGGCGTCGGCCAGGGACTCAATGTGCTGGACGTTGACCGTGGTGATGACGGCGATCCCCGCCTCGAGGATCTCGAGGACGTCCTCCCAGCGCTTCTCGTGGCGGCCCGACCCCGGCACGTTGGTATGGGCCAGCTCGTCGATCAGCACGACTTCGGGGGCGCGCTCCAGCACCGAGTCGACGTCCATCTCCTCCCACTGCGCGTTGCGGTACTCGACCTTGAGGCGCGGGAGGACCGGGAGGTCCCGAATCTGCTCCATGGTGTGGGGGCGCTCGTGCGTCTCGACGAAGCCCACCACCACGTCGGAGCCGCGCTGGAAGCGGCGCCACCCTTCGTCGAGCATGGCGCAGGTCTTCCCGACTCCGGCCGCCGCACCAAGGTAGACCCGGAACCGGCCGGCGGGCCGGACCCCCTCGTCGACATCCGTGGTGCTCATCTCCACCTTTCCGTTGGCTCGGATCTGTCGCCGGGTCGATACACTCGTCTGCCGGCCGTCACCGGCGGAGCGGAAGCTGTGGCACACGTCATTCGAGTCAAGCTGGACACCAGGGGAACGTACCAGCGCACGGCACTCGGGATCACGTTGGTGGTGGTGTCGCTCGCCGCAGTCATCGCTCTGCTCCTGCCATTCCGCTCGCACCTGAGCGTGGCCATCCCCGCCCTGGTGTTCGTGGTGCCTTCCGTGGTCGGCGTGACCGTGGGCGGGTTCGGCGCCGGGGCTGTGGGAGCGGTGCTCGGGTTCCTTGCCTACGACTACTTCTTTCTTCCTCCATATGGAACGCTCACGGTGAGGTCCCCTCAGAACTGGATCGCGCTCGCGGTCTACGCGGCCGTGGTACTCATCGTGGCCCAGGTCGTGGCCAACCTGCGTCGCGCCCGCGAGGAGGCGGTGCGCCACAACGAGGAGTCTCTTCGGCTGCACGAACTGTCACAGGCCCTCATCGGCGATCTCACGCTGGACCAGTTGGTGACTCACATCGTCACGGCGGTGCAGGCCACCTTCAAGCCGACGTGGGTAGCGCTGATCCTTCCTGCGGACGAGCGCGGCGAGATCCTGCGGATCGAAGCCACCGCAGGAGCAGAGCTCGACGAGGCCGAGAGAGCATCCCTGACCTCTGGCCGCGGGCGGATCAGGTCGATCGGCCTAGGGACTGGCGACGCACCGGCCCGAGTGTCGCTGGCCCTGGTGGTCGGCAACCGGCCGGTCGGGATGCTGGTCCTACGCGACGTCCGCTTGGCCGACCAGGACCGCAGGCTGCTCGGGACGTTCGCCAACCAGGCCGCGTTGGCCATGGAAGGTGCCCGGCTGCGTGACGAAGCCCTGCGGGCCCAGCTGCTCGAGGAGGTCGACCGCTGGCGCAGTGCCCTGATGGGTGCCGCCTCCCACGACCTGCGCACACCCCTGGCTTCGATCAAGACCGCTGTCTCGAGCCTCCGAGACGGCGGCGTCCACCTCGGACCGGACGACCGCGCCGAATTGCTCGAGCTGATTGAGCTACAGACCGACCGTTTGGCCCGCCTCGTGGCCAACCTGTTGGACATGACGCGCATACAGGCGGGCGCGCTCGAGCTCCGGCGTGCTCCCGTTGCCTTCGAGGAGCTGGTGGACGAATCGGTCCGCTCCCTTGGTGCGAATCTCGCTCCCGGTCGCGTCGTGGTGCAGGCACCGCCCGAGCTCCCGCTCCTCGAGATCGACCACATCCTGGTCAGCCAGGTGCTGGCCAACTTGCTCGAGAATGCCGACCGACTCTCGCCCACCGGTAAGGTCATACGCGTCAGCGCACGCGTCGTACCGGGGGACATTCCCGACACGGCAGAGATCGCCGTGGCCGATGAGGGGCCCGGTATCGCCCCCGAGGACCGGGAGCGCGTCTTCGAGATGTTCAGCCAGAATTCCGGCGGGGGACGCGCCGGCTTGGGCCTGGCGATTGCCAAGGCCTTCGTCGAGGCACACGGCGGCGCGATCCGGATCGATCCCGAGGTCACTCACGGCGCCCGCGTCGTCTTCACGCTCCCCTGCCGGGTCGCCACCCCGGTCCGAGTCTGAGGCCGAGCCGTGCCCAAGGTCCTCGTGGTCGACGACGACCCCTCCTTGCTCAAGGCCCTGCGTATCGGGCTCACGGCACGCGGCGACGACGTGGCGGTGGTCCGTACCGGCAGCGATGCAGTTCAGCAGGTGGCGCTCGCCGTACCGGACCTGGTCATCTTGGACCTGGGGCTGCCGGACCTCGACGGGGTCGAGGTGTGCCGGCGCATCCGCGCCTTTTCGGCCGTGCCCATCGTCGTCCTGTCCGCCTATGGTGACGAACGGCGCAAGGTCGAGGCGCTCGACTGTGGGGCGGATGACTTCGTCACCAAGCCGTTCGGGATGGCCGAGCTGGAGGCCCGCCTCCGCGTGGCACTCCGTCACGGGACGATGGGCGCGGCCAACCACGAACAGGTGACGGTCCTTGATATCGGTGAGCTCGAGGTCGATCTCGTCCACCACATGGCTACCTTGTCCGGGCAATCGCTCCCGTTGACGGCCAAGGAGTTCGAGTTGCTGGCCTACCTTGCGCGAAACGCCGGCAAGGTCTGCACGCATCACATGATCCTCAAGGACGTATGGGGTCCCGGCTACGGAGCCGAGTCGAACTACGTCAGGGTCTACACCCACCGGCTACGCAAGAAGCTGGGGGACGACGACGGCCACATCCTGCGGACGATCCCCGGCATCGGCTACCAGCTGCTGGCAGGGCCTCCGCCCTCCTCCTCGTCAGAGAGACCGACGAACGAGTAGAGCGGGTTGAGCATCACGAGCTCCCCACTCACGTATCCAGGCGTCCCGTCGACGACGAGCCGACGGCCCACCTCTAGGCCCGGCACCCACGCACGGCCGACGAAGCGGAGCACCAGCGTCCCCGTGCCGTCGCTGATCGTGGCGTCCGTGCGAACGCGGGGGGCCTCGGAACTCACCAGTGAGACGATGTCGCCCCACAGGGTCGTCCGGCGGCGAGGCGCCGCAGACGAGATCGTCGCGATCACCTCGAGGTGAGTTTGGCAAGCGCCTCATTCAACTGCAACACATTGACGAAGGGAGAGCCCAAGAAGCCGAGCTGCGCGCCCTGCGTTTGCTGGTTGATCAGGCTCCTCAATCGAGAGGGCGAGATCCCCGTCGCACGCGAGACCATCGGGATCTCGGCGTTGGCGTCCTGCGGCGTGATGTCCGGGTCCAGACCGCTCGCTGAGGTGGTGACCAGGTCGGGCGTGGGGTTGACGCCGCGACTGTGCCAGTACGCGACCAGCTCCTTCGTGTAGTTGAGGAGCTCCTGGGACCGCGGCCCCAGGTTCGTGGTGCCCGAACCGCCGGCGACGCCGTTCGCCACCAGGGGGTTGTCGCCCGGGTGGCCGACCGGGCTGTTACCCGCGTACTTCCCCACATCGGAGTACGGCCCCAGGTTGTCGGGACGTCCCTGGAACACGCAGCTGCCCAGCAGGTGGCCAGGGCAGCGAGTCTTCGACCAGTCCTGGCCAATGAGCCGGGAACCGCTCGCCGTGAGCGAGCCGTCAGCCTGGCCTCGGAAGAAGGCCTGGGCGACCCCCGTGCCGGCGAAGGCGTAGAGGAATCCGAAGAAGGCCGTGAAGACGACGACGGTGACGATGGAGCGACGGATGTTCGTGATCATGGGATCTCGCGAATCAGTAGGCGTGTAGGGCGACCAGGATGAGGTCGATGAGCTTGATGAAGATGAAGGGGACGATGATTCCTCCGATGCCGTAGATCACGACGTTGCGCCGCAGGATGGCGGCGGCGGATGTCGCCCTGAACTTGACACCCCGCAGTGCCAGGGGGATGAGTGCCACGATGACGAGGGCGTTGAAGATCACCGCTGAGAGCACGGCGCTCTCCGGGCTGTGCAGCTTCATGATGTTGAGCGAGTTCAGCTGCGGGTAGGTCGCCACGAAGAGCGCCGGGATGATGGCGAAGTACTTGGCCACGTCGTTGGCGATGGAGAATGTCGTGAGTGATCCGCGGGTGATGAGGAGCTGCTTGCCGATCTCGACGACGTCGATCAGCTTGGTCGGGTTGGAGTCGAGGTCGACCATGTTCCCGGCCTCCTTCGCCGCCGTCGTCCCGGTGTTCATCGCCACACCGACGTCGGCCTGGGCCAGCGCGGGTGCGTCGTTGGTACCGTCACCGGTCATGGCGACGAGTTTCCCGCCCTCCTGCTCGTGACGGATGAGGTCGAGCTTGGCCTCCGGGGTGGCCTCTGCCAAGAAGTCGTCGACGCCGGCCTCCTGGGCGATGGCAGCCGCGGTGAGGGGGTTGTCGCCGGTGATCATGACGGTGCGGATCCCCATCTGCCGCATGTCGTCGAACTTCTCCCGGATCCCGGTCTTCACCACGTCTTTGAGTTCGATGACCCCGAGGATGACCGGACCGTCCGCCACGACCAGAGGGGTGGACCCACTCCGGGCGATTCGGTCGACGATCTCTTGAAGCCCTGCAGGGGGCGTGCCCCCCTGCTCGACGACCCAGCCACGCACGGATTCAGCGGCACCCTTGCGGATCTGCCGCCCGTCCATGTCGAGCCCGGACATCCTCGTCGTGGCCGAGAAAGGGACGAACTCATGCTGGCCCGACAGCTCGCGCTCGCGGATGCCGAAGCGCTCCTTCGCCAGGACCACGATGGATCTTCCTTCGGGGGTCTCATCGGCCAAGGACGCGAGCTGGGCGGCATCCGCCACCTCCTCCTCCGTGTGCCCATGGGCCGGGTAGAAGGCCGAGGCCATCCGGTTACCCAGCGTGATGGTGCCCGTCTTGTCGAGCAGGAGCGTCTGCACGTCGCCCGCCGCCTCCACGGCGCGCCCGCTCATGGCGAGCACGTTGCGCTGCACGAGGCGGTCCATCCCCGCAATGCCGATGGCCGAGAGGAGAGCGCCGATGGTGGTCGGGATCAGGCAGACCAGCAGGGAGACGAGGATGACGACCGAGACGGTCGCGCCGGAGTAGTGCCCGAAGGCCTGCAGCGTCACGACAACCGGGATGAACACGATCGTGAGCACCGAGAGGAGGATGGTGAGGGCGATCTCATTTGGCGTCCTCTGTCGATTTGCTCCCTCCACCAGGGTGATCATGCGGTCGAGGAAGGTGTGACCCCGTTCCGCGGTGATGCGCACCACAATGCGGTCGGACAGCACCCTGGTACCGCCGGTGACGGCGGAGCGGTCGCCTCCGGACTCACGGATGACCGGCGCCGACTCGCCCGTGATGGCGGACTCATCGACCGAGGCGATGCCTTCCACGATCTCTCCGTCCGAGGGGATCAAGTCACCGGCCTCGCAGACCACCCGGTCTCCCTTGGCCAAGGCCGAAGCCGCCACCCGCTCCTCAGTTCCGTCGGAGGTGAGACGGCGGGCCTCTGTCTCGGCCCGCATCCGGCGCAACGTGTCCGCCTGCGCCTTGCCCCGCCCCTCGGCCATGGCCTCCGCGAAGTTGGCGAAGATCACGGTGAGGAAGAGCCAGAACGTGATCAACCAGTCGAACTTGCCCGGGTGCGCGATCGACTCGATCAGGGTGATGACGGTGCCAACGAGCACGACGAACATGACTGGGTTCTTGATCTGGATCCGAGGGTCAAGCTTCTTGAAGGCGTCGATCAACGCCCGACCCATGATCTGCCGGTCAAAGAGGCTCCGTGACCCCCCGACGCCGTGCGGCAAGTTGCTCGGTTCCGCGTGAGCAGGTGTTGTCATTGTCGTCATTAGAAGAACTTTCCGTGGCTGAGCTGCTCGACGATGGGGCCGAGCGAGACGGCGGGGAAGAATGTCAGGCCGCCGATGATGATGATGACGCCGATGGTCAGCCCGACGAACATCCCGTTGTCGGTGCGGAACGTCCCCAACGACGCGGGCACGACGTTCTTGGCAGCCAGGACGCCTCCGAGCGCAAGGGCCGGGATCATCACCCCGAAGCGGCCGATCAACATGTCGATGGCACCGATGGTGTTGTAGAAGGCCGTGTTCCCGCTGAGTCCGGCCATGGCCGAACCGTTGTTGTTGCCCTGCGACGTCAGCGCGTAGAGGATCTCACTGAACCCATGGGGACCGGCGTTGAGCGGGCCGGCCCGCCCGGCATGGAGCGACACCGCTATCGCCGTGAGCACGAGCACGATGACGGGCATCACGAGTGCCGCCAGACCGGCGAGCTTCACCTCCCGGGCCTGGATCTTCTTGCCCAGGTACTCCGGTGTTCGGCCGATCATGAGACCGCCGATGAAGGTCGCGATGACGGCATAGATGAGGATGGTGTAGAGACCGCTCCCGGTCCCACCAGGAGTCACCTCGCCGAGCATCATGCCGGACATCGGGCCGAAGCCGCCGATCGGGTTGTAGGAGTCCGTTGCGCTGTCCACCGCGCCGTCCGAAGTCTGGGTCATCGAGACGTTGAACAACGCACTCGTCGTGTCGCCGAACTCGGCGTTCTTGCCATTCGTGTTGCCCACCGTGGAATGCACCCCGGCCGCCGCGACCGCCGGGTTGTTCTGGTGCTCGGCGTAGGCGGTGAAGCCGACCCACGTGCCGAAGATCAACACCATGGCGATCAGCAGGGCGACGCCGTGGCGGATGCTCCCCACCATCTTGCCGAACGTGTACGTCAGCGCAAACGGGATGGACAGGGTCAGCCAGATGTAGATGAAATTCGTGAGCCCCGTGGGGTTCTCGAGCGGGTGGCCCAGGTCGACGTTGAAGAACCCGCCACCGTTGGTTCCCAGCTGCATGATCGGCCCCATGAACCCGGCCGGTCCCCGCGGGATGGTCTGCGTGACGCCGTTCATCGCATTGTGGACCGACACGGGGCCGGCGAGGGTCTGCACCGCGCCCGAGGCGACCATCACGATCCCGGCGACGAAGGCGATCGGCAGGAGGATGTAGAGGCAGCACCGAGTCATGTCGACCCAGAAGTTGCCGATGGTTGGCGAGTTCCGCCGGGAGAAGCCCCGCGTCACGGCGATGGCCACGGCGATGCCGACCGCAGCGCTCACGAACTGCTGCACGGTGAGCACGCCGATCTGCGAGAAGTACGACATGGTCGTCTCGCCGCCGTAGTTCTGCCAGTTCGTGTTCGTCATGAACGACACGATCGCGTTGAAGTCGAGCGCCTGGGTGACCCCACCGAAGTGCTGGGGGTTGAGCGGCAGCGACCCCTGGATCCGCATCAGCACGTAGCCGACGACGAGGAAGACGCCGGAGAAAACGACGGTGGAGCCGGCGTAGCGCTTCCAGGACTGCTCCTTGTCCGGGCTGGTGCCGAGGAGTCGGTAGAACGGCCGCTCGGCCCAGGCGAGGAAGGTCACGCGGCCGTCGAAGACGGCGGCCATATATGAGCCCAGGTACCGCCAGGCAAGGCCCAGAGTGATGATCAGGACGACGATGGTCCAGAAGAAGCCCATGTCAGATCAGAACCACTCGGGCTTGAACATGGCGATGCCCAGGTAGATGAACAACGCGATGGAGATGCCGAGCAGAACGCCCTGGACCCAGGTCATACCCGCTCCAAGCACCAGATGAGGCCCAGGAACGCCGCGACGAACGCGACGATCCCCATTACTGCGAGAAAATCAGCCATGGCCGAGATGTTGTCGGCACTCGCGTCAACGCCGTGTGAACGCGGCTCACCACCGCATCAATAAATCGTCAACGGGGCGCCCTCTGTGGCGTGCACCTTTCCGTCGACAGTCCATGCCTCACCCCGCTCGTTTCGACCATCCATCTATGCGGTGAAATGCATGAATATGCATACCGCACACCCCGCTCCGTCCTTCGCTGGGCGCCATCAGCGCGTATACGAGCGCGCGTATACGGCCGAATGGGATCCCGAAGGCCCCATTTCCCCCTTGGTTGACCCGGATGCGTATGCATGAAGATCTGCATACGCCTGCATGGGCCGACCACCGGTCGGCGACGTGTGCCTAAGGTGGCGAAGGTCTTGCCCCGTCGGGTCTCGGCGAAGGGAAGGGGAGATGGTGGAGGTCGATCCGGACAAGGCGGGCATGAGCGAGACCCGTCTCGAGCGCATCACCGAGCACTTCACCACCAGGTACGTCGAACCGGGGAAGATCCCGGGCTGCCAGATCACCGTGGTCCGGGGCGGGCACGTCGCCTACCACCGCTCACTCGGGTTGGCCGATCGCGAACGGGGCATCCCCGTGGCCGAGGACACGATCTTCCGTATCTACTCCATGACGAAACCCGTTGCGTCGGTTGCGCTCATGCAGCTCTACGAACGGGGGGCGTTCGGACTGCTGGACCATGTGGACCGTTACATCCCCTCATGGCGTGGGCAGAAGGTGGGGGGGGTGCAGGCCGACGGAACGGTCACCGTGGCCACCCCCGAGCGGCCGGTCAGGGTGCGTGACCTGCTGACGCACACCTCAGGTTTGGCCGGCGGCCTGTTCCCCGACAACCCGATCGACGCCAGGTTCGTCGAGGCCCGTGCGGCCGCGGCCAGGGAAGCACCCGAGACGCTCGAGAGCGTCACGGAGCTCCTCGCCGAACATCCGCTCAAGTTCCAGCCGGGCAGCCGGTGGAACTACGGGATCTCGACGGACGTGGTCGCACGGCTCGTCGAGGTCCTGTCGGGATTGCGCTTCGACGACTACCTGCGCCAAGAGATCTTCGAGCCGCTGGACATGGTGGACACCGGGTTCTTCGTGCCCGACGACCAACACGATCGACTGGCCACCTGCTATCGCTTCCAACCGGAGCGACCACCGCGCCCGATGCTGGGTCAGTACGCCCAAGGCGTCCTTCATCCCCGGTCCTACCTCTCAGGGTCCCTCGGCCTGGTCTCCACCAGCCACGACTACCTCGCCTTCAGCCGGATGCTGGTGGAAGGCGGACAGCTGGCCGGCCGTCGCATCCTCGGACGCAAGACGCTCGAAGTGATGACGGTCAACCACCTGCCGGGTGGTGCCACACTGCAGGAGCTCGCCGTCGGAGGCTTCGGGGAAGCGGGATACGAGGGCACCGGGTTCGGTCTGGGCTTCGCCATCGGTCTCGGGCCCGCCGCGACCGCCATGGCGGGATCGCCCGGCGAGTACTACTGGGGCGGTTCGGCCAGCACGACGTTCTGGGTCGACCCGGCGGAAGACCTCGTCGTCGTCTTCATGACCCAGCTCTTCCCCTCAGGGACGTACCCGTTCCGCGAACAGCTGCGGGCCCTCGTCTTGCAGGCTCTCGGGGACTGACTCGTGGCCCGATCCGGCAACCCCGTGGATCCTGCGGGCCCGGCGGACCCGGTCGGGCCCGCGCCACGGGTGGGGCCGGCGGACGCAACGACCTCCCCCCGCTTCGCCGGCCTCACGACCTTCGCCCGCCTCCCCACCACCGAGCAGGTGGGGCGCTGGGACATCGCCATCGTCGGCGTGCCGTTCGACGGAGGCACCAGCTACCGGCCCGGGGCACGCTTCGGCCCGACTGCGGTCCGCCAGGCATCACGACTGCTCCGGCCCTACAACCCCGTCCGGGAAGCCCTGCCGTTCGAGCTGGCCCAGGTGGTCGACGCCGGGGACATCGACTGCACACCGTTCGGTCCCGCCGAAGCCGTGGCCCAGATAGAGGAGGGGGCGAGCGCACTGCTCGGTTCGGGGCGCCGGCTCGTGGCAGTGGGAGGGGACCACACCATCGCCCTGCCCTTGCTTCGGGCCACGGCGTCACGGCACGGCCCCCTCGCCCTGGTGCACTTCGACGCCCACCTCGACACGTGGGACACCTACTTCGGACAGCGCTTCACCCACGGCACCCCCTTCCGGCGGGCCTGGGAGGAGGGCCTCTTGTGCCCGGAGCGCGGTACGCACGTGGGACTGCGAGGGCCGCTGTACGCGGAGACGGACCTCACCGAGGACGCACACATGGGCTTCGCCCAGATCACGACCGACGAGGTCGGATCGGAAGGCGTTGCCGTGGTGGCGCAGCGAATCCGGGAACGGGTGGGTGACGCTGCCGTGTACGTATCCGTCGACATCGACGTGCTGGACCCCGCCCACGCACCGGGCACGGGCACACCCGAAGCGGGTGGACTGACCAGCCGCGAGCTGTTGGGCCTGATCCGCTCACTGGCACCGGTCGCCATCGTCGGTGGCGACATCGTGGAGGTGGCTCCGGCGTACGACCAATCCGAGATCACCGCGATCGCCGCCTCGCACGTGCTCTACGAACTGCTGACCGCCATGGCATTGCGTCCGCCACCGTCATTGCCCTTGTAACAGTCCATTCACAGCGGGGAAACCGTTCCCGAACGTTGCAGCCTTAGCGTCGTCACACGGCCGTGGCAATCGAGAGTCGGTGAACCTGGTGGGGACGTGAAACGAGACCTTCTGGTCGGTGTGGCCCAATGGCTTTCCGCCCCCGGTGAGCCCAAGCAGAACCTGTCGGTGGCCCTGAGCATGGTGGCCAGCGCCGCCGGGCGCGGCGTCGAGCTGCTCGTCCTGCCCGAGCTGTGGTCATGCGGCTACAACCCCGAGACCATGGTCGACGACGTTCGGCGCGACGCCGAACCGCGGGACGGTCCGCGGGCGGCCCAGCTGGCTGAGGCGGCACACCGCCACGACTTGTTCCTGGTCGCGGGCAGCGTCCCCGAGCTGGGCGAGGGCGGCCTGGTCTACGACACCGCGCTGGTCTTCACTCCCCGCGGGGAGCTGGCGGCATGGCATCGCAAGGCGCATCTCTATCGGCCCACCCGTGAACACGCCGTGTTCACCCCGGGCCAGCGACTCACCTCGTTCGACGATCCGACGCTGGGTCGGGTCGGTCTCGTCGTCGGCTTCGACGCCGATTTTCCCGAGGTGGCGCGCGCCCTCGCCCTGCGCGGGGCCCGCCTGGTGCTGGCCCCCTCGGCGTGTGAGGTGGAGACCGCGCCGGCCTGGGACCTTCTCCAGCCCTCGACCGCGCTGACCAACAGCCAGTGGTGGGTCCAGGCCAACCAGGCCGGTTCCCACCACGCCTCGACGTTGCTGGGTGCCAGCAGGATCATCGCTCCCACGGGCACGGTCGTGGCCCAGGCGAGCGCCGCCGTACCGGGCCGGGCCAGCCCGGCGGAGCTCTTGGTGCACCGCATCGACCTCCAGCTGGCCCATCGGCGGGAGGGACTGTCGGCCGTTCTCGAGGACGAGCGCCACCCGGATCTCTACGCGGAGCTGGTTGGCGGCGTGCCCGCGCCTGTGCGCGGGTGAGAAGCCCGGTGCGGAGCACCCAATAGAGTCACGGTGGTACGCAACCCGTTCGCGGAAGGCTGACCATGCCATGACGGAGATCATCGAGCACGGCGAAATCGGCGCGCCCGAGACCGGGGCGAGCCCGCTCGACCCCCATGTGATCGTGCTCTTCGGGGCCACCGGAGACCTGGCGGCCCGCAAACTGCTCCCGGGCCTCCTCCACCTGTCGATGACGGGGATGATGCCCGAGTACCGGATCGTGGGCAGCTCGACCAGCACGCTCAGCGACGAGGAATTCCGTCACCTCGCTCGTAACGCATGTGACCAGTTCGCCACCGGGAAGATCTCGCTGCTGCAGTGGGCGAATTTCGAGAAGCGGCTCTCGTTCGTCCCGACGACTGCCGGCGCGACGGAGCTCGCTGAGGCCGTCACGCGCGCCGAGGACGAGATCGGCGGGGACGTGCGGCGGCTGCATTACCTGAGCATCCCGCCGGCGGCCGACCGCGAGGTGATCCAGATGCTGGCCGACGCCAAGCTCGTGGAACGGTCCCGCGTGGTGATGGAGAAGCCCTTCGGCACCGACCTGGCCAGCGCGGTCGCGCTCAACGACATGCTGCACCAGTACTTCGACGAGGAGCAGATTTTCCGCATCGACCACTTCTTGGGCAAGGAGGCGGCCCAGAACATCCTTGCCTTCCGTTTCGCCAACGGATTGTTCGAGCCCATCTGGAACAGGGACCACATCGACCATGTGCAGATCGACGTGCCCGAGACGCTCTCGGTCGACGATCGGGTCAAGTTCTACGAGGCCACCGGTGCGTTCAAGGACATGGTGGTGACACACCTCTTCCAGATCCTGGCCTTCATGGCCATGGAGCCGCCGACCGCCCTCGCCCCCGACGCCATCGGGGAGGAAAAGAACAAGGTCTTCCGGTCCATGCGCCCGCTCGACGTCACGCAGGTGGTACGGGGTCAGTACGACGGATACCGCGACATCCCGGGCGTCGCCCCGGATTCGGACACCGAGACCTTCATCGCCCTGTGCTGCGAGATCGACAACTGGCGCTGGGCCGGAGTCCCCTTCTACCTCCGTACGGGCAAGCAGCTCGGGAGCGGTGAGCGGATCATCTCGATCGCGTTCCGGGAGCCCCCCAAGTCGATGTTCCCGGCCAACTCCGGCGTGGGCGCCCAGGGGCCGGACCACTTGACCTTCGACCTGGCCGACTCCTCCAAGCTCTCACTGTCGTTCTACGGGAAGAAGCCCGGACCGGGAATGAAGCTCGAGAAGCTGAGCCTGCAGTTCGCGCTGCACGAGACGGGTGAGGACGCCGACGTGCTCGAGGCCTACGAGCGGCTGATCCACGATGCCATGGTTGGCGACCGCACCCTGTTCAACACCGCCGAGGGCATCGAGCGCCTCTGGGAGGTGTCGACGCCGCTCCTCGAGCACCCACCCCCCGTCGAGTCCTACCCCAAAGGTGGATGGGGACCGCCCGAGATCTCCGACCTGATCGCGCCGCGGAAATGGCGCCTCCCCTTCGAGCGCCAGTGGAGGGGCGCAACGTCCGCCTGACCGCCGATCGTCACGGGCGGACGCGCAACCCGTCACAGACGATGGCCAAGAGGTCCTCCGGGGGGGCGTCGTGCTGTGCCGCAGCCTGGCAGGTCGCTCCGACGAGGGTCATCACGGTCGACGCGGTGACGTCCATGCGGACGGCTCCCGCCACCTGAGCCCGCTGGAGCAGCACTTCGACCGCAGCGCGCAGCTGCTCCTTCACTACGGCGGAGGACTCCTCAAAGCCCATGCCGGCGCCCATCACGGCGGCGATCAGGTCGCGCTTGGCCGCGCTCTCGTCGACCACGTGGGCCAGAAAGCCGAACAGCGCCTGGGCGGGATCCTCCGCCTCCGAGAGCGCGCAGGCATCGAGCGTCAGCGCCGAGAGTCGTTCGAGCAGAATGGCCTCGCACAGGCGCTCCTTGGTGGGAAAGTGCCGGTACAGCGTCCCGACACCGACACCCGCCTTCTCGGCGATGACATCGACTGGCGCATCGATTCCCTCTGACGCGAAGACGACCTCGGCCGCTTCGAGGACGCGCGCCCGGTTGCGCTGGGCATCGGCCCGCAGCGGCCGTGCCGAGCCGGCCACGACCTTCCCGCGGACCCCCTCGTTCGTTTCTCGGCCCACCGGTGCCTCCCCGTTGACAAACGGAACAGTGATTCCGTATAGTCTAAGTGGAACCAGAACTCCGCCTCCGATTGTAGGGCTCCATCGCCCCCGCTGCCAGACCCTCGTCCCCGTGGCCAGCCAGCACGGTGAGACAGGACCCACCAGAGAAACCACACAGGAGAAGAACAGGTCCGATGACCTCCACACTCGAGAGCACCGGCGGGTCCACCGCCACACCCGCCGGCGCCGACCCCCGACGGTTCCGGTCCCTTGTCGTGATCGGCGTGGCGCAGCTCATGGTCGTGCTGGACGCCTCGGTCGTGATCATCGCCCTTCCCTCGGCCCAGCGGGCGCTTCACATCTCGACCGCCAACCGCCAGTGGATGCTGACGGCGTACACCCTCTCGTTCGCCGGCCTCCTCCTGCTCGGTGGCCGCATCGCCGACTACTTCGGACGCAAGCGGATGTTCGTGGTGAGTCTGGTCGGGTTCGCCGCGGCGTCTGCCCTGGGTGGGCTGGCCCAGAACTCGGCCATGCTCTTCGGCGCCCGGGCGCTCCAGGGTGCCTTCGCCGCGGTCATGGCCCCCGCCGCGCTCTCGTTGCTGACCGTCGCCTTCACCGAGCCCCACGAGCGCGCTCGTGCCTTCGGCGTGTACGGCGCCATCGCCGGAAGCGGCGCAGCCGTGGGGCTGATCCTCGGTGGGTTCCTCACCGAATTCGCCTCGTGGCGCTGGACGCTGCTGATCAACGTCCCCATCGCCGTGGGCACGGCGCTTGCCGCACTGCGGGTGGTCTCCGAGAGCCGGAGCCCCTCCAACCATGGCTACGACCTGCCCGGAGCCGCCACGGTGACGGGAGGTCTCCTCGCCCTCGTCTACGCCTTCACCAAGGCCGGCACCGACGGCTGGGGTTCGTCGGTGACGCTCACGCTCTTCGCCGCGGCCGCAGTGCTGCTGGTGTCGTTCGTGCTCATTGAGTCCCGCGCCGAGCACCCCCTTCTCCCCATGCGGGTGGTGCTCAACCGGACCCGTGGTGGATCGTTCCTGACCTCGCTGCTGGTGGGCACGGCGCTGCTCGGCACCTTCTTGTCGCTGACCTACTACTTCCAGGGCACGCTGCACTACTCGGCCATGAGAAGTGGGTTCGCCTTCCTCCCCTTCTCCCTGGGCGTCATCACGGGGGCCACGGCCGCCAGCCGGCTGCTCCCGCGCTTCGGTCCTCGGACACTCATGACTTGCGGCGCGCTGACCAGCGGACTCGGCCTGGTGCTGTTCAGCACACTCGGCGTCCACTCGACATACGCCTCCGTCGTGTTGCCTGCGATGGTCCTCGTCAGCTTCGGCCTCGGCCTCACCTTCGTGCCGATGAGCAGCACCGCGCTCATCGGGGTCCGACCGGCCGACGCCGGAGTGGCCAGCGCGCTGGTCAATTCCACCCAGCAGACAGGAGGCACCATGGGGGCCGCCCTCATCAACACGATCGCCACATCGGCGACGGTGGCCTACCTCGCGTCGCACGGGACCTCGGCTGCCGCCCGTACCGCCGGCGCCATCCACGGGTACACGACCGCCTTCACCTTCAGCGCAGCCGTCATGGCTGTCGCCGCCCTCGTCGCCTTCGCGCTGGTACGACAGGGTCGCCCGGGCACCGGAGAGGCCACCGCACTCGACGACGGTGAGGAGCCGGCCGAGCTCGCCTTGGCCTGAAGGCAGGATCCGTCACGCGGTCACTGCGGGGGCCGGCGTACCGGCACCCCCGCCGTCGTGACGCTCGGCCCGCCGAAGGAGGACACAGGAGGGACTGGGGGGGGCAGTTGCTGTGTCCTCCGTCGGCACGTCGGAGTCATACCTATGATTTCCCAGAGTCGGGGATAGGTCAACCGCGTCGCGCGCAGCGGCTACGATCCGGACGGATGGCGCCGCGGCTTCCGTTCGATCCGATCGCCGAAGCGGAACGTCAGTGGCAGAGTCGCTGGCCGAGCGCCGCGGCGGCCATGACCGCAGCCACCTCCATCATGCGAGCCCAGCAGATCGTCCTGAGCGCGGTCGATGAGGTGCTCCGGCAATTCGAGCTGACGTTTGCCCGCTACGAGGCCCTGGTCATGCTGACGTTCACCAAACGCGGCGAGATGCCCCTGAGCAAGATGGGCCCCCGGCTGATGATCCACCCGACGAGCGTCACCAACATCGTCGATCGACTCGAAGACGCTGGGTTGCTGGCGCGCACCCCACACCCGACCGACCGACGGATCACCCTCGCTCGAATCACCCCTGAGGGTCGCGAGTTGGCATCACGGGCCACCAGGGCGGTCAACAAGATCCGTTTCGGTGTCGAGAACCTCGACGAACAACAGCTGCACCAGTTGGTCGACGTCCTGACGCCGTTGCGGATGGCGGCGGGTGACTTCGAGGCATCCGACTAGGGCATCCGTCCATTTCACCGGGTATCCGATACTCTGGCTCCCGAGTATTTCGCCGATCGACGGACGACCCCTCGAAATGGGGGGGCACCGGCACGGCGATCATGGGAGGAGGTTCGACGTGTCGCCATTGACGCGAACCGGCGTCGCCGGGTGCGGCCTGATGGGATCGGGCATCGCAGAGGTGTTCGCACGATCGGGGCTCGACACGGTGGTCTACGAGGTGGACGAGGCGGCCGTGGCAGCCGGCCGGCGCCGGGTGGAGAAGTCGCTGGAACGGGCAGTGTCCAGCGGGAAACTCAAAGCCGATGCATGCGACGAGGCCCTCGGTCACCTGCAGTTCACAGCGGTGCTCGACGACCTGGCCGACCGCGAGCTCGTCGTCGAGGCCATCGTCGAGGAGGAGCAGGCCAAGGCCGAGCTCTTCGGCCGTCTCGACAAGGTCGTGTCGGACCCGGCGGCGATCCTGGCGTCGAACACGTCGTCAATCCCGATCATGAAGCTGGCGATGGCCACGGCACGCCCGGAACAGGTCATCGGACTGCACTTCTTCAACCCCGTGCCGGTGCTGCGACTCGTAGAGCTCGTCACCTCACTCCTCACGAGCGACGAGACCCGTGAACGCACACGGGCGTTCGCGGCCGACCAGCTGGAGAAGGTCGTCATCCTCTCGCCCGATCGCGCCGGTTTCGTCGTGAACGCGCTCCTCATCCCGTTCATCCTCTCGGCCATCCGCATGGTCGAGTCGGGGTTCTCATCGCCCGAGGACATCGACACGGCCTTCGTGGAAGGCTGCGCCCACCCGATGGGACCACTGCGCCTGGCCGACCTCATCGGCCTTGACACGACGAAGTCGGTGGCCGAGTCGCTCTACGAGGAGTTCAAGGAGCCGCTGTTCTCACCCCCGCCGCTGCTTTCCCGCATGGTCGACGCAGGACTGTGCGGGCGCAAGAGCGGGCAGGGCTTCTACTCGTACCACTGAGTCACAGCTGCCGTCATCCCTACTGGAGATGACTGCCGTACCACTCGAGCGTGCGCCGCCAGCCATCCTTCGCCGACGCCTCGTGGTACGAGGACCGCGCGTCACAGTGGAACCCGTGGTCGGCGTCGGGGTACCGGACGATCTCGGTCGGCACCGGGGCCTTCTCGGTCGCGGTACGCAACGCCTCGACCTGATCCGGCCGGATGGTCTGGTCCTGGTCGCCGAACAAGCCGAGCCACGGGGTCTTGAGACCGGGCCCGAGCTCCACCAGCGGAGGAATGCCGAAACGCCCCTCGGCGATCCCGCCTCCGTAGAACGAGACGGCGGCGCCGAGCTGCCAGCGAGCCGCCGCCAGGTACGAGACGCTGCCCCCCAGGCAGAAGCCGACGACACCGATCTGGGGCTTCTCGAAGCCCTTGCCGGCGAGATAGTCGAGCGTTGCGGTGAGGTCCGCCTCGATCCCGTCGGCCCGCAGCTGCATGATGTGCTGCATCACCGTCTGCATGTCCTCATAGTCGATGATGGGGTCTCCGGTGCGGTGGAACAGGTGCGGCGCGACCGCGACGTAGCCCTCCGCCGCAAAGCGGCGGCAGATGTCCTGAATGTGGTCGTTGACGCCAAAGGCCTCCTGGACCACGAGGATCGCTCCCCGCGGCGTTCCCTCTGGCTCGACTTCGTACAGACCCATGGTGGAGCCGGAGCTCTCAAGGTTCACCGTTTGTGCCATCTGTCATCCCTTTCCGATCGATTTGTCTTTCCGGTCACATGCTCGGACATAGGTGTCTGGCTGCCCTCAGTTCCGCTTCTCGGGAAACGGTATCGGCGGCAGTTTGAGGATGGGCCCGAGCTCCCTGGGCAGGCGCTCCGCGATCGTCGCCACGTCCCATGGCCCGGTGTTGGTCATGGATTTGTCCCACACGATCCGCCCCAGGTGCTGAACCTCGTATCCCTGCGCCAGGAACACCTGGCCGTTGATCTCGCGCGCCTCGTCGCTCAACAGGTAGACGGCCGTCGGAGCGACGTGGGACGGATCGCGGTAGGTGCCCTCCGCCAGGTCGCTGCGGATGGTCTGTCCGACCTGGTCGCTCAGCCACTCGGCGTTCCCGTAGATGCTGTCGGACATGCGCGTCGCCGCGCTGGGTACCACGCAGTTGGTCGTGATGCCGTGGCGACCGAGCGAATTGGCCGTGCTCCACATGAGTCCGAGCACGCCGGCCTTCGCCGCCGAGTACGGGACGAGATTGGGCGGGCTGGTGAACGCCGCACCACTGCTGATCGCCACCAGGCTGCCCGAACCCTGCTCCATCATCGCCCGGGCCGCGGCCTGGAAGCAGCTGAAGTGACCTTTGAGATGGACGGCGATCACGTCGTCCCATTCCTGCTCGGTGAGCTCCCATAGGTACTTGGTGACGGTGATTCCCGCGCTGCACACCATCCCGTCGATCCGGCCGAAGCTGTCGAGCGCGTTCTGGACGATGCGACGGCCGCCCTCCATGGTCGAGACGTCCTCGGCCGATGCCACCGCCTTCCCACCTGCTGCTTCGATCTCGGCGACCACGGCGTCGGCGATCTCCGATGTGGCGCCCGACCGGGCGTCCACCGCACCGCCGTAGTCGGCCACGACGACGCTTGCCCCCTCGGACGCCGCCAGGAGCGCGATACCGCGGCCGATGCCACGGCCGGCCCCCGTGACCGCCACCACCTTCCCCTCCAGATACCCGGCCATCTCGATCCTTTCGAAGCGCGGCAAGCGATCTTTACATACGCGGAATCACGGCGGCACGGGCGCCGACATGAACGACGGCGAGGGTGAGCTGGGGGCTCATCGTCGACGACGCCGCAGACAGTGCAGACCCGGTCAGTCCTCGATGGAGATGGCTGCCTTGGGGCAGGTACGCACCGCCTCGATCACCTTGTCCCGCAACTCCTCGGGGGGATTCTCTTTGAGCACGTAGAGCAGGTCGTCCTCGCGCACCTCGAAGACCTCGGGAACGATGCCCATGCACAGGGCGTTGCTCTCGCACAGGTCGTAGTCGACGACGACACGCATCAGCACTTCCTCCGCTCAGGACGAGATGGTATGGCAGCGACCCATGCTAGGGGAAGCCGCTGCCGCGTGCGTCGTGACCCCGGTCGCCGTGATCAGGACACCGCGGCCTTGGTGAAGGTGGGCCGCCGCGCTGGTCCACGCATCGAGGGTAGCGGAGCGAAGGCCTTGCGCAGGGTGCGCTCGCCGGCGTCGATCTTCACGTCGCCACGGGCGTGCTGCGTCGCCAGGTTGTCCCAGAGCACCAGGTCGTGGCGACGCCAGTCGTGGTGCACAATGCCGTCGGGCCGGTAGAGGTGGGCGAAGAGCTCGGACAGCAGCTCCTCGCTCTCGTCGTCGGGCAGCCCGGCGATCCGCTGCGTCATCATGGGGGTCACGTGCAAGATGGTGCGACCAGTACGGGGGTGTCGCAGGCCGACGGGCTTCTCGATCGTCTCCGCCTTCTCGAAGGTCGAGACGAGGACCTCACCCTCTCCCCCGTCGTCGCGCAACGCGTAGCCGGACTGGTTCCCGTGCACGGCCCGGAGGCCCGCCACCCGGGCCCGGAGGTCGCCGGGCAGGGTCTCCCAGGCATGCGTGGCACTGACGAACATGGTCTCGGACGTCGGCGGATTCACCTCGACGGCGTAGAGCGACAGCGCCTGCACCGGGTTCTCGACCCACATCATGTCGCTGTGGAAGGGCAGCCGCCCGAACGGGGCGCCACCACCTTCCTCCTTGTTGGAGACGTAGTAGGGGTCCATGGGACCGGGGTGGTCGACCCCGATCACGACGTTGGTCACGAGGACCTGGAACTCGTAGCTCAACTGCACGTCTCGGAAGAGCAGGAGTCCCCGGGCGTCGAACGCCGCCCGCAGGGTCTGTCGTGCCTCTTCGTCGAGCCCATCCTCGGGACGGAGGCCCCGTATCTCTGATCCGAATGTCGGGGTCAGGTCCTCTACGTCGAACTGCGCCATCACTTCTCCCTCGGTGCTGATACGCCCGGTGGCGGCGGCGCCCTCGTCACGGCGGCGCCGTCGTTTCTGCCCCGGGTACGGGGCCAAAAACCTTACACTATCTCCTCATCGTAGAGTCCATGGCTATAGGATCGTGCCCGTGAACGAGAAGGGGCTCGCACAGTGGACCTGACCCTGTCACGCCGGGGCGACTACGTGACGCGGGCCGCGCTGTGCCTGGCCCGTGAGTACGGGAAGGGCGGATACCGCAAGATCCGCGAGCTCGTCGCCCACACGGAGATCCCGGCCACCTTCGCAGCCCAGATCCTGTCCGATCTCGTCCGGGCGGGACTGGCGGAATCGAAAGCGGGCAAGGCGGGCGGCTACCGGCTGACCCGGGACCCGGCCAGCATCAGCATCCTCGATGTCGTGGAGGCGGCCGAAGGCCCGCTGCGTCCCGAGCGGTGCGCCCTGAGCACCGGGCCGTGCCGATGGGAGGAGGTCTGCCCACTCCACGAGACCTGGGCCGATGTGACCCAGGAGCTGCGCACGATCCTTGCCCGGACCACCTTGAGCGAGGTGGCGGCACGCGACGAGGCCATCGCGGCCGGCACGTACCCGGTCCCGAGCGACTCGCACCGGTCCCACCCCACCTCCGTCGTGCTGTCGGACCGGGCCCACGTCGAGATGAGCGCCGCCGACACCACCGTGGCGCTGGCCCGACTGTCCCCCGAACTCGGACACCTCGTCGGGACGAAGGGCGCCCAGGTCTCGATCGCACCGGACGGCTCACGCCACCGGGCGGAGCGCGGGCTGCCCGCCTTGATCACCTGGCGTATGACCGACTCGGAGGGTACGAGCACCTTCGAAGGGGAGCTGGCGGTGTCCGAGGTGGACGACCAGCGATCCGAGCTGGAGCTGGACGGCACCTGGCGACGCGAGGGCTCCCTCGGCGGGGACACCCCTGGCGAGGTCCGCCGGCGGGCTCAATTGGTGGCGCGGACCTTCCTGCGAAACCTGGCCCGGACCCTGGAGGCCGCCTCGCTCGTCACCCGCTGAGGGGTCCCCGAGGATCCCACGGTGCGCCCCGCGGACCCCACCGTACGATGGCCCGGTGACGTCGATCGAGTCCGCCTGGCCCCGGTACCCCGACTACCGCATCGACCTGCTGCCCTGCCCCGGCACCGCACAGGTGTGGCAGGGCGACGTGTTGTTGGCGGAGAGCGAGCAGTGCCTCGTGGTCGAGGAGCTCGCCCACGCGGACCGGCTGTACTTCCCCGAGGACGCCGTCCGCTGGGAGCTGTTCGAGCCGAGCGACCATCACACCGTGTGCCCCTTCAAGGGCGAGGCCGACTACTGGAGCCTCGTCGGCACCGGGCTGCTCGAAGCGGACGTGGTGTGGACCTACCGCACGCCGTTCCCCGAGGTCGCCGGAATCGCCGGGCACGTCTCCTTCTACGACGAGCGGCTCACGGTCGTCGTGACCGAGCGTTGGCCGGACGGCTCGGTCGTGCGCACCGGCTTCCCACTCTGGGGTGACGAGTCCGACCTCGTGCGCCTGCTCGACGTGCAACCCGTCGGCGAGCGGTCCTACGTCGCGCCGGCATACGGGTCCAGCCATCGCGACGTGGTCGAGGCCGGCCAACTCCTGGCCGGGGCCGTCGTCGCCGGGTCGAAGGCGGTTCCCGACAAGCGGGTCACCGCGGCGTCCATGGTGTTCTGCAGGGCGGCGTCGTTCCGAAGCCCTGTCGACCTCGTGACCGAGGTGGTGCGAGACGGCCGGAGCTTCTCGACGGTGGAGGTGCGCGCCCACCAGGAGGGGTCCCTCCGGGCGGTCGGCCTGCTGCTGCTCGACGCCGGGGCCCCCGAGACCGTACGCCACGCCGCGGACATGCCACGGGTGCCCGGACCCGAGGAGTCCGTGCCGATCGACTTCGGCGTCAGCGGTCGGGAGCTGCGAGTGGTCGACGCCGCCTACGACTCCGACCCCGACCGTGTCGGGCCGCCCGAGATCTGCGTGTGGACCCGGTACCGCGACGCTCCCGCCACCGCGGCACTGCGGGCGGCGCTCCTGGCGCACCCGACCACGCACTGGACGATCGCGGCCGCCATGCGTCCCCACGCCGGCGTGGGCCTGGCCGCCGCGCACGTCTCCCTCTCCACCGCCGTCATGCAGTCCACGGTGGCCTTCCATGACGACGACGTGGACCTCACCCAATGGCTGCTCTACACCAACACCTCGCCGTGGGCTGGGCGGGGCCTGACCCACGGCGAGGGGCACGTCTTCACCCGGGACGAGCGCCTGGTGGCGTCTTACACCGTGCAGTCGATGATCCGGCCCCTCGTGGAGGCGCCCGGCGGCGCCGCTGGCGACCCGCGCACCGACCTGTGAGCCGGGCCCGACCCGCGTCGGGCACTGAGGGGTGAAGGGCACCTTCCCCTCACGAGCGACTCCGAATGCCGTCGAGGAGCGCAGACCCCATCAGGGCAGCAGTCTGTTCGATGCCAATTGTGCGGGGCAGCCCAGCGTCGATCGCGCCAACCACCAGTCCCCCGAACAAGCTCACCAACACCTCGGTTCCAAGGTCAGCTCGCAGAGTGCCGTCGTCGACACCCCGCTCGAACAGGGCGACCACCGGCTCGTTGACCCCGTGTGCCGCCACTTCGGCGGCCGGCCCGGCGGGGTTCGGTCGGACGCCCACGAAGATCACATAGTGGTCCGCCACGGTGAGCACGGCTCGGAAGAGCCGGTGGAGTCCCTCGGGGACCGGAGCCAGGTCGAGGCCGGCGGTCTCGATGCGGGAGGCGAGCTCGCGTGCGGCCGCGACCGACAGCGTCTCAATGAGCCGTTCCCGAGTCGGGAAGTAGCGGTACAGCGTGGCACGCCCCATGCCAACCGCTGCGGCGATGTCGTGCATGGTGGCGTTCGGGCGTTCGGCAAGCACCCGGGTCGCCTTCTCGACGATTGCGGCCTCGGTGTGCGGCCGTAAGCCAAGCTGACTCTTCATGATATGTGAATGTATCGTTTCTGGGACAGGGCGTCCCCCCCCGGCCGGCCGAACGCGGGCTCACGGCAAGCGTGTTCGTGACTCCGGTGAGGTCGACGTCGGCGGCGACGATGAAGTCCTGCGGGTCGTCGCTTGGCGCCACGGGGCAGATACCGGCTCGAGCGACCACGACCTCGAGACCCCCAATTCCGCGACGCCCTCGTGGAGCGCCGCCCGCAACGCCTCGCGATCACGCGCGTCCGCGATGCGGGTCACCACGCGCCGGCCCCGTTCCTTGACCAGGCGTTGGGTCTCCATGAGGTCCTCGGAGCGGGTAGTTGACCGGCTCGATCTGGGCGCAGGCGTCCACTCCGATGATCTCGGCGCCCTTCTCGGCCGTGCGCACGGCGTGCGCACGGTCCTGGCCTCGCGTCACTCCGTTGCACGACCCCGGAGCCTGTGGTAATTCTGAACCGTGTTCGATACCGATATCGAGGGCGAGTACGACCCGTTCGGCGCGTTCGATGCAGCCAACGGGGTGGGACAGGTACGCGATCCCTACCCCGTGCTCCGAGAGCTGCGCGAGGAGTGTCCCGTCCACGTCGGACCGACATGGCCTCGCTTCGGGGTGGACCGGCCCGCCGAGGCCATGCTCATCGGCGACGCAACCCCCTACACCGTGATGCCCTTCGACGCGGTCCAGCACGTCCTGAAGAAGAACGAGGCCTACTCGTCGTCGCTCCTGGCCAAGATCACCGGCGTCGTCATGGGGCACACCATCATCGAGATGGACGAACCCGAGCATCACCGCAACCGCGCCCTGGTCCAGAAGGCGTTCTCGCCCAAGGCCATGGAACGCTGGGAGGCCGAGGTCGTGGCGCCCATCGTGGCACGTCACATCGACGAGTTCGCCGACACGGGACGCGCAGAACTGGTCCGTGAGCTCTTCTGGCCGTTCCCGACCCACGTCATCGGAGAGATGCTGGGCCTCCCGAGGGAGGACCTGCCGCACTTCTCCCGCAAGGCGGCCGAGCTCATCGGCATCATCACGGACGTCGAGCGCGGGATGGCCGCGTCACAGTGGCTGTACGACTACTTCGCCGCGATCATCGCGGCGAGGCGCGAGGAGCCCCGTGGCGACATCATCAGCACGCTGATCGAGGCCGAGCTCGACGGCGAGCGGCTCACGGACGTCGAGATCGTCACCTTCTTGCGACTGCTGCTCCCCGCCGGAGCGGAGACCACGTACCGCTCCTCGAGCAACCTGATGTTCGGGTTGCTCTCCAACCCCGAGCAGCTGGCGGCGGTGCGTGACGATCGGAGCCTGGTGGCGCGCGCCGTGGAGGAGGGGTTGCGCTGGGAGGCGCCGATCACCAGCCTCAGCCGGCTCGCCATCCTGGAGACGGAGGTCGAGGGCACGTCGATCCCGGCCGGAGCTCCGGTCATGTTGAGCATCGGGGGCGCCAACCGTGATCCGGCCCGTTGGGCCGAACCGGATCGATTCGACATCTTCCGTGAGCCGCAGGGCCACATGGCCTTCGGGTTCGGATCCCACATCTGCCTCGGCATGCACCTGGCGCGCATGGAGATGCGGGTGGCCCTCAACGCCGTGCTCGATCGCCTGGTCAACCTGCGATTCGATCCCGAGGCCGGTGACCTGTTCATCAGGGGGCTCAGCTTCCGCGCCCCGAGCGAATTGCCCGTGCTCTTCGACACTCCGTAGAGCCGCACAACCGCCAGGGATTCATGGCGACCGACGGGCGCAAGACCACAACGAAGGAACCGGACAGGGGGGAGGTCCCACATGGCAATCGACACCAACCATGCTGTGCCGCTGACGAACACCGATCGGTTCTACATCGGCGGTGAATGGGTGGCGCCGTCGTCGAGCTCGACAATCGAGGTCGACGACTCCAGCACGGGCGAGTTGTACTTCCGCCTGCCCGAAGCACAGGGGGCAGACATGGACCGCGCCGTCGGCGCGGCGCGCGCCGCGTTCGATCACGGACCGTGGCCGCGGCTCAGCCACGCCGAGCGGGCGGACTTCCTGCGCGCCCTCGGCGCGGCCATGGGGGCGCGGGGGACAGCCTCGGACAGATCTGGCCCCGCGAGTCGGGGGTGCTCCACTCCACGGCCGCCGCCATGGGCCCCTTCGCGATCTGGGCCTTCGACTCCTTCGCGGCAATGGCCGACACCTATCCGTTCGAGGTGGCCGTGCCGCCCACGGCCGGCGGCGATTTCGGCCTCGTCGTGAGCGAACCGGTCGGCGTGGTCGGGGCCATCGTGCCGTGGAACTCACCGATCGGCTCCATCGCCTTCAAAGTGGCTCCCGCCCTGCTGGCCGGATGCACCGTGGTGCTCAAGTCATCCCCCGAGGCACCCGGAGAGGGGTACCTCTTTGCCGAGGCCGCTGAGGCCGTCGGGCTTCCTCCGGGCGTGATCAACGTCGTCACGGCGGACCGCCAGATCTCCGAGCAGCTGGTGACGGACCCGCGGGTCGACAAGATTTCGTTCACCGGGTCCACGGCAACCGGCCGACGAATTGGCGCCCTGTGCAGCGAACGGGTGGCCCGCTACACCCTTGAGCTGGGTGGCAAGTCTGCCGCCGTCGTCCTCGACGACGCCGATCTCGGTGCCGCAGCAATGGCAATCGCCGGCGCGGAGTGCTTCTTGACCGGGCAGGTCTGCTCGTCGCTGACCCGGATCGTCGTGACCAGGAGCCGTCACGACGAGATGGCCGAGGCCCTCGCTGCTGTGTTCTCAGGCGTCCGAGTGGGCGACCCCTTCGATCCCGAAACGCAGATGGGGCCGCTGGCGTCTCGCCGCCAGCGCGACCGGGTCGAGGGCTACGTGGCAAAGGGCACCGCACAAGGCGCCACCCTGGTCGCCGGCGGAGGACGCCCTGCCGGGCTCGATCGCGGGTGGTACGTGGAGCCGACGGTGTTCGCCAACGTGGACAACGGATCCACCATCGCACAGGAAGAGATCTTCGGGCCTGTCCTGAGCGTCATCGCGGCCGATGACGAGGACCAGGCGGTCGCCATGGCCAACGACACAATTTACGGCCTCAACGCGTCGGTCTTCACCGCGGATGCCGACCGAGCCTACGAGGTGGCCCGTCGCCTGCGTTCGGGCACTGTCGGGCACAACGCCATGCGGACGGACCTGGGCATGACGTTCGGGGGCTTCAAGCAGTCGGGCGTGGGTCGCGAGGGTCTCCATGGGGGGCTGGAGGCCTACCTCGAGACGAAGTCGGTCATCCTCGAAGGTCGGCCACGGCACCAGGCCGCGCCGTAGGGAGCGGCACCGCTTCGTTCACGCGGTGCAGCGTCAGCTCAGCGGGACCGTCACCGTCGCCGCGCCCGGACCCACCGTGACGGTGCCGCCGTTCTCGCACCACACCTCCAGCTCCACGAGACCAACTCCGTCGACCTCGGAGGCCGCGGCAACCCGACCGCGTACGACCACCGTCGTCCCGACCGGGTTGAACTTCTTCATGCGGAAGCCACGGATGGAGCGGATGGTGCCGGCCAGCCCGATGTAGTTCCGGATGGCTCTCTCCCAGGTCCCGAGGAGGAACGACGTCGCCGCGTACATCTCGGGAGCGCCGGTCGCCTTGGCGTACTCGGAGTTGTGATGGATGGAGTTGAAGTCCCGACTGGCCCCCGCCGCCATCACCAGGCGGTAGACCGTCAGCGGGAACTCCACAGGTTCGATCTCGTCGCCCACGACGACGTCAGCGACGCACCGTTGGGGTCTCATGAAAGGTCACCACCGGTCGCCCACGCTGGTGGAGGGCCCACCGGCTCGTAGGCGAACACCGTGTTGCGTATCTTGGCCACCACCTCTCCCGTCCCGGTCACCACTTCAGCTTCGAGCGTCAGGAAGGCCCCCCGGCCCACGGACGTCCACTTGGGCACACAGGATTTCAGCACGCCGCCCCGCCGGCCGAGCCGCTCGCCCACGACGGGAGGCCGCACGAAATCAATCTCGATATCGGTGGCGAAGAACCCGGTGATGTGCGGCTCGAGACGCAGGTACTGGCCGTCGATGGGGCTTTCGGCGGGCTGCGCGTCCCGCTCGTCGCTCGAGAACAGCACGACACCCGGCTCCCACATGGGCGGGATGCTGAACGTGATGACCGAGGCGTACGGCGCCGTGATGTCGGGGTAGCCGTGCGCCACGGCCACGTCGCGGTCGTAGTGCAGTGCGCAATCGAATTCCAGGGGTTCGAGATAACGCCACACGGCCGAGCGCTCGATCCGATCCGCACCCCATGCCAATGCGTCGTCGGCGACCGGTGACCCGATCTTTGCGATCATGGGATCCCACGTCGCCGCCCAATCGTCCTGCGCCCGCGTCTCGACCGCCACGGCCTACACCGCCTCTCGATCGCCACCGGAGACGAATTCTTCGAACCCCTGCTGCGCCACCTTCTCGAGGCGCTCCCGGAACACCGTGACAGGCCCGTGGTAGAAGTACGAGGCTTCGGCTTTGCCCTCGACGTTGGCCCCGACGATGAACGAATGGACCTGCTCGGCCCGGGCGAACACCGGGTTGCCCAGGCGCATCATGTCCATCTCGGCACACCACTCGCTGACGACGTCGGACGACGGCTCCAGGTCGGCCAGACCTTGCGCGAGCACATGGCGGATCGCCGCCATCGCAAAGTCGACGGTCACGTCGATCACCACCGGCTGGTTGGCGAAGGGGGTCTGCGGCCCGGCAATGAAGAACAGGTTGGGGAACCCGTGCGCACAGCAGCCGAGGTAGGTGCGTGGTCCGGACGCCCACTGGTCCCGTAGCGACTCTCCCTGGCGACCACGCAGGTCGATGGACACCGCGGCGCCGGTGATGGCATCGAACCCCAGGGCGAAGACGAGCGCATCGAGCTGGTACTCCGTGCTGCGGGTCTTCAGTCCGGTCGGTGTGACCCGTTCGATCGGATCGTCGGCCACGTCCACCAAGGTGACGTTCTCCCGATTGAAGGTCTCGTAGTAATGGTGCCCGATAGGGGGTCGCTTCGCACCGAAGGGATAGCCCTTGGGGCAGAGCAGTTCGGCGGTCTCCGGATCGTCGACGATGGCCCGGATCTTCGAACGGATGAAGTCGCAGAACATCTCGTTCGACTCGAGGTCGGTCATCACGTCGCTGAACGTCAGCACCAGGTTGAGCCCGCCGCGCTGCCACGACGACTCGAGCATCGAGTGGATCTCCTCGGGTGAATGTTCCTTCATTCTCGAGCTCGCCATGGGGAGCGTCAGGCCGCCGGGGTGGTTCAACAGGGTGTGACGGATCTCCTCGTAGCGTCCCTTCATGTCCGTCCGCTCCTCGTCGGTCAAAGGCGCGTTTCCCGCTTCGACCACGTAGTTCGGGGTGCGTTGGAACACGGTCACCTGCGCCGCCTGCTCCGCCACCGCGGGGACCACCTGGACACCGGTCGAACCCACCCCGACCACGCCGACGCGCTGACCCGAGAAGTCGACCTTGTGACGCGGCCAGCGCGCCGTGACGTACCAGGGACCCTCGAACTCGTCGAGTCCGGGGAACGACGGGTCCACGGGCCGCGAGAGGCCACCGGTGGCGAGAATCACGAAACGTGCCGTGATGATCTCAGCGCGATCGGTCACGGCCATCCATCGGTTCTCTGCCTCGTCGTACGCCGCCGACTCAATTCGCGTGTCGAACTGCATGTGCCTGCGTACGTCGAGGCGGTCCGCCGCGAAGCGCAGGTAGGCCAGCACCTCGGGCTGAGAGGGATACCGCTCCGTCCACTCCCACTCGTCCCACAGCTCCTTGGAGAAGGAGTAGCAGTACTGATAGGAGTAGATGTCCGTGCGCGCCCCCGGGTAGCGGTTCCAATTCCAGACGCCACCGACGTCATCGCCTGCTTCGACCAGACGGACGGACAGACCGAGACGGTCCAGTTCGTACGCCGCCTGGATCCCGCCGAATCCCGCTCCGACCACCAGGGCGTCCACATCAGTGGTGCGTCCACTCTCAGCTCCGACGGCCATGTTCTCCCACCCTTTCGTTCGTTCGGTCCGCCTCCGTGCGCCGCGGCGCCGCACGGTCGCCCTCGCCGCTTGATGGCAAGACCGGTAAGATGATGCCCACGTTCCGTACCGTTCGACACGGAACGCACGGGGAGGTTCGATGCAGGGAGTTCGACGCGTGGTCACCGGTCACGACGGGGACGGCAGGTCGGTCTTCGTAAGCGACGCCGAAGTGGCACCGATCACCTTTTCGATGTCCCCGGACGGCGGCTTCCACCTCCTGTGGTCCGCTGACGAGCTCCCGCAATTCCCGAGCGACGGGATCGACCCCTACGACAAGGGCCAGGCTCGGCACTTCTTTCCGCCGGGTCCGGGCGCCTTCCGCTTCAACATCTTCACGCTGCCGCCCGATCGGAGCGGCAGCGATCTGGCCGACCTGGACCCCAAGGCCGTCGTGGCCGAGGCGAACGCCAAGGTGCCCGGGATCCTGTCGGCCAACGACCCGGACGAACCGGGCATGCACACCACCGACACCATCGACCTCGAGATCATGTTGTCCGGCGAGCTCACGCTCGAGCTGGACGACGGCGCCGAGAAGACGCTGCGGGCCGGCGACGTGGTCGTCCAGAACGGGACCCGGCACCGCTGGCACAATCGCGGCGACGTACCGGCCGTGCTGGCCGCCATCCTCGTGGCGGGCCTGCCCCGGGGCTGAGGGTCGGCGCATCACCGATCGCTCTCCGGCCGGCTCCACACCGGCGCCACCACCGACGTGTCGATCTCGACGAAGCGGGCTTCGACGGCGGACCCGACCGCGAGGTTGTCGAACGGTCCCTCGAAGCGGCCGGGGAGGCAGACACCGGCGTCGTCGAGCTCCACCGCCACGATGGCGTAAGGCACCGCGACGTCCAGGCGGCGATCGAAGAGTCGGTGGTAGATGGCGTAGCTCCACACCCGCCCCCTCGGTGCGACCTCGACCCACTCCGGTACGCCCCCGTCACAGTCACCGCAACGCTCGACCGCGGGCCACCAGGCGGTCCCGCACCGCCCGCACCGCTGCACCACGAGGCGGGACTCACGAGCCGCCTCCCAGAACGGGGCGTCGAGCGGCTCGTCCGTCACCGACCCACCGCCAGAAGGCTCGCGGCTCCCTTGACGAAGCCCTGAGTCGAGCAGTACAGGGCCACCTCCGCTGCCTCGACCTGGCGCTCCCCGGCCTGTCCACGCAGCTGCCGGACCGCCTCGCACAGATGCAACCACCCCCACATGTAGCTCTCGCTGAGCTGACCGCCGTTGGTGTTGAGCGGCAGGTCGCCGCCCGGACGGGTGTGACCCTCGGCGAGGAACGGACCACCTTCCCCGACGGGGCAGAACCCGTAGTACTCGAGCATCTGCAGGACCCACACCGCCGTCGGGTCCTGGATGTAGAGCACGTCGACGTCACTCGGTCGAAGGCCGGTGCTGGCCCAGATCCGCTCCGCCACCGAGGCGATCCAGGGACGCATGACGTTGCGCAGGTCAAGGTTCTCGCGGAGGGCGGACTGCTCGGCCATACCGATGAGGTGGACCGGGGTGTGCCGTAGCGACTCCGCCCGTTCGGCGCTCGTCATCACCAGGGCGGCACCACCGTCGGATCGCATGGTGACGTCCGCCCGGCGCAGCGGCTCGACCAGGTACGGCTGGGCCAGGTAGTCGTCCATGGTCAACGGATCGCGGAACAGCGCGATCGGGTTCATCCGCGCCCATTCACGTTGGGACACGGCGATCTGCCCGAACTGCTCCTCGGTCGTCCCGTAGAGATGGGCGTGGCGACGCAGGGCGAGCGCCGCCGGGCCGGCGATATGGACCAGACCCGAGGCCGATCCGAGGTCATGTCCCGGGGCCCGGGCCCCGAAATTCACGCTGGTCGATCGGGCGTTGGCGCCGTAGCTCAACACGATGGTGTGCGCCAGGCCCGCCATGATGGCCATTGCCGCCAGGTGCACCGAAAAATTGCAGGTCCCGTAGTCGAGGGTCTGGCTGTAGGGAGGGGACATCCCGAGCACCCGGCCGACATCGACGTCGGCGCCACCGCCCTGGATCGACTTGCAGGTGACCAGCCCGTCGACCGCCGACTTGTCGAGACCGGCGTCGGCCAGGGCCAGTTCGGCAGCCTGCGCCGAGAGCACCTCCGCCGTCTGGCCCGGATGCTCACCCTGTCGCGTCGCGCCGATTCCGACGATGGCCACAGCATCGTGCTGCGCCATCGACTCAGATGACCCCGTCGGCCCGGAGCTCCTCGACCTCGGCACCCGACAGACCGAGGAGCTCACCGTAGACCTCCTCGTTGTGCTCCCCGTACGCCGCGGCCCCACGGTCGATCCACCCGCCGATGTACGGCGGCGTCTCGCTCATCTTGACCGAGCACTCCGCCACCGGCCACCGTCCGAGCGTCGCGGCATCGAGCTCGGTCAGCCATTGCAAATGCTCGAGCTGCGGGTCACGCTCGACACGATCCTCGGCGTCCTGGGCGACGCCGGCCGGCACCCCGACGTCCTGCAACGCCTCCATGACCTCGTATCGGTCATGCCCGCTGGTCCATGACTCGATGGCGCGGTCCAGCTGGGCACGGTGCTGCACGCGTCGGTCGAGCGTGGCGAACCGCTCGTCGTCCGCCCAGTCGGGACGGCCGGCCGCCTTGACCAGCGCCGCCCACTGATCCTCGTCCGAACACGTGATGGCGACCCAGCGATCCTCCCCGAGACAGCGGTACAGACCTTCGGGCGCCGCCACCTTGTACGGCGAGACGTTCCCGGTCCGCTGCCACGGGCGGCCGTTGGCCGACCAGTCGAGAACCGGCACCCCGGTCAGAAAGGTGCCCACCTCGACCTGCGAGGCATCGATCCACTGACCTTCACCCGTGCGATCCCGGTGGTAGATGGCAACGAGGAGGGCAAGGGCGAAGCTGTAGGCGCCGAACCAGTCGAGATAGGAGTAGCCCCACCCGGCGGGCGGCGCCGGCTCGGGGATGCCGCTCATCTCCGACAGCCCGCTCAGCGAGGCAGCGATCGGCCCGACAGAACGGAAGCGCTGCCACTTCCCGATGCTGCCCATCCCCGACTGCTTGGCGTAGATGATCTGCGGGTTGACGGCGCTGAGGACGTCGTAGCCGAGGCCCCAGCGCTCCATGACCCCCGGCGAGAATCCCTCGGCCACGATGTCGCATTGCGCGACCAGGCGCTTGGCCAGCTCGAGGCCCCGGGGATCGGCCACGTTGAGCGAGATCCCGCGCTTTCCAGGGTTCTTGTTGTTGTACTGCCCGCCGACCTCACCTCCAAGGTCCGGGGGCCACAACGAGGGCACCGGCCCGGTAGCCCTCTCGCGCGCCTCGCGGCCCCCGACAGGAGCTCCACCGCGGCGCGGGTCCAGACGGTCCTTCCACTCGACCTTGATCACGTCGGCGCCCAGGGCGGCGAGAAATCGCGTGGCACCGGCCGACGCCAGGTACCAGCTGAAGTCGAGAATACGCACGTTGTTGAGCGCGAACGGCTTGCCGTGGACCGATCGCCTGTCCTGGGTCCGGGCGGGCACCGCCGCCTTCGCCGGTGACCGGACCGGGCCGGTCCCCGCCGGCACCGTGGCGCCGTCCTCGCCGAGCAACGGGGCGCGGCGAAGGGGGACCCACCCGGACTGTGAGGCGATCCACTTGCTCACGGGGTAGCGGAACGAACGACCGAACTCCGGGTGATCGACATCGCCGAAGCTGCCCCGTTCCAACCAGTGCTCGTCGTCGGCGTTCTCCTCGGGCCGGCGCAGCGGAACCCACATGAGCCCGGCATTCTGCGCCTCTTCCCAGGGCACGTTCTCGAACAACCAACGCCTCAGGAGCTGTTGGACGGCTTCCATGCTCCGACCGGACCCCTGCTCCATGGTCGGCAGCACCCGCGAGCCCTGGTCCCCCGCGCTCTGGGACTCGAAGATCTCCTCGCCCAGGCCGTAGCGTTCCATGAAGGGGCGCAGGGTCTTGGGGTCGCGCGTCAAGGTCATGTACGAACGCCCGTCCTTGGTGGAGACGATCGTCTGGTGAGGCGAGATCTCGGCGGCCGCATGACGGCAGGTCTGCCGCAGGAAGGGGGTGCGCAGCAACACCCACGACATGAGGTCCGCCTCGGTGTTCTTGGACACCGCCTCGTGGATGGAACACGAGAGGTACTGGCCCTTTCCGCTGTGCCCGCGCCAGCACAGGGCGGCGATGACCGAGAACGCCAGCTGCTCTCCGGCGATGTAGGACGAGTGGAACGCCTGCGGCACGATGGGTGGGAGGTCGTAGCGGTCGCTCGGGTCAGGGTCATAGCCGCAGTTCATGGCCACGCCGCCGAGGGCCAGGTGGACGAGGTCGGAGGCCTTGTACCCGGACCATGGGCCGTCCTCGCCGAAATCGATCAGCTGCGCACCGACGAGCACGGGTGAACGCTCCACGCGCGCCGCACAGCCGCCGCCATAGGCCTCGACCCCGAAGGGACCGTCGGTCGACAACAAGACGTCGGCTGAGGCGACCAGCGTGTCGAGAATGCCCCGGTCGTCGTCGCTGCGCGGATCGAGGACGACCGAGGCCTTGCCCCGATTGTGCGCCCAGAAGGTCAACGAGCGCTCGGGATCTTCGACGCCTTCGTAGAACGGTCCGATGCGCCGCGTCGGACTGCCCGCCGGTGGCTCCACCTTGACCACCTCGGCACCGAGGCCGGCGAGCACGAGGCCGCAGTAATCGATGCGGTCGTCGCCGACCTCGACGACCCGGATGCCGGCCAGCGATCCGGCTGCGTGCTCCTGGTCCTGGTCCTGCTGCTGGGAAGGTGCCGTCACCCCGCCACGACCCCCTCCACCGGCCGGGGAAGGTCGATGTGGTACAGCTTGGCTGCGTTGTCCTGCATGACCTTGCGCACGGTCTCGTCGCTGAGGTCCGACATGGTCTCGGCCGCCCGCTCGACCGGACGCGGGTACAGACAGGTGGGATGCGGAAAGTCCGACTCCCACATCACGTTGTCAGGACCGAGATCCTCGATCAGGTACTTCGGTGCCGCGTGCTCGAACCAGAAGCAGGCGTAGATGTTCCGCCGGAACATCTCCAACGCCGGTGGCTTCTCCAAAGGTTCGTCGCCGGGGAACTCCTCCCGGTACGTGTAGTCCACCCGCTCGAGCACGTAAGGGATCCAACCCACACCGCTCTCGACCGACACCCACTTGAGCTTCGGCCAGCGCAGCAGGACGTCGCTCAGCACCAGGTTGCAGATGAAGCGGGCATTGAAGAGCTCCATCTGGACGGGGACGATGGCGGCCAGGGCGCGCCGGTCCAGCGAGGGCCACGCAGCCTGGTAATCCATGGTGGCGTCGTGGTTCACCGCCCCCACGTGGATGTTGATGGGAAGGTCGAGGTCCGAGAGCACCTCGTACAGGGGGTCCCAGTCGGGCTGGCCGAGGTCGGGCAGGCCCCCGAGATGGGGATTCCCCGCCATCAGGACGCCCCGGAGGCCCATGCCCTTTATGCGCTCGGCCTCCTTGACCGAGGCCTCGATGTTCCAGAACGGCAGCAGCGCCATGGGGAAGAGGCGCTCGCCACTCTCCTCTTGCCATTCGGCACAGGCGTCATTGTAGAGCTGCACGATGACGGTGGAGAGGTCTCGGTCGAGCATCTGCACCAGCGCCTGCGCTGCGAACCCCAGGACGTTCGGATAGACCACCTGGGCGTGGATCCCGAGCTCGTCGAGGAGCTGGACGCGCGCCTTGGCGTCGTAGGAGGCCGGGTGGATCTCGTCGAACGGGATCCCCTTGAGCAGGTCCATGTTGGCAGCCCGGGTCTTCTGGCCCGCCTTGTTCACGAAGCTGGTGCCGGCGTAGGGGAAGGCCAGCTCCCCGTTGATGAACCAGTCGCTCCTCCCGTCCGCGTTCTGACGCACCTGGGGCACGGCGTCGGCGTACTTCTTCGGTGCACGCTTCGTCCACATGTCGAACGGCTCCGACCAGTGCGAGTCGGAATCGACGATGTGCAACGAGCGGAACCGATCGAACGAAGTTGTCTTCATCGCGTTGCCCCTTCTCCCTGCGGTTTGGCCGCGCTCACTGTGCACCCTGAAGCTGGCGTGCCAGCTCCTCCGCCGCCGCCTGTTCGACGACCGTGCCCTTGAAGAAGTCCGGATTCATCCCCGCGTGGAGGGACACGACGTTCTCGAAGGTGAAGGCGCGGAACTGCGTCTCGTCGATCCACCCGTGCTCCACCATCTCCCAGGCCTCCTCGAGGACCTCGGTCATGTCGACCACGTCGAAATGCGAGATATCCGACCCGAACATGGCGCTGAGCGGCGGCCCCAGGCGGGGGTCGAACGCCAGGGTCGTCATGGGATCGTCCGCCTCGCACCCGAACCAGAAGGCCCGCGCGAACTCCGCCACGACCTCCTCCTTGGAATGCACGTCCGCGGCCTCGAAGTCGTCGACCCACTGCAGTTCCCGCGCCGTGAGCTCCTCGGCCCCGACACCCAGGAAGGCCTGGTCGGGTTGGCTGATCACCGATTGGGAACGGCCCTTGAGCCAGGGGCCACCGTGGCGCTCGACGAGCTCGGCCAGCCGCTCGTAGTCGGTCACCGTCGGGGCGTAGTGGCGCAGCATGATCTCCCTGTTGCGCTTGGCCCAGTGCGCCGCCAGGTCGGTGCTGAGGTTGCGCGCCCAGCCCGCCCCGGCTTCGAGCAGCCCGATCCGGAGGGTGGGGAACCGGCGGGTGACGCCACCCATGAAGAGCGACTTGGCCACGGCGTGCGCGGCGGCGGCGAAGTGGCCGACGTGGTTGTAGACGAAATTGGTGGGCGAGGTCCTGTCCACCCACCCCAGCGACCCCGAATGGGTGCACGGGGCCACCCCGAGCTCGACACACTTGGCCCAGAACGGGTCGTAGTCGTACGGGCTGTCGAGCCCGAACGTGTCGATGTAGTAAGGGACCCCCGCCCATGCGTTGGCATCAGAACCCGCATAGGCGGAGATGGGACGGCGCACGCTGGCGATGAGGGCGAACTTGAATCCCAGCTCCTTGACGGCGTACTCGAGCTCCTCGATGGCCTCCTCCGGGGAGTCCATCGGGATGACCGCCGAGACAGTGATGCGGTCGGTGTAGTCGGCGAAGAGCTCCGCGTTCATGGTGTTCGCCGCCCGGACGAAGGCCTTGCGCAGCACCGGGTCGGATGTCATGGCTCCAGGACCGAAGCGCGAACCCGAGATGAGGGAATAGTCGATCCCGAACTCGTCGAGCCGCTCGTACATCAGGTCCGGCAACATGGACGTGGCCTTGTCCAACGTCTCGGCGGGACCTCCCCACCATGACCAACGTGTGTCACGCCTCTCGAAGTGCTCCTCCATCGGCGTGCGGTACCAATTGTCGATCTGCTGATGGATCTTCTTGTATGCGTCCAGCGCGTGTGCGCCGCCGATCTTCTCGATGTAGTCGAGGAGGATCTCCGTGGGCTCCATCCAGTGACCATCGGCGTCGATGACGGGATGTGACAGCCGGTCACGCACCACCGATGACTTCGTCGTGCCCGAGATCACGCTCACTTGGACCCCCTTCGTCGCGGCTCACGGCCGTGTCCGCAGCGGACCGACCTCGTTCGACCGCCACCGAGCGTCGACCGTCTGCCCTGTCCATCGGTACGGTCCACTGCTATATGTTACCGCTCCCGGAAGGCCCGAGTCCAGGGACGGTCGAGCGGCCCGAGCGATCAGCCGGGCCCGTCGAGCGCGGGAGCCCAAGCCGGGGGGCGCTTCTGCAGGAACGCTCCAATTCCCTCGGCGGCCTCGGCCCCGGCGAAGAGCTCGCTCGAGAGCGCCCGCGTCCAGGAGAACGCCGCTTCGGAGTCCATGCCCGGAACCCGTCGCAGCAGCTCCTTGGAGGCGGCGATCGCTCCGGGTGCACCGGCCAGCAGGTCCCCAACGACGGAATCGACCTCGGCGTCGAGCTGGTCCCGGGGCACCGCCGCCGTGATCAATCCCATGCGGGCAGCCTCGCCGGCCGGGAAGCGATGGCCACGCAGGAAGGCCGATCGGGCGTCGACCGGCCGGAGCTTGGGCAGGCACACCACCGAGATCACGGCCGGAGCCACGCCGATCCGCACCTCGGTGAATCCGAACATGGAGTCGTCGGCCGCGATGGTCACGTCCAGAGCGGCGGCCAGGCCCATCCCGCCGGCCAGACAGTGCCCGGCGATGCGGCCGACGTAGGGCTTGGGAGAGCGACTGAAGCGACCGAACAGCTCGACCGGATCGGGCACGCCGTCCGCTGGGCCGACCGGTGTCGATTGCCCCTTCGACGCCTCGTCCAGCCGCGCCCCCGAGCAAAAGACCCGCCCAGCGTTGGTCACGACCACCACCCGTACGGACGGATCGGAGTCCGCGGCGTCGCATGCCACGAGCAGCTCGGCGATGAGCTGTGTCCCCAGCGCGTTGCGCCGGGCGTCGTCGTTCAGTGTGACCGTCAGCACGCTGCCCACGAGATCGGTCGTGAGCAGCCGGTCACTCACCGATCGTCCCCGGAAACCCGCAGCCCACGGATGATGACGTCGACCACCGCATCAGCCGCCTCCTTGGGCGACGACGACAGCAGCGGTTTGACAGCCGGCCGGGTGAGGGCCCAGCCGAGGCCGGCCATCACCCGCGCCAGGGCAGCCGTGTCGGCGAAACGAACCTCACCCTGCTCGACGGCCAGGTCGAGGAGAGCCCGGGTCACCGCGAAGACGTAGTCGTTGTGACGCTCGATCAACTGACTGACGGCAGGGACGGCCTGGATGTCACACGAGAACGCCTCGGAGTGGTCCGCCAGGGCCAGCGTGACCATATGAAGGTACGCCTCCACGGCCTCGAGCGGGGACATGCCGTCGCGGATCGCGTGCCGGGCGGCGCGACCCACCTCCCACAGGTGGCGGTCGACCACCGACAACATGAGGTCGTCGCGACTCGGCGCCAGGGTGTAAAGGGTGCGAAGCGAACAGTTGAGACGCTTGGCCAAGTCCGCCATGTTCAGCTCGGCGAACCCGGACTCGAACATCGTCCCCAGCTTGTCGAAGACCTCGAGCTGGCGCTCCGTGAACTCCTGTTCGCGAGCCCGATCCAAGATGCGCGGCGGCGGCGGCACGGAGCGGAATCGCTCGAGAGCGGTCGTGGTCCGGGCGAGACCATCCTGGCGGGTCCTCTCGCCGGTCCGGGGCCGTACAGATGCGGCCCTTGTCACTGGCTGCCCTCCGTGTCCCCGCCCGGCCCATCGGGACTGAGCACGAGGAGTGCCATGGCCATCGTCACCTGTTCTCCCCGCTCGACCAGGACCTCGGTCACCACGCCGCTGGCCGGTGCCCGGATGTGGTGTTCCATCTTCATTGCCTCCAGGACCGCCATGATCTCACCTGCGACCACCCGTCCGCCCGCTTCGACGCGGACGTCGGTGACGACACCGGGCATCGGCGCCACGAGCGCGCCCTCCGGCCGCTCGGGACCAGGCGCTCGGAACATGGGCACGATCGACAGCCCGACGGTGCCGCGCGGCAGTTGGACATAGAGCCGGTCGTCGGCCAGCGTGACGGCGTACACGCTCCTGCGGCCGCTCAGCTCGAGATCGATCGCTCCCGGTCGCCACGCATGCACGCGTGCGACCTGAGGAGCATCATGACCGCGTCGGCCGACCAGGAAGGACCCGTCACGAGACTGCCGGTACTCGACCTCGAACCTCTCGCCACCCCGCTCCAACGTCACCCGGGGCGCCGGGAGCCGACCGTTGCTCCACCCTCCGGTGATCTGGCTCAACACCGCGGCTTCGGCCCGGTTGCGTCCGCGAAGCCACAGGGCTGCCGCCGCAGAGCGCGGTCCGTCTCGCCTTCATTGAGTTCGAGATCGCCCGGGAGCTGGTTGCGTTCGATGAAGTCCGTCGTGGTCTCCCCCGCGCCAAAGGCGGGGCTGTGCAGAACGGCGACGAGGAAGTCTCGGTTGGTGGTCACTCCCCCGACATGGAGCCTCTGCAATGCGAGCGCCAACGTGCCGACCGCTTCGCCACGGGTCGGAGCGTGCGCCACCACCTTGGCCAGCATGGGATCGAACTCGACGCCGACGACCGAACCGGACTCGACCCCCGAATCCCAGCGCACCGACGGGAACTCGGGCGGCACGAACGCCGCCAACGTACCGGCGGCGGGGAGGAACCCGGCATCGGGATCCTCCGCGTAGAGGCGCACCTCGATCGCGTGGCCGCTGGGCGAGATGTCGTCCTGGTCGTAGCCCAACGGCTCTCCGGCAGCAACCCGGAGCTGCTCACGGACGAGGTCGATCCCCGTCGTCATTTCGGTCACGGCGTGCTCGACTTGGAGGCGGGTGTTCATCTCGAGGAAGAAGAACTCGCGTGTCGCCTCGTCGACCAGGAACTCGACCGTGCCGAGCGACCGATAGCCGACCGACTCGGCCAGCCGAAGTGCGGCGTCAGCCATCGCCTTCCTCAGCGGTGGATCCAGCGCGGGCGACGGCGACTCCTCGATGATCTTCTGGTGACGCCGTTGAACAGAGCACTCCCGCTCGCCGAGGTGAACGAGCGCACCGTGCGCATCGCCCAGAACTTGGATCTCGACATGGCGGGCGTGCTCGACGTAGCGCTCGAGGAACACGCGATCGTCGCCGAAACTGGCGGCCGCTTCGCGCCTCGCCCCAGCCAGGGCCTCGCTGAGGTCCCCGGATGAGGTGACGATACGCATCCCCTTGCCGCCGCCACCCGCCGCGGCCTTCACCAGCAGGGGATAGTGCAGGTGGGACGCTGCGCCGGGATCTTCCGACAACGGAAGGGTCGGCACTCCGTTCTCGAGGGCCAGGCGCTTGGCGGCGATCTTGTCGCCCATCACCTCGATCACCGACGGAGGCGGGCCGACCCAGACGCGACCGGAGTCCTCCACGGCCGAGGCAAACACAGCACTCTCCGACAAGAACCCATAGCCGGGATGCACGGCGTCCGCACCCGCGTCCACCGCTGCGCCGAGGATGCCCGGCACGTCGAGATACCCCCCGGGGAGCGCGATGGCTTCGTCGGCCTCGGTGACGAACGGCGCGCGGGCGTCGGCCTCGGAATAGACGGCCACGCAGCGCAGGCCCATGGAGCGCGCCGTGCGGAAGATACGACGTGCCACCTCGCCGCGGTTGGCCACCAGGAGACTGGCGAATGCGCTCACAGCCGGAACACCCCGTAGCTGCGGCTGCCCACCACGCTTCGGTTGGCCGCCACCGACAGGCACAGGCCCAGCACCATCCTCGTGTCACGTGGATCGATGATCCCGTCGTCGCTGACGGCGCCGGTGGCGGCCAGGGCCAACGACCCCTTCTCCTGGAGCTCCTCGACCACGGCCACCGTGCGGGCATCCTCCTCCTCGTCGAAGGGGATCCCCTTGCGCTGCGGCCTGATTACGCCGCACCTGTGACATGACGCCGGCGATCTGCTTGGGACCCATCACCGCGATCTTCGCCGTCGGCCACAGAAAGGTGAACCGGTTCCCGAAGGCCCGGCCCGACATGCCGTAGGTGCCCGCCCCGTAGGACGCGCCGAGAACGACGGTGAAGTGGGGAACGTTCGAATTGCTCACCGCGTTGAGCATCTGCGAGCCCTTCTTGATGATCCCGTCCGCTTCGAAGTCCCGCCCGACCATGTACCCGGTGATGTTCTGGAGGAATACCAGCGGCACGTCGATCTGGTTGCTGAGCTCGATGAAGTGGGCAGCCTTCTCGGCGGCTTTCGGGTGGATGACCCCGTTGTTCCCGAGGATGCCGACCGGATAGCCGTGGATGGAGGCCCATCCGCAGACCAGGGTCGGCCCGTAGCGGGTCTTGAACTCCTCGAACCGCGACCCGTCGACGATGCGCGCCACGACGTCGCGGACATCGAGTGGTTGGCGCAGATCCCGGCTGACCAGCCCAAGGAGCTCTCCGGGGTCGTGGACCGGTTGGTCCGGACCGTGCGTCGGGAGGCGGCCCTCCTTGGACCAGTTCAGGTGTGAGACCACCTCCCGGCACATCCGGATGGCGTCGAGCTCGTCCTCGGCGAAATAGTCGGCCAGCCCGGAGGTCTCGGCGTGGACCCGGGCGCCGCCCAGCGTCTCGTCGTCGGTGACCTCTCCGGTCGCCTCCTTCACGAGGAGCGATCCTGCCAGGAAGATCTTCGACTGGTCCTTGACCACGATCACGTAGTCCGACATCCCGGGTTGGTACGCGCCACCGGCCGTCGACGACCCGAACACGGTACAGACGGTGGGGATCCCCAACTTCGACAGTTCGATCAGGTCGTAGAAGTGTCGCCCGCTCTCGGCAAAGTGCAGAGGCTGGGACTGCGGGCGGTTCTGCTCCCCTGCACCCATGCGCAGGTCGGCGCCTGCCGATTCGACGAAGCTGACGTAGGGAATTCGGTTCTCACGGGCGATCTCGATGGCGCGCGCCCACTTCTTGGCGGCGTACGGCGTCAGCGCGCCGCCAAGCACTGAGGGGTCGTTGCCCATGATCACGCACTCCGTCCCGGCGATCACGCCGACACCGACGACCATCCCACCGCCGATCGTGTACTCGGTGCCGTACCCTGCCAACGGGCTGATCTCGAGAAACGGGCTGTCGGGGTCGATCACCGCGGCGATTCGTTCCCGGATCGGCAGCTTCCCCCTTTGGCGGAGGCGGTCCATCGCCTCTGGGCCTCCACCGGCGGCCGCCTCGTCGAGAAGATCTTCGATCACCGAGAGCTGCTCGAGCACATCGTCCCGATTCCGCAGGAATTCGTCGCTGCCGGTGTCCACGGCGGACGCCAGCGGCTGCACCACCGGGGTCCGAGCCATGAACGCTGATCCTATGGTGGTCGAGACCGGCCTCTGATCCCCGCTCACGTCGGGACGCTCGCCTGCCACACCGCACCAGCGTCGCGCCAGATGCTGATCTCCTCTGTCGTGAACCCCCAGTCCTCCAGCACGGCGTCGGTGTCTGCTCCGGGTTGCGGCATCGGACCGGCAACCTCGGCAGGCGTGCGCGAGAACCGGGGGGCCGGTGCCGGCTGGAGCACCCCGTCACGCTCGACGATGGTCTGGCGCGAGGTGATGTGCGGATGCCTCGCCGCCTCCTCCATCCGCAGCACCGGAGCCACGCACACGTCGCGGCTCTCGAGCTCCTTCTCCCACTCGTCACGCGAGCGCGTGCTGATGGCCCCGGCGATGGCGCGCCGCAGGTCGTCCCATCCCTCACGATCCGCCTGCACGGGCAGCGTGGCAGCGTCGAGACCGAGCCGGTCCAGCAGCTCCGCGAAGAACTTCGGTTCACGGGCACCGATGGAGACGTACTGACCGTCCTTGGTCTCGTAGACGTCGTAATCAGGCGCGCCCGAGTCGTAGATGTTCGTTCCCCGCTCGTCTCGCCACCGATCGAGCGCCTTGTACCCCCACATCATCGCCATGAGCAACGCGGCACCATCGATCATTGCCGCGTCGATCACCTGCCCGTGACCCGACCGGGCCGTCTCGAACAGGGCGCACGCGACACCGAACGCGAGCAGCATCCCCCCACCACCGAAGTCCGCCACCAGATTCAGCGGCGGCGTCGGCGGTGCGTCCCGTCGCCCGATGTGGGCCAGCACGCCGGCCAGCGCGATGTAGTTGATGTCGTGGCCGGGGACAAGGGCCAGGGGACCATCCTGACCCCACCCGGTCATCCGGCCGTAGACCAGCCGGGGGTTCCGTTCCAGGCACGGCACGGGTCCGACACCGAGGCGCTCGACCACCCCGGGACGGAAACCTTCGAGCACGACGTCGGCGCGTTCGGCCAGGCCGAGCGCGCACGCCACCCCTTCGGGATGCTTGAGATCGAGGCCGAGCGACCGCCTGCCCCGGTCGAGCACCGGCGAGGCGGCCGGGTCGCGGCCACCGATGACCATCTCCGTCCGGTGCACGCGCACCACGTCCGCGCCCATGTCAGACAGCATCATTCCGGCAAACGGCACAGGTCCGATGCCTCCGAGCTCGACGACCCGCACGCCCGCGAGCGGACCGGTCATAGGGGTCGATGGCTCAACGCGCCGCGGCGGCCAGGCCGGGGTCGGCCCCCAGCAGTCCGTCAATAGTGGCACTTTCGACGGTCTCAGCCGGCTTGAGGTACCCCGAGCGCGTGTCCCACGACTCGATCATGCGCGGGTCGAGTACGGGGCCGGGACCGGTGATGTCGTCCACGCTGAACCCAATCCGTCCCGCGATGGCCTCGAGCGGCGCCCGGTCGAGGTCCAACAATCTGATGGCGTTCTCCCCCATCACCATCCGGAGCTCGTTCTCGGGGACACCGGCGAACGCGTCACGGAGCCAATCGCGCGTGTTGGGCCAGGTGCCCTCCGGATGCGGGTAGTCCCGCCCGAACGTGATGTTGGCGATCCCGATGTCATGGCGCATGCCCACTTCGCACTTGTGCACGAACGAGACCGATTGTAGGCAATTCTCGCCCCAGTACTCGCTGGGACGGCGTCGCGCCGGGAGGTCGGCACGAGCCCTGTCGAAGGCCGCGTCGAGGTGCGCCAACATGGTCGGGATCCAGTCCGCACGCACTTCGGTCAGGATGAACCGCAGGTCGGGGAACCGGTCGAACACCCCGCCCAGCATCAACTGCCACAGCGCCTGCAACGGCTCGTAGCCACGATGGAAGAAATCCTTCGACTTGTTGTTGAGCTGGTCGAGGATGTCGATGCCCGTTCCCTCTGCCGCCTTGCGCTTGGCCTCTTCGATCTTCTCGGCGAAGACCCGTTCACGTCCGCCGAAGCCGGCGTGGCACACGGCCCACATTCTTCGCTCCTGCAGTATCGCCCAGAACGGATCGAAGGAGTCGTCGTAGAGCGGGGGGAGGTCGGAGCGGGCGAACATCCCCGGCACGAACGCGCCGCGGAACCCGTGGTCGGCCGTCCACTTCAGCTCCTCGACCATGGCGTCGACATCCACGCCTGCGCCGGGGTCACCCACGAGATAGAGGCGGTCTGGCGCCGACCCGAAGGCATCTGCCGCCCAGCGGTCGTAGATGCGCGACCCCGCGGCGTAGAGCTCCTGCGAGTACGCCCTAAAGGCCGGCGCGAATGGGTGCATCGCCTGGGGATCGCCCCAATAGACGGTCTCCGCGGCCGTGCCCTCCCGGTCCATCTCGAGAAGCCGCCGGTCCACGTCTCCCAGCGCGCCGCGGCGGCCGCCCGACGCCCACACTCCGTCGGTGTCGATGACCTCGAGAAGCTCGGGGGGGAAGTTCGAGAACAGCCCGAGCAGCTGCACGTACTTCTCGTTGTCCTCCAACGCCGCCGGCAGGGCGTCGTGCAGCTCGGGCTCGAGGTAGTCCTTCCAGACCTCCGGGGGCGGCTCGGCGTGGCCGTCGCCCGAAACGATGATCAGGTTGTGGGTGCTCATTGGTCCCTCCTGCTCTTGGCCGCCACACGTCTCGGGGTGCCCACGTCCTACGACGGCGTCCCAGCAGCAGACTGACGCCGCAGTTCCTCGGCGGCCGCCTTCTCTACGACGGTGCCCTTGAAGAAGTCCGGGTTCATCCCCGCGTGCAGGCCGACGACGTTCTCGAAAGTGAAGGCGCGGAACTGCGTCTCGTCGATCCACCCGCGCTCGACCATCTCGTGGGCCTCCTCGACAACCTCGGTCATGTCGATGACGTCGAAGTGCGAGATGTCCGACCCGAACATCGCCTTGAGCGGGGGGCCCGGAAACCGAGGGTCGAAGGCGAGCATGGTCATGGGGTCGTCGGCCTCGCAGCCGAAGTAGAAGGCCCGGGCGAACTCGTCGGCGACCTCCTGCTTGGAGTGGACGTTGGCTGCGGCGAAGTCGTCGATCGACTCGAGCTCGCGCCCGGTGATCTCTTCGGCCGACTTGCCGATGAAGGTCTGGTCGGGCTGGCTGATCACCGACGCCGCCTCGTCCTTGAGCCACCGCCGCCCGTGACGCTCGATCAGCTCGGCCAGATGGCCCATGTCCGTGCGCGTCGGAGCGTAATGCTCGAGCATCACGTCCTTGTTGCGCTTGGCCCAGTGCCCAGCAAGATCAACCGACAGGTTCCGGGCCCAGCCGGCGCCGCACTCGAGCAGTCCGATCCGCAGGGTGGGGAAGCGGCGGGTCACCCCGCCCATGAAGAGCGACTTGGCCACCGAGTGCGCCGCTGCGGCGAAGTGCCCGATGTGGTTGTAGGTGAAGTTCGTGGGTGACGTCCGGTCGACCCAGCCGAGGGAACCCGAATGCGTGCACGGCGCCACCCCCAGCTCCACGAACTTGGTCCAGACCGGATCGAAGTCGTAGGGACTGTCGAGGCCGAATGTGTCCACGTAGAACGGCACACCCCCGTAGGGACTGGCGTCGGGGGCCGCATAAGCCGGGATCGGGCGACTCACGCTGGCGATGAGGGCGTAGCGAAGACCGAGCTCCTTCACTGCGAACTCGAGCTCCTCGATCGCCTCCTCGGGCGTGTCCATGGGGATCACCGCTGAGACGGCGATCCGGTCCGCGTAGTCGGCGAACAGCTCCGCGCTCAGTGTGTTGATGGCCCGGGCGAAGATCTTGCGCAGCTTGGGGTCCGGGTTCCGCACACCCGGGCCGAACCGTGAACCCGAGATCAGGCAGAAGTCGATGCCGAATTCGTCGAGGCGGCGGTAGAGCAGGTCGGGCAGCATGGACGTGGCCTTGTCGAGCGTGCCCGCCGGTGCCCCCCACCACGGGACGCGCATGGAACGTGTCCGCGCGAGCTCTTCGGCCGGCTGGTCGTACCGGGCGTTGATGGAGTCATGAATGGCCAAGTAGGCATCGACGGCTGCGCTCCCACCGATCTTGCCGATGTACTCCACCAATACCTCGGTGGGCTCCATCCAGTGCCCGTCGGCGTCGATCACGGGGTGGGACAGGCCAGCTCGAACTGTCGAGGACTTCGTTGCCCGGGTCACGACGCTCACAGGGACTCCTCCTCAGCCGATATGGACCCCTGCTCGATCGTACACCGCCGGTACGGATCGACGCTACTTGTTACCGCTCCTGCGGTGGAGCGGGACGGGCCATCCGAGACTGCGGCGGGCTGCCTCAGGCGTCCGGCGTCGTCCACTTGGCGAGCACTTCTCCGGTGTGCTCCCCGACGAGCGGAGGACGGCGCCTGATGCGCCAGTGCCCGTCAGGGTCGCTGAAGAAGGCGCCCGGATACGTGACCTCCCGGTCGAGCTCGGGGTGCCGCACCGAGACAGGGAACCCGCGCTCGACGAAATGCCGGTCCACCATTGCTTCCTCCGGCGCGTACACCACGCCGCACTGGAGGTCCCGCGTCTGCGCACCGACGAAGAAGTCGTATGCCGGGATCCGCGACGCGATGAAGCACAGTGCCTCCCTTCCCGCGGCATAAATGGCGGTCGCCTCCGCGTCGGAACCGAGGTCCTGGAAGTGCACACCGCCCCGCTCCACGCCCATGCGGAGGAAGAACGTCTCGGGGAACTCGTCCTCGAGCCCGAGCTCCACGAGCCAGTCCAGCACCGTCTGGAAGTCCTTGACGCTGTGTGGTGGGAAACCCGTTGTGACATAGCGACCGTCTGCGGCGCGCACCTGTGTCTCGATCGTCGCGAAGGGCGCCGCATGACGCCCTGTCTGGCGTTCGATTATCTGCCGAGATACCAGCCACATCATCGTCCCGCTCTCGGTGGTGACGTTCGCCGCGGCGACCATGCTCACATCGACATGTTGTCCTGCCCCCTCGGCGTCACGATGGAGCACGGCGATGAGCGCGCCACTCGCCGCGAACAACCCGGCGATGTGCTGTGCCTGTTCTCCGCCTCCCCGAACCGGGGGGATGGAGTGGTCGTCGTATCCGCAGTTCCACACCACGCCACCGGCCGAAAGGATGGTCAGGTCCGTCATCGGGGCGTCGAGCTCGGCGCACCTCCGGCCGTAGGGAGTGACGGAGACCCAGATGAGGCCGGGATGCTGCGCCCTCAACTGCGTGTGGTCCAGCCCAAGCGCATCGAGCGCGCCGGGCGTCTCGGCCTCGAGCACGATGTCGGCCTCTGCGGCAAGGGCACGAAAATCCGCCGCGCCCTGCGGGGAGTGCAGGTCGAGAACGACGCTGCGCTTCGACGTATTGTAATACCACCACCACAGACACCTGTCCGGATCGACCCTGTCGTCGACGAACGGCCCGTAGTGGCGCGACCCGTGTCCGCCCGGCGGTTCGACCACGACCACGTCGGCCCCCAGGTCGCCCAGCAGCTTGCCGGTGTACGCCGCTCGATCGCTTGCCAGCTCCAACACGCGGAGGCCTTCGAGCACCCTCTCCCCTTCGCTCAGATGATGCCGGCGGACGCCAGCGCGTCGATCTCGGAATCGCAGAGGCCGAGCAGCTCCCCGTAGACGGTCCGGTTGTGCTCTCCGAGGCAAGGGCCCCCGCGCGCCACCACCCAGTCGGTGTCGGAGAGGTGGAGCGGAATGCCGTCGACCCGGACGTCCCCGATCTCCGCGTGTCGCACGGTGGGCCACAGACCCCACCGCTGCGTTGCGGCGTCGCCGTCGATGCGTTGGGGCGGGCTGGCCACCGCAGCGACCGGCACCCCGGCGTCACGGACCTCTTCAACCACGACTTCTGCCTCGCGGGACGACGTCCAGTCGGCAAGTCTGCGTTGGATCTCCTCCCTTCGTGCCACCCGTCCGTCCAGCCCGGCCATCTCGGGGTCAGCGCTCCATTCCTCGGCCACCACGTGACTGAGCCGTCGCCAGTCGTCGTCGTCGCGGCAGGCGATCGCCACCCAGGAATCCTCGCCCGCCGCCGGGAAGATGCCGTGGGGAACCATGGTCGGGATGTTGTGCGAGTTGGAATCCACGGTCTCGGCCTCCCTGGTCGGGCGGTTGTTCACCGTGAAGTCGAGCAACTCGGGCCCGGCCAGCGTGAGACCAGCGTCGGTGCAGGAGAGATCGATGGACGCGCCCTTGCCGGTACGGTTCCGGTTCACCAGCGCGGCCAGAATGGCGAAGGCCATGAAGTCTGCGCCCATGTGATCCATGTACGAGTAGCCCCATCCGGCCGGTGGCAGGCCGGGGAGTCCAGCGGTAAAGGTCAAACCGGACACCGCCTGGACGATCGGGCCGAACGTCTTGAACTGCGAATACGGTCCGGTCTTTCCGAATCCGCTGTTCGAGACGTAGATCACGCGATCGTTGACCTCCTTGAGCCTGTCGAATCCGAGCCCGAGCCGGTCCATGACCCCCGCCGAGAAATTCTCGGTGACGACGTCCGAGATCGCCACCAGACGGAAGAACAGGTCCCTGCCCTCCTCCTCTCTCAGGTTCAGTGTCACGCCCAGCTTCTCGACGTTGTGGTTGTTGAAGACGCCACCGAGGTTGACGCCTCGGCGTTCGTCGACGAACGGGGCCGAACCTCGGGTGATGTCCCAACGTCCCTTCTTGACAGGATCCTCGACCCGGATGACCTGCGCGCCGAACGCGGCGAGGAGGCGGGTCGCCCCGGCACCGGCCAGGATCCCGGAGAGATCGCAGACCCGCAAACCTGCTAGCGCCACGGACTTCGGTGGCAGGGCGGTCGGGGAAAAGCCCGCGGTCCCGCCGACGCCGGACCGATCGCCGCCGCGCCCCGTCATATGCGCTCCCAGTGCACCAGCGAGTACCGCTCGTGGTGCTCGAAGGACGCCTGCACCGGCATGCCGGCGACGACATCAGCCCTTTGGTCGCCGAGCAGGTTCCCGATCATCTTGACGCCGGCAGCAGCCAACTCAACCAGGACCACGACATAGGGAACCGAGTCTCTCAACGCGGCGTCGGTCGGGTGCCACACCCGCACCCAGGAGCACACCGTGGCCCGGTACTCACCGTCCACCCTGGGCACCTCGCGCCAGACCACCCCAAAGGATTGGCACCCGAAGCACACCCACTCGGGCCCCCATTGCCACCGCGCGCAGGCCGCGCACCATTGGACGGCGAGACGTCCGTCCCTGGCCGCCTCCCAATAGGGCGTGTCGAGACCGAACCGATCCGGAACCGGCTCCACGCGCTCGGGTAGGGCGAATCCCGGGGATGTCGCAGCCGCAGACTTCGGTGTCACATCGCGCTCGCTGTCACGTCTTCTCCCATCCCGCGGATCGCCCGTCGGCGCTTCGGTAGCGTACAGCTCCTGTAGTTACCGCAGGCGAGTAGTCTTCCAGCTCGCGGCCCTGGTTGCCCGGGCGCGAGCGGGAAAGGGAGACGCCGTGACCGAGAGGACCCTGCGGGGGCAAGCAGCCGTCGTCGGAGTCGGTGAGAGCGCGTACTTCGGCCATGGACGCTCGCCCGAGCCGGAATTCGTCCTGACACTGCGGGCCGTCCTGGCCGCGTGCCAGGACGCCGGCATCCGACCCGGTCAGGTCGACGGCTTCTCCTCCTACGCAATGGATCGCAGCGGCCCTGTCCGCCTGGCCAGCGCCCTCGACATCGACGAACTGCGCTTCTCGGTGATGCAATGGGACGGCGGAGGCGGGGGAATGGCTGCGGCCGTCGCGAACGCCGCCGCCGCGGTGGCCACAGGCCAAGCCGACTACGTCGTCGCCCTCCGCGGCCTGGCCCAGGGCCAGGTCGGACGATTCGGGCAGAGCCTGCGCCAGAGCGGTGAGATCTCGGGACGACAGAAGTACACCGCCCCCTACGGACTCGGGTCTCCCGCGCAGTTCTTCGCGCTCCAATTCCGCCGCTGGATGGACGAGCACGGTGGCGTCGGCCTGAAGGCGCAGAAGGCGGTCTCGCTCGCTTCGTACCGCCATGCCCAGACCAATCCGCGGGCCATCATGTTCGGCAAGCCCCTCACGAGCGAGGCCTACGACGAGGCCCGAATGATCGTCGAACCGTGGCGCCTCTTCGACTGCTGTCAGGAGAGTGACGGAGCGGCCGCCATGGTGCTCACCTCGCCCGAACGCGCCCGGCACCTGCCCAACACCCCGGTGTACGTCCTGGGCGGAGCCCAGGGAGCCGACCGCGGATGGGGGCGCGGCGTCATGAACGGGCCCGTGCTCGGCTCGGCGAACTTCACCTCCGTGAGCCGCCGGCTGTGGGAGATGTCCCGGCTGTCGCCGTCCGACGTGGACGTGATCCAGAGCTACGAGAACTTCTCCGGTGGGGTTGTGGTCAGTCTGGTCGAACACGGCCTATGTGAGGCCGAGGCCGTCGACGACCTGCTCACCCTTGAGCAGCTGAGCGCGCCGTCGGGCCATCTACCCCTGAATACCTCAGGCGGGAATCTGGCCGAGGCGTACATCCACGGTTTCAACCTCGCTATCGAGGGCGTGCGCCAGCTCCGGGGTGATTCCGTCAATCAGGTGCCCGACGCGAACGTCGCGCTGGTCTCCGCCGGCCCGTTCACCGGGCCCGCTTCGACGCTCCTCCTCGGCACGGCCGCGACCCTCTAACGCGGCGCCCGGGTCGTGCCTCGTGCCGACCGTGCGCGAGCTCTCAGTTGCCTGCCGGATCGTCGCGGACCATGGAGCGGTAGACGGCGAGAAGGGCGCGCTTCTGCTCCTCGTTGAGACGCGGGTCGTCCCGGATGGCCTGGTCGGTACTCGGCGACCCCCCGGGCTCCTCGGCCACCCCGGCGGCCTGGGCCAGCAGGTCCTCGGTGGAGAGCTGCAACGACTCGGCCAGAGCGCGGATGATGCCGACCGACGGCTGGTGCAGCCCCCGCTCGATCTGGCTCAGATAGGCGTCCGACACCTTGGCCAGACCGGCCAACTGACGTAGGCTCAGCTGGGCCAGCCGGCGCTGCGAGCGGAGGTACTCGCCGAAGGCCCCGTTGGAGGGGTTGTGCCCTTCGGGTTCGCCGTCAGCCATCTGCGGCGAGCATAGGGGATTGCTTGACGATCACCCTCCCCGTGTGCTTCTAATCCACAGCGGAACTCTCGTCGGTCCCTGTCAGTCTGCAACAGTCCGCGTCGTATGATCGGGGGTCCCTGTGGCGGTCGGGTCAGAGCCTGAGTCTTCAGATGCGTTGGAGGCAAGGACGCGTGACTACGTGGGCGCGCTCGACCAGCTTGGACTGCTCCAGGCGCTCCAGTCGGTCGCGTCGCATACCGCCGTGTCGGGCATCCCCCGGCGGAGCTGGCAGCTCGGTCTGGAGTGGGCCAGGATCGCCGTCGGTCGCTCCGGGGTCCGGCCGTCGCCTCGGGACTGGAGGTTCAAGAACCGGGCCTGGGAAGAGCACCCACTCTTCAGCCGCTTGGGCCGGGCCTATCTGGCATGGGTCGACGCCCTTTTCGGCCTGATCGACGACGCCGACCTGGACTGGCGCACCGAGGAGCGGGCGCGCTGCGCGATGCGCAACCTCACCTCGGCCCTGGCCCCCACCAATCTCTTCCTGCTCAATCCCGACGCCTGTGAGCGCGCCTTCGAGACGGGCGGCTCGAGCATCGTCCGCGGGCTGCGCAACCTCGCGCAGGACATCGTGCACAACAACGGTGTGCCACGGTCCGTGCCACCCGGCGTGTTCGAGGTGGGACAGAACCTGGCCGCCACGCCCGGGGCGGTCGTCTTTCGCAACGAGGTCCTCGAGCTGTTGCAGTACGCGCCCACGACGGCGATGGTGCGGGAGACCCCCATCGTGGTGGTCCCCCCGCAGATCAACAAGTACTACGTCATGGACCTCTCTCCCGGCCGCAGCTTCGTGGAGCACGCGGCGAGCCGGGGTTTCCAGGTCTACGCCGTCAGCTGGCGTAACCCGACCCGGGCTCAGCGGCACTGGGACCTCGACACCTACGTGGGTGCGCTCGAAGAGGCCATGGATGCGGCGGCAGAGATCAGCGGGAGCGACGCGCTCGGCATGGTCGGTATCTGTGCGGGCGGCCTCACCACGGCGAGCGTGCTGGGCCATTTGGCCGCGGTCGGCCGGAGCCTGGTGAGCTCGGCGACCTTCGCCGTCACCCAGATGGACTACGACGTCCCTTCCATGATCGGCATGTTCGGGAGCCCCGAGATCGTCCGCAACTCGGTCCGGGCCTCCGAGAGGTCGGGCACGCTGGAGGGACGCGCCCTGGCCGGGATCTTCTCCGCGCTCCGCCCCGACGATCTCATCTGGAACTATTGGGTCGGCAACAATCTCTTGGGGGACGACCCGTCGGCGTTCGACGTGATGGCGTGGAATGCCGACTCCACCGCTCTCCCCGCCGCCCTTCACGCGCAGTTCCTCGACATCTTCCTGCACAACTCATTGGCGGCGGGCGGACTGACCGTACTGGGGGCGCCCATCGACCTGGCCAAGGTGACGTGCGACACCATGGTCGTCGGTGGCCGCACCGACCACCTCGTCCCGTGGAAGGCCTGCTATGCCAACTGCGCGCTCTTCGGCGGCGCCACCGAATTCGTCCTCTCGTCCTCCGGGCACATCCAATGCCTGGTCAACCCTCCGGGATCGGCCAAGATGACCATCACGACCGGTCCGGAAACCGAGCTCGACCCCGACGCCTGGCTCGCCCAGGCCGACGAATCTCCGGGCGTGTGGTGGAACCGGTGGGTGGAGTGGCAGGCGCCGCGTGCGGGTGCAGAGCGCAGGGCGCCGACCACGCTGGGCAGCCGGGCCCACCCCGCTCTCAGCGACGCGCCGGGTGACTACGTGCGAAGCCACTGAGGGAGCGGGAGGAGACCACACCATGATGGGCGACCAGCTCAATGCCTGGTTCCTCTTCGACCCCGGTCCGAGCAACTGCCCCGATGCGGAGGTGATCAGCCGTGGGCCCGACGGATCCGTCAGGCGGACGACCTACGCGCAGATCGGGCGCCGGACCCAGCAACTCATGCACGCACTCGACTCGCTCGGGCTCGACCGCGGCCGACCCGTGGCCTCCCTGGCCTGGAACAGCAACCGGCACCTCGAGGCGTACCTCGGAGTCCCGTGCACGGCCCGCATCCTCCACACGCTCAACGTGCGGCTCTCCCCCGGGGAGCTGGCCTTCATCATCGGAGACGCCGACGACCAGCTCCTCCTGGCCGACCCGGACTTCGTCCCGCTGCTCGAGCAGGTGCACCGGCTCGTCGGCCACCTGCCTCCGGTCGTCGTGCTCGACGAGAGAGTGCCCGACACCGACCTTCCGGGGGTGATCGCCTACGAGGACCTCCTGAGCGACCAGCCCGAGAGCTACGACCGCTTCGACATTCCCGAGTCGACGCCGATGGGACTGTGCTACACCTCGGGCACGACGGGCCGACCCAAGGGCGTCGTCGCCACCCACCGGTCGTCCTTCCTGCATGCTCTGGCCGTGACCTCGGCCGCCGGAATGGCCATCGGTCCGGGTGACTGCGTGCTCCCCCAGGTCCCGATGTTCCACGCCAGCGCGTGGGGCATGCCCTACGCGGCCGCCATGGTCGGCGCCAAGCAGGTGTTCTACGGCGGTGCGCTGGAGGCCGCGGCATTCGTGGACCTGCTCACCGCGGAGCGCGTCACCGTCACGGCCGGCGTGCCCACGGTCTGGCTCGCCGTCGCAGAGGAGCTGGCGGCCTCCGGGCGGCGCCTCCCCGACCTGCGCCACATCGTCTGTGGGGGCAGCCAACCTCCGGCCGCCCTCATCTCGCGCTACCGCGAGGAGTTCGGGATCGCGCTCGTGCAGGCGTGGGGCATGACCGAGACCTCACCCCTGGCGTCGATGGCGTGGCCGCAGGAGCGCATGCGTGACTGGGACGCGGAGCGGGTGGTGGCGGGGGCGCTCTCGAAGGCGGGCCTTCCGCTGCCCGGCGTCCGCGTCTCCATCCGCGATCCCGAGGGCCGGCCGGTGCCGTCCGACGGGGAGGCCATGGGCGACCTCTGGGTCCGGGGGCCGTGGGTGGCCGACGAATACCTCCACGGAGCCGGAGCGGAGGCGTTCACCGACGACGGCTGGTTCCGCACGGGTGACGTGGCGGTGCGGTGGCCCGACGGCTACTTCGTCATCGCCGACCGCTCCAAGGACCTCATCAAGTCCGGCGGGGAGTGGATCTCGTCCGTCGACCTCGAGGCGGCCATCATGAAGATGCCGTCGGTGGCCGAAGCCGCGGTGATCGCCGTTCCCCATCCCCGCTGGCTCGAACGGCCGCTCGCCTGTGTGGTCGTCCGCCCGGGCCACGAGGTCACCGAGGAGGACCTGCGCCGACACCTCGAGGGGCTCGGCTTCGCAGCCTGGCAGGTCCCCGACCGCATTGAGCGGGTCGACGCCATCCCGAAGACCAGCGTGGGCAAGTTCGACAAGTTGGTCCTGCGCTCCCGGTTCGTCACATGACCCGCCGACATGGCTGGACAGGTGACGTGACCAGGATTGCATGATATAGTACGCACTCGATAACCATCCCTCGAACAGGCCGCCGCGGCGGCCGGACCCGGAGAGCACCATGACAACCATCGAGATCACCGAGACCCTTCAGGACGGCGTGCTCAAAGCGATCGAGACCAGCCAGCGCCTCACTCTGGAGGCCTTCGGCGCCGGGGTGTCCTCGCTCGACGGGATTCTTCCCGCCGCTCGTCCATGCCGCTGGCCACTCCTGTGGTGAGCCCAGAAGAGGTCATTGCCGCCAGCTTCCGTTTCGCGGAGTCACTTCTGGCGTCTCAGAAGTCGTTCCTCACCGAGCTCGTCGCGCTGGCCGAACCCAAGAAATCGGGGTCGTCGAAGTAAGACCCTCACCACGGACGCGCGCCACCCCGGTGGAGCCGAGCGCGCGGCACTCGCTGCTCGGACGGTGAACTTCGGCTGACCCTTCCCCGTGCCGTAGGGTGGGGAGGTCCCCAGCGGGTGTCCGGGGCCCCGCGCCGAGCCACGGGAGTGCCATGAGCAGCGCGACCCTGACCATCAACAGCCGCAACTACGGGGCGTGGTCGATGCGAGGTTGGCTCATGTGCCGCTTCGCCGGGTTGGACTTCGACGAGCTCGTCATGGATAGCCAGGACCCCGGCGCGCTGGCCGAGCTGCTGTTGCTGTCGCCCTCATTTCTCGTTCCATGCCTGGAGATCGACGGAACGACGGTGTGGGACACCCTTGCCATCGGCGAGTACCTCTGGGAGACGCTGCCGAGTTCGACCCTCCTCCCTTCCGACCCGTCGAGCCGGGCGAAGTGCCGTTCGGTGTGCGGCGAGATGCACGCCGGCTTCGCCCACCTGCGCGCCGCGCTCCCCATGAACATCAAGGCACACCACCCGGGGTTCAAGGTCTTCACCGGGGCGCAGGCCGACATCGACCGGATCGTCGCCATCTGGCAGGACTGCCTCACCGAGTCGGGGGGACCCCTCCTCTTCGGATCGGCCCCCACCATGGCCGATGCCATGTACGCGCCCGTGTGCGCCCGGTTCGTGACCTACGACGTCGACCTCCCAGTCGACTGCTCGGCCTACGTGGACGCAGTGATGGCGCTGCCCGACGTGCGGGAATGGGTCGCCGCCGCGAAGTCAGAACCCGACGCGCTCGAGGAGCTCGACGTCGAGTTCTGAGGAATTCCGCTAATCGTTGGCCAGCACGAAGTTCCGCACCACCGGGCAGATCTGGCGCTCCCAGGCCGAGCCGCTGAACACGCCGTAGTGCCCGACCCCGGCCTGGAGGTGGTGCCGTCGGCGCGCCCGGGGAACCCCCACGCACAGATCCTGGGCCGCCATGGTCTGGCCCACGCCGCAGATGTCGTCCCGCACTCCTTCGACGGTCAGCAATCCGGTCCGCGTGATGGCTTCGGGGCGCACCAGCCGGCCCCCGACCTCGAGCTCTCCCCGGGGGAGCAGGAAGCGCTGGAACACGCGGTCCACCGTCTGGAGATAGAACTCCGCGTGCAGGTCGAGCACGGCGCAGTACTCGTCGTAGAAGGCCATCGTGGCATCGGCCTTCGACTTGTTCTGGACCGTCAGGTCGTGCAGGAGACTGAGATGCCGGTTGAGGTGCGACTGCCAGTTCATGGCCACGAAGGCGCCGAGTTGGAGGAAGCCCGGGTAGACGCGGCGCCCGGCTCCCACGTACCGCCACGGCACGACCGTGGTCGCATGCTGCTCGAACCATGAGAGCGGGCGCTCCATCGCCAGCTGGTTCACCACGGTGGGGCTGATGCGTCCGTCCACCGGTCCGGCCATCAGGGTCATGCTCCGCGGTGTCGCCGGGTCGCCGTCCTCGGCCATCAGGGCGACGGCGGCCAGGGTGGCCGGACAGGGTTGGCACACTGCGAGCACGTGGACCCCGGGACCGATCCGGCCGAGGAACGTCATGACGTGGTCGACGTAGTCGTCGAAACCGAAGGATCCCTCGGCCAACGGAACGTCGCGGGCGTTGTACCAATCGGTGATGTACACGTCGTGGTGCTCCGAGAGGGCGCGCACGGTCGACCGGAGCAAGGTGGAGAAGTGTCCGGCGAGCGCGGCCACGACAAGCATTTTGGGCTGGACGACCTCGGTGTCCTTGGCGAAGTGCAGGAGCGAGGCGAACGGCGTCGATATCACCACCTCCTCGCGCACGCTCACCGGCTCGCCCTCGACCTGCACGGTGTCGATGCCGAAGGCGGGTCGATGATGGGTGAGCCCGGACCTCGCCACCAGCTCGTTGGTGGCCGAGACCCAGCGGATGACCGGGTCCTCACGAACCGGAGCCGGGAGGCGATCGAGCGCGCCGGCGACGAATTTGGCCAGAGCCTTCACCGGCGCCGCAGCATCGATCTGGGCCTGGTACGCCCCGTACAGCATCCGCCCTCCTGACGTTGCGCGCTCCGCGGCTCGGAGAGAAGGATCTTACCGCCCGTCGGCTGCTGAGTACGCTGGCCACGACCCCGCGACCAGGAGAGGACCGATGCCCACCTTCTACGACGCCATGCCGACCGACTGGGTGCCCGCCGGTGAGTCTGCGACGGTGTCGGTCGACGGGTTCCCCGTTGCCGTGGCGAACCTCGACGGTGAGTACTACGCCTTCCAGAACCTTTGCCCGCACCAGGGTACGACGCTCGGTGGACGCTCGATCGAGAACGACTGCACCATCTCGTGCCCACAACACGGCAGCCGGTACGACGTCCGTACCGGCCAGTGCGTCCAACCGGCCGCGGACGGTTTCAACCAGGATCTCATGACGTTCAGGACCCAGGTGGTCGACGACGTCGTCCAGGTCGAGGTCTAGGAGCCTCCGGGTCATGATGCGAGTCGGCTTCATCGGCTTGGGGACTCAGGGTGCGCCCATGGCGCGGCGCATCGTCGACGAGGGATTCCCCCTCACCATCTGGGCACGCCGCCCCGAATCCCTCGAGCCCTTTGCGGACACGGCGGCCGTCGCCGTCGCAACACCCGAGCAGGTCGGCGCCGCGAGCGACCTGGTGGGAATCTGCGTCTTCTCGGACGCCGATGTCGAAGACGTCGTACTACGGCCCGACGGGGTGCTCCACGGAATGGCCCCGGGCGGCCTGATCGCCATCCATTCCACCGTGCACCCCGACACGGTCGCAGCCCTGGCGGATAGAGCGCGTGCGCGGGGCGTTGCCGTCGTCGATGCCCCCGTGAGCGGCTCGACTGCAGCAGCGGTCGAGCGAAGATTGCTGCTCATGGCCGGTGGCGAAGCCCAGGACATCGCCAAGTGCCTGCCGGTGTTCGAGACCTTCGCGAATCCCGTGGTTCAGCTCGGCCCGCTGGGAAGCGGACAGATCGCCAAGGCGATCAACAACCTCCTCCTCGCCGCTCACATGGCGTTGGCGCTCGACACATTCGCCTTCGCGCGGGACCTCGGGCTCGACCTCCCAGCGCTGGCCGAGGCGCTGGCGCACGGGACCGGCGGGAGCAAGGCCGCCGGCATCGTGGCGGGCGCCGGGTTCGACGGCGACTACCTGCGGAAGCACAGCGCCCCTTACTTCTCCAAGGACCTCGAGATCATGCTCGAGATCGCCCAGGAGCGCGCGGCGCACACCCCGGACTCGCTGGTCGACCTGGCCCGGCGTGCCTTCGACCCGAACGACGCCTGAGGCGCTGCCTGAGATTTCCCAAGGAATTGCTCAGGCCGGATTGCCTCGGGCGCGATAGAACTCGAACGCCTCCTTGATCCACACCAGATCGTCGTTCTCCGCGTTGGTGCGTGCGGCCTGCAGGTCGATGCCGTAGACACCGGCCGCGTTCTTGGAGAGGATCTTTTCCTTGATCCCGTCGGTCAGAGCCGGGTAGCCGAACTCCTCTTGCATGCAGAGGGGGATCTGGAAGGCGCGGAACGAGTCGATCAGCTGCTGCGTGGGGCCATACCAGATGCTGTCGGTACCCCAGACGATGTTGTCCTCTCCGAGCGCCAAGAGGAGCTTGCCCAGCACGTGCGCGGCCTCCCGCGGGCGCGTCGACGTCAGAAACCAAGTGGACCCCAACTCTGCGTAGACGTTGCCGCCGGGGCCGATCCTGTTCTCACGCAGCGTGTGGACCAGCCGGTTGGTTCCTTCGCCGGCGACATCGTCGGAGTACTGGGTCTCCTCGGACTCGGTCAGCTCGTACCCGGAGTGGTAGACGATGAAGCGGAGGTCGGGGTAGGCCGCCGCGACCGGACCGATGTCGCGGGGGCTGCCCGTGGCGACGAGGCCGCTGATCCCCTTGTGGGCGCAGACGATGTTGGGGCCGCCCACCCGGGCCAGTTCGCTGACCCGGTCGAGAAAGGCCCGACCCAGGCCGTCGTCGTCGAGCATCCAACCCGTCTCCTCACGCCACTTGCCGGGCATGAACTCCCGCCACGTCATGTCCGCGGTGTAGGCCGCGGGGTCCGTGTTCGCCTCACCGAGGGTGTACACCTTCCACGCGACCGGGCTGCACTCCTCGACCCAGCCGCCCATGGCCTCAAGCTCGCCGCGCGTCGGATCCACCACCGCATGGTTCAACAGCCGATTCCTTCCACCGAGCTCGTAGAGCAGACGGCGCGTCGCGACCATCTCCTCGTTGTAGAGCTGGCGATGGTCCTCGACTCCGGGCGACGAGCTCGAACACGGCCACCGCCGTCTCCGTGTCGACGAACACGCAGCGCAGGTACTCGCCGAAGGAGTATGCCGTGTAGCCCTCGAGCCCCTTCCACCACGACGGCATGGCGTGGCGGTACATCTCAATGAGATGTGGCGCCGTCATCACGTCCCGGTCGGCCACGTAGTGGGTCTGGACGTCGATCACCACCTCGTCGCCACCCAGTGCCTCGTTGGCGGCCTCAGGATCCGTCGCTGCCTCGCGGGGAACGGCGTAGAACTCGTCGCCAAAGGTGTCGTTGACGGCCAGGAGTGCCGAGGCCGTCCCCTGGCGTCCCGCCCAGAACCGCTCGCTGCCTGCCTGCTCCTCGCCGGCGATCTCCCGGGAACGGTGGACCGCACCCACCACCTCTTCGGACGGCGCGCGTGGTGCGAACTCGTCGGTGTGGAGCGGTTGGAGGAACGTCGGAACGTCTTTGCGGATCCGCATCAGTCCACCTGCAGTGAGCGCGTCATCGGCAGTCCCTCCCCTGGAGTGCGCAACCTCCAGATCCTCCTTGACCGACGGGTTCCGCGCAAGCCCGGTCCCGACGCCATCGCGACCCGGCGCGATATGGTCACGCCGACCTGCGACAGCACGCGTGGAAGGGGGTGGGTGGTGACTGCCTGCAACGACCTGGCGGGGAAGCCCTGCCTCATCGTGGGCGGTGCCGGAGGCGGGATCGGGACTGCTGTGGCGGTGGCGGCCGCCGGCGCCGGGGCCGCCGTCGGCATCATCACGAACGTCGACGAGCACGCGGAGGCGGTGCTCGCAGAGATCCGGTCGACCGGGGCGAGATGTGCCGCTGCGGTCACCGACGTCACCGACGAGGCCCTTCTCGTCGACGCCATCTCGGAACTGGCCGGCGAGCTCGGCCCCTTCGACCACGTGGTCAACGTGGTGGGGGGCAATCTGGCCGAGGACTATCAGCGTGCCTCCGAGTTCGACCTGACCGCGCTCGATCGGGTCATCGCCCGCAATCTGCGCTACGCGGTGGTGTCCTGCCGCGAGGTCGCACGATCTCTGACCGAGCGCGGAGCGCCCGGCAGCATGGTGAACATCTCCTCCCTGGCCTCCCGGGGAGCTCCACTTCTCGGGGCGTACGCCGCGGCCAAGGCGGGGCTCGAGTCGTTCAGCCGGACCATGGCCCTCGAATGGGGTCCCCGGGGGATCCGCGTGAACATCGTGTCTCTCGGGATGATCCGTACCCCGCGAACCGGCATGGACGCCGGAGGCGAGTCGACCCGATCGATCCCCCTCCGCCGCAGGGGGTTGCCCGGGGAGGTTGCGGCGGCGGTCATGTTCTTGCTCTCCGAGCAGGCGAGCTACGTCACCGGCCATACGCTCGTCGTTGACGGCGGGATCGCGCTCGGGCATCCGGGCGGTGACGAGCTGTCGCCGTTGGTCACTCGAGCCGACGTCCGGGCCCGTTTCGCCGACTGAGCGGCTGGCTACCATCGACGCGATGCGCACCGATGCCGGACGGGTCGCCCTCATCACCGGGGCCAGCCGTGGCCTCGGCCGCACCTGTGCCGAGGAACTGGCTCGATCCGGCTTCCGCGTGGCGGTCACCGCCCGGACGCTGCACGAGTCGGACCAGCGCTCGTTGCCGGGCAACCTCCACGACGTGGCCAGATCGATCGCCGAGAGGGGAGGCGAGGCGCTCCCGATCAAGCTGGACCTCGACGATCGGCCATCGGTGGTGGCCGGGGTCGACGCGGTGCTCGAGCACTGGGGACGCGTCGACCTCCTGGTGAACAATGCCTTCTATCAGACGAGGGAAAGCCAGTTCTCACTCGTCGACATGAGCATGGAGCATCTCGACAAGCAGATCCGGGTCAACCTCCTCGCCCCGATGTTCCTGGCCAAGCTCGTTCTCCCCCAGATGCTCGAGCGTCACGACGGCGTCATCGTCAACATGGTCTCGGGTGCCGGCGTCCACGAACTCAACACACCCCCCGGGCCTCGGGCCTGGGGGTTCGGTTACGGCACCAGCAAGACCGGGATGATCGAGATCGCCGCCATGCTGGCCTCCCAGTTCGGTGATCGCGGCATCCGCGCGTTCAGTGTGCAGCCCGGCACCGTGCTCACCGAGCAGCTCCGCATCGCACTCGGGGACGGTGCGTTCGACTCCGACGACTGGACACCGCCCGAGCACGCGGCACGGACCATCGCCTGGCTGGCGACTGCGCCCGAGGCCGCGGAAATCAACGGAGCGTTGATCTGCGCGCCCGACTTCGTGTACGAGAAGAGGCTGGTGCCCGACCACTAGGCTCCGCGTGGACGGGACCGCACGACGAGGAAGGTGCATGATGACGACGCTGGATGCGATCGAATTTCGGAAGATGGACGGGGATGCCGGCACCCTGGCCGACCATGCCGGGGACGTCGTGCTGGTCGTGAACGTGGCGTCCAAGTGCGGACTGACCCCGCAGTACGAGGCGCTCCAGGCGCTCTACAGCGAGAAACAGGGAGACGGGTTCACCGTCCTGGCCTTCCCGGCCAACAACTTCGGAGCACAAGAACCCGGGACCGACGCCGAGATCGCGGAGTTCTGCTCGACGCAGTACTCGGTGACGTTCCCGGTGGTGTCGAAGGTCAGTGTCGTCGGCGAGGACCAACACCCGCTGTTCACGGAGCTGACCCAACGGGTCCCCACCGCCGAGGGCAAAGAGGAATTCCGTGAGGCCCTCCGGGGCCACGGGATGACCCCGACCGAGGACCCCGACGTGCTGTGGAACTTCGAGAAGTTCCTGATCGGCCGCAACGGCAATGTCGTGGCGCGCTATGCCCCGACCGTCACGCCCGACGACCCCTCTTTGGTGTCGGCCATCGACGACGAGCTGGCCAAGCAGCGCTGAGGACTCAACCGGCGGTCGTCGCCAGGCGGGCGGAGCGCGATTCGGTGATCCGGTCGACGTCGAGGCCATAGAAACGGGTCGCCGCGCCCCCGAGGAACGCCTCGAGCTGGCCGGGGCTCAAGTCGGCTCGATCGACCACGGAGGAGACCATCCCGGGCACATGGCAGTCGAAATGGGGAAAGTCGCTGGCCCACAGCACCTTGTCTCCTCCGAGCCTTTCCTGGACGTAGGGAATCATCGGCTCCTCCCCCTCACCGCCGATGACGCACTGGTCGTGGAAGACCTCGCCAGGCGAACGTGTGATGCCGGGAGGCAAGGACCAGCCCCAGGTCTCGACGTGCTCCTCCAGCCGGTCGATCCACCAAGGAGCCCAGCCGGCGCTGCTCTCCATGAATCCAATCTTCAATCGCGGGAATCGGTCGAAGAGGCCCACCTCGTAGAGCGCTCCGAAGGCCAGCATCTGCTCATAGGCATGGTCGACGATGTGCGAAACGATCTGGGTCTTCACACGGCCGCGACTGATCAACGGTTGAAACCCTGCCGGTGCTCCGCCATGGAGGCAGATGGGGACACCGAGATCCTGGGCCTCGGACCACAGCGGATCGAGCTCCTGCTCCGCCACCGTCCGACCGTCCATGGTGGGGTTTGGGCGGAATGTGCCCGCGACAAAGCCGTCCTCCTCCACCGAGCGGCGGAGCTCGCGGGCGGCGGCACCCGGGTCCTGAGTCGGGAGCGTCGCCACTCCAAAGAGCTCGTGGGGCGCCGCCGCACAAAAGTCGCGCATCCAGCGGTTCAGCGCGCCGGTGACGGCAACGGCCAGCCGAGCGTCTCGGACACTCCCGACGAAGAGCCCGAGCGTCGTGAACAGGACTGCTGCCTCTATCCCCTCTTCGTCGTGCACCCTGAGGCGCTCCCCTGCCCGGGAGCCCCCCGGATGGCCGTCGTCGAAGCTCCGCCCTCGAGCGTTGCCGGGCAGGACACCACGCGGGGTCACGGCATCGCCCATGGAGACGCGGGCCGAACCCGTCGCTCCCAAATGCGGTGACCCTTGCACCACGTGGGTCTGCACGTGGTCCTCGATCACGAGCATCTCAATCCCGGTCGGCCCCACTGCGTGATGGAACCGCGGATAGAACTCCGCCTGGAGATAGTCCGTCCACATGGAGGTCGGCTCGGCGACGTGGCCGTCTGCATCGATGATCACGCCCGCAACCTCCCCCCAGTGGTGTCTGGGGTGACCCCGACCATGCCTCCATCGACGAGGACGTCGCTCCCCGTCATGAACGAAGCACCGTCGGATGTGAGGAACCCCACCACACGGGCGATCTCCTCGGGCTGCCCGATGCGACCGAGCGGGCGCTGTCTGATGAGCTCATCCATGATGGGGTGGGCGGCCATCTCGCTCCGCGCCATGGGCGTGTCGGTGGTCCCGGGCGACAGGGACAAGATGCGAGCTCCCCGGCGACCCCAGGCGGGGGCGAGCCGTCGGACCATCCGGAGGATTCCGTACTTGGACAGGGGATACGCCATGCTCGAATCGGGGTCGACGCCCGCCGCGACGAGCCGGTCGAAGAAGTCGTCGGCCAACGGATCGTCGAGGACGGCCATCACCTCGGGAACGTCGGGAACCCGGTGGCCCGAAACCGAGGAGAAGCAGATGGCGACCGAACCGGCACCGAGCAGCGGCTCCACGGCGGAGAGGAGACGTGCCATGCCGATGAGGTTGACCTCGAAGATCCGGCGGCCCGGGGCCATCGTCCCGGAGAGCGCGGCGGTGATCACAAGAGCGCCCAGCTCGTCACCGATCGCAGTGACGAGGGCGTCGATCTGTCGCTCATCGAGAAGGTCGCACGCAACACACTCGACGGCTCCCCCCAACTCCGACGCCACACGCTTGATACCGTCGAGGTCGCGGTCCGCCACGATCAGTCGCCCACGCGTCGCGAGCTCGCGCGCCGAGGCGAGGCCCAGCCCGGACGCCGCTCCGACCACTACGTTGGTCCCCACTCGGCCCTCCCCTCTGTCGGGCAGCCTGGCGGACCCGGCACGGCTCGTCAATCCGTCAACTGCGTTGACCGGATCGGTATTGCTCGCTAACCTAAATTACCATGCGATCTCAGGGGGATGACGGACTCGGCACGGAACCCAACGCCTTCGAGGCGTTCGACGAATCCATCGGCATCGGCCAGGTGCGCGACCCATATCCGGTCTTCCACGAGATGATGACCGAGAGTCCCGTGTCGATCGGACGCTGCGTACGGCTGGACCCGGACGCCGAAGACGAACACGTCAGCGGGCTCGGTTTCCGCTCACCGCGCCACTTGCCAGTGCTGTTCGACGGCTGACCGGTTCGCTGGGCGCCCAGGGGACATAATCAAGGCTTGGGGGGACATGATCAAAAGGGGAGGGAATCTGCACGTGAGACCACTGAGAACGGTGCTGTCGTCGGCCTGCGTGGCCATCATGAGTCTGCCGGTCATCATCGTCGGCAGCACGGGACCGGCGGCGGCCAGTCCCGCACCGCTCACCATCGCGCTCATCACGTCGTTAACCGGTGAAGCCGGTTCGTCGTTTGTGGGTTCCCCGGCGGTCTTCAAGGCGCGCCTCGACCTGGCCAACGCCCAGGGAGGCGTGAACGGGCACAAGCTCGTCCCGCTCGTGATCGACGATCAAACGAGTCCTGCGGCAATCTCCACAGGTGCTCAGGAGGCCATCTCGAGAGGTGCCGTCGGAATCGTCGCCGACTCGGCCGTCTACTTCCTCGGCGACAAGTTCGCTCAACAGGCCGGCATCCCGGTGACCGGAAACTCGACCGACGGACCGGAGTGGGGTGAGCAACCCTTCACGAACATGTTCTCGTCCGATCGGGGCAGCATCGATCCCAAGTTCCCTGTCAACACGCTTCCCGGGAAGATGTTGAAGACCTTCGGGGGCACCGTGCTCGGGACGTACGGCTACGGCATCTCACCCTCCTCGGCGGCATCTGCCCTCAACGACGCCAAGTCGTTCGAGCATGCCGGCGAGAAGGTCGGCGTGCTCAACCAGTCGGTCCCCTTCGGAAGCGCTGACTTCACCTCCGACGCACTCATCGCCAAGCAGAACGGCGTCAACGCTCTGTGGCCGGGACTCACGGAGGACTCGGACTTCGCCTTGGCCAACGCATACAAGGACGCAGGGATCAAGCTCAAGGCGGCCGTGTTCCCCGCCGGGTACGCACCGGCGCTGATCAACTCGCCGAGCTGGAGCACGGTGCAGGGTGACTATTTCGTGTCGTTCTTCCGCCCCTTCTCGTTACCCGACGCGGGGACCCACCAGATGCAGTCCGCCTTGGAGAAGTACGCCGGCTTCACGAAGAGCCAGTTCCCCACTTTCGGCCAGTACGAGGCGTGGACCGGGGCAGACCTGATGATCAAGGGAATCCAGCTAGCGGGGAGCCACCCCAGCTCGTCCGGCGTGATCAAGGCCCTCCGCGGGGTCAAGTCCTACAACGCCAACGGCCTGCTCCCCATCACCGTGAACTACTCGACGGTCTTCGGCACTGACCCGCCCTTCTGCCTCTGGTTCATGCATGCCCAAAAGAACGGGTTCGTGCCCTTCTCTTCGCAGCCGGAATGCGGGAGCGACCTCGCGGGAACCACGACCATCGGGTCTTCCTAAGAGGTCACGACCAGGCAAGTCCCCCGGACCCCGGTAGGGGGATGTACTCCTGCATGTGGGCGAGATCCTCCATCGCCGAAGCCGCCGTCGTGTAGCCGTTGGACTCGTCAACGATCTGCGCCGCAGAGGCGGCGACATCCTCGAGGGTCAGGTGCTCGGAGAACACCCCCTTCGTGGTCGCCAAGAAGAGTCGGGCCACGCGACCTGCGGCCGCCACGATCTTCTCACCGTTCCATGGACAGCTCTCGTGGGCCATGAACGCAACGGCCGGGGCCACCAGTTCGGGCCGGAAGGCCTCGAACCACTTGGCGAACAGCTCGTTGCCCATGCCCTGGGTACCCGAGGTGTTGGCTGAGGGAAATATCGCATTGACCTTGATCCCCACGTCGCCGCCTTCAGCGGCGAGCGCGTTCGTCAGGCCGACGATCCCCCCTTTTGCCGCTGCGTACGGGGAGGTTCCCGGTACCCCGAGGACAGACTGCGAGGAGGTGAGGACGATCCTTCCGTAGGCCCGAGCGTGCATGACCCGCCACGCTGGTCGTGCCACGTTGAACGCGCCGCGCAGATGACCGTTCAGATACAGGTCGAGGTCGGCCTCGCTGAGATCGCCGAACGCCGCGGCACCGATGGGCCCTGCGTTGTGCACCACGATGTCCACCTTGCCGAAATGCGAGATCGCAGTCTCGACGATCGCCCGCCCTCCCTCGGGGGTGGCCACGGTGTCCCGGTTCGGGACCGCGGTACCGCCGCTGGCCTCGATCTCGGCAACCACGGCGCCCGCCCGGTCCTCGCCGGCGTCGGTGCCGTCCACGTTGACCCCGAGGTCGTTGACCACGACCGACGCCCCCCGCTCGGCGAGGAGCCGGGCGTAGGCCCGCCCCAATCCACGACCAGATCCGGTGACGATGGCCACCCGCCCGTCGAATCGAAGCTGTTCTCCCTGCCCCATGAAGCTGCCCCCTTGTCACCGACATTGACATCTGTCGCGTCCTCTCAGACTAGACGATGCGGTAGCAACGAGGGCTGCTCATTACCGGCCTCGGAAGGTCTGCTCTGCCCACGGGGAGTTACGATCGGCACCCCAGGAAGGACAACGACACGAGGTGACGAGCTCGGTGAAGCTGTCGGGGACGGGGATCTGGAGCGCCGGATTGATCGCCGGAGATCCCGCCGAGGTGGCCGAGGCGGTCGCGGAGCTGGAGTCGCTCGGGTATTCGTCGTTGTGGGTTCCCGCCTACGGTCCCGCGGCCTTTCATGCCCTCGAGCGTCTCCTCGTCGCGACCAGCTCCATCACCGTCGCCACCGGCATCCTCAGCGTCTGGGTCAGTTCGGCCGAGGTTGTCGCGACGAGCGTCGCGCAGGTCCGCCGTGACCACGGCGACCGATTCCTCCTCGGCCTCGGGGTGAGCCACGCTCCGATCGTCGAGTCACTCGTGGAGGGGGCACGCTACGAGAAGCCGCTCGGGGTGATGGGGGCGTTCCTCGACGCGCTCGACTCGGCGTCGTCACCGGTGGATCCCGAGTCCCGGGTCCTGGCCGCCCTTGGACCCAAGATGCTCGAGCTCGCGGGCCGCCGGGCCGGAGGTGCCCACCCGTACAACGTGACCCCGCAGCACACCGCGATGGCACGCGACATCCTCGGGCCGACCAGGCAACTCCTCCCCGAGCAGGCCGTGGCGTTGACCACTGACGCTGGCGAAGCCAGGCGAATCGGCCGCGACTTCCTGCACCACTATCTGTCCCTGCCGAACTACGCCAACAACCTTCGCCGGATCGGCTTCACCGAGGACGACCTGGCGGACGGCGGCTCCAACCGGCTCATCGACGGCCTGATCGCCTGGGGCGACGAGGAGGCCATCGCCGCTCGGGTCAAGGATCACCTCGACGCCGGCGCCGACAGCGTCTGTATCCAGGTGGTCAGCGAGGGAGGCATTGCCGGGATGACCGCCGTGCCCCGCCCCGTCTGGCGCGCACTCGCTCCGGCGTTGACCGAACTCTCGCGCCCCGAGGCGCGCGGGCGCTCCGGTGCACCGGACGCGTTCGGCTCGTCGTAGGAGTCAGTGACCCCGGTCGCGTTGCCTCGCCGCGCGAGCGAGATCGTGCTCGGAGAAGAGGTCGAGGACGACCTGGGTCATGCTCGGACGAGGAGGACGACGACGGATGATCGGACCGAAATTCCGACTGAGTTCCTCGGCCGTCCAACCTGGGTGATTGAAGACTGCGACATCTGGGAGCCTGGGCTCCCAGTACGTCGCGCGGGCACCGTCCAGACCGATGTACGCACCCGTGATATCGGTGGCTTCAGCCGAGGCCAGCCAGGCGATGAGCTCGCCGGCCTCGGCCGGCTCAGTCGGCAGTTCGGGCCCGGTCCGGGGCGCGTCGAAGTCGTATGCCTCGACGTCGAATCCCGGGTCGGTCAAGAGCGAGCGCACGTAGCCTCGCACCCCGTTGACCGTCACACCGTGCGGTTTGAGCTCGTCGCTCCAGCTCCACAGGGCATTCAGCAACCCGGCTTTTGCCGCGGCATGGACGCTCTGCCCGGCAGCGCCAAGAATCGTGCCGACCACGGCCACGATCGCGCCGCCCTCCCCTTGGTCCACCATCTGTGCGGCCGCCGCCTTGGCGCACGAGAACACCGAGGTGAGCTCGGCGGCCAGCACAAAGTCCCACGACTCGGGTGACATCTCGAGGAGCGTGCCCCCGTAGAGCGACGTCAGTTCGCTCGCGGTCTCCTTGTTCTTGGCCGCGGCGTCGACGGCCCGCACGCCGGCAGCATGCATGAGCACGTCCACCCGCCCGTACTCGCTCACCGCCCGCTCGATGAGCCGCTCCGCCCCCTCAAGAGTCCGGACGTCCTGGGCCACACCGATGGCGGTTCCGCCACGTTGCCGAATCCGACGAGCAAGCGCGTCGAGCTTCGACTGCGTGCGGGCGTTCAGGACCACCGAAGCGCCGCGCCGTGCCAGCACCATCGCGGTTCCGCTCCCCCATCCGCCGGTGGCACCGTTCACGATGGCCACCTTGCCGTCCAACCGAATCTCGCTCATGCACTCGCTCCCTTGGCAACTTCAGAATCCCCGGACCGTCGTGACTCCCCACATGCACCGACGAGGACTCAACCTACGTCAGAGGTGTGATCAGTGGCTCGCCTCGATTTGCCTACCCCGAGGGCGAACCGGAGAATGCAGGACACGCGTCGCCGAGATGCCGACGTTCACGAGGGGAGGTTCGACATGGAGGAGCTGCGGTTCGACGGCAGGTCCGCGATCGTCACCGGCGGGGGACGTGGAGTTGGTCGTTGCCATGCGCTGTTGCTGGCGTCACGCGGGGCCCGCGTCGTCGTGGCGGACGCCGGCGTGGAGTTGGACGGCACCAGTTGGTCGAGGTCGCCGGCCGACGAGGTGGTCGACGAGATCAGGGCGGCGGGAGGCGAGGCGGTCGCATGCTACGCGTCGGTGGCCGACGAGACCGGCGCGCATGCGATCGTGCACACCGCACTCGATGCCTTTGGTCGCCTCGATATCGTGATCAACAACGCCGGCATCCACGAACCGTGGTCGTTTGACGAACTCACGATGGAACAGTTCCGGAAGTTGCTCGGTGTGCACTACCTGGGGACCGTCTACGTGAGCAAGGCCGCATGGCCGCATCTTCGCGCTGCTGGATACGGCCGGATCGTGAACACCTGCTCCGAGGGTTCCCTGGGTATTCACGAGAAGCTCACGGCCTACGGGGGCGCCAAAGGCGGTGTGTACGGATTCACACTGAACCTGGCGGCCGAGAGCGCCAAATACGGCATCACGGTGAATGCAATCTGCCCTCGCCCCCTGACCCGGATGTCAGCCCCCGAACTGCTCGCCCAGATCTACGAGCAGCCCGTGGCGCACTTCCGCGAAAGCATGAAGCATCTCCCACCGGAACTGGTGTCCCCTGCCGCGGTCTATTTCGCCCATGATTCGTGCACGTTGAACGGGATCGTGCTCGTGTGCGGAGGTGGTCAGGTCATTCGCGTGGCCGTGGTCGAGAACGAGGGCTTCACCACGAGCGACCCGCTCACTCCTGAGCACATCGCCTCCAACATCGACGCCATCATGGACCTGACCAACACGCACGTGATGGACGTCAACTCCGCCAGCGCCTCCGTCCGGGAGCGGGGTTAGCCCGAAGAGTCAAAGCCGCCCGTGGCCGCGAAGAGCGCTGCCTCCGGGGCGCACCACGCGTCTAGTGTCGAGGGTGCGTGGAGAGGACCCTGAGCCACGTTCGCCGACGAATTGGTGGTGTTCCCCGCGGCCTCCTGCTGTGCTGCGTGCCCATTGCGCTGGTCATCGTGGTGCCCGTCATCTTCACCGTCGTCCAGGCTGTCCAGGGAGGTTGGAGTGCGGCCTGGACGTCCATCCGGTCCTCCTCGGCATTGACGTTGCTCATGCACACCGTAGGGGTCGCCCTCGCGGCGACACCTGTCTGTGCCATCCTCGGGGTGGGTGCGGCATGGTTCACCGAGCGGACCCGACTTCCGCTGCGGATCCTCTGGCAGACGCTCATGGTTGCGCCCCTGGTCGTGCCGATCTTCGTCACAAGTTACGCCTGGGCCAACCTGGGATCCTGGTCCCAGGGCTTCCTCGGGGCCTGGGGCGTGGTCACGTTCTCCTACTACCCCATCGTGTTTCTCCTCGTCGCGGCCTCGCTTCGGGTCATTGACCCCGCGCTGGAGGAAACCGCTCGTTCACTCGGGCTCGGTGCCTGGTCGACCTTCACCCGAGTGGTGCTTCCACAAGTGCTGCCCGCGCTCTTGGGGGGGCTCCTCCTCGTTGCCCTGGGGGCGCTCGTGGAGTTCGATGCGTTCGTCGCCCTGAGCTACCAGACATTCACCGTCACCATCTATGCGCAGTACCAGATCAGCTTCAACGCCTCGGGGGCCGCCGCGCTCTCGTTCTACGCCATCGTGTTGTGCATCCTCATCCTCTGTGCCGAAACCCGTCTGCGGGGAGCGACCGACTACGCGCGCCTCAGCCACGGATCGAGACAGAAGACCACGCGCTATCCGTTGGGACGGACCACCCCTCTGGTCCTGATCGCGTTCGGCGCGATTGCCCTGATCAGCGTCGGCCTCCCGATCGGAACGCTGGTGTACTGGTTCACCCAGAGCTCGAGCTCGGCTCTGTCGAGCGCGAGTGCCACGCTGCAATACCTCTGGCCGGCGACACTGACGTCGCTGCTGCTCGGTGTGGCATCCGCGGTGGTCGCCATCCTGTTCGCCTTGCCGATCGCCGTGATGGCGACGCGGTACAAGGGGCCGCTCTCGACCGTGCTCGAGCGGAGCGTCTATCTCTCGTTCGCCCTCCCCGACCTCGTGGCTGCCATTGCACTCGCCTATGCGGCTAGCCATTATTTCCATGCTCTCTACGGCAGCGTCATCTTGTTCGTGCTCGCCGAAGCGATACTCTTCGTGCCGTTTGCCGTCGTGGCACTCCGAAGTACCCTCGGTCTCATCGAACCGGCCCTTGAAGAGTCCTCTCGATCCACCGGTCTCGGACCTCTGCGCACGTTCTGGCGAGTCACCGTGCCTCTGGCGCGACCCGGCCTGGCTGCCGCCGGCGTCCTTGTCTTCGCCCTGGCACTGAGTGACCTGTCAACCGCGCAGGTGCTCCTCCCACCCGGCATGTACACGCTCGGTACACAATTTTGGTCGAACAGCCGAACCGTGGCCTTTGCCGCCGCAGCTCCCTACGCCGGGCTCCTCATCGCGCTTGCGCTCGTGGCCACCCTCGTGCTGGTCACCCGCTTCGGCCGGGTGCGATCACTCGAGGGGAGCTGAAGTTGGCCGAACTGCTGGTGCAGGCGGTGGCCAAGTCGCACGGCTCCCACCAAGTCCTCGCGGACGTCGACCTCATGGTTCCCGCCGGTTCGCTCACGGCGATCCTGGGAGTGTCGGGAAGCGGCAAGACCACGCTGCTCCGACTGATCATGGGATTCTTGGAGGTCGACCGCGGCAGCATCCTGGTGGGTGGCACCACGGTGGCCGATGCAGGTCGAACCCACGTCGCGCCGGAGAAACGGGCCATCGGGTATGTGGCTCAGGAGGGTGCGCTGTACCCACACCTGAGTGTCGGCGACAACGTCGGGTTCGGGCTCCCTCGTCGGGAGCGCAGGACCCGAGGGCGAGTCGAAGAGCTTCTCGATTTGGTCGGCCTGAACCGGGAATTCGCCGCTCGAAGCCCGCACGAGCTGTCCGGGGGCGAACAGCGACGAGTCGCGTTGGCGCGCGCGCTCGCTCCTCGCCCACGCCTGGTACTACTCGACGAGCCGTTCTCAGGACTCGACCCGAACCTGCGGTCCGACACGCGTCAGGCCGTGCTCGACGCACTCAACGGCGAGGGAGCCACCGCCGTGCTCGTCACCCACGACCAGGCCGAAGCACTCTCGTTGGGAAGCCAGGTCGCCGTTCTGCGCGACGGGAAGCTGGTCCAGACGGCCGATCCGAAGTCGTTGTATGCCGAACCAGCCGATGTCGACGTGGCGCGCTTCGTCGGTGATGCCGTTGTGCTCGACGGACACGTCGAGTCGAATGTCGTCGCCTGTGTTCTGGGGAGGCTCCCGCTCGTGCATCCCTGCGTCGACGGGCCGGTCGTCGTCGTCGCCCGGCCCGAACAGCTGCAAGTGCGCTCGGCAAACGGCCGCGCCGCCGACCACTCCGAGAGCTCCGGAGTCCATGGGACCATCACCAGCTCGGTCTTCTTCGGTGCACAGACGATTGTCAGGGTGACGCTCGAGGGCGTAGCGGTCCAGGACGTGAAGGTAATCGTCTTCAGTCACCTTGCACCAAACGTGGGAGCCCACGTCGAGGTTGTCGTGGCAGGTCCCGTCCTGGTGTACCCCACGCAGACGACTCCCCTCGACGAGTCGACCGAACAGGCTCCCCCGCAGAGGTCGAAGGCGTGAGGTGGTTGCACACCACTTGCCGCAGCACCCTGACCGCCCTGGTCGCACTCGCCGTCGTGGCTCCGTCGGTCGTGCTCACCCGAACTCCGAGCGATGCCGCGGATTCCTCCATCGTCCTCTACAACGGGCAACATCCGCAGCTGACCAACGAAATCGTTGCCGCGTTCACCCGGCGCACGGGGATCCACGTGCGCGTGCGCACGAACGACGGCATCGTCCTGGCCGACCAGATCCTCCAAGAGGGCGGATCGTCACCGGCCGACGTGTATCTCACCGAGAACTCCCCTGAATTGATGGTTCTCGAGCAGCACGGGCTGCTCGAGAAGGTCAGCCCTGAGACGCTCGCTCAAGTCCCTGCCCACGACAGCTCACCGACCGGCCACTGGCTCGGCGTCGCGTTGCGGGTGAGCAGCCTGTCCTACGATCCCCACCTCGCTGCGCCGTCCACTCTCCCTGCATCGATTCTCGACCTCGCTCGCCCCAGGTGGAAGGGAAAGGTCGCCGTCGCGCCCATCGATTCGGACTTCCCACCACTTGTCGGGGCCGTCGTGGCCAGGTACGGGAAGGCTGCCGCCGCCCGGTGGCTCGCCGGATTGAAGCGCAATGCCTTGATCTACCAGGACGAAGAGGCGGTCGTGGCGGCGGTCAACCGCGGCAGCGCCGCAGTGGGGATCGCCAACCAGTACTACTGGTACCGATTGCAGCTCGAGGTCGGTCGGGCTGCCATGCATTCCTCGCTGTACTACTTCCCCCACCACAACGTCGGTTCGATTGAGAACATCTCGGGAGCGGCCGTGCTGACGTCGACCCACCAGCGTGCCGGGGCACAGGCGTTCCTTGCGTTCCTCGTGAGCCCGGCCGGTCAGCGCATCATTGCCACCAGTGACGACTATGAGTATCCCGCCCGACCAGGTACCGCCCCGAACAGCCTCCTGCCGCCACTCAGTGCCGTGGCGCCGGCCACCATTCCGGCGGCGACGCTCGGCGGCGGCCAAACCGCAGCCGAGCTCATTGAGCAAGCGGGTCTGGTGTAGGTGAAGCCCATGCTCTCGGGTCGCGGAGCGGTCGTCTCTGCAATCGCCACCGTGGCGACCGTGGCGACGATCGGAGTGGGTGCAGTTCCCTCGCTGGCGGCCGACCATCCGACGGACTCGGTCGCGGTGCACGTGGTGACGGATGCCGCGGCCACGACCGGCCGGGGCACCAGCACGGTGTCGATCAACCTGATGCCCGCCGTCGTGCTGGGAAGGCGTCCTCCCTCGGTTCGAGGGAGCGGCACCTTCGATTTCGCCAAAGGGAGAGGCGCGGTCCGACTCCAGGGGTCTTCGGGGACCGAGAGGGTCGTCTTCCTGCCCCAGGCCATGTTCATCCGACAACCGCCGCCCACTTCGGGCGCCAGCCCACTCCCGGCCGGAAGGTCGTGGGTTTCCGCGGGCCTGAACGAGTCACCGGGAACGGGATCGGGACTCCCCCTCTTCGTCGACCAGGTCGAGGTGGTCAACGCCGGACTGATCCTCGACGAGATCAGGTGGGGAGCCACCGCGGCGAGGCCCCTGGGCACCGGGCAGATCGGCGGTGTCGACGCCCAGGGGTACACGGTGAGCGTGAACCTCCGGCAGGCCCAGAGCAGTGCCCGAGGACCGGAGGGACGGGCCCTGGCGCGCGTGGTCGACTACCAGGTCCAGGCGCTGGCCTCCAAGAACTCGTCCTCGGCGACAGTGCGGGTGAAGGTCTGGGTGGCATCGAACGGAAGGGTGACCGAGGTTGAATGGTCACCCCCGGGAGGAGGGGTCGGAACGACCTCCATCACGATGTCGGGGCACCCGGGCAGGCTCCGCATCAGTGCGCCACCCCCGTCGCAGACCGTCGACGTCGCCACCCTCAGCCCGGCCGGCGAGAAGGAGGGAGGACTGGGCGATGTCGCCTGAGCGCCACCACGATCCCGCCGGGGTGTCCCCATTTCGCCCCGCTCATCGCTTAGCCTGGCGTTGCCAACCCACCCGCAACCCTGTGTCCTCGCGCCCGGAATCCCGAAGGTGATCAACCTCCTCGCCCCCATGCCGGTAGTACAACCCTTCGCAGCGGAACCCGCCGTCCCCGACGGCCCGGCGACGGCGGAGGGCGCTCGGTGAGCACCGCAGCCGGCGGTGAGGCCGGGCACCGCTCGCATCGGCGAGTCTCCCGGCGTGTGCGCGCTCGCCGGATTTGGGCAACTGCGCTGGTCGGACTCGCGGCGCTCGCGGTGGTCCTCGTCATCGTGGTCCCGTCGGGACCCAGCGGTCACCCGAGCCGCCAAACCGCGCGGGGCGCCGTGCCGGCGGCGCGCATCTCGAAGTCCGTGTCTCGATCCAACTCGAAATCGATCCCCGCGGTTGAGGCGGGCGTCCTTCCCTGGACACTCGGCTCCGCACTGTCACGGGAGGTCGTGTTGCCCGGGTCCGGCACCACGGTCACCGTGGCCGGAGGGCTGACGGCGTCGCAGAGCTCCACCGACGCGGTCTTCTCGCTCGACACCGCCTCGGGATCCGAGACCGCCCTCACCGCGCTCGCCTCGAAGGTGCATGACGCGTCAGGAGCGGCACTCCGAGGGCGCGGCTACGTCTTCGGCGGAGGCTCGCCCGACACCGTGGCGACGGTCCAGCAGTTCCCGGCCCCGGTCCCGGCCCCCGAGACCCGAAAATCGCGATCCCACTCGGACCATGCTTCGGTTGCCGCGGCGACGCCGGTGACTCCGTCCGTTGTGGGCCAGCTCCCGCAGCCACGTTCGGACAGCCAGACGGTGAGCATCGGGACCACGACCTACGTCGTCGGAGGCTACAACGGCACGGCCGGAGACCGCGATGTCCTGGCGACCACCGACGGGGTGCACTTCTCGGCGATTGCGAAATTGCCGCTGGCTGTCCGGTACCCGGCGGTTACCGCGGTCGGTGGCCGCATCTACGTCTTCGGCGGCCAGGCGGTCGGTGGGTCGCAGGATGGACACGCCGTCAACGCCGTGCAGCTGGTCGAACCGGCGCAGAGGACGGCGACGATCGTGGCCCGTATGTCGAGCCCGCTCGCAGGAGCTTCGGCCGTCGTGCTCGACGGTCACATCTACGTTGCGGGGGGCGTCTCCCAGACCGGTGCGACCCAGCAGGCGGCGGCATTGCGCACCGTGTGGGCATACAACACGTCCACCAAACGGTTGGAGAACGCCGGCACACTGCCCGTCGGGACGAGCTATGCAGGCGCGGCCGTCGTCAACGGCCGCGCCTGGATCGTGGGTGGCGAGAACGGCGGAACCTCGCTGCACACAGTCGAGATGATGACGCCGAACGTCAAGTTCGGGACAGCCGGCGCCGTCGGGGCGGGGTCCCCCTATTTCGGCGCTCATCTGCTCGTCGCCGACCGCGGGAACGACCGACTCTTGCTCCTCGACCCGCAGAACCAGATCGTGTGGAACTATCCCTCGGCATACGCCGCCGCCCCGCCCGGTGGATTCTACTTCCCCGACGACGCCTTCTTCACGGCGCGGGGCACCGAGATCATCTCCAACCAGGAGAAGAACAACACGATCGTGATCATCAGCTTTCCTGCGGGCAAGGTGGTCTGGAGCTACGGCCACCCCCACCAGGTGGGATCGCAACCGGGCTTTCTCTCCGAGCCCGACGACGCCTACGTCCTCAAGAACGGCCAGATCGCCGTCGCCGACGCCAACAACTGCCGCATCATCTTCATCCGCCGGGACGGGACGATCGCATCGCAGATCGGGACGACCGGGAACTGTGTGCACCAGCCACCAACGTCGCTCGGCTCGCCGAACGGGGACACTCCCCTGGCAAACGGGGACGTGCTGATTTCCGAGATCAACGGATCGTGGGTGAGCGAGTACACGCCGCTCGGAAAGCTGGTGTGGACCGTCAAGTTGCCCGTGGGCTATCCGTCCGACCCCCAGCAGCTGGGGCCGGACCTCTACCTCCTGTCGGACTACTCGCACCCGGGGGGCTTCATCGAATTCACCCGGGAAGGCACTGTCGTCTACCGCTACCAGCCCACCTCGGGCCTGGGGGAGATGAACCAGCCGTCGCTCACTGAGATGCTCCCCAGCGGCGTGTTCCTGACCAACGACGACTACCGGGATCGCATGGTGGCCATCGACCCGGTGACCCAGGCCCTGGTCTGGCAGTACGGCGTAACCGATCAGCCGGGAACGGCCCCGGGAATGCTCAACACGCCTGACGGATTCGATCTCCTTCTGCCGAACGGCACGACACCGACCCACACGGCAACGAGCTGAGCACGGACCGCGGCCGCTCAGACCCTCGGGGCTCCGCGCGAACTCGGTCCTACACTCGGCGACGAAAGACGCGTGCGCCGGCACGTGTCCACCGGGAACCGGGGGTGGAAGCCACGACAAGGAGTGCCGACGACATCGATCCGCGGCTCCTGGGACTTCTCGACAAGGAGGAGATCCGCAGCGCGATCGCCGGCTATTCCCGTGCCGTCGACCGCTGTGACGAGGCGCTCCTGGCCTCCGTGTACCACCCCGAGGTGGTCGACGATCATCATGGGACGGTCTTTGCGGGGCCCTCGGCCGCGAGGCACCAGATCGAATCCGCTCTGGCGGGTATGGAGATGACGAGCAGCCATATCACGACGCAGACCATCGATCTGAGAGGCGACTCTGCTGGAGCGGAATCCTCTTACATCAGGCTGCACCGGGGAGTGGTCGGCGGGGCCCGGCGGCGTATCTTCACGTGCGGTCGCTATATCGACCGCTTCGAGCGCTGGAAAGGTGAGTGGCGCCTCGTCCACCGGTTGGTCGTGGTCGAGATGTGTCGCCTGATGCCAATCGAGGACGAAATGGACGTCGTTTCGTCGGTGGGACGCGGGGAACCGACGACCCCTCGTACGACGTCCTGGGCACATGACGCGACTGGGGCCGACGGCTGCCGTTGTCCCTCATGGCGACGGCGAGGTCTTGTCCCTTCGCGTCTTCGGACTCTCCCAGGAGTTCGCAATGCCAACCGTCATGAGCATGAGTGGCTCGTCACCCACGTCGCGGCTGAAATGTCCCTTGGTCCCGACGTCGTCGGCCAACATCATGTCTCCGGGCTGGAGCCCCTCGCGGTGGCCGAGCGATGTCTCGACCTCGAGCACCCCGCGAAGGACCAGGACGAGCTGACGCCTCGGAGCCCCGTGCAACCCCGAGTCAGGCTTTCGCCCGAGGAAGCCACCGATCCCGGTGGTCACCGCCGGGATGTCGCTGATGCCCTGGACGGTGCCCGCCGTCGTCTCGGTGATAGGAAAGGCCCATTCGGAGAGAAAGGTGTCGCCCCTCTCGTCCGCGTGGAGGTGATAGCAGGTCACGGTCAGTTCGATCCGCTCGTCGCCACCGAGTCGGCACGGCGCACCGACCCGGGCAGCGAGACCGTCGCGCCGCCGTCCACCGGCAGGGTGACACCGGTGATGTAGGAGGCCTCGTCCGTGCACAGAAACGACACCGTGTGCGCGATGTCCCATCCGTTGCCCATACGCCCCAAGAGGTTGAGGCGGGACTTCGTCGCCTCGTCCACGTGTCCGACGGACACCTGTATGGGCGTAGCAACCATGCCCGGCAGGACCGTGTTCACCCGCACGTTCTGGCGTCCGTACTCGCCGGCCAGGTCGACCATCAAGCCGAGTTGAGCCGCCTTCGACGCGCAATAGGCCGGGTGTGTCGAGCCCGAGTCGCGCACCCCGGCGATCGACCCGATGTTGACGATCGATCCGCCTCCACGCGCGATCAGTGCGGGAATGGCGAACTTGCAAGCCATGAACGACCCGGTGAGGTTGACGCCAATGACCTCCGCGTAGAGTTCCGGTGACGTCTCGAGAATGGAGACATGCCGCGAGATCGCTGCATTGTTGACCAGGATGTCGAGCCCTCCGAAGTGCTCGCCGGCGGCAGCGACCATCGCCTCGCAGCTGTCGGGTGACGAGACGTCGCCGACGAAGACTGCGGAAGTCCCTCCTTCCTCCTCAATGACCCTCAACGTGGCCGACGCCCGCTCCTCCACCTTGTCGACGAGAAGGACGGACGCCCCCTCCCGTGCGAGCACGACGGAGATGGCGTAGCCGATCCCGACGCCGTCGCCGGCCGTACCCGCTCCGGTCACGATGGCCACCTTGCCCGACAGCCGAGCGCTCACCTGTTCTCCTCCTTCGTTTCCATCGTCCGGCAATCCGGAAGGGCGGGGTGGGTCACACCCTCAACGCCGACGCAGCTTGCTCCACCGCGGTTCCCGAAAAGAATTCGGGATTGAGCGAGCCGTAGAAGCGGACCGCGTTGACGAAGAGGAAGTCGCGGAGCTGGCCGGTGTCGAGCAGTCCGTGCTCGAGCAGTTCGAACGCCTCCTCGAGCGGTTCGTCGAACTCCGGAACGTCCCAGTGTCCGAGATCCGACGCGAAGAACGCCGGTACCAGCGCGCCCAGTGGCGATACCCGGGGGTCGAACGCCACACCGACCAGCGGATCGTCCGCTTCACATCCCCAGAAGAAGTTCGTGCAGAACCGATCGCGGATGTCCTCCACCGAGGTCAGCTCGGCTGCCGCGAAGTCGTCACGAGCACGCTTCATCCCACCCTGTCCACCGGCGAGCACATCGCCGGAGTAGCGGGCAAGCGCCGGATCGGACTCGACGAGCAGCTTGACGAGCAGCTCCTTGTCAAGATTCTCCGGATTGAGTCGAGCGATCGCCTCGCCACCGCGCTTGAGCCAATTGCCCACGAGGCTGACGTAGATCTGGACCCCCACGGCTGCCCCTCCCTCAAGCAGGGCTAGCCGCAGGTCAGGGAACCGGGCAGTGACACCTCCGAGGAACAGCGACTTGGCCAGAGCGCCTCCCGCTGCCGCGAAATGTCCGACCTGGTTGAAGACGAAATTGGATACCGATGCGCGATCACTGGCCCCGATGCCCGCCGTGTGGGCCGAGAGCGGCATCTTGAGCTCGATCGCCTTGGCCCACACCGCGTCGTAGTCGTGGATGCTGTCGATGCCGAAGGTGTCGATCCAACCGCGCGTCTCCCACTCGTGGATCCGAACGTCGACCCAAGGATCATCGGTGGCCCATGGGGCGCCGGGTAGTGGGCGATGCACGTGACTGGAGATCACCGCTACCTTCGCCCCGAGCCCCCGAGCGTGCTCGAGTGCGGCGATCGCCTCGGCAGGCGTGTGCATCGGGACCAGTGACGCGACGGTGAAACGATCCCCGTATGGTCGGTACTGCTCACTCATGAACTCGTTGTAGAGGCGGCACAGCATCACTCGCTGCTCTTCGTCCTCGAGCTGCAGCAAGCCAATCCCCATCGTCGGGTAGAGCACAGCGAAGTCGATTCCGGCCTCGCTGATCCGCTCGTGATAGCGCTTCGGTGAGGTCACCGTGGCGTAGTACTCGGTACGGGCGGGCACGTGCCACGAATGTGGCAACACCCCGGCTTGACGGCGCTCCTCCATCGGCAGATCCTCGATCGCCCGCCTCCGGCTGAACATGCCCGAGAGAAGATCGCCATGGCCATTGTCCCGGACGAAATCGAGGAACACCGGAATCAACTCGACAATGTGCCCGTCGCCATCCACCACCGGATGGTCCAGCTGCCCCCGAAGTTGCGCCGAGCGAGTCGCCATTGTGCTCTCCTGCCCCATCTCGTATCCCCCCACGCTCATCCTCGCCGAACGCGGCGCCCCGTCGTCCCCGAGGAAGGGCTCAGCGCTCTCCCCCAGAGAGTCGACCAGGGTCTTCTGCTCTCAGCCGGAACAATACCAAATATTTGTTCTGACCACGGAGTGGCGATGACAGGTAGTCTCCCCAGCCAATGTCCGATGGAGGGCGCCGAACCGAGATCCTCGACACGGCTGCGGCGCTCTTCGCATCACGCGGTCTGCGTACCTCGCTCAAGGACATCGCGGACGCGTGCGGGATTCTGCCAGGCAGCCTCTACCACCACTTCGCCTCAAAGGAAGCCATCTTCGGCGAACTCGTCGAGCGTTACCGCCATGATCTGGAGCGGACCGCCGAAGAAGCTCACCGCATGCTTCAAGAGGGCGGTGCGAACCGGATCGACACCCAGGTCATCGACTTTGGTCGGGCGATTGCGCTCTGTGGCGTGCGACACAGGGCGGCGCTGTTCCTCACGATGCACGAGTTGTCACCGGCAGGAGCCGAAGGCGATCTCATGTTCTTCGCCGCGGGGGCACCGACCGCCATCAGCGCAGCCATGCGGGAACTCCTCGAAGCCGGGCGGGCCAGCGGGACCGTCGGACCGGATCTTGACCTCGGACTGCTCGCGGAACGGTTCTGTCAAAGCATGCTGCATTTTGCGGTTGGGGACTCCTACGTCGGACCTGGGGCGGCCACCAATCCGGAGTTGCGGTGCCGGATCCTTCTCGAGGGCCTGGCCGAAGCGGTCCCGCCATATGCCGAACTCGATCGATCCGCTGCTCTCGAGTGCGCCAACGAGCTCGTGACGGGATGGGAGGAAGGGGTCGAGGATCCCCGCGTGATGGGTATTCGGCTCGCTGCCAAGTCGGAGTTCGGCAGAAGAGGCTATACGGCGACCGGAATGCGTGACGTTGCCGCGGCGGCCGGCGTGGCCACTTCGGCGGTCTATCGCCACTTCGACTCGAAAGAGGCCCTCTTGGCATCGGTGATGCGTCCCTACACCGAGGAGCGCCATGCGGCCTGGCACGCAGTGCTCGGCTCGACTTCGTCGCCACTCGAGAAGCTGGACGCGTTGACCTGGGTCAACATCGTCCTTCTCGATCGATTCAGTGACGAGTTCCGGATTCAGTCCGCCTGGCTCCGCGACTCGCCTCCCAACATTCGCAAGCTGGGTTCGACCGCCGGCCAGCGGCGCGACATCAGGACACTCCTCACCTCGGGAGTGCAAGCCGGGGAATTGCGGTTCACCCACGGGAGCGTCGAGCAGAGGGCACGCTGCGTCTACGAGGCACTGTGGACACCGGAGAACATCGTGCGGGCGGCGGGAACAGCGGCATGCCACACGTTGGCACGACAGACCGTGTTGGATGGAGCGCTCACCAACTGATGGACCGCCGTTCCTTCCTTCGTCGGACAGCGGCAGGGGGACTGGGCGTTCTCGCGGGGGCAACGGCAGCGGCGTGCACGACCCAGCACCCTGGCAGATCAGGAGAGGGCGATCGGTCCACCTCCTCGGTCACGACCGAAATAGGCGGTGGAGCGCCCGATTGGCGGGAGTTGGGAAACTCACTGTCCGGCACCCTCCTCCAACCAGGAGATGTCGGCTACCCGGCAGCGGGGCACCTGTACAACGCGGTCTACACGCCCGATGCCGCAGCCATCGCCCAGTGCAACTCGGCGAGCGACGTACAGCGTTGTATCGGGTTCGCCCGAGCACACCATGTGCAGGTTGCGGCGCGCTCGGGCGGCCACAGCTATGGGGGCTACTCCACGTGTCCCGGACTGGTCATTGACGTCTCGCGACTCAACGGAGTCTCGTTCGACGCGACGGCCTCTCGGCCGGGAACCGGAGGAGTTGTCGCCACGGTGGGCGCCGGCACGCAGCTGATCGGGGTGTACAGCCAATTGGCCGCGCATGGGCTCCTGGTGCCCGGTGGCTCGTGCCCCACCGTCGGGATCGCCGGTCTCGCGCTGGGGGGAGGCATCGGGGTGTTCGCCCGAGCCTACGGGCTGACCTGCGACCAGGTGGCCGGCGTCGAGATCGTGACCGCAGACGGCACCCTGCGCCGGTGCGGCCCCGGACAGCACGAGGATCTGTACTGGGCCTGCCGGGGAGGCGGAGGAGGCAACTTCGGGGTCGTCACGTCCTTCGACCTCAACGCCCGGCCGATCCCCGAGACGGTGACGCTCTTCACGTTGGAGTGGCCCTGGGCAGCCGCTGGCCCTGTCCTCGATTCGTGGATGCGCTGGATCCCTCAGACACCACACCAGCTGTGGGCCAACTGCCAGCTGTACGGCGGCGGTCTGGTCGGAAGTGGCCTGGTCAAGGTGACCGGCGTGTTCGTCGGTTCGGTCAGCGCATGTTCCGCCGCGCTCAACCCACTGACCTCCGCCATAGGGGACGCCACGACGTATCGCTTCGTCGGGCCCGAGGAGTACATGACTGCCGTGATGATCGAGGCGGGATGTGAGGGAAAGCCGGTGGCCCAGTGCGCCACGCCCACCCACTCACCTTTCATCGCGAAGTCCACCTACGTCGGAGGACCGCTCCCGGAGCAATCGGTCCGCTCGCTCGTTGCAGCCCTCTCGGCTCTCCCGACGACGCTGTCGGGTGCCGGGGGCGGCATCGTATTCGACGCCTACGGCGGAGTGATCAACGAGGTCGGCGCCAGTGAGACCGCATTCGTCCATCGGGATTCCGTGGCATGTGCCCAGTACCTCGTCACCTTTCCAACTGCCTCGCCGGTTCCCGGTGTGGCGGCAGCGGCACGGGAGTGGGTGGACGAGATCGAGCGTCTTCTTGTCCCTGCGGCCCAGGGTTCGTACCAGAACTACATCGACCCGACACTGACTCACTGGCAAGAGGCGTACTACGGAGCAAACCTGCCTCGGCTCCGACAGGTGAAGCGGAACACCGACCCTGACGACGTCTTTCGCTTCGCACAGTCGATTCCCCCGGCGGAGGGCTGAGCCCGACTATCTCGCACGAATCTCTTTCCGTCGGATCCGTTCGACGCCGTCAAGCAGGAGGTCGAGACCGAAGCGGAACTCCGCGCCGTAGTCATAGCCCGACCTGCCGATCACGGTGAGAAGCTCAGTCATGTGAGGGTATTCGACGGCAACTGTCGGATGTTGTTCGGAAATCTTCCGAAGGGTCGTCTGGGCTTCCACCGGAGTGTTCGAGGGCATGGCCTTCTGCTGATGCACATAGCCATAGATATAGCTATCCATGAGGCTGTAGGCATGGAGCGCCGCGTCAAAGGACAACTCGGCTTGCACCCGCAGGCACCGGAGAACTGCTTCGTGATGCCGGAGATTTGCTGGGCCAGGCGTTCCGGATTCGATGAGGCCCACCGCCCACGGATGCCGGAGGAGGGCCTCTCGCATCGAAATGGCCCGCTCACGCAGAGCGGTCTTCCATCCCGTTGCGACGGGAAACTCCAACTCATCAAAGACCAGGTCGACCATGCGGTCGAGAAGTTCTTCCTTGTGTGCGATGTGCTTGTAGAGCGCCATCGGAACGACACCGAGATCCTGGGCCAGACCCCTCATGCTGAGTGCGTCGATCCCCTCGCGGTCGGCACGGTCCACCGCGGTCCTCACGATCTGCTCGCGGCTCAGTCTGGGACGGGGTGCGCTATCGGGATCGCCCTGAGTCATCGCCGGAGCCTTCGCGGTCAACGGGCCGACGCCCTCGTGTCCTCAGGGATCTGCCCTGTCCTCGCCCGCAACGGAACGCCGATGCTCACAGGGTCGGCTCGCTCAGCAACTCGTACATTGCCACCGTTCCCTCTGCCATGAGGTCGTGCATGGAGATCTCGCCACTTGCGAACCTCGACGCCAGTTCCGCCGGCAGTGTGTTCAGGGCTCCAGGGTCCACTTCATAGATGGCCAAGTACTGGGGAAGGTCGGAAGGCATCATCTGATCGGCCGCGAGCTTGTACCGTCGACACGACAGAACGCCGGCTGTCTTCAGTGCCTGAACTGCATGGACCCGGTCGTACCACTCATTGTATTCATCGGCGCGATCCGGGTCAGAGATCCCACTGAATGCGAGTAAGACGGCGTTGTTCATGATTCCTCCGATGGTCTCGTAACAGCATCAATGCCTGCTTGGGTGAAGGTTCTCTCTCGTCACTCGGTCAGTGTGACCCCTGCAAGATGGTCACCGGCTCATCTCTCCGCTGGGGCCTGGTCTGGTTCTGGAGGTTGAAGCGGGTCGACGCTCAGGCGCCTCAGCGTCGTGCTGCGTATTCGCCAACCATCTTCGGTCCGAACGTAGTCCTCGTGGTAGTGGCCCGCTCCCCGGAACGAGACGGTCTTGCCGTCGAGCGACATCGTGACGTGATCCTGCATGGCCCAAATGCCCTTCGCACTGTCTGGGCCGCTCATTGTGATTTCAGGGGTATGGCAGTGGTGAACCGTCGTCGCTCCCGTGAGTGCCTTCGACACGAATGCCACCACTTCATCGCGACCTTCTTGAACTCCCCCGTCGCTGTCGAAGCGAAAGTCCTCGGTGAGGACTTCCCGACCCCAGGCGTCCCAGTCCTGGCCGTCTGCGTACCTGCAGTAGAGAGCTCTGAGTCGTTTGATCTCCTCAATGTCCATCAAGTACTGGACCTGCTCGTGTAGTCGTTTCAGGTCTTGCTCCATTGGAGTCCCTCCGCGGCTCACGATGTCGTCCTGATTGACAGTGTACCCCGTACACCTTACTGTGTACTTTGTACACTTCTGGCGCACGGACATCCGCAACATGCGCTGAGGGTCGGTCGGCACCTCGGCGCGGCGCCGTCGTCATCAGAGCAGACCGAACCGCTCTCCGAATTGATGAAGGAAGGAGTGACCTTCATGGAACGTGCAACCGTGGTCTCCGCTGATGGACATGCATCCATGCCGCCCGAACGCTGGCCCGAATACCTCGAGAAGAAGTACCACGACTACCTGCCACAGCTGACGGTGGAGAACGAGGTGCAGACCAGGATCTTGTGGCTTCTGAACGACTTGGTGATGTCGGAAGAGGCGAGCGCGGTCTTCGACACGGACGGCGCCTATCAATCGAAGCGGTGGGCCGGACTGTGGGATCGCGACGTGCGTCTCGGGGAGATGGACCGCGAGGGCATCGCGGCCGAACTCGTGTATTTCGGCGACTTCCGTACACCGGATCTCTTCTTCAACGTGACGAACGGGACGTATCCGCTCGACGTGATAGATGCAGGCGTTCGGGCTTACGACCGGTGGGCGGCTGACGCGTTTGGGCCGGCTCACGACCGACTCCTGCTCTCGGGCGGTGTGGGAACCTATGTCGACGTCGAGGCCTCGATCGCGGAACTCGAGTGGATCGCGGAACGGGGATTCGTCGGCACGTATGCGCCGGGGTTCGTGGGCTATCCGCATCTCCCGCCACTCTACGACGAGTTCTGGGAGCCGATCTGGGCTGCGTACGACCGGCTCGGCCTCGTACCCATCGTCCACGGCGGCTATGGATTCGAGCCGGGTCTGACGCACAAGATCATCCGGGAGACCGATGCGCGCGTCCGTGCCCGGGGTGGCTCGGACATGGATCTGATCATCGAGTTGACGGGTGGCCTGTTCAACGACGAAGGGTTCTTCAAGGACGTTCGTTGTCGGCGCGGGATGTGGCAGATGATGTTGGGCGGGGTCTTCGACCGGCACCCCGGTCTGAAGCTGATGATGACCGAGGTCAGGGGCGACTGGGTCCCCGACACGCTGCGGCAGCTCGATGCAGCGTACGAGGAGCATCGAGCGGACATTCCCGCCAAGCGCAAGCCGAGCGAGTACTGGGACAGCAACTGCCTCGCCGGTCTGTCGTTCATGCACCTGTGTGAGGTCGAGCATCGCGACGAGATCGGTACCGACACCATCGCCTTCGGTCGGGACTACCCGCATTCGGAGGGCACTTGGCCGAACACCATCGACTTCTTGAAGCTGTTGTTCCGCGACGTGCCGATGGAGGACATCCGTAAGATGCTGGGCGAGAACACGATCAGGTTCTTCGGTCTCGATCCGGTGCCCCTGGCGAAGATTGCAGAGCGTATCGGTCCGGACTTGGCCGAGATCACTGACCCCAACGCCGAGGTCGCTCCGAAGCTCGTGGAGCATCTGGAGATTCGGACAGGTGTGCTGAAGCCCTTCGAGGGCGACACGGGTCTGCACAGGCACGTCGAGATGCTGCAGGAGGATCTTGCCGGTGTCGGCGCGCGGTGATGGCGCACGCCGGAGTACCGCTGCGTGCGCCGGAATGAGGAAGACCCGGTGAGCGCGCTGCGCTTCGATGGGCAGGTGGCCATCGTCACGGGTGCGGGTGGGAAACCGGGCCTCGGTCGATCTCACGCCATGCTGTTGGCGGAGAGGGGTGCCAAGGTCGTGGTCAACGACCTTGGCGTAGGTCCTGACGGCGCGGGCACGATCCCGGCTGACGCGCAGAGGACCGCGGCAGAAATCAGGGGCGCCGGGGGTGAGGCCGTCGCGGACCTTCACAGCGTCGCCGACCAGGAGAGCGCGAAGGCGGTCGTGCAGACGGCGCTGGACACCTGGGGTCGTGTCGACATCCTGGTGAACAACGCGGGAGTCGGCGTCGTCGCCGGCTTCGACGAGATCACCAGCGACGACCTCGAAATCCTGGTGAACGTGCATCTCAAGGGCGACTTGTGGATGTGCCGTGCGGCGTGGCCCCACATGATCGAGACCGGCTACGGGCGAATCGTGAACACGACTTCGGGCGGGATGTACGGCACCGCCGGTCTGGTTGTATACGGAGCGGCCAAGTTCGGAATCTATGGCCTGACCCGCGGCCTCGCCGTCGAGGGGGTGGAGCACAACATCAAGGTGAACGCCATGAGCCCAGGTGCCTACACCAATTCTCTCGACCCGTTCTTCGAGCTCGAGAGCGATGAGGCCCGCGAGGCCTTCATCGGGGCGATCCCGGCGGAACTCGTCTCGCCCGTTGTCGCCTACCTGGCACACGAGAGCTGCGCGGTCACCGGTGGCCTGTTCGATGTCGGAGGCGGTGCCGTCTCTTCCACCATCCTGACGGCCTCGGCGGGCATCTACAACCCGGAGCTGACGATCGAGGACGTGCGCGACAGCATCGACTCCATCATTGACCGCTCGCAGGAACGGCTTCTCACCGACCTGCACGATCCGCTCGGCACGATCAACGAGGCGACGCGGATGCTCATCCGCAAGCCCTACGAACCCCGGGACCGGAGCTGCTGAAGTGCCGCGCCCGATGCCACCTTGCAGGCGCAGTGCGGAGAACTCCCTTTGAATACGGGACAGAGCCGTGGAGTATCGAGATGAGAGGACAGGAGAAGGAGCGCCATGAGTGAACACCTGATGATCGTGTCTTCGGATGGACACATCGGCCCGCCGGTGGAGCGCTACCGGGAGTATATTGACCCGAAGTTCGTGGAGGACTTCGACGCCTGGTTCGAGAACTACATCCCCCTGTGGATGACGAAGGGCACGAAGGCGATGGACTCGGCCAAGGCCACCCTCGACAAGAACATGTGGGGTGAGGAATACCAGCGGGAGTTCGAAGCCCGCGCCGCGAAGATCCCGTGGGGTATTGAGGGGAAGTGGGACTCCGCCAAGCGCATCGCTGCGCTCGACATCGACGGTGTGGCCGCCGACGTCATGTTTCCCGACGACCAGTCCTCTAACTCGCCGCCGTTCATCGGTCTGGCCCGGGACTACCGCGAGCCCTACGGCATGTACTCGCACGAGCAGCGCAGTGAGGGAGCGCGAGCCTACAACCGCTGGCTGGCGGACTTCTGCTCGGCGGCACCCGATCGGCTCCTCGGATGCGCGCTCATCGGTTCGTTGGCAAATGTCGACGAAGCTATCGAGACGATCACCTGGGCCAAGGAGAACGGCATCAACGGCGGGGCATGCCTGCCGGTGCACTACTACAACATGGAGGAGCCGTTCTGGAACGACCGGCGCTACGACCCCCTGTGGGCGGCCTGTCAGGATCTTGACGTCCCGCTCCACACCCATGTCGGCCAAGGAAGCCCCTACTATGGCGGCGACTCCTTCGAGGGTCTGCTGCTGTGGGCACTCGAGTCGACGTTCTGGGTCCATCGCCCCCTGTGGTTCCTCACCATCGGTGGCGTCTTCGAGCGGTTCCCCAATCTGAAAATGGTCTTCACCGAGCAAGGCGTGGACTGGATCGCCCCAATGCTCATGGGAATGGACCACATGCTCGAGAGCAAGATGACTCCGTTCAGCGCGGACGAGCGGCGTTCCATGTACTCGCTCAAGCCCAGCGAATACTTCCATCGCCAGTGCTATGTCGGCGCCACGAACACCGACGCACTCGGGTGGGCGACCTCCGACGACCGGGACCGACTCGGTTTCGACCGGCTCATGTGGGGATCGGACTACCCCCACATGGAGTCGAAGTGGCCGCACACCAAAGAGACGTTGCAGGGCCTCATGAAGGGAATCCCCGAGAATGAGGTGAGGGCCATGGTGGGCGGGAACGCCATCGACTGCTACAGCATCGACGCGTCGCGGCTCACCCCCGTCGCAGATCGCATCGGCCCTCTCGTCGAAGAGATCGTCTCCCCATGATGCTCGGGGTCACGGACATGATCATGCGCGCGCAGCTGGAATGGGCGGCGGGCGAGACGTCGTGACGGCGGAGCATGAGGAGGCACGAGTCTCCCAGTTTGATCTCGTCGTGGTCGGAAGCGGCGCTGCCGGTCTGACTGGCGCGCTGGTAGCCGCCATCGGCGGCGCCCGTGTGACCGTCCTCGAGAAGACCGATCTGGTGGGCGGCACCACGGCGATCTCCGGTGGCGGGGCCTGGGTACCTTGCAACCCGGTGATGGCCGAAGTGGGGCTCGAGGATTCCCGCGAGCAGGCACTCACCTACCTGCGAGCGTGCACGGGCGAGGAGGGCGAGGAGGCCATGCATGAGGCAATGGTCGACGCCGGGCCAGAAATGGTGCGCGTGCTGCAGGACGCCGGCATTCCGTTCCAGGCGTGGCCGGCCGTGGGTGGAGCAATCGACTACCGGGGCTGGTTACCCGGCGGCATGCGCGGTGGACGCACCATCGAGGTACTCGGCATCTCGGTCTCAGAACTCGGGGGGTGGGCCGACAAGCTACGCAAGGCCCCAGAACTCCGGAGCTCCGAGAACATGCTCGACTACTACCGCCAGAGCATGCATCTCGCCAGCCCGGACTCGGACACTGCGGCGGCGATGGCGACGCCGGATCCTCCGGAGGTCGACACCTATTGGCGCGGTACGGCCCTGGTTGCGCGCCTGCTCCGAGCCTGTCTAGAGCGGGGGGTCGTCGTGCAGGTGGACACGCCAGCCGTCGAGCTGATCATGGAGGACGGTTGCGTCGCGGGCGTGAGCGCGCACCACGGTGGTGAAAGCATCGAGTTTCGCGCGTTGCACGTGCTCATGGCCACGGGCGGTTACGGGCGCAGTGAGGAGCTCAAGCGACTCTGGCTCACCCGGCCCCTCGACTACACGTGCGAGAACGAGGCCAACGAAGGCGACGGTCACCGTATGGGTGCCGCCGTCGGCGCGCAGCTCGCTGGCCTGGGGGATGCGTGGTGGATGCCCCACACGCCGATGCTCGGGCCCGACGGAGTCGCCAATGCGGCCGGCACCCGCGAGGACCGATCCGTGCCACACACGATGATGGTGAACCCGGCGGGTAAGCGCTTCATGAACGAGTCGGTGAACTACTACGACGCCGGCGAGTCGTTCGGCGACAAGACTGGCGCGGCCCCGCGTCATTGGCCGGCCTGGCTGATCTTCGACTCGCAGGGGATCGAACGCTACGCCATCCTCGCGTGGAAGATCCCGCCGCCCGAGTACCGGCCTGACTTCGTGCACGAGGGGAGCACCATCGAGGAGCTGGCGAAGTCGATCGAGGTCCACCCCGCGACACTGCGGGCGAGCGTCGAGCGTTTCAACGGATTCGCGCGGAGCGGTATCGACGAGGACTTCCAACGGGGTGAGAATGCATGGGACCGCGCCTGGGGCGACCCCGACCACGGCCCGAACCCGTCGCTCGGCACGCTCGAGAAGGGTCCCTTCTTCGCGGTTCCAATGTATCCGGGCGCCATCTCGACACGCGGCGGGTTGCGCATCGACGCGACGGGCCGGGTCCTCTCGGCGCTTCGAGGCGAACCGATTCCCGGCCTTTACGCGGCCGGGAACTGCTCCAATGGGACGGCAACCGGCGCATATGCAGGCCCCGGAGCGACGATCGGGCCGGCCATGACCTTCGGGTATCTCGTTGGTCGACAGGTCGCCGCGGCGGTCACCGCCAAAGCGCGTTGACCGCCGCGTCTTTCATCACGAACTCGAGGAGCGAACATGGATGGGCTGCTGGGCAGGACGGTGCTGATCGCCGGGGGTACCGGAACCATCGGCACAGCGACGGCGATGCGCCTCGCTCTGGAGGGAGCCCGCGTCGTGGTTGGATCACGTACACCTGCCACGGCCGAGCAGCTCGTCGAGACGATCCGGGCAGAAGGTGCCGAGGCACGACCCGTACACCTCGATCTCGCCGATGAACGCTCGGTCGCTTCGGCAATTGAGGAGACGGTGGCTGCGTATGGAGGTCTCGACGGGATCCACGTCAATGCAGCGAACATGGAGCACGACGTCATCGGTAACGACACTGACGCCGTGAACATCGACCTCGAAGTGTTTGACCGCACCCTCCAGATCAACCTCCGAGGCTATCTGCTATGCACCCAGTACGCCATCCCTGAGATTCTCAGGCGAGGTGGTGGCGGCGTCGTCTACACCAGCTCGGCCGCTGCTTTCGTCGGTGAGCCCGAACGACCTGCATACGCCATCAGCAAGAGTGGCATCCATGCCCTGGTGCGTCACGTCGCATCACGGTGGGGCAAGGAGGGCATCCGCGCCAACGCCATCGCACCGGGCCCCATCCTCACTGAAGCAGTAGAAGCCGGGTTGCCCACCGAGTTCAAGGAGATGATGCTGAACCGGATTCTGAGTCCCCGCATTGGACGCCCCCAGGACGTTGCCGCGGCAGTGGCGTTCTTATTGTCGTCCGAGGGCGAATGGATCAACGGCCAGATCATCAGCGTTGATGGCGGAATGACGCTGCGCTGACGCGCTGCCCCACACAAGAAAGGAGCGCCCTATGGACGACTCACCCGACAGGCTGATCATCGTTTCGTCCGACTCGCACGCGACGGTTCCCGTCGAACGGTGGCCCGACTACCTCGAAGCCCGCTTCCATGAGCACCTCCCCCGGCTGCGGGAGGAACGGGATGTCTACTTCGAGTCGGTGTGGCCGCTCAGCAGTCAGGTCATGATGTCGGCACCGGACGTCCTCGAAGACCACAGCACAGGCGGCGTGCGGGGCGTGCACGACGTGGATGTCCGTCTCCAGCAGATGGATCGCGAGGGCATTTCTGCAGAGCTCGTGTACATGGGCGACTTCCGCACCACCGACCTTGCCCACAACGTGACCAACGGTGTCTACCCATTTGAGATGTGGGACGCTGGTGCTCGCGCCTTCAACCGGTGGATCAGCGACGCCTTCGGCAACGCACCGGACCGCCTGCTTCTCACCGGGGCAATCGGCTCATGTACCGATATGGGCGCGGCGGTGACTGAGCTCCGCTGGATCGCTGACCACGGCTTCCTCGGTACGTTCGCGCCCGGATTCATGCGGCACACGAACATGCCACCTCTGTTCGATGCCTACTGGGAACCATTCTGGGCAGAGTGCGAATCACTCGGAATCGCGTTGATCGTTCATGCCGGCTACGGCGGAGTCCAGGGCGCCACCTACGGGGAGATGGAACGGATCCATCGCGAGGTGACGGAATCCGGAGGCACCGAGATGGACATGGTGGTCCGGCTGGCGACCGAACTGTTCACGTCGAACTTCTTTTCAGATCCCACACCACGTCGACCAATGTGGCAACTGATGCTGAGCGGCGTCTTCGACCGACATCCCGACCTCAAGTTGGTCATGACTGAGGTCCGGGTGGACTGGCTCCCTTCGATGCTGGCCCATCTCGATGAACTGTTCGAGGAGTACGGCGCAGACCTCCCGGCACAACGTCGCCCCAGTGAGTACTGGCATGACAATTGCATTGCCGGTGCATCGTTCATCCATAAGGCCGAGGTCGAGATGCGCCACGAAATCGGAGTGGCATCTCTTCTGTTCGGGCGTGACTATCCGCACCCCGAAGGGACCTGGCCCAATACGTCGGAGTGGATGCGTGACGCATTCGCGGGCGTTTCCGAGGACGAACTGCGACTCATGCTCGGCGGAAACGCGATCCGTTTCTTCGGGCTCGACAACGCTGCCTTGGCCTCCGTTGCCGAACGTATCGGCCCGCCAGTGACGTCCATCACCGGAGGAATCCCCGCCGCAAGCCCGGACATGATCAACCTGTTCGATATGCGGGGCGGCTATCTAAAGCCCGCAGAAGGAGCAGAGAGGATCAGCGAACTCGACGCCGTGATACGTCACGACCTCGAAGGTATCGGTGCACGGTCACCCGCCGCGAGGGGACAGGCCGATGCTGATCGACAGCACTCGAGCGCCCCCTGATCCGGCCCTCGTTGCGTGATCCACGCCTGGCATCGCAACGCAGTCTCCCGGCTGCAGATTGAGAGAGCCCGCTCCGAGGACGGTGTGAATGCTTCCCTCCAAGACGCAGAACAGTTCGATCGTGTTGTTGTAGTGCATCTCGGTCGCCATGTTCAGCTGGTCATGCTCTGAATACGGCTCAAGATCTACCACCATCCAATTCACACTTCCCGGGACCATTCCCATGTCGTCGAATATCCCTTGGCCTGGCGGTGGAGCGATCGGAGGGCATTCGGCTGTGGCGAAGATGCTCGCAACAGCCACACCGGGAAGTCCGGAAGGAACGGGTACAATTTCTTGTTCCTCCGTGAGACATGAACGACCTTCAGCATCAATACCAAGACTCAGAATTCGCATAGTTGCAGATTACTCTTTTTGATGTTTCTCGTCGAGCCACTCTGCCTGTTCGTCCGCCTGCCGGGACGCGTCTATGGAGCCCTCACCCGACGAGTGATCACCGGGAATTTTGGCTGGAGGCTGCAAGGACAGCCAGGTAGCTTAGGTTTAGGGATTCGGTCTTGACTGTCCATTTCCACATTCCGATCTTGTCCATATCATGAACGGCGAGGTCACTTTCTTTAGACATATATGCGGAGCTGGGGCCGATCTATTATGGATCCACTGATCAGCTCATACGCTTGACAGGTGCCAACAGACAACATGACCAATGCTGAACCCCTCTTTGGTCACTCACTGGGTCGGGAGGAAGATCGATTCTCAGTCTTCTCGCCTTTCCGAAGGTACGGAACTGGGCTTTGCGAAGCAGGCGGTCGGGTCGGCCACGAACCAGGCCGGAACCGCCGGGCGATGATGCTCACACCTTGATCCGGGTGGAACCGACGCTACGATCTGATCTCGATGGGGTATGTGACCGCGTGTTCGGAGACAACAGCGGAGAGAGTCACCCCTCAAGAATTCAGTTGGATCCGCAGCTCGACCCCTTCGGGGAGCGGAGTTTCCTTAGCACCCATATCGTCAGGCCCAGCTTTGATGCACGTGCACTACCACCGCAGGGGACACGGAGATCATTCCAGAATTTCATCCCGCGCCCCAGAGACAGTCCGTTCGTCATGTCATCCAAGGCTCTTTCGAAGTCCGCACCACAACGGGGTGAGACGAAGCTCTTCGAGCCCGGCAGTGATCGTCCTCTCCGACGACTGGATCGTGCCGGGTGATTCAGCCCACCCGCATGAGAGCGCAGGGAACGAGGAGTTTGCATGATTGATTTCAAGGACCAGGTCGTCATCGTGACCGGAGCCGGTCGAGGTCTCGGCCGGAACTATGCCCTGGATCTAGCCCGCCGTGGCGCCAAAGTCGTCGCAAACGACCTCGGTTGCTCGGTCGACGGCTACGGGTCCGACACCTCGGTGGCCGACCAGATCGTCGAAGAGATCCGCTCTGACGGAGGTTCAGCGGTCGCCTCGTACGATTCCGTTGGTTCTGCGGAGGGCGGTGCCGCAATCGTCAAGACCGCCCTCGACCACTTCGGCCGTGTCGACGCTGTCGTGAGCAACGCCGGCATCGTCGAGATGATGCCTTTCGAGGACATTCCTGCAGACAACTGGAGACGAATGGTCAACACTCACCTCGACGGCAGCTTCTATGTGAGCCAACCCGCATACAAGGTGATGAAGGCACAAGGCTACGGCCGTTTCGTCTTCATCGCATCCTCGGCGGGGGTGTTCGGGATGCCCCATGGCACGCACTACGCGGCGGCAAAGGCCGGGATTCTCGGACTCACGAACAACGTCGCGCTCGAAGGTCGGCCTCACGGGATTCTGGCGAATGCAGTCCTTCCCTTTGGACTGACACGGATGGCCGGCGAAGCAGAGGACGGCTCGCTCCTCGCGCTCAGCCCTCCAGAAGTCGTGGTGCCGATCGTGGTCTACCTCGCCAGCCGCGACTGTCAGGTCTCGCATCAGAACTACTCGGCATGTGCGGGTCGCTATGCCCGCGTTTTCATCGGCGCTGCCGAAGGATGGGTGTCCGATGCCGAACGCGCGCCCACCGCTGATGACGTGCTCGCCCACTTCGACGACGTGAGTTCGACAGAGCCGTTCATCATCCCAGGCTCGATCGTCGATGAGATGGAGGCTGTCGCCAAACGCATCGGCCTGGATTCGTCTCTGGCCTAGTGCGAGCGCGAGATCTCCGCCATCGACCGGGAGCACACCGGTGATGTAGCGGCCGTCCGAGGCTGCCAGGAAGAGCGCGGCATATGCGAGTGCCAAACCTCTTACCGGCGGACCCTGCCCCCGTGACGATGTTCACCTTGCCACGAGCTTCTTCTCCGACATGCCGTGCCCCCCCGTGACATTGACTGTCAGCGGGCGACGCTCCCGGAGACGCGCGACTCTCTCGAAGCGTCACGGCAACCGAAGGCCCACTCAGCCCCGCCTGTGCCGCGAAGCAGAGTCAGGCGGCAACCACACGTTGCTGCATCAGCCGCGGGTCGCCCCCCCAACGCAGAAGCTGACCCGACGGGGCCCCGGTCTCCTTGTCATCCTCGATGGTGACCTGGCCGTTGACCAGGACGTAGCGGTACCCCCTGGCCCGCTGCACGCGCCGCCAATCGCCACCGGGAATGTCGTGGAGGACCTCCTGTGGGCAGAGCTCAAGGTTCTCGTAGTCGTAGACGACGATGTCGGCCCCGGCGCCTTCGCGGATCACCCCACGTCCGGCGAAACCCCCGAGCCGCGCCGGGTAGGCGGAGAGTCGCCAGTGCGCCTCCTCCAAGCTCAGCCAGGCTCGATCGCGCACGAACGTGGTGAGGTACTCGGTTGGATAGCGTCCAAAGACCACAAACTTCGTGTGCGCTCCGCCGTCGGATTGGCCCGGGATCACATAGGGATCGTTGATGACTTCGCGCCAGGAATCGTGGGCACCGCTCAGTGTGTTGGACTCGATCACGGTGCGGAGCTCGTCTGCAATGACGATGTCGAGCACAGCCTCGACACGCCCCTTGTTGGTCGCTTTGATGATCTCTCCGAAAGTGCAGCCCTCAAAGCGCGTGTACTCCGACGTGAACGTCTGCACGAGCACCAGCTCCTCAATTCGGCCCGTGCCCGACTCCTTCGGGGGATTGGCGATCAGGACGTCGCGACCGGCGCGGACATTGGCCAGCCGCTCAGCGGGGGTGCCGATCAGAGCCTCGCGCCATGCCGGGACGGAGTCCCACAGATTCCAGTCCTCGAGGGTGAACGTCGTCGGTGCGTGAGATGTGACGCCCTGACCGTAGACGGGTAGGCCCCGGTCACGACAGCTCCGCAACCAGGAGAGGACTGTCCGGTGGACTGCGGGCTCGTGTGAATCGACAATGATGGCGTTCCAGATCACCGGCCGACCGCTGATCTCCGCCACCTTCTCCGTGAGGCGGAAGTTCGTCATGGGATCGGGGGTTGTGTTCGTCATTTCGATGGTCCCACTGTGCCTCTGCGCGAGCACTTCCGCGAACTCGAACATCGTCTCAACGTTCATGACATCTGTCACCATCGGCGTGCCGTCGTAGTCGCGCTGGACGTTGTCCTCTCCTGGCGCATAGTGCATGGACCAGCCGCATGCCCCTGCGTCCATAGCCTCGTGCAAGAGCCGGCGCATCTCCGCGTGTTCTTCGTCAGTGGGCATCCGTCCCGATTTCGCGTCATCGAGACCCATGACCCAGGAGATCAAGGGGCTGAGCCCGACGTACGGCAGAATGTTCACTGACTTCGGAGCGCGTTCGACGCTGTCGAGAAATTCGGGATACGTCACCCAGTCCCACGGCATACCCTGACGCATCGCGGGTGGCGAGATGGCCTCGTTCCGGGTCATCGACAACATCGCCCGTTCGCGGTTCTCGGGCGCAACCGGTGCGAACGCATAGCCGCAATTGCCGATAGAGAGGGACGTCACGCCGTGCCAACCCGAGAGTGAGCAGTACGGATCCCAGAACAGTTGTGCGTCATAGTGGGTGTGGGTGTCGATGAAGCCGGGGGCGACGTGCAGACCTGACGCGTCGATCACCCGCTCGGCGTCGGACGCCCTCAAGCGTCCGATCGCAGTGATGATCCCATCCCTGATCCCGACGTCGGCGCGTACGCGAGGGTTGCGCGTTCCGTCGAAGACCATCCCGTTTTTGATGATGGTCGAGAACTCGGTCATCGCTCCCCCATCGGTTCTCCGTGGCCACGGCACCTTGTCGCGGTCGGTAACCCACAGCCTATCCGAATACCGCTCGATGGTCGCTGGGCACGAGAGCGGGCTCTGATCCTGGATTCCCGCGATTCGGGCCTCCGCCAGTCCGGGACAGTGTCAGCCGACGCTGACGGGCAGGCGCTCCCACCCTCGCGTATCGATGCCTTTTGTAAGGGCGGCGTTGTCGTAGTCGACGGTCCACTCGGGAATCTTCGGCAGAAGCGTCTCCAGCGCGATGCGACCCTCGATTTTGGCAAGGTTCGCGCCCAGACAGAAGTGGGGACCAAAACTGAAGGTGAAGGTCTGGGCCGGACTGCGGTGGATGTCGAACCTCTCCGGGTCTTCCCACTTGCGCTCGTCACGATTGGCGGCGGGTGGGAGCAGGACGAGGATGCTCTCGGCGGGAATCGTCTGGTCGTGGAATTCTGCGTCCTTGGTGGTCCACCGGCAGAAGTGGTACGACGGTGGCTCACAACGCAGTACCTCCTCGAATGCCTGAGGAATCAGCGACGGGTTCTCGCTGAGCTCCCGTCGCTGATCGGGATGGTCGTTCAACAGGCTGCCGGCCCAGGAGATCGCGGTGGCCGTGGTGTCGCTGCCCGCCGACGTGATGAGAGTGAGATAGGTGACGATCTCGTCACGCCGCAAGGTCCTGGTCGCTCCCGTCTCGTCCTCGAACTTAAAGTGCATGAGCTGGGTCATGACATCGTCCGAGGGGTGCTTCTCACGCCAGTCGAGGTATTCGTTGAACCATGCCGCAGAATCGAGGATGCCTTGCATCAGTTGCTGATCGGGATTGGCCGATCCTTCATGCAGGTTCTTCTGAAACACCGCGAGAAGGTCAGCCTGATCCTCCTTGGGCACACCGACAAGCATCCCGATGACCTGGACAGGCAGTTGTAACGCGAAGTCGCGCATGAAGTCGAAGTGTTCGCGCCCGACGAGCCCATCGACGATCTCCTGACTAAGCGCACGAATCTGGGGCTCGAGGCCGGCGACCGCACGCGGGGTGAACAGCCGCGACACGATGCTTCGGTGCATGGTGTGCATCGGCGGGTCTTCGTTGATGAAGAGCCCGGGCGGCATCTCGATGCCCTGGGTGATGATGTTGTAGACCATCCCCTTGCCTGAGATGTAGGTCTCGCGATCGGTCAGCACGCGTGCCAGATCGTCGTGACGACTGAGGGCGAAGAAGTTGTACTTCTCGTTGTAGTACAGCGGTGCCTCGTTTCGCAGCCGGCGGAACGTCTCGTAGGGGGACGCGTAGATGTCCCGGTCGTACATGTCGTAGTTGACGGCAGCTTCCGTGATGGTCATCCCCCGGCCTCCAAAAGTCTTGATCCTCGGTCCTCCACAAGCCTAGATCGCCAGGCGGGGACCCGCTGTGGGCGACGGAGGGCGCTGTCCGTTCGGCGGCCGGCGTTCGTAGGCCGCACGCATGTCCGCCGAGAGCACCCGACCAGACCGAGCGGAGCCCCGGGACCGGGTCGCCGTGGGACGTCGCGTCTTCCTTGGCATCGTGGGACTTGGCGCTGCGGGCATCGTGTTCGGTGCCAAGGTGCAGGACGTCATCGGGACGGTCTTCGGGTCAGGACTCGGAGGCTTGCCGTCATTCGGGGATCGGTTCCGCATCTACTCGATCTCCGGGACGTTCCCGGCTATTTCACCTTCCGAGTACCGGCTGGAGGTCTCAGGCCTGGTCGAACGGCCCCACACCTACACGCTCGACGATCTCGAATCAATGCCGCGGACCGCGCTCGTGAAGGATTTTCACTGCGTGACCGGATGGAAGGTTCCCATGGTCCAGTGCGAAGGCGTGCGCTTGTCCGATGTCCTCGATGCCGTCGGGGTGCAGCCCGGGGCGGTCGCGCTGCGCTTCGAGTCCTATGACGGCGCCGACACCGAGAGTCTGACGATCGATCAGGGGCGACTTCCCGACGTCATTGTCGCGTACCGAATGCTGGGCGCCCCCGTGACCACCGCACACGGAGGACCGGTGCGGCTCTACGTGGCTCCCATGTTCGGCTACAAGTCGATCAAGTGGCCGTCGGCCATCAGGGTCGTGGATCGGGTGATGCCCGGGTTCTGGGAGCAAAACGGCTACCCGGTGACCGGATGGATCGACGGGTCGACGGGCGCGACCAACCCCTCCTTGAACGCTGGCACCGCGTGACACATAGCGTCTCGACTGATCCGCGCGCCACCGTGCGGATCATGCGGTTCCGATGTGGCGCAGCGTTTCGCGCACTGGATCAATGCGGTGTTGTTCGGCATCCTCATGGTCACGGCGCTGTCGCTCTACGTCGGATCGATCGGTGGCCTGGTCGGGCGTCGCGCCCTGGTGGAGGAGATCCACCTGTGGGCGGGCATCGCGCTGCCAGCACCGCTCCTCATCTCCGTGATGGGCCCCTGGGGAGCCCGGTTCCGCCGCGACCTGCGCCGGATCAACATGTGGACCAGGGACGAAGTGACCTGGCTGAAGGCCCTGGGGCGAACCCTCCGCAGGTCGTCGACAAGTTCAATCCCGGCCAGAAACTCAATGCCACGTTCACCGGTGCCGCCATCGTGGTGATGCTCGTCACCGGCGTCATGCTCAAGTGATTCCAGTACTTCCCGGTCGGTTGGCGGGCAGGAGCCACCTTCGTGCATGACGTCTTCGCCTTCGGCATCTTCATCGTGGTTGCCGTCCATGTGCTCTCGGCCCTGGCCCACCCGGACTCACTGCGTTCCATGGTCAGGGGCTGGGTCACCGAGCCGTGGGCCGCCCGCCACGCTCCGGGCTGGCTGGTTGAAGAACAGCCGGAGATCGACCCGGGACGTGGATCTGAGGCGGGTTGACCTGGTCGGCCCCGGGGCGTCCGCGGTGAGTTGGGGGATCGACAGCCGGGAGGGCGTACAGTTCGCGTTGGGGAAGGCGCGGCGAGGGAGGGCATATGTCAGCTTTGACCGACACCGGTGTTTACTACGATCCGTACGACTCGACGATCTACAAGGATCCCTACCCGGTCTACGCACGACTTCGCAACGAAGCACCCCTCTACTACAACGAACCGTACGACTTCTATGCAGTGAGCCGTTTCAGCGACGTGGAGCGGGGATTGGTGGATCGGGAGGTCTTCTTGTCCTCCTACGGCGACATCCTCGAGATGATCAAGGCTGGTGCCAAGATGCCGCCCGGCACCCTGATCTTCGAGGAGCCGCCGGCACACACCATCCATCGATCCTTGCTCTCGCGCCTCTTCACCCCCAAGCAAATGACGCGCCTGGAGCCCCAGGTACGGGAATTCTGCGGCACTCGGCTCGATCCATTCATCGGATCCGACAGATTCGATTTCGTCGCCGACCTCGCCATGCAGGTACCGATGCGGGTCATCTCCATGCTGCTCGGCATCCCCGAGAAGGATCAGGAAGCCATTCGGGATCACTTCGAGAAGACGATGCGCAGCGAGCCGGGGAAGCCGATGGAGTCGTCAGGGTTCGCCGAAGCAGCCGCGCTCTTCGGCGATTACATCGACTGGCGCCGTGACCACCCGTCCGACGATCTGATGACGATGCTCCTGAACGCCGAATTCACAGACGAAAACGGCATCACGCGAACCCTGGCCCGAGACGAAGTGCTCAACTTCGTCCTTGTCCTCGCTGGTGCCGGCAACGAGACGACGAATCGACTGATCGGTTGGCTGGGGAAGTTGCTCGGTGACCATCCCGACGCCCGTCGCCAGGTGGTCAATGATCGCTCTCTCATTCCGAACGCGATCGAGGAGACATTGCGCTACGAATCCGTCGCTCAGATAACAGCTCGCTATGTCAGCCGGAACGTCGAGATCCACGGAACGACGGTTCCCGAGGGCAGTGCGATGCTCTTCCTCCAGGGTGCGGCCAACCGCGACGATCGCCAATTCCCCGATTCTGATGTCTTCGACGTCCAGCGCAAGATCGGCCATCACGTGGGCTTCGGATATGGCCCGCACTTCTGCCTCGGCGCCTCCTTGGCCCGCCTTGAGGGACGGATTGCCCTCGATGAGGTCTTGAAACGATTCCCGGATTGGGAGGTTGACGCTGAGAACACTGTCTTCCGAGTCCAATCCGTCTCCGGGCGTGGTTGGGACTCCATGCCGGTCATTCTCAACTGAGGGAAGGACGAGCCGTCAGGTGAGCACCGGCAGGCGCTCCCACCCTCGCAGGTCACTCGTCTGAGCCAGCTGGGCCTGGCCCCAGTCCACCTCCCACGTGGGGAACCGCTGCAGCACTTCGTCGAGTGCGACCCGAGCTTCGAGGCGCGCCAGCGCGGCTCCAAGGCAGAAGTGGGCGCCGCAGCCGAATGTCAAGATTTTGGCCGGATTGCGGCGGATGTCGAAGCTGTCACCTTGAGGAAACTGCCGATCATCGCGGTTCGCCGCTGCGAGACTGCAGACGAGTGCGCTCCCCTCGGGAACGACCTGGCCGTGGAACTCGACATCGCGAGCCACGTACCGGCACAGATGATATGGAGGGGGCTCAAAGCGCAACAGCTCCTCGATCGCTCCCGGGATGAGTGACGGGTCCTCAACGAGCTGTGCCCGCTGGTCCGAGTGCTCTGCGAGCACTTTCCCCGCCCACCCGAGCAGCCGCTTGGTCGTGTCGCTGCCGGCGTTGCCCAACATGTTGACGTATGTGAGGACTTCATCGCGCGTCAGCTTGCGGACCGTACCGGTCTCGTCCTCGAACTCGTAGCCCAACAGCTCGGTCATCAGATCGTCGGACGGGTGGTCACGGCGCCAATCGATGTAGTCCCCGAAGATGTCGATGCCATCCATGGACATGCTCTTGACGTCGGAGAAGTCGTCGCGAGGTACCCTCGTACCCTTCCGGTGCGACTCGAAGTACTCGCGTACCGCCAGCTGGTCCTCCTCGGGGATCCCCAACAGCATGCCAATGACCCGCATCGGGAGAAATCCGAGATCGAGTACGAAGTCGAAGCGTCCGCTTCCGATGTGGGGATCAATCGTGCGTGCGCAGAAGTCGCGGATCTGCGGCTCGAGGGACGCCACGCGGCGGGGCGTGAACAGGCGGGACACAAGCCCGCGGTGGCGCGTGTGGATCGGTGCGTCTTCGAAGATGAACAGACCGGGCGGAATGCGCATGTCGGGGGCCTTGAGAACAGTGAGGATCCCCCCGTGTGACGAGATGAAGGTCTCACGATCGAGCAGGACGCGATCCACATCGTCAAACCTGCTCACCATGTAGAAGTCGTAGCGGTCGTTGTAGTAAAGCGGCACCTCGTCCCGGAGCCGCTGGTAGACGGTGTACGGGTTGGCCCGGATCTCGCTGTCGAAGGGATCGAAGTAGACCGGCACGTCAGTTGTCGTCGACGCCATCAGTGGCCTCCCTTGCCGGACACTCCCGCCTGGGACTGGGATGCCGAGTCGGCCGAACCGAGCTCGACCGGTCGAGAATCGGTCATATCGACGATCTGGTCGATGTTCGCCGCGATTGCCTCTGGCGTCATCGCACCGTCCTTGTAGCCCTGGTTCTGAGAGAAGGTCATTCGGAGCACCTGACCGCCCCCACACACCAGGATGACCCCGTTGAGCGGGCACGACTCGTGCGCCAGGTACACCGCCGCCGGTGAGGCCAGGTCTGGCGGGTACGTGACCATGGACCGCTCGAAGTGTTCCTTCGGAAGGTCGTAGACCTTCGCCATGATCTCGGGCGCGGAGAGCCGAGTTCCGGCACGCGGCGAAAAGCCATTGACCGAGATCCCGTACTTGGGCCCTTCGGCGGCAAGCGCGAGGGTGAACCCGATCGCGCCACCCTTCGCGCCCCCGTATGCAGTCATCTTCTCGTGGATCCCCAGGGGTCCCTCCGAACAGGTATTGACGATACGCCCGCTGCCGGCCTCCACCATGTGGGGCCACGCGGCCTTCGACACATAGACAACGCCGAGGTAGTGCACCCCGAGCAACCGCCGAAACTGCTCGGTGGTTTGGTTCTCGAAGAGTTCGGGATCACCGATCCCTGCGTTGTTGATGAGCACGTCGACGCGCCCGTAGCGCTCGAGCGCACTGTCCACGATCGCCTGGGCCTCTTGCTCGTCGGCCACCGAGCCGCAGACCGCGACGGCCTCGCCGCCGCCGGATTTGATCTCCTCCACCACTTCGTTGGCCGGCTCCGACGAGCGCCCTCCACCTTCCACCGTTCCGCCGAGATCGGCGACGACGACCTTGGCCCCCCGGGCGCCCAATGCCAGCGCATGGCAGCGGCCCACACCACGGCCCCCTCCGGTCACGATCGCCACCCTGCCGTCGAATCGCAGCTCGCTCATGGTGCTCCTCCCCCGGACGGATCCGGCGCCAATACATGGGTCGACTACCAACCGTTATTCAGTTTCCGAACGTGAATCCAGTACCATATTCAGATGATGATCGCCGAACAAGTTGCCTTCGTCGAACCACCACTGGAGAGCCACGGCCTCCGCTCACGCAAGAAGGAACGGACCCGGCTGGCGATCCAAGACTCCGCGCTCGAGCTCTTCGCGCGACAGGGTTACGACGCCACGAGTGTCAACGAGATCGCCCAGCACGCGGACGTTTCGACGACCACCTTCTTCCGCTACTTCCGCGGCAAGAGCGAGGTGCTTCTCAATGATCGGAACCACCGCCTTCCCGCTCTGCAACAGGCGATCATGGAGCGACCGGACGCCGAGGACGACTTGACTGCGATCCGCACCGCCATCGCCGACGAGTGGGTCACCATGATCGATCCGAGAAGGACCGCGCTCCAGGCCCGAGCGATAGGCAGCTCACACGCGCTGCGGGGAGCGAGCTACGACATCGGGCTCACATGGCTTGCGGCGATCGCAGATGTGCTCGCCCGTCGCCACGGTCTCGAAGCCCCGGACCTGCGCTGCAGAGTCGCCGCCAGAACGTCCCTGGCCACGTTCGGCATCGCGGTCGACTCGTGGATGCACGACGATTGCCGTGGTGATCTGCAAGACGCAGTCGACCAGGCATTCGGCACCCTCACCGATCTCTGCCACGACGTGACCCGTTGCTGACGCGTGCCGAACGATCGGTCATCGGTCTTGCGTTGACACCGGATCCGTCACCCTTACCCGCATCTTCTGAGAGCAATGGTTCCTCGGGGAAACGCCGAGAACGCTACGATACGAGGGTGAAGTAGAGCTCGACGCACTGGCCGTCACCGGCCACAGCCGATCGCCCCACCGTCTGCAGCGTCTTGGAGTTCCTCATGCAATCTCGAATGGCTGACTCGTCGGCCACGCTGGTCGGGCGTGATATCCACCACGAACTGGCCGGCCACACTGTTCTCGATACCGTTTCCCTCACCGTCACTCCCTCGACGTGCTTGGGCGTGATCGGACCAAATGGGGTGGGCAAGTCGACGCTTCTCAAGATCCTGGCCGGACTCGTGGTTCCACTCGGGGGACGCGTCATCGTGGATCCACCTCAGGCCACCGTCGGCTACCTGAGACAGGAGCATGCCGCCCGAGGGAGCGAAACCGTCCGTGAATCCATCTCCCGACGTGCCGGGCTCACCGCACTCGCGGAAGAGCTGGCACTCGCCGCTTCGGCCCTCGGTTCCGGCGAACCCGCAGACGAGAACCGCTACGTCGCGGCACTCTCACATTACGAATCGGCTTTCGCCGGCGACTTCGAATCTCAGCTCATCGGTACCCTCAATCAGGTTGGCCTTCCGGCCGAGATCGCGGGTCGACGGGTCGCCGAGCTCTCAGGCGGACAGGAAGCCAAGGTCGCGCTCGCTGCGGTGGTCACGTCACGCTTCGACATCACCATGCTCGACGAACCGACGAACGACCTTGACTTCGAGGGTCTCTCCCGGCTTGAGGAGATGGTGACGGAACGAACCGGCGGAATAGTGATCGTCTCCCACGACCGGGACTTCTTGGATCGAACAGTCACCGACGTGCTCGAGCTTGATGAGCACTCCCATTCGGGACGCCTATTCGGCGGTGGTTGGGCCGGCTACCTGGCCGAGCGCGAAACGGCCCGCCTTCATGCCGAAGAGGCCTACGGCGTCTACGTGCACCGTCGAGAGGATCTGCGGCACCGGGCCCAGCGAGAACGCCAATGGGCGACCAAGGGCGTCATGCGGGAAAAGAAGCAACCCCGCGACGGCGACAAGGCGCAACAGGACTTCAGGGTCAACCGCACCGAGCGACTCGCCGCAAGATCGCGCCGGACCGAACGCGCCCTCGAGACGCTCGACATTGTGGACAAGCCCTGGGAAGGCTGGAACCTTCGCTTCGACATCACCGAAACAGCGCGCTCCGGAGACGTCGTCGTGGAGCTCAACCGAGCAAGGGTCGAACGTGGGGCATTCACCCTTGGTCCCTTGACGCTACGCGTCGATTGGGCGGATCGGATCGCGCTCAGCGGACCCAACGGTTCAGGGAAGACAACCCTCGTCGACACGATCCTCGGACGCATTCCCCTCATGGACGGACAGCGACGGATCGGCCCGAGCGTGGTCACGGGAGAGTTGATTCAGGACCGGCGCTCCATGACGAGTCCACGGAGCGTGGTTGAGCAGTTTGAGGTGGACACTGGCTTGAGCACTCAGGAGGCCCGCTCTCGGTTGGCGAAGTTCGGTCTCGGCGCCGATACGGTGACTCGGAATCTGCCCTCCCTCTCGCCCGGTGAGCGCACGAGGGTCCAATTGGCCGGGTTCGCAGCGAGGGGTGTGAACTTCTTGGTGCTCGACGAGCCGACGAACCACCTCGACCTTCCGGCCATCGAGCAATTGGAGTCAGCCCTCGAAGGTTTTGGTGGCACGCTGTTGCTGGTGTCGCACGACCGGAGGCTCCTCGAGCGAGTTCGGATCACCCGCCGTTTCACACTGCCTACCGAAGCAGAGTCGGACCTGGGTGTACCCGATAATTCGTAGTGCCCGAGGTATCCGCTGCCGTCACGCGGCAGGTGGTCTGCCAACGGACCTCTTCGACCAGCCATGCCCCACCGTTGCCGTGGGATGGCTTCTTGGCTAGCGTGCGTGTTTGCTGCTGAAATGAGTGGCTTTGGCTGAGGGGGGGCGATGAGCCCAGACATGGGTGGATTGGTTCCGGTTCCGTACCTGACTCTCTCGGAGTATGCCGAGAAGTACCGCGATACGTTCCTTTTCGAGCGCCGAGCCGGCATTCTGCAGATGGCGTTCCACACCCGAGGCGGCCCCGCTGGCGGTGACGGCGTTCATGGCGCCGCAGGATCCTCGTACGACGCATGGAACCGCGCCTGGCGCGACGTTGGGTCCGATCCCGAGAATGCCGTGCTGATCCTGACGGGCACCGGCGATCGCTGGCTCAAGCCGCCGCCGAACGGCGGCATCTCGTCGCCGGCCGGCCACCTGCCGTCGGGTCGACGAACCGGTCAGACCTACCTCGACGCCGTAAAGAACACGGAGAACTTCCTGTTCAGCTTCGACATCCCGACGATCGGGGCGATCAACGGGCCGGCTCCCTTCCACTTCGCCACGGGCCTGCTATGCGACATCACGTTGTGCTCGGACGACGCAGTTCTCCAAGAGTCCCACTGTGCCCTCGGGACGGCCCCCGGCGACGGGCTTGCCTTCGTCCTGCAGGAGCTGATCGGGGTGAAACGGGCCGCGTACTATCTCTATCGCAGCGCCCCGATCACCGCGGCGGAAGCCCTCGATCTCGGGCTCGTGAACGAAGTCCTGCCACGCGACCGTCTCCTGCCGCGGGCATGGGAGATCGCCGAGGAGATTGCAGCGATGCCGCCCTTGGGGAGGCTCATGGCCAAGCAGATCATCCGGCGGAGGTGGCTGAAGGTTCATGCGGACGAGGCCGCATTCCAAATGGCACACGAGATGCTCGGTGCTGTGGTCGAGGTGCCCGAAGGCACCGCGATGACGGGTCAACACTGGGGTCAGGTCGAGCAGAATTTCGAGCATGCCGTGCGGGGTGCCGCGGCACATGACTGAATGGAGGGCGATGACCACCGGAGAGGACCAGGAATGACCGATCGAAACGTCCGCAAATACGTCCTCATCTCCTGCGACGCGCACGCGGGTGCCGACCTCTTGGACTACCGGCCCTATCTCGAGCGCAACTTGCACGATGAGTTCGACGCCTGGGCCGGTTCCTATCAAGAGGACGCCTGGGGAAAGCTCGATTCGGAGCTCAGTTGCTCGGAGGATCCGAACGTGAAGCTCGGCGTGTCCTCCTTCCTCTCCCCCTACAACTGGGAGAGTGAGACCCGACTCAAGCACATGGATCAGGACGGGATCGCAGCAGAGGTGATCTTCCCGAACACCGTCCCGCCGTTCTATCCGCGATGCATCATCAACGCTCCTGCTCCTACGACCGCGGAGGAGTATCGCCTTCGCTGGGCGGGCGTGAAGGCACACAACCGATGGCTCGCGGACTTCTGTGCACAAGCGCCCGGTCGACGCGCCGGGATGGCCCAGGTCTTCCTTCACGACGTCGACGACGCGGTGGCCGAGGTGCGCCATGCACGCGAGGCCGGTTTGATGGGTGTGCTCATCCCGGCCGATCACACACTCAAATTGGAGAACCTCTATGAGCGGCGGCTCGACCCCTTCTGGTCGGCGTGTTGCGATGTCGGCCTCCCGGTCAGTCGGCATGCCGTCTTCGTGGGCCCGCCCGAGACGCCCGAGACCGGGCCGAGCACCGACGCGATCGGCACATACGAGATTCTGGCGTTCTTCCGGCGGGGCCTGGCCCATCTCATTCTGGGCGGGGTCTTCGATCGGTTCCCGGACCTGAAGTTCGTCTTCACGGAGACCGCCACCGCCTGGGTGCCCGAAGAGCTCCAGATGCTCGAGGCCTACTACGGTCTCGGCAGACAACCGGGAACGTCGTTGTACCCATTGATGCGTCGTGCGGTCGAAGAATTGACGAGGACCCCAACCGAATACTTCAACAGCAACGTCTGGGTCGGCGCTTCCATCATGCAGCGGAGTGATATTGCCGGGCGGCACCGGGTGGGAGACGATCGGATCATCTGGGGTGCTGATTATCCCCACCACGAAGGAAGCTTTCCTTACACACGCGAGGCATTGCGCTGGCTGTTCTCCGATGTGCCCGAAGACGAGGTCCGGGCGATGACCTCGCTCAATGCGGCGAACGTCTACGAATTCGACCTTGACCACCTGCAGGCCATCGCGGACAAGATCGGCCCGACTCCAGCGGAGGTTGCCACGCCCCTCTCAGCCGACGAGCTGCCGAAATCCAGCATGTGCCAGGCCGTCGTGGACGCGATCGACAACCTCGCTGGTGCCGCGGTATAGGCAGTGGTACGAACAACGGGGGCCGCTGCGCCACGGATGCTTGGTGGAGGCCCGAGGGACATGATCGGTGTCCGGGATCGCCTGCCTGCAGGCGTCCGAACTAACCTCTTCGACAAAGAACGTCCTCCGACGGAGCGGTGCGAGGGGTGAGTGGTCATGGTCATTGAAGGGTCGCAGCACGCTCGCGTCGTGTTTCTCCGTCCACTGTTCCATCCGGTGGCCGAGGAGGTACTGACCGACGCCGGAGCCGACGTCGTCAATGCCTGGCAGCTTCCGCCCGACGAGCGGGACGAGGAGATAGCGCGGGCCGATGCCCTGATTGGCAGCGTCAACGGCGAAGAGCTGGCCCGAGCCACCCGGGTGCGGGTGATCGCCACCGGGGCTTCGGGTTACGACACGACGCCCATCGACGTGGCGACCGAACGGGGCATCGCAATCGTGAACGCGGCGGGGCTGCACCACATCGCGCTGGCGGAGCACGGCATCGGCATCATGCTGGCTCTCGCCAGGCGGATCAGCTACTGCGACCGGATCGCCCATACGGAGTCGCGCGGCGTGGAACGGACCGACCTGATGGGAGAAGGCTGGCCGGGTTGGCCGACCCAGCTACACGGCAAGACCATCGGTCTGGTGGGCTTCGGGTTCATCGGTCGCGAGTTGGCGGCGAAGTGCCAGGCCGCCTTCTCAATGAGGGTCCTGGCCTTTGATCCCTATTTCGATCCCTCCACGGCGCCGCGTGTGGACGTAACGATCGTGCAATCGCTCGACGCGCTACTCCCCGAGTGTGACTACGTGAGCCTGCAGCTCCCGCTGACCCAGGAGTCCCGGGGCCTGATCGACACCGCGGCCTTTGGATCAATGAAGCAAGGTGCTGTCCTCGTCAACCTCTCCCGGGGGCCCACTGTGGACACCGAGGCCCTGGTGGCATCGTTGCGGTCCGGGCATCTGAGCGGGGCTGCGCTGGACGTGACCGATCCGGAACCACTTCCTGCCGGGCACCCGCTCTACGGGTTCGACAACGTCGTGTTGACCCCCCACATCGCCGGATGGACGGTGGAGTCCGTCGAGAATGTGGCGGCGACGACCGCCCGGGACGTGCTCAAGGTTCTGCGCGGAGAGCACACGCCACGCGTGGTCAATCCCGAGGTGCTTCCAGAATCGGTCTCCTGACACGGGTGCCGTTCGTGCACCAAAGAGGGACACGTTTCTCCTGGGGGCGAGGATCTGACCGGGTCGCTGCCGGCGCCGGCAAAGCGGGCAGCGGCATCAGCTTCGGCGAGGCCGACCACGTCTATGCCACCCGGGACGGTGAGCAGCTGCTCGCCCGGATCTACCTGCCCGACATCTCTCCAGCAGAGGCCGCGCCGGTTGTCATAGACGTTCACGGCGGTCACTGGTCACGTGGTAACCGACTCGCAGGTCAACTCTACGATCGGGCGCTTGCCGCCAATGGGTTCGCTGTTGTCGCCATTGACTTCCGTCAAGCCCCGTGCCACTGCCATCCCGCAGCGTCAGCCGACGTCATCAGCGCCATCCGATGGGTCCGCGACACGGCCGACCGATTCCGATTCGACCCCGCCCGGATCGGGCTGGTCGGATCTTCCAGCGGCGGGCACCTTGCACTGCTCGCTGCATGCCGGTTGGGTGGCCCGGAGTACCAGGACCCCGAACACGACCTCGGGGACCTGCCTGTTTCGTGCGTCGCATCCTTGTGGTCCCCTGTCGATCCTCACCGGCGCTACCGCTTTGCCGTCGAGCAGGTCGAACTCGCGCCCCCTGAACTGACCGACCGTTACCGTGCCCTTGCCGCCAGCTCGCTCGACTATTTCGGATCCGAAGAATGCATGATCGAAGCAAGCATTCCCCGCCTGGTGGCTCGCGGCGAAGCCCTCGCCCTCCCACCGTTATGGTTGTGCCACCCCAGCGAGGACGTCAACGTCCCTCGCCCGATCCTCGATGACCTCGTCAGTGAGTGGAGGCGTGCCGGAGGCCATGTCGAGCTCGCCGTATACGAAGGACAACCCCACGCTTTCGGCCACAGACCAGGACCGATCACAGACATGTTCATCGCCGATCTCGTCAACTTCTTCTGCCAACACCTCTCATAGCCGCGGCAACAGCTCAACTCAAGAACAGATACAGCCGGCCAGCAGCGTCTGCCCGCGGTCGGCACGTTGTGCGTTGAAGTGCAATCCACCCTCGTCGCTATCGATTCCATTGTGCTAGGGATCGGACTTTCCCCAGGAACCGACTTCAGCCACCCGGAGATGCGTGACCCGGCGGAGTCTGCCACCCGGTTGCTCAGCATGCGGCTCTGTAGGCCGTAACGCGTTCGATCCGGCGAACCGCCTCAGGGCGAGTCCTCGGACCGGCAGTTCAAGAAGAAGCAAGCCGATAGCGTCGGTACAACGGGACACTCGAGAGGAGTCGAAAGTGACCAAATCGCTGTATACCGCAAAGGCCCATGTGGTGGGCGGGCGGGACCAGGGTCAGGGTGTGACCAGCGACAAGGCATTGGATGTCCACCTACGAACCCCCGTCGAGATGGGAGGCGGAGGTGGGGGCACGAACCCCGAGCAGCTCTTCGCCGTGGGTTACGCCGCATGCTTTGAGGGAGCGATCGGCGTGGTCGGGCGTCGAGAACGAGTCGATCTCGGGGCCGTTTCAATAGATTCAGAGGTCAGCCTGATCACGACTGAGAACCGCGGGTTCAATGTGGCCGTGGGACTCGATGTCTCGCTTCCGGGTATTGGCGATCCCGAGCGCGCCATTTCCCTTGTGGCGGCAGCCCATGAGGTGTGCCCTTACTCCAATGCAACGCGCGGCAACATAGAGGTGACCCTGAAGGCCAACGGCCACCCAGTCCCTACCCCGGAGCCTGGAGACTCCTGAAGATCCCGACTCGTCCCAAGCTTGTGATCTTCGACCATAAGGGTGGGGAAGCAGTCGCAAAGCTGTTGACAAGCAGGAGCAGACGCTCATGGAGGAGCGGGTCGGCACGAGTGGTGTGACAATCGCAGCGATCTTCGAAGTGATCGAGGAGATGCGGTCGACGGGACCAGGGGAAAAGAACCGGCGGTTCAACGAGGCGCTGATCGCCGACTACCGGGCCTCGGACGGCAAGCGCACGGGAGAGATTCCCCCGGAGTCGGTCGTCCTGCTCACCATGAAGGGCGCAAAGACCGGGATCCAACGGACCGTCCCGGTCGGGGTTGAGGTGGTCGATGACCGCCTGTTGGTAGTTGGTTCGGCGGCTGGCATCGAGAAGAACCGGGGCTGGTATTACAACCTCGTGGCCAACCCGATCGTGACGGTCGAATGGCAGGGCGAGACGTTCCGCGCCGAGGCGTTCGTGACGCAGGGCAAGGACCGCGACTACCTCTTCAGCCAGATCACCGAGGTGTACATCACCCTTCAGGCGGCGATCACGCACAAGTTCCCGGTCATCGAGTTGCGCCGCCTCCAAATTGCGTCATGACGGCTCTGACTGTTCGGATGCTCAACCCGGCGGTTGGCGCCGAGATCGAGGGACTGGAGTTGCTGATGCCCGACGGACCGGGAACTCAGCGAACGTCGGACCCTTCAGCTATCAGCGCGGTCCAAACGCTCACCAGGTCACAAGTAGGTTGTCGATTCCGCCGCCCGTACGGTCGTTGCGGATCTCGTAGTCGCTCAGGTCATTCGCCAGTCGCAGTTCGGTGAACCGGCGGAACAGCGAGGGAAACACGATCCGTAGCTCAGCGCGGGCGAGGCTTTGCCCGAGGCAGACGTGCGCGCCGTGACCGAACGCCACGTGAGGCACGCTCTTTCGTGTCGGATCGAACACCTCGGGGTCCGACCACACGCGCGGATCGCGGTTCGATCCCGCCTCGGAGATGATCACGAGGTCACCACGCTGAATCGTCACGCCCCCCAATTCGATGTCCTCCATAGCCCACCGCAAGAGCCCCAGGTTGTGCGCTGACGTCAGACGGGCAATCTCTTCGACGGTGGCGTCGATGCGGCTGAGCGGATCCTCCATGAGCCAGTCCTTCCACTTCGGCTCGTTCAGGAGGTAGAGCAATCCGAAGTCCATACGAGCCACCGTGGTTTCGTGGCCGGGGAACACGAGCGACGCAGCGTGACCTTCGAGCGGACGGTCAACAAACAGATTGGGGTCAGCTGCTTCAGCGGCGACCATGTCGGACATTACGTCGGTTCCCGGGTTCTTCCGCTTCGCCTCTGCCAGGCGTCCCATGTACTCCTGGAGCTCCATCATCGCGGCGATCGCGCCGGGCTCGTTGCCGATCGCGCCCATGCGATCGGACAGCTCAAGGCAGTACTCGCGGTCCTCCGGCGGAACGCCGAGCAATGCGCAGATCACGAGCACAGGCAGACCCCACCCGAGATTCGTGTGGAAGTCCACCGGTTCGCCCGGATTCGCGTCGTGCGCGGCCTGCATCGTATCGAGACAGCTGTCGGTGAGGTCCTGGATCCAGTCGTTGAGGAGCTTCACCCGTTTTGGCGTAAAGGCTGGGACAAGGAGCTTGCGGAGCTTGACCTGGTCCTGGCCGTACTCCGTATCACCCATCGGCTTACCAAGCATGATCGAATCCGAAGCCAGGGGGGCGTTGGGCGGATCGGGGTGCGTGTAGTAACCGAACCGGCGGTCGGAGAACGCGAAACGCGCTTCCTCGTAACCGATCACGAGCCATCCGGGGTCACCAATCGGTGAAGTGACCCGCACGACCGGACCCTCTGTCGAGCGCAACTCCCGGTAGAGCGGCGAGAGGTGAAGCACATCGGGACGAGGGAAAGGGAGCTGCGGTGCCGGCCGGGTCTTCGTCGTCGTGTCCGTCATGAGTAATCCCCACCCTTCGTGTCTCCAGATCGTACCGATATTGCCGCGAATCTGAGTCGTTCACCGCAATTTTGATCATGATCTCATGAGCCTGTCGAGTCGACCAACCCTCCAAGCCCTCACTCCTCAACGTGCACAGCTTTGCGAGGAGGTCGAACTCCTGATCAAGTTCGCTGGGCGGGATCATCGGTACGAGATTTCTCGATGCGGGACTGGTCAACTTTGGACGACAGCCCGGAGACGAAGAGGAGAGTCGAGACCCTCTTGCTTCGAGTGGCGACTCTGTTGGATGCGGGGCAGCCAGACCCTGTCGTTCCCAACCTGTGAGTAGGGGTTGTCCCCGTCTGCCGGGTGGGTGGTACCCCACTCAACGCCTTCAGGGGTGGACGCAGGGGCTCCAGGTCGACAGGTTGCACTCATCCCGCGCCTATGCGGCCAGACTACGGTGCGAGGAGCCAGCCGAGATGGCGATCGCGAGAGACCGGAGAGTGGCGATGACCTCGAAGTCTGACTTCACTGCTGAGGAGTGGCAGCTGATCCTCGAAGCACCACCAAGCGCTGGAATGATCGTGGTGACCGCCCAGAGGGGCGGCTCGTTTCGAGAGACCATCGCCATGGCTAAGGCCTATGTCGAGGCACGCCAACAGCACGGAAAGAGCGAACTTCTCGATGAGATCGTGGCGGCGAAACCGGAAAGGGACCACTCGCACTATCACTCTCCCGAGGAACTCAAGCAACATGGACTGCAACACCTGCGAGATTCGGTAGCTCTACTGGAAGAGAAGGCCTCGCCCGAAGAGGTCGAGGAATATCGCCGATTCATCGTCACGCTGTGTCACAGAGTTGCCGCTGCTCACCGAGAGCATGATCAAGAAGTGAGCGAGTCGGAGCAGGCAGCGATAGACGACATCACGGAAGCCTTGAACGTGACCGTCCGGTAGGAATCGTCTCCGAGGGCGTCTATTCAAGACATGCTGCGGGACGATTAACGTGTTCGGTCAGCATGTACCCGCAAGGGGGTGCAGCACCACCGTACGCTGCCGGATCGGTGGGACACCTCGGCACCGGAGATAGGTTGATCCCATGCCGATGCCGAAACGGACAAGTGTCGATGACTTTTTCGCGCAGCTTGAGGACGTGCAGCGGCCGCACCTCGAGACCCTCCGGGCGCTGAGTGTGGATGTCGACCCTAAGGCACGAGAGGTACTCAAGTGGAACCTTCCCGTCTACGTCCGCGGAGAGAACACGAACCAATGGATGCTCCAGAACTTCAAGCACCACTGCTCTCTTCGATTTTCGCCGGAGTTCTTCGGAAGCCAGAAGAGTGCGGTCGAGGCCGCCGGTTACGAGTGCGGTGAAGGCTTCATCAAATTGCCCTACAACCGGGAACTGCCGACTGAGCTCCTGAAGACACTGATGCGGGCACGGGTGAGCGAGTTCGAAGCGCAGCATCCCAACTAGCGGATCGCTCTCCCCGGGTGTCCCACGTCGCTGGGACTCGGTGCCCCGTGTATGCCTATTGGGATGGACCACTCAGCCTTGGATATGAGCCGTCCACCCGGGTCGACAGCATTTGAGGGCACGTGGTGAACTCTTGTACATGACGAAGAGGATCGAGATCTCCCGATACATCGCCGCTTCTCCTGAGCTGGCGTGCGCCACCATCTCCGACGTGACTCGCATGGGCGAGTGGTCGGAGGAGTGCTACGAGTGTGAGTGGCATGAGGGGTTTAGCGGCCCAGTCGTCGGTGCGACCTTCGATGGCCACAACCGGAACGGTGAGCACGAATGGGTCACTCAGGGCAAGGTCATCGAGGCTGACCCGGGACGGGCTTTCGCCTTCGAGTGCTCATGGAGGGACTTCCATTTCTCGACCTGGGGATACCGATTCGAGCCAACCGATTCGGGGTGTCGGGTCACAGAGTGGAGTGACGACCTCCGACCCGAGTCCGCCTTGGAATTCAGCCAGCAAATGTCAGGCATCGACGACCGGGCAGAGCGAAACCGGCAGACGATGAGTCTCACACTGGAACGCCTCGCTGCATCGCTCGAAAGCTGAATCCCCTTCTTGGGGATTCGCTAACCAACGTTGAAGGTCACTGCCTGCACCCTTACGCCGGCAAGGCACACGAGCGTGGTAAGGGAAGCGGTGCCGCGAGGCCACACCGACGCAAAAGCGCCCGTCCCACGAACTGACGGGGATCGGGCGCTTTTTGTCTTGTCGCTTGTACTCCGAGAACGGATTGCTCGGGGAAATGGCTACCAGTGGGGGCGTCCTTGCCCTTGCCGTCGCAACGCTCCTGCTTCGAGCTGCTTGCTGTTGGTCTACCTGGGCCTACCGGGATCTCTCCCGGTCAATCCTCGTCCATCCGCTCTCAAGATGGCCCTTCATGCATACACCGCATAAGCGCCTCCTTCGGGAACCCTCTCGGATCCCGCACTTTCAGTATGCGCTCAGTGCGCCGCAACTTCCAGGGTCCAATTACCCTTGTGGGTCGATGGAACGCAGCTGGTGCGCGGCCTTCTTCAGCTGCCCTGCTCCCCGGGAGGGAGCGGGTCCGCGCTCAATCTGGACCGGCTGTCAGCCGCGTCAGGATCGCCGCTCACTGGCCAGCCCAACGAACGGTAGGGTCCTGGAGCAAACGACGCGCCCAGTGCACACGCGGGAGGGCATTGATGACGGGCAAGGCTGATGGACATGACGGTGGGGAGGACCACGAGTGGGGAGAGGCCGTACCGGCCTCGTCCCGCCAACCCAGGCCGGGCGACATCATCACCGAATCCGGCCTGGCTGTGGCTCCTGAACCCCTCGTCGGCCACGACGTGTCGACCCCGCTCGATGAAGATGAGCCCGAGCACACCGTTCCGGCAGGCCCGCTGTGGGCGATGAAGGAACGCCGGCACACCCAGTGGCACCTTCTGCCAGCCCATGAGCAGCACGACAGGATTCGCGAGTGTTTGGAAGCCGACGACTACACGATCTACTGCATCGACGACGGGCGGCATCATGCCATGATCGGCCGCCGCGTTGGCATCTCGCCCAGCGGCTGCGAGTACACGCTGATCGGCCGTATCTCCCTGGATCGCTACGCGGAACTACGTGACGAGGTCGTGCCAGTTGCTAACTGCTTTGATACGGCCACCGAGCTGCGACTGTGCGGTGTCGACGTGGAAGAGGCCATCCGATCCTCCAACCTCTTTGACGTCGCTCTCTACGAGAGCATCGACGAGGTTCCCGAGGACTATCGCCCAGGCTCGCCATTCCACCATTTCCGCCAGGATCTGGAGATCACCGCCTTCGATTGACGGCTTTGTGTGGGCCCTGACCAGCCTTAGTGAGACCACGCCCTGGTATCGCAGACCGCCGGGACTCAGGCGAGGTCGGACCATTCGGTATCCGGGGCAATCCTGAGGGGTCAGCGCGAACTATCTTCGGTCGAGGTCCCAGTCGGAGGGCATCACCATGGCGAAGCTCATCTACGTGGCGAACACGTCACTCGACGGTTACGTCGAGGACCGGGACGGTGGCATCGATTGGGGTGACCCTGATGAGGAGTACTTCAGTTTCATCAACGACCTTGAGCGCTCGGTTGGCACCTATCTCTACGGACGCCGCATGTACGAGGCGATGATCATCTGGGAGACCGCGCCCATCACTGACCAGCCGCCCTGGGTCGCGGACTTCGCCAACATCTGGCGAGCGGCCGACAAGCTCGTCTTCTCGAAGACCCTCGCATCGGTGTCAAGCGGTAGGACCACTCTTGAACGAGAGTTCAACGTCGAGGCGATTCGGCGCATGAAGGCTGGCGAAACCCACGATCTCACGGTGGGCGGAGCTGATCTCGCGGCCCAAGCGTTTAGGGAGGGCCTGGTGGACGAGTGCCACTTGTTCTTCTGGCCAATCGTGCTGGGAGGCGGCAAGCACGCCCTTCCCACGCACGCGCGACTCGACCTTCAACTGCTCAGTGAGCGGCGCTCCCGCAGCGGAGTCGCCCACCTTCACTACCGCATCACCCAGTGAGGAGATTCCGCCTGGGACCATCCGGCAAGTGAGCCGATCCCGTGCGGAGCACCTCCGGGACAATAAGGAACTTCAGCCGTCATAGGCCCACCACCCGATCGTCAGCGCCCCCCATCTCCGGGAGACCGCGACCGGTGCCTTCTTCCGAGGTGTCCCGAACGCCGGGACCCTGGCGCTTGAGGATCCTTCGTTTCCATCGCGGCGACCACCTAGTTCAGCAGCCACTTGCTGACTTATCCGCGGGCTGAGCAATGGCATCGAACTGCCAGAGCGTTGAAGCGCTGTCGCCCTCCAGGGTGACGCTGACGCTGGCCGGTGTCCCGTTCTTCAACGTCTTGGTCCAGCTTTGGTTCGGTGTTTCGTCCGGCCACCAGATGCCCTGCTGACAGATGGTGGGAGTGGCTCCAACCACACCGAGTCGTCAATGCTTCCGACCTCCGCCACGCGTCCGATTGTACGGTAGCTGGGTCGGACGCGGCCGTTGTCAACCTGCCCAATACGCCGGCTGGGAGTGCACGATGATCCAAGCCGGGCGAAGATGTCGACATGCCCCATGTCTTGATGGATCCCCCGAGCGAAGTGGCCATTCAGCCTGGTGCTGTGGTCTCGAAGGTCGTGCACCGTGGCGACGGGATGAACGTGACTGTCTTTGGCTTTGACGCTGGCGAGGAGCTGACCGAGCACCAGGCGGCCCGCCCTGCAGTGGTTCAGGTCCTGTCCGGACGACTTCGCTTCACCGTTGACGGTGAGGAACTCGAGCTAGCTCCAGGCTCATGGCTGCACATGACGCCTGGCACACCCCACTCCCTGGTCGCAACTGAACCAACCGTCATGCTGTTGACACTCTTTGGTTCCTGACCGGCTCCCATCGCAGGCGCACCTGCTCTGAACATCGCCAATGGGGAAGAGACGTTTCTGCCCCAATTCGCCGGAGGTGGTGCATGAATCGTCGCGTCAGTGACGTTTGGGCTTGCCGCCGAGAAGGCGCAGCACGAAGCGCCCAAGGAGCCCAGGCGACTTGGCCCGCTGGACCGCCCGGGCCTCCGCCTCGTGGTCATTCGTCAGCGACCCGCCCATCCGCCAGTAACGGCGACCGCCCCCGGTGTAGCGGACGTACTTGGGCACGGGGGGAAGTTTCTGCTTGGGCCTGCGCGGCCGCTTGCGCTTGGCCACGGCAGCTCAGCCTAGAGGTCGGTCGAGTGCCCCCAACCGTTGGATGCGACCTGCCCTTGTGGGCCGGGTTGGTGCGACCCTGCGGCACGACTGGACCCCTGGCCGGGTTCTGAGTCGTCCCTGCTCCAGAGCCCCAGCGTCTCAGGCAGCAACCTCGCCGACCACGACTGAAATGTTGTCGCGCCCTCCGTGGGCGATGGCTCTGTCGATCAGACTGTCAACGATCGCGGCCAAGTCTCCCGCTCCCGCCACGGCGCCCTCGATCTCCTTCCTGGACAACTCGTTGAACAGGCCGTCGCTACAGACGACGACCCGATCTCCAACTTCAACGGCGAGAGTTCTTCGATCAATCTCGACATCGGATCCGACGCCAAGCGCTCGGGTGAGAACCCCGTAATGGGCGTGCTGAGCTGCATCCTCCCCTCGTAGCTCTCCACGCCCAATGAGTTCTGCCGTCACGCTGTGGTCCTCGGTCAGCTGGCTGAGTGCCCCTTCATGCCATAGATAGGCACGGCTGTCGCCTACGTTGACGAGTGCACAGTGTCCGGTTGTGAGGAGCCCCGCGGCACAGATGGTGGTACCCATGCCCTCCAGCTCAGGCTGGGTGACGGCGCGATCCCGAATCGCCCAGTTCGCGGCACGTACCGCCGCTTCGAGCTCATCCACTGATTGGCCTGTGAAGACCGCAGAAACGACATCGGCCGCGACCTTCGCTGCAATCTCGCCGCCGGGATGCCCTCCCATGCCGTCGGCGACGAGCGCCAGACGATCACTGCTGACGATCTCGTCTTCGTTGTTCTCGCGAAATTTTCCGACGTCCGTGCGACCCGCTGTTCGCAGTTTGGTCATGAGCCCCTCCTTGGAATGTGGGTTGGCGGTCGGGACCAGTGGGTCTTCGCTCACCGAGAAGAGTTGGCGGGCAAGGGCGAGGGCCCCCTGACGGCGGTTCGCAACGGTACGGAGCCGTCTCGCCCAGACATCGAACTGTTCCCCGGAGGGTTGACGCATGAACGCTCGGATGTCGGCGAGCGGCACGTCCGCTTGACGTAGGGCATCAATCACTACGGCGTCAGCCATCTGGCCTGGCGAGTAGTAGCGATAGCCCGAGACCGGGTCCACCGCTGCCGGGGCGAGGAGGCCCTCGGCAGCGTACGTCCTCAGTCTCTTTGCTGAGAGGCCACAGCGTTCGGAGAACTCGCCTATCGCCATGAGATCGTCCACAACATCAAGCTTGGACCTTGCCCAATGGTGAGAGTCAAGTGGCTTGATCGGGAATGCCAGAGTGCCCCAGCACGGCGGGACGGCCTCGTCACCCCTGACTCTTGCGTATCGGGATCGGCTAGGACAACTTGGAGTCGAGATAGTTCTTGTAGAGCTCGCGTGGCCACTTGCGGCCGGCCTTCAGCGCATCGGTCTCAACCAGTTCGGACCTGACGCGCTCGTAGTCGTAACAGTTGAGCTCGTACAGATTTCCCCACGGGTCGGTGAGATCGAAGGCCCAGCACATGTCGTAGTCCACGAGATCGGCAGCCACGAGAGGTTCGCCGCGTGGGTTGTCGATCCCGCAAGGCAGGCAGCGGGCGAAGGTCATGAAGCTGTCAGCGTCGACGGTGAAGGCGACACCGGTCTGCTGTGGAACCATCGGGTGTCCCGCACTTGCCTCGAACAGCGCGAGCATCGTCTCGCCGCCGTCGGCTGAGATCTGAAGCGGACCGCCCTCGAAACCGGTTGCCCAGAAGTCGAGGGAATCGACGGGCTCAAATCCCAGATGCTCTGCATACCACCGGGCGGCTTCGGCTCGATCCGGCACGCGAATGTGCACATGATCCAGCCGCCCCATTTTGAACGCCGGTCGCTCTGGCCGCATGTCCGCAGACTAGACAATCCGACCCGACCGTCGGCCGGGCACGGCAGACCGTCGACCGAGCATTGCGGGACGGACCATTACCGTGACCGACCCCCTCGTTCGTGGCGAACTGCGCGCTCGGCTTGGCGCTGAGGGTGTCCGTACCGAAGGGCAGGCCCTGGTTCACCTTCTCGGAGCAGCATTGGAATGGGATGCCATGAGGTGCGCATTGCCTCACGATGGACAACAGACGCACAATCGATGAGTTCCGGCGCAGGAATGAAATCGGGCCGCAATAGTCGATGCTTACCCTGGCCATAGCCGGGGTACCCCCATTCCCCCCTCGTACCTCGGCCTCTCAATGGCGTGACGGCCTCTGCCGCTTGGTGGGGGCCGTCACGCGTCGATGCCCCCGATCGCCGGGACGGAGGCAACTACCAGCGCGCTGCGTAGATGAATTCAGAGGCGGGAACTGCCAGCCACTGGGTGATGCGCATAGCGAGCCGCATTCCGATGGCGAAGCGAGCCCTCCAAATACCCGTCAATTGGCTCTGGTTACAGGCCAGCAGGTCCGCCAACGCCTTCCAGGTGAGACGCTCGGCGCATCGGCGAGCGTTCATCGCGTCGTCGAGCGCACCCAGGTTCCATCGGAGTCGACGGTCCGGCCCGGCGGCAGGCAGTGCAACCCCAGCGCTGCCCTCAACGGGATGCGCTTAGAAGTTATCGGGTTCGCAACCGATCCAGCGCAGCATGAAGAGCGCATGCTGGCAGGAGATGTTGTTCCGCCTCTGCATCCCAGTGATGGTCTCGACGGCGATGGGGTGGGCGCGGCGACGGCCGTTGAGCTCAGAGGACTGCGCCCAAATTGCTTCCGCAACCTGTGGCCAACTGAGTGCCCTCTCTGTCCTTTGACGGTCCAGCGCCTCGAGGAGGCCACGAGCCTCGAAATCTCCGGCGCGCACACCACCGCCGGCGTCACGGGCCTTCGTTGCCCCCACATATCTATCGTTGCACTGACGCCCGGGGCGACGCCCTCATGCCCCACTTCTCCGGCCGAGGGACGGACCGCCCGCCAGGGCCTAGGCTCCTCCCACCTGACGTGTCGAGTGATAGGAATCGGTCATGAACGATGAATGGGGACCACTAGGAGCGCTGGCCGGGGAGTGGGAGAGTGACAAGGGTGGCCTCGATACCGCGTTCTCGCACTCCGAGGGGAAGGTGCGAGGCAGCCCGTACCTGGAGAAGTGCACGATGAAGCCGTTCGGCCCGGTCGACAACGGGGACCAGCATCTTTATGGCCTTGACTACAAGAGCGCCATGTGGCGAGGCGACGAGGAGAACCCATTCCACACAGAGGTCGGCTACTGGCTGTGGGACCCAGCCACCGGCGAAGTCATGAAGGGTTTCGTCGTCCCCCGCGGCATCACCGCTCTCGCCGGAGGAACGGCTGCGGCCGACGCCACCGAGTTCACCCTGAAAGCAGTGCTCGGCGAGGCCCAGTACAACATCGGCGAGAACAAATACCTTGCCAAGAACGCCAGCACCCTGAGCTACGAGATGACGGTCACCGTGGGGAAGGACACCTGGTCCTACGACGAGGTCACCATGCTCCGGATGAAGGAGTTCGACGAGCCCTTCGCCCACACCGACCACAACACCCTGCGGCGGGTGAGCTGAGCCAGGTCCGATCCGCCGGTCTTGCCATAGGGGCCCAGACACGCCGCTGAATAGCGGCGCCCAGGTGCCGCGTTCGCCGGGAGCGGGTCGCACCTCCGGCCGTAGGATCACGGCGTGACCATTGACAACCAAGAGGAACTGGACGCGCTGATTCGTACAGGTCGGGTCGTTGCAGAAGCCCCCAGACCATGGTCGAGGCGGTTTTGCCAGGTACGACGACCGGTGAACTCGATGCGTCGGGCAGAGAAGTCTTGCACCGACACGGAGCTCGCTCGGCGCCTCGTGTGACCCAGATGTCGGCAACTTTGAAGTTGACGCATAAGGCAATCGGAGCGGAAGTACGTCGTGGCCCGTACGACGCCGTGGTCGACGGCGAGCGGGTCGGGTCGGTCGAAATGAACGACACGATTGAGATACCAGTCGAGCCTGGACGTCATATCCTGCAGGTCCGCAATGGCCGAAAGTCGAGCAGTACAGAAACCTTCGACGCCACCGAGGGTGAGATCGTCGCCTTCCGATGCACCGGAAAGAGGTTCTTGCCGATCTTTCTGGCATCCTTCATCGTTCCCAGACTGGCACTGAAACTCGTTCGCGATTGAGTCGGCGACGCCGCTGTGGCGCTCACCAGCACGTCGTCATCGCCGCCCGGCTCGCCTGGAGTGATATTCAACTCCACCAGAATGAATTCATTCGCATGATGCTCGATACAGGCCAAGCGATGTTTCCGCATGTCTTCAGACGCAGATTCACTCTGATGCATTTTCCTGAACCCGGCCTGGTGCTGTGCGACCGACCACTCGCCTTGTACGTCGGCCCAGAACGCCGACGCTCCGACAGAGGCGTTGGTATCGCGAACGCTGAAGAACTCTGGCTGCCGCTGGATCGAACCCGAGTGCTTGTCCTTCACGACTACCCAGAGCTTGATGAAGGGGAGATGGAGCTGCCGACCCCGTTTCGTGATTCATTCAATCAAGGCATCATCGCGAATGCGGTTGGCGAAATCTACTGCCACCCAGTCGATCGTGAAATAGTGCAACATGCTGAGCTGCCTGATCCCAACCAACCACTCCTGGGATTCGACGGTGGATCTTGGTTCGACCTAGAGGCGGATGGCGTTCGCACGCGCCTCCAAGGAGACGATGGCCCCACAGATACCATCGGCCCACCGATTGGCCACAAGGCGGATAGGTACGTTGGGCGCGATCAGGCCGCAGAAGTCGATCTGAAGCTTTAGTCCAGCAAGGTGACGACCGCACCTGCCGGACATTCCCTGTGGGGTTATGGGACCTAGGTCGACCGTCCAGAGCTAACTCACCATTCAACCGGGCACCCTGAGCAGCGAATACCGTGACGACACGAAGATCTGAATCCGTGGGACCTTCGTGGGATTGATTGCACCTAAAGGAGAGCGAGAGTACGGGAGGAAGCCGACTTCAAAGTGCGATGAGCATCCGATTCTCGTGTGCAAGACCCGTTGGCGAAATCAGGCCCCCGCGGACTGACCACCGTCGATGTGCAGGACAACTCCCGTGACAAATGAGGCTCGCTCGAGATAGAGGATTCCCTCGACGACGTCGCTGATCTGACCGACTCGGCCCAGCGGATGAAGCGCAGCGAGGCCTTCATACGACGCTGGATCGAAGGTGGGGTTCTGTATGACCCCGAGCGAGACTGCGTTGCACCGCACACCTCGCGACGCGTACTCGATAGCAAGTGAACGTGTCACGGCTGCCAGACCACCCTTGGTAAGAGATACCAGAGCAGACGGGTTCTCGCTCTCGGCGTGGTCGACAAGGCTCGTCGTGAGATTCACGATGTGACCACCCGAATCCTGGGTCAGCATCTGGCGGATGACGGCTTGGGTGACATAGAAGAACCCGGTCAGATTCACTGCCGTGATCGCCGAATAGTCCTCGAGTGTGTAGTCGGTAAATGGCTTACTGATGAAGATCCCAGCGTTGTTGATCAGGCTGTCGATGCGTCCGAAGCGATTGACCGCCTGATCCACGATCATCTGGGCGGTCTCGACCTCGGCAATGTCACCCCTCACCGTGAGAAAATCGGGTGCGTCGGAGGGGCTGATCGATCGCGACACGCCCACGACCGCATATCCGGCCTCCCGGAAGCTTGCGGCAACCCCGGCGCCGATGCCTTGGGACGCTCCGGTCACCACTGCGACCCTGCGTGAGGCCTGGGATGAGGGGGTCATCCGACCAGGTATACGTCGCCGATCACATCATCGCTCTGGCGTCCTCTGACACCGGCGAGCATGTAAGGGGCGCCGACGCTCGGTTCAAGAGAGTAGATCAGGTCGAACAATCGATCGGGAAGACGGCGGTTCACGACAGCACTTCTGATTGGTCTCGTTCGCTTGCCCGGCCACATCGGCAGGCCATCAGGCCCCCACGACCACGGACCGCGCTTGCGCGGAGCTCACCACAAGATCATGAAGGTCACCGCCCACTTCGAGTCGGCTCGACTGCTTGATCCCGCCGATCCTCATGGGCTCGAAGCCCGCCGTCCGGATCAAGTGCTCGACCTCGTTGCGCTCACGGTCGTCCCCGGAAACATAGAACTGAACCGCGCGCTCGGGCGACCGATGGCTCGAGGACTCGAAGAGATCGGCCGACATGGTGCCGAACGCAATGGCAAAGGGTTTCCCGGCCGGCAACCATCCAGCGACGACCTCGCCCGATGACTGTCCTTCCGGCAGGAGTCGTACGATCTCGCCCTTTGCGTCGAGGCCGACCGGGTTACTCGGAACGACGAGATACGTCTCACTCAGCGCGTCGGCGATCTCGTCGATGACGTCTTTCAACACCGAAAACCGGAGCGCAAGAACGACGGCGTCGGCTCCCTGCAGAGCGGTTCGGTTGTCGACGGCGACGGACGCCGCTCCGCCGATTGCGGCCGCCAGCTTTCGAGCCGACTCCTGGTCGGCGCTCGAGAGCTGCAGGGCCTCGCCACCCGAAGCAAGTTGGCGGGCGATGGCCGATCCGATGCCTCCGGTGCCGATGATTGCCGTGGTCATGATCGAGACCTTCTCTGCGTCGGGAATCTCATTCGGATTTGCTTGATGGCCAGTGGTCGGGGGACCAATCCCCCTCCGGATCCGTCGTTTGTCCCACCTCAATGAGATGACCATCGGGATCACGGATGTAACAACGGATCTCGTACTGGTGCTGCTTCGGTGGTGTCAGGAATCGCGCACCACGCGCCCTCCATTCGGAGTGGACCGCATGCATGTCCGTTACTCGGATATTGAGGAAACTGCTGACCCGGTTGAGATCACTGGGCGTCTCCAGCGTGACCTCCGGCTTGTCGTCGGTCGGGCCCCCGCCAACGTTGATGATGACCCAACTGTTCGACAGTTGGACATACGTCAGCCCTCCGGGTCCGGAGAACGCGAGTCTGCCTCCAAGCACATCGGTGTAGAAGTGGCGGGAGCGCTCGACGTCTTCTGACACGATGAAGTGGGCCAGCACGATTCCATCTGGGGGAGGTGGAAACTCGTCAGCGGACGTACTCGATGGCCAGTGATCGGGCACCCAATCTCCCACCGGGTCGGTGGTTTGCCCGACTTCGATCAGGTGACCGTCCGGATCACGGATGTAGCAACGAATCTCGTACTGGTGCTGCTTGGGCGGGGTCAGGAACTGCGCACCCCGCCCGCTCCATTCGGAGTACACCGTCTCCATGTCTTTGACCCGGATGTTGACGAAGCTGCTGACCCGATCCGGGTCGCCGGGCGTCTCCAAGGTGATCTCCGGCTTGTCGTCGGTCGGGCCTCCGCCAGCATTGATGACGATCCAACTGTTGGACAGTACGACGTTCGTCGGCCCTCCGGGGTTGGAGAAGGCGACCCGTCCCCCAAGAACTTCGGTGTAGAAGCGCCGAGAGCGCTCGACGTCGTCCGACACGATGAAGTGAGTGAGCAGGATTTCTTCCTGGGGCGACGGGACCTCGGCCATCTGCTACCTCCAATGGATTTCCACGGTCATGGCCGCGCCGTCTGCGCCTGCATCGGCTGTAAAGGAGGCGGCATCTTCGCGATCTCCATTTGAAGGGTTTTGAATGCCGAATCGAAGATGGTGGAGAAGCTCGGGAAGGGCTGAATGACGTCGCTCAAAACTTCCAGCGGTATGCGGGCGCGTATGGCCAGCGTCGCCTGCTGGAGCCACTCGCCGGCCTCCGGTCCGAGGGCGTAAGCACCGATCAACCGGACGCCGTCGCTGAGCAAGGTCAGGAATCCGTTCGACTCGGCGTACTGGTGGCTGTACGTCGCGGTCTTGGACACGTCGGTCAAGAGCGTTGTGCTGCTGTAGGGTGCCTCCGCGGCACCGACCGCGGCGGCCTGCGGGTCGGTGTAGGTCACACGAGGCACGGCCTCGTAGTTCACAGGGTGGCTCTCACCGGCAATGTTCGCTGCCACGACATCGCCCTCGTACTCGCCGACGTGCGTCAGAGGCCAGATCCCGTTGACGTCACCGATGGCCCAGATCTTTTCGCCGGCCCGCAGATACTCGTCGACTTGGATCCCGTGTGGGTTCGCATCGATGCCGACGGTCTCGAGGCCGATCCCTTCGACACGGGGATGCCGACCTGTGGACACCAACAGTCGCTCACCCCGCACCTCACTGCCGTCTGAGAGCCTCAGGACGTAGTCGTCTCCATCGCGAGAGGCTTCGGCGGCCTGGACTCCGAGGTGCAATTCGATCCCGTCCTGCCTCAGTGCCTTGCTCAGCGCATCGCCGAGGGGCGCCGGCTCTCGTGGGATCAGCCGATTGGCGCCCTCGACCAGGACGGCCTGCCCACCGAGCCGCTGTACCACCTGTGCGATCTCGACACCGGCCGAGCCGCCGCCGAGCACAATGAGGCGACTGGGAACCGTCTTCATGGCCGTCGCTTCGCCGCGTCCCCCACACACCCACCAGGTCGTCGAGCCCGGGAATGGGCGGCACGAAAGGAGCCGCGCCCGTCGCCACGACGACATGCTCCGCTGTGTGGCGAGTGCCGTCGACGTCGACCACTCCGGGCCCATCGAGCCGGCCCACGCCCCGGATCAATTCGATGCCCCGATCCGTCAGCCATTTCTCCTGTCCGGCGTCCGAATAGTCGGACACCATGTAGTCCCGCCAGTCGAGCGCCGCCTGCACGTTCACCTCGGCGCTGGCGTCGACGTCGCGGGCGCCCTGGACCGCCTCCCCCGGACGCAAGAGAGACTTGGACGGGATGCAGGCCCAGTACGAGCACTCGCCGCCGACCAGCTCCCGCTCGACGACGGCGACCCGAAGGCCCCGCGCCGCGATGGCCCCGGCGCAGTGCTCGCCTGGTGCACCACCGCCCAGCACGATCACATCGAAGTCGCTCACGTAGGAAGGTCCCGACCCGTTTGTTCACCGACCATGTACTCCGCGTACCAGTTGGGCCAATCTGGGTCAGCTTTGCCGATCCGCTTCTCGTGCTCGCCGTGGGCAGTCTCGGCGCGTCGCAACGCCCCGGCCAGGTCGCCGGCGGAGTTGAACGAGGTGATGGCGGGATCGAGCCGGCCTGGGAGGCGCTCGGTCACCTCTTGGAGCAACCAGCTATTGCCGTCGGGGTCTTCGAGGATCGCAAAGGAGCTGTAGCTCTGGTGATCCGGATCCGGCCCGCTGACCCGGCCACTCGCCCCCTCGGGATCGAGTTGCGCCCCCGGCGCTCCGGAGTGGAACACTTCACCGACCTTGGCGCCACGGCTCATGAGATCGTGACGACTGGCATCGATGTCGGACACGATCAGATAGAGGCCATGGACCGATCCGGGTGGGGCACCTGTGATTCTGGTGCCGAACTGCACCGAGCAGGGCGATCCGGGTGGTGTGAACTGCACGACCCGGAACCCGTTGTCGAAGGAGAAATCGGCGTCGAGCCGCCATCCCAGGCCGGCGTAGAACGTCTTGGAACGGTCGACATCAGCCACCGGGATGACGACGACCTCGAGCTTCAGGTCGACTGGGCCAGTGCCGGTCGTCCCACCGGTTGCGCCATCCTGTCCGTCGACGGTGCTCATCCGGCCTCCTTTTGTCGGCTCTGGTCGTATTGTCGCGCCAGATCGACTGTCTTGCACCCGGGATTGCCCCTCGTTCTCGGCCTTCGGCATCACCTCAGCCCGCCAGCCTGCAAGAAGCAGTTGACGGGTTCGTGGCTGAACACGTCCTCCCAGTCCGCGAAAGCCGAGGCTCCGCCTCGTCGGAGGCCCCAAGGGCAGAAAGGGCCATCCTCCCCGCGATGGTCAGCGCTTGATGCCGATGCTCTTCCCCTCGGTGAAGCGGATCGGCTCCTCGAGGGTGTCGACGAGGAACTGATCGCGATCTCCTCGCTCCCAGGCCTCCTTCAACCCAGGGGACCCCAGGTCGAAATCCGGGCGAATCTTCTCGAAGAGTGCACGCAGGTCCACGTGCAGCTCGTCCATCGTCGGGCGACCCCAGTACCAGTAGCCGTTGTAGACCTTGAAGATCTTCAGTCCGGGTTCGAGGACGAACGTGTGCGGAATCATCGGGTCGTGCGGCTCATCAGTGAACTCTTTGATGTCCAAGTCCTTCTGGATCACTCGATCGGGGTCCGATAAGAACGGCCACGTGGCGCCTATAGCGTCTCGGAACTCATTGATGTTCAGCTGATTATCGGTGGAGATGAGGACCAATCGTGTGTATGCATTTCTGAATTCGGGGTAGGCATCGACCAATCGCCGAACAAACTGGTGCTCCTTCGGATCGAAGCCGCCGCGGGAGAGATGGAGCACCATCGGATTGCCCCCTTGAAGTTCCGACAGAGAACGCCGCGTGCCGGACTGGTCAGCAAGCTCGTAGTCGGGGAAGGTCCCGCCTTCTCGTATGTCGCTGCGCATGTGGCCTCCAAACTCGAACCAAGTCAGGGAGAAGGATCCCACGACTCGACAGGAGTTTCAGGTCTGACCCACACGGATCGCCGAATCCGACATGTCGCCCAACCTGATCATCGGTTGGATTGAGAAGCTGGCCACGACCGCCCGCAAGCCGGAGTGGGCTCCGGCGGAGCCGATGCATCGCGGCACTTCTAACTCGGTGGCGACTGTCGGAGTTCACTCTCAGAAATGGCCCAAGCTGCGTTGACGAGCCCGATGTGACTGAACGCCTGGGGGAAGTTTCCCAAAAGGTCCCCATTGACGGGATCGATCTCCTCAGCGAGCAGGCCGACGTCGTTGACGAACGCGGCAGCACGTTCGAAGACAGCCCTGGCCCGAGCCGGCTCGCCCGCCACCGCCAAGGCCTGGGCCAACCAAAAGGTGCACAAGAGGAACGTTCCCTCATCGCCTTCGAGGCCGTCGTGAGACCGGTAGCGGTAGACCAGTCCCCGCTCATCGGTAAGCCGTTCTTCGGTCGCGTTGATCGTAGCGAGCACTCGGGAATCGTTCGCTGGAAGGAACCCCACCAGGGGCATCATCAGGCTGGAGGCGTCGAGCTCGTCCGAACCGAAGGACTGGGTGAAGGCCCTGGCCCGGTCGCTCCAGCCTCTGGTCAGGATCGCCTCACGGATCTCGTCCTGGGTCTGTTTCCATGCCTCGACTCGGTCGGAGGCGTCGAGCTGGTCGGCGAGCGCCACCGCCCGGTCGAGTGCTACCCAGCACATCAGCTTGGAGTACAAGAAGTCGCCGGGCTCGCCTCGAATTTCCCATATTCCTTGGTCCTTTTCCTGCCAGCGCCCGGCCGCGGTGTCGGCCAGTTGGACGAAGAACCGCCGCGTGGCCGGTGCCAGATCCGGAGGCGCGGCCCACCTGTCCGGGACGGCCATTGGCCCAACCCGTCGGGAGACATCGTCGAACAGGTGGTCAGAGAGGCGGTAGACGGCACCGAGCAATTCGCCGTAAACGTCAAGCTGGCGCTGGCTCCAGGCACCGTTGCCGACCCGAACGGGGACAGAGTGTCGCCAGCCCTCCAAGTGCGGCAGCTCCCGCTCGGTCAGGTCCCGTTCGCCGCCGATGCCAAACATGATCTGGAGGTCCCCGCCCTGGTCGAGCGAGCCGGCCGCGGAGGAGGTCACGTAGTCGAAGAACTCGTTTGCTTCGTCAGGGCAGGCCGCGACCCACAGGGCTTGGATCGTAAAGGAAGCGTCCCGGACCCAGGTGTAGCGGTAGTCCCAGTTTCGGGTGCCGCCCACCACCTCCGGTAGCGACGTCGTTGCCGCCGCGCAGATCGCACCAGTGGGCGCGAAGGACAGTGCCTGGAGGACCCGCCCACTGTGGTGCACGAGATCTCGCCACGGACCCACGTAGGCCTGGTGAAGCTCCGACCAAGACTCCCACGCCAACACCGTGTCTTCGAGCCGTGCACCTATCTCGGATTGGCTCCAGACGTTGGCCGAGCCCGGCTCGGACCGCTTCTTGTGATGCAGAGCGAAGCCCGCGCTCTCGCCGCGGCGGAGCTGATGGTGGCCCGAGACCGCCGACTGGTCGACGGTCAGGACCATAGGAGAAGAGAGGACCATGACGTCGGCGCCCCCAGTCGCGGTCGCTCCCCCCTCGACAGCATCGAGTAGGGGATGGATCAGCCCGTACTCGGGCCGCGGGACGTACTCCAGTGACAACTCGACTTCCCCTTCAAGGCACGTTGCACGCCGCAGCAGAAGATGTGGCGCGCCATTGCCGAGCTCATGGCCCCGATTGCCGTCGCCCATGGCGAGGGCATCGGTGATGGCGACAGCACCCGTCGGCGTGCGGTAGGTGGTCTCCAACACCATTGTGCGGTCCAGGTAGCGGCGAGTCACTTGTGTGGCGCCCGGGGCCCGGATCGACCAGTGGCCAGCATTCTCGCCGAGGAGGCGGGCGAAGATCGACGGGCTGTCGAAGCGGGGGAAACACAGCCAGTCGATCGACCCGTTGCGGCTCACTAAGGCTGCACTGTGCCGATCCGAAAGGAGCGCATAGTCGGCGATGGGGGTCGTGCTCACATGAGCTCCTTCGCCCGTACATCCGCGGGATGGGCGCTGGCGGCTCCGATGAAGCGTCGGTGTCGCTGCAAACCCAATTCATCGCTGCCCATGAAGTCGTTCTGCCATTTGACGCCGAGCTCGGTGCCACCGCATCTGGAAATCCCAGTAGTCAGCAAGATCTCTTGCTGCGAGACACCTGTCCCCACGCGGACCTCCGGCAAGAGTCAGTCGGGACTAGCGACCGCTGCTCCCAGGGCTGGCTTTCCCACCGACGCTGTAGGAGAGGGCGCCCGTACCTGCAAGCTCACCACCATGCACGATGAGATATTCGTCCCGAATCGGCGCGCCAGCGAAGTAGGCCTCCAGAATTTCTCGAGTTCCAGCCGCATAGCGGGCCTGCGCCGACAACGACGTGCCTGAAGTGTGGGGCGTCATTGCGTTATACGGCATGCTTCGCCACGGGTGATCTGCAGGCGGTGGCTGCGGATACCACACATCGCCGGCGTAGCCGGCGAGCTGGCCGGATTCCAGGGCACGCACCACAGCATCCCGGTCCATGATCGCGCCACGGGCCGTGTTCACGATGTACGAACCCCTCTTCATCTGGCCCAAGAGCTCGTCGTTGAAGAGCTGGTAGGTCTCTGGGACCAACGGACTGTGAATCGACAAGACGTCGACGCTGGTGGCCAGAGATCTGGCGTCAGAATGAAACGTGAGGCCCAGTTCCTTCTCAGTCTCCGCCGGCAATCGGCGCTTGTCGCTGTAGTGCAGATGAACGTCGAACGGCGCCAAGCGACGGAGCACTGCCAACCCGATCCGACCTGCCGCGAGAATCCCGACGTTCATTCCCTCGAGGTCGTAAGAGTGTTGCACGCAGTCAGCGATGTTCCAGCCGCCATTGGCCGCCCACTCATGGGAAGGGACGAAGTTGCGGACCAGGGACAGAATCTGCATGACAGCGTGTTCCGACACGCTGATGCTGTTGCACCAGGTCACTTCGGCGACCGTGATGCTGTTCTCGATGGCGGAGTTGAGGTCGACATGGTCGGAGCCGATTCCTGCGGTAACGGCTAGTTTCAGATTTGGCGCCTTGGCGATCCGCTCCTTGGTCAGGTAGGCGGGCCAGAAGGGTTGTGATATCACGACCTCGGCATCGACCAACTCCTTCTCGAATGTGGAGTCCTCCCCCTCCTTGTCCGAGGTGACTACAAGCGTGTGCCCAGCTCCTTCGAGGTACTTGCGAAGTCCGAGGGCTCCAGACACGCAGCCGAGCAGCTGACCGGGCGTGAAGTCGATGGCAGAAGGGCTCGGGACTGACGTGCCATCGGGGTAGTGATCCAACACCGGAATGTCATCTCGCGCATACTCGGTCGGATAGCCATCGACGGGGTCGGGGTACAGCACGCACAGGATCTTGGCCACTCCTGATCTCCTCTTCTTAGTTGTTTCTCTGGATGGACTACGAGACTTGGCTACAACCGGCAAATCTCAGGCAGGCTCGGGCTGACTCACCAGACCTTCATGCCCCCGTCAACGACGACATCAATGCCGGTCACATACGAGCTCTGATCAGATGCGAGGAATAGTGCCACGTCCGCTATTTCAGCCGCTCGACCGAGACGGCCCAGCAACGTCTTCCCGAGCATGTAGCCAGCCCACTCTGGATCCTTCAACTGCTCCTTAGTCTGATTGGTTTCAATGAGTCCCGGCGAGATCGAGTTGGCACGGATCCCATATTCTCTGCCCTCCATTGCGAGTTGCCTCGTCATTCCGATGATGCCTGCCTTCGACGTTGTGTGGGCAAGCGACGGCAGCAGCTTGAAGCTGAGAGTTGCGTTGAGCGACGCAGTGTTGACGAGGACACCTCGACTGGCCTTCAGGTGGGGCCACGCCGCGCGCGTGAGATTGAAGACCAAGTCGACTTCATGTCGCCGGTCGCTGTCCCACTCCTCGTCGATAATGTCTTCGATCCAGTTGAATGTAGCGAAGGCTGCGTTGTTGAACAACACGTCTATCTGATCAAAGGTTCGCAGGGCCAGGTCGATGAGCGCCTGGCATTCGGCGGATCCGTGAGATCGCTGGGGTGCAGCGATACCATCGTTTCTCCTTCGCATTTCACCATTTCGACAGTGTTCGCTGCCGCGTCCGCGTCAATATCGCAGCCCACAACTGCAGCACCCTCCTTGGCGAACAGAAGAGCCGCCTCGCGACCCACACCGCCGCCCGTGCCGGTGATGACGGCAACCTTGCCCAGGAGTCTTAGTGACATCGGCTCGACCTCCTCCCCCTCGTTGCCATGGAGTCCTGTCTCGGTTATCGCTAGCTCGTGGACGCTCGCCGAATGGCGGCTACAGCCAGATCGATGTCGGGACCCTGGCCGCGTTCGCGGATACTTCGCTACGTCCCGCTCCATAGTTCAACGCGAAGAGCCCTTCTTCAGCCACTCCATGTCACAGATGGCCTGCGAGGTCCTGCCGAGGTCTTCGGTTCGTCAATCCAGATTGCGCACAGCGTCTACCCGACATACTGTTGTCAACTGGGGTTGGAATGGAGGGGTAGCTATGCCCGACGATGACGTGGCAGTGCTCCGTGCGCTGCGCCTCGGCTGGTACGTCGCGGAAGTGAGAGGCCGCAATCGACCAGACGCGCCGCAACCGGAGACCGCGACCCGCCCCCAACGCATGGATCACGCCCTCCCGCTCCGTAGCGAGCGGGGTGCCGAGGAGCTGCGCATCGAATCCCAAGCCGTCCTCTCGCAGCTCTCCAAGGACTGCAAGGTCAACAGCGACAAGGTCCATGCCGACTACGGCACCGAAATCGGTGACCTCGCCCACAACCTCGACACGGCGCGCAAGAATCCCGCGGCGAATCCAACGGCGGAGGACCTGTGGAAGACCTTCACCGACACCCTCTTCCACTACGACGCCCACGTCCAGGACACGCTCTCGTCAACGTCCGATAAGCAAGCGACTGCATACCTGCTAGGCCGGGGACTGGCCGAGACCTACTGGGCGCTCGATTCTGCTGCCGGCGACGGGACGGTCAAGAGTTGGAACTTCTTGCTTGGAGATGAGCGCATCTCGGAGCTCTCGCGCGGCGTCGGTCGACTGTCGGCCTACTTCAGTTCATACACGGCGGCAGCGATAAGTGGTTCGCTCGCGGCATGGAAGAAGGTTGCCGCCGATGGGACTTGGCGCTCCCAGTCCGGATCTCGTGAGCGGCTCTATTTGCAGATCCGACGCTGGTACGAACTCGTCGTGCTCGGACAGGACCCTTCAACCTTGATCAAGCCTTATGCCATATTGAAGAGCTGGAGGACGGCACTTCAGGCCCTCCGAACCTTCGCCGTGCAGTTGATCACCCTTGGGGTGAGCCTCGCCTTGCTGATTGGCCTGACCTTCCTGGCCACTTACGGCAAGACCAGTGCGACGGCGAACGCGTTCATTGGCATCCTGAGCGCGCTCGGGATTACAACGGCAGCAGTCCAGGCCAACTTGAAGAATTCGGCTCAGGCGGCGATGTCGAGACTGCGCCAGGACGCGTACACGGACCTGGTCGCAGGTGACATCACCGTGCTACCGAGCATCCCCGGGAAGAGCCCCGAAGCCATGCGCAAGGAGACGATCCGAGCCAGCCAGGCGAGATCCATTACGACAGAGGCGGCGGCGTAGCTCATTTCGAAGCATCTAGCAGCGCACGTTGGCCAACCGGCCTCGGGTCGGAGCATTGGGCGGCCCGGTCACTGCGCAACGGTGGAAGCGACCGGATCTCCCGCCAGGGTGGCCGCCAGCTCTCGCAGGTCTTCGACCTCGTCGAGGCCTGAACACAGCTCGACAATCCGTTCCGCACGCTCTGGGGGAACGATCGCACCGGAGCATTCGCGAAACTTTGCAACGACCTCAGCCCGAGAAGCAGGGTCTCCCGGGCTGCCGTGAGCACTGCTGACGACCTCCTCGTAGTCCTCACCATTCTTCAGCCACAGGATCACCCGACTTTGGAGCGTGCCCGCCGTGAACTCGCCTTCAATCGGGATCACCTGAATCCGCTTCATTAGCTCTTCAGCTTCAGTTCGCTTCACAGCGTCGTCGCCGTATTGAGTCACCCCAGCACGACCCTCGAGAGCGATTGCAGCAACGTCGTACTCAATGCTGTACTTCGCTTCGAGACCCGAGCGAGGAGTGTGAAACGGAAGCATCTCCATGAGAAAGCCGGGCATCTCTACAACAATCGCGTCGATCTCATTCGGTGTAAACGGTCTCCGTGCGCGGATCCTCTGCATGGCATCTTGGGCCCAGTGCCCGGCAGCGCAGGAGGCATGAAGCTTGATCGTCGAACTCTTGGCGGCTAGGTCCCACGTTCCGAGTCCGTCCAGAACCTTGGATGGATCACCTACCTCTAGTCCCATCATGCGCATGACACCATCGGAACCGTCGAGGATTTCCAAGTTTGCGGTGAATCCACGAGCGATGAGCTCCGCCGCCATCACTCCATGCAAAGCGGCATTGCCTGCCGTAAAGGACTTAGTGTCGGTCCCTCGGTTCTTCATGACTCCGCCCATCGCAGAAGCGGCGTTGCCGAGAGCCATCCGGGTCTCGTCTACACCCAACCCCATGATCTTGGATGCAACCGCGGCGACCCCCAGTGCAGGCTGAAACCCCTGATTGAACCAACCACGCCAAAGCAAGGTGTTGCGCGGCCCATCGAGGCAGGGCTTCGTTGTTTGGCAGATGACCTCCCAGCCCACGAGCCACGCCAAGAGTACGTCTCGTCCGGTCGATCCAACCTTTTCCCCGACTGCCAGGGCGCCTGCGGTCAACGGGTTCGCCGGATGGCCGCCTTGCGTGGCCACATCATCGAATTCCAAAGCGTGCCCAGCAGTCGCGTTCGCCAATGCAGCCAATGATGCAGTAGTCCGGAATCCTCCTCCTACCACGGTGCTTTCCGGATGCGCTCCTTGAGCTCTCACCCACTCCGAGATGAGTCGACCCGTCGGAACCGTCAAAGCTGCAAAGGACACACCCAACGAGTCAAGGATGCGCTCCTTTGCCCACGCGACCCCTATTGCGGGAAGGTCCTCGAAGCGGGCTTCGACGACCCACTCCGCCAGTGTCTTAGTGACTGAGTCCACTGCTTGTTCATCCATGCTCTGCGAGCTCCCCCTTCAACTTCAGCGAACACTCATGTATCCGGACCCAGTTGAGGGCGCATCGCACAAGTGCCGCGCTCTCGAATTCGATGAATTGGGACTGGCCCACCGCGACTTGATCATGAACACGCGTCCAAGCAACGCTCCCTCGCCGGCGTCTGGCTCCGCACGATCCGGACTTCGTCGCACGTTCAGCATCCATGCAGACGGGAGGTAGAATCAACCTCGATTATCGTCCATATATGGCTCAGCTCACCACCGCACAAGCTGCGGCGAGGCTTGGCGTCAAAGTCGAAACGGTCTACACGTACGCGAGCAAGGGACTTCTCCGAGCACATCGTCAACCAGGAACTCATCGGAGCTTCTTTGACTCTGGCGAAGTGGAAGCTCTCGCACGTCGCGGTCGTCCGAGGCGAGCGAGCAGTGCAGCGCTTATAGATTCGCAGTTATCGACATTTGGTCCGGGAGAGGTGCTCTATCGCGGACGTGACGCAGCTTCGCTCGCGACAACGAAGGCCTTCGAGCAGGTGGCACGTTGGCTCTGGACCGGCGAAGACCTGGGTTTCGATCAGCCCTGGCAGAGCGACTCCGTATTACTCACGGGGACTCAGGACCCAAGGCACAGACTTCAAGCCGCGGTGATCCTCGCCTCGGCGAACAACGCACAAAGGGGAGATCTCTCTCCACGTTCAATCGTGGCCATTGGTCAGTCGCTGATCACCACGATGGTCCGCTCGCTCCCGCTCCAGAGCGGTACTGAAGCTCCGAGACTTGAACTCAACCCCGACGAACCGCCTTTGCCAGATACGATTTCTGGGCAGCTGTGGGTACGACTCACTGCGAAGCGAGCAGCTTCACCGCTCGTCACTGCGCTCAATGCTGCGCTTGTTCTTGTCGCCGATCACGAGCTCGTTCCTTCAACGTTGAGCGCCCGCATGGCGGCTTCCGTTCGTGCGGATCCCTACGCTGTCGTGTCCGCGGCACTGGCAACGCTCACTGGGGAACGACACGGCCGGACAAACCGTTTCGCCTACGAACTGCTTCGATCAGCAAAGACCATGGGCCCTGCCGCCGCTCTCGAACACTCACAACAAATCTATGGGCGCTATCCTGGCTTCGGTCACTACTTCTTCAGGGAGGGCGACCCTCGAGCCAGCCTCTTGATTGAGTTGGTCAGGAAGGCGATGCCCCGGAGTTCCGTCATCAGACTCGTCGACTCAGTGGTGTCGACAGCTCGACGACGCACTCGCCTGCAGCCGAACATGGATCTCGCCCTCGCGACGCTGACTCTGGCCACCCGCATGGCGCCCTACGCCGGCGAAGCAATACTGATTGTGGGTCGGACAGCTGGCTGGCTGGCTCATGCTCTTGAGGAGTACAACGAGCAACCGGTCCGCTTCCGTTCCCGGTCGACTCGAACTCTGTAGGGCCTGCTCAGGACGCCTTCAACGGACTGCAAAGCCGAACTAGACAACTCGGAGCGGCCTCCGGAGCCGGTAGCGCAGATTCGAGCTGCCGATGGTGTCTCAGCATTTGAGGATCGGCCTTCTGCGGCCAACCGTTGAGTTGGGATTTTTCGGGTCAAAGGCCCATCCGCGGCGGTACCGTCTGGGTCCAGACGAGAAGCCGAGTCGAGGCGGGACAGCTACGCCAGGAAATGAGGAACTATGGACCAACCAATCATCGACCAGATAACGATCGATCCCGCAGCAACCAGAGGGTACACGCGCAGCCCAGAGCTTCAGAGCCAGTTCGATGCCGCTGCCAAACGCTTGCTTAATCTCGATGCTTGGAGGACCGAACACGGAGACGCTCCTCCCGGTGCGCCGGAGCTCCGGTGCGATCTCGCGCTTGAAGGCGGTGGCGTCAAAGGGATCGCGCTCGTTGGAGCTGTGTTGGCGCTCGATGAGGCCGGCTACAAGATCCAGCGGGTGGCGGGTACGAGCGCTGGCGCCATTGCCGCCACTTTGATCGCTGCCATCGTCCAGCGTGGGAAGCCGATGGTCGACCTCAAGCGCTACCTCGACACCATGGAGTTCGCCAAGTTCATGCCCGAGGGCAAGATCCACGAATTCTTGGATCGGATTGGACACCGAATGGGTGAACTGACCGCCGACTTCTCGATCCTGCTCACCCGCATGGGACTGTATCCGGGAACCTATCTCTACGACTGGCTCGGGCCCATCCTAAAGGAGCTTGACGCCGAGACCTTCGGCAAGCTCCGGATCACCCAGGCGGACGATCCGGGTATGAGCCTTCCAATCGAGCGCCAGTTCCGTCTCCTCGTGCATACATCGGACGTCACTCGGCGAGTCCTTGCGCGCCTGCCCTGGGATTGCAACCGTTACGGCAAGCAGCCTGACTACATGGCCGTCGCAGACGCCGTCAGGGCCTCGATGTCCATCCCGTTCTTCTTTGAGCCCTTCAAGTTCGACGCGACCGAGGCGACGGTGAACATTCCAATGCCCGGCGGCCGTACGGCGGCTCAGCGCTATGCGGGCGGCACGGTCACCTGGGTCGACGGCGGAATGCTCCGAAACTTTCCCATCACTGCCTTCGACCGTATGGACGGTAGGCCGCCTCGTTGGCCAACCATCGGCATCAAGCTCAATAGTTTCGACGCCGATTCCGGCTCGACGACTGCCTGTGCGCACACGCTGGGCCTGGCCGCCGACTGCGTGCAGACCATGATGAACGAATGGGACGCCTACGCCACCGAGTCAGCTACGGCGGCTCGGACGATCTTCATTAACAACGATGGGATTACCGCTACGCAGTTCGATCTCGACAAGGCCCAACAAGACAGCCTCTTCAGAAACGGGGTTGCCGCGGCCACAGAATTCATCATCGATATGGGGCGGCTCGGCTACGTACCAAAGGATGCCGCCCAAGGACTCCAACTCGCCCAGCTCCGCGTGGCCCTAACGGCTGCGGCACCACCTCCGTCTCCATGATGCGACATTTCTTGCTGAGCCTTCGATCTTGAGGCGCGGAAGGGACCGACTCGGGGAATCGATCGCCACCCACTGCGAGGTCCTACTCCCCGAGCAGCTCTCGGCACGGACCCTTAGCACCCGTCGAATGGTGGCCGGGGCATAGGGCCCTCGGGAACGTCCCATCTGGAGGAGCTGGCGGTAGGCGCGATCGAGATCAGTCGGAGTGAGCTTGGCGACCTTGATGGACCCGAGGAGAGGGACGATCGGATCCTCGATATACATCCGAGTCGTCTCGACTGTTTTCGGAGAGAAGCTCGGCGTTGCATGAGCAAGCCGCTCCCGGCAGAGATCCCCGACGGTCCCCTTTCCGGTGGACACGACCGGGAGGCTGTCAACCCACCATGGCCGCCAAGACCTTTGACGCCTCACGCTTCGTGCCGCGCACAGTGCCTTCCACGGAGACCTTGCGCCCGGTGACCCGGATCACGGCCGGCGTAGACCCGGAGGTCCAGGACCGCTCACCTCGCTGGCGCATTGAGCCGGGCATCCGCTGCCTCCACCCTGTCCGTGTGCTGTGCCCCCCTTTATCTGAATGGTTGGGCAAAAGGGGGCAACCAGCTTGTGATGCCGGGTTCAGATGGCGGATTAGCACTCTGAACTGGTCTTTCTTTGCAGCCCCAACGGGATTCGAACCCGTGTCGCCACCTTGAGAGGGTGGTGTCCTAGGCCTCTAGACGATGGGGCCGTGCGGAGGTCTCCATCTCGGGGATGGTCGCCGCCGGTGCTCGGGGGGAAGGACTCGAACCCTCAATAACTGGACCAGAACCAGTCGTGTTGCCGATTACACCACCCCCGAATGGGTGACGGCTCAGATTAGCCGAGCGGCCTTCCGCCCCAGGTCGGCCCACCGGCGCCGCCAGGCTCGGGGCCACGACAAACCGGCGCGTCTCGGGTGGCATGATGCGGCGCCCGGAGTCACCCCTGTTCAGGGTCTGACCGAGGTGGTGGAGAGGAGAGGCATGCGCAGGTCGTCCAGGGCTGCGGTCGCCGGATGCAGCGGATGCCTGGCCGCCCTGGCCATGACTCCCCTGGTGGATGCTTCGACGGCCGCCGCCGGACAGGCAGCGACGCCGGGCATCACGGCCCGGGTCACGCCGAGCAATGGCCTCGTCGGCGGCCAGACGATCACCGTCACCGGGCGGGGCTTGGGAAAGCCTCCGCCCAAGGACGCACCGGTGTGGTTCGTCACTGAGTGCACGTCGAGCGTGCGGGGCCACATGGACCCGATGACTGACACTCCGCATTGTGATATCACCCACGCGCTGTCCCTCCGAGTCTCTCGCAACGGCACCTTCTCCGCCCGCTTCCACGTCACGACCGGCATCGTCGGGGACGGCTACTGCGGGACGCCAGGTCACGCCTCCTGCGTGATCGGAGTCGGCAACGCGCGGGGTCAGGGAACGGTCGTGCCGGTCACCTTCCTGGTTCCACCGCCCGCCGGCTCGAAAACCCCCTGACCCCAGGACCCGGGCGGCCAAGCCGTGGTCAGGCCGCGTGCAGCCATTCCAGATGGTTGAAGCCGATGATCCGACCCAAACCCACCCCGACCGCCTCCTTGGTGAAGTAGGGCACGGTGGACCACCCCTTGAGAGGTGAATGTCGGGTCGGCGTGGGTGACGGAACCAGAGAGAAGTTCGAGGCGATTGCCATGGAGCGGTCCTCGTGGAATGGGTCGGTGGTCATCAGGACGTCGTGGATGTGGTGAGCCTTGAGCACCGAGGCCGCCTCGGAAATGTTGTCGTAGCTGTCGTCGCCACCCGCTTTGAGGATGTCGGCGGCCGGAACGTGGTCCACTGCTTCGAGATACCGTGCCCCCGACTCCGCCTCGGTGCATGCGTCCCCCGGCTGCTTGTTGCCCGTCACCATGATCAGGGGGGCGTCGCCCTGACGGAAAAGCGTGAAGGCCTCGTCGAGCCGGGCTCGCAGGTCGGGCGACGGCACGCAGTCGTACTGGGCGGCACCCATGACCAGGACCGCACCCGCCGGGTGGGGTTCGTAGCGCCGGGAGGTCAACCAGACCTGCACCAGCGTCACCCCGAAGTACAGAACGATGCCCGCCAGGACGATGATTCCGATCCGCAACGCCCAGCGGACCGGTGCGAGAAGGATCACGTCGCCGGAGCCAGGTGCGCCAGGGCGGCCGTCAGACGGCGGCACGTCTCGTCGCGACCGAGCACGGCCAGGGAGTCGAACAACGGGAGACCCCGGGTCCTTCCCATCACCGCCACCCGGATCGGCGCCTGTGCCTTGCCCAGCTTGCGACCGATACCGTCGGCGATGGCCAACGTGACGGCGTGGAGCGACTCGACGTCCCACGGGCAGGTCCGGTACGCCTCGAGCGCGTCGGTCAGAATGCCGAGCGCCGCCCCATCTCCGGCAACGGCCCTCTGCCAACTGTCGGGGTCGTCGGGAGCATCCTCAAGAAAGAGGAAGTCGACGAGATCGGCGGTCTCGCTCAGCACGGAGACCCGTTCCCGGGTCACCTCTGCCAGCGCCTCGAAGGTCGCCGCGTCGAAACGCTCGGGCGGCCATGGCGGTGGGTCGACCACCGGCGCTCCCGTGTCCGGATCGCGCCATCCACCCGGGCTCCATTTCACCCGGGACGGGATCCACCCAGGGCTCGACCGCGCCGACGAATTCGGGCACGGACAGCGCCCGGATGTAGACGCCGTTGACGTGTAGGAGCTTCTTCGTGTCGAAGAAGGCTGGAGACCGCTGCACGTCCTCGAGGCGGAACCGCTCGATGATCTCGTCGAGCGGCACGACCTCCTCGTCGCCGGGGCTCCAGCCGAGCAGCGCGAGATAGTTGCGAAATGCGGTGGGCAGATAACCCTGCTCCCGATACATCTCCACGGCCACGGGGTCCCGCCGCTTCGAGAGCTTCTTGCCCTGCTCGTTCACCAAGAGGGGCAGGTGGGCGTAGGTCGGCAGAGCCAGGTCGGAACCCTCTGCCGCGTTGAGCGCTCCCCAGAGCATGATCTGACGTGGCGTGGTCGGCAGCTGATCCTCGCCTCGGATGACGTGGCTGATCGCCATGGTCCGGTCGTCGACGGCGTTGGCGAGGACGAAGAGCGGCTTCCCATTTCCCTTCACACAGATGAAGTCCTCGAGGGCCCGCTGGGGGAACTCCACCTCTCCTCGCACCAGGTCGCGCACCTGGACCACGCCTTCGTCGGGCGTACGGAAACGCAGGGCCCGCCCATCGCCGCGAGGGAGACCCAGGTCCCGGCAGTGGCCGTCGTAACCCGGCGTCGGGTCGCCGGCCGCGGCACGTCGCTGCGTGCGCTCGTCGATCTGTTCGCGGGTGCACCCGCACGCGTAGAGCGCGCCGCTCGCCCACAGCGCTTCGATCGCATCCGAGTGCACCTCCCACATCTCCGACTGAAAGAACGGGCCCTCGTCGGGCGACATCCCGAGCCAGTCCAGCGCGCCGATGATGCCCTCGGTCCACTCGGGTCGGTTGCGCGCCTTGTCTGTGTCCTCGATACGAAGGATGAACGTGCCCTGGTGGCCCCGCACAAACAGCCAGTTGAACAGCGCTGCCCGCGCGCTCCCGACGTGGAAGTAGCCGGTCGGCGACGGGGCGAAGCGGGCGCGCGGCGAAGTGGGTACGCCGGGCGTCAGTCTTCCTCAATTTGAGATCGCGCCGACCGGGCAGCACGAGACCGCTTCGCGCATCGGCTCGCGGAGCTCCGCGGGTGGGTGGTCGTTGAGCACGACGAGGAAGTCGCTACGGAGCTCGAAGACGTCGGGCACGATGCTCACGCACACACCGTTGCTGGCGCACTCGTCGAAGTCGACGACGACTTTCACGCGGTCCTCCTCATCGTGTCGGGATTGACCCGACGAGCATACCGGCCTGTCCCACGGTGTCCCTTGCAGGTGTCACCCGTCGAGATCCGAAAGGTCCACCCCCGCCAGCAGCTTCTCGAGGAAGGTCCGGTCGTGGAGGATGGGCATGTCCGAGACGAACATGCGGCCGTAGCGTTCGAAGTACATCAGCTGTTTGGCCAGCAGGAAGGTGCCCCGGTCGAAGTCCGACATGAGCCCCCCGGCCTGATCGGCCATCCTGCGTACCCTGCGCTGGGTGCGCAGTCGCCGCACGATCGCCCGCAGACTGCGCTGGTGTGCCTCCATGCCTTGCGCCCGTGCCATCTGGAGCTGGATCGCCTGCATGATGCCCGCCAGGCTGACCTCTCCGAAGGGCCGAGTGAGCGCAGGCTCGGCGATGGACCGGAAGAATGCCGGGAGCTCCTCGTCGGACAGGCCCACGGCCACACCGATGGCCGGACCGTAGACATGGGTGATGTGCCGGGTCACCACCGGCCAGGCCTCCTCGTTTCCGAGGCCGGCCGAGAGAAGCGCCAGGAAGAACCGGTGCGTCGACGCGTCGAGCCGGCCGACGATCCCCCAGTCGATGACCCCGATGCGCCCGTCGCGCAGGAGCATCATGTTGCCGGCGTGCACGTCGCCGTGGAACGCCCCCCAGCGGACGGTCGTGAGGAAGAAGGCGCGCATCACCTCCTCCACAAGCGGTGTCGGGTCGAATCCGAGGTCTGCCACCCGGGCCAGGTCGTCGATCGGCACCCCGTCGAAGAACTCCATGGTGAGGACGTTGCGTCCGGAAAGCTCCGGATACGGTTCGGGCACGGCGAGGCGCGACAGGCCGAACTCGCCCTGCAGACGGCGGAAGTGCGTCATGGAGCGCGCCTCGTTACGAAGGTCCATCTCCTCACCGATCTGGACACGGAAGCTGTCCAGCAGCTGCAGGGTCGATCCGGCCATCTGGTCGCCCGTCTGGCGCACCAGGATTTCGAGGAGGGGTTGCATCAGATCGAGGTCCGTGGCCACCAAGCGCTCGATTCCTGGCCGCAGGACCTTGACCGCCACCATCCGCCCGTCGAGCAGCCGGGCGCGGTGCACGACGGCGATGGAGGCCGTGCCGACCGGACGGGGGTCGAACTCCGCGAATGCGTCGTGCAGCGACAGCCCGAGGTCTTCCTCCACCCGCTGGCGCACGTCGGAGAACGGAACGGGCGGGCCCGTGTCGAGGCAGGCCCGGAACTCGTCTGCCACCTCGTCACCGAACATGCCGGGCGACGAGGCGATGATCTGGCCGAACTTCATGAAGGTGCCACCCAGGTCGACGAAGCTCTTGCGAAGGGGTCGGGCGATCTGGGCGGCCGGCAACGCCCCCTGGCGGATGGAGCGCAGCTGGCGGAAGGCCGTCGGGGTGAAGTGGAAGGCGACCACCTTGGCGATGGTGCGGCCCCGACGGAACAGTTCGCGGCGCGAGGGCTCCGGTAGCGAGCGTGGGTGGATCCGCGGCACGTCCTCGGTCAGGGGGCGTTGGGGCAACGGTCGCAGCGGCGGCCCGGTCCCCTCTGCGGCGTCTGCCGCGCCCCCACCTGTGCTCACCGGGTCAGGGTAGGCCACGGGCGCGCCGGTACAGTACGGCAGCCCGGCCCACGGGGCGGCCGGTCGAGCCCAGGAGGTGCCCATGCAGACCCGGATGATCGGCTCGCTCGCCGTCAGCGTGGTCGGCCTCGGATGCAACAACTTCGGCATGCGCATCGGACGCCAGGAGAGCAGCGCCGTGGTGGGCACCGCCCTCGATGCCGGCATCACGCTCTTCGACACTGCCGACATCTACGGCGCCACGAAGAGCGAGACGTATCTCGGCGCGGCGCTCGGACCGCGCCGAGACGAGGTGGTGGTGGCCACCAAGTTCGGCATGTCCCACGGGGACCTCGAGGGGGGTGCGTCCGCCAGCTACGTGCGCAGCGCGGTCGAGGACAGCCTGACCCGCCTGAACACCGACCGTATCGACCTCTACCAGTTGCACCTGCCGGACCCCAAGACCCCGGTGGCCGACACTCTCGGCGCGCTGGCCGAGCTGGTGAACGAGGGCAAAGTGCGCGAGATCGGGTGCTCGAACTTCACTGCCGCGATGCTCGAGGAGGCCGCTGCCGCGACTCCGGCCGGCTCGGCCGGCTTCGTGAGTGTGCAGAACCACTACAACGTGCTTGACCGCGACCCCGAGCGCGACGGCGTCATGGAAGTGTGCGACCGCAGGGGCCTCGCCTTCCTCCCCTTCTACCCGCTGGCCAAGGGACTCCTCAGCGGAAAGTACCGTCCGGGCGAGCCTCCACCCGAGGGAACCCGCCTGGCCGCCATGGGAGATCGGGCCGCGGCGGATCTGGACGGCGCCCGGTTGCGTCAGGTGGCGGCGCTCGAACGCCTGGCCGGGGAGCACGGCCACAGCCTGCTCGAGCTCGCCTTCGCCTGGCTGCTCTCCCGTCCCGCCGTGTCCTCCGTCATCGCCGGCGCCACCCGGCCCGAACAGGTGCTGGCCAATGTCGCCGCCGGCGTCTGGAGGCCGGGGGCCGACGTGCTCGCCGAGGTGGACGTCATCACCGGGACTGCCGCGACATAGATCGGACCGGAGCGAGGTGCACCAGCAGGTTGTAGGTGATGAGCGCGATGGCCACGTGCATGGCCATCAACACACCCACGGCTTGGGCGGATTGGCCGGTGTGCCAGATGTAGACGTCGGGCAGCAAGAGCACCAACGTCACCAGCACGGCCAGTCGGAGGAAGAGCCTGCGGGGACGGGCGCACACCCGGGTCACGACCGGCCAGGCGGCACATGCGACCACCACGCCCACGACGGTGAGCTTGGCGTAGTCGGCGAACCCGAAGTGCGAATACCCCTTGGTGGCCGGGAACACCAGGGTCGCCACGGCCACGAGCACGGCATCGGCGGCCAGTGAGAGCACGACCGCCAGGATCGTGGCCAGCCCCACTCTCGACCACTTCGGTTGCCGGTGGCGGGGAGCGAAGTCGATGGAGGCCCAGTTCACGAGCCGTTCGACGACATCTGGAGAAGTGGTCATCCGACCACGCTACGGAACCGGGGACGCCGGCGGGTCATCCGTGAGGTGGAAATCCCCGACGGCCCCTCCTCCCTGGGGCTCAGTGGGCCATCACTGCCGCCTCCACGATCTGGATGTCGGGTGGCTGGATCGCCAACGGACCCCCGGCCACCGGGACCTGCCAGACCATGGAGACATACGGCGACGGTGAGAGCACGGACCCGGCGGCGCAGGGTGGGTACCCCGTGATCACGAACGCCGGGGTGGCGGACGATGCGGTGGCGGGCCCGCACACCTGGGTCCGTCGGTGCCACTGCACCAACGCTCCGTAGGGCATGGGCACGCGCGTCGACGAGGAGCCGAGCACGTACATGGCGGCCACGAGCACCTGCTTGTGGGACGGGAGCGTGGCGTACACCAGGCCGTCCACGTGCCGGGGGTCGAGCGCCCGGCCGGCCGCTGCGTTCGCCGCCATCACCGTCGGGTTGACGTAGATGACGACCGGGTACAGGGTGGGCGAGACCGGTACATAGCCGGCACGTTCGGCCTCCGCCGGCGTGGCGTACGCCGCGACGGCCGCGCTGGTCTCCTGCACGTAGCGCGCCGCGCCGATCTCCTGGGCCGCGGTGAGCCTCGGTGCGCAACCACTCTCGGCCATGTGGACGTCGGTCGGGCCGTTGTGACCGTTGTCGAGCAGCAGCTTGGCCTCCGCCTGGGGCAGCGGTGGACCCGTGTAGTGCCAATTGGGCGTGGTGGTGTTGAAGCCGGCCGCCGCACTGGCGTCCGCGCCGTTCATGTCCATGCCGTTGGTTCCACTCATGATCATGTAGGGCGTGTTGGCCAGGTCGAGCCCGGCCATCTGCAGGCCCGACTGGTGCGGGTGACAGGTCGACGCCGTGGCCGACTCGGTGGCCGAGTCCGAGGCAGTGCTCCCCTGGCCCATCACCATCCCGGCCATGGCACTGCCGGTGGACTCGGAGGGCGCGGGCGGGTAGCTGGCGCTCAGGGCCAGCGCCGCGCCCAGCGCCACCAAGCCGATGAAGGCCGCCGCGGGTGCCCGCCGCAGGACCTCACCGGCGGGCGAGCGCCGTCCTGCGGGTGCCGTCACGGTGGGCACCATGGCCGCGGCCAGCACGACGACCAACGGACCCGTGTTGGGATCCGTGCCCGATCCGCTGAACACGTTGCCGACCAACCCTTGCCCGGCGACCCACATCAGGGCGCCGACCAGTGCACCCGCGGCCAGGAACCAGCCGGGGCGGCGGACCAACAGAGGCCCCAGACCGATGACGACCGCCACGCCGGCCAGGATCCACGCCGTCTGCGTGCCCGTTGTGGAGAAGAGGTTGCCCAAGCTGGTGAGGAAATGGGCGTACCAAGCCGGCTGGCCGTCGGCCATTCCGACGATGGCGCTCTGTACCGACGTCGTGGTGCGGTTGTCGGGGAGCAAGAAGAGCACGGCGGCCAGGAACCAGTAGCCGGTCCACACCGCCAGGGGCGTCACCGAGCGACCGATCCCCTGCGCCGCAGCGGAGGAGGCCACCCCGACGGGCCGATCGCTCCAGTCCGTGTTCCGGCGCGCCGGGCGAGGCCAGGCCATGAGGCCGAGTAGGCCGTAGAGGAGGACTGCACCCGGTGCGCCGGTGAGCGCGGTGGCCGAACCGGTGAGGAGCATTCCCATGCCCTCCCCGATGACCCAGACTCCGAGAACCCAGGCGAAGGACACGGCGAGCGCGGGTCGAACCGTGCGCCGGAAGAGGAGCCCTATCCCGATGAACAGCTGGATCAACGCGAAGAAGGTGTTCCACACGGCGATGTCGGGCGCCAGGAAGTTCCCGATGTGCGTGATGAAGTCACCGATGACGAATGGCTGTCCGGCGGCGTTGGGCAGGACGAAGGTGTTGACGAAGCTGCGGCCGAACATCGGCGGTTGGAACTGCAGCGCGGCGTCGAGGATCCACAACACCCCGAGTGCGACCTGAAGAACCCGCTGGGAGCGGACTGCAACGGGAATCCGGCTCGGGGTCTCTTCGCCTCGCACCAACTCGTGTCCCTTCAGCGCGGCCGGCTTGGCCACGTCCCGCCATCAGCTCGCGCCTTGCGTCGGCCTCGTCGGGGACCAACGCTACGACGTCGGAGCAGGCGATTGGGTGCGGCCTACGCCTCGGCCACCGCGGCGACGAGTTTGGCCAGCGTGTCCTTGGCGTCGCCGAAGAGCATGGTCGTCTTGGGGTCGTAGAGCAGCTCGTTGTCGATGCCGGCGAACCCTGGTCGCATGGACCGCTTCAGAAATACGATGTTGTGCGCCTCGTCGGCGTTGATGATCGGCATTCCGTAGATCGGGCTTCCGGGGGTCGACTTGGCCGCCGGGTTCACCGTGTCGTTGGCCCCCACCACGAGGGCCACGTCCGCCGTCGGCATCTCCGGGTTGGCCTCGTCCATCTCCTTGAGCTCGTCGTAGGGGACATTGGCCTCGGCCAGGAGCACATTCATGTGACCCGGCATCCGGCCCGCCACCGGATGGATGGCGAAGAAGGTCTCGACTCCCCGGGCCTTGAGGGCGTCGGCCAATTCGCGCACGGTGTGCTGCGCCTGGGCCACGGCCAGGCCGTAGCCGGGGATGATCACGACCTTGCGGGCGTAGGCCAGCAGCACGCCGACGTCCTCAGGCGTCCCGGCACGCACCGTGCGCGAAGCGTCTCCCTCCTCGCCCCCGGTGGCCGTGATCACGGCGCCGAACGCGCTGAACAAGATGTTGGGCAGCGAGCGCCCCATGGCGGCGCTCATGAGCCGGGTCAAGATGATGCCCGAGGCGCCGACCAGCGTCCCGGCAACGATGAGCAGCGCATTGTCGAGCACGAAACCCGAGGCGGCGACGGCCAGTCCGGTGAAGGAGTTCAGCAGAGAGATCAGCACCGGCACGTCGGCGCCACCGATGGGCAGGACGAAGATCACGCCGAGCCCGAGGGACAGGACCAGCACCACCCAGACGTAGGCGATGTCGCCGGTCACGAGGGCGAGCACGAGGGTCGCGGCGATGGCCACTCCGACCAGCGCGTTGATGACCTGCTGACCGGGATATGTGATGGGCCGTCCGGTGATCAGCTCCTGAAGCTTGACGAAGGCGATGGCGCTGCCCGAGAAGGACACCGACCCGATCAGCACGCCGAGGAGGACTTCTGCGGTGACGTAGACCGCCGGCTGGAGCCCGAGGCGGTGCAGGTGCAGGAGCTCGACGATGGCGATCAGGGCAGCGGCGCCACCGCCGACGCCGTTGAAGATGGCCACCAATTGGGGCATCGCCGTCATCTTCACGTAGCGGGCCACCGGAACGGCGATGGCGGCTCCCAACACCATGGCCACAATGGCCAACACGAGGTTCTTCCCCGAGTGGCGCAGGGTGGGCAACGTGAACGTCATGCCCACGGCCAACGCCGCTGCGGCCGCGCCGACCAGGTTGCCCTGGCGGGCGTGCCGCGGCGAGCTGAGCCCTTTGAGGGCGACGATGAAGCCGGCGATGGCAACGAGGTAGGCCAGGTCGCGCGCGGTCGCCAGCGTGAAGGAGACAGCGAACATCAGGCCGCGCCGGTGGAAGGCTCGGTGGGCCCGACGTCCTCGGCCGCAGTGGCCGGCCCGGCCCGGTCCGGTGCTCTCGGACGCTCACCCGGCTTGGCCTTGAACATCTCGAGCATGCGGTCCGTGACGACAAACCCGCCAACGACGTTCAAGGTGGCCAGGAACACGGCCAGGAACCCGAGGACCAGCTGAGCCGTGCCACTCGCCTCACCCATCACCGTCAGCGCGCCGACGAGCACGATGCCGTGAATGGCGTTCGACCCCGACATCAGCGGGGTGTGCAAGATGCTCGGCACCTTCGAGACAACCTCTATCCCCACGAACGCGGCCAGCACGAAGATGGTGAGGTAGGCGACGATTCCGGTGGTCGACCCTCCCGCCTGGGTCACCGTCGAGTGGACAACGTTCACCATCACGACGGATTCCCCGCTGCCCGCCCGAGCAAGGCGACGGCTGCCGGCGCCACGGGCGTGCCCTCACGCAGGACGCACATGCCCGAGACGATCTCGTCGTCCCAGTCCGGTGTCAACGTGCCCTCCGGACCGATGAGCCCCAGGACGTTGGCGACGTTGCCGCGAAGAGGAAGCTGGCGTGCGTGGGCATACTCGCCGGCGGATTGGCCAGGCCGACGATACGCACGCCGTTGTGCTCCACGATCTGACCCGCCTCGGTGAGCTCGCAGTTGCCACCCTGGTCCGCCGCCATGTCGACGACGACGGCGCCGTCTGCCATCCCCTCGACCATGGAGCCCGTCAGGAGCACCGGCGCCCGGCGGCCGGGAACGGCTGCTGTGGTGATGACGACGTCGGAGCGGCCCACCTCCTCGGCCAATGCGGTGCGCTGACGGTCGAGCTCCTCGGGAGTCAGCTCGCGTGCGTAGCCGCCCACCCCCTCGGCCGAGACGCCGGTGTCGAGGAACGTGGCGCCGAGGCTCTCTGCTTCTTCCTTCGCCGCCGCCCGCACGTCGTAGGCTTTGACCATCGCCCCCAGTCGGCGTGCGGTGGCGATCGACTGCAGACCCGCCACGCCAACCCCCATGACGAGCACCTTGGCCGGAGGAACCGTCCCCGCCGCCGTCATGAACATGGGGAAGAACTTCGGAAGATGCTCGGCGGCCGCGAGCCCGGCGCGGTACCCCGACACCGTGGCCTGGGAGCTCAAGGCATCCATGCCCTGAGCCCGGCTTATCCGGGGCAACAGGTCGAAGCTGAAGACGGTCGCGCCCTTCGTGGCGAGGATCCGGGTCGCCTCCTCGGACTGGGCCACGCCGAAGAAGCTGAGCAGGGTGATGCCATCGGGCATCGCCGCCGCCTCAGCGGAACTCGGCACGTTGACCCTCACCACGAGCCCGGCGCCCGACAGGGTCCCTGGGGCGTCGGGTGGGACGCTCGCTCCTGCCTCGGCGAAGGCGTCGTCGCTGAAGAAGGCGGCACGGCCCGCGCCCGACTGGACACCGACCTCCCAGCCGGCGAGAACGAGCTTCTTCACCACGTCGGGCACCAGCGCCACGCGGTGCTCCCCCGGCCGGGTTTCCGTGCCAACCGCCAGTTTCACGGTGGCTCTGTCTAGCAGCTCGCTCCGCTCCGCCCAGCCTTCGCTCGGGTGAGCGCGGTCGGGCCTGCCGATTTCTCAGCAGATCGGATCGGGCCCTACTCCTCGCCGGCAGCCTCCTCCTGCGAAACTCGCCGCAGGAGGTTCGACACACGCTGATGCGTCACTCCGAAGAGCTGGGCGATGCCCGGAATACTCTGTCCCTCGGCTCGGAGGGCGACGACCAGCGACCTGCGGAGGTACCCGCTCGCCTCCGACTGCCGCCGCAGGATCGTGCTCACCAATTGCACGGTGCCCGGCTCGTCCTCGTCACCCAAGATGGCCTTCCACTCGAGGCCGCTCAGTCGGGCGGCACGGACCTTGGCGATCCGCTCGGCGAGGAGCCGCTCGCCCTCGGCATTGACACGCAGGACCGAGTCAAGCTCGTCGAGCGCTTTCAGCACCTCGTCGTGACCGGCCCCTCGGGCTTCATCTGTGTGGTCCGGCATTGAGATCTCTGCTCCCTCCAACTGCCTCTCATCTCGGAGCGGCCCAGTGGTATGGGTGGCCAACTGCAGTGGATTGCTCCGTCGTGCCGCGCCGACTCCGAATCGAACGAGTTACCCCGACCCAGCCTAAGCATGTCGCGCACCCGCGTGACGTCAGTACGTCACGTGTGACCGCGCAACGGCCGTGCATGCTGGCAGTCTCGAACGGGCAGTGGCGCCATAGGTGTTGCGGTCCTGCGCACGCTGATCTCCGCCGTCACGGGACGACAACATGATGAGTAACCGTCTCAGCGGAGCAATACCGCCTCCGGCCTGCTGGCCCGGCGCCGACGAGACGGTCCGCTCCGAGGAGCAACGCCTCATGCGGCAACGCCACCGTCATGTCCGATTCCCGCCAGACATTGAGACGTCCTCGTGCCAACCTGGCATCCGTGCTGGAAGATCCCGAACGTTGCTACGAGGCGGCGCGGAGCAAGGACCCCCGCTTCGACGGATGGTTCTACTGCGCTGTCACGTCGACGGGGATCTACTGCCGTCCGAGCTGCCCGGCGCGCACACCACGACGGGAGCACGTGAGGTTCTATCCAACTGCGGCCGCGGCGCAGCAGGCCGGGTTCCGAGCGTGCTTCCGCTGCCGTCCCGACGCCACGCCGGGGTCACCCGAATGGGACCTGAGAGCCGACGTGGTGGCTCGGGCCATGCGCCTCATCCATGACGGCGTGGTCGATCGCGAGGGTGTCGAGGGACTGGCGCGACGCCTGGCCTACAGCACGCGCCAACTGCACCGGCTCATGGTCGCGGAGGTCGGCACCGGCCCGCTCGCCCTCGCTCGGGCTCAGCGCAGTCAGACGGCCCGCGTCCTGTTGGAGAGAACGGACCTCCCGGTCGCCGATGTGGCGTTCGCCGCGGGATTCTCGAGCGTCCGGCAGTGCAACGACACGCTCCGCCAGATCTTCTCCGACACTCCACGCGGTCTTCGCTCCCGCGTGGCGCGGCAGGGTCCGACCGACGCGATCCGAATCCAGCCGGCCGGCACAGGGGAAGCGGTCCAGTCGATCCGGCTCCGGCTGCCGTGCCGCCTCCCCTTCACGCCGTCAACCCTCCTCTCCTTCCTCGGCCAACGGGCGCTCACGGGGATCGAAGCCTTCGACGGCCGGCACTACCGGCGCAGCCTCCGCCTGCCCCTTGGTCGCGGGGTCGTGTCGCTGCACGCGCCTTCGAGCACCGGTGGCCGCGACCAGGACTGCGTCGTGGCCGATCTTCAGCTCTCGGACCTGCGCGATCTCACCTCGGCGGTGGAGCGGTGCCGCCGCCTGCTCGACCTCGACGCCGACCCGGTCGCGGTGGTCGAGGCACTGGGCGACGACCCCTTCCTCGGACCGCTGGTCCGCGACGACCCGGGCCGGAGGGTCGCGGGCACGGTAGACGGCTTCGAACTCGCCGTGCGCGCGGTGGTCGGCCAACAGGTCTCCGTGGCGGGCGGGCGGACCGTCGCCGGCAAACTCGTCCTGGCCGTCGGGGAGCGCGTGTGGCCGGGCACTGGTGGTGAGGGCCCCGACGGGCTTCCGAGCGATTCGGCGGTCACCCATCTCTTCCCCACACCGGCGGCGCTGGTCGAGCTGGCCGAACGCGAGCCGGGTGCGTTCGCCATGCCCGCGGGACGCCGGCATGCCCTCGTCGCCCTGGCGCGTGCGGTCGACGGAGGCGAGGTCGTCATCGACTCCGGCGCCGATCCGCGCCAGCTCCGGAACGACTTGGTGAGCCTTCGTGGGATCGGACCGTGGACCGCCGAGTACGTCGCCATGCGCACGCTACGCGATCCTGACGCATTCATGCCGTCCGATCTCGGGGTCCGGCGGTCGGCGGCCGCCCTCGGCCTGTCCGACGACCCCGCCCGACTCGCCGAGCACAGCCGGGCCTGGCGTCCGTGGCGGAGCTACGCAATGGCACACCTGTGGTCCCTCCCCTCCCCACCGACGAAAGGACGCGCCGCATGACCACCACCTCGGCAGCGATCGTCACCTTTTCCCTCCGGACGCCGATCGGCCACGTCGTTCTCGAGAGCGCTCATGGGGCGCTGGTCGGCGTCCGGCTCCCCGCCGAGCCCCGGCGGCCGCGCCACGACGTGGACGACGTCCCACCCGTCTTGGAGTCGGCGGCGACCCAGCTGCTCGAGTACTTCGCCGGCGAGCGCACCCGATTCGACCTTGCGACCGAGCCCGACGGCACCGAGTTCCAACTCCGGGTCTGGGCCGAGCTCGGACGCATCCCCTACGGCCAGACCGTCACCTACGGCGAACTCGCCCGACGCGTGGGCCGGCCGGGTGGGGCGCGCGCAGTGGGCCAGGCCAATGGTCGCAATCCACTCCCCATCGTCGTGCCCTGCCATCGCGTCGTGGCGCGCGACGGCCTCGGGGGCTACAGCGGCGGCATCGACGTCAAGCGTGCGCTCCTGGCACAGGAGGGCGTGGCGACCTGAGCCGTAGGGCCTGGGTCGTCACACCTGAGCCGTCACGAGAGGCGCATGAGGTCGAACTGGCCAGTGCCCGTGTCGGACATCACCACCGCGGGCGCCGGCCCGAGGAGGTCGACCGCTGCTCCGACACCCACCGCGTCGCTCAGCGCTCCCGCGGTACTGATACGGAAGACGCATGACGAGGGAGCCGGTGGCGATGCCGAGGGGCATCCCGCATCGGTGCCGGCGGCCTCGAGCACCAACGGCCCGGTCGAGGAATCAGACACCGAGCTGGTCACCGTGCCGTGGTAGGCGCCCAGAGGACGGAGTGTCGAGGTGTCGTACGTGGTGAATTGCGCGTCGAGACCTTGGCCGGCGGGCTCGCTGACCCACAGCGCACCGCCCGCGACGTTGTCGATGTACTGCACGCCGCCGCCGAGCCCGTTCGGCGTGTGGGCAAGCACAGGTCCGCTGTCGGTGGTGCCATCGGCATGCCGGACCGCCAACACGTGGTCGGTCCTTTCGTAGTAGACGGCCCCGTTCGGCCCGACGACGGCACCCAGACCTCGGAGCACCAGGCGCGGTGGCGCGGAGGACGACGGATCGATGCGGTACACGTCCACGGTGTTGCCGCGGTCGACCGAGAGGTACACCGCGCCCGCCGCGGCCGTCATGGAGACGAGGTCGTCGTTGGAGCTGTCCGCGGTGTTCAGTGGCGGCATCGTCCACTGCCCGTTCTGGTTCCCGCTACTCCGAGTGAAGGCGTACACCTCGGCGTACGTGGCCACGTACAGATCGGTGCCGTCGGCCGCCATGGCAGCGATACCCGTCGCCACGTGCTCCGCCACGGCGGCGGGACCGTTGCCGTCGACGACCCAGGCCACAGAGGGCGCCGGGCTGGTGGGAGCCTGGGGTGCGGCGAACACCGCGCCGTCAGGACTCTCGGCGGCCGTCACTCGGTCCGCCGAGAACGGAAGCGCGATCGGAGCGCCCGCCTGCAGCGGGCCCGTGGCGGCGACGGGCGGGAGGGTGGACGCGGTGGGAGCCGGGGTCGCCGTCGTCGTCGGGCCGCCCGCCGGAGGGGCAGCCCCGGGGCCCGCCGGCCCCGAACCGCACGAGGCCAGCACCACGGCCGTGGTGACCAGCGCACCGACGGCCGCCGCCCGTGCGCCCGCACCGTGGGCACGAATTCTCGGAGTGGGCGCCGGCGCCGCAGGGGCCTGGACGCGCCGACGACGTCTCCCGCGCATCGCGGCCCAGTATGGCGCGCCGCCGGGGGCGATACGGTTCGGCCATGGCGACAACCCGTCACATCGCCTACGACGTTGCGGGCCAGACCATGGTCGGCACCTTGGCCCTCCCCTCAGGCGAGGGCGCGCGCCCGGGCGTGCTGGTGTGCCACCAGGGTTCTGGGATCGACGACCACGCCAGGACGCAGGCAACACGGGTGGCCGACGAGCTCGGGTACGTGGCCTTCGCTCTCGACTACCACGGCGGCGGCGCCTCCCTGGCCGGCCTCGACGACATCACCGCCCGTTGCGGCCGTCTGCGGGCCGAACCGCGGCTCACCCGTGCGCTCGGTCGGGCCGGGCTCGAAATGCTGTGCGCCGAGGAACGCACCGACACCACGAGGCTGGCCGCCATCGGATACTGCTTCGGCGGTGCCGTCGCTTTCGAGCTGGCACGCGACGGAGCCGACCTCAAGGCTGCCGTGGGGTTCCACGCCGACCTGCGGTCGCCCCTCCCGGCCGGGGCAGGGGGGATCTCCGCCAAGATGCTGGCGCTCATCGGGGCCGACGATCCGATCGTCGACGGGTCGCAGCGCCGCGATTTCGAAGACGAGATGCGAGCGGCCGGGGCGGACTGGCAGCTGGTCGTCTACGGCGGGGCGGGACACTCCTTCACCAGTCCCGCGGCAGATCGGGCCGCCATGCCCGGCATCGCGTACCACGAGGCGACACACCGGCGCTCGTGGAGGGCCATGGCCGACCTCTTCGACGAGGTCTTCGCCTGAGCGCGAGGCCGCCGTGACCCTGCCCCCCGTTCCGATCCCCACCCATGTCGTCCGCGCCATCCCCGAGGGCCGCGCCGTCTATGGCATGGCGCTTCCCGTGCAGTCACAGTCGACTCCCCACGCCGCTGACTGGGAACGGCGGGCCGGGCCGGTCGAGCTGGCACGGATCGCCCGCGTGGCGGACGAATCCGGCTTCTTCTCCCTCGGTGTGGGCGATCACACCGCCATCCCGCGCCGACTGTCGGACGCCATGGGCACCGTCTGGTACGACGCCACGGCCACGCTCGGGTGGCTGGCCGCGGTCACCACCCGGGCCAATCTCATCTCCCAGGTGATGGTCCTGGCGCAACGCCACCCTCTGCGCGCCGCCAAGGAGCTCTCCACGATCGACGTCCTCTCGGGTGGACGGCTCATCGTCGGCGTCGGGGCGGGGCACGTGCCCGAGGAGTACGAGCTGTTGAGTGGGCGGTTCGACGAACGGGGTCGCCACACCGACGAAGCCATCTCGGCGTTGTGCCGATGCTTCACCGAGGAATTCCCCGATTTGCCCGGGCCCCGCTGGCCCGTGCGGGACATGGGACTGGCGCCGCCGCCGACGCGCCAACCGAGACCGCCCATCTGGATCGGCGGTTCGTCCCCAGCCGCCCTCCGACGGGCCGCCGCCCTCGGCGACGGATGGCTCCCGCAGGTCATCTCCCGCCACGACCTGCGGGCCCAGATCGCCCGGCTCACGGAGCTGCGCGCCGAGCTGCGCGGCGGCGCGCCGATCGACGTGAGCGCGGTGGCGGATCCGATCTCGCTCGGCGACGACGGACCACGCCGGGATCTGCCCCCGTGGGTGCTCACGGGCCAGGCCGCCGAGGTGGCCGAGTCACTCCGGGGGTTGGTGGACATGGGCGCGAACCACCTGCAGGTACGGTTCATCGCTCGCGACGCCGAGGAGCTCTGCGACCAGGTGGCACGATTCGGTGTGGAAGTGGGCCCCCTGCTGAACCACTGAGAACCCCGCCCCGTAGGCTGGGTGACGGTGTCCTCCTTCTCGTACGCGCTCGGGGCGCTGGTGCTGGTGCTCGTCCTGCTGCGCCAGGTGCGCGTGGTACCGGTGCCGCGGGTCTTCCAGCCGCGGCTTCCCGTCTTCCTCGGCGTCATCGGGCTGTTCGCCATGGTCTCGTACTCCGGCGGTCACCATGTGACGGGCGCCGCATGGGCGTGGGTCCTGGCCACCCTCGTGATCGGGGCGCCCGCGCTCGGCGCGCTGCGCGGGCTGGCCATGCGGGTGTGGGCCGGGAACGGCTGGGTGTTCCGACAGGCCACGGCGCTCACCATGGGACTGTGGCTCGTCTCGATCCTCCTGCACGTCACCGTCGGTGCCGCCGGTCATGGCGATGCCGTGGCCGGACTGGCCGGATCGAGCTTCCTCCTCTACCTCGGTGTGACGCTCTGGGCTCAGTACGCCGTCGTGCACCGCCGCGCCGTGCCGCTGTTCGCCAAGCTCGGACCCGGCGCGGGGCGCCCCTTGCAGGTGAACTTCATGCAGGGTCCGGGCATGTTCTTCACCACCTTCCGCACCGGGCCCCAAGGCGGTGGCCCGGGGACCCGACCCCCTTCGGGTCCCGGCGATGTGATCGACGCCGAGGTCGTCGACGACGACGATCCCGGACCACCAGAACTGCACGGAGGGGGCTGATCCCGTCGGTCGCCCGGGGCACCGGAGGCGTCAGGAAGGCCGGCTCCGCGCCACCGCCGCCGCCGGGTGCGAAGTCCGCAGCTCGGCGATGACGCTCCTCCGGTCCTCCGCGTGCAGGGCGGACTCGATCACCTCGGTGATCTCGGACCCGACCAGCTCGTCGCGATCGAGCAAGGCGTCCCGCAGCGCCTCGACCACGGCCCCGTGCTCCACGACGATGGCCTTGGCGGCATCGCACGACCCCATGAGCAGCGCGTCGAGCTCGGCCCGGGCAGCCTTGTCCCCGAGGACCTTGTCCACCAGGTTGCCCTCCAGGTAGCCGCTGCCCGCCGCGGCGACCGAGATCAGGGAATTGCCCATCCCGCAGGCCCCGATCATCTGCGCCCCCATGGCGGTTGCTGCCGCCAGGTCGGAGGCGGGACCGGTGGACACCTCGTCGAACCAGTGCTCCTCGGCCACCATCCCGCCCATGGCGATCTGCAACAGGGCGCGCATCTCCTCGCTGCTCTTGGTGAATCGCTCCTCGGTATCGGAGTGCTGAAGGAGCCCGAGCGAGTCGCGCCGCTTGACGATGGAGAGGACGTCGAGCTGGCGGGTCTGCCCGACGAAGTAGGCCACGGTGGCATGCCCAGCCTCGTGCGTGGCCACGCGGGAACGCTCGTCGGGCGTGTAGATGGTCTCGTCGGTCACCCCGAGCTCGACCAGCATCTTGGCTTCCGCCACGTCGGGCAAGGACATGGCCGAACGGTCGTGGGTGAGTGCGATCACCAGTGCCTCGTCCATGAGGCGCTCCAGCGCCGCGGGCGAGTACCCGAAGGTCATTCCGGCCACGATGTCGGCTGCGCCGTGCGCATCGAGGTCGGCGCCGTGCGACTTCTTCTTGAGGTAGTACTCCACGATCTCGGCACGGGACCGGCGACCGGGCAGGCCGAAGTAGATGGTGCGATCGAAGCGCCCGGGACGGATCAGCGCCGGATCGAGATCGTCCTTGCGGTTGGTGGCCGCCACGATCAGCACGTTGGCCGGTGTCACGGCGGGTTTGCGCAGCTTGGATCCGTCGGGAAGATAGCGGTTCACCAGGTCGATCCAGGCCCAGGTGACGCGCTGGCCCCGGGTGGGAGTGTCGAATGACTGCATCTGCACGAGCAGTTCGTTGACCACTCCGGTGATGCCCTCGTTCGGCCCGCCGCCGAGCCCCCGGCGCGCCGCCCCGATGGCGTCGATCTCCTCGATGAACCCGATGGCACCGCCCTCCTTGCGCGCCTGGGTACGCAGCGCCCTGAAGTAGGAACGGATCTTGCGGTTGGTCTGCCCGTAGTACATCGATTGGAAGGCGGAGGCCGACACGAAGAGGAAGGGGACGTTCGCCTCTTTGGCCATGGCCTTGGCGACGAAGGTCTTGCCCGTGCCCGGTGGCCCCTCGAAGAGCACTCCCCGGCGGGCCGATCCACCCATGGCCTCGCGGAACGTCCGGTGGGCCAAGAACAAGTTGATGGTGCGGACCACCTCGGACTTGATGGGGTCGATCCCCACCAGATCCTCGAGCCCCACGGCGGTCTCGCCCGGCCGGATCAAGCTGTGCGGCGAACGCCCGGCTCCGAGCAGCGGGGCCAGCATGACGGCGCCGAGAGCGAAGACGATCAGGAAGGCCGGGAGCTCGGCGCTCAACCAGTGCGGCAACGTGACGAACGGCACCAGGGAGTGACCCGTCGCCTGGCGGATGACGGCCCATCCCGCCAGGAGGGCGCCGACGGCCACCAGGCGGCGCAGCCGAGCGATCCGACTGCGATTGCGAACCTGTGACACGTCGGTGCCGCCGAGGATGGCGTCCCCCACGATCCCCGAGACGTTCCCGCCGACGGCCGGACCCGACCCGCTGTCGCCGGCTTCGGCTCCCGAGGCTGTGCCGCCGCCACGAAGGGCGGGGCTCGATTGGGTGGGCCGATTCATGGACCTGACTCCGTTCATCCCCCGTGACGACCTTCACTCTAGAGACTGTCATATGTCTTTGGTCCTGCGAAGTGACGAAAGTAATAATTCCTGTCCAGAGCGGTCCACCCACCCACCCGCTTGAATGGGGGCACCGCCGGGGGGGCGGCACGAGAGAGGGGGGTCCCATGGCTGAGGCGACCCGGCGTGACGAATGCCGGCTCTTCATCGCCGGTGAGTGGGTCGACGCGTCCGAGGGGACCTATGAGGTCGTCAACCCTGCCACCGAGGAGGTTGTCGGGCTGGCGGCCAATGCCGGCGTGGACGACGCCCGGGCCGCCGCGGCGGCCGCGAGAGAGGCGCAGCCGGCCTGGGCCGCCCGGTCGTGGGAGGACCGCTGTGCCCTCCTGCGCGACGCCGCCGCCGCCCTGCGCGCCAAGTCCTCGGAGCTCCTTCCCCTCGTGATGGCCGAGACGGGCGCCACGATCGCCATGGGAACACACCTCCAGCTCCCTCTCGCGGTGGACCGGCTCGAGCGCTACACCCGTGATCCGCGCCCGGTGCTCGAGACACCGCTGCTGCCACAGCCCGTCGAGCCGTCTCCCTTCTCGACCGGCGGGGTCGTCGGGGCGATGGTCAACCGGGTCCCGCTCGGTGTGGTGGCCTGCATCACGGCCTACAACTTCCCCCTCTCCAACGTGGCGGGAAAGATCGGTCCCACGTTGGCGACGGGAAACACGGTGGTGATCAAGCCCGCGCCCCAGGACCCCCTCGCCGCCACCGAGCTGGTGCGCATCCTCGACGCGGTGGGCTTCCCACCCGGCGTGGTCAACCTCATCAACGGAGAGGGGGCCGCAGCCTCGGCCGCGCTGGTCGAGGCGGAGGATGTCGACGGCGTCAGCTTCACCGGATCGAGCTCGGTGGGCGTGGCCATCGCACGCGCCGCCGCGAGCACCATGAAGCGCACCCTGCTCGAACTCGGCGGCAAGGGAGCCTGCCTCGTGTTCGAAGACGCCGACGTCGAGGCGGCCGTCGGGTGCATGTCGTCCACCTGGACCATCCACTCCGGACAGGTCTGCACCGCGCCGACGCGCGGCGTGGTCCACCGGAGCATCTTCGACCGCGTCTGTGCGGAGCTGGCCCGGCGGGCGGGCCGGCTCAAGGTGGGCGATCCGACAGACCCTTCCACCGTCGTCGGTCCGGTGATCTCGGCGGCGCAGCGGGCGCGGATCGAGGCACACGTGGACACGGCGAGGGAGGACGGCGGCGAGATCCTCGCCGGTGGCTCGCGTCCGGCCGACCCGTCCGTCGGCTTCTACGTGGCCCCGACGCTCGTCGCCGGGACCAACTCCATGCGCGTGGCCCGTGAGGAGATCTTCGGCCCGGTGCTGACCATGATCCCCTTCGACGACGAGGACGAGGGCGTGGCCATCGCCAACAGCTCGGCGTACGGGCTCTACGACCGCGTCTTTTGCAGCGACTGGTCCCGCGCCCTGCCGCGTGTCGAGGCGACTCCGCTCGGGCAGCGTCTCGGTGAACACCTCCCAACGCCACTACGAGGCGCCCTTCGGCGGCTTCAAGATGAGCGGCATCGGTCGCGACGGGGGCGACTCCGGCCTACTCGCCTACACCGAGCCCCAGTCGATCATCTGGACCACCTGACCGGCCTCTCGGTCCGTCGCGTCGATCCCCGTGGGGCGACCGTCACCGGTCCGCGTCGATGAAGCGCGCCGCGAACGCCTCCATGGCGTCGAACGCCTCAGCCGAGCGTCGCCACGGTGTCACGATGAGGCGGTCCACCCCGGCGCGCTCCCACGCCGCCAGGTCGTCCTCGTTCTCACACGCGCCGGCAACGGTGACCTCGAAGGGATCGTCGACCCGTCCGGCCTCCTCGCGATGCGCCCGCAGGAGCGCGACCTGGTCGGCAATCACCTCGGGTGGCTCGGTCATGCCGATCCAGCCGTCCCCCAGCCGACCGGCACGGCGCAGCGCAGCGGCCGACTGGCCCCCGACGTGGATCGGGATCGGCTGCTGCACCGGCTTGGGTTCGAAGGCCACCTCGGAGAAGGGAAAATGCGGACCGTCGTGGGCGACCGTCTCCTCGGTCCACAGACGCCGGCAGACGGAGATGGCCTCGTCGAGCCGGGCCCCCCGGGTGCTCGGATCGACGCCCAGCGCCAGCCACTCGGCGCGGAGCCACCCCGCGCCGACCCCCACAAGGGCACGGCCACCCGACAGCCAGTCGAGGGTGGCGAAGCCGCGCGCCGTGATGAAGGGGTGCCGGAGCCCCAGCAGGTACACGTTGGTGCCGAGCTTGAGCGACGTCGTGCGCGCCGCAACCGCGGAGAGCATGGCCGGCGCGTCGAACAGCTGGGTCGTGGGCGGAATGGGCGGGTGCTCCGCGGCGGCGAAGGGTGACCCCGCCATCTCCAGGGGAAGGACGAGGTGCTCGGGCAACCAGGCCGACTCGAACCCGAGGCGGTCCGCCACCTCGCCGGCCTCCAGCCACAGGCGGGGGTGCAGACGCCCGAAGGTCATGGCGAACTTCACGCGGATCCCCCCGGCACGGCGGTCAGGTTACTCAGGTTCCATCGCCAACTGGTCGGCGTAGCACCAGATCCAGTCCTCGCCGGGCTCGAAGGACTGCACGAGCGGGTGCCCCGAGGCGTGGAAGTGTGCCGTGGCGTGGCGCGCCGGCGAGGAGTCGCAGCAGTTCACCGCGCCGCACACCAGACAGAGCCGGAGGTGGACCCAGGTCCCCCCGATCTTGAGGCACTCGCCGCATCCGGTGGGCGTCTGTGGCTCCACGTCGGCGATCAGGTCCAGGTGTGTGCATTCGGGCATCGTCGCCTTCACCTTACGAGGTCGTCATCCCACCGTCGACGGGCAGCGCGGCCCCGGTGACGCCCGACGACGCCGGACCGCACAGCCAGGCGATCAGGGCGGCGGGCTCCGACGGCTCGAGAAGGCGGTTCACCAATTGCTGTCCGGCGAACTGCTCGGCCGACCGCAATCCGAAGACGTCAGCCGAGGCGTCGAGCATCGCGGTCCGGGTGGATCCCGGACAGATGGCATTTGAGGTGATGCCGGTGCCGGCCAGATCCGCGGCAAGCCCCCGCATGAGGCCGATGACGGCGTGCTTCGCCGCGCAGTAGGCGGTCAGCCGGCGCAGGCCCAGCAGCCCCGCCGCCGAGGCCACGGCCACGAGGCGTCCGTGGCGCGGCTCGGGAGCCTCCAGCAGCACCGGCAGGGCTGCCGCCATCACGTTGCGCACACCGACCACGTTGACGTCGAAGAGCACGTCCCACTGGGCATCGCCGGTCTCCCACAGCGGCGGACCGCCGGCGATGACCCCCGCCACGGCGGCGACCGCGTCCAGCCCGCCGAAGCGGCCCATGGCCTGGCTCACCGCCTCGGACATGTCCACCGAGCTGCGCACGTCGCCCACGAGCGGGTGCACGGCGTCACCGTGGCGCGCCGCCACCGCGTCGAGGTCGGACACGGCGGCCAGCGGGTAGTCCAGCGCGGGATCGTCGGCGCACCCGTCGACGGCCACGACACGCCACCCGGCCGACACCAGGGCGTCGACGGTGGCGGCGCCGATCCCCCGTGCCGCGCCGGTGACGACGGCGACGGGGCTCACCGGTCGGGCCATCGCGCCGCCACGGCGGCGAGGAGATCACGCACCAGCGTCTCGAGGAGCTGGCGCCCCTCTTCGGCGTTCGCACCCGTGGGGTCGCCCAACACGCCGTTGGACGATACCGGGCGCACCCCTTCGGCGCGTAGGCGCGGGAGTAGCGCCGCCAACGGCTCGGTACGTCCGCGCTGGGCACAGCCGAGCCGCACGGCCGGCGCATCGATGGCCAGCATGAGGGAGGTCTCGGTCCGCCCGGCGTGGGCATCGGCTGACGCCGGCGCCACCCGCCACGCCAGCACGTCGTCGCCCTCCGATTCGCCGCACCGGCGCGCTGCCTCGAGCGCCTGGTCGTTGCCCCCGTGGGCGCTGACGAGCACCACCGCACCGAAGGACGCGCGGGCCGATCGCACGAGCTCGACGAGCGCCCCGGTCAGGGCGGCGTGCCCGAGGGACAGCGTCCCGGGAAACCCAGCGTGCTCGCCGCTGGCGCCATAGGCCAGGGGCGGTGCCACGACCAGGTCGGACCGCGACGCCGCGGCTCCGGCGACCACGGCCCTGGCGATGCGGGTGTCGGTGTCGAGGGGCAGGTGCGGTCCGTGCTGCTCGAGGGAGCCCAACGGGACGGCGAGGACGGCGCGGCGCCCGGCTGCGTCCACCTCGGGCCAGGTGGCGCGGCCCAGTTCCACCGCTCAGGCGCGCGTCGACACCCGGAGCCGGACCGGGGTCGGCACCGGCACCGGCGTGCCGTCGGGTCGGACCTTGGAATGGCCCAGGACCGAGGTGGGACGGCCGCCCCCTGCGCCGAGGGTCGCCAGGGCCGTCTCACCGTGCCCGTGCACGCATTCGGGATCGGGGCCGTCGAGGGGCAGACCCGTGAAGAATTTGGCCGCCATGCACCCTCCCTGGCAGGCGTCGTAAGAGCCGCAGGACGCGCACGCCCCCGCGCTCTGCGGCTCGCGCAACGAGGCGAAGAGCGCGGACTCCCGCCAGACCCCGGCGAACCCTCCGGGCTGGCGGACGTTGCCGGCCAGGAACTGGCGGTCGATGACGAAGGGGCAGGCGTAGACGTCGCCGACCGGATCGATCAGGCAGACCACACGACCGGCGCCGCACAGGTTGAGCCCCTCGAGTGGCTCGCCGAGGGCGGAAAGATGGAAGAAGGAATCTCCCGTCAGGGTCTGCGGTCGCTCGAGCAGCCACTGGTAGAGGTCGCGCTGCTGGCGCGCCGTGGGGTGCAGCTCGTCCCACACGTCCACACCCCGGCCCGAGGGGCGCAGGCGGGTCAGCCGCAGCTGCGCGCCGTAAGAGTCGGCGATGGCCGCCAGCGCGTCGAGCTCGGCCACGTTTGAGCGCGTCACCACGACGCTGATCTTGAAGCCGGCGAAGCCGGCCGAAGCAAGGTTGTCCATGGCTTCCCGCGCCGCCGCGAAGGAACCCTCGCCCCGGACGGCGTCGTTGGTGGCCGCCGTGGCGCCATCGAGGCTCACCTGCACGTCGAGGTAGTCGAGGCCCGCCAACTCGCGGGCGCGGCGCGGCGTCAACCGGGTCCCGTTGGTCGAGAACTTCACCCCGACGCGACGCTCGACCGCGTACGAGACGAGGTCGAAGAAATCCGGACGCAACATCGGTTCGCCGCCCCCGATGTTGACGTAGAACACCTTCATGGCGACCATCTCGTCGACCACGCCACGAGCCTCGGCGGGGGTCAGCTCGCCGGGGTCCCGGCGACCCGACGAGCTCAGACAGTGCACACAGGCCAGGTTGCAGGAGTAGGTCAGCTCCCAGGTCAGGCAGATCGGCGCGTCGAGGCCTTCGGTGAACTGCTCCCTCAGGGGCCTCGGGGCCAGCTCAGCAGACATCGATCACCTCCGAGTGCGCCAGGCGCGCCAGCGCCCGGCGGTAGGACGGACGTCCCGATTCGGGGACGTGCGCCTCAATTGCCGCCGCCGCGCTCGGGTACTCGTGCAGGGTGGACACCAGCTCGACCAGCATCCGCGACTTGAGGAACACCAGCCGGCGGTTGCCGTAGTGGTAGGCGAGCGCGCCGAAAGGCTCGTCGCGCAGGGCCACCTGCGGGTGCAACCTCCAGGCTCGGTGGACCGAGAACGCTCCGGGGTCACGCTCGGGTGCCCGCTCGATCCCGCTGAAGCCGGCCGGCTCCGCGTCAGGCGGCGCCGGCGGCGCGTCGAGCGCGCTCAATAGACGCCGCACATCCCGTCGATCGAGACCTCCTCCACCAAGAGCTCGTCGACGTCCTCGTCGGAGAGTTCGTCGCCGTCCTGGGCGACTGTGGCGTCCTGGCCTTCACGCAGCATCACGACCTCCTCTGGTGCGGGAGCCCAACACTATCCGTGGCCGCCGACTGCCAAGCTGGTGACGTGCCGTCGACCCTGCACCTGGCTCCGCCCCGCGGCTCCACCCCGGTTCCCGCCTCGTTCTCGGTCGAGCCCGAGCAGTCCACCCGAATGCTCGACGACGGTTCGGTGCTGCTCGGCGGAAGCCCCCTGCGGCTCTTTCACCTGTCAGAGCGAGCCCGCCCGCTCGTGGCACGCTGGCTCGGCGGAGACCCGGTGGGCCCCGCCCGTCCGGCCGGGCTCCTGGCCCGCCGACTGGTCTCGGCTGGTGCCCTGACACCGCGACCGACGTCGGGGCAGCTCGGAACGCACGACGTCACCGTGGTCGTGCCGGTCCGCGACCGTCCGGACCAGCTGGACAGGCTGCTCGGGTCGCTCGAAGGGCTCACCTGCGTGGTGGTGGACGACGCGTCGCGCCACGCGGACACCACCTCGGAGGTGGCGACGCGCCACGGCGCCCGGCTCGTCACCCTGGCCCGCAACGTCGGGCCGTCAGCAGCACGAAATGCCGGGCTGGCCACCGCGCAGACCCGCCTGGTGGCCTTCGTGGACTCCGACTGCGAGCCAGCCGTTGGGTGGCTCGAGCCACTCCTGGGCCACTTCGACGACCCGTTGGTCGCGGCAGTGGCCCCCCGGATCGTGGCCGCGGGCGGCGAGCCGGGCAGCTCCCTGTCCCGATACGAGTCGGCCCGGTCCCCTCTGGACCTTGGTGCTCGCCCCAGCCTGGTCAGACCGCGCGGCCCGGTCCCCTTCGTGCCGAGCGCCACACTGCTCGTGCGCCGCGAGGTGGCGGACGGCCCGGACCTCTTCGACCCCGCTCTGCGCGGTGGTGAGGACGTGGACCTCGTCTGGCGACTCGGCGACGCCGGATGGGATGTGCGCTACGTCCCGTCCTCGACGGTGCGGCATCACGGTGCCGCCACGCTCCGGGGGTTCCTGGCACGCCAGGCCTTCTACGGCTCGACCGCCGGGCCACTCGCGAAGCGCCACGCGGGCGCCGTGGCGCCGGCCGAGGTCTCCGGATGGTCGCTGGCCGTGTGGGTCCTGGTCCTGGCCCGGCGCCCGTGGCTGGCACTCGGAACCCAGGCGCTCTGCATCGCGGTCCTGGCCCGACGCCTCTCGGGGCTCGTCCGCCACCCCGGCACCACGGCGACGCGGATCTCAGGGGGTGGGACGGCGCGCGCCGCATTGACCACCCTGGCGGGCCTCTCACGCGTGTGGTCGCCCGTGTTGCTGGCCGCCCTGGCCTTCCGCAGAACCCGGGGGACCGCCGCGCTGGGCCTGCTCGTCCCCGCCATGGCCGATTGGGCCACCGCCCGCGACAAGCTGGACCCGGTGCGCTACGCCGCGCTTCACATGGTCGACGACGCCGCGTACGGGACCGGGGTGTGGGCGGGCTGCCTGCGAGCGCGCACGCCGGGCCCACTGGTCCCCCGCGTGGCGTGCCGATCGGGCACCTGGTCACGACGCGCCCTTCGGGCCCGCACCGAGTCCCCCTCGGAGCGGCCCGGGAGCGCCGTCAGTTCCCCTGCGGCGTAGAGTCGCAGGTCGCACCTCCCGCGCCCAGGGCGCGACGGGCGGACACGCGGCGGAGCAACGACGAAGGGTCGACGGATGGCAGGAAAATGGTTCGAGACGGTCGCCGAGGCACAACGAAGGGCGAAGAGACGCTTGCCCAAGTCGGTGTACAGCGCCCTGGTCGCCGGCTCCGAGCGCGGCCTCACCGTCGAGGACAACATCGCCGCCTTCGGCGAGCTGGGCTTCGCCCCCCACGTTGCCGGGCTGGCGGACAGCCGTGACCTGACCACCAAGGTGATGGGCCAGGAGATCTCCTTCCCGGTGCTGATCTCGCCGACGGGGGTTCAGGCCGTGCATCCCGACGGAGAGGTGGCCGTGGCCCGGGCGGCCGCGGCACGCGGGACCGCGATGGGCCTGAGCTCCTTCGCCAGCATGCCCGTCGAGGAGGTGGCGGCGGCCTGCCCCCAGACCTTCTTCCAGATCTACTGGATCGGCACACGCGACGACATCCTGGCCCGGGTCGAGCGGGCCAGGGCCGCCGGAGCGGTCGGTCTGATCGCCACGTTGGACTGGTCGTTCTCGAACGGGCGGGACTGGGGCAGTCCGACCATTCCCGAAAAGGTCGACCTGCGGGCCATGCTGCGCTTCGCACCCGAGGCCCTCACCCATCCGCGCTGGTTCCTCTCCTTCGCCCGCCAGGGGAAGCGCCCCGACCTGACGACCCCGAACATGGTCCCGCGGGGAGAGCGGGGGCCCACCTTCTTCGGCGCCTACGGTCAGTGGATGCAGACGCCGCCGCCGAGTTGGGCCGACGTTGCCTGGTTGCGCTCCCAGTGGGACGGCCCCTTCATGCTCAAGGGTGTCACCAGGGTCGACGACGCCAGGCGCGCGGTCGATGCCGGGGTGAGCGCGCTCTCGGTCTCGAATCACGGTGGGAACAACCTCGACGGGACACCGGCGACCATCCGCGCCCTGCCCTCCGTCGCCGACGCCGTAGGGGACCAGGTGGAGGTGCTGCTCGATGGCGGTGTCCGCCGCGGCAGCGACGTCGTGAAGGCCGTCGCCCTCGGAGCGAAGGCGGTGATGCTCGGGCGCGCCTACCTGTGGGGTCTGGCCGCCAACGGGCAGGCCGGGGTGGAGAACGTGCTCGACATCATGCGCAGCGGGATCGAGTCGGCGCTGCTCGGGTTGGGCCACGCCTCCATCCACCAGCTGCACCCCGACGACCTGGTGGTTCCCGACGGGTTCACACGACACCTCGGGGCCTGAAGCCCACGACTCCCCGGACCAGCGTGCCCGCCGCCTGGTCCTCGTATCCCTGCTGCACCTCGTTGAGCCCGTACTCGGCGCTGACGAGCTCGTCGACCTTGAGCTGGCCCGTCTCGTAGAGGCGCAGCAGGTTGGGCACCTGCACCCGGGGGCTCTGCGATCCGAAGACCGTGCCGAGGAGCGACTGGTTGAACATGGCCAGGGTGAACAGGTTCAGCTGGACGTCCATCTGATCGAACGGTGCGATCGCCGTGACGACGATCCGGGCATCCTTGGACCCGCACGCGCAGGCGGCCGCAACGAGGTCGCCCGAGAGCTCCCCGGGCGTCAGGATGACGACGTCGGCGTTGCGACCCGACGTGAGCTCGGGCAGCATGAACTGGGCGTCGAGCAGTGTGGGCGCCGTGTGCGTCGCACCGATGGCCGTGGCCCGCTCGAGCTTCCAGGGGACCGGATCGACCGCCACGACGTGGCGCGCCCCGGCGATACGGGCTCCCTGGATCGCCCCGGACCCGACGCCGCCACAACCTGCCACCACGACGGTCTCCCCCGGTCTGACCTTGGCCCGGTCCACCGCGGAGCCGAATCCGGTGGCGATGCCGCAGCTGATCAGGGCGGCGGCGCGCATGTCCTGCCAGGGCTCGATCCGCACGAGCGAGTTCTCGTGGCACACGACCTCCTCGGCGAACGTGCCCAGCTGCGCCATCCGGTTCAGTGGCGCGCCGTCCAGGCGGTAGCGGTAGGTGCCGTCGCTGATCATGGGTCCGGCCAGGGTGGCCAGACCCAGGTCGCAGAGGTTCTGCCGTCCCGAGGCGCACCAGAAGCAGATGCCGCACGAGGGAATGAAGGACATGGCCACGTGGTCGCCCTCGGCCACCTGTGTGACGTTGGGTCCCACCTCGGTGACGATGCCGGCACCCTCGTGTCCGCCGACGATCGGGAACATGGACGTCACCCCGAGCAGCTCGAGCACGTCAGGTGGCGCACCGATGCCACCGTGGCGGAGATGCTCGTCGGAGTGGCACATCCCCGCCCAGACCATGGTGACCCGCACCTCGCGACTGTGCGGCGGGTCGATATCGATCTCGGCGGTCCTCCAGGGCTCGTGAAGCCCGGTGCACACCGAGGCTCGGATGGTGGTCATCGGCGCCTCCTCCCCGTCAGATCCTGCCACTGCCCCCAAGGTGTCGCCGCCCTCGTCGACGCGACGTGACCTCGCACCCCGCCTGGTGTCCGGGTCGGTTACCGTGGAACGTCCTGGACCCCCACGGGTGCGCGGCCGCGGGCCGGGAGGGTGCTGAACTGGAGTGATCCATGTCGGTGCGGTCTTTCACCTCGGAGCCGGAGCAGGAGCCGGAGGACTCCCTCCAGATCTCTGGCGCCATCATGGCCCCCTCCGACGGGCCGTCCCCGGTCCAGCTGGTCGACGCCGGGCACGCCCCGCACGGCCTCGGTGTGGTGCGCGACCAGTACGTCCGCAAGATCCGGGGCACGCCGACCATCCGCATGGTCCCGGGCTCCATACGCCAGGAGGGTCGGGTCCTGCGATTCGCCGTCTCGGACAACGTCGACGCGCACGGTCCCGACGGGCCCGACTCGCCGCCCATCTGGGCCGTCAACATCCACGGCTACTTCGCCGGCGGGGGCATGTACTGGCGGGAGAGTGCCCGCCTGGCCGAGCAGATGGGATGGCGGGTGGTCAACCCGAGCCTGCCCGGATTCGGCGGGAGTGACCCGCTCGACTGGCAGGACATCTCCCTCGACAGCCTGGCCGACCAGGTGATGGCGATCGTGCACAAGGTCGACGCCGGGCCCGTCCTCCTCCTCGGCCACTCCATGGGAGGGGCGGTGGCCGTGCAATTCGCCCACGACCATCCCCGGCGCACCCTCGGGGTCGTCTATCGCGACGGGGTGTCCACGCCGGCGTGGAAGGACCGTAAGGGCATCATCCCCGCCATCCTCTCGCCCGTGCTGCCCGACATCGCCCCAATGGTCGACATGCTCGCCGCCGTCGTCTTCGACCTCCCCGACCTGGCCATCGGCCGGATGTACTCGACCGTGCGCGCCGTGCTACCGGACATGCGCCAGAACATCCGGGCCGTGGCCCAGACGCTGCCCATCGGCAGCATGCTGATGGGGGTGGACCAGCGCAGCCAGGTCCGCCACCTGGTGGCGCAGCAGATTCCCATCCTCAACGAATGGGGGTGCTTCGACCGCATCATTCCCGGGCACACCGCCCTGGAGTTCGCCTCCGTGGCGCGCGCGCCGGTGTTGTGGGTCCCCGGCGGCCACAGCTGGATGCTGGCCCGCCCGCAGGGCCAGGCCGACATCCTCACGCACGTCGCGCGCGGGCAGCAGTTCATGGAGCAGGTCGACGCCCGCTGGCGCCAGCTGGCCCAGCGCGAGCAGGCGTTCCCCGAGCGGGACCTGCCCGAAGCCGTGCTGCGCGCCGCCAACTGAGCGCGGGCGTGGACGGCGTCGGCGACCGGCCCGACCCTCGGCGCGCCCCTGGGTCGTGATCAGCCGCCTGCTCCAGCCGCTCCTCTCACTGCATGGGTGGCAGGCCTACGTACTCGTCGGCCTCCTCGTGTTCGCCGAGGACGCGGTGATGCTCGGTTTCGTGTTCCCCGGCGAGACCGCCGCGGTCCTCGGCGGTGCAGTGGCCGCCAAGGGGGGCGTGAGCATCGGCGCCATCATCGCCGTCGTCGTGCTGTGCGCCATCGTCGGCGATTCGGTCGGCTACGCCATCGGCGATCGATGGGGCCACCAGCTGCTCCGGCTGGGCCCGCTGCGCAACCGCCAGAAGGGCATCGCCATGGCGCTCGAGCAGCTGAGCCGGCGCGGCGCCGTCGCCGTCTTCGTGGGCCGCTTCTCTGCCTTCCTGCGTGCCGTGGTCCCCGGCCTCTCGGGCATGTCCAAGATGCGCTACCGCGTCTTCCTGCCGGCCAATGCGGCCGGCGGCATCTGCTGGGGGGTCCTCTACGTGCTCCTGGGCTACTTCGTGGGCCAGAAGGTCGAGAAGGCGACCGGAATCGCCTCCGATGTGCTGCTGGGGCTGATCATCGTCGTCGTCGCCGTCCTGATCGTGCGCCATCGCCGCCGGGACAGGCGCGAGATCGAGGGCCCGGCGCACGGGGCACCCGAGACGGGGCCGGGGGACGACCTCGCCGAGTGAACCGGTGGCCGCTCAGGACGCCCCGTCAACCCCCGGTGGGTGCGGCGCAACTCCGCCGGACTGCCGCCAGTAGCCCCGCAGGGGCACCCCGGCCGCCGGCAAGTCGGCCCACGCGGCCCACGCGGCCCGCCCGGCTTGCGACGACCCGTCGAGCACCCAGAGCGCGAGACCAGGGCGCAGGGCCGCCTCAGTGGCGCACCACGAGCCCAGGGTGCCGAGCGAGCGGCCGGCTCCGGAGTCCCGCCAGTCGATGGCGACGACATCGAGGGCACGCCCGCGGCGCGACTGCTCGACGGCGGTGACGACGCGACGCGGGACGCGCCGCCGCGTGATCGCCCGCAGGCGCGCCCAGGAACGACCGCGCCCGGGTTCGCGCACCGTCCCGTAGGGGGCCACGGCGGCGCAGAGTCGGCGCCACGCCGCCTCGGAGACATTGCGGGGCGGGAATGCGGCGTCGTGCACTGCACGGCGCTCGTCCACCCAGCGGTCGATGTCCGCCACGTCGATGCCGGCGTCACGCCGGCACACCAGGTCCACCAGCAGCCGGTCCTGCTCGTACACGGGGGAGGCGCGTGTCCCCAGCGTCACCTCCGCCCCGGGTTGGGCGTCGGTGATCGCGTCGGCTACCAGCACGTGTGCCGTGAGCAGGTTGTCGAGCACGCACCAGGCGTCGGAGACCGCCAGACGACGTCCCGGCGGGTATGTGCCGGTGATCCAGCCGGCAAAGGCGACGACGCTGGGATCGTGGATCGTCACCCAACGCCGGCAGTGCGGGGCGAGCGCGGTGACCACGCGGGTGACGTGACGGGTGAAGACGTCGGGCGATCCCGGCCGGAGCCAGAACTCGGGTCCCTGCCACCACGGATGGGTGAGGTGCTGCAGGGTGACGACGGGCTCGAGCCCCCGGGCGTGGCACTCGGCGAGGACCTCGGCGTAACGCTCGAGCGCACCCGAGTCGAGCTCTCCGGGGCGCGGTTCGAGGCGGGCCCACTCCACCGAGAGGCCGAACGCCGTGGCGCCGAGGGCGACCGCCCGGTCGAGCACATCGGCGGGGTCCCGCGACAAGGAGCCCGCCGTTCCCGGCGCCGCCGCCCGGCCGTCCACCTTCCACAGGGACCAGTTGTCGTGTGGCCGGTCCCCGCCGTTGAACCACCCCTCCTGCGGGGTCCCCGAGGTGGTGACGCCGACGAGCACGTCGGGGTCGTCGGCGGGACCGGGCAGGGCCGGGTCCGGGTGCGAGCGGGACGAGGACGGGGACAGGGCGTCGCTCAGGAGGGCCGGGCCACCGAGCGCATGTGCGCCAGGGCGGCCGAGACGATGTCCACCTCGTCGCGTGCGTGACGCACCAGGGCGCGCACCTGCGGTTCGGTGGCGTCGCTTCCCGCCCGCAGTGCCGAGGCCTGGACGTCGCGGGCGGCCTCCATGACGTCGGCCACCTGCCGGCGGAGCGCGTCGGTCCGGACCGTGTCGGCCGGGAGTCGCCGCTCGAGGCGCAACAGGGAATTGAGCTCGCCGGCCACCGCACGCAGCGAACGGCAGACCGATGGCAGCTCGGCCACCGGCGCGTCGTGCTCCGAGACGTGGGCCACCGCAGCCTCCGCGGCCTCGACGGCCAGCCACATGCGGCGACGCACCCGAGGTGCGCTGCCACGACTCAGCTCGGCGGGCGTGGACCGCGATCGACGGTCGCGGAACGCCGAGACGAGGTCGGCGGAGGCCAGCACGCTGCGTGTCACCGGGTGGCCCCGCACCAGTCGCCAGTGGCGGCGGACATAGGCGCGCGCGAGCACGAAGGCAACCGCCAGGCCGAGCGCGGCAACGAGGCCGGCGATCAGAAGGAAGACGAGCGCGTGCGCCACGAAGCTCACCGGGAGAATGCTACGCCGGTCCTCGGCGCGATCGCGGCCGGGACCACGGCCGGTACCCTTTCTCCATGGAACCGGACCAGCCGGGGTCCCAGGGGATGCCTCCGCCCGGGCACGGTGGCGGCCCGTCGTTCCTTCCCTCGGTGCGCGAGCACCTGCCGAGCGTGGTCTTCGGCGGCGCGCTCCCCATCGCCGTGTACTTCGCCGCACGCCAGCACGTGAGCAGCGATGCGCAGGCGCTCATCGTCGCCGGCTGCTTCTCCGCGGCCTGGATCCTCCTGCAATTCGCGCTGCAACGACGCGTCGACCTGGTCGGTTCCATGGTGCTCCTCGGCTTCGCCATCGGCGTCGTCAGCTCGGTGGTGACCGGGGGCAACGCGTACCTGCTCAAGGTTCGCGACGCCTTCTTCACCGCGCTGCTGGGCGTGACGTGCGTCGTCACGCTGTTCACCCATGACCGCCCGATGCTGTTCTACGTCAGCCGGTACATGACAGCTGGCCGCGATCCCGCCAAGATCGCCGCCTACGACCGCCTCCACGAGGTTCCCGTCGGCCGGCGCACGTTCCGGGTCCTCTCGGTGGTGTGGGGCATCGGTCTGGTGGTCGAGGCCACGGCCCGCCTCACGCTGGCCGACCTGCTGACCACGGGAACGTTCCTCGCGGTGTCACCCTTCGTCACCTCCACGGTGCTCGGGAGTCTCTTCGTGTTCAGCGTGCTCTACGTCAGGCGCGTCAAGGGCGAGACGGCCGCCCTCCTCTGGCCCGGCGCCGCTGGGGCAGCGTCGGACTCCGAGGGTTCCCCGCCGGCTCACCCGGCACCCCGCGGCCGCCGCTAGCCTCGGCGCCCGACCCCCCCCGGGGGTCGCCCGGGAACAGCGGGGGATCCGGGAGTGACCCGGGAATGACACGAAGGGAGCCGCCATGGCAGACGAGATACTGCGCGAGCGCCGCGGTCACATCGAAATCGTGACCATCAACCGCCCGGAGGCGCGCAACTCGGTCAACGCCGCCGTGAGCACCGGAATGGCCGAGACCATGGAGGCACTGGGGGAAGACCCCGATTGCTGGGTCGTCGTGCTCACCGGGAGCGGTGACAAGGCGTTCTGCGCCGGCATGGACCTCAAGGCCTTCGCCGCCGGTGAGGGACCCGCCATCCTGGGTGCACCCGGAGGCTTCGCCGGATTGGTCCGGCGCGACTTCCCCAAGCCGCTCATCGCCGCGGTCAACGGCGCCGCGCTGGCGGGCGGGTTCGAGATCATGCTCTCGTGCGACCTCGCCATCGCTGCTGCGAGCGCCACGTTCGGGATTCCCGAAGCCACCCGCGGCCTGATCGCCGGCGCCGGCGGGCTCATCCGCCTCCCCAAGCGGCTCCCGCTGGCCGTGGCGCTGCAGCTGGCCATGACGGGCGAGATGATCGACGCCGAGTGGGCCCTGGAGCTCGGGCTGGTGAACAAGATCGTCCCGGCACCCGACGTGCTCAGCGAGGCCGTCGCGCTGGCGGAGCGGATCGCGGCGAACGCCCCGCTCGCCGTGCGCTGGTCCAAGAAGGTCATGAAGCGTGCCGCCGAGCTTCCCGAGTCCGAGGGTTGGGCGGTCAACGACGAGGCGGTGGGGATCGTGTTCTCCTCGGCCGACGCCATGGAGGGGCCGATCGCCTTCGCCGAGAAGCGGCCACCCAACTGGCAGGGCAAGTAGGACCGGCATGCTGGCACCTGCGCTCGACACCGTCCGCCTCACCCTCCACGTCCTCGCCGCCAGCGTGTGGGTGGGCGGCCAGATCGCGATGATGGGCCTGGTCGGGCCGGCCCGAACACTCGGAACCGACGCACCCAAGGCGCTGGCACGGGCCTTCTCACGGTTGGCCTGGCCCGCCTTCGCCGTACTGGTGGCCACGGGCTTCTGGAACATCGCGGCCGTCCACTACTCCTCCCAGGACGCCGCCTGGAAGGCCGTGCTCATGGCCAAGATCGTCGTGGTGGCGCTGGCCGGCCTCGGGGCGCTCCTGCACCAGCGGGCCACGACCAAGGGGCAGTTGGCGCTGTGGGGGTCGGTCTCGGGGACGGCGAGCGTCGCGGCGCTGGTCATGGGCGTGATGCTGGCGGGCTGACGCCATGGCGGCCTCCCCGAGACGCTCCGCCCGGCGGCGGGCACCCCGGGGTCGGGAATGGGTCTAACCTGGAACCCGGGTCGACCCCGTTCACGGCCACGTGAACCGAGGCGGAACACCTGGACCCGGCGAAGGAGAATCCCATGCTCGCTGACATCTTCGGTCCCGACCTGTTGATCGTCATCATCGTGATCGTGGTGCTCCTCTTCGGCGGTGCCGCCATCCCGAGGCTCGCTCGCAACCTCGGTTCGGCCAAGAACCAGTTCGAACAGGGCATGAAGGACGGAAAGGCCGAGGACCCGGCCGACTCGGGGACCTCTGCGGCCTCGGACACCTCCGCCCCCGCACAGCCTTCGGCCGAGAAGCCGACCCAGGGGAGCTGAGGGGCACACCTCGGCCGAACCGGCCACCTGCTCAATTCCAGTTTTGCGGACGGGTTCGATAGTGTCGGCCCCGTGGACTCGTCGTTGACCGGGCCTAGCTCCGACACACCCGAAATCCCAGGTCCAAGCCGCAAGAGCCCACGGCGGCGCGTGGCCGCCGTCGCCGTGGCGGCGGGGGCGCTGCTGCTGACCGGCTGCCAGCTCCCGACGTTCGGCGCCTACAAGGGGGAGACTTCTCAGGCCCGTTCGACCTTCCACCTCTGGCAGGGCTTCTTCATCGCCGGGATCATCGTGGGCGTTTTCGTCCTTCTGCTGATCGCGTGGGCCGTCGTGCGCTATCGGCGGCGTTCCGATGCCATGCCGGTGCAGAGCCAGTACCACACGCTCACCGAGATCATCTACACCGTCGTACCGATCCTCATCGTGATCGCGTTGTTCGTGGCGACCGTGGTCGTGGAGAACAAGGTCACCGCGGTGGAGTCGCATCCCGAGGCCAGCGTCGACGTCTACGCCTTCCAGTGGGGATGGGAATTCCAGTACCCCAACGGGGTGAAGATCATCGGCCAGACAACCGACGCTCCGACCATGGTGATCCCGACGGGCCAGACGGTCCGGATCACGCTGCGCTCGCTCGACGTGCTGCACGGGTTCTACGTTCCCGAGTTCAACTTCAGCCGCTATGCCAGCCCGGGTTACTACACCCAGTTCGACTTCAACGTGCTGCACAACGGCGTCTACCGTGGCCAGTGCACCCAGCTGTGCGGTCTCTACCACTCCCTCATGTTCTTCAACGTGCGATCGGTCTCCCCGTCGGACTACCAACGGTGGCTCCGCGTGACCAGCACCTACCAACGGCTGCACCCGTTGTCGGTCGGCCAGCTCCCGGCCGGGTTGCGCGGGAACGTCAACGGGAGCGTGCCGGCGTCGTCGGGGAACTCAGGCAACACCGGAGGCGGCTCATCCGGTTACGGGAACAGCGGGAACACCGGGACGAGTCTCGGCAACTCAGGAGGTGCGCTCTACGGTGACTGACGTCATCGCCCCGCCCGGCAGCCAGGAGGCTTCGGAGCTCCGGCTGCCGCCCGACATCCCCGGGGACGGCCACGGTACCCATGGCGGGCACGAGGCTCACGGGCCGAGCGGGATCCTCAAGTGGTTGACGAGTACCGACCACAAGGTGATCGGGCTCAGCTACATGATCACCTCCATCGTCGTCTTCTACCTCTCGGGGATGATGGCACTCATGATGCGGCTGCAGTTGTCCTCGCCGCATTCGTCACTGCTGACCTTCTCGCAGTTCAACGCCCTGTTCACCATGCACGGCAGCCTCATGCTGTACCTGTTCGCCGGTCCCTTCGCCTTCGGCGGACTGGCCAACTACATCGTGCCCCTGCAGATCGGCGCGCCCGACATGGCGTTCCCGCGGCTCAACGCCCTCAGCTACTGGCTCTACCTCACGGGCACGATCACCATGATGATGGGATTCCTGGTCGCCGGGGGCGCAGCCCAGTTCGGCTGGGTGGCCTACGCACCCCTCTCGAGCGCCACCAGTTCGCCGGGCGCAGGTCCCGACGTCTTTCTGATGGCCTTGGCCCTCACCGGGTTCTCGGCCATCTTCACCGGCGTCAACCTGTGCGCCACGATCTTCTACCTGCGCGCGCCCGGCATGACCATGTTCCGCATGCCCATCTTCACGTGGAACATGCTGGTCACCGGGATCCTCATCCTGATCGCCTTCCCGGTGCTGACGGCCGCGGTGGTCATGCTCTTCTGCGACCGTCACTTCAACACCCACATCTATACGGCCTTGGGCTGTCACCTGGTGAACGGGTTGCCCATGCACAGTTGTGGCTCGCCGCTGCTGTGGCAGAACCTGTTCTGGTTCTTCGGCCATCCCGAGGTCTACATCCTGGCCCTGCCCTTCTTCGGCATCGTGACCGAGATCCTGCCCGTGTTCTCGCGCAAGCCGGTCTTCGGCTACAAGGGCATGGTCTTCGCCACCATGTCCATCGCCGCGCTGTCCACCGGTGTGTGGGCCCACCACATGTTCACCACCGGAGCGGTGCTGCTGCCCTTCTTCTCGTTCCTCAGCCTGCTCATCGCCGTGCCGACCGGGATCAAGTTCTTCAACTGGATCGGCACGATGTGGCACGGGCAGCTGACGTTCCCGACACCGATGCTCTTCTCCATCGGCTTCCTGTTCGCCTTCCTCATGGGCGGGGTGACCGGGATCATGCTGGCGTCACCCCCGATCGACTTCGCCACCCACGACACGTACTTCGTCGTGGCCCACTTCCACCAGGTGCTCTTCGGCACGGCGGTCTTCGCCGGATTCGCCGGGGTCTACTACTGGTACCCCAAGATGTTCGGCCGCATGCTGCGCGACAACCTGGGCAAGTGGCACTTCTGGCTGATGTTCATCGGCTTCTGGATCACATTCATGCCCCAGTACGTGGTGGGTCTCCTCGGCATGCCGCGGCGCGTGGCCAGCTACCCCTCCAACCTGGGCTGGCAGAGCTACAACATCGTCTCGACCGTCGGGGCGTTCATCATCGCCGCCTCCTTCGTCTTCCTCCTGGTGAACTTCTTCGTCTCGTGGCGTCACCCCATCGCAGCCGGTGACAACCCGTGGGACGCCCACACGCTCGAATGGTTCACCACCTCACCGCCACCCCATCACAACTACACGCACCTGCCGCCGATCCGTTCGGAGCGTCCGACCTGGGATGCCAACCACCCCGACGCACTCACCGTGCCCCATGGCAAGGCGGCGCACACCAACGGGCATGCCAACGGCAAGAAGGTGGAGGTCGGAGTATGAGGATCGAGGCCCTGTTCCTGCTCTTCCTCGGATTCTTCTTCGGCGTGGTCGGCCTGGTGTACTGGTTCTGGAGCTACGAGGACGGCGGCGGCATGATGCTCCTGGGTGCCACCCTGCTCGGCTTCCTGCCCGGTCTCTACTACTTCTTCTGGCACCAGCGCTTCCACGGCCGCAAGTACTTCTTCTGGGGAGAAGTCCCCGCACCCGGTGATCGGCCCTCGGACCGCGAGGACGCCGAGATGTCCGAGGGAGCCGGGAGCGTCGATTCATTCCCCAACTCGTCGATCTGGCCCTTCGTGCTCGGCATGGGCGCGTTCATGACCGTGCTGGCGCTCGTCTTCGGGATCTGGCTGATCTTCATCGGAGTGCCGCTGATCCTCACCGCCCTGACCGGCGTCACGGCCGAGAGTCGGCGGGGGGGCACTATCTGAGTCGTCTGCGTCCGGCTCCCGGGCCGGTGCCGGCGAATCAAGGGCTCTCCCGCGCCCTCGTCGTCCTGATGGCCGTGGCCACCGGGGCGGTGGTGGCCAACCTGTACTACGCGCAGCCGCTGCTGCATCAGGTGGCCCGCACCTTCAGCAGCGGCCCGGGTCCGACCTCCGCGGTCATCACGGCCACCCAGGTCGGCTACGCCGCCGGACTGCTGCTGATCGTCCCCCTGGGCGATCTCCACCCCCGCCGGCCTCTGGTCACCCGGCTCTACGGTGTCGCCGCCTTCGCCCTGGTTGCCTGTGCGCTGGCCCCCACGCTGTGGTTCTTCTGCGTGGCGTCCGTCACCGTCGGTGTCTCCTCGGTGGCCGGACAGGTCATGATCCCCTTCGCCGCCGACCTGGCGCCCGAGGAACGACGGGGTCGGGTGGTGGCGCGCATCATGACGGGTCTCCTCATGGGCATCCTGCTGGCGCGGACCGTGGCCGGCCTCGTCGCCCAGGCCGCCGGTTGGCGCGCCATCTACTGGCTCTCGGCGGTGCTCATGCTCTGCTTCGCCGCCGTCCTCTGGAGAGCTCTCCCGTCCGAGGCGATACGTCCGCACCGCCGCTATCGGGAACTCGTCGGATCGTCTCTCCGCCTCTTGGGCACCGAACCGGTGCTCCGGCGGCGGGCGTGGCACGGCGCCTGCGCCTTCGCGGCGTTCAGCGTGCTCTGGACGACCCTCGCCTTTCTGCTCTCGGGAGCCCCGTACCACTACTCGAACGCAGTGATCGGCCTCTTCGGCCTGGTTGGAGCAGGCGGCATCGCGGCTGCCAACCTCGCCGGCAAGCTCGCCGACTCGGCTCGGTCCACCGCAACGACCTTCGCTGCGGGCCTCTTCCTGGTGGGCTCGTTCGCCCTCCTCTGGGCCGGGCGCAGTTCCTTGATCGCTCTCGTGGTGGGCGTCATCGTCCTCGACATGGGGACCCAGGGCATGCAGATCACGAACCAGGCGATCATCTACGCCCTGCGCCCCGACGCCCGAAGCCGCATCAACAGCGCGTACATGGTCTGCTACTTCCTGGGCGGCGCCGTCGGTTCGGTCAGCGCCGGCGCCCTGTACGCCCTGTGCGGGTGGAGCGGCGTCTGCGTGCTCGGAGCCGGCTTCGGAGTCCTGACCCTCGGCCTGTGGCTCTTCGATCGCTTCCGCGTGGGCAGTCAGGCGACGAGGGTTTCGTAGCCGGTGGCTGCGGCCGCCGGATCAGGCGTACAGGACCGAACCGGGCGTGGTCAGCAGTTCACCCGTCTCCAACCAAGTCTTGAGGCCCGAGAGGACCATCGGCCAGCCCCCGTAGATCTGGGCGTCGGCCCCCTCACGCATCTGGTCGTGCGTCAAGGTGAGGTGACACGAGTCCCCCACCTGTTCGATCTCCCACGTCACCCGGGTCACGCCCTCGGACCGCACATCGTCGTCCCACAGGCAGATCATCGTGTGGACCAGCCGACAAGGGGGGTCCGACTCGAGCACCTCTCCCTCGCCGAGGTGGACGTCGTGCTTGGCCACGTCCACGCTGATCGCCGAGCCGACGCGCCAATCCGAGTTCACCGCGGCGCCGAAGTTGTACTTGGCCCTGATCTCGGGATCGACGATCGCCTGCCACAGCCGTTGGGGCGTGGTCTTGATGAAGATCTCGTACACCTTTTCCATCTCGGCCTCCAACCTCTCCTTGATCTCGCTGAGCCCGGCTACCCAGGGCTCGGCAAACTTGTGGACCCATCGGTCGTGAACGAGCCGGATCGGTACCGGGTTCAAGAAGTGGAGCTTCTCGCGGCCCCGCCGCCTCGTGACCACGAGTCTGGCCTCCTCGAGCACCTTGAGGTGCTTCATGACGCCGAAGCGGGTCAGCGAAAAGCGTGCTTCCAACATGCCCAGGGTCTGCCCGTCCTCGGCGAAGAGCACGTCGAGGAGCTGTCTCCGAGTCGGATCGGCCAGAGCCTTGAACACCTCGTCCACTCTCGCAATAATACGTGACTCTTTAGTCACATGTCTAGCGGGTCGGGCCCAGCGCGGGCGATGGCGACCGGCGGTGCGGAACGGCGGCGCGGGTGAACTGTGCGGCACGAGGGCCGAGTGCGTCCTCCGGACGTTCGCCAAGAGGGGTCGGACCAGGGCCCCGAACCCCACGTCCGACGGCACTCAATCCATCGACACGATACGCCCCGAGTTGAGCGGACAATCGGTCTCGGGCGGGACGAGGAGGCCGGGCCCCTCGAGCGCGAGCCGGCACGCAACGGGCGCCGGCTCCACGTGTCCAGACAGCCCGGGGAGCAGAACAGCACGGTGGAGCCGCCGGCATCGTGGGCAACCTCCGCCGCCGTGTCCGTCGTCAACGGCAACCCGCAGATCGGGTCGCAGGAGACCGGAGGCGGACCGCAGGCCATCTCGATGCTCGATGCCGGAACCGGATTCTCCACGCCTCGCAGGTCCACTTGGGTCTGCCGGACCACCCTGCCCCAGCTCGGAAGGTCGGGCGTGACGTCGGGAGCGGCCAACGCCTCTCCGGCTCCGGCCAGATCGCACAGCCGGGAGGCCACGTTCACGCAGTGCCCCACGTAGTCGTCGCCCTCCATGAGGATGACCGCCCCCGAGGTGACCCCGGATCGGATCGACACGGCATCGACCCCGTTGGCGACCTCACCCACCACGTAGTGCAGCTCGAGGATCGTCTCGAGCAACGGGCGCGTGGTCACGCACACCAGCATCACGCCGTCACCCAGCCATTTGGCGATGCGAACCCCTCGTCGGCCGCAAATGACGCGCAGGAGCGCCCGGAAGGCCGTCAGGACGTCCACGGCCCGCTCGTCACCTTCCATCTCCGTCAGCGCCGTGAAGCCCGATACGTCGACGAAAGCGAAGCTGCGCTCGACTCGCACGCCACGATGGTGCCATGTGCGGCACTCAACGTGCTGCCAATCGAGCCGTGGGATCGCCCGGACCCGCCCAGAGCGGTTCGGGGTTCAGCGGGTGACTTGGCGCACGCCCGTTGGGGAACTCTCGGGCTGGCGAGGGCCGCCGCCGTTCAGCGGCTCGATGTCGATGCGGGCCGGGACCGGTTCGGGCGTGAGCTCGTCGCGCACGTCGTCGGGCCGGGGCGGCGTCGGTGTCGTCGTGTACTCCCCTTCGGCCGAGCGGTGGACGACGACCGCCCGCTTGCGCTTCCCGATGCCGTGCACCCCCTGCATCTCCAGGCACAGCTGGTAGGTCACCAGGCCCGCGATGACGGGCACAACGATCACCGCGATGCGGAAGAACCACAGCACGGCGTTGAGCGAGACATGGAAGAAGTTGGCCAGCACATCGGTGGAGCTGGCCGCGAAGAGCGTGAAGAGGAGGGCGAACATGGCCGCGCCGGCCGCCGTCCGCTTGGGCCGGTCGCGTGGACGGTCGAGGAGGTTGTGCATCTCGTTGTCGCCCGTGAAGCGCCGCTCCATCGCCGGCCAGAGGAAGCAGATGGTGAAGATCAGGCCGGGGAACACCACCGCGGGCAGGAACACCTCGAGCGGAATCGTATGGCCGAAGGCGGCGAACTCCCACGACGGCATGATGCGGAGCGCGCCGTCGAGCCAACCCATGTACCAGTCCGGCTGGACCGCGTAGGAGATCTTCGAGGCGTCGTAGGACCCGAACTGCCAGATCGGGTTGATCTGCGCGAAAGCGCTGAGAAGCGCCGTGGCGGCGGCGACCATGAAGAGGAATCCCGTGGTCTTGGCCATGAAGGTCGGGAACATGGGCGAACCGACCACGTTGTGCTCGGTCCGGCCCTCACCGGGGAACTGCGTGTGCTTCTGGCGGACCAGCAGGCCCAGGTGGGCCGAGAGCAATCCGATCAGGACGAGCGGGATGATCAACACGTGGATGATGAAGAAGCGGGGGATGATGATGCCGGTGCCCGGGAATTGGCCGCCCCACAGGAAGGTCACCAGGTAGCTCCCCACCAGGGGGATCGACTCGGCGATGGAGTACCCGATGCGCAGGCCCGTCCCCGAGATCAGGTCGTCGGGGAGGGAGTACCCGATGAATCCCTCCAGGATGGCCAGGATCAGCATCAGGAGGCCGATCGTCCAGTTCAGCTCACGTGGCTTGCGGAAGGCTCCGGTGAAGAAGATCCGGGCCATGTGGACGACGATCGACCCGGTGAAGATGTCGGCCGACCAGTGGTGCATCTGGCGTACCAGGAGGCCCCCGCGCACGTCGAAGGAGATGGCGACGGTCGACCGGTAGGCCTCCGAGACCCACTGCCCGTTCAGCGGCTTGTAGCTGCCGTGGTAGACGACTTGCTGGGTGGCGGGAACGAAGTACAGCGACAGGAAGACGCCTGTCGCCAACAGGACGACGAAGGAGTAGAGCGAGATCTCGCCCAGCATGAAGGACCAGTGGTCGGGGAAGATCTTGTCGAGGAAGACGCGCCCGCCCTTGGCCACGCCGAGGCGGTCGTCGAGCTCGCCGACGATCTTGCCGACGTGCCCGTAGGGGCCCATGGCCGCCTTGGTGCTGCGCTTGGTCCTCGTGGCGGCGTCGCTCATGTCGTGCGCTCCCAGTACCCCGGCCCGACCGGCTGGTCGAAGGGACCCTGCGCCACCAGGTACCCCTCGTCGTCGAACATGAGCGGCAGCTGGGGAAGCGGGCGAGGGGCGGGACCGAACTGGGGAACCGCGCCGTTGCGAACGTTGAACATCGACTGGTGGCACGGGCAGACCAGGAGCTCGAGCTGCTGCTCGTAGAGGCCCACCGGGCATCCGAGGTGCGTACAGACCTTGGAGTAGGCGACGTAGCCGGCAGGTGCCCAGGTCTCGCGTCCGGGCATGGTGACGACATCCTCGTTCCCGGGGAGCCGAACGAGCACGGTCTGATCGACGGCCTGCCCCTCGTCGGTGATGTAGGGCTGGGGCCCGAGGTTCGTCAGCACGGTGTCGTGCGGGAAGACCGTCATGATCCCACCGGCCACCAACGTCCCCCGGCGCACGGGCCGCCCAGTGGAGTCGACCAGGCGCATGCCCCGGCGCCAGCCCGTGACGGCGAGCGAGTCCTTGGGCACCGGGCCGAGCGAGCGAAGCAAGGGGAACGCGGCCACGATCCCGAAGATGCCGGCGCCGAGAGCGAAGAGGCCACCGAGCATCTTGCGGCGCTTCACCACGACGACCGAGCGCTCCACGAGCGCGGCCGACATGGAGTCCCGCTCCTCGGGGGTCGAGGCCAGCGGGTGCCGCTCCTCGACGAAGGGGCCCTGGGGCATGAGGTACTTGCCCCAGGCGGTAAGGCCGAAGCCCAGCAGGAACAGGCCGGCGCCTATGGCGCCGCCGAGGATCCAGGGGTTCCAGTTCTGCCAGTAGGCGGCGCCGAAGAGGCCCATGCAGACGATCGCCAGCACGAAGATGGCGGCGATCAGCTTCTCGATCCGGTCCGGCTGCTTCGCTGCGTCGCCCATGTGCGGATCGCTCAACGTGGCGATCGGCATGGGCACCCGGGTACGCGACGGCTGGTGCTCGGCCTCGCTCACGAACGCTCTCCTATCCAGAAGCAGATCAACACGAGGCCGCCGACCCCGATGAGCAGGGCCACGAAGCCCTCGGCCACCGGTCCCACCCCGCCGAGCGAGAATCCACCGGGGTTCGTCGGCTGCTGCAAGCGACCCGTGACGTACGACACGATGTCCGCCACCTGCTGGTCCGTCAGGTTGCCCGAGAAACGGGGCATGTTGGCCGGGCCGGTGCGGATGGCCTCGGCCACCTGCTGCGCCGTGACGTTCTTCACGATCAGCGACGGCGCGTTGGTCCCGTAGGCAAGCGCGTCACCCGTGCCCTCAATGGTGTGGCACGCCGCGCAGTTGAGCGAGAAGAGGTCCTGCCCGACGGACTGGTTCGCCCCCCCCAGGTGCGGCGTGGGGACGGCGGGCACTGAGGGGTCGAGCGAGTTCACCCAGGCGGCCAGTTCGAGCGCTTGAAGGGGTGTGAGGCGCGTGGCGCGACGCTCGGCCTCCACGGCCTTGACGTCGGCGGCAGGCATGCGGCCCGTGGTCACCCAGAAGTCGATGGTGGCGGCGCCCACCCCTTGGAGGTTCGGCCCGATGGTGGCCTGGCCCTGGGGGTCGACGCCGTTGGCCTCGTTCCCGTGGCAGCTCGCACAGGTCTGGGCGAAGAGGAGCTGCCCGGCCGAGATCAACGACTGCGGTGGGTTGGAGTACGTCAGGTAGCGGTTGCCGTACTGGATCAGATGCCCGTTGAGACACACCCGGGAGCTGCTCAGGAACGGGTTGCCCGCGTTGGGCGTGCCGGCCGTCACACCCTTCACGTTGACGGGGCCGCACGACTTGGTCACGACGTGGGTGACGACGAGCTGCGAGGAGCGCGATGCGTCGGCTTGGCCGCTTGCCGCGGCCTCGGCGGCAGGGAAGAAGAGTGCCAGCGACGCCATCGCCGCGGAACCGAGAAGGACGGCGGGCAGCACGAGCTGGGTTCGCCAGGTCCTGTTTCGCATCGGAGCAGTGCGCACGCGGGGCGTGCCTGAGTGATCTCGCATGCCTACTTGAGGAGGAACAGGCAACTGTAGAGCCCGACCCAGACGATGTCGACGAAGTGCCAATAGTACGAGACGCCCTGCACGGCGGAGAGCTCGCCGGGGTCTCCCCCGATGTCACCGCGCATACGGCCCAAGAGGAAGATCATGGCGATCAGGCCGATGAGCACGTGCAGGCCGTGCAGTCCCGACATGATGTAGAAGAGCGAACCGTAGGCGTTGGTGTACCAGCGGGTCGGACTGTAGAGCCACTCCCAGACCTGGTTGCCGAGGAAGACGGCGCCCAGAATGATCGTCATGACGATCCAGCGCCGGGCCGAGAGCCGCCGGCGCCACTCGGTCTGGTACACGGCGTACTGCATGGTGAAGCTCGACGACACGAGGACCGCGGTGAAGATCCCCGCCCGTACCGTGTCGAGCGTGGTGCCGGCCGGCGGCCAGGGTCCGACGGTATTGGCGCGGATCGTGAAGAACGCCGCGAACAGGCCGCTGAAGAACATCAGCTCCGACCCGAGCCAGATCATGACGCCCACGGCCAGCATCGGCGGTCGGTCGTGGATGATCTTCCCTTGTGGCGCGGGGACCTCCGCCGAGACAGCCTGGGTCACAGCGCATTTTTAGTCGACCCGCCTCCGGATGCGCCAACTCGCGACCACCCACCCGGCGGGGATGGCCGCGCGCCCGAAGACCCAGGTCAGCGCAGCGCGGCGGGGAGCGGTTCGGAGTGCACGACCGAGAGACGCCGGGTGGGTCGGGTGCACGCCACGTAGAGCGTCCGCAGGCCCCGCGTCGTCGTCACCGGCGGCCCGTCGGCGGCCGGTTCGTCGCCCGTTGCGGCGATGAGGGTCGGCTCCACGAGGATCACGGCGTCGAACTCGAGACCGTTGGTCTCGTCGGCCGGAAGGACGACCAGGCCGGCGGCGAGCCCGCCACCACCGGGGTCACGTGGGTCGACGGGGTCCAGCCCGGCGTCTCTGAGCGCGCGCACGATCTCGGGGAGCAGCACCGACGGGCCCAGGACGGCCACCCGCCCTTGCGCCACCGCCGCCACCTCCTCGCGGGCTATCTCCGACAGGCTGTCCCACAGACCCGAGCGGGGCACGGCCACGAAGCGAGGGCGGTGTCCCGACTGGCGAACCGGCCGGGGCGGCCTGATGGCCGGGGCGGCGGCGGCCAGCACCCGTGCGGCGACCTCCACCACCTCGGCGGGCGTGCGGTAGCTCACCGTGAGCTCGACGAGGCGCGGCGCTCTCTGCGGGCTCAGGTGGCGGACCACCTCGTCCCAGCTGGCCGGCGCCCAGGGTCCCGTCGCCTGGGCGATGTCGCCGACCACGGTCATTGACCCCGACAACGAGCGGCGCGCCAGCATCCGCAGCTGCATGGGAGAGAGGTCCTGGACCTCGTCGACCACGATGTGGCCGAAGGACCGGATCTCCTCTTCGCTCGCGCCCAGAGCACCGGTCGCGGGAGCAGACAGAGGGGAGACCGCCAGGCCCTTGGGCCAGAACCCCCCCTCGGCCGCTGCACCCTCGTCCTGACGCGCCGCCCGTCCCTCGTGACGAGCAGAACGGGCACGTGCCGGGCGCCGGCGCCGGGGCCCGAGCAGCGTGCGGACCTCGTCGACCAGCGCGGCGTCGGCAACCGTCCAGGGCACCGCGTCGAGCGAGGTGCCGCGCGGGCGCCCCAGCCGCTCCACCTCGGCGCCGCTCAGGATGCCCCGAGCCGCCGCGGCAAGGAGCGGCGGCGCTCCGAAGAGGTCGTGGAGCAGCTCGTGGGGGGACAGGCGGGGCCACATGCGGTCGAGCGCCTCGGTCACCTCGGGCACTCGGCGCAGTCGGCGCAGCAGGCTCTCGTACTCCTCGCCCGCGGCGGCATCGCCGAGCTCGCCCAACTCGGGCACCCCACCCCTCGCCTGCCGGGACTCGTAGTCATCCGCCAGGGCGCGCACGACCTGGGTCTCGACGAAACGACGGCGCGCGTTGTGCGTGCCGGGACGCCGGCGGGCCAGGGCCACGATCCCCTCGCTCTGGGCGGCGCGCAGGCGAAGCACGCCGGCACCGAAGGGGATCTCGACATCGCGCCGCAGCGGACGCTGGCGGGTGCGCACGGCGCGGGCCAGGACTTTGACCATGCGCACGTCGCCCTTCAACTTCGCCGTGGCGGGGTCGTCGACGCCGCGCACGCGCACCTCGGGAACCAGTCCGGCCACCGTCGAGAGGCTCACGCCCGTCTCCCCTAGCGAAGGGAGCACCTGTTCGATGTAGCGGAGGAACATCGGGTTGGGGCCGACCACGAGCACGCCCTGGCGCTCCAGTGGGAAGCGGTGCGTGTAGAGGAGGTAGGCGGCGCGGTGCAGCGCCACCGCCGTCTTCCCTGTACCTGGTCCGCCCTGGACCACGAGGACTCCCGGAAGGGGGGCGCGGATGATCTCGTCCTGCTCGCGCTGGATGGTCGAGACGATGTCGCCCATGTGGCCGGTACGGGCCTGACCCAGCGCGGCGAGCAGCGCACCAGGGCCGCCCAGCACCAGCCCGTCGGCGAGCAGCCGCTCGCCGTCGCGATTGACACCGTCGGCGCCTCCCGCCGTCAGGTCGCCCCTCTCCACGTCGATCATCGTGCCGTCACCGGCGTGTGCTGCCGCGCCGTCAGGAGCGCCGTCCGGGCCGGCGGATCGACCCGTTGGGTCGACGAAGTACTCGTCTTCGAGCCCGAACACCTCCCGGCCGCGCACCGCGAGGTGCCGGCGGCGGGCCAGACCCTGTGGATCGAGGCCGGTGGCGCGGTAGAAGGGTTCGGCCACCGGGGCGCGCCAGTCGACGACCAACGGCTCGTGGTCCGGGCCCGACACTCCGAGCCTCCCGATGTGGAACGACTCGCCGAGCAGCGGGAGCTCGCCGTTGGGGCCGTGCTCGCCGTTGGGGCCGTGCTCGCCGTTGCGGCCGTGTTGGCCGTTGGTGCCGTTGGTGCCGTTGACCCCGTCGGTGTTTTGGGGGCTCTCGGGTGCCGTCGGCAGCCGGTCGATGCGTCCGAAGTACAGCGCCTGGTCACCGATGTCGAGCTGCTCGAGGCGGGCCAGGCTCGTCCGGACGACGATGTCGCGCTCGGTTCGGGACTGGAACGTGCCGCCCCGGCCCAGGTCAAGCACTCCTTCGAGCATCTGGCGCGCCTCGCCCCGCATGAACTCGAGACCGTCGTGGGCACGATTGAGGAACTCCTGCTCGTCACGCAGATCGGGATGTTCCGGCACCGCTCCCCTTCCTCCCCCGCGCCGTAGGGGGAACGGTTCAGTCTAGACGCCTCACCTCTCCACGCCGGAGCGTCGGGGTGCGACGCCGGGGCGTCGGGGGTGGCGGAGCCTACGATGAGCCGGATCGGCCGCCGGATCGAAAGGACCGCCATGCTCATCTCGACCATGAACGACGTGCCCGGCTACCGGGTGACCCAAGTGCTCGGCGAGGTGTTCGGACTGACCGTGCGGTCACGAAACATCGGCTCCCAATTCGGCGCAGCCTTCAAGTCGCTGGCGGGGGGTGAGCTGAAGGGGATGACCAAGAATCTCCAGCAGAGCCGGCAGGACGTGATCGACCGCCTCGTGGCCGAGGCCGAGGCTCGCGGGGGGAACGCAGTGCTGGCCATGCGCTTCGACACCTCGGAGATGGGCGGCAATTGGACCGAGATCTGCGCCTACGGGACGGCGGTCGTCATTGAGCAGACCGGGTGAACTCGGAGGGAGCGGATGTCACCGTCCGGCCCGACCTTGTGCGCGCCTGCCGCGGCGAGCCGGTCACCCGTACCCCCGTCTGGTTCATGCGCCAGGCGGGACGGTCGCTGCCCGAGTACCGCGCCGCACGAGGGCAGGGCTCCATCCTCTCGGCGGTGGCCGACGCCTCCCTCTCAGCCGAGCTCACCCTCCAGCCCGTGCGGCGCTACGGCGTGGACGCCGCCATCGTCTTCTCGGACATCGTGGTACCCGTGCACGCCATCGGCTTCGGTGTCGAGGTGGAGGCGGGTCGCGGTCCGGTGGTCGCCGAGCCCTTTCGGGGGGCCCGTGACCTGAACCGCCTGCGCGCGCTCGAGCCCGAGGCCGACGTCCCCTATGTCGCCGAGACCGTCAGGTTGGTGCGCCGGGAGCTCGACGGATCGGGAGTGGCGCTCATCGGCTTCGCCGGGGCGCCCTTCACCGTGGCCAGTTACCTCGTGGAGGGGGGCCCGTCGCGCACCTTTGCCAAGGTGAAGGCCCTCATGCACGGCGACCCCGTGCTCTGGGGCCAGCTGACGGAGCGGCTGACCGCCCTGGCGCTGGCCTCGCTGCGGGCCCAGGTGGCAGCGGGGGCCCAGGCGATCCAGCTGTTCGACAGCTGGGCCGGTTCACTCTCGCCGGACGAGTACGCCCGCTTTGCGCTGCCGGCAACACGAGCCGTCCTCTCGGGCCTGTCCGACCTGGGCGTGCCCACGATCCTCTTCGGCGTCGGCACCGGTGAGCTGTTGGGCCTGATGGCCTCGTCGGGCGCCGACGTCATCGGGGTCGACTGGCGCGTCCCGCTCGACGAGGCCCGTCGGCGTGTGGGCCCCGGGCGCGCACTCCAGGGAAATCTCGATCCTGCGCTGTGCATGGCACCGTGGCCCGTGGTGGCCGACGCCACACGCAGCGTGCTGGCTGCTGCTGCCCGAGCGAACGATGGGTCGGAGGCTCGCGGCGGACACGTGTTCAACCTCGGCCACGGTGTGCTGCCCGAGACGGACCCAGGGATACTGGCGGCCGTCGTCGACCTCGTCCACACCGAGACGGAGGCCACGGGGTGAACGTCGGCGTCCTGGTCATGGCGCACGGCACGCCGGACGACCCGGCCGACATCGGCCCGTTCTTCACGCGCATCCGTCACGGCCGGCCACCCGACCCGGCCCAGCTGGCCGATCTCGTCGGCCGCTATGAGGCAATCGGGGGCACCTCCCCGCTCGCCGAACGCACGGCGGCCCAGGTCGAGGGGATCCGCCGGGCACTCGAGGCCCGTTTCCCCGGGCACTACGTCGTGGCCTTCGGTGCCAAGCACACGGCTCCCCTGATTGAGGAGGCCGCGGCGGACCTGGTAGCGCACGACCGGGTGATCGGACTGGTGCTCACCCCGCATGCGTCGTCCATGGGGTCCGAGGAGTATCTCGATCGGGCCCGTCGCGCACTGGGGGAGTCGACCGAGTTCGTGCCCGTCGGCGCGTGGTACGCCGAACCGGCTCTGGTCGCGCTGCTCGCCACCCGGGTGCGCGAGGCCCTCAAGGAGGTGACCGGGCGCGGACGACACCGACCGCGGGTGATCTTCACCGCACACTCGCTCCCGGCGCGCATCCGCGACCAGGGCGACACCTACCCCGAGCAATTGGCGCAATCGGCCCGGCTGGTGGCCGGGGAGGCCGGACTGTCGGAGTGGGAGGTGGCCTGGCAGAGCGCGGCGCGCAGCCCCGAGCCGTGGCTGGGCCCTGACGTTCGGGACGTCGTGCGCGCCCTGGGTGCCGCGGGTGGTGCAGATGGTGTCGATGCGGTGGTCGTGTGCCCGATCGGCTTCGTTGCCGACCACCTCGAGGTGCTCTACGACCTCGACATCGACGTGGCGGCAGTGGCCGCCGACTGCGGATTGTCGTACGCGCGCACGGCGTCGCTCAACGACGACCCGGTGTTCCTCGACATACTCGCGGGCGTGATCGTCGCCGCAGACCGGCCACTTTGAGGTGACGCCCCGCGAGGTGGTCGTCGTCGGGGGCGGCATCAGCGGGCTCGCGGCTGCGTGGGAGCTGACCGGTGGCGCCGCCGGTCAGCACCCCGGCGGACCTGCCGTCACGTTGCTCGAAGCCTCGCCCCGCCTGGGCGGCCCGCTGCGAAGCGAGGTGTTCGGAGGCCGTGTCGTGGACATGGGTCCCGACGGGTTCCTGGGCCGGCGACCGGAGGCGGTCACGCTGTGCCACGAGGTCGGACTGGGCGACGCCTTGGAGCCGATCGCCGCACACGGTGCGTGGGTGTGGGCGCGCAACCGGTTGCGGGCACTGCCGGCACAGCATGCGCTCGGCATCCCCACCCGGTTCTGGCCGACCGTGCGAACGGGGTCACTGGGTCCCGCAGGCGTGCTGGGCCTGGCCCGCGACGCCCTGCTCCCGCGCCCCGATGTTCGGGGACCCATGGGAGACCGGTCGGTCGGACCACTCGTCACCCGCAAGCTCGGCAAGCAAGTGGTCGACACCCTGGTCGACCCGCTCCTCGGGGGCATTTACGCCGGCACGGTCGACGACATGTCCGCTGCCGCCACCTTTCCGCCCCTCCTGGCCGCCGCACAGCGCCGCGGCAGCCTCATGCGGGCACTACGGGCGGAGGTTCCCCCGCCGGACGAGTCCGGAACGCCGCTCTTTTGGTCGCTCCGCGACGGGATGGCCTCGCTGGTCGACGCGCTCGCAGATGCATTGCGCGCTCGAGGGGTCGATCTCCGCCTCTCCGCTCGAGTCGACGCGCTCGAACGCGCCGGCGGGCGGTGGCGCGTGCGTTGTGGCGACACCACGGTCGATGCCGACGCCGTCGTCCTGTCTGCGCCGGCATCCGAGACCGCGGCGCTGCTACAACCCCACGACGAGGATGCCGCCGGCCTGCTCGGGGCCATCGACTACTCGTCGGCCGTCGTCGTCACCTTCCGGGTGGCGTCCGCCGACGTCCCGGACCTCGAAGGAACGGGCTTCTTGGTCCCTCGTCACAGCCCGCACAGGGGCCGTGACGCGTGGTCGGTCACGGCCTGCACGTTCCTCGACCGCAAGTGGCCGCACCTCGCGCGCGACGGGGAGGTGCTGCTGCGGGCCTCGCTCGGGCGCATTGACGACGCCCGCTGGCAGCACTGGACGGACGAGGAGGTCATCGCCCACGCCTGGGAGGAGCTGGCCGTGCTCATGGGCCTGGCGGGAGACCCCCTCGAGTCAACCGTCGTCCGCCATGCCAACGGGCTTCCCCAGTACCGGGTCCACCACCTCCTCCGGACGGCCGGGGTGGAGTCCGCCGTGGCCCGCCTCGGCGGGCTCATGGTCGCCGGAGCCGCCTACCACGGGGTGGGAATTCCCGCCTGCGCGGCAAGTGGACGGGCGGCTGCACGCGCGCTGTTGTGATCCGGGGCCAGCGCCCCGGGCGCGGGAGCGTGGCGGTCCCCTCACTCGTTGCCGGGGCTCTCCTGGCGCTGTCATTGCCACCGTGGGGCTGGTGGCCGCTCGGTCCGTTGGGGGCGGGGCTCATCTACTGGCGACTCGGCGCCTTGTCGGCGCGGTCCCGCGCCTGGTCGGGATGGCTGACCGGCATCGGCTGCTTCGGCATCGGCCTCGCCTGGGCACGAGCGTTCAATTGGTACGGCGCGCTGGTTCTCGTGTGCGTCGAGGCGCTGTTCATGTCCGGGGCCGCGGTGGCCACGCCACCCCAACGCGGGCGGGCGCTGGGGTTCGTCGGAGCGTGGACCTTGGCGGAGGCGCTGCGGATGACGTGGCCCTTCGGAGGCCTCCCTCTCGGGGGCGTCTTTCTCGGCCAGGCCGACGGGCCGCTGGTCCAACTCGCCCGGCTCGGGGGTCCCCTCCTGGTGACCGCCGGCGTATGGGCCAGCGGCGCGGCGTTGGCGACCCTGATCGCCCGGCTCCGGTCCGCCGGCCGCCACGACGCCGTCACGAGACCAGCGCCGAAGGTCGCCGGAGCCCTGCTGATGACCGCTGGTGTGGTTGCGCTCGCCGTGGCCGGTGCCCTCTCACCCGACGGAGGTGCGCCTGTCCGGACGATTCGTGTCGCGCTGGTCCAGGGCGGAGGGCCACGAGGTGTGAGCAAGGAGCAAGTCGACGCCCGCGCCGTCTACGACGCCCAGCTGGCGGCGACCTCCTCCCTGGATCGCTCCCGCGATCTGGTGCTGTGGCCCGAGGACGTCGTGGCGTTGGATCGCCCGCTGGCGGGATCGGACCAGGCAGGTCAGTTGAGTCGCCTCGCCCGGGAGCTCCACACGACGCTCGCCGTCGGCACCACCGAACCGGTGTCCACGAGGACGTTCGACAACACGATCGTCGCCTGGGGTCCCCGTGGTCGAATCGTGGGCGTGTACCACAAGGTGCATCGCGTGCCCTTCGGGGAGTACGTGCCATATCGGTCGCTCGTGTCGCACCTGGCCAATCTCTCGGGCGTTCCCACCGATGCCGTCCCCGGACATGGAACCGGACTCATGCGAACCCCCGCCGGTCCTCTCGGCCTTCTCGTCTCCTTCGAGGTCTTCTACGCCGGGCGCAGCCATGCCTCAGTGCGAGCCGGCGCCGAGCTCCTGGCCGTCCCGACCAACACCACCTCCTACAGCACCTCCCAAGTGCCGGGCCAGGAGTTGGCAGCCGCGCGGATGCAGGCTGTCGAGACCGGCCGCGACCTGGTCCAGGCTGCACCCACCGGCTACAGCGCCGTGATCACCCAGCGGGGCGTGGTCGTCCGACGCAGCGCATTGGGCCGTCGCCAGGTCCTGACGGCCTCGGTCGCCCTCCGCCGCGGCATGACGCCCTACGACCACTGGGGTGACCTCCCCGTGCTGCTCTGCTCGGCAGTGGCCCTGGTCCTCGGCTGGACCCGGCAGTGGCACTCCCGTCGTGGTGCGCTTCGCCGGGGAGGGTCAAGGTGAGGATTCTCCGGGACGTGACAGGCCCGTGGAGACCAGACCTCAAGAGACGACTCGACCGTATGTACGGACGCGCGTCGACATATACGGACACGCGTCGACGGCCCGATCCCCTCGTCCGAATCGGGGATTACTCGTAATACCCAGAGTGGATGTACACACAGGGAATACCGGCGGCCACGTACATGGCGTGGTTGGACGGGTCGTCCTCGAAGGCCAGGCGGACGTCGAATCCGTGCGTGAGCAGGTCTTCGACGACGGATCGTTTGAACCCGGCCACGGGCCCGAAGTCCCCCTGCGGGCGCATCACGAGGAGGTCCCACCGCAGGTGATACCGCTCCAACCAGGCCAGAGTCTGAGGTCGCACACGTTGGGGACGACCGGTCAACAAGATGACGGCGAGAGTCGGATCGAGGAGTTCGAGGAGCCGGGCGATCTCCTCCACGACAGGATCGTCACCACAAGCCTCGAAGAAGGACGACCAGTCGCGACGGCCCTGCTCGAGGAAGTGTTGGCGCCCGGCCGCGTCCGAGAGCACGCCGTCGATGTCGAACACCACGGCCGGGCCGTCCCCCCGGGCGGGGCTCGCGGCCTCCGCAGTGCGCCATGTCCAGTCCTGACGTTGTGCGTCGGAGCGCCCGTTGCGACCGTCTGTGCGGCCTCCCCCGGCGGTTGCGGCTGACACGGGCAGGCAGCCTAACGGCGGACGTACCGCCTTTCGGTGGAGCGGTTCCACCTCCGGGAGGAGAGGTCTGAGGGTCCGAAGGTGACACGATGGACCCTGGCATGTCAGCTCACGAGGACACGGGGGTGGTCCGGTCGCCGGCCTCGGGTACCGGCGACCGGGGCGCCTGCGTCGTCACCGTCCCCCTGGGCCGACGGGTGGAGATCGTCGGTGACCTCCTCCTCCCGACAGAACCCACCGACAGCTCACGTGCGGCGTGCCGCGACATCGCCCGCCGCCTTCACGAGTGGCAGGGACCGGGCATCGTCATCGTGTGCGGACGGTTGACCGCGTCGTGCTGCACCGAAGGTCCGCTCCAGGCCAACGCCCTCGACGGTCACTCCGAGCTGACCGAAGCTCTCCGTCAGTTCTCACGGCGCCCCGACTCTCGAGTGCTGGCAATCCTCGCGGAGGGCGAAGAGGCGACCGAGCTGGCCCAAGGCGTGGAACGTCTCGGTGTCGAGGTGCATCGGTCCGTCGACCTCAGCTGCGAGACCGGTGCAGGACACAGGACCGTGCTGGTCAGAGCCGGCACGTTGCGACGAGACGCCAACGCACCGGTGGAGGCCACCCCGAACGAGGACAGGCCCTGGCTCGAAGGGATGGAGCGGCTGGACGACCCGCTCCGGGCACGCAGGTTCGTGACCTCGCGCCTCTTGTACCGGCGACTCCGTCGCTTCCTCTGGGCGCCGCCCTTGGTGCTCGCCGTGGTCGCGTTGGCGCTCCGTATCGACTTCGTCATCGACGGGCTGGGGCGCGTCTTCCGCTCTCCGCGCCAGCAGAACGCCCTCCAACGAGCGTATGCCGCGACCTGGTTCTCTCGCTTCGTTGTGACGATCCTGATCGCCGTTCTCCTGCTGGTCGTACTGGCCCTGGTGGTCGCCCTCACCTCCCGGGGAATCTGGCGGGCACTCGGCGGCGAGGACCTCCCTGCGCCGTGGTCACATGGGCCGGCAGGATCACGCCCGATCGCCCACGAGCAACTCGAGATCGACGACGTGGACGCTCTCGACGCCACACGTGCGGCGCTGGCCGGAGGGGCGTCGGGGCTGGTCGCTGGGGGCGCTCTGGTTCCCGAGCTCTCGCATCTCGATGCTGGCTTCTTCGCGTGTCCCGGCGCGACCTCCGAGGTCGTCCACGAACATCGAGGTCGATTGGGACTTCCTCCGACGTTCCTCAGCCATCGCCAGCAGTCGACGCTCGAGATCGAGACCGGCGCGGACCTCCACGTCCGCCTGAACCTGGCCGAGGCGGACCTGCCCACCGCCACGCTGGGCGAGCGTCTCGTGACGTCGGACATCGCCGTGAGGAGCACCTCGAGGTCTGCGGAGGTCCCAACCGAACTGGCGGCCAGCTGGCCGAGTGGCGCGTCGTGGCCTCCGGCGCCCCATGTGGCGGCCGACCATATTCGGGTTCGCCGCATCCGGCGTCTCGCCGCCGTGTCACTGTTCGTGGCCGGAGCGATCGACCTGCTCTCGGCGGTCACCGCGCCGTTGCGCACCCACCTCCACCTGATCGCCCAGTACCTCCCGATCACGGTGGTCCAGGCCGCAGGAGCACTGACGGCCATCTCGGGCATCGGAATGATCATGCTGTCCCGCGGCGTCTTGCGAGGACAACGACGGTCCTGGGTGGTGGCCGTCGCATTGCTCTCGGCCTCCCTCGGACTTCACCTGGTCCACGCCGCCGACGTCATCACCCTGCTGGTGTGCGCCGCGGTGCTGACCCTGCTCATCGTCGAACGCGAGCGGTTCCGGGCCCAGACGGAGCCGGCCACCTTGGTGACGGCGTTCGTGATCCTGGCGGTGGGGGGCGCCCTCGCGACGCTCGGGGGCTTCGTCGCCGTGGAGGTGGCGGGACGGGTCCACCATCATCTGCTTCCGGGCTGGCCCGATGTGCTCGCCGGATCTGCCGAGCGCCTGGTCGGCGTCCAATGGGTGACCTTCCCCCCAACGATCGATCGCTATGCGTCGGTGAGCCTGTTGGCCGTCGGCTTCAGCCTCATCGTCGTGGCGCTGTACCTGCTCACTCGTCCCGTCGTCGACCGGCGGCTCTCGTCGGGGCGTGCCCATGCCGGACGGCGCGCCGCCGAGCTGCGCGCCCGGGACATCGTCCGACGGCACGGCACCGGGACGCTGGACTACTTCGCCCTGCGCGACGACAAGCAGTGGTTCTTCCATCGCGACTCACTCGTGGCCTATGCCGTGCTCGGCGGCGTGTGCCTGGTGTCGCCCGATCCGATCGGGCCGTCGTCCGAGCGGGCCCACGTGTGGGACTCGTTCCGTCGCCACGTGGACCGCCACGGATGGAGCCTGGGTGTCATGGGGGCCAGCGAGGAATGGCTCCCGACGTACCAGGCGTCGGGAATGCGCTTCTTGTACATAGGCGATGAGGCCGTCGTGGACACCCGCCGTTTCTCGCTCGAGGGCGGAAAGATGAAGGGGCTACGCCAAGCAGTCAACCGCGTCGCCCGTTATGGCTACACCGTGCGCTTCTTGGACCCTGCGCATCTCCAGCCGGCCGACGCGACGCGGATGGTCGACCTGATGGCCAAGAACCGGCGGGGCGAGAACGAGCGCGGCTTCTCGATGATGCTGGGGCGCATCTTCGACCCGCGCGACGTGGACCTGCTCCTCACTCTTGTCGAGGGACCCGACGGCGCCCCGGTCGCCATGTGCCAGTTCGTCCCCTCGCCGGCCATCGGTGGCTACTCACTCGACCTGATGCGCCGCGATCCTGGAGACCACCCGAACGGCCTGCTCGACTTCGCCCTGTGCTCGACCATCACCCACCTGCGCGAAACGGGGATGAAGGGCCTCAGCCTCAACTTCGCGGCCTTCCGATCGGTTCTGGAGGGCGACGCGGGGGACGGGGTCACCCAACGAGTCGAGCGCTGGGCGCTCCGGCGACTCTCGGGCGTACTCCAGATTGAGACCCTGTGGCGGTTCAACGCCAAGTACGAGCCTCGGTGGCTGCCGCGCTACATCGTCTTCGACTCGGCCGAGCAGTTCGTTCCCGTGGTGGCCCAGATCCTGAGAGCCGAATCGCTGACCGAAATTCCGGTGATCGGACGTCTCATGACCACCGCGGTTGCCAAGCGGTCGGGACGGGCCGTGGCTCCCGAGGTCCTGGCCGCTCTGGAGTCCGAGGATGGGGATGCCGCAGGCGGGGTCGCTCAGGACCGGGCGACGCGCCAGGATCACGACAGCGACCACGGTCAGGCCGGTTCACCCCGGCAGAAGACCGTTGCCACGCGGCCACGACCATGAGTGACCTCGGCCCGGCGGCGCCACCGACCCCGGTCTCGGCGAGGCACGACCTCGCGGCGACCGAGAACGAACGACGGGCTGCAGGGCGGGCGTCGCGGTGCTGGCCCCCCGGGAGGGGATCGGAGAGTGGGAGGAGGGCTCCCGCGGCCACGACGCCCTCGAGACGATCATGGCCCAGAACGCCCAACGACTTCCCGAGCTGGTACCCCTCCGGCATCAGCGCATGTCGCTGTCTCCGTGGAACTACTACCGCGGTGCGGCGGCGGTCATGGCAGCGGATCTGGCCTCCCGGCCGCACAGCCGCCTCGAGGTTCAGCTGTGCGGTGACGCCCACGTCCTGAACTTCGGACTGTGGGCCACGCCCGAGCGCAATCTCAACTTCGATCTGCGTGATTTCGACGAGACGCTTCCCGGGCCCTTCGAGTGGGACGTGGCGCGGTTGGCGGCCAGTCTCGTCGTGGCGGCACGCCAGAACGGGATCAAGGCGTCCAAGTCCGACGCTGCCGTCGCGGCCGCCGTCGATGCCTACCGGAACCGGATGCGCCACTACGCGTCGATGCCCGAGATCGACATCTGGTACGACGGGATGCAGGCCGACCATTTCGTCGGCTTCTTCGAGCCCGCCGATCGTGGCGAGGTCAAGGTCGTCATTGAGAAGGGGAAGCAGACCCGAACGAGTCGCGGCGCCTTCTCGAAATTGACGACGATGGCGCGCGGGAGACCTCGAATCACCACCCGGCCACCACTGCGCGTGACGATCGACGACATCGAACAGGGAGACATCGTCGAACATCTCTTGACGCAGTATCGCCTGACGCTCCAGGAGGATCGACGGGCTCTCTTCGACCGCTTCACCCCGGTCGACGTGGTACGGCAGGTCGTCGGGGTGGGCAGCGTCGGCATGGTCGTGTACCTCGTCCTTCTCACCGGTCGCTCCGGCGCGGACCCGCTCTTCTTGCAGTGCAAGCAGGCGGGACCGTCGGTCTACGAGTCGCACACCTACCCGAGCATGCACGACAACCACGGCGCGAGGGTGATCTCGGGCAAGCGGATGGTCCAGAGCGCCACCGACATGTTCGTGGGCTGGAGCACCCTGGACAACCGTGACTTCTATGTGCGCCAGTACCGCGACATGAAGGTGATCCCGACCACCGACCTCGTCGCGCCGGTCCTCAAGGAGTTCGGCGCCGCCTGTGGGAGCACGCTGGCGCGAGCCCACGCGCGCTCGGGGGACCCTGTGGCGATCGACGCCTACATGGGCAAGGGAGAGGCGTTCACCAAGGCCATGCGGACCTTCGCCCGCCAGTACGCCGATCAGACCGAGCGGGATCACACGCAACTGGTTGCCGGAATCCGCCGGGGCAAGGTCCAAGGCGTACCCGAGTAGCGACGAGACGGGTCCCGGGCGGAGAAGCGACCCGGTGTCCATGGGCCGATCTCAGTAGTATCTCGGCCCATGGACGGGGGGAATGGCTCGAACCGCGTCCTTCGGCGCGCCACCGGTGCCGTGTTGGCGCTTGTCGTCGTGATGCTCGCGGCCTGCTCGAACGACCCGGGCACCACCGGAAAGGCGATCATGATTCAGTCGGGACAGGCGCCCCCGGGAGCGTTGCCGACGGGCGTTCCCGGAAGGGCGTCGGGCGCAGCGGCCAGCACGACCGTCCCGCTGGCCAAGCAGAACCCCACCACCGCCCTGTTCACCGCCACCGGTGCGTTCCAGTCGTGCCTCACCTCCATGGGCGTAACGTTCATGGGAGCGCCCAATCCCGCCAACCCCTCTTCGCCGGCCAACGACCCCGGTTACATCAAGGCCCTCGGCACATGCGCCGCGAAGAGCAACATCGTCCAGGCCCTCAAGGCCGTGCAGTCGGCCCAGGACAACCTGACCCCTGCACAAGTGAAGAAGGAGAACAAGGGCTACCTGGCCTGGCGCAAGTGCATGGTCTCCCGAGGTTGGAGCATTCCGCAGCCCACCCCGAACGCCAAGGGTCTGTTGTTCTCCTTCGGTGGTGGGGGCGGAGGGGGATCGGGTATCACACCGCCGCCGGGACAAAGCCTTCTCAACAGCAGCGACGTGCAGCAGTGCGCCGCCATTTCGCAGAAGAGCACCACATGATCGTCGGGGACTGACCGACGTGGGGACGGGGGGAACGGACAATGTCGCATAGAAGAAGGATCGTCGTTGCCGTCGTGGTGGCGTGTGCGGTCCTGGCGGCGGGCGTCATCTCCTTTGCCGTCGCCTCGAACGGCAGCGGATCGACAGGCAACAAACTCGTGATCCTCAGCACTGTCCAACGGCGCACGCTCCAGGGCACCGTCGCACTCACGGGAACGCTGGCGCGTAAGGAGATTCGCAACGTCACGGCAGCGACCCAGGGACTGATCAGCGACGTCTCTGCGACGGACGGCAGCGTCACCAAGGCCGGGTCCGGGATGTTCGCGGTCAGCGGCCGCGAGGCCATCGCCGAGGAAGGTACGGTGCCGTTCTTCCGCTCCTTGGTCCCGGGCGACTCGGGTGCTGACGTGCTCCAGCTCAAGCAGATCCTCGACGCCGCCGGTGACTATGCCGGCCCGACCAACAATCTCTACACGGAACAGACGCAGTTCGCCCTCGCCCAGTGGCAGGCGCAGCACCACTACCCGAATTCCACTCCGGCCACCCCGCAGTCGGTCACGGTCTCCCTCGAGCAGGGTCAAGGGTACGAGTTGGGCAATCAGTCCACCGCCGGACTGGTGATCGGGCCGCCCAACGTGCCGTCGGCATCGCTCACCTCCGCAGGTGCATCTCCGCGCGCCGTCCTCGCCGACGTGTCGCACGTCACCCCGCCGGGGACACCGACCCTCACCATCCAGTCGGTGTCGGACCAGGTGGTAGGGGGTCAGCCGGCAAACTTCGTGATCAGCGCCTCGCCTGCGCCGACGGCGGATCTGACCGTGGATCTCACCTCGGGCGGGACGGCGGGCCCGCAGAACGTGGTCACGCCGCCGACCTCAGTCGTCCTCCCCACGGGCAGCATGGAGACCGCCGTCACCGTGCAGACCCGGAGCACCACCGCAGTCCAACCCGTCACCACCATCTCGCTTTCCATCTCCGGCGGTACGGGATATGTCGTCGGCAGCCCGGGCACGGCCCAGACGAGCATCGAGAACAATGCGGTGCCGACGGTTCAAATCACGGGGGCGACGTCCGTGTCACCGGGAGGCTCGGCCACGCTGACGGTGACGGCGAACCAGGCTCCCCTGCAGGACACGCAGGTGACGCTGGCCTTCGGGGGCAACGCCGTGGCAGGAACGGACTACACGATCCCCGATCCTGTCGTGACGCTCGCCGCCGGCACCACGAGCACGACGGTCACCATCGCCACGCGCAGCCGCAACGTGATCCAACCGAATACCTACATCGTTGTCTCGCTCTCTCCGAACCCGACGCAGTACGTCGTGGGCTCTCCGAATTCCGCGGTCGTCACCATCAGCGGCAGCACCGCGCTCCCCACCGTCACCCTCACCTCGGCGACGACATACCTGCAGAAAGGTGAGCCCTACGCCATCTCGATCGGGCTCAGCCAGGCGATGACCACCCCGCTGCCCATCACACTCTCGTTCGGCGGGGCGGCGGCCCCGGGAACCGACTACGTCGTTCCGGCAGGAGCGGTGACGGTTCCCGCAGGTCAGACATCCGTCGCGGTGCAGATCCCGACCGTCACCGACAACCTCGTCGAGCCCGACCGGGTCCTCACCGTGTCGCTCGCTGCCAATGCGTCCTACCAGATCGGGAATCCGTCGAGCGCGTCGGTGACCATCACCTCGCAGATCGTCCCGAAGCTCACCCTCTCGGCGAGCTCCGGCAACGTGGCACAGGGCGGCACGGCGACCTTCGTCATCACGGCGTCGCAACCTCCGACCCAGAGCACATCGGTCAACTTCGCGGTGGCGGGAACCGCGCAACCGGGGCAGAGCTATGAGCCGCTCACCGGCACGGCCCTCCTCCTGCCCGGTCAGACCCAGGTCACCGTGACGATCCAGTCCCTGCAACGCAACATCACGTTCGAACCGACCGACATGATCGTGGGCTCGTGGCCGACGCGCGTCGGCACCGTGCACGTGAAGGCCGGTCAACCGGTCGCACCGGGGACCAACATCCTGACGCTGACCGAGCCGACCTTGACGGTCACCCTCAATGCCTCGGCCTCGAACCGCACCGAGCTCGCGGTGGGTCAGTCGTGCACCGTGCAGATCAACGGGGCCACCTCGTCGGTGACCGGCACGATCACCGAGCTGGACTCGACCCCGACCGAGCTCGCCTCGACCACCCCGGGGCAGGCCGGGCAGCAGGTCTACCAGGGGAAGATCGAGGCTGCCGGTCTCGACGGCGCCGACGGGTCGGCCGTCTCAATCACGGTCGTGACCCAACAGGAGGGCAACGCCCTGACCGTGCCCATCGCCGCCGTGAAGCAGAACGGGTCGGGTCGGGATGTGGTCCGAGTGGTCGACGTGACGCACGGTGGGCGCATCACGGAGGTTCCCGTGACCACCGGTCTGACCGAGGGCTCCTACATTCAGGTCAAGAGTGGGTTGCGCGCGGGACAGACCGTGGTCGTCGAAGTCGATCGGGCGTCGTGAACCGCGCAGCACCGACACGATCTGCGGTCCCGGGATGCGGACCGGGAGACCAGCCCCTGCTCGAGCTCGAGCACGTCTCGCGCCTCTACGGCGAGGAGGTCGTCGTACACGCGCTGCGTGACGTGTCCCTGCAGATCCGTCCCGGAGAGTTCATCTCGATCGTCGGGCCCTCGGGATCAGGGAAGTCCACGATGCTCGGACTCCTCGGCGTTCTCGATCTTCCGAGCGCCGGATCTGTGTGGGTGGCCGGCCACGACGTCAGCACGCTCGATGACGCGGCCCGTTCCCGGCTGCGCGGCGACTCCATCGGGTTCGTCTTCCAGCAGTTCCACCTGATCCCCCACCTGACCGCGCTCGGCAACGTCGAGACCGCGCTGCTCTACCGCGACATGCGACCGCGTGAGCGCAAGGAGAAGGCGCGTGGCGTGCTCGAGGAGCTCGGGCTCGGTGCACGAGTCGACCACCGCCCGGTACAGATGTCGGGAGGCGAACAGCAACGGGTGGCGCTGGCGCGCGCCCTGGTGACCGATCCACTGATGGTGCTGGCCGACGAGCCGACCGGTGCGCTGGACTCGGCCAACGCCGCGCATGTCCTCGAGGTGTTCAAGGGCCTCCGCACTCCGGCTCGAGCCGTGGTGATCGTGACCCACGACCCGACGGTGGCCAACACGGCGCAGCGCCGCATCTCCATGCGAGACGGGACCATCGTGGAGGACGTGCTGCTGGCGGAGGCGACAGGGTGAGCGAGACACGGGACCTGGTGAACGTGGCCCTGACCGGGCTCACCGCCCGGAAGGTCAGGACGCTCCTCATCATGCTCGGGCCCATCATCGGCGTCGCCGCAATGGTGTGCGCCATCGGACTGACCGAAAGCGCCAAGGGCCAGCTGCAGGCCCAGCTGGCCCAGCTGGGCACCAACCTCATCATCGCCCAGGCCGGTGGCACCTTCGGTTCGCAGAACCCGACGTTCCCCCAGGACGCGGTGGCCCGGGTCGAATCGGTGTCCACCGTGACCGCCGCCGCGGCCACGGCCAATCTCTCGGGCGTGGTCTCTGTCCCGACGCAGGGGGCCAAGACCTACTACGAGGCTTTTCCGGTGCCGGTGCGCGCCGCCGGTGTCGGACTGCCGACCGTGCTCCAGGTCCCGGTGACCAGCGGTCGATGGCTCGACGGCGCCGACCTTCAGCTCCATACGAGGGCCGTGGTGCTCGGCGAAGGCATCGCCAAGCAGTACGGCTATCTGCCTGGCGAAGCCCGCACCATCCGGCTCAACACCGCCAACTTCGCCGTGGTCGGCGTCCTCGGTCCCGTCCCCCTCGATCCTGAGCTGGACAACGCCGTGTTCGTGACCGAATGGGCGGCCAAGCACATCCTCGGCACGAACGGCCACCCCAACCAGATCTACATCCGCGCCGCACCGGGCACCACCCAGGCCACCGCCGGCGCCATCCCCACTGCCATCAGCCTGGGCGGGTCCGACCAGGTGTCGACGCAGATCCCGAGTGATGTGCTCCAGGCGGCGGCCCAGGCCAACAAGACGTTGCAGCAGGTGGCGCTCCTGGCGGGCCTGCTGGCGCTGACGGTCGGCGGGATCGGTATCGCCAACGTGATGTCGATCTCGGTGATCCAGAGGTCGTCGGAGATCGGGATCCGCCGGGCCGTCGGGCACAGCCGGTCGAAGATCGGCGCGCAGTTCCTGCTGGAATCGCTCTTCGTCGGTCTGCTCGGCGGGCTGATCGGCGCCGCGGTCGGCGTCGGGGTCGTCTACGGCGTCTCGGCGGTCGCCGGGTGGGTCGTGGTGATCGACTACGCGGCGATCCCGCTGTGGATGGGCTTGGCCCTGATCGTCGCCGTGGTGGCCGGGCTGTTCCCATCCATCAAGGCCGCCCGGCTCGAGCCGCTCGAGACATTGCGCCTCACCTGAGCCGGTCCGGACTCAGCCCTTCGGCGGACCAGGTCTCCCCGCCTCAACCCGCCGGCCCGCCCGAGTCGGCCCCCGAGTTCCCAACGCCTCCCGCACCCACACCCGCACCGGCACCCGAAGATCCCGCCACGCCGGTATTCGCCCCCTGGGAGCTTCCCTGCGAGCCACGCGTTCCCGACCCTCCGGCACCTCGCTGGCTGCTCTGACTCCCCGTACCCGCTCCTGCACCGGCACCGGCACCGGCACCGGCACCGGCACCGGCACCGGAGTGCGCGCTACTGCGGGCGGACGTCGCGCCGGTCCCCGTACCGCCCGCGCCCGTGCTGCCCGACGAACCGCTCGAGACGTCCGCCGAAGTGCCCGTGCCTCCCGAATCGCCGGTTGCCCCGGTGGCACCCGTCGCGCCCGAGGAGCCGGTTCCCGACGAGATGCCCGTGCCCGCACCCGAGTTTCCACCCCCGGTGGCGCCCGATTCCGAGCCGGTGCTCCCCGTCGCCCCGCTGGGATGCGCGTTTCCGGAGACGACCAGGCCGCTTCCCTGACCCGAGAGCGACGCCCCGATGGCGACGGCCAACCCGAAGAGGAGGGCGCAGCCGAGGCACAAGGCGGTGATCAGGGCGGATCGCCCACCCCACCACCGATTCGACCGGTCGACCACCGGCTGCGATGGTACCCGTCGCAGCCCGCCTCCGCCGGGGCGGCGCCATGCTCTGCTCCTGAGGCCGCAACCTATAGTGGCGTGCGATCGTGCACGTTTGGACGACGGCGAGGCACACCACCATGACGCTCCAGCTCTGCGACATCTCCCCCGTGTTCGGAACCCTCGTTGAAGGCCTCGACGTCCACGCCGACCTCGACGTGGACACTTGCACGACCCTGCGGAACGCCTTCGACGAGCGCGGCGTCCTCGTCTTGCGGGACATCGACATCGACGCGGAGGAGCAGAAGTACCTCGCCGGGGTCCTGACCACGACCGACCAGCCGGAGAGGACCGCCACGGAGAGTTCGGCCCACCTCTATCCCACCAACATCTCCAACCGGGACGAGGGGGGCAACGCGCCGTTCGGAAGCCTGCTCTACCACTCCGACATGATGTGGTCGGCCACCCCCATGCAGCTGCTCTCGCTCTACGCCCTCGACGTCGAGCAGCCTTCGGTCCCCACCATCTTTGCCAGCACGACGAACGCCTGGGACACCCTGCCCGACGACCTTCGTTCCCGGGTGGAGAACCGCGAGGCCCTCCACATCACGGGCCAGCAGCAGCGGGGTGACAACAAGGATCAGTTGCTCAGGCCGATCAGGGACACCGACGAGTACACCATCACGCCGATCGGAAACCCCCACCCGCGTACCGGTGCGACGATGCTCTACGTGAGCCAGATGATGACGCGCGAGATCGTGGGCCTGCCGCCTGAGGAGAGCGAGGAACTGCTCGAGGAGCTCTTCGCCCATCTCTACAGCCCGGCGAACACGTGGCGGCACGAATGGAAGAACGGCGATCTCGTCCTGTGGGACAACCTCGCGGTCCAGCACGCGCGGCCCTCGGTGAGCCTGGAGGGACCGGCTCGGACGTTACGCAAGGTCATCGCCCCTTCCCCGAGGCGCGGCATCGTCGCCAACACGGTCGAGGCGCCACGCTTCACGCGAGCGGGGTAGCCCCGGGCGCTCGCATCAGCTCGCGTCGGTGCCGACGCGTGCCCGAGACCGGTCGCCGGTCCGAACCAGACCCACCAACGAAAGGATGCCAGTGTCAGGACGCATGCAGGGGAAGAAGGCCGTCGTCGTCGGGGCCGGTCAGTTGCCCAGCGAGTTCGTCGGCATCGGTCGCGCCGTCGCCGAGCTGTTCGCCCGCGAGGGTGCCGAAGTCTGTGCCGTCGACCGGGAGATGGAGCGGGCCCAGGAGACCGTCAAGGCAATCGAGGCCAACGGCGGCCGGGCCCACGCCATCGCGGCCGATGTCGGCAATCCGGAGGACTGCGCCAGGTTGGTGGAGGAGGCGCACGCCAAAATGGGGCGCGTCGACGCCCTGGTCAACAACGTGGCGACCGAGGCGGGGGATACCGATGCCCTGAACCTCGAAGTCGAAGCCTGGGACAAGATCATGCAGGTGAACCTCCGCGCCATGTGGCTGACGGCGAGGGCGGCGATCCCCCTCATGCAGGCGCAGGGTGGCGGCACGATCGTGAACACCTCGTCGGCGGGTTCGCGCACCGCGGGTGGATCGTTCTTCGCCTACGGGATCTCGAAGTCGGGAGTCGACGCCCTCACGCACAAGCTGGCGGTCACCTACGCCCCGTGGGGCATCCGCTGCAATTCGGTGCTGCCCTCGTGGGTGGCGACGCAGCACTCGAGCGAGGGGCTGATCGGCTCCGGAGTGGTCGAGAGCAAGGAAGACCTCGTTGCCATGGGCAAGCGCATGACACCCCTCGGTCGCATGGGTGATGCCTGGGATGTCGCCTACGCGGTGCTCTTCTTCTCCTGCGACGAGTCGCTGCACGTCACGGCGCAGAACCTGCCCGTCGACGGAGGGACCACGGCGGTCGTGGGCATGTACCAGCGACCGAAGAACGCCCCGGAACCGTCGTAGGACCTCCCGACCGTTGCCGTTGCCGTTGCACCAGGTCGGGCTTATAGTCCCTGCGACACACGTCGATCAGGGGGGATGCGGGCATGGACGAGCTGAGATTCGACGGGAAATCCGTGATTGTGACGGGTGCGGGGCGCGGTTTCGGGCGTTGTCACGCGTTGGAGCTCGCGGCCAGGGGCGCCCGCGTCGTGGTGGTCGACTACGGGATGGAGCTCAACGGCTTGGGTTCGTCGCCCGAACCGGCCGAACAGGTCGCCAAGGAGATTGAGGCTGCCGGCGGCGAGGCGATCGCAGTGTTCGCGGACCTGTCCGTCGAAGCCGAGGCGGCGCGGGCGGTGCAGACCGCCATCGACAATTTCGGGAAGCTCGACGTGCTGGTGAACAACGCTGGGATCGCCGACCCGGACTGGCTCGACGATCAGACCTCCGAGCGCATCGAGCGGATGACGCGCCACCAGTACTACTCGACGGTGTGGACGACGAAGGCGGCATGGCCCCACATCAAGGCGTCCGGCGGGAACATCGTGAACACCGCGTCCGAGGCCATGCTGGGCAACGTGCCCAAGGCGGCGAGCTACTGCGGGGCGAAGGGCGGGGTGTTCGCCTTCACGCGCGCGCTGGCACTCGACGGGCAACGCTTCGGCATCCGGGTGAATCAGATCTGCCCGCGGGGCAATACCCGATTGTCGGCGCCCGAGGTCCTGGCCTTCCACTTCGATCAGCCGGTCGAATGGTTCAAGAGTGAATGGTTCGAGGGGATGAAGCCCGAGTACGTGTCGGCGGCCGTCATCTTCTTCGCACACGAATCGTGCCAGCTGACCGCCGAGACGTTCGTGTGCGGGAACTCCCAGGTGCAGCGCGTCGTGGTCGTCGAGACTCAGGGCATCACGGGAACCGAGGGCGTGAGCCCCGAGGAGATTGCCGCGAATCTCGACAAGGTCATGGACATGACCGACGCCACCGTCATGACCCACGAGATGCCGACGGCCTGACCTGCGGGACGTGGCTCGGCCTCGGTGAGGTCGGCTGGCTCAGTGCGGCAGGAACAAGAGCGTCGCCTGGTGGGCGAAGTCGATCAGCGGCTGGGGCCACACCCCGAAGACGACGGTCACGCCCGTGCAGAGCCCGATGGCCACGCTGGTGAGCACCGGCACGGGTACCCGGTCGGGCGTCGGCTCCGATGCTCCGGTGGCCTCGTCGTCGAGAAGGATCTGCTCGTTGAGGGTGGTCACCGAACCTGCGACCGCCGCCGGCGTGGCCCACTCGAGTCCGCCATTGCCCGTTGTCTCCACACCCCCTGCGCGGCCTTCGGCGCTCCCGGCCGGAGCGGTGAGCTCGATCGTGCTCCCGCCCACCATGGCGTCCCCCGCGCCGAGGGCCGACGAGCCGCCTGCACCTCCCTCTGCCTCGCCGAGTCCCCCCCCGGCGTACATGAGCACGGCGACCCGCAGGTAGAAGTATGCAGCCACCACCGCGGTCACCATGGCGATGGCCCCGAGCGGCACGTAGCCGGCGTCGACGGCAGCGAAGACGACCTGGACCTTGGCCCACAGGCCCGTGGTGAACGGGGCTCCCGCCTGGGCCAGCAACAAGACCGCAAAGGCCAGAGCCAGCACGGGTTGGCGTCCGGCCAGGCCGCGGTAGCGCGACAGATCGTGGTCGGCGTCGCCCTGGCGCCCCAGCACCGTCACCACGGCGAAGCTGCCGACTGACATGATCATGTAGGCGAAGAGGTAGTAGAGCGACGCGCTGACGCCCCGGGCCGTACCGGCCACCACGCCGAGGAGGATGAAGCCGGCGTGGTTGATGGACGAGTACGCCAGCATCCGCTTCACGTCGCGCTGGCGCAGCGCCACGAAGGCGCCGAGGACGAGTGAGAGCACGGCCAGCCCGTAGGCGACGGGCCGCCAATCGCTCGTCACCACCCCGAGAGACGAGACCAGCACCCTGAGCATCGCGGCGAAAGCGCCTGCCTTGGCCACGGCGGCCATGAACCCGGTCACCGGTGAGGGCGCACCCTGGTACACGTCGGGGGTCCACATGTGGAACGGCACCGCCGCAATCTTGAAGGCGAATCCCACGAGCATGAGGGAGAGCCCGGCCAGCAGGAGCCCGTTCGACAGCAGGACGTTCTTCGAGAGGAAGTCGGAGATCTGGGTGAGGTTTGTCGACCCGGTGGCACCGTAGGTCAGCGCGATGCCGTACACGAAGATGGCCGACGAGAAGCCGCCCAGAATGAAGTACTTGAGCGCGGCCTCGCCCGAGGATGACCGGCGGTAGTTGAAGGCGGTCAGCACGTAGAGCGCAATGGAGAGGATCTCGAGCCCGAGGAAGATGACGATCAGGTCGTTGGCCATCGCCATCACCATGGCGCCCGAGGCGGAGACCATGGCCAGCACGTGGAATTCGGCCCCCTGCACCCCCTCGCGCCGCAGGTATCCGTCGGCCACCAGCGCGGCTCAGCAGCATGGCGATGGCGACCAGCATGATGACCAGGACGCTGAAGCCGTCCATCACCACGGCCTGGGCGACGTAGGTGTGCGGACCGTGGTCCTGCACGTCGGCCCACTGCCAAAGGGCGATCCCGAGCGCCCCGCCCGAGATGACCACCGTGGCGACGGTGCTCACGGCAACCCGCAAGGGCCGGCGTACCAGCGAGGCCACACCCAGGAGGAGGACGGCGCCGCCGATCATGATGATGGGGGGCAAGATGGCCAGCCAGCGGATGGGGGGCACGGCGATTGAATTGGACGTGGTGTGCGTCGCGGCAAAGAGGGGCGCGATCACTTCAGTCCTCCCGTGCTGCGGGCGACCGGCACCGTCGGCTGGCCGTGGGACGTGACCGATTCGACGTGGGCGACGAGTTGGTCGACGGTCGGGTTGATCCGATCGAGCACCGGCTTGGGGTACACGCCCAGGAAGACGATGAGGATGAGCAGCGGTGCCATGACCAGTCGCTCCACGGTGACGAGGTCGGGCGTCCGCTCGTCGTCGGGGCGGGGCTCGCCGTGGAAGACCTGCTGGTAGGCCCACAGCAGGTAGATGGCAGCCACGATGACCCCGAGCACGGCGACCACGGCCCACCAGCGATGGGTGATGAATGTGCCGGAGAGCACGAGGAACTCGCTGACGAAGCCGTTCAGCCCGGGCACCCCGATGGAGGCGAGCATCGCCACGGTGAACACCGCGGCCATGACCGGCGCCGCCTTCTGGAGCCCGCGGATCTCGCCGGTCTGCCAGGTGCCGCGGCGCTGGTAGAGGAAGCCGATCAGGATGAACAGGGCTCCAACGATGAGGCCGTGGTTGACCATCAGCAGCACGCCACCGGCCAGGCCCTGGGGGCTCAGCGCCACGATCCCCAACGCGATGAACCCGATCTGGGCGAGCGACGAGTACGCGACGAGCCGCTTCATGTCGCGCTGGGCGCAGGCCACGATGGCTCCGTAGACGATGCCGATGACGGCCAGCGTCAACACCAGCGGGGCCAGGGTGCGGGTGGCCTGGGGGAACAAGCTGAGATCGAAACGGATGATGCCGTAGGTGCCCAACTTGGCCAGGACGCCCGCCAGCACGACAGAGGCCTCCTCGGGAGCCTCGGTGTACGCGTCGGGTGACCAGGTGTGCAACGGGAACAGAGGCGCCTTGACGGCGAAGGCCGCGGTGAAGGCCGAGAAGAGCAGCACACCCTCGGCACCCGTCAGGTGGGTCCGCATCAGGGGGCCGAGCGAGAAGGTCAGGACGTGGGTCTGCGACTGGTGGATGAAGGCGAGTGCCAGGATCCCGACGAGCAAGAAGGCCGACCCGAGGAAGGTGTACAGGAAGAACTTCACCGCGGCGTAGGCACGGCGCTGATGTCCCCACCCGGCGATGATGAAGTACGCGGGCACCAGGGTCAGCTCGAACATGAAGAAGAAGACCAAGAGGTCGAGCGAGAGGAAGCTGCCCATCACCGCCGCCTCGAGCAGGAGCAGCCAGGCGAAATAGACCCGCTCGTTGGCACGGTCACGCCCGAGCACGATGGCCAGCGGGAACAACAACGCGGTCAGAAGCACCAGGAAGATGGAGATCCCGTCGACACCGAGGTACCAGCGCACACCCAGGCTGGACCCCGTATAGGCATGGTCCGAGACAAGCTGGAAGCCGCCGTCGTGCACCTTCATGGCGATCAGGGCGGCCACGGCGAAGCCCAGGGTCACGAGCGACGTGATGATGGCCAGGGCGAATGTGAGCTCGCGGGGGAACCGCTTGTCGAGACCGAGGAGGCCGAGCAGCGCGGCGCCGATGGCCGGGATCAAGACGAGCAGGGTGAGGAACGGCACGGAGTGCATCAGCCCCACCACACCCGGCTCAGCATGAAGGCGATGATCAGCGCCATCCCCAGCGCGATACCGAGCGCGTAGTTGCGCGCGTAGCCGGTCTGCAGCCGCCGGGCCGCTGCGCCGGTGACCTTGGCCAGGTGGGCTGTGCCGTTGACGGCGCCGTCGATCACCCGGGCATCGACGACCCAGGCACAGAAGGTGGCCAGCCGCTGGCTGGGCCGCCCGATCACCAGGTCGTAGAAGTCGTCCCAGTACCAGACCCGCTGCAGAAAGGCCGGCTCGAGCGCCGGCTGATCGACCTCGGCCCCACGCCAGAGCCAGACTGCGATGATCACGCCGATGAGGGCCGCCGCGATGTCGGCCAGTGCGAGATACCACATGGGCCCGTCCCCCAGCTTGTCGTTGTAGAGCGTGCCGGCGAACACGGGGGCGAGGAAATTCTCGTAGCCCGCGGGTGTGCACCCAGGGCAGGTCGAGCGCTCCGGCGAAGAAGGCGAAGAAGGCGAGCACGATCAGCGGAATGCGCATGATCCAGGGCGACTCGTGCGGAGTGGCCAACGCCGGCTCGCCGTGGGGGCCGGGCTTCTCGAATCGGGGTTGACCGCCGAAGGCGAGGACTTCGAGCCGGCTCATGTAGTACGCGGTCAGGACGGCGGTGAACAGCCCGATGATCCAGAGCACCTTGTAATGGGCGTAGACGTTGTCGAGCACGTCGCCCTTGGCCCAGAAGCCCGACAGCGGCGGGATACCGGCGATGGCGAGGTAACCGATGGTGAAGGTGACCGTGGTCCACTTCATGTAGCGGCGCAGGGAACCCATGCGTTTGAGATCCTGCTCGTCGTGGAGCCCGTGGATCACCGAACCCGCCCCCAGGAAGAGCAGGCCCTTGAAGAAGGCGTGGGCCACCATGAGGAACACGGCCGCGACGTAGGCGCCGGTGCCGACGGCCAGGATCATGTAGCCGATCTGTGAGACGGTGGAGAAGGCGAGCACCTTCTTGATGTCCTGTTGCGCGCAGGCGATGGTGGCCGCCACGAACGCCGTGACCGCTCCGATCGTTGCGACGACCTCCGTCCCCGTCGCGGTCAGGTGCAGCACCGGATTCATCCGGCACAGCAGGTAGACACCGGCGGTGACCATGGTGGCGGCGTGGATGAGGGCCGACACGGGGGTCGGGCCCTCCATGGCGTCGGGCAGCCAGTTGAACAGCGGGATCTGGGCCGACTTGCCCGCCGCGGCGAGGAACAGCAGCAGTACGGCCGCGGTGGCCGTGCCCCCGCCAAGGTGGGAGAGCTGCCCGAAGATGCCGCCGCCGGGCCCGCTCTCGTACTGGACGGTCCCGGTCTTCTCGAAGAGCAAGAAGATGGCCAGCAGGAACCCGGCGTCCCCGATGCGGTTGTAGATGAAAGCCTTCTTGCCCGCCGACGCCGCCGACTCGCGCTGGAACCAGAAGGCGACCAGCCAGTACGAGCACACGCCCACGCCCTCCCAGCCCACGAAGGTGACCAGGAGGTTGTTCCCCAGGACCAGGAGGAGCATGGAGAAGACGAACAGGTTCAGGTAGATGAAGAACTTCGTGTAGTCCCGGTCACCCTTCATGTACCCGATGGAGTAGAGGTGGATGAAGGCGCTCACGAAGGTGACGAACATGCACATCGTCATGGAGAGCGGATCCACCAAGGTGCCCACGGGGACGGTCAGGTTCCCCGCGCTGAACCAGGTGAAGTAGTCGTGCACCACCACCCGGTGGTCCGAGGGCAGCCCGAGCAGGCCCGCCAGCACGATGCAGGCCACGACGAAGGCGCCTCCGACGGCAACCGTCCCCACCCACCCGGCGGCAGGATCGCCCATGCGACGACCGAAGGCCACGAGGACCAGGAACCCGGCCAGGGGCAGCAGCAGCATGAGGTAGGCGAGATGGACCACGCGTCAGCCCTTCAACGAATTCAGATCGTCCGCGACGGTCGTCTCGCGGCGGCGGAAGTTGGTGACCACGATCCCAAGGCCCACGACCACCTCGGCGGCCGCCACCACGAGAACGAAGAACACGACGGCCTGACCGCCGATGTCGCCCAGCATGCGCGCGAAGGTGACGAAGGTCAGGTTGGCCGCGTTGAGCATCAGCTCGATGCACATGAACATGATCAGCACGTTGCGGCGCACCAGGAGCCCGATGGCGCCGATGGTGAACACGAGCGCGGCCAGCCCGAGGTACCACGCTCCCGAGAGGCTCATGCCGGCAACTCGCTCTCGGAGGATTCGTCCGTGATGTCCGCGTGGGCCGAGGGCGGGCGTCGGGCCAACACCACGGCGCCGACCACGGCGATCACCAACAGCGCGGCCGTGGCCTCGAAGGCGAAGAGGTACGTGGTGAACAGCTGCTTACCCAGCTGGGCCGGCTCACCCGCCGGCGACCCCGGTCCGGCCACGTGGCCCTGAATCGGTCCCACCACCTGCCGGGCCCCGGTCACCCAGTGCGACGTGGCGGCCATGGCGAGCACACCCCCGAGGGTGACGACCGAGAAGACCACGGCCAGCGGGCGCTGGCCGGCCAGCGGCTCGACGCTGATGTCCTCGGCCCGATCGACGCCGAGGAACATGATCACGAAGAGGAAGAGGACGACGATGGCGCCGGCGTACACGATGATCTGGACGGCGGCCAGGAAGTCGGCCTCCTGCTCAATGAAGAGCACCGCCACACCGAAGAGGGTCATCACCAGGCTGAGCGCGGCGTGCACCGGATTGCGCGACGTCACCACTCCGAGCGCGCCGATCAGGATCACCGCGGCCGCGGCCGCGAAGACCAGGATGTCGGGCCAGGTCGGGCGCGCCGAAGCACCGAGGAGGACGAGCTGCGACATGGGTCAGTCGGATCCCTCGGCGGCGTCCGCCTTGGCGGCCTTGCGGGCGGCCCGTAGACCCTTCATGCGCGCCCGCATGTCCTCCATCTTCCGGCGGTTGCGCTCCGCGCCCTTCTTGGCGCGCCACACCCTCCCCTGCATTCCCCGGTGGGCCAGGGGAATGTCCTCGTCGAGCAGGTGCGCCTCGAGCACTTCGCGCAGCGGCTTGGTCCCCGTGGCGGCGTCGTCCCGCCTGCCCGACTGCCCGCCCTCGGGGGGGCGCACGCCGTAGCCGAGCTCGCCGGACCACTGCACCTCACCCTCGTAGGCCGCGTTGCCCGCCGGGGAGGTGGCCCGCATCCAGCCCGAGGTCATCTCGTCGTCGCCCTCGCGCCAGTCCTCCCACGGCAGCTTCTTGGGAGTGCCGTCGTCGTTCACCAGGAGCTCGTCCTTGGTGTAGATGGCGTCGGAGCGGTTGGTGAAGGAGAACTCGAAGAGCTTCGACTCGGTGATGGCCTCGGTCGGGCACGCCTCGACGCACATGTCGCAGTGGATGCAGCGCAGGTAGTTGATCTCGTAGACGTACCCGTAGCGCTCGCCCGGCGAGACCGGGTGGTCGGGCGGGTTGTCCAACCCGCGCACGTAGATGCAGTCGGCCGGGCACACCCCGGCACAGAGCTCGCAACCGATGCACTTCTCCATACCGTCCTCGTAGCGGTTGAGGACGTGGCGCCCGTGCTGGCGCGGCTGTTTTGGCTTCTTCTCCTCCGGGTACATCGTGGTGACCCGGGGACGGGTCAGGTGCTGGAAGGTCAGCTTGAACCCGCCCAGGAACGAGAGCTGGTCCTTGACCTCGTCGCCCACACCCATCAGGCCTCACCTCCCGGGAACGGTTGACCAGGCATCGGCTGGGCCCCGAGCAGGCGGGGTCGCTCGCCGGGCCGGGCCGGACGGGGTGGCCGCGTCACCTTGCCGCCGATGGCCGGGATGACCAGGTCCTCCTCGCTGCGGCCGGCCCCGAGATGGTTGGCCCGCATCAGCAGCACGGAGGCGCCGACGACCACCGGCACCAGGATCAGGCCTCCCCAGCCCCAGGCCACGATGGCCGCCACCAGGAGGAGCCATCCGAGCGTGAGGGGTATCAAGCGCTTCCACCCCAGGTCCATCAGCTGGTCGTAGCGCAGGCGCGGCAGGGCGGCGCGGAACCAGACGTAGATGAAGCAGAACGCAACCGTCTTGAGCAGGAAGTAGATGATCGGCATGTAGATCGTGGCCCCCGGGATGTGGAAGATGTAGCCGTTGGGGCCGCCGAAGAACAATGTCACCACGATCGCCGACATGGTGATGGTGTTCATGAACTCGGCCAGGAAGAAGAGGCCGAAGCGGATCGACGAGTACTCGGTGTGGAAGCCGCCGACGAGCTCCTGCTCGGCTTCGGTCAGGTCGAAGGGCGGCCGGGTGAGCTCGGCGGTGATGGCGATCATGAAGAAGATGAAGGGCAGGAAGCCCAGGCGGATCAGGTTCCAGTTCCAGAATCCATTGGCCTGGGAATCGACGATGGCCCGGGTCGACAGGGAGCCCGTCACCAGTACGACCATCACCGTGGTCATGCCCAGTGCCGCCTCGTAGGAGATCACCTGGGCAGACGCCCGTACCGAGCCGAGCAGCGGGTACTTCGAGCCCGACGACCATCCGGCGAGCATCACGCCGTACACGGCGATGCCCGACATGGCCAGCACCAGAAGGATCCCCATGGGCGGGTCGGCCACCTGAAGCTCGAAGGTGTGGCTCCCGATGGTGATGATGCCACCGACGGGCACCACGGTGAAGATCAGCACCGCCGGCACCACGGAGAGGTAGGGCGCCAGCTTGAATACGAAGGCGTCGGCCCGGTCGGGCAGCAGGTCCTCCTTGAAGACAAGCTTGGTGCCATCGGCCAGCGTCTGGAGAAGCCCCCAGGGCCCGGCCCGGTTCGGCCCCACTCGGCTCTGCATGTCCGAGATCACCTTGCGCTCGAACCAGATCATCATGGCGGTGGCGGTGAGGAGCGCGATGAAGGCGACCAGGCACTTGACGATCGTGATCAACCAGACTTCCCAATTGAGCCCGAAGTAGTACAGCGGGTCGCCGTTGCCGGCGTTCGCGCTGTGGGTGAGCACCTGGGTCCCGACCGATCCGGCCGCGGCAAGCACGGCGGCGATCACACCGACTCCATCCGCACGTCGGTCACCGGCTGACGGCTGTCGATGATGGTGGCCACGGCATTGCCGGGCGTCGCCTCCCCGTCGGGCACGTTGAAGTCGACGGCCACGACACCGCGGGGCACACCCTCGTCGGCCTCGGCCCCCAGGACCAGCTCGCCCCGGGCCGAGCGCAGCTTGACTCGATCTCCGGTCACCGCACCGAGTCGGTCCAGGTCATAGGGGTTCGCCCGCGCCACAAGCGCGGGCACCAGCGGGGTCAGCGAGGGGGAACCGGTGACCGAGCTGCCGGCGTCGTAGAGACGCCGGCCCGCCACCAGGCGCAGCGAGTAGCTGTCGGCCTTGGGGATCGACAGTGGCTCGGGCTGGACGCCGCCGGTGCCGGTCCACGACACCAGGGGCGGCGGGCTCCCCAGCGCCGGCATCCGTGCGCCGACCAGGTGGCTGCCGCCGGTGCCCACGCGCGGTGGAGCCCCCTGACGCTCCACCGACTCGACGCCGGGGAGGGCAATGGGATCGATCGGGGTGACGTCGCCGCCGTGGTCGCGCCGTCCCGAGATCGGGACCAGGACTCCGTCGTGCGCGGCATCCGAGTTCAGCACGTCCCGGGTGAGCCCGGCGTAGGCGGGCGCGGCCAGCTCGAGCTCCTCGGCCAGGTCGGCCACACTGCGGGCCCCGAGGTCGGCTCCCAGGGCCCCGGCCAGCTCGACGGCGATCATCCAGTCCGGCCAGGCGAAGCCGGGCGCCGTGAGCTTGGGACCGAGGCGGCTGACCCGCCCCTCGATGTTGGTGGTCGTCCCCGGTCGCTCGTGGGTGACGGCGCACGGGAGGACGACGTCCGCGTGGGTGTCGACCGACTCGGAGGGGTGCCCCGTCACCGCCACCACGAAGTGCCCCGAGGCCAGCGCCTCGAACGCCCGGGCATGGTCGGGGAAGTCACCCAGGGGGTCGGCGCCGAGCAGCACCAGCGCGCGGATGGGCGGCCGCCCGTCTTCCCCGGCACCCGCGTCGGCGGCCATCGAGGTGAGGATCTCGGCCGTCGAACGGCCGGTTGCCTCGGGGACCGAGCCCCAGACCGCGGTGAAGCGCGACCGCCCAGCCTCGAGGGTCACCCGGCCCGGCAGGAGCCCCGGGGCGAGGCCCATGTCGAGCGCCCCCACGACGTTGCCGCGTCGCAGCGCCGGCAGGAACCTGGCCTCGGGCAGTGCGGTGGCCAGCGTGCGCAGCGCCTCCGCGGTCACCTCCCCGGCTTCGGCGTACGAGGGGCGCCCGGCCACGATCACGATGCCGGCGCCCCCGGGGTGTGCGGCCAGCAGGCGGCGGGCCTGCTCGAGCGCGCCCGGCCCGAGCGCGCTGCCTTCGGGGTGCGCGTCGAGCGCCTTGGCCGCCCCCTGGTCACCCGTCAGCGCCCGGGCCACCAGCGGCGCATCGCCGGGGCGTGTCCGCAGCACGGTTGTGGCGTGCGCGCTGAGTGCCGTGGGTGTCGGGGCGATCTCGACCAGTGCGGTGGCGCCACCGACGACGGCCTCGCGCAGGCGCAGGAACAGCACGGGCAGCTCCTCGCGCAGGTCGCCCGCCAGCGTCACGAGCACCGCTGCGGTGCACGCCTCGTCAATGGAGGCCCGGGGCAGGCCGAGCACCAGGTCGGCCGGGAGCCCGTCGCCTACCTGCGCGTCCACCGAGTCGGTCCCGATGACCCCCTTGGCCAACTTGGCCCATGCATAGGCCGCTTCGTTCGTGAGCCGAGCCCCTCCGACGACCCCGACCGCGTCGGCGCCGCCGGACTCCTTGGCCGCAGAAATGCCTGCTGCTGCCGCCGCCAGCGCCTCGCCCCAGCTGACCGGGACCAGCTCGCCCTCCTTGCGCACCATGGGCTCGACCAGGCGCCCGTGCTCGAAGCGTCCGGTCTCCCTGGCCTCGCCGAGGAACTGTCCCCGGGTCACGCCCAGTCCGACCACCTGGGAGGCGGTGGCCGGAACGACGTCGACGGCCTCGTCGGCGAGCGCTCCGGGGAGCGGGCCGGCCGCCACCTCGTCGCCGTTGACCGACTCATAGGTGAAGCGGCCCTTGTCGCACAACCAGCCGTGGTTGACCGGGTCCGAGTCGATGCCGAGCAGGCGGGTGAGCCGGTTCTGCGACGACTGCACGGCAACCCGGCAGCCCACCGCACAGGTGGTGCAGGTGGACTCGACCTGATCGAGGTCCCAGGGCCGGGCGGTGAAGCGGTAGGGCGTCGCCGTCAGCGCGCCGACCGGGCAGATCTGCACCGTGTTCCCGCTGAAGTACGAGGAGAAGGGCTCGGTCGGGAACGTCGAGACCTCGACGAGCTCGCCCCGGCCGGCGAAGTCGATCTGCGCCTCGCCCGCCACCTCCTCGGCGAAACGGGTGCAGCGGGCGCACTGGATGCACCGCTCGCGGTCGAGCAGCACCAGGTCCGAGATGGCGATCGGCTTCTCGAAGTGCCGCTTCTCCTCGACGAAACGGCTCTCGCCCGGACCGTACGCCAATGTCTGGTCCTGCAGCGGGCACTCGCCGCCCTTGTCGCACACGGGGCAGTCGAGGGGGTGGTTGGCCAACAGGAACTCGAGCACTCCGTCCTGGGCCTTCTTCACCCGGTCGTTGGTGGTGTCGACCACCATGTCCCCGGTGACCGGCACGAAGCAGGCCGGCGTCAGGGTGGCGCCACGTGGTCCCTCCACGTCGACCAGGCACATGCGGCACATGCCGACGGGCTCCATGCGGGGGTGGTAGCAGAACCGCGGGATGTAGGTCCCAGCCCGCTCGGCCGCGGCGATCAGCAGCTCGCCCGGTCGTGCCGTGACCTCGCGCCCGTCGAGGGTGAAGGTGAGCTCGTCCTCGTGCGGGCTTCGGGCCTGATCAGTCAAAGGGGCACCCCCCTTCCTTGATGTGCACGAGGAATTCGTCCCGGAACATCCGGATGCCCGATGCGATGGACGAGGGTATGGATGGGCCGAGCACGCAGATCGTCGTCTGCTGTGGCGGCCAGGCCACGCCGGGCGAGATGTTGTCGCAGAGATCCATGAGCAGGTCCAGATCTTCCTCGCGGCCGGCGCCGTGCTCAATTCGGTGCATGATCCGCTCGAGCCACCCCGAGCCCTCGCGGCACGGGGTGCACTGCCCGCACGACTCACGGGAGAAGAACTTGGTGATGCGCCAGGCGGCGCGGACCATGCAGGTGCCCGAGTCCATGACCACCACCGAGCCCGAGCCGAGCATGGACCCGGCCTCGGCCACCTCGTCCTGCCCCAGTGGCAGGTCGACCTGATCGGGTCCGAACCATGGCGCGGAGACCCCGCCGGGGATGAAGGCCTTCAACGTGTTCGAAGCCCGGATGCCCCCGCCGATGGACGGCGAGTAGATCAGGTCGCGGAAGGTCGTCTTGACCATCTCGAGCTCGTAATTGCCGGGCCGGCGCACGTGTCCGGCCAGGGCGAACAACCGGGTCCCGGTGGAGCGACCCGCGCCGAGGGCGGCGAAGGCGGCGCCCCCGTTGGTGATGATCCAGGGGATGTTCGACATCGTCTCGACGTTGTTGACCACGGTCGGCTCGCCGTAGAGGCCCATGGCGGCCGGGAAGTACGGGGGCTTGATGCGCGGGAACCCCCGCTTGCCCTCGAGTGACTCGAGCAGCGCCGTCTCCTCGCCACAGATGTAGGCCCCCGCACCGGGGTGCACGACGATGTCGAGCGAGAAGCCCGATCCGAAGATGTCGGCGCCGACGGCGCCGTGTGCATAGGCCTCGTTCAGGGCCGCCTGCAGGCGCTCGAGCCCGAGGGCGAACTCGCCCCGCAGGTAGATGAAGGCCTGGCTCACCCCGAGCGCGTAGGCGCTGATCAGCACGCCCTCGAGGATCTGGTGCGGGTCATGCTCGACCAGCAGGTGGTCCTTGAAGGTGGCCGGCTCGGACTCGTCGCCGTTGATGACCAGGTAGGTCACCGGGTTCTTCCGCAGCATCGACCACTTACGACCGGCCGGGAACCCCGCTCCGCCACGGCCGAGCAGGCTCGCCGCGTCGACCTCGGCCGCCACGGCCTCGGGCGTCATGGTCAGCGCCTGGCGCAGTCCGGCGTAGCCGCCCGTGGCCAGGTACCGCTCGAGCGTGTGGGAGTCGTCGAAGCCGACCCGGGCCGTGATGATCTTGGGGGCTTCGGAGGTCGCCATCAAGAGGCTCCCCCGCCGGACTTCTCGTGTGCCGCCTTCTCGGCGGCCCGCGCCGCCTGCGCCTCGGCCATCTGGGACCGCTCGGCTGCCACCGCGGTGCGGTCGGCCTGGAGCCCCACGCTCCGCCGCACGCGCACCAAGGTTCCATGCGAGGGGACCGTGTCGGCCAGGCGACCGGCACGCAGGTCCTCGATCAGGCTGTCGAAGCTCTGAGGGGTCTGCGCCCCGACGTAACGGTGGTTGACCTGCACGCAGGGCGTGCGGTCGCAGTCGGCCAGGCACTCGGCCTCGTGCAGGGTGAACTCCCCGTCAGGCGTCGTCCCGCCGGCCCTCACGCCCAGCGTCGATTCGGCATGCTCGAGCAGCTCGAGCGCACCGCCGAGCATGCACGCGATGTTGGTGCACACGGCCACGACGTAGGTCCCGACTGGCTCCGTGTGCAACATGTCGTAGAAGGTCGCCGTGCCCCGGACCTCGGCGGGAGTGACGCCGCAGAGCTCGGCGATCTCCTCCATGGCCTCGGGACGGAGCCAGCCGTCCTGCTCCTGGGCGAGGTGGCACAGCGGGATCAGCGCCGAGCGCCGGTGCGGGTAGAGCGCCACCAGCTCGGTGGCCCGGGACGCGATGTCCGCGTTGAGGTGGCTCACCGGTCCACCTCCCCCATGACCGGGTCGACCGACGAGATCACCGCCACGGCGTCGGCCATGAGGCCTCCGCGCAGCAGCAGCGGCAACGCCTGGAGGTTGACGAAGCTCGGACCCCGGATGTGCATCCGGTAGGGCTTGGAGGTGCCGTCCGAGACGATGTAACAGCCCAGCTCGCCCCGCGGCGACTCGATCGCCACATAGACCTCGCCCTCGGGCACCCGGAACCCCTCGGTGAAGATCTTGAAGTGGTGGATCAGCGCCTCCATGCTCTCGTCGATGCGGGCACGGGGGGGCGGTGTGATTTTGCGGTCCTGCACGCGGTAATCGCCCGCGGGCATGATCTCGGCGATCTGGCGGATGATCTTTATCGACTCACGGATCTCGTTGAGGCGCACCGAGTAGCGGTCGAAGTTGTCGCCGTAGGTCCCGACGATCACGTCGAAGTCGAGCTCGTCGTAGGCCAGGTACGGCATGGTGCGACGCAGGTCCCACGGCACCCCGGTCGAGCGCAGGATGGGCCCGGTGACCGACAGCGCGAGGGCCTCCTCGGCCGAGAGGTTGCCGACACCCTCGGTGCGCTCGCGGAAGATGGGCTGCCCGGTGAGCAGCTCGTCATACTCGTAGCTACGGGCCAGGATGGTCTGGCACAGGACGTCGATGTCGTCCCGCCAACCGTCGGGCAGGTCGGCCGCCACGCCGCCCGGGCGGATGTAGTTGTGGTTCATGCGCAGGCCGGTGGTCTTCTCGAAGAAGGTGAGGACCATCTCGCGCTCGCGGAAGCCGTAGATCATCATTGACGTGGACCCGAGATCCATGCCGTTGGTGGCCATCCACATCAGGTGGGACGAGACCCGGTTGAGCTCGGACATGAGCATGCGGATCCATACCGCTCGCGGCGGGAGCTCCACCCCGAGCAGGGCCTCGGTGGCCAACGAGAACACGAGCTCGTTGTTGAGCGGCGAGAGGTAGTCCATGCGCGTCACGTTGGTCGAGCCCTGGACGTAGGTGAGCTCCTCGGCGGTCTTCTCCATGCCCGTGTGGAGGTAGCCGATCACCGGCTTGGTCCGCAGCACCGTCTCGCCGTCGAGCTCGAGCATGAGGCGCAGCACTCCGTGGGTCGACGGGTGCTGGGGCCCCATGTTGATGATCATCGTCTGGTCGTCGTGCTGCTCGATGTCGATGTCGCCCGGGTCGACGTAGCCGCCCTCGGGCAGGCGCAGCACCGCGCCGACCTCCTGGCGCAGCTCCGACGCCGTCGTCGTTCCCCGCGGCATCAGCTCCTGGGCGCCCTCCGAGGTCTCGGCCAGCAGGACGCGCGCCTCGGTCTCGTGCCGGGCGGCCGCCTCGTCGACCGGCGCGGGTTCGCCGCTGAGGGTCGGGTCGTCGCTCACCGCGGTCCCGGCGCTTCCTTGAACTGCACCGGTACCCGGCCCACGCCGTAGTCCTTGCGCAAAGGGTGGCCCTCCCAGTCCTCGGGCATGAGGATGCGCGTCATGTCGGGGTGGCCGCTGAAGACGATGCCCACCAGGTCGTAGGCCTCTCGCTCCATGGCGTCGGCCCCCGGATAGAGATCCACGATGCTGTCGACGACCGGGTCGGACTCGGGCACCTGCACCCGGATCCGCACGCGCTGACGCAGGGACAGCGACACCAGGTTGACCACCACCTCGAAGCGCTCGGCCGTCACCTCGTCGGGGAGCGACCGGCCCGGGTGGGTGAGGTAGTCGACCGCGCAGAGGTCCGCGCACATCTCGAAACCGGCGCCGCGGAACGCCGCCACCATCTGCGTGTAGGTGGCTCGCTGGGGGAAGGCCAACTGATCCACGGAGCGGTCGGGCAGCCGCGGCACCTCCGGGAGGACTTCCGCCGGCGTCGGAGCGGTGGTCGAGGCGGTCCCGCTCACCGCGGTGTGGCCACCCGCACGGCGTCGGGAACGGTCGGCACCCAACCCCCGGTGGCCTGCTCGCCGGCCGGGACCGAAGACCCGGGTCGACGGGTGATCTCGCCCGTGCGGATCTTCTCGTGCAGGGTCAAGATCGCGTGCAGCAGCGTCTCTGGTGAGGGGGGGCAGCCCGGGGCGTAGACATCGACCGGCACGATCTGGTCGACTCCTTGCACGATGGCGTAGTTGTTGAACATCCCGCCCGTCGACGCGCACACGCCCATGGAGATGACCCACTTGGGCTCCATCATCTGGTCGTAGACCTGGCGCAGCACCGGCGCCATCTTCTGGGACACCCGCCCGGCCACGACCATCAGGTCGGCCTGCCGCGGGGAGGCCCGGAAAACCTCCATCCCGAGGCGGCTGATGTCGTAGTCCGCAGCGCCGACCGACATCATCTCGATGGCGCAGCAGGCCAACCCGAAGGTGGCGGGCCACACGCTGTTGCGGCGGGCCCACTTGACCAGGTCCTCGATCCGACCGGTGAGGAAATTGTGCTGGAGGTCCTCGATCCCCATCCGTCAGGCCGCCTCACCCGAGGTCGGGCGGGCCCCGCTGATCCGCGAGATGGTCGACTCCGAGGTGCGACTCGGCATGCCCGGCTGCAGCGTCTTGGGCGGGCCCCAGGTCAAGGCTCCGTTGGCGATCAGATAGACGAACGACACGAAGACCACCGCGGCGAAGACGATGACCTCGATCAGGCCGAACGTGGCGATCTGATGGAAGACCACGGCCCACGGGTAGAGGAAGACGATCTCGATGTCGAAGATGATGAAGATCATGGAGACCAGGTAGAACCGCACAGGGAAGCGCTGGGGAGGCTCCACGCCGCGGGACGATGCCGCACTCGTAGGGCGCCAGCTTGGCTGCCGACGGCTTCTTGCGAGGCGCCAGCAGTGCCGAGGACACCAGCGAGAAGGCGGTGAAGGCGAGGCCGAGCAGCCCCAGGATCAGGATCGGGAGGTACTGGTCCACTGCGGACGTTTCTACCATGCGACCCCGGCGCCCGGCACATCCGCGTCGCTGGTCAGAGGCACCTCCGGTGGGCCTACGATGCCTCCGTGACGGCTCCAGACCCCGCTCCCCCCTCGAGCACCCCCGAAGGGTCCTCTCGTGCCGCCGCGCCGCGTGCCGCGAAGAAGGCCCCGGCGAGGGCAAGACCCTCGGGCCCCCGGGCCACCACCCGCGGACGCCGTGGGGCTCCCCACGTCCACGACGTGCTGGTCGTGGGCGCGGGACCGGCGGGATCGTCCTGCGGCTACTGGCTGGCCCGGGCCGGCTGGGACGTGGTCGTGGTCGAGAAGAAGGAGTTCCCGAGGGAGAAGACCTGCGGCGACGGCCTGACACCGCGTGCCGTACGGCAACTGGCCGACATGGGTCTCGAGGGTGCCCTGTCCGACTCGGCGCACCGCTACGACGGACTGCGCGCCTACGGGTTCGGCCAGTGCCTCGAAATGGCCTGGCCCGAGCATCCGAATTTCCCCGGTTACGGGTACGTCATCACCCGTCACGACCTCGACGGACTGGTGGCGCAGCACGCGGCCGACGCGGGAGCGACCATGCTGCAGGGGACCGAGGTCGTCTCCCCCGTGCTCGACGAGACGGCCGAGCGGACCGGCCCGCTGCCCACGCTGGTGGGCGTCGAGGTGAAGGGCAAGGGTGCGAGGGCCACCCGCACGCTCAAGGCGCGTTACGTGGTGGTGGCCGACGGGTCGAACTCGCGTGTGGGACGGATGCTGGGGACGGCCCGATACCGCCAGCTCCCGATGGGCATGGCCCTGCGCGGCTATTACCGCTCGGACCGCCACGACGACCCGTTCATTGAGTCACACCTCGACATCAGGGACGCGGAGGGCAACGTGGTCCCGGGTTACGGCTGGATCTTTCCGGTCGGCGACGGGCGGGTGAACGTCGGGGTCGGGCTCCTCTCGACCGAGCAGCGCTGGAAGGGCATCAACACCTCGCACCTCATGGACACCTTCGTGCAGTACGCGCCGGTCTCCTGGGGCCTTGGGCCTGACACCTGCCTGGGTCCGCCGACGGGCGGCAAGCTGCCCATGGGCCTCTCCGTCGGCCCCCGGGCCGGCGGCAACGTGCTGGTGGCCGGCGACGCAGGCGGGTCCATCAACCCCTTCAACGGGGAGGGGATCGCCTACGCGTACGAAACGGGGCGACTCGCCGCCGCCGCTGCCGGTCGGGCGCTCGCCGGGGAGGGCACAGCGGCGCTGGCCGGATACGACCGCGAGCTCGCCGCGGCGTACGGGGCCTACTTCAAGGTGGCCCGCGCCTTCGTCCACCTGATCTCGCACCCGGAGGCCATGCGGCTGTGCGTCTCCCTCGGCATGCGGTCCGAATTGCTGATGTCCCAGCTCCTGCGCATCATGTCCAACCTCATGCGGCCTGACGCCGTCGGCCCCGCCGAACTGGGATTCCGTGCCATGGAGTTGGTCTCCCGCCTCCTCCCCGACCTCGAGGTCGACGCCCCGGCTGCCTGAGAGGCGGCTCAGTCGCTCCGCCAGGCTTGGCGCGCGACGGCAGGAGGAGGGCGACCACCACGGCGGCGATCCCGACGACGACGGCCGCGATGGCGAAGCCGAGGTCCATGCCGGTCACGAAGCCGTGCCGAGCCGCCGACTCGAGCGGCTGACCCACCTGGCCGGGGAGGTGCGTCGCGACTGCCAGTGCGCCGCCGAGCGACCCTTCGATCAACGACGAGACGTGAGGCGGCACCGGCTTGTGAGCGAGTACGGGGGCCACCGCGTCGCGGAACCGCAGATTGAGGGCTGTCCCGAGGATCGCCACGCCGAGGGCACCGCCGACCTGCATGGAGGTGTCACTGGTCGCCGACCCGACGCCGGCCTCCATCGGCGGCACCGCGCCCATGATCGACTCGGTCAGTGGGGCCAACGAGAGCCCGACACCCAAACCGAGCACGGCGATGAAGGGAAAGGCGTCGCGGTAGGTGTCGTGCACGGACGTGCCCGCCAGCAGCCCCGCCCCCGTCGCGATCAGGAGCATCCCCACCGCAACAACAGGCTTCGTCCCGATCTTGCGCACGACCAGGACCGAGGTGGGCGCGGCGACCAACAGGACGATCGCCAGCGGAGCGATGGCCAGCCCCGTCTTCAGCGGAGTGAAGCCGAGAAAGAACTGCAGGTACTGGGTCAGGAGGAAGAACATGCCCAGGAGCGCGAACAGGACGAGGGCGAGCGATGCGATGGCCACGCTGTAGCGCCGGTTGCCGAAGAAGCGCAGTGGGAGCATCGGGTGTGCGCTGTGCCGTTCCCACAGGACGAAGGAGACGAGCAGGAGCGCCGCACCGGCGAATGCGCCCAGGATCACGGGCGAGGTCCATGTCCGGTTCGGTGCTTCGATGATCCCCCACAGGAGCAGGCTGAACCCCGAGATCGTCAGGAGCGAGCCCGTCACGTCGGATCGCTGGGCCGACGGGTTCTTCGAGTTCGGGACCAAGAAGATCGTCGCGACCAGTCCTATGGCAGCGATCGGGACGTTGATCAGGAACACCGATCCCCACCAGTAGCGGTCGAGGAGGAACCCGCCCAGTACGGGACCGATGGCAACACCCAACCCTGCGGTCCCGGACCAGATGCCGATGGCCGTGGCCCGCTCGCGGTCGTCGGGGAACGTGTTGGTGAGGATGGACAGCGTGCAGGGCATGAGCGCAGCCGCGCCCGCGCCCATGACGGCTCGCGCCGCCGTCAAGCGGTCCGGGCTCCCCGAGAAGGCGGCGAACGCCGACCCCGCGGCGAAGACGACCAGTCCGATCATGAAGACCCATTTGCGCCCGAAGCGATCGCCGGTCGCTCCCAGCGTGAGGAGGAGGCCGGCGAAGACGATCGCGTAGGCGTCGACGATCCACTGGAGCTGACTCGACGACGCATGGAGGTCGCGGACGATGGACGGCAGTGCGACGTTGAGGATCGTCGTGTCGAGACTGATGATGAGGAGCGTCACGCACAGCACCGAGAGCGTCGCCCATCGCCACCGTCTTGGTGATGGGACTGCGGTACCGCTCACCGCTTCATCTCAGTCCATTTCGTCCCCGCGTGCGGCCGTGTCGGCCGGTTCGCCCAGGGTGACCGCCGCGGCGACCTCGGCCGCGGCATCGGCCGCGACCTCCACCACCTGGGAAAGGATCCGCTCGTCGTGGGCCAGTCCGGGGAACAGCACCTCGTAGGGTCCCGGCGCCAGGGCCACTCCCCGTCGGAGCATGGCGTGGAAGAGACGACCGTAGGTCTCGCCACCGGCGAGGGCCCGCGCCGCCATGTAGTCAGTCGGTCTCCTGAGTGCTTCGTCCCCCGGGGGGGCGACGAACAGGCCGACGAGTGGTCCCACCACCGAGGACACGGCGCGCAGTCCCGCCTCCGACACGGCCGACTCCAGCCCCTCGGCCAACAGGGCCGAGCGCGCCGCCAGCGCGACGTAGTCGTCGGGACCCACCTCGTGCAGCACCGCCAACCCGGCCGCGGTGGCCAGAGGATTCCCCGAGAGCGTGCCGGCCTGGTACACCGGCCCTCCCGGAGCGAGCTCGCCCATCACCTCGCGCCGACCGCCGAACGCGCCCACCGGCAATCCACCACCGATCACCTTGCCGAAGCACCACAGATCCGGCGTGACGCCCGTCCATGCCGTCGCACCACCGGGACCGAGGCGGAACCCGGTGATCACCTCGTCGAAGATCAGCAGTGCCCCCACGACGTCGCAAGCCCGACGCAGCCCCTCGAGAAAGCCCGGCACCGGTGGCACCAGGTTCATGTTGGCGGCGACCGGTTCGACGATCACACAGGCGACCTGCTGGTCGAGCTCGGGAACGACGTTGTAGGGCACGACCCGCGTGTCGGCCACCGCTCCGGCGGACACACCCGCCGAACCGGGCAGGCCCAGCATGGCCACCCCGCTCCCGCCACCCGCCAGGAGACCGTCGGAGTGCCCGTGGTAGCAACCGTCGAACTTGACCACGCCATCGCGGCCTGTGGCGCCACGGGCGAGCCGCACGGCACTCATGGCTGCCTCGGTCCCTGACGAAACCAGCCGTATCTGCTCGCACCCCGCGACACGCGCGCACAGATCGCCTCGGCCAGCAACACCTCGCCAGGAGTCGGCGCACCGAAGGTGGTGCCATGGGCCGCCGCCTCGGCCACTGCGGCCGTCACCGCCCGATGAGCGTGGCCGAGCAGCACTGCTCCGTAGGACTGGACGAGGTCGATGTACCGGTTGCCCTCTGCATCGATCACGAACGCTCCGTCCCCGGAGACCACGGTGTAGGGCGTCCCGCCAACCGACGAGAAGGAGCGCACGGGGGAGTCCACTCCACCTGGGATCACACGTCGGGCCCGTGCGAACCATTCCGCGTTGGACATCGTGACCGGGGCCTCGGCCACGGTGTGCTCACCCACCGAGAGCCTCGGCCACCGCTGCGGCGAAGTAGGTCACGATGAAGTCGGCCCCGGCGCGCTTGAGCACGGTGAGCTGTTCGAGCGCGACAGCGGGACCGTCGATCCATCCCGCCGCGGCCGCAGCCTTCACCATGGCGTACTCACCACTCACGTGGTAGGCAGCCAACGGAAGGTCGACGCGCCGACGAACGCTCGCAAGCAGGTCGAGTGACGTCATGGCAGGTTTGAGCATGAGCATGTCGGCGCCCTCGGCCACGTCGAGCGCGACCTCGGCCAACGCCTCTCGCCCGTTGCGAGGATCCTGCTGATACGAGCGACGGTCGCCTCCTCCTGCAATCGTGACGTCGACCGCGTCCCGGAAGGGGCCGTACAACGCCGAGGCGTACTTTGCCGCGTAGGCCAGGATGGCGACGTGCTCCCGGTTGTCGCCGTCGAGGGCGGAACGGATCGCGGCGACCTGGCCGTCCATCATCCCGCTCGGCGCCACGACGTCGGCCCCGGCCTCCGCCTGGGCCAGGGCAATTCGTTGGTACAGCTCCAGCGTGGGATCGTTCAGCACCTCGCCGGACGATCCGAGGACACCGCAGTGGCCGTGGTCGGTGTACTCGTCCAGGCACAGGTCCGCAATCAGCACGAGCTCGTCGCCGATCGCCTCGCGGAGCGCCCGGAGCGCCACCTGCACGATGCCGTCACGATCGAAGGCTTCGCTGCCCAGCGCGTCCTTGTGCTCTGGCACCCCGAAGACGATGACGCCGGGAACGCCCAGCGTCACGAGGCGTTTGGCCTCGACGACGACCGAGTCCACCGAATGTTGGACCTCACCGGGCATGGAGGCGATGGGAACCGGATCGTCGAGCCCGTGCCGGACGAAGAGGGGGGCGACGAGGTCATCTGTGCTCAGGCGCGTCTCGGCCACCAGGCGACGCAAGGCCGGGGTGCGGCGAACGCGCCGGAGACGGCGGGAAGGGAATCCCCCCGAACCCGGCGCCGACCACGAGGTCCCGGCCATGACGAGAGCCTACGAGACGTCGCCGCGAGCCACGGCGAGTCGGGCCACGAGCTCGGCGACGAGGGCCTCGGCCGTCGGACTCTGCGCCTCGGAGACACCGGACATCCCCACCTCTCGGGCCGCCGACGACGTGGTCGCCCCGATGCAGACCACCACTGGTGGCGGCGGGATCACCTCGGCGTCCGGGCTGCGCAGCGCACCGAAGGCACGCACCGACGAGGCCGCGGCGAACACGATTGCGTCGGCGCCAGTGACCTGTTCTGTCACTGCGGGGTCGGCCGGGGGGGCCGGCACGGTGCGGTAGGCCTCCACCCGCTCGACCTCCCACCCCTTCGCGGCCAGGCCCTCCGTGACGACGTCGGCGGCCAGGTCCGCACAGGGAAACAACACACGACGCGAGGGTGCTGCGGGACGCGGGAACTCCTCGACGAGGGCCCGTGCGTCGTGGACGGACGGCACCAGGTCAGCCTTCACGCCGGCGCGCCGGAGCGCTGCGGAGGTGGCGGGCCCGACGGCGGCGACCCGCGCCGTGGCGAGGTCGCGTGCGTCGTGCAAGGCGCCCATGAACCGCTCCGCCGCGTTGACCGACGTCAGAACGACCCATGCGTACTGCCCCGCTGCTGCTGCGGCGGACCGCAACCCCGCACCACCGTCCGTCGGATCGACCTGGCGGGTAAGCGGGAGCACGATGGTGCGGGCCCCTTCGCGTTCGAGCGCGTCGACGAGCTCGCGGGCCCGCGCACCGCCGCGCGTGACCACCACGGTACGACCTTGCAACGGCTTCCCGGTCTCACGGTCCACTTCGGAAGGACCGAGAGCGGCGACAGGGCCCACGACGATCACGGCCGGCGGGCCCAGCTCGACCTCCGCCAATCCGGCCAGTGTGGTGCGTGCCATCCGCTGTGACGACGTCGTCCCGTTCTGAATCACCGCCACGGGCGTCTCCGGTGCGCGTCCCCCGCGCACCAGCGCGTCGGCGATGGCGGCGCGGGTGGTCATGCCCATGAGGACGACCAACGTCCCACCGGCGCTGGCCAGGGCGTCCCAGTCGGGGGCCCCGGTTCCCGGCTCACCGACGCGCCCCGTGACCACGGTGACCGACGAGGCCACTCCCCGCTGGGTGACCGGGATGCCCACGGCGCCAGGCACCCCGAAGGCCGAGGTCACCCCGGGCACGATCTCCCAGGAGATGCCCGCCCGGGTGAGGGCGTCCACCTCCTCCCCCCCACGGCCGAAGAGGAAGGGGTCGCCACCTTTGAGTCGCACGACCACGACCGAGCGCCGCCCGTGCTCGACGAGCAGGCGCGAGATCTCCCTCTGATGGTCACCATGCCCCCGGGCCGCCGTGACCGAGGCGCCGGAGGCACCACCGGTGGCGGAGTCCTTCCCGACGTCGATCACGACGGCGCCGTCCGGCACAAGGTCGAGCAGCGCAGGGCTCACCAGCCGATCGTGGAGGACGACCTGGGCTCGCGACAGAAGCTCGGCGCCGCGACGGGTGAGCAGCCCGGGATCGCCGGGCCCGGCGCCCACCAGGTACACCGTCACCGTTGCGTGCCTCCCCCCGCCAGGGTGGCGTCGAAACCCTCGACGGCCCGCCCGCCGCTATTGAGCAGCGCCTGTGCCACCTCCCGGCCGAGCGTTTCGGGGTCCTGGCCCAGGCCGGTCCTGCGGATCAGCGTCCGACCGTCGGCACTGGCGAGCAGTCCGGACACCCGAAGCACGCCGACGACGGCGGCCCCGTCACCGTTCACCGTCTCGGCCAGGGCCCCGACGGGAAGGCTGCAGCTGCCGCCCAGCTCCGCCAGAACGGCGCGCTCGGCGCACAGCGCGCGGTGACTCGGCTCGTGGTCGATGGCGCCGAGCAGTTCCCGGGTGCCGTCGTCCGCGACGCGGCACTGGACGGCGATGGCGCCCTGCCCCGCCTGGGGCAGGACGTCGAGGGGATGGAGCACGTCGCTCAGTCGGTCCGTCCAACCCAGCCGCTCCATGGCCGCCACGGCCACCACCACGGCTGACACCACTCCGTCGTCGGCCGCCGCCACTCGGCGGGCCATGTTGCCGCGCAGTCCGGTGAACACCAGGTCCGGCCTGAGGTAGGCCAACTGGGCCCGGCGCCGCACCGACCCGGTGGCGACCAGGCCTCCTGCCGGGAGGGAGCGCAGCGTGCTCCCCACGAGCCCGTCACGGGCGTCGGCGCGCGGTGGCACGGCACCGAGGACCAGATCATCGGGCATGGTCGAGGGCATGTCCTTGGCCGAGTGGACCGCCGCGTCTGCCCTTCCGTCGGCGACCGCGGCCTCGACCTCCGCCACGAACACCCCCTGACCCCCGATCGCGTCCAGGGGAGTGGTCGCATCGCGGTCCCCCTGCGTTCGCACGACCACCGCTTCGACGTCGAGACCGGGATGGGAGCGGCGGAGCAGGTCCGCCACGATGTCGGTCTGGCGTCTGGCCAGGGGCGAGCCACGCGTGGCCAGCCGGAGCGTTGCCACGACCGAGCCCCTAGAGGTCGAAGAGGATGCGGAGCGCCTCGACCAGGCGCTCTCCGCGCGGCGTGCCTGCGGTCTCCTTCAAGAGCATTGTGGGCTCGTGCAGCATCTTGGCCAGCACCGCCTTCGTGGCGGCGTCCACCTGATCCCATTCCTGCTGGGTGAGGTCGGCCAGCTGGGCTCGGTGCCGCTCGAGCTCGGACATGCGAAGGGACTCCAGCTGCGCTCGCAGCGACGCGATGATCGGTGCCGCACCTCGCTGGCGGCTGGCGGTGCGGAAACGCTCCACCTCGGCGTCCACGATGGCGCGGGCTGCCACCGACTCCTCCTGCCGATCGCCGAGCGCCCGTGCCACCGACGCGCTCAACACGTCCATGTCGAGAAGCGTGATGCCCGGTCGGCGGCCCACTGCAGGATCGACGTTGCGCGGGACACCGAGATCGATCACCCTGAGCGGTCCCGCCACGTCCACCACGTCCGCCTCCTGCAGGACATGGGACTCGGCAGCCACCGCGGAGAGGACCACGTCGGCCGCCGCGAGCTCAGCGGCCACCTTGCTGAGAGGCGCGGCCCTGGTGTCGAACGGAGCGCCTCCCATGTCGCGAGCCAGGTCCCGCGCCCGCGCCGCGGAACGGTTGATCACGACCACGCGACCAGGCGCATCGTCCGGGGCGATGTCGGCGAGCGCCCGACACACCCCCGCTCCCATCTGACCGGCGCCGACGACCACCACCCGGGCTCCGCGCAGACCTGATCGGTCGGCACCTCGGGCAACCTCCACGGCGGCATGGGCGAAGGAGGTGGTCCCCGCACTGATGCCCGTCTCGGTGCGGACCCGCTTGCCCGTCTGGAGCGCATGGCGGAAGAGTGCCGACAGGACGGGGCCGCAGGCTCCCTCCTCCTGTGCGCGTTGGAGAGCTCGACGGACCTGCCCGACGACCTCGGTCTCACCGGTCACCACGGACTCGAGGCCCGCGGTGACCGAGAAGAGATGCGCGGTGACATCGTCGTCGAAACGGATGAGGGCGTGCGCCGACAGCTGCTCGGCGGAGATGCCCGAATGATCGGAGAGGACTCCGTAGATCTCCTCCACCGCGTCGTGGAAGCGGTCCACGACCGCATAGACCTCGGTGCGCAGGCAGGTGGAGAGGACGACCGCTTCTTGGATGTTGCGCCGGTTGCTGAGCACGCGGAGGACCTTGTGGACGTCGGCATCGGCGATCGCGGTGGCCTCGAGCAACGGCAACGGGGCCTGCGTGTGCTGGAGCCCTATGACGACGACGGACACTCGGTTCCCTCCTGGGTCGGCTCACAATTGTGCCGACTGCACCCCCAGAGTGCCAGATGCCACGGGTGGCCCGTTCACCGGGGCCGAGTCGGTGTCGGGGCGCTCGTCCTCGGGCCCCTCGTCCTGACGGGCCCGGTAGAAGCCCAGGACCTGGAGTTCGATCGACAGGTCGACGTAGCGCAGGTGTACCGACGGGGGCACGGTGAGGACCCGTGGAGCGAAGTTGAGCAACGACGTCACGCCGGCCCTGACGAGCAGGTCGGCCACGCCCTGTGCGGCCCATCCTGGCGTGGCGATCACCCCGATGTCCGGCCGTTCGGCCGCCTTGAGCGTGGCGATCTCGTCCATGTGGCGCACCGTGATGCCGCGGATCTCTTCTCCCACCACCGCGGGATCGACGTCGAAGAGCGCCGTGACGTGACAGCCGCGAGAGGCGAACCCGGCGGAGTTCGTCAAGGCACGGCCGAGGTTCCCGACGCCGACGATGGCCACGGACCAGTCCTCGTCCACGCCGAGGGTACGGTCGATCTGAGCGATGAGGTACTCGGGGTCGTAACCCGATCCCCGCGTGCCGAACGATCCCAAGAGCGAGAGGTCCTTGCGCACCTTGGCCGCGTTCACCCGGGCCAACTCGGCCAACCGTTCCGACGAAACCGTTCGGGTGCCGGTCCGCACCAGCTCGGCGAGGATGCGTTGATAGATCGGTAGGCGCAGCACGGTCGCCTCGGGGATCCTCTTGGAGACGAGAGGGCCCGGCGTCGGGGAGGGGGCGCTTCGTTGCTCCGGGCGTTGCTCGTCCCTCACCGAGACGGATGGTATCGACCGGCTCCCGTCCCGGCCAGGCCGCCCGAATCACCAGGCCAGGACGAGCAGCTCGCCTGCGGCGACATTGAGCCAATGCGCGGCCGACGCCTCTCCGGCGACCACGGCGAGATGTCCGTTTGCGTCGGCCAGGAGTCCCAGCTCGCCCCGACTCAGCTCGCCGAACGCGTCGACGCAGCGAAGCCGCACACCGTCGGGAACCAGCGACTGCGGCAACTGGCCGAGGTCGGACCGGCCGGTTTCGAGCCGCGCCGCCAGCTCGATGCTCCCCGCCACCGGGATTCCCGCCACCCGCGCGTCCGCCACGGTCGCCGCCAGCTGCACATTGCCGAAGTGATCGACCCACGTCACCTCGACCCGCAGACAGGCCCGCCCGTCGGGGAGACGCCCGTGTTCGACCACGCCACCGATGAGGCGGGCCAAGGAAGCCGGGTCGACGGCCTCGCCCAGGTCTTCGGGCACCATGCCGCGACACAGCGCGGCGACCGCGGGGGCAAAGACGTCACGACCATCGAAGGTCGTACCACGCCCGAAGGAGGGATCCGAGGGCTCGCACCGCAGCTCGACCACCCGGCTGACCGGCGCCTCGCCCGCCGACTCCGCGGCAGCCACCAGAAGGCCGTTGTCGGGCCCGACGAAGTACATGGTTCCGCCAGCCGGAAGCGGAATCTCCATGCACAGTCCCCGCCGAGACGTCCCGACCCCGGGATCGACCACGCCGAGCACGATGCCGGCGCCCAGATGCGGCACCGCCCGGACGAGGGCGTGACTGCCCGCCCGGACATCGAATGCCGGAATCTGATGCGTCAGGTCGATCACCGTGACCCCGGGCGCGCCGGCCACGATCACCGCATGCACGACGCCGGCAAACTCGTCGCGCGCGCCGTAGTCGGAGAGGAAGTAGACCGTCTCGACGCGGTTGGGCATCGTGCTCAGCGCTGCAAGTTGCGCGACCGCTCCGTGGCTGCGGCAACCGCCTCCATGAAGGCGGAGCGGACCGCTCGCGCCTCGAGAGTCCGGATCCCGGCCGCCGTGGTCCCCGCGGGTGAGGTCACCATCGCTCGGAGAGCCTCGGGGTCCAGACCCGTCTCGGAGAGCATCGCGGCCGATCCCCGCATCGTCTCGACGACCAATGTCCGGCTGACCTCTCGGGTGAGCCCCATCTGCACACCGGCCTCCATGAGCGCCTCGACCACGAGGAAGAAGTAGGCCGGACCCGACCCCGACAGCCCGGTGACCGCATCGAGCATGCGCTCGGGCAGGCGGACCACCGCACCAACGGCGGAGAGGACGTCCTCGGCCCAGGCCAGGTCGGTCGAGGTGGCGAACGACCCTCCCGCGATGGCCGTCACACCGACCCCGACCAGGGCAGGGGCATTCGGCATGGCACGCACGATCGCCGGCTCACCGCCGAGCGCGGCCTCCAGGCGCGCCGAGGGGATGCCCGCCACGATGGAGAGCAGACGGGTCACCCCGGTGGCGCCGAGCGCTCGGCAGGCTCCCTCGGCCACATCGGGCTTCACGGCCAGGACCGCACCCGCCAGACGCTCGTCATCCTCGTTGAGGAGGCCGGGCTCTGCCGCGGGCACGGTGCGCACCCCGGGGTGCGCCGCCTCGAGTTCGGCCCGGCGCCCGGCCAGTGGCTCGACCACCGTCACCTCGTCGGCCCTCACCCAACCGGCATGCAACAGCCCGCCCAGCAGCGCGCCGCCCATCCTTCCACCACCGACAACCAGCAGGCTTGTCACCGGTGCGACGATACCGAGCCGTGACGGACCTTGTTGACCTACCGGCGCCGACGTCGTCGGTAGGTCGACGGATACCCCAACGTCATGGCCGTCGGGAAGTGCTCGTCGGTGTAGAGCACGGACGATCCGGCGATCCGGTCGAGCTCCTCGTCGTCGATCAGGCGGGCCGGCACCTTCCCTACCAGGTAGACGGCGTCCTCGGGACCGAGCGCGAACCACATCCCGAAGAGGTGGGCGTTGCGACGCAACAGGTACCCGTAGACCTCGGCGTGGTTGGCCTCTGGCATCGGCATGAACTGGGCCTCATGATGCAAGGTGCGCTGCCTGAGGGTGAACCACACCGTGATGAAGTCCTTCTCCTCACCCTTGAAGCGCAGGTACCAGCGGTACGAGGCCGTACGGTCGGTCACCTCCTGCCGTTCGGCCGCCACGAGGTACCCCCCGTCCGCCAACTCGCGCTCGGCCCAGGCATCGATTCTGGCCACCGCGGCCGCCATCTCCTCCTCCTCGGGGAGATCGACGATCGGCATGGACGGGCTCGGACCTCGGATCGTCGCCGACGCGTTCAGCGGCACTCGACGAGTCGGCTCGCGGCCAGCTCGTCGTGGAGCTCCACCAGGGTACGCGCCGCGGCGCGCCAGGTGTAATGGCGCGCCCGCAACACCGAGGCGGTCGAGAGCCGTTCGGCGGCCAAGGGCTCTGCAAAGACGCGGCGCACCGCATCGGCGTAGGACTGCGAGCCACCTCGGTCCACCAAGAACCCCGTGTGCCCGTGGTCGACCAGGGTGGTGAGACCTCCGACGGCGGATGCGACCACCGGGGTGCCGCAGGCCGACGCCTCCAGTGCCACCAGCCCGAACGACTCTGACCGGCTGGGCACGATGCACACGTCGGCAGCCCGGTAGTACGACGAGAGAAGCTCGTGGGGCTGGGGGTCGACGAACTCCACCAGATCGTGCAGCCCGTTGGCATCGGCCAGGTCGTGGAGACGCCCGAGCGCCTTCTCGCCGTGTGGTCCGCTCGGGCCGCCCACGACCACAAGCCGGTAGGTCTGGCGCCCGTCGCGTTGGAGCTCGGCCAAGGTCTCGACGGCCACGTCCGCACACTTGAGCGGCTGGATACGGCCCACGAAGAGGAGCAGGCGACCGTCGATGGGGAGGCCGAGGGCACGGCGCGCCTGGGGACGGTGGCCCGGTCCGAAGAAGGCATGGTCGACTCCGGGCGCGACGACGCGAATGCGACCGCGGTCACCGCCGTAGAGCGAGGCGATCTGCTCTGCCTCGACCGTGCACGACGCCAGCACCGCGTCGGAACAACCGATGATGGCGGCCTCGGCCTCGGCGCGGCGGTGCGGCAGGTCCGCCTCGACCTCCTCGGGAATGGACTCCGCCTTGACGCGGTCGAGCGTATGGAACGTGCACACCAGCGGGAGCTCGAGCTCGTGCTTGATCACGTGTCCGGACAGTCCCGACAGCCAGTAGTTGGCGTGCACCGACGTGTACGGCAGCCCGGCGTGGGGCTCGTCGTCGGCGGTCATCCGCTCGAGCACGCCCTCGGTGAACTCGTCGACCACACCGTGCAACGACTCCTTGGGCACCGGACCCGACGGACCGGCCGGGACGTGGTGCACACGCAGCCCAGGCTCGACCTCGACCACGGCGGCCAGGTGCGGCGACCAGGCCCGCGTGAAGACGTCGCACATGACCCCGGAACGGGCAAGCGCGGCCGCCAGCTCCCGCACGTAGACGTTCATCCCGCCTCCGTCCCCGGTTCCGGGTTGGGCCAGGGGAGAGGTGTGGAGTGACAGGACGGCGAGGCGGCGCATGGCGCACAGAGCCTATCGGCGGCTCTCGAATGTCCCCCGGGTGGGCGTCAGAGGCCCGACGTCGGCGCTCAGGCAGTGACGGCCGAGACCGGGTCGGCGTTGGCCGGCTCAACGGCGTCGTCGGAGGACTCCTGCTCGCGCCGAAACGAGAGGTAGATGCGGACCAGGGCCTGTTTGTGCTCTTCGCTGATGGTCTGGTCGGCCAGGATCACCTGGGTCAGGTCGGGAACGCCGGCCCGGGGCTCGAGGATGCCGGCCTGCACGTAGAGGGTCTCTGCCGAGATACGCAGGCCCTTGGCGATCTGCTGGAGGATCTCGGCCGAAGGGCGGCGCAGCCCGCGCTCGATCTGGCTGAGGTAGGGATTCGAGATACCCGCCAGCTCGGAGAGGCGGCGCAGTGACAACCTGGCCGAAGACCGCTGCTCGCGGATGAAGGACCCCAGTTCGTGCCAACGGTCTTTGGGGTCCGCGGTCACCCGTCCAGCGTACCGTCGGTCCGGCGCGCCGCCGGGTGCGCCGCCGGTGCACACGGGCGACTCCGGAGCGCTCCGGGTTGCGGCGGCGACCTGTTCGGGTATGGTCCAGCACGCACGTCTGTCCACGACTGAGGAGACCACCATGGCCGAGTACAGCCTCCCCGACCTGCCCTACGACTACGCCGCGCTCGAGCCGCACGTGTCGGGACAGATCATGGAGCTCCACCACGACAAGCACCACGCCGCCTATGTCACCGGGGCCAACCAGACGCTCGAGAAGCTGGCCGGCGCACGCGACAAGGACGACTTCGGCGCCATCGTCGGGCTCGAGAAGACCCTGGCCTTCCACATCTCGGGCCACGTCCTGCACTCGATCTTCTGGAAGAACCTCAGCCCCGACGGTGGCGGTACACCCGACGGAGCGCTGGGCACGGCGATCGACGAGCACTTCGGGTCGTTCGACAAGTTCAAGGCGCACTTCACCCAGGCGACCTCGACCATTCAGGGATCAGGATGGGGGGCGCTGGCCTGGGAGCCCCTCGGCGGCCGGTTGGTCGTGGAGCAGATCTACGATCACCAGGGCAACGTCGGAAACGGCTCAGTGCCCCTCTTGGTGTTCGACGCCTGGGAGCACGCCTTCTACCTGCAGTACAAGAACGTGAAGGCCGACTTCTTCGCGGCGCTGTGGAACATCGTGAACTGGGCCGACGTCTCGGCCCGGCTCGCCTCCGCAAAGGGGCTCAGCGTCGCCGGCTGAACCCTCACGCCCGTTCGGGTGCCGGCGCGAGGTGCTGCGGGCAGAGGCTTCGCGTGGGGTCACTCTCGAGGTGGGCCTCGCTCAGCGGCGCACCGCACACCTCGCAGCTCCCGTAGCTCCCCTCGCTCAGGCGTTCGAGGGATCGATCCACCGAACTGAGCACGGACGCGGATCGGGCCAGCTCGGACTCGTAGTGCTCCTCCATCGACATCCACGGTAGCTCCCCGGTCGGCCTCTGGTCCCCCGCGGCGCGTCCCACTCCCTAAGGTGAACCTCCATGGAGGTGACCGTGGGATCGAGACTGTGACCGGTGCCCCGCGCGACTCCGGAGACCCGTTGGCGCCGCTGGTCGGCGCCCACCTCCCCGTGCCCTGCATCGACGGGGTTGAACGGCCCTACCGCGACCTCGACTCTGCGGCATCCACCCCGGCCCTCCAGGTGGTGGCCGACCGGGTGGCCGAGTTTCTTCCCTGGTACTCGAGCGTGCACCGGGGTGCGGGGTACAAATCGCGCCGCGCCACCGACGCGTACGAAGCGGCGCGGGAAACGGTGCACCGTTTCGCCCGGCACCGGCCGAAGGCCCCGGGCGCCGAGGGCACTGGCGGCGACGACGTGGTGGTCCTGGTGCGCAACACCACCGAGGCCATCAACCACCTGGCCTACCGCCTGCGCCTGGAACCGTCCGACGTGATCGTCACCACCGTGGTCGAGCACCACGCCAACCTTCTCCCCTGGTCCCGGGTGGCGACGCCGCGCTTCGTCGAATGCGGGCGCAACGGCACCTTCGACGTCGCCGACGTCACAGAGGTGCTCGACGCTGCGGGCCGCCGGCCGGCGCTCCTCACGCTGACCGGCGCCTCCAACGTCACCGGGTGGATCCCGCCGGTCGAGGAGATCTGTGCGGAGGCCCATCGGCGCGGCGTCCCGGTGCTGCTCGATGCGGCGCAGCTCGCCCCGCATCGGCCGCTTCCGCCCGAACCGGACTTCGTCGCCTTCAGCGGACACAAGCTCTACGCACCGTTCGGTGCCGGCGCCCTCGTCGGGCCACGCCGAACCTTCGAGAGCGGCGACCCCTTCCTGGCCGGCGGAGGAGCGGTGGACCTCGTCGACCTGGACGAGGTCGTCTGGACCGAGCCTCCCGAGCGCGAAGAGGCGGGCTCGCCCAACGTCGTCGGCGTCGTTGCCTTCGGACGGGCCATCGAAGAGCTCGAGCGCATCGGGTGGGATGCCATCGTCGCCCACGAGGCCGAGCTGAGCGAGCGCCTTCACGGCGGCTTGCGTGCCATTCCCGGGGTTCAGGTGCTCGGGCCTCGCAGCCGGGGCGGGGGGGATCGCAACGGGCTGGCCGTGGCCACGTTCACCGTCTCGGGCATGCACCACGCTTTGGTGGCGGCGCGCCTGAGCGCCGAGTTCGGCATCGGGGTACGTCACGGGTGCTTCTGCGCCCACCCCTACCTGATGCGTCTGCTCGGGGTGACCGACGACGGCCTCGCGCAGGCTCGCGCCGCGGTACGCCGCGGCGATCGCCGCGCCATTCCCGGAGCGGTACGGGCCAGTTGCGGGCTCGGCACGACAGCGGAGGACGTCGACGCGCTGCTCGACGCCCTCCACGAGCTGACCTCGGGTGCGACGCCGCCCCTTCCGTACGCGCAGGACGCCGTGACGGGTGACTTCTGGCCAGAAGGCGGTGGCGCGGACTGGGGTACCGAGGACCGCCCGGCCGGCGCCGCGTGCGCCCGGGGCTGACCGCGCATCACGCGCTGTAGACGGCCCGGGGACGGAACCGCAACGGAGCCTCGGCCAGCTCCTCCATGTAGTGCGCAGCCCAGCCTGCCGTGCGGGCCACGGCAAAGATGGCGCGTCCGGCGTCCGCCGGCATAGCGGTTCCCCAGGTCAGCGCGGCCAGTGCGTAGTCGCAATTCGGCGGCGGTAGCTCGTGCTCCGTCGCCAGCGCGGCGACCTCTCGCACCAGAGCGGCGCGCTCGTCACTGAGCAACGGCACCACGCGGGCGAGCAGCACCTCGCAGCGCGGGTCGCCTGCGGCGTACACGCTGTGGCCAAACCCCGGGAGGTGCCCCCGCTCGCCCAGCGCCCCGTTGAGTGCACGGGCAACGCCGTCCCGCTCCGCCGCCGCGAAGAGCTCGTGGACCCGCTGGCTGGCTCCCCCGTGGAGCGGACCCGCCAGGGTGGTGAGGCCGGCCAGAAAGGCGTCGTAGGGATCCGAGCGTGTGGAGGCCGCCACCCGCACGGCCACGGTTGAGGTGGCCAGCTCGTGATCCGCCAGGAGGACGAGAGCGGCATCGAGCGCCGCGTCGAGAGCGGAGCCGGAGCCGAGGGCGCGCTCTGCGGGTGGGCCGAGACGACCTCCGAGGCGCGCGGCGATCGACGTGCTCAGCCCCGGGGCTCGGGCCGGAACGTCATGTCCCGCGTTCAGTGCCGGCGCGGCGAGATCCGCCAAAGCGGCGATGGATCGCTTGGCGGCACGGACCACGGCGCTCGGACGGAGGTCGGCGCGCAGGGGATCCGTGGCCCCGCAGACCACCAGCGACCACCGCATCCTCTCGAACGCGCCCGGCAACGGACACGGACCGAGATCAGGGACCGCCCAGTCGTCCCCGGCGACGCCCGCGGAGGCGTGGGGCACCGTGTCCCACAGACCGAGTGCGACCTCCTCGAATCCGGCAGTGGTGGCCAGATGGATGGCGGGCCGACCCCGGTAGAGGGGACCGAGGCACGGATCAAGCCGGGTGATTCCGGTGGTGACCGTGGCCAGGCGGGTGGCGGTCTGACGCCCGCCGCGGCTGCGCGCCGACAAGGCCTCGATCTCGCTCAGGGCGAACAGGCTCCCGCGCCCCACCGGGTCGCGGTACGACGACAGGAGGCCCCGGCTCACGTAGGCGTAGAGCGTCGGGACCTTGACGCCGAGCCGACGGGCCGCCTCCATGGTGGTGAGCATCCGCTCCATACACGGTGAATCATATTGACTTGATCAACGTTTACAACACCAGGTCACAACGCCATAGTGGTGGGGTGCCGACGGTGGTCCAGAGCGGATTGGAGGGTGTCGTCGTCGCCGAGACGGCCATCGGCGACGTGCGGGGCGAAGAGGGCTTCTTCCACTACCGGCAGTACTCCGCCGTGGACCTGGCCCAGGCCCGATCCCTCGAGGATGTCTGGTTCCTGCTGTTCTCCGGACGGCTGCCAGACCCGGCCGAGTCTGCGGCGTTCTCGGCCGAGATCCGTCGACGGCGTCGAATTCCCCCCGGCGTGCGCGCTCTGCTTCCCCAGCTCGCCCGACACGGCCCACCGCTCGACGTGCTGCGCACCGCGGTCTCGCTGATGGGCGCCGAACTGGGCTGGCGCCCGAGCCACGACATCGGCCCCGAAGAGCTCCACCACCAGGCGCTCGACCTCTGTGCTGTGGTCCCCACGATCTTGGGCGCCACCCACCGGCTCCGTCATGGACTCGATCCGATCGAGCCCCACGAGGACCTGGGCACCGCCGCCAACTACCTCGCCATGATCACCGGGAACCGCCCGACGCCCGAACATGCCCGCGCCATCGAGCAATACCTGATCGTGACGATCGACCACGGCTTCAGCGCCTCGACGTTCACGGCGCGGGTGGTCACCTCGACGGGAGCGGATCTCGGCGCGGCGATCGTCGCGGCACTCGGCGCCTTGTCCGGCCCACTGCACGGCGGGGCACCCAGCCGGGCACTCGACATGCTCGACGCCATCGGGACACCCGATCACGCCGAGGCCTGGCTGCGCCAAGCGGTCGCGCGTGGTGATCGCATCATGGGCTTCGGGCACCGCGTGTACAAGACCGACGACCCTCGCTCGACCTTGCTGCGCTCGGTGAGCGAGCAGCTCGGCGGCCCGATGGTGGGGTTCGCCCAGTCGGTGGAGCGCACCGCCGTTGAGGTTCTGGCCGAACTGAAACCTGGTCGACGCCTGTACACCAACGTCGAGTTCTACGCGGGAGTCGTCATGCACACCTGTGGCATCCCCCGCGAGATGTTCACTCCCACGTTCGCCGGCGCCCGCACCATCGGATGGTGCACCCACGTCATGGAGCAGGCATCGCACAACCGGCTCATCCGCCCCTCGGCACTGTACGTGGGCCCTCCGGCGCCCCAACCAGTCCCGGCCGCTCCTACCGGCTGAAATCCGACTAACCTGCTCAGGGTTCTGAGGTTCAGGTCCGGGAGCGACGCAGTGACATCACAGGTCATCGGCGACAAGGGTTCACGAGGTGGAGACGCCACCACGCGGGCGCGTCGGCTGTTCTCGTTCCCCAACCCCGTGAACGAGGTCTCGGCCCGGCTGGTTGCGGTTGGGGTCGTCGTCATGTGCGTGCTGACCGTGGCCCTCGACCTGCGCTGGGCGACCGCGGTGATCGCCTACGGGTTCATGGCCCGGGTCCTCACAGGGCCCACGCTCAGCCCACTGGGGTTGCTGGTCACCAGGGTGGTGACCCCGTGGCTGGGGCTGCCCGAACGGCCGGTGGCCGGACCGCCCAAACGGTTCGCACAAGGGATCGGTGCTGCGTTCTCGCTGACCGCGCTCGCCTTGACACTCCTCGGCTTCTGGACGGCCGCCGAGGTCGTGTTGGGGCTGCTCGTGGCCGCGGCCGCGCTCGAATCGGTCTTCGCCCTCTGCCTGGGCTGCAAGGTGTTCACGCTGCTGACCCGGGCCGGCCTCGTCCCGGCCGCGGTGTGCGAGCGTTGCAACGACATCTGGGCCGCACCGCGCCAGGCCGCCTGAAGCGGCCCCGGCGCCTCGGCGCGGCCCGTCCGGATTCTTTGCGTCGGGTCAAGACAGCACCTCGACCAGCCGAATTACCTGATTGATGTCGATCGTCAGGACCACGGCACCAGGCACGGCAGGACCACGCCCGTTGCGCCCACCCACGCCGGTGTTGGCCTTCTACGGAGTCGCGCTCGTTCTCCTCCTGGGCTTCGGCGCCAGCCTGCTGGTGCGCCACGCCGGACAGGTGTGGCCCGTGATCGACAACCAGCTCGTCGACGCCTTCGAGGTGATCGTGGCGCTCGGGTGCCTGGCACGCGGATTGCGGAGGGGTGAGGGTCGGGGGACGGCGTTGGCCCTCGGAGCGGGCCTCCTGGCCTGGGCGCTGGGCGACGTGGCCTGGACCCTCGAGTCGTCTCCCGGATCACCATCGGTGGCCGACGGCTTCTACCTGGTCTTCTATCCCCTCGCCTACCTGGCAGTGGTGCTCAACGTCCGACGGCACCTCGGGCACCGCGAGCTCAGTGTCTGGCTCGACGGTGTCATCGCGGGACTGGGAGCGGCCGCGGTCTGCGCCTCCTTCGCCTTCGACACCATCCTGCACACGATCGGCGGGTCCGCGACCTCCGTGGCCGTGAACCTCGCCTACCCCATCGGCGACCTGATCCTGCTGGCTCTGGCCATGTGTGCCGTCGTGATGGTGCCCGGACGTCCGGCGAGGTTGCTCCTGTTCGCTGCCGGCTGCGCGCTCATGGCGGTCGGCGACACGGTCTACCTGGTCCAGTCGTCGGCCGGCACCTATGAGGTCGGCACGCTTCTCAACCTCACTTGGCCGGCAGCGATCTTCCTCTTGTCGGCGTCAGTCTGGCTCCCGACGTCCGTTCGGTCCGGAGCGACGCGCTTCGACCGCATGCCACGATTCGTCGTTCCCGGCCTGGCCGCGGTGGCGGGCATCCTGATCTTGATGGTGGGCAACACGCAGCACGTGAGCCGGGTCGCCCTCGGCCTGGCGATGGCGACCCTGGCCGCCGCGGGAGTGCGCCTCGCGATGTCGTTGCGCTCGCTGAACACACTCACCGAGGAGCGGCGGCATCAGGCCGTCACCGACGAGCTGACCGGCCTGGGAAACCGACGGTACCTCCTCGACGAGCTGGACCGGTCCTTCGGCACGCTCGACGGTGCCCATCGGGGTCAAGGGCGGAGACGCCTGGCCTTGTTGTTGATCGACCTCGACCACTTCAAGGAAATCAACGACTCGTTCGGGCATCCGACCGGCGACGCCCTCCTCCGTCAGATCGGGCCACGCATCGGCGGTGCCGTCCGTCCCGGCGACGTCGTGGCCCGGCTCGGCGGCGACGAGTTCGCCGTGCTGCTCTCCGGGGCGGATGCGGCCGCAGCCACCGAAGTGGCCGAGCGCATCACCTCGGCATTGGTTGCCCCGATCACCGTGGACGGCGCGAGCCTGCACGTCGGTGCGAGCATCGGGATCGCGGTCGCACCTGAGCACGCTGCCGATACGGCAGAATTGCTCCGGTGTGCCGACGTGGCCATGTACCGCGCCAAGGGCGCTCACTCGTCGTTCGACACCTACGAGGCTGCTCTCGACGACGGGGCCGATCGGCTCCGCCTGATGGAAGAACTGCGCGTCGCGATGAGGTCGGGCGAGCTGGCGCTGCACTTCCAGCCCCAGATCGACCTGCGGACGGGCGAAGTCGTGGCCGTCGAGGCGCTGCTCCGCTGGCCGCATCGCAGGCTCGGGCTGGTGCCCCCCGATCAATTCCTCCCGCTGGCCGAGGAGAGCGGGATGATCAGCCACCTCACCGAATGGGTGCTCGAGGAAGCGGTGGCGGCTTGTGCACAATGGTGGCGTGCCGGGCACCAGGCGGCGGTGTCGGTCAACCTGCTGGCCACTGACCTGCTCGATACGTCGTTGCCCGACCAGGTCACCGAGATCCTCGCCCGCCACGGCCTTCCGCCCCGGGCGCTCGTGCTCGAGATCACCGAGACGATGGTCATGGCCGACCTGACCCGGGCCAGACGGGTGATCAAGTGCCTGTCGGACTCCGGAATCGTGGTCTCGATCGATGACTTCGGAACCGGGTTCTCCTCGTTGGCCTACCTGAGCGATCTCGCTGTGGGCGAGCTCAAGCTGGACAAGATGTTCATCTCACGGCTGCGCGTCGGCGAGACACCAGGTCGCGACGAGTCCATCGTCCGCTCCGTGATGAACCTCGGGCATGCGCTCGGATTGCGCGTCGTGGCCGAAGGGATCGAGCGGCTCGACCTGATCGACTTCCTTGTCGAGCTGGGGTGCGACCGCGGGCAGGGTTTCGGGATCGAGGCTCCGCGTCCGGCCAACCAGCTCGACTTCACCGCCAGGACCCCCAGCCGCCACGACGCCCGTGCCCCCGCGTGATGGCGGGAGCCCGTCCAGTCATTGAGCGGACAGCACCTCGCCGCTCACGTGCGTCCTAGCGGAAGACCGAGCAGCACGTCTCTTCGGGGTACTTCGGGCGCTCTGCGGCGGGCAGCGGGGTCTTGAGCTGCTCGACCGTGGGGCCGACCCGATCCGCCACCAGCTGGAGCATGCCGAGGTCGAAGTGGTACACGTCGGCCGCACGGGCTGCCAGCAGGTCGTCCAGATCGTTCTCGGGAAGATCGAACAGCGTCGTCCGCAGCGCCTCGACGGTGAAGGGGCCCGTTCCCTCCGAGTGGGGGATGTCGGCCCCCCACATGAGGTTGGGGATCCCGAGGTCGAACGCCTGACGTAGGTCGTGTGGCCCGCCGACGTAGCAGTTCGAGGCGTAGTACTCACTCGGGGTCCGCTTCAGCTTGGCCAGCGCGTCCTTGACGTGGGCGTAGAACGGAGTCCCGGTGCCCATGTCGCGCAGCTTGAACATCATGTCCATCTTCACGAGCTCGCGGGCGATCTCCGACGCGCTGGCGATCTCGGTGGTCACGAACTTGAGATCCGGATGCCGCTCGAAGACGCCGGCAAAGATCAGGTGGCTGATGGCTCTCGCCGAGTAGAACTGGATCTCCACGAAGTGCACGAGCTGGGACGCTTCGCCACCCTCGTAGACCGACTCGGTCGGGGCGGACGCGTGGCGGTGGATCGGCATGTCGAGCTCGGCGCAGACGGCCCACAGCGGGTCGTACTGCGGGTAGTAGAGGTTGACCATCTTGAGGACGTGGTCGCCCGGGAGCAGCACCCCCCGCAGCCCGGCCTCCTTGGCCCAGCGCACCTCGGCGATCGCTTCGTCGATGTCGTCGAGAAAGATCTGCGCGAAGCCCGCCCAACGATCGGGGGCCTCGCTGCAGAAGTCCGCCAGCCACCGGTTGTGCGCGCGCAGGCCGGCGAACCGGAGCTCGTACTCCTCCCGGGTCCGGGGCCCGGGCGAGGTCAAGACACCCGAGGGGTAGAAGGGCGGCGGGGTGTTGGGAAAGAGCACCTCCGCGGCGATCCCCTGGCTGTCGATGTACTCGAGCCTGAGTTTGGTGTCCCAGTTCACCGGGGCTGCGGCCGAGGCCACGCCCGACCGGCGGTCGACCGGCCGGTCCTGGTCGAGCTCGTCGGCCCAGGCATCGTGGAATCCGTCGGCCCACGGGTCGAACGCCTCGTGGTAGCGCTGCTCGAGGTAGGGCTTGTAGTCCCAGAGGTCGGCTCCACAGTGGCCGTCCGTCGAGATGACGATCTGATGCTGCGATTCCGCCATGTCGTTCCCTCCTGGGTCACTTCCGGGCGACGTCACGGGCGTTCACGGGGCGCCACGCCAGGCCGACCTTTCTACCATGGTCTCGCACGCCCGGTCCCGGCCTGGTTGCCCTGGGCGCAATGCGCTCCCGTTCTCGAGATCATGAGACCGACGAGCACCATGAACCCGCGGAGGGCAAGGACGTCGGCGTTCTCCCGGAGGTATCAGACGGAAAAGGACTATCCGGCGCTGATGAGGCCCTCCCAGGACCACTGCGGGATGCACTGACCCTCCGGTAGATCGTCTGCTGAGCGGTGGTGGCGCGACATCGTGGTCGTGGTCGTGCCTGATCGAAACACGCGATCGCTCGATGACGAGCTTCAAGAGACCCTCGGTACCACCCGCCGCTCGTACACCGATTGCACGACCAAAGCGTGTCACGAACCCGATGTCAGGCTGCCCCACAGGGCACGACTGGTGGGCCGCCCGGGTCTCGATCCCGGCACCTTGGGATTAAAAGTCCCCTGCTCTTCCCGATGAGCTAGCGGCCCGGGAGTGCAAGATTACCGACCCGGGATCGGGCAGGAAAGAAGGCTATTGCTCCCACCGCCCGTCCTGACTCACCCGATTTCGGCGAGCCTCCCGACCAGGGGGCCCCATCGATCCTCGAGTCGGGAGACCGGATCAGCGTCTGCGGACCCGACGACCAGTGTCCGGACCCCGGCGCTGGCGAAGGCCGCCGCCTCGCGGAGGACGGTGTCGGCATCCGCATCGTCAGGAAGTTGCAACAGTGCCGTCACCTCGATCTCGGCGGGATCACGCCCCACCTCCTCGCAATGACGGCGCAGCACCTCCACCTTGTGGGCGACCGTCTCGGGGTCGCCGATGAGATTGCACGCATCGGCGTACGTCGCCACGAGCCGCAGCGTCTTGCGCTCGCCGCCTCCACCGATCAGCAACCGCGGCCTGGGTGAGCTCACGGGCTGCGGGGAGCACAACGTCTCGGCCAGCTGGTAGTGCGTGCCCTCATAGGCGCCGTTGTCGGGGCTCCACATCTGGAAGCAGATCTGAATGGTCTCCTCGAGTCGCTCGAAGCGCTCGCGCAACGGTGGGAACGGCACGCCGAGTCCTCGGTGCTCACGTTCGAACCAGGCCGCTCCCAGTCCGAGCTCGGCTCGTCCGCCCGAGAGCACGTCGAGCGTCGTCACCGTCTTGGCCAGGAGTCCCGGGTGCCGGTACGTGACCCCACCCACCAGGAGCCGGAACCGCAATCGATCCGTCTTGCCGGCGGCGAAGGCCAGCGTCGTGTACCCCTCGAGCATCGGCTCGTCGACGGACCAGAGCATCTCCATCTGAAACCAGTGGTCCATGACCGACAGCGTCCGCACCCCGATCTCCTCAGCCGTCCGCACCAGCGACGTGAACGTCGGGGCGATGCCCTGGGCCGCCCCCGGCCAGGTGAAGCGCATCACATGAAGGTCCAGTTCCACCCCATCCTCCTCGTCGTGCGGGTTCTCGTCGAGGAGGGTAGTGGCCTGGTCTCCGCAGCGTGCGGGAACCGCCGTGCCGCACGACGGGTAGGGTCGGCGCGGATGAGCCTGGTCATGCGCGCGCTCCAGGCGCCCCACGCCGACCGGGCGCGGGTTCACTGCATTTCGGACGGCTCTCGGCCTCTCACCCTCTCCGAACTCGGACGGCATGCCCAGCGCGCGGCGCGTTGGCTCAACGCCATCGCGGGACGAGGCGGCACCGTGGCCGTGCTGCTGAGCGCGTCCCACGACTGCCTGGCCGTCTTCTTCGGAGCGCTGAGCTCGGGAACCACCCTGGTCTCGCTGCCGCATCCTGGCCGCGGCATGGATGGGAGTGAGTACCTGGCCCAGATCGACCGTATGTGCCGGCTCACCGGCGCGGCCAGCCTCGTCTGCGACCCGGCCCTGGTGAACCTCCTCTCGGTCGGCGATCTCCCCGTTCACCCGTTCGGCGGGTGGACGTCGGGCGGGTCCGGTGCCGACACGGACACCCCGGGCAGCTTCGTGCAGTTCACGTCCGGCAGCACCGGCGAGCCGCGAGGCATCGCCCTCTCCCTCGACGCCATTGACGCCAACCTACGCTCCATGTACGGCTGGCTCCCGCCGCGTGACGGAGCCGTCCTGTGCAGCTGGCTCCCCCTCTCTCACGACATGGGGCTCATCGGTCTGGCCCTCTACGCCATCTGCTCGGTGAACCCGCCGTGGGCTGCCCCGACCGATCTCGTGCTCATGTCCCCCGAGGCGTTCCTCGCAGACCCCGCGATCTGGATGCGAGCATGCACCGATTACAGGGCGACATCCACCACAGCGCCGCCGTTCGCGCTCCGGCTGGCGGCGCGGTCGTTGGGCTCGTCGTCCGTCGACCTCTCCTCACTCCGTAGCTTCGTGGTGGGGAGCGAACCCGTCCCCCCCGACGTGCTCCGTGAGTTCGGCGCGATGGCACAGGGTGTGGGCCTCTCGCCCACAGCGCTGTGCCCGGGCTACGGGATGGCCGAGGCGACACTGGCCGTGAGCATCGACCCCGTGGGCGCCCCGTGGTCGTCGGTACGGGTCGACACCGAGTCCCTGGCTGCCGGGGTCTGGAGTGAGACGGACGAGGGCGGCACCGAGCTCGTCTCGTGTGGGCCGCCCGTGGCCGACACCGACGTGCGGGTCTCGGGTGGTGGCGCACTCGGAGAGCTCGAAGTACGCAGCCCATCGCTGCTCAGCCGGTACGTCGGCAGCGACACGCCTGCCCTGACGGACGATGGCTGGTTCCACACTGCCGACCTCGCGACCGTCCGCGGGGGATCTGTCTTCGTCGTCGGTCGCACGGACGACGTGTTCGTGATCGGCGGCCGCAATCTCGACGCACGCTCGCTCGACGCTGCCGCGGCATCGCATCCAGTCTGCAGGCCGGGGAACGTCGCCTGCATTCCCGACGGCCGGCGGCGCTACGTCGTCATCGCCGAGCCCCGCCGGGCCGGGATGGAGCCCTCAGAACTGCGGGCCGGAGGGCGCGAGATCCGCCAGTTGCTGGCGCGGCAGTTCGCCGCGAGCCCCTCGGCCGTCATCTTCATTGAGCGGGGAACGCTCCCGAAGACACCCAGCGGAAAGGTCCGACGGAATTATCTGCGTACCCTGTGGGCAGACGGCGAGTTGCCGCTGATCGCCACCGGTTGAGACCCCGGTGCCCTGGTACTGTCGCCGGCATCGGCCGCTCGGTCGGCACGTGGAGGATGTATGTCGACGCCGAACTCTCGATCCGACGTGATGTCGCTCCAGGAGTTCACGGTCTGGTTCGCCAACGAGATCGAGTGGACTCCGGCGGACATCTCCGCGGACGACGACCTCGTGGAGGACCTGGGGATGGACTCGGTGGGCGCCGTCGACCTCATGGTCGCCCTGGAGGACGCCGTGGGCGGAGACGTCGTGATGCCGATCGAGTTGCTCTTGCAGATCACAACCGTGCGGGACGCCTACCTCCAGTACTGCGCTTTGGCACACCTCCCCTATGAAAGCGACGCGCGCCGGTGACGGGCCCGGCCGCCGATACCGAAGGCCGGTTGTCCCCCAGTCTTCAGACACGCCGGCTCAACCTGCGCATGCTCACCTCCGAGGACCACGCGCCCTTGTACCGGCTCTCGAGCGATCCTGACGTCACCTTCCAGTGGCGCTTCCGCGGCACCACACCCAGCTACGACGAGTTCCTCAAGCAGCTCTACCCAGGTGTCCTGTGCCAGTTCGTGGTGAGTCCTCACGGCTCTTCAGAGGTGCTCGGGCTCGTGGTCGCCTACAACGCCGACTTCCGTCATCGCTTCTGCCACGCCGCCGTCGTCATGCACCCACGACTCCACCGCCGGGGACTCGGGATTGAGGCGTTCATGGGACTGGCGCGTTACGTCTACTACGGCTGGGACTTCCGGATGATCATCATGGAGACGGTGGGCATCGCCTTCGAAAACTTCGCCTCGGGGGAACGGGCGGGCTACTTCAGCGTCGAGGGCCGGATCCGGGATCAGTTCTATTACGGCGGGCGGTATTGGGACGGCATTTCGGTGACGCACCGGAGGGACCAGTTCGAGAAGCTCCTGAGGGAGCCGGCCGGGAAGCTGCTGTCCCCGGGCCGCCGCGTGATGGTGCCGCCGCCGTAGGCCAACAGCGACGGTCCCCGCACCGGCGCGCGCCCGAACCGTAGGCTGCCCTCATGCTCCCTTCCCCCGGCCGCCTCGTTGCACTCGCCGTGTTCGCGACCGCGATCCCCCTCGCGACGGGGCTCGCGAGCGTCGGCGTCGCCGGCGCCCAGGACACCACGACCACGTCGACGGCCGCACCCACGACGACGACGCTGCCCTCCACGACGACCACGGCTCCGGCGACAACGACCACGACCACGCTTCCACCGACGAGCACCACCACGACGACGGCCCATCCGACGACCACCTCGCACCCGACCAGCACCACGACGACACTCGCCACGGCGACCTCGTCGAATACCCGCACCTGGGCCTGGGTCCTCCTGGCCCTGGCCGTCGCCCTCGTCGCCATCGGGGTGGTCCTCCTGATCGTCCGCACCCGCCGACAGGGCCGCGAGGCGAACTGGGAGCACACCATGTTGCCGTCGTTGGCTGCGGCCGAGCTGGCACGTGACCTGGCGCTCTCACAGACACCCGACGACGACGAGCAGCGACGCGCGGCCGTCGCCGTTCAGGTCGACGAGGCCGTCAACGCCCTCGAACGGGGTGCCACGAGCGCAACGGACGAAACCCATGCGGCGCTGTGCGTCCGGGCCGCCGAGAGCCTGCGCGGGTTGGCCTTCGCGATCGAGGCCGACCGCCTGATGCGCTCGGGCGGCCAGCACCCCACGGGTGAGCAGCTGGCCGCGGCCGATATGGCCAGGCGCAACCGCGCCACCGAGCTGGACGCGGCGCTCGACCATCTGAAGCGGGCCCTCACGCCGAAGAAGTAGAGCGTTCCCCTCGGTCGGGGCTCACTCGGTGCGCAACATGAGCGCCGTCGGGGTGCGCGCCGCACGCCGGGCCGGCAACGCTGCCACGAGATTGGCGAGGAGGAGCGTGCCCAGCGCCACCAGGACGATGGAGAACACAGGCACCGTCGGGTACGGCACGGCGTCGATCTGCTCGGCGAAGAGGTTCCAGAGCCATCGTCCCACGACGATGCCGAGCGGAATCCCCACGACGATGCCGACGACCGCGGCGACGCTGGCCTGCCATGCCACGGCCATACCCAGCTGGCGCCGGACGAAGCCGATGGTCTTGAGGAGCGCCAGGTCGCGCCGGCGCTGGCGGACGGACGAGAACAGGGTCAAGGCCAGGGCCACCACGGCCCCCAGCACCAGTCCCGAGACGAGCAAGGCCGGCGTGAGGCCCATGGACTTGTAGTTCACGATCTCGGCAGGACGCTGAACGCCCTGGACGACGATGGCATTGCCGGCCGAACCACCCGGCTCGGCCGCGAACGCCCGGTCGGCCGCCTCGACCACACGATGGAGGCCGGCCAGTGCGGTGGCGGTGGGCACACCGGCCCGGACCCTGACCAGGACGAGGTTCGGCCCGCTGAGAGCCGGGGTAGGTCCGATGTCGATAGCGGCAACGAACGACTTCGGCAACACCTCGAACGGGATGAGCATGCCGGTGCCCATGGAGGTGTGGTCCGAGACCGTGCTGGCGAACCCGATGGCGGGAAAGGTCGCCGTGCCCACGATCCGCAGACGAGTCGGTGGGATGTACACGGGGGCGTCGGCCGGGACACCGAAGGAGATCGTGACGTACTGGCCGAGGTGCTTGTGCAGCTCGGCCATGGTGGCCGAGCCGAGCACGACACCGCGCTGTCCGTCGAGCCCGTGCCCCGTGAGGATCGGTGGTGTCACGGCGGCTCTGTCGCTCTCCAAGAGGAAGGGGACCTCCTGGCCGTCCAACTCGAGATTGTTGAAGGAGGTTCCCGAGAATGCCGCGACGTCCTTGTCGTGCCTCAGCATCGTCAATGCGACCGGCGGGACCTCTCCACCACCGGCGCCAACCGGGTTGAGGATGTAGGTCCAGTTCCACCCGTAGAGCGGCGGATTGGAGACCAGCGTCTGCAGGCTGTCACCGAACGTCAGGGTCGTGACGACGAGCGCGACCGCCATGATGGAACCCAGCAACGCCGAGCGCACCGGCACGGTGGCCCGGCCCTCCCCCGGCTCCAGCGCCATCCGGACTCCGACGACGCCTGGAGCCGAGAGGCCGGCGTGCGCCGCCGAGCCCACCACCCGAGCCCCCGCCGTCGGGCGCAGCCGGGGACGGAGGGAGACCCGGTGCGGGGCGGTCGTGTAGGCCAGGAGCACTGCGAGGGAGCCGAGCAGCACCATCAAGAAGACGAAGCCGTATCCGAGCACCGTCCAGTCGAAGGAGAATCCTCGATCGGGGTAGACCGCACGGACCGGGCCCAACGGTGCGATCGGGGACAGGGCAAAGCCGATGCCGACGGCGACGAGTGATCCGAGTGCGATCGCCGCTTCCAACCCGATCAAGTCGTCCAACGCGGTGTCACCAGGATCCGCGCCGAGGGCGCGGAGGATTCTCAGATCGTCGCTGTCGGCGCGCATGCGGCGCGCGATCAGCTGCGTCGCGATGAGCACGGCAGCGAGGAGGGCAACCGCCCCGAAGACCCCCAGTGCGATGGAGATGGGCTTCAGCGTGGTATCGGCCTTGGCGGCGACCGGTACCAGGGCATGATCGGTGACCTGGACACCGGGCGGGGCCAGTTGCGCGATTTCGCGCTCGACCAGCGGCACGGTGGCCGCTCCGCCCGAAGTCCGGATGCCGAAGGTCAGCGCCCCCGACAGTCCACCCTTGGCCAACGCCTCCTTCGCGAACGCCGGGGTCAAAGGGAGAAACGTGGGCAGCGTGTCGACATCGTCCTCGACGACCTCCGAGTTCAACGAGGCCAGGCCGACCAGCTTCATGTCCACTCGCAACGCCGGCGGCACGGCCCGGGTCCCGAATTCCGGGAGGCTCTGCTGGGCGTCGGAGTAGAACCCGAAGGGAATCACCTGCCCGACGTGGAACCCGAGCAACCTGGCCACCACCGGCGCCATGACGATCTCGTCGGGACGTCGCGGGTTGGCCAGTCGGCCTTGGCTCAGCGCCACGCGGTCCTGCGTGAAGAAGAGCCCGTTGACGCTCGCCACCGGATAGGCGAGCCCGGTGACGCGGATGCGCGGGGCGCCATCGGCGGTGAGCGGGGCTCCGATGACGACGAAACCGGCGGCCACATGTCGCACGCCGGGGAGCCGGCTGATCTCCCGGGTCAACGAGGCCGAATAGCTGAGGTTCGTGCCTCCCGTCCCACCCGAGTAGATCGACACCTCGAAGTCAGACGGGTTGGTTGCGGCCAGGAAGACCGAGAAGGACGACTGTGTCCGGCGCGCCCGCGGCCAGACTGCCGAGACCGAGGCCGCCGACCAGGCCGATCAGAACGATCACGGACAGATACCCGGCCCAGCGGTCCCGGAGCGTCGAGCGCATCCGGTACCTGGCCAGGCCAACCCTGCGTGTGATCACCGAGCTGATTCTCTCTCGAAGAGCTCTCTCACCGCCTTGAGTCTCGCCGAGCGTCGGCTCGTGCCCAAGGGTGGCACCTCGCCCAGGCCAGGGGTGCCAACACCACGGCTCCACTTCTCGGACCAGGGCACATCGGGCCGGCCGCGCTACCGTACCCACGCATGGCGAGCATCAAGGTGGTCCTGGCGGAGGACAACGCCCTCCTCAGAGAGGGCATCTCGCGCATCATCGAGGGCGAGCCCGACTTCGATCTCGTCGGTCGGGCGGCCGACCTTCCCCAGCTGCTCGAGCTGATCGAGAAGGAGTCCCCCGACGTCGTCGTCACCGACATCCGCATGCCCCCCACCGGCACCGACGAGGGGATCCAGGCGGCGTCGTGGCTGAGGGAGCACAGACCGGAGGTCGGGGTGGTCGTCCTCAGCCAGTACAAGACGCCCTCGTACGCGCTGGCGCTCCTCGAGACCGGATCCGCCGGCCGGGCCTATCTCCTCAAGGAGCAGGTGGCCGGGGCCGACGAGCTGGCCCAGGCGATCCGCACGGTGGCCCAGTCCGGACAGATGATCGATCCGCAGATCGTCGACGAGCTGATCGAGGCCAAGTCGTCACGGCGGAAGTCCGATCTTTCTTGGCTGACGCCCCGTGAGTCCGAGATCCTCGGGGAGATGGCCAAGGGCAAGAGCAATGCCGCCATCGCGACCACGTTGGCGGTCTCCGAGCGGGCCGTCGAGAAGCACACCAACTCGATCTTCTCGAAGCTCGGGCTGAGCGAGGAGAAGGACGTCAACCGGCGCGTCAAGGCCGTCCTGGTCTATCTCAGCGACCCGGGAAGCGGGTGACACCACCACCGCGGCACCGGCGTGCCAGCACCCCCGCTGGCCGGCCGCAGAGCATGAGAGAATGACCTGATGAGCGACAAGCTCCCCGTCCTCATCGTCGACGACCAGGCTCCGTTCCGGGCCGCCATGAAGGCGGTGCTGCGACGGGCGGCGGAGTTCGAGCTCGTGGGTGAGGCGGCGAGTGGCACCGAGGCGGTGTCCCTCGAGGAGGAGCTCCACCCCGCCCTGGTGCTCATGGACATCAACATGCCCGAGATGAACGGGATCGAGGCAGCCCGGGCGATGGTGTCGCGACGGCCCGAGGTCGTGGTGATCCTCTGCTCCACCTACGACGCCGGTGACCTTCCGCCGGAGGTGGCCACCAGCGGCGCCCGTGCCTACCTCAACAAGGAGCACCTCGGCGCGGAGACGCTCCGCCGGCTCTGGGACGGGCGCGACGCCCACGACTTCGTCTCCGTCTGAGATCTGCCGCTCGGGAGTCAGGTCGGCGACGCCTCCACCAAGGGGACCGAGCAGCGCACCTGAGATCCTCTGCCGATCTCGGACTCCCACCGCACGGTGCCCCCGATGGCTCCGAGGCGGTCGGCCATGTTCACGTAGCCGTGCCCGCGCTGTGCTCTCTCGACGTCGAACCCGGGGCCGTCGTCTGACACCGTGAAGAGGAGCCCTCCGGACTCCTCCCACAACCTGACCTCGACATGGGCGTCGTGGGCATGCTTGGCGGCGTTCTGCAGCGCCTCGAGGCAGCAGAAGTACACCGCCGCCTCGGTCTCGGACCCATAGCGCCCGATCCCCTCCGCCACGATCGCCACCGGGAGGGGGTTCCGGTTCGCCGCGGCGCGCAACGCCTCCACCAACCCGCTGTCCACCAACAAGGGTGGATAGATCCCGTGGGCCAGCTCGCGGAGCTCCTGGATCGTCTCTTGGACCTCGCCGGCGAGTTCGTCGAGCATGTCGAGTCCGGCGTCGGGGTCGTCGACGATGATGTCCCGGGCCAACCGGAGATTGACGGCCAACGCCACCAGGTGCTGCTGCGCACCGTCGTGCAGGTTCCGCTCCACCCGTCGCCGCTCGGCGTCCCCGCTGGCGACGATCCGAGCCCGGGACTCCCTGAGCGCATCCGCCTGTTTGCGCAGCTCGTCGAGCGTCGTCTGCAGGGCGGTGTCGAGTTGCGAGTTGTGCAGGGCCAGCCCGACCTGTCGGGCCAGGTCGGAGAGCACCCGGTCGTCGTCCTCGGAGAACGCGCCGGCCATCTGGGGGCGCTCCACGACGATGAGGCCGAGCAGCTCGCCGGCATGGCTCACGGGGGCCACCCTGATCTGTTCGTTCTCCCGCCCGCGCAACAAGCCCGGCAGCCACACCGACGCCCACGCCGTGCCCGACACCCCGGCGCGGGTGACCACGGGCCGCTCCCGAGGCGACACCACGCAGGACCCCGGACCGGCGTCGGGCACCGAGGCGGTGCGCTCGAGCACCTCGCCGGTTCCGGTGAACACCTCAGCGGACGTGAGGTCCATCGTCTTGCGAAGCGACTCGGCCAACTGCAGCAGCAGCTCGTCCATCGGAATCGCTCTGGTGAGGCGGCTGCCGAATGTCCGCAGGACCTCGTCGGGAGCTTCCCGCGAGCCGTACACGAATCGCGTCGCCGAGTCGACGAAACGCTCGCGGACCGGGATGAAGATGAGTGCCGCCACCCCCGACGCCACCATGGCGAGGGCGAGCGCCTCCCTGTCCCCGGTCGTCCTGGGCGCATGTCCGAGCCCGAGCACGACCACCACGTAGATCGCCGAGACCACGACCACGAATCCCAAGATGGCCAACACCTGAACAAGGAGGCGGCTGGCATGCGGACTGAGCTTCTTGCTCTCACTTGCCAGAAGGCCCAGGGGGACGAGGACGGTGGCACCTGCGGCGACGGCGCCCAGTGAGGCCGGCCAACCGACCAGGAGGTGCAGCACGCTCGCCACGAGGGCCACCGTCGCGGCCAGCGCCGCACCGATGCCGAACCACTCCATCCGCTCGCGGAAGTACCCCATGGACCCGACGTAGCGGGCCCGAAGCGGGGCGATCACCAGCAGGCCCGCGATCGCCCAGCTGATTGCACCGTCAGCGACGGTGAAGGACTGGCTCCTGGCCGCAAAGACGCAACCAGTGGTGAGGGCACCGAGATACCCGACGACGACCATGGCGCGACGAAACGAGTCACCCAGCCGACCCTGAGGAAGGGCGAGCATGAAGTGGAGCGACACGGCGGTCACCAGAACTGCCGAGAGCGTGGCGACGTCACGTGCGGCGCTCGTGGCGTGGGCGGTGTCGGCCATGCGCCCAGCCGTGAGCGCCACCATGGCCACCAGGGCGTCGACTCCGGCCAGGAGGTGGAACGGCGACCACGAACCGATGCGGTCGCGTGCCCGGGTGTCGACGAAGCCCACCAGCGCCCACACGAGGGTGAGGCCGAAGGCGACGCCCTCGACCGGGGGCGTTCCACCGGGAACACCGACGCGCAGACCGACCACAACGCCCGCCACCGTCAACGCGAACAGGACCACCTGCACCAGCCTGAAGGGGCCCACGGCGGTCGAGCGGGGCGCCGCGAGGGTCACCGCCGCCTGGTCGCCCATCTCCACCTTGAGCTCGCCTCCGACGGTCACGAACCCGCCCTCCTAAGACTGCACGGCCAGTGGCAGATCCACGTCCTCGTGGGCGGTGATCCTCCCGTCGCGCATCCGGACGATCTGCCCCGCCGCCGAGGCCACGTTGGCATCGTGGGTGACCAGGACGATCGTCTGACCGCCTGCGTGCAGCCGGCTGAGGAGCTCGATCACCTCCTGCCCGCCCTCCGAGTCCAGTGCTCCGGTCGGCTCGTCGGCCAGGAGCAGTGTGGGCTCATTGGCCAGGGCACGGGCGATGGCGAGTCGTTGCCGTTGTCCTCCCGAGAGCATTCCGGGCACGGTCGACGCCTTGTCGCCGATGCCGAGGAGGTCGAGGAGATCCCGGGCACGGCTCTCCGCCGCCTTGCGCTTGCGGCCGGCGATCACCGCGGGCAGCGCGACATTTTCGAGGACCGTCATGCCCTCGAGCAGGTTGAAGAACTGGAAGACGATGCCGATGTGGCGTCGACGCAGCTGGGAAAGCTCGTCCTCCGTTCGACCGGTGACCAGCTCGCCGGCCACCGTGATCGTGCCCTCGTCGGCAACGTCCAGTCCGGCGACCAGGTTGAGAAGGGTCGACTTCCCACACCCCGACGGTCCCATGAGGGCCACGAACTCACCGGACTCCACGACGAGGTTGGCGCCGCGCAGCGCGCGGACCGGCGCGTTCTCCGCCTCGAACGTCTTGCGAACCTTGTCCACCACCAGTGCGTCCATGTTCAGCTTTCCTCTTTCACGGCGTGGGCGATCGGTCCACACGCATCATCCACCAGTTTGTATGCCACGACATGGGTCTCGCGTCCTTTGACCAGTTGGGGCGGGAGCGCGACCGTCGGACGAGCTGTGTGCCAGGCGTCGACCGTCGCCTGCGACACGACCGTCTCCCCCGCTTCGGCGAGCTGCTGAAGTCGCTGCGACATGTTCACCGTGTCCCCGACCAACGTGTACTCCAGTCGCTCCTCCGAGCCGAGAAGGGCGGCAGCCGCCTCCCCGGTGGAGAGACCCAGACCGAGGCCGAAGGCAGGAAGGCCCTCATCGTGCCAGCGGTGGTTGATCTCTCGCTGCTTCTCGTGCATGGCAGAAGCCGCGGCGACCGCCCGGTCGGCATGGTCGGCCTGTGCGAACGGCGCTCCGAACACCGCCATCACGGCGTCGCCCACGAACTGCATCACGGTGCCGTTCTCACCCAGGATCGCGTCGTTCATGGCTGCTCGGTGCACGTTCAGCTGGCCCGCCAGCTGGCTGGGGTCCGCGTGCTCCGCAATGGACGAGTAGCCGCGGATGTCGCTCATCAGCACGGTCACGATCACCTTCTCTGTCTCGCCGATGTGTCGTCCGTCTCGCCTGAGCTTCTCCGCCAGACCACCGGGGAGCAAGCGCGACAGCGTCTCGCCCTGCTCCTCGCGGTCCACGATGGCCTTGTGCAGCAATCGCAAGCGTTGGAGTGCCCCCTGCGTCCCGGCTGACACGCCCTCGGCCAACTTGACGAACATGCCCTCGACTTCGGCGTCGATCGCCTCGGGCGGCAGACCCCGGCTGACCGCGATCGCCTTGATCGGCTTGCCCTCGGCCACCATGCTGAGCAGCTCCTCCTCCGCCGGCGTGAGACCGCCGTCCGAGGTGACTGGGCGAACGAGCGCATCGACGATGGCCGGATCCAACGCGTTGCCGCCACTGGCCACGGCACGAATGGCGTCGACCAGCTGGTCGCCCTGGGCGATGTGGTCCTTCAGCAGGTACCCGTATCCGGCCGAACCCTCGGCCAGGAGCGAGACGGCGTATTCGGGGTCGTCGTACTGGGACAAGATGACCACCCCGGTGCCCGGATGGCGCTTGCGCACCTCTTTGGCCGCGTCGATTCCCTCCCGGTTGAACTCCGGGGGCATCCTGATGTCGGTGACGAGCACCTGGGGTGCCAACGAGGCGGCGCCCCGCACCACCTCGTCATAGTCCGCGGCAACTCCGACGATACGCAGATCCTTGTGTCGCTCGATGAGGGCCCGGACCCCCTCGCGCACGATGAGGTTGTCATCGGCCAGGAGCACCGAGATCGTGCTGCTTCCTCCAGCGGAGTCATCCATTGACACCGTTCTCCCACACCGGCGTCACCGTGAACAGGTGGGGACCCACACTTCGGCGGTGGTACTAGGCACACCCGGGAGAACCTGGCACCACACTCGCCAGAAATGACCAGTCGGCGCATGGTGGGAGCATGACACCGCCACTCATCCGCCACGATGGACTGGTCACCTCGCTGTCGTGGATCCCCTCAGAGGCGATCGAGGGTGCCCAGCGTCTTGCCTTCGATTCGGGCATCACCCACTATGACCCGCCCCCACCCACCAGAGACATGGACGTCGAGCAACTCCGGGCAGAGGACCGCTTCCGCTTCGCCAACAAGCTCAACGCATTCATCACCGTCGACGACTCGGGTGACGTCGTCGACTGCGGCTACGAGGGTGGCGGCCTCATGGGCTCCACGCTCGTCAAGCTGGGCGCGGTCAAGCACCGGTTCCAGGCCGTGCAGCTCCCCGACATACGGCGAGAGCCCGAGCGCGGAGACGGCTGGGTCCGATTCGTCCAAACCTGTGGCGGGCGCACCGGAATGCCCGCCCCGCGCCGCGTGCGACGTCGACCATTCGTCCAGTGGCAGGCCCCGCTGGTGTGGACGACACTCTCGTTGACACTGCACACCGACGGGCGCGCTCGAACACGCCCTGATCGGAGCCAGCCGGTTCCCCCGACACTGGGTCTACGGTGCCGACAACGTCCTGTCGCACAAGTCGGGGCTCACCGACTTCAAGGACTGGTACCGCAAATCGTTCGGCAAGCACAGTCCGTGGGGCGACGAGGACTCCGAAGCTCTGGTCGCCGCCGTGGAGACGGCACTCGAGTCGACGCTCTCTGCCCAGGTGATGCAGGGCGGAGGAAACAAGCGGGTTGAGAAGTTCCCGGCCGGAGCCATGCTCTTCGAAGAGGGGCAACCGGGAAGCGACGTCCTGTTGATCCTCGACGGGATCGTGCGAGTCGAACGCGGCGGCGAACGCTTGGCCGAGTACGGCCCAGGTGCCCTCCTCGGTGAGCGCGCTCACCTCGAAGGCGGGCTCCGCACGTCGACCAATGTCGCGGTGACTCCGTGTCGGGTCGCATTGTTCGACGCCGGGCTTCTCGACCGCGCCGACCTCGAGAAGCTGTCCTCGGGCCATCGCCGCGAGGACGCGGCGCGAGACTGATTCGGTGCGTGTCCACTTTTGCGGGACTCGGGGATCCACTCCCGCGCCTGGTCCCGAGTACGTCCGCTTCGGCGGGCACACCTCGTGCGTGGCACTTTCGCGAGACGACGCGACGACGCCGACGCTCGTGCTCGATGCCGGCACAGGTCTCCGCCGGCTCACCGGGCTCCTCGGGGACGAGCCGTTCCGCGGGACACTCCTCTTGACCCACCTGCACTGGGACCACGTCCAGGGGCTTCCCTTCTTCACCGCGGGCGACCGGACCGGCTCGAACGTGACGCTGCTCCTTCCCGCCGACGAGGAATCGGGCGATCCCGAAACGCTCCTCTCGCGGATGATGTCGCCCCCTTTCTTCCCGATCGATCCCTCACAACTGCGCGGGACGTGGCGCTTCGCGACGCTTCCCGAGGGAAGTTTCGACGCCGAGGGATTCGTCGTGCTCGCCCGCGACGTGCCGCACAAGGGCGGGCGCACGGTCGGATTCCGGGTCAGCGACGGCCGGACCACGATCGCCTACATCCCCGACCACTGCCCAACGGCGCTGGGTGGGGGACCGGCACGGCTCGGCGAATACCACGAAGCGGCGGTCGAGCTGGCCAGGGACGTCGACCTGCTGATCCACGACTCGCACCTCCGTGCTGAGGAGGTCCCCACAGAGGGCTCGTTCGGACATGCAGCCGCGGAGTACGCAGTTGGCCTTGCCGCCACAGCCGGCGCTCACCGCGTCGCCCTGTTCCACCACCGACCCGAACGTGACGACGTCGAGGTGGAGCGGACCGTGTGCCGGTTCGCCGAGAGTCCCCTCCCGGTGATCGGCGCCCGGGAGGGGACGACGGTGGACCTGTGACGAGCTCGTGAGCCGGGCGGACGCCGTCGTCGTCGGAGCGGGACCCAATGGACTCGTCGCCGCGTTGACGTTGGCCCGATCGGGGCTGCTGGTCGAGGTCTACGAAGGCTCGGACACGCCCGGCGGCGGCTGCCGGACCGCCGCGCTGACCCTTCCGGGGTTCCAGCACGACGTGTGCTCCGCCGTGCACCCGCTCCTCATGGCCTCCCCGGCCTTCTCCGACATGGATCTGGGGCGGCGCGGCGTCCGGCTGTTGACCCCGACCGTCGCGTTCGCGCATCCACTCGACGGAGACCGGGCCGTCTGCGTCGGCTCCAGCGTGGAGGAGGTGGCCCGGTCGCTGAAGGCGGACCATGTCACGTACACGCGGCTCTTTGCTCCCTTGGTGCGAAACCTCGACGACGTCCTCCCCGCCTTCCTGGGCTCCATGCGCTCGGTGCCCGCCCATCCGCTGGCCGCGGCGGGCTTCGGGCTGCGTGGACTCTCGTCGGCAGAGCGCCTGGCGCGCCACTTCCACACCGAGGAGGGCAGAGCTCTCGTCGCCGGGACCGCCGCCCACTCCATGCTGCCCCTCACCGCGCCCCTCTCGGGCGTGTTCCCACGCCTCTTCACCGCCCTGGCTCACCGGTACGGTTGGCCCGTCGTCGAAGGTGGGAGTGGCGCAATCGTGCGCGCCCTCGTGGAGGAGCTGACCTCGCTCGGGGTGAGGATCGAGACGGGCACGTTCGTAACGAGCCTGCACGACCTGCCGCGGGCCGACGCGATCGTGCTCGACGTCACACCCCGCCAGCTGCTCGAGATGGCGGGAGATCGGCTCCCCGCCCGCTACGCCCGAGCCCTGTCCCGATACCGATACGGGCCGGGGGTCTGCAAGGTGGACTGGGCACTGAGCGGTCCGGTGCCCTGGCGGGCCGACGGGTGCCGCCACGCCGTCACCGTGCACGTCGGCGGTGCCTTCGAGGAGGTCGCGCGCAGTGAGTCCGACGCCAACGCCGGCCGTCACCCCGACCAGCCCTACTGCATTGTGACGCAGCCCTGCGTGGTCGATCCCACCCGTGCCCCGACCGGTCGGCACACGCTGTGGGGGTACTGCCACGTGCCCAACGGATCCGACGTGGACATGACCGATCGCATGGAGGCGCAGATCGAGCGGTTCGCCCCCGGGTTCCGGGACCTCGTCATCGGCCGGTCCACCAATACCGCTGCGGCCACGGAACGGCACAATCCGAGCTACGTCGGGGGGGACATCAATGCCGGCGCGGCCACCCTCCGCCAGATGGTCCTTCGTCCCACCCCCCGGTGGAATCCCTACCGCACCGCGCTGAAGGGCGTCTACCTGTGTTCGGCCGCCACGCCACCGGGTGGCGGGGTGCACGGAATGTGCGGGATCGGAGCCGCGCGCGCCGTCCTCCACGATCTCGGGCGGGAGGGCGCCGCGGGCCGGTGAGGCGTCGGTGACACCCTCGTGTGACCATCCACCCCGACAGAGAGACCATCCGGGCCGCGGTCAGCCGATGGCGTACTGGTCTCGCAGATCCGCCAGCTCGACCTCCCGGCGGGAGATCCCCAGGAGGAACAAGATGGCATCGAGGTACGGCACGTTGAGCGAGGTATCCGCGGCCTGTTGCACGACCGGCTTGGCGTTGAAGGCGATCCCCAGCCCTGCCGCCGAGAGCATGTCGATGTCGTTGGCTCCGTCGCCCACGGCGATCGTGCGGGCGAGCGGCACACCGGCCGCGGCCGCAAAGGACCGCAGCGCGCCGGCCTTGCCGGCTCGGTCCAAGATCGCGCCCTCCAGCTCGCCGGTCAGGACATCGCCGTTGAGGACCAGGGTGTTGGCGGCGAGGTGGTCGATCCCCAGCTCGCGCACCAATGGCTCGATCACCTGGGTAAACCCACCGCTCACCACGGCCAGCTCGTACCCCAGGCGCTTCAGCGTACGCACCAACGTGCGTGCACCGGGGGCGAGCTCGACCTCCTCGCGCACCGCGTCGAGGTCGGCCGTCGTCAGGCCCGCCAGAAGCTGCACCCGACGACGCAGCGAGTCGGTGAAGTCGATCTGACCGGCCATGGCGGCCTCCGTCACCCTCGCGACGTCGTCGCCACAACCACGTCGCTCGGCCAACAGGTCGATGACCTCGCCTTGCAGCAACGTCGAGTCCACGTCCATCACGATCAGGTGCTTGGCCCTGCGGTGCAGGCCGGCCGGCTGCACCGCCAGATCCACCTGCTGGCGGGCCGCCTCGTCCGCGAGATCACGTCGCAGCCGGTCGAAGTCCGCGCCGACGACCGAGAGCTCATAGCTGTGCACGGGATACACGGCGAGGCGCACGATCCGCTCGATGTTCCCGCCGGCCGCCGCCACTCGGCCCGTCACCCCCTCGAGCACGGTGGCGTCGATCTCAGGCGCGAGCACCGTGACGAGATGCCGGAGACCATCGGGGACCGGATCCGCCTCGGTCAGGGGTTCGACGGTGGCCTCGAGCCGCGACCCGCGCAGCCGAGCCTCAATGGTGGCCCGTGCCACACCGACACGATCCACCTGCATGGCAATCTCGACGCACAGCAGGAGCCGACCATGCACGCGGACCTGCTCCACGTCGTCGATCGGCACCCCGAGCTCGGCCAGGATGGCGAACAGACGCTGGGCGATGCCCGGGGCATCCTGTCCGCTCACCGTCACGAGGTGAGGGGTCAGCGCCTGCTCGAGACGGGGCTCCTTCGGCGAGGACGGCGTGGTCACAGGATCGGGGTGTCCTTCTCGGCGACCCAACCGGCCCCCTCGACCCAGCGCCGGACGATGCGGGCGGGCACGCCCACGACGACACACCGATCGGGAACCTCGCCACGCACGACCGCTCCCGCGGCCACGACCACGTGCGCGCCGATGTGCGATCCCGGGAGGATGATGGCGTGGGCACCGAGCCAGCTCCCCGACCCGATGTGGACCGGCGCCTCCGTGGGCCATTGCCGACCGATCGGCGTGAGCGGGTCCTCGTACGAATGGTTCTGGTCGGTGATGTAGACGTAGGGACCCGTCTGGATGTCGTCGCCCAACACGATTTCCCAGTGACCGACGATGTGCGAACCGCGACCGATCAGGCACCGGTCGCCCACGGTGACGACGGGGTCGGTCGGCATCTCCTGGCCTGGAGCCATGCCGGCGGAGATGGAGACACCCGGTCCCACGACGGTCTGCGCTCCGATCCGGATCAGGTGCTCGTTGTAGATGGCGCCCTGGGGGAAGATCAGGCACGCCCCGGGCCCGAGCCGTCCGAACCGCTGTCCCCTGGGGTCGCCCGGCCCGACGGCGCCGAGATCGCCGGCACCGTCCCACGCCGCATGGACCAGAGCGGAGAGGGGGCGACGCAGAACTCCTGGAAGAGACCTGGCCCAGCTCACGCCGGAATGGTAGGTGGTCCGGGGGACGGCCGGGAACGTGCTCCCGCCAGGTCAAACAGGGATCGCGGCAGGTAGACTGCGCCACGTGCAGCCACCTCCCGAGGGCGGCCCCGTCCCTTCGGTTCCGGCGCACGACCAGGGGGGTGCTCTGGGTCGGCGACGGTTCCTTCAGCTCTCCGCGCTGAGCGTGGCGGGCATCGCGGGGGGCGGCCGCCTCGCGTCGTTCCGGACCCGGACCACCGTACCCGCACGGGCCCGACGCCACGAACACCGAGTTCCCGACGTGCGCGGCCCTGCCGTGGACTCGGCGCTCCCCAGTGGTGTGATCGTGCCGACCGCGCCGTGGCTCATCGCCGAGAACGCCAAGCCCGGGACGCTCGACTGGATCTGCAATCACGTGCAACCGGACCACGCGCTGGAAGGTTTCGCCAGTCAGGTGAGCGCCCAGGCGGGAGACGACGTCAGTGTCTTCGTGAACACGACGGCACGCGCCGTGCAGGTCCAGGCGTACCGGATGGGGTACTACCAGGGGCTGGGGGGCCGGCTCGTCGCACAGACCGACTTCGTGGCTGCAACGCCCCAGAGAGAGCCGGAGATCACCCCTGGGCTCGGCACGGTGCGGTGCCCGTGGACATCCACGCTCTCGTTGAGCATCACCAAGGACTGGTTGCCCGGTTGCTATCTCCTCAAGCTGGTCGGAGACGGCGGCGAGGAGCAGTTCGTCCCCCTGACCATCCGCGACGACGGGTCCATGGCGGCGTTCGTGCTGCAGAACAGCGTGACCACGTGGCAGGCCTACAACCTGTGGGGCAGCTACAGCCTCTACTACGGACCCGCCAGCAAGGGCGGGCAGAGCTTCGCCACCCGGGCCCGCGCTGTGTCCTTCGACCGACCCTACCCCCGCACCTGGGCCTCGGGAGCGGCCGACTTCGTCGGCAACGAGCTTCCCCTTCTGTTCCACCTCGAGAGCCTCGGACTCGATCTGACCTACTGGACGGACGTCGACCTGCACGCCCGTCCCGAGCTGCTCGTCAACCACCGCTGCCTGTTCAGCCTGGGGCACGACGAGTACTGGTCCGAGCCCATGAGGCAGGGCGCGGCGGCCGCCAACGCGGCCGGGGTCAATCTGGCCTTCCTGGGGGCCAACGCCTGCTACCGCCAGATGCGGTTGGAGTCCACCACGGTGGGGCCCAACCGGCTCCAGGTCTGCTACAAGGACGCCGCCGAGGATCCCATCGCCAAGCTGGAGCCCGCCCTGACCACCGTGAACTGGAACCAGGCGCCGGTGAACCAACCCGAGGCCACCCTTATCGGCGCCATGTACCAGTCCGTGGGCGCCAAGGCCGACATGGTCGTGACCGATGCGTCCTCGTGGTTCTACGACGGCTGCAACCTCCGGGACGGCCAGGCCCTTCCCCAGGTCATCCTCGGTGAGTACGACCGCTATGTCCCCTCCATTCCGGGGCCCCGGAACGTCGACGTGCTGGCCCACTCGCCGGTCCCCGGGCAGTCGAACTGGTCCGACGTCACCTATTTCACCGCCCCCGGGAACGGCGGCGGGGTGTTGGCCAGCGGTTCGGCCAGTTTCGTCTCCCTGTTGTCGACCACCGGCAGCATTCCCTCGCTGGTGATCCCAGGGCCGATGCCCGGCATCACCGACGTGGTCCGCCGTGCCATGGAGAACGTCTACGGCCGGTTCGGGCTGGGTCCGGCAACCCTGTTCGGATCCTCGAATGGCAGCTGGAGTGAGGTCTACACGGGGGCCGCCGCCTCGGCCGGGTCCGCCGCCGGCACGCCCACGGCCTGAGCGCTCGCTCGTCCGACCCGGCCCGACCGGGACGCCTCAGACCCCCCTGCCACCACTTCGGTGTGCTCCCGCCCTACGATCGCTCCCAGAAATGGCGAGTTCCGATCACTGGCGCCCGCGGGCGCGCCGCCCGATTGTCTGGGGCGTACTGGCGACCGCAGGGTTGGCCGGACTCGTCCTGAGCGCCTGCTCCTCGCCCTCACACCCGAACGCTGCCGGCAAGGCGAAGCCGGTGGTGACCAGCTCCACCGATCCGCCGACTCCCTGCCCGCTGACCGGCCTGCCTGCTCCGGGCGGCAGCGTGCCCCAGCGGCCCGCCATGGCGGTCAAGATCGACAACTATCCCGCCGGGCGCCCCCAGGCCGGTCTGGACAAGGCTGACGTCGTCTTCGAGGAGCCGGTCGAGGGGGGGATCACCCGCTACGCGGCCGTGTTCCAGTGCCAGAACGCCGATCTGATCGGGCCGGCCCGCTCGGCGCGCAACATCGACATCGGCATCCTCGGACAGCTCGGCAACCCGTTGATCGCCCACGTGGGCGGCATCAACCCGGTCCTCGCCAACATCAACGCCTCCCCTCTCGTCAATGTCGACCTCGGGACCTCGAACTCCCTCATGATCCACCCGCCGGGCCGGGTGTCCCCTGACTCGGACTTCACCTCGACGGCCATCGTCTACGGGACGCACCCGAGCATGACCACGCCGCCCCAGCCCATCTTCACCTACTCGACAACGACACCCGGCGGGGGTTCGCCGGTCTCGACCGTGCACATCAACTTCTCGGGGACCTCCAACGTGACGTGGAAATGGAACCCCGCCACCAACACCTTCCTCCGCTTCTACAACGGGATCGCGCCCGACATGTTGGTCGACGGCGTCCAGAACTCGGCATCCAACGTGGTCGTCCAGTACGTGCAGATCAGCTACGGGCCCTGGCTCGAGAACTCCCAGGGCGGCCTGGAGGTCCAAGCCGACCTCTATCCGAATGCGAGCGGCACCGGGGTGATCTACCGCAACGGCCAGGCCATCCCCGTCACCTGGCACCGCACCACGCTCGGGTCGCCGACACAGTTCGTCAACGGGTTCGGTGTGCCCATCCCGTTGCAGCCGGGACAGACTTGGGTCGAGCTCGTGCCGAGCTCCATCCTGGCCACGACGACGCCCTAGTCCAGTCCCCCTCAGCCCGGCTTCCGGGCCACCACGGCCAACAACAGGCACACATCCGCCGCCGAGAACACTCCGGGATGCGCGGCCGCCTCCGCCTCGTCGAATCGGCCCGCGGCCACCCCTTCGGCCATGAGGTTGAGGCCTTTGCACTCGGTCACCTCGAAGCCGGTCCGTCCGAGCATCCCCACCAGCTGACCAGCCCCGTACTCGATCTTGTGGTCATGGTTCATCGGCGCCGACGACCGCAGCCGCCACACAGGACCGTTGGGCGTGTCAAGGCAGAACGATCCACCGGGAGCCAGGACTCGGAACGCCTCCCGCGCCACCGCCTCTCCCTCCTCCTCGCTCACATGCTCGATCGACTGACCGCTGTAGACGAGATCGAAGCTCGCGTCGTCGTAGCGACCGAGGTCGACCATTGAGTGGAACGCGAACTCGACGGGTCCGAGCTCGGACATCACCGGATCCCCGGTCGAACCTCCGCGGTAGATGGTGTCGCGCTCTTCAACAGGAAGGTCCACCACCACCAGTCGCTCGAAGGGATACGGGTAGCCGAGGTGCACGAGCGCGCCGTCGGCCAGTCCCTGGTGGGTCCCCCCGAGGTCGAGGATCCGTGCGGCCCGGGGAAGTCCCGCCACGAAGAGACTCCGACTGACGTGCATCGACAAGAGCACGTCGCCCATGGGCACCCGACGTCGGAACTCCTCGGAATGGGCCAACGCCTCGGCGACCCCGTGCCGCGACAGCTGGCCGGTCGCCAGCTTGCGGGTGTACTCGGCGCCTCCGTCGGCGTCAGGCTCGCGGTCGAGGATCACGTTGAAGGCCATCCGCACGGACTGCTTGGGCGGCAGATAGCGAAATGGCACGGTCGGCACGAATCGGTCGAAGGCGCGATAGGCCCGGTGCTTCCAGTCCGCGGTCGTCATCACGTCATTGTGGCCCGCACGCGGAGCACGCCGGGCCGACCACCCGGGTGCTCTACGAGTCGAGAGAGATGGGCAGGTCGTCAGTATTGACGGCCCCTTCGACCAACTCCTCCATGGGGTCCTTGGGCGTCAGGCAGTCGCGCACCCGGTCGTCGATCTCGGCCATGAGCTGTGGGTTCTCCGAGAGGAAGTTCTTCACGTTCTCCCGACCCTGACCGAGCTGTTCCCCTTCGTAGGTGAACCACGCCCCCGACTTGTTGACGAAGCCCAGGTCGAGCGCCACGTCGAGCAACGACCCTTCCCGGCTGATGCCCTTTCCGTACATGATGTCGAATTCGGCCTGCTTGAAGGGGGCGGAGCACTTGTTCTTGGCCACCTTGACCCGGGTCCGGTTTCCCACCACGTCGGTCCCGTCCTTGATGGCCTCGATCCGGCGGATGTCGAGCCGGATCGAGGAGTAGAACTTCAGCGCCCGTCCACCGGGGGTCGTCTCGGGTGAGCCGAACATGACGCCGATCTTCTCCCGGAGCTGGTTGATGAAGATGGCGATGGTGCTGGACTTCGAAAGCGTCCCGGTCAGCTTGCGCAGCGCCTGGGACATGAGGCGGGCCTGGAGGCCGACGTGGGTGTCGCCCATCTCACCCTCGATCTCGGCGCGTGGCGTCAGTGCCGCCACCGAGTCGATCACGAGGACGTCGAGCGCACCCGAGCGGATCAGCATGTCGGCGATCTCGAGCGCCTGCTCTCCGGTGTCGGGCTGCGAGATGAGGAGGTCGTCGACGTTGACCCCGATGGCCCGCGCGTAGACCGGGTCCATGGCGTGCTCGGCGTCGATGTAGGCACAGATCCCCCCGTTGCGCTGTGCCTCGGCCACCACGTGCATGGCCAGCGTCGACTTGCCCGAGGACTCAGGCCCGTAGATCTCCACGATGCGGCCGCGGGGAAGTCCTCCGATGCCCAGCGCCAGGTCGAGGGAGAGGGCACCGGTGGGAATGGACTCGATGTTCATGCTGACGTTGTCGCCCATGCGCATGATGGAGCCCTTGCCGAACTGCTTCTCGATCTGCCCCAGCGCGGAATCCAGCGCCTTCTCCCGCTCTGCTTCAGCCATCTCCCTCTCCTCTTCGATGTGTTCTGCGACCCTACGGCGGGGGTGTGACGGACCCACCCCGTGACACGTCGGCAGATTAGCGAACGTGTGTTCGTCACTCGCGGATGCCCGTTCTCCTCAGCGGTCACCGGAGAACGGTCGCCCCGAAGCACCCGCCTCCGCTTCCGGGGTGGATTCGCCACAGTGCACGACGTGACGATCGCAAGCGCCCCTTGCATGCGAAGCTGGCCGCTCGGTGGACGGGGGAGGACCCGGACGACACGACCCAGATAGGAGGCACCACCACGGTGGCGCTGGGAAAGAAGCTGACGACCACCGTGGTGGTTGCGTGCGCCCTCGCGTGCGTTCCCGCCCTGCCCGCGGTCGCCGCGGCAGCATCGAGCAACGACGCCCCGACGCTCTACCGAGAGGCCCTGGCGAGCACCCGTGCGTGGTCGGTCCACTACACCTCGTCGTCGAGCGTCCCGGGGTCCAAGTCCGTTCTGGCGCTGTCCGGGGACGCCGGGCCGGCGTCGGGCACCCAGACCGTCACGATGGGATCGGGCAGCATCTCCATCCGCGTCATCGGCGGGATCACCTATCTCTACGGCGACCCCGGAGGGCTCCAGGGTCTGGCCGGGTTCAGCGCAGCTCAGGCCGCGGTCGCCGCGGGACAGTGGATGAAGTTCGCCACGACGAATGCCGCGTTCGGCTCCGTCGTGGTCGGCGTCCGCTCGGCAGACCTGGTCAAGGAACTGAAGCTCTCGGGGCAGATCACCGCAGGCCGCCCCGTGACGGTGGACGGGCTGGCGGTCGACACCCTCAAGGGGCACCAGACCGTGGACAAACGGAGCACACGGGTCATCCTGTACGTACGCGCCAGCGGTACCCACGTCCCCGTGGAGGAGGACTCGGTGAACGTCTCGGGGCAAAGGACCACCGACGTGCACATCGCCTTCTCCAAGTGGGGCGAAACCGTACGCCCGCTGGCTCCGCAGGCGACGATCTCCGTCGGCCCGGTGACCTCCGTCTGAGGACGCGATCGCGGGCCGAACCGTGAGCTCTCGGCCGAACCGCCCCGCTCACTGCTCACGCCGAGCGGCCAGGCGAAAGGTCGTAGACGGTCACACCACCCACCGTCTCACTGGTGAAGTGCGACTCCACCCACGAGGTGATCTCCGATGCGTCGTCGGAGCCTCCCCGGCCACCGCCCGCGCCGAACCCGCCACTCCCGGCAATGAAGTAGTGGACCTTCCCCTCCTCCACGTACTTCTCGAACTGGGACAGCGTGGGTGCGGGGTCCGTGCCGTTGAAGCCCCCGAGGGCCATCACCGGCTCACCGCTCGCCAGCTGGTACCCGGCCGCGTTGTTGGAGTTGACGGTTGCCGCGGCCCATGTGTACCGAGCGGCCCCCGCCTGGAGCAGGCGGTTGAGCGCGGCGTTGGACCTGCTGGCGTTGAGAAAGCCGCCGCCGGCGCCGCCGAAGCCTGAGCGGGGGCCGCTACGGCCCAAGGATGGTCGACCGCCCGGGAACCCGCCCGGGAACCCGCCCTGGAGCCCTCCGGGAAGGCCCCCGGCGGCCCCCGCTCCCGTCCCCGTTCCTCCCGGGAACCCTCCGGCGAAGCCGCCGCCTGCGACCCCACCCCCGAAGGGCCCGCCTCTGAAGGCCCCGCGGACGCCCTGTCCGGGAAAGCCGCCGGCGCCGCCCGGACCACCCGGACCGCCCGGGCCACCCGGGCCACCCCCCGCGCTGGGAGTCACCGAGGGAATGGCGCCATCGTGCGGAGCGGCCGCCGTGGCGACTGTCGAGAAGAGCGGGGCGGCCAGCGCCGCGCTCAGGCCGAGCGACGCCACGAGCGCGACCGCGACCTTGGGCGTCTTGCGCAAGGCCGGGAGGGACATGATGGCGATGACGCCCAGAAACCCAGCGACGGCGACGAATGGTCGGAGCAGGGGAAACCAGTCGGGCGTCCGGCCCAGGAGGACGACGCTCCACACAGTGGTTGCCCCCAACCCGGCGGCGAGGCCGATCCGACCCGCCCACGTGTCGCGGCGGCGCCACAGGCCCACGGCGGTGATGCCGACCAGAGCGCCGAGGGGCGGTGCGAGGGCCACCGCGTAGTAGGGGTGGATGATGCCCTGGGCCAGGCTGATCACGAGGCCGGTGCACACCAGCGATCCCCCCCACAGCAGGACTCCGGCACGCTCGCGGTCGGTCCGCCGGGCGCGCAACGTGAGCGCCAGGATGAATGCCCCCATGACGAGGGCGCCCGGCAACAGCCACGACATCATGTTCCCGAACTCCGCGTTGAAGAGTCGGGTGATCCCGGTCGGGCCCCACATGGTCCCCGCCACACGACCACCACCGACGCTGCCCGTCTCGTTGCCGGTGATCCTGCCGAATCCGTTGTACCCGAAGATGAGGTTCAGGACGCTGTTGTTCTGCGACCCTCCGACGTAGGGTCGATCCGCCGCGGGGGTGAGCGCGACAATGGCCACCCACCACCCCGCGGCCACGAGCACCGAGACGCCCATGGCCATGACCTGGCGCACCCGCCGCCACCACCCGGTGGGTGCGGCCAACAGGTACACCACGGCCATGACGGGAAGAATCAAGAACGCCTGCATCATCTTGGTGATGAAGCCGAGCCCCACGAGCGAGCCGGCGAGCACCAGCCACCTGGTCTGGGCCCGTTCGAGAGCCCGCATGGAGGCGTAGGTCGCGCCGGTGAGCAGCAGGGCCAACATGGCGTCGGGGTTGTTGAACCGGAACATCAACGCGGCGACGGGGGTAAGTGCGACGACCGCGCCCCCCAGAAGCGCGGCCTGCGCACTGAACCATCGCCGGACCGACAGGTAGACCAGGCCCACGGTGGCCACGCCTTCGAGCGCCTGGGGCACGAGAAGGCTCCAGGCGTTGACGCCGAAGACGCGAGCCGAGATCTCCATCGGCCACAGGAAGAGCGGCGGCTTGTCGACGGTGATGAAGTTGGACGAGTCCGACGAGCCGAAGAGGAACGCTTTCCAGCTCTTGGACCCGGCCTGCGCCGCGGCCGAATAGAAGGAGTTGGCCCAACCGCTGGCCCCGAGGTCCCACAGGTAGAGCACCGCCGTGGCGACGAGGAGCGTCAACAGCGCAGGTCGGACCCAGGGTGCGTCGTCCTCCTTGCCGCGCCAGAACCGGGTCAGCGCTCCGAGCCGCCGGCCCGGAGGTGAACCGTCGACACCGACCGGAGCGGCACGACCATCCCGCGAGACATCGTCGTTCGTCGGAGTCGCCACGACCGGGGCGCGGGCGCCGACGCGTCGATCACGGCCACCGGTCCCTCGGCCGCCTGGTCAATGGGGCGGGCAGGCGCGAGATCGGTCATCGGGACACCTCCATCTCTTTGGCGCCCGGGCGGGCGTGGGAAGGGAAGATCCAGGCCCGCAGGACGGCGAACCGGACCACTGCGGCCATGGCATTGGCCACCGTGATGGCCACCAGCTCGAAGAACAGCGCTCCCGGCGCGATCCGTTGGGCGACGAGGAGGCCGAGCGTGGTCAACGCCACGCTGCACAGGTACAAGGTGGTCGCCACGATGATCAGCCGCCCACGACGACTCTGGCCGTCGCTGGCCCGGGAGAGTTCCCGGTGCACCGCGGTGTTGAAGAGTGTCGCGATCGCCATGGCGACGGCATTCGCCCACAACGAGCCCAATATCGGTCGCCACGCAACGAAGAGGAACAGGTACCCGAGGGTCGAGACCGCGCCGACACCGGCGAAGCGCATGAGTTGGTCGGCCGCGACCGCGTCGGAGCACATGCGGCGCACTCCGGTGGGTCGGTGTACCAGCATCCGCCAGACTCCGCGCAGATCGGCGGCGGCCGTCGAGACGATGTCCACCCGGGAGTCGGGGTCGTCGACCCAGTCCACGGGCACCTCACCGACGCGCAAACCCATCCGCTCCGCCGTCACGAGCAGCTCGGTGTCGAAGAACCAGGCATCGTCCTCGACCAGTGGCAAGAGGCGCTCGGCGGCGTCTCGTCGGAGAGCCTTGAAGCCACACTGGGCGTCACTGAACCGCCCGCGCAAGGTGAGTTTGAGGAGCGCGTTGTAGCCCCGTGAGATCAGCTCTCGCTTGGGGCCTCTCACGACGTGCGCGCCACGGGCGAGCCGTGAACCGATCATCACGTCGCGGTGCCCTGACACCAGTGGAGCCACGAGGGGGAGCAACGCCTCGAGCGAGGTCGACAGATCCACGTCCATGTAGGCGACCACCGGAGCGGCACTGGTGGACCACGCCTCGCGCAACGCATATCCCCGTCCCTTGCGCGGCAGGTGCACGACGGCCACGCCCGGTGTGCGGGCCGCGATCGCGGTGGCGATGTGAAAGGTGTCGTCGGTGCTCGCGTTGTCGACGATGGTGACCAGCGACGTGAACGGGAACGAGGAATTGAGAAAGCCCCGCAGCGCGGTGATGCGCTCAGCGAGCTGGGGGGCCTCGTTGTAGACGGGCACGACGATCTCGACGTCGACCCGGAGACGTCGAGGTTCGACGTCGGCTTCGCGGAGGGCCAAGGTTGTCATGTGCCGAATCGTGCCGGAACGGACTCCGGGCTCAATGAAGCCCAGCTGTGCTCCCGGTGTGAAATCCGAGGTTCTCAGGAGCTCGCCGTCCTGGACCTGGCATCGGGCGGGTCCTACGCGATGGGCTCGGGCGCAGCCTTCTCGGGCCCGGTGACCGACTGGTGCTCCGAACGGGGCTCGGAGGTCGGGACGGGCTCGGAATCGGGTGGCAGTGTGGTCGTCGGCAGTCGCACGGTGACCGTCATGCCCTCGCCCGGCGCCGAGGTCGCCCAGACGGTTCCGTCGTGCGCAGCCACGATGGCCGCCACGATGGAGAGGCCGAGGCCGCTGCCGCTGCCGACATCCCCGCCTCGACGCTCGCGTTCGTCGCGCCGGGTCGACCCGGTAGAACCGCTCGAAGATGCGCCGCGCCTCCTCGGCCGGCATGCCCGGGCCGGTGTCGCGGACCTCAACCTCTGCGTGGCTGTCCATCTGGGTCACACGGACGGTCGAGGTCGTGCCGGCGGGAGTGTGGGCACGCACGTTGGCCAACAGATTGTCGAGGACCTGGCGCAGACGATCCTCGTCCCCGGTCACCTCGACCGGATGGGCGGCCCAGAAGGTGACCGGCCACTCGGGGCCAACTGCGGTCGCAGTGCGGACGGCTGCCGAGGCCACCCCAACCAGCTCGACCGGAGCCTGCTGCATCGGGATCCCCTCGTCGAGGCGGGCCAGGGTCAAGAGGTCGTTCACCAGACGGTCCATCCTCGCCGTCTCGGTGCGGATCCCTGCGGCGACACGAGGGAGATCCTCCGAGTGCTGGGAGGCGCCCCGTTCGAACAACTCGGCGTAGGCCGAGACCGCGGCGATCGGTGTGCGGAGCTCGTGCGACGCGTCGGCCACGAACTGGCGCAGGTGTTGCTCGTTCTCCCTCAGCCGGGCCTCCGAGGCCACCCGGGCCGAGAAGGCGGTCTGGATCCGCTCGAGCATCACGTTGAGTGCCCGGGCCAGCCGGCCGACCTCGGTTGGCTTGTCTGCACCGGGCACCCGCTGGTCGAGGTTCCCCGCCGCGATGGAGTCCGCTGTGCGCTCGACGTCCTCGAGCGGTCGAAGGCCCAACCGCACCAGCCACCAACCGCCTGCGAGGGCGAGCACCAGGGCGATGGCCGTCACGGCGAGCTCGGTGAGGAAGAGTGTGTGCAGCGTGCTGGTTTGGTCCCGAAGCGGTTGAGCCACTACGTCGATGGCGCCCCCGTTCTGTGGGAGCTTCACGGCGCGGACCCGGAAGGCTGGTCCGTCGGACGCGATGGATCCGGTCGTGAAGAACGCCTCTTGCGAACCGTCGGGCTGGGCGGTGAACCCCGTGATCGGATTGGGGAGCGCCGGTCGATACGCATCTTGTCCGACGTAGGCGGGGCACTCGAGTCCGGAGGCCACCGAACCGTTCTGGTTCAGCACGGCGCTGTAGTAGATCCCCGAAACGTTGGGTCCTCCGCCACTGGTCCCAAAGCCTCCGTCGCCTGGCCCACCGCCACCACCACCTTGAGGAGGTTGGCATTCGACCGCACCCGTCAACGCGCTGACGTGCACGCCGAGGCGGTAACCCCCGAGCTGCTGGTCCACCTGCTGGTACAGCGACGAGCGCAGTGCGGAGTACGTGGCGAAGTCCGCCACGACGAGGGCGGCGACGGCGATGAGCCCGACGGCGACGAGGAGGCGCAGCCGCAGCGACACTCAGGCAGCTCCGCTGGCGGAGGCGCTCGAGGGCTCGGGCTCGCGCAGGGTGTAACCGACCAGCCGGATCGTGTGGATCAGCGGCGGCCCGAACTTTTCGAGCTTCTTGCGGAGATAGCTGACGTACGTCTCGACCACGTTGCCGTCTCCACCGAAGTCGTAGTGCCAGACATGATCGAGGATCTGTGCCTTGGACAGCACGTGGCGCGGGTTGAGCATGAAATAGCGAAGGAGGTTGAACTCGGTCGCGGTGAGGCTGATGGGACTGCCTGCCCGACGCACCTCGTGGGCGCTCTCGTCCAGCTCGAGGTCGGCGAAGCGGAGGACTCCGTCGTCCTCGGGCTCGTACCCCGTGCGCCGGAGAATGGCATGCACCCGGGCGATCACCTCGGCGAGGGCGAAGGGCTTGGTGACGTAGTCGTCGCCACCGACGGTCAGACCGGCCAATTTGTCCTGGAGGGTGTCCTTGGCCGTGAGGAACAGCACAGGCACCCGGACACCGTCGGCGCGCAGGCGACGGGTCACCTCGAGCCCGTCGAGGTCGGGCAGCATGACGTCGAGGATCACCAGGTCAGGCGGGTCCTCTTGGGCCTGGGCCAGCGCCTTGCGGCCCGTCGTCGCCTCGTCCACGGCGAACCCCTCGTAACGCAACGAGGTGGCCACCGCATCGACGATCGACGGCTCATCGTCGACGACGAGGACGCGTGCTTCGTTCTCGGTCTTCACAGGTCGTACCTCCCTGGCGTCCAGCGTCCCACCACGGACTCCTGGTCCAGTGTGACTCTCCTGTGAGCTTCCTGTGAAGGCGCTCCGGATTCATCCGTCCGGGACCCGTCGGAGACCCTTCCGGGTCACCGCTCAGCCAGGGGGGTCGTCGAGGGCGCGTCGCAGCAGGTCGAGGGCCGAGATGGTCCCGAACTGGCGCACCCGGTCCCGGTCGCCCGGCACCCGTAGCGGCCGGGCCCGCCCCGGCTCCCCCCGCATGGCCAGGCCGACGAAGACGGTGCCAGGTGCCACGTCCTCCTGCGGATCGGGGCCGGCCACACCGGTGATGCCGAGGCCCACGTCGGCGCCGGTGACCTTGCGGGCCCCCTCGGCCATGGCCACGGCGGCCGCCTCGGTGACGACCGGGCCCCTGGACACCCCCAGGACGTCGAACTTGACCTGCGAGTCGTACGCCACGACGCCACCCTTGAACCAGCTCGATGCGCCGGGAACCCCCACCAGCCGCGAGGCGATGAGTCCGCCGGTCACGGACTCGGCCACGCCGAGCGTGAGCCCCAGCGCCAGCAGCCGGTTGGCCACTGCCACCTCCATGGACTCCTCGTCGACGCCGAACACGATGTCGCCCAGGCGATCCTCGATGGCCCGGCGCACCTCGAGCTCCTCGGCACTGAGCAGCATGCCGACCTCGTCGAGCGTGCGCGCCCGGGCCGTGATCCGCACCTTGATCCCCTCCATGCCCGACGCGAGGAAGGCCAGCGTCGTGTGTCCGGCGGTGTCGAGCGCGTCGACCCGGTCGTCGAGGGCCTCTGCCAGACCGGACTCGCTGGCCCCCCACGTGCGCAGCACCCGGCTGGCGATGACGCCCTCGTCGCCCGTGGCCGCAATGCGGGCGCGCAGGTCGGGGAGGATGCCCCGTTCGAACATCTCGGCCATCTCGTAGGGGACGCCCGGGACGGCGTAGACGACCTTGTCCCCCACGGGGCAGATAAGGCCCGGTGCGGTGCCTGCTACCTGTGCGATCACCGTCGCGCCCTGCGGCACGTCGGCCTGGCGGGCGTTGTTGGCCGCCATGGCGCGGCCGCGGCCGGCGAAGAACTCGGCGATGCGCTCGACGATGGTCGGGTCCCGCTCGAGCGGGACTCCCATCACCTCGGCGACGGCCTCGCGGGTGATGTCGTCCTGGGTGGGACCGAGCCCCCCGCACATGATCACGCCGTCACTGCGGTCCAGCGCGATGCGCAGCGCACCGACGATACGCTCGTGGTTGTCCCCGACGGCCTGGTGGAACTGCGAGGTGACGCCGTTGGCCGCCAGGTGCTCGCCCAGCCAGGCCGAGTTGGTGTCGGCGATCTGCCCCAGCAGCAGCTCGGTGCCGACCGCCACGATCTCTATGCGCACTGCACGAAGAATACGGGGCCGCGGCGAAGAAGCTAGGGAGCCGACCGGTGTAGGGCCCGGCGACCGTCCACCAAGTACTCGGCGCCCGTGTAGAGGGTCAGCGCGCAGGCGAACCAGATCATGGCCACCTGCAGGCCGTGCTGGTGGGCCAGCGGCGGGATCACGCAGGTGCCCACCGCAAAGTCCTGGATCAGCGTCTTGACCTTGGCCGACTGGCGAGCCGGGATCGACACGCCGCGGCGCCCGACCCACGAGCGGTAGAGCTGCATGCCCACCTCGCGTGCCGTGATGAGGAGGATCGGCAACCACGGCAGGTGGCCCTGCGCGGCCAACGTGATGAGCGCGCCCAGCACGACGGCCTTGTCCGCCAGGGGATCGAGAAAGGCACCCGAGCGCGTGGTGCCGTGACGCCGCGCCAGGTAGCCGTCGAGCCCGTCGCTGGCGGCGAGGAGGAAACCGACGATCACGTTGATCCACGAGGCGCCCCACGCCACCAGCATCAGCACGTAGATAGGCGCACCGATGAGCCGGGCCATCGTGATGGCGTTGGCCGGGGTGACGAGCGCGCTGGGCCCGAAGGCGTAGTCCGGATGTCCGGGGCGCTCGTGAGCGGCGTCGCTCACCGGGTCGGTGCTCCGGCGCCCGCGCTGTGAATCGGTCGGAGGTCGTCGATCGGAACCGCATGGAGATCGGGTCCGACCGCACCGGTGATACGCACATCGACCAGGCTGCCCGCGCCGAGGTCCCCGGGGATGCGCACGATGCCGTCGATCTCGGGGGCCTCGTGAACCGTGCGCCCACGTCCGGGCGCGTCGACGAGGACGCGGCGGACCGTTCCGACCAGCTCGTCGCGCTTGGTGGACGTGATGCCGTCCTGGAGTTCGCTGCACTCCCGCATGCGCTCGAGGGCGAGCTCGGCAGGCACCTGGTCGGGCAGCCCCACGGCGTGGGTCCCCTCCTCAGGCGAGAACAAGAAGAACCCGGCCCAGTCCAGCCGGGCTGCCTCGAGGAAATCGAGGAGCAGGTCGTGGTCGCGTTCGGTCTCTCCCGGGTAGCCCAAGATGAACGAGGAGCGGAAGGTGGCGGTGGGCTCGGCCGCCCGGATCTCCTCGATCCTCCGCAAGAACCGCTCCCCTTCTCCCCAGCGCCGCATCCGGGCCAGGTGCGGGCGCGACACGTGCTGGAGGGAGAGGTCGAAGTAGGGCACGCCGGTGTCGAGGATCGCCCCGACGAGGTCGTCAGTCAGGCCCGACGGGTAGAGGTAGAGGAGGCGCGTCCGCTCGACCCTCTCGGAGACGGCCCGTGTCAGGGCGGCGATGGGCGAGCCGTTCACGCCCGTCGTACTCGGTCGTCGCCTCTCCGGACCGGTCCGGTCGCGGCCGTAGGACGCCAGGTCCTGCGCCACCAGGACGATCTCCCGCAGCCCTGGGTTGTTGTGTTCATGATCGCCCTCACAGCCCCCGTCGACGGCTCCCCAGACGCCCGAGCGGCCAAGCAGGTCATCGACCTCGGCGAGGACGTCGTCATGGGAGCGGGAACGCTGCTTCCCCCTGAAGGAGGGAATTGCGCAGAACCCACAGATCCGGTCACACCCTTCGGCGACCTTGACGTATGCCCACGGTGCCCGCGAAACGGGGCGGGGAAGTGACAGGAGGTCGAAGCTCAGGTCGCCCCGAACCTGGCGGCCGGCGGCGGGGCGCGCCCTGCCGAGCGTCACCGACACCACACCTGCACCTCGCGCCATGGTCCGAGGGTCGGGTGAATTCACGTCGGGTGGAGATGACTGACCCCTGTTCGCGCTGGCCATAGACGCGCCCGGTACGGACACCCCGGGTCCAAACCGACCTTCCCGTGGGCCGACCAGGTCCTGCCCGAACCCGGCCACCAGATCGACCTCTGGCAGCGCCTGGCGCAATTCGTCCCCGTATCGCTCGGCCATGCAGCCGGTGACGACGAGGCGCGACCCCCCGGGGCGTCGCTCCGCCAGCTCAAGGATGGTCTCGATCGATTCCTGCCGGGCGGTTTCTATGAACGCGCATGTGTTGACAACGACGAGATCGGCCGACTCAGGGTCCGCCGCCGGTCCGAAGCCCTGCGATTCGAGGTGGCCCTCCAGCTTGTCGGAGTCGACCTGGTTCTTGGGGCACCCCAGGGTTTGCAGCCAGTAACGGCCCACGACGTCGCACACACTCCCTCGCACCAGGCCGGTTCCGCCGAGGTGGCGGTGAACGGCTCGCCCGCCGCGGCGGGCAACATGTCCCGGTGAGCTGGGCACGGGTGTGCCAGCCCACGGAGCGGAGAGGGAGGGATTTGAACCCTCGGACCCGGTTACCCAGGTCAACTCATTAGCAGTGAGTCCGATTCGGCCGCTCTCGCACCTCTCCGTACCTGTTCACCGCCTGTTTCCGATTCGGACTCGGGACCGCTTGCCCCATACTGCCCATCACCAGACACAATGGGTGACCAGGTCACAACGGTACAACGAGGAGCGACCCACGGTGACAGCGAACCGGGCGGCCTACGGCGGCGGCAGCATAAAGGAGCGGGCGGAGCACGCTGGGCAATGGCGGCTGCGCTGGCGTGAGGGTGGGCGCTACCGCGAGACGACCTACCGAGGCCGCAGGTCAGCGGCTGCCGCCGAGCTGCGCGAGCGGGTGCGGCTGGCCGGTGGCGCTGCACCAACGGACGCCGACGAGCAGGACAGCGCCGGGCGCACCGTCGGTGACCTGTTGGACGCTTGCTTTCTCACAGCGAGAGCACCGGCAAGGCTGCCCGCTACCTCGCCGAGAACCGGCGGGCCATTGATACCCGCATCCGCCCTGCGGTGGGAGGTATCCGGCTGGACCGCCTGACGGTCAACGACGTAGACGGAATGCTCGCCAGGTGGGCACGTGAGGAGTTGACCGGCGCCACGATGCGCCGCTACCTCGCACCGCTGCGCACCGCACTGGGACAGGCGCGTCGATGGGGCCGGCGTGCGGACAACCCGGCAGAGCTGGCCGGGGCACTGGGTCTCCATGCCACGTGGCGTTCCCCACACAGCGTCATGACCGAACGATCTCCCCAGGTCATTTCGCTGTCGCTCACTAGTCCGGAAGAGATGTTCGTGCTGGCACCAGCAGACCTGTTCTCTGAATATCGCAACTTCATGACAGGGCTGGAGTACTGCATCAGCGTGTGGCGAAGCCGTCGCTCCAGCGGACCGGTGAGGATCGAATTGGCCCTACCTGCAGACCGGATCTCCGGAGGAATGGATGAGATTCGCCGTACGCTCAACCGCTACTGCGATCATCGAATCGCGTATAACGAACGGGAGCATCGAGCAGTCCGACTCGACGGCCTGTACTCACTATGGATAGGACTCCCCATTGTCGTATTGGGATTCGTTCTCGTGATCCTCAAGTCGAACATCGTGGGCGCAAGCGGAAACGCCAACCTCGTCCTTGACTCGGGGGGGTGGGTGTTGGTGTGGGTGGGCCTTTGGTTCCCTCTCGACACGCTCTTGTTCACACCGCTGTCATACGGCAGGGAGAACCGGGTCCTGAAACGACTTCGAACAGCCGATATCGTCATCGATCGAACCCAACGATGATGCTCTGACCCAGCCTTCGCGCGAAGCTGCCCCATTGATTGCCGGGAGCGTGCCACCCTGCGGCACATCGGAGTCATGCCCCGCTCGCATACGGCAGCGTCAAAGGCGGGCACCTCAGATAGTCGAGCGTTGCCGACAAATACCATTCCCTCAGCGAGAATCTGAAAGCCGACGGCTGGGTATCCGAGCCGCCAAGAGTCGTCACAAGGGAACAGGTGCTTGCAACAGTTGATCTCGCCTGGAACGGTCCGATCCGGACACCTTCGCTCGAAGTCGTGAATGTCGCTGGGGACTCAGCTGTCGGGCGTGACCGCATCCAATCGGCGCCGAACCTGTGACGTGTTCACGCCGAGAGCGTCCAGCAGCACAGCCGCAGGGTCTGGTGGTTGGAGAGTGAGGATCCGGGCCAGCACCTGCTGAGCCGTGACCTGGGTCTTCCGGCGATTCGGCTTGACCGCATCCTCAAGCACTTTCTTTGCCGCGGGCGTCATGCGGAGGCGATCTTTCTTCATGACGTCTCTGATCCTCGGCTTCTTCGGCACGGCCCGCATCGGCAGTGGGGGAGCGTCGGTGCCCGACCCCATGCCCAAGGCACCCAGGGCTTCGTGATCGAGCGACTCAAGGGCCTGGCGAGCCTGCTGCAGGTTCACGCCCAACACGACTTCGATCGAGGAATCCTCCAACAAGCCGAGCAAGAGGTGATCGGTGCCAGTTCGGCGGTCACCTCTGCGGCGAGCCTCCTCACTGGCCTGCATATAGATGGCCCAGACGTGAAGCACCTCTGGCACCACGGATTGGGTGGTCATGATGACTCCTTGTTGTACTTGGTGTGCACGGATTGGCGGGTGACGCCCAAAGCGTCTCCGATCTGCTGCCACGACCAACCCCTTTCCCGGGCCGACGCGACGTGGTTCGCTTCGACCCTCTCAGCCAGGCGATGGAGCGCCAACGAGGCGCGAAGCCCAATTGCCGGGTCATCCGACGAGAGATTCACGTTGAGCTCTTCGATGTCCATGCCTGTCAGTATAGACTGACATCCTGATGTGTCAACCTAAACTGACACGGTCAATCGCCACACCAAGGTGCTAGGTGAGAGCGGTGACCATCCATGCGCCTGCTCCAAAACGCACACCGACATCGGGCTCGTAGCGCTCTGTGAGAGACAGACGTACCGCCTCGACCACCTTGTCATGAGCATCCGTCCCTGCCAGGCCGACAAGGCCTCGAGCCATCCCCATCCCGAGTAGGAACTCCATCGACTGGTCGACCGTGCCGCCTCCGCCGATGAGGATGCTCGGTGCGAGCGACTCGAACGTCACGTCGGTGAACCCAGACGCCTCAAGGAGCGTCGTCGTCTCGTTCTGATCCTTGAGCGCGAACATCCCCGGCCCCTTTGATAGCCCGCCGAACTCGGGGATCTCGACGCGCTTCACCACCTCGCTCGCGATAACAGTGAGCCATTCGTTGGCGGGGAGGCCCTGCCAGCTGACGAACGCCAGCCGGCCGCCGGGAGCGAGCGCACGTCTCACGTTCGAGAATGCCCCCAGCGGGTCATCGAAGAACATGAGCCCGAATTGGCTGACTACGAGGTCGAAGGTACCCGGGGCGAAGGCGTAGGTCTGGGCGTCGGCGACGACGAACTCGGCGTTGTCAATGTGGGCTGTGCGGGCCCGCTCGGATGCGACCACCGTCAGTGGCGCGGAGATGTCGATGCCGACGGCCGAATCGGCGATGCCAGCGGCCGCGAGGGTGAGGGCGCCGCACCCACAGCCCACCTCGAGCAAGGTGCAAATGGGGGTCAATCTGACCTGTTCGAGCAGCGCTTCGGTGAACGGCGCGAGTTGGCGATCGTAGCGGTCGGCATGGTCGACGTAGTGCGCCGACTCGCCACCATTCCACGCTTCAAACTGTTTCTCATTAGGTGCCACCGTGGCTCCTCAGGGCTCGGTGTGTCGTGACCAGAATCCTGGCACGCCGACCGTTCGCCGGTCCGGTGTAGCCCAGTACGCCGAGACCGGGACGTTCGTGGCAATCTCTCACGGATGACAGGGGAACAACTCGAAGCCGTGTTTCGGGTCCATGGCTCGCACATTCTTGCCAACGTCGCTGCCTTCGGAACTGGCTTCTCCAGTGCTTTCGGCGTCAATGCCACCGAGGCGACCGGACTGGTCACGAACCTTCCCGGCGCGCGCTCTCGGTCATCTCAATTGTCCTGGTACGAGCCACCGAAGAGGGCATCGCACTACGTGCCTCGGACCGCAATGGATCCGAAGGGCCATTGCTACTGGAGGCCCAACAGGGCACGTTCCGGGCCGCTCTTCACCGCAACATCGGCCAATTCCAGCTCTTCCTGTTCATTCCCGACCAACTGCCCATAGAACTCAGCGGGTAAGTGGTCGCCGCTCACCAAGGATCCGATGCGTGTCGCGCGAGTCGTACTTGCCTTGGCCAAGAAGGCTTAGCTTGGCCGGCGAACCGGGTGTTCCAGATCCCCGGAGGAGGCGCCGCCCTCCGGCACTTATGCGTCACCACGCCCTACTGGTACGCGCCTTTCTTGGACCAGCAAGAGCTAAGGGTTATAACGCTTTCGTGGCGCTCCAGGAGCCGCCCCCACCTGCGGTCTGGTAGGTGCCGGACATTGAATTGCCGTTGCTGGTGACCGACCCTGTATATGTGACCCCCACTCCACCCACGGTGCCGAAATGAATGGCGCCACCCTGCACGGTCCCATTAATTTTGAGGGAGACAGAAGGAGCCGAGAGCTTGATCGTACCGTTGAGGGACGACCCCGACTGTTGCCAGGTGAGGGAGAACGTGCCTTGGAAGCTTCCGCCGTACTGCCCAGACCACGTCCCCGAGAGTGAGCTGGCAACAGCGGGCTTGTGATTGGTCGTCTTATGGTGCGATTTGTGTTTGGTTGTTCCTGCCGTCGCAGCAGGAACGGCGAGAAACATGACGCCCGCACCAGATAAGGCCAATGTCGCCATCACCTTTCGCATCGCTCATGACCTCCTTCGTACCAAAATGCGGCCTCCGTCTCATCACCGACAATCTTTGGTGTCGAAGATTCGGTTGTCAACTGGTGAGTAGGAGCGACCCACATACGGGCTACGCAGCCTGAATCGTCCTGGGATCGTTCCCGAGGCGCTCTGATGTGGCCTGGGTTCTGCAGAGCCAGCGGGATTACGCTATTCGGGTGGGGACCACCGGTCATGACCGGCTCGGTGAGCGGTTTCATCACTGACGAAGTGTCCCTGAATATCATCCGGGACCACGAGCCGGTAGCCCACTTCGCCTGGACGAGGTCACACCCGGGCCTTGCCCGTCGGCCCAGCGTTTGGGGCCATCGCCCGCAAGGCTGGCCCGACCAGGAGGAGTGCGAGCTGTCGCTTGACTACTGCGGGAGGCGGTACTACGACAGCGGACCACAGCAAGGAAGCCCTGCGCTGTTCAAGTCCCAAGACAGCGCGACAGATGCGCACTGGACCTTCCTATCCTGGACCTTCAGCGGGCGTTCGATCTATGCCGACGTAAACCCGGTGCATCCGCCGTACTCGGTGTGCACGATGGTCCTCTACGTCCCGATCGGTGGCGGCAAGTGGGAGACATATTCGCTCAGCGGCGGACCTTGACTCGTCCCCGGCGTACGGAGGCAGTCTCTATGTCTTGGCGCCCGTCGTAAAGTAGCGACCCCTGTAGTGGATCAGAGGCTGTACCGGATTGGGGTCGAGTTCTACTTCATCGATCGAGCCGCGGATCAATAGCGAGTAACCACCCTCCATGAAGCCCATGAGAGTGATCGCTGAGCGGGTCGCGACATCGCTGAGCACAGGGCCATGGTCCGACCTGACGACGGAAAGGCCCTCAAACGGATCTCCCGGGTATCGCAACGCGAACTGGTCGGCCATTCGTGCTTGTGCCTTGTCCAACACGTGTACGACGAACCGCTTCGACACACGCACCGCGTCCCAGAACGACGAATCCGGAGCAATGAGACCAAGAACCGATGGAGGGTCACCCTCGACAATGAGGACGGAAGACACGGTGATTCCTTCGGGCCTGCCCTCCTCTCCGTGGGCGGTCCAGATCGTGACCGGCATCGGGAACCGTCCACGGAGGCGCCGTATGTGATCCCTCTCTTCAAGGGGAAGCTCGAACGGATCAGAGCCGATGCGCTCAAACCCGTCCTCGATGTTCACGTCGAAACCCTATGCCGAGAGACAGACCTGCCAGGCCAAGGCCAGGAGGGGATCTCTGCCCCCGGGCCAGCGCGCTCGTGCCTGGAGAAGTGCCGTTCAGTTGCAGCCACCGTCCCGGCGTTCGGTGGCACCCAGCGGCAATGCCGGCAAGGTCGTCCGACCTAAGCCTCCGCGTGCGACACCACGCCGAACGCGGGACGAGGAACTTTGCAGAATCTTGAGCGGAGTCCTTGAAGTCGCCTCGGAGACCAACGTGGAACAGGCGTTCATGAGATTGCCCGGCCCGGCAGCACAGGTGAACGTGTTCACTGGTGCGCGTCACGGCCTTAGCGTTGAGGTCATGGACGGGGAAAGCGGGAGACACAAAGGTCCTGCCCACGCCCGAAAGCGGACACTGCCTCGGGAAAACGAGAAACGCCTCGCCGAAATGGGCAGACAGCTCCCTCCGCCGAGCGAAGACGAGCTCGAGATCATTGCCGGGCTGCGCGCCTCGCGACGGCGACGCCGACTCCTCACGTGGGGCACTGCGCTCATCGTGGCGGCGCTCTGCGCGGGTGGCATCGCACAGTGGGTCCGACCGCTCCCCCACGCCACCCTCAAGACCGGAGAAGTCCGTCTCCCAGGGACAGCACCGTCCTTCGCGTGGCCAAGGAGTGGAGAGGCAGCGGCGACGGTCGTGGGTGTTGGAACGGTGGGCCAGGTACGTGGGTCCCGGTCCGTCCCGGTCGCCGGTCTGGCCGAGCTCCTCGCGGCATACGTGGTCCTGTCAGATCACCGGTTGGCGCCGGGGGACGACGGTCCGGCGATCCCCGTCACCGCCGACGCGCTCGCGGCGTATCAGGCCGGGCAGGCGAGACAGGTGTCCGAAGTCCCGGTTGCAGCCGGAGAGTCACTCACCGAGCTCCAAGCCCTCGAAGGGCTGTTGGTCGACTCGGGAGCCGACATGGCGACGGTCCTCGCCGACTGGGACGCGGGAAGCGTCAGCGCGTTCGTGGCCAAGATGAATGCCGCAGCGAGCAGGCTCGGCCTCGCCTCGACACACATCACCGATCCGAGCGGCGTGGACCCGGCCACGACAAGCACGGCGCAGGACCTTCTCCGCCTGGGCAAGGCATCGCTGTCAATCCCGGTCCTCAGACAGATCGTCTCGCTGGCCCAGGCCAGCGTGCCGATGACCGCCGTCGTTTACAATCCCAATTTCGATCTAGGGCACGACGGGATCATCGGCATCAAGTCGGCGTCCGACTCGAGCGCACAGGGTTGCTATCTCTTCGCGGCGCAGCAAAACATCGGTGGGAAGAACGTCACGCTCATCGGTGCAGTCCTGAGTCAGCCGGGTGGAGCGCTCGGCCCGAACACTGCGGCAGTCGATGCGGGCGACACGCTGGCGAGGAGTGTCTTCGCTGCGCTGCACAGCTTCACTATCTTCACTCCCGGCCAGAGGGTTGCCGAGGTCGATACAGCCTGGGGCTCGAAGGCACCTGTGACCGTGGGGCAGCCAGTCGGGGTGATCGGATGGCCAGGTCTCACCGCCACCTTGGGAGTTCGGTACCGGCCTTTGGATGGTCCCTTACCGAGCAAGGCCGTGGTCGGGATGTTGCGAACGGGCGTGGGACCCATGTCAGCAGAAGTGGAGCTGCGGACAGCCAATGCACTCTCGGGCCCCGGGGTGTGGTGGCGTCTGACGCGTTGAGCCGAGTCGTATCAGGACAACCGCTTCGGGTCGGATGAGGGATCGGGTAGACCTGCGTAGACATGTCAATCGGTCTCACTAGAACGAAAGCTGCTTCTTGTCCTGAGACGTGAGGTGACGCCACGCGCGACTCCATCGTGTCACCGAGCTGGGGCGAGTTCAGGGGGTCATCGCATCACTCCGGCCAACCGTTCCAATGGTGGCACCCATCCGAGCGTCTTGCGAGGCCTGCCGTTCAGTTCACGGGCAACCTTGTCGAGATCGCGCTGGGAATGGACCGAGAGGTCGGTGCCCTTGGGGAAGTACTGGCGCAGGAGACCGTTGGTGTTCTCGTTCGTGCCACGCTGCCAGGGGCTGCGCGGATCGCAGAAGTAGACGGGCACGCCGGTCGCCACCGTGAATTCGCGGCCGCGTCCCGCCGAGTGGTGGGAAATAACCCCGTGATTCTCGGCGACGATCAGTCAACGGGTTCGAGCTCGCCAACTGTCGCGTCGTCATTATCGCATTGGCTGTAGAGCTTCGCCATAGAGCCTTCGGAGAAGTACCGCCGTTCGGCCGAGACCCACTCGTCGTGGATGTCGATGAGCACGGCACCGCCCAGTCTGATGACGGCGGCCTCGTTGGGGAAGATGCCCACGACCCGGCAGCGGCGCTTGAGCTCGCGGTTGAGGCGCTCGAGCGGGTTGGTCGACCACACCTGGCGCCAGTGGGCGCGGGGGAACGCACGGAAGGCGAGCACCTCCTCCTTGGCCCCTGCCATGAGTGCAGCCGCCTTGGGGAAGCGTCCCTCGAAGGTGGTGGCCACGTGGTCCCACTGGGCGGCGATCTCTTCGGCACTGGCGTGAGCGAAGACGGTCCGAAAGGCGGCGGCCACCATCTCGTGTTGGCCCTTGGGGACGCTGGCCAAGAGGTTGCGGGCGAAGTGGACCCGGCAGCGCTGGTGCGCCGCCCCTTGGAAGCAGCGCCCGATGGCACTGACCAATCCGGCGTGCTGGTCCGAGATCACCAATCTGACGCCGCTGAGCCCCCGGGTGCGCAAGGATCGCAAGAAGCCCCGCCAGAACACCTCGTCTTCTGAGTCACCGACGTCGAGGCCGAGGATCTCGCGGTGCCCGTCGGCCCGGACACCCGTGGCGATGACCACGGCCTTGGAGGTCACGTGGTGGTTGTCACGCACGTGCAGATAGGTGGCGTCCAAGAAGACGTAGGGGAACTCTTGGTGATCAAGGCGACGGGTCCGAAAGGCCCCCACCACCTCGTCGAGGCCACCACAAATGCGGCTGACCTCGGACTTCTTGATGCCGCTGCCGATGCCGAGCGCTCCGACGAGCTCGTCGACCGAGCGGGTGGAGATCCCGCCCACGTAGGCCTCCATGACCACGGCGTAGAGGGCCTGGTCGATGCGCCGGCGGGGCTCGAGGATGGAGGGGAAGAAGCTGCCTTTCCGCAGCTTGGGGATGGCGAGCTCCACGTCGCCGGCCTTGGTCGAGACCAGGCGCACCCGGTGCCCGTTGCGCTCGGTCACCCGCCCTTCGGAGCGTTCATAGCGCTCCGCCCCGATCTGGGCGCTCGCTTCGGACTCGATCAGCTCCTGGAAGACGTAGCGCACGGCGTCGCGGATCAGATCCACGCCATCGGTCGATTTGAACGCCTCCAGCAGCTCGGTGCAGACAGACTGGTCAAGGGCCATCGGGGTGCTCTCCTTGGTGAGTTCGGCTAGGAACACACCGAGAATCACCCCGGTGGCACCACCTATCGGTGGATGCCCCTGGTCAAGTCAAAAGCCCACCACTCGGAGGGACGCACACGGCCTCCGCTGCACTCGTTTCCGTGCGGGGCGGTCCGGTAGGTGACCATCTCTGTGACACGTGACTCAGCGAGGACGGTAGATGTCAGCTCGATGGTCGATCCGCAATACCGTGACTTCACGCTGTTCGTCGTCTATCTCGTAGACGACGCGATACGAACCTCGGCGCGCCGACCACAGGCCGGCGAGCTCGCGCACTAAAGGGTGGCCCACTCGGCGCGGTGACTCGACGAGGGGTCCGACCATGAATTCGACGATAGCCGCAGCAACGGTTTCTGGAAGACGAGCGAGAGAGCGTTCGGCCGCCGCAGCAACTACCAGGTTGCGCGCGGCGTCGTTCACCTATTCAGATACTTTGCGCGCAACTCGTCGGCGCCGACCGTTCTGCCATGGGCCACGTCGTCGCGGCCGGCCTCGATCTCGGCCATGGCCGACGGATCCGACAGAAGCTCGAGTGTGTCCTCGAGCGCGGCGAGGTCCTCGGGGCTCATGATCACTGCGGCCGGGCGACCATTGCGGGTCAAGACGATGCGGTCGTGCTCGTGCTCGATCCGATCGACGATCTCGGACAGGTGCGCCTTGATCTCGGCCAACGGCAATGTGTCAGACATGACCATGATTCTAGTCATATTTGGTGATTTTGGGATGCCACCCGCCTCGACACCTTCGCCGGCCTCGAAGCTCAGTTCACCCCGTTGGTGGCGATGGGGTCAACGACTTCCTGCCATCAGGGAGCCTCGGTCTACGAGTGGGCCTACGTTTTCGAGCCACCACTCTCCGGAGCCGACGAATCGTGAGCGATTCGGGTGTCGGGAGATTCGTGCCTGAGTCCCCCAAACCTCGGATTCGCAGTGAGTTCGATTCGGCCGCTCTCGCACCTCTCCAGCAGGACTCTTGCATTTTGACGGACCGGCTTGTCCATACCTGTCCGTAATCGCGATGCTGAAGTCCGTAAAGGGCAGCCTACGTGAACGCTCGGCGGGCGCTAGTAGGTCAAGGTGTCACTTGGGCGCGTCCCGGCGACGCACCGCTACCGGTATGCAGCCGCGACGGTACGTGGGACCAAGCGCCGAGGCCCAGTGCCCGGCGGGTCTGGTCAACGAGGCCGATCACGGACGGATCCCGTTGACCAAGGACACTTTCGCATGCCTGCTGGCCCGCTGGCTCGATCACATCGACGCCCGGGGGCGACTCCGAAGACGCTGTTCGAGAACCGACGCATAGCGCCGCCATCGCCGAGGAACTGGGGGCCGACCAGACCCTCCTGATCGGCGGCAGCACGTCCGCTTTCGGATTCGCCACCACCGCGCTGGCCAAGGACCTCAGCACGAAGGTTCTCGCGACGACGCGCCACGTGCCCATGAGCTGATCGAGGGCGGAGGCACTTCGGGCCGTGTCGTGCTCACGATCGATTGATCTCCATTCCGCCCCTCCGCCTCAGGGTCATCTTGCGCACGGTCGTCGGCGCAGAGAGAATCGTGAAGCGTCGCGCCTGAACACGTCGGCACGACCCTGATGGCCGTGGTCAGCACTGCCCGGCGTCAGAGCGATGAGGGGAGGAGCGTGCATGAGAGGCCTCGAAGGTCGGTCCATCCTGATGGCAGGGGGAGCCGGAAGAATCGGAACGGCCACATCGACGCGGCTGAGCGAGGAGGGTGCCCGAGTTGCCGTGGGTGACCTCGATCAGGAGGCTGCGGAATCGGTCGCGGCCGCTATCGAAGCGACCGGCGGAGAGGCCATTGCCGTCAAGCTCGACGTCCGCGACGAGGCTTCTCTGGCATCGGCCATCGATGCAGCGGTCGCGGCCTTTGGCGGCATCGATGCGGCTCACATCAATGCCGCCGACATGTCTCGCGGCACCATCGGGAAGGACAGTGATGCTGTCGCTCTTGATCTGGACGCCTTTGAGCGAACCATCAGGACCAACCTCAGAGGCCACCTGCTGTGCACGAGACATCTCGTTCCGCGACTGCTCGAGCGCGGTGGTGGAGCGCTCGTGTACACGAGCTCGGCGGCGGCCTTCATCGGTGAGCCGCAACGTCCCTCCTACGCCATGGCCAAGAGTGGGATCAACGCACTCGTCCGGCATGTGGCGTCGCGCTGGGGTAGGGACGGAGTGCGGGCAAACGCCGTGGCCCCCGGCCTCGTGTTGACCGAGAGCGCCCAGGCGGCGCTTGACGCCTCAATGCGCGAGGACGCCTTGCGGCGAAGCACCCATCTGGGCGGTCCGGACGATGTCGCCGCGCTCGTCGCCTTCCTCCTTTCTGACGATGGACAGTGGATCAATGGGCAGATCATCAGTATCGACGGTGGCATCACTCTCCGGTAGGCCCCCGCACAACCTGGTTTCGCCGCGGCCAGACGGTCCGATGCCGCGCCCGTCGCACTCACGAGAGCTCGCCATCACGGGGTCATGCGCCAACCGTCATACGTCGGGACGCTGACATGCATCGCCGCGATGGATTCGGGCACGAGGTGTCGACGGTCGATTGCGCGGGACCCGTCGTCCGCACCGCTCGTCTGGTCCTGCGACCCTTCACCGATATGGACCGATCCCGCTTCGCTGCACTCAATCGTCATCCACTCGTTGCCGAGTCATTGGGCAGGTTGGCGACGCGTGCCGAGAGCGATGCGATGATCGACCACTGCCTCGCCGAAATGACTCGCGAGGGCTGGGGCTATTGGGCGGTTTCACTGGCGGGCCAGGACCAATTCGTCGGCATGGTGGGACTGCATCGTGTCAACACCGTTCTGCCCTGTGCTCCGGCGGTGGAGGTGGGTTGGCGTCTACACCCGGACCACTGGGGTCACGGGTACGCCACCGAAGCAGCCACGGCGTCGCTGAGGTTCGCGTTTGACGAGGCAGCACTCGAAGAGGTCGTTGCATTCACCACGACGCTCAACACCCGCTCCCAGGCCGTGATGACGCGCATCGGAATGGTACGAGACCCCTCGGCAGACTTCGACCACCCCGCAATGCCGGAGGGGAGCTCACTACGGCGTCACGTGCTGTACCGGATCGAGGCCTTTGAGATCCCGCGGACCGGGTCGTCCTGAGACCGCCGCAGCCGCCTGGTCTGCGCGACGACACCGTTCGCTTTGCTGGCAACTGAACCCTGATCCGGGAAGCTCACGCACGTTCACCGGGCGCTTGGCGGGTGCGGCGTGTCTCCCTCGGAGGCGCCAGCTTCACGTCGGCCCGTCCGCGGGTGACGTGGGTGCCCGCCAGCCCGGGAGGAGATCGAGTCGTCGGCAGACTTCCTGTGCCTCGATGGTCCGTCCGTTCGGCTCTGCTGCGCCGGGATCGGTGACCAGCCAGGCGACGACGGCCCCGACGACGTCGGGAGGAGCACCCGTGGACGCGTCGAAGTTGAATCGGGCCATGTCCTGGGCGATTCGCTCTGTCGCGATGAAGCCGGGCTGGAGGTTGTAGGCGTGGATGCCCCGATCGCCGAGCTCGAGTGCGAGGATCCCGGCGATGCGGTGCAACGCACCCTTGCTGATGGCGTATCCGAGACCCCAACCCCCGTCGCCCGCAGGGGCGGGCGGATCCTCATAGGCAGCGCTGGAGGTGATGTTGACGATCGTCCCCGAACCACGGTCCAGCATCCCGGGCAAGACTCGCGTGACGAGGGCGAGCGGGGCCATGACGTTGGCCTCGAGGTGCAGGTCGAGCAGCTCCAACGGGGTATCGACGAAATGATCCATGTGCCCCGGTCCGACGTACCTTCCGTTGTTCACGAGTACGTCCACCGGCCCCAACGTCGAGATGACCTCGTCGGCGGCGGCCATGACGGCTCCCCGATCGGTGAGGTCCGCCGGGACGGTAAGGCACCGCACACCGGCGGCTTCGATCAGGCCGGCCGTGGTGGTGAGCGAACCAGGCAACGGGGTGAGGTCGGATTGGCGCACGGTGGACGAGTGCTCGCGCTGTTCACCTTCGCTCAGGGTGCGCGCGGTGATCGCGACGTCGAAACCCGCCCGTCCCAGGTGCACGGCGATCGCCTTGCCGATTCCCCTGCTGGCTCCGGTTACCAGTGCAACGGGCATCTCGCTGACCGCGCCCCCCCTTGATCCACCCCGCACACTATCGGGCGCCTTTCGCCACTGCCCCCGATGGTCGGTCAGCGGTCCACGTTGGGCAGGACGCGCTCCTCGACCGTTTTCAGCATCTTCCAGGCTTCGTGCGGGTCGATGCCCGACATCAGCGGATTGAGGATCAACCACCCGCGACGACCGAGCCGATCTGCGAGCGCGATCGTCTCCTCGGGATCGAGGATCTGGTACTGGCCAATCCCCGCCACCACGTCGTCGAGGTCGCGCAACGCATAGGGATGATGATGCGTTCCGGAAAAGGCTTTTCCGGCCCACGCAGCGTAGGTGTCGGCCTGGTGAAGGATGTGCGGCGCGAGCCGATCGAGGACCTTGGCCTTGTCCTCGGTCGTCACCCAGAGGAACATCGGACCCGACGTCGGAAATTCCCCTGGATCGGGCTTGCGGTGGTGCTGACAGATCTCCCGATACAGCGACCACGCCTCGTCGCTCCCAGGAGCGATCCACCCGTCGCTGAGTCGCACCGCGCGGTCGATCGTCTTTCGGGTGCCGCCGCCCATGTAGACCCGCATGGGGTCCTGCGCCGGTTTCGGGGTGACGCGGATGGTCCTGCCCCGATATTCGAACGGCTCCCCGGTCCACGCGCGTCGCAGGAAGGGGATCAGTTCCTCCATCGCGAGTCCACGATTCTTGTAGTCGACCTCGAACATGTCGAAGTCGGCTTCGACGTAGGCCGCCGCGACTGCTGCATCGAGACGACCCTGCAGGCAGAGGTCCGCGACGGCGAACTCCTCGGCCAACCTCACGGGGTTGTACAGCGGCGCCAGCAGGACCGAGATCTGCGCCCTGATCCTCTTCGTCCGACCGCCGACGGCGGCCGCGAAGACCAACGGTGCGGGAAGGTATCCATCAGGTGACTGGTGGTGCTCACCGAACATCACCCGTCGGAACCGCCGCTCGTCGGCCCACTCAATGATGTCGAGTGCGGCGGCGTACTGCTCGGCACCCGATGCACCCAGCTCGGGCGGGTGGCGAAGGTCAAAGGTCAACACGAGCTGCGGCACAGTCCCTCCCTCCCGCGTTTCCCAGAACCCGTCCCTGTCGATTGCCTCGCCACATGATCGCGCGTGCGACCCGATCCTGGCCGGGACGGGCGCCGCGTGCACCGTGATCAGGGATCGGCTTCGCTGGCCCAGCGCTGAATCGCCACACGCAGCACGGTCGTGCGCGCTTCGGCCCCTACGCGTTCGACGCCCGGGACCGAGCCGGTGGCAACGGCAGAGAGGTTCGAGGATCCCCGGGCTCGAGCCGGCCATCCGCCATCAGGCGGGAGCGGGCCGCCACGACATGGCAGTACTCGACCAGCGCGTCGTGGTCCCTGTCTGACCGCGGAGTCAGGGTCCCGCCGACTCGCCAACGACGTCGCTCCTTTCGGTCACGTCCGCACGCCGTCACCGACAGCATCACGTGCGTCGGTCGGGTGCGGTCATCGAGCATCGGGAGCTCGAGGGTCAGCTCGATCTCCCGTCCTGGTTCGATGGCATGCGAACTGACCAAACCGGCCCCGCTCGTCGTGAGGTCGACGACACGCACGATGACGCCGTCGACCACTGCCGCAAGGCCGACCGGTGCCCGGTACTGACGCCGGAGCTGGCGGCGTCGGCCCACCTTGACGAGAGCGGCGACCACCAGCGCGAGCTCCCAGCACCCGAGCACCATGCCGATGACGAGCGGGGCACCGTGGAGGTCGGGCAGCGGGACGAGGCCCGCCGCGGCCACCAATCGCAGGACCAGGGCGGTCGCCAACACGACACCCGTGGCCGTGACCAGGTGGAGCTGGCGAACAGCCCGCCATCCACCGCCGTCGATCCCGTCCTTGGGCGTCACCTTGAACGTGGAGGACATCGGCCGGACAAGCGACAGGGTGGCCCGGACGAAGATCTCCATCGTGAGCAGCATGGAATAGGTGCCGTCCCACAGGCTGGCGCGTCCCCGGCAGAGCAACGCCGAGGCCGCCAGCTCGAGTGCAATCCACGGAAGCCAGAACACGAGAAACCCGTCGAGCGTCGCGTGCATGGGAAGTTGGCCACTCACCAGCATGATCGTCAGGACGATGAGAAGGCCGAGGCGCTGGAGGGGCACGAAGTACGCGATCAGTGACGACAGGTAGCTGATCCGCTGACCCACCGAGAGGCGTGGTGCCACCAGCGGGTCCTCCGTCGTCTTGAAGACCGCCAGGTTGCCGCGTGCCCACCGGTCTCGCTGCAGGAGGAACGACGACAGGTCGTGTGGAGCCAAGCCCTGGACCAAGGTCTCGTCGTGGTAGCGCGTCGTCCAACCCCGCTCGTGCATCTTGATGGTGGTGTGGAAGTCCTCGGCGATGGTCTCGGTCGCCACGCCACCCACCTCGAGCAGCGCTTCGCGACGGATGACGGCGGCGGACCCGCACCAGAACACGCCGCCGTGGCGGTCCTTCCCGGGCAGGATGACCTCGAAGAACATGCTCTGGTCGTGCTTCCCGGTGGCGAAGTGCTGGAACGAATCCTGGTTGCTGAAGTCGTGCGGCGTCTGGACGAGGCCCAGTCGGGGATCGTCGAAGTAGCCGACCGTGGCATGGAGGATGTCCGGCTGCGGCACGTGATCTGCGTCGAGTACGAGGAGCAGCTCGCCACCGAGGACACCCAGGGCGTGGTTGATGTTCCCCGCCTTGGCGTGCCGGTTGTCGGGTCGGGTCACGTAGCGCGCGCCCAGACGGTGCGCCAGTTCCCGTATCTGGTCGCGGCGGCCGTCGTCGAGCACCCACGTGATGTGCGGGTAGGCGATCCGAGCGCAGCCGAACAGGAGGGCCTCCAGGACATCGAGGCTCTCGTCGTAGGTGCACACGACGACGTCGACGGTGTGGGGATGCTCGATCGGTGGTCGCGAGGACGTCGGAATCCGCCAGGAGAGGAAGCCGAAGCTCGCCAGCATGACGAACCCGAAGAGCTCGCACGCGAAGAGAAGGAGAAAGAGCACCGGCTCCGTGCGCTCCCACGTCTCGAGCGCTCGCCAGCCGAGGTACACGACACCCCACGCCAGGGCGGCGAAGGCCACGGCGCGGATCAGGACCTCGTTGCCGAACGCGCGAGCCAGGGTGAATCTCCGGGGAGCGGCGTGCTTCACGAAGAATGGATCGACCGCTCCGGAAGTGGAAATGAGGGTGGGTTGGTGAAATCCGACGACTCGGCATCCGCGTTGTGACGCCGTTGGGTTTCTCCGAGGCGGCCGGACACGTCGTCGACTCCAGCCTCGAAGCCCACCCGGAGGGCGGAGCGACGAAGAGCGATCCTTTTGGCGTGCTGGGGCGTACACCCCTCTGTACCCGAACGCAGGAGGAGCATGATGACGATGACGCACCGGCACGCGACCCGCCGCACCAGGGTGGGGCGCCTCGTCACCGCTGCCGTGGCCCTGGGGGCGGTGTCCGCAGGCGAGATGTCCGCTGTGGCCGCATCGGCCGCCACCAAGCCGGTGGTGATCTCGACCATGACGATCGGCAAGTCAGGCAAGGTTCTCGTGAGCAAGGGCCTTCCGCTGTACACCGTGTCCAACGGGACCACGTGCGACGCTCAGTGCCTTCAGACTTGGCCTGCCGTGACACTGCCCTCGCAGGTCAAGACCGCCACGGTGGGTCGGGGTGTCCAACGCTCGAAGCTGGGGGTCACCAGCGGGCCCGGCGGATTGCGCCAGGTGACCTACAACGGACGAGCCCTCTACTGGTTCTCCCAGGACACCGCCGGCGGTGGCGTCATGGGCAACGTGACCGACCAGTGGGGCAAGTGGAGAGTGGTCTCCGTCGCCAAGGCGGGGCAATCGAGCGCCGGCACCCCGTCGAACTCGAACAGTGGCTCGAACTCCGGAGGTTCGACCGCCGGGTCCGGGGGGGTGTCGTTCTAGTGGCGCCTTCAATGCCGAGGATCAAGGGGAGGCCAGGGTGGTAGTCGCGCAGACCTGGCCGTCGACGCTGACGGGACGCGACGCAGGGCGACCAACAGCTGCGGGGGTCCGCGCCGCGGTATCGTCCCGCACGTACGTCCCCGCCTGTTTGATCGTGGCGCTGGCAGCGGTGCTCGTCGGCATCGGTTGGGCCGGCCAGTGGGGCGGATCGGACTTCACCGGTTCGCTGAACCAGCTCTGGGTCGTCGTCGTCGGTCCGGTCAGCCTGGCCCTCCTCGGGGCGATTCTCGTCGTGGAGCGGATGCGCCCGGCACAGCGACGGCCGCTCATCGCTCGCGGTCACCGCCATGATCTGCTGTACACGGTCCTCAACGCCGGACTGGTCATTCCACTCACCACCGTGCTGACACTCTCGTTCGTGGACGTGACACACCGCATGGTCCCGTGGATCGTGCTGCCCCGCATGGGGATCGTCCCCCGCGGCCTGGCGATCGCCGTGGTCTTCGTCGCCATGGACGGATGCAACTGGTTGGTCCACCTCGCCAATCACAGGGTCAGGGTGCTGTGGCGTTTTCACGAGCTGCACCACTCGCAAGAGGACATGAACGCGCTGACGGTCTTCCGCACCCACCCCTTCATCCACGTCTCGTACCTCCTGGCACTGGTGCCCGGCCTGGTCCTCCTGGCCAACGGTGCGCTGTCGACGGCGCTGTTGATCTCCTACGGCGCCATCGTGGCGTTCGCCCACTCGAACACCAACCTGGCCTTCGGGCCCCTGGGCAGGATCCTCGTGAGCCCCAACTACCACCGCATCCATCACCGCCTGGACGGCGCCCAGGACGTGAATCTCGGCTTCGCCCTGACGATCTGGGACCAGCTCTTCGGTCGGGCGGTGTTCCCGACGGCCGAGACGGTCGGAATCGCCACGGGGCTCCCGGGCCGGCCGCTCGCGGTGGAGCAGCAGGGCAGGCGACCCGGTCATCTCGCCGTCCTCGCCGCGCAGCTCGTCGGCCCGTTTCGCCCGATGACGGAGCCGGTCGACCTTCCGTCGGTCCGGCGGGCTCACTCCTCGCCTGCGGTGTGATGGCCACCGCGACCCTGCCCCAACGACGCGTCGGGAACCCGCGTCGGATTCTGGGAGTGCTCTGCAGCGTCCGGTCCTCACCGTTGCCGGCCGACCTGGCCATGCTGGCGGCCCGCACGGGCTTGGCCTGGATCTTCATCTACTACGGGGCGGGCAAGCTGTTCGGCGCATTCAACGGTCCGGGGATCCACCAAACTGCCCTGTACTTCTCGAACACCGCGCACCTTCACCCCGGCGGGTTCTTCGCCGTGCTCGGAGGACTGACCGAATTCGGTGGCGCCATCAGCATGGCACTGGGACTCGCAGCGCGCCTGGCCGGGCTCGCGCTGTTCGGAGACATGGTGATGGCGATGATCACCGTCACCTGGGCCACCGGCATCAACTCGTCGACCTCGCCACCCGGGTACCAGCTGAACCTGGCCCTCGGTGTCCTGGCCCTCGTCGTTGCCCTCCTCGGTTCCGGCCGGTTCAGTCTGGACGCGGTCGTGGAGCGACGGCTGGCCGGAGGAGATCGCACGACACTCGTCGGGGCCTGACGCGGTGAGCCCCGGCTCGTCAGGGTTGTCTCGGGTGACCGCCGCACCTGTCCTGCCCTTGTGGCGTCGCCTCTGTGGTCGGCCACCGTCGGCGGTGATGGCGGGAAGCGTCACGAGGATCGCGGCCAACCTCGTTGGTGCTGCCGGGGCCGCCTACTTCGTGTCGGTCACCGTCACCGCCTGGCTGCAGGGGCATCGGCCCATCGGGGTCCTCTTGGTCGCCGAGCAGTCGGTCGTCGTGGTGCTGTACCTGGTCCGGCGCCCGGCTCGGGTCGTGACCGAGCGCGCCGGTGACTGGCTCCTCGCATTCGGCGGAACCTTCACGCCCGTGTTGCTGCGGCCCGACGGCCTGCATCCGCGCTGGGGGTTGGAGGTGGGTCTGGTCATCCAGCTCGTCGGCCTACTGGGTTGCCTGTGGTCGTTCGCCTCGCTCGGCCGCTCGTTCGGCTTCGCCGCGGCTGACCGGGGTCTGGTCCGCCGTGGCCCCTACGCGATCGTGCGCCATCCGATCTACGCGTGCTACGTGGTGCTCCAGTTCGGATACCTGCTGCAGAGCCTGTCCCTGCGCAACCTCCTCGTGGTCCTTGCTGCGAGCGCGTGCAACGCCGGCCGGGCCATGGCCGAAGAGCGCGTCCTGGCGATGAATCCCGAGCACGCCGTCTACCGGTCCTCGGTGCGCTGGAGGCTGCTCCCGGGCCTCTGGTGATCCTCTCCACTCAAAAGGACACACCGCCACCCGACGGTGGAGACGTCGTGGTCGTCGTCGATGGGGGGCTTGTGGTCGGGGGAGGGGGGCTGGTGGGCTGCGTGCTTGTCGGGGAAGGACCGGCTGGCGGAAGGGTGGAGGGAGGAACCGACCGCGATCCCGACGTCGGTGTCGACACCGGCGGCGGAGACGTCGTCGATGCGGGAGGAGCTGTGACCGTCGGGGCCGGTCCGGCCACGACGACGCGGGCGACCGAGCCATTGGGGTGGACGGTGAACCACGCGTTGGCAAACCCCTGGCCGCTCGCGTCGGCCAGGGTGTGGTCCGACCTCAAGAAGTAGAGGGGGCGCCCGTCGATCGCCACCTGACGGCGTCCACCGGCGCGACGGACGGTCCCGAGGCCGCGGAGGTGACCCAGGTGGCGGGCTGACTTGAACGAGACCACCAGCGGGATCCAGACCCCGGCACACGGACCCGTGCACGTGCTGTGGCCACGGGCGTCGTTGGTGGTCACGTAGAGCGGGTGGTTCCCCGTGACCAGCACCGTGCCCAGTCCGGCGATGTCGGCCGTCGAGACCACCGGTCGCACCGTGGCTGCCGAAGCGAGTGCGGGCACAGCCGACGTGCCAACTGCGATGGTCCCACACACGGCTGCCCACGAAGCGATCCGGCTCCGCCGTTGACGTCGGTCCGAATCGAGCCGTACTGGTCCCCTTGATGCCATCACGCCGATCACTCCTTCGTCCGGTGTCCCGTCCCAATGACATACGGGAGAACGCCGAAAGAAGATCGACACACCGGTCACACCGGTCGATTGGGGTCGTTCAGCTCCTCAGATCGAAGACCAGGCGGGCCTCGACTTCGCCCTTCTCCACTTCGCCCATCGCCTCGTTCACCTGGTCGAGGCGGCGAGTTTCGCGAATGATCTGCGTTCGCCCATCGGCATGGAGCTCGAAGGTCTCTGCCAAGTCGACCCGTGTTCCGACGAGAGAGCCGACCACCTTGATCCCCTTCAGCACCGTCTCGAAGATGGGGAGCCGCATGATGTTGTCGGCGGGAAGGGCGACTCCAACGAGGGTCCCGTTGGGACGGAGGCTGGCGAATGCCTGCTCGTACGCCCTCGGGGATGCAGCCAGCACGATGGCGACGTCGGCACCGCCGAGTGACTGGATCTCTTCGGCGGGATCGCACCGAGCCCCGTTGAAGGCGTAGGCGGCACCGAGCCGTTTCGCCATGTCCAGCTTGGCGTCGATGACGTCCACAGCGGCCACGGTCGCCCCGGCGATCCCGGCATATTGGACGGTCAAGTGGCCGAGACCGCCGATGCCGTAGACGGCGACGAGATCCGAGCTGCGGGCACCCGACACCTTCACCGCCTTGTAGGTGGTCACCCCGGCGCACGTCAACGGGGCTGCATCGAGGGGATCGATGGCGTCGGGCACCCGGCCCACAAAACCCGCGTCCGCGACGACGTATTCGGCGAATCCGCCGTTCACGGTGTAGCCGGTGTACTTCGCCTTCTGGCAGAGGGTCTCCCACCCCGTGGCACACAGCTCACACGCCCCGCACGCCCACCCCAGCCAGGGAACGGCCACCCGGTCGCCCTCGGCGATGTCCGCGACTCCGTCGCCGACCCGCGTGACGATCCCCACTCCCTCATGTCCGGGCACGAAGGGTGGTTCGGGCTTCACGGGCCAGTCGCCATGCGCAGCGTGGATGTCCGTATGGCAAAGCCCGGACGTTTCGATCTTCACCAGCACCTGTCCATGACCGGGTTCGGGCATCGGAATGTCGGTGACCTCGAGCGGCGTGTGGAAATTCCGCACCACGGCAGCCTTCATCGGCATTCCCCTTTTCGCTTTGTCGAGAAGAATTCAACAGAACGCTCCGGATACGGATAGGGCCGAACGACTCTTCGAGCCATCGTGGAGAGACCCACCAGCGCGGCACGGATCCGAGCGACGTACTGGGGACCTTCTCCCCTAGTCGCCAGGTCCCCAGGGCTCAAGACTCTGCACCAGCGGGCATCACACGCCCACCCAGACCGGAAGCTCACTCACCCAAAGGAGCCCACGATGACGCAAGTCTCAGAGCCATCGACGACCTCCGCCGACACCACGTCCTACGAAGTCCCGGGGGACCCCGGCAGCATCGTGGACGTGAAGCCCCGGTACGAGAACTTCATCGGAGGACACTGGATTCCACCCGCCTCGGGCGCGTACTCCCAGAACAAGAGTCCCATCACGGGCCGGCCCTTCACCGAGGTTCCTTCGTCGTCGGCCGACGACGTGGACCTGGCGCTCGACGCAGCGCACGCCGCGAAGGATGCCTGGGGGGAGTCCACGCTCACCGAGCGGGCGGCCGTCCTGAACCGCATCGCCGATGTCATCGATGCGAACCGCGAGATGCTCGCCGTGGCCGAATCCTGGGACAACGGCAAGCCGGTGCGCGAGACGTTGGCCGCCGACATTCCCCTTGCGGCGGACCATTTCCGCTACTTTGCGAGTGCCACGCGGATGCTCGAGGGTACGTCGACGGAGATCGACCGAGACACGGTTGCCTACCATTACCACGAGCCACTGGGCGTCGTGGGCCAGATCATTCCCTTCAACTTCCCGCTGTTGATGGCAGCGTGGAAGCTGGCGCCCGCTCTTGCAGCCGGGAACTGCGCGGTGATCAAGCCCGCGTCACCCACTCCCTGGTCGATCCTCAAGCTGGCCGAACTCCTCGAAGAGGTCATACCTCCCGGGATCATGAACGTCGTGAACGGACCCGGCGCCGAGGTGGGAATGGCACTGGCCTCGAGTCCGCGCATCGCAAAGGTGGCCTTCACCGGCGAGACCGTGACCGGTCGGCTGATCATGCAGTACGCATCACAGAACATCATTCCCGTCACGCTCGAGCTGGGGGGAAAGTCCCCCAACATCTTCTTCGACGACGTCATGGCCCGGGACGACAGCTTCCTGGACAAGGCGATCGAAGGTCTGGTCCTGTACGCCTTCAACAAGGGCGAGGTGTGCACCTGCCCGAGCCGGGCGCTCATTCAGGACTCGATCTACGACCGCTTCATGGAGCGCTGCCTCGAGCGGATCGGTGCCATCAAGCAGGGCAACCCGCTCGACACCTCGACCATGATCGGCGCGCAGGTGTCGACCCAGCAGCTCGAGAAGATCTCGTCCTACGTCGACATCGGGCGCCAGGAGGGCGCCGAGGTCCTGATCGGCGGCGAGCGGACACTCCTCGACGGTGACCTGGCCGGTGGGTACTACTTCCAGCCAACCGTCCTGAAGGGCACGAACGACATGCGGGTGTTCCAAGAGGAGATCTTCGGCCCGGTGTTGGCGGTCACCACGTTCCACGACGAGGCGGAGGCCGTGCGCATCGCCAACGACACCCTCTACGGGTTGGGCGCAGGCGTGTGGACCCGGGACGGGTCGAAGGCCTACCGGATGGGCCGGGCCATCAAGGCTGGCCGGGTCTGGACGAACTGCTACCACCTCTACCCGGCTGGGGCGGCATTCGGTGGGTACAAGATCTCGGGGGTCGGGCGCGAGACGCACAAGATGATGCTCGAGCACTACAGCCAGACCAAGAACCTTCTCGTGAGCTACAGCGACGAGCCCCTCGGGTTCTTCTGAGGTCCCGGGGCTCCATTGTTGGGGAAACCTCCACCCCGCGTGATCGCCACCAGGGCGGCGCTGGACGCAATCGGCCGGCTGCGCACTGAGTTGGGCCCCCTGGTGCTCTTCCAGTCCGGAGGCTGCTGTGACGGCAGCATTCCGCTGTGTTTCCGCGAGGGACAGCTGGTCGTGTCGCCCCGCGACGTCCTCCTCGGAGACGTGGGAGGGATCCCCTTCTACATCGACCCGCGACAGTTCGACGTGGTGCGGGGCTGTCAGCTCGTCCTCGACATCGCCCCGGGCGACCCCGAAGGCTTCTCGTTGCCCGCCGGCGAGAACGCCCACTTCGTCGTCACCAGCCGGATCTTCACCGACGAGGAAATGCGAGCCCTGGAGCACCAGGGGTCTCGGTAGCGGTACGGTTCCCGGCACTCCAAGACGCGGGCGCCTACCTGCTCGTCACCAACTTTGTGTCGCCCTGTCGGGTGTCGTCCCGCAGGACCTGGGACCCGGAGGGGCCGCTGCGCATCGCGCTCGGCCACCACACACGGTCCTTGATGTCGAGGTTCAGAGCCGTCAGCAGAACCGATCGGACGACGATGGTGTCGAGAAGGACACCGAAGGCCACCGCGAATCCGACCTCGGCGAACGTGGTCAGAGGGAGCGTGGCCAGGACGGCGAAGGTACCGGCGAGCACGCAGCCGGCCGACGTGATGACTCCGCCGGTCGCCGCCAGGCCTGCCCGGGCACCGAAGACCGTTCCGTTGCGCCGCGACTCCTCGCGGACTCGGGTCATGAGGAAGATGTTGTAGTCGATGCCGAGCGCGACGAGGAAGACGAAGATGTAGAGCGGCAGGGAGGCATCCGCTCCTGCGAACCCGAAGACGTGGGAGAACACGAAGGCGCTGACGCCGAGGGTCGCGAAGAGCGAGAGGACGACCGTCGCCATGAGCATCAACGGCGCGACGAGCGCGCGCAACAAGACGGCCAGGATCACGAAGACGACCAACAGCACGATGGGAATGATGAGGTTCCGGTCATGCGTGGCGGCCCGCTCGACATCGAGGTTGACCGCGGTGCTGCCACCGACCAGCGCGCCCACGCTCGGCACGGCCCCATAGGCGGCCCGCAGATGGTCGATGATCCGGTACGCCGCCTGGCTGTCCGGCGGTGGGACGAGCGTGCCCTGAAGGTAGGCCTTTCCGTCTCGGACGACGGGTGTCCCAACCGAGGAGATCCCCGGAGCGGTGGCCAGAATGCGAGCTGCGGCGGCGGCCGAGCGGGCGTCGGCGATCACCACGACGGGGGAGCCGACCCCGGCCGCAAAGTGCGCGGCCAAGACGTCCTCCCCGATCACCGCAGAGGGATGACCCCGGTACGACTGACTGTTCGTCAGCCCGTTGGCGTGCAACGTGGTCGCGCCGAGGGCGAGGACGCCGAGCAGCAGCGCGGTGAGAATCCATACGGGCCTGGGGTGTCGGGCGATACGCCGACCGGCCGAAGCCCAGAGCCCGGTTGCCGTCGGCTCGGGCGACCCGAACTGCGGACGGAACGGCCAAAAGACGCGACGACCGGCGATCACCAGCAGGGCGGGCAGCAGGGTCAGCATGGTGACCAGTGCGACGGCGACGCCTATCGCCGCCACGGGACCCAGGCCTCTGGTGGAATTCGTCTCGGCGAATGCCAGGCACAAGAGGCCCAACATCACCGTGCTGGCGCTCGCCACGATGGCCGGGCTGGCGCGGGTCAGCGCGACGCGCATGGCCACGTGACGGTCGTCGTTTCGCCGCAACTCCTCCCGATACCGGGCAACGAGCAGCAGGGCGTAGTCGGTGCCTGCCCCGAAGACGAGCACGGTCAGGATGCCCACGCTCAAGGCGTTGACCGTCAGCCCCTGGTGGACGGCAAGCTCGTCGATCACGGCCTCGGCCGCCACCAGGGCCACGGCCGCCGACGCGATGGGAAACAACCACAGGGCCGGGCTGCGGTACGTGATCAGGAGGATGAGAACCACGACCAGCACCGTCCCGTAGAGCAGGGTGCTGTCGATGCCGTTGAATACCTTCGACGACGACGCCGCGTAACCGGCAGGTCCGGTGACTGCCGCCTGGAGCCCGCGATCCCCGCCGGTGATGGCGGTCATCCGGTCGACCACCCCGCCGGCCAGGTGCCAGCCGTTGGGCCCCAGGTTCAGGGGGACGACCACCGCGGCCGCCTTTCCGTCGGTGGAGAACTCCGGCCCGCTCACCGGTCCGTCGAGCCGTCCGACGGCTCCGAGGCGAGGGGCGTCCGCGCCGACCTTGGCGCGGTCGGCCGCGGTCAGGCCGGTCGGCCGCTGGTAGACGACCACGGCCTGGAGGAGATTGGGCGACTGGAATCGACCCTCCTCGTCGATGACCTTGGTCGACTCGGCATTCGCGGGCAGCCAGGCCTTCGTGTCGTTGTCCTCGGCGGAGGTCAGCCGGCTCGCCATCGGTCCGAGGATTGCCACGAGGCCCACCCAGAGCACGATCACCACGTACTTGGTACGCCGACCCGCGACAAACCGGATGACGAACTGCGGCACCGTGATCCTCGCTTTCGGGGCTCCCCCGACACGGTGGCTCCTCCCGGCTTCGGCCGCTAGGGCCGATGGTCCCAGCCGATGTGGGAGAGGAACGAATGCTCCCGCCCCACGCTAGTGACTGCGCGAGATGGCGCCGCCGTCGACGGGAACGACGAGGCCGGTGAGGTACCGACCATCGGAACCGGCGAGGAACAGGGCGGTGTTGGCCACATCCCAGGAGTCACCTTCGACGCCCAGGCACGTCTTGTCCGCCAGGTTGAAGCTCGATTCGTCGAGTCCCTGTTCCGCCATGAGGTGGGCGCGGTGCGGTGTCCTGATCATTCCAGGGGCGATGGTGTTGACACGGATCCCGTGCTTCCCGAAGGCGTCCGCCAGGTCGACGGTCATCCCGCTCATGGAGGCTTTGGTCGCCGCGTACGCGCTGCGGCCGTCGCCGCCCTGGCCCCGCAGCCCGGCGACGGACGAGATGTAGAGGATGGCGCCTCCACCACCCCGCATCATCACGGGGATCACCGCCTTGCACAGCATGAACGGTGCGATCAGGTTGACGGCGACGACGGCCTGGAGGTCCTCGAGGCTCGTGTCGAGGATCCCGACGGTGTTGGCCAGCGCAGCGTTGTTCACCAGCACGTCCACGGTGCCGTACTGGCTGACGGCGCTGTCCACAATGCGCGACCACGAGGCCGGGTCGGCGATGTCCGCGCCAACCACGGTCGCCTGACCACCCTCGCCCTCGATGATCTGGCGCGTCGCTTCGGCTCGCGCCTCGTCCCGGTCGACCAGAACCAGGCGCGCGCCCTCCCGGGCGAACAACACGGAGATCGCCTTTCCGGTGCCGTACCCATCACCGACTGAACCCGCGCCGGTGACGATCGCCACCTTGCCACCGAGCTTCCCCGGTTTCTCCGTCACGCGCCGCACCCCTCCTTCACGGTGGCCACCCGATGGGCCACGGCAGCGAGCTAGATCGCCACTCCGAGCTTGCCCAGCGCGCCGGCGCCGAAGTCCTTGACGGCCTGCCCGACCTGGTCGATCCGGTAGGTCGCGGTGCGCGGGACCCGCAGGTCGCCCCGCACGACTGCCGCGGCCAGCCCGTCCAGCAGCTCGGGGTTGGGAATCGTCATGACCGGCGTCGCCTGGACGTCGCGACCCGCGACGGCGTCGGGACCGACTCCCAGGGTGGACGCCAGCTTCCCGCCCGGGACGAGCAGGTCGGCGAGTCCGGGGCCGTCCCCCACGAGGTGGATGACGCAGTCGACACCCTTCGGGTACAGCCCCCGCACGGCGGCGGCAAGATCACCCGTGTGATCCACCGTCTGGTCGGCCCCCAGGCCCTTCACGAAGTCCGCCTGGCCCGCCTCGGCCGTCGCCACCACGGTGGCACCGAGGGCCTTGGCCATCTGAATCGCGTAGCAGCCGACTCCGCCGGTCGCACCGACGATCAGGACGGTCTCCCCTCCCGCCAGGCCGAGTGCGTCGACGGCCGCCCGAGCTGCACCACCGGCCAGCCCGAGCGCCCCCGCGTCCTGCGGGTCGAGCTGCTCGGGTCGCCTGGCCACGCTGGACACCGAAACCAGCGCCTGCTCGGCGAAGGTGCCCTCGTGCAGTGGATAGGAGAGGAGCATCCCGAAGACCGGGTCGCCGGGGGCGAGGTCGGTGACCCCGGATCCCACACTGGCCACGGTGCCCGAGAAGTCCCGACCGAGGGTGATGGGAAACTCGTAGGGCATCATGTGCTGCACCATCCCGTTGGATGTGGCGAAGTCCATGCCGTTGACCGACGAGTACTGCACGTCGACGACGATCTGGCCCTCGCCGGCCTCGGGCGCCGGCAAATCATGCACGGTGGGTTCGGTGTTGAACTCGTCGATGGCGACGGCTTTCATAGGTGGACGCTCTCCTTCATTGATCGAGGATCGGGGAGGATGCCGCCGAGACGACGGTCAGACCTCCCGAAGGTACGGGTCAGGACTCGACCTTTTGGTACTGGGCGATCATGTGTTTCTCGACGTCGGTCGGCATCGGCAGACCGATCTTCTGGAATGTGCGGGCCGGACCTTCGACGGTCACGTTCCTGCGGCCGTGTTGGATGGCGATGTTGTCCCACAGGATCAGATCTCCGATACGCCACTCGTGGTCGTACACACTCCTGGGGTCGTAGAGATGCTCGAAGAGCTCTTCGAGGAGGTCCTCGCTGGCCTCCGAGTCGAGCTCCACGATCTTGTTCGTCATGCCCTGCATGACCAAGAGGAGGGTGCGGCCCGTCCGGGGGTGCTGGTACACCACCGGCAATACGGAAGTGGGTTGGAATTCGCGATGTCCCTGGGAAAGCTCCTCGCCGAACGCCCGGCGCCGCCGCTCGTGGATGTACTCGGGACCGGTCACGTGTTCGGCATGGAGCCCCTCGACGCGGGACCGCACGTCGTCGGGGAGCGTGTCCCACGCGTACACGGAGCTGGCGAACGAGGTCGGGACCACGGGAGGCTCCACGTCGGTGGCGTAGAGGGAGAGGACCTCAAAGGGCTCACCCGACCACATGCCGTCACAGTGGAAGAGCAGACGCCCGAAGGGAGCTGCCGCTTCGGGCTCCTTGTTGGAGATCATGAAGCTCCCCTGGCGGGCGGCACCCTCTTCTGCCTCCACCCGGGTCGGCGGCCGGTGGCCCATGAGGATCTCGGAAAGGTAGTACTGGTACGGGCGGTCGATCTCGACGTCTCGGAACAACAAGAGTCCGCGGTCGTCGAACTCCCGGCGCAAGAAACCGATGGCGTCGTCGTCGAGCGTGGAGCTCAGATCGACGTCGAGGATCTCGGCGCCCAGGACGGGGCTGGGTTCACGAACATTGGGGAGTGCCATGGTCTACAACCTCCTGTGCGATGACGTCGGGTCGGATCGATCGGGTCTGCGGTCGCTGCTCACCAGGCCACCGGGATGTGGTCCACACCGCCGCCGGTGCGATCGTTGCTGACCTCGAGCTCGTTGACGTCGAGCGCGAGCCGGATTCCGGGGAAGCGGGCGAAGAGCGAGGGGAACACGATGCGCAGCTCGGTGCGGGCCAGGTTCTGGCCGATGCAGAAGTGCGCGCCGTGCCCGAAGGCCAGGTGCGGCTTGGCGCCACGCGTCGGGTCGAACGTCTCGGGATCGGGGAACACCGACGGGTCGCGGTTGGCCGCGGCCTCCGAGATGATCACCAGGTCTCCGGTACCGATGGTCACGCCGCCGATCTCGATGTCCTCGAGTGCATAGCGCATCAACCCGAGATTGTGCGCCGATGTCAATCGGAGGATCTCCTCGACGGTCTGCCCGATCCGCCCTGCGGGATCCTCCATGAGCCAATCCCGATTGCTCACGTCGCTGAGCAGGTACAGCAGGCCGAAGTCCATCCGGGCCACCGTGGTCTCGTGGCCGGGGAACACCAGTCCGGCCGCATAGAACTCGACGGGGTTCGTCGAGAAGAAGTCGGGATCGGCGTCGTCAGCCCGGATCATGTCCGAGATCACGTCCTCCCCCAGGTTCTGGCGCTTCTTGGCCACCAGCTCGCCCATGTACTCCTGCAACTCGCCCATGGCGACGAAGGGATCCATGCCACTGCTGTACGCACCCATGCGATCCGAAAGGCCGAAGACCCGATCGCTGTCCTCGAGGGGAACACCGAGCAGCGCGCAGATGACGAGCACGGGCAGCCTGTACCCGAGCAGCTCGTGGTAGTCGACCGTCTCGCCGGCGTCGTGTGCCCTTTGCATGTCGTCGAGGCAGCCGTCGGTGAGCTCCCCGATCCAGTCGGCCAACAGCCGCGCCCGCTTGGGCGAGAAGCTCGGCACCATCAGCTTGCGCAGACGGCCCATCTCGGCCTCGAAGTCGATGCCACCCATCGGCGCCGAGTGCAGGGCGGCGTCCGACATTCGCGACGCGTGCTCGGGGTCGGGGTGTGTGTAGTAGCCGAAGCGGCGGTCGGAGAACGCCTGGCGGGCCTCCTCGTACGCGATCACGATCCACGCCGGGTCACCCGCCGGCGTGGTCACCCGGACCACCGGTGTCCCCTCGCGCAGGAGCGCGTAGGTCGGCGAGATCTTCAACACGCCCGTCTGATCGAAGGGCAACTGCAGCACCGCGTCCTGAGTGTTCGTCATCCTCACCCCCATGGTGGTGGTCCCGGTCTCGCAACACTGAAATCTCATTTTAGAGTTCAGTGTCATTATAGCAACCGGCCCCCCCGGCGCAAGGGGGCCCCGGCGGAGGCCCGGGTCAGCCGAGAGCCGGCAGGACTTCGTCGGCAAAGAGCTGGAGGCTGCGCCACCCGACGTCGGGACTCAGTCCGCCCACCAGGGGTTTGAACGTCACCGCACCGTGACGTCCGATGTGCTCGATGCACTCGGCAGGGGTGAGGACCCGGTAGTTCCCCGACCTCCTCAACTCCGCCGGGTCGTCCATCGGAGAGAAGGAGCCACCACGGCGACCGCCGATCCAGCGGGCGTACTCGTTGGTGTCGTGCAGGGCATGCGGCGCGATCAGCTCCCACTCGCGGTCCGGATCGTCCGCCACGAAGACGTAGGGGTCCTCCCCCACCGACATGTGCCGAGCTCCGTCGGGCGCCGGTTTGCCCAGGGACTCGAGCTCGGCCAGGTAGATCTCGTAGAGCCTCGTCGCCACCGGCTGGTAGAGGTCGGCGATCCGCGCCGCGCGCCTGGCGCTGGCGGGGGAGGCTCCGCCCATGGCGATCTGCGGCCGCGGCCGCTGCGCAGGACGAGGAAGGATCCGGACCTGGCGCCCCTGATAGTCGAACGGCTCCCCGGTCCAGGCCAACTTGAGGGTCTCGACGGCCTCCTCCATCAGTGAGGGTCGCCTCTTCATCGGAATCCCGAACTGCTCGTACTCCTCGTCGCGGTAGCCCAGGCCGACGGTCAGCCGGAGCCTGCCACCGCTGATGAGGTCCAGGACCGCCAGATCCTCCGCGGCGCGCAATGGGTTGTAGAGAGGAAGGAGCATGAGGCAGAGCCGGATGTCAATGCGCTCGGTGACCCCGGCGATGGCCGAGCCCAGCACGATGGGCGACGGGAGATAGCCATCGGTGCTCGCGTGGTGCTCCATGACAAGCGCGTCGCTGAAGCCCAGCTGGTCGGCCCACGCACACTGCTCGAGGGCGGCCCGATAGAGGACCACGGGGTCGGCGCCGAACTCCGGTGCACGCATGTCGAACGCCAGCGTCAGTCTCGTGGTTGCGACGCTCAGCAGACGCTGTCCCTGGTCGTTCATGTCCTCGCCCTCGTCATGTCGGAGGGCCCGAGGCTACTTGTCCCTCGGTCGCCGGGACCGGGGTCACTCCCAGATCAGCGTCTCTCGACGCGCTCGCGCTGACCGTCGAGCACGGCGACGAGCCCCTGTCCTTCCTCTGGGGCCGTGACCGTCGCCGTCTGGTCGTAGAGGACCACGCGGTCACGGCCCTCACGCTTGGCCGTCAGCAGCGCGTCGTCGGCCCGGCGGAGGGCGTCGACCAGCTCGTCTCCCGGCTCGGCGTCGGTCAGCCCGAAGCTCGCCGTGAACTTGGGAAGCCCTCCGACGGTGATGGCCGCGTCGAGCTGGGCACGGGCGGTGTTGAGCGCCCGGGCGGCGTCACCAGAGGAGCAGTCCGGGAACGCGATGGCGAATTCCTCTCCGCCGTAGCGCGACACCAGGTCGCCGGCCCGGAGCGACTCGCGCAGCACCCGGGCGAAGAGGCGCAGCGCGCGGTCTCCGGTGTCGTGGCCGTACGTGTCGTTCAGCATCTTGAAGTGGTCCAGGTCCGCCATTGCCACGGCCACCGGACGCTGACGTGCCGGGATCGCCGCCACCTTCTCGGAGAACGCGCGGCGGTTCAACAATCCGGTGAGCGTGTCGGTCGACGCCTGCAGCTGGGTCTCGGCCATCACCCGGAGGAGCCCGATGCGCGCCCCGGCCAACTTGGCCAGCGTGGTCAGGTCGTCGACCCGGTCGCTCTCAACCTCCGCGTCGGGACGGCCCGTGGCGTGGATCACCCCGACGGTGCGTCCCATGATCGACACGGGCACGCACAGCGCGGAGAGCCGACCCTGTGGCCGGTTGCGCAGCTTCGGGCACGCATCGAGCGCGTCGCTGTCAGCGAAGGTCTGGATCTGCGCCCGCCTCGCTGCGGGGCACCGGTCGGGAGAGTCCACCGCACAACAGGGCGGCTCCCCGTCAGGCCCGACCGTGGCCATGCGGGTGAGGTGGGCATGGCTGTTGTCCGCCAGCAGGAGCTCGACGGGGGATTCGGGCAGGACGCTGGTGAAGGAGCGTTCGATCACATCGATGACCTCGGGCTCACCCTCGGCCATGTCCAGCGCGTTGGCCAGACGGCTCTCGAAGCGCTGGCGTTGCACCTGGGAATCGCGGATCACCGCCTCCTGGTCAGCTGTGGCGATGGCATCGGTGAGCTCTTCGTTGAGCGCCCGCATGCGGTCGTCGGTGTGGCGCTGTTGTCGCTCGGTGACGAGGGTCAGGATCATGGCCGCCGGCAGGACCAGCGCCAGGAGCAGGCCGGCCGCGACGAAGTAACGGGCGAATCCGGAGGCCAGGGAGTCGCCTCCCGCCATGGACGGCACCAGCAGGACCACGAGGATCACGCTGGCGATGACCGGGCTCGCGACTCGCAGGAACCTTGACCGTCTTATCTGTTGATTCCACTCGTCGTCTGTGACCATGACTGGGCCCCGGCTCCTTGATCTGCCATGTGGCTGCTTCGACTGCCAAGTGGCGGCCTGCCCCGACCGGCCTCGACCCCAAAGGCGGAGGCCGACCCCCTGGTTGTCGACGCCCGGCCCCGCCTCCTTGAGCGACCCGTTTGCCGCGTGCGGCGTACAACATCGTTGACCAGGGACTTCGAGCCCCCGAACTCGGCGCCGCCTTCGCGAGCGACAACCGTGACTTTCGGCCCTAGCCTGGTGGAGGAGCATCCCCGCACAATGGGCATGACACCCTCCTCTTCCCAGACAGCGGTGCTTGGAAAATGGCGGCCAACCCCCTCGGTCGCCATTTTCCAATTCCGGCCGGGCCATCGCGCGTTCGCCGACACCGTCCCCGCCAATGTGACCGCGCCGGCACCACGGAGCCGCTATGAGCAACCGATCGTACGAAGGTCTCGACGCCACGCTTGGGGGCATGCATCTTCAGGCCCTGACCACGGTGTCCGCCCGGGACTCCCTCGCCTCGGTGGCCGCTGCCCTGGTCGCGGGAGGGGTGTCCTGCGCCGTCCTCGAAGAACCGCCCTTGCGGGTGGTGACCGAGTTCGACCTCACACGTGCCCTGGCCCAAGGCCTGGGCCCCGAGGACGCTGTGGCAGGGGTGGCGTCCGAGCACCCGAACTGGGCGCCCCCGTCTGCGAGCGTGGTCGAGGCCGCCGCACTCATGGTCAGCCTCGGGATCCGCCACCTCGTCGTCCTCGATATCACGGAGCGCCCGTGCGGGGTGATCTCGATGGCCGAACTCTTCGACGTGCTCGTACGATCTCAGGAGCCGATGTCCGGGTACGCCAGGTTCGCCGACATCATGTTGCACGGGGGGAGCGAGGTCGAACACCCGACCGGCGAAGGCCACTAGGGCTCGAGAGGGGCAGGGGGGCGGGACCTTGGACCCTGGCTCACGGGTGCGTCCTCGTCCAATGATGGAGCCCTCTGAAGGGAGGGGCGATGAAGGCCAACGTCGGAGACAAGATCGTCATCCGGGGACGCCACACCGGGCAACCGATGCGTCGTTGCCAAGTTGTCGATGTTCGAGGAGACGAAGGACCATTTCTGGTCCGCTGGGAGGACACCGACCACGAGACCCTGTTTTTCCCCGGCAGCGATGCCTCCGTCGAGCAGACCCGCCGGGCGGCAGCAAGATCGCCCAAGCGTTCCGCTCGCTGAATATCGCCTGTCGGCCGAGACACCCGCCAGGGCGACCGGACCTCAACCCCGGGAGAGAACGGATTGCGCCGCTTCGAACGCCTTCTTCACGTCAGCCAGCAACCTCTCCACGCCTTCTCGCAGCACTCGCGCGTTCCCCGAGGCATCCTCAGCCGCTCGGCGGAGCTCGGCATGGGCGGCCAACCACGCGTTCTGCGCGGCCTCGATCTGAGCGGACGCCTGCTCACGCACGCCCATCGCGGCCAGGTCGACCTGCACCTTGAGTTCGTCGATCCTCGCCCTCCACGTGTCGAGCACCCGGGTGGCAGACGCCACCGCGCCTGCCGTGGTCTCGGGAACGTCTTCGGGAGCACCTTGACGTGCGTCCTCGGTGCCCCCCGCCTCGGCTGGTGTGTTCGGTGACATGCCACTCTCCTTTCCACAGTCCACACTGCTTCACAGCCACACTGCACGCCACGTCGGTAGGGGCGTAGGGCCGAACGTCACGTCACGTCACGTCACGGCGACCGACCCCGCGTCGCTCACGGGCCCTCCACGACGGCCAGCGCCATGGCGATCTCCTCGTCGACCGAGATTCTCGAGGTGTCGATGGCGCGGGCCGTGGGCCACGGATCCATTCGGGCGGCAAGGAGGTCCCGGACGGCGCCGTTCGCTTCGGAAGCATCGGCGCTCTCCCGCTCGCGTGCACCGATGCGGGCCGCCGCCACGTCGTCGTCGCAGCAGCAGCACAGTTCCACGAGTTCGCCACCGTGCTCATCGGCCACACGGGTCGCGTCGGCCCGTCGCGCCGCGTTGACCCAGGTGGCGTCCAGGACGACCGATTCCTCACGCTCGAGGTGGACGCCGGCCCGGCGGAGGAGCTCGTCGTAGACGCGGGCCACACCCGCCCCCGAGTAGCGATCCTCGCCACCGCGCAGCTCGTGGCGGATCTCGTCGGTACGCAACAGCGCCCAGCCCGAACGGGCGGCCAACCCCGCGGCGAGCGTGCTCTTCCCGGTGCCGGGCAGACCGCCGACGAGGACGGCCACCGGACTGGCCTTGCGCAGGTGATGGAGGGCCAAAGCGTGCAATTGGCGGGCTGCGGTGACGACCTCTTGGTCTCGCTCGACTCCCTGCCCTCGGAGGAGACACGCCACTTCCGCCCGTACGTAGGCCCGCTGCGCGATGGAGTAGTGCAGGAAGGTCTGAGGAAACCGATCACCGGCCCGCTCCTGGTACACGCGGACGAACTCGGCGGCCAGGTCGATACGGCCCAGACGTTCGAGGTCCATGGCCAAGAAGGCCACGTCGGCACAGACGTCCCCATAGCGGAGCGCATCGGAGAACTCAATGCAGTCGATGATGCGGACGCCGTCGTCGAGGCAGAAGACATCCTCGGCCTGCAGGTCGCCATGTCCGTCGCACACCCGACCCGCCGCAATACGTGCGTCGAGCAGCGCGCGATGGCGATGCAACCAACGCCGAGCCAGCACGCGGATCCTCGCATCGACCTCGGGGTCGAGCACAGGACCGACGAACGGCGCCGTTTCATGGAAGTTCACCTCCCATGTGGTCTCGAGGGACTCGGCCGTCGCTGACGCGGAGATGGTCGCCGAGCGCGACGCCCTGGCGTGGAAAGCGGCCAGGGTGTCGGCGACCTCGCCGACCGCGGCGACGGCTCGGTCGGCGTCGCCTCCTCTTTGCACCAAGGTCGCCAACCGTCGGGATTCGGGAAGCCTCCGCATGACGACCATGTGGTCGATCGTCGTGCCATTCATGACGATGTCGGCGACGCCCAGATAGACGTCCGGAGCCAACCGCCGGTTGAGTTCCACCTCCCGATGGCAGTCCGCCTCCCGGGCGGCTCGGTCGGTGAAGTCGAGGAAATCGAAGCAGACCGACTTGCGAAGTTTGTAGACCCGGTCCCCCACGAAGACGAGCATGGAGATGTGGGTCTCGACGACACGTGCCGGCGGTGTCGACCGATCGTCAGGCACGGGACACCCGCTGCTTCAGGACAATGAGGTCGAGCCCGAGTGCATGCGACGACCAGCCCGGCGCACCTGACCGCGGAGAGAGTCGAGGACCTCCCAACCCGAAGGATCCACCTGCAACCCGTCGGTGTTCAGCGCGAGGTCCCGGCCCCCGTCGGACATGCAGTCCCCGATCACTTGGACGAGGTTCGCCCCGGTGGCGTGATCCAACACGCCCTCGAGCCGTACCGTGACCACCTCCGCCTTGATGTCGACCCATATCTCGAGCACGACATCCCGGCGCCATCCGCACTCGGCTTCGAGCCGATGTCCAGGTATTCCTTCGCCGATGCGGCGGTCGTCCGGTGTGCACGGTCCATGCTCCACGCTCGTGTGTTCGCTCAGAATCACTGCGCTCTCGCACCCTCTGTATGTGGTTCGCTCGCGGTCCCGTGTTGACCGCGCCGTCTGAGACTTCGGTACTCCGATTGTCTCCGCGACGTGTGAACAGCCGACAGGGCCAAAGGTCCCATGCCCAGGACCACGATCGACCTCCGGTCGCCAAAGTGACGACAGTCCCACCGCCCATGTGACATCCGGCCCTTCCTCACGGGCGCGGTTCGGGCACAGGCTTGTGGTGCCTGCCTGAGCGGACCGTCCCGGCAGAGGGTCGGGACTGAGCCGAACAGACTGATGCTGGGGCAGGGGAAAGGAGCGCGACGTGAAGAGCACAACGAGGTACCGGTGGCTGCGAACGAGGCGGTCCGTCGCCGTGCCGTCCTATCTGCTCCCCCCACGTGTCGCCGAGGTCGTCTTCGACCCATCGCTTCGCCGCGCCGGCGACATCGTTCAGAACAGCTGATCCGGTGACGGCCGGACCTGATCGTTCGGGTGCACCGACGCGTGAGAAAGCGCGACCACCGGGAAAGACCACGATGTCCATGTACAGCGAACTTCTCAGTGCCGCTCTCGCGCACACGCGACGTGGCGACGATGCGGGTGACACCCGCGCCGCCATCGACGAGGCGCGGCAGCGCCGCGACGAGCTCGAGCTCGACGTTCCCCCAGCGACGGAGCCCGATGCCGTTCACGTCCTACTGGCACGTCAGGTCGGCTACGACGTCGCGCTCGTGCGGCTGGCCCGGCTGTTCGGGATCGACACCGGCCCCGGCCAATTCGATCGCCCCGAATCGGAGCGCTCCCGGCTCGAGGCCGCCCTGGGAGAGCACGGGATCAGGCTCGACGGACCCGCGGCGCCGCCGGGGCGAACGGTCCGGTGAGCGAACTCAGGTCCCTGCCGCGTCGGAACGGGCGTCGTGTGCCATGCGCTCGTCCAGCCGGGCGGCGAATGTGGCCGCCTGCGTCCGTCGTTCCATGCCCAGCTTGGCCAGGAGATTGGACACGTAGTTCTTGACCGTCTTCTCAGCCAGGAACATGGTGCCTGCGATCTGGCGGTTCGTGCAGCCGTCGGCGATGAGGTCGAGGATGCGCCGCTCCTGAGGCGTGAGGCTGGCCAGGCGGGGGTCCGCTCCGGGCCCCCCCCGGACGCGAGCCAAGACACGCTCGGTCAGAGCCGGGTCCACAAGTGATTGCCCATCCCCGGCGCGCCGGATGGCGTCGACGAGATCGATGCTTCCGACCTGCTTGAGCACGTACCCGGCCGCCCCGGCCATGACCGACGCCATCAGAGCCTCGTCGTCGGCGTACGACGTCAGCATGAGGCAGGCGATCTCGGGGTGAGTGGACCGCACCTCGCGACAGACCTCGATCCCGCTGCCGTCGGGCAACCTCACGTCGAGGATGGCCACGTCAGGCTTGGTGGGCGGGATCCGCGCCAGGGCCTCTTCGACCGTGCCGGCCTCGCCCACCACCCGGACGTCGTCTGAAGACTCGAGCAGGGCTCGCAGCCCGCGGCGTACCACCTCGTGATCATCGAGAAGGAAAACGCCCAGGCTCACCGCTCCATCCTGGCACCTCGCTCCGTCGCCAGGCGAGCCAAGGGTAGATTCGCCAGGTCGGGGGATAGGCTGGACTCGGTGCCGAATTCGAAGATCGAGGACCCGACCAAGCTGCGCAGGGTGCTCGAGGCGACGCTGCTCGTCCAGTCCGACCTGGATCTGCCCGAGGTGCTGCGCCACGTCGTCGAAGAAGCCCGCTCCATGACCGGTGCCCGCTATGGAGCGCTGGGTGTGCTCGACGAGGAGAAGCACGCGCTGTCCGACTTCATCACCGTGGGCCTGACGGCCGAACAGGAGCGGGCGATCGGTCCCCTCCCGACAGGACTCGGGGTGCTCGGCATCCTCATCGCCGACCCGAAGCCCCTGCGCATCGCCGAGATCGGCGCCCATCCCGAGCGCCTGGGGTTTCCGCCCGGCCACCCGCCCATGACATCGTTCCTCGGCGTGCCCGTCAAGGTGCGCGACGAGGTCTACGGAAACCTCTACCTCACCGACAAGATCGGGTGGTCGGAGTTCACCGGCGACGACGTCGCGCTCGTCGAGGCCCTCTCTGTGGCCGCGGGCATCGCGATCGAGAACGCACGCCTCCACGAACGGGTGCGTCGATCTGCCGTCTACGAAGACCGAGACCGGATGGCGCGGGATCTCCATGACACGGTGATCCAACGCCTGTTCGCGCTCGGGCTGACGCTCCAGGGGATCGCGGCACGGCTGCCCGACCGTCCCGCGGGTCAGATCGGCGAGACGGTCCACGAGATCGACCACATCATCACCCAGGTGCGCTCCACGATCTACGAACTCGGCATGGGCGGAGAGAGCCGCGGGGTGCGCGACGACGTGACCGCGTTGGCACGGGGCCTCTCCGCCGTCGTCGGATCCGAGGTCGCGCTCAGTTTCTCGGGACCGGTCGACGCCCTCGTGTCGGGCCAGGTGCACGAGCACCTGCTGGCCACGATTCGAGAGGCCCTCACCAACGTCGCCAAACATGCCCAGGCAACGCGGACGCTCGTCGACGTGACCGTGCACCGCAACGACTGCCGACTGACCATCACCGACGACGGGGTGGGGCTGGGCGACACGTCATCTGCAGGAGGTGGCGGTCTGGGCCTTCCCAACCTGCGACGCCGAGCCGAGAAGCTCCGCGGCACCCTGTCCGTCGAGAACGCTCCCGGTGGGGGTACCGTGCTGACCTGGACCGTGCCGATCGACGTGTAGTTCCACGTTCGGAACGGACGCCACAGCCGGCAGACACTGAGGAGGGACACCGCGATCATGGCACCCGGACCCGCAAGTGGGATGAGCACGGGCAGGATCGTCGTCGGCATCGACGGCTCGACGTCGTCCCTGGAGGCCCTCTCGTGGGCGGCGCGTCTCGCCGATCTCACCGGGAGTGTGCTGGAGGTCGTGACGACATGGGAATGGCCCGCCAGCTACGGGTGGGCTGTTCCGGTGCCGGCCGACTTCGATCCCGAGGCGGACGTCCAAAAGATGCTCGAGTCTGCGGTCGACCAGGTGCGCGCCGCCTACCCGGGTCTGCCCATCGATCCCCGGGTCGTGAGCGGTCACCCGGCGCCCGTCCTCGTCGAGGCCTCCAAGGGGGCCGACCTCCTCGTTGTCGGTAGCCGGGGCCACGGCGAATTCGTCGGGATGCTGCTGGGCTCGTGCAGCGAGCACTGCGCGACCAACGCGCACTGCCCGGTGCTGATCTACCGGTCCCCCACCTGAGGTCGCCCCGAGGGCACGATGGCGACCGGCACCGTGGCGTGCTCGGCAAGCTCGAGGCTCGTGCTCCCGAGCAGCGTGCCCGCATGGGCCCCCGAGCCCCGCGAACCGACCACCACGAGGGCGGCCGGTTCGGATTCACCGGCCACCCGGAGAAGCGACGAGCACGGGTCGCCGTCGACGACGCGCCACTCGATGTCGTCCGGTCCCGCACCTGCACTCGACGCCAGGCGGATCGCCTCGGCTTGACGGGGCACCGAACCGGCCATCCCACCGTGTTCGAGCAGCCCGACCGCGTGCACGATCCGCAGACGCACCCCCAGGGCCACGGCCACCCCGGCGGCCCACGTCACCGCGGCGGCGGCGTCAGCCGAGCCGTCGTACCCGACGACCACAGGTCCGCCCGCCCTCACGGTCCCACTCCCTGGTACGCCCGGTCGATCGCCGCGATCCGCAGCGCCTGATCGGCGCGCAGCTGGGCCAGGCCCGGGCCGCCGGTGGTCGGAGGAGCGCACGTGGTCTCGGCACCCACCAGCGCACCGAGCGTGGCCTCGACCGAAGAGGCCAGCGCACCGAGGTCGTAGCCGCCCTCGAGGAACAGGGCGAGGCGGCCCGGCGCCGGCGCGAATTCGCCGACCAGGCGGGCCAGCTCGGCGAAGTCCCCGCTCGAGAGCGCGAGCTCGGCGAGGGGGTCGTCCCGGTGGGCGTCGAAGCCGCACGACACCAGCACCCAGTCGGGCCGGAAGGCCTCGACGGCGGGGCGCGCCACCTCGTCGAGCGCGGCACGCACGACGTCTCCGGTGGCGTGGGGCGGGAGCGGCAGGTTCAGCGTGAGCCCGGGCGCGCCGGGCCCCCCGACCTCGTCGGGCCGCCCCGTCCCGGGATAGAGCGGTTGCTGGTGGGTCGAGACGTACAGCACGTCGGGGTCGTTCCAAAAGATGTCCTGCGTGCCGTTGCCGTGGTGGACGTCCCAGTCGATCACGGCCACCCGCTGCCCCTTGTGCGTGCGCGAGGCGGCTGCCACGGCCACGTTGTTGATCAGGCAGAACCCCATGGCGCGATCCCGTGAGGCGTGGTGCCCCGGAGGTCGCACCGCCACGAAGGCAACGCCTCGGCCATGGCGTTCCAGCTCGTCGAGGGCCACCACGCCGGCGCCGGCAGCCATGCGGGCCGCCGTCCACGAGTCCGGTCGGGCAAAGGTGTCGGGATCGATCGAACCACCGCCGCGAGCGCAGAACGCTTCGAGCTCGGCCAGGTAGGCCGTGGAATGCACCCGGGCGAGCTCCTCCATGGTCGCTTGGCGCAGCGCAGGGTGCGCCTCATCGTCCCCCAGGTGGAGGGCTCGCAGTCCCTCGGTGACGGCGACGAGCCGGTCCGGGCGCTCGGGATGATCCCGACCACCGTCGTGCTGGGAGATGCCGACCGGCCCGGCCACGATCAGAGGGGTCACGGTGGGCCCACCGGGGGAGTCCCTCGGGTCCCCTCGCGAGCGGCCAGCGCAGCCAGCGCGGGACCCGTGAGTCCGATGGGGAACCGCAGCGTCACCGTCCCGCACTCCACATGGGAGGTCAACTGATACCCGGAGTGGCCGAACACGTCGAGCATGGCAGCGTTCCCCGCCAGCGTGTCGGCACGGAAGGTCTTCACGCCGCGCCGCCGCGCCGCCCCGGCGAGCTCGTCGAGCAGCAGGGTGCCCAACCCGTGGTGCTGGTACTCGTCGGCCACGACGAACGCCACCTCCGCCTCGGTCCCTCCCGGTTCGCGGTCGAAACGGCCCACCGCGACCAGCTGGTCGCCGACAGTCACCACGAGGGCCAGCCGATCGCGGTAGTCGACTCTGGTGAAGTGCTCGACCTCAGCCTCGGACAGGGTCGGGTGGAAGGTGAAGAAGCGGAGGTACACCGATTGGGCCGAGAGGGCGCGATGGAAGGCCACCAGTCGGGCGGCGTCATCGGGACGGATGGGCCTGAGGCGGTAATGGAGGCCCGACTCGCCCACCACGTCCCGTTCGAGCTCGGCCGGGTACCCGGCCGGGACGCCATCGGCCCCATCAGCCCGCTCGGTGCCCACGACGGACGTGGGCGTGCTGCGCTCTCCATTGGCGTGCATGTCGCCACCAGCGTCGCGCCTCGGCCCGCGCCGACCAAGGGTCCAAGGTCCATTGGCGGGAGCCGGCGCCCGTCGTACGCTCCATCAGATGTCCGACGACATGCAGGCGTGGGCGGTCGAGAAGCCCGGACCCATGGACGATCGCCCGTTGATCCGGATCACCAAACCGGTGCCCCTGCCCGGGCCTCGGCAGGTCCGCCTGCGGGTGCGGGCCTGCGGCGTGTGCCGGACCGACCTGCACCTCGCCGAGGGCGACCTGGCGCCGCGCCGCCCACGCGTCACGCCGGGCCACGAGATCGTCGGCGTCGTCGATCGTCTCGGCGAGGAGGTGACCAGGTGGCACGAGGGCGACCGTATCGGCGTGCCCTGGCTGGCCCATACCTGTGGATCATGCCGGTTCTGCGTCTCGGGTCGTGAGAACCTATGCACCCGACCCCGATTCACCGGATGGGACCTCGACGGGGGGTACGCCGAGTACGCCGTCGTGGACGAGGCGTACGCCTATGCCCTCCCGCCCGGTTTCGACGACGTGACGGTGGCGCCCCTGCTCTGCGCCGGGATCATCGGCTATCGCGCCCTGTGTCGGGCCGATCTGCCCGAGGGCGGGCGGTTGGGGATCTACGGGTTCGGCGCCTCCGCGCACATCACCGCCCAGGTCGCGCTGGCACGCGGGGCGCGGGTACACGTGATGACTCGGTCCCCCCGGGCCCGTGAGCTGGCACGGCGCCTCGGGGCGGCGAGCGTCGGAGCTGCCGACGACCCACCTCCCGAGCCTCTGGACGCCGCCATCCTCTTCGCCCCGGTGGGGAACCTCGTCCCGCCGGCACTGGCCGCCCTCGAGCGGGGCGGCACCTTGGCCATCGCGGGTATCCATCTGAGCGAGATCCCCCCGCTCGACTACCAACGGCACCTCTTCGAGGAGCGCACGCTGTGCAGCGTCACCGCCAACACGCGCCGCGACGGGGAGGAATTCCTGGCCGAGGCGGCACGAATCGGGGTGGAGGTGACGACCACGCCGTACCCCTTCGACCGGGCCGATGCCGCGTTGCGCGACCTCGCCCACGATCGCGTCGACGGCGCGGCGGTCCTGGTCGCCTGAGTCGCTGGCAGAATGGCGGCATGGCACCGCCACCCCCATCGTCCGCACCACATGCCTCGGACCTCGCCCGGCGGGTCACGGCCCGTCGTGAGGCACTCAAGATGAGCATCGGGGAGCTGGCCGCCCGTGCCGGGATCGATCCCGGCTACCTGGCGTACTTCGAGTCGGCCACCGATGCGCATCTGAGCAGCGGGGCGCTCATGCTCATCGCCCTGGCCCTCGACACCACCCCGTTCGAACTGTCGGGTGGTTCAGCCGATCGCCCTCTCGGCCGCGCTCGGGCGGTCCCGCTCGGCGAATTGCGAGAGCTTTCCCCCGAACAGTGCCTGACCCATCTTGCGCATGGTGGTGTGGGCCGTCTGGTGTACGTCACGGCACGCGGGCCGGTGGCCATGCCCGTCAACTACGAGTTTACCGACGGCCAGATCGTGTTCAGCACCGACGACGGCAAGGCCACCGCGCTCGACGGGGCGGCCGACACGGTCGGATTCGAAGTCGACCGGGAGAACGAAGGGCTGGGTGAGGGATGGAGCGTCCTTGCTACGGGGCCGTGCCGGCGGGTCACGGACGCCGACGAGGTCCGCCGCCTGTCCTCGCTCGACCTCGAAGCGTGGGCGGGCGGCAACCGCCATGCTCTCGTGGCGATCACTCCCGTCGAGACGACGGGCCGGGTCATCGTGCACCTCGACCCCCCGGACCAGGACTGACCGGATCAGGCCAGGACTGACCGGATCAGGCCAGGACTGACCGGATCAGGGCAGTCCACAACCCGGGGCACAGGAACGAGACGCCGACGGTGCCCCAGTCGATTGACGTCGAAACGCCGTCACAGGGCCCTTGGCGATAGGTCCTGGATTACTCGACTGGGGCACGCACGCCGGCAGTGCGATCAGGCGGTAGATCGCTCCACCCATTATTCCCGATCCTCGGGGACGGAAACAGGGGGAAGCCCGGAAATTTTCGAAGGGTTTAGATGAGGGGTTCGACCTGGTCGGCCGCCACGAGCACGGCGACGAGCTCGCTGTCACGGGGGTAGGAGAGCAGACCCGCTGCATTTTCGAGCGTGAGCCAGCGGACCTCGTCGACCTCTTCGTTCTCGACGAAGGACCCCGCTTCCACCGCCATGACCCAGTAGGCCACCGCCTTGGGTCGCCCCTTGCGGTCCACGTACTCGGTATGGCCGATGAAACGCACGATGCTGCAGACCATGCCCGTTTCCTCGAGAACCTCGCGCACAGCGGTCATGTCGAGCGTCTCGCCCACCTCGAGCTTGCCCTTGGGGAACGACCAGTCCCCGTGCACGGGGCGGTGCACGACGAGGATCTCGAGCTCGAGCTCGTCTGTCCGCCGACGCACGACCAGCCCTCCGGCCGCCTGGATGATCTCCGTCGACGCGGGACGTTCTGCCGTCATCGCTCGTCTCGCCACTGTGTCGAACATTACCGTTGCCGGCGCGCCAGTCGGTGACACTCACGGAGCGCGGGCGTGGCCGACTGCGCACGGTCGTCCCCCCGGTGGCCACGCACGGCGCGCTGTAGCCTGAGCGCGGTGTCCGACCCAAGGGATGAAGGGCCGTCGAGCGGCCCCGTCGAGATCGAGTGGCAGTTCGACGCGCTCGACCTCCGGCCGGTGGAGCGGTGGCTGGCCACCCTCCCGACCCTGGCGCTGGAGGCGGCGGGCCGGGGAACGGTCACCGCGCTGGCGCGCCCGCCACGACGGCTCGTCGACTCGTACATCGACACCGACGACTGGCGCGTCGCCCGCGCCGGGTTCGTCGTGCGCACGCGTCGGCGGGGTCGCCAGGACGAGGTCACGATGAAGGACACCCGCCCCGCCGAGGGCAGCGGGCTGCGCCAGCGGCTCGAGGTGACCGAGGTCCTCCCGGCCGACGGTCTGAGCTCCCTGGGTGCTGAGGGCCCCGTGGGCCGCCGGTTGCGCGCCATCGTGGGCACGCGGCGCCTGCACGAGGTGCTCCAGGTCCGCACCCGACGTCGTCCCTTCGCGCTGCGCGTCGGCGGTGTCGATGTGGCAGAGGTCGCCCTCGACGACACCGTGATCGTGGTCGGGACCGGGCAGCGTCCCATGCAGTTGCGTCGGGTCGAGGTGGAGGTCCGCCCCGAATGGCTCGACGCGCTCGAGCCATTGGTGGACCAGCTGCGCTCGGCCTGTGGTCTCCAGCCGGCCCGACTCTCCAAGTTCGAAGCCGGCCTGCTAGCGGTGGGTCTTGACGTTCCCGGGAGCCCGGACCTCGGTCCGACCGGGATCTCCGAGTCGTCCACCATGGGCGATCTGGCCTTCGCGGTCATGCGCCGGCAACTGGGAGTCATCCGTGACAAGGAGCCGGGCACCCGTCTGGGCGAGGACCCCGAAGAGCTGCACGACATGCGCGTCGCCACGCGACGCCTGCGGGCGGCGTTGGAGCTCTTCGCCGAGGTCCTTCCCGTGCGAGCCCAGGTCTTCCGGGAGGAGCTGGGCTGGATGGGCCGCATGCTGGGCGCCGTGCGCGACCTCGACGTGCAGCTCGAGGGGCTGGCCGAGATCGCCGCAGCCACGGCCGGTTGGAGCGCCCAGGCACGATCCGACGACCACGATCCCCTCACCGAACTGTCCGACTTGTTGGTGCGCGAGCGCGAGGTGGCGCGCTCGGCCATGTTGGGTGCTCTCGACTCGGTGCGCTGGGACCGACTGAGCCGCGGGCTCACCGCCATGGCCCAGCAGGGACCGTCGCGACGGTCCCTCTCCGCACGGCTGCCCGCCGAGATCGGGATGCCCGATCTCCTGACGGCCCGTCACGATGCCGTGGTCAAGGCGGCCAAGCGGGCCAAGAGATCGCGGGTGGTCACCGACTTCCACCGACTCCGGATCCGGTGTAAGCGGCTGCGCTACACGCTCGAATTCAGCTCCGAGGTGTACGGCGGTCGGACCTCGCGGTTCGTACGTCAGCTCACCGCGCTCCAAGACGAGCTGGGGCTCATGCAGGACGCCGAGGTGGCCTCGATCCAGCTGGCCGATCTGGCCATCGGTGAGGCCCACCTGCCGCGGGCCACCGTGTTCGTGATGGGCGGTATCGCCGAGCGCCACCGACGGGAGGTCGACAAGCTGCTCCGTGGTCTGCACAAAGAGGTCTCCCGGGTCGACGGACGCGAGTGGCGCGAGCTCCGCGCCCTGTTCGAACGCCGGCGCTCACAGGCCGCCGCGTCGGCGCCTCAGGTCCGCCCGGCTCTGCGCGCCGTGCCGAGGCCGGATCCGGACGTCGAGACCGGCGTACCGGAGGAACCGGATCCCGGACCCCAGCAGTCGGCCCATCCCGGACAGCCCGGACAGCCCGGTCAGCCCGATGCCGCCGTTCCCTCCGAGCTCGCACCACCGCAGGCGCAACCACAACGCGAGGCACAGACCCAGGCGCAGGCCGCGCCCGGCCCACCCGGTCCGCGAGAGACCGGTGGTGGCAGCGGCGCGGGACCGGGCCGCAACCTCACCGCAGTGGCGCCACCGGCTCTCGGGTGCGAGTAGGGGGCGCCGGCCCGAGGCGCCACGCGGGCGTGCCGTACTGTGGCGCGCCATGCCCGCATCCCACGTCGCGCTGATCGTCCTCGCCGGGGTCGGCGCCGGCATCTTCAACGGCGTGGCCGGGGGTGGCAGCCTCATCTCGTTCCCGGTTCTGCTGGCCCTGGGATACCCCGCGCTCACCGCCAACATCACCAACACGATCGGAATCTGGCCCGGATACGTCGCGTCGGCCGCGGGGTATCGACGTGAGATCGGGGACCAGTCGACCAGGCTGGTCCACCTGACGCCTGTCGCCCTGGTCGGCGGTGTTGCCGGCGCCCTACTGCTGCTGACCACGTCTCCGGGCGCGTTCCGCGACGTCGTGCCCTGGTTGGTGCTCGGAGCGACCGCCCTGTTCGCCGCCCAGCCGTTGCTGCGGCGTGCCCTCAGCTCCGACTCGGCCCACCCCCGCGCCCGACCCGCGCTGTTGGTGGCGGGAGTGTTCGCCGCCTCCGTCTACGGCGGCTACTTCGGTGCTGCCATGGGCGTCATGTTCCTGGGCGTGATCGGCCTGGCCCTCCCCCTCTCGCTGGCCCACACCAGTGGGCTGCGCGCCGTGCTGTCCATGATCGTCAACGGCGTGGCCGCGGTCGTCTTCCTCATCCACGGCGGTGTGGCCGCCGAAGCAGTCGGTCTGCTGGCCGCGGGCAGCCTCTTGGGCGGGTATGCCGGCGCCCGGCTGGCCCTCGCCCTCCCAGCGGGCGTGCTCCGGACCGTCGTCGTCCTCATCGGGGCGGGGACGGCGGCGGCGCTCCTGGCCTGAAGCGTCAATCGACCGCCACCGGATAGCGGCCCACCACGGCCGAGTGCCGCGCCCGGCGCGCCGCGGCATGCGCCTCGGTGGCGCCGGATGCGTCCAGCGGGACCAGCCGGATGGTCGTGCCCGGTGCGCACTGGCCGAGCCGGCCCAGGTCCACCGTCGCAACCACAGCGAGCACCGGATACCCCCCGAGCGTGGCGTGGTCGGGCCCGAGAACGACCGGGTCCCCACCCGGAGGCACCTGCACGGTCCCGGTCACCACACCATGGGAGTCGATGGACCCGTGTCCGGCCCTCGGCGCCAGCAGGTCGCTCGACCCCGTATCGGCGCGCAGGCGGATCCCCACCCTGTTGCTCTCGGACTGCACGCGGAAGACGAGAGCCGACAACCGGTCCAACGCGTCGGCCGCGAACAGCTCACGGTGCGGCCCGGGGAGGACACGCAGGTCCACGGGACCACCGTCGCCTCCGATTTCGGTGGCGGCCCCGGGGAGCAGGTGGTCGCCCAACGGCGGCACCCACTCTCCCACCCAGAGCCTCGCACCGACTTTGAGTGGGCCCGCGCCCAAGCCGGTGAGCTCGTCGCTGGCGGAGCTCCCGAAGACCGTGGGCCCGAGCACGCCACCGGCCACCGCCACGTAGGTCCGGCACCCTCCGCGCATGGGTCCGACGCGCAGCACCTGATCCCGCACGAGCGGCAGGACATGCCCCGGCGGTACCGGGGTTGCATCCACGGCCAGGTCGGGAGCGGCACCCACGACGGCCACATGGCACGGTGCCAGCGCCCGCAGTCGGGCCACGCCACCGGTCAGCTCCACCGTTCCAGCGTCGGGCGAGTTGTGGAGCAGGCGGTTGGCCAAGTCGAAGGAGTCGGGATCGGCCGGACCGGTCTGGGGCACGCCGGCGTGGACAACACGTCGCCGGCCCCCGTCCTGGACCACGGCGCGTAGACCGGGCGTCACCACCTCGAGCACCGGGCGTGACCCGCGGGTGGGGGACCATGCGGGTGGTTCGATCGCCGGGGGTTCGAGGGAATCTCCAGGCCCCGCCACGGTGAAGCGGACCCGGTCTCCGGCGGCGAGGACGGCGTAGGGCGGACGGTGGGTGAAGAACAGCGGCACTCCGGTGCGCCCGACCAGGTTCCAACCGCCGGGAGACGCGGTCGGGTAGATCGCGGCGCGGCCGTTGGCCAAGGCGACCGACCCGGCCGGGACCACGGGGCGAGGGACCGCACGCCGCGGCACCGCATCGAGTGGTGCCGGGAGCCCATGGAGGTAAGCGAACCCGGGCGAGAAGCCGACCACGGCCACCGAGAGAGGCGCCCGGGTGAGGAGATCCACCACGTCCTCGGGAGTGGATCCGGTCCGCGCGCACACCTCGAGGAGGTCGGGCCCGTCGAAGCGGCACGGAACGGTGACCAGCCGGCCCGGTTCACCGGGGGCATCTTCGGCGTCGAGCGAACCGAGCGCCTGTTCGACCACTGCGCCCAGCGCCCCGATTTCGGCATCGTCGTGAGGCCGCGCCACCAAGACCGTGACCTCGCCGGGTACCACCTCGAACGTGGTCCCGCCCGCGTGCAGCGCCAGCGCCAGGGCGCGCCCGGCGCCCGCGTCCTCGACACCGACCAGCACGGCGCGGTCACCGAGGGGTCGCACCTCCCCGACGGGGACGGTCCGGATCATGCAGGCGACGGCGCGACCACGTCGATGCCCGCCTCCACGATGGCCCGACGAACCGAGGTGGCGATGGCCAGCGCCCCCGGGGCGTCCCCGTGGACGCACAGCGTGTCGACCCACAGCGTCAGCACGCTGCCGTCGGCCGCGACCACCGCACCGCGAGCCAGACTCACGGCTTGCGCGGACGCGGCCGCTGGCTCGGAGAGGAGGGCGCCCTCCTCGGTACGCGGGACGAGCCCGCCGTCGCCACGGTAGGCACGGTCACAGAATCCCTCTTCGATCGCCCGCATGCCGTCACGCAACGCCATCGCCGTCGCACGGCAGCCCGAAGGCAAGACCACCATGGTCTCGGTGCGGCAGGTGTCGCGCACCGCGTCGCGGAACGCCTCGTAGACGGCACCCCCCTTGGCCACCTCCTCGTAGAGCGCTCCGTGCGCCTTGACCGACTCGACCTCCGTCCCGACCGTCGCGCAGGCGCGCCACAGCGTTCGCAGCTGGTCCGCCAATGCCCCCCGCAGGTCGTCCCGTGCCATGGCCATGGGTCGGCGCCCGAATCCCTCACGGTCCGGATAGGCGGGGTGGGCCCCGACCCTGACCGAATGCCGGCGCGCCGCCTGCACCGTGACCGCCATCGACTCGTCGTCACCGGCATGGCCACCACACGCCACGTGAACGGTGGTGACCACCGCCAACAGGGCGCGCTCCGCCTCGACGCCGTCGGGATCGGTCGCCTCGCCGAGATCGGCGTTGAGGTCGATGGCGCGTGCCACGGGCTAGACCGCCCTCACCCGGTCCACCACGACGCCGTCGCGGTACCTCACGGTCTGGTTGCGACGAGTGGGCACGCGCGTCCCCCCGAGGACCGAGCCGGTCATGTTGAGCGGGTCGGCGCCGGCGACCACTATCTCTTCGCCCTCGACACCCTTGCGACCCAAGCTTCCGAGGAGGTCCACGGCGCCGGCCAGCGCGTACTGCTCGCCGGCGAGCCCGGCCACGAATCGGCCCCCCAACGCCACGCCGCGTGCCTCGAGGCGTCGCAGGGCCCACACGACCTCCCGCCAGGGCACCGTGAAGGACTCCCGGCTCCACAGCTCCCAGGCCACCACGCCCCAACGTGCCAGCAGCTGTTCGGCGACCCACTCCGCCAGGCCCTCGTTGCCCGGTACCACCAGGGAGTCCCGTGCGGGCGGCGCGCCGAGCAGCTCGGGCCCGGGCAGCAGCGACCATCGTCCCTCCCCGATGCCGCTGCCGAGCGGACCGCGTCGGCGGCCCAGTCGGCTGGGCGGGCGGCGCAGAGGGTGGGCCGACCGGACGGTCCGGGTCCGCCAGCGGTCGCGAGCTGAGAGGAGGGAACGCACGGCCGAGAAGGCGTCGGCCGTGACCAGACCCCGCGCCACCAGGTCCCACAGACCCTCGTCGACCTCGGCCGGGAGCCGGCCGGCGAAGGACGCCAGCTCGGGCCGGAAACAGGCCCCCCGGTTTCGCAGAGCTTCCAGCACGTCGGCGGCCGCCCCCACCTCGGGCTCTGGAGCGGCCGATTCGCCCCGAACGGCGCGCAGCGCTCGAAGGAGGTCGTCGCGCACCACGAAGGCCAGAGGGGTGGACGGCGACGGCGCGCCAGATCGACCGCCCTGGTCGGACTTGGGAGTCAGTCGCGCCCAGACCACCTCACCCGAAAGGCACAGCTCGTCGAGCCAGCGCTGGTCGTAGTCCACCACCCGGGCGGGGAGTATCCGTGCCTCCCACTCGGCGGCGGGGGCCTCGATCCCCTGGAGCTGTTCGAGGACCTCGAGCAGACCTCCCCGCCCACCGACGCGGCTGCCCGGCGCCGCGTGCTGCCAGTGGGTGAGGAATCGCACGAAGGTGGCGATGGGCACCGCCTCCACCATGCCTCGGCGCCGATTGCGGCTGGCGCCGTGCAGACGCACCAGGAGGTTGCGCGCACACCAGCGACCGTCGGGCAGCTCGATCGCCGACCCCACCGACTCGAGCCGGGCCAGCGCCGTGCGCGCCCGCGCCGGGTTCAACGGCGCACCGCGCGGCGCACCCGCGGGCAGGGGGGCCCCGTCGACCAGCTGCTCGACGCTCACGGGACCGGCCAGAGCGAGATGACCCGACACGCAGGCGGCCGCGGTTTCGTCGTCGGACCCGAGCGCGGCCGCGTCGTCGCGGCGCTCGGTGGCCACCCAGACGCCCTCGACGTCGCCCGCCTCGAGCAGACCGGCGCGGCCTTCGGCCACCAGCTCGTCGAACCAACGCGACCACTCGGGACATGGACGGGCGGCGACCAGCGACAGCAGCAGGTCGTGGAGCTCGTCCGCGTCGCGTGGGCGGGGACGCGCCTGGTCGAGAACGGCGGCCACGGCATCGGGGTCGAGGGCGGCCATCTCGGCGGCCGGCACGGGGAGCCCGTCGGGTCCGAGCGCACTCAGGCCCCGCCGCAGCGACACCGCACGGGTGCGGCGTTCCTCGAGCGGCGCGTCGTCGAGATAGGTGTACGGGCGTCCGCTCAAGATCGCGTGCGCCAGCGGTGAGGGTTCGGACGATTCGACCGTGTGCACCTCCACGGCTCCCGACTCCACCTCCGACCACAGGGCCACGAGCCCCTCCACCGAGAGGCCTTCGTGCAGGCAGTCGTCGACGGTCTGGCGCGCCAGCACGTGATCCGCCACCGCCACGGGGCCGGCAGGCGCGTTCTCCTGGCAGGCGGCCAGGCCCGGCCACACCGCGGCCATCAGGTCGTCCGCCTCCATCCGCTGGAGGTGGATGGGCCGGCGCCGGCCGCCTCTCGTGCGTGGCAGGACGAGCGAGCGGGTGAGGTTCCAGCGCCAACGCGCGCCCAGCATCGGGTGGAGCAGCACGGCCTGGGTCAGCACCTCGGCCGCACGGCTACTCGAGAGCATGGACTGCACCCGCGTCAGGGGGAAGCTGTGCTGAGGGCCGAGCGAGAGCACCACCGTGTCGTCGTCGGCGGCCGCCTGCAGCTCGAAGTCGAAGGACACGCAGAACCGCTTGCGCAATGCCAGGCCGAGCGCGCGGTTGATGCGACCACCGAAGGGGGCATGGATGATGAGCTGCGATCCCTCGCTCTCGTCGAAGCAACGCTCGACCACGATCCGCTCCCGGGTGGGCAGATGGCCCAGCGCGGCCAACCCCGCGGCGCAGTAGGCGACCACCTCGTGGGCCACCTCTGCGGAGACCCCGGAGCGGTCGCGCACGAGCCGGCGGGCACCGTCGACGTCGCCGGCGGCCAGGAGCGGCTCGAGGGAGGCACGTAGGTCGCTCACTGCCTCGGACAGCTCTGCGGTGCGGGCGGGTGCCTCGCCCAGCCAGAACGGGATGGTCGGTGGGAGGTCGCCGGCGTCGTGGACGCGCACCGTGCCCACCTCCACCTTGGCCACCCGCCACGAGTGGGTCCCGAGTAGGAAGATGTCGCCCGCGGTGGCCTCGACGGCGAAGTCCTCGTGCACCGATCCGACGGTGACGCCTTCGGGGTCGAGCACCACCCGGTAGTCGCCGGTCTCGGGAATGGCACCACCCCCCGTGAGCGCGGCCAGGCGTGCCCCGCGCCGGGCGCGCAGCCGCCCGTTGACGGCGTCGTGGTGGAGGTGGGCGCCCCGGCGGCCACGCCCGGTCTCGATACCCCAGCTGGCCAGCGCGACCACCTCGTCGAAGTCCGCCCGGTCGAGGTCGGCGTAGGGCGCGGCCCGGCGGGTCATCGCCCAGAGCCCCTCGACGTCGCATTCGCCGGCGGCCGCCACCTCGGCGACCAGCTGCTGGGTCAGCACGTCGAGGGGTGCCACCGGGGGCTCGAGGAGGTCGAGCCGGCCCTCGCGCACCGCGGCCAGCAGTGCGGTGCACTCGACCAGCTCGTCACGCGTGGTTGGGTAGAGCCGACCGGCCGGCGTCCCGTCCCGGTGGTGATTGGCCCGCCCGACGCGCTGGAGGAACGTGCCGATGGCGCGCGGCGAGCCGATCTGGCACACGAGCTCGACGGGACCGACGTCGATACCGAGCTCGAGCGACGCGGTAGCCACGAGGGCGCGCAGGTCTCCGGCGCGCAGACGGGTCTCGACGATGCGCCTCCGCGCCGCCGAGAGGCTGCCGTGGTGCGCGGCGACGCGCAACGAGGCGTCGACGTCCTCGCCGGACAGCCCACCGCCGTCGAGGGTGGACGACATGCCATCGTCGGCCAGTCGCTCGGCCAACTGGTGGGCCACGCGCTCGGCCATCTTTCGGGTGTTCACGAAGACGAGAGTGGTGCGGTGGTGACGAGTGTGCTCGGCGATGCGGTCGAGGATGTCGGACATCTGCCCGCCGCTCATCACGGCCTCGAGCTCCGAGGCCGGCAGCTCGATCGACACCTCGAGATCGCGGGCGTGGCCACAGTCGACCACCACCGGCGGCGGGCGACCATCGTGCACGCCGGTCAACAGGCGTGCCACCACATCCAGCGGGCGTTGGGTGGCCGAGAGCCCGATGCGCTGGAGCCGACCACCGCTCTCGCCCACCAGTGCGTCGAGCCGTTCGAGGCTGAGCGCCAGGTGACTGCCGCGCTTGTCGCGGGCCAGCGTGTGCACCTCGTCGACGATCACGGTGCGCACCCCGCGCAAGAGACGCCGCGACGTGGACGCCGTGAGGAGGAGGTAGAGCGACTCGGGCGTGGTGACCAGCAGATCGGGTGAGTGCTTGTGCATGGCGGCACGTTCGGCGGGCGGCGTGTCCCCCGTGCGCACTGCGACGCGCAACCCCGGGTCGGGGCAGCCCAGTGCGGCGGCCTCCCGGCGGATCTCGTCCAGCGGGACGTGGAGGTTCTCGTGCACGTCGACCGCCAGGGCCCGCAGCGGGGAGATGTAGAGGACCTCGGGGACCCCGCCGGGACGGGCGCCGCGTGCAGCCGCCCGGTAGGCGGCATCGATCGCCACGAGGAATCCCGTCAGCGTCTTGCCCGACCCGGTGGGCGAGGCCACCAGCACGTCACGCCCGGCCGCGATGTGGGGCCACGCCCCCGCCTGGGGCGGCGTCGGGCCCGCCGGGAAGCGCCGGGCGAACCAGCGGGCAACGGCAGGGTGGAACAGCGAATCGGGCCCGGCGGAGAGGCGGTCCGCGGTGTGGTCGGTCACCCCCCTATTCCACCAGGGAGCAGTGACGGGCGCGTCCGCGTGCCCCGCCGGCAAGCGGTCAGCGAGGATCCGGGCGGCGGCCCCAGCACGAGATCAACGGCGGCTGCGCCAGATCGAGCCTTCCGCCGGCCACCGCCTCGAGGTGCCGATCGATCTCCGCTGCGGTGGCCACCCCGTGCTCGAGCAGCTGGCCACGGATGAGGACCACCGTCGCTGCCTCGAGGACGTCGCAGGCCGGGTCACTGACCGGGAAGGCCGCGTCGGCCGCCACCCCCACCATCCCGGCGGCCCTCAGGCGGCGTGGCAACGACCTCCCGTACGCCAGGTCCACGCCCCGCTCGACCAGCAGGGCGCGAAAACCGCGGCGGATGCGGTTGGCCAGTTCCTGTTCGGGCCCGGTCTCCTCCAGGCAGCTCAAGGGCTGGAGGGCCGGGTCGGCGTCCTCGACGAGGAGCACCCCGCCCGGCCGGAGCGCGCCCGCCATGTTGGCCAGGGCCACGTCGCGTTCGGGCACGTGCACCAGGACCAGTCTGGCGTGAACCAGATCGAAGGGACCTTCTGGGGGCGGATCGGCCGCGACGTCGTGTTCGAGTATCGAGACGTTGGGGGCGCCGGCGCCGGCCGCCCAGGCGACATTGATGTCGGAGGCCACGACCCGGCCGCTCTGCCCCACGCGTTCGGACAGGTGGTGCACGACCGAGGTCCCGCCGGCACCCACCTCCCAGCAGCGCCAGCCGCCGGCCAGGCCGAGGCGCTCGAAGTGCCCGAAGGTGATCGGGTCGAACAGCGCGGCGAAGGCCGTGAAGCGGTCCATGGCCTCGGGGGCGTCGTTGCCGAGGAGGTAGCGCTCGTCGCTCCCGCCCCCGCCCCGGGCCGTCCTCCCGCTCACGACGGGAGGGCGGGCGTGGAGGGGACCTCCGCCGGCCCGGACGGGGGCGGCGCCGGGGCCAGGGCAGGGGCCCCCGACGTCCCTGCGGAGTCAAGTCCCTCCGTCTCTGGGGATGAGGGGAGGCCGCCCGGTACGGGCGCCGTGCCATCGAGCACCTGGGCCACCTTGGCACGTCCCTCCTCGATCAGCGCCGCGGTGCCCGAGAAGTCGCGGTACTGACCCGACGGCTCGCCTCCCCCGCTGAAGACGGTCACCTCCACGCCCGGAGGCAGCGCGGCGAGCTCACGGACGAAGCGAGCCTGGACCGCGACGAAGAAGGCCGTCAACGCCGCCTCGGCCGGTCGCCGTGACGGGGGCGGCTGGTAGTGCAGCGGGCCGCACAGCAGGACGTAGATACGGTCGCACCCCGCCTCGATGGCCCGGCTGATGGGCACGTTGTTGACCACGCCCCCGTCAATGAGGACGTCGCCCTCGATGGTGACCGGCGGGAAGATCGACGGGATGGCCGACGAGGCCAGGATCGCCTCGTCCGCCCGGCCCTGGCTGATCCAACGCTCCCGCCCATCGGTCAAGGAGGTGGTCACGACCTCTATCGGGATGAGTGCGTCCTCGAGGTGCTCGTAGTCGAGCCCGGCATCGATGACGGCGCGCAGTCCTGTATTGGCATGCACGGCGGCCCGTTTCTGGAAGAACGCCCACGGTCCGTCGAAGGTGCCTCGGGGGAAGATCTCCTGGCCTTTGATGCCCAACCACACCGAAGCCATCCGCTCGATCCCGGCCAAGGTGGGATTGCCCGCGTACGACGCTCCGTTGATGGCGCCCACCGAGGCGCCGTACACGCGGTCGGCCCGGATGCCCCGGCGGATGAGCTCTTCGAGCATCCCCACCTGGACCGCGCCACGGCTTCCTCCGCCGGCGAGGACGAATGCCGTTCGGCCGGCCGTCGGTCCGTCACCCCCGGAGCCAGTGCTCCTCTGGCGGACTCCCAGCCGGGCCAGAAGGCGGCCGGTCCAGCGCGGTCGTGGGGCGGTGGCATGGGCCGGGGACGGGTCCGGCGTCGTGGGCGCGTTGGTCGTAGACGGGTTGGTCGAAAAGAGGTGGGTGACGCTCGTCACCGGCGTTCCGGTCCCATGGTGCCGAGCTCGATCATGATCCGTCTCGGGGCGACTGGGGGGAGCGTGTCCGCGATGCCTGGCGCTCCCGCCAGGCATCGCGCCCGGCGACATCGTGACGCACGGCCCAGACGACGACGACCACCGCCAGCACGATCATGGCGACGAGGAAGAGCCCGAAGATGGCGTAGAAGGCGGTGTTGCCGGCCGACGTGGCGAAGACGCGGGCAAATGCCATGCACTGGCCAGGGTAGAGGCTGTCACACCCGCTCGGCACACTGTCGCCATGGTGATGGTGGCTCCGGAGCTCGATGTCGAACCTCATGTGGAGGATCGGGGCGGGGATCTCGGTGAGCCCCGCATCGCACGTCACCACCCGGTCCCGACCAGGGGCCGGACGGGCCGGGACCTGCTCGCTCTCCTGCGGGGCGACCTGGCCACCCGGCCGCGCTTCGAACCAGGTCTGTCGGGTGGACTCCGGGCCTGGCTGGAAGACGCCGCCTACGACGTGGTGGCCGTCCGGGGCGAGCACGCGCCTCCGCTCTTCATCGGCGCGCGCCGTCTGCTCGACGGCGCGTGCCCCGCGATGTCCCCGCTGCACGCGGCAGCTCCCCGAGACGACCCTGACTCGTCCCGCGGCGTGCGACTCCCGCATCTCGTGCATGCGTTGTTCCGCCTGCTCGTCCACAACGGGGCGATCGACGACCCGTTGTCGGACGCACTTGCCGCGGCCGAGGCTTCGGGTTCGATCCGCCTCGTCTCGGAGGTGCGGGCGCTTCCCTTGCCGGACCGGGTCGCACTGGCCGAATCGCTCGCGATGCACACCCACAACCTGGTCGCCCTCCTGCCCCGACTGGCTCCGGGTTGGATGCCCCGCACAGACGATCGGGTGGCCATCCCGCTCGCCGGCGGTCGTGTCGTGCTGCACGGCACCTTCGATCTGTTGATCGGCATCCCCCACCCGCCGACCGCGTCGACGTGCGCCTTGGGCCTCTCGACGGGTGCACCGTGGCCCCAGGAGCGACGGAACCTTCACTACCTGGCCCTGCTCGAGACCCTACGCAGCGGCGTCCCTCCGTTTCGCCTCGCTCTGATCGACTCGGGCACGGGAAGGTCAGGGGTCGAGGACGTGCGCGAGGAACACCTGCGCGCGGTCACCTCACACGTCGCCGCCTGGCTCTCCCGCGAGGCCGTCGCCGGTGCGTGACCGACTCACCGATCTGATGTCGGGAACCGCGGTCCCACCCGATCCGACAGCGTGGCGGCGAGCCCTCGACGATGCGTCCGCAGAGCTCGCCCATCTCGCCGTTCGCCGCCGGGGAGCCGGGCCGTTCCGGGTCACCGATCACGACGTGCGCGCCACCCTCGCCGACGGCGGTGGTGCTCCGGACACGGCACCGTTCACGTGGAGCTCCCGAACGGCGCGGCGACCCATCGGCTGGGCGGCACTCCGGCTCCTCGTGCGAGGCGCGGCCCGTTCGCCGAGCGACGCGGTCCGGACCCGGCTGGCCGAGAGCTCCCGATTGGTAACGGAGGGCGATGCGTGTGCCTCGCAGCTCGACCGGTGGGTGGCCGGTCTGCCCGCCGCCGGGCTCGCTGCAGTCGGCGCAGCCGCCACGACCTGGGTCACCCGTCTGTGGTGCGCGCTCGACTGGAGAGCCCTCGGTTCACCCGTCGTCGGGCGCGACCGCTGGTGGGACAGCCCGCACTCGGCCCTGCTGGCCCTCCGGGCGCGGGCCGACGTGCGCACCGACCACGCCGCGCTCGTCGTGCTCTCGGGACCGCGCCGCGACTCGGTGCACGCCGAGCTCGCCCTGGTCACCCTCGTGGACGCTCTGCGCACCGGGGGCAGAAGGGCACCGGGTCGGGTGGTCGGATGGTGGCCGGACTCCGGACGCGCCGTGACGGTCGAGCCCGAGCCGGCGGTGCTCAAGCTCGGTGCCCGCGCCGTGGCGCTCGTCCTGGCGGCTCCGGAGACGGTCCCGAGCCGGGCAGCCTGATTCGGGGACCGGGGGGACCAAACCGAGCACGCGTGCGGCCCCGACGGACACCTGGGATTCGCCCGACGATTCGTCCTCTATCGTTGGCTCCCCCATGGGACGACGCGAGGACATCAGGAATGTGGCCATCGTGGCGCACGTGGATCACGGCAAGACCACGCTCGTCGACGCCCTGTTGCGCCAAACGGGGGCTTTTGGCGCACACCAGGAGCTGACCGACCGGGTCATGGACTCGGGTGACCTCGAGCGCGAGAAGGGGATCACCATCCTGGCCAAGAACACGGCCGTGCGCTGGCACGGGGTCAAGCTCAACATCGTCGACACTCCGGGCCATGCCGACTTCGGGGGTGAGGTCGAGCGCGGACTGACCATGGTCGACGGCGTTCTCCTGCTCGTCGACGCCTCGGAGGGCCCCTTGCCCCAGACCCGCTTCGTGCTGCGCAAGGCACTCGAGGCTCGGCTCCCCGTGGTCCTGGTGGTCAACAAGGTGGATCGAGCCGACGCCCGTGTCGCCGAGGTGGTGCACCAGGTCGAGGAGCTCTTCTTGGACCTCGATGCCGACGAGGACCAGATCGACTTCCCCATCCTCTATGCCAACGCCAGAGCCGGGTGGGTCAGCGCCGAAGCGGGCGTGACCGGCGAGAACGTCGATCCGCTCCTGCAGACCATCGTGGACCGCGTTCCGGCTCCCTCCCACGACGAGGGCTCACCGCTCCAGGCCCTGGTGTGCAACCTGTCTGCTTCACCCTACGTGGGCCGGTTGGCGATCTGCCGGGTGCACAACGGCACCATCACCAAGGGAAGCTCCGTCGGTTGGTGCCGTCTCGACGGCACGGTGGAGAAGGCCAAGATCACCGAGCTCTACGTGACCGAGAACCTCGAACAGGTACCCGCCGAGTCGGCCGGACCCGGCGAGATCTGCTCGGTGGCCGGCCTGGCCGAGGTGACCATCGGCGAGACCCTGGCCGACCCCGACGAACCGAGAGCGTTGCCGGCGATCACGGTCGACGAGCCCAGCCTGGCCATGACGATCGGTATCAACACCTCCCCGCTGGCCGGCCAGGACGGCACCAAGATGACGGCCCGGCTCCTCAAGGCGCGCCTCGACGCCGAGCTGATCGGCAACGTGTCGCTCCGGGTGGGGGGCACGGACCGACCCGACATGTGGGAGGTGCTCGGGCGAGGCGAGCTCCAATTGGCCGTCCTGGTGGAGACCATGCGCCGCGAGGGTTTCGAGCTCACCGTGGGAAAGCCGCAGGTGGTCACCCGCGAGATCGACGGCACCGTACACGAACCGGTGGAGCGAGTGAGCGTGGACGTGACCGACGAGTACCTCGGCGTGGTCACCCAGCTGCTGGCACTGCGCAAGGGCACCATGACCGAGATGGTGAACCACGGCACGGGATGGGTGCGGCTGGACTACCGGGTCCCGGCGCGGGGGCTCATCGGATTCCGCACCGAGTTCCTCACCGAGACCCGTGGCACGGGGATCCTCCACCACGTCTTCGACGGCTGGGAGCCGTGGCACGGCGACCTGCGCACCCGGCGCAACGGCTCCATGGTGGCCGACCGCCGCGGGGTGACCACCACCTTCGCCCTGATGAACCTCCAGGAGCGGGGCACCTTGATCGTCGGCCCGGCCGAGGAGGTCTACGAAGGCATGATCGTGGGGGAGAATGCCCGGGCCGATGAGATGGACGTCAACCCCACCAAGGAGAAGAAGCTCAACAACATTCGCTCGTCGACCGCGGAGGAGTTCGAGCGGTTGACTCCGGCCCTGACGTTCTCCCTCGAGCACGCACTCGAGTTCATCGCCGAGGACGAGTGCGTCGAGGTGACACCGAAGGCGGTCCGACTGCGCAAGGTGGTCCTGGACCAACCGATCCGGGCCCGCCAGCGCAAGTCCGCCAAGAGCTGAGGCATGCCGGGGATCGAGCCGAGAAACGAGGGGTTCGACCACATGACCGTGGTCGTCGAGGATCTCGACGCCGCGAAGCAGTTCTTCGGGGTACTCGGCTTCCGCGAACGCATCGCCGTGGTTGCTTCGGGACCACGAGTGTCGGACTACATGGGCATCGCGAACTGGAAGTCCGACCACGTCACGTTGGTGCTCGAGGGGGCGGCGGTGCACCAGGAGATTCAGCTCCTGCGCTTCCACCGACCCACGGTCGGCGTGGACGGTGGAGCAGGGACGCTCACCCGGACCGGCTTCAACCACGTGTGTTTCCGGGTCAACGATCTCGACGCCATGCTGGCCCACCTGGCCGCCAACGGGGTGGCCCCCCGCAACGAGGTCCTCGACTACCACAGTCGCAAACTCGTCTTCGTGGACGGTCCGGGGGTCGTAGTCGAGCTGGCCGAGTGGACCGGCGAGTCGGATCCCCCGCAGCCTGACCATCGGTAACGGACCGTCCACCGCGGACGTGGTCGGTAGCATGAGCCGTCCGGAGGGATGGCAGAGCGGACGAATGCACAGCTCTTGAAAAGCTGCGAGGTGCAAGCCTCCGTGGGTTCGAATCCCACTCCCTCCGCTGTGGTTCACATACCACGGCGCCCTGGTCGGTCAGATACCGCCTCTTCCCCTTGAACACTCGACTGAGGTACGCACCGGTGGGCCGCGATCACCTACCAATCGAGTCGGATCAACGATGGGTCGATCACCTCACGGAGTCGGCTCGATCGGATCTTGATGTTGTGCTCGACGTGAACGGCCACTTCCTGGAAGGCACCGACATCGTCACCGGCTTCGATCAAATCACAAATCCGCTCGTGAGACTTCAACGACGCCATCTTGGTTGCGTCCGTCTGCCGCCGCTGGGCCGCGGTACGCTCACCGGAGTCCTGGCTCGTCGCGATGAATACCGACTCGACGATCCCGACGAAGAGTGCAAGCGTGTCGGACCCGCAACCTTGCACCAGGGTGTGGTGAAACGATTGCATCGGCTCGCTGAAGCTGGCGTCGTCAAGACCGATGTTCTCTCTCGCTGCCTGGGTGAAGCTGCGGAGTTCGGGAACGATCACCCTTTTGCGATCGGTACGTTGTGCGCAGAGCCTTGCGCAGATGGGCTCGAGCAGGCTCTGTGTGCTGAGCATGTCGCCCAGCCTCGTGCCCTTGCTCTTGAGCACCAGCGCGATTGCATACGCCGCGGTGTGCGCCTTGGGATGGTGGACGACCGCACCACCGACCTTCCCTCGCTGCACGGTGACGAGTCCCTCTGACTCGAGGATTCGCAATGCCTCACGCATGGTTCCCACGCTGACGCCGAACTGCTGAATGAGCGCTTCTGTCGGCGGAAGGCGGTCGCCGTCGCCGAGCTCTCCGGAAAGGATGAGTCCGCGTATGCGGTTCGCGATCACGTCTGCGATTCGGTTCGCGCGGACGGGGAACTCCGCGATCACATCCCGCTGTGCAACGTCGCGCGATGGCATGGCGGTCATCGTAGCCACCTGCTCGAATCCCCCTTCTGTGCGAGGCCGACCCCTTCGCGCTCCGCGTGACCGCTCGCGCTTTCCGCGCGACAGCTCACCGCATCCGTCACGGACCTCCCGAACGTGGCAACGACCGTGGCGTTCGACCGCGGCGGGCACCCGCTATCCGGAACGTGCCGTGGAGATCCGGACTCGACACTCTGGACACAGAGTGGCTCAAATTCTATAATCATTGGTCAGTTTGGGCGTGGACTCTCATCACGGAACCCGAGCCTGGCTGGAACGTGGACCTGCGCATCGAAGGGAGTCGTGCGCCATGGCATCAACGATCTACAGGGTCATCTCGTCGGATTCGCACGTGATCGAGCCCCACGACCTCTGGCGCGAGAGACTGCCGGACCGGTTCCGCGACAGGGCACCTCACCTGCTGCGCGGTGAGAACAGCGACGTCATCGCCTGCGACGACGTCGCGATGCCACCGGTGGGCCTGCTCGCCGGGTGCTACCGGGCGGACGGCGAGCAGCGGCGTGAAGGCCGCTGGGACGAGGACGTCCCGATCGCTGCGTACAACTCCGACGTGCGCCTCGAGGAGATCGCGCGTGACGCTGTCGACGGAGAGGTCGTCTTTCCCACGCTCGGGATGCGGATGTTCCCCATCGACGATGCCGAGTACCGGCGCGCGCTCTTCCGGGCTTACAACGACTGGCTCGCCGAGGACTTCTGCGCGCCGCACCAGGATCGATTCTTCGGGATCGCGATGATCGACCCAGTGGACGTGCAAGCAGCAGTCGCAGAAATGACTCGCGCCCGGGAGATGGGCCTCGTCGGCATCATGATCCCGATGTACAGCGACGAGGAGAGCCCCTACCACGGCCCGCGGTACGACCCGCTCTGGGCCGCCTCCGTAGACCTGCGGATGCCCGTGAACCTGCATCTCACGACCAGCCGCGTCAACACGAGTCGGTACACCAACACGCTTCCCTCGCTGGGCTCCATGATGGCGGGCGCCGGGGGAATCCAGACGATCTTGCTCGATCTGATCTCATATGGCCTGTTCGACAGGTTTCCCGAATTGCAAGTTGTGTCGGCCGAGAACGATGCAGGCTGGGCGGCCCACGTCATGGAGGCCGCCGACTACAGCTGGCGGCGCATTTACCATTTCGAGGGCGTCAAGTCGCGCCAGGAACCCAGCCACTATTTCCGCAACAACATCAAGATGACGTTCATGCGTGATCGGGCGGCGATCCTCGGGCGCGAGATCATCGGGACCGAAACGATCATGTGGGGGAACGACTACCCGCACACGGTCAGCACGTGGCCGAACTCCAAGGTCGTCCACGACGAACACTTCCATGATCAGCCGCAGGAAGTACGCGACGCCATCCTGTGCGGCAACGTCCGTTCGCTCTACCAGATCTAGCCGCCAGCCGCTACGGGAGGAGGACCGGCAACGACGCGTCGCCGGCGCCCGCCGGAACCACCCGCTCGATCTTGACGTCCGCCGTCACAAGCCGGGCATCTTGGGTCGAGGGTCGGAACGAGCGCGAACAGCGGGCCGGGGAAATCCGTATCGCCGGTGCTGCGCGCCGGTGCCGGCGAATGGAGCGCCGGCGAAGCCGGAGGCCCGACGAATATGGAGTGTCAGCGCAGCGGGACGATCGCCGTGTCTCGTCCGGATCGCAACACGCGACCCGGAGTGCGGCCCGTTGACTCGCCATACTCGACGATGGGCTCTCCGTTGGCGAGGACATGACTGATGCCGGTGCTCTGGGCGAACAATCGACCAGCACCACCGGGCAGGTCGTCGCGGGTGTGGATAGGTCCGCAACCGACCGAGCCCTCGTCGAATACGACAACATCGGCCCACGAGCCCACACGCAGCAGGCCTCGGTCCCTGATGCCGTACAGATCGGCCGGAGCCTGGGTGAGGTGGTGGACGAGCTCCTCAGTGGAGAGCACTCCGTGGTCGCGCACCGCGCGTTCGAGCAGTTGAGTCGTGTAGGCGAAGCTGTCGATCATGTCGACGTGTGCTCCAGCATCAGAGGCGCCGATCACCATGTTGGGGTCCCGCATCGCTCGAGCACGCACCTCCCAGTCCACTTGCGTGTCGGGGGGCACGGGCCGCCCGAAGCTGGTGCGGAGTCCGTCAGCGACCGCGATGTCGACGAGGGCGTCGAATGGGTCCTTGTCCTGCCGGCGGGCAATCTCCTCCACGGTCACGCCCTCGAATTGCCGGGTCCCGGGGTTGAAGCCCTCGTAGATCACGTACCGGCCCCACTGCGCGAGCTCGAGGTACTGACCCTGCTGGGCGAGTCGATCGAGTTCCGCCCGCCGTGCGGGGTCCGAGAAGAGGGCGAGCTTCTCGACCACGGGGAGGGTCATCAGCTTGTCCCAGCCCGGGAGCATGTCGAACACGTATCCACTCGCAAAGCTGAGGCGCGTCGCACCTGGGACGGGCAGGGTGAGCCCGACAAGCCGGGCACCGGCCGATCTGGCGCGGCGACCCAGCGCGAGCTTGGAATCGACCTCATCGGCATTGCTCTCGCCCGCACGGAGGATGTTCCAGATCAAGGGCCGCCCAGCGCGGAGCGACAGCTCGATCATGAGGTCGGTCACCGCCTCTGGGAACGCCGAGCCGCTGGTGTGGGGAGCCAACCCGAGCGAGGTGCCCGTGAACTCCCCGCACACCTCGGCCAGCTGCAGCAGCTCGTCATGCGCGGCGTGGCGTGACGGCACGGGATTCCCGTCCGCGTCCGAGTGCGCTTGCGCGAGGCTCGAGGAGAAGCCAAGACCGCCAGCCGCCAGTCCCTCGCGTAGGAGGATCCGCATGGAGGCCAGCTCCTCGGGTGTCGACTCACGTTGGGTCGCTTCCTCGCCCATCACGAACCGCCGGAGTGTGGAGTGACCGACCATGAAGCCGATGTTCGGTGCGACGCGTCCATCAATGCGATCGAGGTAGTCGGCGGTCGAACTCCAGTCCCAAGGGAGACTCGTCTCCAGCGAGGTCAGGGGCATGCCCTCCACTCGCGAAAGCATGCGCATGAGGTACCTGGACCCGTCGCCGGCAACCGGCGCCACCGTGAACCCGCAGTTGCCGGCGATCACCGTCGTGACGCCATGGAGCGTGGACGGCGAGAGCGACGAATCCCAGAACACCTGCGCGTCGTAGTGGGTGTGCGGATCGATGAACCCTGGCGCCACAACCGCCCCGTCCGCCGAAATGGTTCGTACAGCCGGCTCGTGGACGGTCCCCACCGCCACGATCCGTCCCTCGCGAATGCCGACATCGGCGCGACGACGCGGCACGCCCGTGCCGTCGATCACCTGGCCACCTCGGATGGCGATGTCGAGCATCTCCTGCCCTTCCCACGGTGACCAGCGAGCTCGCGCCCACTGGACCGCGTTGCAGCTCATCGGCCGCTTGAACGTCAATGATCATAGGATCTTCGCCCATGAGGATCGGTTTCCCGCACAGCGCTGCCATCAGTGGGGACGGTCCGTGACCGCTTTCGCCGACGAGGCCATCTCGTACCCGCTGATGGAGGACGACGCGCTCGATGTCGACCCGGCGTACACGGAGTTGCAGCGCCGGGGTCCCATTCGGGTGCAGTTGGCGATCGGCGAGCCGTGCTGGCTCGCCACGCGACACCGCGACGTCCGGACCATCTACACAGATCGACGCTTCAGCCGGCGGCTGCGGCCCGGCATCGATCCACCCGGGGTGTGGCCCGGTGCGGGCAAGATCGAACCGACCTTCCCTCTGGGCATGGACCCGCCCGAACACACGCGCCTGCGCCGTATCACTGCGCCGGTGTTCTCGCCACGCAGCGTGCGAACGATGACAGAGCGGATCCAGGGCCATGTCGACGAGCTTCTCGACCGCGTGGCCGACTGCGGGGTCGGGGCCGACTTCGTCGAGCTCTACACCTGGGACCTGCCGATCCGAGTGCTGACCGACATGCTCGGCGTGCCCCTCTCGGACGCCGACGACTTCCGCGTCTGGGTGGACGCAGCATCCGACCTCCGCATCGCCGACAATGATCGGATCGAGCCGTCACGCCGGATCTACGCCTACATCGAGACGCTCATCACCGAGCGCCGGCGCAGCCGGCACGACGATCTTCTCGGCCTCCTCGTCGACGCTCGCGACGAGGGAGAGCGGCTCAGCGAGCCCGAACTGCGCGACGTGTGCATGTCGCTGATCTTCGGTGGCTTCAAGACGGCGGCGGCGCAACTGGGAAGCACGGTGTACGCACTCATGACCCACCCCGATCGTTGGCTCGAGCTCGTCGAGGCACGCACCGAGCTGCGGCCCGCGCTCGAAGAGCTGTGGCGGTGGATCCCGAGCTTCCACTACGCGACGCCGTTCGTACGCTGGGCCAAGGAGGACGTCGAGCTCAGCGGCGGCGTGGTCATCCGCGCCGGTGAGTTCATCGTCCCCGAGCAGTCGGTGGCCAACCGCGACGAGGCCGCCTACCCGAATGCCCGAGAGATGGACTTCCACCGCGTCGAGCCTCCCCCGCATCTGGCGCTCGGCTTCGGCGAGCACCTGTGCATGGGCATCCACCTGGCCAAGATCCAGCTCGAGCTCACCGTGGCCACCCTGGCGCGCCGCTTCCCGACCCTCGAGCTGGCCGTCGCCCCCGAAGAGATCCGCTGGCCCAGGCGGACCTTCATGCGGGCGGCGGAGTCGTTGCCCCTGGCATGGTGACGCCGCCGGGAGGCGTCGCGGGACCATCTCCGCGCCGTGGCGGGCCCTCGCTCGGAGCGGCCGGCCACACGTCGATGGCCTCAGTAGGCAGCCGGAGCGAGCACGGTCCCTCCTCGACAGGCTGAAAGGACAGCGCGCGAAGGACGAGCGAGTCGGCAAGCTGCACCTCGACATCGACGACCGACCCGAGATCGGTGACGTCGGTCACGTCGCCCCGCAATTCCCACGAGTCGGGGGGCCCGAGCGCGATCCGCTCGGGCCGAATACTCCACCAGACGGGCACGCCCGGGCCGAGCACGTCGACGCCCGGGACGTCGACGTGGAGACCCCCGGGGAGCAGGAGCCCTCGCTCCGTGGTCGTGCCGGCATGCACGTTCGAGACCCCGAGCAGGTGTCCGACCGTCGGGGAGGTGGGACGGCCATAGACGAGGCGGCGGGGCCCTGCCTGGGCGACCTGACCCTCCACCAACACGATGATCTCGTCGGCCAGAACCGCCGCTTCTTCGGGGTCGTGCGTGACCAGGACCGTCGTCACACCGTTCTTGCGCTGCAGGCTGCGCAGCTCGGCGCGCAGGTCGCGGCGCACCGGCGCGTCGAGGGCCGAGAAGGGCTCGTCGAGGAGCAGGAGGTCCGGGGAGCGGCAGAGCGCCTGCGCCAGGGCCACCCGCTGACGCTGCCCACCCGAGAGCTCTCTCGGAAGGCGATCCTCGAGGCCGCCGAGGCCGAACCGGTCGAGCCAGTAGGCGGCCTCCCCGGCCGAGGCTCCCTTGGCGAACAGCAGCTGCTCGCGGACCCGGAGGTGGGGGAAGAGCGAGAATCCCTGCGCCACGTAGCCGACCCTGCGATCCTCGGGCGCAACGTCGGAGATCTCCCGGCCACCGACCGCGACGCTCCCCGCGCCCATCTCACCCACTCCGGCGAGGGCGCGCAGCACCGTCGACTTGCCCGACCCCGATGGCCCCACGATGGCCATGTGCCCCGACGCTGATCGCCAGTCCGCCTCCACGCGGAACGTTCCCACCCGCGCGTCGAGGTCGAAGGCCATTGTGCGGGGGAGGCCGACGGCGTCCGGGGCGGTGGGGACCGGGAGGGGTGTGGCCCGACGCCTGGGCCACCGGGCCCGGCTGACCAGGACCACGATGCACGCGGCGGCGAGGGCCAGGGCCGTCGGCGCCTGCGTCGTGGGCAATCCCGCCATTGAGAACTGGTTGAAGGTGTACACGGGGAGCGTGAAGGGGTGGTAGGCGACGACCACCGTGGCGCCGTACTCGCCGAAGGCCCGCAGCCAGGCGAGGACGAGACCGGCCCGGATTCCCGCCGCCGCTACGGGGATCGCCACGCGGGCGAAGCGGGAGAGCTCACCGTGGCCGAGGGTCGCCGCCACGTCGAGCAAGCCCGGGTCGACCGCGGAAAACGCAGCCCTCGCCGTGACCACGAGGAACGGTGCCGCGACGAAGGTCTGGGCCAGCACGATGCCGGCCATGGAGTTCGTCAGGTTGCCGCCGAAGAACCGCCCCACAGTGGTGTAGGGACCGACCAGGTAGATGAGCAGGATCCCGCTCATGACCGGCGGGAGAGCCAGCGGAAGCTGGACCACGACTCCGAGGACGCCCACCAGACGCCGGCGGGACCGGGCGAGGACGTAGGCCAGCGGAATGCCGAGGAGGGCGATGATGGACAGTGAGATGGTGGAGCACACCGTCGAGACGTAGAGCGCGCCGGCCAGCCCGGGCTCGCCGAAGCCTCGCTGGTTCGATCCGACGAAGCGGACGACGAACGCGACGAGGGGAACGGCCAGATAGAGGCCGAGGAGGGCCCCGAGCCACAGCAGTGGCCCGAGGCGCCAGAACCCCCTCACCGGCTCATCAGCCCGGGACGGCCCCCTTCACACTGGCAGGGACCGTGCCCGTGACCTTGGGTGGGGCGATCGGCGTGATCCCGTCGGTGGCCAGGATCGTCCGGCCCTTCTTGCTCAACAAGAAGGCCGTGAACGACCGCGCCGCAGCCAGATGGGGCGCCCGGTTCACGACGGTCACCGTATAGGTCGCCGTGAGGGTCTTGATGCCCCGCAGGGGGATCGTCTTCAGGTGGGCAGCACTCGCCTCGACCCCGTAGAAGAAGCCCGCGTCGAGCTGGCCGGCCTGGAGTTCCCCGACCAGGGTCTGCTCGGGAAACTCTCCGGTCGTGGAGCTGGCGATCGTGGCCAACGCAGGCTGCCTGTACTTCCCGGCCGCCTCGGTGAGCGCCGTGACGGCGAGGACGCCCTTGGGATCGGTGGCAGGGTCGGTGCGCCCGAGTAGGAACCCTGACTGGGCGACCACCTGGTACCAGGGCTTGGTCCTCAACTGCCGGGCAAAGGAACCGTTCGGGTTGTAACCGAGCAGCAGGGGCGAGTTGCCGAACGACGCGTACCACGAGACCCAGTTGCCGTTGGCCTGGCCCATCAGGGTGGCATTGACCGCAGGGGCCGCGCTGATGAACACGTCGGCCTGCTGCGTCCCGGCCTTGATGTCGGCAGCCAGGTCCTTCGATCCGGCCGAGACGCCGTTCACGGTGTAGCCCGTCGCCTCCTGAAAGGCCGGTGCCAGGTCCTTCTGCACGACCGTGACCAGCGACCCCGCGTAGAGGACGTCCACCGGCCCGCTGCCCTTGGGGGCGGCCGCGGCGGGAGCGCTCCCCAGCACTGCCCCGAGACCCCCCAGAAGGGCGAGAGAGCCGAGGAGGGGCGGCGTTCGAGACATGGAGGGTCGCATCGACATGACCGTTACCGTAGCGCAAGTGCATGTTAGAAGCAGAGAAATCCTCAGTTTTGCTGGAACTGCTCCCAGAAAACCCCCGCATCTGCTTCATATGGAGTACCCCTTCATCTGGCGGTCCCCGCCCCGAAGGAGCGATCAGCGCCCGGCCGCGATGGCCTCGGCTCGGCGGACCAGGCCCGGCGCATCCAGCGCGGCGGCCACCCGGACGAAGTCGCTGGTCGGTCCGCGCCAGCGCAGCTCCTCGACGGTCTTCAGCAGGGAGCGGTCAACCGTCAAGGTGGCCAGGCGCTTGAAGAGGTCCGCTTCGTCCCGGCGCTCGCGCAGGGTCGCGGCCAGCTTGGCGGCTCCTCGGACGGTGAGCTGCCAGTCCTCGGGGTCGGACGGGATGGCCTCGAGGTGGATGAAGCGAGCCAGCACGGCGGCCGCCGACTTGGCCCCCCAGCCGGGCAGGCCGGGAAAGCCGTCCGCGCTGTCGCCGACCAGCGCGAGATAGTCGGCGATGGACTCGGGACCCACCCCGAACTTGGCCCTGACCCCGCTCTCGTCGATCAGCGCGTCCTTACGCCGGTCGAGCTGCACGACGCGGCTCCCCCGGACGCACTGACCAAGGTCCTTGTCGGGCGTGCAGATCACCACCTGCTCGACCGTGGGATCGTCGACGGCCACCGCGGCGGCACTGGCCAGTGCGTCGTCCGCCTCGAGTTCCACCATGGCCCATACGCCCACGCCCAGGGCGCCCAGCGCCTCCTCGAGCGGACCGGCCTGCGACCACAGGTCGGGGTCGATGCCCTCTCCGGTCTTGTACCCGGGCCACAGGTCGTTACGGAAGGACTCGATCACGTGATCCGTCGCCACCCCGACGTGCGTGGCGCCGTCGGCGAGCAGCTGGAGCACCGAGGACACCACGCCGCGGACCGCCGCCACGTGCTCACCCGCCTGGTTGCGGTGCGGCGGGGCGCCGTAGAAGTGCCGGAACAGCTCGTAGGTGCCGTCGACGAGGTGGACCTTCATGCCTGTCGAACCCTCATGATGGGCCCGAGTCTGCCATCGTCGGATCATCGACATTCCCCGAACAGCGGCCGTTGGGGCCGGGATCCGGCGAGTTCCCCGTAGGCTGCGACAGGTCCGGATTCCCACCGGAGGGTCGCGGCACGAGGGGGTCCATGTCCGAACAGGCGAGTGCGATGACCGTGGAGTTCCCGAACGGTCGCGTCGTGGCCGCCTGGCTCGTCGTCGCCGTCGTGTGCATCGGGCAGTTCATGGTCGTCCTCGACGTCTCAATCGTGAATCTGGCGCTCCCGTCCATTCAGAACGAGCTTCACTTCGGGGCTTCGGGTCTGCAGTGGGTCATCAACGCCTACACCCTGACCTTCGCCGGTTTCCTCCTCCTGGGGGGACGGGCGGCCGACCTCTACGGCCGGCGCCGGGTGTTCATGACCGGCCTGACCGTCTTCACGCTGGGAAGCCTCCTGTGCGCGACCGCCCAGAACGAGGCCTGGCTGATCGGCGCCCGGGCCTTGCAGGGATTCGGCGGGGCCATCCTGGCCCCGGCCTCACTCACCGTGCTGACCTCCACGTTCACCGAGGGCACCGCTCGCGCCCGGGCCCTGGGCATCTGGAGCGCCGTTGCCGCGGCGGGCGCGACGACGGGCGCGCTCGTCGGGGGGATCCTGATCGAGCTCTCGGGCTGGCGCTGGATCTTCTTCGTCAACGTGCCCGTGGGCGTCCTCGCGCTGGTCGCCGCTCAGCGCTACGTCCCCGAATCGCGAGCGGACGCGGCCCACCGGAGCCTCGATCTGGCCGGTGCGATCACGGTGACCGCCGGGTTGACGGCGCTCGTCTACGCCGTGGTGCGGACCGAGACATATGCATGGCTCTCGATCCAGGTCCTGGTGCCCCTCGTATGTGCCGTCATCCTCCTGGCCACCTTCGTCTTCCTGCAGGCCCGGGTCTCGAAAGCCCCGCTGGTGCCCCTGCGCATCTTCCGTTCCCGATCGGTGGCGGGGGCCAACGTCATCATGTTCCTGCTCTTCGCCTCACTCTTCGCGTCGGGGTACTTCGGGTCCCTTTACGCGCAGCGGGTCCTCGGCTACAGCCCTCTGTTGACCGGGGTGGCTTTCATTCCCCAGGCACTCTTCATCGCGGTGGTGGCCCAGGTCTCCGCCCGATTGGTGCCGCGGTTCGGCCCTCGTCCCCTCATCGCCATAGGCACCGTCCTCGCCGGGACAGGCCTCATCTGGCTGTCGGGGATCACGCCGTCCAGCACGTACTTCGCCGACCTGTTCGTGCCCTTCGTGCTCATGGGCGTGGGCATGGGCCTGGCCATGATGCCGGTCGCCGTGGCCGGAACCGCCGGGGTGAACCCGCAAGAGGCCGGACTGGCCTCGGGTCTGTTGAACACCTCGCGGACGGTTGGGGCTTCCATCGGCTTGGCCGCGCTGACCACCATCGCGGCGACACGCACGACGGACGCGCTGGGTGGTTCGCCCGCGATCGGGGCCCACGGAGCGGCCGCCCTCACCGACGGTTTCGCCCTTGCCCTGGGGATCTCCGGAGGGTTGCTCATGGTGACGGCCGTCGTGGCTCTGGTGACGATCCCTTCGCGGCGCGAGCTACGCGACCCCGAACCCGTGGCCGAACCCGCCCTCGCCCTCGAGGAGGCCTGAGTCGCGAACGCGCCCTCGGCCTGCCGATCCTGGCTCACGTCGTCGCTGTGCCGTCGCCGCGAACGGTCCTTCCGTTGATGGCGGCGACGATGATCTCGACGGCATCGTGCAGCCCGCCCTCGGTGTGAACGTCGAGCAACGAGATGGCGTGCTCGATCTTGGTGCGGGCGTCCTCGACATCCTCGAATGTCTTGGCGGCCCGGGCGTCGGACGCCCGTGCCTGGATGTTCTGCCCCACGATGATGATGGGCAACAGCACCAACTGGAGGAAGCTCGAGCTGATCCAGAGGATGAGCAGCTGCGTCGAGTGGATGTTGTCGGGCAGCGAGATCAGGGCAACGGCGCCGAAGACGTACGCGCACCACATGGTGCCGACGAGCACGGTGATTCTCAGGCCGAACTTCGCGTTGAAGCGCTGCGCCATCGTGTTCGTCTTCACGAAATGGTGGGTGTGCGCAAAGACGGGTGTGCCGTCTTTGGTGTAGCCGTGTCGGGGAACGGGTTCCCCGACACTCCGGGGCGCGTCGACGGTCGTGGCCATGCCAATCCTCCTGTGTCAGGTGCCGCCCGGAGTCTCACAGGGTCGGGCAGGGTCGTTGCCCCATCGCCCCGTCGGTGCCACGACCAAAGGTCAGCCGATGGCCCGGCGTAGCTCCTGCAGCCAGTCGTCTGCGGCCCGCCACGCGGCATCGGCCTGGCGCCTCTGCGCGGGACCGTGCTTCCCGGCCGCGGGGTAGGAGCCGAGGAACTTGACCCCGGCCAAATCGGCGTGCAGGTCCCGAAGGCAGTCGGCCACGACCTCGTCGCCCACGTGGCCCGAGAGGTCGATCACGAAGCAGTAGTCACCCAGCCCGCGCTTGGTCGGGCGTGACTCAAGCTTGGTCAGATTGATGTTGCGCGCGGCGAACTGGCCGACGATGCCGTGCAGGCTGCCCGGATGGTCAGCCCGCTGGAAGCACACGATGGAGGTCTTGTCGTGCCCTGTCGCTCGGGGCACCTTCGAGCGGGCCAACAGGAGGAACCGGGTCTGGTTCTCGGGGTGATCCTCGACATCCTCGGCCACGACGACGAGCCCATAGCGCTCGGCGGCCAGGCGTGGAGCGATGGCGGCCTGATCGGACCCTCCCGACTCGCCGAGCTGGCGGGCGGCGTCCGCCGTCGAGTTGGTCACCCGCTGCTCGGCCTCCGGGAGCTCGCGGGCCAAGAACTTGTAGCACTGGGCCAGCGCGTGGGGGTACGAGGCCACCGAGGCGATGTCCCCCAGGTCGGTGCCGGGTCGAGCCATGAGGTGGAGGTGGATGTCCATGACCACCTCGCGCTGGATGTGGAGGTCGACGTCGTGGATCAGCCCGTCCACCGTCTCGCTCACCGTCCCTTCGATGGCGTTCTCAATGGGAACGAATCCCAGCTCGAACGACCCGTCCGCGACGGCTTCGAGCACGGCGGTGATGGAGTTCAGCGGGACCAGATCTGCCCCGGCCAGGTCGTCCTGGGTGAGCAGCGCCTCGTGGGTGAAGGTCGCCTCGGGTCCGAGATAGGCCACGCGGGACGCAGGGGGGTTCACAGACGGGCAGGATAGAGCAGGTCATGGACGCTTCTTCGCTTCAGGCGCTGGTCGAACAGGTGGCGACGGGCCGCTGCTCCCCCGACGAGGCGGTCCGTCGCCTTCGGCGCCTGCCCTACACCGACCTCGGCTTCGCCCGGGTCGACCACCATCGCGATCTGCGCCAGGGGCTGCCCGAGGCGATCTACGGACCGGGCAAGGCCCCCGAGCACTGCGCGGCAGTGGTCGGCGAGCTCCTCACCAACGGTCACGGACCGGTGGTGCTCACGCGGGCGAACGAAGCCCAGGTCAAGGCCACGTTGGCTGCGGCCGACGAGGTCGGGTACCAACCCCACACGGTGGCCGACAGCGGAGACTTCAGCACCGTCACCTTCCGCCCCGCGCCGCCGCGCTCGGGGGCGGTCGTCGTCCTCACGGCGGGGACGGCCGACCTTCCGGTGGCCGCCGAATGCACGGCCGTGCTCAGCTCACTGGGCTTCGCCGCGACGGTGCTGGCCGACTGCGGTGTGGCGGGGTTGCACCGGCTCCTGGTCGAGGTCGACACCCTGGCCGCGGCCGACGCCGTCGTGGTGATCGCCGGCATGGAGGGTGCCCTGGCCAGCGTGGTCGGTGGGCTCACCCCCGCCCCGGTCGTGGCCGTGCCCACCAGCACCGGCTACGGCGCCGCGCTCGAAGGGGTGACCGCCCTGCTCGCCATGTTGTCCTCCTGCTCGTCGGGCATCACCGTGGTGGGGATCGACAACGGTTACGGCGCCGCCTGCGCGATCGCCCGGCTGCTGCCGTGAACCGTCGTGCTGACGGGGTGGGGGCGCAGGCCGGGTCGATGGTGGTCTGGTTCCACTGCTTCGCCGGCATCGCCGGCGACATGGCGCTCGGATCGCTGGTCGACGCCGGGGCGGACCCCGGCGAGATCCGCGCCCTGCTCGGCCGACTCGGCGTCGGTGGGTGGGACCTGCAATTCGAAGAGGGCCTGCGCGGCGGCGTGGCCTGCACCCGGGCCGTGGTCGAGGCCAGGGAGACCGGCGGGGCGACCCGGACCTATGCCGCCATCGAAGCGCTCGTCCGTGCCGCCGCGCTGCCGACGCGCGTCGAATCCCGCTCGCTGGCCGTCTTCGGCGCGCTGGCCTCGGTGGAAGCGGCGCTGCACCGCACCACGGTGAGCGACGTCCACTTCCACGAGGTCGGGGGGCATGACGCGCTCGTCGACGTGGTGGGGACCGCCGCCGCGCTCGAGGTGCTCGGCGTCGACGAGGTGTGCGCCTCTGCGGTGGCCACCGGGACGGGCATGGTGCGCAGCGCGCACGGGCCGCTGCCCAACCCGGCGCCGGCCACCGTCCGGCTGCTCGAAGGAATTCCGACCTACGGGCGCGACGTGCCCGTAGAGCTGACCACGCCGACGGGCGCCGCGCTCCTCGCCGCTCTGTCCTGCGCGTTCGGTCCGCTGCCGCCCGTGGAGGTCCACGCCTCGGGCTTCGGAGGCGGCGCCGCTGAACTCGACGACCTGCCCAACTGCACCCAGGTCGTGCTGGGACGGCGCACGGACGCGCCGTCGGTGGGCCGGGGTCAACCTGCGGTCGTGCTCGAGACCAACCTCGACGACGTCACCGGTGAACAGCTCGGCCACGCCGTGGCCGTCGCCCTCGACGCCGGCGCGCTCGACGCCTGGGTGAGCCCGGTGGTCATGAAGAAGGGTCGACCGGGGCACGTGCTCCACGTGCTCAGCGATGCCGCTCAGGCGGAGGTCCTACGGCGCGAGATCGAACGGGCCACCGGGACCATGGGGGTGCGGAGCGTGGCCGTGGAACGCTGGCCCCAGGCGCGGCGTCTCGACCAGATCGTGGTCGACGGCATGACGGTGCGTATGAAGGTGACGGGCCGGCGGGCCAAGCCCGAATTCGACGACGTGGCCGCGTTGTCGGCCAAGACCGGGCTGGCGCCTCACGAGGCGGCGAGCAGGGCCGAGGAGGCATGGCGTGCCACGGCCGGGGGGGCCGCCGGCGGTGACCGTGCCGCGGCTGCCGAGCGATCGTCAGGGTGACGGAGTGAGGTGGTGACGGGAAATCCCATGTTCCGCTACGACCCGGACATGACCGAGCTCATCGTGGCGGCCTGCCGCGACCGGCTCTCGATGGACCCGGTCTCCCTTGACTACGGCGGTCTGGTCCCGTCGCTGAATGCCGAGCTGGCCGGGCTGATGCAGCCCGGGGGCAACGACGCCGCGCACGTGCTGGCGCTGTTCATCGACAAGCTGGCCACGGCGGTCGTCTCGTGCGACAGCCCCCGCTTCTTGTCCTTCATCCCCGCCGCGCCGACCAAGGCCTCGCTGCTCTTCGACATGTTCGTCTCGTGCTCGTCGCTCCACGGAACCTCGTGGCTGGAGGCCGCGGGCGTGGTGGTGGCCGAGAACCAGGCGCTTGGTGTCCTCGCTGCCCAGGCGGGCTTCCCGAGCGGAGCCGGCGGCTGCTTCGTGGCCGGTGGGTCGGCGGGCAACCTCTCGGCGCTCATGGTGGCCCGCGACACCGCGGCGCACCGGCGGCACGGGGAGGCACCCGACCGCCCCGCCGTCGCGCTCAGCGAGGACGCCCACTCCTCGGTGGGCAAGGCTCTCCACGTACTCGGAGTCGATGCCGTGACCGTGCCGTCACGGGATCACCGCCTCACCGGCGCCGCTCTGCGTGCGGTGCTCGACGACCACCCGCGTGGCGATGACGTCATCGGCGTGGTGGCCACCGCCGGGACGACCAATGCCGGCCTCGTCGACGAGCTCGACTCGGTGGCCGACGTCGCCGCCGAGCACGCGCTGTGGTTCCACATCGACGCCGCCTACGGTGGCGCCGCCGCGCTCTTCGCCCCGTCGGTGAGTCACCAATTCCGCGGCTTCGACCGGGCCGACTCGTTCATCGTCGACCCGCACAAGTGGCTCTTCGCCCCCTTCGACTGCGCCGCCCTCGTCTACCGCCAGCCCAACTTGGCCAAGGCGGTGCACACGCAGGACGCCCAGTACCTCGAGGTCCTCCACACCGAAAGACCCGAAGAATGGAACCCCAGCGACTACGCCTTCCACCTCACTCGACGGGCCCGGGGACTGCCCTTGTGGTTCTCACTGGCCGTGCACGGCCTGGACGCGTATCGAGACGCCGTCGAGGCCGGCTTGGCCATCGCCCAGCATGCTGCCGAACGGATCCGCGCCGCGGCTCAGGTGGAGCTGGTGCGTGAGCCCGGGCTCTCCATCGTGCTCTTCCGGCGGCCCGGTTGGGAGCGACGCGACTACGACGACTGGTCGGCACGCCTGCTCCATGACCAGATCGGGTTCGTCACGCCCACGACCTGGGAGGGGGAGGCGGTGGCCCGCTTCGCCTTCCTGCACCCGAACGCCACCGTCGAAATGGTCGACGAGATCCTCGACACCATGCGCACCGACTGAACTCAGCCGCCGGCCACCGCCGCTTCGAGATCGGCCGCGGCAGCAAGGAGTCGTTCCTCGCTGTTGGCAGGGCCGACGAGCTGGATGCTCGCCGGGAACCCACCTGCGGCGGGAACCGGGAGGGACACCGCGGGCACGCCGGCCAGGTTCACGGGCAGGGTGCAACGGGCCACCAGCAGATCCTGTGCATCGTCGAAACGGGGCGGGAAGATGGTGAGGGTCGGGGTGACGACGAGGTCGACCGTGGTGAGGACGCGTGCCAGGGCGGCCGACCAGTCCCGCTGCATCAGTCGGGCGGTGCGCACGGCGGCCTCGTCGACCGCTGACCCGAGCGCCAGCCGTGCCCGCACGTCGGTTCCCAACCCCTCGGGGTCCTCGGCCGCCAACGCGGCGTTGCCGTACCACGCCTCGGCGACGAGAAGGGCACCAGCCTGGAGCGTCGCCTCGTCCCAGGCGGGCAGGGAGAGGGTTCGGCATTCCCACCCGACAAGGTGCAGTGCCCGGTCGATCGCCGCCGTGATGGCGGGGTCGGCTCGCGGTCGCAGGTACCCCACCACGAGGTCCTCCTCCACCTCGGACACGGCGAAGCCCGGCTCGAGCAGCTGCATCCCGATCACCAGGCCCGCGACGTCGCGGGCCATCGGTCCGACGGTGTCCAGGCTCGGCGCCAGCGGTCGGACCCCGTTGAGCGGCACCCGGCCCCAGGTGGTCTTGAGGCCAGCGACGCCGCAGCAGGCGGCGGGGATGCGCACCGACCCGCCGGTGTCGGTGCCGTAGGCGACCTCCGCTTCGCCGACGGCGACCGCAACGGCCGATCCGCTCGACGAGCCACCCGGGACCCGCGACGGATCGAGCGGGTTGACCGGGGTCCCGTACCACTGGTTGACACCGGTGACACCGAATCCGAGCTCGTGCAGGTTGGTGCGCCCGACGATGCGCGCTCCGCAAGCTCGGGCACCCGCCAAACACGCAGCGTCAGCAGAGGCGGGTCGGGCCCGCGCCGCCACCGCTCGGGAACCGGCCGTGGTCGGTTCCCCCTCCATGTCGATCAGGTCCTTGACGGCCAGGCGGATCCCCGGACCGTTGGTGTCGTAGCGGGTGATGAACGTGCTCACCCGCCGGACGGAGCGGCAACCGGCCGGGCGTCGCCCGGCACAACCTCCTGACGGCCACGCGTCAGCCCCGAGAGCGCCACCACTCCGGCAAAGGCCATGACCCCGCACATGACATAGAGCACAGCCTGAGTGGCGTGGGCGAAGTCCACCGACACGTAGTGCGGAATGGAGGCGACCGAGCCCTTGGTCCCGCCCGCTTGGAACTGCGAGATGTGGTTGGCCTCCCGCGCCGCGTTCCGCACGCCCATCTGCTGCAACGTCGCGGTCAGGTGGGAGCGGAAACTGAAGAGCAAGATGGTGCCCAGGGCGGCCAGGCCCAGGCTGGCACCGTAATTGCGGATGGTCTGGGTGATACCGGTCGCCTCGCCGTAGGAAAGGTCGCCGGCCCGGTTGACGGCGTCGGTGTTGGCCGGGCCGAGCATCATGCCCATGCCGAACCCGGCCACGATGACCCAGAGCTGCTCCTTGGAGAACGACAGGGTCATCGCCTTCGAGCCCCAGACGCCGAAGCCCACGGCCGCGATCGCACACCCGATCACCACGGCGCGCTTGGCTCCCTCGCGGTCGAGCATGCGCCCGCCGATCTGCGCGGCCACCACGAAGCCGACGAAGAACCACAGGAGAAAGACACCCGCTTCCGAAGCCGACTTGCGTAGGGAGATCTGGGCGTACTCACTCGCGAAAAAGAAGATGGGGATGAACGCCATCATGGAGATCATCAGGATCAGGTTCTCCATGGCGAAAGGTCGGATGCGGAAGATGGACACCGCGATCAGGGGAGACTCCGTATGGAGCTCGACGGCCACGAACAACGCGATGAGCGCCAGACCGCCCACGATGCAGACCCAGATCAACGGGTCGCTCCAGCCCCACAGCACGGACTGCTGCAGACCGAAGATACTGAGCGCGATGCCGGCCGCGATGAGCACGGCACCCAGGTAGTCGATTGGTGCCCGCTTGTATTGCGTCTTCGGCTTCGACATCGCGATGAGCACCAGCGCGATCAGCGCCACCGGTACGTTGACCCAGAAGATGGCCCGCCAGGTCCACTGGGTCAGGTAACCCCCGAGGATCGGCCCCAGCGCGGTGAGCCCTCCGGCGATGCCGAAGAACAAGGCGAGGGCCTTGCCCCGATCCCGAAGCGGAAAGGTATTCACCACGATGGCCAGGGCAGCCGGGAACATCAGCGCTCCACCGGCCCCCTGAATCGCCCGGAAGCCGACGATCCACGCCTCGGCGAAGGACCCCTTCGGGGTGAGGCCGCACATCACGGAGGCGCCCACGAAGATGAGGACGCCGATGACGCAGAGCTTGGTATGGCCGAAGATGTCGGACAACCTCCCCCCGAGTGCGAAGAGTGCCGCCAGCGCGATCAGATACGCATTGACGACCCACTGCACGCCCGTCGACGTCAGGCCCAGCTCGTGTTGGATGTCGGGCACGGCGATGGACACGATGGTCTGGTCGATGAAGGTCATCGACACGGCGAAGATCATCGCGGCCAGCACCCAGTTGCGTCCCTGCGTGTTCACGACCACCAGGTGCCCCTCCTGCTGTTCGGTCTGCTCGGTCCGGTCACCGGTCCGGCTCGGCCCCGTCATCGCTCGCCGCCGGTTGCGTCGACCTTAACGGACGCTCCGGAAGCCGGCCCGGAGCCTCGGGTGCTCCCCGTTCACCTCAGCGGTCCAGCGAAATCCGGTAGACGTTGGTCACGCGTTGCTCGAAGCCCATGCGGACGTAGAGGCGGTTGGCCGATTCACGTTCGGGGCGCGAGGTGAGGTCCACCGTGCGGGCACCGAGCGTCGCCGAATGCCTCAGCGCGGCCTCCACCAGCGCGGCGCCGGCACCCGTACCGCGGGCGGCAACGTCGACCACGACATCCTCGATGATGGCGCGCATACCGGTCGGGACCTCAAAGGCGGCCAGCGTCAGCATGCCCACCACACGCTCGCCATCTCGCGCCACGAAGAGGGTCGTGTCGGGGTCGGCCACGATGCGGTCCAGCACCTCGCGCCTGAGCGGTGGCGAGGAGCGTGAGAGCTGCGGCACCAGGGCGGCCAGAGCCTCGTAGAGGACGTCGTCGACCGAGGCCACCGCCTCGACTTCCGTCACGAGGTGGCGGCTTCGCCGCGCCACATCGGTTGGCGCACACGGTCATAGAGCACGTCGCGCCGCTCCCCGTTGATGGCAGCGAACACGTGGTCCCCCCAGCGATCCGACCCGACGAGCGGTTGGGGCAGCGCCTCGCGGGTGAACCATCCGACGTCGCGGGTCTCGAGCGGGTGCGGCGACAGCTCGCCCCCGACGGCCCGGCAGTAGAAGAGCAGCGAGTACAACGGCACACGCGTGAAGCCCAGCCGCAGACCGTCAAGGACGGCGATGAGGCGGACCGGCTCGGCAATGATCCCGGTCTCCTCCTCGACCTCCTTCACCACCACTTCGGCAGCCGAGTACCCGATGTCACACCAGCCAGTCGGGTAGAGCCAGATGCCTGAATCGGCCCGTTGAATCAAGAGGATCTCTCCCTTGTCGTTGCCCACGGCCGCACCCACGGCCACCTTGGGCGTCACGTAACCCGGCACCCCCTTGCCAACGCCCTTCATCCACTCCTGCACGAGTCCGCCGGCGTGGTCGGGCCCGGCATCGGTCCCATCGGTCTCGGCCCGGATGTCAGCCGCCACCTTGAGGATCTCCTCGAATCGCTCGCGCTCGTAGAGGCTCTCGGTGAAGGCGAGGCCGGTCCGGGCGATGCCCGCCAGTGCCTCGCTCCAGCGCAACAGCGTCTTGAGCGGAACGTCGACGTCGCCGGTGTCGTTCGCCTCGGTCGGGTCCACGAGGCGTGACGCTACCGCCTCCCACCACCTGAGCCAGAATGGGACCGTGGCTGTCAACGAGGATTGCCGACACTACGTGATGCGCACCACGCCGAAGGGCGACCGCCTCGAGCGCTGCAAGGTCGACGCCAACGAGCCGCTCCCGTTCACCTGCCCCGTTGGCTGCGTCTTCTACGAGCCCCGAAGGGTGTCGTCCGCCGGTTGGCACGTGGCCCGTGATCCCGACGAGCCCTGACGACAGCTCCGACCGCTTTCTCGATCCCTCCGGCCCGACGTCAGGACCCCGACCGAATACGTCTTGTTCCGCGCTCACTCAACAAAGATGTTCAGGCTAAACATCCTTGTTGATACATGCAGCTTCGTAGCCACATCGCAGAGGTCGAACCCGCTCAGCCCTCGAGCACATCCCCGAGCAGGTCGACCGCGATCCCTTCCTGACGCAGCCACTCGAGCGCTGCCTCGACCTGGGCGGACGACCCGTCAAGCTCGCAGAGGATCCAGCCACGATGCTCCTCCACGTCAGCCCGGCGGATGTTGGGCTCCACGTCGAATCGACGGACCAGGGTGGCCAGCACCGGACGACGCACCTCGGACTCGGGAAAGGTCAGCTTGACCTTGACTCGGACCTCGCTCATGGCAGCGCCCGGTTCAGACTCCCCGAGCGGAACCCCTCGAGGTCGACGGCGACGAAGCGGAACCCCGCCGCCCGAACCGAAGCCACCACCTCGCTGCGTCGGGCCAGCACCTCGCCGAGAGAGTCGATCTCGAACTCGAGACGGGCCGTGTCCCCGTGATGACGCACCCGGAGCTGTGAGAACCCCAGGTCATGGAGGGCCGCCTCCGCCGCTTCGACCGAGCCCAGGCGGGCGAGCGTCACCGGTGTGCCGTAGGGCAGGCGCGACGCCAGGCAGGCCGCGGCGGGCTTGTCCCAAGTGCGCAGGCCGAGCAGGCGCGACCAGTGGCGGATGTCCCCCTTGGCGAACCCCGCGTCGACCAGCGGGAAGACGGCTCCCGCCGCGGCGGCGGCAGCCTGACCGGGGCGGTGATCACCCAGGTCGCTCACGTTGACCCCGAGCACCACAGTGGCCGACTCGGCCTCGGCCAGGGGCCCCAATGCGTCCATCAACGCGGTCTTGCAGCGGGCGCAGCGATCGGGACCGTTGGCGACGTACACGGCGTCCTGCATCTCGACGGTCTCCACACCGACCCAGCGCAGGTCCCACTCGGCGGCCAGGGTGCGGCAGTCGGCCTCCTCGCTGGCGGCCAACGACGGTGACAGCGCCGTGGCGCTCAGCACGGCCGAACGACCCAGTGTGTCGTGCGCCACCTTGGCCAAGAAGGCCGAGTCCGCCCCACCGCTGAAGGCGACCACGACGCGCCCGAGGCGGCGCAGCTCGTCCTGCAGGTCCTCGATTGAGGCCGTCGAGGAGTTGGCGGGCGCCGTTGAGGTCCGCATCAGGCGCCCAACGCGCCCAGCACCTCGTCGAGAGAGCCCACCATGCCGGTGTAGAACGGGCCAAACTCGGCGTAGCGGGCCGAGGCCTCGTCGAATCGCATCTGGTACACGCAGTCCTTGAGGTCATCCGGATGGGTGCCGAAGAGGGTGACCCCCCACTCGTAGTCGTCGAGGCCGGTGGAGCCGGTGATCACCTGGAGGACGCGCCCGTGGAACGTCCGCCCCACTCTTCCGTGGCCCAGCATCAGCTCCTTACGAGCGTCGTACTCGAGTGCGTACCAGTTGTGCCCCTCCGCGCGCCGCTTGCTCATGGGGTAGAAGCAGTAGGCCGGCTTGTCCTCGGCGGGGAGCCGTGGGAAGAGGCGGGCCTGGCGCATCTCGTCAGGGATCCCGGCCGCGTACTCGGAAATCTCGGTCAGCGACACGTACGACTGGACCGCCACCAGGCCCGACGCCGCTGCCTCGGTCTGGAATCGACGCAGGCGCCACAGGTCCTCTCCGAGCACCATGAGCCCGAGATCCGCCTTGTGCCCGAGCAGGGCCACCGGGATCACCTGGTACCCGTCCTCCTCCGCTGCGCTGACGGCCTTGCGCAGGGACCCGGCCTCGAAGTCCGGGCTCAGCCGACAGAACAGGTGGAGGACCCCCCAGCCGGTCGTCGGGGTCAGGGCCACCGCTCAAGTCTAGAGAAAAATGCGGCACGCCCGGCCTGGTGGCCGGGCGTGCCGTTCAGCCTCGGTTGGGGATGAGGCAGCCTTCAGTGTCACTCGCAGCTGTTGCGTGCTCGTGACAGCACCGTGACAGGTGCTCCGCGGGGACGGCTGAATACGGCTCCCCCGGGTGCTCGGACCGACTAGAAGTCGTCCATCCCGGCGCCCGCCATCGCGGACGCGTCCGTCTCGGGCTTGTCGACGATGACCGCCTCGGTGGTGAGGAACAGGGCAGCGATGGAGGCTGCGTTCTGCAGGGCCGAGCGGGTCACCTTGGCAGCGTCGATCACACCGTCCTTGAACAGGTCGGTGTACTCGCCGGTGGCCGCGTTGAGGCCATGGGCACCCTTGAGGCCACGGACCTTCTCGATCACGACCCCGCCCTCCATACCGGCGTTGACCGCGATCTGCTTGAGAGGTTCCTCGACGGCCCGGGCCACGATGCGCGCCCCGGTTGCTTCGTCGCTCTCGAGCTTCTCCGCCGTCTCGAGGATGGCAGTCTGGGAACGCAGGAGGGCCACGCCACCGCCGGGCACGACACCTTCCTCGATGGCGGCCTTGGTGGTGGACACAGCGTCCTCGATCCGGTGCTTCTTTTCCTTGAGCTCGACCTCGGTGGCGGCGCCAACCTTGATCACCGCCACACCACCGGACAGCTTGGCCAGGCGCTCCTGAAGCTTTTCCCGGTCGTAGTCCGAGTCGGTGTTGTCGATCTCGGTCTTGATCTGGTTGATGCGGCCCTTGATGTCCGCCTCGGTGCCACCACCTTCGACGATCGTGGTCTCGTCCTTGGTGACGACCACCTTGCGGGCGCTTCCCAGAAGGTCGAGGGTGACGTTCTCCAGCTTGAGACCGACCTCCTCGGTGACGACCTGACCGCCGGTGAGAATGGCGATGTCCTGGAGCATGGCCTTGCGGCGCTCGCCGAAGCCGGGGGCCTTGACGGCCACCGAGCGGAAGGTGCCGCGGATCTTGTTCACGACCAGGGTGGCCAGGGCCTCGCCCTCGACGTCCTCGGCCACGATCAGCAACGGCTTGCTGCTCTGCATGACCTTCTCGAGCACCGGGAGCAGGTCGCGCACCGCGGTGATCTTCGAGCCCACCAGCAGGACGTAGGCATCCTCGAGCACCGCCTCCATCCGCTCGGGGTCGGTGACGAAGTAGGGGGCGATGTAGCCCTTGTCGAAGCGCATGCCCTCCACGAGGTCCATGTCCATGCCGAAGGTCTGCGATTCCTCCACGGTGATGACGCCGTCGCGGCCGACCTTGTCGATGGCCTCGGAGATCATCTCGCCGATCTCGGTGTCGGCGGCCGAGATGGAGGCCACCTGGGCGATCTGCGCCTTGGACTCGGTCTCCTTGGCCTGGGAGTGGATGGAGCTCACGGCCGTCTCGACTGCCGCCTCGATCCCCCGCTTGAGCGACATCGGGTTGGCCCCGGCCGCCACGTTGCGCAGGCCCTCGCGGACCATGGCCCAGGCCAGGACGGTGGCTGTGGTGGTGCCGTCACCGGCGACGTCGTCGGTCTTCTTGGCGACCTCCTTCACCAGCTCGGCGCCGATCTTCTCGAATGGGTCCTCGAGCTCGATCTCCTTGGCGATGGAGACACCGTCGTTGGTGATGGTGGGAGCACCCCACTTCTTGTCGAGAACCACGTTGCGGCCCTTGGGGCCCAGGGTGACGCGCACCGCGTCCGCCAGCTTGTTCATGCCCGTCTCGAGGCCGCGGCGAGCCTCGGCGTCGAAGGCGATGATCTTGGCCATCTGCTCTCTATCCTCCCGTAGCGCTGTGGCATCCGCACGCGGCGGCCCTGCCGAAGCAGCCCCGCCGTGACGTCAGCCCCACTGTCGCATTAGCACTCTCGTCTTGTGAGTGCTAACAGGTAACCACCTTACGGCGTTCGGCGCAAGGCCGAGCGCGCCCCGACCGGCCGGGCTCAGCCGCCGGCGACGGCCGGGACGATGGACAGGGTCTGGCCGCTGGCGACCGGCGTGGCCAGGCCGTCGAGAAAGCGGACGTCCTCGTCGGCCAGGAACACATTGACGAACCGGCGCAGGTTCCCCGATTCGTCGAAGAGGCGCTCAGCCAGGCCGGGGTGGGCTGCGTCGAGTGCCTTGAGGGCCTCGCCGACGGAGGCCCCCTCGACCTCGGTCTCCCCGGAGCCCCCGGTGAGGGTGCGCAACTGGGTCGGGATACGGACGGTGACGCTCACTGGGGCAACTCCTCGTGCTCCGGGCCCCCGGTCGCGTCGAGCGCGGCGTCGAAGGCGTCCAAAGTTGGTGTGATGGTGGCGGTGGGGACGCCGTGGGCGGACCCCGCGAGAGCTTCCACGGTCTTGAGGCCGTGACCGGTGACCAACGCGACCACCCGCTCGTCGCGACGGACGTCCCCCGAAGCGGCCAGCTTGCACAGCGTGGCGATCGTCACCCCGCCCGCGGTCTCGGCGAAGATCCCCTCGGTGCGGGCCAGCAGGGAGATGGCCTCGAGCACTTCGTCGTCGGTCACGGCGGCACAGGCACCGCCGGTGCGGCGCATCACATCGAGGGCGTACCAACCGTCGGCGGGATTGCCGATGGCCAGGGACTTGGCGATGGTGGCCGGCTTGACCGGTCGGATGGCGTCCGCCCCCTCGGCGAAGGCGGTGGCCACTGGCGCGCACCCGACCGGCTGGGCCCCCGAGACCCGCACCGCGGGCTCCTCGGGCAAGAGGCCCACTTTGCCCAGCTCGGCGAAGCCTTTGGCCACCTTGGTCAGTTGGCTACCCGAGCCGATCGGCACCACCACGTGGTCGGGAGCCTGCCAGCCCAGCTGCTCGGCGATCTCGAACGCCAGCGTCTTGGATCCCTCGGCGTAGTAGGTGCGCACGTTGACATTGACGAAGGCCCATGTCGGGCGCTCGCTGGTCAGCTCTGCACACAGGCGGTTGACGTCGTCGTAGGTCCCCTCGACGGCGATGACCCTCCCCCCGTAGACCGCGGTCATGGTGATCTTGGCCGCCTCGAGGTCGCTCGGGATCAGCACCACCGAGTCCATGCCTGCACGCGCCGCGTGCGCCGCCACCGAGTTGGCCAGGTTCCCGGTCGATGCGCACGCCGCCACCTTGAACCCGAGCTGACGTGCCTTGGTCAGCGCCACCGACACGACGCGGTCCTTGAAAGACCCGGTGGGGTTGGCCGTGTCGTCCTTGATCCACAGCTCCCCCAACCCCAGTTCGGCGGCCAGCCGGTCGGCGCGCACCAGCGGGGTGAATCCGGCGCCCAGGTCCACCGGCGCGTCGTCGTCGACCGGCAGCAGGTCCCGGTAGCGCCAGATCGTCCGCGGACCGGCCTGGATCCGCTCACGGCTGACGGTTGCGGCGATGCGCTCGTAGTCGTACGCCACCTCGAGCGGCCCGAAGCAGTAGTCGCACACGTGCAGCGCCTCGGCCGGGTAGGCGCGCCCACACTCACGACAGGACAGCCCAGTGACGAAATCGACCATCGGTCCTCCTCATCGATCGGGCATTGGCACCAGGTGCTCCGTGTCACGGAAGCACAGGTTGCCGCGACGTCAGCGGGCCCGTCCCTCAGTCGCTCTGGATGATGCGTCCATCGTATCCCGCCCGGAGCGACCGCTCAACGCACGGCACCCACCACCGCGACTGCTTGAATCGTGGGCGTGGGCAACACCTACCACCACGGGGACTTCCCCACTGAGCTGGTCCTCCATGCGAAGGGACGCACGGGCCGGACGGTCTCGGTGTGCATCCCCGCGCACAACGAGGCCTCAACGGTCGGGTCGGTGGTCCGGGCCGTGGTCCAACCGTTCGTCGCCGCCCTCGGGGGGAACGGACTGGTCGACGAGGTGATCGTGCTCGACGACGGGTCGCTGGACGACACGGCCGTCCAGGCCCGCCAGGCCGGTGCCCTCGTGGTGGAGGGCCCGGGAGGTCCGGCGGGGCCCGGCAGTCCCGGCGGCAAGGGCGGCGCCATGGCGGCCGCGCTGGCGGCGTCGACCGGCGACGTCGTGGTCTTCCTCGATGCGGACGTGGCCAACACCACACCCGCCTTCGTCACCGGGTTGCTCGGGCCGTTGCTCACGACGGATCACGTCGCGCTGGTGAAGGGCTTCTACACCCGCCCCCTTCACGGTGAGCCCACGGGAGGCGGCCGGGTGACCGAGCTCGTGGCGCGACCGATCATCGAGCTCCTCTATCCCGAGCTCTCGTGGGTGCGCCAGCCGCTCGCCGGCGAGACGGCGGCACATCGCCGGGTGCTCGAGAAGGTGGGGTTCGCCCAGGGCTACGGCGTCGAGCTCGGACTGCTGATCGACGTGGCCAGGGCGTTGGGTCCCCACGCGCTCGCACAGGTCGACCTCGGCGAGCGCATCCACCGCAACCGGCCTCTGCACGAATTGCGCCCCCAGGCCGTCGACGTGCTGCGCGCCGCACTCGAACGGGCCGGCGCCCCGGGTTGGGCCACCGGGCCATGAGCCAGCCCGCCCCGGGCGGCGCCGCCCGCGAGCTCGTCGTCGTCTCCAACCGCGGCCCGCTCAGCTTCCGCAGCGGGCCCGACGGCACACTCGTGCCCGCGCCGGCCGGTGGTGGACTCGCCTCGTCGCTGCAGCGACTCTTGGCCGGGAGCGGGACGACCTGGGCCTCGGTGACGATGGGGGCGGCCGACCGCGAGGCCGTCGCCCGCGGGCTGATGTCCCTCGACGGGCTCGACCTCGTCCCGGTGGTCGTCGACGACGACACCTACCGCCAGGCCTATGACGTGGTGGCCAACACCACGCTCTGGTATTGCCATCACCACCTGTTCGACCTTCCCTGCCGACCGCGGTTCGACCACCGCTGGCGTGAGGCGTGGGACGGGTACCGGGCCTACAACCGGGCCGTGGCCGACGTCGTCACGGCGCACACCGCGCCGGGCGGCACCGTCCTGGTACAGGACTACCACTTCTCGCTGCTGGGTCGGATGCTCACCGAGGCTCGGCCGGACCTGCACACGGTGCACTTCTTGCACACGCCGTTCGCCGCGCCCGCGATGTTCGGCGTCCTCCCCGACGCCGTGGCCGACGAGCTGCTCGACGGTATGGCGGGCTTCGCCGCCTGCGGCTTCCACGCCCGCGCCTGGGAGGCGGGCTTCGTCGACTGTTACGAGGCGGCGGGGAGGCCGGCTCCGCCATCGTTCGTGGCGCCGTTGGGGATCGATGCGGGAATGCTCGAAGCCGAGGCGGCGACGCCGGAGTGCTCGGCGGCGGCGGCGGCCCTGCGGGCCGAGGTGGGCGGACGCCGCATCATCGCCCGGACGGATCGGATGGAGCCCTCGAAGAACATCGTGCGGGGGATGCTGGCGTTCGAGGAGCTCCTGCGTGCCCACCCAGAGTGGCGCGGTGAGGTGGTGCACGTGGCCTTCGCCTATCCGTCGCGGCAAGGGCTGGCGGAGTATCTCGCCTACGGCGCCGACGTGGAGCACACGGCCGAGCGGATCAACCACGAGTTCGGCTCCGCGGCGGACGGATGGACGCCGATCGTGCTCTCGGTCGAGGACGACCGCGCCCGCTCGCTGGCCGCTCTCTCACTCTCCGACGTGCTCCTGGTCAACCCGGTGCGCGACGGCCTCAACCTGGTGGCCAAGGAGGGGCCGCTCCTCAACACGGTCGACGGCGTGCTCGTGCTGTCCCGCCTCGCCGGGGCCTGGGACGAACTGTCACTCGACGGTCAGGGGGCGCTGGGAGTCAACCCCTTCGACGTCGTGGCCACCGCCGACGCCCTGCACACCGCCCTGTCGATGGGCCCCGACGAGCGGGCGGCGCGGGCCTCCGCGTTGAAGTCCGCGGTGCGTGCCCGGACTTCGGCGCACTGGTGGGACGACCAGCTGGCGGCGGTTCAGCGCTGAGGCGGCCCGGGGTCGGGGGGATCGGGGGGATCGGGGGGGTCGGGGGCCTCGGTGACGTCGGTGCCATCGGTGCCATCGGTGCCCGCCAGGGCGTGCAGCAGCTCAACGGCGCCGGTGGCTCCATTCACGGTGACGTCGGCCCGTGCGGCCACCTCGGGCGGGCTCTCATCGTCGACCGCGGCGACCCTCACCGCGTCGAACCGGCTGCCCTCAGGTGTCCGGAGCTCGCTGAGCGCGTCGAAGGCGGGGATGTCACCCATGTCGTCGCCGAACACCGCGGCATGTCGGAGCGCGTCCACCCCTGACCGTCGGTCGTGTTCGGCCACCAGGGCCTGGACCACCGTTCCCTTGTCGACGTGGAGCGGTGGACGGAGCTCGCGCTCGGCCCGGCCCTGGTGCACCAGGAGCCCGCGTGTCGCATGCTGACGCTCGGCGAAATCGAGCACCCAGTCCCGGTGTTGGGGGGCGTTGCGCCAGTGCAACGTCACGGTGAGGCCCTTGGGCTCGACGAACACCCCCCGAGGTGCCGCCACCGTCGCCTCGTGCACGACGCGGTCGATCACCTCCGCCCAGGCGTCGTGCTCGGGCCCGCGCAGTGCCCTCTCGAGACCGTAGAGCCCGGCGAGCTCCACCCCGACGGGATTCCCCAGCGCCTCGCGCAAGAACGCGGTGGGGCGGCCCGACACCACGGCCACGAGCGCGAACCGGCGCGCCAGTCGGGCCAGGAGAGCCGGAACGCCCGGTAAGGGTCGGGCGTCCCGCGGGTCGGGGACGACGGCGGACAGCGTGCCGTCGAAATCGAGGAACAGGGCGGTTCGGGCCGGGTCGGCCGCCAAGGAGCGCAGCGCTGGCACGACGGGCGTCGCGACCGGCTCGCCGGCCCCGCCGCGCAAGGTCAGGAGCTCGCGGTCGTCGTGGTGGTTGTCGAGGCCAGGTCCTGCCCGATGACGACGACCACGTCGGTTCCCGTCACCCCGTTGACCGGCACCGACGTGGTCAGTGGGAGCACCTCACTCTGCTTCACGCCGATGGAGCTGGCGATCGTCTGGGCCGCCGCCTGCTGGCCCGCGACGTAGTACACGGCCGAGGTGGTCTGAGGGGTCGTGGTGTCCAGCGGCGTCTTCATGGCGAACCCGCTGGCGCCGATCACCGTCGAGTAGTGGGCGGCGAGACCGGGGGTGCTCGTCCCGTTGGCCACGACGACGCTCACCGAACCGTGGGGGACCGTCGTCGTCGTTGCGCCTCCCGAGGACCGCGAGTGCGCCGTGGTCGTGGTGGTCGACCCATGGGCGGCGGTCGTGGTGGTCGACCCATGGGCGGCGGTCGTGGTCGATCCGGCCGCCCCGCCCGACGCGACCGTCGTGGTGGTGGTCGACGAGGTTGTCGGGAGCCCCGAGGGTGGTGAACTCACGCTGGGCCGGGTGCCCACGGCGACGAGGACCGCCACAGCCACCACGAAGACGACCAGCACCGCCGCCGCCTTGGGGACTGACAGCGTGCTCGACGTCCCCGATGGCGGCCCCTCCGACTCCACGACCGTCCAGCCTGCCGTGCCACCCCCTCCGGTGCAAGCCTTTGCGCACTCCGTGTCCCAGAATGCCGGGAACGGAGCGATAGCCTGGGCCGGCGCCCGAGTAGCTCAGTTGGTAGAGCACTTCACTTGTAATGAAGATGTCGCGGGTTCGATTCCTGCCTCGGGCTCGGGACACTGCCTCGGGCTCGGTTGTCCACCCGAAGCCCATCTCGTCGTGGGCACGCGTGGGCGCGCAGGTCGGCCGCTCGCGGGGAACGCGAGAACACGGAGGTGCACATGCTGTCGGACTTCAAGAAGTTCATCCTTCGGGGCAACGTGGTGGACCTGGCCGTCGCCGTGGTGGTCGGTGTCGCCTTCACCGCCATGATCACGGCGTTCGTGGCGGACATCGTCACGCCGCTGATCGCCGCCATCTTCGGCAAGCCCGACTTCTCGAACCTGACCTTCACCGTGCACCACTCCAGGTTCAGGTACGGATCGTTCCTCAACGCCGTCCTCGCGTTCGTGATCGTGGCCACGGCGGTGTTCTTCGCGGTCGTGGTGCCCCTGACCGCCCTCATGCGCCGTCTCAACCTGATACCTGAGGTGGACGCCGAGCCCGAGAGGAGGGCGTGCCCCGAGTGCCTCAGCGAGATCCCGGTCGAGGCGAGGCGTTGCGCCTTCTGCACCGCCGAGGTGGGCGCCGCCCCGGCATGAACCGGTGCCCGGTGGCGACCGGGCACCGGGACTCGATCCGGCGGGTCAGCGGCGCGGCGCGCGCGTCGTGGAGCCCGGGGAGGATGCCGCTCGCTGGCGTGCCACCTCGAAACAGGCCACGGCGGCGGCAGCCCCCACGTTGAGCGACGGCAGCTTCCCATGTTGGGGGATGGCGACGACGGCGTCGCAGCGACGACGCACCAGCGGCGCCAAACCCTTCTCCTCGCCACCGACGACGAGGGCCACGGGGCCAACACCCAGCGGCAGTTCGTAGAGCGACCCGGTCGACTCCCCCGCCAGTCCGACCGTCCACACCCCCCGGTCACGCAGCTGGCTCAGGGCGGCCGGCACACCCCCCACGACGGCGAAAGGCAGGTGCTCGATCGCCCCGGCAGCCGTCTTGGTGACCGTCGGCGACACCCGGGCCGAGCGGTGGCGCGGCAGCACCACGCCCGTGACGCCGGCACACTCCGCGCTGCGCAGGAGGGCACCGAGGTTGCGCGGGTCGGTGACGCCGGCCGCCACCAACAGGAACGGCGCGGTGTGGGGGGGGCTGGCGGTGCACAGATCGTCGAGTGCAACCGGCTCGAGCGGAGCGGCCAGGGCAAGCACCCCCTGGTGAGCATCGGTGCGTGCCTGCGTATCGAGGCGGGCGCGCGGCACCGTCTCGACGGGCACACGACGGCGTGCCGCCATCTCTTCGATCCGGTCGAGCAGCGGGGAGGGGTCCTGGTCCTCGACCATGATCACCCGCTTCACGGCGCGGCGCCCGACGGTCAGGAGCTCGAGCACGGCTCGGCGGCCCTCGACCTGGTCGCCGCCGAGCTCTCCGTGGGCCACGGGGCGCTGGCGCGGCGGGCCTGAGCGATCCTGGCCTCGCCGCGTCCCCGAACGCGTGTCGGGGCGGGGCGCGGCACCACGCTTCCCGCCTCGCGGGACCGGGCGGCGACTCACCGCTCCTCCATCAGCACCACGGCCATGCACGCGATGCCCTCGGCCCGGCCGAGCGCGCCCATGCCCTCGGCGCGGGTTGCCTTGACGGACACGGGGGCACCGAGCACGTCGCGCATCCGCTGAGCCATGGCGTCGGTGTAGGGGGCCAGCCTGGGGACCTCGGCGACGATCGTGCAGTCGGCGTTGGAGCACACGAACCCCTGCTCGGCTGCCATCCGGACGACCTCGGAGAGCAGGCCCACGCTGTCGGCACCCTCCCAGGCGGGATCGGTGTCGGGAAAGTGGCGGCCCAGGTCGCCGAGCCCCACCGCGCCGAGCACGGCGTCGGCCAGCGCATGACACACCGCATCGGCGTCGCTGTGGCCATGGAGACCCCGGGCCCCGTCGACGACCACGCCGCCCAGCACCAACGGTCGGTCGGGGTCCTCCGAGAACCGGTGCGCGTCGATCCCCTGTCCGAGGCGCACGCTCACGCTTCCCGCTCGGCCAGGATCCGCTCGGCGGCACGCAGGTCACCGGGGGCGGTGATCTTGAGGTTGTCGGGCTCGCCGGGCACCACCCGGACGCTCCCGCCCAGCGCCTCGACCAGCATGGCGTCGTCGGTGGCGCCCGGAGCGCCCTCGTCGTGGGCGCGGCGCAGGATCCGGGCCCGGAACGCCTGGGGCGTCTGAACGGCTCGCAGCGAGGCGCGGTCCAAGGTCCTCGTCACCGTGCCGTTCCCGTCCACGACCTTGATGGTGTCACCCGGGGCAGATCCGGGCACGGCTCCGTCCACTCCTGGATCGCTCAGGGCGCCCACGACCGCCCCGAGGAGCGCCGGGGTGGCCAGAGGGCGCGCCGCGTCGTGGACGACGATGACCTCGGCATCGGGCGGCACGGAGCCAAGTCCCCGGCGAACCGACTCGTGACGCGTTGCGCCTCCGGTCACGACCAGATCGGCCCCGTGGTGTCCCCCGACGGCGTCGCCGGCCTCGGCCGGCACGACCAGGACAACACCCGATGATCCGGGCCGGCACGCGGCGACCGCCCACTCGAGCACGGGACGGCCGGCCAACAGGGCGAACTGCTTGCGCTCACCGAACCGCGAACCGGCGCCCGCAGCCACGACGATCGACCAGACCTTCGGCACGGCGCCGCTGTCCCGAGGAGATTCGGGTATCAGGTCAGGGCGTCGTTCAGACGCTGCTCGGCCGCCTCCTCGTCCACGTTGAGGGCGAAGGTGAGCTCGGAGACCAGGATCTGCCGTGCCCGTTGCAGCATGCGCTTCTCCCCGGCGGACAGACCCTTGTCCTTGTCGCGAATGGAGAGGTTCCGGACGACCTCGGCGACCTGGTAGATGTCGCCCGAGCGCAGCTTCTCGGAGTGGTTCTTGTAGCGCCGGGACCAGTTGGTCGGCATGCGCGCTTCCTTCTTGCGCAGCACGGCGAACACCTCTTCGACCTCTTCGTCGTTGATGACCTCGCGCAGGCCGACGCCCTCGGTGTTGTCGGCGGGCACGTTGAGGATGAGGTCGCCGTAGGCGAGCCGCAGGACCAGGTACTCGCGTTTCTCGCCGAAGGCGACCTTGGTCTCCCGCTTCTCGATGACGGCGGCGCCATGGTGGGGGTAGACGACTTTGTCTCCGACCTTGAAGGACACAGGACTCAGGACTCCCTTGAGTGGATCGACCACGTCCGCCCGGGCACACGGGCGTGCGGACGATGTGTGCGGGGGTTGCGGGATTGGACGGGTCCGGACCGCCCAATGGTGGCTGTGTATTTTACCAGACCGGCGCCGAAGTCCGTCCTCGGCGACGTCACGGGCCCTCACCGACCGGGCGACTACTCGAAGCGCTCGAAGATGCTGGCCTCGACGAGCCGGGCCAACCCGTCCCGGATGTGCCGGGCCGTGGCCGCCCCGATGCCTTCGACGGACTCGAGCTCGGCCGCCGATGCAGACAGGATCTCCGGCAGGGTGCCGAAGCGCTCGACGACGCGCTCGATCAACACCTCCGAGAGCTGCTGAGGCAGCCGATGCAAGAGGCGGTACCCCCGAGGAGCCAGCTCGGCGTACATCTGGTCGCTGGCCGCGTGGAGGTTCAGCGCCACGAGCACCTTGTGCAGATCCATCAGCGCCTCGTGCGAGAGCGCCTGCAGCCGGGCCGCGCCGCCCTCGTCGGCATAGTCGCGCAGCACGAGCGTCAGGCTCTCGCGCACCCCGGCCCGCAGCTCCTCGGTCTGGAGGTGGATGAGTCTCCCGTCGGAGCCCAACTCGACGAGGTGCCCCTCGATCTCGGTGGCGATCCGCCGGACCATCTCTCCCGGCTGGAGCACGGACACGACGTCGCGCACGGACACCGAGTCCTCCACCTCGAGCCGGGTCAAGGTGCTCAGCGCGTCGTCGTAGCGAGAGCGGAAGCGCTGGAGTGTCGAGAGGGCCTGACTGGAGCGGTCGACCAGCCATCCCGCCGTCTGGGTCGTGTGCTTGCGGTCGTGGCGGTAGATGGTGATCGTCGCCATGGCCTCCGACACCGCGATGACCGGTACGTCGATGGACCTGGCCACGCGTTCGGCAGTGCGGTGACGCGTTCCGGTCTCGGCGGTGGTGATCGTGGCCTTGGGCATGAGGTGCACGTTTGCCCGGGCGATGCGCGACGCGTCGGCCGCCAAGATGATGGCCCCGTCCATTTTGGCCAGCTCGGAGAGACGCTGCGGAGTGAACTCCGCGTCGAGCAGGAACCCCCCCGTGCACACCGAGAGCACAGCCGGATCGTCACCGACGACGATGAGCGCACCGTGTTTGGCCTGCAAGATGCGGTCCAAGCCCTCGCGCAGCTTGGAGCCCGGCGCGATCAGCGCCAGCGCGTCGTTCAGGGGCTGGCTGCCGGGGGAGCCGTCGGCCACCCGGGCATCGTACCCGGCCCGTCGTCTCCCCCAGCCGGGCAACCGGCGGCCGAGAGGGCCTCCGCCAGGGTGCGTACCCCGTGGACCGCCAGGCCACCGGGAGCCGCACTCGCACTCGACAGAGGCACGAGTGCCCTGGTGAACCCCGCTCGCTGGGCTTCTGCGAGGCGACGTTCCGCGCCTGGGACCGTGCGCACCTCACCGGCCAATCCCAGCTCTCCGAAGGCGACGAGGTCGGAGGGGATGGGGCGGTTGCTGATCACAGACGCCATGGCCAGGGCCAGCGCGAGGTCCGCGGCCGGCTCGGTCACCGAGATCCCGCCAGCTGCGGCCACGAACACCTGGGACGTACTGGCGACCTCCACCGCGGTACGGCAGGCCAACACGGCCAGGAGCAGGTCCGCCCGCGACGGGTCGACGCCCAAGGTGCGCGGCCGTGCCCCGGGGCCGCCGACCGCCGGGCCGAGCAGCGCCTGCACCTCGACCAGCAGGGGCCGTCTTCCCTGGAGCACGGGCGTCACCAGGCTTCCGGCGACACCTGTCATGCGATCGCCCAGCATGAGCGGGCCCGGATCCGGAACGGGACGAAGACCGTCGTCGCGCATCTCGAAGATGCCGACCTCGCCCGCGGGTCCGAAGCGATGCTTGACCGAGGTCAGGACGCGCAGCGCATGGTGGCGGTCACCGTCGAAGGAGAGCACGGTGTCGACGAGGTGCTCGACCGCCCGCGGCCCAGCGAGGTCCCCGTCCTTGGTGACGTGCCCGACCAGGATCAGCGGGACGCCGAGTGACTTGGCCATGCGGGTGAGGTGCTCGACGCATGCTCGGACCTGGGCCAGGCTGCCCGCAGGCTGAGGAAGTTCGGCGTCGGCGATCGACTGCATGGAGTCGACCACCACCAGGGCCGGGTGGTGCCGCGCGACCGCCGTCTCGATTGCCGCCACATCGGGACCTTCGAGGGCCAGGAGGCCGGATGGGACGGCCCCGATGCGGGCCGCCCGGACACGCACCTGCGTCAGCGATTCCTCCGCCGATGCCAGCACGACATCGGCGCCCTCGGACGCCACCGAGGCCAGCACCTGGAACAACAACGTCGACTTCCCGATACCCGGGGGGCCGAACAGGAGGGTGACAGAGCCACCGACCACGCCGCCGCCGAGCACGCGGTCCAGCTCGCTGACGCCGGTCCGCAAGGGGTGCGCCGTATCGGCCGAGATCCCGGCGAGAGGAACGACGGACCGTTGGCCACCCGTCCCCACCGTCCACCCGTCCCGACCCTGAGCGTGCCGGTGAGGGGCCGGGGTGGCAGTGAAGGTGTTCCACTCTCCGCATGTCGGGCACCGACCGACCCAGCGCGGCGAGGTGGCCGCGCACGCGGTACACAGGTACAGCACGTCAGGGCGACCTCGAGGACGTGCGCGTGACGCGGTGGATTCCATGGCCCGAGGCTACGGACGGGGTGTCACATGCGTCCTCAGATGCGGATCCCAGCGTCCCCGCCCCCGGGGCGGGGACTACTCGGTGTCGGCGCCAGCCCCGGCCAGCTCGAGCGGTGGCGGCTGGAGCCCCTCGATCGCCGTGAAGCTCAGCTGTTGGCCCTCGCCGTCGATGGGAGATTCCTCCACGTCGACCACGACCGTCTCGCCCACCCGGAACTCCTTCCAGAGGATGCGCTCCGAGAGCGGGTCCTCGACGAGCTGCTGGATGGCCCGACGGAGCGGGCGTGCCCCCAGCTGGGGGTCGTAGCCCTTCTCGGCCAAGTAGGACCGTGCGGCCGCCGTGAGCTCGAGCCCGATGCCCTGGTCGGACAGCTGCTTGATCGTGCGGGACATGAGCAGGTCGACGATCTCGGTGACCTCCGAGCGCGAGAGCTCGTGGAACACGATGACCTCGTCGATCCGGTTCAGGAACTCGGGGCGGAAGTGGGCCTTGAGCGCCTCGTCCACCTTGGCCTTCATGCGCTCGTAGGTCACGGCCTCCGAGGTCTTGGCGAATCCCATGTTGGCCTTGCGCAGGTCCGCGGTTCCGAGGTTCGACGTCATGATCAGCACGGTGTTCTTGAAGTCGACCGACCGACCCTGGGCGTCGGTGAGCCTCCCGTCTTCGAGGATCTGCAGCAAGGTGTTGAAGACGTCCGGGTGCGCCTTCTCGACCTCGTCGAAGAGCACCACGGAGAAGGGCTTCCGGCGCACGGCTTCCGTGAGCTGGCCACCCTCTTCGTACCCGACGTACCCCGGGGGCGATCCAACGAGCCGGCTCACCGTGTGCTTCTCCATGTACTCGGACATGTCGAGCTGGATCAACGCGTCCTCGTCGTCGAAGAGGAACTCGGCCAGGGTCTTGGCCAGCTCCGTCTTGCCGACACCGGTGGGCCCGAGGAAGATGAACGAGCCGCTCGGGCGCTTGGGGTCCTTCAGGCCTGCCCGGGTCCGCCGGATGGCCCGCGACAGCGCCTTGAGCGCCTCCTCCTGGCCGATCACACGCTTGTGGAGCTCTTCCTCCATGCGCAGGAGCTTGGCCGTCTCCTCCTCGGTGAGGCGGTAGACCGGGATGCCTGTCCAGGCGGCCAGCACCTCGGCGATGACCTCCTCGTCCACGACGTCGAAGAGGTCGACGCCTTCGGCGCGCAGCTCGGCCTCCTGGCTCTCCTTGCGCTCGAGACGCTCCTTCTCCTGCTCGGCCAGCTTCTTGGCCTGCTCGAAGGCGCCCTTCTCAATGGCGGCCTCCTTGTCGGCGCGCAGTCGCGCGATCTCCTCGTCGAGCTTCTTCGCGCTCGGCGGGGTGCTCATGCGCCGGATGCGCAGCCGGCTGCCTGCCTCGTCGATCAGGTCGATGGCCTTGTCCGGCAGGTAGCGGTCAGCCAGGTAGCGGTCGGCCAGGTTGGCCGCCGCCACCAGCGCCTGGTCGGTGATGCTGACCGCGTGATGGGACTCGTAGCGGTCGCGCAGGCCCTTGAGGATGTCGATCGTGAGGGCGACCGAGGGCTGGTCGACCTTGACCGGTTGGAAGCGCCGCTCGAGCGCGGCGTCCTTCTCGAGGTGCTTGCGGTACTCGTCGATCGTGGTGGCACCGACGGTCTGCAGCTCACCACGCGCCAGCATCGGCTTGAGGATGGATGCGGCGTCGATGGCGCCTTCAGCGGCGCCGGCGCCCACCAGCGTGTGGATCTCGTCGATGAACAGGACGATGTCGCCGCGGGTGCGGATCTCCTTGAGGACCTTCTTCAACCGCTCCTCGAAATCACCGCGGTAGCGGCTCCCTGCCACCAGGGCGCCGAGGTCGAGTGTGTAGAGCTGCTTGCCGGTCAGCGTCTCAGGCACCTCGTTGGCCACGATGCGCTGTGCGAGGCCCTCGACGATCGCCGTCTTCCCCACTCCGGGCTCGCCGATCAGCACGGGGTTGTTCTTGGTGCGGCGCGACAGCACCTGCATGACGCGTTCGATCTCTTTGGAGCGTCCGATGACCGGGTCGAGCTTGCCGTCCCGGGCCAGCTGCGTCAGGTTGCGCCCGAACTGGTCGAGCACGGGCGAGCCCGAAGGGTTGTCACCCGATCCGGGGCCCTGGGTTGCCCCGACGGACTCCTTGCCCTGGTTGCCCGACATGAGCTGGATCACTTGCTGACGGACACGACCGAGGTCCGCGCCCAGGCTCACCAGAACGGTGGCCGCAACGCCTTCCCCCTCGCGCACGAGACCGAGGAGCATGTGCTCGGTGCCGATGTAGCTGTGGCCGAGCTGGAGCGCTTCGCGAAGCGAGAGCTCGAGGACCTTCTTGGCCCGCGGAGTGAACGGGGGCGATCCGCTCGGCGCGGTGCCGGCCATGCCGATTGTCTCTTCAACCTTCTCGCGCACGGCCTCGAGGGAGATGCCGAGGGACTCGAGTGCCTTGGCGGCCACTCCCTCGCCCTCGTGGATCAGCCCAAGGAGAATGTGCTCGGTGCCGATGAAGCTGTGGTTGAGCAGGCGCGCTTCTTCCTGCGCCAGCACAAGCACCCTCCGTGCCCGGTCGGTGAAACGTTCGAACACCCTGACCGCCTCTCCTTGTCCCTCTTGTTGCTTGTCGGTCCAGTGTACCTGCGGCCTTAGTCCGAGACGCCGCAGTCTCCGCTCCGGCACGGTTCACCCGGCGGGGAGGGCGCCGTGGCCTGCGACCAGGCAGTTGTCGTGTTTCCACAGCCGTGACCTAACGTCTGGGGGAGTGAACGCGACCGAGGCCCTCGGCCTGCCCCGCCTGGAAGAGGGACTCCAGCGTCTCGAGCCCTTGCTGGCCAGTTCGATCTCCACCGGGGACGCCTTTCTCGACGAGGTCACGACCCACCTCATCGCGGCAGGTGGGAAGCGTCTCCGCCCCCTCCTGGCTCTGGCCACGGCAACGGGCGGTGACCGCGATCCGACCCAGGACGACCTCATGGGCGCGGTGGCGGTCGAGCTCGTCCACCTCGCATCGTTGTACCACGACGACGTGATCGACGAGGCGACGATTCGTCGCAACGTCGAGAGCGTCAACAGCCGCTTCGGCAACCTGGTCGCCATCGTGGCCGGCGACTACCTGCTCGCCCGCAGCGCGGCCATCGCGGCTGACCTGGGCACCGAGATCGCCGCCCTGCTGGCCGACACGCTGGGCCGCCTGTGCCAGGGCCAGGTCACCGAGGTCCGCTCGGCCTTCCAGCTGGCGCGCAGCCGCCAGGACTACTTCGCGGCCATCGGAGGCAAGACGGCCGCCCTGACGGCCACGTCGTGCCGCATCGGAGCCCTGACGGGAGAGCTTCCGGCGGCCGAGGTGGAGGCCTGCACCGAATTCGGCCGTTGTTTCGGCCTTGTGTTCCAGATCCGCGACGACATCCTCGACATCACCGCGACCGACGGGCAGCTCCAGAAGCCGGCGGGCCAGGATCTGGCCGAGGGCATCTACACCCTTCCAGCCCTGATCGCGCTGGATGACCCCGATGCCGGTCCCGACCTGCGGGCACTGCTCGGCCAGCCGTTGGGCCAGCCCGAGCGGGACAAGGCGCGCGCCATCGTGATGGCATCACGCGGCGTGACCGAGTCGGTGGCCACGGCGCACGCCTATGCCGAGGACGCCCGCCGGGCCGCACGGGGGGTCGCCCGCGCCGACCTGCGGGCCGGACTGGCCCGGCTCGTGACCGAGCTCCTCGACGACCTTCCGTCCTGACCCCGACCGGGCCTGACATCCGACCGGGCCTGAGGTCGCGCTCAGAACTGCACGGGGAGCCGAGCGACGCCCGGCGGGTCAGCCGGACGTGGTGCCCGAGTTGCCCGAGCCGGTCGTCCCCGAAGCTGAGCACCTGGCCTGGAGCTTGGCCAACCGGGCGTTCAACCGACTCTCGCGGTTCTGCACCCGGGTGATCCGTCGGGCAATGGCGTCGGCCACCTTGGTGTGCCCGGCCGCCTTCGCCTTGGCCTCACGGGCCTGGGCCTTGGGCAGGCGTGCGGCCACCTTGCCCTCGTAGGTGTGGAGTTTGCTCTCCAGGGTGGGCGCCTTGGCGCACAACACGGAGAGGGCCGCCCCCGACCCCGAGCCCGTCGACGACGTGGCTCCCGTGGCGCCCCCCGACGTGGCGGCGCCGGCGATCCCCGAGGCGCCCAGGGTCAGCACCCCGACGACTGCGGTCCCTGCGATGACCCTTCGAACCATGATGTTGTCCTCCTTGACGAGTGGACTCGTGCTGCGCCTGGCGCGCACGACCCCGCAGCGAACCTTCAACCGCGCTCCGCGGCACCTTCCACACTGAGGGCGAGATGTGAAGGATCTGTCAGCCGGTGGTCAAGAACCGCGCAAGAACCGTAAGAAGATCGGAAGACTCGGACCGCTCGGCTGCCGGGACAGTCCGACACTGCGGTTCGCTCAGCCCCGATCGGGCCGCAGCGTCGGGAAGGCGATGACCTCGCGGATGTTCGAGACGTCACCCAGGAGCATCACCAGCCGGTCGACGCCGAGGCCGAAGCCCGAAGTCGGGGGCAACCCGTACTCGAGAGCGCGGAGATACTCCTCGTCGACTTCGCCCGACTCCTCCTCGTCTCCGGCCCTCGCCTTGGCCACCTGCTCCTCGAAACGGGCCCGCTGGTCGTCGGGATCGATCAGCTCGCTGAACCCGTTGCCCAGTTCGCGCCCCGCCACGACCGGTTCGTAGCGCTCGACGAGTTCGGGCCCAGCCCGGTGGCGCCGGGCCAGCGGCGAAACCTCGGCCGGATAGTCCATGACGAAGACCGGGCCCCACAGCTCGGGCTCGGTCGTCTTCTCGTAGATCTCGAGCAGGATCTTGCCCGGCCCCCAGACGGCGTCGACGGCGATGCCGGCCTCGGCGGCCGCCGTGACCAGATCGTCACGCGGTGAGTGCACGTCGAGCATCAGCCCGGTGGCCTCGGCCACGAGCTCGGCCATCGTGGCACGCCGCCACGGCGTGGTGAGGTCGAGATCCCGTCCGCCATAGGTCAGCTTGGTCGTGCCGAGCACGTCGGCCGCCAGGCCGGCCACCAGCTCCTCGAAGACGATCATGGTGTCGGTGTAGTCGGCGTAGGCCTGGTACAGCTCGAGCATCGTGAACTCGGGGTTGTGGCGCGGCGAGATACCCTCGTTGCGGAACATGCGCCCGATCTCGAACACCTTGTCGAAACCACCGACCACGAGGCGCTTCAAGTAGAGCTCGGGCGCGACGCGGAGAAAGAAGTCGACGTCGAACGCGTTGTGGTGCGTCACGAAGGGGCGCGCCGTCGCGCCCCCCATGATCGGGTGCAGAAGTGGCGTCTCGACCTCCACGAAGCCCTGCGCCCACAATCGCTCGCGCATGTGGTGGATCACGTCGCTGCGCAGCCGCAGCAGTTGGCGCGTGCGCTCGTTGGCCCACAGGTCCACCTCGCGCTGGCGGTAGCGCATCTCGACGTCGCTGACGCCACGCCACTTGTCGCCGAAGCTCCGTCGCGCCTCGGCCAGCAGCTCCCAGCTCGTCACCTTCACGGACAGCTCGCCGCGCTTGGTGCGCACCACCTCACCCGTGGCGCCGACCCAGTCCCCCAGGTTCAGCTTCGTGAACTCCTCGAAACGCTCGGTCGACGAGGCCAGAGCGAACAGTTGCAGTGACCCCGAGGCGTCGCGCAGCTCGGCGAAGGCCAACTTGCCCTGGGGACGCGAGAGCATGACCCGGCCGGCCACCCCGACAGTGCACCCGGACTCCTCACCGGTCGCCAACGACGACCAGGCATCGATCACCGCGGCCGCCTCGTGGGTCCGGTCAAAGCGGTACGGGATCGCGGCGGCGGCGCGCGTCGGAGGTTCCTCGGGCATCGTGCTCAACCTCGCCGCTCCCTCACGCGTTGACATTGCGCTCGTACACGATGCGCAGGCCGTGCAGGGTCAACCAGGGCTCCACGTACTCAATGGTGTCCGAATACGGCGCGATGAGCGAACTGAACCCTCCGGTGGCCACCACGGTCGAGGGACCGAGCTCGACCATGAAGCGGCGGGTGAGCCCGTCGACCAGCCCGGCGAACCCGTAGAGCGTTCCCGACTCGATCGACTCCACGGTCGAGCGTCCGATGACGCTGCGCGGCTCGACCAGCTCCACCCGGCGCAACGCCGCGGCCTGCTGGTAGAGCGCATCGAGGCTGATCGCCACACCCGGTGTGATCGCACCGCCGAGGTACTCCCCCTTGGCGCTGATCGCCTCGACGGTCGTCGCCGTCCCCATGTCGACGACGATGCATGGGCCGCCGTACAGGTCGTAGGCGCCCACGGCATCGGCGATCCGGTCGGCGCCGACCTCGCGAGGGTTGTCGTACAGGATGGGCATGCCGCTCTTGGTCCCGGGGCCCAACACCACGCACGGTGCGTCGCCGAACCAACGGGCCGCCATCTGGCGCAACTCTGCGGTGACGTCCGGCACCGACGAGCTCACGGCGATGCCCGAGACGGAGGTCGCGATGTCGAGGCCCTCGAGGTCGAGCAGTTGGGTCAGGAGCACGGCGTGCTCGTCGGGCGTGCGCGACGGCAGCGTGGAGAGACGCCAGTGGTGGGTGAGGCCCTTGGGCGCGGTCGTGTCGTGCTCCGTGCCGATCCCCACCCCGATGCTCTCCTCGACGATCGGCGCCTCGTTGCCGTCGTCGAGCGCGTAGAGCCCGATGACCGTCTCGGTGTTCCCGACGTCAATGACCAGCAGCACCGGCAACCTTGGTCCACAACAGGTCCAGCCCGAGGTCCAGGACCGGGGCGGAGTGCGTAAGGGCACCGACGGAGATCCGGTCGGGCCCGGCGGCGGCATAGGCGCCGATGCTGGCCAGGCTCACCCCTCCGGAGACCTCGGTGAGAATGGGGCCCCGTGCTTCGAGGTGCGCCACGGCGATGGCCTCGACGACCGTGCCCGGGTCCATGTTGTCGAGCAGGACGGCATCGGCGCCCATCCTGGCGGCCTCGGCCACCTGGTCGAGCGCGTCGCACTCGACCTCCACCATCCGGTCGGGCCACATTGTGCGGGCCCGTGCCACGGCGTCGGTGATGGTGGTCCCGGCCAGGTGGTTGTCCTTCACCAGCACGGCATCGGAAAGCCCGGACCGGTGACTGGTGCCGCCCCCGGCACGCACGGCCGCCTTCTCGAGCACGCGCAGGCCGGGCGTGGTCTTTCGCGTGTCGAGCACCGCGACCGAGGCGTTGCTCTCGTCCGCGGCGGCGACGAACTGCGCCGTGAGGGTGGCGATGCCCGACAGCCGCCCCAGGAAGTTCAGCGCCGTGCGCTCCGCGGTGAGGATCGGCCGCAGTGGACCGGTCACCTCCACCATGGTGTCTCCCGCCGAGACCTCGTCGCCGTCCGCGGCCTGCCAGTCCAGGCGCACCTCGGGGCCCACACGACGGAACGTCTCAGCCACACACGCTCGGCCGGCGAGCACGCCGCTGTGGCGGGCCCGCAGCGCGAAGCACGCCGTGGTCTGCGGCGCGACCAGCGTTGCGGTCACATCGCCGTCGGGACCGAGGTCCTCGGCCAGCGCCCGCTCGACGGCGTCCGCCACGGCCCGTGCGAGTGCCGGCTCGACGGCCGGCTCAGCGGTCTCCGTCACCGAAGTCTCCCGATGTGCCCGTGCACGAGCCGCCGGCGCCACGAAGGCACCGTCTCGGGATAGTCGGAGCGGGCATGGGCACCGCGGCTCTCGGCCCGGACCAATGCCGAGCCGAGCAGCGCGTCGGCCAGGACGACCAGGTTGTGCAGCTCGCCGACGGAGACCGTGACCGGCGTACCGGCGAGCAGGGCGGCCGTCTCCTCGACGACGGCGCGTGCCGTCTCGAGGGAACCGGCGCTGCGGACGACGCCCGCCCCCGCGTCATGGCGCGCTGGAGTATGTCGAGCTGCTTTGTGACGTCGACGGTGCCAGACCCGGTGCGCTGGGGGGCACCGCCCTCGTCGTCGTGCATCGAGGTCGGCGGTCCGGCGAGGACGGTGCAGCCGATGCCGTCGAGCGACGACGACCCCAGAACGGCGCGCAGGGCTCCGCTCGCCTCGGGACCCTCAGCCCCCGAGGCGATGCGCTCGGCGAGACGCGCCCCGAACACCATGCCCTCGAGGAGCGAGTTCGATGCCAACCGGTTGGCCCCGTGCACGCCGGTGCAGGCCACCTCACCGACGGCCCACAGACCCGGCAGTGCCGTGGCGCCCCACAGATCGGTGACGACACCACCCGAGAGGTGGTGCGCCGCCGGAGCGATGGGGATCCAGTCGCGCTCGGGATCGAGTCCGATGCCGGCCAGCGACGCGGCAATGGTGGGAAACCGCGCAGAGAACCGCTCGAGCGCGGTGGCATCGAGCCAGAGGTGATCGACGCCCTGTGCCTCCATTCGGGCGGCCATGGCGCGGCTCACCACGTCGCGGGGCGCCAGCTCGTCCACGAAACGCTCGCCGTCGCGGTCACGCACCAGCGCGCCGTGACCGCGCAGGGCCTCCGAGAGCAAGGGCCGCGGCATGGCGGGGTGGTGCAACGCAGTGGGATGGAACTGCACGAACTCGACGTCGGCGGTGGGAACCCCGGCTCGCAGAGCCATCGCGACCCCGTCACCGGTGGACTCCGTCGGGTTGGTGGTGACCGAGTACAGCTGGCCCGCGCCCCCGGTGGCGAGGACGACATGCGAGGCCCGCACCTCCACCGGCGAGGCCCCACCGGGGGGCAAAGCCCGGACACCGGCGCAGCGACCACCCTCGACCACCAGGTCCAGTGCGAACCACCCTTCGAGCACGGCGCTGGCCGAGTGATAGGTGGCGTCGACCAGCGCACGCTCGACCTCGGCGCCCGTCGCCGCGCCACCCGCGTGGACCACCCGTGGTGCCGAGTGGCCGCCCTCGCGGGCCAGCGCCAGCGAACCGGTGGCCTCGCGGTCGAACTCCACGCCCAGTGCGATCAGCTCGAGGACCCGTGCGGGGCCTTCGTCGACCAGGATGCGTACCGCCTCCTCTTCGCACATGCCCGCCCCGGCCGCCAGCGTGTCGGCCAGGTGCAGATCGGTCGAGTCCTCGTCGCCCCCCAGGACGGCGGCCACGCCGCCTTGGGCCCATCGAGTCGCCGACTGGGAGAGCGCGCCCTTGGTCAACACACCGAGCGAGCGTGGGGCGGAAGGGCGCCGCGGTCCGCCCGGCGCCGTGGGCCCGGCCAGACGAACCGCGGCGGACAGCCCGGCCACCCCGCTGCCCAGGACCAGGACGTCGAACGAACCTGGGCCCGCGGTGTCGGTCACGCCGGTTCGCGAAGGACAGGTTCGGGGCGGCCCAGCTCCGCGTCGAGCCGGGCCGACGCCTCGTCGATCACCCGGTTGCGGGCGTCGACGTGGACCACCACGGGCGCGTAGGACTCGAGCTCCTCGCGCTCGTACTCCGCGTAGGTGATGATGATCACCTTGTCCCCCGGCGCGACCAGGCGTGCCGCGGCGCCGTTGAGGCAGATCTCGCCGGGACCGCCCTCAATGGCGTAGGTCTCGAAGCGGGCCCCGTTGTCGATGTCGAGCACCGCCACCTGCTCGTAGGGAAGCACGTCGGCCAGTGCCATCAACTCGGCGTCGATGGAGACCGATCCCACGTAGTTCAAGTTGGCGTCGGTCACCGTGGCGCGGTGGATCTTTGACTTCATCATGTGGCGGCGCATCGGCTCACCCGGTCCTTTCGAGTTGGCGTACCGGCTCGGTTGATTCGGCTGCGTGGAAGTCGTCGTCCTTCGACTGGGCGGGGCAATTGTCGATCAAGCGCACGGGCCCCACACGGGCGGCGATGAGGAGTTGTACGGCTCCCGGACGGGCCGAGCCGTCGATGGCACCGTCGAGCTCCTCGAGCGTCTTGGCGTCGACCGCCGCCGCGTAGTCGAGCTCGGCCAACGGCTCGGTGGCGACCACTTCCCGCATGGCGGCGGCGACGTCGTGTCCGGTGCATGCACCCGCGCCCACGAGGGCCCGACCCGCGGCCAGAGCCGCCGGCAACACCGCGGCGGCGCGACGTTCGGCGGCCGAGAGCCGGGCGTTGCGGCTGGACAGGGCGACGTCATCGCCCTCCCGCACGGTCGGGCACCCGACCACCTCGACCGGCAGGCACAGGTCGGCCACCATCCGGCGCACCACGGCGAGCTGTTGGAAGTCCTTCTGGCCGAAGTAGGCGAGACACGGACCGGTGACGGAGAACAGCTTGGCCACCACCGTCGCCACACCGTCGAAGTGGCCCGGGCGCGAAGCGCCCTCCCACGCGTCGGCCAGCCCGCGCACCGACACCACGGTCGCCGGTCGCTCGGGCCACGTGGGGTACATCTCGGTCACCGCCGGAACGAAGACCACGTCCGCTCCGGCTTCGGCGCATGCCAGGAGGTCACGCTCGAGCGTCCGTGGGTAGTGGGCGATGTCGTCTCGATCTCCGAACTGCAGCGGGTTCACGAAGATGCTGACCGCCACCACGTCGCACTCGCCGCGGGCCTGGGCCATCAGCGAGCGGTGGCCGGCGTGCAACGCCCCCATGGTCGGCACCAGGCCCACCACGCGCCCCGCAGCGCGGGCAACCTCGAGGAGGCCCCGGCAGCGGGCGGCGGTCTCGACGACCTCCACCGCTACACCGCCACCGTCACGGTCGTCCCGGCCAGCCGGGTGGCCAGCGCAGCGACCGCCTGGTAGCCGGTCCGCTCGTCCTCGGGAAGAGCATCGAGGTGGCGGCTCAGCGTGGCCCAGTCGCCGCGCCGGGCCGGGCCGGTCAGCGCGTCGGCCGCTCCGAGCGAGGCCACATCGTCGACCGCCGCCCGGGTGAGCGGCAGGAACGACTCGAGGTCGAGTCCGGCAGCCCGGGCCACCCGTTCGACCTGACCCAACAGGGCCACCACGTGATTGGCTGCGATGCAGGCTGCCGCGTGATACGTCGCCCGGTCGGCGTCCGCTACCTCGACCACCCGCCCCCCGAGGCTGACCGCCATCGCCCGCGCCGCCGGCGCGCCGGCCACGGCGAAGGTGACGCCCGAGCACAGGCGGGCCGCCCCCACCTCACCGTTGGGCAGCGGCACCAGCGGATGCAGGGCGGCGCGGTGCGGGTGCGGTGCCAGCGCGTCGAGCCCGAGAGACCCCGAGAGGTGCATCACGGTCGTCGTCGGCGACGGCGCCACGGCGGCGGCCGTCTCGGCCACGACGTCGTCGGGAGTGGCCACGACGAGGACGTCGACACCACGGGCCGCATCGGTGAGGTCGTCGAGCCGGCCGAGGAACCCGGACAAAGCCCAGCCCCGCGCCGAGAGCGCGCCGGCCAGGGACGTGCCGGCCCGACCGGGCCCGATGATCCGGATGGAGTCCATCTGACCTCCTTCGGCGTTCCAGCCCCCGAGGGGTGCCGTTCGCCTACAGACGATCCGAGAAGTACCCCTACAGCGTACCCACACGGGCCACCGCTCCACCAGCGGCGGCCAGGCGCTCGGGAGTCACCAGGTCGGGCGCCAAATCGGCCAGGGGCGCCAGCACGAACCGTCGGTCCCACATGCGAGGGTGGGGCACGGTCAGGTCGGGATCGTCGGACTCGCAGCCTTCCACCCAGAGGACGTCGGCATCGAGGGTGCGCGGGCCCCAACGCTCCGCGCGCACCCGTCCGGCAGCCTCCTCGATGGCCTGGCACCGCCCGAGGAGTCGCCGGGGGGAGTCCTCAGTGGCCAGCTCCACGACCACGTTGAGGTAGGGCCCTTGGCCCACGGGGCCGCCCATGGGCTCGGTCTCGTAGACGGGCGAGACCGCGGTCACGTCGCCCGCCGACCGGAGGCCCTCGATCGCAGAGCGCAGGTGGGCCCGACGGTCGCCCAGGTTGGAGCCCAGGCCGAGAAAGGCCCGCCGGGTCACCGACGCCGGCGGCGTCACCGGGTCACCGACGCCGGCGGCGTCACCGGGTCCGGCGTGCCCTGACCCCGGCCGAGCCCACGTCGAGTGGAAGCGGAGGGCGCAGCTTGCGCACGGTCACCTCGACGGCCTCGATCCGGGGGTCGACGATCAACAGCGCGCTGGCCAGACGGCCGGCGAGCGCCTCGAGCAGCCGGTAGGAGCGCCCACTCACCACGTCCGCCGCGGCTTGGGCCAGGGCGCCGTAGTCCACCGTGTCCGCCAGATCGTCGCTCTGCTGGGCCGCCCCGGTGTCGACCAGCACCACAATGTCGACCGAGAAGGGCTGGGACCGCTGGCGCTCCTCGGGCAGCACCCCGTGGACCCCCATGACCCGGAGGTCCGCAATCTCGATCCGGTCCGTCACCCGGCCTGTCCACGTGCCGGCATGCCTTCGAGCTCGGCCAGCAGCTCGCGCCCCGGCTCTCCCATGGCGTGGCCGACCACGTGTTCGACCAGCGCCACGGCCTGGGGGAGGCTGGGAATTCGGCCGGACCACATCAGATAGCCGGCGATCACCCCCATCACCCGGTCTCCCAGTTCGTCCTGGTGGACCAGGATCCGCAGCCCGGCGGCCAGCGAGCTCTCGATGTCCTGATAGCAGGCGGCGAGGACCGGGCGCGGGTCACCGATTCGTTCGAGGGGGTAGTGGGCCCAGGCCAGGCCCTCGTCCTCATAGGCGGCCAGGTTGTGCGGCGAGGAAAGCAGCGAGATGACCCGCCCGAACCCCTGGACCCGCAGCCAGATGATCTCCTCGGTCCGCCGGACCCGCCGGTGGTGCACGGCGAATCCACCCGGGCGCTCGCTGACCGCGAGGTGGTCCCGGATGATCCAGGTGAAGTTGCGCGGCGGGATGCCCGCAGCCCACTTTCCCTTCATGCGGCGCCTTTCATCCGGCGATCGCGCCCTTCATGTGGCAGGACCATTCATGCGGCAGGACCATACAGCCGTGCCACCTGCACCGTCGCCGCCACGTCGTGGACGCGCACCATGGCCACTCCGGCCACCATGGCAGCGGCGGCCGTGGCCAGCGACGCCTCCACGCGCTCGGATTCCGGCGCCGGCTCCCGAGACAGCCCCGGCGTGCCGGCGCCCGTGCCGCCAGGGTCCTCGAAGCCAGGCCCGAGCAGGCCGAGGAAGCGCTTGCGGCTGGTGCCGACCAGCACCCCGGCGCACCCCGCGCTCGCGGCGGCTTCGACCAGCTCAGGGAGGTGACGCAGGAGGCTGAGGTTGTGCGCCAGGGTCTTGCCGAACCCGATCCCGGGGTCCACCCAGACCTCGGCGACCCCGGCCTCCATGGCCCGGCGGGCGCGGTCGAGCACGAAATCGTGGACCTCTCCCACAACGTCGTCGTACTGCGGGTCGTCCTGCATGGTGCGGGGACGGCCCTGCATGTGCATGGCGACCCACCCGGCTCCGCGCGCGGCGGCGACCGCCGAGAGAGTTGCCGACACGTCGTTGACCAAATCGGCTCCGGCGGACAGCGCCGCGTCCGCCACCCTGGGCTTGACCGTGTCCACGGAGATGCGGGCACCCCGGGCCGTCGCCGGCGCGGCCAGGGCTTCGACCACCGGGAGCACCCGGGCCAGCTCGACGGCATCGGGCACCGGACAGGCTCCGGGCCGGGAGGACTCACCACCCACGTCGATCACGTCGGCTCCCTCGGCCAGCATCTCGAGGCCCCGGGCCACGGCGGCCTCAGTCGTGGCGTACAGCCCGCCGTCGGAGAACGAGTCCGGCGTCACATTGAGCACACCCATGACAAGGGGACGTCCCACGGGCGACGCCACCCTCGCTCAGCGACCGCGGATGAACTGCATGGCCTCCGCCCGCGTCGCCACGTCGGAGCGGAACAGCCCGCGCACCGACGAGGTGACGGTGACTGTGCCCGGCTTCTTGACCCCGCGCATCGACATGCACAGGTGCTCCGCCTCGATCACGACGAGCACGCCACGAGGGGAGAGGACCTCGTCGATGGCGTCTGCGATCTGCGTGGTCATTCGCTCTTGCACCTGGAGGCGCCGAGCGTAACCATCGACCAGACGAGCCAGCTTGGACAGTCCGGTGATGCGTCCGTCCTCGGCCGGGATGTACGCCACGTGGGCCCGGCCGAGGAACGGCACCAGGTGGTGCTCGCACAGCGAGGCGAAGGGGATCTCGCGCACCATGACCATCTCGTCGTGCTCAGCGGCGAAGGTCACCTCGAGGTGCCGGGCCGGGTCGTCGTGGAGGCCCGAGAAGAGCTCCTCGTACATGGCCGCCACGCGATTCGGCGTGGCCAGAAGTCCGTCGCGGTCGGGGTCCTCGCCGATGGCGCTCAACAGCTCGGCCACCGCCGCGCGTACCCGGTCCATGTCGACGCTCACTGGTCTCCTCCCTTGTAACGGTGGACGCCGCGAAGGTTGCGGTAACGCTCGCCCACGTCGAGCCCGTAGCCCACCACGAACTCGGGGGGAATGGTGAATCCGACGTAGCGCAGGTCGAGGTCGACCCGCTGCTCGCCCTCCTTCACCAGCAGGGCGCACACCTCCACGCTCTTGGGCTGGCGGGCCTGAAGGTATCGACGGAGGTAATTGAGCGTGAGCCCGCTGTCGATGATGTCCTCGACCACCAGCACGTGACGGCCCTCGAGCTCCGAGTCGAGATCCTTGACGATCCGCACCACACCCGAGGTCTTCGTCGCGCTGCCGTAGGAGGACACGGCCATGAAGTCGACCTTGACGGGGAGGGCGATGGCCCGGCACAGGTCGCTCATGAAGAGCATGGCCCCCTTGAGCACGGCCACCAACAGGGGCGGCTCCCCGGCGTAGTCGGCGGTGATCTGCGCGCCGAGCTCGGCCACCCGCGCCGCCAGGCGTTCCTCCGCCACCAGCACGGGGCCCACGTCCGGTTCAGCCCAGGCGGGGACACCCGCACCAACCTCCTCCTGGGTCACCGGCGTGAGACTACCGGAGCGCGGCGACTCCATCCGGAGGCGGCCCGCCGTACGGCGCACCCTCCGGCCACCCGACACCTCGGTCCCCACGGAGGCGCCCCGGGCGACATCGATCACCCGGTCGACCTCGGCCAGAGATGGGGGGTGTTCAGCCCGTTGCGTTGCGCGTAGCCATTGCCGCAACGCCCGGCGCGCCAGCGGCCGCGGGGCGCGGGCCACCACCCCGACATCGGTGGGGTCGGGGACCGCTTCGGACGCCAACGACTCGAGCAGGACTGATTCGTCCCGCAGGACGCCGGCTTGTCGGGCCAGGAGCGGGACGACGTCGCGCCCGGCCACCTCGGCACACAGGGGCAGCAGCTCGTGCCGGACGCGGTTGCGGACGAAGACGGGGTCCTCGTTGGTCGGGTCCGACACCGGAACGAGTCCGACGGCGGCGCACAGCGCATGCGTCTCGGCCCGCCGCAGGCCGAGCAGCGGATGGCGAGGACCGGCCTCCATTCCCGCCATCCCGTCGGTGGCCGCGCCGCGCAGAATGTTGATCAGGACGGTCTCGGCCTGATCGTCCATGGTGTGGCCCGTGGCCGCACCGGGGGGAAGCACCTCGAGACGAGCCGCCCGGGCGCGGGCCTCGAGGTTCGGCCCCGAGGTCACGCTCACCTGGCGGCGCTCGAACGCCGCCCCGAAGCGTTCGGCGACCGCAGCCACGACGTCGGCCTCGGCAGCCGACCCGGGACGCAGCCCGTGATCGACGTGGATGGCTGTCACCGCGCAGCCGGCCGCGACGGCGAGGACGAGCAGGGCCAGGGAGTCCGCCCCTCCCGACACCGCACAGGACAGCGGTGCACCGGGGGGCGGGAAGGTGCAGCGGCTCAGGAGCTCGGCGAACCCCTCATCCACCGGCGCCACCGGCGCGGGTCATCCAGGACGCCGGATCGCGGATCTCCTCGAGCGTGGGGAGCCACTCCGGGGCTTCCCACACTCGAGCCAGCAGGGCAGGGCCACCCACGGACTCCACCGATTCGACGAAGCGCTCGCCCTCGGCGTACTGGCGCATCTTGGCATCGAGACCGAGCACCTTCGACATCAGCTTGGTGAGGCCGCGCGCCGAAGCCCGGCGCTCGTGCAACACCTTCGAGAAGTGCGCCGCCCCGGGGACCTCGGCCGCGCCGGCCCGGTCCATGGTGATGTCACCGTGGCCCTCGATCAGGCTCATCATCCCCGAGATCCTCGACAGCGCCCTGCGCTGCTCAGGTGTGGCCAGCATGCCGACCACACCTGCGTCCCGGGTCGGATTCCGCCCGGCCCGCACCTCGACCGCGGCCCGGCGCACCACGTCGACCAACCCGCTCGGATCACCCGAGAGGGGTCCGAGCAGCTCGGAGACGAGGGCGACGAAGTGGTCTCGGAGCCACGGAACGGCGGTGAACTGCAGGCGGTGCGTCACCTCGTGAAGGGCCAACCAGAGTCGGAACTGGCTCGGAGCGAACCCGTAGTGCTCCTCGACCGCAACGATGTTCGGACCGACGTAGGAGACCAGATCCTGGTCCTCGTCAGGCTCGTCGTCGATCAACAGGTCGTACTGGCCCAGCACCCTTGTCGCCATGTAGGCCAGCATCAGCCCGAGCTGCGTCCCGGCGACCGTCCGTCCGACGACGAGCGACGCCCCGCCGAACTTCGCTCCGCGCTTGCGCTGGAGCTCGACCAACGCTGGCCCCACCAGCCGTTCGACGGAGCGAACGTTGGCGGCCGCCCAACCGGGCCGGTCGGTGACCTTGGCCCGGGCCGAGCCGTGGACGGGGTGCCATCCGATGGCCTCGCTGACGAGGATCTCGGCGCGTGCCGTCAGCTCCTCGAACTGCTCCTGCAAGTCGCTCGAACGGTACGAGGCCGGCGCGGGTTTGAGGATGAGCGCATGGGCGGCCACGCGCTGGGCCAGCCCCCAGTCCACCACGGCCGTACCTCGTGACTCGGTCCCGGCGACCTCGAAGGTCTGCTCAGTGGGCGTCGTGGCGGCGCCGGCTTTCCTCGTCGAGCGCTTGGGCCACGCGTGCGATGAGGCTGTCAGGCACGCGGTCCTTGCATCGGTTGGCGATGACCCGGCGCAGCTCCGCCTCGAACTCGGCGGCGCCGCAACACGGACCGCACCAGTCGAGGTGGACCCGGATCTCGTAGCGGCGCTCCTCGGTGAGCTCGCCGTCGAGGTAGCCATAGAGCTCCTGAACGGCCTCGGCGCAGTCCACGGAGGGCCCGAACAGCCCGCTTTGATCCGTGGCGGCCGCGCCGCTGCCGCCGCCTCCTGCCTCGCCCACGTCTTCGCTCACTCTCTCGACCCCCCCGGCATGCTGCCGACGAGGCCGCGTTGTGCTGCCACGTCGTGCAACGCCTTCTGGAGCGCCCTTCTTCCCCTGTGGATGCGGCTCATCACCGTTCCGATGGGGACGTCGGTGATCTCGGAGATCTCCTTGTAGGAGAATCCCTCCACGTCGGCCAGGAGGACAGCCATGCGGAAGGTCTCGGGCAGCGCCTCCAACGCCGCCTTCACGTCGTCGTCCGTGAAGCGATCGAGTGCCTCGTCCTCGGCGGACCGCCCCGGGTCGCTTCCACCGGACCCGGCCAGTCGCTTGTAGAGATAGAGGTCCTCGACGTCCTCCACGTCCGCCATCTCCGGGCGACGCTGAGCGGCCCGGTAGGAGTTGATGAACGTGTTGGTCAAGATCCGGTAGAGCCAAGCCCGCAGGTTGGTCCCCTCGGAGAATGATCCGAAGGACCGGTACGCCTTGAGGTAGGTCTCCTGCACCAGGTCCTCGGCGTCGGCTCGGTTGCGGGTCATCCGCAGCGCGGCCGAATAGAGGCCGGGCATGAATTCCATGGCGACGTCGGTGAAGGTCGCCTGATCTGCCATAGCCAAACCCTATCCATCGAGGGCCTCGGGGTCAGCAGGCCTGCGCAGCATGCGGAACGATGCTGGTCGCGCCTGGTGCGGAGCTCAGCCCTTGGCGTAGTCGGCGAAGCCCTGCCAGTCGATGACCACACAGGGCTCGTCGCCCACGATCCACGCATCGTGACCGGGAGGGATCACCGCGAAGTCACCCGCACCGAACTCCTCCTCCTGGCCGTCGTCCATCACGACCCTCATCCGTCCCGAGACGTAGTACCCCAGGTGGGCAGCCTGGCAACTGTCGGTTCCGGCCAGGGGCTTCACATGCTCCGACCACCGCCATCCGGGCTCGAAGGTGGCACGCCCGACCGCACCCCCCTCGAGGTTGACCAATTCGAGCTGTCCCGTGCCCCCCGCAAAGGGACGGACCTCCTCGGGTGCGTTCAAACTCATCTTCTGCATATGGGCCACGACTCCTCCTCTCCGGACTCCAACGCTCGTGCACTACATCTTCACTACATCTTCTCCTCGCGCTCCACGTCGAGGTTGCGGAACGTCGGCGGGTCGGCACACAGGGAGGCCAACCGCTCGGCCAGGTGGCGCGTCTCGGGTCGGCTCGAGTTCTCCATCGCCGCCTCGAAGGAGGGGAACTCCACGATCTGGACGTAGGTCTCCATTCGGTCGCGATCCTTCGTTCGCTGCGAGCGGGTGGCCGTTCGCCATCCTTCAGACTCCTTGAGCCACTCGTCGAGCGCGGCATCGAACTCGTCGATCCGGCCGGTCTGGAACTCGATCATCTGTACGAACGGCATCGACAGTGCTCCCCCAGGCCATGTCAGGGCCCTTTTTGACAAAGGTACGCTTTTTTTCGATCCGTTGATAGCCCGCGATTCGGACGGACCCGATGCTCACTCCCCCGAGCGGGGTGGTCCGAGCGGGGTGGTCCCATCTTCCGGATCTTCCGAAGTCCCTTCACAACTCGCTTCTCCATAAACATTTCTGTTCAGCATCAACAAATCTGTGCAGTGATCGCGGAATGAGCCAAGCCCCCCGCGCCCGGGCTCCGTCCGTGGACCCTGGGAACTATCGGCAGGAGGACCCAGGATCGAGTTGCTTACAGAAAATGGGTTTCGGTCATGGTTCGGAAATGAGAAGAGTGGCCCGGTTGGCGGCATGTGGTTTCGCCGGAGCACTCCTGATCACGGGCGCAGGAGATCCACGCCGCCCTGCGGGCGGCCGGGGAGACGGTCGGGCTCACGACCGTGTACCGGCATCTGGCCCTCCTCACCGACGAAGGTCAGCTCGACGCCCTGCAGACCGCTGAAGGTGAGCTCGTCTACCGGCGCTGCCACAGCGCGGTGCACCACCACCACGTCGTATGCCGCCGCTGTGGCCGCGGGACCGAAGTCGAGCTGCCCGATCTCGAGCAGTGGGCGGAATCGACCGCGGCGGAGTTGGGATACTCGGACGTGACGCACACCGTGGAGATCTTCGGTCTCTGCTCCGAGTGCCGGGGCTGAGCGGTCGGCACCCGCAGCCCTGCTCAGTCCGCTACCCGGAACAACCCCGCCTCCATGACGTCCTCACCGCGCTGGGTCGACGTCGTGAACCGGTATGCGCCTGCCAGGACGTCGCCGACGTCCCAGATGGACACCGTGACGGTGTCGCCGGGCCGTGTCGGACGCGAAAATCGGGCCCGCATGGCGCCGAAGCGCGCCGGGTCGGATCCGCAGATCCGGTGGAGGAGGGCCCGGGCGGTGAACCCGTAGGTGCACAAGCCGTGCAGGATGGGTCGATCGAATCCGGCTCGGGCCGCGAAGAGTGGGTCCGAGTGGAGGGGATTGCGGTCACCGCTCAGGCGGTACAGGAGGGCCTGATCCGGGCGCGTGGCGTACGAGACGACCTCGTCGGGCGGTCGCGCCGGAAGCGGTGCGGCCGCCGCCTCACCCTCCTCGTCACCCTCGTCGCGGCGCGGCCCACCGAAACCACCCTCGCCCCGGAGGAACAGCGTCGTCCGGTTGGTGAAGGCAGGCCGCCCGCTGTCGGCCAGCCGGGCCTCGCTCTCGAGCACCACGAGCGCGGCGTGTCCCTTGTCGTACATGCCCACGATCCGCGTGGTCACCGAGATCCGTCCCTCGGCGGGAAGCTCCCCATGGAGACGCACCGCCTGGTCGGCGTGGAGCACCGACTCGAGGTCGTACGCCCCGATCGACGGGGTGACGTCGCCTCCGAGACCGAGGACCGCGCCCTCCTGGCCGATCACGGTGGCGAACGTGGGCAGGACGCGTTGGGGCACCCCCTCGGAGTTCTCGGTGGTGAACTCGAGCTCGGCGCACGGATCGGGAGATCCCGCGCCCACCCCCAGCGCGTAGACCAGCGCGTCCGTGCGGGTCCACGATCGCTCGAAGGGTTTCGACGACGCTCCCACCGCGTTGAGGTCCAGTCCCATGCCGCTCCGACGCTACCGGCTCTGTCGGAAGCGCTCCGTGCAGCGCGTCGTGGGCACGGCGCAGCATGGTCCCCCACCACCGTGTGATCGATAGCGTGGCGGTTCGTGCCCCTCTTGCCGGCAGTCCCGCTCGTGCACTGGGAGGACGCAGGCGCCCTGCGGGCCGCGGTGGCCGTGACCACGCGCCTGGGAGGCGTCTCGGCCCCACCGTACGACACGCTGAACCTCGGGCTGCACGTGGGCGATCAGCCCGACGACGTCGTGGTCAACCGTGCGCGTGCCGCCCGGGCCTTCGGCGTGGAGCCAGCCACTCTGGTCTTCGCGCGGCAGGTGCACGGAACGACCCCAACCTTCGTGGGCCCAGCAGACGCGGGCCGAGGTCTCCTCTCGGAGAGCGACGCAGTGCCCGGCACCGACATTCTGGTCACCACCACGAGCAGAGTGACCCTTGCGGTGATGGTGGCGGACTGCGTCCCGCTGGCACTGGTGGATCCGACGGCGGGAGTGCTCGCCGTGGCGCACGCCGGGTGGCGCGGCACCGCGGCCGGCGCGGTGGCCCAGGCCCTCGCCGCCATGGCGTCGCGCGGCGCACGCCCCGAACGGGTGGCGGCATACCTGGGGCCGGCCGTCTCCCCTGAGCGGTACCAGGTGTCCGACGAGGTCTACGGGGCCCTGGCCGCAGCGGTCCCGGGCGAGCTCTGTCCGTCGGTGGCCCGTCCGGACGGTCCAGGGCACTGGCGCATCGATCTGTTGGCGGCCAATCGCCGGCAGCTGCTGGAGGGCGGCGTCCCGGCCGAGCGCATCACGGAGTGCTCGGCCACGACGGCCGACGACGCCTTCTTCAGTGATCGGGCCCAGCGGCCCTGCGGGCGCCAGGCGCTGCTGGCCCGCCTGCTCGGGTGATGACCGCGCCCGCGTGGATCCGAAACGGGGCGACGGCGCCGTAGCATGGGTGGCGGCCGACGACCGGGCGGCCTGCACCCATCTGCGATGCCTCCCCACGACCAGTTCCGCTACGACGGCTTCGCCATTGACGCGGCCGCTTCCGCGGTCGTGTGCCGGTACTCGACCTCCACCCACGGCTTCGTCGAACGGTTCACCTTCCCTTCGGGAGGTGACTGGGAGGATCCGGCGGTCCGGGCCGCGGTGCGCATCCTCTATCTCCTGGGTGGGGTCTCGTACTACAAGACCTCGGCGCCACCGTCGATCGATCTCGGTGACCTGGTCTCGACGGAGTTCGAGCGCGCCTTCCTCCGTCGCTACTACGTGCACGGGCTAGGGGAATTCGCCTTCCGGAACGGGCTCGACCTGGGGCAGCTCCGCGTGAGTGGACCCGATGGAGTCCCCGCCCGCCCACCGGGGTACGACCCCGTGCCCGGCCGGCCGCTCATTCCCTTCGGCGGGGGCATCGACTCGATCGTCAGCGTGGAGTCGATCGTGGCCGACCACCCCGATGCAGCCCTCTGCGTCGTGGCTCCCCCCGGTGACCGCTTCGCCGCAATTGAAGGCGCGGCCGCCGTCACCGGGTTGCCCGTCACCCGGATCTCCCGGGAGATCGACCCCCTGGTGCGCCGCTCGCGCGAGTTGGGGTTCCTCAACGGTCATGTACCCGTCACCGCGGTGATCACCGCGGCCAGCGTGGTGGCCGCGGTCCTCCATGGCCGCGACGCCGTGGTCCTCTCCAACGAATGGTCGGCCTCGGTGCCCACGCTCGTGTCGGGCGGACACGCCGTGAACCACCAGTGGTCCAAGGGTGAGGAGTTCGAACGGGACTTTGCCGACCTCGTCGCCCGCTCCATGGGACCGAATCTCTCGGTGTTCTCCTATCTCCGGCCGCGCAGCGAGCTTTGGGTGGCGCAACGCTTCGCCGAGCTGCCCGCCTACCACCGGGTGTTCCGCAGCTGTAATCGGTCCTTCCACCAGGACCCCGCGGCGCGTCTCGATCACTGGTGCGGCCGCTGCGACAAGTGTTGTTTCATCGATCTGATCCTGGCGCCGTTCATGACGCCGGCCGAACTGGCCGAGGTCTTCGGCGGCCGTGAACCGCTCGACGATCTCGCCAACCAGGAACGCTTCGACGCCCTGGTCGGCCTCGGCGCGGCGACCAAGCCCTTCGAGTGCGTGGGGGACGTCGGCGAATGCCGGGCGGCCGTGCTCCTTGCCGCCGGTCGATCGGACCGGGCGGAGAGCCGGCTCCTGGCTCGGCTCCGCGGCGACCTGCTGGCCGCGGGGGCGGGCCGCGCCGACACCACGTCCCTTCTGCAGCCCCAGGGTGGACACGCCATCCCCGAGCGCTATGCACCGGCCGATCTCCTGGTCCGCGCTCGCTGAGGCGGCGTCGGTCGCCGTCTGGGGCCTCGGCGTCGAGGGGCGGGCCAGCGTGCGGCGGCTTCGTTCCATGGGCTGTCTCCCCGTCTTGGTCGACGACCTCGCCGAGGGCACGGGGCCCGACGGCCTCCCCGTGCAGCGCACCGGGGCGGGCGGACTCGACGCGCTCCTCCGATGCGACGTGGTGGTCAAGAGCCCCGGAATCAGCCGTTACCGACCGGAGGTGGCCCAACTCGAGCAGGCCGGCGTGGCGGTCTGCGGTGGGCTGGGCCTCTTCATGGAAGAGGCGGATCCGGCGACGGTCGCCTGCATCACCGGCACCAAGGGCAAGAGCACCACGACCGCGCTGGTGGTCCATCTTCTGACCCGGCTCGGGTATCGGGCCCGGGCGGGCGGCAACATCGGCCACCCGCCGTGGGACCCCTCGCCGGATCAGCCTCCGCGGTACTGGATCGTCGAAACCTCGAGCTTCCAGGTTCCGGACCTTGACCGGGGGCCGCGCGTCGTTGCCGTGACCTCCCTCTCGCCCGACCATCTGGACTGGCACGGGTCAGTCGCGCGGTACTACGCCGACAAGCTCTCGCTGTGCACCAAGCCGGGAGTGGAACTGGCCCTCGCCGACGGCTCGGACGAGGAGCTCACCGCGCACCGGGAGCTGTTGGGACCCCACCTGCACTGGGTCAGCCCGACCGACGTGACCCGTGACGCGACGTGGTCGTGCCGGCTCGGGCTGCCGGGGCCGCACAACGCGCGCAATGCGTCGGTCGCCCGCGCCGTGCTCGAGGGACTCGGCATCACCGAGGCTTCCGACGACGAGGCACTGGCCGAGGCTGCCGGGGGGTTCGGCCCCCTGCCCAGCCGCTGCCGGTCGTTGGGCACCGTGGGCTCGGTCGAGTTCGTGGACGACGGCCTCTCGACCAACGTGCTTCCGACCCGAGCCGCCCTCGCCGCCTTCGATGACCGGCCGGTGGCCTTGCTCGTCGGCGGCTTCGACCGCGGGCTGGACTACGCCCCACTGGCACGGACCCTTGTCGCACGGCACGCTCCGACCCTGGTGGTGACCATGCCCGACAACGGCACCCGAATCGGGCGGGCCGTCCGTGCAGCCGGCTCTGGTCCGGTGCGGGTGGCCGACGCCCGCAGTCTGGACGAGTCGGTCGACGTCGCCTTCGCATGGGCCGAGGCGGCAGGGCCCGGGGCCGTGGTCCTGCTGTCGCCGGCCGCTCCGAGCTTCGGCCGATTCGCCGACTACCAGGAGCGCTCGGCCGCCTTTGCGGCAGCCGTCGCCCGGTGCGGCCAACCCACCTGAGGACCCAGCGGAACGCCAGATCGTCAGCCGTTGGCCAAGGCCGGTGCCAGCTCCTCCCGCTCGCTCAGGAACAGCCACCATGAGTCGGCAGAGACCAGGGCGGCGGCCAACACCTTGTCGGGATCGGCCTCGTGCTCGGCCAGAGCCTCGATCGACCACCCGGCGTGCGCCTGCTCCTGGGTGCGGTGCACGTCCCAGAAGCGCGTGCCGTCCTCGTCGAATCCGTAGTGGCGTCGAAGCCCGTCCGACTTGGAGGCGGCGATGTCCGAGGCCTGGACCTCGTATGCCGCCACCATGGCGAGCGCAGCCGCCGGATCCACCACGGTGGCGGTGCGCACCAAGGACAGCAGCGCCGCCGTCGAGGGGGTCGCCCGCACGTCGGTTTTGGAACCGGCTGCCCGGGCGAACGACTCGAAGAGCTCTGCGTGCGGTTCGGGCGTTCCCAGCTCGTCGGCCAGGTTGGCCTCCACGAGCTCCCGGGCCCTGCCCTCCGGCAACGCTGCGGCGATGGCCGACAAGGTCACGGGAAGTTCCCGCTCGATGTGGCGATACTGCTCCGCGTACACGGCCAATTCGCCCTCGGCAAGGGTTCCCGCCTCCCAGCGACGGTAAAAGGGGTGCGTGAGCAAACGACGCCCGACAATCGCCTCCGCCAGCACCTCACGTATCCGTTGAGTGTGCATCGGCGCACACTACCCGTTTGCGGGAATGCGTCAACTGACCAGGTGACACGGGCCAGGAAACGGCCGGGCTGCCCTGCCGCCGAGGGAACCGCTCGGCGGAGGCCTCGGGCACGGGCTCGGAATCGGACGGGCCATCAGCCGAAATCGGGCGCCCGATGCTCCTTGAACGCGGCGATTCCCTCCGCATAGTCGGGCCCCGAGTACACGTCGTGCCGGAGCTGGTTGATCCATTGCGAGTCCTGCGCGGAGAGGGCCACGGCGCGCACCAGCGTCGTGGCTTGGAGCTTGTAGGCGCGAATGGCCGCGCCCGAACGAGTCCGCACGGTGCGGGCCAGCCCGTAGGCAGTCTGCTCGAGCTCGGTCGCGGGCACCAGGCGGTTCAGTATCCCGACCTCGAGGGCACGTGCCGCCGTCATTGGATCGGCCGTCATGAGGAGCTCGTTGACCACGTGCAGCGGGAGCCGGGCCAAGAAGTACTGGATACCCGAGGCCGAATAGGGCAGTCCGAGCCGGGCCGGCGTGACGGCAAACGTCGCCGATTCGTCGGCGACCACCATGTCGCAGTTGAGAACCAGGTCGCAGGCGCCACCCCAGACGGATCCGTGCACCATGGCGACGACAGCACCGGGGTAGGCGCGCACGACCCTGAGCAGCTCCTCGAGTGGGTCTGCGAACGGCAGGGGGTCCACGCCGCGCACGGGGAGCTCGTCAATGTCGTGGCCGGCGGACCAGACGTCGCCCGGCACGGCGGCGCGCAGCACCACGGCACGCACGCCGGCCCGCTCGAACCGGTCGAGCGCACTGAGCATGGCGGCCACGGTGACGGTGCCCAACGCGTTCCGGCGGCGGGGGTCGTCCAGCGCAACGGTACCCACACCGTCCTCGACGGAGTCGCACACAGTCGGACTCATGTTGTCGCCTCCTTCTTCTCCTGGGTGGGGCATGTCACCGGCCGAGCGGTGTCAGCGCTGGTTGCTAAGACCTTCAGCCGCTGCCACCAGCCGTCCCGCCTCCGCTGGAGACGCTCTCCTGATCAGGAGCTCACCGATCCGGCTCGACCGCCACGGAGGCGCAGGGGATGCAGGACCTGTCTGAGAGCGTCGCGAAGCCCTTACGGTACGGCGATGCCCGCCACGGGCGCCCGCAACGGCAACGACCCGGTCGAGCCGAAGAACACCGCGTCACCGTAGGTGAAGATCCCGCCGTCTGCGGCCACGAGGGTGTAGCCCCGCCCGTCGGAGGTGGCCGCCATCCCGACAATCGGCGCGTTGAGCCGGAGGGACCCGGCGGACCCGTCGAAGCGCGCGTCGCCATAGGAGAACACCCCGCCGTCGCGGGCCACGAGCCAATAGCCGCCCCCGTCGGAGGTGGCCGCCATCCCGACGATCGGCGCGTTGAGCCGGAGGGACCCGGCGGACCCGTCGAAGCGCGCGTCGCCATAGGAGAACACCCCGCCGTCGCGGGCCACCAGCCAGTAGCCGCCCCCGTCGGGGGTGGCCGTCATCCCGACGATGGGCGCGTTGAGCGGGAGTCCGCCCGGGGAGCCGGCGAAGCGCGCGTCGCCATAGGAGAAGACACCCCCGTCGCTCGCCACCAGCCAGTAGCCGCCCCCGTCGGGGGTGGCCGTCATCCCGACGATGGGCGCGTTGAGCGGGAGTCCGCCCGGGGAGCCGGCGAAGTGCGCGTCGCCATAGGAGAAGACACCCCCGTCGCTCGCCACCAGCCAGTAGCCGCCCCCGTCACTGGTGGAGGCCATCCCCACCACCGGCTTGTTCAGCGGGCGCCCGCCCTCTGATCCGCAGAAGGGCAGGTTGCCGAAGTCGAACGCCCCGCCGTCCGTGGCGACCAGGTCATAGCCCCGTGGACCCGAGGGGGCGCTGCACGGAACCGCGCCGTTGACGTCAGGCAACGTGATCGGCGCCGCGAACAGCTGCCGGGCCGCCCCGCAACTGTAAGTCGTGCAGCCCGGAGATCCGCCCTGCCACGCCGCGTAGTCGATCCACCAGCCGAAGCGACCGGCGAAGAGCGCTCCTCCTCCGGGTCCGAGCACGGACCCCGAGGACGTCAGGATCTGGACCTGTTGCCCGCAGGGTCCGAGGGGCCCGTTGCACACGGCCATCCCCTCGGAATACCCCGCGCTCTGGTAGCTCCCGGCCGAGAAGGCCAGATAGAACCCACCGCCGGCGACAACGATGGACGGGTTCTCGACGGTCGTCTCCCAGGGGTACGCCGTGGTGTCGTTCGTCATCAGCAGTACGGGGGACGAGCCCGGCGCGAAGGCCGTCCCGGACGCGTTGAGCTGCTGCGACCAGATATAGGCCGGTGCCGAAGAACTGCCGTCGTTCTGCTTCCACACGAGGTACGCCAACCCCGTCGAGGGGTCGACGAAGGGTTGGGGATCGATCGATCCCATCGACTGGCACAGGAGCGGGGCGTCGCTCACGTCGCCGAACCGGACGTTGGTGGGCGAAATGGACGGAGCCGTCGCCACGGCGAGGCAGTCCCAGCCGCTGTCCGACGCGTGGCCAGCCTGGGCGGCGTCGTAGAACATGACCCAGTGCCCGGCGTAGTCGAAGACACCGGGAGACGTCTGGGTGTTGGACTGCTCCCACGACGAGGGGTTCGGCAGGACCGAGGAGCCCGAGCAGCTGCTGGTGTAGGGCGCGTATCCCGAGTTGGGCGAGCTCGACACCAGGGCGGCGATGTGGTTTCCCAGCGCATTGCCCGTGGTGAACGCGTAGTAGCTGCCGTTCGAGGCGACGACCTGCGGGTCGGCGGCGTCACCGCTCCCCGCGAAAATTGTACGCCGGGGTCCCGGTTCCGCATGCCGGAGGGATGAACGCCGGGGTGATGCCCGGCGTCACGGTCACTCCGTAGGGCACGAGTGCCGACGAGGGCCCCGCGGCGGCGAGAGCAGGCACCAGGGCGGCGAAGGGAACGACCACCGAAAGTGCCGCGCGAGCGCGACGATGCCCCGATCGGGCACTTCTCCTCATGAAGACATCCCTGGCGCGACCTCGTGTCATACCGACTGGGCCGAACGCACAGCATGGCGTGGGCGAGCGATGTGTCCAGCCTTTCAGTTGTGCTGGGACGATCGGAAACTTCGGGCCGACACTTGAGTGCGACATGCGGAGATGGCCGGAGCCAGAGCCCGCATCGGCTCATGTGGAGATGTCGAACTGGTTCGCGAGCCGGTTCACCTGCGGTTTCTTCCGGACCACGTGCAGCTCGCCCGACGGCGGTAGGACGTCCTCGAGCGTCGGCTCGTCGTCCCGCAGCCCCCGTTCACCGCGATCAGAGCGTGACGTCACCGTTCCCCAACGGGGCAGGTCAGGACGCAGACTGCGGTGTCATTACCCAACTCTGTGACAATTCTTTGCCTATGACCATTCCCGGAGATGGGAACGGGGTCGCTCAGCGTCTGCCACCCGGGTTGGGGGCCTCCTCGCCCTTCTACGCCCGGACCTGTGGCTCTGGCCGAACCCACACGCAGACGAGGGGCTGCTGCCGGCGCGGGTCGCGTACCCACTTGGCGACGAGTCCACCTGGGCGGGGTCGGCCCGGGCCGGCCGGCCGAGCGTGGTGGACACGGGGAAGATCCACCTGGGGAATCGGCGCCGCCTGGGTCAGCGTGCCCATCTTGTTCACCTCCTGCCAATCTGAGTTTGCTTCTCGTTCACTTTAGTGTCGTTTAGTTTACCTCCAGTTCACATGAGAGGTGGGTTCAAGCTGTCCCTTGACGGCCCAGCCACAGAGGTCGCAGGGCGGGCACCCTCGGTGGACGTGTCCACGGAACCCACGAGGACACCACGACAATCGCTCAACATCACCCGACGTGCGGAGCAGGGCATCAGGCAGGACGGATTCGGGATTCTGGAGCCTGAGGTCGGATTCGAACCGACGACCTGCGCATTACGAGTGCGCTGCTCTACCGACTGAGCTACCCAGGCGAACCGAGACGGCACGACCCGGGATCCACCAGGGAATCCGTGGTCGGGCGACGGCCGACAAGTGTAGGCGCGGGCTCCGGGGACCGGCGCCCGGCCAGACCCGGTCGTCAGCAGGATTCGATGGCCAACCCCACCAGGCGGTGGAGGCCGAGGACCAGCGCCGACTCCTCGGCGTGGCGCAACATCTGGGCCACCCGGCCGGCTTCTGCCTCTGGACGACGGCAGCCCAGCGTCCGGGCCAGGGCGACCTCGGCGGCCACCTCGAACGTGGGGGCGCGCATCCGTCGGGCCAGGCTGAGCGCCGCTTCGAAGTGCACCTCTGCCAGCGCGAGGTCGCCCATGGTGGCCGCCAAGACGCCCAGGTACTGGTCCGCGGGGCCTGCGCACGCCATCGCCGGTGGGCGCATCACGATCACTGTGCCGGCCAGGGGTCGCATGCCCTCGTAAATGCGGGAGGAGATCTCCCGGGGCGGAGTCCTGAGGGAACCGCAGGCCGCCGCGGCGATCGTCAGTTCGTGGCCGAGACTCATCTCCACGGAGCTTCCCGGGTACTCCAGATCCAGGAACGAGCGCAGGGCCGCCACGGCCTCGTCCGCCTCGCCCGATTCCGCCTGGGCCAGCGCCAGCGCGCCATACGCCGCGGGATACACGTCGGGCGCCTGCGCCACCGCCTCCCTGAGCTCGTGGTCGGGCCGGCTCAGCTCTCCGCGCTGCCACCAGGTCCACCACATGACGGCGGCGTACAGGTTCCTCGCCAGATCGTGATATTCGCGTGCAGCCTCTTCGGCCTGGCGTGCCGAGGACTCCGCGACGACGAACTGGCCGCGCATCAGCGCCAGCATGGCGGCAGCGTTGCCGCTGAACGCCACCTCCAACGGGTGGACCGGCCCAGTGTGCCCGGCGTCGAACCGTGCGATCTCTTCGTCGACCGCATCGACGTCGCCACGGACGAGAAGCTCGCGCACCCGCCACATGTGGCCGGCCAGGGCCAGCCGCTCGCTTCCGGTCTCCTCGGCGATCTCCCCCAATTCGACCGCGGTCGCCAGTCGCTCCGCGGCGGCCTCCGGGCCCCACAACAGCCGCAGGTGGTTGCTGAGGGCGAACCCGAGTGTCCCCCGGTCCTTCAATCGCCTCGCCATGGCCACGGCGTCGGAGGTCAGGTCCCGTGATCGTTCGATATCGGCCCAGCTGACCAGGGCTGTCTCCGTGACCTCGGCAACGGCGAGCCGGGCCGCCACCATCGCTCGGAGGCGCGAGTCCTCCTTCGGCAGCTGCTCCCACGCGTCGCGCAGGGTGCCCACCTGCTCCTCGGTGGGGCGCACCAGTCCCAGGTAGCTGGGCGGACCGGCGTACAGGGCGGCCGTTGCCAGGCGCTCCACGTCGTGCAGGCCGCGCGCCAGCGTGGCCGCGCGGGCCAGGTTCTCGTCCGCCGCGGCCATGTCTCCGGCGTTCTGTTGGGCCTGACCCAACGCGAGGAGCACGTCGTAGCGCGTCGTCGTGTCGGACGTCCGCACGACGTGGAGCAGGCGGAGACAGCGGGTGAAGTGCTCCACCGCCTCCTCGTAGGCCAACATCCGGCTGGCGCGCTCTGCGGCGGCCAGGCTGTAACGCAACGCTCTGTCGGCGTCGGCCAGGCCCGACCCGAGGTAGAAGTGGTGCGCCAGCTCGCCGAGGTGGTCTTCGTGCGAGTCGGCATGGACGTGCTCGACGGCCACAGCGATCCGGTGGTGCGCCCGTACCCGCTCACGCCAGGGCATCTCGCTGTAGATGGCGTCCCTGATCAGGGCGTTCGAAAAGGTGAACCGGGGTGGGTCGCTGTCGGTGCTCTGGCGCAACAGGCGGGTGTTCCAGAGCAGGTCGATGGCGTCGAGTCGGCGCTCGGGGGTGAGCTCGACCGCCTCGGCGATCACTCTGGCCTCCGAGTCGGGCCCGGCCACCGCCGCTGTCTGCAGGACGTGCACCACGTCCTCGGGGAGCCTCGACACCCGCCGGGCCACCAGCTCGCGGATGGTCTCCGTCGGGGTCAGGTCCGGCAGCGACGATGCACCGCTCTCGTCGCCCTCGTCCTCACGGGCACGGAACTGTCCCAGGAGCTCGTCGAGAAACAGGGGGTTGCCCCCCGTGAGCTCGCAGAGGCGAGGAAGCAGCTCGGAGGGGATCTTCGAGGATCCCCGGGCCAGCTCCTCCACGGCATCGGCACCGAGGCCGCTCAGGTGCACCGATTCGATGCTGCCCGTCGTGCGCAGGTCGGACACCAAGGCAGGCATGGGGCTCCCGGCGGGCACCTCCGTGTCGGTGTACACCCCGATGATGGCCACGTTCGTCCGGTCAAGGGCCCGCAGCACGTGGCGCAGCAGCAGCAGCGTGGGCTGGTCGGCCCAGTGCAGATCGTCGAACACCACGAGGACCCTGCCGCCGATGCCCAGCTCCTTGAAGGTGGCGGCGACGGCTTCGAAGAACCGGTAGCGCTCGGCCTCGGGAGCGGCGCCGACGTCCTCGACGGCCGGTGCGTGCTCGCGGAGCCGAACGACGAGGCGGGAGAGCTCGCTCAGGCGCCACCGGGGAATGTTGGAGATCCGGTCGGCCGACGTCAGGTCGAACACGCGTCCGAGCACCTCGGCAAAGGGCTGGAACGGCACGATCGGGCCTTCGTCGCAGCGTCCCCAGAGGACGAGCTCCCCCTCCGCCTCGGCTTCGCGGACAAGCTGGGTCACCAGACGCGTCTTGCCCACCCCGGCCTCACCGTCGACCAGCATCAGCCGCTTCTCGCCCCCCAGGGCCGACGCCCACCACTCGCGCAGGAGCGCCGACTCGCGCTCACGCCCCACGAAGGGGGTCTCATCGGGGGCGGAGGACGCGGGAACGCGGTACCCGGCCGTGGCCGTCGGTCGTCGAGGCTGGACGTCGTCCCCTGACGTGACGCTGGGTTCGATCGCAGCGAAGTCCAGCGCTGGCTCATGGGTCAAGATGGCGTGTTCCATCCGGGTCACGTCCGTACCAGGCTCGATCCCGAGCTCGGCCACCAAGATGGCACGCAGGTCCTGGAAGACACGCAGTGCCTCCGCCTGGCGCCCCGAGCGGTAGAGCGCCAGCATGCGTTGCGACCAGAGCCGCTCGCGCAATGGATGTGCGCTGGTCAGACCCTCGAGCTCGCCCGTGAGCTCCTCGTGGCGGCCGACACCCAGCGCGGCATCGATCCTGACCTCGGTGGCGGCGAGCCGGAGCTCTTCGAGCCGGCGGGCCTCGGCACGCGCGAACGACTCGTCGCGCACCTCGCGGTACGCCGCTCCCCTCCAGAGATCCTCGGCCTCGCCGAGAAGGCGGAGCGCCTCGCCCGCACGGGCGGCGGACAAGGAACCGCGGGCCGTGGCCACCAGCTGCTCGAATCGGAACGCGTCAGTGATGCTCGCCGGAACGTCGAGCAGGTAGCCCGGCGCACGGGTGACGATGCACCCGTCGGGGGCGCTCGCCGCCCGCAGACGCTTCCGGACACGGGAGATGGTGGAGCGCAACGCGCTGTGGGCGTCCGCCGCGTCCTCGTCCCCCCACAGGGACTCGGCCAGCTGGTCACCCGAGACGACCAGGTTGCGGTCGATCAGCAGGCGGGCCAGGAGCGCCCTGGCCTTGAGACCTCCGACCTCGACGACCGCACCGTCCCACACCAACTCGAACGGACCGAGCACCCGGATTTCGAGGCGACGCGAGTGGGGTGCGCTCCCCCCCTCGATGCGATCGGTGCCCGACATGCCGGTCCTCCAGATGGCAGTTCGATGTCGATGCTACGCCGAGGTTGCGATCTACTTTTCGCCGGGACCGCCTCAGGCTGCCAGCGCGGCCAACCGCACGAAGAGCGACTGGAGAAGCAGCGCCTCGTTCGGGTTCCTCGGCAGGGCGGCGGCGGACTCGGTGATCAGCGCCACGGCCGCGCCGGCACTGCGACTGTCGGGATCTCCGACGCTGACCGGACCCGACAGGACGGCGCCGACGACCCGCCCCCGGTAGGTGCGCGCCAGCACTCCGAGGCCGGCGCGGAGCGCGTCCGTCCGGAAGCGGCGCTCCTCTCGTTGGTGCTGTTCGAGGATTTCCCGGCGACCCGGCAGTCCACGCTCACCCATCTCCTTGGCCGCGGCGGTCAGGGCCTCCACCTCGCTGGCGTGGGCTGACCGCAGCGGCTCGACGGCGCGGTCGGCCGACTCGAGCACCAGCCGGGCCAGTCGCCAGGCCGAGACGCCCTCGGAGCGCAGCTCGTCGGGCACCGACGCCCACAGGGCGGCACGCGCCGCGACATCGGGGTCGTCGACCATGACCCGGGCCCGCTCGGGATCACCCCCGCAGCTGTCGGCCACGACCGCAGCCGTGTCGGCCGGCACCCCCGCATCGGCCAGCCAGCGGGCAATGGCGTCGCGAGGAACGGGCGGGAACACCACCTCCACGCAACGACTGGCCACCGTGGCCAGTTCGGGCACCACTTCGTCGGCAAGGAGCACGAAGACCGTGTCGCCCGGGGGTTCTTCGAGCGTCTTGAGTAGGGCGGGGGCCCGCGGGGCGGCCAGGTGGACGTCGAGCACCACGATGACCTGGCGGGTGGCGTGCAGCGGGCGGCGCTGAGCCAGGGCCACGATGTCGCGGATCTCCCCGATGGTCACCGACGCGCCGCTGCGTCGCACCACGTGCAGGTCCGGATCGGTGCCTGCCAGCGCGGCACGGCAGGTGGCGCACTCGCCGCAGCCCCCGTCGGCACACAACAGCGCGGCGGCGAATCCGTACGCGGCCGCCAGGCCCCCGCGTCCCGCCGGGCCCCGGAACAGGTAGGCGTGGACCGGATGTGCAGCCGCCGCACACAAGGCTGCGACCGCCTCGCTCTGATCGACCACCGCCGAAAAGAGCTCGGGTGCGGGCCGCATCACCTCGGACGTCACCGGAGCGCTCCGGGCGGATCCCCGAACCGGCTCCGCACGGCACCCACGATCTGCGAGGTCAAGGTGTCGGGCTCCTCGCGTCCGTCGACGACGAGCCACCTCGAGGGTTCGGCGGCGGCCAGGGCCAAGAAGCCCTGGCGGACGCGGCCGGCGAACGCACCACCCAGGCCTTCCAGTCTGTCGGGGCCGCCACGACCGCTCGCCCCGGCCAGTCGCGCCGTCGCCACCTCCACGGGCACGTCCACCAGCACGGCCAGGTCCGCCACCACGCCGTCGGTGGCCCAAGCCACCAAGGTGGCCAGTGCCTGCGGATCGAGGCCCTGTCCGTAGCCCTGGTAGGCGATGGTCGAATCGGCGTAGCGATCGGTCACCACCCACGCCCCCGAGGCCAGCGCCGGCTCAACCACGTTCGCCACGTGCTCGGCCCGATCGGCCACCATCAGGAGTGCCTCGCCCCGGAGGGACAGGTGCGGGGCATCAGGCGCCAGGAGTATGCGACGCAGTTCGGCCCCGGCCGGAGTCGCACCGGGCTCGAAGGTGAGCTGAGCCCCGAGTGCCGCGGCCACGGCCCGGGCCTGGGTGGACTTGCCGCACCCGTCGATCCCCTCGAGCGCGATCAGGCGACCTCGGGCCGCCATCAGCCCTCGTCGGTCGGTGCGGTCTCCACGCCGGCGACGGCCTTCTTTGCCGGCGCCGCCTTCTTGGCCGCCTTCTTGGCCGGCGCCGCCGTCTTGGCTGGCTTCTTGGCCGGCGCCTTTTCGCTTCTTGGCCGGCGCCTTCTTGGCCGCCTTCTTACGGGTCGAGGGTCCCGCAGCCCGGCGCTCCGCCAGCAGTTCCGAGGCGCGCTCGATGTCAATGGATTCCACGGAGTCGCCCTTGCGGAGGCTGGCGTTGGTGGTTCCGTCGGTCACGTACGGGCCGAAACGACCCTCCTTCACAACGATCGGGAGGTTCGTGGACGGGTCGGTGCCCACCTCGCGCAGGGGCGCCGCGGCGGCACGTCCCCGACGCTGTTTGGGTTGCGCGAAGAGCGCCCGTGCCTCGTCGAGGTTCACGCTCAGCAACTGCTCCTCACTGGTCAGGCTGCGCGTGTCGGAACCACGCTTGAGGTAGGGGCCGAAGCGCCCGTTGTGGGCGACGACCTCCTCTCCCGTGTCGGGGTCGGTGCCAACGGTCCGGGGGATGCGCAGCAGCTCGAGTGCCTGCTCGAGGGTGAGCGTCGAGGGATCCATCGACGAGAAGAGGGAGGCCGTCCGGGGCTTCTCGCCTCCTTCGACCAGGTCACCCACCTGGACGTAGGGGCCGAATCGTCCGGCTCTGAGCGAAATGTCCAACCCGCTCCCGGGATCGATTCCGAGCACGCGGTCGTGTGAGGGCGCGGCGAGGATCTCCTCGGCGCGGGCGACCGTGAGCTCGTCGGGCGCGAGGTCGTCGGGGATGGAAGCCCGGTCGTCACCGCGCTGGAGGTACGGGCCGTAGCGCCCAACCCGCGCCACGATCTCTTGGCCATCGCCCCCCACGCCCAGCGGGATGGAGTTGATCTCACGTGCGTCGATCTCACTCAGGTGCAACGCCACCGTCGCCTTGAGGCCAACGGCGTCCACGTCGTCGCCGCGCGCCCCCGATGCGCCCGCACGGCCGTTGGGGACCCCGGCGACCGCGTCGGGCACGGCACTGCCGAAGTAGAACCGGGTCAGCCAGGGCAGCACCTCTTCGCGGCCGGCGGCGATCTCGTCGAGATCGTCCTCCATGCTTGCGGTGAACCCGTAGTCGACGAGATCGCCGAAGTAGCGCTCGAGCAGTCCCACCACGGCGAAGGCGGTGAAGCTCGGGACGAGCGCCGTACCCTTCTTCCACACGTACCCTCGGTCGAGGATGGTGGCGATGACGCTGGCATAGGTGGACGGCCGGCCCACCCCCAGCTCCTCCATGGCCTTGACAAGGGATGCCTCGGTGTAGCGGGCCGGCGGCTGGGTGGCGTGGTCGCCCGGGACGAACTCGGCGCCCTGGACCGTGTCGCCCACCGCCAAGGTGGGCAGGACGACCTCCCGGTCGGCCAGCTCGGCCTCAGGGTCGTCCTCGCCCTCGACGTAGGCACGCAGGAATCCGGGAAAGGCGATGACCCGGCCGCTCGCCGAGAACTCGGCCTCCTGGTCCCGCGCGGTGCCCCCGGGCACGGTCGAGGTGAGGCGGATCTGCGCGCTCGTCCCGGTGGCGTCGTTCATCTGGGAGGCGACCGTGCGCTTCCAGATCAACTCGTAGAGGCGGAGTTCGTCCCCTGAGAGCTCGCGGGCCGCCTGCTCGGGCGTGCGGAACGACTCTCCCGCCGGCCGAATGGCCTCGTGTGCCTCCTGGGCGTTCTTCACCTTGCGCTCGTAGCGACGGGGCGCATCGGGCACGAAGGCATCCCCGTACATCTCGCGGGCCTGCGTGCGCGCCGCGGTGAGCGCCTGCTCCGAAAGAGTGGTCGAGTCGGTGCGCATGTAGGTGATGAATCCCTGCTCGTAGAGACGCTGGGCCACCTGCATGGCACGCTGGGCGCTGAAGCGCAGCTTGCGACCGGCCTCCTGCTGGAGCGTCGAGGTGATGAACGGTGCCGCCGGCGAACGCCGGAACGGCTTCTCGTTGACCGCGCTGACGGTGAAGGATCGGCCGGCCAGCGCCGTGGACAGCGAGGTCGCCTCCGCCTCGCCGAGCACCCGTACCTCGGACCTGCCGGTGCGCTCGCCGTGCTCGTCGAAGTCCTTCCCCGTCGCGATGGCGGTGCCGCCGAGCGCCACCAGCGTGGCGCCGAAGCGCGGTGGGGTGCCCGGATGCGTGAAGGCACCCTCCACACCCCACCAGGTCGCCGAGCGGAAGCGCATACGGGCACGTTCCCGCTCGACCACCATGCGGGTGGCCACGCTCTGGACCCGACCGGCCGAGAGCCGGGGCATCACCTTGCGCCACAGCACGGGGGAGACCTCGTAGCCGTAGAGCCGGTCGAGGATCCGGCGCGCCTCTTGGGCGTCGACCAGGCGCCGGTCGAGCTCGCGCCACTCGTCGACCGCGCGGGCGATGGCGGCTGGGGTGATCTCGTGGAACACCATCCGCTTCACCGGCACCGTCGGGTTGAGCACCTCGGAGAGGTGCCAGGCGATCGACTCTCCTTCGCGGTCCTCGTCGGTGGCGAGGTACAGCTCGTCGGCACCCTTGAGGAGCTTCTTCAGGTTGGCCACCACCGACCTCTTGGGAGCCGAGACGACGTAGAGCGGCTTGAATCCGTTGTCGACATCGACCCCGAGTCGTGCCCACGACTCGCCCTTGTACGCGGCAGGCACCTCGTCCGCCCCGCGGCAGGTCGCGGATGTGCCCGACCGACGATTCCACGATGAAATCGGGGCCCAACATCCCGCTGATGGTGCGCGCCTTGGCCGGCGACTCCACGATGACCAGTGCCTTACCCATGGCACGCCCCGTCGGTGGGGATTCGAAGTGGTGTGGCGCTGCGCATGGTGACGTCAGAGTGCGGGCCGTCCGGCCCGGCTGTCAAGCACGACCTCGCGCGCCGCGAGGTCGTCGGCGGGCCCGGCGGCTGGCTGACCAGGTCAATCGGCCGACGCAACCGCTGCTTCGGCCCGGCTGGTTTCGGCTGCCTCTGCGTCCATCGGCTCGGGCGCCCGCTTGGAGAAGGCCAGGGCACCGAGCAGGATCACCAGCGAGGCGCCGGCGATGGCCAGGCGCGCCCCGGTGTTGTGCTGCAACGAGATGACCGCCGGGAGGATGAGGAGCGAGACGAGGTTCATCACCTTGATCATCGGGTTGAGCGCGGGACCCGCGGTGTCCTTGAAGGGGTCGCCTACGGTGTCGCCGATGACGGCGGCCTTGTGCGCCTCCGAGCCCTTGCCGCCCTCGTTGCCGTCCTCGATGTACTTCTTCGCGTTGTCCCATGCCCCGCCCGAATTCGACAACGTGTTCGCCATCAACTGCCCGGTCAGGATGGTGCCGGCCAGGAAGGCTCCGAGCGCCAGATAGTTGATCCCGAAGCCCACGATGACCGGGGCCAGGATGGCCAGCAGCGCTGGCGTGGCCAGCTCGCGCTGGGCCGCCGCGGTGCAGATGGAGATGACGCTCCCGTACTCGGGCTTCTCGGTGTAGTCCATGATGCCCGGGTGCTCGCGGAACTGGCGCCGCACCTCGAGCACTACGGTGCCGGCCGAACGGCCGACCGCCCGGATGGCCAGCGACGAGAAGAGGAACGCGATCGAGCCGCCGATGAGGAGGCCGATGAAGGTCGTGGGGTTGGCCACGTTGATCTGGATCACGCTGAAGAGCTTCGAGCCGGTCGCGTGCAGGCTCGGGATCTGCTGCCCGATGGTCTCGATGAACGACGCAAAGAGCGCGACGGCCGCGATAACGGCCGACCCGATGGCCACACCCTTGGTGATGGCCTTGGTGGTGTTCCCCACGGCGTCGAGACTCACCATGATCCGCTCGGCCTCGCCGGTGAATTCTCCCGACATCTCGGCGATGCCCGCCGCGTTGTCCGACACCGGACCGAAGCTGTCCTCGGAGACCACCATGCCGGCCGTCGCCAGCAGCCCGATGCCGATGAGGGCGACGAGGTAGAAGGTCAGCTCGATGTTGCCGTCGCCCAGGCCGATCGCCACCCCGATGGCGATCGCGATGGCGATGATGGCCCACACCGACGACTCCAGGCCGATGGAGATGCCGGAGAGCACGGTGGTGGCGGGCCCGGTGCGCGCCGAGACCGCGATCTCCTTGACCGGGCCCCGCTCGGTCGAGGTGAACTGCTCGGTGATCTGGCTCGCCACCAACGAGAGGATCACGCCGGTCAGCACGGCATAGAACACCTTGAGGTTGTGCACGTAGTACTGGGCCACGAAGAAGGCGCCCACCACGGTGAGCAGCGCGGCCAGCCAAAAGCCCCGGTTGATCGGGGCCAGCGCGTTGCGGTCGTTCTTGCGGGCCCGTACCACGAGCACGCCGATCACCGAGGCGAAGATCCCGATGGCCGGGACGATGAGCGGGTAGAGGACGGCAGGGGTGGGGTTGTGTCCGATGGTCCTGAAGGCCGAGAAGCCGAGGATGAGGGACGAGATGATCGTGATCTCGTATGACTCGAAGAGGTCCGCCGCCATGCCTGCGCAGTCACCCACATTGTCACCGACGTTGTCGGCGATCGTCGCCGCGTTACGCGGGTCGTCCTCGGGGATGCCGGCCTCCACCTTGCCCACCAGGTCGGCGCCGACGTCGGCCGCCTTGGTGAAGATGCCGCCGCCCACACGCATGAAGAGGGCGAGGAGGGAGGCCCCGAAGGCAAAACCGATCAGGACCGCCGTGGCCGAGTTCTGGAAGATGAGGACGATGGCGGTGGCGCCGGCCAGCCCGAGCCCCACGCAGAGCATGCCCGTGACCGCCCCGGTCCGGAAGGCGACGCGGAGTGCTCCCGCCATGCCGCCGCCTTCCGAGGCCGCCGCCGCCGTGCGCACGTTGCCGCGCACGGCGATGCTCATGCCGATGAAACCGGTCAGTCCGGAGAAGGCGGCACCGAAGAGGAAGCAGATCACCCGGTAGATGCCGTCCTGCTGGAACGTCAGGGCGACGCCCCCGTCGGGCCTCACCACCTTGGTGGCGGTGAAGAAGATCAGGATGGCCAGCGGGATGATGATCATCACGATGGCCCGGAACTGGCGGGCCAGGAACGCCTGGGCCCCCTCCTGGACGGCGAGCGCGATCTCCTTCATCTTCGGAGTGCCCGAATCGAAGGCGAGGACGTTACGGGCGAGCAGCAGACCGGCAATGATGCCGACGACCCCGGCGATCAGGCAGATGTAGAGCCACGTCTTGTCCACCCCGCCGAGGTGGAAGTTCTGATAGCCACCTTCGGCTGCGAGGAGATTGATCATTCCCGGTGTGCCCTTTCTGTTCCTGTCCGTGTGGCGGGGAGGAGACGGAGGCGCCCTCCTCCGTGCGGTGCGGCAGCGCTCAGCACGATTGCACTCGATGTCACCCCAGGCCGAGGGCGCGCCGACGAGGTCGCACCCGACGCCGGGCCGGGGGGCACGTTAGCGACTGGCGCCCGGACGGGCAATTTCGGCGCCCCCTCCCGAATCCGTCGCCCCCGACGCCCTCAGTCGGGCGGATGCGTCTCGGAGCTGGCCTGGACCAGCTCGTACGCGGGATTGAGAATGGCCTGCCGGCGGGCCCAGTCGCCGACCATGCCCTCGACGACGAGGCGTGCCCCGGGTTCAATCCCCGCGATCTGGCGACGACCCTGGAACACCAGGAGGATCTTGCCGGTGCCGTCGGCCAGGACACACTCGAGGTTCGAGGTGCCGGCGCGGGGCTGGGTCCGCACCGACTTGACCCGGCCGGCGATCCGAGCGCGCTGACGCCACTCCACCTGGCCGATGGGCGTGGTCTCCCCGGTGTGGCTCCCGAACGCCACCCGCTCGAAAGAGGCGTCCGCAGCCTGTCGCTCGGCGGCCCGTCGGGTCGCCCTTTCCACCGAGCGATCGGAACGGGTCCCGGCCGGCGTGGCGGCCTTTCCGTTCTGCCCATCGTCACGGTCATGGGTGCGTCGGGTCGAGAACCACCCACCGCTGAGTTGATAGGGCACGACGGTGGCGCTGACGTGCTGGAGCTGCGCTACCCCGGCGCCGATCCGGTCGGCCGTGCCGTCGTGGAGCAGGCGATGCCAGCCGGTGGCGAAGCCCCGTCGCGGCAGCAGGATGGTCAGCTCGGTCTCCTGATCGGCCACCGTCTCGGCCGCCAGTTCGAGGACGGCGCGGCCCAGCCGCCGGTCTTCGCATTCCTCGACGTCGAGCGGCAGGCGGGCCAGTCCGAGCCGGCTCCACTCGGCGACGAGCTCGGCCGACACCCGACTGTCCAGCGTGAAGTGCACCGCGCGCAACTCGTCGGGGTTGAGCGTCCGGGCGTACTGGAGGGCCCGTGCCGTGGCCATGTCCAGGCGGTCGACCAGGACGATGACGACGTGCCGGTTGAGCACCCGCGCCGCAGCCGCCTCGGCCGCTCCCTCTTCGAGTTGGTGCTCCTCGTCCGCGTACTGGCGATGCAGCCGCAAGAGGACGAGCACGCCCAAGGGGAGGATGATCAGGATAACCCAGGCCCCCTGGCTGAACTTGGCCACCGCGATGATCACCAGCACGATGGCCGAGAGCACCGAGGCGGTGCCGTTGATGGCCAGTCGCCGTCTCCAGTGGTCCTCGCGATGACGCAGGTGATACTTCGCCATCCCCGCCCCGGCCATGGTGAACCCCGTGAACACGCCGATGGCGTAGAGCGGGATCAGGCTGTCCACTCGGGCCCGGGTGATGAGGAGCAGGAGTATGGACACGACGGTGAGCACGATGATCCCGGTCGAGAACACCAGGCGGTGCCCGCGCTTGGTCAGCTGGCGCGGCAGATAGGAGTCCTCGGCCGCGAAGCTGGCGAGGAAGGGGAACCCGGTGAAGCTCGTGTTGGCCGCCAGGATGAGGATCAGGGTCGTCCCGATCTGGAGCATGGCGTACAGGACCCCACCGAGCCCCTGGGTCCCGTAGACGTACTTGGCCACCTGGGAGATCACGGTGGGGGTGCCCGAGACGTAGGGCACCGGGTGGGTGATGGAGGCCAGCGCGGAGACCCCGAGGACGAGGGACCCGAGGATCGTCGCCATCAGGACCATCGTGATCCGGGCGTTGCGCGACTCCGGCTTGCGGAAGACGCTCACGCCATTGGAGATGGCCTCCGTCCCGGTCAGGGCCGAGCCTCCCGAGGCGAACGCCTTGAGCAGCACGAACACGGTGGCTCCGTAGAGCAGTCCGCTGGCCGGCGACCCGATGGGGACCGAGCCGGGGTGCCCGGTGATCGGATGGGCGTGCAGGGTCCCCATCACCTCCTTGTAGATGCCCGAGGCGATGAGCAGCACCATGTTGGCGATGAAGAAGTAGGTGGGGACGGCGAATGTGCGGCCGGCCTCTCGAATGCCACGTAGGTTCCCGTAGGCGAGGAGGATCACCAGGCCGATGGCGATCCACGTCGTATAGGGGACCAGGCTCGGGACCACGGAGGTGATCGCGGCCACGCCGGCCGCCACCGACACCGCCACCGTCAACGTGTAGTCGATGAGCAACGACATGGCGGCCACCTGGGCGACGTTCAGGCCGAAGTTCTCGCGGGCCACCACGTAGGCCCCTCCGGCCTTCGTGTACACCTTGACCACCTCGAGGTACGAGAGGGTCACGAAGAGAAGGACGAAGATCACCGCGAGGCTGATGGGGATGACCAACGAGAACGCGGCCACGCCGATGATCGGGATCAGGGGAAGGAGCATCTGCTCGGTGGCGTAGGCCGATGAGGAGATGACGTCCGAGGACAAGACGGCCAGGGCGGTGGGCTTGCCCAGTCGCTCGCTGGACTGGCGCTCGGTGGCGATGGGAGGCCCGAGCAACCGGTTCTTGATGCGGTAGCGGAGGGTCTCGGGGAGATCGAGTTGCAATAGAGTGGACGCGGCGGGCTTCATGCGTGCGCCAGCGTCCGGAGGCACCGAGGTGGGAACGATCACACCCGTTCCGGGTGGGTCCGCCACGCCGGCACCTCTGGCTGCCGTTTCCTCCACCCGCTCAGTAAATCATGGGCTGCGCAGGTGCCCGGGGTTCGGCCGCCGCCCCGACCAGCGAGGATCCGGCGCCGCGAGGCGGGCACAGGAACGCCCGGCCCACTTTTGCAAGACCCGACCTGGCGTGTTGCACTGTGTCGTGCATGTGATCGTCGTCGGGTGTGGCCGCGTGGGGTCGGGCCTCGTCATCTCGTTGAGCGCGGAGGGCCATTCCGTCTCGGTGATCGACAAGAACTCCCGGGCCTTCCGGCGCCTGAAGGAGTGGAACGGGCCGTGCATCGTGGGATCGGGGTTCGACCGCGACGACCTCGAGAAGGCGGGGGCGCTCGAGGCCGACGCGCTGGCCGCAGTCACCAGCGGCGACAACACCAACATCCTGACCGTGCGGATCGCCCGGGAGTCGTACAAGATCCCCAACGTCGTGGCCCGGATCTACGACCCGCGGCGGGCGGAGATCTACCAACGCCTCGGCATCCCCACCGTCGCGACCGTCACCTGGACCATCGACCAGGTCCGCCGGCGCCTGCTGCCCGACGAGGACGTCGGCGACTGGTCCGACCCGACGGGGCGGCTGACCCTGCTCGACCGCTCGCTGCCCGAGTCCTGGGCGGGCAAGGCGCTGTGCGACCTGGAGCAGCCCGGCCGCCTGACCCTCGTCGCGGTCACCCGCGCCGGCGTGCCCCGGCTGGACGCATCCGAGCTCATCGGCCAAGAGGGCGACGTCCTGCATCTCGCCGTGCTCGACGACGCCAGGCGCGATCTCGACGACGTGCTGGCGCACGGCGACGGCGGGAGCGGGGAGGGCGGAGTATGAAGGTCGCCATCGCGGGGGCGGGGAGCGTGGGCACCGCGATCGCGTCGGACCTGTACGCCAATGGGCACGAGGTGCTCGTCCTGGAACAGGATCCCGAGCTCGTCGAGCGGCTGCGGCCCACCCTCGACGTCACGTGGATCGCCGCCGATGCCTGTGAGGTCTCCTCGCTCGACGCCGCAGGGCTGGCCAGTGTGGACGTCGTAGTGGCAGCCACCGGGGACGACGAGGACAACTTGGTGATCTCGCTGCTGGCCAAGCAGGAATTCGCCGTCCCGCGGGTGGTGGCCAGGGTCAACCACCCCAAGAACCAGTGGCTGTTCACCGAGTCCTGGGGAGTCGACGTCTCGGTCTCGACACCCCAGCTGCTCACCGCGCTGGTCGAGGAGGCCGTCTCGGTCGGCTCACTGGTACGACTGCTCCAGTTCCAGGGGGGCTCGGCGCATCTGGTCGAGATCACCCTGGCCGACGACTCCCCCGCAAGGGACACGGCGATCGCCGATCTGGACTTCCCCCGGGATGCGGTCGTCGTGGCGGTGGTCCGGGCCGACCGCCTCATCGTCCCCCGCGGTGACACCACGCTCCAGTCGGGCGACGAGGTGCTCGTGCTGGTGACGGCGCAGGCCGAGCAGGCGGTGCACGAGCTCTTCATCGCCGAAGCCCTCGGTTGACCGCAACCGGCCGGCACCCGCTCCACGACCCCATGACCGCCCTGTTCAGAACCACCTGACGTTCATCTCTGTGCCGTCGAGCCGTCACGCGCGCTCAAGCGCAGTGATGCATCGCCCGTACCATAAAGGTATGGAGGCGGCGTTCTTCGACCTGGACAAGACGGTCATCGACCGCGCCTCGATCGCCGCCTTCGGTCGGCCCTTCCTCAAGGGCGGGCTCATCAATCGCCGCCTGGTGGCCCGGGCGGCGATCTCACAGCTCATCTACCTGTACTTCGGCGCGGACGAGGAGCGCCTGGCCCGGGTCCGCGAGTCCATGCTCGCGGTCACCAAGGGGTGGGACCGGGCCCAGGTGCGCCAGATCGTCCGCGAGACCATGCTCCAGACGATTGAGCCGATCATGTACTCCGAGGCGCTCGAGCTCATGGAGCGCCATCGCGCCGCCGGACACCGGGTCTACTTGGTTTCGGCCTCCCCAGAAGAAATTGTCCTTCCGTTGGCCGACATGCTCGGGGTGGACGGCGCCATCTGCTCGCGGGGCGAGGTCGACGAAGAGGGGCGCTACACGGGGCGCATGGCCTTCTACGCCTACGGTGAGTCGAAGGCGGTGGCCATGCGGGAGCTGGCCGAGCGGGTGGGCATCGACCTGGCCACCAGCAGCGCCTACTCGGACTCGGCCACCGACCTACCCATGCTGGAAGCCGTCGGTCGCCCTGTCGCCATCAATCCCGACCGCGCCCTGGCCAAGGTGGCGCGCGAGCGCGGGTGGGAGATCCGCAATTTCACCAAGCCGATCAGGCTGCGTGACCGCGTCGGACGGACCACGCCCGTGGTGACCACCAGCCTCGCGGTGGCCGGCGCCGCACTACTCCTGTGGCGCCGCGGGCTCCGGGCGCGCCACGCGCACGCGCACGCCGCCTGACCCGGCCGGGGTCGACCGAACGGAGACGGGCTGGGGGCTCCGGGCTCCCCGGGGCGGTCTACGCCTCGCGCAGGCGGCGGGCGGCGACGATGCCGAGGGCGACCAGCAGGGCCAGGATGATCAGCTTCTTCATGGACGACAAGCCTAGGCGCGAGGCGGGCTCGGCTAGACAGTCAGCAGGTCCCGGGCCCCGGTGTCCGAGGACGGGTGGCGCAGCTTCGACATCGCCCGCGCCTCGATCTGGCGGATGCGCTCCCTGGTCAGGTTGAAGTGCTCGCCAACCTCTTCGAGCGTTCGCGGCTCACCCCTGTCCAGCCCGAAACGCAGGCGCAGGATCTCACGCTCGCGCTCGTCGAGCGGTGAGAGCAGCCGGCCGATCTCGTCGGGGAGCAGCGACACCGCCGCAACCTCGAAGGGCGACTCGGCCGAGCGGTCCTCGACGACGTCGCCCAATTCGGCATCCCCGTCCTCGCGGAGCGGCTCGGAGAGTGAGAGGGGCTCGGCCCGGAAGCGGAGCGCCTCGACCAGCTTGTCCTCGGGCATCTCGACCTCGACGCCGAGCTCAGCAAGCGTGGCGGGCCGGCCCAGCTTCAGTTCGAGCCGGGCCTGTGCCTTCTGCACACGGGCCAACGTGTCCCCGGCGTGCACCGGGAGCCGGATGGTGCGGCCCGTGTTGGCGATGCCCCGGGTGATTGCCTGGCGGATCCACCAGGTGGCATAGGTGGAGAACTTGAAGCCTTTCCGCCAGTCGAACTTCTCGACGGCGTGCATGAGGCCCAGGTTGCCTTCCTGGATCAGGTCGAGCAGCGGAAGGCCGGAGGCCTGGTACTTCTTGGCGATCGACACCACCAGTCGCAGGTTCGACTGCACGAACGTCTGCTGGGCCTGCTCGCCTTCCATGACGGCGCGCCGGAACTCCCGCTTCTTTGCCGTGGTCAGGCCCTTGGGGGCCTTCGCCATCTCCCCCTCGGCAGCCCGCCCCGCCTCGATGGCCTGGGCCAGCCGTACCTCGTCGTCCTTGGTCAGGAGCGGGTACTGGCCGATGTCGGTAAGGTAGAGCCGGACGAGGTCCTCGTCGTCGCGCTCGATTCGTTCCTTCGCCAAGATCCTGCCTCAACTTCCGTCCCTGAGCCCGGACAGGGGGACCTGGCCGGACGATCGGGCTCGTTCCACGCAGCCCTCGCCCGTTCCCGGCGCGCGCGTGCTGCCAAGACAGTGTAATGGCGCTGTCAAGATGCGTGCCCAGCAGGGAAAACGCCCGCTGCAACAAACGCCTGTTCGAGGGCGGCGACGACCAGGGACAGGCGGGCCGAGGCATCGGAACCCTCGAGGGGAACGTCCCCGGGACGGGGTGCCAGCAGGTGGGCTCCGTCCCTGATCTCCGCGGTGACCGCCCTCCCGGCCTCCGCGAGCACCTCCATCACCGGGGCTTCACTCACCGGGGAAGCCTCCCTGAGGTGCGTGGTGTAGGTGTCGACCAGGCGGGGAAGCAACGTCGTGACCAGGGCGGTGATCCCGGCCCGGGCCGCGGGCTCGTCGGCCAGCGCCCCGAGGAGACCGTCGAGAGGCCCGCTCGGGGCCTTCACCAGGGACGCCCGGTCGACCCCCGCCCGTAGGGGGAGCCGCTCGGCCCAGCGCTGGGCCAGGGCGCCGTGACGGCGCGAGACCGCGGCGCACCACACCCGCAGCGCGGGCTCCGCGTCGCTCGGTCCCGTGGCCCAGCTCCCGCTCACGGTGAAGATCCGGTGCTCCAACCAGCAGTAGGCACCCACCAGCCCGGCCAGCTCGTCGATCCCTCGCCACCGGGGGGGCGCCGCAACCGGCGCCCGAGGCGACGGGTCCGCGGCAGCGACCGGCGCGGAGTCAGCCACCCCGTCCCTCGGTCGCCGAGGAGCGGTAGCGGTTCGTGATGGGCATGCGCCTGTCCCTCCCGAACGCCTTGGTGCTGATCCGCACGCCGGGAGGCATCTGGCGCCGCTTGTACTCGGCCCCGTCGACGAGGGCCACGACCCGGTCGACGAGCGCCGGGGAGAATCCCTCGGCCACGAGGTCCGCCGCCGTGCGGTCCCGCTCGACGTAACCCTGGAGCACCGGGTCGAGTTCCTCGTAGGGCGGGAGCGACTGGTCGTCACGCTGGTCGGGACGCAGCTCGGCCGAAGGCGGCTTGTCGAGCACGCGGTCGGGGATGGGCGCGGGCAGGCCATCGAGCACGGCCTGGGTGTTGCGATACCGGCACAGGTCGTAGACCAGCGTCTTGGGGACGTCCTTGATCACCGCGAACCCACCTGCGGAGTCCCCGTAGAGGGTGGAGTAGCCCGTGGCCATCTCGCTCTTGTTCCCTGTGGTCAGCACGATCCATCCTCTGGCATTGGAAAGCGCCATCAGGACGACGCCGCGCAGGCGGGACTGGAGGTTCTCGTCGGTCAGGCCGAACGGCTCGCGCCCGAGCACGGGGGCGAGCATGGACGCGAAGGCGACGTGCGCCTCCTCAATGGGCACGACCGTGAGATCGATCCCCAGTCGCGCCGCCAGGGCGGAGGCGTCGTCGTGCGATGCGTCACTCGAATAGCGCGACGGCATGGCGATGCCGTGCACCCGCGCCGGGCCGAGGGCATCGACGGCGACCGTCGCCACGAGTGAGGAGTCGATCCCGCCCGAGAGACCCACCACGACGTCGGTGAAGCCGTTCTTGGCCAGGTAGTCGCGGGTGCCGAGGACGAGTGCGGCGTACACCTCGGCGTGCTCGCCCAGGACCGGACGGGGGGAGGCCACCGGTATCGCGGGGCGCGAGGCGCCGCCGGTGTGGGCGACGGCCTCGGTCACCGCGACCCGGGGCAGCAGGGTCGTCACCGCGTGGGGCCGGGCGGCGCGGAGGGGCAGGTCGACCACGACCAGGTCTTCGGCGAACTGGGCCCCCGAGGCCAGGAGCGACCCGTCGGCCGCCACCACCAGCGAGTCCCCGTCGAAGACGAGCTCGTCCTGGCCTCCGACCTGGTTGACGTAGGCCACGGCGCAACCGGCCTCCGCCACCCGGCCGCTGAGCATGGCCAGGCGGTCCGTCCGGCGCCCGCGGTTGTAGGGCGACGCGTTGAGATTGACGACCACGTCGGCGCCGGCCCGGCCGGACTGGGCCACCGGCCCGTCGTCGAACCACACGTCCTCGCAGATGGACACCCCCACCCACGCCCCCGCGATGCCGAACAGGGTCGGGGGCTCGGTGCCGGGCAAGAACCAACGCTGCTCGTCGAAGACCCCGTAGTTGGGGAGGAAGTGCTTGCGGTAGACGCCCAGCACCCGGCCACCGGCGCAGACCGCCGCGGAGTTGGCCAGGCCCTCTCCGCCGGGCGCCGCGCCGACGAAGCCGACCACCATGACGCAGTGGCCCGTGGCCGCGGCCACCTTCTCGAGCGCGGCCACGTTGTCCGCCACGAACCCGGGCTTGAGCAACAGATCCTCGGGCGGATAGCCGGGAATGGCCAGCTCGGGTGTCACGCAGAGGTCCGCTCCGGCCCTCTCGGCCCCGGCCAGCGCCTCGAGCAGGCGTTGGACGTTGCCCGCCAGGTCACCGACGACGGTGTTGATCTGTGCGGCGGCCAGCCGCAGGGTCGGCACCGTCCCAGATTACCGGCGCGCCGGTCCGCCCCCAGGAGGAGTCCGGCTCGCCCGGGGGGTCGACCGACGGCGAGGCCCCAGACGGAGTGGGTTCCGCGCGCATGCGAAGCTTGTGCGGTGCAGAGCCAACGCGATTACGTGCTGCGGACCGTCGAAGAGCGGGGGATCCGCTTCGTCCAGCTCTGGTTCGCGGATGTGCTGGGAACCCCCAAGGGGTTCAACATCACGCCGGTCGAGCTGGAGAACGCGCTCGACGAGGGAATGACCTTCGACGGGTCGGCCATCGACGGGTTCAGCCGGGTGCAGGAAGCCGATGTGCTGGCCCGTCCCGACCCGACCACCTTCCAGCTCCTGCCCTGGCACCAGGACGACGCCCAGGTCGCCCGTGTCTTCTGCGACATCGCCAACCTCGACGGCACGCCGTTCGAGGGCGATCCTCGGTACGCGCTGAAGCGGACCCTCGAGCGGGCGCACACGGCCGGGTACACCTTCTTCGCCGCACCCGAGGTGGAGTACTTCTACTTCGCCGACTCCGACCCGGCCAGCGGACCCCAGCCGCTCGACTCGGGCTCCTACTTCGACCTCACGGTGGCTGATCTCACCAGCGAGCTCCGGCGTCGGTCCGTGCTCGTGCTCGAGGAGATGGGGATCCCCGTCGAGCACACCCAGCACGAGGACGCCCGCAGCCAGCACGAGATCGACCTGCGCTACACCGACGCCCTCACCATGGCCGACACCGTGATGACGACACGCATGGTGATCAAGGAGGTGGCGCGCCAGGAAGGGGTGTTCGCTTCCTTCATGCCCAAGCCCATGGGCGGCGTGCAGGGTTCGGGCATGCACACCCACATCTCACTGTGGCAGGGGGAGCGCAACGCGTTCGCCGACGAGAACGACCGCTACGGCCTCTCCGAGGTGGCTCGCCGGTTCATCGCCGGGCTCCTTCACCACGCCCGCGAGATCACGGCGGTGACCAACCAGTGGGTGAACTCCTACAAGCGCCTCATCGGCGGCTACGAGGCGCCGGTCCACGTGAGCTGGGCCCGCAACAATCGTTCCGCCCTGGTGCGGGTCCCGGTGGTCAAGATGGGCAAGCCCGAGTCGACCCGGCTCGAGTACCGGGCCCCCGACGGCGCCTGCAACCCGTACCTCGCCTTCGCCGTGATCCTGGCGGCCGGGCTGCGGGGCCTGTCCGAGGACTACCCGTTGCCGCCGGAGGCCGACGACAACCTCTTCACCTTGACTCCCAAGGAGCTGGCCAAGAAGGGGATCGAGCCGCTGCCCTCGAGCCTGCACGACGCGGTCAACGAGATGGAGGGGTCCGAGCTGCTGGCCGACACCCTGGGCTCGCACGTCTTCGAGTGGTTCATCCGCAACAAGCGTGAGGAGTGGGACGCCTATCAGGCCCAGGTGACCCAGTTCGAGCTGGATCGCTACCTGCCGCTCCTCTGACCCGACCCGACTCATGGACCCCCTCCTCTGTTTCCCGACCGAGCTGCCCGCCGAGGTGACCCTGGCGCTCCAGAGCGCCGGCCTGACGCACCACTGCGTCGCCGGCACCGACGGCGTCGCGGCGGCCGGACCAGACGGGCGGACGCCCGGCTACTCCGGGGCGCTCGTGGTCTCGGGCGACGACATGACCGGCGCCGTGGCCTTCTGTCGGCACCTGCGGCTCCGCGAGGTGCCCATGACCCCGTTGCTCCTCTTGATCGGGGCCGACCAGGTCGGCGAGCTGCTGCTGCGTGACGACCTCTACGACGACTTCTGCGTCCTGCCGGCCCGACCCGAGGAGCTCGTGGCCCGTCTGGGGCACCTGTTCTGGCGAACCGGCCAGAGCATGCGGCCCGACATCATCGAGTACGGCCCGCTCATGCTCAACCTCGAGACGTATCAAGCGGCCGTGGCCGGGCGCGTGCTCGACCTCACCTACATGGAATACGAGCTCCTCCGCTTCCTCGCGGGGCACCCGGCGAAGGTCTTCACCCGTGAGACCCTCCTCAGCCGGGTGTGGGGCTACGAGTACTACGGAGGGGCGCGCACGGTTGACGTCCACATCCGCCGGCTGCGGGCCAAGCTCGGCGAGGAGCACCAGCATCTGATCCAGACGGTGCGATCGGTGGGCTACCGGTTCGGACAGGTTGCCTGGCACCCCGGGAGCGGGCCACGCAATGGTGGGGGCCCCGCCGGAACTCCTGCCGCGGGGACGGGCGCGTCACCTTCGACTCCGGCCGGGTCGCCGGCGCCTCAGACCACCGGAGCGTAGGCCCAGGCTTCGACCTCGGCTCGCGCCCCGAGGGGGAGCGCGGCCACCGCGACCGTCGAGCGGGTCGGGCGGTTGTCGGTGAAGTACTCGATCCAGACATCGTTGACCCCTGCGAAGTCGTCCATGTCGACCAGATACAACGTCGTCTTCACCACGTCGGGCAGCGTGGCGCCCTCAATGGCGAGCACCTCGGCCACGTTCTGCAGCGCCTGACGGAGCTCGACGGCGGTGCCCCCGACGACGAGCGCGGAGCCTCCCGAGCGGTCGGACACCAGCCCGAGCTGGCCCGACGTGACGACCCAGTCACCGATCCGACGAACCGGGGAGTACGGACCAACGACTGCGCTCATGGGGCCACCTCTCTCCTGGCGAAATCCTCACGGGGCGATGGTGTCACGTGGCGTGCCGTCCGCGCACCGTGGCGCGCCTCGTCGGCCACCGGTCCGCCCGGGCCCCGGTCCCCCTCTCGGCCACGTGGGCCGCCGCCATCGTGGCGACGAACGCTGCATCGGAACCGTTGACCGGCCAGCGGTCCTCGGGGTGCACTCGCACGGCGACCTCGGGCATGTCGATGGCGGCGAGGATGCCGAACGAGCGGATCGTCAGATCCACCGGCTCCCCTCCCTCGTCCACCGCGATCCCCTCGCTCCACACCAGACCGAGAGCCTGGTGCGCCGCTCCCAGGGCGTAGGAGCGCAGCGTCACCGCGCAGAGCGGCTCCCCCGCCCACACGTCGAGGGCCAAGGTGCCACGCGTTCGGTCCGAGAGCTGCAGCTCGGCCCGGACCCGGCCACCGCCGGGGATCTCGATGTCCGCCGCGCCGGTTCCTGGCGGCGCGGGCGCGGCGGACACCACGGCGCGTGCCGCCATGACCTCGGCCCACACCGCTCCGCGGAGGTCGGGTCCCACCGGAGGCCCCGCCACCTCGATCTCCTCCACGTCCACGCCCGGACACCACGCCGCCAGCCGCTCCAGTGCCGGACCGAGGTCGGTCGAACCCGCGGGGCGGGCGATGCGGACGATCCCGGTCCCGTCGGGCCGAAGCCCCAAGGCGAGTGGGGGTCGCTTGGGACCGCGCCGCACGACGTCCTCTCGCCGCCAGAGCACCCTCACGGTGTCATCCGTCTCGTCGGCCAGTCGGCGCGCCAGTGCTGGGACGGGACTGCGCCGCTTGCCTCCGAACGCCCCCCCGTTGGCCAGCGCAGGCGACGGACTGCCGCCGGGTTGGCACCAACTGGCATCGGGCTCGACGTAAGCAGGCTCGACCCAGGTCGTGCGCAGGGTGAACGCCCACTCCCCGGCGGGCACCTCCAGCGGATACGAGAGCGGCACCGTGGAGTTGCGCCCCTGGCGCCCGGTCCGCGCCCGTGCCGTACGCAGGTCCGGCGACAACGGGGCGTCGGCTCCGAGCTGGACCCGCGCACCGACGGGGGCGCTGTCGTCGGCGAACCCACCGGCGCCCAGGACCACGCCGGGACCGGCGCTCTGGAAGGCGGGCCCCTCCACCTGAGCCCGCCACGAGACGAACAGCGGATCGAGGGGCGCGTCGTCAACCGGGCCGGCCGGGCCGTCGACGCCCAGGGCTGCGCAGGCGGCCTCCACGATGGACTGCCAGCCGGTGCACCGGCACAGGTGCGCCCTCAGCGCAGCCTCGACGTCCGTGCGTGTCGGCCGGCGGCACGATGGGCCCGGGTCGAGCGCGGCGAGGCGCATGAGGATGCCCGGCGTGCAGAAACCGCACTGGGAGGCTCCGTGGGTCACGAAGGCCGTGCTCCAGCGGGTCCGCAGTTCGCAGGGCAGTCCCTCGACGGTGGTCACGTGCCGGCCGGCAATGCGCCGTATCGGCGTGACGCACGAGATCCGTGGCGTGCCGTCCACCCACACGGTGCAGCACCCGCACTGTCCCTGCGGACTGCAGCCGTCCTTGACCGACCGACAGCCGAGTTCGTCACGCACGGCATCGAGCAGCGTGGTGCCGTCGGCCACCGACACCGGTTCACCGTTGAGGACGAAGGCGACTCCCGGCTCCTCGGCGGGGGCGGCGCTCAGGGGGCGAAGGCCCGCAGGCCGCGGATCAGCTGAAGGACGAGCCGCAACCGCAGGTGCGCGTGGCGTTGGGGTTCGTGATGTTGAACCCGGCTCCCTGGAGTCCGTCGCTGTAGTCGAGCGTCGAGCCCGTCAGGAGCTCGGCACTGGCCGCGTCCACGACGACCCTGACCGTTCCGAATTCACGCACGACGTCGTCGGCCATGACCTCGGAGTCGAAGAACATCTCGTAGCTGTAACCCGAGCACCCGCCCGGCTTCACCGCCACGCGCAGCGCCAGCTCGTCCCCCTCCTCCTGCGCCAGTAGCTCGGCGACCTTGGAGGAAGCGGCGTCGCTCAGCGTCACCGGCGCCGGCTTCTTCCCGATGTTGACGGACGTGGCGATGGTCGTCACTGCATCCTCCTGGCTCTACCTTCCATTTGGGCCTTCCGATGGGCCGTCCCATTTGGGCCGTCCCATGGGGCGAACGGGTCCATGCTATCGGAGCGGGGGAAATACCGGGCACGCAGGTAGAATTTCCCCATGACCTCGCCTCCCCCCGACCCGGGGACCACCGGCGGTGAACGTGCCGAAGAGGTGCGCCAACGGCTCCGCGGCGTGATGGACCCCGAGCTCGGCGACACGATCGTCGACCTGGGGATGGTGCGCGGCGTGGCGGTCGAGGGGGATCGCGTCGTGGTCGACGTCGCCCTGACCGTGGCCAGCTGCCCGATGCGGGACCAGATCGAGCGCGACGTGGTGAGCCACGTGGGGTCCCTCGAGTGGGTCCGATCGGTCGAGGTGCAGGTCGCCACGATGGACGCCGAGGAGCGGGCCGCCGTCATGGCACGCGCCCGCTGGAAGGCGAGGGAGGAGGCGCCCGAGACGGCGGTCGCGGCCCGCACGAGGGTGCTCGCCATCGCCTCGGGAAAAGGTGGCGTGGGCAAGTCGTCGGTCACGGTGAACCTGGCCGTCGCCTTGGCTGCCCGTGGCCTCCAGGTCGGGATCCTCGACGCCGACATCTGGGGCTTCTCGGTCCCCCGCCTGCTCGGCATGGAAGGTGAGGTGGAGGCGAGGGACGGGAAGATGGTCCCCCTCGAGCGCCCGATCGGCGCGGGCACCGTGCGCGTCCTGTCCATGGGGTTCCTGGCCGACGAGGAGCAGGCGATCATGTGGCGAGGCCTCATCCTCAGCCGGGCGGTGCAGCAGTTCCTCCAGGACGCCCACTGGGGCGATCTCGACTACCTCCTCATCGACCTCCCCCCGGGCACGGGGGACATCCAGATGAGCCTGGCCCGGCTGCTGCCGCGCACCGAGATGCTCGTGGTCACCACGCCGCCGGTGGCGGCCCAGAAGGTGGCGGCTCGGGCCGCGGACATGGCCCGAAAGGGCTATCTCCGGGTTGCCGGGGTGATCGAGAACATGAGCGACTTCACCTGTGAGCACGGGACCACCTACGCGCTCTTCGGCTCGGGCGGCGGACAACGGCTGGCCGCGGGACTGGGCGTCCCGCTGGTGGGCACCATCCCGCTCCACCCGGACATGGCGGCCGGCGGTGACGCCGGGAACCCCGTCGCGCTGGAGGCGGACGCCAGCCCGCTCGGCCGCGCCTTCACCTCCATCGCCCGCGTCGTCGCCGAAGACGTCGCCCCGCTGGTCGACCCCTCGGGATGTTCGGCGCGCATGCTCGAGCGAGTGGAGGCGGCGGTCGCCGATGCGGAGCGGGGCACCGGCTGAGCCCGGCGTGTTCGGTCAGGACCGCGCGGAGCCCGGCTCGCGATCGGGACCGGTCACCTCGCGGTTGACCCGCAGCGCGGCCACCCGCATGGCCTCGTTGAAGTCCTCCACCGAGGGATCGAGGGCTGCGGGCGCCGTCACCATCTCGAAGCCGGGGTCGCCGGGGAGGACGATGCGAACGCCGTTGCCGTCAGCGACGACCCGTGGCTCGACGACGGGAACGGCACGAGAGGAGGCGGCCGCGGCGTCGAGGAGCGCCGCGGCGGTGGCGAAGCGGGAGATGGCCTGGAGGTTCCGTACGGTGGGCACCACGATCTGAATGACGCCGGCGCGGTGTCGGGCCAAGGCTTCGGCGGGAGCGATCCACACGTGGGCCACCGTCTCGCCCTCGTCGCCGTCGGCGCTCGGGGCGGCGACCTGGCCCCGCGGCGCTCCCGCCACGAAGAAGCGGGTGTCATAACGGCGCGGCGTTCCCCGAGGAGCGATCCAGTGCGCGAAGTAATGGATGTCGCCGACGTCGAGTCGCAGATGCTCCTCCTTGCAGAGATCGAGAAACGGCCGCGTCCCGGCATTCACCGAAGCGCGGGCCGCATCGATCCGCGTGGCCTCTCGAGCGTCCCCTCCCAACCGTTGGGAGCCGGCGGTCCGGTGCGCCAACAAGAGACCCGCCTCTTCGAACGTCTCGCGGACCGCCGCCACCCAGTACGCCAAGCCTCCCGAGGCCAGGCCGAGAAGGGCGCTCGCCTCGGCGTCGCTGCGGCCGTCACACAACGCTTCGGCCTCTGAACCGGCATCGAGCGGGTCCACGGCGCCGCCCGGGAACACGTAGGCCCCACCCACGAAATCCGACCGCAGGTTTCGCCGGACCATGAGGACTTCGAGCGCCGTCCCCGTGACGGGGCCGGGTGCGTCGCGCACCACCATCACCGTGGCCGCCGGGCGGATCTCGATGTCCACCGGTGCGGCCACGCCCGTGAGGGTAGCGGCGCCAACGGACGGCGACCGGACCGAAAGGGGCCCCTTCGCTAACCTGACCCGGTCCCATGAACGAGTCCGGCCACGCCGCCCCCGAGACCGCGCCGGTGCCGTCATGGCGCCGCCTGCCACGTCGCTACCTGGCGCTCGGCCTGATCATCGTCGTGATCTGCCTCCTGGGAACCTTGGTGCTCGTGCGCGACAACGCCGGCCCCGCCCCCACCCCGACCACCGAGGCCTTCGATCCGGCCCCCTCGTCGTTGGTCTCCTCCCTGGCCTCCGTACCCGAGTCGGTCTACGACACCGTGGGGGTGAGCTCACCGGCCAACCCGATCACGCCCCTAGGACCGGCGGGCAGAGGGTCCGATCCGCTGTGGACCGACCCGACGGGTGGGGGCAGGGCGCGGCCGGTGGTCTTCTTCTACGGGGCCGAGTTCGCTCCCTACGCGGCGGCCGAGCGGTGGCCGCTCACTTTGGCCCTTTCGAGGTTCGGAGCGTTCCACCAACTCGGACTGATGCAGTCGAGCATGAACTCGGCATTCGCCGGCCTCTCGACCTTCACCTTCTGGCACGTCGGCTACACAAGCAACCTGGTGAGCTTCGAACCCGTCGAGCGCTACAGCGCGCTGAACCCGACGGGGGCAGGGTATCTCAGGCTCCAGAACCCGACGGGAACGCAGGCTGCCGCCATCGCGGCCGGCGGCGCGGGATCGACGACCTTCGCGCTCGTGAATGTGGGCAACCGCTACGTCCTGACCGGGTCCGCCTTTGCCCCCAGCGTCCTCACCGGCCTCGACCAGGGACAGGTCGCAGGCGACCTCACGCAGCCGGCCAGCTCGCTGACCCAGGCGGTGGTGGGGGCGGCCAACGAGCTCAGCGCCGCCATCTGCGCCGTCGACGGTGACCGACCCGTATCGGTGTGCCACAGCCGTGGCGTGGTCGCGGCCGACGCCGCGCTCAAGATCGCAGCGCCCGGCGGGTGATCCGCCGGCCCCCCCGGACTCAGCTGGCCCGGCGGTCCAGCATCAGCTTGCGCTCGACCTCGTTCAATCCACCCCAGATCCCATGTGGCTCACGGATGCGGATGGCGTAGTCGAGACATTCGGCCCGCACGTGGCACTGCCCACAGATGGACTTGGCCCGGACCTCGCGGGAAGCCTTCTCCTCCTTGCGCTCGGCATGTGACGGCGGGAAGAAGGCGGCGGACTGCGGCCCCCGACACGCTGCCTTCAACTGCCACGTTTCTGGTCCTTGGCGCATGTAACCCCCCGGTCGGGCGCTTCCGATCCCTTGCTGCGGTCAAGCTAGTTCCGTCTCTGGTCTGCATTCAAGGGGTCTGAGCAGGTATTCCACCTACCAGCCGGCCCCGATCGCGACGGCGCCCACTACGCTCGGCCGGGCATGGACGTGGGAACCTTCTGTGCCCAGAGCCACGTCATCATCGTCGCCGGCAAGGGCGGGGTGGGAAAGACGACGTTGAGCGCGGCCCTGGCCAAGATGGCCGCCCGAGCCGGAAGATCGGTCCTCGTCGTGGAACTCGAGGGCAAGTCCGGGATCACGGCGGCGTTCGGGCGGAGCGAGGACCTCGACTACGACGAGATCCCCCTCGCCCCCGGCGTGCGGGCCCGCCGGCTCACGCCCGACGACGCGCTGATCGAGTATCTCGAGGACCACGGACTGCGGAGAGTCTCACGCCGGCTGGCCCGCTCGGGAATCCTCGACGTTGTCGCCACCGCCATCCCGGGCATCCGAGACGTGCTCGTCTTGGGCAAGGTGAAGCAGCTCGAGCGGGCGCACAGCGCCGACCTGATCGTGGTCGATGCGCCTGCGACCGGGCACGCCATCACCTTCTTGACCTCGGCCGGCGGGCTGGTCGATGCGGCCCGGGGCGGACCGCTACGGACCCAGGCCCTCGAAGTGGTCGAGCTGCTCAACGACCCGAGCCGCTGCCGGGTGATGCTGGTGACACTGCCCGAGGAGCTGCCGGTCTCCGAGACGATCGAGTCCGCCTACACCCTCGAGGACAGAGCCGGCGTCCAGCTCGGCCCGGTGGTCGTCAACGCCTGCGATCCCGAGCCCCGGGGCCTCGACACGCCTGCGGCCGAGGTTGCCGCGGCAGCCGGAGTGGACGTCGCCCCCGACCACCTCGACGCACTGGAAGAGGCTCGCCGGTTCCGCCTGGCCCGACACGCCGTCTCGGCCGAACAGGTGGCGCGGCTCGAACGCGAGTTGCCGTTGCCCCACCTCCTCCTCCCCGTGGTCGATGCGGAGTCCATCGGTCCCGCGGAGACCGACCTGCTCGCGGCGGCCCTGGCCGACGCAGTCGCCGCACTGGTGGTCGGGGAAGCGACGTGAGCACCGGTGATCTGAGCCAACTGGTCACCGAGCGACAGGTGATCGTGTGCTGCGGTTCGGGTGGGGTGGGCAAGACCACGGTGTCAGCCACCATCGCCCTGGCCGCGGCCCGGGCCGGGCGCCGGTCGTGCGTGGTGACCGTGGACCCGGCACGAAGGCTGGCCGACGCCCTCGGTGTCCGTTCCCTGCCCAACACGCCGACGGAGGTCGTCGGCGACTGGTCCGGCCATCTCCATGCCGTGATGCTCGATGCCAAGGGGACCTTCGACGAGCTGGTCCAGCGCTACGCGCGTACAGGAGAGCAGGCCGAGTCCATCATGTCGAACCGGATCTACCAGAACCTCTCGGGCGCCCTCTCGGGAACGCAGGAATACATGGCCATGGAGAAGCTCTACGAGCTCGTCCACTCGGGCGCCTTCGACGTCGTCATCGTCGACACGCCGCCGACGCGCAACGCGCTCGATCTGCTCGACGCGCCGCGCCGTCTGACGCGGTTCTTGGAGAACCGGCTCTTCCGCGCCCTCCTCGTACCGACGCGTGTCGGGCTACGCGCCGTGAGCGTGGCCACCCAGGCACTGCTCCGCACCATCGCTCGCGTGGCCGGTGCCGAGATCGTGGAGGATGCCGTCGCCTTCTTCCAGGCGTTCGAGGGGATGGAGGACGGATTCCGCACTCGTGCCGGTGCCGTGCGGGAGCTGCTGGCCAATCCGGCCACCGCCTACGTGCTCGTGACGTCGGCACGACCCGACGCCATCGCCGAAGCGACCTACTTCGCCGAAAGGCTGTCCGAACGTGACGTCGGCGTGGCCGCCCTCGTCGTCAACCGCATTGCGCCGTCCTTCGGACCAGGGACCGGCGGCGGGTCGCCGTCAGGGGTCTGGACCGGCGACGCCCTCGAAGCGCTCGAGCACAATCTGAGCGAGCTCAACGCCGTGGCCACCCGGGAGGAGGCGGCCTTCGGCGCCCTGGCGGACAAAGTCGCTCCGGCTCCGGTCGCACGCATCCCGCTCTTCGGGGACGATGTCCACGAACTCGACGGGCTGCGGAGGGCCGCCGACTGGCTCATGGGCTGAGGCTCACCGTCCGGTTCCGCTTTCGTACCCGGACGCAGGTCGGATAATGTCCGGTCGGTGCAGACCATCCTGGTCGCCAGCGATGCGCCGACCCTCCGCCGTGAGATCGAGGCGGTCATCAGCGGGCCCGACGTCGAGGTGCGCGCTGTCCGTTCGGGTCCCGAGGTGATGGCCTTTGTCGCGGAGGAATCACCCGATCTCGTCATCGTCGACATGCAGATGGGCAACATGGGCGGCATGGCAGTGTGCCTCGAGCTGCGACTTCAGGAGTCCTACGACGCCATCGACCACGTCCCGGTCCTGATGCTGCTCGACCGCCGGCCCGACGTCTTCCTGGCCCGGCGAAGCGGAGCCGAAGGATGGCTGGTCAAGCCACTCGACCCGCTCCGGCTCCGACGCGCCGTCACCACCCTGCTCGACGACGGCACCTTCGCCGACGACTCGTTCATGCCCGTTCCCGTCCTCGTGGGCGGCGAGAGCCAGCTGCAGGCGGGGACCGGCAGCAGGCCCTGACCCCGGCCGGCGTGACGCACCATCGGGAACGCCCCGAGCCCGAGCCGGCCAGACGGCCGCGGCGCCTCTTTCACCGAAACGCAGACGCAGACGGGTCCGGCAAGAGCCGACGGACCTCGGCCCTTGACGCCGAAGGCTCCGAGCAGGAGCGCATCATCATCGAGGCGCTCGGCGACCTGCGCGACATGGGAGTCCGCGAGGTCATGACGCCGAGAGTCGACGTGACCTACCTCACCATTCCCGTCCATGCCGAGGACATCGCGCAGGCCGTGCGCACGTCGGGTCACAGCTGCTTCCCCGTCGTCCACGACGATCTCGATGATCTCGTCGGCATCCTCTTCGTCAACGACATCTTCCGAACCGGGAACGGCTCAGGACGACGGCCACGCCATGCCGCCGGCTCGGCGGGTGCGGACATTCCGACCCGGGAACGAGACGCCACAGACCCCAGTCCACTGGAGATCTCCCGCAAGGTACGCCAGCCGTACCTCCTGCCTGAATCGCTCGGGGTGCTCGAGGCACTGGCGGACATGCGTAAGCATCGCCGGGCCGTCGCGGTGGTCGTCGACGAGTACGGGGGCGTCGCGGGTCTCCTGACCGTCAAGGATCTCCTGGAGCCACTCGTGGGCGACCTGCACGACGAGTTCGACGACGAGACCGAGGCTCACATCGTGCGTGTGGACGCAACGCGCTGGCTGATCGACGGTCGGACCAACGTGGACGACATCCGGGAGCGGATCGGGATTGAGATCCCCGAAGGCGAGTACGTCACCCTTGGTGGACTCCTCTTCGAGCGCTTCGGCCACATCCCGGCCGAAGGCGAGGAGGTCCGCGTCGAGAGCTGGAACCTCCGGGTGGTGGAGATGGACAAGCGCCGGGTGGCCCAGGTGGTGGCCAGCTTCGCCGCGGGTGAATCCGACGCCGGGGATGCCGCGATCGGACCTGACGAAGACGGACCGAAGTCCCCGGCGTCAATCGACGGCAGCGGAGAGGCGACCGGTTGACACCACGGTAGTGTGGCGCGCTGCCCTTTTCGGGGGGCGGACGGGCTGTGGCGCAGTTTGGTTAGCGCGCTGCGTTCGGGACGCAGAGGTCCCCGGTTCAAATCCGGGCAGCCCGACCACGAAGTCCCTGGTCAGAGCCTTATAGACCCGAGGGATCCGGATCCTCCAGAGCGGATGGCGCGGAAATGGCGCGGAGATTTCGTTCCTGAGTTTTACGGTATGCTTGACAGCGTGGTCCGGCACCTGTTGACACTTGGGCGGTTGGTACTGGGCGACACTGACTCCGGTACCTGCTTGACACTTGTGCTGAGAGGGTCACCACGTGGCGGTGCCACCTTCTTCGCTGTTGACGCAGTCGTCGACAGAACCGAAGGAGGCCGACCGTGTGGTGGAGCTCGAAGCTGTGGAACAGCGCTATCGAGCGGTGATCGACGTCCTCGACGGGATGTGCGTGACCGAGGTGGCTCGGCGCAACGGGGTGAGCCGCCAGAGCGTGCACACGTGGCTGCGGCGCTATGCCAAGGAGGCATGGCGGCACTGGCCGACAAGAGCTCGAAGCCCGAGAGCTGCCGCACCAGATGGCTCCGGTCACAGAGGCGCGGGTGATCGAGCTGCGTCGAGAACATCCCGAGATGGGGACCGCGAACGATCCGCACCGGCTCGCCAACGAGGGATTCGCGCCGGTGCCGGGTCTCTCGTCGATCTATCGCACCCTGGTGCGCCACCGCCTCATAGAACCGACCCAACGCAAGCGCGCACGCTCGGACTACAAGCGCTGGGAGCGCAGCCGGTCCATGGAGCTGTGGCAGATGGACGTCGTCGGGCGCTTCCATCTCGCCGACGGCACCGAGGTCAAGGTCGTGACCGGCGTCGACGATCACTCACGGTTCTGCGTCTGCGCCGGTGGTGGCCCGGGCGACGGCCGGCCGGTGTGCGAAGCGCTGCAGTGGGCGCTGCGGACCATGGCGTGCCGAGCAGATATTGACGACAACGGCAAGGTCTTCACCGCTCGCTTCGGCCAGGGCCAGGAGAGGTGCTCTTCGACCGAATCTGTGCCAAGAACGGCATCGCCATCTGCTACGCCCGTATCGCCGACACGACGGGCAAGGTGGAGCGCTTCCACGGACATGAGAAGGGACTTCTTGGTGATACGATGGGTGCACGCACATCGAGGCACTCCAGAGAGCGCTGATGAATGGGTGGCGAATACAACACGAACGTGCACAATCTCTGGGTGATCGACCACCGGCTCGAGCGCTTCGCTCTGGCGGCTCAGCACCGAGACGGCCGATCTCGAGATGCCAGAGGTCGCGAAGAGTCCGCTCTCAGAGGCGGCCGCCCGGAGTGAACCGCTGGGTGGACCAGCGCGGCTCGATCGACCTCGGAGGGTTTCGCTATCGGGTGGGGGCGACCTTCGCCGGGGAGTCAGTCGAGGTCGTCGGCGAGCGCAGGACTTGTCGAGATTCTCCATGACGGTGTGCTCGTCGCCACCCACGCCGAGCGACGCCGAGCGGACAAGGGACCGCAGCCTCAACGTGCCCAAGCTCTGGACGCTCGCGGCGCCCACCTCGGGCATGACCGTCACCCGCCGGGTGGATCAGAGGTGGCTCGATCTCCTTCGCCGGTAGCTGGCTATCGGGTGACGCAGCTGGGCCCGCTAGGTAGTCGAGGTGGCCATCGTGGCCGGCTCGGTCAGATCTCGGCAAGGGCAAAGTCGTCAGAGTCCACGCCATCCACCACGACGCTCAAGGAGCACGGGTGCACAGGAGGGAAAGAGTAAAAAAAAAAAATGTTATTTGGCCTTTGGACCGAAGAAGCGTTCGCCAATGACGTCCGCTGCGACCCGGTCGATTGACGCCGGCGCCGATGCGTAGATGGCCAGCGTGGTCCTCGGGTCGGCGTGGCCGAGCCGGGTCTGCGCAGTCTTCACGTCGATGCCCTCGACGACGAGTGTGGTGGCATTCAACCGCCGCAGGTCGTGAAAGCCGGCACCGGCATATTCGGCAGCGGCCACGGCCGGGAGCCAGACCCGGCGGCGCCAGTTCGAGTAGCGCAACGGGCCGCCCTCATCGTCGGTGAACACGAGGGCATCCGTGTCGTCCTTGGTGAACCCGGACCGTTCCAGATGGGCCGAGAGCATGTCGACGATGGTTTGAGGCATGAACATGGTCCGCGCACCTAACTTCGATTTGGGTGGACCGAACACGTTGCGACCACCGGTCCCTCGGACGAGGGCCTCGGCCACCGAAATCCGCCCGGCGTCAAGATCGAGGCGGCCGACCCGGAGACCGGCGACCTCGGACCAGCGCAGGCCGAGGACTGCACCGAGCCACAGCATCGGCCCGTACTCCTCCGGCACGTGGCGGGCGATCGTGGCGACGTCCTCTGGGGTCAGATCGAAACGCCGGGTTCCGTCGACCGGTGGGAGGTTGATGTTGCGGCACGGGTTCCGAGTCAGCCAGTCGTTGCGTACGGCGTAGCCGAACATGGCCCGCACCACCTCGTAGTTGCGCTTGACCGTCCGGGGAGCGTGCGTCGTCCGCCATGTATTCACCAGTCGTTGGACGTCCCGGGGCCCGATCCGCTCGATGCGGAGCTCGCCGATCGTCGGCAGTACATGCAGCCGGAGCGTCAGCTCCTCTCGGGCGGTGGTGGACTCCCGCTTGGTCGGATTGGAGGCAGCCCATTCCTCGGCGAGTTCCCACACCCGGAGTCTTCCGGCCCAGGGGTCGATCCACACGCCCCGACGGATGTCGGCCTCGACGCCGGAGAGAAAGGCCCGGGCGTCGCTCTTGGTCTTGAAACTCGTCGATGCGACATGCCGGCGGCCGTTGTGCCAGTAGCTGGCTTCATACAGGCGCCCTCGCTGACGCACGCTCCCAAAGCTGCGGGTGGCCGGCATGGTCATCTCACCTCCGTCGACAACCACTCGCCGGCATGGCTGTTCTCTCGCTCGAGTTGCCACTGCCTGCGTGCTGCCCTGATGGCAGCGGTGGCCGGCACCACCACGTCGACCCGGTGGTCGTCGACCCAGTGCTCGACATCGTGCGCATCGAACCGGACGAAGCGACCGACCTTCACGATGGGGGCGGAGCTACATGCAGATTTGCGACTGTCTGGACAGAGGTCCGCAGGGAAGGAGGCACGAGGGACTCTCAGTCCGGGTCCGGGCTGACGGGGAGGGACAGGGCGTCTTCGAGTTCGTCGGTCCAGGCTCGCCGGAGATCGAGCTTGATCCAGTCGAAGCGATGCTCGTCGGGGTGCGCACCGAAGCGGGCCCGGAAGCGGCGGATCTTGCGGTAGATGGTGGCCCGGTGCCACCCGCCGGCCTCGAGGCCCATGAACCCACCGGCCTTGTGCCAGGCGACCCAGAAACCGATGAGCTCGGCGTCCTCGATGACGGTGCGGGCGACGTCGCGGATGAGCCCTGGATAGTCCTCGAGGGAGGTGATGCTGGCCTCCCGAAAGGCCTCGGCTCGCACGTTGTCGGGGACCGACTTCCAGAAGGCGGTGCGGCGCCCGTAGGCGATGCCCCGCCCTTCGGGGCTCTCGCTGCGGTCGGAACGGAAATCGGGGGCGTCGGTCATAGGGGGTCGCAAGTGTGCGACTATTCCGAGAGCATGTCAAGGCCATTTCTCAAAGGGTTTCTTGTCACCCTTCCCGGACTCATGCCAGGCAGAAGTGGTACCATATCTTGTACGACTGAAAGGACGACCCGATGGCGATGACGGCAAGCGAGGCCAGGAAGAACCTGTTCCCGCTGATCGAACAGGTGAACAACGACCGCCAGCCGATCGAGATCACCTCCAAGCGTGGAGATGCCGTGCTCATGTCGCGGACGGACTACGAGGCGCTCGAGGAGACCGCCTACCTGCTCCGGGCTCCGGCGAACGCCCGACGTCTGCTCGAGAGCCTCGAGCAGGCCCGCCGTGGCGAGGTGGAAGCGCACGAACTCTCGAAGTGAGGCCGGTCTTCACGCCTCACGGTTGGTCGGACTATCTCCATTGGCAGTCGGTTGACAAGAAGATGGTGAAACGCATCAACCGACTCATCGAAGACACGCTGCGTGACCCCTTCGCTGGCATCGGCAAGCCTGAGCCGTTGCGCCATGTCCTCCAGGGCTGCTGGTCGAGACGAATCGACGGCGAACATCGCCTGGTCTACACGGTGGAGGGCGAAGACATCGTCGTCCTGCAAGCCCGATACCACTACGAGCCATGAACCCGGAGGAATTGTCCAGATCGAAAATTGCGGAGGACTACAAAAGAGTCGTGACTCGATTGTCGATCCGTTTCGGGCGGCCCGAGATTCTTCAACGGCTGAAGATCGAGGCAGGTGCCCAGAACGTGTCTTAGTCAAAGCTCGCCGAACAACTCATCGACGAGGAGCTGCGCATACGCCGTAACCCCTTGATCACTTTCCGGGATGGAGCGTCGGGCCCGCGGGTCGGGCTCGTGGGTGGGCCTGATGTCGGGAGGTCACTCGCGGATTGGTGGGTGGAAACGCCCCGCTCGATGCCCATATCGGACGGGCGGTCGACATCTTCGGGCTCATCCCAGCGCAAATCGAAGCGGCACTGGACAACTACGCCGACTTCACCGACGAGATCGACGAGATCCACGACGAGCTCGCCGTCCATTTCGAGGCAACCGAGAACGCCGAAGCGTTCTGACGTCGTCGCCAGGACCTCCTCGCGAGGTGGGCGTCATCGTGGCCGGGTCGAAGTGGAAGTCGCAGCGTTTTTGATCCAGTGAGACGTGGAACCTTTTGTATGTATTTTGCGGGTGCTGTGTTACAGGGCACGCACCCGCTTGTATGACGACCAATGTTTGAGACCCGAACTTACTGAATCTGAACTCGACTATCCCGTCCTACCTCTGCAGCTCTGCACAGACTCCATAGATCCAACCCGCCTTCACCTCGGCCGGCCGCTCCGCCGCGCCTCGGCGGGCGGGTGAACGACCCGATCACAAACCGTCCCCGTACGAATCCTCTTTGAGTCAAGACCCAATTTCGGGGACTTCCAGGCGCGACAAAGCGAGCCGTCACCGAGAGGTACAACGGCGTAGGGTCTGTTTGGGTTCGGGAGTGACTTCGCCGAAGAGCCGGTCGCGCAGGGTGAAGAGCCGGTCACGCAGGCATGGAGTCGTCCCTGAGTGTCCTCCCGGACCCCCTATCGGGCGTCGAGGAGCAGCTGCCGATAGACGGCGTTGGAGATCTGGCGTTTGAGTGAACGCAGTGCTTCCTTCTTGGTCTTTCCTTCGGCCACCTTGCGCTCGAAGTAGATGCGTCCGTCTGTCCCGGGATTGCGTATTTGGGTGACGGCGGCCATGTGGAGCGCGTGGTTGAGCTGCCGGCTTCCGCGCTGTGAGAGCCGATGGACCACTCGGCCGCCCCGCCATGCCCTCGATCTCAGAGCCAAGGTCAACCGTTGTGAGTAGCTCCGCCGTCACACCTTTCGTCTCCGGTGCGACCTCTTCATTACTCATCGTGCTCACCTCTCTGTACTCCTAGGACCTAAGGTCCCGCCCCTCGTATTCGTCCGCCGGGATTCGACCAACTGAAGGCCTGGGGGACTCCAACAAGGAAATCGAAGAGCCTGCCTTTGATCAGTTACCGCGGGCGACACCGGCAAGGATCGGGTGTTGGCCGAACCACTTCGGAATCCGTCGAGTGAGCTCCGTCGGTCCGTGCATCGTAATGCGTCCGTCGGCCAGGCCATCGACGAAACGAGCATCGCCCATCCACACCTCGGTCAAAGTGCGTAGATCGGCCTCGACGGTCACGTCGACGTCGAATCCAGGATCGATGAGACACAGGTCCACATCGTGTTCGTCGACGACGATCCAGAAGTATCGGCTGTTGGCTGGCATCGACGGGAACGTGAGCTGGACCACCACCCGATCCGTTCCGAACCCTCCTGGGGACAGAAACCGCCGGACATCCCAGAGCAACAGTCCGGGGTCAAGGTCGTCAGGCCGGTAGTCGCTGCGCACCCACCGATGGCCCCACTCTCCGAGTCCCTGGACGAGGGGAAACAGCTCCCATCCGGCCTCGGTCAGGTTGTAGGACGTGCCGGCGCCAGAGGACGTGCGCTCGATGACGCCGGCGGCCTCCAGCTCCTTGAGCCGTTTCGAAAGGAGTGCAGGCGAGCAGGTGGGCACGCCACGGCGGATCTCGTTGAAGTGATTGCTGCCGACCAGCATCTCCCGCAAGATGAGCGGCGTCCAGCGTTGGCAGATGACCTCTGCGGCCTTGGACACCGGGCAGAACTGGCCGTAACCGTTCACGCCACCCAGGATAGGCTCACTTCAGTATTTGAACTAGTCGAATGGTCTTCGGACTTCGATGATGGTCGCTACCGACCAATCGAAGGGGAAGCGATCAGCCATGCCCAGCAAAGCCGCCATCAGCCTCACCACCGGCCTCGAGGATCCCGAGAAGGTGACCGTCGCCTTCTTGGTGGCGGTCGGAGCGGCTGAGCAGGGCCGACCGACGGTGATATTCCTCACTAAGGAGGCCGTGCGACTTGCGCTCGAAGGTTTGGCGATCGGTGTCGCCTGCGACGGATGTCCGCCACTTGCTGATCTGCTCGACCGCTACACCAAGGCGGGCGGCACTCTGATGGTGTGCCCCATCTGCTTCAACGCCAAGGCACTCGACCAGACCCAACTCATCGACAATGCCCAACTCGGTGGAACGGTGCAGCTCTGGGAGTGGATCGGCGAGGGTGCTACCACGTTCAGCTACTGACGTAACGAATGTTGATCGAGCTACGGGTGGAGAGCTATTACGGCTCCAATCTGCCCTGTGGCGGCGAGAACCAGCCAACGGGTGACCACCTTCTGGGTGGGCTGCGGGCTGCCGTAGTTACAAAGTTTCGCCAATCTTTCCAAGTGCCCGGCTCTATGCGGCCTGCCCCCTATCGCCGTACATGAAGGGGCGGGGCCGGATCAAGAGCCTTTTTCTGTCGATCGTTCCTGATCCACCCATCGGCGTCCTGCACGAGAGCGCGCGCCAGCGAGACGTCGGGGTCAACGTCGGGCGATGCCCGCCGAAGGCTTGGCGTTGACGCCGGCGGCGAGCGGCGCATCCTGTCCGAGGACGCCTATGTGGTGCTGCGAGTTCCCATCACTGCTTGGGTTCTGTCACGCTCCCGTGGGCAGCCAGCCATTCATTCGTCGATCTCCGCACATGATGGGGTTCGGCCACGTCCCGACGGGCTCAATCAGAAACGACGGCCACACCGGAGTCGGTGGGCCACGGCGATAGTCGAGCTCGCGTCGGTCCGTGGCCGAGACTCAAGCGGCGGCCTCGAGGCATCGGACCTCCCCGTCGCGCATTGCGTAGAAAGCGAGGGTGAGCAGCTTGCGGGCGACGGCCACGCGGGCCTTGTACTTGCCGGCGTGCTCGGCGATGCGCTTGTAGTCGGCGCGTAGCTTCTCGTTACCCTTGGCCCGGTAGTTGCCCACGGCCTCGATGGCCGCCCAGCGCACCAGCGGTGAGCCCTGCTTGGTGATCTCTCCGCGGTGGACGACCTCGTCGGACTCGCGGTGCTTGGGCGTGAGCCCGGCCCAGCTGCAGAGCTTCTTGGCCGAGCTGAAGCGGGTGATGTCACCGATCTCGGCCACGAAGATGGCCCCGATGACCTTGCCGACTCCGGGCAAGGTGAGCAGGGCCTGATACCCGGGGTCGGCCTTGAGCTGGGCATGGATGTGCGCGTCGAGCTCGGCGATGGCCGTCTCGTAGACGTCGAGCAGGGTGCGCAGCGAGTCGAGGCGCATGGCGTAGGCCTCGGGCAGCTCGAGACGGTCGAGTTGGGCTTGGCCGGTCGGCCCCCACAGCTCGCCGACGACGGGCAGGATCCCGTTCTTGGCCATGACCCCGTGGATCTGGGCCTTGGCACTGGTGCGGTGGCGGATGAGCGAATAGCGATAACGCACCAGCTCGCGGAGCTCTCGGACCTCAGGCGGAGCGATCCAGCCTTCGGCCAGACGCCCGAGCGCCAACATGGCGGCCAGGTCCTGGGCGTCGCGCACGTCGTTCTTGACGCGTCGGTTCCCCCAGTTGTTGCCGAGCGCATGGGCCAGGTGCACGTGGGCGCCGAGCTCTTGGAGCACATCGGCCGCCCAGTACCAGCCATAGGTGGATTCGAGGACCACCTCGGGCTCGGGCCCGGCGGCGGCCATGGCCTGGGCGAGTTCGAAAGGCTGGCTGACGAAGCGTTGGGTGCCGAGCACCTCGCCGTCTTCTGCCATCCGGACGATGGTTGTGCTGCGTCTGTGTAGGTCGATTCCGACGTACTGTCCCATAGGGGCCTCCTCCTCTTTCGAGGTTTTCTTTTGCAAGACCGAGCATGCTCGGATCTCACAAGGGGCGGAGGCCCCGCCCCTTCATCGCATCAGGAGGGCTACCAACCTGGGGGCACCCTCGGCCCGCCGTAGCGCCCTTATGAGGCACCTCGTGCTCCCCCGAATTCTCCTTGATGGGGCCAGGCCGCGGGTTCGCTGTGATCCGGGATGGAGACCTTCGACCCTGGCCGACGCCAGGCCGCCGGACGAACATTGAGTGACGGCATCGCACGCCGAGGGCGCTTACCAAGAAGCCTCGAAGGAGCACACATGTCCGGCTCGAAAGCCAAGCCACGACTCTCTCCTCGCTGGTTCATCCGGGGATTCTGGTTCGCCCATCGCCGTCTGTACCGTCTGACCGGTGGTCGTCTGGGGCTGTGGCGGCCGAAGCCGAACGGCTGGGGCGTCATGCGCCTCAACACGGTCGGCCGGCGGACCGGCCTCGAACGCAGCGTCATGGTCGGCTACTTCCAAGATGGGCCGAACCTCGTCACCATGGCCATGAACGGCTGGGGCGAGGGCGAGCCGGCATGGTGGCTGAACCTGCAGGCCCACCCCGACATAGAGGTCGATCTTGCCGACGGGCCACGTCGGGTCACGGCCCGGGCGGCTGAAGGGGAGGAGCGGGAGCGTCTGTGGTCACGGTGGCGAGAGATCAACAAGGACCTGGATGCCTACGCCGCGCGCCGCTCAACGGAGACCGCGGTTGTGGTCTTGGAACCGGTGCCCACAATCGGGGGTCCTCGGTCAATGGGCACTCTCGCGATGATGAAGGCCGCTGTCGCGAGGCGCTACGGTCCCCCTGAGGTCGTGCACGTCACGGACGTCCTCCGGCCGGTACCGGATTCAGACGAATTGCTCGGTGCGCGTCCACGCGACGACAGTCAACCGGACCGACTGCGGATTTCGAGCCGCTCGCCCGTGGTTCATCCGGGCGTTCACCGGGCTGACAAAGCCAAAGCGATCCATCCTCGGCAACGAGTTCGCGGGGGTCGTCGAGGCGATCGGTCCCGATGTCAGCCGCTTCTCCGTCGGTGACGGAGTCTTCGGCTACGACGATACCCGATTCGGATGTCACGCCGAGTATCTCTCCATCGGCCAGGACGCAGCGGTAGCGAAGATGCCGAGTGATCTGGATTTCAAGGTGATGGCGCCGGCGACGGAGGGATCGCACTACGCCCTCGCCTACATCCGAGCTGCCGACGTCCACGACGGCAGCGAGGTCCTCGTCTACGGTGCCACGGGTGCCATCGGTTCGGCTGCCGTGCAGATCTGCAAGAGCCTAGGAGCTCGGGTGACGGCGGTGTGCGGCAGCGAACAGGTCGACCTCGTCGCCAGACTTGGCGCCGTCCGTGTCATCGACCGAACGGCCACGGACTTCACCGCCGATACCCAGCGGTATGACCTCGTCTTCGACGCAGTCGGCAAGTGCTCGTTCTGGCAATGCAGGAAGCTTCTAAAGCCCCGCGGTATCTGGACGTCGACGGACCTCGGCCCGCTGTCACAGAACCCGCTGCTTGTGGTCGCGACCCGCTTCTCACGGGGTCGACGGGTGCGCTTCCCCATCCCGAGGATCGACCAGGAAGCGGTCGAATACCTGAAGGGACTCATCGAGTCGCACCAGTTCACGCCGGTCCTCGATCGCACCTATCCGCTTCAGAAGATCGTTGATGCGTATATGTATGTGGAGTCGCAGCAAAAGATCGGCAACGTCGTCATCACTGTGTAGGAAGCCCCCCCTGTGTCTTAAGGCTGTCTGGCGGAGTATCCCCATACGCCGGGAGTGTGGCCATCTCCCAATTGGGGAGAGGTCTGTTGCCGCCCTGTTCCGAGCGGCGACAACAGCCCATTCAAAGGATGATCGGGGTTACGGTCATGCCGTGTGCTTCTCCCCGGAGGGCGACGTCGCTGGCGGTCTTATCGTCACGGCCATAAGCGTTGATACGTGCCGGCATGTGCGCGGCCGCAGGGAGTACTTGCTCCTTGCGGCGCTGCCGCTCGTCCTTGGGGTACATCTCTTAGTCGAATCATTGGTCTGGTGGCAGCTGCGCGGCGATATTCCACACCAGATCGGTCGAGCCGCCACCTGGCTCTACTTGCTCATCGCCCTTGTTGTGGTGCCCGTCCTCGTGCCAGTTGCCGTGATGATGCTTGAGCCCACGCGACGTCGGCGGCTCACGATCGCGCCCTTCGTCGTCGTCGGCATCGCAGTAGCCGTAGTGCTTCTCGTGACGATGCTTCATGGCCCCGTCACCGTCAGACTCGGTTCCTATCATCTTGGCTACAGCGTCGGTCTTCACGACGGGTTCTTAGTCGTCGGGTTGTACGTCGTCGCCACCTGCGGGTCCCTTTTGATGTCCGGCTACCGCGACATTGTGATCTTCGGCATCGCCAACGTCGTTGCGGTCGTCATCCTCGCTCGATTGACTGCAGACGGGTTCACATCGTTGTGGTGTTTCTATGCCGCTCTGACTTGCGGCGCCATTTGCCTGCATATGCGCTACGGAAAGCCGCACCGAGCACATCCGTACACGTTCGAAACTACGACTTGACCCGGCATTGCCGACCTGAGCCGTTTTGGGTTCGCCCGTTGCTGTCGGCGGAAGTGCGGGTGAGTTCCCGAACGCCGGTCTGCGGGGCAGCCTCAGCCATATGATCGGGGCTGGTGAAACGTGCTCGTCCCCGCCTGGAGGGAACTGGAAGGACGGGTCAGATTCTCGTCGTGGTCCTCGTTCTTCTTCTGGCGCTCGGTGCTGGCATCATCATGATTGAACGGTATAAGGACGATCGCAGCCCCCACACGTCGACCAGCACCACGACAACGCCTCCGGTGCATCGTGGCGTGGCCCCTTAGCGTCTTGAGGTCCGACTATGGGAAGCGTCCCAGTTCGCCGGGTCGGTGCGCCGTCCTGATCCCATCGAGGCGCTACTCGGCAAGCCTTCTGTAGCTTTTGATCATGAACGACTACCTCAGGGCGATCTACGGCGACCCATGTCGCGGGTGTGGTTACGACTGGTCCCACGATCCCGTCACTTGTGACGGGATCGTGGTCGGCGCCCCTGCTCGGTTCGAAGCCGTCCTTGCTGGTCGGGGAAAGCGAGAACCGTGCGGAGAGTTGCAATGGAACGCAACCGCATATGTGACCCATCTCGCCGATGTGGTGCGGATATGGTCCGACCGAGTCGCCGCCGCTGCTCTCGGGAGCTCCGATCCGGTCGTCCCCTTCGACGAGGACGCGTTGGGGACGGCGCGTGGCTATCTCGACCTGCCACTCACTGGTGGTCTTTGGGCATTGGGTCGAGCTGTCGGCGACTGGAAGGCCGCCGAGACGCTTGCCGATCCAATGCGGACCACTCTGAACCATCCCGAGCAGGGTGTTCTGAGCTTGGACGAGGTCCGCCGGATACTGGCTCATGAGGCCGAACACCACTTCGCCGACTTGATGGTCATTGTCACGACTTGACATTCGTCCCGGTACACGGTCGCTCCATGCGGAATAGTCCGCAGATGAGCGCTCCCGAAGTACCACTTCCTGGTGGGAAGTTGAACCGGGTTGTACGGGTAGGCAATACCGTGCGTCGCAGAGCGGGTCCATGGAGTCCGACGATCCACGCGCTCCTTCACCACGTGCGCTCAAGGGGTTTCTGCTTCGCTCCAGAGCCGCGTGGCTTCGACGAGGAGGGTCGCGAGGTCCTCGAATACATCCCGGGCGACACCGTCGGTGACGCCTATCCCTGGCCGAGGTGGGTGTGGAGCGAGGCTCTCCTCGAACAGGTAGGTCGAGCAACGGCGGAGTACCACGAGGCTGTAGCGGATTTCGTTCCTCCTGAACCGGTGACTTGGCAACTGCCGCCGATCAGCAACTCGCCGCTCGCCTGCCACCACGACCTTGCTCCCTACAACGCGGTGACCCAAGACGGCGAGCTTGCGGCGTTCATTGACTGGGATCTCGCTGGCCCTGGATCTGTCCAGAGCGAGGTTGCGTTCATCGCCTGGCAGTGGGTGCCACTACTGCCACCTGAGGACACTCGGGACTTTGATTGGGCCGAACCACCCGATGTGGGCCGACGCCTTCAGATCCTGCTCGACAGCTACGGCCTCCAAGACCGCTCTGACTTCATCGATCGCGTGATTGACCGAGTCGTCCTCCAGTACGAGGGAATCGCTGCCCGCGCGGCGCAGGGGATCGCTGGATACGTCCAGATTGTGCGCGAAGGCCACGTCGAACAGATGATGAGGACGGCTGACTACCTCAGATCGGCCCGAAGTCAACTTCAGGCCCTCATCACCCCGTAACCCAGTTCGCCGGGAGCGGGGCGATGGTTGCGTGGCCCAGGGTGCCGCCGGCAATCAGAATCCCTCCACATCAGCATGGCGACGCGGCTGGCCACAGATGTCTATGCCGTTGGTGCCGGAGACCAGCTTCCCATCCGCTCGCGGCCGACCATATGGGACTCCCTTGGGTGGGCATCCAAAGATCAAGAAGATGCTGAGGCCACGCCGACGACAGGGGCGGCGAGGCTCTTGCCGCCCATCGACCCAAAATACGCGGCGTTGCCGTAGTTGAAGATGCCCCCGTCGGAGGCCACGAGCCAATAGCCGCCACCATCCGGTGTTGCCGCCATGTCCACGGCGGGCTTGTTTAGGGGTACGGAGCCGGCAGAACCCAAGAACCCGGCTGAGCCGTAGGTGAAGATGCCGCCGTCGGCCGCCACCAGCCAGTAGCCCTGGCCGTCGGGCGTGGTGGCCATGCCCACGACCGGCTTGTTGACCGGCTGGCCGCCCATCGACCCGTAGAACGCGGCGTCGCCGAAGCTGAAGATCCCGCCGTCGGAGGCGACCTCCCAGTAGCCCTGGCCGTCGGGCGTGGCGGCCATGCCCACGATCGGCTTGTTGAGCGGCTGGCCGCCCATCGACCCGTAGAACGCGGCGTCGCCGAAGCTGAAGATCCCGCCGTCGGAGGCGACCTGCCAGTAGCCCTGGCCGTCGGGCGTGGCGGCCATTCCCACGATCGGCTTGTTGAGCGGCTGGCCGCCCATCGACCCGTAGAACGCGGCGTCGCCGAAGCTGAAGATCCCGCCGTCGGAGGCGACCTGCCAGTAGCCCTGGCGATCATCCGTGGCCGCCATGCCGATGATGGGCTTGTTGAGCGGCTGGCCGCCCATCGACCCGTAGAACGCGGCGTCGCCGAAGCTGAAGATGCCACCATCCGAGGCGACCTCCCAATAGCCGCTGCTCGAGGGCCACCATGAAGCGTGCCATGTCAGCGCGGCCAGTACCCCCTGTCCGACCTGACTGGGGTGGAAGTAGTCGAGCGTCGACACGTCCGCCGGGCTGAACTGGTAATCGAACGTGGCATAGCCATCCCACCGACAGTTCGCGTATTGTCCGCACACCTGACTCAGTGCCGCGTTGTCGGCCTGTTCTTGAGTCACTACCTGCTGGCGTTGTGCTTCGGTGTTGGCGGTCGAGAGCATCGATTGACAGATGTTCCCCACAGACCACACGGTCTGGGCTACGGGGTTCCCATGCAACACCGACCAGAGTCCATAGATGTTCGGTATCGACGATACGAAAATGTGCGCGCCCGAGGGCAGACCCGACTCCAATGTCGACATCGTGGATTGAAAGGCCGTCGTGAACTGCGCCGTGGTAGTCATCGACGAGATTGATCCAGTGCAGACATCGTTCGCGCCGATGCCGATGGTCACGTACTGGGCCTGATGCGCCACCACGGCCTGTGTTTGGCTCAAGGTATCTGCGACCTTCGCGCCCGAGACCGAATCGTTGTACGCATGACCCGCGATCGCCGGATTCGTCGCCATGATGCGCTCGTAGTGGCTGTACACCCCATTGGCCGGGAACCCGTCGCCGGTGCTCCAGGAGTCCTCCGGATGCGCCCCGAAGGAGCAACAGTCATCGAAGGCCTGGCTGATTGAGTCCCCGATAGCAGCGATGCTGTTCGGAAGCGGGGGGGTCGCCACTGAGGCGTTGGCCACGGTCACGTGTCCCAGCGTCACCAATGCGATTGCCATGAAGACAGACACTCCCATCGTGATCCGCAGCCAGGTCGCCCCGTACTCGGAACCACCTCGAACCTCCGAGTGTCTTCTCGCTCTCATGGTCGTAACCCCCCGTCTCACACCGCCAAGTGACTTGTCGTTGCCCCAATGACTCCTATCCCAGAACAGTGATTCACTCCGCGCAAGGGGCCAAGGTCCTCCGTTCGACCCGCCAGGATGGTCACCGCGGTTCATCCCTCAGCCTGGCCGGGTCTTCCGATGGTTCACTCGAAGCAGCTCCAGACGACCCACTGCCGCCCGCCGTGGGCGTAGACCGGGCGGTTCTCGCCCCCGGGGCGACCGCTGGTCTCGCGTGTCGGCGTGCCCCAACCACTTCGATGGCCTAACGGGTCTGCGGCAATTCGGAGGACCTCGAACCCCGCGTGAGTATCTTGGCTACCTCAATCGTGCACCAGTTGCGCCGGGCGCCAAGACTGCCCCAGAACGCCTGTGTGCGGTTATGCGGGTGATCTGGCTCAAACAGCGGTCCTCCTCCGCCGGACCCGTGGAGCGTTAGTCCGACCGGCTCTGACCCGTTGCCGGAACTGCCGCAATGCCGGCTGAGGTCAGCCAGGAGCGCGCTCGTCCACGCTGGCGCTCCTCGCTGAAACAGAGGAAGCGCTCGCGATCCTCGGGCCAGCGGTCGATGACATCTCGGAAGCGACGAAAGGCTCCATGGCCTGTGATCGCAAGGGACAGAAGGTCCGCTCGATTTCCTTCCAAGCCGGTGATGAAATCTTCCATGTCCCGATAGCCGTCTCGAGAGCCCTCGCAGCCGACATAGAGCCAGCGTTCGGGATCGTGGACATCACCCAAGTCCTCGCCGGTCTCCTCGGCGTAGTCGATCGCGAATTCGGGCCAAACCTGACCCGTCACCAGATCGATACGCCCGTCGCCCGAGCTCCCGTCACCTTCGAGGATGAACGAGAGCTCATCCAACTCAATCGGAAGCGGGCGCAGCTCCGACACTGGTCCTTCCCCGAAGCTGGCCGAGAGCAGGGCCGCCAGATCGTCGTCGCCCTCCCAGCCCCGCTCTCGCAAGACGTCCGTACAGCGGCGGGCCAGCTCCCGCGCTCCAGCGACGTTCTCGGCCAGCGCCAAGAGAACGCCCTCTCCGGCAACTTGGGCGACGTCGGCGAGATCCAGAAGGCCGAGGGCACAGATCACGGCGGCTCCGTCGCCACGTGCGACAGCGCCGCGCAGCTCGTCGAGCGGACGACGGTTCGGACCCATGGACGGCGATGCTACGAGTCGGTGGACCAGATCGCCTCGGATTCGGGACGACCCTGCTGAGGGCATCCAGGCCGGGCCATACCGCCCGGCCAACTCCATTGTGGGACTTCGGTCGGAGTCACGAAGCGGCCGTCAAGGGTTCACTTCGCCGGCCTTCGGCCGCCCTTGACTGCCGCTTATCGGGAGCCTCGCCACTCGAAACGGCACAGCCGCAGGCGAGGCTCGGAAAATTAGACAAATAGTCAATTTCAACTCGCGCGAAATGGCGCGCAACGAAACGAAACCACGGTTGTCGGCGGTAGCGAACGGTAACGACGATTCGTCGATTTATGTCGTCTGACCTGCAGGTACGCTAGTTACAGCCGTGTGACCTGGAGGAGCGAAAATCGCCCAGGCTCTGTTCGGACGCAGAGGTCCCCGGTTCAAATCCGGGCAGCCCGACTCCAAAGTCCCTGGTCAGGGCGTAGCTACGCTCTCCATCCGAACCCTCGCGAGTCTTCCCCCTGAGCGAGCACATGGACAACGGCCGCCTGCTCAGGTGATGGATCGCGCCACATTGTGGTCACCCTGGGCCCCCCGTCGGGAAGGTCGAACGCTCCGTAGACCGCGAAACCTACGGACTCATATCTCCGAAGATTGGCCGGATTTGTGGATTCGAGATACGCGGGCATGCGTACGGTGTCCAGGCGAACAAGCTTGTCCGCGAGGAGGCCCATTCCGAGACCGGAACCACGATGCTCGGTGTGTGTGCCGAGCAGACTGAGGTAGTAGTGGTCCTGATGACGCGGGTGGGCGGCCTCGAAGCAATCGAACACATCCAAGACCAACTCGGCCCGTGCGCCCAACAACTCCCCGAGCATCGGTCCAAGCTGTGCTTCGTCAGATTCGGCCAGTTCAGGGCAACCAGGCGGCACCCACACCGATACGGCCTCACATGCCGGTGTCGTCCACACCCACTGACGAGGGAGCGCGCTGCGGATCAACAGTTGGAACCGGGCGGCGTGCTGAACCTTGCGGCGCATCGGATCAGGAAACGCCCATCCCCACACGGGATCGAGCAAGAATGCTTCGACGAGTGTCTTCGTGATCCCGGCGGTGTCCTCAGAACCTGCAACGCGAGCCTGCATCTCCAACCCCCGCGGTCATCGCTGTCCGAGGAGCCTACGCCGTAGGTGTCACAGCTTCATCGGCTAGAGCCAGTGGCGTCCCTTGAAGACACAATAGAGAATGGTGGATGTGGCGACCATCAACCCAACGGCAGCTGGATAGCCATAGAACCAGCCAAGCTCAGGCATGTGTTTGAAGTTCATTCCGTAGATAGTCCCCACGAGGGTCGGCGCAAACAAGATCGCAGCCCATGCTGAGATCTTCTTGACTTCCTCGTTCTGAGCCAAGCTCGCCTCTGTGAGGCTTCGCATTTCTTCATTCTGCTGCTGGCTCACGAGTGTGGTCTGTACCGTCAACGCATTCTGAAGCAGAGCACGAAAGGCATCGGCACGTTCAACAATTCGGATCGCATGGTCGTTCACATCCCGTAGGTTCCGCTGAAGTTCGAGGTCGACGTGATACTTGTCAAAGCCTTCTTCCAATGCGGCGAGGATCTCAATGAGTGGATGCGTGGCTCGCTGGAAGTCGATCACTTCGCGGGATAGTTCGTAGATCCTGCGTGAGACCTTGGGATCACCCTTGAACAGCTGATCTTCGATCTCATCGATGTCATTCTCGAGACCCGCCGCCACGGGGCCGTACTCGTCGACGACTTGGTCGAGAATTGCGTACAGCACTGCTTCGGGACCCAGTCGCAACAACTCCGGCGTTTCCTCAAGCCTCGTTCGCACCTGGCTCAGGTCGGGGGTCTCGGCATGGCGGATCGTCACCACAAAGTCGGTTCCCGTGAAGACATGGAGCTCTCCGAACTCCACTTCCTCTGTCTCATCGAGATATCGAGCCGGCCGCAACACCGTGAAGAGAGTGGTTCCATAGCGCTCAAGCTTGGGCCGTTGATGAGCGGTGATCGCGTCTTCCACCGCGAGTTCGTGGAGGTCGAACTCCCGAGCTACGGATTGGATCTCCTCGAACTCCGGTCTGTACAGCCCGATCCAGGCCATACCTCCGCATTCTCGGACTGTGCGATAGGTGTCGTCCAAGCTGTGCGGTTCGGCACTTCGCTTGCCATCGGCATAGACGGCGTTGTTGACAAGGACCATTCGTTCCCCGATTTGGTCGATCGCGAGTTCCCGATCCGCTCATCGTATCGTTGCGCAACCCCAAGAACCCCAGCTCAGTCGAAAGCAACTCTGATCTCCGATGACGCTCTCAGTCGGGGCGGGAGTGGGTCGGTATCTACTCGGGCCAGCCGAAATGACGAGTGCTTCGGTCGCTGAGGCGTCAGCAATCGAGAATCAGACCGGCGCCTGGGTGGTGGACCACACGCTTGACGGCTCCGTCCGATGTCCTTATCGTCGCCATCGGTAGACCACGACCGGGAGAGTGCGTTCCATGACGACAGCGCCAGCCGATGTCGCCTTCGACATGTACGACCGCGAGATCTACGCGGATCCCTATCCGGTCTTTCGACAGCTTCGTGACTCTGCCCCGCTCTATTACAACGAGCAGTACGGGTTCCATGTCGTCAGTCGCTTCGCGGACATTGAGAGAGTGCTCCTGCAAAACGATGTGTTCAGCTCGTCGAAGGGTTCCGCTTATAGCTTCATGCCCTACGTCATACGTGGTGAACTCACGATTCCGAGTGGTCTGTTCATTGCCGAGGACGGCCAGCCACACTCCATCCACCGTGGCCTGGTGTCACGAATCTTCACGCCCAAACAGGTGCAGGCGCTCGAACCACAGATCCGTGCCTTTTGTGCACGGACGCTCGATGGCCTTGTCGGGGCGGAGCGATTCGACTACGCCCAGGACCTGGCCGGCAAGATTCCCATGGCCGTAATCGGGATGTTGCTCGGGATCCCCGAAGGTGACCAATCGGATCTTCGCGAGCACTTTCATACGCAGATGAACGAGGCGAGCGTCGATCAGGACAGGCCCCGCTTCGAGGGACTGGCGCTGTCCGAGGAGTTGTTCGGGGACTACCTCGACTGGCGGTCGGAGAATCCCTCCGACGACCTCATGACCCGGCTGCTCACTGTCGAATTCGAAGACGAAACAGGTTCTCACCGGCGGCTCAGTCGTGACGAGGTCTTCGTGTATGTGAACGTGCTCGCCGCGGCCGGCAGCGACACCACCAGCCGTCTCATGGGATGGACCGCCAAACTCCTGGGAGAGCATCACGATCAGCGCAGGGAACTCGTCGACGATCCGGCCCTGATTCCCAACGCAATCGAAGAGATCCTGAGATTCGAGCCTCCGTCGTACTGCTTTGGCCGATACGTCGCGTCAGAGGTTGAGCTCTGCGGCGAGACACTCGATCCGGGAAGCGTCGTGATCGTGCTCCCGGGCTCGGCCAACCATGACGAACGTCGGTTTCCCGAGCCCGACACCTTCGACATTCACCGGCGTGCCGGCCGGCTCCTCAGCTTCGGACTCGGCGCCCACCTGTGCATCGGGGCTCACCTGGCGCGGCTCGAGGGAAGGGTCCTACTCGAAGAGGTTCTGACGCGATTTCCGGACTGGACGGTGGATCTGAAGTCCGCCCAGCTCACCGATGCGGTGGATACACGGGGTTGGGAGTCGCTTCCGGTCGTCACCCAAGCCTGAGGCGGGAGTGCGTCAGCTCGAAGCCGGCGCGGGGAGCTCCTCGTCGGCATCGACGAAGATACCGCCGTCCTCGACTTTGAGTGGATACTCGGCGATACGGCACCCCGGAGGGTTGACGCCCTTTCCGTTCTCACCGTTGAAGACCCAGCCGTGGCCGCTGCAGACGATCGTGGTCCCGTCGAAGGCGCCGTCGACCAGGGGGAAGTCCTCGTGCGGGCAGATCCCGTAGAAGGCGTGGAGTCCTGCGCCGCTGTGCACCACCAACACCTCGACGCCGACGTCCTCGAGATAGAACGACTCCATCTCACCCCGGGGAATCTCGTCGACCCCGCACACCCTGGTGAAGGCCATCTTCCTACGCCTGCCCCGCGTCGACGTGACCCGGATCATCAACAGCCGCGACGGCCGCGTAGAGAACGCGGGGCTTGTGCATGGCGGGCATATTACTGCCGGCCCGGCCCTGCCCCTTCAGGTCAGGCCGCCACATCCATCAGATCGAACATGTTGCCGCCCATGATCTTCGCCTCGTCGGCCTCCGACAGCCCGACCTCCTTGCGCACATAGAGGGCGTACTCGTTGGGGTCGGCGATTCCTTCGGGGTGGGGCCAGTCCGAGTTGAACAAGATGTGGTCGAAACCGATCGCTTCGATCAACGGCTCGAGCGGATCCTCCCAGTAGGGGGCGATGTAGAGGGCACGCTTGAGGACATCCCGCGGGTGCTCGGCAAAGAGGTGCGGCATCTTCCCGTAGGTGATGTCGAACTTCTCGAGCACCCGAGGGATCCAGGTGCTGCCGCACTCGATGGAGCCGATGCGTACCCGAGGAAACCGAGACAGCATCCCGTGACCGACGGCCGAGAAGATCGTGTCCATGATCGGGCGTTGGGCCATGGACAGGTCACGGAACACGTCGGACTCGAACGGACGCATCTCGAGGTGGGATCCGTTCCAGTCGTTGGCGTACTTCGTGTAGCCCGAGTCCGAAGAGTGGAACATGACAGGGATGTCGGCCTCCTCCACCCGCTTCCAGAACGGATCGGCGAAAGGCAGGAAGGGCGACTGCGGACCCCGGAATCCCGCCACCGGCGCGGGACGGACCAGCACGGTCTTCGCCCCGCGCTCGAGCGCCCACTCGAGCTCCGCCACGGCGCCCTCGGCGGTCGCCAGATTCATTACCGGCGTGGTGAAGATCCGGCTCTGATAGTCGAAGCCCCACTCGTCGTACATCCACTGATTGAAGGCGTGGACCAGGACCTGGCTGGCCTCGGGATCGTCCATGAAGTTGACCTCAATGATGGAAGCAAGCGTCGGGAAGTTCACCGTCGCCTGTATGTGCATGCGGTCCATGAGAGCCAGACGGGCGTCACGATCCGTGAATTCGGGGATGGCCCGCATCGGTCGGACGATCTCCCGGAAGCTCCTCCCTTGCACGTTGCGGCCCGAGAAGTACTCGAATCCCGAACCCGGCTCGGCGACGACTTCGAAGGTGGGGTTCGGGATGTAGTCGGACACCCGGTCGCGGACGATCATCTTCGTCCGCCCGTCAATGTTGGCAAGACGCACGAGGCGCGCGTACTCCTTCGGCAAGTAGCGCGTGAAGGAGTCAGCCGTCTCGTAGAAATGGAAGTCGCAGTCGAACACCTTGTAGGGGAGCTCGGTGAAGCTCATCTCGGGGCTGTAGGGGTGGAATTCCACGGGAGTGTTCCTTTCGTCGTCTTCGGTTCTTGACACGACCGTCGTCACCACGTCACCGGAAGTGCTTCGACGCTGCGCATGAACGTCGATGTCGAGAAGGCGACGTCGTCCTTCGGGATGGCGAGGGCGAGCGCCGGGAGCCGGCGCAGCAGCGCGGCCAGGCTGAGCGAGATCTGCAGTGTCGCCAGGTGGGCACCGATGCAGCGGTGCGCGCCGAAGGCGAACGACAGGTGGGGCGCCGGATCGACGCGGTGGAAGTCGAGCTCCGCCGCTTCGGGGTACACGGACTCGTCGCGGTTGGCTATGTCGAATTCGGGCAGGACCGGTTCTCCGGCGCGCACCACGACGCCCCCGCTGAGTTCGATGTCCTCGCTGGCCCAGCGCACGAAGGGAACGCCGTACTTGAAGCTGGGTATCCAGCGGAACAGCTCCTCGACCGCCCGGGGCAGCAGGCCCTCGTCGTGACACAGCTCGTCCCAGCAACCGGGCTGGGTCAACAGGGTCAACAGGGTCGTTCCCAACTGCATGAGGGTCGTCTTGAAACCGCCATGCCACAACGACAGAGCCAGGTCGACGAGCTCGGCCTCGCTCAGACGGTCCTCCTCGTCCCGGGCCGAAACGAGGACGCTCAAGAGGTCGTCGGTCACGTGGGCGCGTCGGGTGGCGATCAGGTGCAGAATCTCGCGGCGCAGCGAGTCTCCGGCGGCTCCACGGGCTTCGGTTCCGGCTTCCAGCGACGAGGAGATCTCGACGAGCGCCCGGAACCGGTCGGCGTCGCCGGGCGCCACGCCGGTCAGGTGAGCCAACACGCGAACGGGTAGCTGCGTCGAGAATGCCGAGACGAAGTCGACCGGCGGGCCATGGGCCACCATGTCGTCGACCAAGGATTCGACCAGCTGAGCCACAAAGGGTTCGAGCTGCCTGACCCGGTTGGGCGTGAAGGCGGCGTGAGCCAGACGACGGAGGCGCGTGTGTTCGGGTGGGTCCATGTTGACCAGGAGGGCCGGATCCTTTACCCGCGCGCCGGGCCAGAGGCCCGGCGCGTCGTGACTGAGGCCGAGTCGCCGGCCGAAGACGCGGTTCCCGAACACGCATCGCACATCCTCGTAGCGTGTTGCCAACCAGCAGGGCTCCCCATAGGGCAGCTGTACCTTGATCGGTCCGCGGGTCTGGAGTTCCCGGTAGCGCGAGTCGACGTCCAGACGGCTCGCTTCGACGAACGGGTAGCGCAACGCGTCGAACACGACCTGGCCGGCGGAGCCGGGTTCGCTCACGGTGCCCCTCCTCGGGTCATCGCGCCGACGCTCCGGCGTAGCTCGGCTTCTCGGATGCCTGCACCGGCATCGGTGCGAAGACCTTGCGAAGCGTGCGCGCAGGTCCGTCGGGTTCGACGTTCCCCCGGGCATGTTGGACCGCGAGGTTGTCGAAGACGACGAGATCACCGTCGCGCCACTCGTGTTCGTAGACCACCGCCGGGTCGTAGAGGTGTCCGAACAGCTCCTGCAGGAGCTGTTCGGACTCATCGGCCGGCAATTCGACGATCCGTGTGGTCATCTGCTGGCTGACATGCAGGACGGTCCTCGCGGTGCGCGGATGGCGGAAGGCGATCGGCATGATCGTCGACCGGCCGTGCTCGAACTCAGGCTTGAGGAGGTCCTCGCCCCCGCGGCTGTACACCTGGCCAGTGCTGTGCTCCGCGTGGAGTCCCTGGACCCGGGTCCGCAGGTCGTCCGGCAGCGTCTCCCAGGCTCGAACGGCGCTCACCAGCGACGTTCTTGCGGCGCCGGACCCGACCTCTGAGGCGTACAGGGAGATCACCTGGAACGGGGTCGGCGACCACATCATGTCGCAGTGGAAGAGAAGACGACCGTAGGGAGCCAAGGCCTCGGGGTCGCCACTGTTCGAGATGAAGCGCGGTACGAGCGGTCCACCAGGCCCGTCGTCACCGATCACGAGCCGGGAGATCCGGTCCTGTGACTCGTAGTCGAGATCCTCGTCGTGGAATACGAGGACGCCTCGCTCGTCGAACAGCGCTCGGAGCTCGTCCCGTGTCTCGGTGTCGAGATCCGCGCGCAGGTCAAGTCCGTCGACCTGGGTCCCGAAGTCGGGGCTGATGGGTCTGATTCTCATGTTGGTCGTCCTCCTGCCTCATGCCGCGGGGATGTCGAACGGCGGGTTGGTCTCGTAGCGGGCTCGCCATTCGCTCCGGGAGACGATCGACGTCTCGACGTCCGCGGCACGAGACCGGAGGGCGCCCACGGTGGCCTGGTCCTCGGGGATGACGGCGAAGGGGTCGTAGTCGCAGAAGCGCGCCGCGTTGCGCCAGCACACCTTTTCGACATCCTCATCGGTCATGCCGGCGGCCTCGCACTGGGCCAGAAGGAATTCGGGAGCGTCGGGCCACACCGAATCCGAATGGGGGTAGTCCACCTCGAAGGCGAGCAGGTCCACCCCGATCTCGCGGTAGAGCTTCAGGGACGTCGGATCGGAGATGAAGCAGGCCAAGGCATGTTCCCTGAAGACTTCACTGGGGAGCTTCCCGCCGAAGTCCTGGCCTGTCCACCGCTGGTTCAGGTAGTGCCGGTCGGCCCGGTCGAGCAGGAAGGGGATCCATCCGATGCCGCCCTCGGAGAAGGCCACCTTGAGCGTGGGGTACTTACGTAGAGCCGGACCCCAGAGCAGATCCTGCACGCAAAGGACCGAGACCTGGGTGGCCAGGACCATGAAGTTGTCAGGTGAGAAATCAGGGCCCATGTCGATCGCGTCGAGCCCCAGACCGATGTGCAAGCACACGACCATGTCGCAGTCGCACACGGCGCGGAAGAAGGGGTCCCAGTAGTCGCTGGCGTACGTCGACAGTCCCTGGACGTGAGGAAGCTCGGGCATGGAGATGGCGCGGCAACCCTTGGCCGCCATCCGGTGCACCTCGGAGACGAGGGCGTCCATGTCCCAGGTCGGACCGATGGCGAGCGGAATGAACCGACCCGGGTACGACGCACACCATTCGTCGACATGCCAGTCGTTGTAGGCCTTGAGCATCACGAGGCCCAGCTCCTTGTCGTCGGCCTCCTGGAACCGACGCCCGCTGAATCCCGCCATGCTCGGAAAGCACATTGACGCCAAGACGCCGTTGCGATCCATGTCGCGGACGCGCTCATCGACGAGGTAGGCGCCGGGGCGCATCTCGGCCAGGGCGCTCGGGTCCAGACCCCACTCCTCCTTGGGCCACGACACCGTGGCGTTGAGGCCGACGGTCGCCACCGGTTTGCCCTCGAAGATCCATCTGTCGAAGCCCTGCTCGTCGCGCACGAGCCGGGGCGCACGGTCCCGATAGCTCGCGGGGACCTGCTTCGCGAAGAGATCCGGTGGCTCGACCACGTGGTCGTCGATGCTCAGGATGATCATGTCCTCGACGCGCATGGCCGGATCCTCAGCCCCCGGCGCCGCCGGCGGCGGCGACATCTGTCCCGTGGCCGATCTGCGCGATGAAGCGCCCGTCGGCCACGGGGATGAAGAGGTCGGCTGTGTGGAAGGCGAGGGTTCCGCCCTCCTCCGCCCCGTTCACGGGTGCAACGGTCCAGCGCAGCTCGGCGAAGAGGTACCAGGGCTGCACCACTCGGTACAGCAGATCGACCTGTCGGATCTCGAACCGCCCGAGCAACCGGTCGTAATGGTCGCGGTAGCCGCTCTTGCCGTCGAGGCTGGTGAGCGTGCCGCTGTCGTCGACGTAGTCGCGCACGGCCGACTGCACACCGTCGCTCAGTTCCTCGAGCATTCCCTCCACGTCCCCCGCCCGCAAGGCGTCGAGGTAGCGGTCGTGGTGGGCCAGCATCTCCCGGCGCAGATTGAGGTCACCGCCCGTCTCACCAGTCCCGGTGAGCGGTTGGCCCAGCTCGGATGGGTCCATCCGCCACCAGGCCAGCTCGCCGGTGATGCCGGTGGTGGTGGAGACCGGCAACAAGAGGACCGTCTCGGTCTCCCCGTAGGTCTGCGTCGACGGGATGCAGCCGACCGAAATCCCCTCCATGAAGGTGTACCACGCCCCACGGACCTCAATGAGAGGCTCGAAAGCGATCACGTCGCTGTGCCCGCGGATCATGTGGTACCACTCACCGATCTCCTCTCGAGTGGTGGCGATGGGCACCTGGAGACTCCCGTCGGAGCGGATCTCGGGCTTGATGGCCCAGGCCCACGGGCCATGGGGAGTGAGCGTGTCCATCAACGGGGTGAACCCACTCTCGTCTCGACACGCGATCTCCGCGTCCATGTGCGCCACGGCCTGCTCCGACGAATGCAGGGCGGCGGCCGTCGTGCGCTGCAGCAACTCCGGGTCGACATCGATCACATGCGTCGCCTGCGTTCCCCTGCTCATGCCGCCTCCTCACCGATGCCATCGGGCGCGTCATAGGGCAACGAGTACAGATCGGCTGCGTTCTTCCACAGGATCCGCTCGATCTCGCCGCTCGTCGCCCCGGCCCGTTCGAGGACTTCGAGGCCGATCTGGTAGTCGACCGGCCAACAACTCGACGAGTGCGGGAAGTCGGGGCCCCACATGATGTTTCCCACGCCGATGTCGTAGCGGTTGGCCGAACCGACCTCGTCGACCACGTAGACGACGGAGATGTTGCGGCGGAAGTACTCGCTCGGCAGGAGCGGCAGGTCCCACTCGTGCCGGTTCCGCAGCACAGACTCGTCGAACTGTTCGAGGTAGTAGGGCACCCAGCCCGTCTCCACTTCGGCGCCCACGAGCTTGAGATCCGGGAATCGTTCGAAGACGCCCGAGGCGATGGTCCGCCACATGATGACGGGAAACGTGCCGGCATCGAGATCGATGCCGCGAATCGACGCCCGCTCCGCCTGCTGGGCCACCCCCCTCGCGTCGATCCTCGATCCCAGGTCGCCGGCGGGGAAGAAGAACTGAAGGTGGATGTTGATCGGCATGCCCAGCTCGACGGCGGCCGCCCAGAACCGGTCGTCCTCGGGCGTGGGGTCCGAGAACGAACCGCTGGGATACGACTCGAGCTGGGCCGTGCGCAGCCCGAGACCCACGATGCGGTGCAGCTCGTCGACGCAGTCGTCGATCCCGGTCGTCGGCAACGTGGCGTTGCACACGAAGCGCTCGGGCGCATAGGCCTGGAACTCGGCGATCCAGTCGTTGTAGACCTTGTAGCAGGCCAGGCTGAGCTCGGGGTCGGGGCACAGCTTGATGCCGTTCCACACGGTCTGGACGCCGTTGAAGATGACCTCGGCGTCGGTCTCGTCCTCGAGGATCTCCTTGACCCGCGCCGCGGGGTCGTAGGAGCCGGGGAACATGTCCTCGTAGCGCACGCCTCGGTCCTTGATCTGCTTGAAGCTGTCGATCAGGGAGGCCCGGTCGAACCGCTTGGACGCCCGCGAGTACATGGAGCTGAAGCCCATGGGCGACGGGCGCTTCTGCCCCTCCATGATCCAGGCGTGGCCCTTGGTCTTGGGGGTCTCGATGATGTGCGGGCCACGGTCCTTGAACTTGGCCGGCAGCCGGTCCGTCCACAGCGTGGGCGGCTCGTTCACGTGCCCGTCGGCGGAGATCGCCCGGTAGCGCATCGTCACCTCCCCTGGTGCCCGCCGTCTCGCCGGGCGCCCACCTGAATCAAGACTCTTACTCTACGTTGTATCACAGAGTATACGTCAAGTGAAAAACTCGATATTGGAGTGGATACTTCATGTGAGGTGCTCAGCCCTGGCCAGGAGGCCAGGCGTCGCCCATGCGAATCGCCCCTTGACCCTTCGGAGGAAGGAGTCCTGGCTAATGTGGACACGCTCCGGCATTCCGGAGCCGTCTCGGGGGCGCGGGCGTCAGCCGACGCGCGGTCGACGTCGGTCTCAACAGTGCACGATGAGTCCTCCTAATCCCGAGAACGATCCCGTCGAGAAGGGCCTGCACGAGCTGGGCCGCCTCATTGACGACGCCGATCCGGGCACTCCGGGCGGGCGCGAGGACGCTGATGGGACCGATATGGCTGGTGGGAGCGACGAGCCCACTCCCACCGAGGGTTCCGTCGGTGACCCGGCGACTGGGGATGTGGGTGCCGAGAACCCCGTCGAGAAGGGCCTGCACGAGCTGGGACGCCAGATCGAGGAGGCGCACGGGTCCGGTCGCCGAAAGCGATCGGCGCAGAACGACCGCGGCGGCCCCGCCCATGCCGCGTCCAAGAAGCGTTCACGCAAACGCACAGCCGCCTGGGTCGGCGGGACGATCGGGCTGGTCTTGGTGCTGCTGGTGGTCGCCGTGGCCGGCTACGGCTGGTACCTCAACCACGAGATCCACCGCATCGACCTCAAGAACCTGACCTCGGCCCCCGTGCGCGGGGAGGATGCCGGCACCGAGAACATCTTGATGATCGGCTCCACGGACCGCTGCGCGCTCAAGGTCCAGAATCCCGCCTTCGGCATCTGCTCGCAGGGCGTCAACGGGGTGAACAGCGACGTCGTGATGATCCTGCACCTCAACCCGGCGACCCACTCGTTGTCCGTCTTGTCCATCCCGCGGGACCTCTTCGTGCCCAACGCGCGAAAGGAGGGTGCCAACAAGATCGACGCCGCGCTCTACGAAGGGCCGGATCAGCTCATCGCCGCGGTCGAAGAGGACTTCGGGATCCCGATCCAGCACTTCGTGGAGCTCAATTTCGACAGCTTCATGAACGTGGTGAATGCGCTCGGGGGAATCAAGATGTACTTCCCCGAGCCGGTATACGACGCCTACTCGGGACTCAACATCTCGACCACCGGCTGCCTCTCGCTGAACGGGACCCAGGCGCTCCAGGTCGTACGGGCGCGGCACCTGCAGTACAAGGGACCGGGTGTGACTTCGACCAACCCGGCCTATTGGCCCCAGGAAGAACAAAGCGATCTGGCCCGCATACGCCGGGACCACGAGTTCCTCAGAGTGCTGGCCTCCGCGGTCAAAGCCAAGGGCCTGGGAAACCCCATCACCGACCAACAACTCGTCGCGGGCGTGGTCGGGCAGTTGACCGTGGACGGCGGCTGGTCGGCCAGCGACATGATCGGACTCGTGCTCGGCTACCACAACGTGGACGTGAACACGGCCCCGCAGCTGACCGTGCCAGTGGCCGTCGACCAGTTTGGCAGCTACGTCTACAAGGGTGGGAGCTATGGGGACATCGAGTTCCCCGCTGAGCCCCAGGACCACGCCGCCGTCGACCAGTTCCTCGGGCTGGGCTCTGTCACCGAGGATACGTACACGGGCGGCCAACTCCCCTCCCCGTCGAAGATCACCGTCTCGGTGCTCAACGGATCGGGCGCGTACAATCAGGCCACCGACACCGCGCAGAGCCTGCGGACACTGGGGTTCGGGATCGGGACCATCGGCGACACCGCCTCTGTCGGTCGTGAGGCCGAGACCGTCGTGTACTACGCCTCAAAGACGCGGGCCAACCTCGCGGCGGCCCAACGGGTAGCCGACTCCATGTCCGGCGCGGTCATCATGGCCGAGGACCCGACCAAGATCACCTTCGGGTCCCAGATCACCGTCGTCACGGGCACGGACTTCTCGGTCGACCAGCCGCCGCCGGTGACTGCCATATCACCTACCTCATCCACTTCGGCGACCTCGGGGAGCTCGCGGGGGCTGAAGAGCGGGCAGGGCGGACCGACCACCAGCACCACGACCACGCCGGTCACCGGGAGCGGGGGCGGCACGCACAGCTCGTCGGCATTTCAGGCGCCGACCCCCACGGTGGAGTCGTTGGCGCCCTGGGATCCCCGCTCATGCACACCGAGCGGCGGCGAAGGGACCTGAGCCCAGCGCTCCGTGGGCCCCTCAGGCGCTGAGCGACGGCGTCACGGTGTCACGTCCGGAAAGCAGCACGCGGCCGGGGCGGGCTTCGGTCGGCTGCCCGTCCTCGACAAGGGTCCGGCCGTTGACGATCACGCGTGAGATGCCCTCGCCCGCGGCGAAGAGACGCCGCTCTCCGCCAGGCAGATCGGCGCGCGTCTCGATCTCTCCGCTCGCGATGGTGGCTTCGTCGAAGACGACGAGATCGGCCCAAGCGCCTTCCCTTAACACGCCTCGGTCGCGCAGGCCGTGCAGCGAAGCGGGTGCGCCAGTGAGCAGGCGCACCGCCTCCTCCGTGGTGAGCAGCCCATGGGCGCGTACGCCCCGGGCGAACAGATCGGTGGCGTATCGGAAGGTGTCGATCATGTCGAGATGCGCTCCGGCGTCGGAGGCCCCCACGACGACGCGCCCATCTCGCAGCAACTCCCCCCTGGCCTCCCAGTCAGACGGGGTGTCCCCAGAGGGGATGGGTCCGAAGGTCGTGCGCAATCCGTCAGCAACCGCGATGTCCAAGAGTGTGTCGTAAGGATCCTTGTGCTCGGCCGCTGCGATGTCGTTGACGCGGCGACCCTGGTACGACGCAGTTTCGGGGTTGAAGCACTCGTCGATCACATAGTCGCCCCAACGTATCCAGTGCGACGGGCGCTGCTCTGCCAGTTCCCGCATCGTGGAGCGACCTGCGGCAGAGCCCATCATGGCCAGCTTCTCGGCGACGGGCAACGCCATGAGCTTGTCCCAGCCGGGCAGCATGTCGAGCACGAAGCCGCTCATGAAGTTGAGCCGCAACGTGATCGGCATCGGCATGAACAGGCCGACGACCCGCCCGCCGGCCTCAGTGGCCCGGTTGGAGACGGCGAGCTTGCCCGCCACCTCCTCGCGGTTCGTCGCGTTGGCGTTGATGATGTTCCAATTCAGCGGCCGGCCGGCGCGCACCGTGAGGTCAACGAGCAGTTGTTGCACAGGGTCGGGAAACGGTCCGGGACCGGCGTGGGGGACCATCTCGAGACACGTCCCGGGGAACTCCCCGCAGACAGTGGCCAGTTCGAGGAGCTCATCGTGATCAGCCCAGCGCGACGGGACGGGGTCTCCCGCGGCATCGTTGTGGCTCTGAGCCAAGCTCGAGGAGAACCCCAGCCCGCCGGCGGCGAGGCCCTGTCGCAAGAGCTCGGCCATCGCAGCGACCTCGGCTGTGTCAGCCCGACGTTCCGTGGCCGCCGGACCCATGACCACCCGCCGGATGGCCGAATGGCCCACCATGAAGCCGACGTTGGGCCCGACCCGGCCCTGGAGGCGAGCGAGATAGTCGGCCGTGCTCGCCCAGTCCCAGTCGAGCCCGTGCTCGAGCGACGACAGCGGCATGCCCTCGACCCGGGCCAGCATGCTCATCAGGTAGGGAGCACCCTCGGCGGTCAAGGGAGCGATGCTGAACCCGCAATTGCCGCCCACCACCGTCGTCACCCCGTGCAGCGTCGACGACGTCAGAGCGGGATCCCACATGACCTGCGCGTCGTAGTGCGTGTGGATGTCGACAAAGCCTGGAGCGACGATGGCACCGTCAACGTCGAGCGTCTCGACCGCCGGCTCGTCGACATGTCCGAGCGCCACGATGCGCCCGTCTCTGACTCCCACGTCTCCGCCCCGCCGCACCGCGCCCGTCCCGTCGATGATCTGCCCGTGACGCACCAAGAGGTCAAGCACCTGACGGCGCTCCGGCTCCGTACATCTCAGGTGGATCGGGGTCGAGCTCGAGCATCCGGATGGCATTGCCACGGACGATCTTGTAGGCGTCCTCGACCGGGATGCCCGAGACGGCGCGGGCCACCTCGTCGTACGAGTGCGGCCAGCTCGAGTCCTGGTGGGGGAAGTCGCATTCGAAGGTGATGAGGTCGACGCCCATGGCGTCGCGAGCGGTGATCCCGAACGCGTCCTCGAAGAAGCAGGCGAAGACGCGCCCGTCCAGATAGCTGCTGGGCTCGCGCACGAATGACGGATCGATCCGCGTCACGGCGTTGCCCTTGCGCCAGATGTTGTCCATACGCTCGAGCACCGAGGGGATCCATCCGACCTGGCTCTCGGCGAAGGCCAGCTTGAGCCTCGGATACCGCACCAGCAGTCCGGAGAAGACCCAGTCGACGAAGGCCAGCTGCGCGTTGAAGTTCACCGTCGATATCCGAACGCATCCCGGCGCGTCCGGCGCGCTGACGGGGAGGCTCGACGACGAGCCGATGTGCATGCAGATGACGGTGCCCGTCTCCTGGCAGGCCTCGAAAAACGGGATCCAGTACCCCTCCGCGTCGTGAATGCTGGGAAGGCCCAACACGTGGGGCAGCTCACTGAAGGTCACGGCGCGCACTCCACGTGCCGCGTTGCGACGCACTTCCGCCGCGGCAAGGGTCGGGTCCCAGAGGGGAACGATGCCCAGCGGGAGCAGCCGGCCGCCGCTCTCGCCGGCCCATTCCTCCACCATCCAGTCGTTGTACGCCCGCACGCAGGCCAGCGCGAGGTCCTTGTCCTGCATCCAGAGGAACAACTGCCCACAGAACTTGATCACGCTGGGGAAGCACAGCGAGCGCTCGATGCGCGCCGCGTCCATGGCAGCCAGGCGACCCTTCACCTGGGTGCACGCCGGCGACATGTCCGCGTAACTCACCGGCTCGTGGATCACCTGCTCGGGCGGCAGCCCGGCGGCCACCTCCACCCGTGGAACGATGAGGAAGTCGTCTCCCACCTGCCAGAAGTCGGTCTCCGGACCACTCGGGGCGGGCTCGAACCCCTGGCTCCGGTATCCCGCCCCCCCACGTTGCCAGGGCAGACGGACCACGTTCGGGCCGCGTTCACGAAGGGTGGACGGCAGTCGGGACTTCCACAAGTCCGGTGGTTCGATCACGTGATCGTCGACCGAAATGACCCACGGAAGCTCCGCTGCGCTCACTCCTTCGCTCCCCCCACTCGGCATTTTCCTCTCTCGCCGTCGTTCGGGCTCACCGTCTCCCCCGAAAGCCCTGCGTTCGAGATACTAGGCATCAACGTTCGGAGGGGTAATCCGGCGACCTCCGCTCGAGCAGCGCGGCGCGCGCCTCGGCCGAGTCGGGATGTCCCGAGAGCTCCGTGGTGAGGCTCTGCTCGAAGATGTACCCCGGTTGAAGCTCCATCTCCTCGACGTGGTCCAACGACCGCTTCGCCATCCTGAGCACCGCGGCGCTGTAGCGGCTGACCAGTTTGGCGTGACGGAGTGCTGCCTCGGTGAGCTCGCCGACGGGGACGACCTCGATGACCGAACCGAGTGACAGCATCTGCGCCGCGCTGAGCGGCTCGGCGGTGAAGTACATCCAGCGGACCCACGGCTGGGGCACCAGCCGGGCGAGGTGGCGGGCGCCTCCCATCACCCCGACACCGACCTCGGGGGTGCCGAACCGGGCATCGTCGGCCGCCACGACGAAGTCGCAAGAGGCGGCCAGGGCCAAGCCCGTGCCGAGCGCAGCTCCCCGGACAGCACCCAAGACGGGAACCGGGCAGTCCTGTATTGCGAAGAAGGCAGATCGGACCTCGGCCATGCGCGCCTCGGAATTCTCCGGGGTCAGGCTGCCGAACTCGCCCAGGTCGTTCCCGGCGCAGAAGTGGCGCCCTGCGCTCCCGAGCACCACGACCTTGGCTCCGGCGAGGAACGGGCTGTCGGGCCCGAACGCCGCGGTGATCTCCCGGTACATCTGCTGGTTCACCGCGTTGACCGGCGGCCGGTCCATGGTGAGCACGGCGATGCCGTCCTCGAGTGTCCAGCGAAGGTGCTCGTAGGAACTCACCCGACCTCCATCCAACGACGGTCCGTGACGCGCAGTACCGACGGATCGGTGATGGCGTCGATGCCACCTGCGACGTCTTCGACCGTGAGACCCGGGCGGGTCATGCCCTGGGTGTGAACGACCAGAATCCTCGCCACGGTGTCCATCCCGACCTGAAGGACCTCGCCGTTGAGCGTGCACGATTCGTGGGCGAGGTAGGCGGCAGCCGGGGCACACATCTCGGGCGGCATGGCTGCGAGGATCGCGTCCAAGTGCTCGTGCGTCGTCTCCTGGGCAGAGGCCACCGCGGCCGAGTGTCCGATGGTCATGCGCGTGGCGGCACGGGGAGCCACGGCGTTGACCGTGATGCCGTGCGGCGTTCCCTGTAGCGACAGGCTCTTGGTGAGGCCGAACACCGCCCCCTTCGCCGCGGCGTAATTGGTCACATCGGGAATCCCCCCGAGCATGGCCTCCGACACGGTGTTGACCACACGCCCGTAGCCGGCCCGGACGAAGTGGGGCCACGCCGCCCGGATGACGAAGAGGGTTCCGAAGAGATGCACATCGAGCATGCGCCGGTACCGATCAATCGACATCGTCCCGAACGGGTCGGGGTCGTTGATCCCAGCATTGTTGATCACGGCGTCGATACGGCCGAACGCATCGAGCGCGGCATCGACTGAGGCGGCGGCCCCGCCTTCCTCGGCCACCGACGCAGCACAGGCCACGGCGCGGCCCCCGGCCGCCACGATCTCGGCCGCGACCTCGTCGGCCAGGTCGGGTGACGACCCCGATCCGTCCAGCTCACCGCCCGGATCGGCCACGACCACGGCAGCACCCCTCGATGCCAGCAGGAGGGCGTGGGCGCGGCCGATGCCCCGTCCCGCGCCGGTCACGACCACGGCGCGTCCTTCGAATCGCAGTTCGTCCACCAATCTCCCCGGTCCGGCCGAGGAGCACGACGCCCCCTCGGAGGGGTCCAGGGTACGACAATCAGGGCCATCCGCGCCGCGGTCACATCCGCCTGAGATGATCGGCCACACGGTCGGGCGGAAGGAGGCCCCATGGCGATCTGTACGCACTGCGGCGGCGAGATGAGTGACGGCATCAGCTGTCTGACCGACCCGGTGGTCATCGCCGGCAAGACCTACGCGCGGATCCGCTGGGGCCAGGAACCCAGACCCCGGCACCGCTACGAACCGGAGGAATGCCGGGACTGCGGCACACCACTCGGCGGGTTCCACCACCCGGGCTGCTGCATGGAGCGCTGCCCGGCCTGCCACGGCCAGGCCATCGGGTGCGACTGTGTGGCCGAGCTCGAGTGCGACTTCGTGGCCGCTCGCGCACCGCGTTGTCACGCACACGTCCTGCGCAGGGTCGGCTGGCGCTGAGACCGACGCGGGTCGGCGGCCGCCCACGTCAGGGCCCGGTCAGGGGTGCTCGTCTCCCGCGAGCTCGGTGACGAAGAAGCGGACCACGAGGGCCTCGATCTCCTTGGCGTCGGGCGTCCCACCCGGGTCGGCCAGGCTGTGGCCGCCCCCGTGCACCGTGACGAACGTGGTGGGGACGCCTGCGTGCTCGAGGGCGGCGGCCAGCTCGGTGGATTGGGCCAGCGGGACGATCCCGTCGTTGTTGGCATGGACGATGAGGAAGGGTGGGTCACCCGGCGCCACGTAGGTGATGGGGCTCGCCTGGACGAGGGCCTCCGGCCGGTCCGCGATCGGAACCGCGATGAGAAGCGAGAGGAAATCAGCCTTGACCACGCCGGGATATCCGTTGTCGCTGAGCGTCGAGAGGTTCGACACACCCGCCAGGTCGGCCACGGCCTCCACCCGGCTGGACTCAGCCGGGTAGTCGCCGGTGTCCCAACCTGCCGAAGGTGGGGCGGTCCCCACCAGGCTGGCCAGATGCCCCCCGGCACTGTGGCCCCAGATGCCGATGTGGTCCGGCGCGATGCGCAGGGTCTTGGCGTTGGCCCGCAGGTAGCGCACCGCGCACTTCGCATCCTCGATCTGAGCCGGCCATTGCGCCCTGGGTCCCAAGCGGTAGTTCACGCTGAGCGTGACGAAGCCCTTGGCATTGAGGGCCGGGCCGATGGAGTCGATGATGAAACCCCCCGAGGTCGAATCCCCACCGATCCACGAACCTCCGTGCAGATAGACGACGACGGGCGACCGAGTGGACGCGGTGCGGGCAGGCTCGGTCATCGTGGCGTGCTGCCCATGGCAATAGGTCACCGTGCTCGTCTGCACCGGTGACATATCGGGCGTCCCGCTCCTCGACGCGGGCGCGCTCGCGCATCCGGCCAAGCCGCATGCGGCGGCGACCAGGCACCAGGCCCGGGCGCCACGGACCAAGCGCGTGGTCCGTTGCACACGACCAAGATAGGCCCATGCCGGAACCGAGAAGGAGCGCGGAGAGCCGATCGACACCGGTCCTCGACCACATGGGGGTCCCAATCGTGCTGGCGCCGATGGCGGGCGGCCCCTCCACTCCGGCCCTGGCCGCGGCGGTCTCACGTGCCGGGGGGCTCGGATTCTTGGCTGCCGGATACCTCCGCGCCGAGCAGTTGGCCGAGCAGGCCTCGACCACCCGGGCCCAGGTGTCCCGGTTCGGCGTCAACGTGTTCGTCGGTGGCACAGAGCCGGCCGACCCAGCACGAGTGCAGTCCTATGCCCAACGCCTGCAGCCCGAGGCGGCCCGGGCAGGGATCGACCTCGGACAACCCCGCTTCGACGACGACTGGTTCGACGAGAAGATCGACCTCCTTCGCCGTGACCCCGTGTCGGTCGTGTCCTTCACCTTCGGGATGCCACCGGCGGCGTCGGTCCACCAGCTCCGATCGGCAGGGTCCGAGATCTGGATGACGGTCACCTCACCCGCCGAAGCTCGCCTCGCCGCCGAGGCGGGCGCCGATGCGCTCATCGTCCAGGGAGTCGAAGCCGGCGGTCACCGCGGCGTCTTCGTCGACGACGACGACCAGAGCGATCTGACCCTTCTGGCCGCGCTCCAACTCGTCCGGGCCGAAGTGGATCTCCCACTGATCGCCGCCGGCTCACTCATGACGGGAGCGGCCGTCGCCGCGGTCCTGGCTGCGGGCGCCTCCGCCGCACAACTCGGCACGGCCTTTCTCCGCACCCCCGAAGCCGGCACGTCGCGCACTCAGCGCGATGCGACGGCAGACCCGACGCCGACGGTGCTCACGCGTGCGTTCAGCGGACGTACGGCTCGCACCATCCGGAACCGGCTGGTCGAGGAATATGGCGCTGCGGCTCCACACGCCTATCCCGAGGTCCACCACCTCACCGCACCATTGCGGGCGCATGGCCGCGCCGCGGGCGATCCCGACGTGGTCAACCTGTGGGCCGGCCAAACCCATCGCCTTGCCGAGTCGATCCCGGCGGAAGAGCTGACGCGGCGCCTCGCCGCTGAAGCCCGGGATGCGCTGAACTGGGCTGTGGGCACGTTCTCCTGACGTCGCGAGACTTCGAGTAGCCAAATCTCCAGTCACCAGGATCGACGGAGACGGCATTCGGCCGTGACATCGATGGGTCAGCACCGCATACTGGGGCGTGGGCGACATTGTGCGGGCGGTGGACGCTGGATCCGAGCTCTCAATCGAGTCGGTCTCAACCATGCCGACGGACCTGGTCCTCGGTGCGCTCGGCAGTCGGGAGTCGGGACTCACCCCCGAGGAGGTCTCGGCACGGGCTGCGGCATTCGGGCCGAACGCCGTGCGCTCGCATCACGTGACTCCATGGTCGGTACTTCTGCGACAACTCCATAGCCCACTGCTGTGGTTGTTGCTCGCCGCAGCTGCAGTGTCGGCGCTCGTTGGCGAGGGAGTCGACGCCCTCATCATTGGCATCATCGTCGCAGCATCCGTCGGCCTCGGGTTCGTGAACGAATTCCGGGCCGAGCGTGCGGCAGAGGCGATGCATTCGGAAATTCACCACAACGTCGCCGTGACTCGCGGCGGAACCTCGGTGAACGTCGAGGTGACGCACCTGGTCCCTGGTGACATCGTGCATCTCGGTGTTGGCTTGATCGTCCCCGCCGATGTCCGGATCCTGACTGCGAGCAATCTCGAGTGTGACGAATCGATCCTCACCGGGGAATCCATCCCAGCCGTGAAGTCGAGCGACCCCGCAGCCAGCGGAGCCGCACTCGCCGAGCTTTCGTCATGCCTGTTCATGGGAACCGTCGTGCACGAGGGGGCTGCCGACGCCGTGGTCGTCGCCATCGGCCGGGCCACCCAGTTCGGACGGATTGCGCTTGGACTCGGCGAGCGACACCCCGACACGGAGTTTCAACTCGGCCTCACACGATTCTCCGGCTTGTTGGCGAAGGTCGGTGGAATCCTGAGTGTCACGATCTTCATCATCAACGTTGCGCTGGGACGCCCGGTCATCGACGCCGTCCTGTTCTCCCTTGCCGTCGCCGTCGGTATCACCCCGCAGCTCCTACCAGCGGTTGTCTCGACCAGTCTGGCCACTGGATCGCGTCGACTTGCCGAGAAGAAGGTGCTCGTCAAACGCCTCGTGTGCATCGAGGACCTTGGTGATATCGACGTCCTGTTCACCGACAAGACTGGCACCCTCACCGATGGCCATGTCAGTTTCGAGCGATCGGTCGATCCTTCGGGCAACGCGGACTCCGATGTCCTCACCTTGGGGCTCGTCTGCAATGAAGCCACCCCCACGGGCACCAGCGCTATCGGAGGGAACCCCCTCGACGTCGCCCTGTGGGAGGCACCAGCTGTCGCTGCGTGCAACGTGGCTGATTTCCAGCGGATTGCAGTTGCGCCTTTCGACCACGACCGACGGTGCGTCTCGGTCCTGGTCGACGGACACGACCAGCGGATTCTCATTGCCAAGGGCGCCCCCGAAACGGTCCTCGACTGTTGCAACGACGTCCCGGACGGAGCGCGGGGGGTGCTCGAAGATCAGTTCCGCGGCGGGCAATCGGGTGGTTGCAATCGCCACCCGGAAAGCTCCCGAACTGACCACACTGTCCCCCGACGATGAGCACGATCTCACTCTCGTCGGATTCCTCGTGTTCCTCGATCAACCCAAACCGTCGGCCGCCGCATCCATCGAACGACTGTCCGAACTCGGCATCACCGTCAAGATCGTCACGGGCGACAACCCTCTCGTCGCCGAGACCGTCTGCCGGGCCTTGGGTGTCGACTCGAGCGGGACTCTCACGGGGTCCGACCTCGACGTCATGGAGGACGATGCTCTGACGGATGCCGTCGGCAGAACCACGATCTTCGCCCGCATCAGCCCTGAGCAGAAAGCGAGGATCCTGCGCGCCCAGCGTCGCGCCGGATCGGCGGTGGCCTTCCTCGGCGACGGCGTCAACGACGCTCTCGCGCTCCACCACGCCGACGTCGGCATCTCGGTCGATTCGGGCACCGATGTCGCCAAGGACGCCGCCGACATCATCCTCCTCGAGCACGACCTCGACGTACTCGCTGATGGTGTTGGTGAGGGCAGGCGCATCTTCGCCAACACGATCAAGTATGTACTCATGGGGACGTCATCGAATTTCGGGAACATGTTCAGCGTCACCGTGGCGGCCGCGTTTCTGCCGTTCCTGCCGATGCTCCCGTTCCAGATCCTGCTCAACAATCTGCTCTACGACTCGAGCCAGATGACGATCCCCACCGACCGCGTCGACGAGGAGCAGCTCCTTCGACCTTCACACTGGGATATCGGGTTCATCCGTCAGTTCATGATCCGCTTCGGCCCGATCAGCTCGATGTTCGACTTTGCCACCTTCGCCGTCATGCTCTGGGTCTTCGACGCGTCAGCTCCAGAGTTCCGCTCCGGGTGGTTCGTCGAATCGCTTGCTACTCAAACTCTCATCGTTTTCGTCATCCGCACTCGACGCGTGCCGTTTCTCCGTAGCCGGCCGTCCCGGCCGCTGTTTGCGTCGGTGGTCCTCGTTGTTATCATCGGGGCGTTGATCCCCCAAAGCCCACTCAACCACACTCTCGAGTTCGCGCCACTTCCACCCGCGTTCTTCGGCGTACTGGTCGCATTCGTCATCATGTACCTGGCGAGTGTCGAAGTCGCCAAGTACTTCTTCTACAAGACCGCTGTACCCGCGGTCGATCGATCGCTCCGCCGGGGTCACGCGCACCGTGTCAACCGTCTGGCCGCACGATGGAGCCATCACGAAGCCCTTCGACTCCCAACCGAAAAGACACTTACTCGCTAAGGATCGTCGACCGCCGGCTTCGACGTACGAGGCCTCGACGAAGACCGTCAGCAGGCCTTCGGGTCACACTGCCTCCTGGCGGTCACGTTCTGTCAGGCACATCGGAACTCCCATCTCGTGCCACAAGCCTGACCGCATTCCCCCATGCCGCGAGTCGGTCCCATAGCTGCGTTCGGGTACCGGCAAAGTTGTGCATATGAGCCATGTCAGGCACGACACACACCGTGACGTCGGGAGAGTGTCTGTAGGCGTTTCGTTCGGCGCTCGGGTTGGGCACTCCGTCGACCTCCCCGGCGCCGACAAAGACCGGCACCTCGATCGCAGCAGCCTCTCGAGCGACCACGGCCGGCACTTGCATCAATTCGACACATCCGGGCGTCGAACGGCTGGCCCACGGCAACCGCAGCCCCAGGTCGGCGTGGGACCGGGCCAAGTCGGCATCGACGATCGCCGGGGGCACATCGGTGGAGAAGAACGCCCACCGCAAGGCGTCTCGGAGGGCGCTCGGGTCGACCTCCTGAGTCTCAGGGTCGAGAGGCAGAGCGTGACCGTCGCGCAAGGGCATGGTGGTGTGGATGGCACTGAAACCCAGGATCGCCACGGCGTCGAAACACGGATCGGTGCCCTGGAGGACGATGGTCAGGCAGCCACCCATGGATTGGCCGAGACCGATCCGCACCGGGTCTTCGATCGGCGGGAAACGATCGCTCAGCGACCCGGCTCGCAGCAAGCTGGTCACGTGCCGGACCGTCGCCCCATTGCCGGCAGCGACCTTCTCCAAGGTCAGTGTCGACGGATCCGGCAGGCTGCTCTCCCCGACACCCAGATGGTCGCAAGCGACGAAGATCCAGCCGTGCCTGGAAGCGTGATACCTGGCCTGCCCGCCGTCAGTTGAGTCCGGCATCTCGAACGAGAAGTATCCGCGCCCGTAGCCCGCTCCCGGATAACCGAATGTCACGACGGGTGGCCGAGCGAGCGCTCCGGGATCTGGCAAGAACACAGACGCTGTCGTGTGCAGGTCCTCGCCGAGCCCCACCACCTCGGTGACATCGGTGTTCACCGTGATCGGTGCGGACGCGAGCGGTGAGCTCCCACCGCGTCGACTGCTGGGGTCCTCACGGTGGCTCAAGTCACCACCTCCATCTGCTCCCCCAGGTCTGAACGGTCAGGCAGTCGATTCCCACGAAACCCGACCAACCGCACTCGCGATCGTTCAGTCCAGGGCAGGGTCCTGCCTCTCGCTCAATGTCGGTGCTGGCCATGACAATGCGTTGATGCCTCATCCCTCTCGGCCGATGAACGCCAACAGGCGTGACTGAGCTCCGGCATCGGCGGCCACCGCGAGCTCCTCGCCGAACATGCCGCTCGCCCGCACCAGGTCTGCCTCGCTCCGGAGAATCTCATAGGCGGCGTCCACCAACTGGGGGTCGAGTCTCGCGTCCTGTCGCGTGGCCACGGCAAGGTCCCATCCATGGATGAGGACGTCGATGAATCTGTGACCGACGTAGACCGAACCGGGAACGGGCCCATACGACACCGCACACGGCGCCTCGAGCGCGCCAGGTGCCTCGAAGGTGGCGGCTGCCAACTTCGCCGACGTGTCGTAGGCCACGAGGGCATCGTCTCCGAGCACATCCCCGTCGAGGCGGTCACCGACATCTTCGATCGTCGATCCGGCCCCAAGTTCAGCCGCCCAGAAGTTGCCCGACACGAGGTGGTTGAGGAGGGCCCGGACGTCCCAGCCGGCACAGGGCGTCGCTTCGTTCCACTGGTCGCGCCCGACGCCGGCGACGACGGTCCGGGTCTCGTCGAGTGCCCTTCGGTGCAACTGGGCGATGTCCGCCATGGTGCGCTCCTTCCGGCATCGGTGCGGGCTCGGCCTTCTCTCGGATGCCGCCCTCGCCGGGCAGCTACATCTCCTCCACTCGGGTGACGTCCAAGTTGCGGAACGTCGGAGGGCCGTCACAGAGCTTGGCCAGCCGAGCGGCGAACTCAACCGTCTCGGGCCGGTTCGAGTTCTCCATGGCCGCCTCGTAGGACGGGAACTCCACGATGTGGACATAGGTGCGGTCGTTGTCCCGGTCACGGCCCTGGGTGGCCCGAGTCGGCGTGCGGACACTGCTGGACTTGGCAAGCCACTCGTCGAGGGTCCGGTTGAAGGCTTCGATGTCGCCGGTCTTGAACTCGATCAGCTGGACGAATTTCATTTCCTACCTCCCAATTTTGTCGGGGTCACGCCTGACCATAGCGAGCGCTCGGTCGGCAGTCGACCGGAATCGCCGCGGAGACGTTGCGGGCGGCCCGGGGAGCTCCCACCGCGCCCTTGGCCGGTAGATGCCAACGAGGGAATGGCCAGCCTCTGAACAGGGAAGTGGTTGTACTTCTCATTCCACTGAATGGGGTCTACCGCAATCGGTGGAGGTGAAGGGACTCGAACCCTCGACCTACGGCTTGCAAAGCCGCCGCTCTTCCAGCTGAGCTACACCCCCGAAAGCTCTCCAGCGCAGGCAGATCCACGACACGGTGCGCTCACAGGTGTCCTCATGGTACGCGGCGCCGCAAGCAGACCGCGACACGGTCCCGGGCGGGGGCGGCGAGACTTGTGAGCATGGGCGATACCCACCCCCGGGCGCACCGTCGCCGTCCGGCGCGCTGGATCGTGGCAGTCGTGGTGGCCGGGCTCCTCGCAGTGGGCGCCGCTGTTGCGCTCGAGAGCACGGTGCCGCGACACGCTCGCGCGGGACACCGCTCGGAACCCCAATCGCCCGCCAAGACATCCGCCCGCAGCGCGACCGTTGGTCCGACGACGACCACCCTCCCACCGGCAGGTCCCGGCTTCGTGCCGGGGGCTGTCACCGCGGTGGGCGATTCGGTCATGCTCGACTACCAGAATCCCCTGCAATTCGTCCTTCCCGAAGCTGACATCGATGCTGCGGTCAGCCGGCAGTGGTCCGACGGCGAGTCCATCTTGAGCTCACTCAAATCGCAGGGACGACTGGGCGCGGAAGTCGTTGTTGGCCTGGGAACGAACGGACCGATCACCGACGCCGACTTCGACGCATTGATGTCAATCCTCCAAGGTGCGTCACGGGTGGTCTTCGTCAACATCCATGTTGACCGACCATGGCAGGACGCCAACAACGCTGTCCTCGCGCAGGGTGCCGCCCGGTACCCTCGCATCGTGGTCGTCGATTGGGCCTCCCTCGCGGCACAGAACCCGCAGTGGTTCGGGATAGACGGTACCCACCTGGCGATCAACGGCCCGGGGGCCGTGGCGCTGGCCACACTCATTGCGACGACCCTCGCCAAGGGTTGACACCGGCCGCCCGGCGAGCCACTTCAGCCACTCGGCGTCTTTTGGGCCGAAAATCAGGTGGCATGCTCTCCGGGTCGATTCGGGGACCACAGGGAGTTCAGTGACCAATCAGGTGATCTCGATCCTGCGCAATACCTTGGCCAGAGTCGGAGTTGCACGATCGGTGCCACTGTTGGCCACCTTGTCCGTGCTCGCGATCTCACCGGCATCGGGCGCAGCGGCAACCTCTGCGCCGCATGCCACTGCCAGCTGTGCTCAAGCTGCTCAGTTTCCCTTTCGCAGCGCAGTGGTGGGTATTGCAGCAACCCAGGACGACGGCGGCTATTGGATCGTCACCGATGACGGGAACGTCGCCGCCTGCGGTGATGCCGCCTACCTTGGTGAACAAACCACTCTGAACGCCCCGATCGTCGGTATCGCCGCCACACCCGATGGGGGTGGCTATTACCTCGTCGCCTCCGACGGCGGAGTGTTCGCCTTCGGCGACGCTCAGTTCCAAGGCTCGACCGGATCCATCAAACTCAACAGACCGGTTATCGGCATGACGGTCGACCCGGCGACCGGGGGCTACTGGTTAGTGGCCACCGACGGTGGGATCTTTGCCTACAACGCTCCCTTCTTGGGATCGACGGGATCGATGTCTCTCAACAAGCCGATCACCGGTATTGGGGCGGCAAGGGACGGAAGCGGCTACTGGATGGTGGCCGCCGATGGTGGGATCTTCGCCTATGGCGTTCCGTACTTGGGATCGATCGGTTCGATCCACGTCAACGACCCGGTCGTCGGGATGGCCCCAGACGCGGGCCCTGGTGGCTACTGGCTGGTCGCATCCGATGGCGGGATTTTTTCGTACGACGCCCCGTTCTACGGATCAACCGGCAGCATGACCCTGAACGCTCCGATCGTTGGCATGGAGGCCGCGGCAAGCGGCGACGGATACCGTTTCATCGGCGCTGATGGTGGGGTGTTTGCCTTCGGAACGTCAGGCTTCTACGGAACGCCCGTCTTCGCACCGCCGCCAACCCCCCAGGTGACTGCTTTCGGAGACTCGATCATGCTCGACTATCAGGACTTCCTCAAGTCCGATATCCCCGCCATCAACGTCAATGCCGTGGGGGGCCGGCAGTGGGCGGTGGGCGAATCCGTCGTGCAGAGTTTGAAGGCGGAGGGACGGCTCGGTGCCGAAGTCATCATCGGTCTGGGCACGAACGGTCCCATCACGTCCACCGACTTCGACGCCATGATGGCCATCTTGAGCGGTACGTCCCGCGTGGTGTTCGTCAACATCCACGTCGACCAACCATGGCAGGACCCCAACAACGCGGTCCTCGCGGAGGGAGCAGCCAGATACTCCCATGTCGCGGTGGCCGACTGGGCCTCCCTCGCAGCACGGAACCCGCAATGGTTCGGGGCGGACGGCACCCACCTCCCGATCGACGGTCCGGGGGCCTACGCACTGGCGACCCTGGTGGTCCGCACATTGGCAAACGCATGAGCCTGGCCCGCAGGTGGTCGTGAGCTTCGGACCGTGATGTAGCCTCGATCTTCCTCGAGGAGCCATAGGCATCGGGGGGCTATAGCTCAGTCGGTTAGAGCGCAGCACTGATAATGCTGAGGTCGCTGGTTCGATTCCAGCTAGCCCCACCATAATAACCCCAGTTCAGAGGCTACCGTCGAGGAGTTCGTCGATGATGTTCTCAAGGCTTCCTCCCAGGAGTTGATCGGGCTCGATGTCGTTCTCATTAAGTGACTGCCGCGATTGCTCGCGGCGAGTGTCGCCCTGCTCAATGCGCCCGAACAGCTGAGCGCGGATTGGCTGCGATGCCAAGGAGGCCCCGCTGTTGGGGCTCAGGCGAATCAACCGACAGGTCGTCCGAGAACCCACCCGAGCGCGTTCAACGCATCCGATACGGTCCAGCTGCCACCCCCAGGATCACGCAGGTTGTCGACTCCCCGAGCGTCGAGGAGGCTGCGCATACGAGGGGGAACATTCGCGATCTTGACCATCCCACCGGCAAAGAACCGCTCGTGCAGGTTTTGGGTCAAGGAGGATGAACCCATCCGAGTGGTCGACGTCGTAGGTGTAGGGGAGGCCCGTCGCCCAGTCGACTCCTGGAGGCTGGCCTTCCGCCACTCGTTGGTACTAGACGCCGAAGTAGGCCCAGAAGCGTTTCAACTCATCACTCGGTGCAGTGAGGAGCGGCCACTTCGATCCGGTGAGACGGGCGTACGCCGCCAAGCGAGTCCGGTTGTCGCGCCCGGGGTCCACCGTGACCTCGACGATCACGGCTCGACGGAAGAGCCCGTCTGCTCTGAGGTGCCGCTGCAGCTCGAGCAACGCACCGGTCGTGATCGGACACTCCTCCTGGCATGAGGTGAGAAAGGGAAAGAGCAACACCGCCTTGTCCCGGTAGTGATCCATCGAGACCGATTCACCGTGTTGGTTTCTCAGCGATGCCCCGCGATGCCGGGCGGGAGGGTTCTGTCCAACACTGCGCCCACCGATGGCGAGGGAGATCCGGGCACACCCACGCTCGTGTCCGCGACAAGCGCGATTCCGGTGGCCAATCCGGCAGCAACAAGCCCCGCCGCGAGCAATACGGGGCGAGGGTGAGGGTGAGGGCGTCACATATACATACTCTATGCAATCATTAGGAAATGCACGTAAGTGACCCGACCGCGCAACCCTCAGAGTCGGATTCGATGGTGGACGCCGTGCTCAGCGCCAGCCGGGTCCTCGTAGCCATCGCGGCCCGCTCGCTTGCTGATGCAGGCGAGGACGTCACCCTCACGCAGTACCGCTCGCTCGTCGTTCTGGCCTCACGCGGGCCCCAGACCGTGGCCGAGCTGGCAGATCTCCTGGCCGTCACCCCTCCAACCGCTTCCCGGCTCTGCGAACGCCTCGTGAAGAAGGGCCTCATTCGTCGAAGGGCCGGTCGGCACGATCGCCGCCAGGTCCGGATCGCCCTGACCACGACGGGCAGAGAGCTCGTCGATGCGGTCACCCTTCGCCGACGCCGAGAGATCGCTGCTCTCTTGAAGCCGGTCCCGGTCGAAACGCAACGCAACGTGGTGGTCGCTCTGGCCGCTCTGGCGCGGGCCGCCGGCGAGGTACCCGAACAGGATTGGAGCGCCGGATGGGATCTGTGAACAACCCGGAGGCGGCACCGCATCCCAGTCGTGCGGCATGGGCACGGGCACTCAGCACAAGGGGAAGTCAACGGCTCGCCGGTGCTTCCTATCTCGCAAAATGGAGCATCCTCGGTGTGGTCATCGGTGCGGTGGCCGGATTGGGCGCCATCGTGTTCTACGAGGCACTCGTCGTGTGCATGCACTTCTTCTTAAATGTCTGCGCCGGCTACCAGGTACCGACGCCGGCGGCTGAGGGGGGTCTTGCCGCATCGACGTCAGCGGCCCGACCGTGGGCACTCCCGCTCATTGCTGGCGTCGGCGCACTGCTCGGCGCGATCCTCGTGGTTCGCATTGCACCAGAAGCCGAGGGGCACGGTACTGACGCCGCCATCTCGGCAGTGCACCACAATCCGCGGGGAGTCCGCTTTCGTTCGGTCCTCGTCAAGATCGTTGCCTCGGCCCTTACCATCGGCTCGGGGGGCTCGGGGGGGCGAGAGGGACCGACCGCGCAGATCAGTGCAGGTTTCGGTTCACTCCTCGCCCGCACATTCGATCTCGAGCCGGCGGACGGCCGGATTGCCGTGGCGACGGGCATCGGATCGGGTATCGGGGCTATTTTCGGCGCCCCCCTGGGTGGGGCCGTCCTCGCTTCGGAGATCCTTTATCGTGACGATTTCGATCCAGCGGCGTTGTTGCCGAGCTTTATCGCCTCGGTGGTCAGCTTCGTGATGTTCGGGGCGGTCGAAGGTTTCTCCCCACTGTTTGGCTACGTGGGGAGGTACCGCTTTACCGACCCCAACCAGTTGTGGTGGTTCGCCCTCATCGGACTTCTCGCCGGACTGCTCGGGCTTCTTTATGCCAAGGGCTTCTACGGCCTAGCGGATCTCTTCAAACGCTCACCCTTGCCCCCCTGGGTCGCTCCATCTCTCGGCGGCCTTGCTGTCGGGTCGATCGCCATTGCCGTTCCGCAAGTGATCGGCACGGGGTACGGCTGGGTGCAGCAGTGCCTTACCTATCACGGGCTCGAGTCCATCCCGTTGTGGATCGTGCTCATCGTCCCACTGGCCCGGATCCTCGCCACGGGACTGTCCATCGGTTCGGGTGGATCGGGGGGAATCTTCGGGCCCGGGATCGTGATCGGAGCGTTCTTGGGTGCTGCAGTCTGGCGGGTCTTCGACCCGGTGTGCCCCTCAATGGGACACGACCCAGCCCCCTATGTGATCGTCGGCATGATGAGCTGCTTCGGCTCTATCTCAAGAGCTCCACTCGCCGTCATGTTGATGGTGGCCGAGATGACCGGCAGCTTGTCCATCATCACGCCAGCCATGATCGCCGTGGGAATCTCGTGGCTCATCGTCCGTCGTAGCGACGACTCCATGTACCGCAGCCAGTTGAAGAACCGATCCGATGCACCCTCCCAGCGGCTCCTCGCGGGATTGCCGCTCTTGGCCGCCATACCGGTGACTCGAGCCATGGCCGACCCGAAGTTGGTCGTGACGGCTCGGCACACCCGTCGCAGCGTTCGTCGCGCGCTCGAGGAGGCGGGCCTCAGCGGCGCTCCCGTGGTTGACGATGCTGGGCGCCTGGAGGGGACCGTGAGCACATCCGAGCTCGTAACCGCCGGTGACGGTGAGCGGATCGTAGGGGAACTTGTCGACGCTGGCGCACCGACGGTGGCCGGCACCAGCCGGCTCGATGTGGCGCTCGAGAGCCTCACTGGCGCGCCCCAGTCGTGGGTTCCCGTCCTCGACGCCGAACGTCGCGTCCTCGGCACATTGTCGATCTCCGACGTGGTGCGGGCCTATCGCCAGGAGTTGGTCCGAAGCGCGGAGCGGATGAGTGAACTCGGCGTCACCACCGGGGCCGCTCAGGTCACGGTGACGGCCGAGTCACCTGTCGCTGGCCAATCACTTCGCCGTGCACAGCTCCCTACCGGCATCCTCGTGACCTCCGTCTCCCGAGACGACGCAGTGTTCTTCCCCACCGGTGACACCAGGCTCGAAATCGGTGATCACCTGACGGTGATCGGAGCCCCGTCGGACCTCTCTCGTATCGGGGCCGTCACATCGCCGCTCGCCTTGGGCAATTGAACGCCGCCGCCTGGTGCCGCGACTTCCCCGGGTCTGGCGATCACTCAACGGTCAGGGTGAACCCTTGTGTGGAGTTGGGGGAGACGCCGTTGGTGGCGCTGAACTTGAGGTTGTAGACGCCCGATTTCTTGGGTGTTCCACTGATGGTGTCATTGGTGCGGTTGAAGGTCAGCCCTGAGGGCAGACCACCGGAGACCTTGATGGAGGGCTCAGGGGTCCCAGAGACAACGACGGTGAAGGACCCGAAGACACCACGGCGGAATGTGGCGCTGGTTTCGCTGGTGAATTCGGGTGGCACTCGGGCCGGAATCGTCGTGGTTGTCGTCGTGGACGGCAGGGTGGTCGTTGACGTCGTTGACGTCGTCGGCGGCACGGTGGTCGTTGACGTCGTCGGCGGCACGGTGGTCGTCGTTGTCGGGTCCGATGTGGTCGTCGCGCCGTCGGGAGAGTTCACGGCGTTGCAGTCGACGGCGGTATGTGTCGGGTCGGACGGGACGTTTCCTGCCATGTCGAGCACTTGGATCGTGCCGGATCCGTCGTTGGCGACCCAGATGGAGTAGTTCCCCGGATTGTCGGGAGCTTCCCTGATCCACGGACCGACGTTGGCGTTGCCGGTGTTTGGTGACGAGGTACCGGCAACCAGGAGCTCACCACCAGACCGTGCCGCGTTGGCGCCGCTCGGAGCCTCCCCGGAGGTCCAGTTCGGAGTCGTACCGGGGTCCGAATCGGTCACCACAGCCGATCCGCTGCCGCCGGGATAGCCCCCCATTTCAGCGCGGTAGGCATTGACCGCCAGAAGCGTCGTCGCGAAATCGGACTGGCACGCGGCCGATGCCGCTGAAGTGCGGACGCCCTGAAGGGCGAAGACGACGACTGAGCTCAAGATGCCGAGCACGACAATGGCCACGAGTAATTCGAGGAGGGTGAACCCGGCATCGTCGCGCCTCCACGAACCCGAATTCACCGGTCGATGTGGTGGTCTCTCCTTCAATCGCATTCGCTGACCCGCTTGCCCGTGCTCGTCTCGACCGCTCGCCGAACCCGCTCCGCTCCGGGATTAGGTGACAACACATGGTGTCGGCTGGACGACGACCAGAGTTGAGTCCGAAATTGTCTCTCCGACCCCGTAGGCTGCGAAAATGGGTAGCGAACGCAACGCCTTGACGACCGCTCTGGCTGAGTTGCAACGGTCGATGGCTCAGACACAGCAGGTGCTTTCAGAGGCAGGTTCGACCTACGGCACACTCCGAAGGCGCGTCTCGAGAGGGACACCCGTGGCGAACGCATGTTCCGACATGGCGATGCCGTGGGCACAGGTGGCCACCCAGCTCGCCGAGCTCGAACGGGTGCGGCACCGAGTGCGGACGGCGGTCTTCGCACTGGGTCTCTCCGAGGGCATGACGATCGGTGAGCTGGGGCGGCTGTACGGCTTCTCCCGACAGCTCGCGGCCCGAGTCGCCCGCGAGGTGAGAGAGGCTGACGACGCGCCCCCTTGACTTTCGAGTGTGCATGGCCGGGTCACCGACTTAAGCCTGCAGGTAGGGCGCCCCATCGCAGCGCAGAACCGCAGAGCACATCACGGGCGCAGAAAACCCCTTCGCACATCGTCACCCGATGTGCTCTCGCTCTTGCATTGTGACAACATGTGGTGTCACAGGTCACACGTGACACGTCGACATGGGAGGTAGACGCCCTGGGACCGCCGCAAGAGTGTTCTCGCGGAGAATGGCGGATGCGGGCCGCCTGCGCTGGTCAGGACCCCAATGATTGGATGGACCTCAACTGGATGGCCCGCGATCCGCGACAACGCGCCGACTACGTCCAGAAGCGAGCAGTCTGCCTTGGCTGTCCGGTGCGCGAGGAGTGCCTCGAGGAAGCTTTGGCAGACCCCGAGCTCGTCGGGATGTGGGGAGGGACCACCGGAGCGGAGAGGAGGAACATGCGTCGGCGATGGGCGAGTGTCCGGCGGCGCACGGCGTGACCGATGAGTCCATCGAGTTGTCCGGCTCGCAGTTCCCCCTCGGAACCTCCGGTCACCCTCAAGAGTGGCACCCTGGTGCAGAGCCGGCAGCATCCTCAGGCTTCGGTGCGGCCGCCGCGATGCGGGACCTGACAGCTGCATTGCATGAAGAGTCGTCGCACTCGACGAGTCGGTGCGGTGCTCACCGAGCCAAACAACCCGGACCACGCAGCCGAAACAGACAGGACGTCGCGGAGTCGTCACTCCATAGTTCGGTTTCACCGGTGCGAATCAGCGACTCGTACTGAGACCTCCAGACTTTGGAAGGATTCGTCCCGGCAGGTGACCGTAGGGATCCAGCATGGTGCGCTCCTCCGTGCGGTCTTCTCAGCCAGATCACGCGGAGGAGGCCGTCGTGGTCGTAGTCGTAGTCGACGATGTCGTTGTGGCTGGCAGTCCACATACCACGAAGGGCTTCATCGTCATCGAGACCCCCGCTCCGAGCGGGCCGGTGACGATGGCAACCGTTTGCCAGTGCGACTTGTTGAGCGGAAACGACGAGCGCAACTCCACGTTGCGGTCTGCTTGAACTCCCGCAGCGGAGACCTCGGCTCCGCCACTCAGGAGAACGAGTCCGAACGGGCACGACGTCTTGGCCACGAGCACGGTGCCCACAGCCGGATTTGAAGGCGATGTGAGCGCCGAGGCGGCCACGATCGAGGTGTCGGCGATGGTACCGGCTGGGCCGGCATCGCCCTTCGGACCCGCCACCCCCTGGCGACCCTGGGGGCCGGTCGCTCCCGTCGCCCCCCGGGGGCCAGATGTCTTGGCTGGCACCGTGGCGACTGCGTAAGCGCCGACGCCCAGTCCAGCCAATCCGACCACAAGCGCGCTGAGGACGACCGGCGCAAGCCATCTCGGCTGCCGCGGGTCACGTGCCGGCCTCACCAGGGGTGCTTGCAGCGGCATCTCCGATGTTGGTGGATTCGACATCGTTCCCTCCTCAGCCCGCGTTAGATTTGATCTCCCTAACTATTAGGTTAAACGAATTACTTGATAGACACAATAGTTCGTGTCAGAGTGTGAAGTGTGGAGCCAGTCCATTCTCCGATCGAACGTTCGATCGGCCAACACCAGGGCCTGCCAGACCAGCTGAACGAAGATCTGCTCTGTCTGAGCCGCATCTTCGTCGCAATTGCGGCGAATTCACTCGCGGCCGAAGACGGGGAGTTGTCGATCCAGCAGTACCGGGCGCTTGCACTGATCTCCACTTCAGAGGGTCAACGGCCAGCTGATCTCGCACGATCCCTAGGGGTCGCGCCCTCGACCACAACGACGCTGTGCGACCGCCTCGTCCAGAAGGGGATGATTTCCCGACGGGCCGGAGCCGACCGCCGATCCGTTTCTCTCCTCGTCACTTCGCGGGGTCAAGCAGAGCTTGCGAAGATCGCAACCCGGCGAATCGCATTGCTTCAAGAGATCTTCCTCCGACTACCGTCGGACGTCCAGGCTCCGTTCGCTGCAGCGCTCTCTGCGTTCATCGAGGCAGCGGGAGAAGTCGGGATTGATGAGTGGTCGATCAGAGGGCTCGTTCCCAGCAACTCCGATGATTGGATTCGACTCAGTGAGCTTTGATTTCCGCCCCCTCGGTGCCTGAGCGAGGCTCCCGAAATACACCTCACGTTGCGTTTGCTCGGCCCTCCTCACGACATGGCGCCGGGCTCCACCTCCGACTGCTCCTCATCCAACCAGCTCGGAGCGTGGCGGGCTGCCCACGCCGTGGTGACCCAGCCCCTGATCACCAGGGCGCGGCGTGCCCGGGGTTTCCGGGGCGTCGTTCGTCGGTATCGGGTGATCACGCCAGAGACGTCGATGGGCACAGCGCACACGGAAGTACGCTCAAAGCGGTGACAGTTGCTCGACTCGGCCAAGAGGTGAGCCATGTCATCTCCTGACGAACACGGTGCCCACGAAGACCAGTTCCCCTCCGGTGCCCCAGCTCCGCGCCGTCCCCACGGTGGGTCCGTCGTTTCGCCGCGCACCTCACGGCACTTCTGGAGGCTCAGCATCGTCCTTACGCTGGTGATCGCTGCCACCGATGCTGTGCTCGGGTCGCGGGTCATCCTCATCGGTCTGCTCATCGTCGGCCCGTGTTGCGCACTCTTCACCGCCCAACGGGCCTGCGCGGCACAGGTCTGTGCTCTCGCGGTTGTCCTCGCACTCGTGCTGGCGCTCCCGGACGGGATCTGGGATACCCCGGCCCAGCTGGCCTTTACCGGTGCCGTACTGATGGTTGGCATCGCGTGCACATGGGCTGCCGGGATCGTTGAGTCAATGAACAGGCGTTAGAAGAGTTCCTCCTCGTGCGGCTCATCGTGGGACTTCTTGTTCCCTCGAGCCGGCGACGATGCAGCAGACCCGGGCACTTTCGGCGGCGCAGGAGCCGTGGGAAACTGCGGAATACCAGATCGAAACGAGGCACCCATGAAGCGGTTCCGTCCGTATCGAGACCAGTTGGCGCTCGTTGCAGCCGTCATCCTGCCGCTCGCGATCTCCGCGGCATTGATCCCGTTCCGCGCCGACTTCGCAAGGACAGCATCAGCGTTGATCCTCGTCGCCGTCATCGTCGCGGTGGCCGCCCTCGGCAACCGCTTCAGCGGCTTCGTGGCCACTGTGAGTGCCACCGTCTGGTTTGACTACTTCCTCACTCAGCCCTATGGGAGGTTGGCCATCACCCAGCGTCCGGACGTCGAGACAGCCGTATGTCTCTTCGTCGTCGGGATCATCGTCACTGAGTTGGCTGCCCGCAATCGGCATCACCATGCGGTCGCGACCGAAGAGGCTGACTATGTCGGCTTGATCTACGACGTCTCCGAGCTGGTCGCGTCGGGAGCGGCCTCCTCTGCCGTTCTCGACCAAGTCCGTGCCGCATTGATCGCCCTCCTGCACCTCCGTGCCTGCCGCTACGAGGACGGTCCCGCTGCTCGTCCCCTGTCGCGCCTCGAGCACGACGGGCACGTGTTGCTCGGCCGCTGGGACTGGCGTGTCGATCGCCTGGGGCTGCCCGGGTCCGAAATCGAGCTTCTTGTTCAGCATCGCGGTGAGACCCTGGGTCGCTTCGTCCTCACGCCCACTCCGGGCCACGGGATCCCACTCCGGCCAAGGGTGGTGGCGGTCGCCCTCGCCGATCAGGTCGGAGCGTCGCTCCGCCCCTTGTTGCGGAGCGCATAGGGGGTCGACGGCCGAACCCACCATTGGTGTGCGTTGACCGGCAATCAGGTCGTGGCAAGCAGGACCACGACGAAGCCGAGGTAGGCCGCGATGATCACAGCTCCCGAAGTGCGCCCGAGCCCACGTCCGCTGTAGGCCAGCAAAAGGGTCAGCGCGGTCAGACCGACGTACCATCCCGCCACCAGCACCCCGGTTCCCGAGGGCCGCGCCAACCCCAGGACTGCCCGCAGGGATCAAGAGGCCGGCGGCCACGTTGATCGAGTTGGAGTTGAGGGCAGTGCTCAGCGTGGCGGCACCGCGACCTCTCCTGGCCAGGTACACCGCCGAGACCGCGTTGGGCAGACTGGTAACCGCGGCAAGCACAAGTCCTCCCAGGACGATCTCGGGGATACCGAAATGCAGACCGAGCGTCGATGCCCCACGCTCCATCGCCACGCTGGCCAGCACCACGATGACCAGCGCGCCGGCAGCAAGAGCCGCGTCGGAACCGGTTCCGCGCCGAGGACGGATGGCCTCTTCGAGCTCGGCCTCCTCCTCGACGATCGCCGCCGTGATCCACTTCGACCATGACTCCGGCAGGCGCAAGCGGCGCAAGAGGCTGCGATGCGCACCGAGAAGCGCTATGTAGACGAAGAGGACGGCGAGGACCACGCTCAGGCCGGCCTCTGCCGGCATCTGACCGCCCACGCTCAGCAGGCACACCACCCCGACAATCATGGCAACGGTCCCTCCCAGGACGACGACCCTACGGTGCAGGTTGATCCGGCAGGCCACCACGGCGCCGAGGCCGAGCAGTGCCGCCAGGTTGAACACGTTCGAGCCCAGGACGACGCCGGCGCCAACCGCTTGCTGGTGGTGTGCCAACGCGGTCACGGCCGCCGTGATTTCCGGGGTATCAGCCGCCAGGGCGGCCACCATGCCGAGATTGGCTTCGGAGAACCCCAGGCGCTCGCCGACGCGCTCCAACCGAGTGACCAGTACCCAGCTCGTCACCAGGCTGACGGCCGCCCCCGAGACGAAGAGGGCGCCTGCGGGCCCGACCGTCATAAGCGGCTAGGTCCGATACGAGGACACCCGACGAGGCAGCGGGCAGGCGACGTGACAGGTCGGATGGGGAGAACCAGATCGCACATTTCAGCTCCTCGCCCGCGGAGCGCGGATGTGCCGACCAGGCTTCCCGGCTCTCCGTCATTCATCTTACCGACGACGGGCTCCCCCGGGTTTGGCTCCGAAACGGATGCACGCCACGTTGTTCCGGTCGCATCGTCCGGCATCTCCGAGAGGAGCTCGCGTGGACATCAGCCTCGGCACTACCGGCTGGAATCCACGGCGGCAGCCATCATCGGCTTGCAGCGGATGCCCTCGCCTGTTCGCCAGACCGGGCTCTGGAGGCGGTCCAACGACCGACGAATCGGGGTGGCGACCAGGCCGGCCACTATGGCCGGCCGATTCCATTTTGATCGACACCTTCCACCGGCTGGTCAAGGGCCGGTCAGGGCCGCCGCTTCGCTCCGTGTCCTCCCTAAGCCTTCGGCTCGTCCTTGACCGACCTTGTCCCATGGTCTTGCCTCGTTCCGACTTCCTCAGAACTTCAGGTTGGGACAGTCAGAATTGTTGAGACACGCCCGTGGAATTCCGGCGTTGCGCTCGCCGATCTGTCCCAACTGTCCCACAATTGGGTCCTGCTCCGCCCCGCTGGCCCGCCTGATTTCATGCGGGCCGCCGGAAGGACCTCCTGACCGGGACTGATTGGGGCTCCGTGGGACTAGGAAGGATCTCCGAAACTTCCCTCGTAATGCGCTATTCCCTGCTGTTCTCAACTTGCATAGCTGAGGACAGACTTCGGATCAACCACGTGTTGCCGCTTCTGAGGTGCCACACAAGTCTCATTCGATCCGTCAATTACCAGGCGAGGGTGCAGCCTCCAGCATGCCTGAGGTCGCTGGTTCGATTCCAGCTAGCCCCACCAGAGAATCCCCAGGTAGAACCGTATATTGCGCCCGGCGACACCAACCGAGCGATACGTTCTTCCAACAGATTCCTAGGCCCCTGCCTGAGTCAAGTAGAGGCTCGACGAAACGGTCCAGGTGAGGCTATCCACCGCCCTAGGAAACGTAAGCCCGGCCGGTCATCTCGAAGTCGACGACCTTGCGACGATGGGCGAGGCCCACGTGGATCCTCTGTCCACCGACGCGGTGCTCCCGACCCGAGGACTCCTGGGGGATCCGGGCTCCTTGGAGGCGTTCGCGCTTGGTGGGATCGAGGACGCAGGGGAACGATCGGATGGCCATCCTGTCGCGGACGATGTGGCCGACGTCGCCCTTGAGATGGATGCGCACCCGATGTCCGGCCAGGTCGGCCTCGACGGGGAACGGCATGCCGCCTCCTGGGCTGCCTCGAGGGAGGCGGTGGGCTTCATCCGGTTCGACGACGGGTTGCTTGTGTTGATCATGCCGCCTGACGGTCAAGCGCTGTGAAGTCGTTCTTCGTAATGGGCGAGGCTGAGGTAGCCGAGCGTCGAGTGCAGCCGGCGCGTGTTGAGGGCCAGTCCAATGGCGGCGAGCGTGGGCACCGGGCCGCCCCCAGGGAAGAGTGGAGACAGCACGGTGCCACGACTCACGACGACGGCGCTGTCTCCGTGTGCGTTCCTGCGATGTAGGACCCGCACACCGGCTGCTTGTCAAGGAGCACGAAGCTGGACTTCTCCGCTTTCTCGAGCCAGATGCAGTTCGAGGGTGGTTCGTGCCCGAAGATGGTCTGGAAGTCGATGTTGTAGGGCAACATCCCGTCGTCGTTCCAGACCTTGATGTTCCGGATGGCCTTGTCCACGCTGGCGTGTGTCGGATTGGATCCCGCCGTCTCTAGCCCCGTGATCATGAGCTCGGTGTTGGCCCAGACCTCGCTCTGGGCCAAGTCGGGGAAGTTGCTCTTCGTCCACCCTGCGTATTTCATCAGCGCAGCCTGCATCCGCTGGGTCCCGGCGTTGGGTATCGAGAAGGGGCGGAAGATGGCCATAAAGGTGGCACCTTGGACGCTTTGCCATGCCGGAGTCTTGGGAAGCGTGTCGCTGTAGCCGTCGGGCAGGTAGATGTGCTTGGTGGGCACACCGGCTTGCTTGTACGCCGTCACCAGAGCGATGTTGGACGCGCTGTCGAGGTTGGACCACATCCAGTCGACGTTGTTCTCCTTGGCGACGAGGGCATCGGGCCCGAAGTTGTTGCTGCCGCCGTAGGGCACCGAGTTGTTCTGGACGACAACCTTTGCTGAGGAGTCGGCCCTGGCCAGAGAATAGGTCTGAAGGTTGTTCCCCTGCGCGTTGACGTTCAGCGTGTAGAGCGCGACTCGCTTGGCACCGTCGAGCTTGGCAAGTTTCCCGTAGAGGGTGCTGATCGGCGCAGTGGGATCGACGCTTCCGTCGTCTCCGGCGAACATGTTCTGGTTGTACGGCTTCTCACCCCACTCCTTGCCGTCGGCGTAGAACCCCGTGACCGGGACGCCGGCCTGATTGGGGTACTTGGCGACCAGGTCCATCAAGAACGTGTTGGACACGATGCCGATCGCCCCATTTGCGATGGCCTCTTGGACCCCCGTAGCCGCGGAAGCCGGGCTGGTCTGTGTGTCGATGATCGTGCCCACCAACTTGTGGCCGTTCACGCCCCCTGCTGCGTTCTGTGCCTCAATGGCAGCATTGAAGACCGCATTGGTGCCGCCATTTCCCGACCCACCAGGGCCAGTGACGTCATTGAGCAAGGCGATCGTCAGTGGCGCGGCCGTGGCCGTGGCGCTGAGCCCCCCGATCATGAGCGCCGGCAGCCCGATAGCGGCCGCCAGTGTTGAAGTGACAAGTGCTCGGACAGGTCGCATGTCCCCCCTTTGGAAGGGTTCGACTCCAGAACCCCCTCGATGTCAAAGACGCCAGCATCTCGCGAGAGCCAGTGAGACATTCATAGTCAATTCTGCGGTGATGATCAACCCTCCATCCACTATTGGGGTCTGCGCGACGGTGCGCTTCCCGAGACCCGCCCGCCCACAGCTCCGACCTTGGCCACGGTCACAAACCCGGACGTTGGGCCTCGTCAGGATCGGGGAAGTCCACTCCGATCTCCGAACCCAGTGATCGAAGTTCCGCGACGATGCCCGGTGCAAGCGGGATGCCATTGGCAACGCGCTCGGTCCTACATCTGGCTCGCCGTTCTCCAGGAAGGAGGACGCGTTCACCGGTCGTCGATGGCACTTCGTGGACGTAGTCGGCCAGCCGTCGCATTTCGACGACGAAATCGGTCGGCTCTATGAAGAGGTCGAGCCGCCACACGGCGAACCACTGGCCGTGCACCCAATCCCCCGATCGCCCCCCGGTCGGCTGCCACAGACCCGACCCGGTCCCGGCCAGGATTGAGAGTGCGTCCACCATGAGGGCCAGTCCGTAGCCCTTGTGCCGAGCAGCTTGACCGCCCAAGAGGTCGAAGGAGCCGCCCGCATGACGTGCGTTTGCGTCGGTGGTCGGCTGTCCCGTGGCGTCGAGGAGCCATCCCTCGGGAACGGGTTCGCCAGCCTTGCGGGCGAGGAGAATCTTGGCCCCTGAAGCCGTGGTCATGGCGATGTCGACGACAAGCGGCGGACCGCCGCCGACCGGCGCGGCGAAGGCCAGCGGGTTCGTGCCGACAACCGGCCGGAGGCCGCCGGGCGGAAACGCACCAGCCGGGGTGTTACACGCGACCATGGCCATGTGCCCTCGTCTGGCCGCCATCTCGGCGAAGTAGCCGTTGGCACCAAAGTGCCGTCCGTCTCGAACGGTGATCATCCCGATGCCCGATACCTCGGCCTTCGCAACGGCAGCCTCCATTGCCCGATAGGCAATCAGCGGACCGAATCCTCCTCCCGAATCCCATGCGGCAGCCACGGGGGCATCTCGAAGAACGGTGATCTCGGGACGTGGGTTGACATGTCCGCTGCGCAGCCCACCCACGTAGTGCGGGTTCTTGGCAAGGTTCACGATGCCGTGGTCGTCGACGCCGCACAGGTCGGCATCGACGAGAACCTCGGCGCCGATGGCGGCATCGGCCGCTGGAAGGCCGAAGTACTCGAGCACCGAGGCGACGTACCGGAGGACGCCGTCGCTCGGATAGCGGGGGAGCGGGGGGGTGGGCTGCTGCACCTCCTCCGAGGTCATGGCGCTTCCGAGTGCGACGGCGCCTCTGCGGAGGGCGGGCGGTGACGGAGCAGGTCGGGGTAGGGGGTGTGGACCCGATGGAAGTCGAACGGGTCAGGCCAGGCGTTCTTGGCGTGAAAATCCTCGTCGAACCAGATGTGCTCGAGGATGTCGTTCGGTTGCCAACCCTCGAGAAGCGTCCGGTTCTCCCAGTCGTAGACCGGTCGCTGGAGTTCGACCAGGAGCTGAAGGCTGTAGGCGATCCGGCCGGTCAGGACGGAGGGGTCGCCGGTGAGAAGTGCATGACCGGCCTCGACCATGGTCTCGACCGGCTCTTGGATCTCGGCCAGAGGAATGAGTGAGGACCTGGTCGTCATGGGCTTGAGGATGGAGATCTGCGGCGTCAGCGCGTTGACGGCGATGACGCCCTCGTTCTCGCCCGCCGCAGCGAGCGTCAGCCGATTCAGTGCCGCCTTGGTCGCCCCGTAGATGGCGCTGCCGTCCTTGGCCTTGTAGGCGAAGGGCGGGCCCGGCGGGAGCTCGCCACTGAAACTGGTGAGGTTGAGGATCCAGCCTCGGCCACGTTCACGCATGCCTGGGATCACCTGGCCCATCAACAACCACGGTGCCCACAAGTTGACCTCCGCATACCACCGAAGTTCTTCAAGCGTGAACTCGTGGACCGGCTTCAAGATGTGGGCAACGGCGTCGTTCACCAAGATGTCGATCGGTCCGAACGCTTCTTCCGTGCGTTGGACCAAAGATGCCCGGCCACCTTCGGGCTCACCGAGATCCGCGGGCATCACCAAGACTTCGCCCCCGATGGCGTCGATGCGCGACTTCGTCCGGTTGAGGCCCTCCAGTGACCGCGCCGTGATGCCGACCTTCGCACCCTCGGCGGCTAACCGCACGGCCAGACCGGTGCCCGTTCCCCCCTGGCTGGCGCCCGTGACCAGAGCGACCATTCCCTGACAGCTTCCGCTTTGCATGGTGTCCCTCCCGTTCAAGCGACTCGACGCCACACCCGCGGGAGCATATCCATTGTGAGATAGATCATGAATGGAACATTGATGATCTATCTGATGGCTGGAGGCGCTGCGACGAGTGACATGCGAATGCGCCGAGCGCGGCAGAGACGGGTTCTCGGCAGCGCTCGGCCTACGGGGTCGGGAAGGGGGCGGCGGCGTTCACCACCTTTGAGAGGAGGCGCTCGAGCGTGGTCCTCTCTTTGGTCGTGAGCGGTGCCAAGAACTCCTCCTCGATCTCCCCTACCGCCTCCTCAGCCTTGCCGATGGCGGCAAATCCGTTGGACGTCAACTCGACGAAATGACGACGCCGGTTCATCGGATCTCGCACGCGGACGAGCCATCCTTCGGCCTCAATCCGATTCAAGAGGATGACCAGGTTGTTCGCGTCGATCATCAGCGCTTCGATCAACTCTTGCTGGGTCACGCTCTCGTGGTCGCGAAGGTACGAGAGGAGCAGAAAGTCCCTCATGCGCATGCCGAGATTGGCCTCCGGTGTGTGCCGATAGACCAGACGAGTCAGAAGCGTCACCAGCAGAGTGACCGGTGCGCCCCTATCACTCACGAACGACGATGGTACACGTGAGTCTTTGCGAAGGGTGCTCGTGACCGAGTTGCATCATCGGACCATTGACACTCAATAATGCGATGATTAAGGTTCGTCAATCAGGGTAGTGGGTGGACCATCGCGTACGCCGTCAAGGGCGGCGGCCCACAAAAGCTGAACGAAGATATTGGGGAGCCCGCAGCGTGGCGGGATGGTGAGTCAGATTCGTGGTTGACGACGTCCCAGGCCGTGGCGGGCTTCTGTCGGCTCATGCCGTCGATTCCTCCATTACGACTCCGACGCTCCTGGTGACCTGAATTTTCGTACAAGTCGAAGGAGAAACGACATGGACGACAATCTCATCATCATTTCCTCCGATGGCCATGCGGGAATTCCCAAGGAACTCTGGTCCGAGTATCTCGACTCGAAGTACCACGACCTGATTCCGAGCCTCCACCAAGACAACGCCATCTACCCAGTGGCGACGGCGCTTCTCGGCGCCAAGAAGACCGGTGGCGCGCCGTTTCCCGAGCACCTCGAGGTCCAGCGGAACCACTGGCACGGACTCTACGACCCCGTCCTGAGAATGGCCGATATGGACCGAGAAGGAGTGACCGCCGAGTTCATCTTCCATGGCGACTCCCGGCTTGGAGATCTGTTCCACAACGGGACCAATCGCCGATACTCTCTCGACGCCTGGGAGGCGGGAGCGCATGCGTGGAATCGCTGGGCCGCCGACGCCTTCGGCTTCGCCCTCGATCGATTCCTCGTGACCGCCGCTGTCGGCCCGTGCGTCGACATCGAAGCGGCCGTGGCGGAGATCCACTGGATAGCGGATCACGGCTTCACGGCGACGTATTGCCCCCACTACATGACACACCGAGGGCTTCCGCCCCTCTACGACGAGTATTGGGAGCCTTATTGGAAGGCATGCGTCGATCGAGGGATCGCTCTTGTGGTGCATGCCGGCTACGGGACCGAACAGGGCGTGGTGTTCAAGGTCATCGAGAACATCTATGACGATGCCGCCAAAGCCGCTGGCAGTACCGACGTCGAGAAGATGCTGAAGCACGCCGACGCAGTCAGTGAGGAGTGGTCGCAGTTCTTTTTCAATTGGACAAATCGCAACGTCGAATCCCGGCGTCCCCTGTGGCAGCTGACGTTGGGCGGCGTGTTTGACCGTTATCCGGATCTGCGGCTGATGCTGACCGAGATTCGCCTCGATTGGATTCCGGCCACCTTGCAGTATCTCGACAAGATCTGCGATGAGCGTCGCGATGATCTTCCCGTGACGAAGCGCCCGAGCGAGTATTGGCATACAAACTGCTTGGCTGGAGCCTCGTTCATTCACAAGGTCGAAGTGGAGATGCGTCACGAGGTCGGCGTCGACACGATTCTCTTCGGTCGTGACTACCCGCACTTCGAAGGTACCTGGCCCCACACCACGAGGTGGCTCCAAGATGCCTTCCATGGTGTCCCCGAAGGCGAGCTCCGAAAGATGCTCGGCGAAAACGCGATCGACTTCTTCCATTTGGACCGAGACCGCCTGGCCGAGATTGCGTGGAGGATCGGACCCAAGGCTGGGGATATCAACGCGACGGATCCTCAGATTCAGCCGGAGCTCATGGACAACTTTGCAGCTCGCGGCGGATACCTCAAGCCCTCCGAAGGAGACGAGCGAGTCCCGGCGCTTGCGCCGCTTGTGGAGCATGACCTCGACGTCGTGGCGGCCCGAAGCTGACGGTTCAACGGGATCGGAGGAGTCACGCTTGCGGCGAGCGGCGGAATGCTCCGCACGGATTACTCGGAGGTCGTCATGACCAAGAAGCTCGAGGTGTCCCGGAGCATTGCCGTGAGCCGGGGAAGTATCTGACCCCGGACGCTCGCCGGAGGGCCGTGGCCACCCTCCAGGAGCGTTTCGGGATCTTGAGCGTCCCGCGAGGGCTTCCCACCGACCCGACGAGTTCGGGGCCCATGACGATCAAAGCGTTCGTATGCCTCTGCGCCAGGAACGGTCCCGACCTGGGCTCCGGGTCCCATGCTCAGCCGGAGCGTCCAACCATATGGAATGCTCGCGGGAGGTGAGCGGTACGGGGCATTTCGATCTGGCCGTGAGAGGTGGCCTCGTCGTCGTCGACGGCACCGCTCCGCAAACGAGCGCGGCGACCTGGACGTTGTGCGTGACCGCATCGTGAGCATCGGCACGGTGGACGGACGAGGACGTCGGGAGAATGACGCAGCCAGCCTGGTGGTCGCGCCCGGGGTTGTGGATGCCCACGCCGGCACGGACGCACGCTCCGGTCACGTGCTGGGTGCTGGCCTTTCGGCTGTCACATGATCATCGACGCCCACGTGCACGTTCTTTGCCTGGACACGGAGCGCTACCCTCGCCACCCCAGGCCGCTGGGTAGCGACTGGTGGACGAAGGGAGCCGGTGATGCGGACCAGCTGAAGGCCACGCTCGACGAGAACGGCGTCGACAAGGCAGTCGTCGTGCAGTCCATAGGCGTCTACGCCTCTGACTGTTCGTGCGCAGCCGATACCGTGGCCGGCGATCCCGTCCGATACGCACTGATCGGCGCGGTCGACATCAAGCACCCAGACCCGGCGGCCGCCGTCGCTGATCTGGCGACCGCCGGCGCGACCGGAATCCGGATCTCGGCCATCGGTGGGGACGACAAGTCCTGGTTGTCGGACGAACGAGTGTCGGCGATATGGGCCCTGGCGGACGCCTCGGGGTTGGTTGTCGTCCCGTTGGGGATCCTCGCGGAGGTGGACGCATTGTCCACTCTCTGCCGGCGTTTCCCGGCGGTCAGCGTCGTGCTCGACCACTGTGGCTACTACGAGCGCGCCGGCGCGAGTGGGTACGAGACGCTGCTTCGGTTCGCCGACATCCCTCAGGTCCACTTGAAGGTGACGCCGTCGAACCTTGCTGGGGCCGATGTTCCGCCGGAATGGCTCGCCCGCACGGCGGCCGTCTTCGGGACTGACCGGCTCTGTTGGGGATCGGATCACCCGCAGCTCCAGTCCCCGTCGTACGCCGAGAAGTTGCGCCTAGCGAAGGCGGCGGCCCAATCACTGAGCGAGTCAGACCGTGAACAATTCTTTGCCGCCACCGCCATCCGTCTCTGGTGGCGCTGACCTCTGCCGCTGCGTCACCGCTCAGACAGCTGGCTCCCGAACGGTCCTTGTCAGGACGCCTGCCCTGCAGACCCCGTACGTGCCACCGCGACCCGGGCATCCGATGTACTGACCGGTTCGAACTTTTCCGCGTGACAGTCGGCGTCACCCGCGTTGGTCCACGAACCGGTGGCCCGCGCCGCGCACGGTGAAGAGCAAGAGGAGGACCCCGGGGCGGTTGATCTTGCGGCGTCGGTAGCCGACGTAGCCGTCGACGGAATTGCTACCGGGATCGAACGAAAAGTCCCGGGAGGGCCCACTCACGGGGAGCCAACTCAATGCGCTGGCCCGCACGCCCGGCGATCGTGGAGAGGTTCACGGTGAGACCATGACTATGGTTATGGAACGGGTCGTCACAATCGCAGAGGACTCTGCGCGACTTCGAGGGCCGAGGCAGACGGCTCCACCGATGCGCTGCGCAAGATGTTCATGAAGCTGGCCTGAGGGAGTGGCCCATGGGGAGATCCAAGCCGGACCCTGCCTCTGAAGGCATCACTCCAGGGGAGCCCAAGGCACCTTCAGCGCTTCCAGCCTCTCTCCCACAGGCTGAATACGAGGCCGTCTACGCGAGGGTGCCGCGGCTCACCGTGGAACTCGTGATCGCCTCGCCGGATGGGATTCTGCTCACTCGGCGCGAGGCGGGCCCTTGTGCCAGTCTGTGGCACATACCGGGCGGAACGGTGCGCTATGGAGAGACCTTGACCGATGCCGTCGTGCGGGTGGCGCGCGAAGAACTCGGGATGGAAGTCCTCAATGACGGTCTGCTTGGATATATCGAGTACCCGAGCCACCTCGAGCAAGGACTGGACTGGCCTGTCGGAATCGCGTTCGGCCTTCGTATGGCATCACCCTCCGCGGCCAGCTTTCTCGCGAGGGATGACGCGGTTGGCTGGTTCACCAATCTCCCAGACGAGATGCATGAGGAGCAGAAGGACTTCCTCAGGGCTCGAGGTGTGGCGACCTGACGGGCCGACGCGCACGAACCAGTTCATCGGTCGCTATGGTCTCCCCTTCTCGAGTGAGCCAGACAACCACGAGGAGAGCGCAACGGGCGCGGAAGATCGGACTCGTCGCCGGTCCCGAGGATTTCCGTGAACCCCCGTTCAGGCAGGATCCTCCTGGACGGCCTCCGCCTTGTTCACCGAGGGCTTCAGTTCGCCCGTCTTCCACGAAGATCCGAAGGTGAAGATCCTTTTGCCCCTCTCCAGCGGCATCGGCGATCCCCGGTATCGTTCCACGATCACACCAAAGGTTCCGGCTGGGGTGACTTCGAACGCGGTCTCCTCGAAATCGTTCTCGTCAAAGAATCCCCGTATCATCTCGGTGCGCTCCGGCAATACCTCATAGGAGGTCCAAATCACGCTGCTGCCCGTGTCACAGATCTCACGAAGGAATGAGACCGTTCGTTTGAGATCTTCCTTGGTGATATGACCAAATACGCCAGAGAGTATGACGATGTGGGCAGGGTAACACCCCTCGTACGAATCGCTGAGCGACGCGTCGTCATTACGCACTTCAACGCCGGTCATCGCTGCTTGCAAAGCCCACTGTCGTGCGAACGAGGCATTGTCAGGGTCCAGCTCGACCAGCCGACCAGTGATCTCCGAACGCCGGGGATGGTACTCGAGTGCTCCGATGAGCTCCCCGCCGTGACCACCGCAAATGCTTACGACTGAGATCGGGCGCAGGCCACGCTCCTCCACAGCCGCTGCAACGTGCTTCTGGACGAGAACAAGCCGGAAGGGAAGTTCTGAGTTGGGGTCGTCGTAATACTGATTCCACTTGTTCCAATCACTGAGGTCCATCTTGACGGGCTTGACCATCGATCGCTCGCTTTCAATCCGACAATGACTGCCGCGGGATTGGAGCACTCCTGGTTCTCATGACTCGGCCACGCCGGTCAGCTCCTGCCGCACAATCCGCGCGCCCTCCGCGAGTGCTCGCAATTTGCCCATGGCCACCGGCCGAGGAAGCTGCTTCATTCCGCAATCCGTGGTGAGTGTCACCCGTTCGGGAATGATGTGCTCGAGTATTGCTCGGATACGGGACGCGACTTGCTCGGGATGCTCGATCTCGAGACTCCGGACGTCAATCACGCCGATCCCAACCCGTAGGTGTTCGGGCACGTCGGACAGAAGGGTGACGTCAGCCATCTCTCGGCACGCGAAGTCAAGGACGAGCTCGTCGACATCGACGTCGTAGTAGTGCGGAAGGACTGCACCATACCCACCTTTGACCAGTGCTTCGAGGCGGTTCCCCCATGCGTTACCGAGACAGAAATGCCATGCCTTGTGGACATGCACTCCCGTCATCACGCGGTTGACCGTGTCACGGACCCAAGCGAAGTCATCTGGCCCGGTGAGATTCGGCGTCCACGCCCCCAGATCCTCGTATTGGATGTACGTACACCCAGCCTCCTGCAGGTCGATCAGTTCAGCATTGAACAAGTCCGCGAGCGCGGCGGACAGCTCGTAGCGATCGTGGATCGGGCCGTCGACGAATTGAGCGAGGCCCGACAGCTGAACAGGCCCAGCACCAACCCCTGCCTTCACCGGAAGGGACGTTGCTGCCTGGGCCATGGAGTAGAGGTGCGCCATGCGCAAGGGTCCTGCCTCAATGGGTCCGCAGAGCTGCACCGACCCCACCTCTTCCATGACGAACACGTCACGCCCCACGGCCCGCTTGAGACCACGGTGTTCCACCATCGCGCTGCCGAACCCCCCGATACGCTCGAACCAGTACCAGAAGAACGCCCCGATTCCCGCGTGGAGATCGTCGAACCACATCTGGCCGTCGGTGACCACGTCGAGACCCGCGAGCTCTTGGTCTCGGAGTACAGAGCGAGTGGCATCCGTGAACGCCTCGTGATGTTCGAAGTCCTTGAACGCATCGAGGACATCGCGCCCATGGAGTTGCTGGCGGAACCAGCGGGGGCGCGGGTACGAGCCGACCATCGTGGTTGGCAGCAGGACGTCACTCCACTGACTCACCCGGACTCCTTTCAAGAGGCTTGAGCAAGATGTGATAAGATAGTTAGATAAGTAAGCGAGGGCAAGCCAGGGCTTTGACGAGCACGACGGTCGTCGCGGCCCGCTCCCGAGCCTCAGAGATCCCATTGCTTTGGCCGCTGATCGGTCCCGAATCTGCCCAGGGTAATTGCGACCGAAACCATCCCGTTCCATCCCGCCGGATCGAGAGCAGGCGCCTGCACAGCCCGGTCACCGGGACAGGTGGCGACGCGGCGGCACGGCGTGGGGCAGAAGGCATGCTCGAGCTGACAGCTGGCCAGCGTTGAGGGATCAGTCGGCCCAATCCGTGGCATGCCGATTGCCAGGTAGCTATTTTCTACTGAGAACGCGGCGAAGAGGCCATGGGAGGTCGAATTCATGACGGAACCACCCTCGACTGGGAAGCCGTACGTCCTGATCTCCACCGACGGTCATGCCGGCGCCGACCTCTGGGACTATAAGCCTTACCTCGAGAGCCGCTGGCACGATGAATTCGACGTGTGGGCATCCACCTTCACTGACGCCTGGGGGGATGTCGATCCCGACTCCGATTACAAGGCCGGGGTCTCGTCGTTCATGGCACCAATCAGTTGGGACGGCCGCAAACGCCTTGAATTGCTTGCGACACAGGGCATCGTCGCTGAGGTTCTGTTCCCGAATACCGCGCAGCCTTTTTATCCCAGCGGGTCGCTTACCTCGCCGGCTCCCCGCACTGCGCAAGAGTACGAACTTCGGTGGGCAGGCGTGAAGGCGCACAACCGATGGCTGCGCGACTTCTGCGATGAAGCCCCCGGGCAGCGGATCGGCCTCGTCCAACTCTTCGTGAACGACATCAACGCCGCGGTTGCAGAGGTGGAGTGGGCGAAGGAGGCCGGGCTGAAGGGCGTCCTTCTTCCGCCGGACCACCACCTCAACATCCAGAACCTGTACTACGCCGACCTTGAGCCGTTGTGGGCGGTGTGCGCGGATCTCGATTTGCCGGTGCACCGCCATGCCACCACTCCCAATTCGGACCAGTGTGGCGAAGCGTCGCTGGCCGCGTCGTGGGCAATCGGGGTCCACGAGACGTACTACTTCGCTCGTCGTGCGCTGTTCCAGCTCGTGCTGGCCGGCGTGTTCGAGCGTCACCCGTCAATGAAGTTCGTGCTCACAGAAGTCGGGGGCTCGGCATGGGTGGTCAGGGAGCTCGCCGCGCTCGATCGGCTCGTTCAGGGCGCCAATGAGGACGGGACGATCAACGCGATGTTCGCGGCAGAGGCGGTCTCGCACCTGTCGGGACTCCCGAGCGACTATTTCCGGCAGAACTGCTTCGTGAGCACCCTGCTGTCGCGCGGCGAAGTCGCGCGGCGCCATGAGATCGGGATCGACAACCTGCTGTGGGGGAGCGATTTTCCCCACCACGAAGGCACCGTTCCTTACACGTTGGAGGCGCTGCGGGCAGGGCTGCGTGACGTTCCCGAGAGCGAGGTGCGCGCGCTGACATCCCTGAACGCGGCTCGCGTCTACGACGTCGACCTGGACCTGCTGCAGTCGATCGCCGACAGGGTGGGCCCGACCGTCGAACAGATAGCCACGGAACTCAGCGCGGGCGAGGTTCCCGACGACCCCAACTTCCGCTGGTTGACGGGAGCGGTCGGTGGGGCCCAGCGATCGAGCTGAGATCTGGACTTCGAACGAACTGACTCGGACGATCGGGACTGGTTCAGCTGCGGGGAAGGTCCTTCCAGGGAACACCCTTGAATGCGTCGTCTCTCGGCAGGCCGAGGAGGCGCTCGGCGATCTTGTTTCTGTGGATCTCACTGGTGCCACCCGCGATTGTTCGCGTTCGGGTCCGCAGGAAGGCCCATTCGGATCTGTCGGCCCACGTGTCGTCGGGTCGGTAGGCAACTGCGTCATCACCGCCGAGGTCGATCAACAATTCCTGAACTCGCTGACGATGCTCGGAATGGAAGATCTTTTCGAGCGATCCGTCTGCCCCGGGAACATGACCCTGCCGGCGCATCTCGCGCAGCATCGCGCTCAGGCAACCACCGACGCGGCCCTCGATCCAAGCGTCCACGACGCGTGCCCTAAGCGTCGGATCGGCCACTGGAGCGTAGTGCTGGACAATGGAGTCGAGATCCCGTCCGGGAACGCCGCCTCGTACATCTTGAGTCGGATCGCCCATACTGTGCTCGAAGCCCAGTGTGGTCCTGGCGATCTGCCACCCGCCTCCTTCCTCGCCCACCCTGAGCGAGTCCGGTATGCGTACGTCGCTCAGGAACACCTCGTTGAAGTGCGCGTCGCCGGTCAACAGCCGGAGGGGTCTCACCTCGACGCCGGGAAGGGTCATGTCCACGATGAACGCCGTGATCCCGGCGTGCTTCTCCGCATCGGGATTGGTGCGAGCGAGCAGCAGGCCCCATCGGGCCTCATGGGCCAGGCTCGACCACACTTTCTGCCCGTTCACCACCCACTCGTCACCGTTCCTGGTCGCGCTCGTCGACAGGCCGGCAAGATCAGATCCCGAACCCGGTTCGCTGAAGAGCTGACACCAGATCTCCTCGTGGGACGCGATCTTGTGGAGCAATCCCTTCTGGAGTTCGCTGCCATGGCGCGTGAGCACCGGACCAACCATTCCGATGCCAATCGGGTTCGACGACACGGGTGCGCGCACTCTGCTGAGCTCGTCGAAGACGATCCGGGCCCGGGACGCGGACAGGCCCAGGCCGCCGCTCCCGATCTCCCAGCGGGGCGCGGCCAACCCGGACGCAGCCAGGGCCCGCCACCACCGGGACACGTCGAGCTCGCTCCGGGCTGCTCGCAGACCTTCCCGGTCACCGCTCTCGACTGCGGCGATCCAGTTCTCGGGCAGGAGTTTGGGAAGATACTCACGTACTGCCTGCCGGAGGTCGTCGTCACTGCGCTGCGACAAGTCAGAGGGGTCGAGAACCGGAACATCCTCGGGAGTTCCGGCGCCGCTCATCCTTCGCCTACACATGCCATGGCCAATGCCAAGGACGCTCGACGGTCGACCTTACCCCGGTCGGTCAACGGGACGGCCTCGAGATCGAACCAGGCCCTGGGCACCTTGTAGGAAGCCAGATACTGCCGTGCGAAGTTGTCGAGCACCTCATAGTCGGGTTGGGCGCTCCACACGACGCCGGCGACCGGTCTCTCGCCGAGGCGATCGTCGGGCAGGCCGACCACGACGACGTCGTCGATGCCGTCACAACGCCTGAGCACCTCCTCGATCTCGGCGGGAAACACGTTGAACCCTCCGACCACCATCTTCTCCTGCAACCGGCCGGTGACCCAGAGGTATCCGTCGTCGCTGAGCTTCCCGACATCACCGGTGCGGACAAAGCCGTCGTCGGTGACCGACAGGCTCGATCCAATGGCAGGGCGTGCAACCTGACCGGTCTTGACCTGGATCTCTCCTTCGGAGCCGTTGGGCAACGGCCGGTCCTGTTCGCCCGCAATTCTGACCTCGATCGTCTCGATCACCCGGCCGACCGAACCGGCGGGCTCCTGACCGCTGACCACGTCGTTGTAGCGCGACAAGGCCACCGGGCCGGTCTCGCTCTGGCCGTAACCTTGCAGTATCGGAACTCGGTAGCGGTCCATGAAGAGGTCTCGTGTCTTCTGCGAGAGCGGGGCAGTCCCCGAGTAGACGTAGCGAACCTTCGACATGTCGATTTCCAGGGGGGTCGTCGCGAGCATGTAGAGCGCGGCGGGATTCAAGCGCAGCGCGCTCGAGCTCGTAGTGCTGCAAGAGCGTTTGCACGGCCTCCACGGTGAACTTCGGCACCAACACCAGACGCCGACCAGTCCAGAGCGAGAACGCCATCGATGCGTACGCGGCGAGGTGTCCGTATGCCGTGAAGCTGACGATGGGCGCGACGTGCGAAGGGGCGACGGACTCTCGGACACCGGCGTCCTTCGCATAGTTCGCCGCCTGGGACCGCGCCCCGTTCACAAGGTGCTCGTGCGTGAACGAGAAGGCCTTGGGTTCTCCCGTCGTGCCCGAGGTGAAGAGGATGGCCGCGACGGTGTCGGCACTTGGAACGACCATCGGGCCGGGAGATCCGATCTGAGGCATGCTGGCGCTCGGCACTGCGACGGCGGGTACCCCGAGGTCGTCCTCAAGGGGATCTCCGGCCGCCACGCAGACCCGTGCCGCATCACTCATGCTCAACAACTTCGCTGCGGCGTCGCTGGGCATGAGACGGTTGACGGCAGCGACGGTCAGACCGCAACTCCAGGCAGCCAACGACGCCACCACCCATTGCGGCTGATTGAGCATGTACACGCCGAGCGTCCTACCAGGCTGAGCCCCGTCGGCATCGAACTTGGTTCGCAGATCAGAAGCGATGCTCGCCACGTCCCGATAGGTCAGTGAGGCGCCCGACAGATCGACGAGGAACGGTTCGTCCGGACAATCGGTCAGTCGACGGAGGAAGATCTCGACGACGGTGAGGGGCTCAAGCACCGCCGGTCTCCTCGATTCCAGGGCTGGCTTGTGGTCGCTTACTTATCTATCTATATTAGCTCGTCCGTATGCTTGGGAATTTGGCCAGGCACCGACGTCGGGACAAGACGAGCAGCGTGAGCACATGACCCTTCTCGACACCACCGAGCAGGAGGCATTCCGGAACGCTGTTCGCCGATTCCTCTCAGTCCATGCCGATGAGGCCGCCGTCCGCCGGTGGATCGACACTGAGCCGGGTTTCGACAGGGAGGTCTGGAGCAGCGCGGCAAGTCAGCTCGGTCTCCCGGGTCTGTTGGTTCCGGAGTCTCACGGAGGATCTGGAGCGGGACCGGTCGAACTGGCCGATGTGTTCGAAGAAGCAGGCGGGGCACTCTACGCACCCCCGCTGCTCTCGACCGGCGTCCTTGCAACGGTCGTCCTTCTGTCGTCGGATGACGAATCGGCGTGCTCCGAGCTGCTTCCACAACTTGCCAACGGCACACTCGTTGCCGCGGTGGCCGACCACCGCTCGCATACTGGTGCCGTCCGCTCGGAGGACTCCCCCATGCAGGCGGTCCGCGAAGGGGGATCGTGGTCGGTGAGCGGCGTCGCCCGCCACGTCGTCTGCGGACAGCGCGCGGACATTCTCCTGATCCCCGCAGTGTCGGATGAGGGCCTGTCCCTGTTCGCCGTGAACTGCCACAGCAATCCTGCGGTGAGGGTGGTCCCGCTCAAGACCCTGGACTTGACCCGCCAACAGGCCGACATCCAACTCGAATCCGCCCCCGCTCGACCCATCGGCGACCGGGGTCGAGCCGCGCGTGCCATCGACGAGGCATTCACCATGGGCGCCTTGGCTGTTGCAGCAGAGGCAGTGGGCGGTGCCGACAAGGTGGTCGGCGCCGCCGTCGAGCACGCGACGAATCGAGTGCAATTCGGGCGCCCAATTGGCGCGTTCCAATCCATCAAGCACCGATGCGCCGACATGAAGCTCTTGCTCGAAGCCTCCCGGGCCGCCGTCCGCCGCGCCGCGCACAGCATGTCGGATGACTCTGTCCGTAGGAATCTCGATGTGTCGGTCGCCAAGGTGTACGCCTGCGACGCGTTCTTCCGCATTGCGGCAGACAACATCCAGATCCATGGCGGGATCGGGTGCACCTGGGAGCACCCGGCTCACCTGTACTTCCGCCGAGCCAAGAGTCTGCAGCAACTCCTGGGAACCTCGGCTTACCACCGGTCCCTGGTCGCGGAGGAGCTCCACCTGTAGCTCGGGACATTGAGGCGTCCGGTCCTACTCGAAGCCGAGTTCCTCCCACCTCTGGTACACGGCCTTCAAGGCGCTACTCATGCTGTCGGTCCGGGACCGCTCCTTGTAGAGGTTCGCCTCGTCATCACGCCATACGAGGTTGGTGAACAGCGGGTGCGCCACCTGGCAGAAGGTGTTCCACTGAGGGAGGCCGATCATCGCCCAGAACATCTGCATCGCCTTGCGCCCGATCATCAGCCCGTCGGTCGAGTGGTTCGCCACCGCGCGGGCGTAGCGCAACGCCTCGTCCTCGAGGCCGTCAACCGGGACGACCGAAGCGAGGACCCCCCAGTCGTCGAGCTCTTGGGCCGACAGGGTACGCCCTGTGATGATCGCCTCGTAGCCGCGGTTCACACCCAGACGCAGCAGCACCACCGGGAGCATCATGTCGAAACCGCCCAAGCCGATCCGGGTCTGCGGCCTGCCGAACGAGGCACCCTCCGCCGCCACGATGAGATCGCACGACAGAGCAAGTTTGAACCCCAGGCCGAGGGCCGCACCCCGAACGGCCGCGATGAACGTCTTGTCGGCACCCAGAAAGTCCTCCTCGAGGTGTTCTGTGATACCGCGGATCCGGTAGGACTGAGGCAGCCGCTTACCCTTCTCCAGACCGAACGTCTCGACAGGCGTCTTGCTGACGTCCTCTCCGGCGCAGAAATGCTCGCCGGCCCCGGTCAGGATCACGACTTTGATCGCGTCGTCGCTCTCTGCGCGCTCCACCGCTTCCCCGAGGGCCTTGTTCATGTCGGGGAAGCGGATCGCATTCCGCCGTTCGGGGCGGTTGAGCGTTATCCGGGCGATATGTTGCTCGAGGACCTCATAGAGAACGAGCTCGTCAGAATCCTCAGATTTTCCATCGGGCATCGGCAACCATCCCTCCTGTCGTGGCCTTCACTGACCCTGCGCGCTCTGCTGTCGGACGAGGATCGCGTGTGCGCGATCGTGGAACTCCTCTGAAGCAATGAACTTCGACTGGAAGTCCGCACACTTGTCAAAGAAGTCCTGACCTGGCCATCTCTGATCCCTGAAGAGCTCTGTGTAGGCGATCAGGACCTCCCGGCGGATCCGGCCGAGACGACGCAACCGCTCGGCGGCGGCATCGACTGCGCTGCCAGCAACCGCTTCACCGATCCCCAGCGCCTCGGCCCTTCCGCCGTCGATGCGCTCCTGTTCAGCCACCAACTTCCAGAAGGCCTGACCTCCCGCCCCTTGCACGAACGACGAACCTCCGGCTCCATGAACGAGACCGGCAGTCGCCCAGCCCTGCTGCAGCCACCCTTCGGAGCCCACGAAACACATGTCACACGCCACGGCATAGTCGAAGCCAAGACCGATCGCCGGTCCGTCGACCGCGGCCGCCACCGGCACGGGGCAATTCCGTATCCCTCGGATGACCGATTGCACGTTCCCGTAGACACGGTCACGGATCTCGTCGCGCGTCGAGCTCTCGGACAATTCGGTGAACTGGACCAGGTCACCCCCTGCGCAGAACGCGCCGTTCCCTGTCAGGACGACCCCGGACACTGAATCAGAGCCTGCTTCGGAGATCGCGGTGCCCACCTCCTTGGCGTCGGACGGGCCGAGGGAGTTCTTCCTCTCCGGCCAGTTCATCACCACTTTGGCGATATCACCCTCCAACCGATGAACCTCGACTCCCACGGACGGACCTCCCCGCACAGTGTATTTGCGGCCCCTACATAGACATCTTAGATAACCTAGTCAAACGGAAGGGAATCCTCTTCACACCACGGACCCCGGGGCGTGTCCTTTGCGGCGAGTACACTCGGCGCGATGACGAGAGCCTCCCAGTTGAGGTTATGAGTCGGAATCAATACCAGCCGGTGCACGAGAACCACGGCCGGAACCTCCAGGAACGACGATCCGCATCGAACAACGGTGGGGACGGCATCTCAGTTCCAAAATTCGCCGAGATCATCGCGGGAAACCTCCGACGCCAGATCGTCCGCGGGGAACTCCAGGACGGCGAACTCCTTCCCCCAGAGTCCGAACTCATGGCCAGGTTCAAGGTCTCCAGGCCGACCATGCGAGAAGCATTTCGAATCCTCGAATCCGAACGGCTCATCATGCTCCGGAGGGGCAGCCTGGGCGCGCGAGTTTGCCGGCCGGATCCGAGGGTGGGCGCTCGATACACGTCGCTCCTGTTGCAGTACGAGGGTGTCACGATGGCTGACGTCTTCAGCGCCAGGACTCTCCTCGAATCCCGGGCAGCCCGGCTCATTGCCGAAAGCAATCGCAGCACCACCAAACGGGCGCTTCGTGAAGCACTGGAGATGGAGGAGCGGTCGCTCGAGGAGGTCGCTGATGGAAGCGGTGCGAATCGCTTCCATCACGCATTGCTCGACCTTTGCGGAAACAGCACGCTCCGGCTCCTCGGGTGCATGCTCGACGAAATCGTCGAATCGAACTATGGCGTGACCATCGACCCGTCCGACCGTTCCCTCAGGGGGATTCAGCACCGAGGGATACGTGCGCACGGACGCCTGGTGGCATTGATCGAGCAAGGAAAGAGCGAAGAAGCGGAGTCGTTCTGGGCACGCCACATGAAGGAGGCGGCAGCGGTACGTTTCCGTGACGGCTCCGGCTCCGCCGTGGTGGATCTCCTGGACTGACCGTCTGCCGGGCGTCACCGCGCTCCCGGCGAGGGGGCTACGTGGTGCTGGCGCCGCCGGCGGACCCGGACGCCTTCCAGGACGGCGGGGCCCACGCAGGCGTGCGGCGCTCGACGATGGCTCTCGGACCCTCCGCGTTATCCGGATGCCCCCACATCTCGACGACGGTCCGCCACCCTCGCTCGAGCGCCTCGGCCCTGCCGACCTCAAGCGCACCCCAAATCACCTGCTTGGTGGAACGAAGTGCGGCGGGAGAGTTCCGGGCAATCTTCTCCGCCAACGCCTGGGCCGCTTCCTCGAGGCGCTCGGGCGGGTCCACGATCTCTGTCACCAGCCCCAGTCTCAACGCGTCCTCGGCCGAGAGCCGTTCGTGACTACCCACCAGGGCCATTCGGAGAATCGATCCCCTCGGCATGGTTCCGAGTAGTGAGATGGGCTCGAGCGCCGCGGTCTGCCCGACGCTCACATGGGGATCGAGGAAGGTCGCCGAACTGACCGTGATCACGATGTCGGCGTCAGCGAGGAAGTGCAGGCCAGCGCCGGCGCAGACCCCGTTGACGGCCACGATCACCGGCTTGGAGACATGACAGTCCCTCGCCGTGGTCGGTAAGGGCGTGCTCCCGTCCGACATGGGGCTGATCCTTTCCTTCATCCCACCCCCGGAAGCGGCGACCTCTTTGACGTCGGCGCCGGCAGAGAACCCCCTGCCCCTTCCCGTCATCACGATCACACGGACGTCATCGTCAGTATCAAGTTCGGCCCATGCCTGCGGCAGCTCACGATGCATCGTCAGGTTCCGGGCATTCAACGACTCGGGCCGGTTGAGGATCAGCCAGCCAACCGGCCCCCGTCGTTCCACAATGATCGTTTCGTAGCTCAAGGTTGCTCCCGTCGTGTTCTGCAGCCTGCAGATCTGTGGCCTAAGCGGAGTGCGAAACCCCGTCTATCGCTTGTTGACCATGCCGGCGTCGACGGGCACCACCGTGCCGGTGACGTAGCGGGCCTCCTCGGAGACCAGCCACGCGATGGCGTTCGAGATATCGATCGCCTCGACGATCCCGACCGGCAACGCGTTCATCCAGGCGTTCTCGAGTTCCAGATTCCTCACTGATTCCGTCACGGCATCGTTGACCGCCATCGGCGTGCGGACGGTGGTCGGAGCAACGCTGTTGACGCGGATGCTGTACGGGGCGAGATAGTTGGCCCACGAACGCATCAGCCCGATGACGCCGTGCTTCGACGCCAGATAAGCCAGCAGCCCGGCATCGTTGGTTGGCAGACCGACGAGGCCTCCGGTGGAGCTGGTCAGGACGATCGACCCGCCCTCTCCCCGCTCGATCATCGACGGTATCGCGACCCGCACCGTGTTCCAGACGCCGGAGAGGTTGACGTCGATGACGTCGTTCCAGTCCCGTTCCGGTTCGGCCGACCCACCAATACCGATGCCCGCGTTCGCCAGAACGATGTCGACCGATCCAAGCTCGGCCGTGCCCTCCTCGAACACCGCGCGGACAGCGCCTGCATCGCGGACGTCAGCCTTTCGGGCGAAGATCCGCCGTCCGGTCGCCTCGACCTCCTTGACCGTCTGCTCCAGGTCGCCAACGCTCGACATGGCGTAGGGAACAGACTCGATCTGCTCGCAGATGTCGAACGTGATGATGTCCGCGCCGAGTTGGGCGAGGAGGACCGCGTGACTACGACCCTGACCTCTCGCTCCCCCACTGATGAACGCCACCTTGCCGTCCAGCTTTCCCATGCCCGGCTCCCTTGTTCGTGTCGGCGTCAGACGCCGACGGTCACGCTACGCCACCCGCGGGTGGCAACGTCGGGATTGAGCACCGGTATTCCCTGAGTTCCCCACCCGGATCCCGCGGCCGGACGATAACGTCGACGCCGGCAGGCCAGTCGGAGGGAGCGAGCGACAGTGAGCACCGTGCTGTACCGCATGGGCAGGTGGTGCTTCCGTCATCGCGGGCTGGTCTCCGTGGCATGGTTGGTGCTGATCGTGGGGTTGGGTGCGCTCGCTCTCTCGGTGAAACAGCCGACCTCCAATGTGCTGAGCATTCCGGGGACCCAGTCCCAGCAGGCACTGGACCTTCTCAATCGTCAGTTCCCGGGCGCCGGCGGCGCGCAGGCACAGGTGGTGTTCTCGGTGCCGGCGCCAAGGGCCCTGGCCAGCCCGTCGGACCGCCAAGCAGTCGAGGCGACGTTGGCCGAGCTGCGCAAGGACCCTCAGGTGCTTGCCGTCACCGACCCGTTCGACACCGGCACGATCTCGAAGAACGGGCGGATCGCCTACGCCGTCGTGGCCTACCCGGTCCCGGTCGGGCAGGTGACCTCGGCAGCGAAGAGCGCGCTGCTCCACGCGGGAGGTCCGGCCGAGGCCGCGGGGATCAGCGTGAACTTCGGCGGTCAAGTGGCCCAGGCCAAGGCCAGTACCAACACCGAATTCTACGGAATCGTCATCGCGTTCATCGTGCTGCTCCTGGGCTTCGGGTCGGTCGTCGCCGGTATCGTGCCACTTGTCGCAGCGCTCGTCGGGGTGGCCGTGACCAGCCTGGGGTTGTTGGCATTCACGTCTGTCGTCACCGAGTCGAGCACGACGCCGGTGCTGGCCGTGATGATCGGTCTGGCCGTGGGGATCGACTATTCGCTGTTCGTCCTGAACCGTTACCGCCAGTTGCTCATTGACGGGGTGGGCGTGGAGGAATCGGCCGCGCGGTCGGTGGCCACCTCGGGCTCGGCGGTGTGCTTCGCCGGCACGACGGTGCTCGTCGCGCTCGCCGCGCTCAGCATCGTCGGCATCCCTTTCCTCACCATCATGGGGTTGGCCGCGGCCGGGGCCGTGGTGGTTGCCGTGGCGGCAGCGCTCACCTTGGTGCCGGCGCTCCTCGGCTTCGTGAACGCCGGGGTGATCTCGAGCCGCTGGGCTCGTCGGAAGATCGCCCGGGCTGCGGCGCCCGATTTCGATCCACTCTCGCTGCGCTACATGCGTGTATTACGGCGTGCCCCCGTCGTGGTCATGGGGGCAGCCGTCGTTGTCCTGCTCTTCGTTGCGGCACCGTTTCTGCACATGCGTCTCGGTCTGCCCGATGCCGGTTCCCAACCCGCCAATCAGACGACTCGGCGCGCCTACGACCTCATCTCCGAAGGATTCGGACCAGGAGCGAACGGCCCGCTCCTGGTCGTGGTGTACGCCCCCGGTGGGGCGACGCCCGAACAGACCCAGGCGTTCGCCCGCTACTACTCGCAGGCCGCGAGTCACCCTCCTGCCAATGTCGCGTCCATCGGAAAGCCGATCTTGAATCGCGCAAAGGACCTGGCGCTGATCTCAATCGTGCCGAAGAGCGGGCCGAACGCTCCGGCGACGACACAACTGATCGAGCAGATTCGACACGTCGCCGAAGCAGGGCAGGCTCGCTACGGGCTCGAGACCTTCGTCACCGGCCAGACCGCGCTGAACGTCGACGTCTCTGCCAAGCTGTCGTCCGCGCTCCTTCCGTACCTGGCGGTCATCATCGTCCTCTGCCTCATCGTCCTCCTGCTCGTGTTTCGCTCCGTCCTTGTCCCCGTGACCGCGGTCCTCGGGTATGTACTGAGCGTGCTGGCCGCCTTGGGCGCGGTGACCTTCGTGTTCCAAGACGGGCATCTCGGCGGGATCTTCTCCATCGCCCGACCCCAACCCGTGCTGAGTTTCCTGCCGATCGTGCTTCTCGGCATCCTGTTCGGCCTGGCCATGGATTACGAGGTGTTCCTGGTGTCGAGGATGCGCGAGGAATCGGCCCGCCACGATGCTGAGGCTGCGGTCGTCGAGGGCTACACGGGGAGCGCAAAGGTCGTGACGTGTGCGGCCGTCATCATGATCTCGGTGTTCGCCAGCTTCATCTTCTCGCCGGACCCGACCATCAAGTCTCTCGGCTTCGGGCTCGCCCTCGGCGTACTGATCGACGCGTTCGTCATCCGCATGACCGTCGTTCCCGCCACCATGTACGTCTACGGCGGCGCGGCGTGGTGGCTCCCACGGTTCCTTCGTTCATGGCTGCCCGATCTCGACGTGGACGGGCGGTCGCTCGAATCCGACGTGGGGTCTCCCGAGGTGCTCGCGCCACCCGAACCGGCATAGGAGACGGGCGCGGCAACCGAATCGGACGGCGTATGGGTCAACACCAGCACGCAGCCGGCTTGACCGCTCGGCACTCGTCGGAGTATCCCGGTCGACAAGTGACGAGCGGGAGGTTCACCATGACGACCTGGGCAGAGCACAACATCGGCGATTTCGCCCCGAAACTCGTGTCGCTCACCGACGACGTTCTTTTCGGCGACGTCTGGGAGCGGCCCGGCCTGTCCAAACGCGATCGCAGCCTCGTCACGATCGCCGCCCTCGTCGCCCTCTACCGAACCGAACAGATCCCGATCCACCTGAAGTTGGGCATGCAGAACGGGCTCACCCTCGACGAGATGACCGAGGCCATCACTCACCTCGCGTTCTACGCCGGCTGGCCCACCGCCATGACGGCCATCGCGACGGCACGGAGGCTCTTCGGCGAGACGGCCGACGATGACGGCTGATCCCCATGGTTGGTCCTACTCACGATCCTTTGCCCATTGGGCGGGCTGCCAGGAGGACCCGTTGATGCTGCTGCCCCCATCGACGAACAGCGTGTTCCCCGTGAAATAGCGACAATCGTCACTGGCGAGAAAAACGGCAACGGGCCCGATGTCGGTCTCAGGATCGCCGACACGTCCCATCGGGTTGGAAGCATCGAGCATCGCCTCGAGGTCGGGATCCTCCGCATAGCGCCGGCGCATTCCCGATCCCTTGGCGCCCGGGCATACGGCATTGGCGACGATGCCGTAAGGGGCCCATTCGCGTGCTGCTGTCCGGGTGAGCGTGCGCAACGCCTCCTTGGCGCAGTTGTACTCGAGCGTTCCGAGGAAGGCGTTCACACCGGCAGCCGAGCACATATTGATGACACGGCCCCAGCCAGCCTCCTTCATGTACGGGAACGCGGCTTGCATCGCCCAGAACGGTCCATAGAACGCGAGCCCGAACCCGTGTGCGAGCTGCTCGTCGGTCTTCTCCTCGACGGATCCGAAGGAGGCTCCGCCCCACGCGTTGTTCACCAGGATGTCCACCGAACCCCAGGTATCGACCGCCGTGCGCACCATGGCGGCAGCCGAGTCCTTCTGTTTGACGTCGGCGGTCATGGGGAGAGACTCGGCCCCGATGTCCGTCGTGATCTCTCGAGCGACGGCCTCCGATGTCTCGGGGTTGATGTCAACCACGAGGACCTTGGCGCCCTCAATGGCGAACCGGCGGGCGATCCCCCGGCCGATACCGTCCCCACCGCCCGTGACGATGGCCACACGTCCATCTAATCGTCCCATCCGAACCTCCCCTCGTGAACCCTCAGACGGCGTCACCGTATCGTCCCGTATCCTCAAGGCCGTTGTGCGCTCGGCACACGGTCGAAGGGAGGGCAATGTCAGGTCGGCCACTCAAAGGTCAGGTCGCCGTCGTGACCGGTGGCGCGTCCGGGATCGGTCTTGCCACCGTACGTGCCCTGGCCCGCGCCGGGGCGGGCATCGCCATCCTGGACCGTGACGAGGAGCGGAGCAACCAGGCAGCCCAAGACGTACGGACGATCGGCTCCGACGCCCGCGTCTTCCTCCTCGACCTTCACGACACCCGCGCCATCGTGGCGACCGTCGAAACCGTGCTGACCGCGTTCGGCCGGATCGACATTCTGGTGAACTCAGCCGGGATCACCGGTGGTCGCCACACCTCCGCGGACTTCTCCGACGAGGCCTTCGAGTCGGTCATGGCGGTCAACCTCCGCGCGCCGGCAATGATGATCCGAGCCGTGGGCACGCACATGATCGAACGGGGCGGGGGCGGCCGGATCGTGAACCTCAGCTCGAGCGCGGCCTTCCGGGCGACGAGCGCCCCTGCGCTCTACGCGTCCACGAAGGCCGCCGTCAACGGCCTCACTCGTGCCGCGGCGGCCGACCTCGGCCCTCACGGTGTGAACGTCAACTCGGTGGCGCCGGGAATGACCAAGACGCCGATGACTGCGGGGGTCGGCGACGACGAGGCCTATGAGCGGATCGTCAGCGCCGGCCCGTTGGAGAACCTGCTCCACCGGGTCTCGGAGGCCGAAGACGTGGCAAACGTCATTCTCTTCCTCTGCCTCCCCGAGAGCCGTCAGGTCACCGGGCAGGTGCTGCACACAAGCGCCGGTTTGGTGGTCTGAGCTTCCTCAGGCCAGTGCCGGCTGCGGCGACACCTCCGCGACCTCGACGCACTCCTCCTCCCTCATGTCCGGCGCACGTTCGAGGTCGGACTCGATGTCCGCCAAGACGCCCGGCTGCCGTCGGTTCACCACGAAGAGCCACGTGCCTCCAAACAGCATGTAGGTCAAGAAGATGTACGGGAACAGCTGCACGGGCCATGCCGGCATGGGGTAGAAGCAGCCGATCGTGGGCACCAACAGGCAGAGCACGGCGATCGCCGCCAGTACCACGTGGCGTGCCCGCAGCGCTCCCAGCTTCTTCAGGTAGACCGGGGCCGCCACCGTGATGAGGTAATAGGCCACCAGGAAACCAAAGGCCGCCAAGGTGCCGGCGTCGCCAAAAGCGGTGAGCGGATTGGTGAAGATCATCAAGATCGCCGGCAGGGCGAAGATCATGGCGATGTAGACGGTCACCGCCACGTGGGGCGTGCGGTTGGTGGCATGCGCCCGGCCCAGGTGCCCGGTGAAGATGCCGTGACGGGCCATGGGGAACATGATGCGCGAGCCGGCGTTGAGGCACGAGAGCGACAGGGAGAAGAAGCTGATCATGGCGCCGATGGAGATGGGGATCTTGAAGAAGCTCACGCCGTAGGCCTGGGCCAGGAAGTTGAGCGGGGCGGCCGCCCAGTCGGCCCCGTAGTTGGAGGTCCCGGCGACCTCGACGTAGGCCATGAACACCATGAACGCCCCGGTGATCAGGAGGCTCAGGATCACGGCGCGTGGAAGATTGCGCCGAGGGTTCTTTGCCTCGGAGCCCATGGTGGTCGCCGCCTCGAATCCGACGAGGGAGAAGATGCAGGCCACCACGGCCAGGCCCATGCCCCGTACGTTCACTCCGTTCAACGACAGCTGCGCCGTGTCCACCGAGAAGCCGTGCCTGAACAGGATCACGCAGGCCAGGGCGATGATGCACGCGACGGACGCCGCTTCGAGGAGCATGGTGAGGATGGTCGACACCCGAATGTCCTTGTAGGCCACGATCCAGCAGCCCAGCGCGCTCAGGGCGAAGAAGAAGATCGGGTGGATCGACCCGTGGTAGCCCAGAGCGGTGACCAGTTGTTGAGAGAAGACGGCGAACCCGCACATCCCGGCGACGGCGATGAAGTAGTAGGCCCAGATGAGGGTCCACCCCGAGAACACACCGGTCGCGGGTCCAAGCCCCTTCGCGGTGTACGCGTACATGGAGCCGGCGAACGCAGACCGCTTGGCGAACTGGTTCAGGCAGAAGACGACGAACAACAGCATGACCGTCCCAAAGGCATAGGCCAGCCAGGTGCCCTGGCCGGCGCTGGCGAAAGCCAGCGGAATGATCAGCACCGCGGTCATCGTCGGTGAGATGACGGCGATGGACTGGGCAAAGAGCGCGGGCAGGCCGAGTACGTTCGACCGCAACCCGTGCACGGTCGTGGCCAGGGTGGTGTCCGCTCCATCGGCGGCGTTGGCCGCACTGGTCGTCGCTGTCATGGTGTGCGAGCTCCTTTGCTCTTGGGGAGGGGGATCGTGCCTACAGCCTCAGACCGGGAACGTCTGGTCCTCGAGAAGGAGGTCCTCGTAGAACGCACCGAAGGTGCGCTCGGGATGCGCGATGGCGATCTCGAGCACCCAAAGATTGGGGTTCGGTCGGAAATCGACGTCGGCCAGCGGCCCGTCGTAGTGGGCGGAGTGCGGGAAGTCCGACAGCCGGTGCCCCGACAGATCCATGTTGAGCTTCCACCCGTAGCCCGCCGCCACCTCGATCGCGTAGTCGTAGAGCTGCTTCCCGGTGATCCCGTCGGCGAACCACCGGTCCCGCACCTGGTCCCAGATCAGCCGGACCTCTCTCTTGGCACGGAGATGGTCGGGGTCCGAGCCGAAGACGAAGGTGTCGCCCGCGTCGCCCTCGGTCCCGCCGTAAATGGGGCCGATGTCGACAAAGAAGATGTCGTTGTCTCCGAGCACGACCCCGGGATCGGACCGCTCCATGAAGTCCTTCGTCGTGTTCGGACCGCAGCGCACGATGATGTGGTGCCAGCCCCGCCGCATGCCCATCTCCTCGAGCGTGGCCCGCGCCATGGCCCTGGCCTCCTCCTCCACCATGCCCGGATGCACCTGTTCGGCGATGACGTGCACGGCACGACGGGTGCGGGCCCGCACGTCCATGAGACTCTCGAGGGAGAACTTCTCCCCGGTGCCCTCGAGCTCCGTGAGCATGGTCATGGTGATCTCTCCTTCGTCGTCGTCAGTGGTCGTTGAGGGAAGCACGGAAGAGTGGGTGCGTGCGGAGGTTGCCGGGGGAATCCGCCGCCACGAGGAGGATCTCGACCGGACCGCCGTCCGCTCCGAGTCGGTGGGGCCGGCCGGCATCGAAGTGGGCCGACGCACCGGCCTCGAGCACGTGAACGTGCCCGTCGAACTCCAGCACGAGCCGGCCGGTGACGACGTGGATCCACTCCTCGCCGCGGTGGCGGGCCGGCTCGGGCGGCTCCCGGTCGGTGCTGATGCGCACCACCAGTGCGTCAAGCGCGGTCGACCCGGGAAACCCGCTGACCGCAGTGATGGCCATGCCGTCGGACTCATTCGCCGGCGCCCCCGGCTCGTACACGGCGACCGCGGGTGCGCGCCGACGCTCGCCCAGCAACGTGGCCATGGAGACGCCGAGCGCCCGCGAAAAGCGCGATCAACGCGGCGATCGACGGCTGGCGCTCGCCTGACTCGAGGCGGGAGAGGTGTGGCGTCGAGAGCTCGGCGCGCCGGGCCAGCTGCTCGAGAGTCAACCCGGCTCGGGTGCGCTCCTCACGCAGGTTCTCCGCGATGGAGAGCAGTACCTCACTGAGCGCCATCGGCTGATTGTGGGCCCAGGTTGCCTCATGGGCAAGGTCAGTTGTCAGAGTTCACTGACTAGAAATCTCCACGAAACGGTGACGAGATCCATCCCCCGCAGCCGCGTCGGTTCCGGCGACCAGGGCGGCGAACCGGTCGAAGATCACGTCGCGGCATGGCGCGAGCTCCGCCAACGCGGTGAGCGTGTGTCCACGCACGCCATCCGATCCACCCGGCGCGCGTGATGCGTCCGCGGGGAAGGCAATGAGCATCCCTTCGACGGCTGCCGCTGTGACTTCGAGGTGGAACTGCAGACCCCAGGCGAGGGTCCCGACCCGGAATGCTTGATGCGCGTAGCGCTCGTTGCGAGCGAGATGGTGCGACCCGGGTGGGAGTTCGAACGTGTCGCCGTGCCAGTGCAGCACCTCGAGGTGAGGAGGAAGGTCGGCCAGAAGCGGATCGTCGCGGCGCGCCGCCGACGTCAGCTCGACGGGACCCCACCCGATCTCGAGCCCGTTGCCCTGGTACACCCTGGCTCCCGCCGCCCCGGCGAGCAGCTGTGCACCAAGGCACACCCCCAGGGTGGGAACCTCAGCTGCCAACGCGTCGGCGAGCAGTCGGAGTTCGACCAGGCGCGACTCGAACCCCTCGTCCGAGGTGGCCGACGCGGGCCCGCCCATGACCACCAGACCCCCGTGCTCCCGAACACTCGTCGGCAGCGACTCGCCGGCAAAGACTCGGCGGACGTCGAGCTCAACTCCCGCACGGACCAGCGCGTCTCCGATGGCCCAGGGACCCTCGGGTTCGGCATGCTGAATCACGAGGCAGTTCTTCATACGTCAGGGGTCATGACGCGCCACGGACGAGGGCGGGCGGCATGCCCAATCCTCCTCTTGGGAACCGGGGATGCGGCTCTCACACCATAGGTGCCGCCGAGGCGCCGGCATGCCGGGAGCGTGGCCGTCGCGACGCGGGACGCCTGCGTTAACATTCACGAAACAGACCGGCGCAACCCGAGGCGCATCACGGCACCCATGTTCACTCACATTCTTCTTGCTCTCGACGAAACTCCGGCCGGCGACGTGGCCGTCCTCTTTACCGGCGCGTTGGCGTGCCGGACGGGCGCGTCGGTGCATGTGCTGCACGTCAACGAGCGGCTCGTCGGCGGCAACGGAGTGACACTTCGTTCCCGTCGGGAGGCCAGAGATCTCGTCACCGATGCCGTACAGCAGCTCGCAACCGCCGGCGTGCGCGCGGGCGGCTCGGTGTGTGTGTCCTCCTATCGGGGTGTCCCGGCCCGGATCGTGACCAGTGCGCACGAGCGCGCCGCCGATGCGATCGTGCTGGGGTCGCATCGCCATCGCCGTCTCGGGCGCCTGTTCGCCGGCCAGGTGCGAGAGCGGACCACCCGCTTGACCTCGCTCCCGATCCTCACCGCGCCCGCCCCGCTCAAGGTCACGTCGGCTGCCGGCGCGGGCGAGGGGCTGCCAGGGCTGGACCAGGCACTCGACTCGCTCCTGCGCTGAGCACGGAGGGGCTGGCACCAGTGCTCGACGCACCGTTCGAGGTCCGCCCCCTGACCGGGTACATCGGTGCGGAGCTCCATGGTCTCCATCTGGCCGGAGGGCTCGACGACACCGCCGCCGAATCGCTTCGTCAGGCGCTCCTGGAGCACAACGTGGTCTTCGCCCCGGGTCAGTTCCTCACGCCGACGGGCCTCCTGGAGATCGCCGGCCGGTTCGGCGAGATCCTGCGCAACCCCACCAGCCCCAAGGTCGACGGATTCCCCGACGTGACCGAGCTCGTCACCCGCGACGGGCGGTCACCCGACATCTGGCACTTCGACACGTCCTATGCGGAGATCCCGCCCAAGCTCTCGTGCCTCAGCATGGTCAAGTCCCCGCCCCGCGGCGGGGACACGCTCTTCGTCAGCGCGTACGCGCTCTACGACTCCTTCTCGCCAGCCCTGCGCGCCTTCCTCGGCGGGCTCACCGTTGTCTACGACTCGGCCACCCGGAGCGTCCCCGGCCACGTCGCCGAACATCCCTTGGTCCACGTCCACCCCGAGTCGGGTCGGACCTGTCTCCTGTTCGATCCGATGTACTCGTCCCGGGTGGTCGAGCTGAGGGCCGGCGAGAGCGACGCCCTCCTGGCCTTCTTGCGCGCGTCGGTGACCGACCCGACCTACGCGTGCCGCTACCGATGGAGCGACGGAACGTTCGCCATGTGGGACAACCGCTGCACGCTGCACCGGGTGGCCAGCGACTTCGTCGGCGAGCGAATCATCCATCGTGTCACCGTCGCCGGCGCGACACCGGGGCGCCCGGTGTCGAAGGAGGAGATCCGCTGATGCCCGCTCTCGACCCACACCTGCGGGGGCCAGATCGTGTCCGCGAGGTGTTCGCCCGCGTCCGCCGGGGCGACTCCGCAGTGGCCGACCTGTTCGCCGAGGATGCCGTCCTCCTGTACGGAACCGACGGGAGACTCGTCGGCCGAGAGGCGATCCGCTCGTTCTACACACGCGCCATTGAGACGGTCCACCCCCGTCCGCAGGTCGACGAGGTGCTCGAGGCGCCTCCCCGCTACGTCGCCATCGTCGATGTGCCCACGTCCAGCGGTCACCAGCACGCGGTCGACGTGTTCGAGCTCGGGGAAGCGGGCATCGTCCGCCTCGAGATCCATTCCCGAGTGGCGACCGAGGACGACTGATCCGGGGGAAGGTGGAACGTGCGCAAGGTGGCATGGGTGACCGGAGCCAGCCGCGGCATGGGCGCCGACACCGTGCTGGCGCTGGCCGGGGCCGGTTTCGACGTTGCCCTCACCGCACGCGACACGGCCCGCCTGGAGGCCGTTGCCGCGGAGGTCGAGGGGCTGGGCGGCGAGGCCCTCCCGCTGGCATCGGATCTCACGGATCGCCGCTCGATCGCCGCCTTCGCCGATTCCGCCACGGAGCGGTTCGGCCGATGTGACGTTCTCTGCAACATCGGCATCTACCAAGGGCATGGTGCGATGCGCGAGCTGTTCATGGACACGCCCATCGACGAGGTGGCCCTGAGCGCGGAGGCCGACGTCGTCGCCCCGGCGCTGCTGTGCCAGCGGGCTCTCGCACTCATGGTCCAGCAGGGCGGCGGGACGATCCTGAACATGAGCTCGTCGTCGGTCGTGATGGAGCCTCCCGGAACGGTGAAGGAGAACGGCTGGAGCCTGGCCTACGTGGCGTCCAAAGCGGGGATCGACCGTTTCGCCAGCATCCTCAACGTGGAGCTCGGATCACGGGGCATCCGGGCGTTCACCGTGGAGCCCGGCTTCGTCGCCTACGGAGAGGAACTCGCCGATGCCCTGCGAAAGTACCCCGGCATTCCGGTGTCTCCCCCCGAGTCGATCGGACCCGCCATGGTCTGGCTGGTGCAGTCCCCCGACGCGGACAGGTTGCGCTCCAAGCGTGTGAACCTCCCCGGCCTCACCCACAAGCAGGGCTTGCTCGCGGGTTGGGGCGGGCCCGGGACGCTCTACCCCGCGCCCTAGGTTCTGTCCCGGTCCCGCTCAGAACGTCGTCGTATCGGCGCGTCGGGGCACCACAGGGTCACTCGGGGGACGGCGGCTGCCCCTGGAGCATGTCGACGCTCAGGCGTTTGAGGATGGTGCTCCGGATGCGCCATCCGCGCTCGGTCCGCACGTACTCCTCGTGGTAGTGGCCGGCGCCCCGGAAGCTGATCGTCTCGCCCTTGAACGGCATCGTCACGTGGTCCTGCATGGCCCAGATCACCGTGGCGGTGTCCGGACCGGTGAACGTGATCTCAGGCGTGTGGCAGTGGTGCACGGTCGTCGCGCCCTTGAGGGATGCCGACACCATGGCAATGGCCACGTCGCGGCCCTCTTGGACCCCGCCCTCGCTCTCGAAGTGGAAGTCCTCGGTGAGGACCTCGTCACCCCACGCCGCCCAGTTCTGGGTGTCGCAATAGCGGCAGTAGCGGCCCTTGAGGAGCTTGATCTCCTCAATGTCCATCAGCCTCTGCACCTGCTCGCGCAGCACGTCCACGTCGTCGCGGACGCTGCTCTCGGTCGTGTTCGTCATGTTCGGCGCCGTCACGTCATGTCGCCGGCGTGATGATCTCGCCCGGGTGCGGTCCGATGCGCTCGACGGTGGGCGCCAACGCGACGGTGTCGAGCCCGAAAACCCCCACCGCGTTCTCCCCGACCATGGCCTCGACCTCGGAGCCCGCAATTCCCGTCATGATGCCGCGCAGCCGCTCGCGGGTCTGCGGCCAGGCCGACTCGATGTGCGGGTAGTCCGATCCCCACATGAGGTTCTTGTACCCGAGGAAGGCCCGCTGTTCGGGAGTGGTCCATCCCATGGCCGCCGTGTTCGTCGCCCCGATCCAACACTGCCGTTCGAAGTACTCACTCGGGCGCAGGGAGAACATCTTCCGTCTCTCGTCATCGACGAAGGGCATAAGACGAGATTCCAGGACGCCGTCCATCGTCAAGATGGCGTCGACCGCCCATCCGACCCCCTGCTCGGTGAAGATGAGCTTGAGGTTGGGGTAGCGCTCGAGGATCCCACTCAGCACGAAGAACCACAGGGGCCGGTGCACCCAGTAGGCAGCTTCCATGGCCCAGAGCAATCCGCCCTCGAAGGGGTCGTCGGAGTAGTACGGGGTGCCCGGACCGACGTGGGTGTGCAGGGGGACGTCGAGCTCTGCGCACAGCGCCCACAGCCGATCGCAGCTCTTGTCGTTCCACCACGGCTCGTCGATGTTGTAGTAGTTGACCGGCAGCAGGGCGCCCCCGCCGATGCCGTGCTCCTTGGCCCAGCGCACCGTCTCCATGGCCCCGTCGACGTCGGCCAGGGAGCCGATCAGGGCCACGCCGAGGAGCCGCTCGGGTGCGGCCGAGCAGAAGTCGGCCAACCAGCGGTTGTAGGTTCGAGCTCCCTCGAGTCGCTGCTCGGGGCTCCACCGGTCCCAGCGCTCGCAGTAGTCCCGGGCCAACCCCACGAAGGGAGGGGAGTTCGCCGATTGGTCGTCGGGGAACATCACGTCGCAGGTCACGCCGTCGATGTCGAGCGCCTCCAGTCGCCGGCTGGAGTCCCATTTGCCCTCGATCCCCCAGGGAATGTCGTCGGATCGCCGCTGGAACTCCGCCTGGTAGGACCCCCACATGTTGACATCGACAACCTGCTTGGCCGACTGACGTGCCGTCGTGCCCTTGGTCAGCCACATCGGGATGTACCCGGCGAACCACTCATCGAAATCGGCGCGGAACTTCGGGTCCACGTACTCGCGGAACCGCTCGGCGGGCGGTCCGATGTGCCCATCCGAGGAAACGATCAACATTCGCTCCGACATGCTCTTGCCCCCCAAGTCTTGCGAATGGTTCCCGACGCGAAGGTGCGCCCGGAACTACTTCACTGCTTGAATGTTTGACGTCGCGACCATGGCCCGTCAAGCGCGCCCAAGAGCTTCCGTGAGTGAAAGACTTCCCTGATGCCACCGACCGCCGGCCTCGACGATGCCATGGTCGGCCGCTTCCAGGCCGCCCTCATCCGACTGGCACGCCTGCTGCGGCACTACAGCAACGGGGACATGACCCCGACCGCCGCGTCGCTGTTCGCCACCATCGTGGGGCGCGGCCCCATGACGCTGGGCGAGCTGGCCGCTGCCGAACAGGTCGCCCCGCCCACGGTGACCAAGGTCGTCGGTGAGCTCGAAGCCGCCGGATTGGTCGAGAGACGCGTCGACTCAGCGGACCGCAGGGTCTACCGGGTCCAGCTCACCGAGGCCGCCGTGCCCAAGGCCGAGGAGCTGCGCGCCGAGTTCCGGGCCTGGATGAGGGAGCAGCTGGCCACGTTGTCCGCCGACGAGCTGGCCCGCCTGGCCGCGGCCATCGACGTGCTCGAACACCTCAGCTCGGGGCCACGAAGGGAGCCCGGCGGCAGTACGCAGCGCACGTGACACGGTTGACGACCCTGCCCGCCTGGGCCACCATGTTTCAAGGAGTGAAGGGTCCTTCGGGGTGAAGGGTCCTTCGGGGTGAAGGGTCCTTCGGGGTGAAGGGTCCCTTCGGGTCGAGCGATGGAGGGGCGATGGACAGAGCGATCGTGGTCTCAGCTGACGGACACGCGGCGATGCCGGTGGAGCGCTGGCCGGACTACCTCGAGCGTGGCTTCCACGACTACCTGCCCGAGCTACGCGCCCAGCAGGAGGTGGCCCAACGGGCCCTGTGGTTGCTCAACAACCTGGTGCTCTCCCCCGAAGCCCTCGAGGTCTGCGATGCCGAACACCGCTACCGCGAGGGGCGGTGGCAGGGGCTGTGGGACCTCGACGCGAGGCTGGCGGAGATGGACCGCGAGGGCGTCGCCGCCGAGTTCGTGTTCTACGGGGATTTTCGGGTCACCGATCCGTTCTTCAACGTGATGAACGCGCCGTACCCGCCCGATGTCGTCGACGCCGGGTCACGCGCCTACAACCGCTGGGCCCACGACACGTTCGGTTCGGCGCCCGACCGACTGTTGCTCTCGGGCGCCACCGGGGCCGGAGTCGACCGTGACGCGCTCGATGGCCGAGGTGGCCTGGATGGCCGAGCACGGGTTCGTCGGAACCTACGCCCCCGGCTTCCTGGGACTCGAGGGGCTTCCCCCGCTCTTCGACGAGTACTGGGATCCGGTGTGGTCGCTCTACGCGGAAAGCGGGCTCGTCCTGGTGGTGCACGGCGGCTACGGCCTCGAGCAGGGCCTCGCCTTCGGCCTGATCGACGACGCCACGCGACGCGTGGATGCTGCGGGTGGATCCGATCAGGACCTGGTCCTCGACCTGCAGAGCGAGCTGTTCAACAGCGACTTCTTCACCGACCTGCGCTGTCGCCAGGCCATGTGGCAGTTGATGCTCGGCGGCGTCTTCGACCGCCACCCGGGTCTCAAGCTGATGATGACCGAAGTCAGGGCGGACTGGATCCCCGCCACCCTCGAGTTCCTCGACACGGTCTACGCCGAACACCGGAGTGAATTGACAGCCTCCAGGCCCCCGAGTGACTACTGGCACACCAACTGCAAGGCCGGGCTCTCGTTCATGCACGTGTCCGAGGTCGAGCAGCGCCACGACCTCGGAGTCGACACCATCTGCTTCGGTCGCGACTATCCGCACACCGAGGGCACCTGGCCCAACACCGCTGACTACTGGAAGGTGCTCTTCGCCGGGGTTCCCCCCGAGGACGTGCGGCTCATCCTCGGGGAGAACGCCATCGACTTCCTCGGCCTTGACCGGCCGGCTCTGGCCCGGATCGCCGACCGCATCGGCCCTGACCTCCACGAGATCACGCCGGCCGGCGCGGCCGCAGGGGTGAACCCCCAGATCCTCGAGCACCTGGACCTCCGCTGCGGCATCCTCAAGCCCGCGGAGGGCCCGGCCCGCCTCGCCGCGGTCGACGACATGCTCCGCCGGGAGCTCGCCGGCACCCTCGCCGTCTCGGCGCGCTGAGCCAACCCCGACCAGGTCGGGAGCAGGGGGTATCCATGATGCGTTTCGACGGCCGGGTTGCCGTCGTGACCGGCGCCGGCGGCAATCCGGGACTCGGTCGGGCCCATGCCAGGCTTCTGGCCGAGCGCGGCGCCAAGGTCGTGGTCAACGATCTGGGGGTCGGCCCCGACGGGCGGGGCGTCATCGCCGCGGATCCTGCTGCAGTGGCCGCGGAGATCTCCGACGCGGGCGGGGAGGCCATCGCCGACACCCACAGCGTCGCCGACGAGGCCGGGGCAAGGGCGGTGATCGGGACCGCCCTCGAGGCCTGGGGTCGCGTCGACGTCCTGGTCAACAATGCCGGTGTCGGGGTGGTGGCGGGGTTCGACGAGATCACACCCGACGACATCGCCACCGTGGTGGGTGTCCACCTGATGGGGCACATCTGGATGAGCCGCGCCGCCTGGCCCCACATGCGTGACGCCGGCTACGGACGCATCGTCAACACGACGTCGGGGGGCATGCTCGGCCTTCCGGGGCTCACGATCTACGGTGCCGCGAAATTCGGGATCTACGGGCTCACCCGCGGACTTGCTCTCGAAGGCGAGCGGCACAACATCCGGGTGAACGCGCTGAGTCCCGGCGCGTTCACCAACTCGTTCGATCGGTTCTACGACATCTTGGACCCCGGGGTCCGGCAGGGCTTCCGCGACGCCTCTCCCGCCGAGCTGGTGTCCCCCGCCGTCGCCTACCTGACCCACGAATCGTGTGCGATCAGCGGGATGCTCTTCGACGCCAGCGCCGGTCGGGTCACGGCCACGTATCTGGCCACGACCGCCGGCCATCACGACCCGACGTTGACCATGGAGAGCGTGCGAGACCACCTCGACGCCATCCTCAACGTCGATTCGATCTCGATGGTCACCGACCCCCACAATCCCGGCGGCCATCTGAACGACACGACCGCGATCCTGACGGCCAAGCCCTACGAGCCGACCTGAGACCGACATCCCACACGAGGAGGACGCCGTGCGCGCACTGATGCTTGCTTTCACCACCATCTCCGACCCCACCCGGGAGGAGGAGTTCAACACGTGGTACGACACCGTCCACGCACGCGAGTCGATGCAGATCCCCGGCGTCGTCTCCTGCCGCCGCTACAAGCTGTCCGACACCCAGGCCATGGAATCGGGCCTGGCGCAATTCCTGGCCATTTACGAAGTGGAGCCCGAGGCGGTGGAATCGGTGCCCAAGCACCTGACCGAGCTGGCACGGGCCGGCAAGATCAGCATGATCGAGATCATGAGCGGGGGCACGATGGCGCTCTACGAGCCACTCAGCCAGCCCGACGCCTGAGCGCTCCGTGTCGCAGGGTCCCACGGTCGGTCCAGCCGATCTCGTCGTCGTCGGGAGCGGCGCGGCGGGCCTGACCGGGGCGGTCGTCGCCGCGCTCGGAGGAGCCCGGGTCACCGTGCTGGAGAAGTCGGACCTCGTTGGTGGGACCACGGCCATGTCGGGCGGTGGTGCGTGGATCCCGTGCAACTCGCACATGGCCGAGGTCGGCGTGTCGGACTCGCGCGAGGAAGCCCTCACCTACCTGCGCGCCTGCTGCGGCGCGGCCGGCGACGAGGACCACCTCGACACACTGGTCGACCGCGGAGCCGAGATGCTGGCCCACCTCGAGGAGCGGGCGGGCATGGAGGTCCAGGTGTGGCCGTCGGCCGGCGGAGCCCTCGACTACCGCCCCTGGCTGCCGGGAGCCAAGCCCGGCGGCCGAACCGTCGAGTGCACGGGAGTGTCTCTGGCCGAGTTCGGACCCTGGGCCGGGCGACTGCGCAAGGAACCCCGCCTACGCAGCAGCACCAACCTGCTCGCCTATTACGCCGAGCGCCACCACCTTCGCGCGCCGGCACCGACCGGGACGGGGCCCGTTGTCGATCCCGCAGTCGACGTCTACTGGAGGGGCACGGCGCTGGTCGCCCAATTGCTGCGCGCCTGCCTGGCGCACGGCGTCGAGGTCCTGGTCGAAACCCCGGCGACCAAGCTCTTGACCGAAGACGGTCGGGTCGTCGGGGTGCAGGCGCGCTTCGAGGGGCGTTCCGTGGAGCTGCGCGCGCGCCACGTCCTCATGGCCACCGGTGGCTACACCAACAACGACGAGCTGAAGCGCCTCTGGCTCACCCGCCCGATCGACTACACGTGTGACATCGAGTCCAACCAGGGCGACGGGCACCTGATGGGTTCCGCTGTGGGAGCGCAGCTGGCAGGCCTCGGGGATGCCTGGTGGATGCCGTTCATCCCCCTCGGGACGCTCGACGGCACGATCAACGCGGCGGGAACCCGCGAAGACCGCATCCTGCCGCACACCATGATGGTCAACCCGGCCGGCAAACGGTTCATGAACGAGGCGGTCAACTACTACGACGCCGGGGAGTCCTTCGGGACCAGGACCGGCGCTGGACCGCGCAACTACCCGGCGTGGTTCCTCTTCGACCAGCAGGGTGTCGAGCGGTACGCGCTGTTGGCCTGGAAGGTGCCCCCGGGGGATCCGCCGGAGTGGCTTCACGTCGCCGAGTCCGTCCATGGGCTGGCCCGTTCCATCGGTGTCGACCCGGGCACCTTGGAGGCGACGGTGGACCGCTTCAACAGCTTCGCCCGCCGCGGTGTCGACGAGGACTTCGGGCGGGGCGCCAATCCGTGGGACCTTGCGTGGGGCGATCCCGACCACGAGCCCAACCCTTCCCTCGGCACCCTCGAGAAACCATCGTTCTATGCGGTTCCCGTGTATCCCGGTGCGATCGCCACGCGTGGTGGGCTGCGGGTCGATGGCGCCGGGCGTGTGCTGGGGGCAGGCGACCGGGTTCCGATTCCCGGCCTCTACGCCGCCGGCAACTGCTCCAACGCCAGCGCGGCGGGAACCTACTGCGGACCGGGCGCTACGATCGGCGCGGCCATGACCTTCGCCTACCTCGTCGGCCGCCAGGTCGTCGAGGCCATCGGTGCCCCACGGAGCTGACCAGGCTGGACCACGGGTACACCACGTTGTTCGTCGCCGACCATCCGGGCCGAGATCGGACGGCAGCTCGACCGGGTGCGCGCCGGGGCGGGAGACCGCTTCGAGCAGCTCGACGTCGAATTGATGTCGGTCTACGTGGACGTCACGGACGATCGCGAAGAGGGCCTGGGGCGCGCCGGGCAAGCCCTGCGGGCAGAGCCTTCGTTCCTGCGGGACCACCCGCTCGTGCTCGTCGGTTCGGTGGGGCAGATCGCCGAACAACTCGTCGAACAACGCGAGTGCCTCCGCGTCAACTACGTCTGCGTCCCGCACCACTTCGTCGATGCCTTCGCCCCCGTGGTGGCCGCGTTGGCCGGCTCGTAGCGGCAGCCGGCACCCTCACCCGAGGGCGGTCCGCTCCTAGGCCGGTTCGCTCAGGAGCGAGACCGAGATGGCGCTGTTCGGACAGGCTTTGCTGGCGCGCCCGGCGCGCGCCATGGCCCGCCGGCCCTCGGGTGCCTCGGTGAGGGGACGTCCGTAACCCCAGTGGTCGAGCTCGATGCCCTCGGCAAAGAGCAGCGCACAGATCCCGTGTCCCCGGCACCGCGTGGGGTCCACGCGTACGACGACTCTCACCGCGCTCCCTCCGGACCCAGCGGGAAGACGGCCGGGTGGCGAACCCCCGTGCATGCGGCCCCGCGGCGGTGCCGTGCCGCGTCCTGGTCGAACACGCTGAGGGCGCTTGCCACCAGGCGCGCCACCCCGTCGGGGTGACTGCAGGCGCCACTGCCCGGCAAGGCAGCCGCCGTCCGGTGGAGCGACCGCACCGCCCGGCGACCTCGTTCACCCTCGGCCAGCGCGACCATGCCCTCGGCGAGAAGCGGCAGCCCGCGCGCGCAAGGCCCGCACTGCCGGGCCGACTCGCCCGCCAGGTAGCCCACCAGGCGCGCCGTCGCGGCCAGGCCACACGCCCCATGGGGAAGGACACCGAGCAGCCCGCACCCCCGGGCCGCGCCCAGTGCACCCAGGCCTTCGGGGTCCATGAGCGTGTGCCAGGCCACCTCACCCCGGATCCACGTCCCGGCATACCCGCCGACGAGCACCGCCTGCGGAGGCTCCGCGACACCGGCGCGGCCCAGGATGCCGCCGATGGTGGTGCTTCCCACCTGCTCGACGACGAGCCCCGGCATGTCGACGGCTCCGGTCAGGGTGAGCAGCAACGGACCCGGACAGCTTCGCGATCCCGCGGCGCGCCAGCGCGCCGCGCCCAGCCGGGCGATGGCCGATACATGGGCTGCCGTCTCGGCGTTGGACACGACGGTCGGCCGGCCGGACGGACCACCCCGGGCCAGCGGTGTCGACGAGAACGCGGGGAGCGCCGTACCCTCGTGGACGAAGCGGGCGACCGCGCTGGCCTCGCCGGCCACGTAGCCACCCGGGCCGAGCGAGACGTTCCAACGTGGGTCTTCGAGCGTGGTCCGTTCCGCCACAGCCGTCCAGAGCGCCTCGAGCATCGATGCGTCGCTGTCGTGCAGGTGGACGACCACCTCGTCCGCCCCGAGCACCCGGGCGATCAGGGCTGCGCCGTCGAGAACGGCGTGCGGGCGGAACGAGCACAGCGTCCGGTCCTTGCGACTGGCCGGCTCACTCTCGCTGCAGTTGACGATCAGGACGCGGGTGTGCCCGGATTCGAGGGCGGCCTCGAGCTTGCGCCAGAGCGGGAACCCTCCCCCGCCCCGACCAACGAGGCCCGCGGCACGGACTTCCGAGAGGACCTGGTCCCCGGTCAGGTCGGGCAGCGGTCCGACGCGGGCCAGATGCTCGTCGAGCGGTTCCGCTCCATCGGTGTGGGTCGGACCTGCCAACAGCACCGCTCCGGCCCCTCCCAGGGGAGCGCAGTACCCCGCGTCGGGTGACTCGGACCACGGCGGGGCGTCGGCCGCCGTCCGCACCGGATCGAACACGCTCACCATGCCCGGGCCAACTCCGAGTGTCGCGCCGCCATCCGCGTCACCTGCAGGCACCCGACCACCACGCCACTCAGCGCATAGAGCGACCAGAGTGCGTGGCTGTCGCTGCCTGCCAGCAGCCCGTGGCCAAGACACAGCGCGAAGAGAACAGCCGACATCGAATGGATCGGGAGCCAGACCCGCCGAGCCAGGGAGCCCGCCAACGAGGCCGTGGCCGCGACCAGAACGATCCCATAGAGCGCCAACGACCCCAGCGCCACTGCGGTCGGTCGGTACTGGGCGTGCCATGGGACGACGACCCCCACCCAGCCGACTCCGGCGAATTGGTCGACCGCGACTGCGACGACGTGGCCACACAGCAGGACGACTGTTGCCGCGGCGAGGGAGACATGGGCCCGCAACAAGGCCTGGGGTCCTGGCGTGCGCCGATGGGCGCGCCACGGGTGGCGATACCAGATCCCGACCGCCACCAGAGCACTGAGCGCGACGTAGGCGGCGATGCCAAGAGCTCGACTGAAGATCCAGGGAAGCATCCGGTCGTGCAGTACGGCCGCGCCGCGTGGGGCCACCAGATAGCCGGTGGCCACCGACACTCCCAAGACGACCAACGTCGCGCCGAGGCGCCCGAGCAGCTCGCGACGGCGCCGTACCGGGATGCCCGGGGCCGGCACCCCCGTGGCGGTGGCGCCGCCACGGGTCACGCCGCCCTCCAGACCACCAGCTCGGTGAAGCGTTTCGTCTCCCCGGTACGACCGTCGGTGGTCACCCAGAACGCTGCGGCGCCGCAGCGTTCTGCTCGAGCAGCGATGTCGCGTGCCCCGTGAAGGAACAGCGTCTTGCTGGTGACCTCGGCGTCGGCGGGATCCGGCGCCACCACCGTGACCGCCAGGAGCCCCGCTCCCCCGGGGCGACCCGAACGCGGGTCGACCAGGTGATGCACCGGTCGACCGCCACAACGCCACCGACGCACGCGGACCGATGAAGTGGCGCAGGCCTGATCCGTCAAGGCGAGGACGGCGAGCGGGGTGTCGCCGTCGCGGAGGTCCTCGACCGACACCCGCCAGCCGTCCCCCGCCGGACCCGCGCCCTGGCAGATGATGTCACCGCCGGCCGCGATCAGATGTTCGTGCACCTGATCGGCCAAGCGCTCCGACGCCCACCGCAGGGCCAGGCCCTTGCCGATCCCCCCCAGATCCACCGGATGTGGCCCCACCTCGACCATGGGTCGTCGGCCGCCCCGGAACCGTGGCCGCCACGGCCCACATGGACGAGGGCCCGGCGACGAGGTCGCCGGCTGGGCGTCTCGGGGGGTCAGCGCAAAGGAACGGTCGTAACCAAGGCGCACCAGGTCACCGAAGACCCTCGGGTCGAAGCGGCCCTTGGTGCGTTGGTGGGCACGGTGAGCCTCGTCAAGGGCCAGGAACAGGATCGGCGGAACCTCGTGCCACCGGTCCGGCCGGTCATTGATTCGCATGAGCGGGCTGTTGGGGTCAAACCGAGTGCATGCTGACTCCACGTCGTGGAAGACCTCGAGTGCCTGTCGAGCGCGGCGCTCGGCCCGGGGATCTGCACCGATCCCGTGCACCGTGACATCGCTGGCCATGGCCCTGGTCGACCCCAGGAGGACGCCGACCGCGGCGGGGGACCCGCCTTGGGACGAGGACTCGGATGTCGGCGTGGCCATTGACGTGGGCATGAGTTGGAGGCCTATGCGTGCGAAGCACCGGTCGTCGCCGTCACGGGTGGGGGCGGGACGGTGGTCGGCGTGGGTGGCACGGTGGTCGGGGTGGGAGCCGGAGCAGGGGTTGCCGACGGCGCTCCCCCGGTCACAGGGGCGCTCGCTGCGGGCGAGCCCGCGCTCCCGGTGGTTGCCGAAACCGGGACCGATGAGGACGGCGACGCCGCGGTCGGCCCGGACCCCGGCGCGGTCGCGGCGGCACCCGATCCGCCCGTCGCCGTACCAGCCGAGCGACCCGACCCGCCCGACGCACTCGACGTGCCGGCCAACGAGGTGCCCGCGCCCTGGGTGCCGCCGGGTGTCGGGGCCCCCCCACCCGGTTCGTTCGTGGCCGTCGCGAGCGGCTCCGCCGCAATCTGGTTCTTCGTCGCGGCGATGGAGGAATGGAGCTTCTCGATGCCCGCCTTCTCACGGGCGATCTCTGCCGCGACGACGGCCGGCGACGACGTCGTGGTGGGCGTCGCAGGCGTTGTCCCGACGGAGTACGCAAAGGCCAGCCCGGTCGTCCCGAGCGTCGCGGCAGTCACCACCATGCCCGGAACGGTGACGCCGCGCCGGCGTCGGGTGGATCGCTGGACCCGACGGCTCATCAATCGTCGGTCCCGTGTAGGGGTCGCGTCGTCGTGGTCGTCGACACCGGAACCGTCGTCGTGGTGGGCGTGGCGGCAGGCACCGTCGTGACGGTCGACACCTGGACCGTCGTCGTGGTGGTGGCCGGCGCCTGCGACGGCTCATCGGTCTCGGCGGAACCCCGCACCGAGGCCGGGGCGACGGAACCCGCGCCGGCCCGAACCGTGGACGCAGGGGCCGCGACAGCCGGCGGCGCTGGCGCCGTCACCAATTGGAACTGCACACCCTGGGCCGGCCCCGTCGGAATGCTCGTGGTCGGGGACGACGCTGCCGCGGCGGTTCGGGCGCGGTCAGCTTCGAGGATGGTGCCGAGATGCCCGTTCTCCGCGTTGAGGGCCAGTTCACGCTGGTACAGCTGATTGGCCTCCGAGATCGCCTCGTGGCTGGCGTCCTGGTGAGCGGCGCTGGGCGATCCCGCCAGAGCGGCGCCCGCTCCGAGGCCGACGGCGGCCACCACGCCCAACATCCACCTCGAAATCACGCGTCAGCCCCCTTCCCGGGGCGCCGTGGCCCCTCCTCTCCCACATCGGAGTGTTGAGGATCACGCCTGACGAGTACATGACGCAGCGCCCGAAATTGTGAACGGGTTGGCTCTCAACCCGTTCTGGCCAGGAGGAATTGGCCCGCAGAGCCCTCGATGCCCCCGAGACATGCACACCTCCGTGTGAACTGTCTCAACAAGAGTGTTTAGGCGAAACAAGTATGTTGAGAGCTTCGGTGGCGTGGCGGTCCGGAAAAGCAGGATCACCGCCCTCCCCGCAGGAGTGAGCCGCATGCGCCGGAACAGACCCGGCGCCTCGCGTGTTCGACAATGCAGTCGTATCGAAGGGAGCCGCCAATGCCTGCAGTGACCGTTCCGGACAACCTCGCCCTACCCCGAATCCCCGGACAGGAGGCCCACAGCGAGCTACGGAGGGTGACGAGCGTCACCGACGCGCCCTCCGGGCTGGAGGGGGAGGGATTTCCGGTCCGCCGTGCCTTCGCCGGGGTGTCCATGGCCGACCTCGACCCGTTCATCCACATGGACCAGATGGGCGAGGTGGACTACGCGCCGGGCGAACCGAAGGGGACGCCCTGGCACCCCCACCGCGGGTTCGAGACCGTCACCTACATGATCGACGGGACATTCCAGCACCAGGACTCCATCGGTGGAGGCGGGCTCATCACGAACGGCTCGACGCAGTGGATGACGGCCGGCTCGGGAATCCTGCACATCGAGCGACCGCCCGACCAGTTGATCGCCAGCGGCGGCCTGTTCCACGGAGTTCAGCTCTGGGTGAACCTGCCCGCGGCGGACAAGTGGATCGACCCGCGCTACCAGGGGATCGAGGCGGACAACGTGCTGCTCCTGACCTCCCCCGACGGCGGGACCCTGGTGCGGGTCATCGCCGGTGACGTGGCCGGACATCACGGACCCGGTTCGACCCACACGCCCATCTCGCTGGTGCACGCCACGCTGGAGCCCGGAGCCGAGCTCGTCCTGCCCTGGCCGAGAGAGTTCAACGCCCTGGCCTACGCGCTCTCCGGGCGGGGGACCGTCGGACCCGACGCCCGTCCGTTCCACACGGGGCAGCTGGCCGCCTTCGGCGCCGGTGACACCCTCGTCGTGCGGGCCGACGCATCCCAAGAGTCGCGTCACGCCGCCCTCGACGTCCTGATCCTCGGCGGACGCCCCATCGGCGAGCCGGTGTACGCGCACGGGCCGTTCGTCATGAACACACGGGCCGAGATCGTGCAGGCCTTCGAGGACTACGAGGCAGGCCGGCTCGGCACGGTTCCGGCCGACCACATCGGGAACGCGTGATCCCCGGCAGTGAGGCGACCGGTGCGACCACGTGGAGCTCGGCGGACATCGGTGACCTGACCGGCCGGGTGGCGCTGGTCACCGGCGCCAACAGCGGAGTCGGTTATGCCATCGTGGCCGCTCTGGCCGAGCACGGCGCCCACGTGATCATGGGCTGTCGCGATCACGACCGGGCCCGGCGGGCCCGTGACAAGCTCGAGAGCGAGCTCGACCGCTCGTCGCTCGAGCTCCTCGACCTCGACCTGGGAGACCTCACCTCGGTACGCCGGGCCGCGGAGACCGTGCTGGGCGGCCACGCCCGACTGGACCTCGTGGTGAACAACGCAGGCCTCGTGGGGGGACCGGCGCCGTGCACCATCGACGGGTTCGGGGTCCAGATGGGGACCAACCACCTGGGGCACTTCGCGCTCACATGCCTGCTGCTGGACCGCGTCGTCACCACCGAACGGTCACGGGTGGTCACCGTGAGCTCCGTCATGCACCGGGCCGGCCACGTCCACCTTGGTGACGTCGGCGGGGGCATGTCGCGCTCGGCCTGGATGGCCTATTCCAGCTCCAAGCTGGCCAATCTCCTCTTCGCCTTCGAGCTGGCACGGCGCCTCGACGCGGAGGGTCTTGCCACGCGGTCGGTCGCGGCCCACCCGGGTTGGGCCCGGAGCAACCTGCTCCCCAACGGGAGCGCATTCGGTCGCGGTCGGATCCGGCGCAAGCTCGCCCGGGCCGCCGGGACGATGCTCGGGCAGTCCGCCGCGGCCGGCGCACTGCCGATCCTGTGCGCGGCCACCTCGGGGTCCGTCCGTTCCGGTCAGTACATCGGCCCTGCACACTGGTTCGGATTGACCGGACCGCCCCGAAGAGCCCGACCGTCGTTGCGCGCCCGCGACCCCGAGCTGGCGGGCGCGCTGTGGCGCGCCTCGGAAGAGCTGACCGGCGTCCGGGCCGAGCTGCGCGTCCAGGCCTGAACACAGCGGCAGCAGACGGCGGGGTCCGCTCCTCCGATCCCCGACCTGGTTCCACCGCGGACGAACGCCGCGTGCAGCGCGGAGCGATCCGGCCGCAGGAGGCGACCCACCGCCACCACCACGACCGGGCCGGCGCCTGCGGCCCGCACCGCAGCCGCCGCGCTCTGGGCACGGGCGCCGCTGACGTAGAGGTCGTCGAGCAGGACGACGCGCCGGTCCGAGAGGAGTCGGCACGCCGGATCGGGTACTGAGAAGGCGTCCGGGTGGGGCCGCATGTGCCCAACCGGCAGCGTCGGCGCGCTCGAGCAGCCCGGGAGCCCAGCCCGCCCCGGCCAGACGGGTGGCAACGAGGTCCCCGATGCCCTCCACCGAACGGAGGGGCGAACCGTCGGGGCGCGCCGTGGAGGGGACGGGGAGCACCAGATCGGGGTGGCCTCCTACCGCGGCCACCAGACAGGGCGCGTGGCGGGACAAGAAGGTGCCGAGGAGGTCGCGCACGACCCCGGCGAAGTATCGGCGTGCCTCATCGACCGCCGACTCCTTGTACCCCCTCAACACGGCGTACAGCGGCCCGCGAGGCTCGCAGTGCCAGAGCGCGAGCACCGGGGCCAGCGAGGATCCGAGCCGGCGTGCCACGTGGGCGCAGGCGAAGCAGACGGGCCGTGCCCGAACCGTCGGACCACAACAGATCCGGCAAACCCCCGGACCAGGAGCGGGAACCGCGAGGGCCCCGGGTGGAGGAGCGGCATGCAGAGGCGGGTTCGAGTCGATGTGCGGGAACGGTCGGCGCGGCGCCCTGTTGCGTGCTGGCCGGGGTGCCGGGAGCACCAGGTAGGATGCAGAATCTCGGGCCGGTGACGCTCTCGGTCGGCCGGGCCGGCTGATGGCCATTGATCGGAGGAACACCATGACAACCGCCGTCGTCGTCGACGCTGTCCGGACCGCTGGCGGGAAGCGCAACGGCTCGCTGCGCAACTGGCACGCCGTCGACCTGGCCTCCGAGGTCCTCAGGGCACTGGTGGAGCGCAACCAGCTCGACCCCGCCCTGGTGGACGACGTGATCATGGGCTGCGTCACCCAGGTGTCCGAGCAATCGGTGAACATCGGGCGCAACGCCGTGCTCGCGGCCGGATGGCCCGAGTCCGTCCCGGGCACGACCCTCGACCGCCAGTGTGGCTCGTCGCAACAGGCGGCCCACTTCGCGGCTCAGGGCGTCATGGCCGGCGCCTACGACATCGCCATCGCCGCCGGGGTGGAGTCCATGACCCGCACGCCCATGGGTGCCTCGGTGGTCCCCGAGTTCGGGCTTCCCTTCGGGCCCCGCATGAACGAGCGCTACCGCGAGACGGGGTTGCCCGGGCAGGGCATCGGGGCCGAGATGATCGCGGACAAGTGGGGCATCTCGCGCCAGGAGATGGATGCCTTCTCGGTGCGCAGCCACCAGCGGGCGGCGCGGGCCACTGCCGAGGGTCGCTTCGAGAACGAGATCGTGCCGGTGCGCGTGCGCGACGACGAGGGCGTGGAGACCGACCAGGTCTTCGCAGCCGACGAGGGCATCCGCGCCGACTCCAGCATCGAGGTGCTCGCCAAGCTCAAGCCCGCCTTCAAGGAGGACGGGAAGATCACGGCGGCGAGTTCGTCGCAGATCACCGACGGCACGTCGGCCGTGCTCATCATGAGCGAGGAGAAGGCGAACGCCCTGGGCCTGCGCGCCCGCGCCCGCTTCCATGCCTTCGCGCTGGCCGGCGTGGACCCGGTGACCATGCTCACCGGACCGATCCCCGCCACGACCGCGGTGCTCGAGCGGGCCAAGCTCACACTCGACGACATCGACGTCGTGGAGATCAACGAGGCCTTCGCCTCGGTGGTCCTGGCCTGGGAGCGCGAGCACCATCCCAACATGGAGATCGTCAACCCCAACGGGGGCGCCATCGCCCTCGGCCACCCGCTCGGCGCGTCGGGCGGCAAGCTCTTGGCGACGCTCCTCAACGAGCTCGAGCGCACGGGCGGTCGATACGGGCTGCTCACCATGTGCGAGGGCGGCGGCATGGCCAACGCCACGGTGATCGAACGACTCGGTTAGACATCCCGCCGCCCCACGGGGCCACCGGGGGCGGCGCCCGACGCGTCAGCGATAGCGGGTGGCCATGAGGAACCCGCCGAAGATCATGGCCAGGCCGATGACGAGTCCCCACGGCGAGCCGTGCGCCAGGAAGGGCAGGCGGCCCAGGTAATTGACCGTGATGACGACGACTCCGCCGATCAGCAGGACCAGGATGAGGGCGCCGTACCACGGCGGGCTGTGCCGCACGTTCTTGGGGATCGGCGCGGTGTACCGCCCGCTCTCCTCGGCCGACTTGTAGCGCCCGACCTTCGAGGCACGACCCGAGGCCGACTTCCCCTTGCGCGATGCGCCCCCTGGACCCCTGGTGCCGGTCGCCACGGGGTGAGAGGTTAGCGAGGACCGCCGGAGCCCTCGGTGCAGGCCGGTACGATCGTCGCACCATGGGTCCCCGGGTGCTGGTCGTCGACAACTTCGACTCCTTCGTCTACAACCTGGTGCAGGAGCTCGGAGAGCTGGGAGCCGATCCGGTCGTGTTCCGAAACGATGCCGTCAACGTGGACGGCATCAGGGCGGCGCATCCCGACGCCGTGCTGATCTCACCCGGCCCGGGTCGACCCGAGGACGGAGGTGTGAGCCTGGCCGCCATCGCCGACCTGTCCGGAGAGATCCCCATCCTCGGCGTGTGCCTGGGACACCAGTGCATCGGACAGGCCTTCGGCGGTCGTGTCGTGCCCGCCCCCCACCTCATGCACGGCAAGACCTCCGAGATCCACCACGACGGTCGGGGGATCTTCTCCGGCCTGCCCAACCCGTTCGTGGCGACGCGCTACCACTCCCTGGTGGTGGACCCCGAGTCGGTGCCGCCGGAGCTGGAGGTGACCGCCACCTCCGCCGACGGGGTGGTCATGGGCCTGCGCCATCGGACCATGCGGGTCGAGGGTGTCCAATTCCACCCCGAGTCGGTGCTCACCGCCTCGGGTCCCGCCCTCCTGTCCAACTTCCTCGAACAGCTCGGCGCACCCGCCCCGGTCTGAGTCGCCCTCCCGGAGCGCGCCCTCAGTTCTTGCGGCGGATGTGCCCGGACGTAGGGGTCACACTCGTGGACGACGTGGTCGAGGACGGCGTCGTGGTGGTCGTGCTCGTGCTCGTCGTCGTGGTGGTCGCCGGCTGGCAGACCGAGATGTTCACCGTGGTCCCCTGTGCCACCAGAGTGCCGCTGGACGGGCTCTGGCTGTCGACCTGTCCGGGCGACGCCCCGTTGGCACAGGTCGCGTCCGTCGTCGGGTTGGGGGACAGACCTTGATTGCTGATGGTCGCCTGGGCTGCGTTCGCCGACTGCCCCACCACGCCCGGGACCGACACGCAGTTGGAGACCACGATGTTGACCGCCGTGTTCGGCTGTTGGGACGAATCCGCCGCCGGGTTCTGTGCCGCCACCTGGCCGGCCGGGTAGGGAGCCGGACAGCCGTTGGTCTGGGAGCCAACGTTGAAATTGCTCTGCTGCAGCTTGGCCCCGGCCGCCGACGGGCTCAGTCCCAACACGCTCGGAACCGTGGCTGAGGTCTGCTTGCCCGACACCGTCAACACGACCTTGGTGCCGGCCTTGACCTTGTGTTGCGCAGCAGGGTTCTGGGCCAGAACCTGGCCCTCGGGCTTGTCGCTCGACACGAAGGTGGGCGGCTCGTAGGCCAACCCGGCTGCCGTGAGGTTCTGCTCCGCCAGGACAAGCTGCTGCCCGACCACCGAGGGCACGCTGACCGGCGGGCCGGCGCTCACCACCAGGTTGACGGCCGAGTTCTTCGACACCGAGGCCCCACCCTTGGGATCCGTGGACACCACGACACCGCTCGCGACCGTGGTGCTGATCACCGACCTCGTCGTGCCCACGGTCAGGTTGTCGTTGTGCAGCGTCTGGGCGGCCCGGTCGGAGGTCTGCCCCACCACGTCGGGCACCATGACGGTGGCGCCGAACACCCCGACCGAGCGCAGCAGGAAGTAGGCGATGAGGCCGAGCGCCACCAGCAGGACGACGAGGATCAGGACGAGACGGCGAGTCCGCTTCTTGCGCTCCAGGTCCGCCTCCTCGTCCATCATGGGCGGCACCCCCCGGGCAGGCACCGCCATCGTCCGCCCCGTCGAGGTGGCCACCAGCTGGGTGGCGCCCATGGCCGCCATCACCGAGGTGGCTCCAGGGTCTGTGGCCTCCACCGGACGTCCGTCGGCGAAGCGCAGCAGGTCGGCCCGGAGTTCCTCGGCCGAGCGGTAACGGTCGTCGACGTTCTTGGCCATGGCCTTCATCACCACGGCCTCGAGCGCGGGCGGCACCGAGGCGTTCACCTGGCGGGGCAACAGCGGGTGATCACGCACGTGCTTGGACGCCACGGCAACCGGTGAGTCACCGGTGAAGGGTGGGCGGCCCGTCGCCATCTCGTAGAGCACCACGCCCAGGGAGTAGATGTCGCTGCGAGCGTCGACCCCTTTCCCCTCGGCCTGCTCCGGTGAGAAGTAGGCGGCCGTGCCCATGACGGCACCGGTCTGGGTCAGGCTCTCCTCGGTATTGACCGCCCGGGCGATCCCGAAGTCGGTCACCTTGACGCCACCGTCGGGCGTGATGAGCACGTTCCCCGGCTTGACGTCGCGGTGCACCACCCCGTGGCGGTGGGCGAAGGCCAGCGCGGCCGCCACGCCGGCGCCGATCGTGGCGATCTCGTTGGGCGGCATGGGGTCGGGGTCGCGCAGCACCGCGGACAACGGACGGCCGTCGACGTACTCCATCACGATGAAGTAGGAGCCGTCGTCCTCCCCCCAGTCGAAGACGGGGACGATGTTCGGGTGCGACAGGTTGGCTGCCGCCTGCGCCTCACGCCGGAACCGCTCCACGAACGTACGGTCGACGGAGAGCTCGGGGAACAGGACCTTGAGGGCCACCGGGCGATCGAGCTGAAGGTCCATGGCGCGATAGACCTGGGCCATCCCGCCGCGCGCCACCACATGTGTGAGCTCGTAACGGCCCGAATAGACGCGCTGTTCCTCCACGGGTTGCATTGGGACCTGAGCCTACGCTGGGCGCCTTCGGCCACGGGGACACCGATGGCGCCTCATGGCGCCGCTGCGGTGGTGGTGGTGGACGAGGTCGGCGTGGTCGGGGTCGTCGCCCCGATGGTCGGTGTCGTGGTGGCGGTGATGCTCGTCACGTATGCCTTGGCTTCGCGCAACGAGCCCTTCTGCACCCCCGTCCTCAGAGGGCCCACCGCCTGAGGGATGACCCGGCTCACGGTGACACCGGTCGGGTCGACCACCTTGGGGTGGAACCACAGCACCCCACCGGGTTGGCCCTGCTCCACCACGACCTGGTTCCCCCGGAGCGTGACGATCCAGTTGTCGTAGGCGTACCAGTGCAGCGCGTAGTAGGCGGCCACGGGCACGGCGGCGAGCAAGACGAGAAATCCGATCACCCTGGGCGTGACCCGTCGCCTGATGCCGAGGCGTCGGCGGCGCTCTCCGCGGGTCTCCTTCTGGGGCACCCGGACCGAGGCTGATGGCGGCGGCGGCGGGACCCGCGTGGACGACCGCGACAACGGAACCGAACCGGGGGAGCCGACGAAGAACTCGTCGCTGCGCGGCCCGGTCTCGGCCAACGTCGAGGGCCCTGCCCCGAATCCGAGGTGCGAACCGATCACCAGGGTGTCGTCGGGACGCACCGATCGTGACGACGGAGCGGGGGGCACACCCGGGTCTGGTGGCGACCCCGTCGGTCCGGCTCCCGTGGCCAGGAGGGCGGGGACCGCCGCGACCACTGCGCTGCCGGCATCGTCGTGGGGCACCACGTCCACGACGACCACGGTGATGTTGTCGGCGCCACCGTGCTCGTTCGCCGCCTGCACCAGCCTCCTGGCCGCATCGGCGGGATCCGCCTCCCGCTCCAAGATGGCCACCATCTCGTCGGTTCCGACCTCGTTGGAGAGGCCGTCGGAGCACAGCAGCACTCGCGCCTGGCGCGGGGTCCCGAGCTCCCAGAGGTCCACCTCGACATCGGCGGAGACCCCCAGCGCCCGGGTGAGGATGTGCCGCTGTGGGTGGACGGCCGCCTCCGCCTCGGTCATCTCTCCGAGGCGCATCCGCTCCTCGGCCAGGCTGTGGTCCGCAGTGATCTGGGTCAGCGCACCTTGGGAGTACAGGTAGGCCCGTGAGTCGCCCACGTTGGCCAGGGCGAGAGTGCCCCCTCCGACCTCGGCGTCCACCACGGCCAGGGCGGTCAGCGTCGTTCCCATCCCGTGGAGCTCGGGGTGAACCTGGCTCTCGCGCCAGACCGCCGCATTCGCCTCCGCCACCGCCTCGCGCAGGCCGTCCCGGGTCCGAGCACGGCTGAAGGCGGTCTCCAGTGTCTCGACGGCCATGCGCGCCGCGACCTCTCCACCGGCGTGTCCCCCCATCCCGTCGGCCACCGCGCACAGGTTCGGGCGCTCGAGCGCCATGTCCTCGTTGACGGAGCGGACCCGGCCGACGTCGGTGGCCGAGCCGGATCGCAGCTCGGTCACCGCGCCACCTCGAAGACGGTCGAACCGACCTGCAGTTGGTCGCCCTTGCCCAGGCGCATGGCCTGGGCGATCTGCTCGGAGTTGACGAACGTCCCGTTGGTCGAACCCAGATCCTCGACCCAGAGCTGATCGTTGTGCCGGAACAGGCGCGCGTGAAGGGTCGAGGTGTAGATGTCGTCGGGCATGGCGACGCCGCAACCGGGCGACCGGCCGAGGGTCAGCTCGTCGTCGAGGTCGTAGGTCCGGCCGGCATGATCGGGTGGCTGGACCACCTTGAGATACAGGGCACGGCGGCGGCGGCGAGGGGCCGCCTCAACGGGCCCCGCGGCGGCTTGCAGGTCGCGCCGCTCCTGGCGGCGAATCGACCGCGGCTTGCGGATCGTGACGGGGCTCATCTCCACCCATACGGCGCGGATCACCCGCATGAAGAACAAGAAGATGAGGACGATGACGGCCCACTGCATGATGCGCAGCACCGCGTCGAGGTTCTGCGTGGCGATCAGGACCGCCACGGGGTCCGCTGTGGTCACGACATCTCGAAGATGAGCTTGGTCGACCCCACACTGATCTCGTCGCCGCTGGCCAGGAGCTGCTCGCGCACCACGGTACCGTTCACCTTGGTGCCGTTGGTGGAGCCGAGATCGGTGACGAACACTCCGTCACCCTTCCTCCGCAGCTCGGCATGGCGGCGACTGACATTCGAATCGGCCAGGACCACGTCGCACTCGGGGAGGCGACCGATCACCAGGGCTTCCAACCCCACGCTGATCCGGCGCCCGTCGGGCAGGACGACTTCGGCCAGGAAGCCGCCGTCCTCGCTCTCGTGCACCTCGGCGGTGACCGTGAACCGCCCCGACTTGAGGCTGTCCCCCTCGTAGATCTCCACCTCGACCGGACCGACGAACGAGTACCCCTCGATCCGGGCGTGCTCGCGAGCGGCGTCGGAGAGCTCCCGCGACAGCGCGTCGATGAAGTTCGCGAACCGGCCCACGTCGGCGGGAGAGAGCGTCACGGCAAAGGCATTCGGCGCGATCAGCCCACGCACGCCGACGCGACGGTGCAGGTCCATCTCGCGGGTGAGCCTTCGACCGATCTCGACCGGCTGAAGATTGCTCCGGAATGGCTTGGCCAACGTTCCCTCCACCAGACGCTCGAGTCGCTCCTCAAACCGCTGGAGTCCCATGGTCCCCCAGAGATTACTGGCCCCGGGGACGGTGTCGGGTGTGGGCAACCGTCTGACCTGGTCGCCTGCGGCCAGGGCCACCCCACGCGGGACGGTGGAGACGGCCCGAGCGACTACTGTTGGCCGGTCACTCGGGCGAGTGGCGGAATTGGCAGACGCGCAGGATTCAGGTTCCTGTGTCCGAAAGGATGTGCGGGTTCAAGTCCCGCCTCGCCCACCGACACCGACCGACATTCGAGGCACATGGACCGCTCTCGTCCCGAGCAGGCGGAAAGCCGCGCCGATTCGTGCGGGTACCACAGGCGGAACGGCACCAAGCCGAGCGCCCAGTAGCAGCGCCCCTACGCCGGCACCACGGCCTGTTCGCTGGCCAGCTTGGCGAGCTCGGCGCTCACCAGGCGCTCGTGCTCCTCGAAGTCCTTGCGGGCCGCCCGTGGGCTCCAGCGTCCCCGCATGAAGAAGACGAGCAGGGCGAAGACCGCCTGCCCGAGGAGGCAGACCGTCCACCACCGCTTCCACTCGCCCGGCGACGTCCGCTGCGCCGGCACGAGCTTCTGCTCGGCCACGAGCAGGCCGGCCAGGTCCTGGGAGTGGACGCCCACCTTGGAAGCAATCTCGGCCTGGCTGACGGGCCGCCCCTGCTGGATCTGCGACGCCAGGGGTTGGTAGGCCAGGAGACCCTGGACGTTCGGGCTCGACAGCCCACCAGCGGCCACGACCGCGGTGAGCAGGTTGTGGGTGGTGTTGCACGAGTGCAGCACCGTGGCCAGGGTCTGGGGCCCCGACTCCCCCGTGGCCCGCAGGTTCTCGATCACCGAGGCCGGCGCGGGCGACGCCGCACAGGCCGTCGCCGAGGGCGCGTAGGGCTGGGCGGCCGCGATGGCCTGGAGCGTGGTCGCCGCGTTCTGATCGTCCACGAGGACGTTCGACGTGGTGATCACATGGGGGAGCACGAGGAACGACAGCGCGACGGTGATGCGAAGGATCCAGCCCCACACGGCCAGCCCGGTGGCGCTGAGCGCGGGGTTGTGCGACTCGACCTGCTCGGTGTAATTGGCCATCCACGGCGCGTAGGCGAGCGCGATGGAGACGGCGAGGAGCACGATGACCAGCACGTTGGAGTAGTACCCGGTGTGCGGGTGGTCGGTCTGTGCGATGAGAAAGCCCATCATCACCATGGCGCAGACCGCACCGAAGAGCATGAAGGGCTTGCGGACCTTGACCCAGTCGGAGAGCAGTCCGGCGACGACCAGCGCCCCCGAGAGGAAGGCGGCGTACCAGACGTTGATGCCGTTGGCCTGCGGTGTGCTGCGGTTGAAGGTCACCACCCAGTAGAGGGTGAGCACGGTGACCGACGCGTAGTAGAAGAGCAGGAACAAGGAGATGGCGACCGACGAGGAGATGAGGTCGAGCCGCAGCATGGAGCGCATCGGGTGCGCCAGCGCACGATCGAGGTCGATACCCTTGGCCCGGGCCTCGACGAGCGCCTTCTCACGCTCGGTCACCATCAGCTGGTCGCGCAGCTGCGGTGAGAGTTCGCGCAAGAACAAGAAGGCGATCACCACCACCCCCAGGCACACCAGACCGGAGATCACGAACTGGTCCTGCCAGGGCTTGAGATGCGCCAGCGTGTGCGTGGCCACGAGGCTGGCCGCCAGGCTGCCCATGGTCGGACCGAGGGCCCAGAAGCCCATGGCCACGCCCCGGCCCATCTGCGGCGAGAAGTCGCGCATCAGCGCCGGCGTGGAAACGAGGATGACGCCTTCGACGAAGCCTATGACGCAGTAGGCGATCGAGAAACCCCATCTCCCCGTGATGTGGGGAATGGCCAGCAACTGCACCAGCGCAACAACGAGCGTGCCGTAGATGGTGAGGTTGGCCCGGCCGATCTTGTCCGAGAGGCCTCCGATAAGGGCGCTGAACGCCCCGATGGCGTTGGAGACGACCAGAAGGTACAAGAAGAACTGGAACGACATGTGGTAGTAGGGCAGCATCAGCGGTGTGACGGCCCCCTCCACGTAGTAGAGGTAGTAGAGCATGATCGTCGTGAGCACGACGATGCCCAGGTACCCCATGCGCGGCAGGGTGTCCGGGTAGCGATACAGCTGACGCCTCCCGAACGCGTTGGCGAATCCCCGACGAGGTTCCGGCACCGTCACCACTGTCGACATCGTCCCTCCCCTTCCCCGCTGCTGCCGGATCCCGTGGCCCAACCGGAACCCTCCCCGACAGGCCGGGGGCTTGCACCACTCGCGATGTTAGGGCCGACTACCCCGGACCGGGAACCACCTCGCGACCGTCGGGCCCGCCGTGGATGGGGACGTACCACGTCAGCCGAGTGCCACCCTCGCGGGACCGGCCGATCTCGACGCCACCCCCGAGTCGCTCGGCCCTCTGGCGGATGTTCTTGAGCCCGAGACCGGTCCCGGCGAGCTCCACCATGCCGTTTCCGTCGTCGGCGACGATCAGGCGCATCTCTTCGCCGGCCGCCACCGTCACGAAGACCTGCGTCGCCGCGGCGTGCTTGCCGACGTTGGTGAGCGCCTCGCGGAGGACGACCAGCACCTCTTCGGCCAAGGCCCCGGTGACGACCGTGTCCACCGGGCCGGTGAAGGCGACCTGCGGGTGCATGCCGAGCACGCCGCGCAGCTCGTGCACCAGGTCGAGGACCTTGGGGTGCAGCCCCTGCTTGTTGATGGTCAGTTCGATGTCGAAGATGGCCTTGCGGAGTTGCCGGATCGTTTCGTCGAGCTTGTCGATGGCTTCTCCGATTCGCCGCACCGCCTCGGGACGCTCCACCAGCCGGGCCGTTCCCTGGAGCGACAACCCGATGGCGAAGAGGCGCTGGATCACCGAATCGTGCAGATCGCGGGCGATGCGGTCCCGGTCCTCGGTCAGGGCTCGGTCACGCACGACGCCGTGGAGGCGTGCGTTCTCAATGGCAATCCCGGCCGCCATCGCCAGGGCCACCACCAGCTCCTCGTCGTCCTCGGAGAATTCGGGCGCGCTGGTCTTCTCCGTCAGGTACAGGTTCCCGAAGACCTCGCCGTGCACCCGGACCGCGACACCGAGGAACGACGTCATGGCCGGGTGGTGCTCGGGGAAACCGACGCGGTCCGCGTGCTCGGAGAGGTCGGCCAGCCTCACGGGCCGGTCGTCGTCGATGAGCAGGCCCAGGACACCCTTGCCGGTCGGGCGGGGGCCGATGGCCAGCTCGTCGGCGACCCCGACACCGACAGTGATGAACTGCTCGAGACCCTTCCCGTCCTCCGTGAGCACCCCGAGGGCGCCGTAGCGCGCGTCGACCAGGTCACACGCCTCTTCCACGACCCGCCGGAGCACCACGGGCAGATGCAGCTCGGCGTCGAGCGCGAGGATCGCCTGCACCAATCGCCGGAGGCGTTCGGGGTCGTCGATCCGGTCCAACGGCTGCACGGCGCGCCAGGATAGAGGCCCATGGCAGAATTAGCCGGATGTCGATTCGGGTGTTCGTCCTCGACGATCACGAACTGGTGCGTACAGGCCTTCGCACGCTGCTCGAGGCCGAGGACGATATGGAGGTCGTGGGCGAGGCCGGGACGGCCGAACAGGGCCTCAAGCTGATCCGCGACCTGGAACCCGACGTGGCCATCCTCGACGTACGCCTGCCCGACGGCAACGGGATCGAGGTCTGCCGGGAGGTCCAGTCCCTCGCTCCCGGAGTGCGGTGCCTCATGCTCACCTCGTACTCCGACGACGACGCCCTCTTCTCGTCGATCATGGCGGGTGCGTCGGGTTACGTCCTCAAGGAGATCGGTAGCGGTGACCTCCTCGGAGACATCAGGAAGGTCAGCCAGGGCATGTCACTCCTCGATCCCCTGCTGACCCAGGAGCTGTTCGACCGGCTGCGCAAGGACCAAGAAGCCGAGTCACGCCTGACGGTGCTCACCCCGCAGGAACGCCGGGTCCTGGAGCTCATCGCCCAAGGGCAGTCGAACCGCCAGATCGCCGAGCAGCTCTTCTTGGCCGAGGCCACGGTGAAGAACTACGTCTCGAGCCTTCTGTCGAAACTGGGCATGCGCCGGCGCACCGAGGCGGCGGTCTACGCCGCCGTCCTGGCCGAGCGAAAGTCCACCCACCCCCCCAAGCAGCCCTAGCGCCGGGGCGAACGAGCTGCTCAGGCCACCTTGGCCCGGCGGTGATCGTCGAGGGTGCGGAAGTCGACTCCCTCCGAACGCAACAGACTCTCGAGGCGCTCCCGCTCCGCCAGCGGGTTGGAGAACCGCCCGGGATCGCAGTCGATGCCCAGCGCACCGCACAGGCGCAGGAGCATGCGGTCGTGGTCGAGCTCAAGGGCCAGGTTCTCGGTCATGACCTGCCCACCGTGGTCGTGCAGGCGACGACGGCACTGCAGGAGGATGACCACCAGCTCGTCTCTCGACGAGGGGAGCGGCACCGGCTCGGCGTCCTCGCAGACTCCTCCCAGGAGCTCGCTGTACATCGACATCTGGATAATTTTTGCCGGAATTGGGCAAACGCAGTAGGGCCAATCCTCCTGTTTTGCCTAGAGCCGATCCTCACAACCACGGGGCGGTGCCCGCCAACAGGCCTTTCGCGGCCGACGCAGCGCCCCCGACGGTCAGCGTCGGGTGATTCGGGTGGAGCGGTCGGCGCGCCCCAGCACGGTCTCGGCCGACTCCCCGTCTTCGGCCACCGCCACGCCGAGCGACGTGCTCAACCGAACGTCGGCCCCGGCGACCTGGATCGGTTCATCGAGGGTGTGCTGGATCCGGCGCAGGAGCGGCCCGACCACCTGCTCGTCGGTGACGGTGGTCACCACGACCAGCTCGGTGCTGCCGACGCGCCCGACGGTGTCCTCCGCCCTCAACACGCCCGTGAGGCGGCGGGCCGTCTCGGACAACACGGCGTTCCCCGTGGTGTAGCCCAGGTCAGTATTGATCTCACCGAGATTGTCCAGGTCGACGTGGCACACGACGATTTCGCCGCCGTGACGGCGTCGGCGCACGAGTGCCTGGCTGAGCCGGTCCAAGAGGAGGAGCCGATTGGCCAGGCCCGTGTGGGGATCGGACATGGAGAGCTGGAACAGCTGGTCGTACCTCCCTGCTGACGTACCAGGACCGGCGACCGGGGCACCGCCCCCGGTGATCTCGGCCAACATGGATTCAACGGTCCGTGCCGACCCGCCGTCCGGCGCGTCGGCGGCTTCGTCGTTCGCCACGATCTTCCCTTCCGCTGCGGGCTCTCTCACTCTTATCGGATCGTCAGGGTCAGAACCGGAGTTGGAATTCATCGAACTCGGCACGAGCCGGGCGATCGACCGGCTCGTGCCTCCGACGCGTCATTGTACTGGTGATCCTGCCCGTCCCCCAGCCAATCGGAGAGGCTGAATAAGGTTTGACCAGGGCTTTCACCGTTCCGGCACACGGGAACCGGCGTCGGCCGCGCTAGCCTCACACCGGCTTCTCATGACCTCTCGACCCGCGATGCCGGCACCGTCCATGGTGGACCATCCCGCCGCGCTCGAGGCATTGGTGGCGGAGATCGGCGCCGAAGAGGCCTACGCCTTCGACACCGAATTTCACACCGAACGCACCTACGTCCCCGACCTCGCACTCATCCAGCTCGCCTGGGCGGACAAGGTGGCCCTCGTCGATCCCCTCTCCGTGGATCCCTCACCGCTGTCCGAGGTGTTCGACGGGCCCGGAGTGGCCGTGGCCCACGCTGCGTCCGGCGACCTCGACGTACTCCAGAATGCGTGCGGCTCGGTCCCCTCACGCGTGTTCGACACCCAGATCGTGGCCGGTTTCCTCGGTCTGTCGACGCCGTCCCTGGCCCGAATGGTCGACCAGTTCCTCGGCCTCACCCTTCCCAAGGCTGACCGCCTCTCGGACTGGCTGGTGAGGCCGATTCCGGCGCGCCAGGTTTCCTACGCGGTCAACGACGTGGCCCACCTGCTCGAGCTCCGGCAGATCCTCGAGGACCGTCTGCGTGCCCTCGGTCGGCTCGATTGGGCCCTCAGCGAATGCGACCAGGTTCTCGGCGACCGCTCACCGGCGCGGGCCCCCGAGGAGGCCTGGTGGAAGCTTGGGGACGTCAGGGGCATGTCCACCCGGACCCGCGCCGTTGCGCAAGAGGTGGCCGCTTGGCGTGAGCGCACCGCGGCGGCGACCAACCGACCGCGGCGCTCCGTCCTCTCGGATCTGAGCCTTCTGGCCATCTCACAGCGACCGCCCCGCACGACCGATGATCTCCGCCACACCCGCGGCGTGGACGGACGTCACCTCGCCCAGGGGCGTGCCGCCGAAATCCTCGAGGCCGTCGGGCGCGGACTCTCCCTGCCCTCCGGCGCGATCCGCATGCCGACCGAGGGTCGTGACTCGGCGGTCCCTGCGGCCGCGGTGGCCGTCTGCGCGGGCCTCGTCCGCCACGTAGCCGACGAACTCGACTTCGATCAGGGCCTCCTGGCCACCCGGGCCGACCTGGCACAGCTGTTGAGCGGTCAGTCGAGCCGTCTCGACACGGGCTGGCGGCGCACGATCATCGGGGACCCACTCCGACGTCTGCTCCGGGGCGAGATCGCCGTGGCCATCGACCGCCGCGGTCGTCTCCTCCTCGAACCTCGCTCGGGCTCGAGCGACTGACCCCGCTCACCTCGGCGGCGGCACGACTACCAGTTGGCGCCGCCATCGTGACCCGAGCCGTGGTCCGAGCCGTGGTCCGAGTACGTGGTGTTCGTTCCGCCGTGGCTCCCGCGTCCGTTGGAATCACCCCACCCGTCGTGCGAGGCCCCGCCGCCCCCGTCACCGCCGCCGCCGTGACCGCCTCCGGTGATCCCGCCACCGAAACTCGATCCCAACGACACGCCACCGACACCCGCGCTCGAACCGGAGGCGCCCTGGTTCCCCTGACCGCTCCCCTGCGACCCTCCGCCCGATGAGGAGGCGTTACCGGAACCAGCGGCCACGACGACGGTCGTCGGAGCGGTCGGGCTCGGAGCCCTCGTGGTGGGCGGCGTGGTGGGGGGCGGCGTTGTGGTGGGCAGCGTGCTCGTGGACGTGGGGGCGGGCGTGATCGTGCTCACCACCGTTGCCGTGATGCCCGCGCCCACTGCAGGCGCCGTGCTGTGCCCGGTCTTGACGAGCGAAAGCATCGGGGACGTCGGTGCCGCCAGCACGGTGGTCGACGATCCGAGGAGGCCGGTCACGGTTTCCGTGGACGGCGCGCTCGGCACCGGCGGTGCGACGTCCTCGGTACCGGAATGCAGCGGAGCGAGATGCTCCCCGGAGCCCGGCGCCGACGCCACCGCTCCGGGCAGGTGCCGGGCCACCGGGCCGTAGCCCACGCGGACACCGGCCACCACGGAGAGCCCCGCCGCGCCGATCGCAACAGCGGCGACCAAGCGGTTGTGCACGAAATAGCGCGATGCCTTGGGGACGCCGGCGAACCGAAGTGTCGCCGCGGACGCGGTCGAAGGCCGCCGACCGAACGACCTCGACGCGAACACGTCTTCGAGCGACGCGACGTCGTCAGCACCCGCCTCTGCAGGCATCGGGCCCCCTCTATTGCTCCACGAAACTCAACCGTCAGGGCAGAGGGGAATCGCCTCCGGAGACACGTGGACGTCCCGCAAACACGAACAACCCCCTCGCACGCCACCATATAACGCGACGCTCGTCGTCGATACCGCATCCGAGAAAACGCCGCCGCAATTTCCGAGATCCGTCGCGCGCGCGTCCCAAACTCTGGTCGCGGCGCGCTCCGCGCGCATCAATCTCGCGACGCCGAACGGACGTGTTGTGCGGTCATTGTCTGCCGCAGTGTCACGACGGCGTTGCCACGCGACCCGCCGCACCGGCAGCGGCTCTCGACGCGACGCACGCACGTATCGCACGAACGTCTCCCGAGTGTTGACGGCGCGTTGTGTCATGTTGTCGGTACGAGGAGCCGATACTCGATCCATAGAGCGCTGCGTCGAGTGCGGCGCTGCGTCGCGCATCAATCTCGCGACGTTGCGACGGCGTTGCGGCGCGACCCGCCGCACCGGCATTGGGTCATCGACGCGACGCGCGCGCGTATCGCACGGACGTCTCCCGATGTGTTGACGGCGCGTTGTGTCGCGCCGCTCAGTCGGACGTGCGGCGAAAGTACCGGCTGAGGGTCTCCTCTTGTTGTTGGTACGAGGAGCCGATACCCGATCCGTAGAGCGCGGTTGGCTCTTCGAGCATCCGCTCGAAGGTCAGCTTGCACACCGCTTGCCCGTTCTCGACCATGAACGGGACGTCGTGTGCGCGGACCTCGAGTGCGGCGCGCGAACCCTTGAAGCCACCGGTCGGATCGAACCCGAACCCGGGGTCGAAGAACCCGGCGTAGTGCGATCGCAATTCACCGCTCGTGGGATCGTACGCCGTCATCTCCGCGGCGAGGTTCGGCGGGATGCTCACGGCTTCGTCGGACATGAGGAGGTAGAAGCGCCGGGGCGAGAGGACGAGCCGGTCACCCTCCTCGCGGAAGACGGGGTCCCAGAACGGACGGGGGTCGACCTCGGCGCCGGCAGCCAGGTCGAGGAGCGGAGCGCTGTCACGGGTGCTGTACCCCACCTGGCCCCGCGCGTCGCCGCGCAGGTCGAGACCGAGGAACAGACCGTGGGACAAGGACAGCTCCTCGGTCGGGACGGGTGCGCCACCGCGGTAGAGGATGGGGGCCTCGCGGTGGGCCTGCCGGACCTGGTCGTCGCTCAGCCCCGGCCTCCCCATGGTGAGGCGCAGCTGGTTGAGGGTCAGGTCCTCCTTGACGCGGACGGCGAACGACAGGGGAACCACCTCGAGGTAGAGCGGACCCTGGTAGCCCGGCGCGACCTCGTCGAAACGGTCGCTGTGATCGGTGATGACACGGGTAAAAACGTCGATCCGCCCGGTCGAGCTCTTCGGGTTGGCCTTGCCACGCAGGCCGGCCGGGAGATCGAGCCTCTCTTTGAGCTCAATGAGGTAGGGGCACCGCGCCTCGAGCATCGCCCCGTCACCTCTGAGGTCCACCTCGTCGAGGATGTAGTCCTTCAACTTCCGCTCGACGGGGTCCTCACCCGGCAGAAAACTGCACCTGATGCGCAGGGCCCGCTCACCGAGGCGGAGGTCCAGGCTGGCGGGCTGGACGTTGGCCTCGGGGATGTTGAAACGCCCGGCGTCGATGTACCCGGCCCTGATGGCGCGCTCGAGCAGCTGGCCCGGGAGCACACCCTCGGCGCTCTGCTGCAGGCTCAACACGGCAACACCCGGCGAGCTGGTCGTGGAGGCGGCACCGCCATGGGCAGAGCAAAGCACGTCGGGCGCCGCGACGGAAACCCATGAAGGGGCCGGCTTCGGGCACAGGCTGTGGACGACCTGGGGATGACGACGGCGACACCTCGTGTGACCAGGCACGGGCAGTCGTCCCCAACGTCGGCTCCGCGACGACCTGCCGGGTGCGTGCTAGAGAGTGCCAGAGCGGGGATCGGTTCACCGGCGCCCCGCAGAGGAGAGAGGGGAGTGGGCGGTGGGTTCGAGCCGCACACACGACGGCGACGTGGCACGCCCCGGAGCCCTGGCCCACGGGGACGGGCAGATCGACGTGGAGGACATCGACCGCGTCCTGCGTGATTCGGTCGGCCTCTGTGCGGACACAGCGGATGACATAGCGGCACTGCGGGAATGGAGAGAGGACCTCTCGGTCGCCCGGGCCGCGCTGGCCTATGCCCGCGACATCCTGGCGGCCGACGTCGCCCTCCTCCATCACTGCCTGACCGTGCGCAGTGCCCGGAGGTCCTCCTCGCACAACCTCGACGATCTGATCGTCGAGCTGCCCTCGCTCCTCACCTCAGCGACCCCCTTCAGGTCCGACGGCGGCGTCACGGGCCCAGAGCCGGCCGAGTCCGATCGTCCGGGGCACGGCGTCGTGGACATCGCGGCGATCGTCGCTCGGTCCGACCACCTCATCTCGGCCCACCGGGACATGGCGGGCACGGATCTCTCCTCAGCGGATGCGCTGGCGCGCACCCTGGGAGAGCTCGAGACGGAGCTCACAACGCTGGCCGAGCGCCAGGGGGCGGTGGCCACACGGCTGCAGGAGATGAGAGCCGTCGTGCTCCGCCAGTACGCCGAGCGCTCCGGGCCCGACGGCTCGTCCCTCGACACCCCGGCATGACCCCGCCCACCCCATCGCGTCCCACCTGCGACACCGGGATCACGCCGGTGGCGTCTAGCCTGCTGCGGTGACGCCTGACGCAAACGACCCGGTGTTCGCCGTCGACGCCCTCGCCGCGTCCGGTGGAGGATCGGGTTCGGGTCCGGAAGGGACCGGCGACCTCGGGACCCCGCCTCCGCCGACCGGACCCGCACCACACACCTCGTCCAAACGCTGGATCCGCGAAGGCCTCATCATCGCGGTGGTCGCCGTCCTGCTGGCCGTGCTGCTTCGCACCTTCGTGGTACAGACGTTCTTCATCCCGTCGGGATCCATGGAACCGACGCTCCAGATCGGCGACCGGATCCTGGTCAACAAGCTCAGCTACCACCTCCACTCGGTCCACCGCGGCGACATCGTGGTCTTCTCACGGCCACCGGCCGAGGACTGCGGGGGACCCGAGGTCAACGACCTGGTCAAGCGGGTCATCGGGTTGCCCGGGGACACCATCTCGCTCACGGGTGGCGACGTCTACATCGACGGGAAGCGCCTCAACGAGAGCTGGCTGCCCGAAAGCGAGCAGGCCAGGACGCTCCCGGGACCGGCCGGGAACAGTGCCAACCTCCGTCAGCCCTATCAGGTCCCGGCGGGCAAGTACTACGTGATGGGCGACAACCGGACCGACTCGTGCGACAGCCGCTACTGGGGGCCCATTGCCAAGTCGCTGATCGTAGGCAGGGTCGACGTTCGCGTCTGGCCCCTCACGTCGTTCCGACTCTTCTGATCCCACGCTTGAGCTCGGGCCGGGGTACCCCGACCGCGTGCCGGGTCAGCTGTCCTCGGTCTCGATCGACACCCGGGCAACGGCGGCCACGCTCTGGCCCGAGTCGAGATTCATCACGCGGACCCCGGTGGCGTCCCGGCCCTGGGAGGCGATCTCCCGGGCCTGCGTCCGGATCACCACACCCCCCGAGGAGACCAGCAGGATCTCCTCGTCCAGCCCGATCATGAAGGCGGCGACGACGGTGCCCCGGGCACCGGTCAACCGAATGCCTCGCACGCCCTGGCCACCACGGACCTGGCGGTTGAAGCGCTCGAGCTTGGTCCGCTTGCCGTAGCCGGCGTCCGTCACGATGAGGATGTCCGTCTCGTCGGAGGCCACGTCGCACGACACCACGACGTCGCCCTGGCGCAACCGGATGCCCCGCACGCCCGCGGCGTCGCGGCCCATCGGGCGCACATCGTCCTCGCTGAACCTGATGGTCATGCCCTGGCGCGTCACCTCGAAGAGGTCGTCGCCTCCCGACGTGGTGACCACCCTCACCAGCTCATCTCCGTCGCGCAGGTTGATGGCGATGAAGCCCTCGCGCCGGGACTTGTCGTATTCGCTCATTGCCGTCTTCTTGACTTGGCCCTGGGCGGTGGCGAAGAACAGGCACTGGTCGGCCGAGAACTCCCGGGTCGCGATGATCGCCGTGATCGACTCGTTGGGTGCCAGCGGGACCAGGTTGACCGCGGCCGTCCCACGGGCCGTCCGGTCCTTCATGGGGATCTCGTGACCGCGCAGCCGGTAGACCTTCCCGCGGTTGGAGAAGAGGAGCAGGTAGGCGTGCGCCGAGGTGTGCACCACCTGGCTCACCAGGTCCTCCTCCTTCAGGCGGGCGCCCTGCACACCTCGCCCACCCCGGGCCTGGGTGCGGAAGGCCGCCGCCGCCACCGACTTGATGTACCCGGCCCGCGTCATGGTGACGACGATCTCCTCGTCGTGAATGAGGTCCTCCACCCCCATCTCGCCCGGATCGTGGGTGATGATGCTGCGCCGCGGGTTGCTGTGCTTGTCGCGGATCTCGGTCATCTCCGTCTCGATCACCCCGCGCAGCGTGGTGTCGTCCGAAAGGATGGCCTCGAGCTCGGCGATGGTGGACCGCAGCTGCTCCATCTCCGCCTCGAGCTCCGAACGCCCCAGGCGGGTCAGGCGGCCCAGGGTCATGTCGAGGATGTGCGTGGCCTGCACCTCGCTGAAGGAGAAGGGCGCGGCCATCAGGGCGGCGCGCGCCTCGGGTCGGTCGGCGGATCCGCGGATGGTGGCGATCACCGCGTCGAGCATGTCGATGGCGCGCAGCAACCCTTCGACGATGTGGGCCCGATTGCGTGCCTTGGCGAGGCGGAACTCCGAGCGCCGCGTGATCACCTCGATCTGGTGGTCCACGTAGTGCGACAAGGCCTGGGCCAGGTTGAGCGTGCGGGGCACACCGTCGACCAGGGCCAGCAGGTTGACCCCGAAGCTCGTCTGCAGCGGGGTCTGCTTGAACAGGTTGTTGAGCACCACGTTGGCGTTGGCGTCGCGCTTGAGATCGATCACCAGCCGCGGCTGTTGGTTGGCCGACGCATTGAGCACCCCGCTGATGCCGTCGAGCTCGCCCGCCTTGACCAGGTCGCTGATCTTCTGCTCGATCACCTCCACCGAGGTCTGGTACGGCAGCTCGGTGACTACGATCCGGTCTCCCGAACGGCCCTCCTCGATCTCGGCGACGGCCCGCATCTTGATGGAGCCGCGCCCGGTCCGGTACGCGTCGAGGATGCCCTGGCGTCCGAGGATCTGCGCACCCGTGGGGAAGTCCGGGCCGCGCACGAACGCCATGAGGTCGTCAGGGGTGGCCTCCGGATGGTGCAGGACATGGATGGCGGCGTCGATGACCTCGCCCATGTTGTGGGGCGGGACGTTGGTCGCCATGCCCACGGCGATGCCCTGCGATCCGTTGACCAAGAGATTCGGGAACCGCGCCGGCAGCACCACGGGCTCGACGGCCGAGCCGTCGTAGTTGGCCACCATGTCGACGGTCTCCTCGTCGATGTCGGCCATGAGCTCGAGGGCAAGGGGCGCCAGGCGGCACTCGGTGTAGCGCATGGCCGCCGGCCCGTCGTCGGGTCCGCGTCCGCCGAAGCTGCCGTGCCCGTCGATCAGCGGGTAGCGCAGCGAGAAGTCCTGGACCATGCGGGCCAGGGCCTCGTAGATGGCCGAGTCGCCGTGGGGGTGGTACGTCCCCATGACATCACCCACCACCTTGGCGCACTTGTTGTGCGGCCGGTCGGGGCGCAGCCCGTTGTCGAACATGGAGTAGAGGATCCGCCGGTGCACGGGCTTGAGTCCGTCGCGCACGTCGGGCAGGGCCCGCGAGACGATGACGGACATGGAGTACTCGAGGAACGACCGCTCCATCTCCTCTTGGATCTCGATCGGCTCTATGGCGCCGTGGCCGTTCGACCCCCCGTCCCCGGGTGGCTCGATGGTGCCGCCGCCCGCGCCCGCTCCCCCGCGACCCGACCCGCGTGTCGTCTGCCGTGCCATGTCCCTACTCCGTCTCCGTTGGTGCCGACGATCGCCCAGATATCAAGGGGTCAGATATCAAGGAAACGGACGTCTTTGGCGTTCGTCTGGATGAAGTGCCGCCGCAACTCGACGTCGTCGCCCATGAGGATGGAGCAGACCTCGTCGGCCAGTGCCGCCTGCTCCACGTTCACCTGGAGGAGTGACCGGCGCACCGGGTCCATGGTGGTCTCGCGCAGCTCGGCGAAGTCCATCTCCCCCAGGCCCTTCAGGCGGTTGAACTCGTGCTTGTGGTCCGGATGCTCAGCCAGGAAGGCGGCCCTCGCCGCGTCATCCTTCAGGTACATCTTCTCCTTGCCCACCAGCGTGGAGTACAGGGGGGGTTGGGCCACGTAGACGAAGCCTCCCTCGACGAGTGGCTTCATCTGGCGGAAGAAGAAGGTCAGGAGCAGCGTCCTGATGTGGCTGCCGTCGACGTCGGCGTCGGCCAGGAGGATGACCTTGTGGTACCGGATCTTGGTGACGTCGAACTCCTCCGCCAGCCCGGCCCCGATGGCCGAGATCAGCGCCTGGATCTCCGTGTTCTTCAGCATCTTGTCGATCCGGGCACGCTCGACGTTGAGGATCTTGCCCCGGATGGGCAGGATCGCCTGGGTCGCCGGATTGCGGGCGTCCTTGGCCGAGCCCCCGGCGGAGTTCCCCTCCACGATGAAGAGCTCGGATTCCGACGGGTCGCGCGACGAGCAGTCGGCCAGCTTTCCGGGCAATCCCGCCCCGTCGAGGGCGGACTTGCGCCGGGTCAGGTCGCGCGCGCCCTGAGCGGCCATGCGGGCCCGGGCGGCCTGCATCGACTTCTGCACGATCTGGCCGGCCTCCCGGGGGTTCTCCTCGAGCCACTCGGTCAGCTTCTGGTTGGTGGTCCGCTCGGCTAGCGAGCGGATTGAGGTGTTCCCCAGCTTGGCCTTGGTCTGGCCCTCGAACTGCGGATCGCGCAAGCGGACCGAGACGATGGCCGTGAGGCCCTCGCGGATGTCCTCGCCCTTGAGGTTCTCCTCCTTCTCCTTGAGCAGGTTGCGTCCGCGTGCGTAGCGGTTCACCACGTTGGTGAGGGACTTGGAGAACCCCTCGACGTGCATGCCACCCTCGACGGTCGAGATGCCGTTGGCGAAGGAGTGGATGGAGTCGTGGTAGCCCGTGTTCCACTGGAGGGCGATCTCGACCTCCTGGTCGTCCTCGGACTGCTCGAAGGAGGCCACCTTGCGGAAGAGGGACTCCTTCGACGCGTTCAGGTGCTTGACGAAGTCGACGATCCCGCCGTTGTACTTGAAGGTGGTCCTGGCCGCCGGGTCCGTCCGCTCGTCGGCGAAGCGGATCTCGAGGCCCCTGTTCAAGAACGCCATGATCTGCAGACGCTCCACGACGGTCTGGGCGCGGAACTCGGTCTCGTCGAAGACGGTGCTGTCGGGCCAGAAGGTCACCGTCGTCCCGGTCCTGGGCTCTCCGGTCCCCCGGTCCTTGGGGGCCGGCCCCGTGGCCGCAACCTTGCGCGCCACCTTTCCCCCCTTCTCGAACTCGGCATCCCAGTGCTGGCCGTCCCGGTCGATCTCGAGCAGGACCCGGGCCGAGAGGGCGTTGACCACCGAGATCCCCACGCCGTGCAGCCCGCCCGAGACCTGGTAGCCCTTGCCACCGAACTTCCCACCGGCGTGCAGCGTGGTGAGCACGATCTCGGCCGTGGAGACCTTGGGGTACTTGGGGTGCGGGCCGACGGGGATCCCCGCCCCGTCGTCACTGACCCTGCAGCCGCCGTCGGCCAGCAGGGTCACGTCGATGCGGGTGCAGCGCCCGGCCATGGCCTCGTCGACCGAGTTGTCGACGACCTCCCAGATGAGGTGGTGCAGACCGGTCGGCCCGGTCGAGCCGATGTACATCCCGGGGCGCTTGCGCACCGCTTCGAGACCCTCGAGGATGGTGATGTCGGCCTCGCCGTAGGAGGTTCCGGCCCCCTTCGGCGTCTGGTCCACCTTCACTGCCACAGGCGCGCCCTTTCAAAACGACGGTCTTCGCGGTACGTCTCGAATCCCCGAAAGGTGCACTCCGGCCTTTCGATACGAACGCACCATTCTACCCGACCCCTGTCGGGAATCGGCGCTCATGAACAGTCGACCGCGGCGCCTGCGCGGGTCGGGGCTCGGGTCCGAGAAGGCGGGTCAGTCCCGCTCCACCACGACCTGCACACGCTCGAGCGGAACCTCTCCGAGCTCACGCAGGGTGGCCAGGATCCGGCCGGACTCGACGCGGGCCCGGGTGGCCCAGGCCGTGTGGTCGACCGCGACGACGAGGGTGCGTCCATCGAGGCGCACCGGCCGCACGTGGGGAGCCAGCTCGGGCCCGGCGATCTCTTCCCAACGGCCGAAGAGGGCCTCCAGCGTCGCTGGTGCCGGCGGTGCGCCCAGGCGGTCGAGCACCCTGGGGAGCGACGCGCCCACGGGTCGTGGACCCCCTGGTCGCGAAGGGGTCACCGGAGCGTCTCCACCCCGACGACCCGCGCCACCGAGATGCCTTCGGGCAGCGGAGCGGCCGTGGTCAAGATGGACTGCCCGTCGGGGAGCTCGGCCACCAGGGCCCGGCTCCGACGAGGGTCCAGCTCGGAGAACACGTCGTCGAGTAGCAACGTCGGCACCAGTTCGGTCGCCGAGCGCACGAGCTGGTGCACCCCGAGGCGCAGGGCCAGGGCCAGGCACCGCTGCTCACCCTGCGACGCGTGCGTGCGGGCCTCTCGCCCGTCGAGCGCCAGGAGGAGGTCGTCGCGGTGGGGACCGACGGTGTTGACCCCCCGCCGCAGGTCATCGGCACGCGACGCGGTCAGCGCGTCGAGCAGGTCCCCGCTCCAGCTGCGCACGTAGCGTTGACGAACCGGCACCTCCCCGGTGGTTCCCGCCAGGCGTCCATAGGCCGGGCCGACCAGGTCGGCGAGATCCGCCGCCAGGCGTTCGCGGGCGGCCACCAGGATCTTTCCTGCGTCACCCAACCGCTGGTCCCACACGTCGAGCGTCGCCAGCACGTCGGAATTGGGCCGCCCGCCGGCTTGGCGAAGAAGCGCGGCGCGCTGACGAAGGATCCGATCGGTCTCCTCTGCGGCACGGGCGCCCTCGGCGTCGAGCATGGACAGGGCGTCGTCGAGCAGGTCGCGTCGCCACCCCGGTCCTCCCGAGACCAGGGCCAGGTCCTCGGGTGAGAACACCGTGCAGGGGGCGGCCAACGCCAGCTCCTGGCGCCCCCGGGCCGGCTTGCGGTTCACCTGGGCCCGGCTCCGCCCGCCCGGCACGATCTCGGCTTCGACCAGCACGGGTCTGCCGGCGCGCTCGAGTTGGGCGCGCACAACGGCTGCCCTCTCCCCCGTCCGGACCAGCGCGTCAGGCGGAGCCCCCCGGAAGGAACGGCGGGTGCCCAGATACGACAGTGCCTCGAGCACGCTGGTCTTGCCCGTCCCGTTGGCTCCGGTGATGACGGTGGTCCCTTCAGGTTCGGGAGTGAAGGTGGCCCGGGCGAAGGTTCGGAACCCCGACAGCTCGAGGTGGCGCACGCTCACTGTGACCAGGGCTTCCTCAGGAGATCCGCATTCAGGAGACTCGGACCGGCATGAGGAGGTAGCGGAACTGGTCATCCTCGGCTCCGCGCACCGTCGCCGCGCGCGTCGCGTCGGCTGTCTCGACGATCACCTCGTCCCCGACCACGGCCTCGACCCCGTCGATCAGGTAGGACGGGTTGAAGGCGATGACCAGGTCCTCGCCGCTGAAGTCCCCGTCGACCGCCTCGGTGGCGTCACCGACGTCCTGGCTCTGGACACTCAGGTCGACACCACCGGAGCGCATGGAGAGCCGGACCGGGGTCGTGTTGTCCCGGACCAGGAGCTGCACTCGGCGGAGCGCGGCCAGGAACGTCTCCTTGCCGAGGTGAAGGCGGTTCGGGTACCCGTCAGGAATCAACTGTTTGTAATCCGGGTAGCGGCCTTCGAGAAGGCGTGTGCTGATCTGCACCTTCCCCTGCCAGAAGGTGATCTCGTTGGCTCCGGCCGCCACAGCCACCTCGTCACCGGGTCCGTCGCCACCGGAACCCGACGGCAGACGCTGCAGCTCCGAGAGAGCCCGGGCCGGGACCAGGATGTCCTCGGTACCGGGCAGGATGTCTGCGCCGGGCAGGTCCCGCATGGCCATGCGGTACGAGTCGGTTGCCACCATGCGCAGCGTGTCGTCCACACGCGCCATGAGCACCCCGGTGAGGAGGGGGCGCCCGTCGTCGTGTGACGCCGCGCGAACCACCTGGCGGACGGCTTCGGAGACCACTGGTCCGGGCAGGCGGGTCGACGCCTCACCGGTCCTGCCCACCGGTGGGAACTCCACGACCGGGTAGGTCTGCAGCGTGAAGGTCGAGCGCGCCGAGGTGATCGTGATGTGATCCCCCCCGTCGGCGAAGGTGACGGCGCCGGGTTCGAGTCGCCGGACGATGTCGGTCGACAGGCGGGCAGGAACGACACAGCTCCCGTCGTCGATCCCGATCACCTCGTCGGTCACCTGAATCGTCAGGTCCAGGTCGGTCCCCACGACACGCAGGGAGTTCCCGGTGCACGTGAGGAGGAGTCCGAGAAGCACCGGCGAAGAGCCGCCCCGCCCACCCACGGCGCGGCCGGCGGTCGCCAGCATCTCGACGAGCGCATCGCGTTCGGATCTGAACTTCACCGATGCCTGTCCTTTCGCAAGACCCCGCTTTTCATCGCGGAGTGGGAGATGTACTTGTCTTGTAAAGGTAGTAAGGGCTGTGGATTGTGGACGACATGCCACAAGTCCAGCTGGCGAACTCTCTGGGTTCCCCCATGGGGATGTGGATGGAGAGACGCCCGGTGGAGCGCCGGGCGTCTGGCCCAACCGGGCTGGGGACGACAGGTCTGGCGGTCCCCAGGGTCCGAGAGCCGTGTCCACAGGCTTTGCATCGCGGGAGTCACAAGAATCTCAGGGTGCGGGCGGCGGAGAGGGCGCGGGTCAGGCCGAACCGGCACGGATCTTCTGGATCAGCTCAGTGACCTGCTCGTAGATCTGACGGCGTTCCTGCATCTGGCCGGCGATCTTGTCGACAGCGTGGATCACCGTGGTGTGGTCACGCTTCCCGAAGACCCGGCCGATGGCGGGGTAGCTGTAATCGGTCAGCTCGCGCGTGAGGTACATGGCGACTTGGCGGGCCGTGACCAGGGGCCTGGTCCGGCTGGGCCCGATCAGGGCGTCGACGGGGAAGCCGTAGCTGGCCGAGACCGTCTCGAGGATCATCTGGGGCGAGATCCGACGCGGCTCTCCGGCCAGGACGATGTCGGAGAGCACCTGCTCGGCCTGGACCAGGGAGATCGGCTCGTTGTTCAGTTTGGCGAAGGCGCAGATTCGGATGAGCGCCCCCTCGAGCTCCCTGATGTTGTCCTTGACGTGTGAGGCGATGAACTCGAGCACGTCGTCGGGGACGTTCTGGCCCTCACTGAGGCACTTGGAGCGCAAGATGGCCAGTCGCGTCTCGAGGTCGGGAGGGTCGATCTCGGTGATCAGACCCGAGAGGAAGCGGCTGCGCAGGCGGTCCTCGAGTGTCTCGATGGACTTGGGTGGGCGGTCCGAGGTGAGGACGATCTGCTTGGACGCCCCCTTGAGGTCGTTGTACGTGTGGAAGAACTCCTCTTGGAGACCCTCCTTGCGCTCCATGAATTGAACGTCGTCGATGAGGAGCACGTCGCAATCACGGTAGCGACGCTTGAAGGCCAGTGTGGTGGAGGTCCGCAGGGAGTCGACGAAGTCGTTCATGAAGGTCTCGGTCGTCACGTAGAGCACCTTGCGGCGTGGGTAGTTCTCGGTCACGTAGTTCCCGATGGCGTGGAGCAGGTGGGTCTTGCCCAGACCCGAGTCGCCGTAGATGAACAGGGGGTTGTACGAGCGGCCCGGAGTCTCGGCCACAGCCTGGGCGGCGGCGTGCGCCAACCGGTTCGACGAGGCGGCCACGAAGGTCTCGAAGGTGAATTTGGAGTCGAGCTGGACGGCCGGCGACTCGCGTCCTCCCTGGCCAGCGCCCGAAGGGGCTTTCGAGAGGGGGCTCCGTGCCCGAGGTGTGTCCTCGGGGAAGTCGGGTAGGTCCGGCTGATCGGGTGCGGCGGGCGGAGCGGGCTCGTGCACCTGGAGGCGTCCCCGGACGGGAGCACCCAGCTCGTTGGCCAGGGTGTCCTCGATCATGGGGAGGTAGCGCGACTCCACCCGCTCGCGGATCAACGCATTGGGGACCGAGAGGATGAACACGCCGTCGGCGTATTCGACCGGCTCGATCCCCGACAGCCAAAGCTGCCAGGTGCTCTCCGAGACCTGGTCGCGCAGGGACCCGGTGCACTTCGTCCACAGATCTCCAGCCTGGGTCACCGCTTCAGCCCGAACGCCCTTCTCTCGCCTCGTCCCCGGACACATCGTCCCCAGCTCGTTCGCATGGAGTGGGCCTCACGACGGGTAATCGGTTGAACGTACACCGTGAGGCCGGGTGCGACTAGAGGGGTCCGGCAAATCGCGCCTAACATGGGAGGACTCGCCGCCACCGGCCAGAACCTGCCGAAGGCCGAGGCACGACCGAAGGCTGAGGTTTGTCCGAAGGCCCAGGCCCGAACCCTGCGAGGACACCGGTGCCGGAGGCTCTTCGAGCAGTCGCGAAAGGCTGAACTACGTGAAGCGCACTTACCAACCGAACACAAGGAAACGGGCCCGCACTCACGGGTTCCGTAAGCGCATGTCCACGCGGGCTGGGCGCGCCATCGTGAGGGCCCGGCGACTCAAGGGCCGCCACCGCCTCACGGTCTGAGAGCCCGCGAGTGTCTGGACGGACCGTCGGGCGCATCCCGGGCCGCACTGCCTTCGCCGAGTTGCGCAGGTCGCGAGCGCGGGGTGCCAGCGGGCCGGTACGCGCCCTCTTCGTGCCCGCTCCCGAGGGGACTCCCGGTCTGTTTCCCCAGGTGGGATACGCAATCGGGAAGCACTGCGGGGGGGCGGTGACCCGCAACGCCCTGCGCCGGCGGGCCCGTGCCGTGGTCCGGTCAGAGGCGACAAGGCTCCCGCGCGGGACCTACCTGGTCCGGCTCGATCCCCTCGCAGCCACTCGGACCCGGGAGGAATTTCGGGCCGACGTGGCCTCGGCGCTGCAGCGTGCCGGCGGTGCCGGAGTGGGCGCATGAGCAGCGCCCCTGAGCAGAAAACCCAGTTCACAGTGCCAGTGAGGGTGGCCCTGGCCGGAGTACGGGCCTATCAGGGTGCGGCCTCGGGGCGGGTCTCCCCCTGCCGCTTCTACCCGAGCTGCTCGAATTACGCGCTCGAGGCCTTCACGGTGCACGGGTTCTGGCGCGGGCTCTCCCTGAGCGCCCGGCGCCTGGTGCGCTGCCGCCCCTTCGGTCCCCACGGCGTGGACCTTGTCCCCCTCGTGGTGCACTCCCATGAGTCCCCGCACCGCCACGGGCACGCGTCGGGACGGGCACGGCCATGCTGAGCCACCCGCTCCTGGCCGAGAATTCCCTGTTCAAGCTCATCGGAGAGATCTTCCACCCCCTGTTCGAGCTGTTCGGCCTGATTCTCGCCGGTCTCTATGCCGTCTGGCCGAACTACGGGTTCGCCATCGCCGGCCTGACCGTCATCATCATGCTGGCCCTCACCCCGGTGACGGTGAAGAGCACCAAGTCGATGCTGGCCATGCAGCGACTGCAACCCGAGATGAAGAAGCTCCAGGCCAAGTACAAGGGCCCGGAGAACCGGGAGATGCTCAACCAGGAGATGATGCGGCTCTACAAGGAGAACGGGACGAGCCCGTTCGGGGCCTGCCTGCCCAGCCTTCTGCAGATGCCCTTCCTGATCGTGCTCTACACGCTGATCCGGGGCCTCTCGACGACGAAGACAGTCAATGGACATGTCGTCGGAGCACCAAAGTACATCCCGACCAATTCGCATATGTACCATGATTTGGTCGCCAGTCAGGGCCAAATGCACTGGTGGTTCGGGATGGATCTTTCCTCGTATCCATTCTCAAATCACACGACGGATCCGTTCACCCATGCGGTGATCACAAGTACGAGTCAGGCGATCCTCGTCATCCCCTACCTCGTGCTCATTGCTGCCGCAATGTTCCTTCAATACTACCAAATGCGACAGATGAACAGTCGTAATCCACAGGCTGCTGCTGCGAACCCCCAGATGCAGGCGATGCAGAAGTTCTTCCCAATTATTTTCGGCTTCATTTACCTTAAAGTGCCCGCTGGAGCAACCATTTACATGGTGGTGTCGTCCGCCATGCGGATCGGGACCCAGGAGATCATGTTCAAGACGGGGATGGTCACGCCGGTCGCCGTGGAGCGCGAGATCGGATCGGCCAAGCAGGACAAGGCCAAACCCGGTGCGACACAGGCGAAGAGTGCGACGAAGGGCGGCTCGGACACGGGAAGCAAGGGGAACACGCCCCCGCCCAAGCCGGCCCAGGGGAAGTCAACGGCTACCGACGGCACGTCGACGGCCAAGAGGACGCAGCCACCGGCAAAGGGTGGATCGTCGTCGAACGGTCGTTCCGGGACCAACGGCCGCCGGAGCGGATCGCGCCGGCAGCCCTCGAACGGAGAGACGTCAGCGGACGATGCAACTCCGGCTCCGAAGCAGCATCCGCGCTCGCGTTCGAAGCGGGCGAGAAAGGCTCGATAGCACGTGGAGTGGGTGGAGGTGGCGGGCAAGACCGTCGAGGAAGCGACCGAGCGGGCTCTGGACCAGCTGGGTGTGGCATCCGACGACGCCGAGGTGATCGTGGTGAGCGAGCCCAAGACAGGGCTCTTCGGTCGGGTGCGGGTCGAGGCCCGTGTCCGAGCCCGCGTCCAGCCGGTGGGCGTCCGCCCACGGCGAGAGCGTCCACGCCGGAACAGCCGGTCGGGTTCGGGATCGCGCCAGGGGTCCGACCGGAGGTCCGACCGTAGCGGAGCGCCCCGAGGGGCCGAGAAGGACCTGACCAAGCTGGACGGAGCCGGGTCGGCCAACGGCTCAGGCGCGAGCGAGGGATCGAACGGGTCCGGTGGATCCGGTGGGGCTCGGACCGGCACGAGCCGGTCGGCCCGGCGGCGCCGCAGCCAGAGCCGCTCGACGCAGAACTCGACGCAGAACTCGACGCAGAACTCGGCTCAGAATGCCGGGAATGGAACAGGGTCGCAATCAACCCGGCGAAACGACGCTCCGGGCTCGCGTTCCTCGACGGACGCTCCAGAGCGGGGCGCGGCACTGAAGGAGACGGTGGACATGGCCGAAGGCATGACTCTCGAAGAGCAGGGCGAGATCGGGCGGGCGTTCCTGGAGGGCCTGCTCAGCGAGATGGGCATGGCCGGCTCGGTCGAGTGTCGACTGATCGACGAGGACACCGTGGAGGTGGCGGCCACGGGTGAAGACCTGGGTCTCCTGGTGGGGCCCCGGGGTTCGACCCTGACCGCGCTGCAGGATCTGACGCGGGCCGTGGTGCAGCGCCAGTGCCCCTCACGGACGGACCGGATCCTGGTTGACGTGGCGGGTTACAGAGAGCGCCGGTCGGCTGCGCTCAAGCGATTCAGCGTCGGGATTGCCGAGGAGGTCATCGCCTCGGGCCAGGAGAAGGCCCTTGAGCCCATGAGCCCGGCCGACCGAAAGGCCGTTCACGACGCGGTGAACGAGATCTCGGGCGTCGTCACCCGTTCGGAGGGCGAGGACCCAAACCGCTTCATCGTGATCACGCCGGCAAACTGACGCGTTCGGGTGGAGGGATCCGGAACCAACCCGGAGGTCTCCCCCACCATTCTTGAAGCTGTTCTGGCTGATGCGAGGGCCGCAGGGTTCATCGGTCCCGGTGCGCTCGGCCCCCACGTCGAGCACGCCCGGGGGTTCGCGTCCATCGCCCGGAGACTGTCGACCGACGGATCCGGCCGGCAGAGAATCGTCGACCTCGGCTCAGGTGGTGGACTTCCCGGGCTGGTGATGGCCGTGGAAAGTCCGGCAGTCCATTTGGTGCTGGTCGAGGCGAACAGTCGGCGGGCCCGGTTCCTCAGTCACTCCGTGGAGCAGCTTGGGGTGGCGGACCGGGTCCAGGTCCTGCAAGGTCGAGCCGAGGTCATCGGACGTGACGCCTCGTTCCGGGCATCGTTCGACGGAGCAGTGGCACGGTCCTTCGGTTCGCCGGCGGTGGTGGCGGAGTGCGCCGCCCCGCTGCTCAAGGTCGGGGGTTGGCTGGTCGTCTCCGAACCGCCGGGCGCTGGAGAGGGGAACTCAGAGCGCTGGCCGGCGGGACCCCTGGCCGAGCTGGGGCTGGAGCCCGTTGAGATCGTCCGCCATGGATACACCTTCCAGGTCCTACGCCAAACAGAGAGCTGTCCGGAGGCCTTCCCACGACGCGATGGCGTACCGGCGAAACGCCCGCTCTTCTGAGCTCACCCGGGTGTCCACATGTTCCACGTGAAACCGATTGGGGCCGCGATTTGCCCGCCGTTCACCTGTTCCACGTGAAACAACAAACGGTCAAGTCTTGACCTTGGCGCGTCGGCAGGCCAGGATATGGCTGTGAGGCGGAGTACCAGGGTGTCTGCTTGATGCGCATCCGTCGGCGGGATCGCGATGCCCACAACCTTTCCGAGGACGGAGGAGACCCTGAAGCGTTCAGCCCGTACGACCAGGATGCGTCCTCGAGGTCCCCGGGCCCTACGTCTATGAACCCCGCGCAGACTCCCCCTCCCGACCCGCTGGGTCCACCCACACAGGACCAAGTTCCCGAGCAACTCTCTCCGGACGTCTCCCCAGCGCCTCTCCCCCGGGCCACGGCGACTCCAGGCCAGGAGGCCCCCACGTTTGCCGCGCAGGAAACCCCGCCGCTCCCAGAGACTGTGCCGCTGCCGGAATCCGCGGCTTCCCCCGAAGCGCCGGTGACGGAGACCCCCAACACCGCGCCCGCCGCTGAACCGGGCTCAGTCGCCGCGTCTCCCCCGGTGCCGCACCCGGTGATGCGACCGCCCACCATCAACGACGACGCCTCGGCGCTGTTGAACGGGGCAAAGCCGAGCGTGCGCGAGCTTCCGAGGGTGATCGCGGTGGCTAACCAGAAGGGCGGCGTGGGGAAGACCACCACCACGGTCAACCTGGGCGCCGCCCTGGCGGATCGTGGCTACCGGGTCCTGGTCATCGACCTCGACCCACAGGGTAACGCCACCACGGGGCTGGGCGTCGAGGCACGCAACTTCGAGCTGTCCATGTACGACGTCATCATGCGGGATCAGCCTCTCGAAGACTGTATAGAGCCCACGAGCGTCAAGAACCTGTTCGTGGCGCCGGCCACCATCGATCTGGCCGGCGTGGAGATCGAGCTGGTCCCGGCCTTCAGTCGGGAGCTCAAGGTCAAACGCGCCATCGATTCGGTAGTGGACGACTTCGATTTCGTCCTGATCGACTGTCCCCCGTCGCTCGGTCTGATCACGGTCAACGGTTTGGCGGCGGCCAACGAGGTGCTGGTTCCCATCCAGTGTGAGTATTACGCCCTCGAAGGCCTGAGCCAGCTCCTACGCAACGTGAAGCTGGTGTCGTCGAACCTCAACGAAACCCTGGAGGTCACGACCATCGTGCTCACGATGTTCGATGCACGGACGAGGCTTTCCGTCGACGTGGCAAACGAGGTTCGGGAGCACTTCGCCGACCGCGTCTGCCGAGTTGTGATCCCCCGAACCGTCCGCTTGTCAGAGGCGCCGTCGTTCGGGCAGCCGATCACGGTGTTCGATCCAACCTCGCGGGGAGCCGTTGCTTACCGTGAGCTGGCCAAGGAGGTGAGCAATGGCGCGCCGCAGCGGGCTCGGTAAAGGGCTGAGTGCCCTGATCCCGAGTCAGGCGACAGGGGAGTCGGATTCGGTGCTCCGGGTGGTCCCGATCTCCCAGATCAGGCCGAACGTCTACCAGCCGAGGAGCCATTTCGACGAGGAGTCGATGGCCTCCCTCGCCGCGTCGATCAAGGCGGTCGGCCTTCTGCAGCCGATCCTCGTGCGTGAGCTCATCGACGAGACGGAGTCCTACGAGCTCATCGCGGGGGAGCGGCGCTGGCGCGCCGCCCGGCGCGCCGGACTACAGACCATTCCCGTCCTGGTTCAAGACGCCGATGACGTGGCCAGCCTGGAACAGGCGCTGGTGGAGAACCTCCACCGGGTGGATCTCAACGCATTGGAGGAAGCGGCCGCCTATCAACAACTCATCGACGAATTCGGATTGACCCATGAGCAGGTGGCCACCCGGATGGGTAAGGGCCGGGCAACGGTCACCAACACCCTGCGGCTGCTCCAGTTGCCGGCCGGGGCTCAACGGGCGCTGGCCGAACGGACCATTTCGGCTGGCCATGCCCGGGCTCTCCTCGGGACCCCGGACCGCGTACTTCAGGAACGCCTGGTGGAGCGGATCGTCGAAGAGGGGCTCACCGTCCGCGTTGTGGAGGAGCTCGTACGCGACGGTGGCGTGGAGTTGCGGGTGGTCCAGGTCACCATCGACGAGCCCGAGCGGGCCGAGACGGAACCCGAGGATCGGATCGAGACGAACGGGGGAGGAGGGCGCCGCCTGCCCACGCGCAAACTTCCCGAACCCGGTGTCCTCGAGCTCGAGGACCTTCTCTCCACCCATCTGAACACCAGGGTCAAGGTTGACATCCAGAACCGCCGGGGCCGCCTTGTGGTCGAATTCGCGACTCTCGAGGACCTCGAGCGGATCTATCGCGCCATGGTTGGTGACGGGAGTGTCGCATAGTTCGCGGAACCGTCAAGGGGTCGTTCAGCTTCATCCACAACCTGTGCATGACGTTGTGGATTGTCACTCCGTTCATGTGTGGGTAGGTTTCGTCGCGTAACCGTCGCGACTCCCGGCAGGTCTTGGGCAACCGTGACGCGACGTCCCGAACGCAGCCTCCAGGGCTTGGTGACGGCGGCGGGCGAGTATGATTACTGGTAATTACTGCCGTCGTCGGCCCATGCTCCGAGTGCCTCGGCGAGGGCGGCAGCCAGTGGCGTGGCCTGTTCCACGACGGTTGCTGCAGGCCCGATCTCGACCACGACCGCAGGCATTCGGGTCTCGCGCAGGATCGGAAGACTCATCCCGTGGGCACCCTCATCGGGGACCAGGAGCGCTCCGGGGAGGCAGCGCTGGATCGTTTCGGCCAGACGCCGGCCACCGGGCGATTCGTCGTGGGTCCCGGACCAAAAAGCCGTGCGGCAGCCGGAGAGTGAGGGGGTGAGGCGCAGCCCGACGTAGACATCGACTCCGAGCCCATTGGCCTCCTTGGCCTGCACGGCGTCGTCGGGATGGTGGAGCTCGGTCACCAGCACTCCGCCGTGGGTCAGGCGGCGACGCAGGGCTCCGGTGACACTTCCCAGGCCGCCGCTCTCACCCACTGCCACATGGCGTCCCCGGAGGGTGGGTGGCGCGTCGCGCAAGGCCGCCCGGGCCCGTACGGCCGAGACCAGTTCGGGCTCGTGATAGCGGCTCTGGAGCCGAAGCAGCTCGCGAAGCGTGGCCCCGCCGACGATCCCGTCGACGGGCAGACCGGCGTTGCGCTGGAATTCGGCCAGGGCCTGGACCGTGGCGTCGCCGAAGATCCCGTCCACCCGCCCGGTATCGAAACCCAGGGTGCACAGGCGCTGCTGCAGGTCGGCGACGTCGTCGCCGCGCAGCATGGGGGTGCGGCGATAGAGGAACCGGCCGCCCAGGTGGAAACCCGCTTCGACCAGGGTGTTCCAGGTCTGGGGACCGCACACCCCGTCGACGCGCAGGCCGCGCAGGCGCTGGAACGCCTCGACAGCGGCACGAGTGGCCTGGCCGAAGATCCCGTCGGGTTCCACGGGCACACCGAGAGCGCTCTGCAGGCGTCCCTGGATGTCGGCGACCGCCGGACCTCGGTCCCAGACGGCGAGTGGGAGGCCTACAGGTAGGCCGAGATCTCCTCGAGCAGTCGGCCCTTGGGCTTGGCCCCGATGACCTTCACCTGGGGTTCGCCGTCCTTGAAGAGGATCAGGGTCGGGATGCTCTGCACCGCGAACCGGCTCGCCACCCCCAGGCTGTCGTCCACGTTCACCTTGGCGATCTGGAGCTTGCCGACCTGCTCTTCGGCGATCTCCTCCAGCACCGGCGAGATCATCTTGCACGGGCCGCACCACTCAGCCCAAAAGTCTACCAACACGGGTACGTCGGAACTCTTGACCTGCTCGTCGAAGGTGTCGTCGGTCAGGGTCACGATCTTGTCGCTCATGGCATCTCCTTGTCAGCGGGAACAACCCCGGGGGGGCGGGTTCTGTTCCCGGATCACTCGCCGCGCGCCTCGAGCCAGCGCTCGGCGTCGATGGCGGCCATGCACCCCGAGCCGGCAGAGGTCACTGCCTGGCGGTAGTAGTGGTCCTGGACGTCCCCACAGGCGAAGACGCCCTCCACGCTGGTGCGGGTCGTCCCACCGAACGTCTTGACGTAGCCGTTGTCCTCGAGCTCGAGTTGACCCTTCACCAGGGAGCTGTTGGGCTCGTGGCCGATGGCGACGAAGAGGCCGGTGACGTCGAGCTCCCGAGCGTCCCCGCTGAGTGTGTCGCGCAGGCGCACCCCGCTGACCTTGGTGTCGCCCAGCACGTCGGTGACCGTCGAGTTCCAGGCGAACTTGATCTTGGGGTTGGCCCGGGCACGCTCCTGCATGATCTTCGAGGCACGCAGCTCGTCGCGCCGGTGCACCACGGTGACCTCCGAGGCGAAGCGGGTGAGGAAGAGGGCCTCCTCGAGGGCCGAGTCGCCGCCACCGACCACGGCGATGTGCTGTTCGCGGAAAAAGAACCCGTCGCACGTGGCGCAGGTCGAGACCCCGTAGCCGAGCAGGCGGTCCTCGTTCTCCACACCGAGCATGAGGGATCGGGCGCCCGTTGCCAGGATCACGGTGTCGGCCGCCACGGTGGGCTCGTCGACGTCGGGATCCCCGACCCAGATCCCGAAGGGCCATGAGGCGAGATCGAGCCGGCTCGCCTTGCCGGGCCACAGCTCCGCCTCGAAGCGCTCGGCCTGGGCCCGCATGATCCCCATGAGCTCGGGGCCCATGATCCCGTCGACGAATCCGGGATAGTTCTCGACCTCGGTGGTCAGCATGAGCTGGCCCCCGGGCTGGTCGCTGGTGGAGGAGGGTTCGCCCTCGATCACGAGGGGCGCCAGCTGGGCCCGCGCGCTGTAGAGGGCGGCGGTGAGTCCCGCCGGCCCGCTTCCGATGACGACGACCTTGCGCCGTTCAGGCATCGGGGGGCAGGCCACGGCGCGGCGTAGAGCACGGCGCCGACGGCGCTGAACAGCAGGCCGAGCACGATGTAGGAGGCCCAGATCCTGTGGCCGGCGATGGTGGTCACGCGGATGAACCCGACGCAGAAGAGCACGAACACGGTCACGGCCACCACGGCGATGACGACCCCGAAGACGATGCCGCGTGCCGCAACGATGGCGGGACGGACCGCTTTGTCGTTGACCGTGGCCACCACCGTGTCCACGGCGTCGAGCGCGCGCTCGGAGAGCACGTCGGACAGATCGCTGTCGGCCACGGCGTGAGACTAGTCGGCAGGCCTGGTGGTGACGGCGGGGGGGACGAGATAGCACACGCCGACGGTGTTGGGGCCTGCGTGGGTGCCCACGACGGGCCCGAGGTCGACCGGGAGCAGAGGGTGCTCGGTGGCGATGTCGCCCAGGCGGGCGAGCACGTCGGAGAAGTCGTCGCATGCCCCGTCGGCCACGGCGATGCGCTCGAGTGGCGCATCGGCCCGGACCTTGTCGACGAGGTACGACAGCGCCCGCGCCCGGGTGCGCTGCTTGGACTCCTCGGCCACCTCGCCGTCCTTGAGCTGGACCACCGGCTTGATGTTGAGCAGGGATCCGAGGAGGGCCCGGGCCCCTCCGATCCTGCCGCCGCGCTGGAGGTGTTCGAGGCCGCCGATCACGCCGTAGATACGCGTGCGACCGATCCGCTCCTCGGTGTTGGCGACCAGCTCGTCGAGGCCGGCGCCGGCTGCGGCGTCCTCGGCGGCGGCGATCACTAGCAGTCCCTGGCCCATGGTGAGCGAGAAGGTGTCGACGACCCGGACAGGCACGGCGTCGAAGGCTTCGGCCGCGGTGCGGGCCGAGGCGTACGTGGCCGAGACCTTTGAGGAGAGGGTGAGACACAGCACTGCGTCGGCCCCATCGTCGGCGGCCCGCTGGTAGGCGGCCTGGAAGGCTCCGGGTGCGGGCGCCGCGGTCTCGGGCAGGGTCCCCATGCCGCGGCAGCGCTCCCAGAACTGGGCCGGGGAGAGCTGGCGCCGGTCCTCGAACTCCTCGGCGCCGAAGCGAATGGTGAGTGGCACGACCGACACGTGGTGCTGGGCCACCAGCTCGTCGCTCAGGTCACAGGCGCTGTCGGTCACGATGTGGACGCCGGGCACCCAGGGAGTCTGCCACGGGGGTCGGGGACCCGGTGGGCTCGAGCGGCGCGAAAGTGCGCCGCCGCATGTCGTCGCGTCGGCCCAGCCAGACGACGGCGGCAGCGAAGGTGAGCCCGCCGGTGACGACGGCGCCGATGACGCGCACGGCGAGTGCAGCCGTCGTGGTCGAGCCCGAGAGGTTCGAGACCACGAGCACCACCACGGCCATGGGAAGGCAGGCCACGACGACCCGCCGCAGTGGCGACCACGACGCCGGTTCGGCCAGCCGCCCGAACCACTGGCGGAAGACGGCCAGGGCCAGGAGCGCCGCCACGGAGTAGGCGATGGAGAGGGACAGGGCCAGGCCGCGGACCCCGAGGGGCCCGACCAAGAGGAGGGCGAGGGCGACGTTGAGCCCGTTCTCGACGAGGTACAAGAAGAAGGCGACCTTGGTGCGCTGCATGGACTGGAGCACGCGCACCAAGTAGAGGTACGTGCAGAAGCCCGGCAGGCCGAGGGCGAACATGGCCAGAGCCGCTCCCGTGGTCGCCGTCTGGGCCGGCGTGCTGTGCCCGACGCCGAGGAGGAGCGCCACGGCCGGGCGAGCGAGGAGGAGCAGGCCGACGGCCGAGGGGATGATGAGGGCGAGCACGGCGCGGAGCCCCCCCGTCATGCGGTGCAAGAAGGGACCCCGCTGGCCGGTGGACCATGCGGCGGCCAGATCCGGGGTCACGACCGACATGACGGTGACGGCCACGATGCCGTAGGGGAGTTGGAAGAACGCATACGCGTAGGTGTACGAGGACACGGGGTCGGCACCCGGGACGCTGCCGGCCAGCACGGTGACCACGAAGAGGGCAACCTGGTTCGCCAGTACGAAGCCGAAGGTCCAGCCTCCGAGCCGGGCCACGGCGCGCAGGGCGTCGTCGCGCAGGTTCCAGCGCCAGCGCAGGCGGCCCCAGTCCGACTGGAGGAGGCTGGGCACGAGGACGGCGCCCTGCAGGACGACGCCCAGCGAGGTGCCCAGGCCGAGCAGCACCAGCTGGGTGCGATGGTGCTCCACGGTCGCCAATGAGGCACCGTGCCCCGCCCAGAGCCCGAACCAGATGAGGATGGCGATGCAGACCAAATTGTTGACGATGGGTGCCCACGCCACCGCGATGAAGCGGCGGCGGGTGTTGAGCAGGGCCGCGCCGAGGGCGAACACGCCGTACGCGGCGATCTGGATCACGAACCAGCGCAGGAACTCGGTGGCCACGTGCCGTTCGAGCAGGACCGGCTGGACCTGGCCCCCGTGGGCGTGTGCGTCGAGGGCGGTGAGCGCATCGACGAGGAAGGGAGCGGCAACCAGTGCGGCCACCGTGGTGACGCCCAGGACGACGAGCGACACGCTGAGGACCGCCGAGATCGAATCGTAGGCCTCGTCCTCCTGGCGGTTGGCCAGGCGATCGATGAAGACGGGGATGAAGGTGGCCGAGAGCACCCCGCCGAGCACGACGTCGTAGAGCATGTTGGGCGTGGTGTTGGCGAGGTTGTACGAGTCGGCCAGCGGCGTCTGGCCGAGCGCCCAGGCGAGGGCCACGAATCGCAGCAGGCCGGTGATCCGCGAGACGCCAGTCCCGAACGCGACATAGACGGCCGAGGTCCGCAGGGGGAGGGTCCGGGCCCGGCGGGCGCGGGGCACGGTTCAGGCAGCCCGCGGGTGGGAGCGGGGGCGCTGCCGACGTGAACGCCTCCAGGTGCGTACCCACCAGACCAAGAGGACCGCCCCCGCCACCGCGGTGAGCGCCACCCCTACGAACGAGATGGCCGTGGAGTGCACGGTGAGCACGGTGTGGGCGATGAGCACTTGTCCGTCCGGGGTGTGGAGCGTCACCTCGATCGGCAGCCGGTCTCCCGACGTCCGGGCCTCGGCGGTGACCCGGACCGAGGTGGTCGGGCGGTCGAGGGTGAGCTGGCGGGTGTTGCCGTCGGGGAAGCGGAACTTGTCACTGGTCAACGTGACCACGACCGTGATCGGATACGGCGCCGCGGAGAGCACGGTCACCGGGATGTCCGCCTGCCGGGCCGTGAACGTCACGGTGCGCTCGGTGGCCAGGGTGATCTGCCCTGTGGCGGCGCCGAAGGCCCGGGCGTAGGCGTTCAGCGCACCGCTGCGCCACGCCGAACTCAGGCCCTGGGCCTCGGTCCCGAGCAGCTGGTCGGCCAGCGTGGTGACCTCGGGGGCACCCCCGGCCGCCGCGCCGAACGAGGACAGCTGCTGGCGGTCGTCGGCGATGCGCAGGCCGGCGCCGCGGGTGATACCGCGTCCCGCCGCGCCGGCCTGGAGATGGCGGACCACGGCGTCCCCGTTGCCGCCGGCGGGCACCCGTTCGACGAGCTGGGCCAAGGTGACGGGCTCGAGGGCGGGGTTGTCCGAGAGCCCGGCCAGGAGCGCGTCGAGGAATGCGGCAGTGGGAACCCAGTGGGGAGGCGGGACCACCACCACCCCCCTGGGTTGGGACAGGTAGGGGTTCTCGAAGTGGACGAAGGACAGGCCGGCCACGAGCTGTTCGGCGTTGAGGACCGGATCGTTGGGCTGACCCGAGAAGCGCGCGCCGAGGGAGCTGTCGGCGGCCAGGGCGCTGACCGTGTTCCCGTGACCGAGGTCAAGCGTGAAGGGATGGGCGTACGTGTAGCTGCTGAGGCCCGCCGTGGACAGGTCGGTGTCGCTCAGCACCAGCTGGTTTGCCCCCGCGGTCTGGAGCCCCGAGGCCAGGTTGGCGGCGTCACCCTGGGAGAGCGCGGCGTTGGTGTCGACCCACAGGCCCGGGGTGGGCTTGAGCCCAGCGGCCCGCAGCAGCTCGTCGCCGCGGCCGAGCTGGGCCCCGATCTCCCCGGCGATGCCCGCCTCGCTCATCGCGGCCAGGTTGACCGGTACGTAGGGCTCGTCGACGATCTCGTCGCCCAATCCGGCCAGCTCCTCGTAGGGGTGCAGTTCCTGGCGCGAATGTGTGGGAACGAGCGCAGCCAGGCCGGCGGGGCTCACGGCCAGTGTCGTGGCGACGCCGCGGTGGGCCGTCAGCGCGGTGGCCTCCTTGGCCGCCCCCGTTCCGGTGACCGGCAGCACCACCCCGACGCGCAGCGGCCCACCCCTCCCGACCGCGTCGGGCTCCTGGTAGGTCACGAAGGTCGTCAGCCGGGCCAGCGGGGTGGAGTCGCCGTTGGCCAGGAGGGACACCACGACGGGATAGACGTTGCCGCACGTACCCGTGCCCGGGGTGCAGTCGAGGAAGAACGTCGGGCTGCCGCCCGGGCATGCGCCCGGTTCGTCCGACGGTGGAGTGGTGCCCGGGCCGGGGACCACGGTGACGCAGGCATCCGCTCTGGAGCCCGATCCCGAAGGCGTGGCGGGGCCGGTCACCGGCACGGTGGCGACGCGGAGGAGGGCGATCGTCGTCGGGGTGCCCCCGATGGCCTGTTGGAACTGCGAGGGGTTGTGGAGCCGGCTGTAGAAGGTCAGGCTCACATGGAGGTCCGAGGCGCTTCCCGCCGCGGCAGACACGCCGAGCGACAGGTCGAACCCGGGTGCGGTCGCGGTGACCCACGGGGTCTGGGAGTTCAGGGTGAGAAGGGGCGCGGACGTCGGGACGTGGCCGGCCGGACCACGTGCGAGCGAGGCCGCCGACGCGCCGCCCGCTGTGCCGCCGAGGGTGGCGAACAGGGCGGACGCGCCGATGGCCAGCGTGCAGAGGGCAGACCTGGCCCAGCGCGACGGCACGGGGAAAGGCTAGAGGGCGCACTACCGTGGGCGGGTGCAGTCCACGCCGCCCACGTCGGTGCCCGAGCGGTTCCGTCCCTATGTCGAGGCCACCGAGGAGATCGCCCGGCGGTTCGCCGCCGCGGGGCGGGCGCTCTACCTGGTCGGAGGCTCGGTGCGTGATGCACTCTTCCCCGGTGGCGCCGACGACGACGCGGACGTCGACTTGACCACCGATGCCCGTCCTGAGGAGACGGAGCGCCTGGTCAAGGGCTGGGCGGACGACGTCTGGACCCAGGGTGCCCGTTTCGGGACCATCGGGTGCCGCCGCGGGGGCCTGGTCTACGAGATCACGACGCATCGGGCCGAGGTCTACGTGCCCGACTCGCGCAAGCCCGAGGTCAGCTTCGGCGACGACATTCAGGTCGACCTCTCTCGACGGGACTTCACCATCAACGCGCTGGCCCTGCGCCTACCCGACATGCAGCTCATCGATCCCTTCGACGGCCTGGGTGATCTGGCCGCCGGCCGACTGCGCACCCCGCTCGATCCCGAGATCTCCTTCGCCGACGACCCACTCCGCATGCTGCGCGCGGCGCGCTTCTCGGCGCGCTTCTCGCTCACCCCGGATCCGGCCCTCGTTGCCGCGGCCGAGCGCATGCACGGTCGCCTCTCCATCGTCTCGGCCGAGCGCATCCGCGACGAGCTGGACAAGATCGTCATGGTCGACGTGCCGTCGGGGGCTCTGTGGTTCGCCGTGCACACCGGGCTGGCCGGGGAGTTCCTCCCCGAACTGCCCGCCCTGGCCGTCGAGCAGGACCCCATCCACCGCCACAAGGACGTCCTGGCCCACACCCTGGCGGTGGTCGACAAGACCTCCAAGGACAAGACGCTGCGCCTGGCCGCCCTCTTCCACGACGTGGGCAAGCCGCGGACCCGCGCCATCTCCGACGGCGGGGTGAGCTTCCACCACCATGAGGTGGTCGGAGCGCGAATGACCAGGGTGCGCATGGAGGCGCTGCGCTATCCGGCCGCCGAGGTCGACACCGTGGTTCGGCTGGTCGAGCTCCATCTGCGCTTCCACACCTACCGCCTGGGCTGGACCGACAAGGCCGTGCGCCGCTACGTGCGCGACGCCGGGCCGCTCCTCGACGAGCTCAATGAGCTGACCCGTTGCGACTGCACGACCCGCAACCCCCGCAAGGCCCGCGCGCTGGCCCGTCGCATGGACGAGCTCGAGCTGAGGATCGCCGAGCTGCGCGAGCGCGAGGAGCTCGACGCCCTGCGTCCGGACCTCGACGGGAACCAGGTCATGGAGCTGCTCGGCATCGGCCCGGGCCGAGCCGTGGGCGACGCGCTCACCTTCCTCATGGAGCTGCGGCTCGACGAGGGGCCCCTCGGCGAGGAGGAGGCGACGTCCCGGCTCCGGGCCTGGTGGGCGACGCGTCCGTCGCTCGGGACGACGCCCACGGGCTGATGGCCGTTCAGGGGCCGACGGAGAGGTCGCCGGGCACGTGCCCGGTCACGCTCAGGCCGCGGTCGAGGACCAGGGTGGCCCCGTTGAAGCCTGCTGCGCCCGCCGAGGCCAGGTAGGCCACGGCCCTCGCCACGTCGTGCGAGGTGGGCGGCCGCCCACCCGTGGCCCCGCGGACGCGGTCGCCGATCCGAGGGTCATTGAGGAGCGGGCGCGGACGCGTTGGTCTCGATGAACCCGAGGAGCAAGGTGTTGGCGCTGATCCCGCGGTGCCCGTAGTCCACCGCCACCTGGCGGGAGAGTCCGCACAGGGCCGCCTTGCTCGTGGCGTAGCTCAGCTCCCCGGGCCGCGGTGTGATCGCCTCCACCGAGGACATGGTCACGAACGTCCCGCCGTGTTCGCCCATGGCGGGAATGCCGTACTTGAAACACCAGAAGACGCTGTGGACGTTGGCCCGCAGGAAGTACTCGAAGTCCTCGGTGCGCAGGTCGACCACCGAGGCGTCGCGCGCCACGACGTCGGTGGCCGCAGCGTTGTTGACCACGACGTCGATGGTGCCTACCCTCCGGCGGACCTCCCCGAAGAGCTCCGCCACCTGATCCTCGACGGAGAGATCGCACGGTATGAAGGTGCCGCGGCCGCCCGCCCCGGTGATGTCGGCCACCACCCGCGCACCGCGCTCGGGGTTGCGCCCGACGACGAACACCTCGGCTCCACGTTCGGCCAGGTGCACCGCGGTGACCTTCCCGATGCCCCGGGTGGCCCCGGTGACGACGACCGAGGTGTCGTGGAGGTCGTCCATGTCAGGCGGCCGCGCCGATTGCCCCGTGCCGGTCAGTCGGCCGGCCAGGTCGCCTGGGGCTCGCCCGCGGCGAACCCCTCGACCAGGGCGTGTGCCACGTCATCGTGGTACTGCACAGGCGGCGACTTCATGAAGTAGGAGGACGGGCCGAGAAGCGGGCCACCGATGCCGCGGTCGAGCGCCAGCTTGGCGCAGCGCACGGCGTCGATGATGACGCCGGCCGAGTTTGGGGAGTCCCAGACCTCGAGCTTGAGCTCGAGGTTGAGCGGCACGTCGCCGAAGTTGCGGCCCTCCATGCGGATGTAGGCCCACTTGCGGTCCTTCAGCCACGGGACGTGGTCTGAGGGGCCCACGTGGACGTCGTCGGCGTCGAGCACGTTGTCCTCGAGCTGGCTGGTGACGGCCTGGGTCTTCGAGATCTTCTTCGACTCGAGCCGCTCGCGCTCGAGCATGTTCTTGAAGTCCATGTTTCCGCCGAAGTTGAGCTGGTAGGTGTGGTCGAGGGCCAGGCCGCGGTCCTCGAAGAGGCGGGTGAGGATGCGGTGGACGATGGTCGAGCCCACCTGGCTCTTGATGTCGTCACCGACGATCGGGACCCCGGCGTCGCGGAACCGGCGCGCCCATTCGGGGTCCGAGGCGATGAAGACCGGGATGGCATTGACAAAGGCCACGCCCGCCTCGAGGCAGGCCTCGGCGTAGTGGCGCTGGGCCTGTTCGGACCCGACCGGGAGGTAGGAGACGAGGACGTCGGCCCGGGCCTCGCGCAGAGCGGCGGCCACGTCGACCGGCTCGGCCGGTGACTCCTCGACCAGCTCCCGGTAGTAGTGACCGAGGCCGTCGAGCGTCGGACCGCGCTGCACCGTCACGCCCGTCTCGCCGACCTCGGCGAAGCGCACCGTGTTGTTCAACCCCGCCCCGATGGCCTTGCCCAGATCGGTTCCCACCTTGGCCTGATCCACGTCGAAGGCGACGACCGGTACCAGGTCCCGCACGTGATACCCGCCCAGCTCGACGTGCATCAGTCCCGGCACGACGTCGTCGGGATCGGCGTCGCGGTAGTAGACGGTTCCCTGGACGAGCGAGCTGGCGCAATTGCCCACACCGGCAATGGCCAGGCGGATCTGGCCGGGCTGGCTGGTCGGGCTGGACGGGCTGGTCCGAGTGGGCATGGACGGGTCTCCTTGTGAGTGGGTCGTGGTCGAGGGTCAGGTCGCCGATGCCGGATCGGCCACGGCGAGTGAGGCGCGTTCGGAGGCGATGAGGGTGTCGAGCCAGCTGATGTCGCGGGCAACGCCGTCGGCCGTGTGCTGGACCACGGAGCGGGCGTACACGTCAAGGTCGGCCCGGCCCGACTCCACCTCGGCCTGCCGCTGGACCAGCTGGGCCCGCCGCCGTTCGAGAAGGGCCAGGCGGGCCTGGGGGGGCAGGTGGCGCGCGAAGGCGAGGCGCAGCGAGAAGCTGCGCGCGTCGTCCGCCGGGCCTCCTCCCGCCAACAGGTCGGCGAACTGCTGGCGACCCAGGTCGGTGATCCGGTAGACCTTGCGGCCGCGCCGGGCCCGGGCCGGCGAGTGACGCCGGGCCCGCAGCACGGCGAGCTCACCGCTCAGCGAGCCCGTCGGGGGCGTGGGCGCGGGTGCCACCGCGCCCGGAGCGGGTGCGCCGGCTTCGGTGGCCACAACCGCCCCGGTCTTCTCCAATCGGGTCAGCGCCGGGTAGATGGATCCGAACGAGACGTTGGCCAGGAGACCGAGGTGCTCGCGGAGCCGCCGGCGGATCTCGTAGCCGTGGAGGTCGCGCTCCGAGAGGAGGCCGAGGATGGCCAGGTCCAACATGAGAGGAAGTATATCGATTCGATATAGCGCCGTGTCGGAGTTCGTCACGCAACGGTCGCGAACCGGTCTGATCCGCCACAGATGATGGTGACTGCTCGGAGTCGACGGCGGTAGCCTGGCCGCCGTGTCCGTCACCTCGGAGCCGAGGTCGCCCTCCAGGGCCGTCAGCCCCGGTGTCACCGCCCAGGTGGAGTACCGGATCGTGCGCAACGGCGTGGTCCGGCAGGTGGAGCAGGGCAAGGTGCTCCGGGACGATGTGTGTGACGCTCACCCCGAGCTGCTGCGGGCGGCGCGCAATGTGGGTCGGCCGACCAAGGAGGTCTGCCCGATCTGCGACGAGGGACGGCTGGTGACCGTCACCTTCGTCTTCGGGGCCAAGCTTCCTCCCGGCGGGCGCTGCCCGGGCACGGCCTCTGAGCTCAAGGCGCTGTGCCGGCGTCCCGAGCCTGTGCTCTGCTACGAGGTCGAGGTGTGCCCTGCGTGCGCCTGGCACCACCTCATGCGCAAGTACCCCGCCGGTGGAGGCCGAGCACGCACGAAGAAGTCGGGGGATCCGCGGTGAGCGAGGGGCCGGTCACGGTCCCCACCGTCCGGTCGCGCAAGCGGCGAGAGGGGGCGGAGCCCCTCGTGATGGTCACGGCCTACGACGAGCCCAGCGCACGCATCGTCTCCGACGCGGGGGCCGACATCATCCTCGTGGGCGACTCGGTGGCCAACACGGTGCTCGGCCACGCGGACACGCTGCACGTCGACATGGACGTGATGGCGCACCACACCGCCGCGGTGGCCCGGGCCGAACCGCGCTGCCTGATCGTCGGCGACATGCCGTGGATGAGCTACCACCTCACGCCGGTCGACGCGGTGCGCAACGCCGCCACGCTGATCCGTGCCGGGGCACGCGCCGTCAAGCTCGAGGGTGGGCGCGCCCGGTTGGAGGTGGTCGAGGCGATCGTGCGAGCCGAGATCCCGGTCATGGGCCACCTGGGACTCACCCCCCAGTCGGTGCTGCCCATGGGCGGGTTCCGGGTCCAGGGCAAGAGCGCGGACGCCGCCGCCGCGCTGCTCGACGCGGCCAAGGCGCTCAGCGCGGCCGGCTGCTTCGCCTTCGTGATCGAGGGCGTGCCAGACGTGGTGGGGGCCAAGGTCACCGACGCCCTCGACGTGCCCACGATCGGGATCGGGGCCGGGCCGGCCTGTGACGGCCAGGTCCTCGTCTTCCACGATCTCCTCGGACTGGGTCGGGGCACGCCGCCCAAGTTCGTGCGCCAGTACGCGGACCTCGGCCGGATCGCCACGGAGGCCATCGCCGCCTTCGCCTCCGATGTGCGCAGCGGGAGCTTTCCGGGCGACCAGGAGAGCTACCACGTGCCCCCGGGCCTGGAGGACTCCCTGGGTTGAGGCCCGGCCGGGCGCCCTGGGTGTCGGGCTGTGACTAGGATGGCCGCCTTCACCACACCCTGCTCCTGACCGCCAGGAGCCCGGGCTCGCCCGGTCCAGAGGGAGGTACGCGGCCCATGCGGCCATACGAAGTCATGGCCATCTTCGAGGCCACCACGGAACCGAGCGCGATTCAGGGCGAGCTCGACCGCGCCCTGGAGGTCATCCGGACCAACGGCGGTAACCCCGGTGCCATCGACCGCTGGGGCCGGCGCACCTTTGCCTACGAGGTGAACCACAAGCGCGAGGGCTACTACGTCGTGGTCGAATTCACCGGTGAGCCCGAGACCGTGGCCGCTCTCGACCGCATGCTCGGCCTGGCCGACGAGGTGGTGCGCCACAAGGTCGTCCGACTGCCCGAGGGCCTCGCCCCGGCGGCCGCCGCGGCGGCGTCCGACCCGGCAGCCGGGTGAGGGTGGGGGAGAGGAGCGAGAGATGGCTTCAGACAACAGCGTGACGCTCGTGGGCAACGTGACCCGGGATCCCGAGCTGCGCTTCACCAACACGGGCCAGGCCAACGTCACCTTCGGCCTGGCCGTCAACCGGCGTTGGCAGAACCGCCAGACCCAGGAGTGGGAGGAGGCAACCTCCTTCTTCGACGTCGTCTGCTGGCGTGAGATGGCGGAGAACGTGAGCGAGTCCATCACCCGCGGCGCGCGCGTGATGGTGGCCGGACGCCTCGAACAGAGGAGCTGGGAGACCCAGGAAGGTGACCGGCGTTCCAAGGTCGAGGTGGTGGCCGACGAGATCGGCCCGTCGCTGCGCTGGGCCACGGCGCAGGTGACCAAGAACGAACGGCGCGGGCCCGGCGACGGTGGGGCCCCGCGGGGCGGAGGCCGCCCGGCCCCCGCGACCCCGCCGCCGGCGGAGAGCGGTGGCTACGGATTCGACGAGGAGCCCTTCTGATGGCACGGAACAACCAGCGCGGTGGATCGACGGCGCGACGGACCCCAAAGGATCTCGGTCGGCGGGTGAAGAAGAAGCCCTGCGCGCTGTGCCGCGACAAGGTCGAGTGGGTCGACTACAAGGACGTCCACATGCTGCGCAAGTACATGAGCGACCGCGGCAAGATCCGTTCGCGCCGGGTGACCGGTAACTGCGCCCAGCACCAGCGTGCGCTGGCCCAGGCGATCAAGACGGCTCGTGAGCTCGTCTTGCTGCCCTACACCCAGCGGACCGTGACCGAACGGCCGGGCGGCCGCGGTGGCGGACGTGACGGTGGCCGGGACCGGGGTGACCGCTTCGGTGGTGACGGGCCCGGTCGCACAGGTGCGGGCCCGCGGCGCGGGGCGACTCGGCCGGGGGCGACTCGGCCGGGGGGGATCGTGGTGAGACCGGTTCGGCCGGAGCCGAGAGCGACGCCGGGGTCGAGACGATCGAGGACGTGCAGGGACTGGCCGTCGAGGGTCTGGGCGCGGCGGACGCGGGGGTGGCCGAGGTGGGCCTGCCCGGTGCGGGTGAGGACGGATCGGGCGCATGAGGGTCCTGCTCCGAGACGACGTGGCGGGGGTGGGTCGGCGCGGCGACATCGTGAAGGTCGCCGGCGGATTCGCCCGCAACTTCCTCCTCCCCGAGGGCCGGGCCATCGTGGCGACCGAGGGCGCAGAGGTGCAGGCCGTGCAGATGCGCCGGGGCCGTGACCTGCGCGAGGCGCAGGACCGGGAGGCCGCCGAGGCACAGGCGGCTCTGCTTTCGGGTGCGGTGGTCACGGTGACGGCACGGGCGGCTGAAGGCGGCCGGCTCTTCGGCTCCGTGGGTCCGGCCGAGGTGGCCGAGGCCATCGTGGCGGCCAAGGGCGTCGAAGTGGACCGTGCCCGCGTGGTGCTGCCCGAGCACATCAAGGAGACCGGCTCCTACGAGGTCACCGTCGAGCTGTTCGCTGACGTTGCCACGGTGGTGACAGTGGAGGTGGCGGCGGCCGACTGACCTCGCGTCGCTTGGCCGGGAATTGTGCTGTCACACCTGGCGTGGATCATCGCGGGGTGAGGGCGCGGCTTATCCACACGCCGGACGTGCGTTCACCCGCGGTTACCGACGCGCCGAGGGCTGTTACCCACAGCACCCGGCCTCTTTCCCACAGCAAGTTCGCTCTTATGTTCCCCAGCGCGGCACCGTCAGAGTAGGGAAGCCGTGGTTCAAGCCTTCGACGACACCCGCCCCCGTCCTCTGCACTCCGCCACCCCTGCCATGGGCTCCCGTGGCGGCCGGGTGCCGCCGCACGACCTCGAGGCCGAGGAGTCCCTCCTCGGGGCCATGCTCCTGTCGTACGACGCGGCGTCGGTGGGTCTCGAGAAGTGCTCGCCCGGCGACTTCTACAAGCCGGCGCACGGGCACATCTTCGGCGCCATCGAGGCGCTCATGGAGCGGGGCGAGGCCATCGACGCCGTGACGGTGACCGACGAGCTGCGCCGCTCGGGGATGCTCGACGCCGTCGGGGACCCGTCCATCTTCATCTCACTCCAGACCAACACCCCGTCGATCGCCAACGCCAAGCACTACGCCACCATCGTCGAGGAACACGCATTGCTCCGTCGGCTGATCGGTGTCGCCGGGGAGATCGCCGACATCGGCTACTCGGTGCCCGAGGACGTCAAGGCCGCGGTCGATGAGGCGGAGCAGCGGGTGTTCGACGTCGGCGAGCGCCGGACGGCCGACACCATGCGTCCGCTCCACGAGCTCCTCGGGGCGGGGCTCGACCGGATCGAGGAATTGGGTCAGCGCGGATCGGAGATCACCGGAGTGCCGACCGGATTCCACGAGCTGGACCGGATCCTGCTCGGCCTCCAGCCTTCCTCGCTCGTCATCGTCGGAGCGCGCCCGGGCATGGGCAAGACAAGCTTCGCTCTGGGTGTGCTGGCCAACGTCGGGCTCGCCGTGGGGAAGCCCGCCCTGCTGTTCTCCCTCGAGATGGGACATCTCGAGCTCACCCAACGTCTGCTGGCGTCCGAGGCGGAGGTCAACGGGCAGAGCCTGCAGACCGGGCGGATCCGCACCCAGGACTGGAGCAAGATCGGCGTGGCGGTGACCAAGCTGTCGAGCGCGCCGATCTTCATTGACGACAACCCCAGCGCCACCGTGATGGACATCCGGGCCCGCGCCCGCCGGCTGAAGAAGTCCGAGGGGGATCTGGGCGTCGTCGTGGTCGACTATCTCCAGCTGATGACCGGCCGGGGCCGGCAGGAGAACCGCCAGACCGAGGTGGCCGAGATCAGCCGGGGTCTCAAGATCCTTGCTCGCGAGCTCGAGGTGCCCGTGGTCGCCCTCTCCCAGCTCTCGCGGAACCTCGAGTCCCGGCAGGACAAGACACCCCAGCTGTCGGACCTGCGCGAATCGGGATCGCTCGAACAGGACGCGGATGTGGTGCTCTTCATCTACCGTGAGTCCGAGTACAACGACGAGGTACCGATCGACCGGGCCGACGACGCCCTGATCGAGGTGGCCAAGCACCGCAACGGCCCGACCGGGAAGGCCAACCTCTTGTTCTTGAAGCAGTACGCACGCTTCGAGAACCACCGGGGTGTGTAGGCCGTCGCTCAGCCGAGGATGTAGCGGTTGACCGCCTCAGCGAACCCGTCTTGGTCGTTGCTCGCCGTCACCCGACGTGCCGCCCGTTTGACCTGGGGGTCGGCGTTGCCCATCGCGATGCTCAGCCCCGAATGGGCGAACATCAAGACGTCGTTGGGCATGTCGCCGATGGTGGCGATCTCGGTGGGGTCGAGGTCGTAACGCCCGGCCAGGTAACGGGCCACCCAGCCCTTGTTGGCCTGCGGGTGGGTCACGTCGAGGTAGTACGGCTGGGAGGTCGCCGCGGTGACGTGGTCGCCGAAGTCACTTCCGACGGCTGCCGTCGCGGCGGCGATGGCCCGGGGGTCGTCGCTGACACCGACCACTTTGACCACACCGTCGGTCAACCCGTCGAGTCCCTCCATGACCTTGGGCTCGAAATTGACGGTTCGCGCCTCGCGATCGACGTGGGGGGCACTCGGATCGCTCACGAACCAGTCGGCGCCGCGGTAGAGCCACACATCGAGCGCGAACGATCGCATCAGTTCGGTGACCGGCGGAACGACGGTTTCGGGCATGACGTGCTCGTCCAGGACGTCCATGGAGCGGTCGACCAGCAGCCCGCCGTTGAAGGCGGCGACGGGGGTGCGCAGGTCGAGCGGGTCGACGAGGGTCTCCATGCCGCGCGGTGGGCGCCCGCTGGTGATGGCGAACAGGATGCCCGCCTCACCTAGGCGCCGCACCGCGTCGATGGCGGTGTCGCTGAGCTCCTTCTCGGACGTGACGAGGGTGCCGTCGACGTCGGAGAGGAGCAGGCGGACTGGAGTGGAGGGTGCCCTCTGCGTTCCGGCGGGTTCGGTCGCGATGCCGTGATCGTAACGAGGGCCGATGCCCCGGTCCGTGTGCGAATCGACTGGGGGCCGGTCCTGGGGGGTGAGCGTTGATGCCCACAGGTCTCAACAGGAGCGTTTAGGCCAAACGAAGTTGTTTAGAGGCTTCCGATGTCGATGCCACATCCCGGTGTGGCGCTCGGCGCTCGGGGTGGTGCGACGCTGCGGACGCGCTTCGCGCCGACCAGGCCCGCGACGGCCGCCATCGCCAGGGCCACCCAGGGAGAGAGCAGCCACGCGCAGGTCGCTCCGACCGCGACCTCCATGGCGACCGCGCCGGCAACCGTGGTGGGGTCGAGCTCGGCGAAGCGACGGTGAAAGCGCGCCAGCCTGTCGGAGCTGGTGATCGCCGATCCTGAGAACACCGCCAGCCCGCGCACCAGGCCGAACGCCAGCCCGACCGAGAAGGCAACTTCCGGATCGCCGGTGAGGGCGGCCAGCACGATCATGAGATAGACCGCCGCGGTCCTGATGTAGGTGGCCAACCCCGCTCCGATCTGCCAGCCGAACCCGGCGCCGTAGACCCAGGGGCGGAACTGGTCGAGCCAGCGCTCGTTGACCTGACGGTGGTGCACCGGCACATGGAATCCCGCCAGACGCGCGATCGGAGGCTGCGGCCACCATGGCTCCGCCGACCGCCAGGAGGCCCACCAACGTGGGGCTGCAGCGCCGCGCCGTGCACGCCTGCGGCCAGGGCTGCCATGAGGAGTCCGAGACATGCGCCCCCCGAGACGGCGCCGGCGACGAACCAGGCGGTGGTGACGCCGTAGCGGTGCCCGCGAGCACGTTCGGCGAGTGGTGTCATCGTCGAGAGCATGGAGATGCCACAGGGCGACCACGTGGAACGGATCGCCGCGGCAATCGAGACGGCAACCGCCGTGGTGGCCAGGAGAACCGTCATCGTCGTGCGCTCCCTCCGGTGCCCGTCCCGTTCATGCGGCGGAACCCAGGAACGGCGCCCCTGCAAAGGCGAACACGCCTCCGTCCTGAGCCACCATCCAGTAGCCGACGGTTCCGTCGGCCGCCATGGCCACCACCGGCCGTACGAGCGACATGTTGCCGGTGGACCCGTCGAAGGGCGCGTCGCCGAACGCGAAGACGCCCCCGTCGGAGGCCACCATCCAGTAGCCCTCACCCGACGGCGTGGCCGCCATCGCGACCACCGGCCGGTTGAGCGTCTGACCACCCATGGACCCGAGGAACGGCGCGTCGCCGAACGCGAAGACGCCCCCGTCGGAGGCCACCATCCAGTAGCCCTCACCCGACGGCGTGGCCGCCATCGCGACCACCGGCCGGTTGAGCGTCTGACCACCCATGGACCCGAGGAACGGCACGTCACCGAACGCGAAGACGCCCCCGTCGGAGGCCACCATCCAGTAGCCCTCACCCGACGGCGTGGCCGCCATCGCGACCACCGGCCGGTTGAGCGTCTGACCACCCATGGACCCGAGGAACGGTGCACCGCCGTAGTCGAAGAGGCCACCGTCGGAGGCGACCAGCCAGTACCCACCGGTTGGGCACCCGCTCCCGCCCACCACGGGGGCGTCGAGCTGAAGGCCCGATGCGTCGCCGGCGAATGGGAAGTCCCCGTACGCCAGCATGCGGCCGAATGCGGTGAGAATGGCGTAGCCCCCGCCGCCGGGCCCGGGGAGGAGCCCGACCACCTGGCAGTCGGTCGCCGCGGAGGCGCACAGGGGCATGGGCGGCGCCGGCGTCCAGCACGACTCGTTCTGTTCGGCGGTGCTGTTGTCGACCGCGACGGCGGTGGTGCACGACGGATCGACCGTCCACGGCGGGACGCAGGCGACCACGCGGCACACGATGCGGCCCATGCAGCCGACGTCCTGGTTGCACTGTCCGTAGCGGAACTGCAGGCAGCCCTGGAGGAACGAGTCGCAGCCCCGCGAGCCGCACCCACACGCGGTCTGGTCGCAACCCGGCTCGCAGAACGGGAAGCCCCCGCTGCACCCTGCTGTGCACGTGCAGGTCGAATTGCAGTCCATGTAGTAGCGCGGGCCGCCGCAGTACGAGGAGTTGTCGGCCACCCACCACCCACCCATCACGGTGTTCGCCGGGCAGTAGTTCGCGCCCGTCGCGGCGCAGCAGAACTCGGTGAACCCCGAGCAACAGGTGCTGCCGCAGCCACAGCCGGCGTTGCCGCACCTGCACAGAGCGCCATAGGCGGTTCCGGGCTTGAGGGCAAGGTCGAGCCCGGAGCCGACGGCGACCGCGCTCCCGACGAAGGCCGAGCGGTTGATCAGGCTGCGCCGGGAAAGGCGACCCTCGAGCACCTTGGCCGCTCTTGTCACCAGCGCGCTGGACACGCTCATGGCATCGATCCTCGGGGGCGCGGCCGGACGAGGCGACGTGCGCCCTCCAGCCGGGCGAGCGCGGACATGGCGAGGGAGGTGAGCCAGGCGCCGACCGCGGCGGCGAAGAGGAGCGGGAGGCCCACCCACGGCTGGTGGGCCAGGACCGCAGCGAGTGTTCCGTGGCGCGGTGCGCCGAGGACGAAGAGAGCGGCCGAGGCGGCAAGGACGAGATCGAGCAGCAGGTGCACCACCGTGGGCGGTGTGTCGGGTTGCCCGAAGCACCCGCACGTGGCCAACGGCCCGCCCCGGTGACGGGCATAGGCCACCACCAACGAGAACGCCAGGTACGAGAGCGCGACCAGGCCGGCGGTCAACGGCCGCGGGACGGCGAGCGCCAGCGCCCCCACCGCGACCTCGGCGAGGGCGCCGAGCCGGACGACCCGTCGGAGCGTGGTCAAGGCAGGCGTCCGGTGCTCGGTCGTCGCCAGCGAGGCCAGGGCGCGTGCGGTGCCGTCCGGCTGTGCCGCCTTGGCCAGCCCCGCGACGACGAGCAGGCCCGAAGCGATCAGGTACAGGCCGATCAGCGCCACGGGCTCAGTTCCACCCCGGTGTTGCGGCGGGGACGGAGGCGGTGGCGCTCGTGAGCGCGATGGCGCTCACGAGCGCGTTCACCCGCGGCACGAGGAGCCCGCGCAGCGCATGGCTCCCCACCACGGCGTAGAGGGAGAAGGGCCGTCCGGCCTCGGTGAAGAAACGCTGGGTGCCGGACTGCCCGGGAATGCCCCGGCGCAGTGTCATGGGGGAGAAGTCGGTCTCCGAGAGCGCCGAAGGCCGACCCTGGGGTGCGAAGAGCGCCCGCCCCACGCTTTCGGGCCCGTATTCGAAGAGGGCGGTGAAGACGTCGTATGGCCCCATGAGGGTCACCGCGCCGCTGCCGAAGTCGCCGATGTCGTCGGGGATCGGGAAGGTGGCGAACTGCGCCACCGGATAGGTCGCCCCGACCCCGACGGTGTTGGGGCGGACGAAGATACGACCCTCGAAGCCCGCGGGAAGTCGGGCGGTGATGCCGTGAGCGCCGATGGTGGCCATGGTCAGCCCTGTGCCGGGGCGACACCGTTCGAACTTCCGGTGGCGCTGCTGAAGGGGAAGACGTCCTCGAGTGTCCGTGGGTAGAGGCTCGGGTCTCCCGGCAAGATCCCCGCCTCCCGGAGGACCTCGTCCGCCACCGCCTCGCGTTGGGGGCCGTCGAGCCCCGTGTCGCCCCCCGATCCCGTGGATCGGGAGGATCGCGCCGCGGCACGCCGGTCGTCGGGGCCCGCCGTGGCGCCCCGGTCGCGCTCTGCCCGCCGCACCAGCTCGACCAGTTGCCCCATGTGGCCGGCCACACCCTGGCCCACCGTGTGGCCGCTCCGCCCGTCCACCAGGACGAAGAAGGGCGAGCCGGGCACCTGGTAGTCGAGCCACGCCTCGGTCGACATCACCACGGGCACGCGCCCGGTCGACTTCGCCCGGACCTCGGCCGCGATCTCCCGTTCGGGGCCTTTGGTCACGATCACGACGCGGGTGTGGTCGGGAAAGCCGAGATGCTCGGGCGCCTGGAGGGCCTCCCAGAAGGTGCTGCAGGTGGCGCAGCCCGACGAGAGGAACCCGAGCAGGATGAGGTGGTCGGTGTTGTCGACGGCCACCGCGCGAGCGTCGCCCGACGGGGTCACGCCTGCGATGGCGGGTGCCGGACCGAGCGGAGGCCCGGAGGAGGGTGCAGTGAGATGCACGGGGGCCGACGCTGCGTTTGGCGCGCCAACGGGGTGTGCCGGCGCCGCGGGATCGCCGACACCCACCCCGAGCTCATGGAGCGACCTCAGGATATCGGCGTGGCTGCGTAACAGCCCGGTCACCAGAATGCCAAGGAGCACCACCACGAAGGTGGAAACCACGACCAGAGCGACCACCACGCCCTCCTTTTCCCGTCGCCTCCCATATTGCTGGGCGAGGGCTGCCCGCGGTGGGATGTCACGTCAAAGATCTGGGAGTGCCTCAGGGCGTGGGTGTGCCGAAGACCTCACTCAGCTCCATCGGCACCGGCGTCTCGAGCTGCGCGTAGGTGCACGAGACCGGCTCACGGTCGGGACGCCAGCGCACGAAGCTCGTGGCATGGCGAAAGCGGTCACCTTGAAGGTGGTCGTAGGACACCTCGCACACGGCCTCGGGCCGCACCGGTTCCCAGCTCATGTCCTTGCCGGCGTTCCAGCGGTTCGTGCCTCCGGGCGTCCGGCGGGCCGCCTCGGCCCACCCGGCCCAGGGGTGCCCCTCGAGCGCGTCGGCACGGTACGGCGCCAGCTCGGCCACCAGGTCGCGCCGTCGGGCCACGCTGAAGCCGGAGGCGACACCGACGTGGTGCAAGGAGCCGGACGCATCGTGGAGGCCGAGCAACAGTGAGCCCACGCCGGCACCGTCCTTGTGCGTGCGGAACCCCCCCACCACGCAGTCGGCCGTGCGCTGGTGCTTGACCTTGAGCATGGCGCGCCTGTCCGGCAGGTACGCGAGGTCCGACGCCTTGGCGACGACACCGTCGAGACCCGCACCCTCGAAGCGGGCGAACCAGTCCGCGGCCACGTCGGGATCCGCGGTGACCGGCGTCAGATGCACGGGCGGGCTCGCCGCAGCCAGCACACCCTCGAGCTCGGACCTGCGCCGCGCGTAGGGCGCGTCCATGAGGGAGACGTCGTCGTGCGCGAGCAGGTCGAAGGCCACGAAGGACGCCGGCGTCGAGGCCGCAAGCTGGCGGATGCGCTTCTCGGCCGGATGGATGCGCTGCGAGAGCGCGTCGAAATCGAGGCCGCCGGCTCCCGCGATCACGATCTCCCCATCCATCACGCAACGGGGTGGCAGCTCGCGTCCCAGGGCCTCGACGAGCTCGGGGAAGTAGCGCGTCAGCGGCTTCTCGTTGCGGCTGCCCAGGACCACCTCGTCGCGGTCACGGAACACGATGCAGCGGAAGCCGTCCCACTTGGGCTCGTAGAACAGCCCGGGCTCGCGAGGGAGCTCGCGGCTGAGCTTGGCCAGCATGGGTGCCACCGGCGGCTCAACCGGGAGCGTCATGCGGCTGCTCCGTGCGTGGCCGCCCAGTTCAGCAGCTCCTCGGCCGTCCCCCGGTTGACCACGCGCTCGAAGGGCACCTCGGCGGCGACCGCGTTGCGACAGCCGCGCCCGAGCCACCCCAGCTGGCCCGGCGCGTGGGCGTCGGTGTCGATGGCGAAGCGGCACCCGAGATCGACGGCGAGGCGCAGCAGATCCTCGGGCGGGTCCTGGCGCTCGGGCCTGCTGTTGATCTCCACTGCCGTCCCGGTGCGGGTGCACGCGGAGAACACCGCCTCGGCGTCAAAGGCGGACTGCGGCCGGCCCCGCCCGGTGATGAGTCGACCGGTGCAGTGGCCGAGCACGTCGGTATGCGGGCTCTCGATCGCCGCGAGCATGCGCTCGGTCATCTGGGCCGCCTCCATCTTGAGCTTGGAGTGGACGCTGGCCACGACGACGTCGAGCTCGCCGAGCAGGTCGAGGTCCAGGTCGAGCGAACCGTCTTCGAGGATGTCGACCTCCATGCCGGTGAGGACGCGGAACGGAGCCAGCTCGGCGTTGAGCTCGGCCAGAACCTCGAGTTGGGCCCGCAACCGTTCCTCGTTCAGTCCGTGCGCCACGGTCAGACGGGCGCTGTGGTCGGTGAGCACCAGGTAGTCGCGACCCAGGGCTCGTGCGGCCCCGGCCATCTCCGCGATGGGACTGCCCCCGTCGGACCAGTCCGAGTGGGAGTGGCAGTCGCCGCGCAGCGACACCAGCAGCTCGGCGGCCGCTCCGTCGACCACCAGGTCGTCGGGCACCGCCTCGAGCTTTGAGAGGTAGTCGGGGACCTCGCCGCGCAGGGCCTGCGTGATCACGGTGGCGGTCGACGAGCCGACGCCTTCGAGCCGCTGGAGACGTCCGGCCCGTGCCAGCGCCTCGAGCTCGGGACCCGGTACCTCCGCGATGGCCCGCGCCGCGTGACGAAAGGCGCGCACCTTGTAGGTGTCGGCGCCGCTGCGTTCGAGGCGGAACGCGATCTCCTCCAGCGCGTGGCGTGGGTCCACGGTCAGCCCTTCTTGGCCCGGCTCGGGGCGACTCGGGGAGGTTCGCCGGGCATCTTGGGGTACTGGGGCGGCCACGGCGCGTCCGGCAGCCCGTCGGCCTGGTCGCGCGCCGCGAGCGCCAGCAGTGGAGCGAGCGACTGCGGCCGCTCCGCCATGCCGGCCCACGGATTGCCGCGGCGGCGGACCAGTTCGGGCACGGTACGGATGGTCAGGGTGTCGGGCACGACGGACTCGACCTCCTCCCAGGAGAGGGGTGTCGAGACCTGTCCACCGGGTCGTGGGCGGGCGAACCATGCGCCGAAGACCGTCTTGTGCGGTGCGTTCTGGTTGAAGTCGACGAAGACGCGGGCGCCGCGCTCCTCCTTCCACCAATGGGCAGTGATCGACGCCGGGTGCCGGCGCTCGAGCTCGCGGGCCAGGGCGACCGCGGCGGCGCGGACCTCCATGGAGTCCCAGTCGGGGAGGAGCCGCACGTACACGTGAAGCCCGGTGTTGCCAGTGGTCTTGGGATACGCCTCGAGTCCCAGCTCCTCGAGGAGGTCCCGGCAGTGCAGGGCAGCCGCCCGCACCTCCTCGAATCCGATTCCGGCGGTCGGGTCGAGGTCGATGCGAAGCTCGTCGGCGTGATCCGGGTCGGCAGCCCGGTACGGCCACAGGTGCAGGCCGAGGCAGCCGATGTTCACGGCCCACACGACGTGGGCCAGATCGGCCACGACGAGCGCGTTGGAGGTCGTGCCGTTCGGCGTCGAGACGGTGGTCGACTCGAGCCAGTCGGGGGCGCCCGCGGGGATGCGCTTCTGGTAGAAGGACTTGCCCGCGGCGCCGTCGGGGAACCGTTGGAGCATGGCGGGCCGCCCGCCGGCGGTGGCGAGAAGGTGCTCGCCCACCTCGACGTAGTACGACACGAGATCGAGCTTGGTGGCGCCGAGTTCGGGGAAGTACACCTTCCCCGGTCGTGAGATCTGCAGTTCGCGGCCCGCGACTTCCACCGTGTGCTCGTCGTTGGTGGGCACCGGCATCGACTCTAGTGACGCCGGGCCTGGCTTCACCTCGCCCCACCTCCGGGGAGCGAGGGTCAAGCCGGCTCGGGCTCGGCGTGATGACCGGCCACGTAGTGGCGGAATGCGGGCAGGAGCGCGCCGACGACCGCTGCGCCGGCGATGCAGACCAGTCCCCCCGAGACCACGGAGAATTCGATGCTCGTGAGCGTGGCCACCGCGCCCGACTCGAGGTCTCCCAGGCGGGGGCCGCCCTGCACGACGGCCATCTGAATGGACGACATGCGGCTGCGGAATCGTTCCGGCACGCTGCTCTGGAGCATGGTGTTGCGCAGCACGGCCGAGATCACGTCGGCCCACCCGGCCACGGCGAGGAGCGCGAGGGCGATCCACAACGTGTCGACGAGCCCGAAGAGGGCGATGGCGGCTCCCCACACCGACACCGCCACGATGACAGCCAGTCCCTGCCGGCGCAGGTTGGGTACCCATCCCGTCGTCACGGCGCCGACCAGCGCGCCGACGCCGGGCGCCGCGTACAGGAAGCCGAGCGCCACGGTGCCGCCACCGAAGACGCTCCCCACCATGGCAGGGAACAGGGCGCGGGGCATCCCGAACACCATGGCGTTGACGTCGATCAGGTAGACGCCCTGCAGCGCCTGTCGTGAGCGCAGGTAGCGCAGGCCTTCCCGGGTCGACCGCCACATGCCGGTTCCGGCCGCGCCCTCGGCCGGAGGAATGGGATGGAGGAGAGCCGAAGAGACGGCGGCCACGACGAACGATGCGCCGTCGAGCAGGTACACCAGGGGGAGGCCGATCCCGAGGAGGATGCCCGAGAGGGCGGGACCGACAACGGCGCCCACCTGGATGATGATCTGCATCATGGCGAACGCTGCACTGAGGTGCCGGCGTTCGACCAGTCCCGGGACGGCCGCCGTGCGGGCGGTGCTCGAGAAGCCCATCAGGGCGGCGGCCGCCGGGCTCACGAGGTAGATCACCACCAGGGAGGGGTGGTCGACCGCGGCGTTGGCGGCCATGGCGCCACTGGTGAGGACGCTGGCCGCGGCCGTCCAGATCATGATCCGCCGCTTGTCCACGGTGTCGCCCACAGGCCCGGCGGAGAGCGCGCCGGCCAGGAAGGGGACCAGCTGGGCCAGGCTCACCGCACCCACCTGGAGGGTGGAGTGGGTCAGGCCGTAGACCTGGTAGGGGATGGCCACCACGGTGAGCTGCGTGCCCAGCATGGAGACGAGCTGCCCGGTGAAGACGAGCCGGAAGTCGCGGCTCTCGCGCAGGGGTGTGGTGTCCACCAGGATCCGGCTCGGCACCGGAGCAGCCTACGGTCGGGTCCGACGACCCGACCGTAGGGTCGGCGCGGGTCAGGCGGCGCGGCGGGAGCGGAGCACCTCGAGTGCCCGATCGGCGTGCGCCCCCATGGACAGCTCCCGGTGGATCACCTCGATGAGTGTCCGGTCGGTGTCGATCACGAAGGTGACCCGCTTGTTGGGGAGGAAGCTGGCGCTCCGGGCCGCTCCGAGTTGGGCGGCCACCACTCGATCGGGATCGGAGAGCAACGGGAACCCGAGTGACTCCTTCTCGTCGAAGCGTCGCTGCTTGTCGACGGGATCGGCACTGATGCCGACGCGCTGGGCGCCGACCGCGGCGAACTCGGCCGCCAGGTCCCGGAAATGGCAGCTCTCCCTGGTGCACCCGTAGGTCATGGCGGCGGGGTAGAAGAACAACACGACGGGGCCCTTGGCCAGGAATTCGCTCAGCCTCCGCGGCGTTCCGGTCTGGTCGACGAGCTCGAAATCGGGGACGACCTCGCCCGGACGCATGTCGCCCACTCTACGGGGGATCCGCCCGGACGAGTGGGCTACGGCTCGAAACGGAAGCCGACACCCCGCACGGTGACCAGATGGCGCGGGTTCGCCGGGTCCGGCTCGACCTTGCGCCTGAGCCGCTTGATGTGGGTGTCGAGTGTGCGCGTGTCGGTCAGCTCCTGGTCCCACCAGAGCCGGTCGATGCACCAGTCGCGCGTGACGACCTGTCCGCTGTGCGACATCAAGAGGGCCAGCAGGTCGAATTCCTTCCGCGAGAGGTCGACGGCCACGTCGTTGACGGTGACCTCTCGCCGTCCCGCATCGAGCCGGACCGGACCAACGGTGAGCACCTCCTCGTGGTGATCCGCCACGGCCACACCGCGGCGCAGCACGGCGCGCATGCGGGCCACCAGCTCGCGCAGCCGGAACGGCTTGGCCACGTAGTCGCTGGCGCCGAGCTCGAGCCCCAGCACGATGTCGACCTCCGAGTCGCGCGCCGTCACCATGATGATGGGCACCGGCTTGAGGCTTCGCATCTGCTGGCAGATCTCGATCCCGGACTGGTCCGGCAACATGACGTCGAGCAGGACCAGGTCGGGGTGGACTCGGTGGAAGAGCCGCAGCGCCTCGTGCCCGTCGCCGGCGGACTCGACGGTGAAGCCTTCGTGGGTCAGCCCGGACGCCAGGGCCTGGCGGTAGGACTCCTCGTCGTCGACCACCAGGACCAGGGGGCGGTTGTCCCGACCGGGACCCGTGGACGGGAGCCTGCCGGCGTTCGCCGGTGCGTTCGCGATGGCCATTGGGATCCGCTCAGGCGGCGTCGCGGGGCGGCGGGGGTGAGACCGCGGAGCGAGGGGCAGGCGACGACGGCGGACGGGGGGATGGTCGCGCCGACGTCGCCTGGGCACGCGGGCTCATGATGTCCCGCGCCGTGGTGACCAGTGACCCGAGCCACCGCCGGCGCGGTGCCCGCTCGGGTCGGATCACGACGACCTCGGCCAGGGCGTCCTGGCCGCGATGGCTCGGGCCGCCCGATCGCGGGTGCACGCCCCGCTCAGTGCGGCCCAGTTGCCGTTCCACGGTTGCCATCGGGCCTCACGCTAGGGAGTCGAGGTGAACGAGCTGTGAAACCGGCGCAACCAACAAGTGTGCTGCAGGTGAACTCTTTTCCGGTGCGTTCCTGCTCAGCACCACTACGCTGCCTGGCGCACCCCGGGGAGGTGGGAATGACGGGCTCGACCGAGCGGAGCGGAGCGACGGGTCGAGGTGCGAACTTGCGCCCGACGATAAGGATGTTGCCGGCCGAGGTGGATGCCTTCGTGGCCGGGCAGCGGACGATGACCATGTGCTCCCTCTGCCCCGACGGGTCGGTCCACGCCGTGGCCATGTGGTTCGGGTTCCTCGACGGATGCGTGGCCGTCAGCACGAAGGCGAAGTCGCAGAAGGCGCTCAACGTGCGACGCGACCCCCGGCTGACCCTGCTCTTCGAGGACGGGCACGACTACGGGGAGCTCCGCGGCGTGGAGTTGGTGGGCCGGGCCGAGATCGTGGAGGACCCGGACAAGCTCTGGGAACTCGGCGTCACGCTGTTCGAGCGCAACCACGGGCCCTATGCCGAGGACCTGGCACCGATGGTGCAGTCCATGCTGCGCAAGCGGGTGGGGATCAAGCTGCACGTTGAGCGCACGGTGAGCTGGGACCACCGCAAGTTGGGCGGGCGTCACACCGGGACGGCCGAGCAGTGAGGTTCGACCTGGCGCTGCCGGTTGGCGTACCGCCGGAGCGCGCGGTCAGCGCCTACGGCGCGCCCAGCTTCTACGAGGGGACGGCCGGGCGTTCGGACATCTCGGTGCGCGGGGTGGTCGACCGGGAGGACCAGGGTGAGGTCGTGGTGATCCGGGTGCGGTTCGCCTTCACCGGTTCGGTGTCCTCCGCGGTACGCGCCGTGGTGGATCCGGCGAAGATGACCTGGGTGACCCGGACCGAGATCGTCCCAACCGCGGCGCACGCGACCTGGGAGGTGCTGCCCGACCACTACCCGGACCGGCTGAGTGCCCGCGGCACGTACCGTTTCGCCGAGGGCGAGCGCGGGCCCGCCAGCACGGTCGTGCACGTTGAGGGCGACCTGAAGGTCCACGTACCCTTCGTGGGCGGCAAGGTCGAACGGGCCGTTGTCTCGGGGTTGCGCGGCTACCTCGAGGAGCAGGTGGCAAGCCTTCCGGCCTGGAGTGAGTGAACGCACAATCCGTCCGACCCGACCGGTACGCTGCGGCTTGACGGCCGCGGCGGGTGAAGATGGCTCGACCCCCATCCCGAACAAGCGAGGCACCGTGCCTTGTCCGAGAATCGAGGCGCGATGACGGTTACCGAGAGCACCCCGCCGCCCCCGGCGGTGCCCGACACGCAGGCTGCGCGCGCGGTCGAGCTGCACAAGACCTACGGAACCGGCGCGGCGACCGTGCACGCGCTGGCCGGGATCACCGTCGCCTTCGAGCGAGGGCGCTTCACCGCCGTCATGGGCCCGTCGGGATCGGGCAAGTCGACCCTCATGCACTGCATGGCCGGGCTCGACCGTCCCACCTCGGGCCATTCCTTCGTGGGCGACCTCGACATCGGCGCACTCGACGATGCCGGCTTGACCCAACTCCGGCGCGACCGGATCGGCTTCGTGTTCCAGTCCTTCAACCTGGTCCCGACCCTGACCGCCGGCGAGAACATCACACTGCCGGTCGACCTGGCCGGCCGCAAGGTCGACCGGGACTGGTTCGACTACCTGGTGGCCCAGCTGGGGATCGGCGACCGGCTGGAGCACCGGCCCACCGAGATGTCCGGGGGCCAGCAGCAACGTTGCGCCTGCGCCCGAGCGCTCATCAACCGCCCCGACCTGGTCTTCGCAGACGAGCCGACGGGGAACCTCGACTCGAATTCCTCGTCCGAGATGCTCTCGTTCATGCGGCGCTCGGTGAACGAGTTCGGCCAGTCGATCGTCATGGTCACCCACGACCCGCGTGGCGCGTCGTACGCCGATCGCGTCATCTTCCTGGCCGACGGCAACGTCGTGGACGAGCTGGCACAGCCGACGCCCGACACGGTGCTCGAGCGCATGCGGACACTGGGGACCTGACGTGTGGAAGGTCACGCTCAAGGGACTGCTGGCCCACAAGCTCAGGCTGGCCCTCACCGCGCTGGCCATCGTCCTCGGAGTCACCTTCATTGCCGGGACCTTCGTCCTGACGGACACGCTCCACAACACCTTCAACACACTCTTCGGGAACATCTACCAGAACGTCGATTTCCAGGTCCGCGGCGTTGCCCAGTTCGGCAGCGGCGGCACGGCCACCCGGAACCCGATCCCCGAGTCGATCCTCTCGACCGTGCGCGCCGTGCCGGGGGTGGAGGTCGCCGAGGGCTCGGTGACCGGGTACGCGCAGTACGTCTCGCACGAGGGCAAGGCGATCTCGACCGGGGGCGCCCCCACCCTCGGGGTCTCCTTCGACCCCGATCAGCGCCTCTCCGCGCTCCGACTGGCCCGGGGACGGGCACCAACGACAGCCGACGACGTCGTCATGGACCTGGGAACGGCCCAGAAGTACGACTTCACGGTGGGTCAACGGGTGCGGATCCTCCTGGAGGGCCCGCCACGGACGTTCACCATCAGCGGCCTGGCCCGCTTCGGCACCGCCGACAACCTGGCCGGAGCCACCCTCGCCGCGTTCGACATCCCCACGGCCCAGGCCGTGCTCGGAGAGGTCGGCAAGTTCGACACCATCAACGTGGTGGCGACGCCCGGGAGCAACCAGCAGAGCGTGCAGCGTGCCATCGCGCGCTCCCTGCCGCCGGGAGTGGAGGTCGTGACCGGCAAGACCGTGGTCGACGAGGCCACCAGCGCGATCGGCCACGCCCTGAGCTTCTTCAACATCGCGCTGTTGGTCTTCGCATTCATCGCGCTCTTCGTCGGCGGTTTCACCATCCTCAACACGTTCTCCATCATTGTGGGCCAGCGCACGCGCGAGCTGGCCCTGCTCCGCATCGTCGGCGCCAGCCGGCGCCAGGTCTTCCGGTCCGTCCTGGCCGAGGCCGCCATCGTCGGACTGCTCTCCTCGTTGGTCGGACTCGGGTTGGGGGTGCTGGCGGCGTTGGGACTCGAGGCGCTGCTCAAGGGGTTCGGCGTCACCCTTCCTTCGGGGCCGCTCGCCTTCGAGACCCGCACCGTCGTGGTGTGCCTCGTCGTCGGCGTCGGTGTCACCGTGGTCTCGGCCATCAGCCCGGCGCGCCGCGCCGTCCGTATCGCCCCGGTGGCGGCCGTGTCCGATCAGTTCGCTCCCTCCGAGATCTCGCTCAGGCGTCGGTTCACCCGGGGCGGCGTCGTGACGCTCCTCGGCGCCGTCGCGCTGGCGTTCGGGCTGACCGCGCCGGCCATCGCGCTGGTCGGTCTGGGCGCCGTCCTCATCTTCATCGGGGTCGCCCTCCTCGCCCCCGCGCTGGCTCGCCCAATGGCCGGTGCCATCGGGCGTCCGCTGGCGCGCCTCCTCGGGGTCTCGGGGCGCCTCGGTCGCGAGAACTCCATGCGAAGCCCATTGCGCACGGCGCAGACCGCGTCGGCGCTGATGGTCGGCCTGGCCCTCGTCTCGGCCATCGCCGTGTTCGGGGCGTCGCTCTCGAGCTCGGCCACGAGCAGCGTGGACAACGCCATCCGGGCCGATCTCATCGTGTCGACCCCCTCCAATGCGCAGGGCGGCTTCTCCAAGTCGGTGGCACCCACCGCGGCGGCCGTTCCCGGGGTCACGGCCACCTCGTCGGTGTACCAGGGCCAGTTCCAGGTACAGGGATCGCTCAACGCCCTCACCGCGGTGACCGCACGCGGCCTGTCGCAGACCGTGATCTTGAACATGACCGAGGGCTCGTCGGCGTCGCTGGGCGCGGGCGACCTCCTGGTGGACACGACCATCGCGAATTCGAAGCACTTGTCCACCGGGGACGTGGTGCCGGTCAAGTTCGCCAAGACCGGGACCTCGACCATGCGAATCGGGGGCGTGTTCGAGTCCAACGCACTGATCGGGAAGTATCTGGTGAGTGACGGGTTCTTCGCGACCCACTTCGACGCCAACGAGTTGCCCGTGGCGGTGCTGCTCAAGACCGACGGCAGTCCGGGGGTGGACGCGCACGTCAGGCAGGCCCTGGCGGACTACCCGAACCTGCGTATCCAGACCCGGGCCCAGTTCGAGCAGTCGCAAAAGGCGCAGGTGAACCAGCTGCTGGGCCTGATCTACGCGCTGCTCGGCCTGGCTGTGGTCATCGCCCTGATCGGGATCGTCAACACGCTGATGCTCTCGGTCTTCGAACGGACCCACGAGATCGGCCTGCTGCGTGCCGTCGGCATGAAGCGCAGACAGATCAGGGCCATGATCCGCTCGGAATCGGTGATCCTGGCCGTCTTCGGGGCCCTGATCGGGATCGTGGTCGGCACGGCCCTGGGCATCGCGTCTGTCGTGGTCCCTCAAGGACCAGGGATTCAACGTGATCACGGTGCCCTACGTCAGCCTGGTGGTCTTCCTGGTCCTGGCCGCGCTGCTCGGCCTGGTGGCGGCCGGCTGGCCGGCCCGGCGCGGCGGCGCGCCTCGACGTCCTGGCCGCCATCGCGGCCGACTGAGCGCGGGTATTCCTACGTCGCCGGCTCGGGTTCGGCGGGCAGAGCGGGCGCCCGACCGGGCCGCAGCGCCGACGGCCCGATGGCCGAGTGGGCCACGACGATGTAGCCGGACACCAGCATGACGTAGGCCAGGTCGAGCAGCAGGGCCAGCGTGCCGCTTCGGCTCGAGCCGATGCTCCCGAAGACCCCGGGTGCGACGAGCGCGAAGACCAGGTAGACCGCGGTCCCCAGGGCGAAGACGAGCTGGAGGAAGTACACGAAGCCGACGACGGCGGCGTAGGAGTGCATCACGCGCAGGTTCGGGCCGGTCACCGGCCCGTCCCCCCGGGCGGTCTCCACGCCTCGGCCCAAGTGGAGCAGCAACGTTGCGCCGGCGAGCACCACGATCAGCGCGCCGATCACGACTTGGCGCGCCACCGTGTTGGTCAAGGGTGAATCGTGCGGGGCGATGACCGAGAACAGCGAGGTCACGATGAGCACCGAACCGGCAAAGGTCAGCTGCAGCGTGACGAAGCTCATACCGAAGAGATAGACGCTCAAGGGCCTGAGGCCGCGCTGGTCGGGCTCGGCGCGGTTGGCCACGATCAGGATGATCGGGACGAGCAACACCACAGAGAACAGGGCCAGGAAGATGGCCCCTCCGATGATGAGGCCGCCGGCAACGCCCGCCGCCAGATTCGGAACAGCAGTCGGAAGCTGGTTCATGTGCACCCCCGTACGGTCACGCCCGTACGCCGGGCATGCCCGGCCCGCACCGTACGCCAGCGTCGGGCTGCGGCCGCGGATGCTGGCGCGCCGAGCGCCCCCTTCGTAGGCTGCGTCGGTGCGCGGACGGCGACACTGGCCCACGGGCCCCCTCGTCGGGATGATCGGAAGTGCGACCTTGGCGGCTGCCTGCTCCAACAACGCAGCGCCACCGACGACGGCCACGTCGACGAGCACATCTGTGGCGACGACCTCGACCACGGCGCGTGGCACCACCTCCACCGCGGGGCAGACGACCGGCACGTTGGTGCCGCAGACGCCGACGGGGACCGAATTCCTTTCCCCTTCGGGGAACATCAGCTGCGAGATCGACTTCAACTTCGGGTCGAGCTCCATCAGCCAGACCATGTGCCTCACCCTCTCGCCGCCCCGGTCGGCCACCCTGACTCCCGATGGCAGGGTGGCCGTGTGCACCGGGACGCAATGCCTCTCCAACGCCGGCGTGAACACGCCCACGCTCGCGTACCGAATGGCGATCACCCTGGGACCGTTCACCTGCGTGTCGACGACCACTTCCATGCGCTGCACGCTGGCGGAGGGGGCCGGGTTCGCCATCTCCTCGGGAGGTGTCACCCCCCTGGGCAACGCGCCGGTGAGCTGAGGAAGGGGCCGCATCGTCCGATGAGCACCGCGGAGGCGGGAAGCAACCCCGGCAAGATGCACTTCGACCGCCTCGACGATGGAACGGACGAGGACTTCGAGGTGCTCAAACGGGTGCACGAGCGCAACCTGACCCTGCTTCCCGACCTCCTTCTCACCATGCTCGGCAGCCTGGCGGGAGACGACGCCTACCCCGTGGACCGCCTCGAGCACAGTGTGCAGACGGCCACGCGGGCGCTGCGTGACGGCGCCGACGAGGAGACCGTGGTGTGCGCACTCCTCCACGACGTCGGGGAGACCCTGGGGCCGCTGAACCACGGTGAGGTGGCGGCAGCGGTCCTGAAGCCGTTCGTCTCCGAACGCAACCACTGGGTTCTGGCACACCACCCGCTGTTCCAGACCTACTTCTACGCCCGTCACCTGGGCCTGGACCCCAATGCACGGGAGCGATTCCGTGACAGCCCCCACTACCAGGCCTGTGTCGACTTCACTACCTACTGGGACGAGGTCTCCTTCGACCCCGGCTACGAATCCGAGCCCCTCTCGACCTTCGAGCCGATGGTGCGCCGCGTGCTGGCGAGTCCGTGGTTGCCACCGGGCGCCTGAGGTTCCCGTGCGACCCGTTGACGTCCCGACCGCCTGTCCATAGCGTACGTCCGTGGGCCGATGCGGCCCGCCCGTTCACGGGGTAGTGCTGCAGGAGGACCGTATGGCCGGCAAGTCTCCCGCTGAGTTGATCGAGGTGTTCGGCGCTGCCTGGGCCAGGCACGACCTCGATGCCGCGATGGAACTCCTCAGCGAGGACTGTGTCTTCGAGGCCACCGGACCGGCCCCGGACGGTGTTCGCCACGCCGGCCCGGCCAGCATCCGCGCCGCGTGGCAAGCCATCTTCGACGACGATTCAACACGATTCGAACCCGAGGAGACCGTTGTCATGGGGGAGAGGGCCGTACAGCGTTGGCGCTACGAGTGGGACGGCGGGCACGTGCGCGGGGTGGACCTGTTTCGGATTCGAGGCGACGAGATCGTCGAGAAGCTTTCGTACGTCAAGGGTTGACAGGAAGGAGAGAGCCATGAGCCGGAAGGTTGCGGATTGCAGGGACTTCCCGAACGAGGTGGGATGCACCTTGACGATCTCGGGGGAGGAGGACGAGGTCGTGGCGGCGGCCGCGCAGCACGCGGTGGCCGTGCACGGACACACCGACGACGAGGGCCTCCACACCTGGTTGCGGAACAACCTCAAGGACGAGATTCGGGCCTGAGGAACACGCCTCGCCGGAGCACAGCCGTCTCCCGATCAGTCGCGAGGCATCCGGTAGCGTGCTGAGGGGGAGGGATGCCGATGCGCTTCGTGCTGGTTCACGGTGGGTTCCACGGCGCGTGGTGCTGGGATCGGATGACGCCCGAGCTCGAGCAACTCGGGCACACGACGCTCGCGATTGACCTCCCCGGGTGCAACGAGCGCCACCGCGAGAAGGCCTCCCTCGAGGCGTGGCGCAACGCAATGCGCGAGGTCGTCGAGGAGGGCGACATCCTCGTCGGCCACTCCATGGGTGGGTTTGCCATCAGCCTGGCCGCCGACGAGATCCCCGACAAGGTGGCGAGGCTGATCTATCTGGCGGCGTCGGTGCCGGTCGAAGGAGGTGCCATGGTCGAGGCCACGGAGGACAACGTGGCCACCGACTGGTCCGACACGGTAGGGCTGCCCGACGAGGAGTTCATGGAGGTTGCCGACCTCCCCGGACGAGGCCCCTGCGTGCGGCTCACGAAGCAGGTGGCGGCCAATCGGCTCTTCTATCACGACTGTGCGCCGGAGGATCAGGACTGGGCATGGGAGCGCCTCACGCCACTACCCGTCGGGCCGACCCTCGAGCCCTTCCACGCTCCACGTTTCTGGTCGGCACCCATCCCCCGGGATTTCGTCATTGCCACCGAGGACCGGTCACACCCCCTGTCCCTGGACAACGCGTTCATGCGCCGGCTGGGCCTGAAGACGGCTCTGAGCATCGTGTCCTCGCACTCGCCGTTCTTGAGCCGCCCGGCGGAGACGGCTCACGTGCTCGACTGCTGCGCCCGGGGCGCCCTGAGCTGACGAGTTGATCCGCCTGGTTCCCCGAACCCGGTCGCGGGACTTCGGCCGATGATTCCTTCCACCAGAGTCCGTCTGACTGTTCATGAGCGCACTGGTAGCGTCGCCTGACGTGGCCACGCTGACCCGGCTGGAGCCATCCTCGCTCGAGCCCTACCGGCGAGAGCTCGTCGGATACTGCTACCGGATGTTGGGCTCGGGTTTCGAAGCCGAGGATGCGGTGCAAGAGACCATGGTGCGCGCGCACCGGGCGGCTGATCGATTCGAGGGACGTTCCAGCGTGCGTTCGTGGCTGTACCGGATCGCCACCAATGTCTGCATCGACATGAGCCGGCAGGTCCAGCGGCGAGCCCGGCCGATGGAGATGGGTCCGTCCTCGCCTCCCGACGAGTCGCACCTCGGCCCGCTGCATCCCGAGGTGGTGTGGGTGACTCCCATCGGCGAGTCGGTGCTCGACCCGGCGGAGGTGGCCGAACGGCGTGATTCCATCCGGTTGGCCTTCGTCACCGCCCTTCAGCACCTTCCGGCCCGGCAGCGGACCTCGCTCATCCTGTGCGAGGTCCTCCGGTGGTCGGCCTCGGAAGCGGCCGAGTTGCTCGAGACGAGCGTCGCGGCAGTCAACAGTTCGCTGCAGCGGGCTCGGGCCACGCTGGCCGCGCTCCCCGGTGAGGGAAAGGTACGTCCGCTCGACGGCGACGACGCAGCCCTGCTCGAGCGCTACGTCGAGGCGTTCGAGCGCTACGACGTCTCGGCGCTGGTGTCGCTCTTGCATGACGACGCGATCCAGTCGATGCCCCCCTTCGCCATGTGGCTCCAGGGGGCTCAGGACATCGGTGCATGGATGGTGCAGCCGGGACCGAGTGGATGTCGCGGATCGCGGTTGGTCGCCACCTCGGCGAACGGCTGTCCGGCCTTCGGCCAGTACCGGCCCGACCCACAGGGAGGTTGGAGCCCCTGGGCGCTCCAGGTGCTCGAGGTTTCAGGCGGGAAGATCGCCGAGATGGCCTTCTTCCTCGACTTCCTCAACCCCGAACGCCTGTTCCCCCAGTTCGGCCTGCCGCTCCACCTCAATGGGTGACGCAGCATCAATGGGCAGCGCGGCCAGGCGCAAGAGTTCGCCCATCCCCGGAGCCAGATCCCGCACGATGGCGCGCTCGCGTCGCCGAGCTGCGGCGAGGGCCAGATGTGCCACGTCGTCGATGGCGCCGATTTCCGGCGGGCCGGGCCCGTCGAGGACCCAGGTCCTGACGACCGTGCCGTCGGCCAGGAGGATCGAGAGCCGACACCACGGGTGCTCTGCCATCACAGGGTTGACGTGGATGGGCCGGTGTTCTCATCGCTCGTGGACCCGACGCCGCTCCGATGAGTGCCGATGCTCGGATCCGTCCCTACGTCGGGGGATGTCACCCAGCCACGGCGGCTCCGCACCGGCAGAGCCGCCCGATCAAGGAGGATCACCATGACCACGCGAACCACCACTCCCGCCGGAGCGCCCTGTTGGGTCGACCTGTGGACCTCCGACGTGGAGGGCAGCCGCACCTTCTACAGCAAACTGTTCGGTTGGGACGCCCTGGCGCCGGCACCCGAGTTCGGCGGGTACTTCATCTTCGCCCGTCAGGGCGCGGAGACGGCGGGCGGTATGGGCTCGATGGGCGACATGGAGGCCAACGACACCTGGAAGCCGTACTTCTGCACCGACGACATCGATGCCACGTTGAAGAAGGCGGAGGCCGCCGGCGCCACCGTCAACAGCGGGGCCATGGCGGTGGCCGACCTGGGCACCCAGGCCGTGCTGACCGATCCGACCGGCGCGGTCTTTGGCTTGTGGCAACCCGACACCTTCTCAGGGTTCTCGGTGACCGGAGAGCACGGTGCTCCGAGCTGGTTCGAGCTGCACACCCGGGACTACGAGCGGGCTCTGGATTTCTACCGCGAGGTGTTCGGCTACGAGATCGCAGCGGTTTCCGACACCGACGAGTTCCGCTACTTCGCGTTCCGCAACCCCGGATCGAGTGAGGACTTCGGCGGCATTGCGGACTCCCGCACGTGGCTCCCGGCGGACGCGGACGCCCACTGGGCCATCTACTGGCACGTCGACGACACCGACGCCGCCGTGGCGCAGGCCACCACGCTCGGGGGGACCGTCGTCAACGGACCGGACGCCACGCCGTACGGGCGTCTGGCCACGGTCAAGGACCCGGCCGGGGCCGAGTTCAAGCTGCGTTCGCTCTGAGCCGGACGCGCCCTCGGGGGACGTTGCGGGCTATGAACCCGGTTGGGCGAGTGAATCCCAGAAGGCCTGCACCTCGGGATAGACGGACGAGCTCGTCCTGCTTCACCCGAGTTCGTGCTCCGAAGAGGACGACCGCGGGTGTACGGCCGAGAGGGGGTGCTCCCTATGCTGCGAGGAACATCTCTTCGTCGCCCGAGTTGGCGCAGTTCGAGCGGAGGTCGGATGGACCAGGCCGAGGTTGGCCGGGACGCACCCACGAGAGCAGAGCCCGATCCCAGACGCTGGGGCATTCTGGCCGTGGTCGTGATCGCGCAGCTGATGGTGGTCCTCGACGCGTCCATCGTGACCATCGCCCTGCCGTCGGCTCAACATGCGCTCCATATTTCGGTGGCCAACCGGCAGTGGGTCATCACTGCCTACACCCTGGCGTTCGGCGGCCTGCTCCTCCTCGGGGGGCGGATCGCTGACTACGGAGGGCGCAAGCGCATGTTCACCGTCGGCCTGATCGGATTCGCCGGGGCCTCCGCGCTCGGCGGCCTGGCGGTGGACCAGAGCATGCTGTTCGGAGCCCGTGCGCTCCAGGGCGCGTTCGCCGCGCTGATGGCGCCGGCAGCGCTGTCGATCCTCACGATCACCTTCCAGCACGACCCGGCCGAACGGGCGAAGGCGTTCGGAGCGTACGGAGCAGTGTCCGGCGCAGGCGGTGCGATCGGAGTTCTGGCCGGTGGACTGTTGACCCAGTACGCATCGTGGCGGTGGTGCCTGCTCGTCAATGTCCCCCTTGCGCTGTTCGCCGCGCTGGCGGCGAGCCGCGTGGTCCACGAGAGCCGGATCAGCGGCACCACCCGCTATGACATCCCCGGCGCATTGCTCTCGACGCTGGGGCTGGTGAGCCTGGTGTACGGCTTCACCAAGGCGAGCCTCGACGGATGGGGGTCGTCGACGACGCTGACGTTCCTCGCCGCCGCAGTGGTGCTGCTCACGGCGTTCGTCGCCGTCGAGGCCCGCTCCTCGCATCCGCTCCTGCCGCTCCGCGTCGTGTTGGAGCGCAACCGCGGCGGGTCGTTCCTGGCTTCGTTCCTTCTCGGTGCGGGGCTCTTCGCCATGTTCGTCTTCCTCAGCTACTACATGCAGACGGTGTTGCACTACTCGGCGCTCAAGGCCGGGGTTGCCTTCCTCCCGTTCGCGCTCGGGGTCATCATCGGCGCAACGGCGTCGGCGGCCATCGTGCCCCGATCCGGGCCCAGGATCCCCATGGCCGCAGGTCTGGCGGCGGGCGCACTGGGGCTGGGGTGGCTCACCCAGATCGGCGTCGACACGTCCTTCTGGGGATACGTGTTCGGTCCGCTGGTCGTCATGAGCCTCGGACTGGGGTTCGCCTTCCCCGCCCTGAGCAGCACCGCGCTGACCAATGTCGGGCGGTCCGACTCGGGCGTGGCCAGCGCCATGGTCAACACGACGCAGCAGGTGGGGGGTTCGCTCGGAACGGCCCTGCTCAACACCGTGGCGGCCACGGCGACGGCCACATTCATTTCGGCCCATGGACCCACGTCGGTACCGGCCGGGCTCGTGCACGGCTACACCGTGGCCTTCACCCTCGGGGCCGTGTTCCTGGCTGCGGCCGCCGTGATCACCCTGCTCCTGGTGACGGGTGGCCCCGAACCGGCCTCCGCGATCGAGGTGGAGCCCGCGTGGGCGCCGGGGTGACGTGCTGGTCCCGACCCGGCTGGCTCGTCTGAGCGAAGGGGGTGAACGATGGCACTCGGTTGGAGCCCGTTGTCGTCCTACGACGAGTGGAGCGCGACCTGTGACACGCTGCACGCGCACACTCAGGTGCTCGGCAAGTTGTCGGTCGCGCTGGCGCCACCGGAACCGCAGCTCCAGCACGCTGCCCTGCGACTGACTGCTCGGGGATGGGAGACGTCCGCCCTCGCGGCCCCCGACCGTTCGGGCGCTCTGGTGGCCACCCTCGATCTGCACGCGCACCAGTTCGTGATTGAGCACAGCGACGGCCGGCGCACGCATATCGCGCTGACCCCGAACCGGCCCGTCGGTGCGGTCACCCGAGAGGTTCTCGGTGCAGTGACGCACCTGGTCGGCGCGTTCCCCATCAGGCTGGCGCCTCAAGAGGTGCCGTGGACCGTCGCACTCGACGAGGACGAGGACCACCGGACTTACGACCCGGTCGAGGTGGACCGGTACTTCGCCGCCGCCACGCGGGCAGCGCTCGTCCTGGCGGCGGTACGCGCTCCGTATCGTGGTCGCTCCAGCCCGGTGAATGCCTGGTGGGGCAGCTTCGATCTGGCCGTGAGCCTCTATTCGGGGCTTTCCGCAGATCCGCCCTCGACGGACTTCATCATGCGCAACTCGGGCGATGTCCAGCAGGTTGAGGTCGGCTGGTGGCCCGGTGACCGTCGCTACCCTCACCCCGCCTTCTTCGGGTTCGCCTCCCCGACTCCCGAGAGCTTCGGGGAGGCAAGCCTGTCACCGACCTCGAGCGCGCTGGGAGGGCCAGCTCGGTGAGTACGTCCTGGACTGGGACGAGGTGATCCGCTCGCCGGACCCGTTCGCCGCCGCCACCGAGTTCGGTCGATCCGTCGTGGCGCACGCCTGCACGGTCTGCCGCTGGGATCCGGCGCTGGCCTCGAGCGCGCAGGGGCACCCTCCGCCGGTTCATTGACGGCGCCAGGGTCACATTCGGGACGAGGCGGCTCCGACGAGCGGTTGAACCGGGCAGGCACGAGCGAGGAGCGTGACGTGAGCGAGTGGAACGACAAGATCATCGCGGAGTTCCGCGCCAACGAAGGCCGCATCGGGGGCCAGTTCGATGGTGCTCCCATCGTCCTGGTGCACCATTGCGGGCGAAAGAGCGGACGGGAGCTGGTCAACCCGATGATGTACCTGCCCGACGAGAGTGACGACGACCGGATCTTCGTGTTCGCCTCCAAGGCCGGGGCCCCGACCAACCCTGACTGGTACTACAACCTCGTCGCGGCGGGGGAGGGCAACGTCGAACGAGGTACGGAGACCTACGCGGTCTCCGTACATGAGGTCAAGGGTGCAGAACGCGACCGCATCTACCAGGAGCAGGCCACCCGGTACCCGGGTTTCGCGGAGTACGCCGAGAAGACGGCCGGCGTCCGGACGATTCCGGTGTTGGAGCTTCGGAGGATCTGACCGACGCGGCACCGCAGCGGCGCATGGAGACCTGTAGTGTCGGATCGATCGAACCGGCTCCCGCCAAGGTTGGAGAGTCCGGAGTGACCGAGGAGCGCGCATGTTGACGAAGCCCGTGATCGACATCGATCCCGACCTGTTGCGCCGAAGCGCCGAGGCGCAGGTCCACGCCGCGGCCGAAGGTTGGAACCACGTCCGCCTCGAGAGCACGGGGCACGTCCCGACCATTCTCGAAACCCTGGTACCCGGTGGCCCGTGGGCATGGGCGATCATGATGATCCCCCAGCCCGACGGCAGCATCGTCTTGCCGGTGCACACCACCTTCGAGGGCATTGAGGAGATGTACAAGATGATCCGCGGGCACTCCGATGTGCTCGGTTCGGAGCCGGTGCTCGAGATCCGCGGCGAGTGGTACGCCATGCACGAGGACGTCGCCACGAGCCGCACCAAGTCGGACGGCGAGGTGGGTGAGCGTGAGATGGTCCTCATCCTGCCCGTCACGAATGGACCAGGGATCACCGGCGAGCTCGCCTGGGTGCGGATGGACCGTACTCTTCTGGGCAAGGACCTGGCGGTGGCCGAGCCGAAGAGCACGCGGGAGATACGCCGCCACCTGCTGGGGTTGCACAACCAGCTGATCGAGGCGCTGCACGCCAACGATGTCGACGGCGTGGTCTCACTGTTCAGTCCGGGCTGCCAGTCGGCGATACGTGATTACGTGGAGGACACGGGAACCATCACGGGGCTCGACGGTCTGGACGGTCTCCGGGAGCACTTCGGGGCGTTCTTCGCCCTCTACGAGGTGCAGTCGGTCGAGCTGCTCCAGCGGGTCGTCGAGGAGTGGTACCTGTTCGCCGAGCTCCGGGTGGAGGTGGTGGCCCGATCAGGCGCCGAGGTGGGAAACCGGCTGGCCTTCCACACGGCCACCCTCCTCGTGCCCGGCAAGGAGGACAAGTTCATCGTCCAGATCGGGCACGGCACCGACCTGGCCCGTCTGTAGGTCGCAGCGAGGCCACTTTCCAGGCTCAGCTGGTGCAGACCGCGCCTGGTGGGGGTGTGACGCCAGCGACCAGATACGACTCCACGTCCTCGCGTACACAGCTGCTGTAGAAGTAGGCGACGTGGTCGCCGCCGTCCCGGGTCAAAGAGCGCGCCACGGTCCAGCTCGTGAGAGACGCTCACCGCCCAGGCATAGGGGGTCGCAGGATCGTCGGTCGTGCCCACGACGAGGATCGGCGGCGCGCCGGGGGCAGCCACCGGTCCCGGAGTCCGGGTCGGACGCGCCGGCCACACGCTGCAGGCTGCCTCGCCCCAGGCGAGAAGGGGTCCGAAGACGGGTGCCGACACCCCGAAGGACTCGGCCAGTGCACCGTAGGTCGCCGTGCGCCGCGACACGGGATGGTCGAGGCAGTCGATCGCGGCCTCGGCATCGTCCTGATTGGGCGTCCCGGCGTCGTTGTAACGGTCCGACATGGCCACGACCGCAGCACCGTTGCCGGCAGCATCCGCCGCCAGTGCAGCGCCGAGCCGCGACCAGTCATCGCGGGAGTACAGGCCGTCGAGGAGGGCGTCGTAGAGCTCGCCTGCACCCGCGCTCCGCCCGACACCGGCCGGTGCCGGTGACGTGACGGCAGCCGCGAGCATCCCGAGGAGTGCGGCGGTCGCATCTCCCGTGGGACGCCACGGACAGGCAGCGGTACCCGCGCACCACGCGAGAAACGCGCTGAGCATCGCCTCGAAGCTGTCAGCCTGCTCCTTCGTGAACTGGTCGTAGGAGATGGCGGGATCGATGACGCCGTCGAGCACCATGGCGCGCACGTGCGTCGGAAACAGCGCGGCGTAGGTGAGACCGAGCAGGGAGCCGTACGACTGACCCATGTAGGTCAGGCCGGGATCACCCAGGGCCTGTCGGAGCCGGTCCAAGTCCATCGCGACGTCGACGGTACCGACGTGCGGGAGGATCTCGGCACTCGCGCGCTCGCAGGCGGCTGCGTACTGCCTCAGCTGCGCGATCAGCTCGGCCTGCTGGGCCGACGTGACCGGGACCGGGTCCGGGGGGTTCGCCGGTGGGCTTCCGGGGGTCTCACCGCACGTGAGCGGATCGCTGCGGCCCACGCCCCTGGGGTCGAACATCACGATGTCGAAGTCGTCGAGGACCCGTGGCGTGAGCACCCTCAGCTCGTTCGCCATGTCGTCCACGCCCGAGAGGCCGGGGCCACCAGGATCGATCACCAACGATCCGATCCGCGCCGCCGGAACCTCCGCCGTATGCCGGGCCAGGGCGATCGGGATGGTCGGCCCGTCCGGGTCGGCAGAGTCGAGTGGAACCGTGAGGTTGGCGCACTGCAGGTCGACGCCACAGAGTGACCAGGCCAGGGGTGCGACGGGGGGCTCAGTCGTGGTGGTCGTGGAGGTCGAGCTCGTGGTGGTGCGCGGCGACGCCAACGGACCAGACGGCAGCGCGCAACTCGTTGCGAGCACCGCAACGAGCACAATCGGCGAACCAATGGCAGTCAGCCGGTCCGGCCGTTTCAAGAAGCAGCGGGCTCTTGGGCTCCTGGGCGGGCGAGGGTCTCGAGCCCGGCGCCCACCGTGGCGGACATGGTCTGCCGGGGCAGTTCGTCCGGAACGACCGGAGTGGCCACCTCCTCGACCGTCGGCCCGATCTCGTCGGCAATCTTCTGCAGTCGGTCCAGGTCGAGGTCGTAGACGACGGCGGCATTTCCGGATGTCATCAAGCGCACCTCGTCCTCGGGGACATCGGAGAACAGCAATCGCAAGCCCACCCGGGAATACGGGAACGAGCCCTCCGTGTGTGGGTAGTCGGCCCCCCACATGAGCTTGTTCACGCCGATCCGATCGCGCAGGGCCATGTCGGAGGGGCGCAGGAGTGACGCGCCGAACCAGCAGTTGCGTTGCCAGTACTCACTGGCCGACAGCTCGAGGTTCCGGACCGCTTTGTTGAACACCGCGTACCCGGCATGCCCTTTGATCCTGCCGACCGTCATCTCGGCGTCCAGCTTTGCGAGCTCCGCAGGCACCCAGGCGATCGAGCTCTCGGTGAAGACGAACTTCACGTCCGGGAACCGCTGGAAGACACCGCCCCAGACGAGTTGGGAGAGGCCACGCATGAAGAAGAATTCGATCTCGTGCGCCCCGATCGCCAGGGCCGGGGGTCCGTGTTCTTGTTCTGACTCTCCCGACGAGGTGGCATGGCGGTGAACCGGGAGGTTCAGCTCGCTGCACACCGCCCAGAACGGATCGAGGCGGGGCTCATAGATGTTGACCAGCTGCTTCATGTGGTCACCCGGCATGAGGATCCCCGCCAGGCCCACCTCCTTGGCCTTCTTGACCTCGGCGACTGCCTCGTCGATGTCGTTCAGGAAGACCTGTGCCAGCCCGAGTCGTCGACCGGGCGCCAAGGCACAGAAGTCAGCCAGCCAGCGGTTGTGCGCCTTTATGCCCTCCCATCGGTACCGGTACTCTTCGTCGGTGCTCGGGGCCGGAGCGGTGATCACGCCGCTCGGGTAGAAAGGCGGCACGGTGTTGGGGAAGACGACCTCGGCGGCGATGCCCTCTTGGTCCATGTGCTTGAGGCGGACATCGCTCTCCCAGCTGTAGGGCGAGACGAACGAGACCCGGCCCATCTTGAGCCCTTCATCCTCAGCGGCATCAATCTCGCGGTCGAAGTCCGTCCATGGGTCGTGGAACTCCGCTGCCCACGCATCGAATTCCTCTTGGAACGCCTTGGGCAGGTACGCCTTGTAGTCCCACAAGTCCGCACCGGCGTGCGCGTCCGACGACACGAGTATGTAGCGAGGTACTCCCTGGCTCATGTCTCCTCCTTTGACTCGTTCATCCCAACAATGGCCCATTCCGCCGAGCCCGGGTACCCAGGCCCCGGCCCAGGCCCTGAGTTCCCAAAAATGAGATGAAAGTGACATTACAGAGTTGACTATCAGGGCCTCGCGCGTCAATGGTGGCACTAACGTCGGACCTGTGGAGATTCGTTTCAACCACATGGAGATCACCTTGCCGAAGGGATCGCTGACCGAGGAATTTCGGGCCGACGTGGTCTCGTTCTACGGGGACGTGTACGGATTCACATTCAGCCACGGCGACATGTTCGGCCAGAGCAGCTGCACCATGGGGCTCGACAACGGGTCGTTCATCCTGCTCATTGAGGGGGATGCACCGATGACGGCGAATGGATTCGACCATCTCGGGTTCGAACAGGCGTCGCGGGCGGATGTGGACGACACCCTGGCCAAGGTCAGGCAGTGGAAGGGCAAGGACGACCGGATCCAGTTGAAGGAGTATCCGGACGGCACCCTGGGCGGCAGGGCCTATCACGCCTACTACGTGAAGCACCTCCTGCCCATCTGGTTCGACGTGCAATACAGCGAGCCGATCCGGGGGTCTGACAGCTAGTCCTCGACCTCGATGTCGTAGAGCTCCTTCACGTTCGCCGAGAGGACCGCCCCGAGTTGAGCGCTGTCCAGCCCCGCCAGGGTCTGCTGCGCAACTTCTCGCGAGTGGGGCCAGGTCGACATGCCGTGCGGGTAGTCGTTGGACCACATCACGTTGCCCGCGCCGATCTGCCCGACCACATGGCGGACCGTCCGATCGGCGAGGAAGGTCGCGTAGACGTGGTCAGCGAAACACTCCGAGGGAAGACGCGTGAGCCCCACACCGCGGTCGAACCTTCTGAAGAAGAAGTCCCATTGGTCGAGCGCGAACGGGATCCAGCCGACCTCGTTCTCGACCAGCACGACTTTGAGCCCAACGTAGCGGTCGAGGGTGCCCGAGAAGACGAGATCGAGGAGCGTGTCCATCACCGAGGACAGGCAGTGGTTCGTGACCCGGAAGAACGACACACCACCGCCCACGTCGCCGTCACCCATCGACTCGAAGAGCTCACGGCTGTGGTCGAACCCCGTGATCGCGTGCAAGCTCACCGGGAGTCCCCGACGGGCGGCCTCGGCCCAGAAACGGTCGTAGTGATCGCTCGTGAACGGGAGGTCCGGGTGAGGGCTCTGCCAGATCTGCACGCCACGTAAGCCATGCTCGTCGCACCACCGGACCTCGTCGAGCGCGCGGTCCATGTCGTAGGTGGGGATCAGGCCGACACCGATCAGTCGGTTCGGTGCGACCTCGCAGAAACCGGCCAACCATTCGTTGTAACGGCGGAAGCACTCGGCCTGCGCGTCGGGCTCCAGAGTGAACAGCTTCATCGCCAGGGAGGGGTACAGGACCTCGGCGGACACACCGTCGACCGCCATCTCGGGAACCCTCGCCGCGGCGTCGTACGCCCCCGGCTTCCGCCCGAACGCCGATTCGAGCTTTCCCCAATGATCGGCCGGCAGGACATCGGCCCAGAGGGCAGGGTCCTCGATCACGTGTGAATCGGACGAGATGAAGGTCGTACTCGAAAGGTCGAGTTGCGACCTCGGCGGATCCAGGATGCTCACTCGGCAGCTCCCCCCTCTTGCCACGTCTCTTCGTTCGGCCCCTAATTTGGCACCGGCAGGTCGGCGCGCAGCAACTGCCCGGCACGCGCTCCCGTCGGCTGACCGTCTTTCAAATGTACCTGCCCGTTCACGACAACGGACTTGTACCCACGCGCGGTCTGTACCAGCCGACGGGCTCCACCGGGCAGGTCGAAGGCCACGCTCGGCATGTTCGGTCCCACCGTCTCGGGGTCGAAGATGGTGATGTCAGCGGCGAACCCCTCCGCGAGCAACCCCCGGTCACGGAGTCGCCAGATCGCCGCGGGCCGACGGGTGATCATCTGAATCGCCTCCTCGAGTGTCAGCGCTTGACGCTCTCGTACCCAGAAGGCGAGAAGATGCGACTGAATGGAGGAGTCGATGATCTGACCCACGTGGGCCCCCGCGTCAGAGAAGGTCATGGCGGTGTTGGGGTTCCTGAGCATGGCGACGACCTCGTCCTCGCTCTCGTCGCTGAAGAATTGCAGGAAGAAGACGTCGAAGTCCTGCTCGAGCGCAAGGTCGATCACGAGCTCGACGGGATCGATGCCGCGACGGTCGGCCAGCTCGCGCACACTGGGGTTCGGAAGGTACGGCGATGTCATGACTTTGAGCCGGTCGAAGTTCGGTCTCGACGCGTCGGGGCCGAGCGCGTTTCCGTAGTCACCGTGCTTGGCCGCGTGGACGAGGCGCGCCCGCACCTCTGGGTCCTCGAGCAGCCGACGCTGCACGTCCAGCGGCTTCGTGCGCACCTCCTGCCATTCGGGGAGCCGGTCGAAGACGAGCTGGGTCCGGAACGACTGCACCTCTGAGACCCCGCGGGAGTGGGTCAATCCGATCATCTTGCCGCCACGGGCCACGGTGTCGTCGATGAGCCGCGTGGTCTTTCCGCCGATGACCCCGTACATGACGGGCACACCGGTGGAGAGCGCCAGTTCTTGGAGTCGCCGTTCGTAGTCGGCCATGCCTTCGGGATCCCGGTGGTGGGCTTCCGCGGCGAGCTGGAAGCCACCCGCACTCTCCCGGGCCATGATCTCGACGAGTGCGACCACCTCGCTCCACGATGCCTGACGGGACGCCACCGGGCGGTCGTCGGACGTGGTGTGTCCGGCACTGCGCGACGTGGTGAACCCGACCGCTCCCGCCCGGAGGGCATCGCGGAGTTCCTGCCCCATGACCTCGAGGTCGTGATCGGTCGCGGTCTCGCTGAAGGCCCGTTCACCCATTGCCCATGTGCGCAGTGCCGAGTGCCCGATTGAGCCTGCATGGTTGAGGCCCTTCGGGGTGGCCTCGACGGCATCGAGATACTCCCGATAGGTGGACCAGGTCCAGTCGATGCCCTCCGCCATCGCCGCGGCCGAAATGTCCTCGGCCCGCTCGAGGTTGCGCACCACGAGCGCCCGTTCGTCGACCCGGGCCGGCGCCAGGGTGAATCCGCAGTTCCCCATCACGACGGTGGTGACCCCGTGCCAACACGAGGACGTACCCAGCTCGTCCCAGAACACCTGCGCGTCCATGTGCGTGTGGGCATCCACGAACCCCGGAGCCACCACGTGACCCTCGGCGTCGATCTCTTCGCGACCGGATCCCTCGAGGTCGCCGACTGCGGCGATACGGTCGCCCACCACCGCGACATCGGCCCTTCGACGAGCGGCGCCCGATCCATCGATCACCGTGCCGTTGCGCACGACGAGGTCGTAGATCGTCATCGCTCACCCCCACTCATGACGTCAGGGTATCTGAGCCACACGCTGGTGTCTCGAGGCATTCCCCACACCCTATGACCGCCTCAGACTTGTCGCTTCGAACGTCACGACCATGTCGTCGAGAGGAAGCACCACCTCGGGGCGAACGAACCGATGGGCATCTGCCGTCAGGCGCACCGCGGTTCCCCAGGCCGTGAATCCCACGGCATGGTGAGCGAAGCGCAGTGGCCCCTCGGTGACCTTGACCGCCACGATGCCCTGCCCTCCGGCGTCCAGAGCGGAGCGCTGCATCCGCTCCATCGCAGACTCACGCGCCGAGTACATGGCCTCGGTGAAGTTGGTGAGCTCGACGTTCTGCGTCTTCTGCTTCAGTGTGTCCCCGGCCGATCGGCGGGGCGCATAGACGAAACTGGCCCCGAAGGCCAACCCGACGGGCATCCAACCGGCACTGTCGAGCAGCGTGAAATCGCGAGCCGAGAGGTCCGACACGAACACCGAGGAAGGTTTCGAAGCTCCGCCGAGCGGACGAATTGCCGTGCCGATCAGTTCGACGTCGATGTGATGCGTGTGCACCTCGACCTCGACGCGAACGCCGACGACACCATGGCCCTCCACCTTGGTGCACTCGCCCTTGAGCCGCGCCGAGGCATTCCCGACGGCTGTGTTGTGCGCCGCCGAGGCAACGGAGATCTGCCCCTGTCCCCAGTTCCAGACCCCGACAGGCACCGAGACCACCGATACCCCGCAGACGAGATCGACCGGCTCCCATCCGGCGCCATGGAGGAGGAGCGCTTCGTCGATGGACAGGTCCGACGTGACGGCACGGGATCGACCCGGCGGTGGCGATCCGGCAAGGGATTCAGCTCCCCTGAGCATCTCCGCTCTCACGTCGAGCGGGCTGGCGGTCATGTGAGGCGCACGGTGGGTCGTGGCGGCTCCACGACATCGAATTCCTTGAACCGACGCATCCGATTTCCACGCAACGTGCAGTCGATCACCTCGTCGCCCTGCGCCAACTCCTTGGTGACCACCTCGATCCGGGCGCCGTGCAGCATGTCCCCGGAGAGCTGCCGGCGGGCGTCCTTCCGGGCCAGTTGCCGCACCGCCGTGTGCGCCTTGCTGACCTGCTCGATCTCGTATGGCGAGGTTGGCCCACCCCATACCCCGCTCCCTTCCATCAGGTACTCGGTGATGCAGTAGGCCCACACCCTCACCGATGCCATGGCGGCCACCACGGCCACGGGCATGAAGCCGGCCTCAATCGACTTGGTCAGCCGCTGGCCGGCCAGGTAGGTCGTCCACGGCACGCCTCCAGCGGGAGCTGGTCCATCCTCGACCCGGATGGCTGTGCCCACGAGATGGAACTCCGTGGTGCCGGTGTCCGCCAATGGCATGACGCGGTCGGCCACGCCGACGATGCCGTGGGCGCCGATCGACTCGGCCTCCTGCAGCATCCGGTCGTAGGCGGACCGGTATCCCGACGACCAGGCAGACTCGACCCAGACCTGTTCGAGGTTCTGGCCCCAGGACCGGTGCTCGTTCGAGACGAATCCGTGGGGACAACGGTAGGTCTCGCTGTAGCCGTCACTGCCCTGCCCGCCGTATGTGGACGGGTTCATTCCACGCCCGAACCCGGACCCCGGCCCATACCAGCCCCACTGCATGACGCAGAAGCCTTGTACCAGTCCGACCGGTTGGAGGCCGAGATCGACACATGCGGCGAAGTCGGGTACCGACAACCCCGAGGAGAAGGCGGGCGCTTCGAGGCGCCGAACTGCTGCCTCGGGAAGGCCGTCGGCGTTGTCGCCCATCAGTTGTCGAGCGAGATGATCGTGATCGGCTTCGGGAGCGTGACGTCGCCCGTCGTCCTGGTGACGGCCGTACCCAACGCGAGGAATTCAATGGTGTGCGATCCCCACTGGTGCGACTTCTCCTCCAGACGCACTCCGACGATCCCGTTGGCCTTGAGCCGGTTTGCCTCATCTTGCATTCGGGTCATAGCCAACTCCCGGGCTTCGTACAGCGCCTGGGTGAAATTCGGGAGCTCCGCGTTCTGGCCCATCGAGCCCAGCGCCTGGGTGAGTTTGCGGTGGGCGATGTGGTAGACGCACGTGCCCATGACCAACCCCTGCGGGGTATGGCCCGTCTGCATGAGCGTCCAGAAATCCTGCCCGGAGAGATCGGAGGTGAACGGTTTCCCGTCGGCGTTCCGATACGAGGTGCCGTCCTCGGCCTTCACGGCGGTTCCGAAGGCGATGAACTCGGCCGAGTCGTTGCCCCACTCGTAGTAGTTGACGTCGAGCCGTACGCCGACCACCCCGTCCGCGCCGAGCTCTTCGGCCTCCTCCTCCATGCGGTTCATGGCCAATTCACGCGCCGTGTACATGGCCTCGGTCAGCTTGGCGAGCTCTTGGCTCTCTCCCCACCTCCGCGTCTGGAGTCCGATGTGGTAGATCGACGAGCCCATGACGAAGCCGAGGGGGTGGAACCCGGCCTCCTTGACGAGGAGGAACTCGTTGACCGACAGGTCCGATGTGAAGAGCCCGTGCTCGAGCTCTTCCAGTCGGTGCGTCGCGTCCTTGGGCAAGTCCTGAGGCTGGGTCATGACGACCCTCCGATCACGATGTTCTCGAGAGCGACCCGCGTCTCCTCGCTGTGCGCGGCTTCGTTGTGCAACATGGTGAGGAGACGGGTGATCCAGGCGTCCATGCCGACCTGCTCGCTTCTGATCCGAATGCCGCCCGATGCATGGCCGATGCTGCACCGCACCACGGCGCCTTCGACGTCGGCCCGCAGCGTGTCGTCACCAAGGTTGATCTCCACGGACCTGATCTCATCGGACTTCCTGAAGCGGCCACCGGCACGCTCGACCCTGATCCGACTTCCAAGCACCTCGGCAAGTTGCGTCACGAGCAATTTCAGCAGAATGCGAGAGTCGGTGTTGTTGGACTGCAACGACGAGACGGCCAGGGAGAGATCAAAGGCGTCGCTCCGGTCGTCGCCAACCGGTTCCATGGTCACTTTCCTCATCGTAGCCGTTGACCAGGGAGAAATCGCCGGGCTCAGGACCTCGGTCGGCAGTACTCTCCGAAGCGGTCGAGGTACTCGGAGAAGGCCTCGCGGATCTGGTCGTCGGTCAGACCGAACTCCTCCGGTGCGTATCGGTGCTCACCGCGCGGCCCGGCTTCTTTGCCGCTGCTCCAGTCGACCATGGCCGCCCGCACATCGTCGGTGAGGTCGATCCCCGCGAAGTCATAGATCCGTTGTGCAATCCCGAGGGGACGGGCGCGGAGCTCCGGTTGCCCGACGTCGACGAACCGGTCCTCTCCGATCTCGCGCGCGTGCGGCCATGCCTCGCGTCGCCGCTTCGAGCATGTGCTCGAGGATCTCGCGCCCGAACTGAGCGGGATCGGGGTCGAAGTCCGGGAGCCGCATTCTGGTGTGCTCCACGATGACGCTGCACGCGGAGGGGATCACCTTCACCGGGTCGCGGTGGGTGACGACGAACTTCGCGCTGGGGTAGTAGGCCGCGAGCGGCGGCAGGAAATACATGTAGTCGGGGCTCTTGAGAAGCCACCGGTACGGTGGCCGGTGCGACTGGAGCATCCGCAGGACACGCTCGTGGTAGGGAAACGCACTGGTGTGGTCCGCGTCGCGCCAGTAGCGCGCGTGGGTCGTCAGTCCCATGGTCATTCCGTCGTCGTGGAACGACAGCTCGTGGATCTTGCGGTCTTCGGTGTGCTGGTCGACGGTGACGATGTGCCTGGCATTGGCCTGGACCGATTTCGGCCGCCGCGGGTCGTTGAGCTCCGTCGCCAGATCGGGTGGGGGAACCGGATCTTCAATCTCCCACTTGCGCAGCGTGCGGAAGCGAGGGTCGACCGCCAGGAGGTAGTGGGTCGCCGTCGTGCCGGATCGACCGGTCCCGATCACGATCAGGAGATCTTCGAGCTCGTTGGCGGCGGCCTCGTCGCCGTGTGCTGCGTACCACTCCTCGATGCGCAGTCGATTGACCAGGCGAGTGACCACGATCTCCTCGATCCGAGCGACTGCGTCGTGGTCGTCGCCGACATCCTCGGGAACCGCCGCGATGAGGTGCTCGAAACCCGGCTGCCACCCGTCGGGTCCGAAATCGGAGAGCCCGGTACGCTGACGAGCACGGTCCAGAAGTTCATCGGGGGTGGTGATCATCGCTCCTTCCAGGTTCAGCACTGCTGGTGTGCGAGCGGGTCGGACGTTAACATCCGCCGCGGTCCAAGGCCAGGTCGCGACGATGAACGTGGGAGTGAGCTGAAGCAGATGAGCGAAGAGTCCGCCGAGTCGTCACCGTTCGCTGCGGCGCGGATGCCGTCGGCGGCTCTCATCGACAAGCTGCTCCGCGCTCTCCCCGAGGGCCCCGACGTTCCGTTGGGCGAACAAACCGTCGACACCTACTGTCGGCGCCTTCAGGAGAGTGCCCGACTCCTCTCCGACCTCGACCTCACCGAGAGCCCCGTCGACCGCGCCGAGTCATACCGCTACCTCCTCACGATGACGGCGTACGCGGTCGACGCTGCCCTGCTGAACACCAGCCCGCTCGAGCCGATGTTCTCTCAGCCCTACCGGCTGCACCTCCTCGACTGGGGCGCGGCGAGCCCCGACGCGGTGTACCGGCGGGCCATGGTGCGCGACGACCGCGCCTATCGGGTGTACGGCCGGATCGGCAACGCACGGTATCTGTCGATGGATTTCCGGCAGAGCTCGCCGGCGCGCACGATCACCCGCGACGAGTTGCCGAACGACGCCGACGGCAACTTCGAGGTCTTCGTCGGTGGCCCAGAACGCGAGGAGAACTGGTGGCCGATGCATCCCGGCACGACCGGGATCCTCGTGCGGGAACTCTTCGACGACTGGCTCTCGGCCGAGAAGTCCCGCCTCCGCATCGAGTGCCTCGACGGCGAGCTGGCACCGCGCCCGGAGCATCGAAGCAACCGGGTCGCGGCCGAGTTCGACCTGGTCGGCGACTGGATCCTCGAAGGCGCGATCCGCTTCTGGATCCGAGAGTCGAGCCGCCTCGCCTTGAACCCGAACGCATTCGGCTCGAGCGCGTCCCGGAGTGGTACCAAGCTGCCCGACGTCTACAGCGGGTGGTGGGACCTTGGTCCTGAAGATGCGCTCCTCATTGAGCTGCCCGACCCCGGTGCCGAATTCTGGGGCCTGCAGCTCGCGTCGTCGTTGTGGCACACGCTCGACTACGCAAACCGATTGACCACCATCAACCAGGCCCAGGCGGATCGCGACGCCGACGGGGTGTTCCGGATGGTGCTGTCAGCCGGGGATCCCGGAGTCCACAACTGGCTCGACACCACGGGCCTTCGGTGCGGCGTGCTCATCTTGCGCCTCGCCGGCGCGACCGGCCCAGAGGCTCCACGGACGACGGTGCTCAAGCTGTCCGAGATCTCAGGTCACCTGCCTGGGGCCAGGACGTACACGCCCGGTGAGCGCCGCGCACAGATTGCCGACCGGCGCGAGGGTGTCTCCCGGATGCTCTGCGACTGACCGGCGGCAATTCGGACCTCGGTCCGACCACGTGTTCACGCGCAGGCCGATCAGTCGAGCCGGCGGAACAGAAGGCAACGCTCCACGAAGGTCAGCACCTTGAGGTGGTACGACCGGGCGGCCCACCCGAGGCCCATGTTGTGCCCGGCGTACGGCTCGACGCCAATCTCGAGGTGCGGGGCATTGCCGAACACCGCGTGCATGTCGTCGAAATGGGCTTGGGAGATGGGCCAGATGGACTCGTGATCACCGAAGGTGATTCGCATGGGTATCCCAATGCGATGTCCCATGGAACGAATCTCTGCCGGCCAGCGCGGCCCCTCGGCCCTTTGGACCGCCGGGTCGTCGTGCGCCGGAATGGCAGTGCGCTCAATGGCACCAGGTGGATAGAGCGCGCGTGGTCCCCACGTGTTCAGGACGGGAGGTCTGTGCTCCGTCGCGTGCTCTGTGTCGGACCCGGAGGACCACTCGAAGCCGTAGGTGATTCCAGAGCTGGCACCGTCGACTCCGAGCAGGCGTCGGTCGCCGTCTCGAGCGGCCATGGCCCAGCACACCTTGAGCCCGTACGAGTGACCCACGAGAACCACTCCGGCGTCCACGTCGTGCTGGGCTTTGAAGGCGTCAACGGCCCGCAAGAGCAGATCGGCCTGACCGAACAAGGTCAGTGACTCTTGGGGGAGGTCGGTGCTCCCCCCGGTTCCGGGGCGGTCAGGAGCCCACACCGCATACCCGGTCTCGGAGGCCAGCTGCAGGAGCGAGAGCCCGGGGGCAGTGTGCGTGTCGAAGTATCCGGCGTGCATACCGAGTCCGTGGATCGCAACGATCAGCGCCCGAGGCGACGCGCCAGAGGGAAAGGCGGCCAGTCCGGAGAGGGTGATGCCATCAACGTCCAGCCTGAGCTCTTTCGCAAAAGGGCCTGGCGCGGGGCGCCTGTCGAATGCCGTTGACATGGTCGTGGCTCTTCGCCCGTTACCCGCCAACGTCGATCAACACCTTTCCGACAGCTCCGTTCTCCACTGCATCGTGAGCGTCACCGGTTCGCTCGAGCGGGAAATGGTGGAGTGGAAGACCGGCGTCATCGCCCACCCTGAGAGCGCCGTCCCGGAGTGCGGATGTCACGTCTCGAACAGCTTGCGCCTTTGGTTCCGCGGGAACGGTGTACACGAGGACGTATTGAATGCGAGCGCTACGGTAGAGCAACCGCGTGGGAAATGTGCCATCGCCGACTGCGTAGATGGCGATGGTGCCGTGCGCGGCCAACACTTTGGAATCCACGACGCCATTGGCCTCTGGCGCGACCTCGACGATGCAATCGACCCCATCAGGAGCGACCCTGCGTACTTCTGCCACCACGTCTTCGCTCCGATAGTCGATCGTGTGACCTGCGCCGGCGGCACGGGCCAGTGTGGCCTTGGCGGGGCCGCTCACGGTCGCGATGACCTCGGCTCCGGACCAGCGGGCGAGTTGGATCGCCGCGTTCCCGACCGCGCCTGCACCCCCGGCCACAAGGACCGTTCGATTTCGAAGTGTCCCGGGTCCGAGCGAGCGGGGCCCCGAATCAATGATCGTGAGACACCGGTGCGCGGTGAGAAACGGGATCCCCAGACTGGCCCCCAGGTCGAACGACGCAGTCTCGGGGAGGGGGACCACATGGTGCGCCGGAAGGATCACCAGCTCCTGAGCCGTACCCACGTTTCGTCCGTAGGCGGCTTCCCACACCCACACGCGTTGGTCGAGCCCGACGGTGTCCACACCTTCACCCACCGCATCGACGACACCCGAACCGTCCTGTCCCGGAACCTGGTCCGATACGAGCGGCGTCCCGGTCAGCCCCTTCCGGGCCTTCCAGTCGGTGGGATTCACCCCGGAGCGCACCACCCTGACGCGGACCTCCCCGGGACCGGGTTCGATGAGCGGACGGTCGACCACCCGCAGAACGTCGCTTCCGCCGTGATCCGAATAGACGACGGCGTGCACCCCGACAGACTATTGCGCAGGCTGCCGAGAGGTCGTTCTCATGAATCTCATCCCGCAGGTTCGGACAGTGCCGCCTCGAGCATCTGCTTCATGATGGGGCCGGCGACTCCCGCCCCTGTGTCCACGAAGTTCTGATTCGGAACCACCACGGCAACGGCGATCTTGGGGTCGTTGGCCGGTGCGAATCCGATCATCCAGTCATCGGTGTTGGCCTTCGCGTTGCCCGTCTGGGCCGTCCCGGTCTTGACCGCGGCGTCGATCGATGTCGGGAAGCCGACTCCTGCTGCCGTGCCCTGCGTGACCACGAGGTGCATCAACTGAGAGACTTGGGCGGCGGCCTGGGGCGTTGCCGCCGTCATCCAGGCAGCCGGTTGATGCGTCGAGACGACCGACCCGTCGCTGGTCGTGATCTGTTGGACAAGGTAGGGCTGCATGATCACGCCACCGTTGGCGATGCCGGCAGCCACGAGCGTGTTGGACAGGGCGCTTGCCGAGACGTTGAACTGGCCGATGGCGGAGTAGGCGAGAAAGGCCTGGTTGGGTGGGGCGATCGACGAGACCGACGGGAAGTTCGGGGTGGCCACCCAGGACTTGGGCAGATCGATCGGTGGGGTCGAGTTGTAGCCGAAGAGCTCGGCCTGCTTGGAGAGGGTGCCCGCACCAAGGGCGATGCCCAGCAGTCCATAGCCCGGATCACACGACTGAGGGAGCATCGTCTGAATGTCACCGCCGCACACCGTGCCGCCGTCATTGGACAGCAGCTTGTTGGAGTTGGGCAGCGAGGTCGAGGCCGCCGTAGGAAACGTGAAGTTGGACAACTGCGGAGCCAGGTTGTACACCGCTGTCGTGGTGACGACCTTGAAGGTCGATCCGGGGAAGAAGGTCTCCGCGGTGGCGAGGGGGACGCCCGGGTAGAAGCCTTCGGAGTCACGCTGCAGGTAATCGGAATACCAGGCGACGTTCTCGGTCTTCTGACTCTGCGACGCCAGAAGGTTCGGGTCGAAGGAGGGCGTCGAGTAGTCGGCGACCACTGCACCGGTCTTCGGAATGACGGCGAACACTGCAGCGTCCTTGTCGGTGCCGACGACCTGGCTGAGCGCGTTGCGCGCTGTTTCTTGAAGCTTCGGGTCGATGGTCAAGGTAAGGTTGTCCATCGTCGTCTGGCGGGGACTGAGCCCGAGCACCTGGGAAAACGTTTGTGCCGGGAGTGTGTGTGTGACGAGCGAGTCGTTGTACTGGTACTCGATTCCGGCCGTCCCGTAGATGGGAGATGCGTAGCCCACGACCTGCGAGAACAGGGAGCCCTGTGGGTACGTGCGCAGGTAGTGGTACGAGCCTTGTGAGTGTGTGGGAACCGATTGGGCGAGCAGCGTGCCATCGGCGGCGAAGATCTCTCCGCGCTGGTTGTCAAGGCTCTTGCCCACATTGCGGGGGTTGTGAGCCGATGCGCGCAGTGACGGCGCCCTCACCAGCTGGATGTTCGCCAGCTGGGCCACCACCAGGCCCAAACAGCCCACCATGACGATCCCCAGCCAGCGGATGCGCCTACCCACGACGGTTCGTTGGAACGGTCAGGTCCTTCACGCCACGTCGCGGGGTCGCATGGCGGAAGAAGGTCATCCGGGACACAATGTATTCGAGCGTTCCGGGCGCCCCATGGCACCCTTGGATTGATTCGGTCAGTCAGACAAAGTCTCCGACAACAAACCGCGGTGCCTCTGGACTGCAGGAATTTCCGGCTGTACAACCGGGACAATCAGCAGTTGCACCAACCGGATGGGACAACCCTGACGGAAGGAGGAGCGATGGCCGCTTCGGGAGCCAGTCGTCGTCCCGGGACCGTCGGCAGCTCAGCTCGGACGGGTCCGCCTCAAGGGAGCGAGGAGCTGTCACGTGGGACCGGGGTAAAGGCACCCACGGCACCTTCGGGAGCCTCAACCAAGGCATCGGGCACGACCCGAACACCCAAGGCGGCCTCGGCGCGGCCTGCGGCCACGCCGGCAGCAGCAACGACACCTCCCAACCCGCCCGGTGGCACGACCGGCAAGCCCACGAGTGTCATGGATGGCGGGACGGAGAGTGACGCCATCGTCAACCTCCAGAATGCCGCCCCCACTGTTTCGCGCATCCATCCTCTTCCCGGCATGTTGCGGTCGACCGGGTTCGCCTTGAGCGGTGGAGGAGCAAAGGGATCCTTCGAGGTTGGGGCGTGCAAGTACCTGATGCAGGCATCGGGGATCCGTCCCGACGTCATCACATGCACTTCGGTTGGGGCGGTGAACGGGATGAAGCTGGCCGAAGGCGAGGGTCCGCCGTTCCAGTTCCAGGGACAGACGTTCCACCGGGGTCTCGACGGACTGGAGCAGATCTGGTTGACGAGGTTGACATCGCCCAGCGACATGTACTCTCCGAGCGAGGCCTTGAAGGCGCTTCCCATCGACTACTACACGGCCCTGCCCCTGGAGATTTCGCAGCTGGCCAACGACCTTCTGGGTAAAGCGCTGTCGCAGGTCGCGGCGGCCTCTCCCTACCTGATCCTGCTGGGGACGATCGGACTCCCGTTCGTGAACCTCGGCCCGGTCGAGAGTGAGCTCCAGCAGGTCGTCGCCCTTCTCGAGGGCTCGTCCTTCTACGTGCTGGACCCCATCGCCAATCTCTACGACGACGGGTCCATCGACAAGATCCTCGTCGCCGAGTCGGGCATTGAGCTCCTGTTCGCCACCGTTGGACTCCGCAGCGGCGACCTGTGTTACGTAAGGCTTGTCGGCCGAGACGGCCACGGGAACCTGGTGGGAGACCTGGTGGACCGCGACTCGGTCGCAGAGCCCATCCCGTTCCCCGGCGCTATCGGGTATCCGATCGACATGAAGGCGGGCATGCTGGCCTCGGCCGCCGCTCCGCTCATGTTCGAACCGCAGCGCCTGCTGCCCGATTTCCCGGAGAACCTCGAGATCTTCACGGACGGAGGCGTGCGGGAGCTGGTTCCCGTTCAGGCGGCGATAGATCGCGGATGCAAGCGGGTGTTCGCCCTCGACTGCAACGCTCCCTACCCAGCGGCGAGCAGTCAGGCGCCTCATCAGGCCCAGGCTCCCAATGGGATGTTCGGGATCGCGCTCGACGTCTTGGCGATCCTGCTCGACGAGATCGACCGGGAGAACGTCGTCGCGCCCTCCCCGGATGTATCTCTCCTGTGGCACGTCCAGCCGCTCTTCGAGGTGGAGGGCGACCTCGAGATCGACACGGGCGCGATTCGGGTGAATATCGACTACGGCCATCTGTGTGCCTTCGACTGCGTCGACGGGTCCGTACGTAGCGCTGCACGGCGCGCGTTCCTACGCTCCACGGGCGCCCAGATCGCCGTGGCCCGCCGTGACATCTCGGATCGTGAGCGGTGCCTGCGGTGGGTGGTTGACCTGTGGACCCAGATCGGCAAGGGGCAGATCAACAAAGGCACGAGCACACACGACGTCGTGACGACCCTCGACTACCACCGGTTCGCTGACGGGTCGGACCAGGATCTCGATGGGCGTGTGGCCAACCTCACCGCGGATCTCGACTTCGGGGCAGGGTTCACCCCGTACTGGGACTACACCAACCTAGTGATGGTCCACTACCTCGACGAGGTGCTGTCCAACAAACAGCCTCCGGCGGTCGACGCAGGAACGGCTGTCGGATTCCTTCAGGAGATGAAGTGCCGGCTCCAGCCCCTCTACGAGACGCGCACCGTCGTGGCCGGGCCCAGGTCGATAGAACCGTCCCCCGACGACCCCACGACACCCGATCAGCCCTGGCTCCGCTGGGAGCGTCCCGACTCACAGGCCTTCTTCGGTGACGTATGGCCCACCGGGCCCACCTGCGACCCCACACTCGACAATGAGACGCTGTACTCCGCGGCTTCCGTTCAGGTCGAGGCGAAGGGCACCTCGGGTTGGGCGGTTCAGTCTGGCCCCCAAGGATCCCGCGGCTACTTCAGCCCGATCCAGCTCCTCGTCCCGCAGGACAAGAAGCTCGTCCACGTCACCGGCGAATTCGGGGTGAAGCCCTGGGGATCGTCGTGGGCCGCGTCCGCCGGCGACACCTGGCAAACAGGGTGGCAGTCAAATGCTTGGAGTCCGGTGGACTTGGGAGTCCAAGCAAGCTCCGTGTCCTGTTGCCTTCTGGCCGACTCCCCGGTCGGATCCCTGGCCGCAGTGGTGCGAGTGGCGTCGACCGACGGGACGAGTGATTCCCTCCTCGAGCTTGCCTACGACGGCCAGGCACAGACTTGGTCGGTTCTCGGTCCGGTCAGCGTCTCGGGGCAGACGATCAGTGGGGTCACGGGGAACCCGGTGCTCTTTCAGTGCTCCTTCGCCCAGCAAGAGACCCTCGAGCTCCTCATCCCCGTGAACGACACTGTGCAGCACCTGTCGAGGGACCTGAGCGGCGGCGGCTGGGTGCCGCGCTCGGCGGGAGTCTCATTCGCCCCGCCCAGCAATCCGCCTCCGCCTCAGCCGACGTCAAAGCTGGGACCCGTGTCGGCGCCCGTTGCTCAGGCCCCGCGATCGATCACCTGCATTCAGGGAAACTACGGAGCGCCGGCAAATCTCGAAGCCGTGGTGGGGCTGGGCCCCATCACCGGGACTGGCGTCGACTCGTTGGAATCCTGGTACTACGACTCATGGAGGGAGGGGTGGTTCCGCAACGGCGCGATCGTCCCGACGGACGGGCCCATCTCTGGCATCAACGGGGATGCCGTCCTCTTCCAGAGCAAGATCGGAAGTCGGGGGGACTTCGAGCTGATGGTCCCCTCAGGCGATTCGATCATCCACCTGTTCCGGGACAACGACGGGGCCCGAACCTGGCGGCGCCGGGGCAGCGGCGTCGTCTATGCGGGCGGGACGCTCACCGGGAATGGTCTCCACGGGCCGCAGGTCCTCGAGAAGGCGACTCCGGTGGCGATTTCCGCTTGGCAGGGCATCGACGGCGTGGCCGGCTCCCCCAACCTCGAAGCGATCATCCGCCTCGAGCCACCCGCCCTCGAGCAGCAGAGCGGCCAGTTCTTCGAGGCGCTGTGGTTCGATCCGGCAAACTCCGCCTGGAAGTCCGCAGGGCAAGTGATCGTCGACGGCTCACCCCTGACCGCCTGAGCCACCAGGACCCTCAGTGTGTGATGCACGCATGGGTCTGACTTGGATGGTTGCACGCCGTTGGGCCGAGGCCGGCGGCGTTGTTGCCAGACTATTGAAGTGGAGATCCGCAGATTCGAGATGAGCGACCAGGTCTGCTCCTCGAACACGGCTGCGATCGGGTTCTATGACCGGATCGGTTTTCAATCGACGATGTCGTGAGGATCCTTGCTGGGAACCCGTAACCCGTGGAATACATGACCCGAACGTTGGACCGGATCGTCCCGTGAGGGCGGGCCAACGTCCTCACGCGTCAGATCAGGCCATTGAACGCCTTGATTCAGTCGATCATGATTGGGATCATGGCCGCCAAAGAGGACAACCGCGCCGGAGTTCTGAAGCCGACGGTTCCGATCGCTGACGACGACGTCGCATTCCCGAGCGGAAGTGCCGACGACACCGAGTTGTTGCTCCAATTCCTCGACTACCTCCGGCACGCGGTATTGCGAAAGGCGCGCGGGCTGAGCGACGATCAGGCCCGATGGACGCCCGAGGGAAGGCTTCTTCCGCTCATTGGGATCGTGAACCATCTGACACGAATGGAGTGGAGATGGATGGACGGTGGATTTTCCGGAGCTGAAGTGAGCCATGATGACGCAGAGTTCCTTCCCGACCCACAACTCACCCTCGACGCAGCCCTGGCGGCCTACCGAGAACGCGCAACGAAGACCAATGGAATGGCTCGTTCAATGCCGCTTTCTTCCGTGGGCTCGGGCTGGGCGAGAGGTCACGATCTACGATTCGTCCTACTTCATCTGATCGATGAGACTGCGCGGCACGCGGGCCATGCTGACGCCACCCGTGAAATGTTGGACGGCAAGATCGGACTCTAAGGCGGAGGTTCGTCGAAGGCGAGTCTTACGTCAACGAGATGGACGGGCTTCAATCTCGTCCATTCCGTGGGGGGATCTCGCTCGACTTTCGGATCCCGTGCGGGACTACGACAACGTCAACAACAACTCGGGTCTCCAGATCACACATCCTGGAGGCCAGTCGCTCAAGTGGGAACATGGCACTCGCCCTGGCCAGGTCGCGTGACTACCAGTACTACGAGGGGGGCTCGTGGCACTCGGATCCCAGCTCGGATCTGGGACGAATCGAGCGCCAGAACATCGTGGTCTCCGCCATCACCGACATGGCGAAGAGCGATCTCAATCCCATCGACTGAACCGAGTTCTCGGTGCGGTCGTCGGTGACGCATCACCAAGGACCCGGGCATCTCGGGAAACGAAATGGTGACCCTGGCCACGCACTATCAAGCGTTCTCGGGGTCGAGCCTCCGGACATTGACACTCCCCACAACGGGTGCTCCTGATCCCTGGGAAGAGAACATCAGCCAAATCCTCCACCCGTGTCGCCACTGTCCGAGCACGACTATGCGGCGTCAGCTGTCCCCCGACGCTGACCGGGCGTACCTCATCTGGAGAGCAACTCGGGCAGCTTCAGCATGTCGTTGAAAACGACGGAACCACTGATTGACAACGGTTCAGCCTTTGTGACTCCCCCAGCGAATCCGAATACCGTCATCCCAGCAGCGAGCCCGGCAATGACTCCCGACACACCGTCCTCGACCACTGCGCAGCGCCCAGGTGATGCACCCATCTTCTCAGCCGCGTGGAGAAAGACGTCAGGAGCTGGCTTGCCGTTCTCCACGTCCTCGACGCTGAAGATGCGTCCGTGGAAGTGATCGAAGAGGCCGGTCGTGCCAAGGGTCAATCTCATCCGGTCGTGGCTGCCGCTCGATGCAACGCAAGACGGGATTGCGATCTCGCGCAAGGCGTCGACGACACCGGGAACTGGCTGAAGCTCTGTCTCGAACACCTCCCGGTAGCGGGATTCGAATTCGGCTTCCCAGTCAATGCTGCACCCGAGATGACGTTCGATCTCTTGGTGCATGTATGCGGCGGATCGACCGACGAAGCGCTCGATGATCTCGGATTCGGTCAGTGCCCACCCGAGGCCGCTGAGGATCTCAGCCTCCACCCGAACAACCAGGCGCTCACTATCGACCAGCACACCGTCGCAATCGAAGATGACGAGGTCAAACCTACCCACGCAACGTGAGCCTATGGGAGCGACGGTCCACCTGTCTTCCCGCTGCCCCTGAACGGTGACATCGGATGATGGGCAGCACGCGCCGGTCATAGGCTGTAGAGGAGCGATTGGGAGGTACCTCCATGGCCATGGGCGGCGACGTCAACGCCCTCAATGCGTTTTCCGATCACATGGTGGATCGGTCGTCGGACTGATGACGCGGAACCCGAGGAGCACTTCGACGGCCACTACCCTTATACCCGCCACGTCCGACTTGGTTGGGCCCGGAATGCCGCCGGCGCCTGGCAGGCGGCATCGGAGGACCCCCACCAGTGGGAGGTGTTCTGCGAGCAGTGCGGGGACACCGACGGTCCGGCAGAGGTGCAACCCGAGTCGGCGAGAGAACTTCGGGGACCCTATTGGTCGAAGCACAAGGCCGAGCATGTCGCAAAGCACCACTGTGATCAGATGACTGTCACCGAGCGCTATTAGCGGCACATTGCGCCAATCCGGCAGGAGCGCACCACCTCTGGGACATGCCGAGGTTCTGAACGGTGGATCGGGCAGGATCCGGTGGCCTGGGGGAAGATGGAGCCGATGGGTTCGTCGTACTGGCCTCTGTTCGATCTGGAAGTCCGCACGGACAGGCTGCTCCTGCGGCCTCCGCGTGACGATGATCTTCCCGGATTGCTCGACGCCATCGACGAGGGCATTCACGAACCCGAGGTGATGCCGTTCTCCCAGCCATGGACCGATGCCGAGCCCACGTCCAGACGGCGTGGTACTGCCCAGTATTTTTGGACTTCACGAGCGACGTGGAGGACAGACAAGTGGGACCTGCCCTTCGCCGTGTTTCACGAAGGGAGGGCTATCGGCGTTCAGTCCATTTTCGCCAGGCAGTTTCCTGTCTTGCGCGAGGTGGCGAGCGGCTCCTGGCTCTGCCAGTCGGCGCAGGGTCGGGGGTATGGAAAGGAGATGCGCTCCGCGGTGCTGCAGTTGGCCTTTGAGGGCCTCAATGCGGTGATTGCTCGGTCCGGGGCGTTCGCGCACAATCAGTCGTCGGCAGGTGTGTCGAAAGCGTTGGGCTATCGGGAGAACGGGACAGGCCGAGAGGCTCCGAGGGGCGAGCCGCAGGTCATGGTCCATTACGAGCTCACCCGAGAGCAGTGGTTGTCCCAACGTGATGCACTACCAAGGGCGGAAGTCGTTGGACTTGACCAAGCCCTCCCCATGTTCGGGCTGCCCGACGGTTGAACCGTCGATCTCCATTTCGAAGAAACAACGGACACGGAGCGGAGCGGTGTCCCGCAGCGACCCTTGAGCCGCTGGGTATTGCCCTTGTGTCGAGCGAACCGTCAGTCAGCCATCAGAGCTGTGGCGAGCAGGGAAGTGCAGAAGTCACCATGGTCCAATGGCAGATCGGTACTTCTTCGACAACTGCCAGGACGACGAGGACGAACGACTGAGGCGGCTCGAAGAGATCGCCGACCCACGCTCGATCTCACTTCTTGGCCCGCTGGGCATTGAGGGGGGCTGGCGATATGAAGAGTTCGGAGCCGGACGGGTTCCGATGGTCTCGTGGCTCGCTGATCAGGTGGGACCGAGCGGATCGGTCGTTGCAGTTGACCGGAACGCCGCACTGTGCCGTCACCTCGGCCTTCCAACGTGGAGGTCGTTGAATCCCGTCTTGAGGAACTTCAGGTTCCCCGGCAGAGCCTGGATCTCGCTCACACCCGGAACGTGCTTCAACCGGTCACACCTGCGACGGACCAGATCCCTCAATCGCAGGGTCCAAGACGACCCCGCCGATCTTCTGCCACCCGACCATGCGATTGGCCAAACCGCCGGGGAATGCGATGCAACGATCGAGCACTGGACTGTCCGTTCATCCGACACCGGACCCACCGGCGGCCGCCTTCGCTGAGCACTTCAGTGTTTGATGAGGCGAAGCATCAGGAAGTAGGGAATTCGGGCACCTCGCTCGAGACCGGGTTGGTTCACTCCAACCCCCAGGTCCGGAGCCGGCTCGCGGATACGCTCGATGAGGAGACCAGCATCCTCGAATGTCCACGCGTAGGACTCAAGGTCGTAGGCATAACCGCCACCAAAGTCCATCACGAGTCCGTCGCGTTCAACGACAGCCGCAAATGGCCGTTTGCCACGGTAAGAGCCCTCGATCACGAACGGTGAACCCGACGAATAGTCAGGGAAGGTTCCTGCATCACACAGGGGATGTGTGATGCATACCGCCAAGCTGCCGTCCTTGGTCAGGACGCGGCTTGCCTCCCGAACGACGGCCGGCATGTCTTCGACGTCCATGAGGGAGTTGTAGGTGACCACGGCATCGAAGGAGGAGTCGGCGAACGGAAGACATTCCGCATCCGCAACTCGATAGACGGATACAGAGTCCATGGCAGCCGCGGATGCGACGAGCGCGGGCGACGCGTCGATTGCCGTGACCGAATGACCTCGGCTGGTCATGTCTCGCGCCACGCGGCCTTCACCGCAGCCGATCTCCAGGGTTGCCCGACCTGGCGGAGGAAGCACCTCCTCGAGAAACGTGTGCCGATATGCCCAGTACGCGTCGAAGTTCGGCCGACGGGTCCATTCGATCCAGCTTTCGGCGCGATCCTCCCAGCCGTAGCCCATTTTGCGATGGTACAAGCGGCGCATGGCGTCGCGTTGGTTGGGCGGCGCCGGGGGCGGGGCAGTCGGTGGGTCCGAAGCAGGCATTCGCCGCTTCAGAAAGAGGCCACAGGCCGAAGTGCCCTGTTCCTTCCAGCTCGTGAGTGAACACGTAGGCCGACCCGCGACGACGGGGGGTGATGGCCCTTCCTGAAGGAAGGCGTCACCCCGCCCGATAGTCGCCAGAACCGCGTCGATCCGTAGGCGCTGCGATCAACCCGTGCACCCAACGATGCTCGCCAAGGGCTCGCAGTTGTCCGGGTGGTTCCCGTTGACGGATGTGGCCGTCAACGATACGGCACCGCCTACAACGTTGTAGATGCCGCCGCCGCCCAGGAGGGCGGTGTTGCCGTTCACCTGGCTGTGACTAATGGTGAGTGTGCCCGTGATCGGCATTTTTGGATTCGGCAATCCATTGAGGATTCCGCCTCCCAAGCCACCGGCACTATTCCCATTCACTTTGCTGAAGTTGATCGTGAGGATGCCACTGACCGGCGCTCCAGTGATGGGGCCGACGTTGGCATTCACGATTCCTCCACCAGATGCCGTGCCACCAGTCCCGGCGGCCGTGTTGTGGTTGACCTCGGACCAGTTGATCGTCATCGTTCCGTGGTTCACGATGCCCGCCCCGCTTGTGGTGTTGGCCGTGTTGTTCTCGACCTCGCTACCGGTGATGACCGCGTTGCCGCCGTTGGCGATTCCACCCGCCGCGATGGGGGGGCCGGATCCCGGAGGTGGGATCGGCGCGGTCGCCGTGTTGCCGTTCACCTGGCTAAAAGAGATCGTGAGCGAACTCGTGCCAGGGGGTGGACCATTGGGTCCGCCGCCGGCGCCATTGCCGCTGGCGATGCCTCCACCGTTGAGGGAACTGTTGCCGTTGACCTGACTGACGTTGAGCGTGACATCGCCAGCGAGGTTCTGGATGCCGCCGCCGCCCGCGTTCGGTGCGGTGTTGTTGTTCACCTTGCTGAAGTTGAGCGTGAGCTGGCTGGTCGGGCCGGGCGAACCCATGTAGTTCCCGCTGGCGATGCCACCACCGGCAGAACCGCCAGCGAAGTTGTTCGACACCCGGGTCAAGTTGAGCGTCGCCTTGCCCTGAGCGTTGACGATGCCACCGCCGCTACCGGAGCCGTCGGCGGGTTGCACACCGTCTCCGGGGCTCGAGTTGTTCGTCACCAGGCTGCCGTTGAGGGTAAGTATGGCTGTGTTCGGACCGAAGGTGCCGCTGGCGATGCCACCACCGGCATTGACGGCGGAGTTACCCGTCACAACGCTCTGGTTGAGCGTGACCGTGCCACTGGAGTTCAAGATTGCCCCGCCGAAGTCCGGGACCGATCCGCCGGTGAGGGTCACGTTCTGAAGCGACAGATTCCCGCTCGGGCCGTCGACCTCGAAGATACGGACGGCGCCTGACCCATTGATGGTGGCGCCGTTGCCGAACACAGCGATCCGACTCGTTACAACTGGCAGGCCGTTCTCGCCGTTGTTGGGCGTCGTGAGGGCGTAGGTGCATCCCCACGCGAGGCTGACCGTGCCGCCGCCGCTGCCGTTTGCGGCGTTGATTGCGGCGATCAGTCCGGCTGCGCCACTGGAACATGGCACGAAGGTCAGTGGAGAGGCAGAGGCCGTTGTGGCTGGAGCGACTGTGACGGCCAGAAGTGCGGCTCCGGTCCCCATTGCCATTTTGAAAAGCGAGGTCAATCTCATTGATTACTCCCTGGTCGTCAATCCCAGGATGTACCCCTCGTCTTCCATACCTGGGCGGAGACCGCCTTGGTTTCTCCGTGATCCATCCTTTCAGACACGGGCTAACCACGCTCGGGGAAGAATTAGGACGAATCGCCCCCCGTCTAGAGCCCAACGCGGTCGACGGGATCTGTTGTTCATCCATTGTGAAAGCAACCTAGATGCACCAGCTGCAACTCGACGGTCCCTCGCAGTCTGGAATGCAGCGTGGTCCTGCAGATCACGGAAAGGCGCCGAGCGGCGGGAGATGCGGCACCACCGGGGCCCACCCAAGACCCCTGCCAACAGGCGCTTGGTCAGCGTGCCTCCTCACGTCCTCCCGGCGCTGAAGCACCATCTGGCGACCTTCGTGGGCCCAGAACCGTCATCCCCGTTCCTCACCGGGGAGAGCACGACGAAGCCCAGGAGATATCCGCAGGAGGAAGCTCCGGGCCCGCTTCATTGCCCCAGAGGTTCGGCTACTCGGATCGGCTGAGCTCCGCATTCAACGGACACCGCGAGCGCTGAGCTCGTCCAGGGCGTATGGCCGACGCTCCAGTCGGGCCTGGATGATCGCCCGCGCCTCTTTCGTCGACCCGCTAGCCATGAGCGAACAAATGAACGTGTCCTCGACGACCTCTCGTTGGGCGTTGCTCCCGCCAAGTTGTGGGAGATCACTCATGATTGTCTTGAGAGACGTGACCGCTTCCTCGAAGCGGTCTTGGATCATCGCGAGAAGTGCATGGATCACCGGTGCGAGCAGATCGGCGAACGCTGGCCTCGCGTCAAGGGAGACCCGCCTGGCAACCGATTCGAGCCCCTCGCGGTCGTTTGCCGAGGCCAGGGCGAGACAGGCGTTGAATGTGAGAAACGGTGTCGGCAGCGTCTCGATGACCTCTGCGGCGGCGTCCACGGCTTCGCTGGCTTCGGGTTCCACTGAAGTGCCCGCCAGCTTGCAGCGCCAGAGAAGGCTGCCTGCATCGATGACGGCGTCTGGCGTCATCTCCACCCGGTAGCGGGCCAGCGCCTGCTCGACGTCGCCGAGCGCCAGCAAGTGGAGGGCGGCGTGCCACCGGAAGTGGTTCTGGTAGCCGAGGACCGGGCGTCCTGCCTGCCAGGAATCGAGCCAGGCAAGGCCTTCGGAGTGTTCTCCGGTCTCATAGTTGACGTGGGCGAGGACGTGGACGCCGAAGCCCGCCGTGGGTTCTTCGGAGAGGACGCCCTCGGCCAACGCTCGAGCTTCGTCGTAGCGGCGCTGCTCCTGGCGTGTCATTGCGAGCTCAGCATCAAAGCGCCAGTCGCCCCGGTGTCTGCGGGCATCGAGTTCGTTCAAGGCATGGGCACGCTCCCGGTCGCCCTGAACGCCGCTCATGACCAGGTTGGAGTATCGGAATACTCTGGCGACGGCGTCCTCGTCGTGCTCCTGACAGTGCTCGACCAGCGCCATGGCCGCGACCCCGCGATCTCCCGAGATGACGTGATCAAGTGCCTGGGCTAGGGACCGGTCCGCCGCCGTTGCGTCGAGAGTCCTCGCTGCGGCCAGCTCCGTCGCTGGATCGAACGGCGCTCCCAGGGCACACGCTGCGCCGCAGCGGAGCAGGTGTACACGGGCACTCGGTGCCAGGCGGATGGCGTCTTCACTCAGGCCGATGAACTGTGGCTCCAGTCGAACGAATGCGTCCTCGATGTGTCTGATCTCCTCTCTGTCGGGACCGCGGTCATCCATGATCACAGCATCGCATCAGGCCGAGTGCTGAACCGTCCTGGTGTCTTGGAGCCACTCCATCAGACCCAGGACAGCTCATAGTGTGGACCCATTACGAACCCGTGAGACCTTGAGAGGTCTTATCAGCCGACTACGCGAACGCGCTCGACGGCCAGGCATGGATGCCACTGTCGCAGACTGCTGAGAACACCCTACGTACCGGTTGAGCCCACGCTTCCGGGGCCAGAAGGCTCAAGAAGGTCCGATAGCTAGCCGATGTCAGGGCGTTCGGGAAGTCGCTCCTCCCGGGATGCGTGAACGACGTTGACGGAGGCCGTTGCCGTGGAAGGAGCACCACACGACGAAGAGCGCTGGAAGAACCGTCGCGGCTTGGCGATGGCCGTCAGCGTCGGCGTGGTGGCGGTCCCGATCGCATGTTCGGTCGCCGTGCCGCTTCTCATCGAGGCACTGTTCGAAAGACCTCGAACGCTGGCCGCCCTGGTCACCTGGTGGCTGGCCATCGTGGCGGGGTCCGTCCTCGCATTCCTGGCGGTGCAGCGAGTCGTGCGTCAGGCCGTGCCGCTCAAGACGCTCCTCAAGATGGACATGCTCTTCCCGGGTCAGGCACCGAAGCGGTTGTCCGTGGCCCGGCGAGCCGCCAGCACCAGGGATCTCGAACGAAGGCTTGCTCAAGCCCGCTCCGAGGGACTGTCCGACGAACCGACGCTGGCGGCAGAACAGATCGTGGCGCTCGCCGGAAGCCTCCGGCTCCACGATCGCATGACGCGCGGCCATGCGGAGCGGGTACGTGCGATCACCGATCTGATCGCCGACGAGCTGCACCTCGACACTGATCAGCGTGACCGCCTCCGCTGGTCGGCCCTCTTGCACGACATCGGCAAGCTTGCCGTCCACCCGGACACCTTGAACAAGTCAGGCGCGCTCTCAGACGAGGAATGGGAGGAGATCCGCCGACACCCTCTCGAGGGCGCCAGGATCACAGCACCCCTGGCTGAGTGGCTCGGGGAATGGGCCAGCACCATCGCCGAGCACCACGAGCGCTACGACGGCAGGGGTTACCCCCACGAATTGCGCGGTCAGGACATCTCGCTCGGCGGGCGCATCGTCGCCGTCGCCGACGCCTACGACGTGATGACGAGCATTCGCGCCTACAAGCGGCCGATGGCGCCCCATGTCGCCCGCGCCGAGGTCGCCGCATGCGCCGGCGGGCAGTTCGACCCCGACATCGTCCGGGCCTTCCTCGGTGTGCCGCTGCGTCGATTGCGCGCCATCGCGCCCCTGGCCTGGATCGCATCCATTCCCTTCGGCAATGCTCTGCCACAACTCGGCCGTCTTGCCACCCTCGGCGGCCAGACGGCCGCCGCCGGTGTGATCTCGGCCGCCGTGGTCGTGGGTGTCCATCAGGCGGGCAGCCACGCCATGGCACCCCAGTCGACCCAGCAGGCCGCGTCGAGCGCGGTGCCTGCCGGGACTCACCCCGCGAGCACCGCCGGCACGGGCCAGGACTCGACCGGATCCGACGTCGGCGGAACCGCATACACACACACATCCGACAAGCCCGCGGCCAGGGGGCAGACCACTGCGTCAACCGGCAACAGTGGGAACGGTGGTGCCGTCGGGACATCCTCGAACGGTTCGGCGGGCAGCGGTTCATCGGGCAGCGCTTCGTCGGGCTCGGGCAGCCGTGGATCCGGGTCCCCCAGCTCGGGATCGACATCGACGAAAGGCACCAGCTCGACTTCGGCCCCGTCGTCAGCCACGACGACCACGTCATCGAAATCGTCTGGACCCGCATCGACCACGACGACGGCCGGTGCTCCCCCACCCCCGGTCTCCACGACGACAACCATCCCTCCACCACAACCTCCGACCAGTCTCGCCGCCTCGGGCGGCTGTCAGCTCGTCGTCATCGGGCCCGAGATTGTCCTGTCGTGGACGCCGAGCACCACAGGGTCGGTCACCGGGTACACGATCTTGCGCAGCACGAACGGCGCCTCCTACGCCTCAGTCGCCTCCGTTGCCTCGCGCACCACGAGTGGCTACACCGACACCTCGGTCGCCGTGAACACGTCGTACTGGTACGAGGTGCAGGCGGTGAGCGCGTCGGGCACAGCCTCGGCCGGACCTGCACACGCGTCGACCCCCACGCTCTGCCTCTGAGCAGCGCGCCACGGAACTTCATGTTGCGGTGTGTTGAACGTCATCTGCATCGACCGCAATATCGATGGCCCAGGCGTCGGAGTCGCATGTGCCACGAGCCAGCTCAGGTCCGAGACAAGTGAACGTGAAGGGTGCCGCAGTTGAGCACTCGTCCGAGCGCCCTGTGCTGACCGTGGTTGAGCGGAATCGCTGGCCGCTGCCATCGAGGAGCGCTACGCCGCGTTGGTGCTCCTAGCTGGGGCCGCGGAGGGTCACCCGAGAGGAAGGTGTCCCACTACGTCGTGCTCGGCGATTCCGACTGGTTTGCCGGTCTGGCCAAAGACATGGACTCGATACGAATCCCGCTCTCCGGCCCTCCGGCGTCGATGACCAGCTTGACGTACGGAGACAGCCTCTCGGCCACGGGAGTGGGGCGCCATTCGGCTATGCGTCACCCAATGATGGCAAGGCCTACCGGGGCAACGTCTGTCTCTTGAGTGAGCTGTACGACGTGATCGCGGAACACGGGCTCCCACGGCCCCTTCGACCCGCCACGTACGAAAGGGTACGAACATGGAAGTGAGGTGGTGTACGTGGAAATTCAGCTGTGAACCGATGAGGGAGATCCTTGGTGGGCAGCAGCTCTCGCAACCGGTGCGCATCCGCGTGCATGGACAGGTTCTTCGAGAAGGCACCGAGGAGGCGTCTCATTCCTCTGCGATGCCGGGAAGACTCGGACCGCCGTCTACCGAAAGGGTCTGGCCGGTCACGTACGAGGAAGCATCGCTCACGAGGAACAAGATGGCGCTTGCCACCTCTTGGGGTGACCCGACCCGTCCTAACGCGGCAGCCGCCGCGATGTCCTCGGGATCGATGCCAGCCACTCGCCACGCCTCAACGGCTCGCTCAGAGCAAATTCCGCCCACCGCCACGCAGTTGGCCCGCACCCCGTATCGCCCCCATTCGCCCGCGGTCACCCGGGTGAACATCTGCAAAGCCGCCTTGGCCGCGGAATAGTGGGCGCCGCCTCGCACGCCGCCAACCCCGGCGCCTGACGAGACGCTCACGATCGCTCCCGAACCCTGCTCTACGAAATGACGTCCGGCTGCCCTTGTGCAGAAATAGGCGGCCCGCACGTTCAGATCGAACGCCGCGTCCCAGGCTGTGGTTGGCAGCATCGCCAGTGGACCCATTCGGGTTCCTCCGGCGTTGTTGACAAGGATGTCGATTCGCCCCAGCTCATCGACGGTCTGAGCCACCAACTGCTCCACCTGTTCTTCGACCTTGACATCCGTGGGTATGGCAACGCATCGCCGACCCGTCAGTCGCTCAACTTCGGTGGACGTGCGCTCGAGATCCTTCGCCGTCCGGGCGGCGATCGCCACATCGGCGCCGTGCTCAGCCAGAACCATCGCCGTGGCCGCGCCGATCCCTGTGCCTCCGCCCGTGACTATGGCAACGCGACCAGAAAGGTCAAGCAAACTCGTCACATTGACAGTATGGCGGGAATGTAGGCCGCTCGTATTGGCGTTATGAGGGTCTGACCGAAATGGCTCTCGGATCTTCGACGTCCGCCCTCGAGCAGTCCCCGCCGTCTTCTGCTGGCTGGCGCTTGCTCCTCAGGTCCCCAGTGTCAGGGGGCGACGACAGCGAGCACCTGGATCTCGACGAGGAAGCGGGGTCCAAGGAGCCCGGCGACGACAGTGGTAGTCGCCGGAGGATCCGCGGGAAATACCTCTTTGCGCACGGCCAGGAAGGCCTGCGCGTCCGAGGCACGCGAGAGGTACGTCGTGACCGAGAGCACGTCGGTAAGCGAAGCCCCTGCTTTCGCGAGGATCACCTCGATATTGGCGAAGCACTGACGCGCCTGGGCTGCGCAGTCGTCCTCGCCGACGAGAACGCCCGATTCGTCCATCGCGACCTGCCCCGACACCGCGACGACTGACCCGCTCGCCACGACGGCGGCCGACATACCTGGTGCCGGACCGGCCATTGGGATGGTACGGCGGCTCACCGGATCAGCGCGGCGGTCCGTTCGAGCGCCCGCCCGAGCCGTCTCGCCCCTTCTGCCAGGTCGGGGGCGGCGAGCTCGCCGTACGCCAGGCGCACCCCGGTTCGGTCCGGTGTGCCGGCACTGAAATACGGACCGGCGAGGAAGCCCACGCCCTCGGCTCTTCCGGCGTCCGCCAACGCGTCCACATCGGCGCCGCGTGGCCGCAGCCAGAGGAAGAAGCCACCTTGCGGGACCGTCCACGTCGCCGCGCCGGAGCAGTGCTCCTCGAGCGCGGCGACCAACACGTCGCGCTTCTCTCGGTAGAATGACGTGATCGAGCGTAGGTGCTCGTCAAAGTCCGACTCGAGGAACCGGAAGACCGCCCGCTGGAGAACCGGCGAGCCACCGAGGTCGGTGCGCGCCGCGGCCACGGCCGCAGCGAGCTCCGCGGGACCCGCGGCCCACCCGAGCCGGATCCCGGGGGCCATCGTCTTGCTGAACGACCCGAGGTGCAACGTGCGGTCTGGCGCAAGCCCAACAAGAGGTGGCGCGTCCAGGTCGTCGTAGAGGATCTCGCCGTAGGTGTCGTCCTGGATGATGACGATGTCGCGCTCCTCGGCGAGCCGGGCGAGTCGCACGCGTCGACTGCGATCGAGCATCGTGCCCGTCGGGCTCTGGCAGGATGCGATCGTGTAGATCATGCGCACGCGTCCGACGGCCGCCGGCTCGTCGAGGATCCGCTCGAGCGCGGCGACGTCGAGGCCGCCCTGGTCGAGTGGGACCGGAATGACGGTCGCACCTCGGCGGCGGAAGATGTCGAGCGCTCCCGGATAGGTGAGTTCCTCGACGAGCACGACGTCGTCTGGCGCGAGCAGAGCCGCCGAAACGAGGCCGAGGGCCCCAGCGCAGCCGTTCGTCATGACGACGTTCTGGGCGTGGAGCGGCGTGCCGGCCCGCGACGCGAGACGCTCAGCGACGAGCGCACGCAGCGACTCGGATCCCCACGGCCCGCCGTAGGAGAGCGCTTCTGGCTCTTCGGCGATTACCGCATTGAGGAGTGGACGGAGGTCCGGCCGCACGGCGGGATCGGGGAGCCCACCGAGGAACCCGATGACGTCCGGCACTCCGTACCTCCGGCTCGTCGTTTCCCTAAGGGCCATGACTCAGAATTCTAACTTTGTCGCCTTGGCCTATGTCTCGGGCCTGGTGGAGGCATCGCACGGCATCGTGGCCGAGGCCAAACGGTGGGTCCTCAACGAGAAGGGGATCGTAGGACGTGCAGGGCTCGACGATGAGGCCGCGCCATTTCTCGGGGCTACCGACAGGAATGAGCTGGCCGACGCGGTCACGGTGATCGAGGATCGGTTCGTTGAATGACGACGACCTCAGATTCGGCAGCGAACCCCTTCGGCGTTCCCCGCCGTGTCCCCGCACCTCGTTCCACGTCGGCGAAGACCGAAGCGTTTGAGGCGATGTGCCCGCGTATGCAATGGGCATGTGACCCCACTACTGTGTGATCCGTGATCCGGGGGATCGTGGGGAGGCTGAGGCAACGTCCTCAGACGCAGCAGCCCGAGGCGACGAACACGCCGCTGCCGCTCGATCCCGACCACCGCGGACAAGTCCTCGACGATCTCCAGAGCCAGATCGTGGCGGCATGGTCTCAATCGTCCGCTGAGTTCAAAGAGAGCGTCCGGCAGATTCTCGACCGCGTTCTCGACGAGATCGACCCTGAGACCTCCCAGGTGTCCGGCGTTGGCGACCACCGGCCGATCACGTTCAGCCGGAAAGCCGTGATGGGAATCGTCACCGCCATCTCCCTGATCCTTGTGGCCGTGGCGGTGGTTCTCGCTCTGGTACTTCCCGCGTCGAACCCCGTTTCTCTCGCAGCACCTACGACCTTTCCGACGCTGCTCCCCGGCGTGAGCCAGAGATCGGTGGCCGTGGCACCCTACCTACCGGTGACGCCTCCGGCACCGACGCTGCCGATTCCTGGTCCGCAGCCCTCCGACGTCGCCACCGCGGAAGTTGAGGTCGAGACGGCGTTCACCACCGTTTACGGGCACGAGCCGGATAGTCAGAAGCTGGTCTTGCTTCAAGGCGGAGCGGATCCCGCGGTCGTCGCTTCTGGGGACGCCGCCGGGAAGGCGTACCCGCAGATCTCGGCGGGCTCGACGCCCGTGGTCCTCGGGGTCGTCTTCACTTATCCGAGCGATGCCGCCGTGCTCTACGAGATCGTCTATCGCGGACAGCCCACGGTGGGGCCGAAGATCGGTTATGCGATCCTCGACGACGGCACCTGGAAGGTCACGCGGGCGACGTACTGCCAGGACACCGACAATGCGGGGACCGGCGTCCGCTGTTGAGTGCGGGGCAGCGGTTCCCCAGGACCCGGCGCCTCCCTCAAGGCATTGGACCGCCCCTGTCATCGTCGACACCGACGTGCAGTCCGGTCAACATACCGATCGCGGTCGTCCGGACCACGACCGAACCAGAGCTCTTCGGAACTATCGATACGCGCTCGCCTGCATTTCATACAACTGGGAATACGCTCCGCCCAGTCGTGTGAGCTCCGCGTAAGTTCCTGACTCCACCACGTGTCCGTCCTCGAGAACGACGATGAGGTCAGCCATGCTGACCGTGGAGAAGCGGTGGGAAACCAACACAGTGATGGCACCCGCAGTGGAGCCGGCTCGGCTCGTCGCACGAGAGAACTGCTCGAAGAGCGCATGCTCGGTGACTGCATCCAGGCTGGCGGTCGGCTCATCCATGATGAAGAGCAGTGGGTCTGCGGAGAGCTATGGGGGCCATCTAGACCTCCACGGATTTACCCGCTTGCCAACGTCGCAGGACCAAGAAGCGCCCATGCAGTGCGCCATGATCGAGATGGCCGAAGCCGAGCAGGGTCCCCTCGTGCCCCTGGGCGGCGGGCAATCCCTTCACCTGCTCAAGGCCGTCCCTCACTCCTTGGCGGGTCCGCTCCGGTGCTCGCGCCAGAGCCTCGGCGACCAAGCGGCCGATGTCATAGCCGACTGCGGGAATGTAGCCCGGTCCGTCTGGAATCCCGGACCGGTCGCGTGCTCGCCGCAGGGTCGAGTTGCCATCGGAGTACATGTCCACGTAAACCCACCCGTCAAGCGCGACGCCAAACGACGGGTCATGGCCCCGCATGCCCGACGTGTTCATGACCCGCAGCCCGTCCCATCCCGATGAAGCGAAGGCCCTGGCCACCGCTGGCGCTGAGAATCCCAAACCCAGGTAGACCACGCAGTCGGGGGCGGAAGCGAGCACCTCTCCCGCTTGGGAAGCGGCGTCGACGGCAACCGGATCGACGGACGCGGTCGCCGCCAGGGACACCTCTGCGCTCTCGGCCTCGGACCTGAAGAATTCGAGATAGCGGCGCCCGATCGGGGACCTGTCGTAGACGACTCCGATCCGAGCCACGGAGTGCTCGCTCAGGTAGCGGGTCAACACCACCGGCTCGTCCTCGTGGGAACCGACCTGCACCTGGAACATGTAGGTGCCGCGGCCACGCTCCGATCCGGCCCAATTGATCGTGGGAACGCGGTGATAGTCGGCCAGAGGGGTGGCTACCAGGGCGTTGTCCCCGACCGCCGGGCCCACGATCAGGAGCGCCCCCGCGTCCACCAGCTCCCCGTACGCTCGCTCGACTGCTGCGGCGGTACCGTAAGGAAGGCCGGGACCCCAAGAGTGAACGAATGCCACCTCGGTGTCCAGCCGCCCGGTGAGAGACAATTCCTCGACGGCGAGCGTCAGCCACCTCTGCATGTCGAATGTTGCAGGTGGACCTCCCGACGTGTCGTTCAACACGCCCACGAGCAGTGGTGCGGCTTGCGCTCGCTGTTCACCATCCATGCTTCGAGCGACCGTAGCTGACCCGCCGGCGATAGACGATGCCAGTATCACCGGGGGTCACGGGTTCGCCCGAAGGCATTCGCCCGGCTTTTCGATCGACACTTCCTTAGGCGGGGAGCGGGCGATCTACTCGACCCAGGGCTCGCCGATCGCGATCGGCCAAGGAGCGCCCGGCCTGGTCGCGATGTTGGTCGGACGAACGAAGCGCGAGAAGGACCGAGGGAGAAGTCAGAAGAGGAGCGCGACGGTACTTCTCACCAAGGGCAGATCCGTCGTCCTGGCGGACAGGTGTGTGGCGGCTCTCACCTTCGCCGCTTGCACCAGCACCCTCCCGGCCCGAACGGAACGATCACCGGGGTCGCGGATCCCTGGCTGCGACCACTCAGCGCGAATGGGCTCAATCAGCTTCTTGTGATGGTGAACCTGACCCAGGGATCCCGCTCGTCGGCTCTTGCGAAGTGCAGACCTGACCTGGGAAGACCGACGAGAGCGGGCGAAGGCAATCGAACCCGCGTTCTCAGCTTGGGAAGCCGATCAGGGGAAGTTCTCTGAGCAGCGGAAATCAAGAAACTGCCTGGTCAGAGGCGAACGGGCTTGAGCGTTGTTTGCGCTGTGATTCCCTCTTGGTCGTTGCGCGTTGCACGAATTGGTCCGATGGGGCCAATTGCACGCTGGCGCCCGGCCTGAGGCGACGTCCTCTGCCCTGCGAGCTGGGAACAGACGCGGGACGAAGCCGTTGCGTTGACTCGTGGGGTATCTGTCCTCGCCACCCTGGCGAAATCCTCGGCCCGCAACGCTTCGGGGACGAATGTTCATCCCGCGCTGAAACTGGGAAGTTCGTCAAAGTTCAGACGGGGAATAGGGCTGGCGACCTTTCGGAGCGTGCGGGCCGGCCCATCTGTGAGGACGTTGGGCCTCGCGTGTTGCATGGCCAGGTTGTCCCACACGACCAAGTCGTGTCGGTGCCATTCGTGATCCCAGCGGTTCGCAGGATTGTAAAGATGTGCGAAGAGTTCTTCGAGCAATCGTTCGCTCTCACCGGGGTCGAGGCCGACGATCTCCTTGGTCATCTGCTCGCAGATGTAGAGGATCGTCTGGCCGGTCCGCGGGTGTCGGTAGGCGATCGGGGCGATCGTATGCGGGGGATTCTCGACCGTTGAGACGAGAACGTCCGTCAGGTCACCTCGTCTCACTTCGCCCGCCGTGTGCAGCGCACTGAGTCCCTGGACCCGCTGGCGTAGGTGGTCGGGAAGCGTCGCCCAGGCATTGACTCCACTGACGAAGCTCGTGGGTATCGCAGGTTCCTCAACGTCGACACCGTACAGCGAGAGCACTTCGAATGGCCCGGGCGCCCACATGGTGTCGGAATGGAATTGCAGCCGACCGAAGGGCGCTGCCGAGGCGGGACGCTTGTTCGAGATGTAGAAGTTGTCCTCAAGAGCGGCCGCTTCACCTCCGGTTCCGTCCCCGGCGTCGACTTGACGGATCAGCATCCTCGAAAGGTACAGCTGGTAGGCGTGGTCGATGTCGAGCTCACGGAACACGAGCACGCCTCGCCGGTCGAACAGATCCTGCAGGAACCGGCACGTCTGGGCGTCGAGCGGCATCTCCGGACGAAAGCCGATGACCTCCGCACCGAATGCGGGGGTGAGCTCTGTGATGTTCAACTCGGACATTTGAAAGCCTCCTTCGATAGCCACTCGTTCGTCTGGTCCATCTCGCGGGGCACGGTGTCGGTCCATTCACGGCAAAGATCGGCCAACGCGCCGAAGCTTTCGTCGACCGCTTCGCCGAGGTCCCCGCGGCACCCACCGGCAATCCACCCCTCGACAGCGGTGCCGAGCATGGCCAAGGAGATCTTGGCGGCGGCGGCACAACGCTCATCTGATGCCTCGAGGCCCTTGCGTTGTGCCAGCGCGTCGGTCACGACGGCCAGCCATCGGAACCCCCGCCGGTAGCTCATTCCCCGCAAGACGTCCGACCCGGCCACGACCTTCGCCTTCTCTGCTGTTCTCGCCGGATCGATCGCGGCAATCCATGCCTGTTGCACGGCCCGCCGGACGGCCTCGGCATCGTTCTCGGACCGAGGCCGTGCCGCGATGGCCTCGTAGAGCGCCGGCAGTTCGTTGCCATGGTCGCTGAGCACGATCTCGGCTTTGCTCGGGAAGTAACGAAACAATGTGGTGGGCGAGACCTCGGCACATTCCGCGATCTGCTCCACCGTTGTGGCCTCGTATCCCTGGCCTTCGAACAACAAGAGCGCTGCGTCCTCGATGGCGACGCGGGTCCTGGCCTTCTTGCGAGACCGGAGTCCGTCCGGCGGAGGTCCCAGGTCTCGGCGGAATGCGACTTGTGTCGAGATCATCGGAAAGATATTGTAACCGACCATCAGATGATAGTGACCCACATTTCAGTGTAGGTCGCAAAATCTCAGGGGGGTCTCCGAGTAGTGATCGGCTGCTCACCCTCTTGGGGTTGCCAACAGGGAGCAGGGCGACGGTCTCTTTGTGAGGAGGGATCCCGAGCCCGTGAATCGTCTAGGAGGAACATCGATGGGAAAGCTCGACGGCAAGGTTGCGTTCATCAGCGGTGGCGCGCGCGGTCAAGGTCGTAGCCACGCGGTTCGTCTCGCGGAGGAAGGGGCGGACATCATCACGTTCGATATCTGCGCACAGATCGAGACCGTTCCCTACCCGATGTCGACGCCGGCGGATCTCGAGCAGACCGTGAAGGAAGTCGAGGCGACTGGTCGTTCCATCTTCGCCCGCCAGGCTGACGCTCGAGACGTGGCGTCGCTGCGAGAGGTATTCGCTCAGGGGACGGCTGAACTGGGTCCTGTTGAGATCGTTCTGGCCAATGCAGGCATCGGCGTCGGTGGATTCGAAGAGCACGACCAGGATTGGTACGACGTCATCGATGTGAATCTCAGCGGCGTCTGGAACACGGTACGTGTGGCCATTCCCTCCATGATCGAGCATGGGCGGGGCGGGGCGATCGTGTTGACCAGCTCCACCGGAGGGCTCATCGGGGTCGCCACCAACGCACCAGGGATGCTTGCCTACCAGGCGTCGAAGCACGGGGTCATCGGTCTGATGCGTTCGTGGGCGAACTATCTGGCCCCACACAACATCAGGGTCAACAGCGTGGCACCGACCGCAGTCAGCACGCCGATGGCGGTGAACGACCTGATGAAGAAGGCGTTGGAGGAGGACCCCGGTCTGGCCAACGCGTGGATGAACGCCCTGCCGGTCGGTATGGTCGACGCGATCGACGTTTCCAACGCCATCGCCTGGCTGGTCTCCGATGAGGCCCGCTATGTCACCGGCACGGTTGTTCCCGTCGATGCCGGCATGGTCAACAAGCGATAACGGGTCTCGGCGATCGGGGCATCTTGTGCTCATCGAGCGCGATCTTGCGCACCCCGCGACGTGGCTCTGGCGTGACATCGTTCATCGATGACTGGCCCGCCAGCTCGAACGCGAAGAGCAACTGGGGCAAGAGCCCATCACCCAAGGTGTTCCTTGGCGTTGGCTTGCAGGCGCGCTGCCATCGCGCTGGCGCCCGCACTGGCCATTTCGGTGTTGCACACCTGGTAGGCGACGTACGGGTCACCACCAACTGCGCCCAGTGCGGCAAGCATGCCGTCCAGGTCGATGATGCCCTCCCCCGGCACGGGGCGGACGGTCAGGCACTCGACCATGTACTCCTCGGCCGACGAAACGGGCCCTTCTGTGTCGTCGGTGAGCTGCACGTAGTTGATGTGCTCGCCGGGGATCTGACGTAGTCGATCGAAGTCCGGCCCACCCCGCTGGCGCTGCCAATGCATCAGATCGACGCAGATGCCACCGTTGGTAGCACCCGACTCCCGCACGATCTCCCAGGCGGTGTCGATGTCGGGGATGGCGTACCAGGGGATGTGCTCGATGCTCACCCGAATGCCGTAGGTCTCGGCCCGTTCGCACAGTGCGGCGAATCCCTCGACGGCCCTTGGAAGGGATTCGAGTTCCAATGCCATCGAGGTGCCGTGGAGCACCCCGGCTCCGATTGCGGCCGTCATCTCGAGCAGCTCGTCGGCATCCTCGATGGCCGCGTCGCGCCCGCCCGCCCATTTGATCGCCCCCTCGAGGGCACCGGCGGTCATCCCGGTTTCATCGAGAAGCCTGCGAGTGGCGTCGACCCCAAAGCGGGTGACCCAATAGCTCTGTAGGGCCACGCTCGGGAAGCCGGCGGACGCGGCCACGCGGCAAAGGCGGTCGACGTCCTCGGCAACGAACTTCGACGGGGTGATGTGAAGCGTGCTGACGCAGATACCCACGCGGTCGGCGGCAAAGGTTTCTGGAAGCACTGGTCCCCGTTCCTCGATTCGCCCGCGGGCCGGCTTAGGCCACACGGCGGGCGGCGAAGATGGTGCAGCGGGTGTCGGTCGGATAGTTCGGCCACTCGTCGGCCGCCAGCGGTGTGGTCAACTGCCCGACCGTCGGCCCGATCTTGTCCGCCACTGCCTGGAGGGCGGCAGGGTCGAAGTGGTACAGCTCGGTCGCCCGCCTGGCGACGAGCTGGTCGAGCTCGTCGACGGGGAGATCCGAGAGCATCAACCGGATCGCCTCGATCGAGTACGGGTGGGTGCCCTCCGAGTGTGGAACGTCGGCACCCCACATGAGATTGGGGAGACCGAGGTCGTAGGCGGTGCGCAGGTCATGTGTCGGTCCAGCGACGTAGCAATTCCCGGCGAAGTATTCGCTCGGCAGCTTTTGCAGCGCTGCCACGGCGCCCTGGGTCTGCTCGTACATCGGCAGATGCTCACCCACGTTCATCGCCTGGAGCATTCCGTCGAGCTGAGCCAGGTAGCCCTTGATCTGCGACGCCGAAGTGATCTCCGTGACGACATAGGTGAGGTCTGGATGCCGCTCGAACACGCCCGAGAGGATCATGTGACCGATCGAGCGCATCACGTAGAATTGCATCTCGGTCATGCCGATCAACGCGGAGGCCTGACCGCCCTCCTCGATCGGTTCCGTCGGAAACGAAGCGTGGCGGTGGACCGGCATGCCCAGCTCGGCACACACCGCCCACAGCGGATCGTACTGCGGGTAATAGAGGTTGGCCATCCGCAGCACGTGGTCGTTGGGAATGAGTACACCGCGCAGACCGGAGTCCTTCGCCCACCGGACCTCCGCGATGGCAGCGTCGACATCGTCGAGGAAGATCTGGGCGAACCCGGCCCACCGATCGGGTGCGGCGCTGCAAAAATCGGCCAACCAGCGGTTGTGGGCCCGCACCCCGGCGAAGCGCAGTTCCAGCTCCTCGGCGTTGCGGGGGCCGGGCGCGGTCACTGCACCGGAAGGGTAGAACGGCGGCGAGGTGTTGGGAAAGAGGACCTCCGCGGTGATGCCCTGGTCGTCAAGGAGCGCAAGGCGCTCCTTGGCGTCCCAGTTCACAGATGCCTGAGCCGAGGCCACCCCGACGCGGTGGTTGGGTTCGCGGTCCTGGTCGATGTCCTCGGCCCAGGCATCGTGATAATTCGCCGCCCAGGTGTCGAAGGCGTCGTGGTAGGTGCTCTCGAGGTACGGCTTGTAGTCGAGGATGTCGGCACCAGCGTGGCCGTCGGTAGAGAACAGGACCTGCCGTCGTTGCGCTGAAGTGGTCATGTCAGTCTCCTAGCGAGCACTCGAGGAAGCCGTGTGCGTTGACCGATCCGTCTCCGAGGTGTCCATCGAGCACCGCTGATCCATCGCCCAATCACAGGTCAGGATAGACGGGCCTGATCTCATCGATCGTGCCTCCGGTCAGTTTCATGAGGAGCGCCGTCACCCACGACGCGGCCGGAGAGCACAGGAAGATGGCGGCGTTGGCCACGTCCTCGACCGTTCCGAGGCGCTTCATGCGCGTATGGTCGGCAAGGTCCTGACGCAGGGAGTCGTCCTTCTCGTCCCAGTAACGCTGCAGCGCTTCGGTCATGATCGGCCCGGGCAGCAGGGCATTCACCCGGATCCGTGGCCCCAGGTCGGCGGCCATCGATAGGGTGAGCTGTGACTCGGCGGTTTTGCCGGTGTGGTGGGCGAGCGAACCGCGGATCGACACGAGCGTCGTCTGCGAGCTGATGTTCAAGATTGACGCCCCGGGGCGTTCGAGCAGATGCGGCACCGCAAGGCGAGATAGCTCGAAGGGCACCAGCACGTTGAAGTGGACCGCTTCCTTGATGTGGTCGACCCGGGTGTCGAGGAACGGGGGCGAAATCTCGCCTCCGGCGTTGTTCACGAGAATATCGAGACCGCCGAGCTCGTCGACCGTGCGGGCGATGACCCCAGGCAGCGCGGCGAGGTCCTTCACGTCCGCGGTGAGGGGGAGTGCCCGGCCACCGGCGGCTTCGATCTCAGCAGCGACGGCGTCGACGTCTGAGTGCGTACGCGCCACCACCGCAACGCTGGCTCCCGCCTCGGCGAAGCCGCGAGCGATGCCGGCGCCGATGCCGCGACCGGCTCCGGTGATGAGTGCGATCTTCCCGGCAAGTGAGAACTGATTCATTGCGTACTCCGTAACGCCTTACCGATGGAGCACCCCGCCGGACGATCTTGGATGACGCTCCCGTCAGGGGGCATTCGTATAGACGGGGATCTCGTCCTGCTCGAGCGACGGCATCGGCGTGGCCACCTTGCGCAGGGTGCGGACTGGCCCGTCGGCGGGAACGTTCGGCCGAGCGTGCTGGATGGCGAGGTTGTCCCAGAGGGCCAGGTCGTGGAGCTGCCAGTCGTGGTCCCACACGTTGGCGGGGGCGTAGACGTGGTCGAAAACCTCGTCGAGCAGCGCCTCACCCTCCGCAGGATCCATGTCGACGATCTCGCGGGTGTTCTGCTCGCAGACGTAGACGAGGGGGACCCCCGTCCGCGGGTGGGTCAGCACGACCGGCTTGCGGGTCCACGGCGGACGCTCGACGGGAGAGAGCAGGACGTCGCTCAGATCGCCTCGCCGCCGGATCTGCCCGGCGCTGTTGATCGCCTCGAGACCGTCGAGCCGATGGCGAAGGTCGTCGGGCAGCGTGGAGTACCCCCGCACCATGCTGGCAAAGCTGGTGGGTGCGACCGGCGGTTCGAGCTCGGAGGCGTAGAGCGACACGATCTCGTTGGGCTCGTTGGCCCATGCGGTGTCCATGTGGAACTGCAGCCGGCCATAGGGCGCCGCCGAGTTGGGCCTCACGTTCGATACGTACCAGCGGTCTTCGGTCGGCACATCGCTGACTCTCGTCGCGGGCTTGCGGATCAGCAGCTCGCACATCTCCGTCTGTTCCGCGTAGGTCAGCTCGACACCACGGATCACGATGACACCACGAGTGTCGAACAGGTCTTGGAGCGTCGCAGCAGTCGCCGCATCTGCGAACATCGACGGTTCGAATCCTTCAACGATGGTTCCAAATCCCGGTCCCACGTCTCGGGTCGTCAACTCGGGCATGGTCAAAGCTCCCTTCTTCTGCCGCTCGTCGGAGTCGGCAATCGCGGTCCAGGTCGGTATCGGTCGGCGAGATCGATCTCCCGACGGAAGACGATGGCAGGGTGGGATGATCGAATCTCGTCAGCTCGCCCACGCGCCCCCTGGGAGCCTAGGTGAGAGCCCACCTTTTATCTGAGATTGTCTCTCAGTTGAATGCCTCTATCATAAGCAATCGATGCCGCCCGCTCAAGTGGTGTTCTCGCCGACAGCTGTGGTCTCCGACGGCCTACGCGAACGCAAGAAGGTCCGGACGCGCTCGGCGATTGAGAACGCCGCCCTGGACCTGTTCGAGGCCCAGGGCTACGAAGCGACCACCGTCGAGCAGATCGCAGCAAAGGTTGAGGTGGCAACGGCTACCTTCTTTCGCTACTTCCCCACCAAGGCCGAGATTCTGGTCGGCAACAACAACCGGCAACTCCCAGCCATGACCCAGGCCATCCTCGATCGTCCCCGTGACGAGAATGGCCTCGTCGCCATCCGCCACGCCATCCTCGATGAGTGGGTGGCCGCCGTCGACCCAGAGCTCACAGCCCGCAAAGCCCGGATCGTCGCCACCTCCGATCTACTCAGCGGGCTCAGCTACCACCGAGGGCAGCAGTGGCTCGAGTCGTTCGTTGAAGCCCTGGCGCAACGGCGCGAAGTTGAACCCAACGACGCCCGGTGTGTGCTCATCGCGCGGATCGCCCTCGAAGCGATGGCATCGGCGGTCGAGGGTTGGATCGAGGGGGACTGCGTCGGTGATCTCGCCGCCGCGGTGGAACACAGCTTCGATTTGATCGTTGCCGTGTGCGGTGAATTGTCGGGGGACAGATGACTTGGTCGGGCTCGAAGTAGTCCGTACTGGGGCGCGCTGGCTGTTGTCCGCCGCTGACCCGCCTTCAAATGAGGGTCATCGAATATTTCGACGGGCTTCGACCATGCGGGATCGCCCAGTCTCGGAAGGACAGTGAGTTCCGTCGGTCGGTGCACGGTCCTGGTCATGATGATCGGTGCTGTTGACCAACACCGACCGATGGAGCCACCACGATGCCGGGCGCGTTGCTGCCCGAAGGCGAGGAAATCAGCCCTGCAGTTGCGCGGATGCGCGTCTTTCAGTTCACGCGGTTCCGTCAGTGATCGGAGTGAAGACTCACTCTCGTCGTTCGTCAAGGCGTTGACCGAGCGCTGTTCTGCGTCGCGCAGACCTTCAACAGTTGAAACTGCGGACATCGGGGTGCCTCTGATGGTGGCCATCACCGCCGGCAAGCGGGGGGGTCCCTATCGACATGGAACATATGCGACAGCCCTCCGACAAGGCTGCCGCTCGGCGGAGGGAGGTGCAGCTGAAGCCAGCATCCGTCGCTCGAAGAGAAGGAGATACCCGAGAGCGCGACAAGCGGCTAATGGGCTGCATGATCTGAAATGTTCACTCTGTTGGGTGATGGTACGTTCGTTGTGGAGTGCATGGCACTCACGCTCGCTACCAAACTGGACCCGGTGGAGGGTCCCCGAGTACCAATGACGAAATCGAGATGACTGAGATCACACTTGACGGAAGGGTTGCAATCATCACCGGAGCAGGTGGAGGTCTGGGTCGTTCACATGCCCTCGCACTGGCTGAACGAGGCGCCAGGGTCGTGGTCAACGACCTCGGTGGAGCTATGGACGGCACGGGCGGCTCGGCCACCGCCGCACAAAAGGTCGTCGATGAGATCGAAGCACGCGGTGGCATTGCCGTCGCCAATCACGACTCAGTCGCATTGCCGGAAGGCGGAGAAGCGATCGTTCAGTGCGCCATCGATGCATTTGGCCGGATCGACATCGTGATCAACAACGCGGGAATCTTGAGAGACAAGGCTTTCCACAAAATGGACACCTCGATGATCGACGCGGTTATCGACGTGCATCTCAAGGGAGCCTTCCACGTCAGCCGCCCCGCGTTTGTCCTGATGCGCGAACAAGGCTTCGGCCGCATTATCTCAACCACGTCCGCATCCGGGCTCTTCGGTAACTTCGGACAGGCGAACTACGGCGCCGCCAAGGCAGGCCTCGTCGGACTGACGCGAGTGCTCGCCCAAGAGGGCGCCATGCACGGCATCAAGGTCAACGCGATCGCTCCGATCGCGTTGACCCGCATGACGGAGGGCATCCTGGGCGATCTCTCAACCGAGGTCTCGCCGGAAACGGTGAGCCCGATGGTCGTCTACCTCGCGTCCGAAGCCTGCGAGGAGAATGGACATGTGTACTCGGTGGCGGGTGGACGTGTTGCCCGAATCATGACGATGGAAGCCCCTGGCGTAGTGTTCGACGCTCTCACTCCGGAGGCGATCGGTGGGCAAATCGGTGAGATCAACGGCCGCAGCAACGGAGACCTCGTCGAGCCGAGCTCGCTCGATGATGAGACGGCCGTGATCGGCTCCGCTCTCGCGGGCGGACCGACGGATGAGGCTCTAGAATCCCAGGTCTCGCGCGCCTGGAGGGTTGACCGCTCCGGAACGCCCCTTGGAACGATCGCATTCCCCGCCTTCGCTTCCGCGACTGATCTCATGTTCGACCTCGCTCAGCAGATCCTCTCGTCGCAGCGGGCGTTGACGCGCTCCGCCACGAGGGCGTTCAAACCTAGCTACTTCCCCCAGAAAAAGTCGTAGGGAAATACTCGCGATCAGCGTTCAGACCAACGGCAATGGCTTCAACACCTAGGGCCCGAGGGATTGAAGCCAATGCTCAGAACGTGAGGTGACCAGCCAACCCTGTGGAGTCAATCTTCCCCGCGGGGATGCTGACCTTGTCCCCTGATCTCGAGCGGATCAACGCCCCCCTCGGCGACGAGCGCTTCTTCAGGCTCCATCGGGCGTTCTTCGACACCCCCCTGGGCCGTCCGTCCATCCCGACCGAGACCCACGTGCGGTTGATGCTTGACCAAGGGCATCGCTCGCCTTACCAAGCTGGCCCGACGTCTCTAGGCGCGCGGCTTCGCCACCCGGACCTCGCTGACCGACCGCGCCCGAAAGGGGTCATCGACTGGCCCGCACGAACAGTGGTCAACACGCTGCGCCGCCAGGCGAGCTGGTCGAAGGCGAGCTTCGTCGCCTCAACTTCGAGCCGGCAGGCCTGGCCAGCGAGACGGTCGGCGAGGCCAGGCCAAGGCCGCCCATGCCCGGCGTAAGTTGTCGACCCTTGAGCACCCGGGTGCAGCGGACCGGGCGACGCTCGTGCGTCTCGAGTTCTTAGCCCAGCGGCTGTCCCAGGTGGCTGAGCGAACCCGCCAGCGTGCCGTCGAGGCGGTGACGCCCGTGCCGCCACCAGGCTCGTCTCGCTGCATGACCCGACTCGTCCCGTCCGCAGGGGCCGGCTCGGACGCCCCGTCGAGTTCGGCTACCAGGCCCAGGTGGCCGACAATTCGACGGGATCGTTGTCGACTGGCAGGTGGAGAAGGAAAATTCCGCCTGCGCGCCGATGCCGCCTGAGTCCATTGCACGTATCAAGGAGCGCACCCGCCAAGTGCCCAGGCCAAATGTCCAGAGCCGTCACCACCGACCGTGCTTATGGCAAAAGCGGCGGTCGACGCGGCCCTTGTCGAGCGGTGATCCCACGCAAGGGCAGCCCGGTGCGGCGAGAAGAGCCACCGAGAGATGGCGCCCTTCTCCAGCGATTGGTGCGCTGGAGAACCGTTCGGAGCGCCGGGTGCACTGGGAGGCTCAGGGCGCCACGGATTGGGCGATTCGCACCGACCGACGGCTCACCGAGGCACAACGTGCCGCACTGTGGCCGTCTGTCGGAGTTATCTCGAGGCGAACCGAGCCGGCACCGAGCCTCAAGCTCGGGACCATAGACCCTACGCAGACCCTCCCGTCTCTGCCTAGCCTCCGAGTTGGTGAGCAAGAACGAGAACGAAGAGCGAACTGAGGACTCGATCAGGGACCGCTTGGCCATCGTCGAGAGTCCGCTGGATTCAATGGATCCCGTCTCCTTCGGACGCACGTTGCTCGGCGCGGGACCATCTCTGTTGAGACATCCCATCGGGGTCATCTCCGCGAACGCCAGATGGGCCATCGGGCTGCTCGCAGCATTTGGCGCCACGCTCGAGCGCCTCGTGGGACAGGAGGCAGAGGGCCCACTTTCGCCCGCAAGAGGTGACAAGCGGTTCGATGATCCGGCGTACCGTGAGAATCCCCTGTACTACCTGGTCGAGCAGGAGTACCTGCTCGGTCGCCAACTCGTTCTCGAACTCCTCGATGTCGCTGCCCTTGAAGAAAAGAAGGACGCCAAGGCCAGATTCGGGGCGAACTTTCTGCTGGACGCGCTTGCGCCGACCAACACCCTCATCGGCAACCCGGCAGCGATACGAGAGGCCTTCAACACGGGAGGGGCAAGCCTGTTTCGTGGGTCGAGAAACATGCTGCACGATCTCAAGGACAACGGAGGTTGGCCCTCTCAAGTCGATGCCAGGGGCTTCGAACTCGGCGTCAACATGGCGGTGACACCTGGACAGGTGGTCTACCGCTCTCGCCTAATCGAGTTGATCCAATACGAACCGCAGACCCCGGAAGTCCACGAGACCCCACTGCTGTTCTGCCCAGCATGGATCAACAAGTACTACATCTCAGACCTCGCGCCTGGTAAGAGCCTGATTGAGTGGGCCGTCCAGCACGGCCAGGACTGCTTTGCCATCAGCTACCGCAACCCTGACGAATCACTGCGCGACCTGACCTTCGAGGACTACTGGCTCGAAGGACCGGCCGACGCGGTGCGGGTCATCAAGAAGATCACGGGTTCTCCCCAAGTCAATACCATTTCGGTCTGCCTAGGCGGAACGCTGACGGCTATCGGCATGGCCAAGAATGCGGCGGACCGAGACACTTCGATCAAATCGTCGACGTTCCTCAATACGCACACGGATTTCTCGATCCCCGGGATACTAGGGGTCTTCACTGATGAATCCACGATCGCTGGCCTCGAGCGAAAGATGAAGAAGCACGGCTACCTCGATGCGGACAAGATGGCCCATACCTTCGACGCGCTCCGCGCATCTGACCTTGTATTTCACTACGTCGGCAACAACTGGCTCCAAGGCAAGAAGCCGCCGGCGTTTGATCTTCTCGTTTGGAACAAGGACAGCACGCGGATGCCCGCCAAGATGCATTCGCGATATCTGCGCTCGTGCTTCCTGCGGAACGAGTTCTCTCGTGGCGTCTTCGAATTCAACGGTGAGAAGCTCGATCCTTCGAAGGTCACCGCTCCGATCTATGTTCTCTCGGCCATCGAGGATCACATCGTCCCCTGGAAATCGGCGTTCAAGACCACCCACGTCCTCGGTGGCCCGGCACGCTTCGTCTTGTCGAATGCGGGGCATATTGCTGGAATCGTCAACCCTCCTCATCCGAAGTGCCGCTACTGGGTGGCCGACAGAGAGTTGCCCGACGATCCGGACATCTGGCGGGAGCGGGCGGCCCCCCACGAAGGAACATGGTGGGAGGACTGGACCGGTTGGATCTCCGAGCAGAGTGGGGCACTCCAACCCGCTCCCACGAGTCTAGGAAGTGATGAATTCGCACCGCTGATGCCGGCACCCGGCAGCTACGTGCTCACGCGCGCATGACCTCTCTGAGTACGGAGAGGGTCTTTGAAGATCTCTGCACCTTCAACGGGTACCGGATCCATGTGCGCGTTGATCAGCGCTCTGACGAACGCCCAATCGCGCCGGTCTGAAGAGCGTCAGGCGACCGGATTCGACGCCGGTCGCGTCCGGTGGACGCGCAACCAGTTCAGCCGCCCAATCCCGGTGAGCATTTGCTCCGAATTACCTTAGAACCTGCCCGTGACTAGAGCGGGCGGAACTTATGACGAGTGGACCGCGTCTCTTGAACCGCACGGGTGCGGGCCGAAGGGCGGCGTGTGCCAACCCGGAGGGCCGGGGCGCAGTGGCGGTCCCTCAGATTCTGTTCATGATTCGTTGGTCGTCGCGTTGCGTGTCTCGGATGTGCTCGAACCACCTGGTCGATGTCCACAGAGCCCCTTGACCGCATGGGCTCTGACTCGTCGCTCGCTGTGTCCACGCGACGGCCATTGAATTTGGAGTACTTACTACAGTTGGACTAAACTGCCTGGTGGTGTGATCACCAAGTTTCATCTCAACACAATGAGGGGGAGTGATATCCATGCGAAAGCGTGATGGGGGCTGTTGGGCCAGGTTTGCGAGCGTGCTGAGCGTGCTCACGCTGTTGGGAGCAGGATTGGTCCTCCCGACAGGATCGGCCGGCGCTGCACAGCCGAGCGGCACGCCGATCAAGATCGGCTACCTCATGACGAAGACGGGTCCCACCGACATCGACAATGCACCGTCGTTCGCCGTGGCAGTCAAATGGATCAACGCCCACGGAGGCGTCGCCGGGCACCCGGTCCAACTCGTCACTGATCTCGAGTCCGGCGATGTCGCCGTCGCGGTGACCGATGCCAAGAAGCTCGTCGGCGATGGTGTCGATGCGATCGTCGACTCCGACGCCAACGACTCCGCGTGGGCGTCGATCCCCGAGAAAGCCGGTGTTCCGGTGTTCTTGTCGGCTGACACCCTGGCGTTTGCGGGAAGTGACGACGCCTTCGGGTCCCCGCAGGTGGTCACGGTCACTACGCCTTTGATCATGCTGGCGGCCAAGAAGTTCGGAGGGGCCAACAAACTGGCGGTGCTGTACTGCACGGAGTACTCCCAGTGCAGCCAAGCCGTGCCGTACTACTCGTCGATCGGCAAGAAGTACGGCGTAAACGTCGTCTACAGCGCGGCAGCGTCTCAATCGGCCCCGAACTACCTGGCGCAGTGCCTCGCGGCCAAGGCGGCCGGGGCGAACAGCCTGTTCGTCGCCTCCAGCGCAGACGTGGCCGTGCGGGTGGTCAAGGACTGTGCCAGACAGGGGTACACGCCGCACCTCCTGGCGGGGTCGGGGTCGTACCAGAAGTCCTTCGCTGGAAGTCCAGGAACGAATGGGCTGATCGTATCCGACCAAAACGTTCCGTTCTTCGACACGAGCGTGCCCGCAATCAAGACCATGACAGAGGCCTTTGACAAGTACGACCCAGCCATCACGAAGTCGTCGAACTACGACGACTCTGCTGTATGGAACTGGATCATCGGCGCGCTCCTCGTAGATGCAGGCAAGGCCGCCAACTGGACCCCGAGCACCCAGATCACACCCGCGGCGGTGCGCAGCGCGCTGTTCACGCTGCACACGACGACCGCCGGTGGCCTGATGAACCAAGAGACGTTCAACGAGGGGAAGCCACAGACCAACAACTGCTCTTACACAGTGACAATCAAGAACAACAAGTTCGTCCTCCCATACGGGTTGAAGGCGACCTGCCTCACGACGAGCTAAGGATCATCCTTGAGAAGTGAACCCCGCGGCACGAGACGCACCGGGTCGTCGCCGCGATACAGACGTAATGTCGGTGTCCTCGTCGCGCCGCGTCACCAGGCTTGAGGCAATCGGCCGCTCCTTCACGCAGCGAAATAGACATCTGGTCCAAGTGGCTAAGAGCGGGTTTGCCGGATCCGAGTTTGCGAATTTCATGGGCTGATTCGCGGATGGAGCAGGGTCGAAATCCGACGAAGAATCTCGTAACCTCGTGAAGTGACTGATTCCCCCCCGTGCGGAGGCGGAGCGACGGCGAAGCAACGCGTCGGCGGGTTATCGACGCTGTCGTGGCAACAGTGATGGAGGTTGGCTACTACAAGGCCAGCTCCAACGAGATTGCACGCCGCGCTGGCGTGACGTGGAGTTCGATCAGCCACCTTTTCGGTTCGCGCGAACAGCTGATGTTGGATGTCCTGGTCGATATCGGAGACAGCATCGAACAGCACCTGGTGACTGCGACTATTGAAGGGATGTCGCTCGAGGATCGCCTACTGGGAGTTCTCGATGTCTTCGAGGCTGACATACCGCTCCACAAGGTACAGACGCAGATCCTGCTCGATCTCGCCTCGAACCCTAGGGTCTCCGTGGATATCGGACGCGACATGCGTCGCAGAAACGCCGAGAAGTTCCAAGCCACCGCGAGAATCCTGCTGACACAGGTGCTCGGCGAAATTCGCGTCGAGGACGATGTCGTCATGTACGTCTTCGGCGCACTCAGTGGCTATCTGCAATGGCGAGAGCTAGCGCTGGTGGCAACAGAGCTGGGTGATGACGCGATGCGGCGGGAACTCCTGGTCTTCGGCGTTGCGGCAGCGTTGCGCGCTGAACTGGAGCGCCGAGGAACCCCGCTCAACCCGGTCAGCTCGCCGGCGCCGCGTGGGCGAACACGCCATTGACTCTAGTTGTAGTATTTACTACACTCAATGGCTGCTGGTAAGGCCGCGCGGGTGGTCCGACCTGTGCCTGCCCAATGCCCGACGCAACGAGACCAAGTGCAACTGATGGTCGCAGGAGAGGACACAGTCGTGACGGTAAGTAACCAGGCGATGGAGATCGAATACGACCCTTTTGACCTCGAAACGGCGATCGACCCGTACCCCGTGTATCGCCGACTCCGCGATGAGGCACCGCTGTATCACAACGAACGGCTCGGCTTCTATGCGCTGAGCCGGTTCGAGGACGTCGAACGCGCACTCGTGAATCGGGAGGTATTCATCAACAGTCACGGGTCGACGCTCTCCCTGCTGGCGTCCGATGTCGCGATCCCGCCAGGTACGTTGGTGTTCGAAGACCCGCCAACCCATGCGATCCATCGTGCGTTGCTTTCGAGCATGTTCACTCCAAAACGGATCAGCACCCTCGAACCTGAGATCCGACGCCTGTGCGCCATGGTGCTCGACCCACTGGTGGGTGCGGGTGGCTTCGATTTCGTGTCGGATGTCGCAAAGCAGATACCCATGCGTGTGATCAGCATGCTGCTCGGTATCCCAACCGAAGATCAGGAAGACGTGCGGGACTTCTTCGCTGATCTGCGTTACAGCGACGACCAGAGCCTCGAGCAATCGATGAGCGGCACGCTCTTCGAGGACTACATCGCGTGGCGTGTGGAACACCCGTCCGACGACATCATGACCCAACTTCTCAACGCTGAGTTCGTCGATCACACCGGTGCAACGCGGTGTCTCACGCAGGAAGAGCTTCTGACGTACGTGAGTATTGTCGCAGCCGCCGGGAACGAGACGACGCGAGTCTTGATCAGCTGGATCGGAAAGTTGTTGTCGGACTATCCGGACCAACGGAGATGCTTGGTTGACAATCCTCAGGCGATTCCAAACGCGATCGACGAGATCCTGCGCTTCGAGCCGCCATCGCCGCTCGATTGTCGGTACGTCTCTCGAGACATCGAGTACTACGGTGCGACGATCCCACGGGGTAGCGCGCTGGCTCTCGTGATCTCAGCCGCGAACCGCGACGAGCGCCAGTTCGTCGAGCCTCATCGATTCGACGTGCTGCGACCCACAGGCAGGATTCTGACCTTCGGATTCGGTCCGCACTACTGCCTCGGGCAGGCACTTGCTCGGTTGGAAGGCAGGGTCGTACTCGACGAAGTCATTAGACGCTTTCCCGACTGGGAAGTCGATGACGACCGCGCACAGTTCGACTACCCAGCCCCCGAGACCCGCGGCTGGTCAAGATTGCCAGTGACAACGACCTGATCTGACCGACAGAACAGCCGTCGACCGAAGTCGTGGACGGCGACGCAAGGGGGCAAGGGTGCAGTTACACGGCCCATGCCGACGTCTTGGAGTCCAGACGAGCCCTTTGGATTCGGTAGGTCTGGTTTGACCACGTCCGTGCGCACCGAGAGGACCTCGCCAGGAAAACCACCGTACAGCTGGGGCGGGCACTACTCGCGAGGTTGCCGTCACATGGACACAACAGGTGGAGCGCGTCTGGCATCGACAAGACACCGGTGTCCTCGAACCATGATGGCCTCTTCACAACGCACGTAAATCGGTCAGATCGCCTGCGTGACGTCACGACGCTGAGAACGCGTGCTCTCGTTTCAGTGGCTGAGATCGGAGCTCTTCAAATGACACGCGGTGGCACCTATGTGGCATGACGCCCATTCGGAGTGCCTCGGCTCAGTGAGTCGATCCCACAAAGAGGCAGCTGACCTGCGAAGATCGACGAGAGTGAGAGCGGGCGACGGGAATCGAACCCGCGTTCTCAGATTCTTGTTCCATTCGGTCACTCCCGCGTCCGCGACCTCGCGTCCACAATCCCGGCATGAAGGTTCTGTCAAACTCCGAGCTTCATATGGGCCGATCTCAGCTGGAGAGGGTCATGGAGCCAGTTTCGCGACCCGGAGCCAATTCGAACCTTGCCTGCAGACGTCAGATCAGCCACTCCAAATCGCCGACCGCGTACTCCAAGAACTCCTCCCGTTCCTTCTTGTCCGGTTTTCGAAAGTCGGCTCGATGCAGCATCTGCCAGGTTGAATACGCTCCCGGATTGCCGTACGAGATGAGTCCAACGCCGACGCGACCGGCCGCCCAGAGGAGGCGTTCGAGATATAGATCACTCCGTAAGTCCACTTCGTTGAAAAGCACCCACGAGTAATCGGAACCCTTACCCTGCACGAACGCCTGGAAGATCGAATCCAGATGAAATCCACCGAGACGCTCCACCTCGAATGAGTGGAACCGGTGATCGTCGTGCGGCCCCGAACGCCTCTTCGGCTTGCCGATAACGACAACGTCGGGGTGCATCCAATCGAGAAGGCCCTTTCGACCACCTCGCGCCGACACATGGGCCATTGCGTCCTTGAGGCTGTTCTTGGGGGCCCATGATTTCTGCAGTACGTGACTAGCCTTCTGGTAGAGGAGCGAGTCCCTCACGTTTTCCGCACCCGTGAATTCGATCACGCCGCCTTTGCCCTTGGCGATGGCGAGTTTTGGATCCAGGACAGCTCGGTCGACAACATGCCGGACTTTGAGAGCATCCCAATTCCGTTCCTCGTTTAGGCCAGTCTCGAGTTTCGCCAGCGACGCCCGCTGATTTGGTTGTTTCTTGAGAAAATCCCTCAACAGCTGCACATCGGACCGCCGACCCATGATGGCAACCTTAATTCCGACGCATTGTCACCGCTCGAAGGGTCGTTCGCACGCAGATCCTCCAGGATCCCGGGCCTATTCAATGGTTCTGAAGGATACCGACGACGGCCTAATCCGAGGAAGTCTCCGTCACGGGACTTGGCAGTACTCCACGAACGAGCACAGCGTGGAGATCAGCCGCATCTCCTCGATGGAGCCTGCCCTGCTGTTCAGCAGCTCCTCGGTACAGACCAGATAGGCGAGGCAGCGGGAGCGGCTGATGGCCACGTTCAGGCGGTTGCGTGAGAAGAGGAACTTCGGGCCGCGGGGCATGTACTCAGACGACGAAGTCGCCATGGTGAAGAACACGACCGCCGCCTCACGCCCCTGGAACTTGTCGACGGTGCCCACGGGGACTCCCCTGGTGCGGGAATTCTCATCGAGCGTCTCGCGCAACAGTGAGACCTGGTCGTTGTAGGGGGCTACCACCATGAAGTCTGGAGCCGTTAAGGGGTTGGTGATTCCGTGCTGGTCCACCCACGGCGTGCCGAGCAGCCTTCCGATCTCGCCCGCCACGAGCTGGGCCTCCTCGACCGACTCGGTGGATCTTCCATCGTGATCGGCCTGAAGCCACCGAAGCCCCATTCCGAACTTGGTGCTTTGCTGGGCGCAGTCCGGGTGACTGTCGAGTCGGCCCTCGTAGATCTCCTGCGAAATGAACCGGCAGACATCGGGGTGCATCCGCCTGGTCTGAGTGAGGAAAACCCCTCTGTCCGGCGGGAGCGTTACGTCGTCGCCAAGCACGTGCTCGAGAACGCTCAACCCCCCACCTCCGGGGTGAACGGTCTGGGCGACTTGCGGGAGCTGGAGCGGGTCCCCCAGCAGGACGATGTTCTTCGCCGATGTCGAGGCAGCGAGCGCATCGGCCAGTGCCAGTTGGCCGGCCTCGTCGACGATCAGCACGTCGACGGGGGCTCCCCTCATGTCCGGCCCGGCGAACAGCCACGTGGTGCCCGCGACCAGGTTGTATTCGCCCCCGGAGCAAGGCGGATTTTTGGTTGCGTACTTGACACCAGAAAGACCCGGGGTTGGCGCCTCGGGTACCCGGCGAACCGCCTTGAGCTTGGGGAGGTCGCCCTTCTTCTCGAATACCCGGAGGATCTCCTCGAGCAGATTGTCGATGGCGTGGTGGCTCATGGCAGTTATTCCCACCCGCCGGCCGGCGCAGATGATGCTGTGGACGATGTGAGCGCCCCAGTACGTCTTGCCGGTTCCCGGGGGCCCCTGGATCGACACGCAGCTCCGATCAAGGTGCTTGACCCACCCACGCATCCCGTTCAGGTCGTCCGAAAACTCTCCTCCGGGTGGGCCACCGCCTGGAGTGAATGCCGGGTCGTCCCGGCGGAGCAGGCTCATCGACGCCGGGTTGGGCCTCTTCGAGCCCGAGGCGCCGATGACGCACGTGGCGAGCTCATCCAGGGCGGCGGGTTTGGGGTTCGGCGAAACCCAATCGTTGAAGGTGATGGCCCCCGGGTACACGCCGAGCTCCAGCGCCCGGTCGTTCCAAACGAGCAGCACCTCACCGTTCGTCTCGTCGATATCGGCGACGGTGGCGTACCCGGTCGGTCCGTCGGGAGACCCATAGAGGACGGGCGCGCCGTCGCGCCCGAAGTCGCCGGAGATCGCCTGCTTAGGCCATCGGAACCGGGCCCCGGAAAGTGTGAGCTGCTGCCCCTTTGCGCCGTACCGGGGCTCCATGCCTCGCAACTCGAGTCCTGCGATCACGTCGGGGTCGTCAAGCAGCTCCGCTGTGTCGAGGCTCGTCTTCGCGAGCAGCGGCGCCTTGTGAGCGCTGAATTCGCGCACCCAGTAGCCCAGCAGATCCCCCAAGAGGTGCTCGGGAGTACTTGGCCCGTAGGCATGCAGAGCGGCGACCCGTTGGTCCAGGTCGGGATACCCCTCCTCAGGATCGAGAACGGCGGCCCGCCATGGCAGATCCTCCGGCCGATGCGCGACGAGCCAGTCACGCAAGGCGCGGGTCGCTCGGACATCGTCCTCGTTATAGGCAGCGATCCGATCCAGGCTGGCCTGGTCGTGTTCCACCATGAACTTCTCGTATTCGAGGACGGCACCGGAGCCCTTCTCAATCTCATGGCTCCGTTGGTACTCGGTGAGACGTTCGATCTGCTTCAGGCCGTACGACTCAGTTCCGACCTGAACGGCGTTACGCACGACGGTTAGAAGGTCGATGAAAAGACCGGTTTCAATAAGTCTGGTCAGTGCTGCTTCTTCGACGCCGTGGTCAGCCGCGAGTCGCTGCAGCGCCGATCGTTCGGTGTGGTTGTAGTGGTAGACGTGCATGTTCGGGTAGGTCGCCCGACGGTCCACTAACCATTCGATGAGGGTCCGCGTCGCCGAGGCCTCGCCGGCCTCGTCGTGCGCCCAGAACGCCTGATAGGTCCAGTCGCCGCCATTCCGGGCAACGAGCCCCAAGAGAAAGAACAGACCGGCGTCGGCCCGCCAGAAGGGGTCGCCTTCAAAATCCAGAAAGACATCCCCGTCGTCGGGCTCGGGCAGGAGCTCGAATCCCGGGACCTGGGTCGGGTCGTCGCTGGGCTTGATGATCTTGAACGGAGGAGCCAAATCGGGGCTAATTCGTGCTTGGGCCTGTAGGGACGCCTGTTCGACGAGCCGCTCCATTCGAACTTGCCGTATGGACTCGATTTCTTGGTCACAGACGGCCAGATCCGCCAGCGTCTCAATTCCTGCTGCCTCCAAACCGTCTCGGTCCGGAGTTCGGATCCCGGCAACGTAGACGAGCGAATCCCCCCCCCTCCACACCGCTTCGCAAACCTCGGCGAACTCGCAGAAATCGCAGTGAGGACAGGGCTCCGGGGCGGTCGGGGTCTCGTCGGGGCCCTCGGTCAGCAGTGCTCTCAATTGACCGCGCAATCTCCTCCAGTACGGGCGGAACTGCGACGCCTGCAGGGTTTCCGTGCCGCCAGATCCGAGCCAGAGATGCAGATGCCTGGGAGGCAGCCCGGTCAACGCTTCGAGCGCGTCGGCATAGAAGCAGAGTTGAAGTACGTGTCCCGGCTTAGCCTCGACCCGTGCGAGCTTTGCGTCTACCGGTTCGTACAGACAAAAGCCTTCACCCGGTTCATCGACACGGACGAGGAAGTCGGCGATGCCCCGCACGCCATCGTGGACAAAGGGCATCTGATAGATGACGTCGTAGCCCAGCGAGAGAGGGTCGCCAATTCGTTCCACCCACGCGGCAAAGCTCTCACCCGGACCTCTCGTGGGGACCTCGAAGATCGTGAGATCGGATTGTCGATATTGGGACAGGCAGTCGTCCTCGTGCTGGAGACCCTTGTCGACGAGGAGTTGAGCCAACGAGCCGAAGGGTGTGGACTTCACCGTCAGCAACCCATCGTCCACTTGGGTCCGCAGTGTCAGGTAGTGGGCGCAATCGAGCCAAGCGGTGATCTTGGATGGCGTCAGCAGTCGTTCCTTGGCCATCCGGGCCCAATCCACCTTCCTCGACTGTGGCCTTGCGCCAGATGTCAGCACAGGGTGCCATATGCGTGGTCGCGGCGTCGCCACACTGAGCTGCACCCCACAGTAGCGATTAGGTGCTCGTTGCGCTCAAGGACGGCAACTCCGCGGCACCATGGCGTTGGGTCAGCTCCGATAGTCCCGTCGCATTGCTCGAAGGATGGAAGCCTCAAAGGATGGAAGTGTTGTCGGTTAGGCCGGCGCGACCCAACTGGGATCGACACGGGAGGTCTTGCGGTACCGAACAACTCTCCTGTGCGGGTCCTGACAAGATGCTGCCGTGGACCCGATCGACTTCATTGGCGATGTGCACGGTTGCGCCGAGAAACTCTTGGGACTTCTGCGAACCCTGGGCTACGGCGATGACAATGGCACATTCACGCACCCGGACAGGTCCGCCGTCTTCGTCGGTGACCTGATCGACCGCGGGCCTCAGCAGGTCGAGCTGCTGTCTATCGTCCGATCGATGGTGGAGGCGGGTTCCGCTCAGGTCCTCATGGGCAATCACGAGTTCAATGCCGTCTCATACGTCACCCCCGACCCTCGAGAGTCCAGCGCGTTCATGCGGCCACGTACCGGGGCAAGGGGAGCGAAGAACAGGCATCAGCATGAGGACTTTCTCGTTCAGATCGGCGAGAATTCAGCTCTCCACCGGGAAACCATCGCGTGGTTCAAGACCCTCCCTCTGTACCTCGACCTGGCCGAGGTCCGCGTCGTCCATGCCTGCTGGCATGACCCCTCAATCGGCGCGCTGAGTGGCCTTTCTGAGCCGGGCCGACCACTGCCCGACGAGTTCTTCGTCCGCGCAAACACGCAGGAGGATCCCCTCTATAGGGCCGTTGAGACCGTGTTGAAGGGGCCAGAGGTCGCTCTCGGCACCGACGGGCCATACCTCGATAAGGATGGGCACGAACGATCCGACGCCCAAATTCGTTGGTGGGACACGTCTGCAACCACGCTCCGGGAGCTGGCCGAGATTCCCCCCGGATCGTTGATGCCAGGTGGCTCTCCCTTCCCGCCGTTGCCGGACCGGCGAGAAGACTCGGCAACACGCTTCCGGGATTCCGGGGACGTCCCTGTCCTCTTCGGCCACTATTGGTTCGCCGGCACACCGCGAGTCGCCGGCCCACGCACGGCGTGCTTGGACTACAGCGCCGTTCGAGGGGGTCCGCTGATTGCGTATCGCTGGGAAGGCGAAACCGAGTTGATCGATCAGCATCTGGTGGGGTTCGGCTAGGCGCAAAGCCGCCTCAGTGGATCGAACCGATCCGTCCCGGCCGCCGGCCCGAGAGGCGTCCCGATGCGTGGGAACTTCCTTGCGCCGCAGTTCATTGCACAGATTTCAAGTTACACGCGTGTAATCGTCACACCCCTACTGCATCCTGGTTCCGACAGACGAGGGAAGGAACCGGATATGAAGCTGTTGGATTTCGAAGTCGAGGTTGGGGAGTGCACCCAGATCGGGGGGCTTACCGTCTTTCCCCTCATCGGCGGGCAGTTCCGAGCCCCCGCATTCCTCACCGGCCCCGAGGCGTTCGAGGCTGGCGTCCTCGAAGTGAACGAACTCGATCCCCCCGAGGTGCCCAAGCTGGCGGTCACGAACCTCTCCGACGTCCCTGCGCTACTCGTCGAGGGCGAGATGCTGGTTGGCGGGGACCAGAACCGCACGATGAACGTGACCGTCCTCTGCCCTCCGCACAGACGGACGGTGGTGCCGGTCTCCTGCGTCGAGGCCGGCCGCTGGGGGGCACGCCGCACCATGTCTGGGAAGAGGAAGCACGCCCCGGGCTCGCTGCGTGCCACCAAGACGGCCTACTTGGAGCCGAGGTCCAACGACGTGGGAGCACGTCGCTCGAACCAGGGTCAAGTGTGGGAAGAGGTGAACCGCCAGTCCCTCGCGCACGACGTCTACTCCAGCACTGCCGCTCTCGACGACGTCCAAGAGGAGGTCGAAGAGCGGATCTCAGAGCAGCTCGAGGGCATCGAACCGCAGCCCAACCAGGTCGGCGTGGTCTGCACCGTCGGGGACGAAGTGGTGGGGTTGGACGTGTTCGACCGCCCGTCGGCGCTCAGCCAGTACCTGCGAGCGATCGTGGCCGGACACGCGCTCGACGATGCGACCGAGTCCGGTGACGGGGATCCGATGGTCGCAATCAAACGGTTCTTGGCCCAGGTCGAGGCCAGCCACTGTGACACCGGAGAGGGCGTCGGGTTGGGACACGAGGTGCTCCTGCGCGGTGAGGTGGCCGGCGTGGGCCTGTCGTACGGAGATCACCTCGTCCACCTGGCGGCGTTCCCGACCCCTGTCCATGCGGGTGGTGCGTGAAGGTCAAGATCCACCGCGGTGCACACGAGATCGGCGGGAGTTGCGTCGAGGTCGAAGCAAATGGGTCACGCCTGGTCCTCGACGTCGGACGACCGCTCGACGCCGAGAGGGACCAAGTCATCAACCTGCCTCAAGTACCAGGCTTCGAGTCGCACGACCCCTCCTTGCTGGGTGTCGTCATTACCCACGCACACCAGGACCATTGGGGCCTCGCAGGTCAGATACCCATCGGCACTCCTCTTTACATGGGTGAGGCGACCCACCGGATTCTCGCCGAGGCGGCCTTCTGGACGGCCGGCCTCACGGTCGAACCAGCTGGATTCCTTGCGCACCGAGTACCGATCGAGTTGGGCCCGTTCCGGATTACACCGTTTCTCAATGACCACAGTGCTTTCGATGCTTATTCCCTTCTGGTCGAGGCGGATGGGCGGCGCCTGTTCTACACGGGCGACATCTCCGGCCATGGGCGGAAGCATGGAATCTTCTACGAACTGATCCGTAAGCCGCCCGAGGCAATCGACGTGTTGCTGATGGAAGGCACGAACATCCGACCAGATGGAGAAGAGGTCCGAGAGCAGCCGAGTGAAACCGACATCGAAGCGGCGTGTGCCGAGATGTTTCGTTCAACAACGGGCCTCGCCCTCGTCACGTGGTCAGCGCAAAACATCGACCGGCTTGTGACCATCTACCGTGCTGCGTTGCGTTCCGGCCGGACGTTGGTCATCGACCTCTACACCGCAAGCATCGCCGCGGCCACAGGTAACCCCAACATTCCTCACCCGGGCGACGAGTGGCCACAGGTGCGTGTCTATGTGCCCCGCTGGGCAGCGTGTGAAGGTGAAAGACGCGGGTGAGTTTCATCGGGTCGAGGAGATCAAGCCGTATCGGCTCTACGAAAGGCAATTGGCTGCCAATCGGCCGTCCTACGTCAGCCAGTTCGGTCTCTCTGTTCGCGCAGCTATTTGAGCGGGAAGGCCTTCTGGCCGATGCCAAGGCCATCTGGTCGCTGTGGCCCGGCTATCTCGCCGAGAACTCTGGTAAGCGTCTCGGCGCCTTCTACGAGCGGCTCGGTATTCCGTGGTCGATTCAGCACAGCTCTGGCCATGCCTCCATACACGAGCTCGAGCGCCTTGCGGAGGCGCTGGCACCGGGTCGCATCGTCCCCATTCACTCCTTTGGAAGTCATCGCTTCGCCGACTACTTCTCGGGCGTCACTCCCGAAGAGGACGGGGCATGGTGGGAGGTGTAGAACGAGTCGACGACGACCTCAGAAGCAGGCCACGTAGCGACAACCGATTCCGCGAAATGTGAGGGCTCCACGGTGAACAAAGAAGAAATCCGGCAGTACATGGGTCCCGACGCCATCGATTCCGTGGACACGGTGCGTGGACTGAGCAGCAAGCTTCTTCGCGACTTTGTCCAGAACGTGCCTCGGATAGGCATCGGCAGCGAGTCGAATGTTGACGACCACATCCATGCCCTTCTTGACCTGTTGGCTTGGCATCACTATCTCGTGACTCACGGAGATAAGCCTGAACACCGGGTGCAACTGGTTATCGGACGTGGGCCGCATACGGGTGCGGCACTGCCCGCCGTTCGCACCCTCCGGTGGACACATGCCGGCTCGCCGGAGATCGAAGTCCTTGTGGAGTCGGAAATCAACTCAGGTCAGTTCGAGACAGATACAGGAGAGGCGCCGACGTTCAACGGCGCTCGGCCGACCGAGTACGCGGGGTACCTCGATGGGTGGTACTCGATCACGCCGACCGGGATCGCCTCCGAGATCCTTGACCGATCCCCCGACGCCCGGCGGCTTCGGCTCTACCCGCAGCTGTCCACCCCGCCCGTCGCAGAAAAGTGGTCGCTTCGGCTCGACGGCCTCCAGATCGGCGAGCTCGGTCCGTCAGGGGGCTATCTGCGTGTCGGGGGAGGGGAACTGTCCTCTCAGGTAGCCGTCCAAACGTGGCACCAGATCAATGGCGGCGGCGAAGCGCTGTCGGTAACCGAGTCAACCCTTGATGTGGCGATAGGTCGGATCAGCGAGCTGGTCCGTGGACTCGAAAGGGTCGATGGTGGGCTTCTCGACCACGGTGTTCCGGAACACGCCCTGGAGTCGGCCGTCGTCCGCGGTGAGATCCAGGTGACGATCGGAGCTCGAGAGCTCTGCACGCTTGGGGACGAACAGGCCAAAGTTGCCTACGGGAGCCAGATTCCGACCCTCTGGGCTCCGGACGGTCGCCCGTGGTACCTGGACGCCCTTCTCCGTGATTGTGCGGTGCCTTGGGCGATCGAGATGAAGGTCAAGGCGGGCGGCGGCTACGGGGCGTATCTCCGGCATGCCATCGGCCAAGCGGTGTTGTACCGACATTTCCTTCGTACGGCAACGCCGTACCAGGCGTGGTTCGATGCTCTCGGTCTTGACCGTCAGGCTGTTCGTGCAGCAGTCCTCTACCCGCAGCCAACGCCGGAAGTTCAACGGAAGATCGCTTCCCGCATCGGCAACCTTCTGCTGACAGCAGCGGCGTTCGATGTTCAAGTCGTCACGGTTGATGCCGGGTGGCTGCAGTGAGACGGCAATGCCGAAGAGGCCGGGTTTGCAGACTTCCAAGCCGCATTTGACTGCTGTGTCTTGCGTTCAACTCCGGTAACGACATATGAGCGCCTGCGCCGTAGGTTCGTCGATTGCGTCCCCACCATCTCCGTCGTAGTACACCCGGAACACGCTTGGCACCGGTACCCAGTCCGTGTCGCCAGGAGCGAATCTGGAGCAAGTCAGTGTGGGTCGGCCGGCGCCGTCAGTAGCGAATGCGACCCTTCCCACGGCTACGGGGTGCTTGGCATTAGGCATCGCGTAGTACAGGGTCTCAGTCGGCCACCCCCGACTTGGTTGGGTCATGAGATCTCTCCCGAAGCTCCCGACATAACCTTGCACTCGATAATGCCGCGGCGGCTCATTCGTCAGAAGCGACCGAACCGAGTCTCTCCCTCTCGTTGGACGTTGTTGCACGCCGGTCTCGTTGCGCAGTGTTGCACGCCTCCCGCTCTCAGCCTGGGTAACTGAGGACACGCTTTTTTGGAGGGCATTGCCAGCCACTGTCCTCAGCCTCGGTAGCTGAGGACGCGCCTTTCTTATTGCACGCTGTTGCACGTGTGTTGCACGACGACCAATTCGGACACTCGAGGTCGAATCGAGGGCGCTTCAAAAGCGGCCTCTGACCTGCGGTTTCAGTCAAGAGCGGGCGACGGGAATCGAACCCGCGTTCTCAGCTTGGGAAGCTGATGTTCTGCCTCTGAACTACGCCCGCGAGCGGTCGCCACACTATCCTCTGGGCCGCTTGGAGAGTCCCAGGTGGCGCTCGCACTCCGCCACCTTTTCTTTCGACGTACCACGAGGCAAGGAGCATCTGTGCCGGTCAGGATCATTTTGGGCATCGGCGTCACCCTGGCCGGCTTCGGGATCGCCGCCGTGCGGTTCCACTGGCTGTCCAGGCTGATCCGTTCGGGTAAGCCCGACCCTTCCCGCACCCGGGGGCCACTGAGCCGCCGGGCCGAGGCCGAGGTCACCGAGGTGGCCGGGCAGCGCAAGCTCCTGCAGTGGACGGTGCCCGGGCTGGCCCACTTCTTCACCATGTGGGGCTTCACCATCTTGCTCCTGACCATCATCGAGGCGTACGGCGACCTGTTCAACAAGTACTTCCACATCCCGATCATCGGGACCTGGGACTGGGTCGGGGCCGTCGAGGACTTCTTCACCTGCGCCGTGCTGGTCGCCCTGGTGGTGTTCGCCATCATCAGGATCAAGAACGCTCCGCAGCGGCTCGACCGCAAGTCCCGCTTCTACGGTTCGCACACCGGGGCGGCCTGGCTCGTCCTTCTCATGATCGCCCTGGTCATGATCACCCTGCTCCTCTACCGCGCCGCGCAGGTGAACACCGACCCCTCCCAGTTCCCCTACGGATGGGGCGCCTTCGCTTCCCACGCGCTGGCCAAGGTGCTCGCTCCCCTCGGGGCGGGGACGAACGCGGTCCTGGCCACCGTGTTCCTCATTCTCAACGTCGCCGTCATCTCGGGCTTCATCGTCTTCGTGGCCTACTCAAAGCACCTGCACATCTTCATGGCACCGGTCAACGTGGCCTTCTCCCGACGCCCCGCGCTCTGGGCGGCCTGGACAAGACCCCCGACATGGACATGGAGAACGTCGACGAGGACACCGTGTTCGGTGTGGGCGAGATCGGGCACTTCACCTGGAAGCAGATGCTGGACTTCGCAACCTGCACGGAATGCGGTCGCTGCCAGTCGGCCTGCCCGGCGTGGAACACCGACAAGCCGTTGTCCCCGAAGCTGCTCATCATGAACCTGCGCGACAACATGTTCGCCTCCTCTGGTCCCCTCATGGGGGGCGAGGGGGAGCAGACCGCGCTGGTCCCGAACGTGATCGACCCCGACGTGCTGTGGGCCTGCACGACGTGCGGAGCCTGCGTCAACGAGTGCCCGGTGGACATCGAGCACATCGACGCCATCATCGACATGCGCCGCTACCAGGTCCTCATGGAGTCCGAGTTCCCCTCCGAAGCCGGCCTCATGCTGCGCAACGTCGAGAACCGGGGCGATCCGTGGGGGCTGGGTCAGGCCAAGCGGACCGAATGGACCCAGGTGCTGGACTTCGAGATCCCGGTGGTCACCGACACCATCCCCGACGACGTCGAGTACCTCTACTGGGTCGGCTGCGCCGGCGCGCTCGACGAGCGGGCCCGAAAGGGTGTCCAGGCCACCGCCCGCATGCTGCATCGCGCCGGGGTGACGTTCGCCATCCTCGGACCCAAGGAGTCGTGCACCGGTGATCCGGTGCGCCGGCTGGGGAACGAGTACCTCTACCAGGAACAGGGCAAGCTCAACATCGGCACGCTCGACGCGGTGGGAGCCAAGAAGATCATCGCCAGCTGTCCCCACTGCTTCAACACCATCAAGAACGAGTACCCCGCGCTCGGGGGCAACTATGAGGTGATCCACCACGCCGAGTTGCTCGAGCACCTGGTCAAGACCGGCCGGCTCGTGCCCGGGTCGGGCTACTCGGGCAAGGTGACCTACCACGACCCGTGCTATCTGGGCCGCCACAATCGGGTGATCGACGAGCCGCGCACCGTGCTCAGCGCCATCCCGGGCGTCGAGCAGGTCGAGATGCGCCGGTGCAAGGAGCGAGGCTTTTGCTGCGGCGCCGGCGGCGCCCGCATGTGGCTCGAGGAGAACATCGGCAAGCGGGTCAACATGGAGCGCACCGCCGAAGCGCTCGGGACGGGCGCCGACGTGGTGTCGACGGCCTGCCCCTACTGCATGATCATGCTCGACGACGCCGTGCGGGCCAACGCCAAGGAGGACGAGGTCCGCGTGCTCGATCTTTCTCAGCTGGTCGAGGAGTCGCTCGGCTGATCCGACGACGGGCCGCCGCGAGCTCAGGCCTCGGCCGCTCCCATGCCGTAGGCCCGCTCGGGCTCGAGCGTGACCACCAGTCGGCGGTCGGCCACCATGGCAGCCCGGTACTCGTCCCAGTCGGGATGCTCGCCCCCGACGGTGCGGTAGTAGGAGACCAGGGTCTCGACCGTGTCGTCGTGGGGGTCGGCGGCCACCGGTGAGAGCCGGGCTGTCCCCTCGATCACCACGTACTCGAAGAAGCTGTCTCCCACGACGTAGAGAGACGCCCTCGGGTCCCGTCGCAGGTTCGCCGTCTTGGCCCGGTCGTCGGTGACCGAGATCCGCAGTGTGTCCCCGTCTGCGGGCACGAACATGATGTTGGACAGCTGAGGCCGTCCATTGGCGCGGATGGTGGCCAGGACGCCCTGCCGGCGGTCCCGAGCGAAGGTCAGTGCCCGGTTGAGGTCCATGGCCCGACCGTAGCGGTCGGGCCGGCGGGATCAGGCCGCGGCCGGCTCCGTCGCCGTGGACGATGAGCTGTACGTCAGCACCAGGTGGATCAGTGCCGCCACGATGGCCCCGACCAGGGGCGCCACGATGAAGAGCCAGACCTGACTGAGCGCCGTGCTGCCGACGACGAGGGCCGGCCCGAGGCTCCGGGCCGGGTTCACCGAGGTCCCGGTCAGTGGGATGCCGATGAGGTGCACGATCACGAGGCCGAATCCGATGGCCACGCCGGCCGCGCCCTGGATGGCCGCCTTGTGGGTGGAGAACAGGACGACGAGCACGAAGATCGCCGTGAGGACCACTTCGATCAGGAAGGCGCCGCCCATGCTGACCAGGAGGTGGGACTGCTTGCCGTACCCGTCGGTGCCCAGGCCCTGGACCGACTTGCGATAGAGCGGCGACGTCGTGAACATCCAGTACAGGAGGTAGGCCCCGACGATGCCGCCGGCGAACTGCGCCACCAAGTAGGCGATGCCCTCCTGCACCTTCATTCGGCCCGACGAGATGAACCCGAGGGTGACCGCGGGGTTGACGTGGCAGCCCGAGATCGGCCCGATGGCATAGACGAGTGCCACCAGCACGAGGCCGAAGGCGAGAGCGGTGGTCACCACACCGGCCGAGTAGCTCAGGCCGAAGAGGTGGAACCCGAAGGACTCGGTCGCCACACCCACGGCGATCACGACCAGCACCATGGTCCCGAGGAATTCGGCCCCGAGCTTCCTCCAGTCCAGTTGCATGAGAGAAACCCCCTGTGTCCAGGCGAGGAATGGAACACGGGCAGTCTCGCAGCGCCTCTCGTCGTCGGCGCGGATGCCCCGTCAGGCACCCCGTGAGGGAGGGCCTGTGCGGGAGGGCCGGGTGTGCGACCTAGATCGCGGCCATCGCCTTCTCGTCCGCTTCGCGCAGACGCATCGCCATGGCGACCAGCAGCTTGCGGGACAGGCCGGGTACCGCATCGAGCACGGCGTTGAACTGGCGCTGGCCGAGGACGAGGAGCGACATTTCGGTGTCGGAGACGACCGTCGCCGAGCGCGGGCGCTTGTCGAGCAGGGCCATCTCGCCGAAGTACTGGCCGGGGCCGAGCGTCGCCACCTTCCGGTTGTTCCGGCGGACCGCGGCCTTCCCGTCGACGATGAAGAAGAACTCCCGTCCGACCGTGCCCTCCTCGCAGAGGATCTTGCCCGCCGGCACGGCGACTTCCTCGAGGGCCCGGCGGATCAGGCGAAGGTCCTTGGCGGACACGGTGGAGAACAGCCAGATACTCGAAAGGTCCAGGTCACCTTGGCTCATGGCGGGAAACAGTAGCCGAGGTCATTTTTGATTGCTCCGGTTCCCCGGTTCATCTCGCCGGCGCCGGTCCGGGGCTTTCGCCGTCCAGATTTAGGGACGTCAGGGGCTCAGACGGCGTCGGCCCCCCGCTCGCCGGTCCGCACCCGTACGACCGTCTCGGCCGGGAGGACCCAGACCTTTCCGTCCCCGATCTTGCCCGTGGACGCAGACGAGACGATGGCGTCGACGACCGCCTCGGCCCGGTCGTCCTCCACGAGCACCTCGACCCTGAGCTTGGGGACGAAGTCGACCTGGTACTCCGCACCGCGGTAGTTCTCGGTGTGGCCGCGCTGGCGCCCGAAGCCCTGGGCCTCGGTGAGGGTCATGCCCTCCACCCCGATGTTCTTCAGCACGTTCTTGACGTCGTCGATCTTGAAGGGCTTCACGACGGCCACCACAAGCTTCATCTGTCGTTCCTCACGATCCCGGGGCCCGCTGAGGGCTGTCGGGTGCCACGTTACCGAGATGCCCCGACCGGGCGTTCCCGAGGAGACATCCCGGTGCTGCCCTCGGGGCATCCTCCCAGCGTCCGGCGCCCGTACGCCGCCGCCACAGGTGTCGGTGACCGGCGGACCCGTGCCCGTGGCCTCCCGTCGGGCAGCGCGCCCGAAATATGGTGGAAATACGGGAGAAATGGGCTGTTCAAGCAGGGACGCTACCCTTCTGCGGTGCCTTCAAGCCGAGGTTTCGACCCTTCCGACGATCCTGACGAGCCCCGGTTGACCCTCTGGGAGCGCCTGAAGTACACCCTGGTCAGGCCCGATGACGACCCGTCGGAGCAGCCGCCGACAGACGACCGGACCGTCGAGGACCTCCGATACGAGATCCACCGGTCCGACGACAAGGAGCGTGTGATCGGGCTCGTGGCCGCCCCGATCGCGGCCATGGTGGGAATTCTCATCGGCACCGCCTCGATCGACTACGCCCGGACGCACCACCAGAACGTGCACGTCTACGACGAGCTCACGTACGTGCTCCTCGGCCTGGCCGTACTGATCCTGGTGGCTTCACTGCTGCGCAAACGCCTGTTCCAGGGCATCACGCTCGCGCTCTTCGGGCTCGCCGTGTTCCAGCTCCACTACACGTACGTCGGGTTCGCGGCGCCGTTCATCCTCGCCGGTGCGTGGTACCTGGTGCGGACCTATCGCCTCCAGCAGGCGCTGAGGCGGGCCGAGGCCAGGGAAGGGCCTCCAGCGGGCAAAGGGCGGACGCAGTCGCGCAATGCGGCACGCCCCCGATCCAACAAGCGGTATACGCCGCCGTCGTAGCAACGCCGCCGTCGTCGCAACGCGCTCCGAGTCAGCGAGGTGTGGTCGCACGTTGGCGGCCCGCACGGTGCCGCCAGACCACGATGCCGGCCAGCACGAGGAACAGTCCGCCCAGGACGGCAGGCAGGACGAAGACGCCGGCCGAGGAGTGCTGGGTGTCGGCGACCGCGGTTGGCGAGACCAGGGCAGGATCGCCGGGCACGGCCAGGGCGGGGATCCGCGTCCCGGGCTTGTAGAACGTCGACCCCGGCAGCGGTTCGACGTAGGTGTGGCCGTCGAGGGTGTACCTGCCCGAGCACGAGTCCCCCGCGGCGTTGCTCCCGCTGCCACCGAGGAGCCCCAGGCAGCCGGTCACCGTCACGGTCACCGGCTGGCCCTCGCTGTGGAGCCGGTCGATCTGGTTGTTGGAGTGGATCCCGGCCACCAGGAAGACGACAGCCAGGATCGCCAGGGTCCCCATGACGAGACCGAGCGCCACTCGGGCCAGTCGTTGCGGGTCGGTGTTGACCGATGCGCCGCGCAACGTGCCGACGCGTTCTGCGACGGCCTCCTCGTTGCGATCGAGTGCCGGCGAGTTGTCGCTGCGGCCGCCGGCCACGGGGTGTTCGGAGTCGGTCACAGTGATCCGCCAATGGTAGTGGCAGGCGTCGGGACGCGGTCTTTCGGGGTCGAGATGCCTGGTCCGAGGCCGCGTCCGGATTAACGCACTCGAAACACGGGCGTGACCATGTGGAAACTCCCGAACAGCATCCTGTCTGCGGCGGGGACAACCGTCGGAAGTGGACCTGCCGTACCCGGATACGCCGAGGCGTCCCGCAACGCAGGGCGGTGTACCGGTATCGGCTGACAGTTAGGAGAGCTTGAGTGATCCACCTGATAGCTACGGCCTACGTGCCGTATCCCAGCTGGCTCAATCCGGCTGACAACACGTGGCAGCTGACCGCCGCCACGTTCGTCGGCTTGATGAGCCTCCCTGCCCTGGCAGTGTTGTATGCGTCACTCGTCCCGAAGAAGTGGGCGGTGAACGTGTTGGCCATGATGTTCGTCGGCTTCTCCCTGGTCCTCGTGGGCTGGTTCGTGTGGGAGTACCAGCTGGCCTTCGGTTCCACGTCACTTGGCGGCGGCGTCAAAGTCGTACATGGCGTGGTGACCCAGACCCAGTTGACCGGAGCCGGAACGTGGTCGCACTTCTTCGACAACTTCATCGGGAAGCCTGGGACGACGACCAACGCCCTTCAGGAACAGGGCCAGGCGATGTCTGCGGCCAACACCATCATCCCGTTCCACTTCCCGACGGCGACCCTGGCGTACTTCCAGTTCGTGTTCGCGGCGATCACCCCGCTGCTGTTCCTGGGGAGCGTGCTCGGCCGGATCAAGTTCGCCGCCTGGTGCCTTCTTGTGCCGCTGTGGTCGACCTTCGTCTACTGCGTCGACGCATTCATGCTGTGGGGCGGCGGCTACTTCGCACAGGAGGGTGCTCTCGACTTCTCCGGTGGGTACGTCATCCACATGTCAGCGGGAGTGTCCGGATTCGTTGCCGCCTGGGTGCTCGGGCCCAGACTCCTCCGAGATCGTCAGCACGCCCTGCCCAACAACCTGGTCATGGCAGCCGTCGGCGCCGGGATCCTGTGGTTGGGCTGGAACGGGTTCAACGGTGGAGACCCGTACTACGCCGGAGCGAGTGCGGCGTCGGCCGTCATCAACACGAACATCGCCACGGCCACGGGCGTCCTCGTCTGGATGCTCATGGACGCCTGGTTCACCAAGGAGCGTAAGCCCACGTTCCTCGGCGGTGTCAACGGCATGATCTGCGGTCTGGTCGGCATCACACCGTGTGCAGGCTGGGTCAACGGCTGGGGTGCCATCGCCGTCGGTGCCATCTGCTGCGCCGTCGTGTGGGTGGCCTGGAACTACCTCTCGAAGGTGCCGCCGTTCTCCAAGGTGGACGACGCGCTCGGTGTCGTCTACACCCACGGCATCGCCGGCTTCATGGGCGGCATGCTGCTGGGCATCTTCGGCGACCCGAACATGGTGGAGTACGGCTGTGGGAACCTGTCGGGCAGCGGTCAAGTCGTCGCCACCAGCCAGTCGACCTACCTGACGGCCCACGGAGCGTGCACGCCCTTCGGTGTGAACGGCCTCATGTACACGGGATCGGCCCACCAGCTGTGGGAGCAGTTCCGGGCGGCCATCTGGGTCATCTTCTGGTCGGCGCTCGTGACGTTCATTCTCATGAAGCTGATCGGCTTGGTGCTCCGCGGTGCTCGTTACAAGGACGAGGTCCTCGAAGTCGGTGACCTCGCCATCCACGGAGAGGAGGCGTTCCCCGAGGAGACCCTGGCCATGCGGTCGGACAGTGCCTTTGCCATGGCGGGCCTCGACACGGGGTCCTCGGGCACGGGCTTGTCAGGATCGGAACCGGCACCGCCCTCCGGCGGCGGTTCCTAGGCCCCGGTCACAGAGAACGAAAGGAGTTCGACAATGAAGCTGATCGTGGCAGTCCTGAAGCCGTTCAAGCTCGACGACGTCAAGGAGGCCCTCAAGAACAAGGGCGTGCAAGGCATGACCCTGACCGAAGCCCAGGGCTTCGGGCGCCAACGAGGGCACACCGAGGTGTACCGGGGCGCAGAGTACGAGGTGGACTTCGTGCCCAAGCTGCGGGTCGAGGTGCTCGTCGAGGACGGTCAGGTCGACGATGTCGTCGACGCCATCGTCGCCTCGGCGGCAACCGGCAAGATCGGGGACGGCAAGGTCTGGGTCGTCCCGGTCGACACCGTGGTGCGCGTGCGCACCGGAGAACGCGGGGCCGACGCGTTGTAGTCACGCGACGGGTCCTGTGAAACGGTCGGTGTGGCCGGGGTGCGGCGAGGCACCCCGGCCCCCGTCCTTTTCAGGGTCAGTGTCAGGGCGTGGGTCGGTCGGCCTGGCGTGCCACGGCGGCCGCGGCTGCCGCGGCGGCCTCGGGATCGCCGAGAAAGTCGGCCGACTGCACCTGGAGCTGGTCGTCGAGCTTCATGCGATAGGGGATGCCGGTGGGGATCTCGACCTCGGTGATGTCCTCGTCGGCGATGTGCTCGAGGTGCTTGCGCAGTGCCCTGATGGAATTGCCGTGGGCGGCCACGAGCACGGCGCCACCCTTGACGGCGGCGGCCCGTAGGTCGGGAACGATGGCGGATTCCCAGTAGGGGGTGCACCGGAGTACCACGTCCTTCAGGCACTCGGTGCGCGGGATGTCGGCCCGGTCGAGATCGTCGTAGCGGGGATCGTCCGACACGTCGTAGCGATTGTCGTCGCCGAGGGGTGGTGGCGGGGTTTCGTAGCTGCGGCGCCACAACAGGAGCTGCTCCGCGCCGAACCGCTCCTTGATCTCGGACTTGTTCTTGCCCTGCAGGTCCCCGTAATGACGCTCGTTCAGCCGCCAGTGTCGGCGCACGGGGAGCCAGCTGCGGCCGGCCGCGGCCAGGGCGATCTCTGCGGTGCGGATCGCCCGGGTGAGCACCGATGTGTGCAGGATCCGCAGGTCGAGCCCGCTCGCCGTAGCCTCGGCGGCCAGGAGCTCGCCACCGGCGCGGGCTTCGGCCTCTCCGGCGGGAGTGAGATCGACGTCGACCCAGCCGGTGAAGAGGTTCTCGGCGTTCCAGGTGGACTGTCCGTGGCGCAGGAGGACCAGGTCGAGCACGGCTCGATCGTAGGGGCGGGGCCACATCTCCCGGAAATCGGCGCGTGATCCGGGTCCGAGGACCAGAGGTCCGCCTCACCCCCGGTCCATATCAGCCCAGCTCGGCGGCCATATTCGGTGACCTGGAGGTCCCTTGACTCCCTTGACGGGCAGTATCGAAGTATTCCATCAAGAATCTTGACAATAGAGGACTCAAGTTTGCTACACTTAGCTATCGCAATTGAGAGAATCTGACAACGCAAAGACAGCGACGGAAAGACAACAAACGGAAGACAGCCTCGGCTGATCGACAACCGGACTGATCGACAACTGGAAGGACAGCAGACGATGGCCAAGGCCGTAGGAATCGACCTGGGAACCACCAACTCGGTGGTCAGCGTGTTGGAGGCGGGCGAGCCCGTCGTGATCCCGAACGCCGAAGGAGGCAGGACCACCCCCTCGGTGGTGGGCTTCTCCAAGACCGGGGAGGTGCTCGTTGGTGAGGTGGCCAAGCGCCAGGCGATCACCAACCCCGACCGCACCATCCGTTCCGTCAAGCGGCACATGGGCACCAGCTGGACCGTCGACATCGACGGGAAGCCCTACACGGCCCAGGAGATCTCGGCCCGGATCCTGGGCAAGCTGAAGCGCGACGCCGAGTCGTATCTCGGCGACACGGTCACCCAGGCCGTGATCACGGTGCCGGCATACTTCGACGACGCCCAGCGCACAGCCACCAAGGAGGCCGGGACGATCGCCGGGCTCGAGGTGCTGCGCATCATCAACGAGCCGACGGCTGCCGCACTGGCCTACGGGCTCGACAAGGAGGGGACGGACCACACCGTCCTCGTCTTCGACCTCGGTGGTGGGACCTTCGACGTCTCGGTGCTCGAGATCGGCGACGGCGTCTTCGAGGTCAAGTCCACCTCGGGCAACACCAAGCTCGGCGGGGACGACTGGGACGACAAGGTCATCGAGTGGTTGGTCACCGAGTTCAAGAACACAGAAGGCGTCGACCTGTCCGCCGACAAGATGGCCATGCAGCGCCTGAAGGAGGCCGCCGAGAAGGCCAAGATCGAGCTGTCCTCGGTGCAGGACACCCAGATCAACCTGCCCTTCATCACCGCTACCTCCGAGGGCCCCAAGCACCTGGACCTCAAGTTGACGCGGTCGAAGTTCAACGAGCTGACAGCGGACCTGGTGGACGCCTGTCGCGGTCCGTTCGAGGCCGCCATCAAGGACGCGGGCATGAAGACCTCCGACATCGACCACGTGGTGCTGGTCGGCGGGTCGACGCGGATCCCGGCCATTCAGGACCTTGTCCAGAGCCTCAGCGGGAAGGAGCCCCACAAGGGCGTCAACCCCGACGAGGTCGTCGCCGTCGGCGCCGCCGTGCAGGCGGGCGTCCTCAAGGGTGAGGTCAAGGACGTCCTCTTGCTCGACGTGACCCCGCTGTCGTTGGGGATCGAGACCAAGGGCCAGGTGATGCACCGGCTCATCGAGCGCAACACGACCATCCCGACCAAGCGCTCCGAGGTCTTCACGACCGCGGAGGACAACCAGCCCTCGGTGGAGATCCACGTGCTCCAGGGCGAGCGCGAGATGGCCATGTACAACAAGACGCTCGGCAAGTTCCAGCTGGTCGATCTGCCGCCGGCGCCGCGGGGGATCCCGCAGATCGAGGTCACCTTCGACATCGACGCCAACGGGATCGTGCACGTCTCGGCCCAGGACAAGGCCACGGGCAAGGAGCAGTCGATGACCATCACCGGTCAGTCGTCGCTCGCCAGGGACGACATCGAGCGCATGGTGCGCGATGCCGAGTCCCACGCCGAGGACGACCGTGCCCGGCGCGAAGAGGCCGAGATCCGCAACTCTGCGGACACCCTCGTGTACCAAACCGAGAAGCTGCTCCGCGAGCAGGGCGAGAAGTTCGAGGGTTCCGAGAAGGAGGACGTGGAGCACGCGCTCGAAGGGCCTGAAGGACGCGCTGGCCGGGACGTCGGTGGAGGCGATCAAGGACGCCACCGAGAAGCTGGTCGGCGTGTCGCAGAGCTTCAGTCAGCGCCTCTACGAGCAGGCGTCGGCCACGGCCTCGGCCGGCGGTGGTGTCGGCGGCGAGGCTCCCGGAGCCGGCTCTGCTGGCGGCGCCCCGGAGGGCGGGTCCGATGAGGACGTCGTTGATGCCGAGATCGTCGACGAGCCATGAGGTCGCCCGACGAGGATCGCCCTGACGAGGAGGGTGACGTCGCCGGACCCAACCCGGACCTGAGGTCCGACGTGGCGGGTGGGGGCGCGGCTTCCTCGGGGTCAAACATCGCGGGGGTGACCGAGAACGGGTCCGGGGCCGAGTCCGACCGCCACAGCATGGCGCTGGCGGAGGAGGCCGATCCCCGGGAGGTCCTGGCGCGCGAGCGGGACGAGTACCTGCTGGCGCTCCAGCGCAGCCAGGCCGACTTCGAGAACTACCGCAAGCGGGTGACCCGGCTCCAAGAGGAGCAGGCCGCCCGTGCCACGGGCGGCCTGGTGGACAAGCTCCTTCCGGCGCTCGACGCGCTGGACCTGGCAGAGGCCCACCTGAACGAGTCGCTCGATGCGACCGACGACGGCAAGGCGCTGCGCGCCTCGCGCGCCATCCTGCTCGACATCCTGGGCAAGGAAGGCCTCGAGCGCATCGACCGCGCCGACGTTCCCTTCGACCCGTCGGTGCACGAGGCCGTCGCCCACTCGGAGGCCGAAGGTGACGATGTCGGCGAGACGGTCGTGGAGGAGGTGCTGCGCTCGGGTTACCGCTGGAAGGGTCTGGTGCTGCGCGCCGCCATGGTCCGCGTGCGGGGGTGACCTGACCCGTGGCCGCACAGCGCGAGTGGTTCGAGAAGGATTACTACAAGGTGCTCGGCGTCGTGCCCACGGCGTCCGACAAAGAGATCACGCGCGCCTACCGCAAGCTCGCCAAGCAGCACCACCCCGATGCCAACCCAGGATCGGAGGAGCGCTTCAAGGAGATCAGCGCGGCCTACGACGTACTGGGGGATGCCGAGAAGCGCAAGGAGTACGACGAGGTCCGCAGTCACGGTCCTGTCGGCCCGGGCTTCGGCGGGCCCGGTGGCGGTACCTTCCGCATGGAGGACATGGGGGATCTGGGCGACCTCTTCGGTGGTCTCTTCGGCGGTGGCCGCACCCGGACCCAGCGAGGCCCCCGAGCGCGGGGCGGACATGGAGGCACAACTCCACCTGTCCTTCGAGGACGCCGTGCGGGGCGTGACCACCTCGGTCAACGTTCCACAAGAAGCACGCTGCTCGAACTGCCGGGGCACCGGTGCGGCGCCGGGCACCTCCACCCACACCTGTCCGCGGTGCGGGGGCACGGGGAGCCTCAACGACAACCAGGGGTTGTTCTCGCTGAGCACCGTGTGTCCCGACTGCGTCGGCCGCGGCACGCTCTTCGACACACCGTGCCCTGTCTGCCACGGGACGGGGACCGAGCAAAAGGTGCGCTCGGTCAAGGTACGGATCCCTCCCGGGGTCGAGGGCGGGCAGCGCATCAGGGTCAAGGGTCGCGGCGCGCCCGGACAGGGCATGGCACCACCGGGCGACCTCTATGTCATCGCCCACGTATCCAAGCACCCGGTGTTCGGACGCAGCGGACGCAATCTGACCATCACGTCGCCGATCACCTTCCCCGAGGCGGCACTCGGGACGACGATCACCGTGCCGACGCTCGACGCGAAGGTGTCGCTCAAGGTCCCACCGGGAACCCAGTCGGGCCGCGTGCTGCGGGTACGCGGCCGCGGTGTGCCCGCGGCCTCGGGACGCAACGGAGCCTCGCCGGGTGACCTGCTGGTCAAAGTGGAGGTGCAGGTGCCGACCGAGCTCACCGAGGAGCAGCGGACCGCCATTCAGTCGCTGGCCGAGGTGACCGAGCCGGCACCGCGCGCGGCGGTGGAGGGGTGATGCCCTGATGGCGACCACACAACCGCAGCCGTACCGGGGTCGTGACGTGAACCAGGCGGTGTACGTGATCTCCGTGGCGGCCGAGCTGACGGGGATGCACCCGCAGACGTTGCGCATCTACGAGCGCAAAGGCCTGCTCGACCCCTCGCGGACGAGTGGGGGGAGCCGGAGGTTCTCCGAGCGCGATCTCGAGCGCCTGCGTCACATTCAGGAGCTGACGTCGACGGGACTGAACCTCGAGGGAGTGCGCCGGGTGCTGCAGCTCGAGGCTGATTTGGCCCGGCTCCGCCAGGAGCTGGTCGAGGCGCGTGCCCAGGCGCTCGAGGCGGTGGCGGCCACGCACCGCCAGTACCGACGGGACCTCGTGCCGTTGCGTCAGTCGCCGATGCCCTTCCGTCCGCCCCGCCGGAGCGGAGGGTGACGTCGCGTCACGCGGCGGAGGCGACGACCGCGACGAGCACGTGCAGAACGAGGAAGTCGACCAGGAAGTCGACCAGGAAGTCGAGGACGGCACCATGCCGATAGACCCGGAACGCTGGACCAACAACACCAAGGCCGCCTTCAGCGCGGCAACTGGCCACGCGGCCTCGTCGCAGCATCCCGAGCTGACCCCGGCCCACCTGCTCGACGCCCTGCTGCAGCAGCAGGAGACCACGACGCGCCCGCTCCTGAGCCAGGTCGGGGTCGATCCCGATGTCCTGGCGGGCCGCGTGCACGATCAACTCCTGCGGCTGCCCCAGGCCCAGGGCGGTTCGGAGCCCGGGCTGTCACGCGACGCCCGCTCGGTGCTGGAGGCGGCGGACCAGAACCGGCGCGACCTGGGCGACGACTACGTGTCGGTGGAGCACGTGATCCTGGCGTTGGCCGATCAGATCGGCGTGACCAAGGACGCGCTCCTGAGCGCGTTGCGCACCGTGCGGGGCAACCACCGGGTCACCACCCCCGACCCCGAGCAGACCTACCAGGCGCTGGCCAAGTACGGGCGCGACCTCACCGAGGCGGCGCGCCAGGGCAAGCTCGACCCGGTCATCGGGCGTGACGAGGAGATCCGGCGGGTGATTCAGGTGCTGTCGCGCCGGACGAAGAACAACCCCGTCCTGATCGGGGAGCCCGGCGTCGGCAAGACGGCCATCGTCGAGGGACTGGCCAACCGCATCATCGAAGGCGACGTGCCCGAGGGCCTGAAGGGCAAGCGCGTCGTGGGGCTCGACCTCGGGTCCATGGTCGCCGGCGCCAAGTACCGCGGTGAGTTCGAGGAGCGGCTCAAGGCCGTCCTGAAGGAGATCACCGACGCGGAGGGCGAGATCGTCACCTTCATCGACGAGCTGCACACCATCGTGGGGGCGGGTGCGGCCGAGGGGGCGATGGACGCCGGCCAGATGATCAAGCCCATGTTGGCCCGCGGCGAGCTGCGCCTGATCGGCGCCACCACGCTCGACGAGTACCGGACCTCCATTGAGAAGGACGCCGCGCTCGAACGCCGCTTCCAACCGGTGTTCGTGGGCGAGCCGTCGGTCGAGGACAGCGTGGCCATCCTGCGCGGCCTGAAGGAGCGCTACGAGGTGCATCACGGTGTGCGCATCCAAGACGCCGCACTGGTCGCCGCGGCGGTCTTGTCCGATCGTTACGTGACCGGCCGCTTCCTGCCCGACAAGGCCATCGACCTCGTGGACGAGGCGGCGTCGAAATTGCGGATCGAGATCGACTCCATGCCGACCGAGCTCGACCAGATCATCCGGCGCATCCGTCAGCTCGAGATAGAGAAGGTGGCGCTCGAGAAGGAGACCGACGACGCCTCCAAGGAGCGCCTGGAGCGCCTCGATCGCGAGCTGGCCGAGCTCGGCGAGCAGCGCGACGGCATGACGGCGCACTGGCAGCAGGAGAAGCAGTGCATCGACATCATCAGGCAGCTCAAGGAAGAACAGACGGCCCGGGGTGACGACGCGGCGCGGCTCGAGCGTGACGGGGACCTCGCCGGCGCGTCGGCCATCCGCTACGGAGAGCTGCCCGACCTCGAGCGTCGGGTCGGTCAGGCCACCGAGGAACTGGCCAAGCTGCAGGCCAGCACGCGGTTCTTGAAGGAGGAGGTCGACGCCGAGGACATCGCCGAGGTGGTGTCGCGCTGGACCGGCGTGCCCGTGTCGCGCCTCATGGAGGGCGAGATCCAGAAGCTGGTGCGATTGGAGGGCACCCTTCACGAGCGAGTGGTCGGGCAGGAAGAGGCCGTCGCAGCCGTGTCCAATGCCATCCGGCGTAGCCGGGCCGGCCTGAGCGACCCCAACCGACCGATCGGGTCCTTCTTGTTCCTCGGGCCGACGGGCGTGGGCAAGACCGAGTTGGCCCGTGCGCTGGCCGAGTTCCTCTTCGACGACGAGCGGGCCATGGTCCGCATCGACATGAGCGAGTACATGGAGAAGCACGCCGTGTCCCGCCTGGTCGGCGCCCCTCCCGGCTATGTCGGCTACGAGGAGGGAGGACAACTCACCGAAGCGGTGCGCCGTCGCCCCTATTCGGTCGTGCTGCTCGACGAGCTCGAGAAGGCGCACCCCGACGTCTTCAACATCTTGTTGCAGGTGCTCGAAGACGGACGCCTGACCGACGGGCAGGGCCGCACGGTCGATTTCACCAACGCCGTGCTGATCATGACGTCGAACCTCAAGGGTGAGCCGACGGACTACTTCAAGCCCGAGTTCGTGAACCGGATCGACGAGATCGTCCGCTTCCGGCCGCTCTCCGAGGCCGACCTGTCGGTCATCGTCCAGATCCAGCTCGGTCGACTGCGGGACCGGCTGTCCGAGCGCCGGCTGGCGCTCGTGGTGACCCCCGAGGCCGAGGCGCGGCTGGCCCGGGCCGGGTACGACCCGGATTTCGGGGCCCGGCCCCTGCGCCGGGTGCTCCAGCACGTCATTGAAGACCCGCTGGCGCTCGCACTGCTGGAGGGCAAGTACGTGGACGGGTCCACGGTACGCGTCGAGGTGGACGGCGACGAGATCGTGCTGCGCTGAGCGCCGGTTCCCGGGTTGGCCTCAACATCTCTGTTGAGAGGTCAAAGAGCGATGCCCCTGTCGTCGAGACGGCACGAGAGCGACGTGGCCACGCGTGACCGTTGACCATTGCACCTCCGACCAGCGGTGATTCGGGGATGCGACGGGGCGGGGGATACACTGGTGCGTAATCCCAAGCGACTGAGCGAACGGAGAATCGCGTGCCCGCAACCGTGGTGGTCGGGACCCAGTGGGGCGACGAGGGAAAGGGCAAGCTGACCGATCTCCTCTCCGGCGAGATGGACATGGTGGTGCGCTACCAGGGCGGTCACAACGCCGGACACCGGATCGTCGTCGACGGCGAGGCCTTCGCCCTCCAGCTGGTGCCCAGCGGGATCCTCTATTCGCACATCACGCCGGTGATCGGGAACGGGGTCGTGGTCGACCCTGCGGTGCTCCTCGACGAGCTCGACAACCTGGCGTCCAAGGGGGTGGACACCGGCCGGCTCGTGGTGAGCGGCAACGCCCACCTGATCATGCCCTACCACCAGGAGCTGGACCGGGTGACCGAGCGCTTTCTCGGGAAGAACGCGCTGGGGACCACCAAGCGCGGCATCGGGCCCGCCTACGCGGACAAGGCGTCTCGTGTCGGGATCCGGGTTCAGGACCTCTTCGACCCGAAGATCTTCCGCCAGAAGCTCGACGTCGCGCTCAAGGAGAAGAACGCGGTTCTGGCGAAGGTCTACAACCGGCTGCCCCTCGACGCGGCGGACATCGCGGATCATTACCTGGGCGAGTACGCCCCCCGGATTGAGCCCATGGTGGGCGACACCGTGGGCATGGTCCACGACGCCATGGACAAGGGCCGCCATGTCCTGCTCGAAGGTGCACAGGCCACCTTCTTGGACCTCGACCACGGCACCTATCCATTCGTCACGTCCTCGAACCCGGTGGCCGGCGGGGCCTGCACGGGCTCGGGGCTGGGACCCCGTGACATCGAGCACGTGATCGGCATCGCCAAGGCCTACGTGACCCGGGTGGGTGCCGGTCCGTTCCCCACCGAACAGGACAACGACGTCGGCGAGTTGCTGGTCGAGCGGGGACACGAATTCGGGACCAACACGGGGCGTAAGCGTCGCTGCGGCTGGTTCGACGCGGTCATGCTGCGCCAGGCGGTCCGCCTGAACTCGCTCACCGAGGTGGCGCTGACCAAGCTCGACGTGCTCGACACGTTCGAGAGCGTCAAGGTGTGCGTCGCCTACGAGGCCGACGGCATCCGCTACACCCACCTGCCCTATCACCAGTCGACGTTCCACAAGGCACGGCCCGTCTACGAGGAGCTGCCGGGTTGGCTCACCGACCTCAGCGCGGCCACCGCCCCGGGTGACATGCCCGCAGCGGCGCGCGACTACGTGGCCTTCCTCTCCGAGCAGATCGGCGTCCCGGTCCGCCTGGTCGGGGTCGGTCCGGGGCGCGAGCAGACCGTCTCGTTCGCCACCGCGTGAGGGTCTGCATCGTCGGCAGCGGCGGCCGCGAGCACGCGCTTGCCCATGTCCTGGCCCGTGCGGCCGATGTCGTCGTCACGCCGGGCAACCCGGGCATGGCGCCTCCCGTCGCCGTCACCGACACGCCGGCGCAGGAGATCGACGCTGACCTCTACGTCATCGGGCCCGAGGCGCCTCTCGTGGCAGGGCTGGCGGACGCCCTGCGCGGGGAGGGCCGGATCGTGCTCGGGCCGGGTGCCGACGGCGCGCTGCTCGAGGGGTCCAAGGCCTTCATGAAGGACGTCCTGCGTGCCGCCGGGGTGCCCACGGCGAGGTACGCCACGTTCGACGCTCTCGAGACAAAGGCCGCGCTGGCCTATCTCGACGCGCTGCCCGGTCCGTGGGTGGTCAAGACCGACGGCCTGGCTGCCGGCAAGGGGGTGCTCGTGGCGGACACGCTCGACGAGGCGCGCCAGGATGTGACCGAGAAACTGTCGGGGGCCTCGTTCGGCGACGCCGGACGCACCATCGTGGTGGAAGAGGGGCTCGAGGGTGAGGAGTGCTCCCTGCTCGTCCTGTGCGACGGGACCCGCGCCGTCCCGCTCATCCCGGCCCAGGACTTCAAGCGCATCGGCGACGACGACACCGGGCCCAACACCGGCGGCATGGGCGCGTACGCGCCGATGCCCCATGTCGGTCCGCGCCAGGTCGACCTCCTGATGGACGTCGCCGTGCTGCCGCTGGTCGAGGAGCTGCGCCGGCGGGGCATCGAATACCGGGGCGTGCTCTATGCCGGCCTCATGCTCACCGCCACGGGTCCCCGGGTGATTGAGTACAACGTGCGCTTCGGCGACCCCGAAGCCCAGGTCGTGCTGCCGCTCCTGGCGTCGGACCCTGCCGAGCTGTTCTGGACCGCGGCGAACGGGGAGCTCGATCCGGCCCGCCCGCCGTCCTTCGCGGACGCCTCCGCGGTCTGCGTCGTGATGGCATCGCAGGGCTACCCCGATGCGCCACGCACCGGAGATGTGATCGAGGGGTTGTCGCCGTCGGGCCAGCCGGTGGCCGCCGCCGACGGGGTGACGGTGTTTCACGCCGGCACGGGGCGCCACGGAACCGATGGGCCGTTCTTCACCGCCGGCGGGCGCGTGCTGGGGGTGACCGCGGTGGCACCGACGCTCGCCGACGCTCGCCAGCGGGCCTATGACGCCGCGGCTGCGATCGAGTGGGAGGGCATGCAGATGCGTCACGACATCGCGGCCCGCGCTTCGGGCGCGCTGGGTGCCACCGTCGGGGCGAAGGACGGGGCACGAGCAGGGTCGGGCACGGAGGGTGGGCGATGATCCCGCGCTACGCACCAGAGGACATGGCGTCCCTGTTCAGCGACGTCGCCCGTTTCTCGGTGTGGCTCGAGGTGGAGCTGCTGGCGACCGAGGCCCAGGCCGCCGCGGGGGTCGTCCCGGCGGCCGACGCGGTGACCTGCCGGGCCAAGGCGCCGACCGTCGACGAGGTGTTCGTGGCGGACGTGCTCGAGCGCGAGAAGGTGACGGACCACGACGTGGCGGCGTTCGTCGACGTCGTACAGGAGCGCATCGGCGCGCCGGCCGGCTCGCAGATCCACTACGGCCTCACCTCCTCGGACGTGGTGGACACCGCGCAGTGCGCCACCTTGACCCGGGCCGCCGACGTGCTGCTGGGCGACCTCGGCGCATACGTGGCGGCGCTCAAGGATCGGGCCCTCCAGCTGATGGACGTCCCGGTGACCGGGCGCACGCACGGGATGCACGCCGAGCCGACGACGTTCGGGGCGAAGTTCGCGCTCTGGGCGCTCCAGGCCGATCGGGACCGGAGCCGCCTGCGCGCCGCCCGAGACGCCGTCGCCGTCGGGAAGCTCTCGGGCGCCGTGGGGACCTACTCCAACATCGATCCCGCCGTGGAGGCCGCGGTGTGCGCGGCTCTCGGCCTCACCCCGGTCCCGGCCACCCAGGTCATCGCGCGGGACCGTCACGCGGAGCTGCTCTATGCCTGTGCTGCGGTCGGGACGACCATTGAGCTCATGTGCACGGAGATCCGCCACCTGGCGCGCAGCGAGCTGGGCGAAGCCGAGGAACCCTTCGGCGCGGGGCAGAAGGGGAGCTCGGCCATGCCGCACAAGCGCAACCCCATCCTCTCGGAACGGCTGTGCGGGCTCGCCCGACTGCTGCGGGGGTATCTCGGTGCCGGGCTCGAGGACGTCGCTCTGTGGCACGAGCGCGACATCTCGCACAGCTCGGTCGAGCGTGTCGCCCTGCCCGACGCACTCTTGTTGACCTGCTACATGCTCCGCAAGGCCACGGGTCTGGCCGCGGGCCTGGTGGTGCACCCCGAGCGGGCGCTCCAGAACCTGACCGAAGGATCTCTGGGCCTGGTGTTCTCCCAGTCCGTCCTCCTGGCACTCGTGTCGTCGGGCCTGACCCGCGACGAGGCGTACCGGATCGTCCAGCGCGACGCTCGGCGGGCCTGGGAAGAGCGCGTGCATCTGCGCGCCGTGCTCGAGTCCGACGCCGAGGTCACGCTGACTCCGGCCCAGCTCGATGAGGCCTTCGACCTGTCGCGCACGCTGCGCCACGCCGATCGGTTCGCCGACGCCCTCGCCGACCTGTGACGACGGCTGACCAGTTGCCGCGCCTGCACTCGGGCAAGGTCCGCGAGCTCTACGACGCGGGTGAGGACCGCCTGGTGATGGTGGCCTCGGACCGCGTGAGCGCGTTCGACGTGATCATGGCCGAGACCATCCCGGAGAAGGGCCGGGTGCTCACCGCCATGACGTGGTTCTGGTGCGAGGAGATGGCCGACGTGGTGCCGGGCACCCTGCTGGCCGCCGATCCGTTGGACCTGCAACGACAGCTCGGAGGGGTTGCCCTGCCCGGGGACTGGGCCGGCCGCGCCGTCCTGGTGCGGCGGGCCGAGATGCTGTCCCTCGAGTGCATCGTCCGGGGGTATCTCGCCGGGCAGGCTTACGAGGAGTATGCCCGCTCCGGCACGGTCCACGGCACGCCCATGCCGACCGGGTTGCAGCTGGCCAGCCGGCTTCCCGAGCCGATCTTCACGCCTTCGACCAAGGCGACCGAGGGTCACGACCTCAACATCGACTTCGACGCGGCGGCGGACCTCGTCGGGCGCGAGGCGGCCACCGCGGCACGAGACATCTCGCTCGAGCTCTACCGCCGGGCCGCGGCCCGCTGCGCCGCCGCCGGGTTCGTCCTCGCCGACACCAAGTTCGAGCTGGGTTACGTCGACGGCGTGCTGTGTCTGTGCGACGAGGTGTGCACTCCGGACTCCTCACGGCTGTGGCCGGCGGACCAGGTGGTACCGGGAGCCACCCCACCGGCCTTCGACAAGCAACCGCTGCGTGACTGGTTGGCCGCTCAGCCCTGGGACCGCACCCCACCGCCTCCTCCCCTGCCCCACAAGGTCACCGAGGCGATGTCGGCGCGCTACATCGCGGCCTACGAGCGCGTCACCGGGCGCTCGCTGGGCGACTGGTACGGTGCGACGCCATGAGGTTCCGCGCCCGTGTGGAGGTGCAGCTACGGCCCGGGATCGCCGATCCCGAGGGCGCCACCATTGAGCGGGCACTGCCGGCGCTCGGCTTCGAGGGCGTGGCCCACGTCCGTGCCGGCCGGTCCTTCAGCTTCGAGGTCGACGCGCCCGACGAGGGTGCGGCGCGTACCACGGCGACCGAGCTGGCCGACCGCCTGCTGGCGAACCCGGTGATTGAGCAGAGCCGGCTCGAGCTCGAGGTGATCTGAGTGGCGACGCGCGTCGGCGTCGTCGTCTTCCCCGGCACCAACTGCGAGCACGACGTGGTCCTCGGGGTGGAGGCCGCCGGAGGAGAGGGCGTGCTGCTCTGGCACGGCGACACCAAGCTGGGCGACGTCGACGCGCTGGTGCTCCCCGGAGGCTTCGCCCACGGCGACTACCTGCGCCCCGGAGCCCTGGCTCGGTTCTCGCCTTTGATGGACGCCGTCACGGACTTTGCCCAGGCCGGCGGTCCGGTGGTCGGCATCTGCAACGGCTTCCAGATTCTCACCGAGGCCGGTCTGCTGCCCGGCGCACTGCAGAAGAACTCCCGGCTGCGCTTCGTGTGCGAACCGGCGCGCCTGGTCGTCACGTCCACGAACTCCGTGCTGACGGCGGGTACGGCGTCCGGCGACGAGCTGCTGGTCCCGGTCAACCACTTCTCGGGGAACTTCACCTGTGACGACGAGACGCTGCACCGCCTCCAGGCCGAGGAGCGGATCGTGCTGCGCTATGTGGAGAACCCCAACGGGTCGGTGGACGCGATCGCCGGGATCACCAACGAGGAGGGCAACGTGGTGGGGCTGATGCCCCATCCCGAGCGGGCCATCTCGACGTTGCTGGGTTCCACGGACGGTTTGGTGCTCCTGCGGGCACTGGTGGCGGCAGCGGGTTCGCGCGCCGCGGCCTGAGCCGCCGCCGTCCGAGGGGGGCGGCGTCCGTCGCCGGTCTGCAGCCACCACCCGTCAGGTTGCTTCCCTATGGTGGGGGTCGAAATGCACCCCCGCTCCCCGGCGCCGACCCACGCGAGAGCCAAGGGCGGACCCACGCGCCCGAAGAAGGCGGGGTCGCGCACTGCGCTGTGGGTGGTGCTGGTGGTTGGCGCCGCGGTGGCTGCCGTGGCGACCCGCTCCATGTGGTGGAGCTCGGCGACCCGCCCGGCGTCGTTGCGGGAGACGGGCACGCCTGTGGACGAGAAGCTCTTCGAGCCGGGAGCCTGCGTGGAGCTCCCTCCCATCGCGGGGAACCGCCACACGACGGTGTTCCTCGATGCCGGTCACGGCGGTCTCGACCCCGGAGGCGTGGGGGAGGACCAGGCGGGGAATCCCGTCCACGAGGCCAACATCACGCTTCCCGTCGAGCTCGACACGGCGACCCTTCTGAGGGAGCACGGGTTCACCGTGGTGGTGTCGAGGACGGGGGACGAGACCGTGAGCCGTCCCGGACCCGACGACCTGTCCGGCGGGCTGTTCACGGCGCAGGGGGTCCACGACGACGTCGCCGCCCGGGACGTCTGCGCCAACATGGCGAAGGCCGACCTCCTCGTCGGCATCTACTTCGACGCCGGTGGCTCGTCGCTCGATGCGGGGAGCGTGACCGGCTACGACGTAGACCGGTCCTTCTCCGCCGCCAACCTCAGGTTGGCCACGCTCGTGCAGAACGACGTGCTGGCGACCATGAACGACCAAGGCTGGGGGATCCCGAACCTCGGTGTGGTCCGGGACACCGCGCTCGGCGGCCCGGCGATCACCTCAGCGGCCGGTGACTACCACCACCTGCTCCTCCTCGGCCCAGCCGATCCGGGCTGGTTCAGCACCCCGAGCGAAATGCCCGGCACGCTGATCGAGCCCCTCTTCGTCACGGACCCCTTCGAAGCCGGCATCGCAGAGACATCCGGCGGACAACACGTGATGGCCGACGGCCTGGCGCAGGCGGTGGAGCAGTACTTCGCGCCGATACCCCGACGGTCGGCAAGTCAGTAGCGACGATCGCTCAGCCGCGCGCGCGTGAGACCTCCGCCTTCTGGAGCACGGCCGCGCTGACGCCGGCGGCGCGCCACGTCGAATACGTGATGCCCTTGCGTTGCCCGTAGGCCTTGGCCACCTTGATGAACTGCTTCTCGAGCGCGGTGAGGTCCTTCACCTGGTTCGACCGGGAGCGCTCGTCAAGAAGGTCCTTTTGCTCCTGCAACAGGTGCAGACGCGTCAAGGCGTCCGCCCCGGCCAGCTGTGAGTCGATGCTCGCCAAGCGACGGTCGATGGAGGCGGGAGTGCGCTTGCGCCCTCGTTTGGGCTTGGAGGTTTCGAGTGCCTCGAGATAGTGGCGGACGGTTGCACTCTCGGCACGCCCACGGGCCAGCGCGGCCTTGTGGCCGCTGCTCATGGGCTTGCGAGGAGCCGGAGTCTTTCCTTTGGATGGCATGGTCCCATTGTGGCCCATGGAGGCGGGTCTCTGAGGTAAATCACCGGGAATTCCTTGGAGAACTCCGACTTTTGCTTCTTTCAGCCTGTTGGCCCCCCCGGATTCTCCCCGGAATCAGCCGGGTCGAGGAGAATTCGGGCCCGACGATTCTCGAAATGCACGGCGGTTATCGCCGGGGATCTTTGCGGGAATGTGGCGCCGGGATGAGTCGAAACAGGGGTGTGGATTCAGCTTCACCACGGCGGTTCGTGGGCGCACAGGGCGCGTCTGGCGTGGGTCCGTCCTCCGGCCTCTATCGTGGAGGCATGGAGGCCGGAGAGCCGTTGCATCGGGCGCTCGGCCTGACCGATGACGAGTTCGACGCCGTGGCCAAGATCCTCGGCCGCCCGCCCAACCACCTGGAGCTCGCGCTCTACGCCGTGATGTGGAGCGAGCACTGTTCCTACAAGTCGTCCCGTCTGCACCTGCGCCGCCTGCCGACCGAGGGCTCGCGGGTCCTCGTGGGCCCGGGTGAGAACGCCGGAGTGATCGACGCGGGCGACGGCATTGCCGTGGCGTTGCGGATCGAGAGTCACAACCATCCCTCGGCGATCGAGCCGCACCAGGGCGCGGCGACCGGCGTCGGGGGGATTCTGCGGGACATCTTCACCATGGGGGCGCGCCCGCTGGCCGTCATGGACCCGCTCTTCTTCGGGCCGCCCGACGACGCCCGCCAGCGCTGGCTCGTCGAGGGCGTCGTGGGTGGGATCTCGTCCTATGGCAATTCGGTCGGCGTGCCCACCGTGGGCGGCGAGCTGACCTTCGATCCCTGCTACAGCCAGAACCCACTCGTCAACGTGCTCTGTATGGGCGCCCTGCCCACGGAGCGCCTCGTTCTCGGCATCGCCTCGGGTCCGGGGAACCTGGCCGTGCTCCTCGGGTCTCGCACCGGTCGTGATGGCATCGGGGGAGTGAGCGTCCTGGCCTCGGCCGGCTTCGACGGCGACCGCACCGGCGGCGGGACCGACGATTCCAAGCGGCCCAGTGTCCAGGTCGGAGATCCCTTCGAGGAGAAGCGGCTGATCGAGGCCTGTCTGGAGCTGCTGGACACCAAGCTCGTGGTCGGGATCCAGGACCTCGGTGGGGCGGGCCTGGCCTGCGCCACCAGCGAGACGGCCGGGCGCGGGGGCGTGGGCATGGACGTCGACGTCGCCGCCGTCCCTCGGCGTGAGGAGGGCATGGAGCCCTGGGAGGTGATGACGAGCGAGAGCCAGGAGCGGATGCTGGCCATCGTCACCCCCGAGTCCTGGCCGGCCGTGTCGGACATCTGCGCGCGCTGGGAGGTGCGCGCCACGGTCGTCGGCACGGTCACCGCGCCCGATCCCGAGGGCGGCGGCCGGCTGCGCATCCGCGACGGGATGGACGGCCCCGTCCTGGCCGACGTTCCCGCGGCCTCGCTCTCCGACGACGCGCCGCTCTATGACCGGCCGCGCCGGGCGCCGGCTCGCCCGGTCCCCCCGCCTCCGCCGCCCGCTCCACCGGTTGTGGACCAGTGTGGCGCCGATCTCATGGCCCTGCTGCGCTCGCCGCGCTGGGTGTACCGGCAGTACGACCACCAGCTGTTCCTCAACACGGTGTCCGGCCCGGGCGCGGACGCTGCGCTGCTCCGGCTGGCCGGGCCCGGACTGCCCCCCTCCGAGCGCGGGGTGGCGCTCTCGACCGACTCCAACCCGCGGGCGTGTGCGCTCGACCCGCGGCGCGGGACGGCCCTCGCGCTGGCCGAGGGAGTGGCCAACCTGGCCTGTGTCGGCGCCACCCCGGTCGCCGTGGTCAACTGCCTCAACTTCGGCAACCCCGAACATCCCGAGGTCATGTGGCAGCTCTCGGAGAGCATCGACGGGCTGGCGGAGGGCTGCGCGGCCCTCGGGCTTCCGGTCGTCGGGGGCAACGTCAGCCTCTACAACGAGAGTGGGGGTGCCGACATCGACCCCACCCCCGTGCTCGGGGTGCTCGGGCTGGTCGACACGGTGCACACGCCGCCGCCCGGCCTCTCCTGGGCCGAGGGGGACACCGTGGTGCTCCTCGGCGGGCGCGCCGGTGCGGACGGCTCGCTCCCGCTGGAGGGGACTCGCTGGGCCACCGAGCGTCGGGACCACCGCACCGGCGACGTGCCCGCCGTCGATTTCGCCGCGCACCGAGCACTGTGCTCCTTCGTGGCCGGCCTGGTGGCGGCGCAGGTGGGCTCGGGGGGCGAGGGCCACACCGGCGCCGTGCTCGGCGCCCCGGTCAGTGCCGTGCACGATGTGTCGGGGGGCGGCCTGGCCGGCGCCCTGGCCGAGATGGCGGTCGCGGCCGGTTCGGGCTGCACGATCGCCCTCGACGACCCGGCCGAGCTCTTCACCGAGCTGCCGTCGCGCGTGGTTGTGGCCACCCCCGATCCCGACGCCCTTTGCGCCTCGGCCGCGGCGGCCGGGATTCCGTCCGCCGTGCTGGGTCCGGCAGGGGGCGGCCGGTTCGTCCTCGGCCACTTCGTCGACCTCCTGGTCGAGACGCTCGCGGACGCCTACGAGGGGGCGCTGCCCCGGGCGCTGGGGGAGGCATGACGGCTGTGCGACAATGGGAGCCGCGGTGAAAGAAGCGTGCGGTGTGTTCGGGGTGTACGCGCCCGGCATGAAGGTGGCCAACCTCACCTTCGACGGCCTCTTCGCCCTGCAGCATCGCGGGCAGGAGTCGGCCGGCATGGCGGTGAGCGACGGCAACACCGTGACCGTCGTGAAGGACATGGGCCTGGTGGCCACCGTCTTCGACGAGCGCACGTTGTCGGGGCTGTTTGGCCATCTGGCCATCGGGCACACGCGATACTCCACCCACGGGGCCTCCGACTGGGCCGGCGCCCAGCCCGTGTACCGGCCCGTGGGCCGGGCCGGGTTCGCCCTCGGGCACAACGGGAACCTGACCAACACCGCCGCCCTGGCCGAGAAGGTGGGCATGCTGCCGGGCTCGGTGGCCACCGACAGTGACGTCGTGGCCGAGCTGCTGGCCCGCTCCTTCCCCGAGACCGAGGACCTGTCCACCGCGCTTCAGGCCGTGTTGCCGATCGTCGAGGGCGCCTTCTCCTTCGTCCTCATGAGCTCCGAGCGGCTCTTCGGCGTGCGGGACCCCTTCGGCTTCCGCCCGCTGTGCCTGGGGCGCCTGGGTCCGGCCGACGCACCCGAGGGGTGGGTGCTGGCCTCGGAGACCCCGGCGCTGAGCGTGATCGGGGCCACCTTCGTGCGCGAGATCGCCCCGGGCGAGCTGGTGGTGATCGACCAGGACGGTCCGAAGAGCCTGGAGGTGCCCTGGCTGCGCGAGGTCACGCCCCGACTGTGCATCTTCGAGTTCGCCTACATCGCCCGGCCCGACAGTCGTCTCTACGGCACCGAGGTGCACGAGACGCGGTGCCGGATGGGGGAGCTGCTGGCCGCCCAGGCCCCGGCCGAGGCCGACATGGTCATGGGCGTGCCGGAGTCGGGCGTGCCCGCCGCGGAGGGCTTCGCCCGGGCCAGCGGGATCCCCTACGGGCAAGGCTTGGTGAAGAACCGCTACATCGGCCGTTCGTTCATCGCGCCCGACCCCCACGAGCGTGCCGACGCGGTGCGGCGCAAGCTCAACCCGTTGAGCGACGCCATCGCCGGCAAGCGCCTGGTGGTGGTCGACGACTCCATCGTGCGGGGGACGACACAGCGCTCGGTGATCAAGATGCTGCGTGAGGCCGGAGCGGCGGAGGTGCACCTCCGCATCTCGTCGCCACCGTGGCGCTGGCCCTGCTTCTACGGGATCGACACGCCGTCGGTCGAGGAGCTGCTGGCGACGGATCACAGCGTCGAGGACATGGCCCGGCTGTTGGGTGCCGACTCGCTCGCCTACATCAGCATCGAGAACCTCAAGGCCGCGATCGGGGCCGACGCGGGTTTCTGCGACGCCTGCTTCACGGGGGACTACCCGACGCCGGTCCCCAGCCCCGTCGCCGTTCCCGTCGCTGTCACTGTCGCCGTGGGCCGCACCGCGCCCGCCGCCCGGCAGGGCGCGCTCCCCGGGGTCTGAGGGACCGGCGGTGGCCCAGGGCGGCGCGACGTACGCCGGCGCCGGCGTGGACATTGCGGCGGGTGACGCCGCCGTCGAGCGGCTGCGGCCGCTGGTGGCGGGTATCGGAGGCTTCGGCGGGCAGTTCCCGCTCGACACCGGGCGCTACTCGCGGCCGGTGCTGGTGGCCTCGACCGACGGCGTGGGCACCAAGCTGGTGGTGGCCCGGGACGCCGGGCGCTACGACACCGTGGGCATCGACTTGGTGGCCATGTGCGTCGACGACCTGGTCTGTGTGGGGGCCGAGCCGCTCTTCCTGCTCGACTACATCGCCACCGGCAAGGTCGACCCCGAGCACGTCGCCACCGTGGTGGCCGGGGTGCACGAGGGGTGCCGCCAGGCCGGCTGCGCGCTGATCGGGGGCGAGACGGCCGAGCACGCCGGCGTCATGGCGCCGGGCGACCTCGACTTGGCCGGTTTCGCCGTCGGCGTGGTCGAGGAGGGGACCCAGCTGGGTCCCGAGCGCGTCCGTGCCGGGGACGTCGTGGTCGGGCTGCCCTCCCCTGGGTTGCGTTCCAACGGCTACACCCTGGCCCGCCACGTCCTGCTCGAGCGGGCAGGGCTCGCGCTGGCGGACCCGGCGTGGCCGGGCGCGGGGGCGGGGTGCAGCGTGGCTGACGAGTTGTTGCGTCCGTCGGTGATCTATGCCCCGGCGGTGCTTTCCGTCCGCTCGGCCGTCGGCCAGGCGCTGCGTGCCTGCGCGCACATCACCGGTGGCGGGATCGTGGGCAACCTGCCCCGTGCCCTTCCGGCGGGTCTGGGCGCCGAGTTGGATCGATCAACGTGGTCCGAGCCGCGGATCTTCGCGGAGATCGCCCGGCTGGGCTCCGTGGACGGCGACGAGATGGACCGGGTCTTCAACCGGGGCATCGGGATGGCGCTGGTCGTGGAGGCCGTCCGGGTGGACGACGTGCTGGGCGCGCTGGCCGGGTTCGAGTGTGCGCACGGGGCCGCGGTGATCGGACGGGTCGTCGACGGCGCCGGCGTGCGCTTCTCGTGAGCGGCTCGCTCGTGAGTGGCTCGAGAGACGTCCCGAGGGTCGACCCCGACACGCTGGCCGCGCTGCGCAACCACCTCTTGGTGCACTCGGTCAGGACCGGGCACTTCACGCTCAAGTCGGGTCGCACCAGCACCTGGTTCATCGACTCGAAGCAGACGGTGTGCCGGCCCGAGGCCATGGTGTGGGTCGCCGAGGCCGTGCTGGCGCTGACACCACCCGAGGCCACGGCCATCGGTGGTCTCACCATGGGGGCCGACCCCGTGGCCTTCGTCACCGCCGGCGTGGGGGCCACCCGGGGGCGGCCGTTGAAGGCCTTCAGTGTCCGCAAGGAGGCCAAGGACCACGGGGCGGGTGGGCGCATTGCCGGCGCCCTGGATCCCGAGGATCGAGTCGTGGTCACCGAGGACACCGTGACCAGGGGCACCTCGCTGCTCGAGGCGGCCCGGGGTGTGCGCGACGCGGGCGCGGAGGTCGTGGCCGCGGTGGCGCTGGTCGATCGGGGCGGAACGGCCGAGGCGATGGCGGCCGCGGAGGGGATCCCCTTCTTCGCCGTCCTGCGCGCTCCGGACCTGGGATTTCCGTTCGAGGGAGCGTAAGGGTCACCCCGCGGTTGGCGGACGACGGAGCCACTTTGGCCGGTGTCTCCACATCTGCGACCTCTCAACAGTTTGGTTTAGGCTAAACGGAATTGGTGAGAGCGCCGCGTGCGTGACTCGGGGCACTCACATGCCCGAGCCAGGTCCTGGTCGGAGCCCGAAGACACTCACGCCGCGGAGGGCTCCGCAGAACTGACAACGGGTGAACATTCGGTGGAATACGCCGCGAAACCGTTGCTATCGGCCCCCCGGTTTCTTAGGGTGGCAAAGAGGGCTCCCCCCCTAGGAGGTACGCACATGTCTGATCGCGCGCGGCGAGGCAACCGACAGCGGACGACAGGTCGAGTGACCCCGTCCAAGCTGCGACGGACGGCGGTGATCGCGGTGGACGGCGTGCTGGCCGTCGGCACCGGTGCGATCGCCGGACTCTTCGCCACCTCCGCGCCCGCCATCGCGGCTGCGCCGACTCCCGGATGGAGCGGGGCGCAGTCCCCGGTGCCCACCGGAGCTGACGCACCGGCGACCAACCCCGGCGAGGAGATCACGACCGATGCGTGTGCCACTTCGGTCTCATGCGCCGCGGCAGGTACGTACGAGGACGGCTCGTCCAATACCCATGGGTTCCTCGACATGCTGTCGGGCGGATCGTGGTCGGGTGTCGAAGCCCCGCTGCCGGCCGATGCCAATTCGAACCCCGACCCCGGCTTCTTCGATACCTCTTGCCCGACCAGCGGTTCGTGCGTGGTCGTGGGCGCGTACAAGGACTCCAGCCTCACTTCCCAACCCGAAGGTCTGATCGAGTCGCTTTCGGGCGGCGTGTGGAGCGCCATCACGGCTCCCGTCCCAGCCGACGCCGAACCGGCCGCCTCGTCCGATACCTGGTTGACGTCGGTGTCGTGCCCTGCCCCGGGAACCTGCGAGGCAGTCGGTTTCTACGCCAACGCCAGCGGTCATCCGACCGGGCTGATCGACACGCTCTCGGGCGGCCATTGGACGGCAATGGCCGCGCCCGAGGTCTCCGACGGCAGCGCGAGTCAACAGGCAGAGCTGGCTGGGATCTCGTGTCCCGCAGTGGGCTCGTGCGAGGCCGATGGGCTGTATCGCACCAACGCAGGCGGGACCGGACTCGAGGTGCTCAGCTTGTCAGGCGGGACGTGGACGCCATCGGTTGCTCCGCTCCCAAGCGACGCCGCCACCGGAGCGGGCCAGGTCGTGGCGGTCACCCCCTTCATCGATATCTTCGGCAAGAACATCTCGTGTGTCGGATCGCAGTGTGAGATCGCCGGCGAATATGTGACGACGGCAGGCAGCTCGGCCAAGGCTCCGCTGCTCGAACACCTCTCGGGATCGTCCTGGACGGCCTCGTCGGGGCCGCTGCCGGCGAACGCCCAAACCGGGAGCTCTGAAGACGCGCCACTGCTCTCGGTGTCCTGTGGATTCGACGGCGGATGCGTGGCGGTGGGTGGGTACACCGATACGGCGACCGGCTCACGCCCGCTCGTGGAGACGGTGTCGGCCAACGGAACCGTGTCGGGCCAAGAGGCACCGCAGCCGACAGACGCGGCAACGGGCTCCAGCATCGACGGCTTCCTCATCGGAGTGTCGTGCGTTTCGTCCGCGCGGTGCACGGCGGTAGGCATCTACACGAACACGACGTCTTCGAATACCATCGGTCTGATCGACACCCTGTCGGGCACCACCTGGAGCGCCCAGGGGGCGGCGGTCCCGTCCAACGCGGGAACCGGCGCATCCGCGAGCAGCGACCTCTTCGCCGTGGCCAGCACGCCGCGCGGCTCGTTCCTCGCCGGTGGGGACTATCTCGACCCAGGGAACCAGTTCGGCCTGCTCGACACCTACACTCCGCCGGAGGGCTATTGGACCGACGCCTCGGACGGTGGGATCTTCTCCTACGGCGCCGCAGTGTTCCACGGCTCCATGGGAGGACAGCGCCTGAACGCGCCGATCGTCGGGATGGCGGACACGCCGGGCAACGGTGGCTACTGGGAGGTGGCGTCTGACGGTGGGATCTTCAGCTTCGGCAACGCGGTCTTCCACGGTTCGACGGGCAGCCTCCATCTGAACAAGCCGGTCGTCGGCATGGCGGCGACGCCGGACGGCAGCGGCTACTGGCTGGTGGCCTCCGACGGCGGGATCTTCAACTACGGCGACGCCGGGTTCTTCGGTTCGGCCGGGAGCATTCACCTGAACAAGCCGATCGTCGGCATGGCGGCCACGCCCGACGGGGGCGGGTATTGGCTGGTTGCCTCCGACGGCGGCGTCTTCAGCTACGGCGATGCCGTGTTCTACGGCTCGACCGGTGCCATTCACCTGAACAAGCCCGTCATGGGGATGGCCAGTAGCGCCACCGGGCACGGCTATTGGCTGGTGGCCTCCGACGGAGGGATCTTCAGCTACGGCGATGCCCTCTTCCACGGCTCGAGCGGATCCCTCGTGCTGAACAAGCCCGTCGTGGGCATGATGGCCACCTTCGACGGCGCCGGCTACTGGCTGGTGGCCTCCGACGGAGGGATCTTCAGCTACGGCGATGCCGGCTTCCAGGGATCGGCCGGGAGCCTCAATCTGGTCGCGCCCATGGTCGGCGGGAGCGCAACCTGAGCCGATCGGGGCTCGAGGCACCGGTGGGCTGAACCGGGATCAGCCTGCCGTCAGCCGGACTGATCCTCTCCGGACGTCATGGTCGGGACCGCCCGCAACGGTGGCGCGCCGACGGCGCAATGCCAGGCACGACTGGGCGTCCCCGCCTGTGCCCGGGCGCGGGGAGGGTTGCGGATCGTGACCGCGGCCACCAGGCCTCCGGCAGCCGCGACCACCGCCGCGATGACCATGGCGGTGCGGAACCCGGAGGCCAGCTCGCTCGGTGCGAGTGCGGTGGCTCCGGTGATGCCGGCCAGTAGGGGCAGCAGCGCCACCGCGAACAGCCCGGCGGTTCGGGCGACCACGTTGTTGACTGCCGAGGCGATGCCCGAATGCTCTGCGGGGGCGGCGCCCATGGCGGTGGCGGTCAAAGGGGCCACTGTCACCGCGAGGCCGGTGGCCAGGACCAGGACGCCGGGCAGGACCACGGTCACGTACCCGCCCGGTTGCGAGGCGCGCGAGAGCAGCGCGAGGCCGGCCCCGACGAAGAACGGCCCAACCGTCATCTGGAGGCGGGGGCCGATGCGCGCCGAGAGCTGCCCCGAGCGCGCGGAGAACGCCAGCATGACCACGGTCACCGGGAGCAGGGCCAGACCCGACTGAAGGGGGCTGTAGCCCTTCACGATCTGGAGCTCTGCGGGGAGCAGGAACAGGGCGCCACCCAGCCCGCCGTAGACGGCGAAAGTGACCGCGTTGGCCCCGCTGAACTGCCGGGAGCGGAAGAGGCCGAGCGGCAACATCGGGCGTGATCGTCGGAGCTCGACGATCACGAAGGCGGGACCGGCCATGAGGGCCAGAACCAGGGCTACGACGACCTCCGGGCTGGACCAGCCCCTCTGCGGCCCCTCGATGAGTCCATAGGTCAGGCCGGCCAGGAAGATGGCCGCCAGCGCGGCCCCGGCGAGGTCGACGCGGCCGTCACCGTCGGGATCGCGCGACTCGGGGACATGCCGGGCGGTGATGGCGAGCACGAGGGCGGCCATCGGGAGGTTGATGGTGAAGACCCAGCGCCACGATCCCACGGCGATGAGCCAGCCGCCCACCAGCGGGCCGGCGGCCGAGGCGACTCCGGCGAGCCCCGACCACGCCCCGATCGCCCGGGCGCGGTCGTCGGCCCGGAAGGAAGCCTGGAGGATGGCCAGGCTGGCCGGAGCCAGCAACGCCCCCCCAACACCCTGGCCCAGCCGGGCCGCCACCAGGAACCCCGCTCCTGGGGCGAGCCCGCAACAAACCGAGAGCGCGGCGAACCATACGACGCCGGCGGAGAACACCTTCCGCCGTCCGTACCGGTCGCCGAGCGCGCCACCGAGGAGGAGGAAGGCGGCCAGGGTGAGCGTGTAGCCGGTGACGATCCACTGGAGCGTGCCCACTCCGCCGCCCACGTCGCGGTTGATGGAGGGCAGCGCGATGCCGACGACCGTCGCATCGAGCAAGGCCATCCCCGAGCCGAGGACCGTGGCCACGAGGACCCAGCGTCCCCGTGCGCTGGCAAGAACCAGTGGCTCGGCGGCCGTGCCGGCACCACGGGCTCCCCGGCTCGCCGTCACTTCAAGATGTTGACGGCGCGCGCCACGACCAGGATGGCCACCACGAGGGAGATGGCCTCCTCGGCCATCATCATGAGCTTGGTCCAGGCTTTGACCGCCGAGACGTCGGTCGGGCTGAAGGCGGTCGCCGTGGCGAAGGCGAAGTGCAGGTAGTCGACGAAGATCGGGACCCAGTCGGCCGCCACGTGCTGCGAGTGCACCATCTCGGGGAAGATCAAGGCCGGGCTCGAGCCGGTTCCGGTGGCGCGTGCGGCCGGGCCGCCCCGGTCGAGATTCCAGAACCACAAGGAGAAGGCCAAGATGTTCGACAGCCAGATGGCGCCGCCACTGGCCAGCAGCACCTTGGCGTCCTGGGTCCACCCCGCCGTGTCGACGATGTCGACGACGAGGCGGATGGCTGCATCGGCATTGGCCACCGTGATCAGGCCGATGAGCACGCTGGTGAGGTTGTGCAGCCACGGCCGGTTGCGGTCGATGCGTCCCGGGTCGCCGACGATGAGCACGGCCAGGAGCACCGCCAGGAGGGCCGGGAACAGCCACGCGGCGTCACCGTTTCGCAGTTCGTGGGGGAGGGCGGCCCGGAGGAGACCGGTGGCGATCACCGCGCCAGCCATGGGCCACCGCGGCTCGCCCAGCCGGGACGGGCGCCGTCCGGGGGTCCGGGGCACGGCGTCGGTTGCCATGGGGGCCATCATCGCCCAAGGTGGGAGCGTCCCGGGGTCTCGTGGGTGGTAGCACGACGTCGGACCTCGGGCTACCGCCCTTGGTCGTGCCGGCGAGCGGCAGCAGACTGCGGTCACGAACCTCGGGACCGAGCTGAGGCGGTGAGGTGAGCACCAGGACGCGCAGACGCCAGGGAGGGCGATGAGACCGGCCAGCGTACGCATGGCCTTGTACACCCTGCGCGCCACGTTCGAGCGTCGCGTCCGGGAATACGTGGTGGTCGTGATCCTGGTCGGGTTGCTCGGGGGCTTGGCTCTGGCGGCCGTCGCCGGTGCCCGCCGGACCCAGTCGTCGTACGCGAGCTACCTGGCGTCGACCAACCCATCGGATCTCGATGTCTTTGCGGGATTCGCCAACCCCGCCCTGGGGTCCTCCGTCGGGTACGACCCGGGCACCGCGGCCCGCCTGGCCCGGTTGCCCGGCGTGCGCGACGTCCAGACCGTCGTGGGCTTCGCGGGGAACATCGACCAGGTCCAGGGTCTCCACCCGCACCCCGTTGCCGGGGGCAAGCCTGCAGTGTTCGAGGGCTCGCTCGACGGCGAGTACACGACACAGGACCGCGCCACGCTCGTGGCGGGAAGCTGGCCGGACCCGACGGACGCGCACCAGGTGATGCTCAACGCGGGCGCGGCGGCCGAAGCCGGCTTGCACCTGGGCTCGACCGTCACGGTCAGCCTCAACTCTGACGCTCAAGAAGTTCTCATGAGCTCGCCGACGGGGCCGTCGAACCTGCCCCCGGTCAAGGTGGCGCGGCTCACCGTGGTGGGTCTGGTCACGCTTCCCCAAGACGTCGACATCGACGACTACGACAGTCTGGGCTCGGGGACGATCCTTCTCACCCCGGCACTGACACGCCAGATCGCGGTGTGCTGCGCCACCTACTCGTACGCCTTCATGAAGCTCACTGACGGCACCGCACACGTCGGCGCGGTGGAGGCGGAGGTGAGCCGCCTCCATCTCCCCACCCCCAACGTGGGCGGCTTCCAGACCCACGCTCCCGCACTCGCCAGGGCCGACCGTGCGATCAAGCCGGTCTCGGTTTCGCTGGGCGTCTTCGGCGCACTGGCCGCGATCTCGCTGTTCCTCGTCGGCGTCCAGGTGTTCGGGCGACAGCTCCGTCGCCATGCGACCGAGACTGCTGCGCTGCGCGCGCTCGGGGCGGGTCCGGGGGCCAGGACACTCGACGCCACCTTGGGACTGCTCGGGGCGGTCGCGCTGGGGGGCGCGGCCGCCGTCGTGGTGGCGCTGGCCCTGTCGCCGTTGTTCCCGCTGGGTCCCGTGCGTCCGGTGGTCCCCGCGTCGCTCGCCGCAGACTGGACCGTTCTCGGGCTCGGTTTCGTGGTGCTCGTGCTGGTGCTCGGAGCGACCGCGCTGGCGACCGCTGCGCACCTCGATCCTTCCCGGGTCCTGGTGCGGCGCACCCGATTCGTCAGCCGCCCGGCAGCCGCCGCCCGGTTGGCCTCGGAGGCGGGGCTCGGAGTGCCCGCGGTCACCGGCATCCGCTTCGCCACCCAACCGGGGGAACTCGATCCGGTGCCGGTGCGCTCGGCCATCGTGGGCGCCGCCCTCGCCGTGGTCGTGATCCTGGGCACCGTCGTGTTCGGTGCCAGCTTGAACAACCTGGTGACGCACCCGGCGCTCTACGGGTGGAACTGGAATGACGCGTTGCTCTCCGGATTCTCCGGGGACGAGGATCTCCCGGCGCACCAGAGCGCCACCCTGTTGGCCCACGACCCGTATGTGAGTGCGGCGTCGGGGGTGTATTTCGCCAAGGCGCGGATCAACGGACAGCTGACCGGCATCATGGGAGCCACGCCGCACGCCGCGGTGGCTCCCCCAATCCTGAGCGGGCAAGGGCTGGGGGGTTCGAACCAGATCGTCGTGGGCCCGGCCACGCTTCAGGCCCTGGGTGCCCACGTCGGTGGCACCGTGGTCTTCACCGCCCCGCGCGGCCCGACGCGCCGCTTGACCGTGGTCGGCACGACGACACTGCCCGCCATCATGGGTGACGGCATGGGCACGGGGGCCATCGTCGACTTTCGGTTGATCCCACCCGAGGTGCGCAACACGCAGGGAAACGCGGTGCCGGGCCCCAACGCCTACCTCGTGCGCACGACGGGACCACCGGCGGCTGCGCTGGGATCACTGGACCGGATCGCCAACGTCATCAACAACCCCAATTCACCGAGTCCGGGGTCGGCCGGCGGGGCGGTCGCCGCGTTGCGCCCCGTCGAGATCGTGGACTCGCACTCCATCGTGGTGATTCCCGGAGTGCTCGGCGCCGGCCTGGCCCTGGGCGCGGCGGTGGCGTTGGGGATCACGCTGGTGGCCTCGGTCCGCCGGCGGCGACGGGACTTCGCGGTGCTCAAGACGCTGGGTCTCTCGGGACGCCAGCTCGGCGGGATCGTGGCGTGGCAGTCCTCGGTCACCGTGCTCATCGGGACGCTCGTCGGGGTGCCCCTCGGCATCGTCGTGGGCCACGTCCTGTGGAACGCCTTTGCCGAAGCTATCGACGCCGTGCCGGTCACGAGCGTGCCGGTCGGCTCTGTCGTGGCCATCGCCGTGGGCGCGGTGGTCCTGGCCAACGTCGTGGCGGCGGTGCCGGCCCGCTTGGCCGCACGGACGCGCACCGCCGTCCTGCTGCGATCGGAATGAGTCCGGTTGCCGCGTTCATCAGGCCGAGCTCCAGACCAACGACGTCACGAAGACTGCGTAAGCCACCAGGATCACGACGCCGCTGCGCCGGCTGACACCCCTGCCCTGGTAGGCGAACAAGAGTGTGAGCACGGTCATCCCGACGTAGCACCCCGTGACGAACCGACCGTCGGCCGACACGTCACCGACACCGAGGAGTGCGGCGGGGAGGAGGAAGCCGACGGCGACGTTGAGGACGTTGCTGTTCAAGGCGGTGCTGAGCATGGCCGTCCCTCGCCCCCGGCGGGCCAGGTAGACGGCGGCCACGGCGTTCGGGAGGCTCGTCACGGCGGCCAGGAGCACGCCACCCACGATGATCGGCGGCACCGAGTGGGCCGTCCCGAGACGGGTCGCCGCCCGCTCCATCGCCACAGACGCGCCCACCACCACGATCACGGAGCCCACCAGGACCAGCGTGTCGGATCGTTGGGCTCGGGGTGCGAGGGCAGGGTGGAGCTCGAGCTCTTCCTCGGTCAGGGCCAACGAGAGCCAGCGCCTGATGCCCGTCGCGGTGTCCCGGTCCTGCCGCTCGCGCCGGGAGGCCGCGAGCACGACGTAGGGCACGAGCACGATGACGACCAGGACCAGCGCCAGGCCGGCTGGGACCACCCCGACCACGGCGAGCAGACAGGAGCCCGCGATCCACAACGAGACGGCACCGGTGAGAAGCACGACCCGGCGGTGCAGGGCGACGCCGCCGGCCACCACCGCGCCGAGGCCGATCAACGCGGCCAGGTTGAACACGTTGGACCCCACGATGACCCCCACGCCGACGTCGTGCTGGTGGCCGATCAAGGCTGTCACCGCAGAGGTGATCTCGGGCGCGTCCGCCGCCAGGGCGGCGATCAGGCCCAACATGGCCTCGGTGACGCCGAGCCGGTCGCCCATCCCCTCGATCCTCGACACCAGCATCCAGCTGGCGCCGAGGCTGACGAGCGCACTGACGCCGAAGACGGTCACTGCGACGAGGGTGGGCACGGTCAAAGTCCTCTCGGGTCGGTCGTCTCTCCGTTGCCGACCAGACTTCCCGGCTCGCCGGGTCGAGCCTACGTCACGGGTCTGGTCAGTCGGACCAGCCGGTGATCGTCCGTGAAGAGGCGTCGCGCCAACGTCAGCGCCATGGCGGTGGCGGTCGTCGCCACGGCACCGAGGATCAGGAACATGACGGCCGCCTGGACGAGCACCGCGTCGATCGGCCTTTCGCCGGCCAGGATCAAGCCGGTCATCGCACCGGGGAGGAAGACAAGACCCACGGCCTTGGTCGACTCGATCTGCGTGGTCATGGCGGTGCGCAGGGCGTCCCTGACGTAGGGACGCGAGGCATCGTGCGAGGAGTGGCCGAGCGCCAGGCGAGCCTCGACCTCGGCCCGCTTGTCGGTGAGCTCGCCCACGACACGGCGGGCGGCCACGACCGTCGCGGTGAGCGAGTTGCCCACCACCATCCCGGCCAGGGGAACCACGGTGCGGGCGTTGGCCGGGAAGATTCCCAGTCCGAACAGCAGTGCCAGCGTCACCCCGGTGGCCAGTCCCAATGAGAGCAGGGCGAGGTTTCTCGCGCCCGGGATCTCCGGTGCCCGGCGACGGATCGTCTCGGCGGCGAAAGCGACCATGAAGGCCACCCAGAGCCACGACACGACGAGGGGAACGTGAGGGCTGAGCACGACGGCAAGGAGCGCGCCGACGGCCAGGAGCTGGGCGATCGCCCGGGCCGAGGCCCAGATCAGCGAGCGCTCCAACCCGAGGTGCTGCCAGGCCGAGATGGCCACCGCCACTCCGACCAACGAGAGCGAGGCCACCAGGCCGAGCCACCCCACGTACCCCGTCGTCCCCGATGCCGCAAGCGTCATGTGCACGTCTCCTCGTCGGTCCGGCCGGCCCTGTGGTTGTCAACGTCTAGTGCGTCAGATACTGCGATGCGGTGTCCCCGGTGATGATCCGGCCTCCCATGAGCACGAAGACCTCCTCGGCGATCCTTCTGACCTGGGCCAGGTCGTGGCTCACCCACAGCACGGTGAGTCCCTGGCGCACCAGCTCGGTCGAGAGCTCCTCGAGCACCCGCGTGGCCTCGGCGTCGAGAGACGATGTGGGCTCGTCCATCAAGAGCACCTCGGGGTCGGTCAGCAGCGTGCGGGCCAGGCAGGCCCGTTGCGCCTCCCCGCCCGAGAGGGTGTCGCCCTGGTCGTCGAGATGCGCGGCCGGCAGCCCGACGCGCTCGAGCACCTCGACGTAAGCGGCGTCGGATGCCGGCCGCGCCGCGTGCAGGTTGTCCCGGACGGTCCCGGCAAAGAGTGTGGGTCGTTGGAACACCATGCCGACCCGGCGACGCAGCTCGAGGGGGTCGAGGGTCACGATGTCGGCGCCACGGAAGAGGACCCTTCCGCCGGTGGGAACCTCGAGCCGGTTGCAGAGGCGGAGCAGGGTGGTCTTGCCCGACCCCGACGGGCCCGTGAGCACGGTGATGCGGTGTTCGCTGATGTCGAGACTCACGTCGGAGAGGACGTCTTGGGTGACGAAGCGCACCGTCACGTGGTCGAAGGAGAAGACGGTTGTCACCGGTTGCCCGATGTGGAGGTGGCGTCGGCGGAGCCGTCGTGTGACTCGGCAAACGTCTCGGCGCAGTGGTCCGAGCAGAAGAACGTGCGCTCGCTGCCGTGGATGCGCACCGCAGGCGCGTGCGCGATCTCGACCTGCATACCGCACACCGGATCGCGGGCGTACCCGTGTCCGGCACCGAGGCGGTCACGGTGGCGGTACAGCCAGTAGAGCACGGCAAAGAGGGCGAGGAAGACGAGGTTCAGGTAGGTGGTGTAGTTCCACGCAAAGCGGTCGGGCGCCACCGTGGTCGGGCGCATCGTCGGGACGAGCCCGGCGGCGCGGAAGAGTCCCTCGGTCACCAGTCCCGCCGTCGACATCAAGAGCCAGAAGACAGCGACCATGCGCAGCATCAGGCGTGGGCCGTAGTAGCGCCGATAGATCAACAGGAGGGGGAAGGTGATGAGATCGGCGAAGATGAACGAGATCACGCCGCCGAAGGAGATCCCACCCTTCCAGAGGGACGCGGCGAGGGGAACGTTCCCAATGGAGCAGACGAAGCTGATGATGGCGATGAACGGCCCCACGACGACGTTCTCGAGACTCGTCCAGAAGCCGTGCCCGGTGACGAAGAGCGCCTGCCATGCCGAGGTCGGGACCACGACGGCCAGGAAGCCGGCCACGAGGTAGCCCACGACCAGCTCGCGCCGGAGCATAGTCAGGTCGGACATGGTCGCGGTGGCGCTGTCGGCCCAGTTGGAGGCGGAACGCAACCGCCGGGAGAGGGGCCGGACGGGTTCGTCGGGCACCGCGCCGCCGTCTGCCGTGGCGCCGCCGTCCGCCGCGCCGTGGTCGTGCCCGGGGGCGATGTCGGGACCACCGACGCGGGCACGGGCCTCGACGACGACACGACCGCGGAACCACAGGGCGCCGAGGCTGGCCAGCAGGACGATCATGATGATCCCCCCGACGAACTCGCTGACGGCGAACTGCCACCCCATGAGGACGATGAGCACGATTCCGAGCTCGACCACCAGGTTGGTGGAGGCGAACATGAACACCATGGCGGCGATGTAGTCGGCCCCCTTGGCGAACAACGACTTGGCCATGGCCGAGGCAGCGTACGAACACGACGACGAGACCATCCCGTAGCCCGACGCCCGGACAATCGTCGTTGGCCGGCGGTCGCCCAGCCGGCGCTGCATGGCACCGCGGCTGACGAAGGTCTGCACGGCACCGGAGAGGCCGAAACCGAGGACCAGGGGCCAGAGGGTCTCCCAGAACATGAAGAAGCTCTCGCGCAGGGAGCGCCCCACGTCGACCAGCACGCCGGCGACGGCCATCGGCGGAATCACGAGCGGACGAGTCGCCCGATGGCCGCGGTTGCCTCCGCCAGCTTCTCGGATGCTTCGTCCCCGCCCCGGCGCACGGCGTCAGAGACACAGTGAGCCAGGTGGTCCTCCAAGAGGGCCAGGGCCACGGCCTGGAGGGCCTTGGTGGCTGCCGAGACCTGCACCAGGACGTCGATGCAGTAGCGGTCGTCGGCGACCATGCGCTCGATACCGCGGATCTGCCCCTCGACCTTGCGTAGGCGCTTGGTGATGGCGTCCTTGTCGTCGACGTACCCGGGCGGCATGGGACCTCCTGGAGAAATACCCCCCTAGGGTATCTGCTCGGGATCGTCGAGGTACGGTCTTGGGATGCAGGATCGGGGCGGGGTCGTGATCTGTGGACGGAGTGGTGGAACCTCGGCGTGAGGCGGATTGACTACAAGTGGCTGGTGGCCGTGGTGTTCGTGGCGGGCGTCTTCATGGATCTGCTCGACACGAGCATCGTGAACGTTGCCCTTCCCCGCCTCAGCCACCAGTTCGGCGCGAGCGTGAGCGAGGTCGAATGGGTGGTCCTGGGCTACCTCCTGGCGCTGGCGATCTCGATCCCCGCATCGGGTTGGTTCGGCGACCGCTTCGGGACCAAGCGTGTGTACCTCGTGGCGCTGGCGGCCTTCACCGGCGCGTCGGTGCTGTGCGGCCATGCGGGCTCGCTCACCGAGCTCACGGTGTTCCGGTTCGTGCAGGGCTTCGGCGGCGGGATGATGGTCCCGGTCGGGACGGCCATGCTCTACCGCGCCTTTCCACCCATCGAACGGGCCAGGGCATCGACGATCCTGATGATCCCGGTGGTGCTGGCGCCCATGCTCGGGCCGCTGATCGGGGGCTGGTTCGTCACGGACTACTCGTGGCGGTGGATCTTCTACCTCAACGTGCCCATCGGCGTCGTGGGATTCGTCGTCGGGGTCATCGGGCTGCGCGAGCACCGCGAGCCCGGGGCGGGCCGATTCGATCTCGCGGGGTTCCTGCTCTCGGGCGGTGGGCTCGCCGCCATCCTCTTCGCCCTGTCGCGCGGGCCGTCCCATGGGTGGGGTTCTCCCGGCGTGGTCGTTCCCGGAGTGTTGGGACTCCTGGCGTTCGCCCTCCTCGTCTGGGTGGAGCTGCACATCGACGAACCCATGCTCGCACTGAGGCTCCTCGGGGAACGGATGTTCCGGCGCGCCAACGTGGTCACGATGCTGTCCTTCGGAAGCTTCGTGGGGCTCCTGTTCCTGACGCCCCTCTTTCTCCAGGAGCTGCTCGGGTTGTCGGCCCTCCAGGCGGGGCTCGTCTTGTTCCCCCAGGCGATCGGTATGGTGATCACGAGCCAGGTGTGCGGGCGGATCTACCACACGATCGGACCTCGCCGTCTGCTGGTGTTCGGCCTGGCGTCGATGTCGATCGTGAGCCTCGGGCTGCTGACGGTCGACTTCAGCACGAGCCTGTGGACCATCAGGGGCATCATGTTCGCCCGCGGATTGGCGCTCGGGTTCGTCTTCGTACCGCTTCAGGCCGCGGCCTACGCCAACATCGAACCGGCCGACACCGGGCGAGCGACGGCCATCTTCGCGGCGCTGCGCCAGATCTCAGCCTCGCTCGGTGTGGCGATTCTCGCCACGGTGCTCGTCGAGGCGTCGTCACACTTCTCCGCGGGCGCTTCCGGACGGGCCGAGATGCGCCAGGCGTCGCTGAACGCCTTTCACTTCTCGTTCTTCGTCGGGTCGTGCATGATCATGCTGGCGGCGTGCGCCGCGCTGATGATTCGTGATCGTGACGCCGCGAACACAATGAGAGGCTACGTCGAGCGCGAGCCGACGCCTGAAGAGATCATCGGAGTCGAGTAGCGCTCTCGGGAGACTCCTCCATGGCCGTCAGCACCGCCTCCGCCGCATCCCCGACGGCGTCGAGTTGGCGGGGCGTGAGCCGGTCGACGAACAGGCGCCGCACCGCCTCGGCATGACTCGGGGCGGCCGCTTCGATCTCTTCCATTCCGTGTCTCGTCACGACCACGTAGGCGCCGCGGCGGTCCGAGTCACATTTCTCCTTCTTGACGAGGCCGCGGGCCTCCATGCGTGCCACCTGGTGCGAAAGCCTGCTCTTCTCCCAGCCGATCTGGCGGCCGAGCGCGAAGAGCCGCATCCTCCCGTCTGGCTGGTCCGTCAGGGCCACGAGCACCACATAGTCCGGGTACGACAGCGCGGAATGATCGGCCAGGTCCCGGCTGAGCTCGGCCGTCAGCCGCATCTGCATGAACTGAAGGGCTCGCCAGGCCCGCTCTTCGCGCTCGTCGAGCCATCGCGCATCTTCCATGCGATAGGAGCTTGACACCCACCCGGAGCGTACCGGGAATAGTTGATATGTCAACCAGGTTGTGCTCTATGCGAAGCACCATCCACCAGACCCGAGGAGGCATCACCGATGACCATCACGACCACCCCTGACACAGCCCTGACCGGGACTTATGCAATCGATCCCACCCACAGCCGCATCGGTTTCGTGGCTCGCCACGCCATGGTCACCAAGGTCCGCGGTTCGTTCAACGAGTTTGAGGGATCGGGCTACTTCGACGGCGAGGACCCGCAGAAGTCCCATCTGGCCCTGACGATCAAGGCAGCGTCCGTCGACACCCGCAACGAGGACCGCGACGCCCACCTGCGCAGCAACGACTTCTTCGACATGGAGAACTACCCGGAGATCTTGTTCGTGAGCACCGGTGTCGAGAAGCTCGACGAGGCGACCTACCGTGTCACCGGGGATCTGAGCATCAAGGGGGTTACCAAGCCGGTATCGGTTGATTTCGAATACACCGGCTCCGCGGTGGACCCGTACGAGAACCACCGGGTCGGCTTCGAGGGCCAGACCACGGTGAACCGCAAGGACTGGGGCGTGAATTGGAACGCCGCACTCGAGGCGGGTGGGGTGCTCGTGGGTGAGAAGGTCACCCTCGAGTTCGAAGTGTCCGCCATCAAGACGAACTGAGCTGAACTGACCGCAGTGACCCTGTCGGGTGATCAACAGCCCGGCAGGGTCGCGGTTCAGACCCTCTGTTCAAGAAGAAAGGAACCGCTGTGTCCTTCTCTCCCGTCCGCCTCAACCACGCCGTGCTGTTCGTGGCCGACCTGGAGCGCTCGATCCAGTTCTACACCGACACCTTCGGCATGGAGATCATCGCCACCGAGCCCAGGGCCAATGCCGCGTTCTTGCGCCTGCCCCGATCGGGCAACCACCACGATCTCGGCCTCTTCGGAGTCGGTCCGTCCGGCGGACCCAAACGCCGAGGCGCGATCGGGCTGTACCATCTCGCTTGGCAGGTCGACACGATCGACGAGCTGGCCGAGGCACGAAGGACCCTGATCGAAATCGGGGCCCACGCCGGAGAGTCGAGCCACGGCGCCACCAAGAGCATCTACGGAGCGGATCCCGACGGCAACGAATTCGAGATCATGTGGATGCTGCCCCGGCCGAACTGGGGCGATTACGAGCATTCGGCGCCGATCGACCATCTGGATCTCGCCGCAGAGGTCGCACGCTGGACGGGGACGCAGACGGCAGGCCATATCGCCGGGGAGCCGGCGGGGGGAACGACATGAGCGCGCTCTTCGCACCGGCTGTCGCGGCCCGGCGCTGATCGAAGGAAAGCAACGAGAGCGCGGACTGTGCCCTCCGGGAAATCAGCACGTGGAGGACGGGATGGACGTGCCCGGTCCGACCGAGGGGTCGTCCACCACCCCCGCACCCGATGATCGAAGGATTGCTCCCAAGTGCACGACGTACCACACTCCCGCGCCAGGAAATCATCGACGCGATGCCAAAGGATCGAATCTGACCGTCCTCTTGGTAGACCACCCGTGCATTGGGTAATTCGTAGTAGCCCACGCTGTTGTCGCATACTCCGGGCGGGACCCAGTGGCCGAACCCCGAAGGCGCGGTCACCTCGAGCAGTCTTGCCGTGTTCGCGTCGTTGCCCAACAAGGCGTGGGCGGCCCCTATGTCGAGGGTGAAATCTTCCTCGAGGCGGTTGACGTAGTCGGACCTGGGGTTGTCGATCGTCTTCAACTGGAGGTAGGCCGATTCTGGGAAGTACGCCGGTTCCGCCATTGCGAACGAATCGGTGACGATGGCCCCGAAGAGATCACTCATCTCGCTCTCGAACTGAGGTGATTGGGTCGACGGGAATGCAGTCGTCTGCGGCAGGATCCCCGGATCTGTCGTTGTCGTGGTCGGCGGCAACGTTGTCGAAGTGGTTGTGGAGAGCAGGACAGGTCCTCCGCGATGCGGAGCCCCAGTGGCTTGGACGTTCGCTCGACCCCCATTTGCGACGACGTGCCACCCCCAGATTGCGGTACCGCCGCCGATGAGGACGCCCATCGCGACAAAGATGCCGAGCCGTCGCCTATGTCTCCGTCGTCCGCCGTCCTGATCATCTGCCATCTTCCACCCGACATTTCTTGGATTCCGTCGGTCGTTACCGCGATACGTACGTGATGCCCACACCGATGTGAAGGGTGGAGCGAGGCCTCCACGAGGAATTCCGGGCGGGCGCACGAGAGAACAACGCGGGTTCCCCCTGCATCAGCCTACGGTGGCGAGGACGTGCCGAGAATGCCTGAACCCGAGCCCGCGAGTACGGTTCCATGGTGAGGATGTTCCGCCTTGTTCGGATGAGCGCGGCGGCCGTGGCATCACTCCTTCTCGTCTCGTGCTCCGGAACCACGCCGGGACCGACGGCAACCGGCCCGTCATCGACGGTCGCCCAGTCAACGACGTCGCAGCCGATCACGACGACCACGACGACCGTTCCGACCCAGCCTGGGTGGACTCCGGTGTCCAACGGCCCGAACGGTGTCATCGCCGACGAACGGAACGTTACCGTTCCGGATGGACGACCGATCACGGTGATCCGCTACAGGGGAGGGCAAGTTCGATTCAATCTCCATGTTGGGAGCGAAGATCCACCGCTGGGAGCGGGTGTCCTCGGTCCGGACTCTTTGTCGTCCGTCAGTCCCGCCGAGAGGCCATCCCTGGTCGGTGCCTTCAATGGCGGATTCAAGACGGGCGCACAGGCTGGTGGGGTCGAGGTGGACGGACACACACTCACTCCTCTGCTCGCGGGCTTCGCGAGTTTCGTGATCGACGCCAACGGCATGGGCCGGATCGGAGTCTGGGGTTCTTCGGTGCCGACGGCCGGCGAACAAGTGGCCAGTGTCAGGCAGAACTTGGATCCACTCATCGAAGATGGTCAGATCAGTCCGCAGATCGACGATCTGGCCGCGTGGGGAGCAACTCTGGGCGGGGTGCAGGCCACGGCGCGCAGTGCACTGGGCGAGGACGCCAACGGCGACATCCTTTACGCGGGTGCGATGGCTGCGCTGCCATCCGATCTCGCCACGGCGCTCTCCGATGACGGGGCTGTCGTCGCCATGGAGCTGGACATAAACCCGGAGTGGATTCAATGCGATCTCGCCCCGGTCGCTGGCGCTGCGCTGTCCGCGTTGGTTCCCGGGCAGTCGCGACCGGCCAGCCAGTACCTTGCCGGATGGACCCGGGACTTCGTCACCGTGCTGGCGCCCCCTGGGGTTCCAGGGTGAGACAGACGCCGCCGCCCCCTGACAGCCCGCATCGGCACGGACATTCCCCCGCCCCCTAATCCGATGTCAGAAATGGAATGACCGTCGCGAGGAACCATTCGGTGATGAGCATCACGGGGACCTGTTCGGAGTCAATGCGATAGCTCCGGACGAGCACGTACTCGTCGATGTCCACTTCGGCATTCCAGGGCTGAAAGCCGGCAACTTCACCCGGTTCGACGAGATCTTCACGGGTGACGGCCATTCCAACCTCGTCGAGTATCCGACCGATCGGGTCGTTGCTGAATTCGAGCCTGTCCAAGAACCTTGAGGAAAGACGACTTGTGACGATGACGCTTTCGGCGTACACGTACGGACATCCAGAGACACGGCCCTGAAGTGTGGCCGCCCGATGAAGCAGTGGGTGACCCTCTTCAACCTGCAAATCGTTCGCGGCACTGGCTCCGATTGACTCGTGGCGACGTGCGTGAGCATCAATGGGTTCACCGACGAGCTGCTCCAAGAAGCTGGTGACGGTGCCGCGGGTCTTGTCAAGAGCCTCCCGCAGATCTCCTGGCATGGTCATTGGCACCATTGAATCGCAACTCGTCCGGTCACAGACGGCTTACGGCATTGGGTCGCTCAGCGTGTCGCTCTCCGAGTGGAAGGCACTCTCGGTCGTCCGGGCAGGTCGCCTTCTGAGATCATCGGCCGCTGCAATGGCGCGTTTCAGCCTCTATCGTTTCGCGAAATACGACGCCGCCCGGTCATCACGTACAGAGGCAACCATGACTTTCCCGCTCCTCCGGTGGAGATGTGGGAGATCATTCAGGAGGTCGATCAGTTCGAAGGCTGGTTGCCCTGGCTGGAAGAAGTCCATCTCGAGGGCAACTCCTTGGAGGCTGGTGCCGTGCTCAGCGGTGTGGTTGTCCCGCCAGTGCCGTATCGGATGCGCATCGCGGTCGAGCTGATCCGCTGCGAGCCGCCGAACAACATTGAAGCGTTGATCCACGGTGATCTCGAAGGTGAAGCAAGCGTCGCGATGAGCCCCCGCGGAACCGGCACGGACGTGGAAGTTGCCTGGGCGGTCGAGATGATGCAGCGACCCATGCGGCTGGCCGATCGCTTGGCCCACCCGCTCTTCCAGTGGGGTCATGACCGCGTCGTCGAGGTCACCATCGCGGGGTTCAGGAGAAGGTTGGGGTCGGCCGACTAGGTGAGTCGGGCTATGGCGAACGCTGCCGCCACGAGCACGATGGCCCAGGACGTGGCTCGCAGAGCACCTTCGAGGGGTGCAAGCAGCGTCTGCTGGTCGATCGAGATCTCTCCGCCGTCACCGAAGGACGCGTGACCTTCAATGTTGGTGACGCGGCGACGGATGAGCCGGGCCGGAGTGCTGAGATTGCGTTGCGCAACCGACAGAGCGCACGCTCCCGCAGCAGCGAACACGGGGGCGACGGCGAGGCGCCCCGTTTGGGCCACGTAGGCGACCAGCACCGGAAAGGAACCCCAGGCGAGGGCGAACCCAATGTCGGTGTGGACGAACCCGCCAAAGAGCTCCAGGTTGTACGCGAGGACAAGAAGGGGGCCGAGCACCATGAAGGGGAACAGGGCCCAACCGACGCGCGACAATCCGACGATCCCGAGAGCAACCGCCCCGGCGAGGCCCACCACGGTCACCGCCACCAGCACCGGGGTGGGGATCCGGGTACCGAGCGGCCGCCCGTGGATCTCGTCAAGTGCATGGGCGGCGAACCCGACGGCGCACAAGAACGCCAGCAGCGTGCCCAAGAGCCGACCCAGGCTGACCTGTGGCGCGAGACATGCCCCGATCACCACGTAGGACAGGTGCCATGCGGTGTAAGGGGGGTGAAGAAGGGTCCACCAGTCCCGCCACCCCCCGGGCCGGGCAGCGTAGAAGGCTGGCCGGTTGTCCCTGAAGGGATGGACCGGTGCTGAGGAGCGCGGAACTTCAGGGTCGGCTCTGTTGGCCGGCGGAGACGGCTCGTCACTCATCGCGGCGGGTCCCCCACATCACGAGACCGCCGCCGAGACTCATCACTCGCACCCCGACGTCCTCGAATCCAACGTCACGCCATGCCTGCACGGTCCACGACAAGGGATACCTCTGGTAATGACCCGAGATGTTGGGTCCCAAGAACCGCCCCACACGGAACCACTCCCGTCCGCCAGTGATCAACCCACCAATGGGAAGAACGAGTCGGGTGTAGAGCCACCACATGGCGCGCCAAAAGCGATGAGGCGGAACGAAGAACTCGAGGCTGGCGACTGTTCCGCCTGGCTTCACCACCCGGCGAAGCTCGCGGAGGGTCTCCTTGGGATCATCGACGTAGCGCAGGAGGTACGTGAAGGTGAGCGCGTCGAACGTTCGGTCGGCAAATGGCAATTGTTCGCCACGGCCAGCAACCAGTCGGACCCGGTTGTCCATCCCGGCCTCAGCGACGTTCTGACCGCCCCGCGCCAGCATCTCCACCGTGAGGTCCACGCCCACGACGTCAGCGGATGTTCGCTGGGCGAGCTGGAGTGCAACGCCCGCGGTTCCGGAGGCGACATCGAGCACCGTGCTGGGCGAACGGGGCACGATCCGGTCGACCATGGCCCGCCGCCATCGGCCGTTCTGCCCCATGGAAAGGACCTCCGCCAAGCGGTCGTAGCGTTGAGGGAGTGGCGTGAAGAGCTGCTGCGCGAATCGGTTCCGGTCGTCGGCAACTGACGGGAGCATTGCTCCTCCTCGGGGTGAGAAGATCTCACTCTAGGTCCCGGTGACCGAGAGAGGGACGGGTGAAGTCGTCGCGTTTTGACGTGATCGTTGTGGGCGGGGGCCCTGCGGGCAGCATCGCCGCCTTCGTGTTGGCCCGGGGCGGGGCCAAGGTCGCGTTGGTCGACAAGGCAAAGTTCCCACGCGACAAGGCGTGCGGCGACATCGTTGGGCCTCGAGGCCTGCAGGTCATGGAGGATCTCGGCCTGCCATTGCCCATCGGGCCCGACGTGGGCGAGATCGTGGTTGTCGGCCAAAGCGGTCGCCGAGCACAGCTACCATGCGGAGAGGGACTCACCTACCCCGGACACGGTACGGCGGTCACGCGAACGGTCTTCGATTCGATGCTTCACGGCGCCGCAGTCGAAGCAGGAGCCACACCAGTGCACGCTCAGGCGGTTGCGCCGTTGGAAGCGGAGGGACGGATCGACGGCTACCGGTCGAGCAGCGGCTCGGACTTGCGTGCCGATTTCGTGATCGGGGCGGACGGAGCCACGAGCCGAGTGGCGGGGACGGCCGGAATGGTCGACACCAAGAGGGTCTTGTGGGGCTTCGCGATGAGGACGTACTTCCCGCACGCGGTCGACCTGCCGGCCATCGTTCTTTGGGAGCCTGAGACATGGCGTGGCTTTCCCGGATACGGGTGGGTGTTCCCCGGAGCCACTGGCGGAACAAACGTTGGCCTTGGTGTGGGTACGGTAGCCAGTCGCAGCGCGGGGGCGAGGGTCCAAAAGGCTCTGCCGCAGTTCCTCGAGCACTTGCGCAGACTCGAGCTCATCGGGGACCCGTCGATCTCCGTCCCATCGCGTCGCCTGGGTGGCTGGCTCAAGATGGGCCTGGTCGGTACGACCCCGGCTGCCGGGCAGGTGCTGCTCGTTGGTGACGCGGCCGGTCTCGTCAATCCGTTGCAGGGTGAGGGAATCGCCCAGGCGATGTGCAGCGGTCGTTCTGCCGCGGAAGCGGTCCTGGGCGACCCAGGGCGCGCCGCGGCCCGCTATCGGGCCACCTTGGCAGTCGACCATCTGCCGTATCACCGCATCACCGCCACCGTCCAGGGTTGGCTCGTTGACCGGCCGAGGGCAGTGGCCGCGATGTCCCGGTTGTTGACGTTGGTCGGATGGAGCGACGCGTTGTCCGGAGGTTGGTCCGTGTTCTGGAACGAGCTGCTCAACGGCGCACCTCCGAGCCGCCATCGCTCGGTGGCCACTGCTGTCACCCGCCTCGGAGAGGTGATGACGGCTCATTCCTCGTCGGCCCGTTGGTTCGATGTCACCTTTCCGAAGGAACCAGGGAACACATTGTGAATTCTGGGCCTCAAGACCCCACCGCCAGTTTGGTCGGGACCAGCGTCCATCCGGCGACCTCACGCCTTCAGATCGGCACTGGCAGCATTCGAGTCAATCGGCTGACGTGCCCACTGAGCGTTCATCTCGTGACCTAGGACCCTGCACGGCCGATCGTGCGCACCGCAGACTGCACTTGTGCCCTCCCGGCGTCACCGATCCATCGCCGAGAGGCTGACTTCCCTCCCACTCACTGCCGCTTTGATCTTGGTGGTTCTCCTGGTGAGCGGGTGTGCAAGCAGTACGTCGTCGCTGCCCAACCTTCGATCGCCTATCCGCTACCCCCCGAGCGCCACCATCGCAGGAAGGATCCATTCGCCCGGTGGTCCGTTCTTGTACGACCAAAGGGGTCGCGTCGTGTTCTTCCATGGAGTGAACGCGGTCGACAAGCATGCCCCCTACGAGCTCTTCCCGGCCGCCGGCAAGCCGTGGAATCTGAGCGCTGCTGACGCATCTCTGATGGGGAGACTCGGACTCAACGTCGTCCGACTTGGGATGATCTGGAAGGGCCTGGAGCCTGGCACTGCGCCGGCGAACGATCCCGCCATCTGCACGCCGGGCGCTCCCCACGATCCCGGTCAGTTCAGCCAGACAGTCCTCGATGCCTACCTCAGCAAAGTGAAGGAGTCTGTCGACCTGCTCGGTCGCTTCCACATCTACACGCTGCTCGACATGCACCAAGACGTCTACAACGAACTCTTCGACGGTGAGGGTGCACCCAACTGGGCGGTGTGCACCAGTGGAGCGTCGAATTCGGATCCACCCGGCCGATGGTCGCAGAACTACGGGACGGCTGCCGCTGGAGCGGCCTTCCGCCATTTCTGGACCAACGACGTGGTTGGCGATGTCCAGGGTGAGTACGACCGGGTGTGGGCCGCTGTGGCGTCCTACTTCCGGGGCGATCCCTGGGTCCTTGGGTACGACCCGTTCAACGAGCCGTTCTCGACCTCGCTGGTCAATTCCGGTGACGAAAAGTTCGACGGCCAGCTGGAATGCTTCTACACCGGTCGATCATTCATAGGTGCTCCCGCACACGGTGCTCCGTCGATCTCGTGCCCCCCGGGAGTCCCCGCCGCCGGGGTCATCCCGGCGATCCAAACGGCCGATCCGGGTGCTCTTGTGTTCTACGAACCGGACATCTTCAGTAGCCGTGGTTCCACCAACTTCGTTGGGGCAATGCCCTTTGCCAATCTGGTCTTCAACGTGCACGTCTACTGTGGATACCGGAGCGGCAAGACCGGAAACCCGACCGACATCAGGGCCTGCGCCAACCAGGAACAGCGTTCTCTCACGACGCGTTCAGAGGATCGCACCGACCTCGGCTCGACCGCGCAGCCCAGGGGTCCTGCTTGGTTCCTCAGCGAATTCGGCGCCACCTCCAACTCGCAGCTGCTCGACCGGCTGACTGCCGAGGCCGACTCGAATCTGATCGGCTGGGCCTATTGGTCCTGGAAGTTCTATGCGGACCCAACCGGAAGCTCTGCCGAAGGTCTCGTCGCGGCGGACGGTTCGCTCCGGTCGACCGCCTCTGACCTCTCGCGGACGTATCCCCAAGCGATCGCCGGGCGGCCGAAATCGCTGTCATTCGATCCCACGAACGGGGCATTCCATCTTGCCTATGTTCCGGATCATGCCGTGCACGCGCCCACGGTGATCTTCGTCCCAACGCAGGTTCACTACCCGAGCGGATACTGCGCGAAGGCATCCGGGGCCAAGGTCATCTCCGCCCGCGGAAGTGAGGTCCTTCTCCTCAAGAACGCAGCCTCCGGATCGCTGGTGTCGGTAACGGTGACTGCAGGCTCGTGTTGAGGCCCCTTGCATCGAAGCCACAGAGATCAGCCGTCACCACCACATGCGGATGGTCACGGCCAGGCCATTAGCCGGCGAAAGTGCTGGATGCCGCCGACATCGCAATGAAATCACGCGCCCACGCCGGGTTGAAGAAGGTCGCGGCGTTCTGCACGCTGCTCGGTTGGAGGCTGGTCCCGTTCGAGGGCGAGGCAAGGCCGTTCGGTACCGAGGGGTCGTAGGTGGCGAAGACTGGCCAGTTGGGGTTGATGTCGAGCTCCATGCCCCGGATGACCCCTGCTCGCGCAAGAAGTTGGGCGAGCTGCAACGGTGTCAGACCAGGTCCCGCCGTGTAGACCAGAGCGCCGTCGGCGGTGACCCCGACACCTGATCGCCATTGGTTTTCGATCCCCGGGACCGCCGAGGCACACGAGGTTGCACCACACGTCGCCCCCCAGGCCTGCCAGTCGGGGCTGGTCGCCTGTGCGGTCGGTTGGCCATCAGCGACGAGCGGAACCAAGTTCTGCCGGACACCGACGACATCGGGTGTCATGGACACATCAGTGCCCCATGCTCCGACCGTCACTGAACCGCCGGAGTGGATCACGAGAGATGCCGCCCCGGCGACCAAGGGGACGACGGTCCGGCCCTCCGTGTAGTAGCCGCCATGTGCAGCGTTCATCATGAAGCCGCCGTTGAAGGCAGCGACCAGCGTCGAGGCCTGGGCGGGTTGGACCGGTGCGGTGAAATCGTAGGGGCCGCCGCCGGGGCTCTTGGAGCCCGAGTACAGCTGTGCCGAAAGAAGGCGGGTGTTCATCCAGGCGATTCCGGCCGCCTGCGTGCCGTCGGGAGGCACCAGCGCAGTCTCGTAGACGGCCGGGATGCCACTGACCGGGCGGCCCGCAGCGGTCCAGACGCCTTCGCTGATCGGTGCCGACGAGGTGAAGGGAACCAATGTCGCCGGAGTGGGGAGCGGGACGGGGGTTTTCGGGACCTGTGCCCTCGAAGTGGTCGTGGCCGGCGAGGTGGTCGCGCTGGCGCTCGGTGGCCGGGGCGAGCTCGTGCCCGATCTGCCCGAGGACGTCGCGTGATAGGTGCCGCGAGCCGGAATGCCGGTGTTGCGACATGCGGCGAAGATCACGGCAAGGCATGTCACGAGAGCAGTCGCCAGTGCCCGTTGAGAGCTGCGGTCAGCATCGGGGCACACGATCAGCGGCTTCCCCCAACGGTGAGTGAGGAGGGAGGCGGACCGCTCACACTTTGCTGTGAACCGGGAGGCGATCCAGGGCCTGTCACCTGCCATGGTCCGATCTTCGGGGCAACCGCGAGAGCAAGGAGTGCGCCGAAGGCCACTGCGCCCACGAGGAGCCATTGCCGGGCGCTGGCCCCGTGCACCTGCGCCCTCGTGCGCCCGTAGAAGTCCTTCGGGGCCAGGCGCGCCGTGTCGAGCAGATGCCCGAGCACGTGCAATGACATGGCACCGAACCAAAGGACGAACGTCGCCTTGTGCAAGAACAACCACTGCGAGCGTCCAGTCGTGGGGGACAAGAGGAGTGCGATGCCGGTACCGAGGACCGCCACCGTCAATACCACGACGAATGGACCGAGCAGGCGGAGCAGGAGCGATGGAGGACCCTTCCGACGGTACTCGGGGTCACCGAGGTAGTAGCGGACAAGGCGCGAGGTGGTGCTGCCGATCTTGAGGAGTACCACGGGCACGAGGACCATGCCGATCACGACATGTGGCGTGAGCAATGAGCCGAGGCGCAGGATCGTCACGCCCTCGACGGCCAGCAGGACCAAGAGCAGAGCACCGGCCATACCGGTCAACCTGGCGTTGGCCTCGACGTTCTCGCTGTCGCGGCCTGCTCGCCGCGGTTCTGGTGCAGGTCGTGGCGGGTGTTGGGCGGAAGCGGGCAGATGGTACGGGTCCGCTCTCGACTCACCCCATTCGCCAGGGCCACGGGGAGTGGTTGGATCCGCCATGTCGTTCAGATGAGCGCGGACGCGTCGGGCTGGGTGGAGCCAGCGACGCGTGCGCGTGTGCGTGCCACGGGCGGATCGTATCTTTGGAGAACGGCAGTCCCGGGTCGGGTGCCACTGATCGTCGACCAGTCGATCCGTGCTCCGGTCACGGGTCCGGCCACGAATGCCGGGATGAGACGCCGCATCAGGTCGTGCGAGCGGTCCCCTCCGCAGACCGGAATCGTCCCCGTCGCATTGTCCAGAACGCGGACCGGTGTGCTCATACCGGTCCGCTCGGGCGTTGAGGCGGTGCGTCGATTGACGACGGAGTGTGTGTGTCGGTGTCCTCTCCGAGCGACAGGTAGCTCTCTTCTTCCTGAAGTGTGTGCAGGCGCAATATGGCGTGAAGGCCGTAGAGAAGTCGGCGTAGCTCGTCGATGTCCTGGTCATCTGGCTCCGACTGGCCAATGTCATCGATCAAGGCTCCCAGGCGCCGGATCTGATGTGCGATCTCAACATGCGCACGACTCATCGTTGCGGTGGGTTCGTTCCCACCAAGAGCCCACGCGAGGGCCGGATAGAAGTCCTGCTCTTCGGCAGCCTCGTGCGGACCCACCTCTTCGGTGAGCATCCGGTGGACTCGGCCGACCTCGGGCATCACGTCCTGAAGAATTCATGGTGCCCAGGCCATCGGCGACTGCGAGGACCCGCTCCAGATCCGACCTGATCAGGACGTGCTCCCTCTCGAATCGAAGTGCAAGGAGTTCAGCGCTCTCGTCCAGGTGAACGCCTCCGGATGGCGATCGCGCCGCTCGGAGCACGTTGAGAATGACCACGACGTCGATGGCTTCTTGGAGGAGGGCACCCCACACGGCAGGCAAGAGTCCGACGGCGGCGAATCCCATGGCGACGAGGGACATTCCCATGCCGGCCACGACGCTTTCCAGGGCGATGCGGCGGCTGCGACGCGCCAGGACATGGGCCTCGCCCAGCCGATCCAACCGGTCCACCGTCAAGACGATGTCCGCCGTTTCCGTCGAGGCCGTTGCTCCGCGGGCACCCATCGCCACACCCACGTCGGCCAGGGCCAGTGCCGGGGCGTCGTTGATGCCGTCGCCGACCATGACGGTTCCCCCGCCGGCTCGTTCGGTCCGGACGGCATCGAGCTTGTCGGCCGGGGACCGCTCGGCCAGGACCTCGTCGACACCGATGACCGCTCCGATGGCCTCGGCAACCTCGATGCGGTCGCCCGTCACCATGACGATGCGGGCAATACCGTGTTGACGAAGTGACTGGATCGTGCGGGCAGCGTCACGTCGTATCGGGTCGTCGAGTACCAGGACCCCCACTGGCCTGTCGTCGACGCTGACGAAGACAGTCAAGGACCCGTCGAGTCGGGCTCGCCGTCGCGCAGCCTTGGCCCACGGAGGAGATCCAGTGGCCCCCACCCAAGAGGCCGTTCCGAGTGCCACCCTATGCTCCCCGACGGTTCCCCGGATTCCCTCACCAGGGACCTCCTCGACGTCTCGAGGCAGGACCAAGGCACATGAGCGTTGCTGTGCTGCATGGACCACCGAGCGTGCCAACACATGGGGTGACATCTGGTCGAGCGAGGCAGCAAGGGCAAGTATCTCGTCGGGATTGTGGGTTCCCACAGGGACGATGCTCGTCAGCGTGGGGCGCCCACTCGTGAGGGTGCCGGTCTTGTCGATGAGCAGGGTGGAACACCCGGCCAATCGTTCCAGCACCGCTGCGCCCTTGATCACCACACCCCTGCGCGCACAGCGGGACAGCCCGCCGACCAGTGCCACGGGCGCTGCCAGGATGAGAGGGCAGGGCGTGGCGACGACCAGCACTGCGACGGCTCGGGCGGGGCCGCTTGCAAGCAAAGCCGCACCTGCCACAGCGAGGCTCAGGAAGAGAAACCAGACGGCATATCTGTCGGCCAGCCGAACGAATGGGGCCTGCGAGCCCTCCGCTTCGGCGACCAGGCGAACGATGCCCGCATACGCGCTCTCTGACGCCGCGGCAGTCGCTCGGAAGTCGAACGGAGCGCCGGCATTGAGAACTCCGCTGCGCACGGCGTCGCCTTCGCCGCGGGCAATCGGTAAGGGTTCCCCCGTAAGGGCGGACTCGTCGAGGACAGCCTCCGTGAGCATCACACCATCAGTGGGCACGATCTCGCCGGAGGCGACCATGACGCGGTCACCGACAACCACGTCCGCGGCATTGACCGTCTCGAGAGTGACATCACCAGGTCCGTAGCGATGGGCTCGTGTCGGTGCACGCTCCAGCAGGTGGCGCAAGTCCCGCGTCGCCCGACCGTTGGCCCATGCTTCGAGCGCCCGGCCGCTGGCCATCATGACACTGATTACTGCCGCAGCGAGGTACTCACCGACGGCGAGTGCCCCGAGTTCGGCCAAGAGGGCGATGAGGTCCACCCCCAGACGACCCCGTTTGAGCGCGTCGACCATCGCCCAAAGCGAGTACGCCGCGCCGACGCAGCCCGAGACCACCCATACCGCGTCCCCAGCGTCTCCGTTGCCGCTCAGATGCAGCAGGGTGCCGGCGGCCAGGCATGAGCCGGTCAGTGCAAGGACCGACACGGGGAGATTTCGTGAGGACCGGGATGGCGACGAAGGGTGTGCGTTGGGCACCCCCATCATCGTCGCTATTCAGGGGGGACTCGGCCAGGGTCCAACGTCCCTCCTTCACGGTGAGCAGGTCATTTGACCCTAGGAACTGCCTCCGGACCCGGCGAGGATGGAGGGTGATGGGTCACTCGAGCGGTGGATCCCGCGAGTTCACTCGCCGGGGTCGTTGAATGGAAGATTCGGCGAAGCTGGTCCCGGTCGCGACCGAACGCGGTTCCTCGGGCCGGCCAATCGATCCCACGCAGGGGCTGAGCGAGGCCCAGGTCTTGGCGGAGGTCGAAGCGGGCCGCGTGAACAGCGTGGCCCGCACCACGGGAAGGACAGTCGGCGAGATCATCCGGGCGAACGTCCTTACCCGATTCAACGCCATCCTCGGAACCCTCTTTGTCGTCGTGCTCGTGGTGGGTCCTCTGCAAGATGCCCTCTTCGGCATCGTTCTCGTCGTCAACACCGCCATTGGGATCGCCCAGGAGATCCGTTCCAAGCGAGTTCTCGACAACCTGGCTGTTCTCAATGCTCCGAGATCACGAGTGGTCCGAGCCGGACAAGTCGTCGAAGTGCCCCTTGAAGAGGTCGTGCTGGGAGACGTACTCGAGGTACGACGTGGCGATCAGATTCCGGTGGATGCCGAGGTCGTCACTGCAGAGGGCTTGGAAGTCGACGAGTCACTGTTGACCGGAGAACCCGAAGCGGTCGCCAAGAACCCCGAGCAAGAAGTCCTCTCCGGCTCCTTCGTTGTCGCGGGCGTGAGCAGGATCCGGGCAACGGAGGTCGGTGAGCTCTCATACGCGAGGCGACTCGAGTCCCAGGCGCGGAGATTCAGCCTCATTCGATCAGACCTGCAACAGGGGACCAACCAGATCCTCCGACTGGTCACGTGGGTCATGGTGCCGGTGGGCATCGCACTCCTTGTCACACAGCTCTTTCGTAGTCACCAGTCTTCGACCGATGCGCTCCGAGCGTCGGTTGCCGGCGTCGCCGCGATGGTGCCAGAAGGGCTCGTGCTTCTGACTTCGATGGCCTTCGCAGTCGGAGCTATTCGACTCGCCGGTCGCAGGGTCCTGGTCCAGGAGCTGGCGGCTGTCGAGGGGTTGGCGCGAGTTGACGTCCTGTGTATCGACAAGACCGGCACTCTCACACAGCCGGGGCTGCAGCTGTCACAGATCGAGGTCTTCTCATTGGTCGCCCGGGCTGAGATCGAAGACGTGCTGTCACAGATGGCGGTCGCCGACCCCGCTCCCAACTCGACGATCAGCGCCCTGAGTGCGCTTCACCGGGACGATGACACTCCGTGGCCCGTCCAGTCGAGGGTTGCCTTTTCGTCCTCCCGAAAGTGGAGCGCCGTCACGTTCGACAGTCGTGGGACGTGGGTACTGGGGGCCCCGCAGATCGTGGCAGCCGCGATGCCGGGCGTGTTGGAGCGGGCGACCATTCATGAGCGGGCAGCGCAACGTGTCCTCGTTCTGGCCCGCAGCCCAGGCCCACTGACCGGGATCGAACTGCCAGCGGATCTTGAACCGGTCGCGCTGGTGCTCTTCGCCGAAGAGCTACGGGCAGACGCCGCATCGACGGTCACGTATCTCCTTGACCAGGGGATCACGATCAAGGTCGTCTCGGGTGACGCGCCCGGGACGGTGACCCAGGTGGCCCAGCAACTGGGTCTTCCCTCCTCCGGAGCTGCTCAGGACGTCTCCGGGCTCGAGGACGAGGCGTTGCAGCGGGCAGTCGGAGAGACGAATTTCTTGTGCCGGGTCAAGCCCGAACAGAAATTGTCGATCGTGAAGATCCTGCAGCGCCAAGGCTTCGTCGTGGCGATGGTCGGCGACGGGGTGAACGACGTACAGGCGCTCAAACAATCGGACCTCGGCATCGCCATGGGATCGGGAAGTCCCTCAAGCCGTTCGGTGGCGCGGATCGTCCTCCTCGACAGCACGTTCTCGACTGTGCCCAGTATCCTCGGAGAGGGAAGACGTGTCGTGGCCAACATCGAGCGTGTGGCGAACCTGTTCGTCACCAAGACGGTATACGCAGCTTTGCTCGCGGCAGCGATCGTCCTCGTGGCTGTGCCCTATCCCTTCTTCCCGCGGCACCTTACGATCATCAGCACGTTGACGATCGGTGTGCCCGGCTTTTTCCTCGCCTTCGCGTCGGAGACCCCGAGAGCGATCCCAGGGTTCACCAAACGGGTCTTGCGGTTCACCCTGCCCGCAGGCGTCGTTGCCGCGTGTGCCACCCTGACGAGCTACCTGGTGACCCGTTCCACCGCGGGTTCCACGATCATCGAAGCACGGACCGCTGCACTGCTGAGCGTGTTCGGCGTGGCCATCTGGGTCCTCGTTCTCGTGTCGAGGCCCCTGAACGTCGGTCGTGTGGTCCTCGTGGCTCTCATGGTGGTGTCCTTCGTCTCGCTCTTCGCCGTCGCGCTCTCGCGTCGCGTCTTCGCATTGGCGGTGCCGAGTCGTTCATTGTTGATCGTTATCGCGGTTGTGGTGGTGGTGGCTGACGCGGTGCTGACGGTCTGGGTCATGAGAGACGATCGGTCGCAAGGCGGGGGGAGCAGGGCAGTGACAGCTGGCGATACGACGGGTCGAGAGCGAGGAGAAGCGACGTGAGCGAAACCGGCGGGCAGACATCGGGAGAGGATCTCGGTCCAAGGGTGGTCGTTGGTGTCGACGGATCCGAATCGTCGCTGGAGGCTCTCCGTTGGGCGGCCCGGCAGGCATCGTGGATGGGGCTACCGCTCGAAGTGGTCACTGCCTGGACATTCCCCGAGCATCCCGCACCCCTCGGATTGGTCCCTGAAGTTCCGTGGCCCAACGAGCTCATCGCGCAGGCTCGTGCGAGGCTCGATCAGATTGTCTGCGACGTCGTCCCCGAGGATCAGCGCCGCCTGGTCCGGGCCAAGGTTGTTCGGGGAGCTGCTGCACAGGTTCTCCTCGCTGAAGCACAAAGCGCAGCGTTGCTGGTTGTGGGTAGTCGGGGTCGATCGGCGTTCGAGGAGTTCTTGTTGGGGTCGGTCAGCGAGCGTTGCGTTCGACACGCACAGTGCCCAGTTGTCGTCATCCGGTAGGCCGGCACGCCGGGTAACAGAGTGACGAATGCGTTCGCCGGTGGATTCTTTCGTGCCCCGTCTGAGGAGGCGTCAGGGCCAAAGGACCTTTGCCTCTTCTCCAACTCCGGCCGGCGTGCGCACCTGGAGCAATGATGGACGCACAGGCAGACTCTCGGTGTGTCAGGGCCGTCATCGGTCTTGGGGTTGCGTCTTTCGCCGCCCTTGTCGCGACAAGCGCGGTGGTGATGGCGCTGTACCCCCATTGGCGAACGAGGTGTCTGACCTGGGGTACCGATGGAGACGAAGCGTCGCGCCCGCTTCCAGGAGACGATTTGCTCGTCGATCCCGACCTCCAGTCGACGAGAGCGATCTGGATCGATGCCCCGCCCAGTGCCGTGTGGCCATGGCTGGTTCAGATGGGTCCGGGAAAAGGTGGCGTCTACACCTACGACTGGATCGAGAACCTCTTGGGGCTCGGGATCCACAGCGTGAACGAAGTCCTCCCGCAGTTCCAGGACACCAAGGTTGGAGACGCACAGCAGCTGGGTTCGAAGGGTCCCGTGTTGCGGGTGGCAGTGCTCGAGCCCGAGAGCGCCTTTGTCCTCCGCTCCGACGATGGGAATTGGGTATGGGCGTTTTGTCTCGACCCTGAGCGAGCCGGGACCCGGCTCCTCAGCCGTAACCGGATCGCCACGCCAGATCCATCGCGATTCGGGCGAACTTTCAACCGATACGTCATGGAGCCCGGAAGTCTCATCATGGAGCGCAAGATGCTCCTGGGGGTCAAGCAGCGGGCTGAACGCCTGGCCCGTAACGGCGCGGCGTCCCCAGGATGTCCACGGTGACCCCGACCCCTCATGATTGAGGGCTACTTTCGACATCCATGGCCTGATCGGAGGCCCGGTTCGATCATTCCTCGGATTCCGAAGGCGGTGAGACGGTCCTTGGTGCAGACCTCAGGTTGTGCGACCCGAAGACATCGCTCCGCCAGAGGCCGCCCCAGACCGCCCCGTTCGGTTGATCGACGGTGGCGGGTGACCCGGCCCGCCATGTGCTATTCGTAGGGCACGGCCTCGGCTCTTCTGGCCGCTTCGGGGCGACTTTCAAACCAAGAGAGGCGTCATGTCACAACGAACGAGGCCGGTAGGCGCCCGGAGGGCCCCGAAGTCGCGAAAGCGGTCTCCGGGGGCTGGTCGAGCCGACCCGAGGCGCCGAACGCATTTCGTCGGTCCTCCGCCCCGGGCGCTCGCGCTCGCGGGATGGGCGCTCCTTCCGCTACGGGCTTTCTTGGGCGTGACCTTCTGCTTCGCCGGACTCCAGAAGTTGGCCAACCCCAACTTTTTCAACGCGAACAGCCCGTCGAGTATCCAAGCGCAATTGATCGCGTCCATCAGGGTCAGTCCCCTCCATGACCTGCTGGGACACCTGCTCCGCTTCGCCGTCCCCATCGGGGTCGTGATTGCGTTGGCCGAGGTCGCGGTCGGTCTGGGAACCCTGCTCGGATTGTGGACCCGGCTCGCCGCTTCCGGTGGGCTGGTGCTCGCCTTCACGCTCTTCTTGACGGTCAGCTTTCATTCGTCGCCGTACTACACCGGGGCCGACATCGTCTTCGTCTTCGCATGGATCCCGCTCATCCTGGCAGGATCGGGCGCAGTACTCTCGCTCGACGCCCTGATCGCGGCCCGGGTGGCAGGTGAACACGACCTGGGACCACCCAATTTCGTTCCCATCCGGTTCGCTCTCGTCCAGCAGGTCTGCGGTCAGTACCAGAACGACACGTGCGCGGCTCGGGAAGGGCGAGGCTGCGACGTCCACGCCTGCCCGTTCCTCGCTGAGTCCCTGCAGTCCGACCCACGCGGCAGCATCATCACGCGGGGTCCCGACCAGGTCGATCGCAGGACTGTGGTCCTCGGGAGCGTCGCGGTGGCCGCGGCAGCCGTTGCCGGCGCCGCCGCCGCGGGGGCAGTCGCCGTGGTCGGCCGGGCGGTCGGTGGAGTCAAGGCTCCGGCCCAGGGCGAGCCTGTCACGCTCTCCCCGGGTCATCCGCATTCGTCAGGCTCGGGCGAGAGCACGACCACAACGAACGGGAGTTCGGGAGCGGCGGCGGGGACGCAGATAGGGCTGGCCAGCCAAGTGCCCGTGGGTGGCTCGGCCCGCTTCACGGACCCCAAGACCGGCGATCCCGGACTGGTTCTCCAACCCACCAAGGGCCAGTACCTCGCCTACGACGCGGTGTGCCCTCACGCCGGATGCACCGTGGGGTACTCCAGTGCCGCCAATCTCATCGTCTGTCCGTGCCACGGCTCCGAGTTCGACCCCGGCACGGGTGCGGTGATCAGCCCTCCTGCACCCCACGGCCTCACCCCGATCCACGTCGCGGTGGACGCGAACGGCGAACTCGTGGTCCAAGCCTGAGTCGCTCTTTCAACCCTCGCCGAATGGGGCGATGTGGACCGTCGCGGCCGTGCCCCCGGCACCTGTGCTCGGGACCCCTACCGCGGCAACCGTGGTATTCCCTGCATCGACGTGAAGGGTTTGCCCGGTGACATAGCGACCGTCGTCGGAGACCAAATAGAGGATTGCATTGCTGATGTCGATGGGTTGAACCATTTGAATGGGCAACGCATTGTTGTACGTCCCGATGAGCTCTGGCTCCTCTTGGGCCCACAGCATGTACCTCTCGTCCCGGCCCAAGGGAGTGTTGGTGGTCGTCGGATGGACCGTGTTCACACGGATGCTGTGGCGAGCGAGTCTTCCGGCATAGGACTTCATCAATCCCACGATGGCGTGCTTGGCTGCTGTGTACCCGTCGAAGCCTCCATCGAAATTCGTGGTGACCACCCGGGTGCCCGCCGTCGACGCTGTGATCACCACCGCTCCACCGCGGTCACCTTCGATCAGCACCGGCGCCGTGGCCTGGAGCGTGTTCCACACTCCCGTGAGACAGACATCGAGGGTGTCGTGCCACGCCTCCCGCGAGAATTCATAGGGTGCACGCTGGTAGTTGGAAATCCCGGCATTCGCCAGGACGATGTCAACCCGGCCGAACTGCTCCAGCCCCTTGTCGAGCGCCCGTTGGAGATCATCTGGACGTCGCACATCTCCCTTCAGTCCGACCATCTGTTGGCCGGTCTTCTCAACGAGGCGGATTGTTTCTTCAAGGTCCTCTTGCGTGGCCATCGGGTAGTTGCAGGTTGCGATGTCCTCGCAAATGTCCATACCGATGATCTGCGCCCCTTCTTCGGCGAGAAGGACGGCATGAGAACGACCTTGACCCCGGGCAGCCCCGGTGATGTACGCCACGCGGCCATCGAGCTTTCCCATCGGACCCCTCCCAATTTCAGTGTTCTCAGGTGAGCCCGGGACTGTTCGGTCCCCTGCTCAGGCGCCGCCCCTTGTACCCGACCCACACATCACGATGCTGCTGGAAGTTCACGTACCCACCAATTGTTGGGTAATTGCTAAGTTAGGGACCTTAACCAGCACTGTCAATTGTCGAAGGGTGGCGGCACTCCACTCCAAAATCCGCCACCGCTTTGGTGCGGTATGCGAATCTCGGCCCCTTGCGCTGCCCTCGTACTCGGCGCCTTTGAGAGACCGTGACCCCAGCTACAATGAGGGGCGTTCCGACAATGCCTCCTCGCTGACGTACACGTGACGATTCGTAGCCTCGGACAGTTGGTTCCCCGTATCTCTGACACGGCGTGGGTCAGCGAGGCCGCCTACGTCGTCGGGGATGTCGAGCTCGGCCCAGAGTCCAGCGTGTGGCCGGGCGCGGTGATCCGGGGGGACTTCGCGTCCATCCGCGTCGGTCGCAACACCGTGATCGAGGACAACTGCGTGCTCCACACGGGCGAGCCGATGTTGATCGGCGATGACAACATCATCGGCCACGCCGCCGTGGTCCATTGTGCTCGCGTGGGCTCCAACTGCCTGATCGCCAATCACGCGACGCTCCTCGACGGAGCGGTTCTCGGTGACCTTTGCCTGGTCGCTTCAGGCGCGGTCCTCCTCGGCGGCGTCGTGGTGCCGGATCGATCCTTCGTCGTGGGCACTCCGGCCAGGATCGAGCCCCTGAGCGCGGCCCACCTTCGACGCCTCGAAGGACAGGGACGGGCCAATCTGGAGCTGGGCTACGGGATGATGGCCCGCCGTTACAAGGACGCGGGTCTCTAACTCGGCCGGACCTTGCCGCTGACCCTCGTCGCATTCGGACGACGGAGGGAGGTGTGGCGAGGCGGCATCGGGCACTCCTGACCGCTCTCTCTGACAATGGACAGATCCGGACTGGCTGGAGCGTGGAATCCATCAGCCCCTCTCCCTTGACCGCTCACCCCGCCGACCATAATCTAAGGAAGCAAGATTAGAACGGGGGCACCGAAGTGGCGGACGGCCTGAGAGAAGTGGGCGCGTTGGCAGACCACGAACCGCTCATGATCTTCTCGGCGGATACGCATGTCGGTCCACGACCGGAGGACCTGAGGCCGTACTGCCCGAGCGCACACCTCGACGCTTTTGACGCGTTCGGCGTCACTGCGAAGGACTACAACACCTCCTTCGAGCTGCGTGCGTTCTCCGACGAGTACTGGAATGGTCGCCGTCGCAACCTCCTCACGGCCGGGCACTTCGACCCGCATGCGCGATTACGTGACATGGATCGCGACGGGATCAGTGGCGGGATTGTCTTTCACGACAGTCTCAACGGTCAGCCGTTCCCGTTCGAATACATGAACTCGGTCGGCAATGGCATTCCGGCGCCGGAAGCACGTGAGCTGGCAGCGGTCGGTCGATCCCTCTACAACCGCTGGCTGGTGGACTTCTGCTCCGTGGAGCCAGAACGCAATCTGGGCCTCGCGCAGCTGCCGTTCTGGGACATCGACGCGTCGATCGCGGAGCTCACGTGGTGCGCCGACCACGGACTCGGAGGGGTGAACTTTCCATCACCCGGCCAGCCTGGACTTCCGGCCGTCTTCTCGCCGGACATGGATCGGTTCTTCGCTGCATGCGAGGAGCTCGGAATGACTCTGGCAACTCACATCGGTGCTTTGCCACCGACGTCGGAGTACCTGGACTACGGCGACCCGACTCACGAGGGTACGTTCCATTTCGGGTTGCTCGACTCTGGTGAGTGGGGTGTCCGCACCATCTATGAGTTGACGATCTTCGGAGTCTTCGAACGTCATCCCGATCTCAGGCTTGTGCTCACCGAGATACCCGGTGTCTTTTGGAACGAGATGTGCCTCAAGATGGACTCCCTGCAGAAGACACCGATCCGCCGCAAGGAAGAGGCACTCCCTCGACTCCCCAGCGAATATGTCGCGACAAACGTGTGGATGGGTAACAGCTTCCAGTCGCGCCAAGAAGCCGAGATGGCGATCGCCATTGGTCGTGAGGACCGGTTCATGTGGGGTTCGGACTACCCACATCCCGAAGGTACCTACAGCTACCCCGATGGGCCGGACGAGGTCCCGATGACCCGGCTGTCGTTGGCCTTCAGCTACCACGACCTTCCGGTTGCCAAGGTCACGAAGATCCTCGGCGAGAACGCGCTCGACGCCTTTCCCCGCCTCGACGCTGCCGCATTGAAGAAGGTGGCCGCGCGCGTCGGCGTGAGCTCTGCCGAGGTCACCAATGCACCGCAGATGGCGAACTACCAGTACGTCTACGAGCGAGGAACCCTTGGGTTTCGAACCGAAGGGCCGTGGAACTAGCGAGGTTTCCCGGGTGGGTGGTGGTCGGTTTGCGGCCGGCTTCCAGCCCTGCCGAGACGGGTGATCATGAAACGCTTGGTTTTGAGCGGTTGATGTGGGGATCGGCGGATTGGTCCCACAAGAGAAGAGATCATCAGCGAATGACGTGGATAGAGACTGTGAATCGGATCATCATGGCCGCCGTGGGATCAAGGGCAATGGTGTAAGCCCCGCCGGGGTCGGCAACTCGTTCCACTCGGTGGGGAGTTGCGAGCCGTGGTCCTCAGGCTGGAAGCGACGCGTCGACGAGCGGGGCTCCGATGCCGGCTGCGAGAACCCGGATGAGGTCTTCGAGCAATTCCTCCAACGGGGCACCGAGGGTTCCCGCCTCGAGGGCGTGTTGAAAGCGGGCCAGCGTGTGCACGGCGCTGTTGACGAGGAATTCCCAACGTTCCCTGAGGATCGGTTCAGGGAGTGAAGGGAGCAGGCGATGGGAGATTGCCCTCAACCCGTGCACCGTTTCGGGCGGAACTACCGACTCGAGACCAAATGACCCTCCCCGCTCAATGTAATAGCGGGAGAGAAATGAGACGTAGTGGTTGCCTTCGGTGAGATTGCTTGCCAGAGGGCTTACAAACGATCTGACGTAGTCAACGAGCTTGGGACGCTCGCTTCCGACGGCCAGGGTGGCAAGGAAGTCATTTCTCATGTCCGATACGAACTGCGCACGGTGGCCGGCCACCGCGGCGACGAGGTTCTCTTTGTCACCGAAGTGATACTGAATTGCCGCCTTGTTCCTCTGTTCGGCTGTGATGGCGATCTCGCGGAGGGAAACGGCCGCGATCCCGCGTTCCGCGAACAGCCGCTCCGCCGTCACGAGGATCAGTTCCCGCGTCGCCTCGCCCCGAGCGTTCGCTCGAACGGTGTCCCCTCGATGATTGGTTCGATCCCTTTCAACGGGCCGCGAAGCGACCATCGCGAGAGCCCGTCCGGAGGGAGTACATCTCGACAGTTTAGACTTTCCCATCAGCACAGAGCCGAGACACGTGCGCCGATGGCTGCCTGTTGTGTGTCGCCGCTTCGTGTGGGTCGACGCCCCCCAGCGGTGCCGTTGAAAGCTCGGCCGCCGGCGCAACACCACGGGGGAACGATCTCCTCCCGACCTCTATGACGACTCGACAAATCTCCGAATGGGGAACGAAGCGCATTCCTCAGTATGAGGTGTAATGGACCGTGAACATGGGGTCAATCCATCGCGAAGGCGGCGTGGCAAAGAGCCGCAATCGCTGAGCCACCCTTGCCCCTCGACATCGACTCACCGAACAACTTTCATCGCCACGAAGCGGAACTGGTGGTCGCCCTCGTCGATGTTCGTAAGTCTGAGGCCGGCCCGCTCCATGCGGTCGCCCAAGGTGTCCGGATCGACTGGTGTGAATGTGTCTTCCTTGTGGCCGCCACGGGTCCGTTCGGTGTCCAGTGAGTCGGTGCCCACGAACAGACCACCGAGGGCCAGGACACGACCCAACTCGGCGAAGACACTGTTCTGGTGAGCCGGTGAAGGCATGTGATGCAAGACTGCGAAGCAGGTCACTGCGGAAAAGCGGTTCGAGTCGAACCCACAGGTTGCGGCGTCTCCCTCGATCACCTCGACGTTCGTTCCGTCAAGGCGCTCCTTGAGCGGCGCAGCCAGCGCAGGATCGATTTCGACTGCGGTCAGATGGGCGACACGAGTACGGAGAATGTCAGTTGTGAGTCCGGGTCCGGGACCGATCTCAAGAACATCGTCACCGAGATCACCAGCAGCGTCGAGCCAGGGCACCAGTTCCTCTTCGAGCATCTGCGCCCACTGGGGACTCGACAGGAAATCGATGTGGGCCTGATTCACGGATGCCCTTCTTACACGCGCCGTGCTCGATTCGCTGGGGGTGGCTCAGTGACCGGCGATCCGGTGCTTGCGTTAGGGGCGCGAAAATTCGACGCGAAGGCGACAGCCGCTGGAAGTACCTTCTGAACTGGGGTGTCCGGTGGTCGGGACCGCTGTTTTGCCCTGTTGCTCATTCGTGTGGGCACGCTGTGGGCACAAAGTTCGACTGACCAACCTCGATCTAGGCCCATTGGCGTCGCGCAAAGGCACGTACCTCGTCGTCGATTTCTGCATCCTCGGGAGCCGTGCCGAAGAACGCGCTGTGAGAGGCAGCTTCTTTAATGTGGAGTTGCGCATCGACACCGGCTCGCCGCAAAGCGCGGTGCATACGGACCACGTTGGAGAGGAACAGGTCGCGCGTCCCGGCCGTGAGAATCGTCGAGGGAAATCCCTTCGTGAAATCCCCGAAGAGCGGCGACAGGTAGGGATCTTCGAGATCATGCCCACCTGCATAGAGCAGGTTTGCCTCCATGAGGCTTCCCGCGAGAGTCGTGTCGACACCGAGATTCGTCTGAAAGGAGTCACCGGATTCGGTGAGATCGACCTCCGGCGTGAGGAGAACGAGTCCGGCGGGCAATGGAAGGCCCTCGTCACGAGCCCTGAGCACGAGCGCCGCGGCGAGATTCCCGCCCGCTGACTCGCCACCAACCACGATCTCCTCTGGTCTGTGTTCTTCGAGCATGGCTCGATACGTGACAATGCAGTCATCCAGGGGGGTCGGGTACGGATGATCGGGCGGCATCCGGTAGTCAACGGCCCACGTTCGGGCGCGCATGCGGTCAGCGGCAATGATCCCCATGGCCCGACACAGGGCCCCCGCCCCACCGGTCAGACCGCCACCATGGATATCAAGGTAGCGGTGAGGATCGGCCTCGTCGGCACCCTGTGGTGTGATGACGAACACGCGGACGCCCGCGACGTCCTTTTCTGTCACCGTGGCACCGAACCCGTCGGCGCGAGCCACCACCGGTGCCATCAGTGCCTCGCCTCTGGCGATGAATGACCTCCATGCATCGAGATCGTTGGGCGGCGGCGGCTGTATGTCTTCGGCGAACCGACCCATGGCGAGGAGAGCCTGAGCTTCGGGGCTCACCGAGTTGGGGATCGGTATCTCGCGAGCAGGAACGCGCAGGGGAGGTAGCGCCGTATCCATTGTCACGAGCTGATTGCTGCTGCGGTCGGCCAATGGTCCGCGTTCAGTGTGTTCATCCGATTGCCCTTCGGTGGTAATGGCTTCCTCTGGCCCGGTTCCTCGGGTCTTGTGAACCCTACGACGAGGACGCCACCGACGTTGTCCCGGGGATGTAGGTCCCGCACACGGGAGCCGTCCCGATGGGCACGTAGCCGTTCTTCTCGGCCTTGGTCAGCCAGACGCAGTTGGCCGAGGCCGACTTCCCAAAGGACGTGGCGTAGTTGATGGTGAACGGCAGCAGGCCGTTGCCGTTCCAGTTCGTGATGTTGTGCAGCGACGTCATCAAACTGGCGTGGGTGGGGTTCGACCCCGCCCCCTCGAGACCCTTGATCATCAGCTCCGGTCCGAGCCAGGCCGTGTCCTGGGAGGCCGTGGGGAACTGGCTCTTGGTCCAGCCCGCGTACTTCTCGAGCGCAGCCTGCATCTGCTCGGTCCCGGCGTTGGGCTCGTAGAAGGGGTGGAAGATGACCTGGAAGATGTCGCCCTGGACGTTGGCCCACGACGGCGAGTGGATGAGCTTGGGGTCATAGCCCGAGGGGAAGAAGACGGCCTTGGGCTTGACGCCTGCCTGCTTGAGGGCGGTGGCCAGCCCGACGTTGGACACCGAGTCCATGTTCGACCAGACGACGTCGACGTTGTTCTGCTTGGCGATCAGCGCCTGGGACCCGAAGTTCGAACTGCCGTAGGGGACCGAGCGGTCGTCGACGACCGTCTTGGCTCCTGGGTCGATGCGGCCCACCGACTGCGTTTCGTTGGAGTTGGCCTGGATCGAGTTCGGCGAGATGCCCAGCGCGTAGACGGCCAGCCGTTTTCCGCCGAACTGCTTGACCAGCTTCCCGAACAGGGTGCTGACCGGGTACTTGGGGTCCGTGCTTCCTTGCGCGCCGGTCCCGAACATGTTGGTGTAGGGCTGCGTGCCCCACTCGGGGCCGTCCGAGTTGTCACCGGTCACCGGCACCCCTGCCTGCTGGGGGTACTTGGCGACCAGGCTCATCAGCGCCGAGTCCGACACGATGCCGATCGCTCCCCGTGAGATGGCCTCTTGCACCCCGGTTGCCGCTGTGGCGGGGCTGGTCTGGTCGTCAATGACGAGGGGCACGAGCTGGTGGCCGTTCACGCCGCCCTTGGCGTTCTGCGCCTTGAGGGCCGCCTCGAAGACCGCGACGGTTCCCGTGTCTTGTGATGCGGCCGCGCCGGTCTGTGAGTCGATGAAGGCGATGGTCAGCGGCGCCGGTGTTGCCGAGGCCCCGCTCGCCAGACCCCCCACCAGCACTGCCGGAGCGCAGATCGCAGCAGCCAATGCCGCCGTGACGAATCGAACCGATCGCATTGGTTCCCCCTAATGCCCGAGTGGCTAGCACTATTACCGGCATGTCAGGCCAATGCAACGCGCCCTCAACATTGGCCGCTTCCAATGACCGGAGCCTACGCCGAGCACCGCCTCGACCGCAGCCAGGATCAACGTCGCCATCGCTCACGCATTGGTCCCTGCTTCAACAGTTTGGGCGACCTCAGAAGGCCCGAACTGAACGGGACATATTCGGTGGTCGGGGCCGCACGGGTGATTCCATCGAGAGAAGGGTTCAGTTGAGCCCGTCGTCGTCGTTCCGACAGCGGGCTACTCGGAGCACTGTGTTCGGCTGCGGGAGAGTCAATCGCTCGTTTCGACAGCTCGGCGCTGTTGATTGAATTTGACGGCGTTCACTACGAGGCGCACCACCAGCCCCAAGAACACGAGATCCAGCCACATTTGGATTGTGACCGCCAGGCGGGCGGCTTCGGTCTTGGCGGTGATGTCGCCGAAACCGACGGTCGTGAACACGGTGGTGGAGAAGTACAAGGAATCGGTGCGGCTGACCGGCCCACCGAACGATGCGTGATTGGCTCGGGCCATGAGGAAGTACGTAGTGGCGAAGAGCAGCACGTAGAGCGGGACGCTCAGCGCGAGCGCTTCGACGGCACGACTCGTTGGATTTTCCGACCCGACAATGCTTCTGACCTGCCAAGCGGTGATCCCCGCGAGCACGAGGATTCCGATTGCCAGCTCCGCTACCACCCCGACACTGGAGCTGTGGTCCAACGGAAGAAGGAAGTAGATGGCCACGACCAGGGCGATCGTGAGTCCCGTGCGCACTATTGCGATGACAGCGAGTCGTTTCCGACCTCGGTGAGCGAGGTCTCTAATTTGTGCTCGCTGTGCCGGCGTCTCCGTGGTGGACATCGTGACTCCCTCGTCTCCTTGGACCATGCGTCACGCTGTCTTGGCGGAGTGCTTTTGGAGTCGGTCAGCCACGAACATCACCATCACCCCGATGCCGACACCGATCATGGTGAAGAGGACCCTCCGCCCCTCCGCGGCGTAGTCGGTCGGCTGGGGCAGGTCCGCAGCGATGAGGGCGGCGCAGGCAATCGCCCCCGCGTAGTAGGCGTAGTTCACACCCTTGATGGCAATTCCGAGCCCAGCCAGGAGGATGATGATGGCCTCCAGCGCGTGCTTGCTCCCGACCAGGATCAGGATCGGTATGGCCGCCGCCGCACCCAAGGCCGCACCCACCAAACGCTGCTCGCCGAAGAGCTTGGATTGTTCGAGGCTCGGCTTCATCGCGACGATGGTGGCGATGGGCATCCAGTCGGCGCTGGGCAAGCTCCCTCCGAAGGCGATGGCGGCGGAGGCAGCCAGGGCCAGTGACCGGATCAACGCGAAGAGGACGATCGGCCGGGTCAGAGGCACCGGGGATTGGTTCCCCGGCAGGTCCATGATCGGTGCGGGCCGCCATCTGCCCCTGCTCGCCACCCACACGACGAACATCAGGGCGATCCACGCTGCGGCCCCGACCAGCCAGGCCAGTGCCTGATCCCAGGCGCTGATCTTAAGGTGGTGTGTGTCATGCGTGGCCAGTGAGAGCACGACGAGGAACCAGACGTTGAGCAGCAGCCCGGCGGCGAATCGGTGCACCCCGAGTTTGACGGCCAAGCCGCACGCCAGCGTCACGGTGAAAACCGCAAGGACCACGAAACCCCAGGCTTCGTCTCCGACGTAGAAGCCGAAGGCCGTCACCAGCGCACCAAGCAGGGCAAAGAGTGACATTCCCTCCATCCGCTTCCCAATGTTTCCGCCTGGGTCACTCTGTGCCACCAAGAGGACGGCGAAGACGACGGGGACGAAGTACTTCTGTTGGTTCGTCTGGACGATGACGAACCACAGCAGGAACAGGAGGGCCGCAACTGCGGTGCCGCTCTTGACGTTCAGCTTCTGGCCGTCGGCCGCGAACACCTTCTCTATCTGGCTCTTAGTCCAAATCCGAGCCATCAGACGTGTTCGAGGGCGCCTGGACGAGTCGCCATCTGGTCCTCGGCATGGGCGACGATCGGGAAGCCGCCCTGCCCCACCTCGAGTGGGGTGCGGTGAAACCCGTGGAACGTGATCAGGCCGCCAGAGAGAAATGCCGTGTCGGGGAAGTCGTGTTGCCTGAGGATGCAGTAGGCGATGTAGCTGCGGAAGCCAGATCGGCAGTAGGTGTACACCGGGCGATCCTTCGACACCTCGTCGAGCCGAGCACGGAGCTCGGTGTAGGGAATGTTGATCGCCTCGGGGATATGCCAGTACTCGTACTCGGCCACCGTACGCACGTCGAGGATCGTCGTCCTCTCGGCACACGCCGGGTAGTCCTCCGCGTACCAGAGGTCGATGTCGCCTCGCAGCAGGTTCGAGGCCTGAAAGCCGATCATGTTGACAGGATCCTTTGCCGATCCGTAGGGAGGCGCGTAGGACAGCTCGACGTGCTCGAGGTCGTAGACGGTCATGCCGGCGCGCAAGGCGATGGCGAACACGTCGATCCGCTTGTCCACACCGCCCCAGCCCAGCACCTGGGCGCCCAGCAGCACCCCGTCCGACGGGGTGAAGAGCACCTTGATGAACATGGGCGAGCTGCCTGGAAAGTATGCGGCGTGGTCGTTCTGGTGTGTGTAGACCTTTCGGAACTCCATCCCACGCTCGCGCAGCTGGGCCTCGGTAAGTCCCGTGCCGCCGGCAGCCATGTCGAATGCCTTGACGATGGCCGTCCCTTGGCTGCCCCGATAGGCATTCTGGCGACCACAGATGGTCTCGGCCGCGATTCGCCCCTCCCGGTTGGCCGGGCCGGCCAGCATCGAGAGCACCGGCTCCCCGGTCAAGAGGTGGGCTGTCTCCACGGCGTCGCCCGCCGCGAGGATGTCGGGAACCGATGTCCGCATCTGGGGATCGACGCCGATACCCCCAAGCGGCCCGATCGCCACTCCGGCCGTCTGCGCCAACCCGGCGCTGGGCCGCACGCCGACGGCGAGCACCACGATGTCAGCGGGGAGCTCGGAGTCGTCGGAAAGCGCTACGACGAGCTCCGTACCGTTTTCACGGATCGCCGTGGCCGAGCTGTCGAGGCGGATGTCGACGCCGTGGGTGGCGACGTGGAAGTCGAGAATCCTGGTCATCTCCGGGTCCAGCCACGGCATCAAGCGATCGGTGCGTTCGACGATGGCGGTCCGGAGTCCCCGGGTGCGAAATGCTTCGGCCATCTCGAGGCCGATGTAGCTACCACCGATCACGACGGCCCGGGTGGCACTGGCATCGAGTTCCTCGATGACGCGGTCCATGTCGGGGATGTTGCGCAGGACGTTGACACGAGGGAGGTCGGCCCCTGGGATCGGTGGCCGGATGGGCTCGGCCCCGGGGCACAGCACGAGCTTGTCGTAGGGCTCGCGGTAAGTGCGCCCAGTCTCGATCTCGTTGACCTCGACCTCCTTGGCCGATGCGTCGATGCCGACCACTTCGTGGCCGGTGCGTACGTCGATGGCCAACGAGGCGGCCAGGCTCTCGGGGGTCTGGAGCAACAAGCTCTTGCGCTCGGGGATCTCACCGCCGATGTGATACGGAAGGCCACAGTTGGCGAATGAGACGTAGCGTCCCCGTTCAAGGATCACGATCTCGGCCCAGTCGTCCAGTCGTCGTACCCGGGCACCGGTCGATGCGCCCGCGGCTACTCCTCCCACAATTACAACCTTCATGGTGGCTCCCCTTCGAATCGTTGGGCAGCAATACGCAGCAGAATCGAAGAGTCACCCGGTCCCCCGAAAGTCTCACTCTCAACAGCGTGCTCCGGTTCTGGTTTCACGTACCCGCCAACCGCGGCACCCCGGCCATCCTCCCGAGTCGGGCACGGCCGCATGCCTCTCGCCTTCACCCGTCCGTTCCTTGGCCGGGATTGACCGACACGAGCTCAACGCCAAGTTCCTGGGCCCGCTCGATGATTCCGAGAAGGTGAGCCTGATCTGTCACGTCGCCGGTCAGCACCGTCGTGCCCGCGAGCCGCTCCAACCGCATGCCCTCAAACAGGACTCCGAAGGAATCGCCTAGCTCCCCGCGAAGCACAAGCCGATAGCTGCGGGGTCGCACCCAGTTGTGGTCCATTTCGACGCAGCCTTACATTCCGGCAGGGGACCCGTCATCACCTTCCGACCGGATTCACCTAGGGGAGCTGTTGGCTCGCCAGGTCAGACTCGGGGCTCAGTCTGCCGTCGCCCTTTGATGTCCGCTAGAGGAGGTGTAGTTCGCGGCTACGTTCGATTGCGTCGGCTCGCGAGTGCACGGCCAGCTTGCGGTAGATCGACCGAACGTGGCTATGGACCGTGTCGTGCGAGACGTACAGTTCACGACCGATATCTCGCTCCGACAAATCGCTGCGCAGGAGCTTGAGCACCCTGAGCTCCCGCGGTGTCAGCGCGCCATCCTCGGATAGGGCGCGGTTGCTTCTCTGCGCCGGCCGCTCGAGGGTAGACAATGTCTCGGTCAGGATCCCCGGATCAGGGCAGCGCTCGAGAACCGCTCTCGCATCGGCGAGCGCCGCCGCGGTCGCCTTGTGCTCGCCCAGGACCCCAAGCACGGCCGCCTGGCCGAGCAGCGCATGGGCCACTTGGATTGGCTGGCCAAAGGTCCGCGCCAGTGCAACGCCATGCTCGATCAGCGGGAGCGCCTCTTCGGGCCTGCCACGTGCCGCTAGCGATGCCCCGACGGCCAGCGGAACCGTGCCGACGGCCTCGTCCGTGCCGTGCTCCCGTCCGAATTGGGCTGCCGCCTCGGCCAGGATGCGCTGCTCGTCAGCCTTGCCGTGCTCGCCGGCGATCAGCGATCGATAGGCCAGCGACGACGTACCGGCAAGCCACTGGGAACTCGCGGGTGCCAGTTCCGCTGCTTCCGCGAACCACTCCTCGGCCTCGTCTGGCTCGCCCTCGAAGTACAGGCCCACGCCAAGCGCCCAGCACGCCAATGGCCGCCAAGGCGACCCTGGGCCCTCGAGCTCGACCACTCCTCGGGCATCTCCGAGCTGGGCGCCGACATCTCCCCAAGGGAAGGCGGCCCGCAGCATCGTCAGGCTCGCCCCCGCAGTGCTGAAGCCGTCGCGCAGTGGTTCGATGCCCAAATCGCCCAGCCGTTCCACGGCTGCGACGGCCCGTGCTGCCTCCTCCTGCTTCGCAGACAGTGAGAGCACCCACGCCTGTATCAGGAGCAGATGCACCTCCCCCGTCAGCACCTCCTCGGGGAGGTGCCGCAACCAGGCCAGGACGGTGTCGTACCGCCAGGTGTTCGCGTACAAGATCCAGAAGGTTTCGATCAGCTCGACTGCTTCGGCATAAGCCTCCGCCGCCAGGGCGTGCTGGATAGCTTCGTCGATCGTCCCGTGATCACGATGCCAGGAGTAGGCGCGGCGGTGCAGCGCTGGGGCCAGGTCGGGTTCGCGCCGCTCGAGCTCCACCCGGAGCAGCTGTGCAAAGACGGGGTGAAAGCGGTACCACCCAGCTTCGTCGTCGAGCGGGACGAGGAACAGGTTGCTCCGGCAAAGCGCATCGAGGATCTCGGCCGATCCCTCTTGTTCCATCACGGCATCGCACAGAGGGCCGGTCAGGCGGCCGAGAATCGAAGTATGGAGCATCAGCGCCTGCGCCTGCGTGGCATCCGCCTCGAGTACCTCCGTCACAAGGAAATCCACGACATGACGGTGCGATCCCCCGAATGTGCGCACGAAAGCGTGGCGGTCGGTGGCGGCCTGCAGCGAGAGTGCGGCGAGATAGAGCCCCGCCGGCCATCCCTCTGTCTTCTTCAGCAAACTGTCCACGTCTTCGGTTGTGAGATCGAGCCCGAGGCGGCCGTTCAGGAATGCATCGGCTTCCTCGTAGGAGAATCGCAGATCGGCGGCTCGTAGCTCGAATAGCTCGCCGTGGGCGCGCAAACTGGCCACCGGCAGGTGTGGTTCCGTTCGGGTGGCGAGTACGACATGGAATCCAAGGGGCGCATGTTCGATGAACCACCGCACGCTGGCGCGAGCCGGTTCGCTGGAAACCCGGTGGAAGTCGTCCAGGATGAGGATGAACTCGTCTTGGTCGTCGAGCTCGCTGACCAGGCGGGGTAATACCCGATCAATCACCGGTGCCACGACCGATCGCGCTGAAGCCAACTTGGCGACGTCGGGCTTCGCCCGGCGCAGCGCCCCGATCGCATGGGACCACAGGACCACAGGGTCGTTGTCACCCTCGTCCAGCGTCAACCACGCAACGGGTCTGCGAGCGGCCTCTGCCTCGTACCAGGCTGAGAGGAGAGTGGTCTTCCCGAAGCCCGCCGGACAGGCGACGAGCGTGAGCCTGCGGTCCGATCCGCTTCGAAGACGTTCCTGGAGGTGCGGGCGCGAGATCGACCGTTTCCGCACAGGCGGTGGTCGCAGCTTCGTGCCGACCAGGATCGGCTGCTCGACACCCTGCCCCCCGCCGTCCGCCGCGGATTCCTGCAGCTCAACGTGGTCGTGATGCGCCTCCGGCGGTACCTGACGGAGTGATCGACCCGGCCCCGGCGCAGCGCGGAGGGGCTCCTTTACGGGCATACGGCCTAGCTTGCCAGTTCAGATTTCCTCGGTCCATGGCCGAAGGTCCCGAGAAAAGGAGCTGCCGCTCCGAGGCTTTTCAGGGGGCCTCCAGGGCAAGCCATTGGTGCTGCCGGCGGGGGCCACCCTGCCCGCGGACTGCGAGCACCCCGCCTATCCCCTAGGTGAATCCGGCTGGTAGGTGATGACAGTTCGCCTACACGGGTGTGAATCTGCCAGATGACGGACCGACCATCACAGACTCTTCATTCGTAGTCAGATCCCAAAATCACGACCCCAAGGAGCTTTTGCCATGCCGAACGACCACCCCGTCCTCGACACCATCGCCGACATGACCGTCGCCTCAATCTCCCGGTGCGGGCTCGATGCAGACGAGCTGATCCTCGTCCGGCTTGCTGCTCTGGCTGCCGTCGACGCCCGCCCGGTTTCGTATCTGGCGCACGTCGGTGCTTCGATCGACGCCGGGGTCACGCTCGAGCGGGTGCAAGACGTCCTGGTGGCCGTCGCTCCGATCATCGGGACGGCCCGAGTGATGGCCGCCGCCGAGCACGTCACCGAGGCACTGGGGTTTGCCATCGCCGTCGTCGAAGCAGAGGCCGGCGACTGACCCGCAACAGCCCCGAACGAATCCCCCTAAACAAATTCAAGAACGAAAGAAGGAATATCATGGCAAAGCCCGACAGCGTGTTCGTCTACGTCGGAACCTATCCGAGCGAAGCAGCGGCGCGAGCCGACTACGATATCGTCAAGGATCTTCATGCCGAGAAGATGGTCGGCACCTACGACGCCTCGGTGGTGACCAAGGATCCGGACGGTAAGGTCCACGTCAACAAGGACGAGACGTCGACGCGCCACGGGGCGTGGGGCGGTGCGGCGGTGGGGGCCGTCGTCGGAATCCTGTTCCCACCCTCGATCATTGCCGGCGCCGCAGTCGGGGCAGCGGTCGGCGGCGTGGGCGGACACCTCTGGAAGGGGATGTCCCGGGCTGACGTCAAGGAGTTCGGGGACATCATCGACGCCGGGCAGGCCGCCCTGGTCATTGTCGGCGAAAGCACTATCGAAGCGGCCCTCGACAAGGCTGGGCTGAAGGCCGAGAAGCATGTTGCCAAGGAGCTCGACGTCAGCCCCAAGGACATCGACAAGGCGGTTCAGGAGACAGCGAGCGAGCTCAGCTGATCCCAGCCGTCGGAATCAATGGATTGGTTCCGAAACGCATGCACCAGCCAACTGACCAAAGGGGATTCGCGTGCCTTCCACCGAGACGCAGGTCGTCGAAGAGATGTTCGTCCAAGTGGCGAGCGGCTCGAAGAGTTCAGACGGGCAACTCACACTGTCGGGCGTGTCGCCCGCCACGCTCTACTTTTCGGACCGTCCCGAAAGGGTGGTCGGTCACATGACGAATGAGCAGTTCGTTGAGGCTTGGTCCTTGGGCGACGACAACTTCGCCGCGGACCCTCCGAATGCCGTACTGTCATTCATCGATCGTGGGGAAAACCGACCGGAGGATTGCGTCGTCGTATTGAGCAATCCGAAGATCGACACTGATTCGGTCCGATATTCGTATCAGCCGCTCGAGGGCTCCGTTCCCCAGTCATCAGGTGCGTGCACTCTGTTCATTGACCCGTTGGGACGCCCCCTTTCGCCGGTCTCGATCGCAGGCATGCGTCGTCGACAGCGTAGGCGTGCCTGAACCGCTAGAGATTGTTCCTGAGCATCGGGCGACGAGATTGTCATCGTCGGGTTTTCGCTCGTTTCTTGCGGCGGTGCGTTTACGACTATTCGAGGAGAGAGATTCGTATGTCCAGCATGAGTACTGCCGACTCAGCGGAAAGTATCAGGGCTGTTGGACGAAAGTGGTGGCTGCTCGCACTGTTCGGAGTCATCACGATCGGCTTCGGGATCGTCCTGACATTCAAGCCCGGCAAGTCGGTGCACACGATCGCCGTCATCATCGGTATCTGGCTCTTGATCGTGGGCGTCGTGCAGCTCATCCGGGCGATCGGTGCATCGGGCGAGCGCACGGGATTCGTGCTCGTGGGACTCCTCGCGATCGTGATCGCGCTCATCTTGTTGCACCACACGACGACGACGGTCGCTGTTCTCGGATTCATCGTGGGCATCTTTTGGACCATCGGAGGCGTGACGGAGTTGTTTCATGGCTTCAGCGCGAACGACAGCGCGGTCAGCTGGCCGACCGTGATCTTGGGGCTGATTGCCACGATCATCGGCATCCTTTGTTTGGTCTACCCGTCGCTTTCCCTCTCGATCATCTGCGTGATCGTCGGGCTCGGAATGATCGTCTACGGCATCGTTGAAGTAGCGGCCAGCCTTCAAGTCCGCAAGACGAAGGAGATCTGAGCGTTGGGATCCTTGGCTCCGACGGGGTCTCGTGAATGGGGAGGAGCTCTGACGTGGACGGGGACACTCGAGCGCCTGGCAGTGTGTCCGGTGACGAGTTGCCACTCCCTGCGACCCTTCCCCAGGCGGTGCGCATCGAGTTCTGGCGAGCGCTCCATTCCCCATACGTGGTGCCGTCCGTTGTCGTGGTCAATGGCCTGCTCATGGCCGGACTGTGGTGGTGGGCGCCCGGGAGCTGGAAGAACTCGTTGTTCTCCCTCCACGGCCACCTTGCCTTCGCCCTGGTCCTCGGCGGCTGGATGATCGCCGACGTGCCGGCCACCAACCTGCTCGGGCCCGACCCCCGCCGGACGAGGGCGGCGCTCGATGATCCGGTGGAATTGCGACGCCTGCTCTACGCTAAGAACCTTGTTTTGTGGGTGTTCGTCGCGCCGTTCTGCAGTGTCGTCGCCCTGATCATCGGCATCTCCGACCACGACTACGCCGGGATGGTCTTGGCCGTCATCGCCATCACGGTCATGCCGTTCGGGGTCTTGGGGATCTCGGCCTGGGTCGGCATCCGCTTCCCTTACCACCCCATCCCTCTTCGGGAACGCTGGTCGCATCGAAAGTCCTGGCGTCACATGCTTCTGCGCTGGGTCGTGCTGGTTGTGACTCCCTACGGCCTGGTGCCCGCCTTGGCCTTTGCCTTCATTTCCCCCACGCTCATGCTGTGGGGGATCTCCGCCCAGAACGGGCTCACCGGCCGACTCTCGGCCGGCGAGTTCGCCGCAGGTGTGCTCCTAGCCTGCGCTTTGTCGATCACTGCAGCGATCATCGGCCAGCGCGCTGGGGCGCGGTGGGCCCATCGTCGAACAAAGACGCTGTCCGCTTACCTGGCTGATCCCTCGCTCGGGTGATGACGCACCACGACACCAAGCGGGGGGCGCGGACGCCACACCAAAGCGGCTGGTGAGGGAGTTTGTCAATGAGACAACATCTGAAGGAGGTGTGAGTTGAGCGAATCTGTTGAACACCCGACCCATGAAGAGAGTGTCGCGCGAGGCAAAGCGGCGCGGGATGAAGTACCTCGGGAACGCCATGCCGAATGGTCGACTGATCGCCGTACGTTGAATCCGCTCGACCTCTTGGTTGAGCAGGCGACGACGCGCGTTCCAGAACTCGTGCCCATCCGGTACGGGCGGATGGCGGCGACGCCGTTCACCTACTACCGAGGTGCCGCTCTGCCCATGGCCGCCGACCTCTCCACCGGACCACACACGAGCCTCGACGTCCAACTGTGTGGCGATGCCCACCTGTGCAACTTCGGTGGCTTTGCCTCACCCGAACGGGACCTGCTCTTCGATGTCAACGACTTCGACGAGACCTCGCCGGGGCCGTTCGAATGGGATCTCAAGCGTTTGGGCGCCAGTTTTGAAATCGCGGCGCGCAGCCGCAACTTCCCGGCCAAGACGGGTCGGAAGTTGGTCACGAACTCGATGTGCTCCTATCGCGAAGCCATGCGCGAGTTCGCCAAGATGTCCAACTTGGAGGTGTGGTACTCCCACCTGGACATGGCCGGCATCGTCCAACGATGGGGCTCCGAAGTCAGCAGTGACGTAATGGCCGGATTTCAGAAGACGGCAGCCAAGGCACAGTCGAAGGATCAGCTGAAGGCTCGGGCAAGGCTCACCGAGGTGGTCGACGGCGCCCTCCGCTTCAGGAGCGACCCCCCGTTACTGATCCGGGTGAGCGAACTCTATGGCGACGCGGACGCGGGGCAACTCCGGGACACGATCCACGAGGGCATTCGCTCGTACCGACAAACGCTCGCCGGGGACCGTCGTCACCTGCTCGAATCCTACGAGCTCGTCGACGTGGCCCGGAAGGTCGTCGGGGTCGGCAGTGTCGGCACCCGGGCCTGGGTCTCACTCTTCAAGGGAGATGACGATGAAGACACCCTCATCCTGCAAATGAAGGAAGCTGAAGCCTCGGTGTTGGAGCGGTTCTGCGGCAAGAGCACGTTCAAGACTCATGGCGAGCGGGTCGTCGAGGGGCAGCGCTTGATGCAGGCATCGAGCGACATCTTCCTTGGCTGGCAGCAGGTCGCGATCGGTATCGACGGGAACTCTCACGACTACTACTTCCGCCAGTTGTGGGATTGGAAGGTCTCCGCTGACGTGGACACCATGGTGCCGGAGGCCCTGCACGTCTACGCGAAGATGTGTGGCTGGGCACTGGCTCGAGCTCACGCCCGATCCGGTGACCGGGTGGCCATCGCCTCCTACCTGGGGGCTGGTGACGCCTTCGACCGGGCTATCGCCGACTTCGCGCTCGCTTACGCCGACCAGAATGCGCTTGACCACCAGGCGCTCGTGGACGCGATCTCCGGCGGCTCGGTGCACGCAGAGCTCGGCGTCTAGCTCGGCCGCCGAAGAGGCCACTCCGGACGACCGGCGCAGCTGACGCGATGCCCCCGGGAACCCCATCCCTGAGGCATCGCGACTTCGCTTGCCCGCCATCGAGGGGATCAAGGAATGACTGACACCAAGGTGAGCGACGGCGGGGTCGCAATCGTCGCTTTGGCGTCGACACAGCAGCTTGCTGGCGCACGATGACCCCGCCAGGATCGGAGGACTTGAGAGTGCCAGGAGAAACCGCGCCGACTACCCCGAGTGCTCCCTCGCCCTTGGAGCTCGTCAAGAGCAAGGAATACGTGGCGCTCCTGCTCATGGGCGCGCTGGTGGGCGTCCCGGTGGCGATTGTCGCCTACTACTACTTGAAGCTGATCGATAAGGGCCAGAACTACTTCTTCAGTACGCTTCCCAATGAGCTTGGCTTTCATGGTGCTCCTGTGTGGTGGCCGGTTCCCATGCTGGCGCTGTGTGGGTTGATCGTCGGTCTGACGCTGCGCTTCCTGCCGGGCTCTGGCGGCCATAATCCCGCCGCGGGCTTCGCGATGGGAGGAAGCTTCACGCCGAAGGACTTGCCCAGCGTTTTCATTGCGTCGTTGGCGACGCTCATATTGGGTGGGGTGCTGGGCCCGGAGATGCCGTTGGTCGTGATCGGAATGGTCCTGGCCGTGTTGATCGTGCACCTCTTCAAGAAAGATGCGCCGAAGCAAGCCGTCGCAGTGATCGGGGCCGCCGGAAGCTTCGCGGCCATCTCGAGCCTGCTCGGGTCACCGCTGGTCGGCGCCTTTTTGTTATTGGAGGCGGCTGGAATCGGTGGCGGCCTCATCAGTGTCATCCTGCTGCCGGGGCTCGTGGCATCCGGTGTCGGTGCTCTCGTCTTCGTGGCTCTCAGTAGCTTCACGAGTACGGGCGTCACATCGTTTGGCGTTCCGAACCTGCCAAAGATCGGCTTTCCGACGGGGAGCACGTTCGCTTGGAGCATCGTCATCGGTCTCGCGGCGGCGGTCATTGGCACCGCCATCCGACGTGGTGCTTTCCAAGTGCAGCCCTATATCGCCCGCCACAAGGTGTGGGTGACGCCGGTCCTCGGACTTGCCATCGGCGGTCTGGCGTGGTTCTTTGCTGAGGAGACCGGAAAGAGTTCGCATTTCGTCCTCTTCTCCGGTCAATCGGGTTTGTCCCCGCTCATCGACAACGCAGCGACTTGGTCTGTAGGAGCCGTCGTGCTGCTCGTCGTTTGCAAAGGACTCGCTTACAGCGCATCACTAGCGGGGTTCAGGGGTGGTCCTGTCTTCCCCGGAATGTTCATCGGTGCCGCGGTCGGGATCGCCTTCTCCCACCTTCCTGGTCTCTCTCTGGTGGACTCGGTGGCGATGGGGATCGGGGCGATGACGTCGGTGGCGATCGGTGGTCTTCCGTTGTCGTCGGTGCTTCTGACGCTGGTCTTCATACAATCCGATGCCTTCGAAGTGATCTCGGTAGTGATCCTGGCCGTGGCCGTGTCATTCGTAGCTTCAGCATGGCTCGAACGATGGTTGAAGCCGCAGTCCCATCCACTGGCCCCCGCTGTGACGCCTGGGACCTCTTTGGCACCCGGCGCCCCAAAGGGTGCATCTGGAGCGGACTAGCTGTTCTGCCCCGAGACTGGTGAGGATCCATGGTCAACGGCGCTTCTGCCAGTCCAGGTTGGCAGCTGTGCCGCAGAGTCTCGCCTGCCTAGGGAGTGCCTGGGAGACTTTCGCAGACTCTCAGAATCGACCCAACAACCGGGGTCGATATGCATGGGCCGGTTTCGTCTCCATGGCGGGCGGACTCTTGTCCGAGGCCGCCTTGAACCAACTGACATAGCGATTCACCAGGGGCGACGCCGAGAGTCCGTGAACGAGGACCGACAGGCCGACCGTGAGATACGTCACGGTGGCGATCTCCGCAGAGTGCGGGAGACGGGCATCTTCGACGATCACAGCGAACACGATCGACGCCAGTCCGCGCGGACCGAACCAACCGATGAAGGCAACGGTTGCCGCTCGTGCATGCGTACCGACGAGCGCGATGGCCACCGGGGCCATCCGCACGACGGTCAGGCTCAGGACGGCATAGAGCACGATGTGCCAGCTCATGTGCTTGAACTCCGGACCAAGGAGTACGGCGCCGAAGACGAGGAACGTGACACTGTCGAGTGTCGCACCTGTCTCCTCGGTGAAGAGCATGGCTTGCGCCACTTCGTCCCTGGCAAGGAGGCCGAAGAGGGCTCCGGCTACGAAGGCGGCGATGAACCCCGACCCACCAAGTGCGTTGGCCGCTCCGTAGGCAGCGATCGTCGTGGCCAGGGGAACAATCTGCTGCCAGGTCTTGTCGATGAGATTTCGCCGACCAGCGAGAACGACGATTCCGGCGGAAAGCAGGGCCGCGCCGGCACCACAGAGAACGCCGTAACCGATCTCTTCAGCGACCACGGTCACTGGATGGGCCTCAGCGCCTGCGGCGGTGGCGAGAAGGATCAGCAGCAATGGCACGCAGATCCCGTCGTTAAGGCCGCTTTCGACATTCAGCGACTGGCGCACGACCTGGGGGAGTCGGTCATCGGTGACGACGGCGCTCCCGAGTCCAGCGTCGGTTGGGGCAAGGGCGACCCCAAGGATCAGGGCATCATTGAGAGAGAAAGACTTGAAGAGCGCAAAGGCCGTGAGTCCACCGGCGACGACTGTCAAGATCAGGCCAACACCGAGCAAGCGGACTGGCATCGATGCCTCGCTCTTTAATGCATGCAGGTTTATGCGAGACGAATCAGAGAACAGCACGACGGCGAGGGTTGCCTCAGCGAGCGTCCGAACCGTCGAGCTGGTCGGCCGGGCCGCAATTTCGTCGAGCACGAGTGGGCCGACGAGAACGCCGATGGCAACGACCAGGATCGCTGGGGTGAGCGGGGTCCCCGACAGGTACCGCGACACGGATGCTACGAGCAGCAGCGACACTCCGATAATGGCGAGCCCGGCACCCACTGTCAGAGAACGCCCTTTCGCCGTCCCGCGAAGCTCATCGTTCCCGAGCATGCCATGAAGTGACCCGGAATCCGGGTGATCCAGCCGTGGCGCAAAGCTCCCGGTGGTGTTCACGCCTGAGGTCGTCGAAAGCCCAGATGATCGGAGGTGCTCCTCACAACGGTCCCGATGTCACCGATCGGATTCGACAAGCCACACTGAGCGACCCTCGCTCATCAGTGATCGATAGGCAAGTGAGACAATCGTGACACTCGATCAGTAGGACCGGGGCCACGGCGGCCAGTACACCAAGAGTAGGAATGAGGCCATAAGGAGAATCGGAAGCAACGGAGAGAGAAGCGATGAGACAGCGAGATCGTCGGCAACTGCAATCGGTTCGTCCGGAAGAAGCTCACCGGAGCTTGAGGTGTCTTACGGCATCTGGTGGGAGAACGACCGGCTCTCGTGGTGACCTCCGACTGCATCATTACCGCCTGGGCTGCTGTGATGTCGCTCGGGTTGCGAAGTTAGATAGGCAACAACCACGGATCGAGCTCGCGCCATGAGCGACAGCAATGAAGGGCTGAACGCGGGGTCAGTACCCCAAGTCGGCGAACCGCGGTGGCCGATGGCTCTTGCCGTGTTGGCAACAGGTCTCCTACGGGCGACATTGCCCCCCGAACTGCGCAACGGGGATGCGCGATGGCTGTTTTCGGTCATCGTGGTGGCGCTGCTGGTCGCCCTCATCATCGGAGACCCCGGACGTATCGACCGGGATCTCCCCTGGTTGCGGGTGACGACGAACTGCCTGATCGCGGTGATCTCACTGGCCAACGCCGATGCAGCGGTCCGACTCGTGGTGTCCATCGTCAATGTCTCCCCCTTCACCAATGACGCCAAGCTCCTATTGGCCAGCGGTGGCGCAATCTGGCTGAGCAACGTGATCGCCTTCGGGCTCTGGTACTGGGCTCTGGACCGTGGTGGCCCCGCGGCGCGTGCCGGAAGCGCGAGTCGACCTCCAGCGCTCGTCTTTCCCGAGATGAAGAACGAAGAGTTCGTCGGGGCCGGGTGGAGCCCGCGGTTCGTCGACTACTTCCATTTCTCGTTCGCCACGGCGACCGCCTTCAGCCCCACCGATGTCTCGGCCATTCGGCCGTGGATGAAGCTGATGATGATGGCGGAGGAGGCGATCTCACTCGTCGTCGCCTTACTGGTGGTGGCCCGTGCGGTGAACATCTTGAAGTGAGCCTGAACCAGTCCAGTCCAGTCGGGTGAGTGGCTAGCGCGCGGCGAGGGGCATCTCTTCTGCCTTTCGACGTGTCCCCACCGTTCATACCGCCTGGGAGTATTCGGTGGTCGGAACCGGCATCGATCCGGTCGCCTCGCGCTTCTCAGTTCGGAACGGAATTGGGCATTCCTGTTGTGAACGGCGAGCTCTAGCGAGGTACCTAGTCAGCTACGGAAGTGGAGCCTCCACTGTTCCCCCCGCGCTGGGTGCTGATCGATCCTGTTTCGCGTTCGCGTGGGAACGAAACCTGACTAATCGAAAGTATTGACTTGGTTTCCTACGCCACATCCCGGGGGCCAAGACAATCCCGGGGTCGGGGACGCACGTCTCGGCCATCTCGAACGAAGCAGCCACGGGTTGGTTTACCAGTCGTCCGGCCAGCCCGACCGAGTGTAGGAAGCCCCACCCCGAATCGGAGGGATCTATTCCGGCAGCGGTGCAGAGCCTTCGGTATTTGCGTGGCCGAACCGAACCTGGGCTCACCACTGAATACCCGAAGGCAGTCACGAGAATGACGCCCACACGTCTGACGATGACTCAAGCCATCATCGATTGCAAGAGCGTGCAACGAGCGTGCTGGCGCTCTCCGACCTAGAGTCGAGCGCCGATTCACAGAAACAGGAGCCGATATGACAATCCAGAGAGCAGAATCGGGTATCCAAACTGAGCTATCCCGCCATGAAGAACAACTCGTCCGTGCGCGTGTATCGCTCGGTTCCATGGGCCAGCCCAACTCAGTTGCACGGGCGTTCGACTTCTGGGACGACCGTTACGAGGGCCGGCGACTCTTCTCCGAGGTCCTCGGAACCTTCCTCCTCGTCCTGGTGGCGGTGGGCGGCGGGATCGTCGACGCCCGATTCCCGGGCTCCATCCCCCTGGCGGCGCGCGTCGTGGCTCCGGCGCTGATGGTCGCCGCCATCATCCTCTTCATGGGAGCAGTGTCCGGCGCGCACCTCAACCCCGCGGTGAGCCTGTCCTTTGCACTGCGAGGCGATTTTCCTTGGAAGCGCGTTCCTGCCTACCTCGTCGCCCAGTTCCTCGGCGCTGGTCTCGCCGCGCTCCTTCTCTGGGGGATGCTCGGCAAGTTCGGGCCGGCCGGACTCACGTTGCCTGGTCATGGTGTGAGTAATCTGACTGGGTTCTTGACTGAGATGGTCCTCACGGCGGGTCTGGTGAGTGTGATCCTCGGTACCGCATCGGGCGCCCAGCAGCTCGGTCCGCTCGCGGCGATCGGCGTCGGAAGCTACATCGCACTTGCCGGATTATGGGCCGCCCCAGTGAGCGGAGCGTCGATGAACCCCGCTCGTTCTCTCGGTCCGGCCCTCGTCTTCGGTGATTGGACCTCATGGTGGGTGTACCTGGCCGGACCGATCGCGGGGGGTCTCATTGCGGTTGGGATCGCCTACGTGCTGCGGGGAGCCGGCGGCGGTCGGTCGGGAACCCACGCAGCCCAGGGGACGCTCGGTACCGAGTGGCTTCCCGAACGGATCGGTTCGCCCGACCCAGCGCCTCCGGAGGCACCGGGAGCGACAGGTTGACCGAACAGGCCGATGGCCTCAGTTCCTGACTCAGCCGTTCCTTACACTCGCGGGATGGCAGAAGAGCTCATCAAGCTCCGATACCAAGGGGTCTGTCATTCGTGCTCAAGCCCATTGGCTCGGGGAACTGAGGCCTGGTGGGATCAGGGTACCCATTCGCTCGAGTGCACCCTCTGCCGACCCGAATCCGGACTTGCGCCTCCGCCATCCCCGCCCCCGTCATTGATCGAGATCGACAGAGGCATTCCCGGCGCATCTTCACGGGCTCGGTACGAGAAGGGGCACGCCAGGCGGGAAAGAGATATCGAACGGAAGTGGGGCCGATTTGCCGGCCTCGTCAAGTTCCTGACGGACGACCCGCACTCGATCCGAGTCTGGAAGTCCGGGTCGGAAGGGGAGCAGAAGCTCGCTGCCTCTTTAGAGCATCTCGTGGGTGATCGAGCGGTCCTCTTGAACGACAGAAGGGTCCCCGGAACCAGAGCCAATATCGATCACATCGCTGTGGCTGCGTCTGGGGTGTGGGTGATTGACGCCAAGCGATACAAGGGCCTGATCGAGTTGCGTGACGTCGGGGGTTGGTTCAGGGTCGACCGCCAGCTCTACGTCAACGGGCGGCGGCAGACCAAGCTGGTGGACAACCTCGCCTGGCAGGTAGACGCGGTGTGCCACGCCCTTGGGTCGCAGATCGTGCCAGTCCACGCTGCATTGAGCTTCGTCGATGGCGAGTGGAGGCTATTTGCCAAGCCCTTCGAACTGAAAGGCGTCTTGGTCAGCTGGCCAAAGAGGCTCGCGGAGATGATCGCCGAGAACGGTCCGCTCGTGCCCGAAAACGTGCTCGCGGTCGCTGGCCGGCTATCGACTGAACTGCCTTCCAAAGCCACACACAAGGACGGAGCAAATCGTCGTAGCTAGAACCGATTCCAGTTCCGTGGGGCACGCTGTGGGCACGAAATCTGAACCAGGAATCAGAGCGCCTGTCGTTATGCCATCCTGCGCTGGGACTTTCCGGTGGTCGGGACCGGCGTCGATCCGGTGACCTCACGCTTTTCAGGTCGGATCTGGCGTCAGGTCGGAACGGATGGCTGACGATGCGAAATAGAAGAAAGCCCTTGTCAAAGGCAGGAATCTAAGTGCCCCTTCGCTCTCGTTGCACCTCGCTATTCCGCGCTGTTCCGCATTCACTAGGGCACGCCAAGGGCACGAAACTTCATAAATCCAAAGTGTTGCCCGGCGGACCCGGCCCCGTTCCAAACGATAGAAAAATGCCGCCTTGGGAGAGGCGGCCCCGGGTGAACTTCAAGTGGGAGTCAAACACCCCACACCACCCACCGGTCCCTTCCGGCTGCTCCCGCCGCTATGGCGTTATAGTCCGAACCCGACATGGACAGGGTTCCGACGGTTCGTTGACGATCCACCACATCGGACGAAACCAGGCCCCGCGGTGCCGTGCACGGTGAGCTCTCGCTCTGAGTCTCTTGCGAAGGAATCATGACGAACGCTGCGGCCTCACCAGAGCAGACGCCGGCTCCTACCGACCCCACCAAGCTTCTGAAGTCCCGGAGCTATTTGGCGCTCCTGGTACTCGGCGCCGTTATCGGCGTCCCAGTCGCGACCGTCGCGTATTTCTTCTTGGATGCGGTCGCCAAGGTACAGACGGAGATCTTCAGTGATCTTCCCGGGGACCTCGGGTTCCATGGAGAGCCGCTGTGGTGGCCCCTACCCTGGCTCACGCTCAGTGGGTTCCTCGTGGCCCTGGCCATCCGCTACCTGCCCGGAACTGGGGGCCATGAGCCCTCCGAAGGTTTCCAGGCAGGCGGGCCGGTCGCACCGATCGACCTGTTCGGCATCATTGTGGCGGCATTTGCCACCCTCAGCCTCGGCGTGGTGCTGGGCCCGGAGGCACCGTTGATCGCCATCGGCAGCGGGCTTGGCGTACTGGCTGTGCACCTGGTCAAGCGCGACGCGCCGGCCATGGCTGCCGTCGTCATCGGCGGCGCAGGGAGCTTCGCCGCTATCGCCACATTGCTGGGCTCCCCCCTTGTCGGCGCCTTCCTTCTCATGGAGGTCATCGGGCTGGGCGGACCAACGATGGAGATGGTGCTGCTCCCGGGTCTGCTCGCAGCTGGTGTGGGTTCGCTGATATTCGTCGGCCTGAACGATCTGACCGGGCTCGGGAACTTCTCGCTGACCATTCCCCACATTCCCCACGTCGGGTCACCCACCGCGGCCGAGTTCCTCTGGGCCATCGGCATCGGCCTCGGCGCCGCCGTGCTCGCCACCAACATCTTCCGTGTGGCCCGGACAATCCGACCCATCATCGAGCCACGCAGGGTGATGCTCACCCCGGTAGTGGGCCTTGCGGTGGGTGGACTGGCGGTCGCCTTCGCAGCGGGAACAGGTCGGAGCTCCTCGGAGGTGCTCTTCTCCGGGCAATCGGCGCTCCCGACGCTCGTTCAGCAGGCGGCGGGTTGGACGACTGGCGCGTTGCTCCTTCTATTGGTGTGCAAGTCCTTGGCCTACGCGATCTCGCTGAGCAGTTTCCGTGGTGGCCCCATCTTCCCGGCGATGTTCATCGGTGCCGCCGGCGGGATCGCACTCTCGCATCTACCCGGTTTGCCGATGATCGCGGGCGCCGCGATCGGCGTCGGGGCCATGACGGCGGGGGCGCTCAAATTGCCCATGACGGCCGTCCTGCTCCCGAGCCTGCTCTTCATCTCCGACGCCCTCGCGCTGATGCCGGTGGTGATCGTTGCTGTCGTTGTCGCCTACGTCACCGCCGTTTGGATCAGCCCGAGACCGGCCACGACGTCCGCTTCAAACCCTGAGTCGGCCCGTTCTTGATGCTTACTGCTGCCGACGTCAACCGATCGACGCTGAAAGCACAACGGTGTCATTGTTGAGTGGCATCTCGGCAGCACCGGGTCCGTCTGTGTGGCGCCACTCAGCTGGCGCTACTTGTCGTTCCCTTGAGACCGGCTGAGTCCGATGGGATGATGTTTCGTAACTAGCGAGCGATGTGAAATCCGCACTTTGGCTAATCCAGTCCCCAAGTCCGATGAGCTCCTGATCTTTATCGGAACGTATCGAAGCGAAGTTGCAGCCCATCGTGACTACAAGATCATGCATCGCCTCTTTAGAGATGGTGCGCTGGCAAACTACGACGCCGCGATTGTTACGAAGGACGCCGCGGGAAAGACTCACGTGAGCAGGTACAAGATGTCCACCCGGGTTGGAATGTGGGTTGGTGGCATCCTCGGTGTCATCGTGGGTGTTTCGCGTCACCCTTCATTATCGTGACAGCGCTGCTGGGCATAGCAATCGGTGGGATTAGTGGCCATCACTGGCGTCACCTGTCTCGGGCGGGCATATCGGAACTGGTGGAGATCATCGATCCGAGGATGGCCGTCCTCCTCGTGGTCGGGGTACCCGTCCTTGATGAAAGGCTAGATGGAGCCGAGCTGAGTCCAGGGGCGCATGTTTTCAAGACACTTGACGCGCAGACGAGGGACCTAATGGTGGCAGTCCGACAGGCGGCTTCAGAACTCCTCTGACCCGGCGCCGATGGCACATGCGAAGGTCACATTCGAGGGTAACTCTCACCAGCCGGTGGCGCTCGTTCGCAAGGAGCAGGCGTCGGGACCCGGCCCAGCCCTGCGGTCTCCTCGGCCCGTGTTGGTCCTCGATGACCTGCACACACTCCATGATCGTGACGACATCGAGAGCGATCTGGGATGGCTGGCCGAACATCTACCCAACAATGTCCGGCTGACGGATTGGAGAGTCCGCGCGAGCGACGAAAACCCATCCGCGGGCGGAAGGTCAAGGTCTGCCACCAGCGTCTCGACGCCGTCCGGCGCCAGCGTGCAAGCCTCCGATGCCCGCCAGTGTTGCAGTTCGGGGCGGTTCAGCGATAGATCCGGATCTCCCAGCACGGTCCTAGCGGATGGTGTCCACCTCGCAGAGCCACCACTCACCGAACTGGAGGCTGGACGATTCGGAAAGCCCGAAACTGCCGCATGTAGGCCAGCCCATGCGGCCGGCCGTTCACATTGTGGTCTCGAGCGCTGGCCCGGCCGGTCTAGGGACGCTGCGAGACTCCGCTCTGCTCCGTGTCCTCGCTAAGCCTCCGGCTTCCCCACGACGAACCTGACGGTCGAATGTGACGGCAGGCTCGAAATTTGGAAATCGTTCAAAATCCTGGAGGGCACGTGGAGGGCACGACATGTCGGCCTCATAATCGACCGGCCGTCGAAATAGCCTCTGAACTGGGGCTGTCTGGTGGTCGGGACCGGCGTCGATCCGGTGACCTCACGCTTTTCAGGCGCGCGCTCTACCAACTGAGCTACCCGACCGGGTCACCAAGTCCGGACCGGCTTGAGAAGGCCGGGACTCGGCGGCGGACCTGACGGGATTTGAACCCGCGACCTCCGCCTTGACAGGGCGGCGTGCACTCCGAGCTGCACCACAGGTCCGTGGCGGCGATTGCCGTCGTGCTCAACGGTCGGGTGACCTCCCGTTGGGCAGCTCTTCACTGTAGCCGGTCAGGCCCCGGGGTCCTCCGGCGGTCACGGCCCAGGGCTACGCCTGGTCGTCGTGCCCGGGGTCCGGCGCCGCCGAGGCGGTGATCCTGATCACCTGGCGCAGCACCGGGATGGCGCCGACCAGGGAATCGAGACTGTGGGCCAGCTCGACCATTGAGAGCTCGAGCTCGACCAGCGGCGGCTCGGACGTCGCATGCCGGTGCTCCGCGTGGTGCGCTTCCTCCCCGTCAAGGCCGTCTTCGACGGGGCGGCCCCGAGGACCGTCGTCGGCGTCGGCGTCGGTGGGGATCGAGAAGTCCAGGGCGGTTCCGTTCAGCCGCGCGGAGAGGCTGCGCAACTGCGAGGCGGCGAGCGAAAAGGGCGGCAGGACCGACGTGTCGAGCCGCTCGACCGCCTGTTGGAGGCCGGCCAGCGCCTGGGCGATGCCCGAACTGGCGATGTTCACCCCGGTGCCGGCCAGGCCGATTCCTCCCTGCATGGGTTCGAGCAGGGCCAACAGGTGGTCGATGCGCTCAGCGAGATCGTTGATCGCATCGAGGGTGTCGACGGCGGCGCTCGGGAACCGCACGAGGGCACCTGGGAATCGGAGCAGCGCTTCGAGGAATGATGGAGACTCCACGCCCACGATCATGGGCCTGCCGGCGGGGAGTGTCCAGCCGCCTCTCCGGCCGGCTCCGGCCGAGGCGGCGTGAATGCGTGAATCATGACCCTGACGTTAACGTTAAACTTTCACCGTGAGCCTGACGACCCTCGCCCGACGCAACGGTCGTTGGCCTGCGGAGGACGTCCCGGAGGGGGGACGTCGAGCCTCGGCGTCGCGGTGGGTGACGCTCGGCACGGTGACCATGGGCACGTTGATGGCGTTCATCAACACCTCCATCGTGATCATCTCCCTCCCCGACATTTTCCGCGGGATTCAGCTCGATCCGTTGACACCGTCGAACACGAGCTACCTGCTCTGGGTGCTGATGGGGTTCAACGTGGTGATGGCGGTGCTCCTCGTCACCCTGGGGCGGGTGGGCGACATCTTCGGCCGGGTGCGGATCTTCACCATCGGGTTCGCCCTGTTCACCTTCTTCTCCCTCCTCCTCGCCGTGACCTGGCTGACGGGCACCTCCGGCGCGCTCTGGCTCATCGTGATGCGGATCGGACAGGGGGTGGGGGGGTCCATGATCTTCGCCAACACCTCAGCCATCGTCACCGACGCGTTCCCGGCCGATCAGCGGGGTCTGGCGCTTGGAATCAACAACACCGCAGCCGTCTCGGGCACGTTCATCGGCCTCGTCCTGGGCGGGCTGCTCGCCCCGGTCGATTGGCACCTGGTGTTCCTCATCTCGGTGCCCTTCGGCATCCTCGGCACGGTGCTGGCCGCAACGAAGCTGGTGGACCGGGGGGTGCGCACGCCGGCCAGGATCGACTGGCTGGGCAACATCACCTTCGGCCTCGGGCTGATCCTCGTCCTCATCGGGATCACCTACGGCCTGTTGCCCTACGGCGGGCACCCGATGGGTTGGACCAACCCGAAGGTCCTGGCCGAAATCTTCGGTGGGCTCGCCATTCTGGGCGTGTTCGCGGTCGTCGAGACCAAGGTCGCCCAACCGATGTTCCGCCTCACGCTGTTTCGCATCCGGGCCTTCACCGCAGGCAACATCGCCAGCTTCCTGGCGTCTCTCAGTCGAGGCGGGATGATGTTCATGCTCATCATCTGGTTGCAGGGGATCTGGCTCCCGCTGCACGGCTACAGCTTCTCGTCGACTCCGCTGTGGGCCGGCATCTACATGATCCCCCTCACCGTGGGCCTGCTTCTCGCCGCGCCGGTGAGCGGGATCCTCTCTGACCGTTACGGCGCCCGCCCGTTCGCAACCGGCGGGCTGGTGATCGCGGCGATCACGTTCATCCTCCTCTGTCTGCTGCCGGTGAACTTCTCCTACCCGACCTTCGGGGCCCTCCTCTTCTTCAATTCGGTCGGCATCGGGATGTTCATCGCACCCAACCAGGCGGGCATCATGAACAGCCTTCCGGCCAGCCAGCGCGGCGCGGGCGCCGGCATGTCGGGCACCTTCAACTCCTCGGCGCAGGTGCTCTCCATCGGGATCTTCTTCACCCTGATGATCGTCGGCGCCTCGGCCACGCTGCCCGGCGCACTCCACCACGGCCTCATCGCCCAGGGCGTGAGTCCCTCGGTGGCGAGCAGGATCTCGCACCTCTCTCCCGTCGGGAGCCTCTTCGCCGCCTTCCTGGGCTACAACCCCATGGAGGTCCTCCTGGGGCACGCCGAGCTGGCCCAGCTCCCGCACGCCGCGGCGGCGACCCTCACCAGCCGGTCGTACTTCCCCCACCTGATCGCGCCTGCCTTCTCACGGGGGCTCAACGAAGCGTTCGCCTTCGCCGCGATCGCCTGCCTGTTCGGTGCCGTCGCCTCGCTGCTGCGGGGCGGCAAGTTCCACTACGAGGAGGACGGGGCGGGGGCGGGGCAGGCGAGTGGGGACGACCGGATCTCGGCGCAGGAGGCGATCGCCGAGACGGAGTCGTTGGTGGTCGAGTGATGACGGCGCAACCGACCACCGAGGCAGGCATCCGCATCGGTGACGCCGCCACCCGGGTCGGCGTGTCACCCCGCACGCTGCGCTACTACGAGGAGCTCGGTCTGCTCACGCCATCGATCTACACGGCCGGTGGAGAGCGCCGCTACACCTCGGCCGACCTGGAGCTGCTCGAGCGCATCATCGGGCTGCGGGACGCGCTGGGGATGAATCTCGAGGAGATCCGTGAGTTCCTGGCGCTCGAGACCAGGCTGGAGGAGTTGCGGGTCTCGTACCGCGCCTCGCTCGACGCCACCACCTCCCGGGCGCGGGCCGAGCAGAAGGCCACGCTCCAGGAGGCACTGCTCCTCAACGAGTCACTGGCTGAGCAGATCCGCACGAAGCTGGTCCGGATGAACGAGTTCCGGGCCAAGCTCGAGAGCGACGCGCAGCGCTGCCGCGAGCTGCTGGGGGAGCTGGACTAAGTCCCAGGCGTCACGGTCGGGCGCGGTGGGGTGATCGTGCCTACGCTGGACGCCGTGGTCTACGACGAGGACCTGGCCGAGGTCGACCGCCGCACCGCATTCACCTGCACTCTTCGCGCGAAGTAGTCGTTGCCGGCCATCCTGCGCACGTTCGCGTCGAAGGACCCCCACCTGCTGGTGGTGAAACGCTCCGTGCGGGCTGCTGTCGTCATGCCGGTCGCCTTCGCCCTCACCCATCACCTGTTCTCCAACCCGCAGGTCAGCCTGTTCGGCGCGTTCGGTTCCTTCGCCCTGCTCATCTTCGTGGAGTTCACCGGGACGGTCCGTGCCCGGCTCGAGTCGTATGGCGCACTCGTCGTGGCCGGTGGTTGCTTCATCGTCGTGGGCACGGTCGCCTCCACGCACAAGGTCGCCGCCGTGGTTGCGATGGGCCTGGTCGGCTTCGGGATCCTCTACGCCGGGCTGAGCGCGCCCGGGGTGGCAACGGCGTCGACGGCGGCGCTGCTCACGTTCGTGCTCCCCGTGGCGGTGGCCCAGCCGGCGTCGGCGGTCGGGCCCAGGCTTCTCGGCTGGGCGATCGCCGCCGCCCTGAGCGTGACGGCCTGCCTCGTGGTGTGGCCCCCGCCCTGGCACGACGACCTCCGGCTGCGGCTTGCGTCGGCCGTCGGCGCGCTGGCCAGGCTGGCCGATTGCCGAGCACACGGGGCAGCCGCCGCCGCCGGCGTCCGTGCCGCGGCGGCTCGGGACGACGTGGCTCGCGAGCTGGCCCGACTGCGAACCCAGTTCTCCGGAACGCCCTACCCGCCGACCGGTGCCGCCGCCGGAGCCGTGGCCCTCTCCAAGCTGGTCGGGCGGGTCGAATGGGTGGCTGGGAACACGGCGATGATCGGGGACGGGAACGGGGAGAGCGAGCCGGCACCCGCCCGCGCCGTGACCGCACAGGTGGCGGAGACGCTCGACCACACGGCGGCCCTCATCTGTGACGGGGCAGGGCATTCGGTGAGCGATCCGGCCGCGGTCGCAGCCCTGCGGGAATCGGCGCATCGCCTCGACGATCTGGTCGCCGCCGCCCTCGAGGCCGATGTCTCCTCGATGACCGTGGACGGATCCGCGCCGGGGTTCCACGCCCGTGCTCTCGGCATCGCCACCGGCATGGTCGCGGACGGCGCGCTGGAGGCGGCGGGGGCGTCCGGGGTTCTCGAGCGGCGTCTCGGCATGGACGACGAATCGGACGCGCGTCGTTACGTCAGCCGGCTGCGCTCCCACCTCTCACTGCGCTCGGTGTGGTTCCGCAACGCACTGCGGGGCGCCATCGGGCTGGCCATCGCCGTGGCCGTCGTGGAGGTGACCGACGTCCAGCACGGCTTCTGGGTCGTGCTCGGGACCATGTCGGTGCTGCGGTCGAACGCGTTCGGCACGGGGGCCACCGCGCTGCGGGCTGTCAGCGGCACCGCGCTCGGTGTGGTGGCGGGCTCGCTCGTCATGGTGGCACTGGGTGATCACACGGCGGTGCTGTGGGCGCTGCTGCCGGTGGCCGTGCTGATCTCGGGCATCGCCCCCTCCATGATCTCCTTCGTGGCGGGGCAGGCGGCCTTCACCCTGATGGTGATGATCCTGTTCAACATCATCGAGCCGGTGGGCTGGAAGGTGGGGCTGACGCGGATCGAGGACGTGGCCATCGGATGCGGCGTGAGCATCGTGGTCGGATTCCTCTTCTGGCCCCGGGGTGCCACGGCCGCCCTCGGGCGGGCCCTCTCCGACGCGTTCGTGGCCAACTCCGGCTACCTGGCCGACGCCGTGGACCGCCTGACCATGACGAGCCGTCACGTGGACACCGACACCAGCGCGCAGGCATCGCAGCGGGCCTTCCTCCTACTCGACGACGCCTTCCGACAGTTCTTCGCCGAGCGCGGGGCCAAGGTGGTCCCGCTCGAGACGGTCTCGCGGCTGTTCACCGGCTCCAACCGGCTTCGCATGGCCGCCTTCACGCTGGCCACGCTGCCGGTCCGGCCTCCCGCAGCGGGCCGGGACGAGGTGGAGTCGGTGGCTGTCGCCGAAGCGGTGCTCCGGGACTCCTATGCCTCGACGCACCGCTGGTACCAGGAATTCGCCGACACGCTGACCGACCGGCGGGCCTCGCTCGAACCCCCTCCCGCCCGCGGCGAGGTGCTCCACCACGCGCTGCGGACGGCGTTCGACGAGGTGCGCGACCTCCGGCGGGCCGACCGGGTGCAGACGACGCTCCAGATGCTGTGGGCCGACGAGCTCCTCGAGACACAGGGGCCGATGCAGGACGACCTCCTGGCTGCGTCGGCGCTCTTCGTCCGCGGGAGGCGGCGCCGGGTCATGATCTGATAGTCCATGCGGATGCGCGACCGAAGTTGGCGACGATCAACGCACCGATTCCGGGCCGCCCACGCGTTTCCGCCCGCCCCGGTACCGGCCGTTGTTTGGGTGCTGGCCGTGTTCGCGGTGGCGGTCGGGTCCATGTCCGACGCGGGCGCAGCCGCCGCCCCTCCGGCACCAACCGTGGCGACGACGCCCGCCGCGCCGCCGCTGGCGACGACACTCACGGCGCCGCCGCTGGCGACGACACCCACGACTCCACTGGTCACCACGACGAGCGTCCCGCAGCGCGTGGTCAACCAGCCGAGCCTCGACGGGCTGGTGCCCCACGTCGAGGCGCTGAGCGGGTCGGGCGTCGAGTACCAGCAGAGCACGGGTGCCACCACGCCGGACCCGTCCCCGACGTCACCGGGCTTCCTCACCTCCCCCGGAGGGCCCTACCTCTTCGACGCGCAGGGGCGGGTCGTCATCGTCCACGGGGTCAACGTGGTGTACAAGCACGCGCCCTACATCGCCTACCCGGACCCGGGTCAACCATGGAACTTCGAGCGCGCAGGACGCGCAGCGACTTCGCAGCCTGGGCTTCAACGTGGTGCGACTGGGCATCGAATGGCAGGCGCTCGAGCCGGGAACGGGTGGGCCCAATCAGCCCGCGATCTGCACCCCGGGGTCCCCGGGGGACCCGCACGAGTTCAACCGCGTCGTGGCGCTGCGCTACCTGGCCCACGTCAAGGCGACAGTGGACCTGTTGGCTCGCTACGGAGTCTCCACCCTCTTGGACATGCACCAGGACGTCTACAACCAGAACTTCCGCGGCGAAGGGGCACCTGACTGGGCCGTGTGCACCGATGACCTGCCCATCGTGCCGAAGCCGGGCCGGTGGTCGAACAACTACTCGAACCCGACGTTGCAGATCGCCGTCCAGCACTTCTGGGCCAACGACGTCGTCGGCAACCTGCAGGGCAACCTCGACGAGGTGTGGGGCACGGTGGCCGACTACTTCAAGAACGACCCTTGGGTCATCGGGTACGACCCTTACAACGAACCGTTCTCGACCGAGACCCAGCTGGCGTCGGCGTCCACCTTCACGGGGCAGCTGGAGTGCTTCTACACCGGCTCGGCGCACACCGGCTTCTTGGCCAACGGCACCTCACGGCTCACGTGCCCGGCCGGCGTGCCCGCCAACGGCGTGGTCCCCGTCATTCAGGCGGTCGACCACCGTCACCCGATCTTCGTCGAACCCGACATCTACTGGGTCAGCGGTGGCAACGTCCCTTCGCAGCTCGGTCCGATGCCCTTCGGCCGCCTCGTGTTCAACTTCCACGTGTACTGCGGCGACCGCAGCCCCGTGACGGGGAACCCGACCGACCTGTTGCGGTGCCTCCAGTCCGAGGAGACGTCGGCATCCGAGCAGGACATCACCCGGCTCTCCATGAGCTCGGCCGACCAGCCCAGCGGTCCGGCCATCTTCATGAGCGAGTTCGGTGCGTCGACCAGCGTCCCCCTGGTCGGATTCGACACCGAGTGGGCCGGCTTGGACCAGGTGGGCTGGATCTACTGGGCCTGGAAGTACTACGACGACCCGACAGGATCGTCCGCCGAGGGCCTGGTGGAACCGGACGGCAGCTACTCGCCCGTCGTCTCGGTCCTGTCGCGCACCTACCCCCAGGCGGTGGCCGGAACCCCCAACTCCATCTTGTTCAACCCGTTCACCGGGGCGTTCTCCCTCGTCTACGCCCCCAGCGCGGCGCGCGGGGGCCGACGACGGTGCAGGTGGCCGCGGCCGAGCACTATCCCGACGGCTGGTGTGCCGCAGTGCGCGGCGGGCGGATCACCTCGCCGCCCGGATCACGGCAGCTGACGATCCGCACGGTGGGCCGGCCCACCCAGGTCTACGTGACGGTCACCGCCGGAAGCTGCCCGGGGGCCTGACGCGGCGACCGTGACGCGGTCAGCCGGACGCGGCAGCGCTCTCCATGAGGGCGACGAGCTCGGCGGGACCGAGCGGTTGCGAGCGGATCTCGACCCCGAGGGGTCGGAGTGCGTCCGCCACGGCGTTGATGACCGCCGGAGGGGCGGCGATGGCACCGCCCTCACCGAGTCCCTTGTGTCCCCCCGGATTGCTCGGTGCGGGCGTCTCAATGTGCGCGTACTCGATCTCGGGCACTTCGGCCGTCGTCGGGAGGAGGTAGTCGACGAAGGTGGTGGCGAGGGGGTTCCCGGCATCGTCGTACTTGAGGTGCTCGTAGAGCACACCACCGATGCCCTGCACGACGCCGCCGGCGATCTGGCCCTCGACCACGTTCGGGTTGATCATCACCCCGCAGTCCTCGCTCACCACGTACCGCTGGATCTCGACGGCGCCGGTGGCACGGTCGACCTCGACGACACACATGTGACAGGCGTTCGACCACGTGGTGAAGGTCTTGGGGCTGAACCGGTGCTGCGCCTCGAGCCCGGGTGGGACGCCCTCGGGCAGCGTCCCGGGCTGGGTGTACGCCAGGGCCGCCACCTCGGAGAGGTCCATGCCCCGGGTCGGCGTCCCGACGACCTGCACGCGCCCGCCGACGAACTCGAGATCCTCGGTCGAGGCCTCCAGCTGCTTGGCCACGATGGCGGCCATGCGCGTCCGCAGCTCTTCGCAGGCCATGCGCGCCGCGGTCATCACGATCATGTTGCGGCTGCCACCGGTCCCCGGGCCCAGCGGCGTCGCCGAGGTGTCGCCGCCTTGGATCACCCGCACGTCCTCCATGTCGACCCCGAGGTCGTCGGCGACCACCTGGGCGATGGTGGTCTCGTAGCTCTGACCGTGGCTCGCCGAGGAGGCGTAGACGTCGACTCGCCCGTTGCGCCCGATGCGCACGGTCGCCGCGTCGGTGCTCATCCAGCCGAAGGCCATGGCCGTGGGCTCGACCAGCAGGCTCATGCCGATTCCCACCAGGCGGCCCTCGGCCCGCCACGCCTTCTGCTTCTCCCGGAGGTCGTCGTAGCCGATCACCTCGGCGGCCTGCTCGAGGGTCTCGGCCGCGGTCATCTGGTCGAAGGGGACGCCCGTGGCCATGGTGTAGGGCAGCTCCTCGGCGTGGATGACGTTGCGCCGCCGGAACTCGAGCGGGTCGAGGCCGAGCCGGGCCGCCACGCAGTCCATCATCTGCTCGCGCGCCACGGTCTCGTACATCCATGGGCCGCGGTAGGAGCCCCGACCCATCGTGTTGGTGTAGACGGCCTGAGATCCCCCCGCGTAGGCCGGCACCCGGTAGGGCCCCGGAAAGATCATGGTGCCGAGGATGGCCGCGCTGGCGTGCGCCGCCGGATAGGCGCCCACGCTCTCGACGAGGAAGGCCTTCTCGGCCAGGATGGTCCCGGACTCGTCGGTGGCCACGGTGACGATCGCCATGTCCTCGCGCGGATGGTCGTCGGCCATGAGGTTCTCGTGGCGGTCCTGGATCCACTTCACCGGCCGGCCCAGCTTGTAGCTGGCGAACACGGCGGCGATCTCTTCGGACCGCGGGTTCATCTTCAGCCCGAACGATCCTCCGACGTCGGGCATGATCGCCCGCACGAGCGAGTCGTCGAGGCCGAGCGCCCGTGAGAAGAAGCTGCGCGCCCCATGCGGTCCCTGGGTCGAGAGCCAGACGGTGAGATCCTGGCGGGAGGGTTCCCAGTTGGCGAGCACGCCCCTCGTCTCCATGGGCACGGTGAGGTAGCGGTGCTGACGAAACGTCTCGGTCACCACGATCGGCGCGGAGGCGATGACGGCTTCGAGATCCGGGTTCTCGGCCTGGGGTATGGAGGTGAACAGGTTCGACCCGCGCTCGGGGTGCACGAGCAGCGCACCCTCATCGAGCGCCCGGGTGAAATCGACCAGGGGCTCTGCGGGCTCGATCTCGACGAACACCGCTTCGGTGGCGTCCTCGGCCAGATAGCGGGATTCGGCAACGACCATGACGATGGGCTCACCGACGCACTTGACGTCGCCCTCGGCCAGGATCCGCCACGGTCGCTCGTCGCCGTACTCGTCGTCGGTCCGGTAATCCTGCGCGAGCGGTGCGAGGTCCGCCGCCACGTACACGGCGTGGACGCCGGGCATGGCGGCCGCCTCGGTGACGTCGACCGACACGATCTTCCCCCGGGCCACGTCGCTGCGGACGAAGGCGGCGTGGAGCATGTCGGGGAGCCTGATGTCGTCGATGTACTGCCCGTGCCCGGTGATGAACCGGAGGTCCTCCTTGCGCGCCACGCGTTGTCCGACGAAGCGCGCCGCCCCCGCCGTGGCCGCGACCGGCGTTGTGGTCACCACGTCACCTCCCCGCTCCGATCGGCATTTGGTTCCGTGCCCGGTCCCGGGCCGAGAGCCACAGGTGGCGATGGAACACGGTGCCACGCTACCTGACCAGGGCAAGGTGGCCACCGGAGCTCGGACCGAGGCCCCGACACCCTGGAGAAACCACACCCGGGACAATTTCCCGACAACCCTGGGAGGAGACGGCCCGGGCACTCTTCGGACGGGTGCCGGCTCTGCCGATGCCCACCTGGTGAGGAACGGGGTTCTCCTGGGCGATTCATCCGTCGCGTCGTCGCTCCGCTCACGCGTCCGGGAGGTCCGGGACTCACGGACGGTGCACGCCCTCGCGCCCGTGCTCGTCGTCTCGGTGCTTGCACTGTGGTGCCTGGCCCGGCTGGACCTCGTGGCCGAAGAGCCGCTGTGGTTCCTCGTGCCCGTCTTCGTCCTCGTCTCGCTGACGTCGTGGGCGACGGGCCGTGCCTACAGGGCCGCTCCCTCACCGAGCGTGTTCCACCTCCGTGTCGGCGTGCAGGTCACGGTCGCGAGCGCCGTGACGTACCTGAGCGGTTGGGGGCCGGCGCTGGTCCTCACCTACGTCTTCATCGCCCATGACAACCTCACGGTCTCGGGAGGTCGGCACTGGCGGGCGATCCTCGTGTGGGTGGCGGCCGGACTGGCCGCCGGGCAGGCCGCCATCATGGCGGGTGTCGCGCCGAGCTTCATCCACACCCCCGGCGAGTACGGCCTCGCGGCCTTGACGGCACTGGGAACCCTGTGGTTCGTCGGGCTTCTCGGCGTCAACCGGGAGCATCTGGCCGAGCTCGAGCGATCTCTCCGGCGGTCCGAGGAACGGTTGAGCACGACGCTCGAAACGGCCAACGACGCCTACATCGAGATCGACCACAAGGGAATCGTGCAGAGCTGGAACTCCCGGGCAGAGGCGATCTTCGGCTGGAGCCGTGAGGAGGCCGTCGGCCGCGGGGGCGAGGAGATCATCCTCCCCGAAGACCAGCGCAATCCCGAAACTCAGAAGCGCAATCGGGAGGAGCTGGCCCGAAGGGGCAAGGAGCGCGTCGTCCAGCGGCACTACGAGTTCAATGCGTTGCACCGCGACGGTCATGTGTTCCCCGCGGAATTGGCCTTCTGGCAGACCAGGGATGCGGAGGGCATTCGCTTTCACGGGTTCGTCCACGACATCAGCGAACGCAGGGCAGCCGAGACCGCCCTGCGCAACTCCCAACAGGACTTCGCCTTGCTGTTCGCGCGCCATCCTCATCCGATGTGGGTGTGGGACATCGAGACGTTGGGCTTCGTCGAGGTCAATGAAGCGGCCGTGACTCACTATGGCTACAGGCGGGACGAGTTCCTCTCCATGACGATCGACGAGATCAGGCCTCCCGAAGACACGGACCTCCTCGCGGAGCATCTGAGCGTCGCGCCCGAGGGCGTCGGCGGTCGGGGGGTGTGGAAGTTCCAGGGGTCGGGCACCTGGAGACACCGGACCAAGGCGGGGAGGATCTTGGATGTCGAAGGTGCCTCCCACCGCCTGGTCTTCAGAGGTCGCGATTGCATCATGGTCATGGCCCAGGACGTCTCGGAACGGCAACGGCTCGAGAGTGAGCTGCGTCATCAGGCCCTCCATGATTCGCTTACCGGGCTGCCGAACCGATCGCTCCTCCTCGAGCGCGCCGACGCCTTGATGAGCGAGGCCCGAACCCAACGATCGTCGGTGATGGCCTTCTTCCTCGACGTCGACAACTTCAAGGAGGTCAACGACTCGTTCGGGCACATCGTCGGTGACGAGCTCCTCCAGTCGGTGGCGATCCGCCTCTTCGGGGCCATCGCCGAGGCGGACATGGTGGGCAGGCTGGGCGGTGACGAGTTCGTCGTCCTCGTCCCGGGCACGAGTCCCATGCGTGATTCGGAGACTCTGGCCGAGCAGTTGCTGAACGCCGTCCGCTCGACCCCCTTCTACCTCGGTGGTCGCAACGTCACGGTGACCGCCTCCATCGGGATCGCCCTCGGGAACACCCTCGAGGCGACCGATCTGTTGCGAAACGCCGATGTGGCGCTCTACCAGGCCAAGGCACGGGGGAAGAACTGCGCCGCACGGTTCTTCCCCGAGATGCAGGCGGCGGTCCACCGGCGCCTCGAAATGGCCATGGATCTCAAGCGGGCGCTCGAGGAGGAGCAGTTCGAGCTGCACTACCAGCCCGTCATGGATCTGTCGTACCGCAGCGTCCGGGGGGTCGAAGCCCTCCTTCGCTGGCACCATCCGACCCTGGGGTGGGTGTCCCCCGACCGCTTCATCCCCCTGGCCGAGGAGATCGGCATCATCGACGAGATCGGACGCTGGGTCCTCGAACGGGGCTGTCGTCAAGGCGCCGAGTGGCGGCGGGACTACCCGTGGATGTCCGTGGCCGTCAACGTCTCGGCCGTCCAACTGGCCAACGACCACTTCATCACCCAGGTCGGTGATGCACTGGCGGTGAGCGGACTCGAACCAGAAGGGCTGGTGCTCGAGATCACCGAATCCATCTTGATGGCCGACGCCAACGCCACCGTGGGCCACCTCCGGCAGTTGAACGCCATGGGCCTCCGGATGGCCATCGACGACTTCGGCACCGGCTTCTCGTCCCTGAGCTACCTGCGGCAATTCCCCGTCGACATCCTCAAGATCGACCGCTCGTTCGTCTCCACCGTGACGACCTCCGTGCAGAGCGCGGCGTTGGTGCGCACGATGATCAAGCTGGCGGAGACACTCGGGCTCGAGGTGGTCGCCGAGGGGATCGAGACGCCCGATCAGCTCAACGCGCTCCAGGAGAAGGGTTGCCGGCTCGGACAGGGCTTCCTGTTCGGGCATGCCGTGCCGAACGAGGCGATCGGGGAGCTCTTGGACTCCCAGCCGGCCTCCCCATGGTGGCCGCCGGTCACGGTGTCGAGGTCCGGGTAGCACCCCCAACGCACCCCCAACGGGATTCGAACCCGTGCTGCCGCCGTGAAAGGGCGGTGTCCTCGGCCGCTAGACGATGGGGGCGGGACCGTGCCGACGGCATGTCGGTCGGCACGGGAGCACAGAGCCTAGGGCGAAATTGGCGAATGGGCGCCGACGGGGACGCCCGGAGCGGGTTCCGCGCGGGGTTCGGGCGCGGTCATCGCCTCGGGAGCGTGATACGTGCAGGTGAGGAAGGTCTGGGTCGCCCCCAGCACGAGGGCGGTCGCCCCGACGATGTGCACCTCCACCAGCAGCACGGGAAGGTGGGTGAAGTACTGGGTGTAGCCCACGGCGGCCTGGGCCACCATGACCGCGAGGAGGATGCGCCCGGCCCGCCGGACGCGCTCGGGCACGTCGCCCACGTGGAGCGCGACCACGAGGCCGAGGGTCACACCGACGAGGAGGAGGGCCAGGCTCGAGTGGAGCTCGGCCATGTCGCGCAGCGCCACCGGGATCCGCCGCGCCACCTGCTGGCCGGTGCTGTCCCCGGCGTGGGGGCCCGCACCCGTCGTGGCCGTTCCCGCCGCGACGACGAGGCCGAGAAGGGCCAGCATCCCGTAGGCGAGTCGGATGATCGGGCGGGGCACGAGCAGGCGACCCGAGCCCGGTGAGTAGTCGCGGGTGGAGCGGTGCACCAGGACCACGGCGTCGACGAGCAGCAGCATCGATGCGACGAAGTGCACCATGACGACGTAGGGGTTCAGCTTCGTGTAGACGACGATGCCCCCCAGCACCGCCTGGGCCAGGACGCCCGCCACCAGCCCCCCGCTCAGCCAGATCAGGTCTCGCCGCCGTGGCGAGCGCAGCAGGGAGCCGACGAAGGCGGCCGCCACGCCCACGGTGAGGACCACCGTGATGAGGCGGTTCCCGAACTCCACCAGGCCGTGGAACTGCACCGCCGGCGTGAGATGACCCACCGAGCACGCGGGCCAGTCGCTGCAGCCCAGTCCCGAGCCGGTGAGGCGGACCGCCGCACCGGTGACCACGATGAGCGCGGTCAGGACCAGAGCGAGGACGTCGAGCCGGTGGCTCGACGAGGGGGACACGGTGGGGATCCGGCGCCGAGACACGCGGGTCAAGCGTACCGGGACCTGCGGCTTGGTCCCGGGCGAGGTCCCCGTCCTAGGCTGGTGGGCCGAATGTCCATTGAGGCGCCCGCCCTGCCGGATCGGCGAGCTGGGTGGTCGTGGTCGACGCTCGGGGCCTACGTCGCCCTGACCAAGCCGCGGATCATCGAGCTCTTGTTGGTCACGACGCTGCCCACCATGGTGGTGGCTCAACGCGGGCTGCCGCCGGTGTCCCTCATGGCGGCCACCCTGCTCGGGGGTGCGCTGGCCGCCGGTGGGGCGAATGCCATCAACATGGTGGTCGACCGAGACATCGACCGAGTCATGAAGCGGACCAAGAACCGGCCGCTGGTGACGGGCGCGGTGACGCCGACCGCGGCGCTGGTGTTCGCGCTCGTCCTCGAGGTCGTCGCCTTCGTGGAGCTGTGGCTCGCCGTCAACCTGCTGTCCGCCGTCCTGGCGGTGTCGGCCACCGCGTTCTACGTCTTCGTGTACACCCTGTGGCTCAAGCGCCGCTCGTCGCAGAACATCGTCATCGGAGGCGCGGCCGGCGCCGTGCCGGTCCTGGTGGGGTGGGCTGCGGTGACCGACAGCCTGTCGTGGGCTCCGGTGGTGCTCTTCGCCATCATCTTCATCTGGACTCCGCCTCACTTCTGGTCACTGGCCGTGCGCTACAGGGAGGACTACGCCGCGGTCGACGTGCCCATGCTGCCGGTGGTGGCCTCCATGAGACGGACCACGACCGAGATCGTGTACTACACGGTGGCGCTGGTGGCGAGCACGTTTCTGCTGGGCCCGGTGGCGCGGCTCGGGTGGATCTACATGGTCACCGCGGCGGTGCTGGGCGCCGTGTTCCTGTGGCTGGTCACCCGGCTGTGGGGGCTGGCCCAGGCCGACCGGGCCACCGGCCGCGACGCCATGCGGGTGTTCGGGTACTCCATCACCTACCTGACGGTGCTCTTCGTGGCCATGGCGGGTGACGTACTCCTGAGCGGCCACCTTCACTAACCTCCGCGCTCGATGACGACCGCAGGACCCCCGGATCCCTCGGTGGAGCCCGTGCCCGGTTCGCCCCCTGCCGATCCCCCCGCCCAACCCGGGGCCGACCCGGTCGCGCCGCGGCGGCGCCCGGCGCGCAAGCGCTTCCTCCTTATGGGCTTCGGCATCGGGATCCTGATCGTCGTGTTCATCGGGCTGTTCACCGACATCGGCACCAACACGGGGTCCTCGGGCAATTCGGGCACCCCGAGCGCCGGGGGACAGCCACAGCCGGGCGACCCGGTCCCGGCTTTCACCGCCCGCAACATCGGTCCGCGGGGTGGCGCCACCGTCGCGGTGTCGTCGCGGGGCTCGGGCCGCGCCGGACCGACCGTGCTGCTGTTCTTCGGGAACTGGTGCCCGGCGTGCCACCAGGAGCTGCCGCCCCTGGCCGCAGCAGTGCGGAGACAGAACGCCGCCGGGGGCCCGCTGTCGCATGTCCGGGTCATCGGCGTCGACAGTGAGGACACCCTCTCGAAGGCACACTCCTTCATTGAGAGCTCGGGCGTGACCTTCCCGGTCGCCGACGATCCGGACCTGACCATCACCGAGGGAGCGTTCTACTTCCGGGGTGACCCGCACACCGTCTTCGTGGGGGCGAACGGCAAGATCGCCAAGATCGCCTACGGCGACACGCTCACGCCGGCACAGTTCACCGCTGACGAGCAGGCGCTCATTCCCAGCGGAACGTGAGCGCGGCGACCACCGGCGCCACTACTGCCCACACCACGAGGACCGTCACCGACTCCCAGCCGGGGGCCACCCCCTGGCCGAGCGTGGCGTGGAGCGCCGACGACAGGGCCTCGGCGGGCAGCAGCTTGGCCAGCGAGGCCAGGCCGCCGGGCAGCTTCCCGACGGGCACGATCATGCCCCCGAGCAACAACAGGATCAGGTAGAGCCCGTTGCAGGCGGCCAGGTTCACCTCGGCCCGCAGCGTCCCGGCCATGCACAACCCGATACCGGCGAAGGCGACCGAACCGAGCGCCATCACGCCGAGCGCGGCGACCACGGCCGGCGATCCCGCCCCGCCGGGGTTCCACCCCAGCGCGAGTCCGACCGGAAGCAGGATGGCCGCCTGGAGCACCTCGACGGCCACGATCGTGATGACCTTGGCGCCGAGCAGCCGCGGCCGGCCGAGTGGCGTCGACCCCAGGCGCTTCAGCACGCCGTAGCCCCGTTCGAAACCCGTGGCGATGCCGAGTGACACCATGGAGGTCGACATCACGGCGAGCGCCAGGATCCCCGGCACGAAGAAGTCGGCCGGCGTGCTGGCGGGTGTGGACACCACCGGGACCTTGCTGAAGAACACCAGGAACACGACCGGTATCCCGAGGGTCAGCAACAGCGTCTCCCCGCGGCGCAGCGTCATGAAGATCTCCGCGCCTGTCTGGGCGCTCAGCGGCCGCAGTGCGCCGGACCTCACCGCGGCGCCCTTCGGCGATTCCGCCCCCGCCCGTCGCGCGTCGATTCCGGAGTGCTCGGCGGCTCGGGTGGAGCGGCCGCGGCGACCGCGTCGAAGTACACGTCCTCGAGTGTCCGGCCCGCCACGAGATCGGTCAGCGTGGCGTCGCGGTCGGCCAGGAAGGCGGCCACCGCTGCCGTGAGTGCCGGCGTGCGGAGGATTCCGCCGGCCTCCACCCGGTATCGGCCGGGAGAGGTTTCGGCGGCGAGGGTCCCCGGACCGACGGAACCGGCGAGTGCGGCGGTGTCCAGACCGCTCGGCGCGCCGAAGCTGACGACAGCGGTGGCCTCGGCACGGTCCGAACCGGCGGCGAGCTCTGCGGGGGAGCCCTCGAGCACGACGCGCCCTGCGGACATGATCACGATCCGATCGGCCATCTTCTCGGCTTCGGTCAGCTCATGCGTCGCCAGCACGACGCACACGCCGCGCTCGCGCAACCCGGCCACCACGGCGCGCACGGCGATGCGACCCTCGGGGTCGACGCCGGCCGTGGGCTCGTCGAGGAAGGCGACGTCCGGCCGGCCGACCAGGGCCAGGGCCAGGGAGAGCCGCTGTTGCTCGCCCCCCGAGAGGTGACGCCAGGGTGTTCCCGCCACACTGGCCAGGCCGGCCAAGTCGAGCAGCTCGTCGGCGGACAACGGGTCGGGGTAGTAGGCCGCGAAGAGCTCGATGACCCGGCGCGGCCCCAACATGGGATAGACGCCGCCGCGCTGGAGCATCACACCGATGCGGCCCGCCAGTGCCACGTGGTCGCGCAAGGGGTCGAGCCCGAGGACCGACACCTTGCCCGCCGACGGCCGGCGGTACCCCTCGAGCGTCTCGATCGTGGAGGTCTTCCCCGCCCCGTTGGGACCGAGCACCACGAGCACCTCGCCACTCTCGGCGGACAGATCGACGTCGTCGACGGCGGGGGGAGCCCCCGGTGGCCCGTAGCGGACGGTGAGACCCGCGACCTCGACGGCTGGCACGGCGTCGCAGGCTACTTTGAGCAGGGATGATCGATCTGCGGATGCTCCGTGACGACCCTGAAGGGGTCAAGGCCGCGCTGGCGCGTCGTGGCGTCGAGGGCTCCGAGGTCGACGCCGTGGTCGAGGCGGATCTCGTGCACCGGGCCAGGGTGGCCAAGGCCGAGACGATGCGGGCCGAGGTCAAGGAGCTCTCGCGCCAGGTCGGGCAGGCCCGCAAGTCCGGCGACACGGGCCGGGCCGACGAGCTCAGTGCCCGCAGCCGGGTGCTCGGCGAGGAGGAGCGGGAGGCCGCGGCCGAGGTCGACGCCCTGTGGGAGCGCGTGCGCACCGGACTGCTGTACCTGCCGAACCTCCCGGCCGACGACGCACCCGACGGTGCCGGCGAAGAGGACAATGTCGAGATCCGGCGGTGGTGGCCCGGACACGATGAGGGCCGCCGGGAACCCGAGCGGCTGGCGCACCAGCAGGTGCCCCACTGGGAGATCGGTGAGGCGCTCGGGCTCCTCGACATGGAGCGAGGCGCCCGGCTGGCCGGCTCCATGTTCCCTCTCTATCGCGGCGCCGGGGCCCGCCTCCTGCGCGCGCTCACCGCCTTCGCCATCGATCGCCACGCGCCGACCTACGAGGAGATCCGCCCGCCGACGGCGGTGCTGACCGAGACCATGACGTCGACGGGGCACCTTCCGAAGTTCGCCGACGACGCCTATCACATCGAGCGGGACGATCTCTGGTTGATCCCCACGGCCGAGGTGCCCCTGACCAGCATGCACCGCGGTGAGATCCTCGAGGAGTCGCAGCTTCCCTTGCGGTTCACGGCATCGACGGCCTGCTACCGGCGTGAGGCGGGTTCGGCGGGGCGCGACACGCGCGGGCTGCTCCGGGTGCATGAGTTCGACAAGGTGGAGCTCTTCGCCTACGCCGCACCCGAGGGTGCCCTCGATGCCCAGGCGGACATCTTGGCGCGCGCCGAGTCGATGCTGCAGGACCTCGACCTTCGCTACCGGGTGCTCGACCTGTGTTGCGGGGACCTCAGTGGCTCGTCGGCCCGTACCTTCGACCTCGAGGTGTACTCGCCCGGCGTCGACCGCTGGCTCGAGGTGAGCTCGGTCAGCTGGTTCCGCGACTACCAGGCCCGCCGCGCCAACGTGCGTTATCGCCCCGCCGGGGGTGGATCGCTCCGGCTCGTCCACACGGTGAACGGCTCGGCGCTGGCATGGCCCCGGATCTGGGCCGCCCTGGTGGAGAACGGACGTCAGGAGGACGGGACCGTACGGTTGCCCGAAGTGCTGGCGCCCTATGTCGGCGGCGAGCTGTTGCTCAAGGCACCGTGAAGGACACTGGGAACCACTCGGTTCTGTGATCACGGTGGCCTCGGCGACATGACGGAGCTCACCTTTCTCGGGACCGGCAATTTCCTCGCGCCGCCCGGGCGCTACTGGAACAGCTTCGTGATGGATTCGTCCGTGTTGGTGGAGCCTTCACCCATCGCACTGCCCCACTTGCGGCAGTGCGGGTTCTCGGTCGGGGACGTGGACGTGATCGTGGTGTCGCATTTCCACGCCGATCACTGCTTCGGTTGGCCCTTCCTGCTCGAGGCCATGGCCGAGGACGATGGCGGCCGCACGGTGCACGTCGTGGGACCGCCGGGGATCGAGGACCACCTCGCCCGGGTGTGCGACGCGGGGGCGGTCCGATCCGTGTACGACGTGGCACGCCGACGGCTCGACCTGCGATTCGTCGAGGTCGACGGCAACTGGCAGAGCGCGGGGGACCTGCGGTTCCAAGCCGTCGAGGTCGTCCACGTTCCCTACCTGCGCTGTTTCGGCTACCTCTTGGAGCGCCCGGGTCGGATCGTGGGTTATTCGGGCGACACCACTCCTTGTGAGGGCCTCACCCGACTGGGCGCCGAAGCGGACGTCCTCGTCGTGGAGTGCAACGGTCGCCATACCCCGCCCGGGGTCCCGACCAGCCATATGGACGAGGATTCGATCCGTGCCTTGCAGGCGGCCCACCGCGGTGTGCACCTCGTGCTGACCCATCTGGGGGAACACGTCGACGTCACGTCGCTGTCGGGTGTCACGATCCCCGACGATTTCGACCGTCTCGTCGTCTGAACGCAGTCCACGCTCGCAGCCCCCGACCGTCCCGCCGCTCGTCATGCAGAGTGTGCGCATGACGATGGTACTGACACACTCGACACGCCGGCGGTAGACAGTCCTGCGGCGGAACGTACGTGGTTGTGTTCGCGGAACTAGTTTGAACACCCGTGAAGACTTATCGGGTGACGCTGAAGATCACCGACGCAACGGGTAACCCCTTGGTCGTTGAGGCAAGGGGCACCGGTCATGGATTCACGGGTGGAGACGGAGACAACCTCAATATCTACAACGGCGAGGGCAAGCCGCCTGTGGCCATCTTCCCAGCGGGGGAGTTCGCCGCCATCGAAATCAGTGAAGACGACCCTACGGGTTAGGTCCTCGGCGAACTGACGGGCGACTGATCCCAGAAGGGGTCAAGTCCGACTTCGGCCCGTGCGTCTCGGGCCTGATTCACCGAACTGATCCACGGCTCTCGGTTGGCGTCATCCCACGTCACGCCAGCCCGCCGGAAGAGGTCTCGCTTGTCGTGGCCGAGGGCGGCGGCGATCTCCTGCCAGCTCCGGCCCTCGGCCCTGGCGGCGTCAATGGCCTGCCGTTCAACGGCCTTGAAGTACCGCTGGAAAGACGCCACAGCCTTCAAGATCTCAACGGGGTCGGGTGTTTCCGCCGTCCGCAGAGAATCCCATCGTTCCCAGCTCACTGACTCGCTCATGGGTCCATGGTGAGTCTGGCCAACCGCTCCGTCAACCCGTCAGCTTCCCGACCGTCCCGCCGTTCGTTATGCAGAGTGTGTGCATAACTATTCGTGTCGAGTGCGGGTCCGGGGGCGTCCGGTGGTTGCGCGCCGCGTATACGCGGACCCATATACGGCTCGAGGGACCAACGGAGGCGGGGCTGAGCCGGCTCAGGGCTGCATACTCATTCGTCCCACTGCATGTGCCCAACGCCGCACGTGCCCAACGCCGCACGTGCCCCTCCGCGCTTTGAGTGCCGCCGTGACGGTGGGAGGCGGTCCGAAGCGGCGCCGTCAGGAGCCGGCGCCGGCGAAGCGGTAGCCCACGCCACGCACCGTCGTGATCAGCACGGGGGTCGAGGGGTCGGCCTCGATGCGCGAGCGCAGCCGCTTGACGTGGACGTCGAGCGTCTTCGTGTCGCCGATGTAGTCGGTGCCCCAGACCCGGTCGATCAGCACGTCACGGGTGAGGACGCGCCCGGAGTTCTCCACCAGGAGGCGCAGCAGCTCGAACTCCTTGCGGCGCAGGTGCACCTCGTCACCTCGCACGAAAACGCGTCGCTGGTCGAAGTCCACCTTGATCCCGTTGGCCTCCCAGATCCCGTCGCTCCCGAATTCGAGTGAGCCGGCGTGATCCGTGGTCTCGGCCCCGCCGGGAGCGCGTCGGAGCACGGCGCGCATGCGGGCGACGAGCTCGCGGAGGCGGTAGGGCTTGGTGACGTAGTCGTCGGCGCCCACCTCGAGTGCCACCACCGTGTCGATCTCCGTGCCCTTGGCCGTCACCATGATGATCGGGACCTGCGAGCGGGATCGGATGTTCCGGCAGACGTCGATGCCCGACATCTTGGGCAGCATGAGGTCCAGCAGGCAGATGTCGGGGGCGATCTCGTCGTAGAGCTGGAGCGCCTCCTGGCCGTCGCGGGCCACCGTGACGCGGAACCCCTCGTTGGTCAACCCGATGACAAGCGCCTCGATGAACGACTCCTCGTCCTCGGCCAGGAGGACCTTGACCGGGCCCTCACCCGACACCGGGCGTGCCTTCTTGCCCGGACCCCGCCCTGATCCGGCCTTGCTCATCCGACCCGCTCCGCCTGGATGGGCAGCACCAACGTGAAGGTGGAGCCCTCTCCCTCGCGTGACTCGACGTCGACCCAGCCCTGGTGGTTGTTGGCCACATGACGCACGATGGACAGGCCCAGACCGGTGCCGCCGGTGTCGCGGCTGCGCCCGTGGTCGACGCGGTAGAAGCGCTCGAAGATCCGATCGAGGTCGCGGGCCGGGATCCCGACGCCGTGGTCCTGCACCGACAAGCGCACGCTGTCCCGCTCCTCGATGCGCCAGGAGGCCGAGCCGGTGGCAGCGCTCTCCACGGTGACGCTCCCGCCCCCGCTCCCGCCGTCGCCGTCGAGCGGATTGGCCGCGGCGGGAGCCGTCGTCCCGGTGGCGGGCGCGCCAAGGAGCGCGGCGTCCTCCTGGTGTGAGTACTGGTCGAGTATCTCGGGCGTGAACGTCGGGGCGTGAGATTCCCCGTCCGCCGCCCCCGTGGCTGGCGTTTCGGACCCCTCGGACGATTCGGACGATTCGGACGCATCGGACGCATCGGACGCATCGGACACCACCACCGGGACCTCCCCGGTCGGAGCGTCGTCGGAGGGGACCTCCCCGGTCGGAGCGTCGTCGGAGGGAACGTCCGGGGTCGCGCCAGCGTCGGTCGCCTCGAGCGGGGCCTGCTCAGTGGTGCCGAGCCCGAGCTCGCCGGGGGGCGAATCGCCCGACTCTCCCCGGCGATCGGGTTCCTCGGACGTGATCTCCGGACCCCTGATCGTCGCCGGGCCCTCTGATTCACCGGCCAGGACGCCGACGACTCCCTGCTGGGAGAGGCCCAGAGCGGCACGGTGGACCGCCCCGGTCACCACCACCTTCGAGTTGTCGTAGGAGTAGGTGATGGCGTTCTCGAGCAGGGCGTGCATGGCGGAAACCAGCTGGCGCCGGTCGCCCATCACCGCAACGGGGGGAGAGGGCTCGTGCAGCACGATCTCGATGCCCCTCTGGTCGGCCGAGGCGCGCACCCGCTCAATGGCGTCGGCCATCACCAGGTTCACCAGTACCGGTTCGCGGGGCGGCGCCTCCTCGGACTCGATGCGGGAGAGATCGAGCAGGTCGTCGATGATGCGACTCACCCGGAAGGCCTCGTTGTGGATCCGTCCGGCCAGGCGCGAGGCCACGTCGGGGTCGGGTTCGGCCACGAGGGTCTCGGCCAGCAGTCCCAACGCACCCATCGGGGTCTTGAGCTCGTGGCTCACGTTGGCGACGAAGTCGCGCCGGATCTCTTCGAGCCGCCGGCGCTCCGAGACGTCCTCGATCAACGCGATCACCCCGAGGGGCCGACGACCGTCGTCGATCTGGCGGGCCCGGACCTGGAGCGTGCGCCGGGGCGGCCCGTAGAGGTCGAGGGTGCGCTCGGCCGAGCCCTCGTGCCAGGCATCTTCGAGAACCTCGGTCACCGCCTGTGCAGCGAGGGCATCACCGTGGCGGCTGACCATCAGGGCGTTGGCGCGGCCGTTGCGGTAGATCACCGTCCCGTTCTCGTCGCAGAGCACGACGCCCTGGGTGAGGGTGTCGAGGGAGCGACGGAGGCGGATGGCGTCGGAGCTCGATTCGGTCACGGCCTGCGCCGCACCCCCCGTGACCTGCTCGAGATAGGCCAGGGACGTCTCGACATTGTTCTCGTCCTCGGGAGGATCGAGACCCAGGCGGGTGCCGAGCGCGGCCAGGCGCTGGGAGATGGCTCGCCGCCCCGATCGGCGTCCCAGCAGAGCGGCGACGAGGCCGACCACGACGCAGGCGGCGACGATGCCGAGGATGACCAGGATTGCCTGGGTCTGGCTCAGGTTGACCTCGGCAGGCCCGCTCAACGGCACACCCCCAATATGGCAGGGCCAGAGCGTCCACTGCGAACACCTCCGAAAGAACTGCGTCCGCCCCTGGACAGGGACCGTTCCCAACCGTCACAGCGACCCGGAAGTCCCGGCGTCGGCCGTGACCCGGAGGTCTCCCATGGTGGTATGGCGGTTGGCCGATGTTTCCCTGAACCCCAGCGTGAACGCGCTGCCCGGAGGCGGCACGCTGCAGCAGCTCACTGACGGTCTTGGGGCCTGGGCGCTCATCGCGGCCCTCGCCGGCATCCTCATCGGTGCGGCCGCCTGGGCGCTCGGGGTGCACGCACAGAACTTCCAGCAGTCGATGGTCGGTCGGCGAGCCGTTCTCGTCTCGGGTCTCGCCGCGCTGCTCATCGGCGCCGCGCCACCGATCGTCAACTTCTTCTTCCACGCCGGCGTCAACCTTCACTGACACGCTCCACCCGAGGATCCAGCACCATGCTCGCCGCCGGCTGCACCGGTCTCGACGTCCTCAATCCGATCTGCCAGGTCGGCAGCATCGGGGGCTCCATCGCGTCCGCGGGATTCGAGTCCGTCCTCGACGGCATCAGCCAGTGGGTGGCGAGCGGGGCCGAGTGGTTGCTGGGCCAGATCGGCGACGTCATGGTCTCGACGACCACCGTCAACGTCGGCGCCGACTGGTTCCGTACGCACTACGGGCAGATGACCGCGCTCGCCGGGGTGGTCATCCTTCCCCTGCTGCTGGTCTCCTCGCTGCAGGCGGTGTTGCGGCAGGACGCCGGCCAGCTGGTGCGCACCTTCCTCCTGCGGGTGCCGCTGGCCCTGCTCCTCGCCGGGGTGGCGATCCAGGTCGTGATCATGGGGCTCTCCATCACCGACGCAATGAGCAACGCCGTGGCGGGGGGTTCCGGCGCGGAGGTGACGTCGCTGCTCAGCGGCGTGACCACCGGGCTGGTGGCCGCGGCGGCCGACCCGACCATCGCCAGCTTCGTACTGCTGCTCATCGGGCTCCTGATCGCCGTGGCCGCGTTCGTCCTGTGGTTGGAGCTGTTGATCCGGGCCGCCGCCGTCTACGTCGCCGTGCTGTTCCTGCCGCTCGCTCTGGCCACCCTGGTCTGGCCGGCCATCTCACACTGGTGCCGGCGACTGGTCGAGACCCTGGCCGCGCTGATCCTCTCCAAGTTCGTGATCGTCGCCACCCTCGGTCTGGCCGCCGGCGCAGTGTCCTCGGGTACGGCAGCCAGCGGCTCGCACGGCTCGGGGTTCTCCTCCGTGCTGGCCGGAGGCGCGTTGCTCATCATGGCCACCTTCGTACCCTTCGCCATCCTGCGGTTGATCCCGGCCGTCGAGGCGGGCGCGGTGGGGCATCTCGACGGGCTGCGGAGCCGAGGCACTTCCGCCATGACGCGACTGCCCCGGACCGCGGCGAACCTCGCGCTCCACCAGGGCCTGCAGTCAGCCGGTGAGGGTCGCCTGATGGCGCAGACACCGATGGACGCGGACACCGACACGCCGGAGGGCGAGTCGACCGTGCCGCTCATGCGCGGTGACCCCCGGTCGCAGGCGGTCTTCGACGCCAAGGTCGCCGAGCTCACCGCAGCGGGCCCGGGCGCGGCCGGGCGCGACAGAGGTCCGAAGCCCGTCCTCGACGCGGCCTCGGGTCCGGGCGCCGCAGGGTCGGGCGGGCCGGGTCCGGCGGGTCAGGAGCCAGAGGCCCAGCGCCCCCGGTTCTCGTGGCGCTCGCCTCAGCCGACCGGGCCTGCCACCCCGGCAGACGCGTGGAAATGGGAGGGCGTGCCGCCGGGCGGCCGGATCATCCCCCCGGTCGACCCCGGCAAGAAGCGCCACTACATGGGAGACGACGGGCACGGACCGCAGATCTGCTCGCTCCCCCCGTCGTGGCCCCCGGGGCATCCGGACCGCCCGCCTGACCGCGGCACCGGAGATGATCATGGCGGCCCCGGCTCGGAAGGTGTGCGGTGAACGACGACGGCGGCGTGCGCTATCGGTTCGGCCCACGCGAGCGCGGCGGTGCCCTTGCGGGTTGGCGCGCCGGCCAGATCCTCACCGTGGCGCTCGGGCTGCTCTTCGGGGTGGTGGCGCTGCGTTGGGAGCCCAACGCGCTGGGGGTGGCGGCGGCCATCGGCATCCTGGTCCTCTACGGCGCGCTGGCCACCGTGCCGGTGGGAGGCCGGACGGGTGACGAGTGGCTCCCGGTGGCGCTGTGCTGGGCGGCGCGCCGGTCCCGGGGTGGCCGGTTCCACCGCGGTGGCGCGCGCCGGGAACCGGAGCCGGTGCTGCGCGGGATGAGTCTCCTGCGCAGTGGCTGGAGAGACATGGGAGTCGTGCACGACCGCCGGGCACGCACGTTGACCGCCGCCCTGGCGGTGCGCGGCGCGAGCTTCGCACTGCTCGGTGCCGACGACCAGGACCGTCGAGTGGGGGCATGGGCGTCGGTGCTGGCCTCGCTCGCCCGGGAGGGCTCGCCCGTGCGCCGGGTGCAGTGGGTGGCTTCGTCCTTCCCCGACGACGGTGAGGGCGTCCGGTCATACCTCGCCGCCGCCTCCGCGTCGGACGCGGCCGGGGAGTGCACGGCGTCCTACGAGTCGCTGCTCGACGACATGGACTCGCACACCCGTGCCCACGACGTGGTCGTGGCCCTCCAGGTGCGGCTCACGCGATCGGTCGAGGTCGGGTGCGCCACCCTGGCGCGAGAGGTGGAGTCGCTCTCGCGGGTGCTGGCCGATGCCGACGTCGAGGTGGAGTCCGTGCTCGGGCCCGAAGGCCTGACCCAGCTGCTGCTGCGCACCTACGAGCCGCGCGTGCACGCCGACGGCACCACCTTGTGGTCCAGCGACCCCTGGCCCATGGCCATGGCGGAGAGCTGGTCGTCGGTGCGCGTCGACGGCATGGTGCACGCCACGTTCTGGGTGGCGGAGTGGCCCCGGGTCGAGGTCCGAAGCGATTTCCTAGCGCCCCTGCTGCTGGGTTCCGCCCGCTGCACGGTGTCTGTGGTGATGGAGCCGCTCGGGTCCGACGCCGCGGTGCGCAAGGTCGAGGCGTCGCGCACGGCCCGCCTGGCCGACGCCGAGTTGCGCCGGAGGGGCGGGTTCGTGTCCACGGCGCGCCACGCCCGCGAGTCCGAGGTGCTGGCCCGCCGCGAGGCAGAGCTTGCCGAGGGACATGCCTCGTTCCGCTTCTCGGGCTACATCACCGTCTCGGCCCCGAGCGACGGGGAGCTGGCCACGGCCGTCGATTCGGTCCAGCACGCAGCCGGCCAGAGCAGGCTGGTCCTGCGGCGGCTCTACGGAGACCAGGCGTCTGCGTACAGCTGCACCCTGCCCCTGTGTCGCGGCCTGCGGTGACCGATGAGGCGGGGCCGCGGCGGCGCCGGGGCGGGAGGGGGCGGCGCAACGGCGTCCACCTACCATGGACCTTGTGGCGACCTTCGTCCTGCCGCGCATCCCCGCCTCCGCCGGAGCCCTGATCTTCGACGAGCAGGGTCGGCTGCTCGTGGTGAACCCGACGTACAAGGCCCACTGGAGCGTGCCGGGCGGGATCATGGAGGCCGACGGGGAGACGCCCTGGGAGGCCTGCCGGCGCGAAGTCCTCGAAGAGGTCGGCCTGCGGGTCGACCGCGGGCGCCTTGTGGTCGTCGATTTCCTCCGGCCCAAGCCGTCCAAGCCCGGAGGCATCCGCTTCCTCTTCGACTGCGGGGCGTTCGGTGCCGACGTCTTGGGGACCATCGCACTCCAGGAGGAGGAGCTCTCCGATCACCGCCTGGTCGAGCCGGTCGAGGCGCTCGAACTGCTCAGTGGTCCCCTGCGGCGCCGGGTGGGTGCGGCGCTGGCCTCCGACGGCTGCGTCTATCTGGAGGACGGGCGCACGGTCTGACCGACCGGTCAGGAAGAGGCCAGGCCGAGCCCGAGCGGCGCCGTCCTCGAGAAGAACGTCGCGGAGCCGACCACGATGGCCGATGCGACGCCGAGGGACCACGCCGCGCCGACATGGAGCAGCAGGGCCGCGCCGGCGAGAGCACCGCCGAACATGGACACGAGGGAGGTGGCCCGATTGCGCGCGTTCGGGTTGGACCCGCCGGCCAGCGTGGAATCCGCAGCCAGTCCGGTCAGCGTGGTGGTCAGCACGGTCGTCGTCATGTCGGGGACACCAAGGCGCCGAACGGCCACGTTGCGCGCGCCCATGGTGAACGACAACAGGGCGATCACGGTGTATCGAGGTGCCCCGTTCCCGATCACCGCCACCGAGGCGGCGATCAGCGCGGCCACGGTGGTGAGGACGGCCTCGAGCACCATCACGGTCAGCATCACCGACCGGTCGGAATGGATCCGCCGGGCGAGGGCGCCGGCCAGGACGGCGCCGGTCAGGAAGAAGCCGAGGGCGCACAGGCTCGCCGTCATGGAGAATCCGGCGGCGCCGGCCGCCGCGAAGCCGAGAAGCACGACGTTGCCCGTCATGTTCGCCGTGAACACATGGCCCAGGCCGAGGTAGCTCACCGCATCGAGGAACCCGCTCACCACGGTGAGGGCGGACAGGGTCATGACCAGCGGGACCGGCGTCGCGCTCGCCCTTCCGCGTTCGTCGGGGTGTGGCACGTTCGTCTGGCTCACCGGCGTCCACCCTCGGCCGTCGCCACCGATCAGAGGCGAGATCGCCAAGGTAGCGGAGCGACCGTTCACCCGTGATGAGAGATCGCATGCCGCACCTTCCCGTCCACCAGGTGACCACGCGAAACCTGGGCGCCGCCTATCCGTTCATCGCCGAGGCGGGGCTTGGGGACCGCGGTGTCGTCGTGGGTGATGACCTCCTCGGAGGCGCCTTCGTGTTCGACCCCTTCGAGCTCTACGCCGCCGGCGCCGTGTCGAACCCGAACATGGTGGTCTTCGGCCAGATCGGCCGGGGGAAGAGCGCCTTCGTCAAGACGTTCCTGTGGCGCCAGGCGGTGTTCGGCCGCCGGGCCTGGGTCGTCGACCCCAAGGGGGAGTACGCGGACCTGGCCGATGCCTGGGGGGTGCGACCGGTGGCGTTGCGACCGGGCGGCTCCATCCGGCTCAACCCGCTCGATCCGGGCCCCGGGACCGGTGTCTCGCTTGCCGGAGGTGATGCAACGGAACGGCGACGCCTCGAGCTGCTGACGTCGCTGGCCAGCGCCTGCCTCGGTCGTGGTCTCGCGCCACGTCGAGCGCGCCGCGCTCGGCGCGGCGTTGGTCGAATGCAGCGTCCACGCCTCCGTCCCGACCGTGCCGATGGTGGTCGAGTCCCTGCTGTCGCCGAGCGAGGAGGCCGCTCGGGGTCTGCGCACCGAGCGCCGGGAGCTGGTCGAGGACGGCCGTGACGTCGCGCTCGAGCTGCGCCGTCTGGTGCACGGCGACCTCTGTGGGATGTTCGACGAGGCCACGACGCCGGGCCTGGACCTCTCGGCCCCGTTCGTCGTGCTCGACCTCTCCGCGCTCTACTCCTCGGCCGCGTTGGGCGTGCTGATGGCGTGCGCCACCGCGTGGCTGCAGGCGGCGCTGACCCGGACGGCCGTGGCGGGAGAGCACGTCTTCCTCGTCGTGGACGAGGCCTGGGCGATCCTCTCCAACCTCGGGGTGGCCCGTTGGCTCCAGTCCTCGTGGAAGTTGTCACGCGCCTTGGGCGTCTCGAACGTCGCCGTGTTGCACCGCGTCTCGGACCTCCGTTCGGTGGGCGCGTCGGATTCCGAGCAGGTCGCCCTGGCCCAGGGCCTCCTCGCCGACTCCGAGACCCGGGTGGTCTACGCCCAGTCGTCCGGTGAGCTCGCCGCGGCGGCCGAGTTGCTCTCGCTGTCGAACACCGAGACCGAACTCCTGCCCCAGCTCCGCCGGGGCATTGCGCTGTGGAAGGTGGGCCAGCGATCCTTCCTGGTGCAGCACCGTCTCAGCGCGGCGGAGCGGCGGATCGTCGACACGGACCGCGCCATGTCGGGGTCGGGTTCGGGGTCGCAGTCGGGTCCCGGAACCCGGCCGGGGCGGACATGAAGGTGACGGATCCGGCTGCGCTCGTACTGCCGCTGGCGCTCGGCGCACTCGTCCTCGTCGGCATCGGGCGCCTGGGCGGCCGCGGGTCGACGGCACCGCGGTCGGGAGTGGGTCGGGCTCGGCGTGGCGCGCGCTGGGCGTGTCGACGCGACCTGCGGGCACTGGCGGTCAGGCCCGGCGAGAGTGTCACGGGCCGCCTCACTCTGGGCGAGCTTCCAGGGTCGGTGCGCCGCACGGCCGTGGCCGCCGAGCCCGCTCAATCCCTCGTGGTCGTCGGCCCCACCCAGAGCGGGAAGACGTCGTGCCTGGCCGTGCCGGCGATCCTGGGGTGGCACGGGCCCGTGGTCGCCGCGAGCGTGAAGAGCGACCTGCTGCGCGGCACCATCGGCGCTCGCTCGGCGCGCGGATCCGTGTGGTGCATCGACCCGACCGGCTGCAGCGGCGAGAGCCCGTCATCGTGGTCGCCGCTCAGCGGGTGCTCGGATTGGCACCGCGCCCGCCGTGTGGCTGCCGACCTGTGCGAGGCGGGGAAGAGCGAGGGCACCACCGCCGACGGCGAGTTCTGGTACGCCACGGCGGCGAAGCTCTTGGCACCGCTCCTCCTCGCCGCGGCGCTCGACGGGCGCCACATGGCCGACGTGATTCGGTGGGTCGACACCCAAGAGGTGGGTGAGGTGGCCGGGATCCTCGAGCGACTGGGCCCACCCGAAGCCCTCCACGCCGCCCAGGCCACCTGGTGCCGGGACGAGCGGACGCGAAGCTCGGTGGCCACGACGACCGAGACGGTGCTCGCCCCGTTCGCCGAGCGGCGCGGCGGGCCGGGCGCCGCGCGCCCCGGCTCGTCTTTCGAACCCGGCCTGCTCCTCGGGGGCGACCACACGCTGTACCTGTGCGCGCCGGCCCACGACCAGCGCCGGCTGCGCGGGTACTTCACCGCGCTCACTCAGACCGTGCTGGCACACGCCTTCGAAACAGCGACACGCCGGGGACCCCTGAGTCCGCCGCTCCTCGTCGTGCTCGACGAGGCGGCGCACATCGCGCCACTGGCCGAGCTGGACGGGCTGGCCGCCACGTGCGCGTCGCACGGGATCCAGATCGTCACCGTGTGGCAGGACCTGGCCCAGGTCCGGGGGCGCTACGGAGCACGGGCGCCGACGGTGCTCAACAACCACCGGGCGAAGCTGTTCCTGCCGGGCATCGCCGATCCCGACACGCTCGACTACGCCAGCCGGCTGGTCGGCGACGAACAGGCCGACCAGCCCTCGGTCACCCGGGATCCATCCGGGCGCCGCTCGACGACCTCGACCACCGGGCCACGCCGGCTGTTGGCGCCCGAAGAGCTGCGGTGCCTTCCACGCGGTTCGGCGGTCCTCGTCTACGGCTCGCTCCCGCCGGCCCGGCTGGTGCTGCGACCCTTCTGGGCCCGCCGGGGCGTGCGGCTCGGCCGGGCCTCATCCCCGGCCTGACGTGAGCTCGGTGAGCACCTCGGCGGTGTCGGCCCCGAATGCGGGCGCCTGCCGCGCCACCCGTGGGGCCCGGGGCTCGGCCACGACCACGTCGTCGGGCGCCGCCAGTGTCGGCCCGGCCAGGTCGGCGCTCACGTCGGCCATGGACACGTCGAGCAACCACCGCCCGCCGGCACCGAGTGCGTCGAGGCAGGCGCGCGCCGCGCTCAGCCCGCTCAGCGGATCGGCCACGGCGTCGGCGCAGAAGGCCGGCGTGCCGTTGCGCCACACCACGAGTCCGCCGGCTGCCGCGGCATCGTCGCCGAAGGCCACCCGGTCCACCGGGGCGGTCCGCCCGTGGCCGGTGATGGAGATCCACACCTGAGGCCCGTCTCCACCCACGACGCCCCCGGTCCCACGGCCTCCTCGGGTCACCACCTCTGCCGCCCGAATGCCGAGCTGTTCGAGCGCCCGGGGGCGGCTGGCCTCAATCACGACATCGGACTGCCGCACGAGCCGCGCCAGCAGCTCCCGGCCCTGGGCGCTCGTGAAGTCGAGGACGACCGATCGTTTGCGCCCGTTCATGAGATCGAAGAACGCGGGCGGCCCGCGGCGTGCCCCGTCGGGTCGTGACGTGGACTCGACCTTCGTCACCTTCGCGCCCGCCCCGGCGAGGAGGTCACCGCACAGCGGGCCGGCCCACAGCGCGGAGAGATCGATCACCCGGAGGCCCGAGATCTGGCGCACCGGTGCACTCCCGAGTCCGACGGGCACCACGCCGGGTCGGCCTCCGGCCTCGCCCACCCTCGAGACGGGCAGACCGAGCAGCGCGGCGCGTGCCACGAGCTCGTCGGGATCCCGCCCGGCCGCGGCGCGTGCCACCGCGTCCCACAGGGCGGGAGCATTCGGCGGCACGTCGTCGAGCTCGAGCCACGCCGGCACCGTGTCCATGTCGTCGTCGCGTGGGAGGGAGACCGCCACGAACGCGTCCCGGGCGCGAACCAGGTGGCAGCTCCCGCCGCAGCTGGTGGCGCCGCGGCGCCACAGGCCCATGAGGGCGGCCCGCTCACCGAGGAGCGCCAGCGGGTCGAGGCCGGTGAAGGGGCGGGCCAACGCCTCGAGTCCCTCCACCAGGCGTTGGGGTGGGCCGAGCGCCTGTTCGGGCGTTCCGGTGAGCGCCATGGCGCCACTGGCCGCCCAGCGTTCCACGCGGGGGTCACGCACCCCGGCAGGGTAACGTCTGGCGATCGCGGACCTCCTCAGCGCCGACGCACTCGTTGCCGAGCTGTGGGGAGCGGTCGACCCCGAGCGGAGCGGGTCGGTGGGGGTGGTGCTCGAGGAGGGGATGCCGGCGCCGGCCCAGCTGACCGTCGCCCGCATGACCAGCCTGCCCTTCGTCGTCGTCGGCGTGCGGCGCGGTGAGGTCGACCCCGGGTGGTTCGACCTGTGCGACGTCGTCGCCGACGAGGGAGACCCGGCGCTGGAGCGGATCTGGGAGAACCTCGAGGCTCGCCCCGTGGCGTGCACCGCCCTGGCGCTGCTCCTGCGCGCCCAGCCGCGCCGGTCACCCGACGACGGGCTGGTGGCCGAGTCGGCGACGTACTCGGTCCTTCAGGCGGGGCCGGAGTTCGCCTCGTGGCGTGCCGCTCACCCGCCCCGGACCGCCCCCGACGCCGCCGGCCCACGGGTGCGGGTCGAACACGACGGCGGGGTGCTCGTGGTGACCCTGACCCGTTCCGAACGATTGAACGCCCTCGACGCCCAGATGCGCGACGAGCTCAGCGAGGCCCTGGCGCTGGCCGCGCTCGACCCCGACGTGGCCCGGGTCGAGCTGCGCGGCGAGGGACGGGCGTTTTGTGCCGGGGGCGACCTGGACGAGTTCGGCTCCCGTGCCGATCCGGCGACGGCCCACCTGGTGCGGCTCCAGCGCAGCGTGGGGCGGGCGCTGGCGCGGCTGGGCAAGCCCGTGGCGGCCTACGTGCACGGCGCGTCCTTCGGGTCCGGGGTGGAGCTCGCGGCGTTCGCCGGCACGGTTCTCGCCGCGCCCGACACGCGGATCGCTCTTCCCGAGGTGGGGCTGGGTCTCGTGCCGGGCGCGGGAGGCACGGTGAGCCTGCCGGCGCGCATCGGCCGGCTGCGCACCGCCTGGCTGGCCTTTTCGGGCGGCACCATCGATGCCGCCACCGCTCGTCGTTGGGGGCTCGTGGACGAGGTCGTCCCTGACGGGGTCTCGGTGCCGCGGTGACCTCGTAGGGCGAATCTGCGCCGGGCGCGTCGACGCGGCCCGGAGTGCTTTACGCTCAATCGACAGGCAGGAGGGGTCGATCGACATGGCAGCGCAGGCGCACCAGCACGAACACGCAGCACAACCCGTTCCGCACGCCCGTCGTGCCCGGGGCGCCGCGGCGGCCAACGATCCGTTCCCCCCCGTGGAATTGGTCCGTGACGGCCTGTGGAGCGTGCCGGTCCCGCTGCCGAACAACTCGTTGCGCTACGTGCTCGTCTACGTCTTCGAGACCGATCGGGGCCCGTACCTGATCGACGCCGGCTGGAACACCGATGACGCCTTCGGCGCGCTCGAGAGCGGACTGGCCGAGGTCGGATGTGCGATCTCCGAAGTCCAAGGTGTCATGGTCACCCACATCCACCCCGATCACTACGGGCTGGCCGGGCGTATCCGGGAGGCGTCCGGAGCGTGGATCTCGCTCCACCCGGCCGACGCCAGGCTGATCCACGACCGTTACAACCAGCCCGACGATCTCCTCGACCTGATGGCCACCGCGCTGCGGAGGATGGGGGCTCCGGCCGAGGAGTTGGCGACGTTGCAGCATGCCGCCATGCCCCTGCGTCCCCTGGTCGACCCGGTGTTCCCCGACGTCCTCTTGGAGGACGGGGCGCGCCCCGAGGTGCCGGGTTGGGACCTCACCGCCATCTGGACGCCCGGACATTCGCCGGGCCACCTGTGCTTCCACGAGGAGCGCGACAACCTCATGCTGTCGGGTGACCACGTGCTGCCGCGCATCACCCCCAACATCTCGTACCACCCCCAGGCGGGCGCCAACCCGCTGGGCGACTTCCTCGCCTCGCTCGACAAGCTCGAGCCCTACGACGTCGACGAGGTCCTCCCGGCCCACGAGTACCGCTTTTTCGACCTCCAGGCCCGCCTGGAGGAGCTGCGCCGCCACCACCGGGAGCGATTCGCCGAGGTGATCGCCGTCTTGCGCCGGGGTCCGCACTCGGCGTGGGACATCGCATCGGCGATGCGCTGGTCCCGTTCGTGGGACGACATCGCCGGCTACATGCGCCGGGCCGCCGTGGCCGAGGCGATGTCGCACCTCCAGGCGCTCCGCATCGACGGCGTGGTGGACGTGCAGGAGGGTGAGCCCGACATGTGGTCGCTCACCGAGGCGGCGGCTCGCGCCTGATCGGCACCTCGGTGGCGTCGCGATCCCGTGGGAAACGGGCGCCCATCCCCTCGAGCGGCATCGACACGCGGGCGACCACGATGTCGGTGCGGCTCCGCAGCACGCTCGAGAGCACCAGGTCCACCTGGTTGTGCAGGAAGCGGTAGCGCCACCGGTCGGGTCTGACGACCGGGATGAGCACGACCACCTGGTGGTCCGGATGGGCCTCCCTCGTCTCGTCGATGAAGGAGACGATGGGCTCGACGACCGAGGCGTACTCGGTGTGCAGCACCCGCAGCGGCACCCCGGGACTCCAACGGCGCCATTGGGCCTGCAGCGTCTCCGCGTCCTGGGTGGCCTCGTCGGTGCTCTGGAGCACGACGGTCACCGCGACGACCTCCTGGCCGAGCGACTCGGCCTCGCAGAGCGCATGCTCGGCGAGGCGTGAGATCCGGTTGATGGGCACGATGACGATGGTGTGCTTGGGTTCGGGGTGCTTCGGTGTCTCGTCGATCTGCAACGCCACCCGGGCCCGCTCGTAGTAGGCGTGGATGCGCACGAAGAGAAGGATGAAGGCGGGGATGGCGATCACCACCACCCACGCCCCCTCGGTGAACTTGGAGATCAAGAACACGATGGTGGCGATGGCGGTGATCAGGGCGCCGACACCGTTGATGGCGGCGCGCCGACGCCATCCGGGCGGGCGCATCCGGTGCCAGTGCACCACCAGGCCGGTCTGCGAGAGGGTGAAGCCGATGAACACGCCGATGGCGAAGAGGGGGATCAGCGTGTTGGTGTTGCCGCCGACGGCGACGAGGAGCGCGCCGGCGAGCACGGCGAGCACGGCGATGCCGTTCGAGAACACCTGGCGGTCGCCCCTCATGGTGAAGAAGTGGGGCAGGTAGTTGTCGCGGGCCACCAGGCTGGCCAGGACCGGGAGCCCGCCGAAGGACGTGTTGGCGGCGAGTGCGAGCACGACGGTGATCGTGATGGACACGATGTAGTAGGCCCAGCCACGGCCGACGGCCATGGCCATGATCTGGCTGAGCACGGTCTGTCCCGTGCGTGGCCCGATGTGCCAGCGTCTGGCCAGGATGGCCAGTCCGAGGAGCATGGCGCCCAGGATGAGCCCGAGCAGCATCTCGGTGCGCTTGGCCCGCAGGGCCCGGGGCTCGCGGAAGAGCGGGACACCGTTGGCGATGGCCTCGACGCCGGTCGAGCGCGCTGCACCCCGCCGAGAAGGCCTTGAGGATCAGCAGGAACGTCACAGCCTTGAGCCCGGTGGTGGGTACCTGGGACGTCCCGAGCTGCGCCTCGCCGACGCCCAAGGGGTGGACCAGCCCGACCACGATGATGGCGAGCAGCCCCACGATGAACACCATGGTCGGCAGCAGGAAGGCCCGGGCGGTCTCGCCCAGGCCGCGCAGGTTGAGCACGGTGATGAAGGCGAGGATGGTCAGGCACAGCGGCATGGTGGCCCCGCTGAGGCCCGGGTACGCGGATTGGAGCGACGCCACCCCGGCGGCGATGGAGACGGCGACCGTGAGCGTGTAGTCGACCACCAGGGCGGCCGCGGCGAGCAGGCTCACGTTGGTGCCGAGGTTGGCCCGGGACACCGCATAGGCCCCGCCACCCATGGGGTAGGCGTCGATCACCTGCCGGTAGGAGAAGACCAGGATGGCGAGCAGGGCGACGATGGCGATGGTGATGGGCAGCACCAGGTGCAGCGCGCCCGCCCCGGCGACGGCCAGGACGAGAACGATCGCCTCGGGCCCGTAGGCCACCGAGGTGAGCGCGTCCAGCGAGAGGGCGGAGAGGCCCTCTATGGGCGTGATCCGGTCCTTCCCGGTGCCCCGTGCCGGCCGGGGCGGACCGACGAGCAGTTGCCAGACGAGCGAGGCCCGTCCGGGGGGGTCCTGTGCCACGGAGGTGGACTCTACGAGCGGGTAGGCAGCGCGATCGGGCATGCTCGCGGGATCGCAAGGAGGTGACGATGCTCGAGCTCTGGGAGTTGTCGGCGCGCGAGGCCTGCCGCGACACGCTGGCGCGGTACACCCACGCCGGGGACCGGTACCTGCTCGACGAGTTCGCCGCGGCCTTCTGCGAGGACGGTGTCCTCGAGATCCGCGGGACCGAGCCCGTCCGCGGACGCGCCGCGATCGTGGCCCGTTTCGGTGGTCACGGTGCCGCCACCGCGGCACGCGCCGCGCCGCGCTCCGCCGGGCGCGACCCGGCTGGCGGCAGCAGCTCGCGGATCGTCCGGCACAACGTCACCAACATCCGGTTCGAGTCGATCTCCCCCTCCGAGGCGTTGGTCGCCAGCTACTTCACCGTCTTCACGGAGATCGGGGTGGACCACATGGGCCGGTATCGAGACCGACTGGTGCCGGTGGTCGATGACTGGCTGATCGCACACCGCTTCGTCTCGGTGGACTGGCGGGCCCCGGGGTCGACGTTCGGGGCCGGCTCAGATGATCACGTGGCGTCGGGCGGCGGGGACGGGGCCGACTGAGGGTTCTCCGGCCGGCGACCGCCCCCGTCGACGAGCGGGTCGCGAGGGAGCCCGAGGATGCGCTCGCCGATCTGGTTGCGCTTGATCTCCGAGGTCCCGCCGGCGATCGAGAGCGCCCGGTGGAACAGCACCATTGAGGCCGCCGCCGCGCCGTCACCCTCCGTATACGCGGTGTCGGGACCACCGAGGGCGGCCAGGATGGCCGCGGTCTCGTGACCGATCTCGGAGAGCACGAGCTTGGTGACGTTGCCCTCCGACGTCGGGCCGCCACCGCCGCCACTCTCGCCTCCGACGGCGCGCTGCGCGGCGCGCAGGTTGAGCACGGCCACGGTGTCGTGGCGGGCCAGGTAGCGACCGACCCGACCGGCACCGCCGGGCAACCGCTCGCCGTGCGCGGCGAACGGGGCGAGCACCGCGTCGGTCGGCATGGCGGGCAGGCCCGCTCCTCCTCCGATGGAGACGCTCTCGTTGCCGAGCGTGGCCCGAGCGACGGACCAGCCCCCGTTGACCGGGCCCACGACGTCGTCGTCGGGGACGAAGACGTCCGTGAGGAAGACCTCGTTGAACTCCGAATGACCGGTGATCATGCGCAGCGGGCGCACCTCGACACCCTCGGCGTGCATGTCGATGACCATCGTCGTGATGCCTTCGTGCTTAGGGGCGCCGGGATCGGTCCGCACCGTGGCGAGGCCGAACGCAGCGATCTGTGCTCCGCTGGTCCACACCTTTTGACCGTTGACGAGCCAGCCACCCTCCACCGGGGTGCCGCGCGCCTTGATCCCCGCCGCGTCGCTCCCGGCGTCGGGCTCGCTGAAGAGCTGGCACCAGACGACCTCCTTGCGCAGGGCCGGGGGGACCCAACGCTCCACCTGGTCCCCGGTCCCGTGCTGAATGAGCGTGAGGACCACCCAACCGGTGATGCCGTACTGCGGGCGCGTGATCCCCGCCGCCGCCAGCTCCTGTTCGATCACCAACTGCTCGACGGCCCCGGCGTCGCGTCCCCACGGTCGGGGCCAGTGCGGCATGACGTATCCGGCCTCGCTCAGCGCGGCCCACTGCTCCGATCGGTCGAGCCCGCGGATGCGCCCGGCCAAGGCGCGCACCTCGTCGCGCTGCGGTTCGGACTCGGGCGGGAGGTCGAGCGCCCGGGAGCGCCGCACCCCCTGCTGGACCAGCCCGGTGACGTCGCGAGCCGCCGCCTCGGGATCCACCACGGCGGCCAGAGCGGCGGCGCGCCGGAGGTAGAGGTGCGCGTCGTGCTCCCAGGTGAAGCCGATCCCCCCGTGCACCTGGATGCTCAGCTGGGCGCACTCGTCCGCGGCCGCCACGGCCAGCACCGCCGCTTCGGCCGCAGCGAGCGAGAACTCCGCGCCCGGGCCCTCACCGTGCCCCCCGGCCCCACCGGCACGGGCGGCGTCCCACACGGCGGCGGCGGCGAGTTCGGAGGCCACCAGCATGTTGGCGCAGTGGTGCTTGACCGCCTGGAAGGTGCCGATGGGCCGGCCGAACTGCACCCGTGTCCTGGCGTACGCGGCCGCCTGGTCGGTACATGCCGCGGCGATGCCCGCCGCCTCTGCGCCGAGCAGCACCCGCGCCCGGTCGACCAGCGCCCGCCGCCCGCCCGCCAGAACCTCGACCGGCGCTTCCTCGAGCGTCACCCGGGCCGAGCGGCGTGCCGGATCGAGGTTGGCGGGCACCTCGACGTGGACCCCCGCGGCAGAGGCCTCCACGACCACGACGTCGTCGCCCGCCACCAGGCAGAGCACATGGGCCAGGCCGCCCCCGAGGACCGCCGGAGCCGAACCGGTGGCGTGTCGCCGTTCGGCTCCCGCACCCGACGCACCATCCACCGCGATGTCCGAGGTCAGCGCCATGCCGCCGAAGATCGATCCCGCCGCCAGCCCCGGCAACAGGCGCGCCGCCAGGTCCTCGGAGCCGACCGCGTCGACCAACGCGCTGACCACCACGGTCGGTACGAAGGGGCCGGGGGCCACGGCGCGCCCGAGCTCCTCAATGACGACGACGAGCTCGGGCAGAGCGAATCCCGAGCCGCCACGGTGCTCGGGCAGGTGCAGGCCCAGCCACCCGAGCGAGGCCAGCTCGGCCCAGAAGGGCGGCACCGCCTCGGCGTCGGCCTCCAGCAGCGCCCGGGCGGCCCCCCGGACGTCATGGGCGGCGAGGAACTCCGACGCCGTACGGGAGAGCGCACGGTGATCGTCGGTGAGGGCGATCGACATTCGGGGCAACCCTATGCCTCGACGGAGCGGCGTCCCTGCAGAACGGATGATCCACGGCGGCGGGCCGCACGAACAAGGACCACCGACCACCGACCACCGTCCACCGACCACCGACCACCGTCCACCGACCACCGACCACCGAAGGAGCGAGGAGCACCATGGCGATCGCCGCGTACTTCCACCCGAAGGGCATGACGCTGGACCAGTTCGACGAGATCCACAAGCGTCTCGAGGCAACCGGCGAAGGGGACAACCCGCACCGTCTCCATCACTCGTGCGTCGGCGAGGATGGTGACCTCGTGGTCTACGACGTCTGGGACTCGCCCGAGAGCTTTGCCGCCTTTGGTGCCTTCTTGATGCCGATCCTGGCCGAGGTCGGTGTGGATCCCGGTGAGCCGGCGGTCATGCCGATCCACAAGTTGATTCAGACATCGGCGTAGGCCGGCGTAGGCCGGCGCCGGTCCCGACAGCGGTCCCGCGGCGCGACGCACGTCGGGCGACCGGCACCCCTCAGTGCCGGGCCGGGTGCTGATCCTCCGCCTGGCGCCGTTCCTCCAGTGCGCTCGGCGGTTCGTCCTCGTACATCTCGTCTGCGAGACGTTCCGAAGCGTGGCCGGGCAGCAACAGCATCTCCTGGGCGAGGGTGGCGCCCAGCCGCCCGTCGCGGTCGCGGATGGACCCGTCGTAGGTCCCGCGCGTGCTGCGCGCCTTGATCGGGCGCAGGTCCAGCAGCACCCAGTCGTCGGCCCGGATGCTCTCGTGGAACCACATGGAGTGGTCGATGGACGGGCCGGCCCGGCCGACGAGGGTCTTGCGCTGGCCGAACCCGGTGCCGAGGTCCGAGAGGAAGGTGAGCGCAGCGCGGTGGACCCGAGGATCGTCGCTCAGGGGCGTCGACGAGCGGACCCACATGCAGTCGCTGAACACCCCCTGGAGAAGATCGTTGGGGGTGACCTCGCGAATCTCGAGGAGGGGGAAGCGACCCCGGCGTGCGGTGTCCTCGGGAGATGGAACCTCGCGGCGGGGCGCGTCGTCGAAGGTCGTGCTCTCCCGCTCGACGTGGAACGAGGCAACCATGGAGAAGATGACGTCCCCGTCCTGGACCCCCACGACGTGTCGGGCCGAGAAGGAGCGGCCGTCGCGGTCGCGGTCCACCTCGAGGATCACCGGCAGGTCGACCTGGCCCGGTCGCAGGAAGTACCCGTGGAACGAGTGGGGGAGGCGGTCGTCCTCGACGGTGGCGGCGGCCGCCAGCAGCGACTGGGCCGCCACCTGGCCGCCGTAGAGGTTCTTGCGCGGGCCGTAGTTGGCGTTGCGGGCCCGGAAGAGGTCCCGGTCGACCCGCTCCAGGGTGAGCAGGGACTCGAGGTCGTCGGCCGGCTCGAGGTCGTCGGTCACGAAGGTCCGGGACCGGATCCGCCAACCGCGCCGGCTCGGGCCGTCACGGCGTCGCGCACCACGCGCACCCAGGCGGCCCACGTCTCGATACGCCGCCAGAACAACTGGCGGGTGCCCGCGAAATTGTGCATGTGCGCCATGCGCGGACACACGAAGAAGTCCACGCTGGCGGCCGACTGGTACGCCCGCGGTTCGCCCCGGGGGTCGGGCAGCACGTCACGCTCGCCCATCGCCACCAGGACGGGGCTGCGGATGCCCGCCGCCTCGGCCAGCACCGCCCCGGGGGCGGCGCACCAGAGGCCGACGGTGCCCGGGATGGTGTCGGTGCCCCACGTCGGCAGGTCGCCGCGCCGGGCCGGGTAGTCGTCGAGGTCGCGGGTCACGATGGCCAGGTCCACGTCGTCGAAGTGAAAGGCCCACTTGGCCCCTTCGGTGATCAGCGCGATCTGTTCGGCGGTGAGCTCGGCCAGGGCGGGGGCGTTGGTGAACACCCCTTCGGCGAGCCTGGTGTCGCGGGGCACCCAGGGCAGGACGAGGGGTGGCGTGCCCGGAGCGGTGGCGGGGTGCGTGTGCACCGCGCTGAAGCCGAGCACGGCGATGCCGTCGTAACAGTGGTTTCGTCCCTGCTGCACGATGGTCAGGGACCCGCCCATCGACTGCCCGATCCCGATGTTCACCGAGCGCTCGATCGGTCCGAGCCCGTCGATCAGGGAGCCGGCCGCCAGCCTCTGCCGCACGTCGGTCTCTGCGGCCTGGGCCGCCCGCACCAGGGGCGTGAACGTCAGCAGGGCGCCCTCGTGCCGGGAGCTGTCACCGACGCCCAGATGATCGACCGAGACGAAGATCCATCCGCGCTCGGCATGCCAGGTCGCCTGGGCACCTCGAGCCGGTCCGGGAAGGTCCTCGGTGAAGTAGCGCCGGGAGTATCCGGCCCCCGGCTTGGCGAAGCACACGACCGGATCGTCGGGGATACGCCCCGTGTCCTCGGCCACGGTCACGGTCATGGCCATATGGGCCGGCTCCCCCAGCCCCGCGGCCTCGGAGACGTCCACCTCGAAATCGACCGATCGCACGCTCACTGCGTCCCTCCCAGTCCGGCTCGCGTTCTCCCGGCCGGGCACGGCCGCCGAGCCGACCCAGTCTGCCCGCGCGCGGCCTCGCCGCGCAGATCCGTCGCTCCGATCCGGCGAGCCCATGGAGGAGCCGGAGCGAGAGGAGCCGGAGCTAGAGGAGTCGGAGCACGGCGTCGGCCGCCTCTTCAGCGGTGCACTCGGCCGTCGTGATGCGGACCTCGGGGTTGTCGGGCTCCTCGTAGGGGGCGTCGATACCCGTGAAGTTCGGCAGCTCACCTCGGCGGGCCTTGGCATAGAGACCCTTGCGGTCGCGGGACTCGGCCACCTCGAGCGGGGTGTCCACGTAGACCTCCACGAAGGGGGTGCGGCCCGCCAGCTCACGGGCCATGCGCCGCTCGGCCCGATACGGGGAGATGAGCGAGACGAGAACGATGAGGCCGGCGTCGGCCATCAGCGCGGCCACCTCGGCCGTGCGCCGCACGTTCTCCACCCGGTCGGCCGTGGTGAAGCCCAGGTCCCGGTTGAGGCCGTGGCGCAGGTTGTCCCCGTCGAGCAGGTAGGTGTGCCGTCCCGTCGCGTGCAGCTTGCGCTCGACGATGTTGGCGATGGTGGACTTGCCGGCGCCGGAGAGCCCGGTGAACCAGACCACCGCGGGCCGCTGACCCTTGAGCGAGGCGTGCGCGGCGTGGTCGACCTCGATCGCCTGCCAGTGCACGTTGTCCGCACGCCGCAGGGCGAAGTGGATCAGCCCGGCACCGACGGTGCCGTTGGTCATGCGGTCGATGATGATGAAGCCGCCCGTGTCCCGGTTCTCCGAATAGGGATCGAAGGGGATGGGCCGGTCGAGGTACAGGTTGGCCACGCCGATCTGGTTGAGCGCCAGCGTGCGGGCGGCGGCGTGCTCCAGCGTGTTCACATTGACCTGGTACTTGGGGTGATCGATGGTGGCCCCCACCGTGGTCGCGCCGATCTTGATCAGATAGCGCCGTCCCGGGAGCATCTCGTCCTCGCTCATCCAGACCACGTGTGTCTCGAACTGGTCGGCCACGGCTGGAGGATCGGCCGCCCCGGCGAGGACGTCGCCCCGGCTGACGTCGACCTCGTCGGCCAGGCAGACCGTCACCGACTCGCCGGCCACCGCTTCGGCCAGGTCGCCGTCGTAGGTCACGATGCGTGACACGGTGGACTCGGTACCCGAGGGCAGCACGCGCACCCGGTCGCCGGGGCGCAGCGTGCCGCCGACGACGACACCCGAAAACCCCCGGAAATCGAGATTTGGCCGGTTCACCCACTGCACGACGAAACGGAAGGGCTGGGAGCTCCGCTCGTCGTCGACCTCGACCGTCTCGAGGTGCTCGACGAGGGTGGGTCCCTCGTACCACGGCGTGTTCGCGCTCCGCTCGGTGACGTTGTCCCCGCGGAGCGCGGAGAGGGGGATGGAGACGACGTCGGTGATGCCCAGCTCGGCGGCGAAGTCCCGGTAGGCCGCGTCGATCGTCTCGAAGGTCTCCCGGCTGAAGTCGACCAGGTCGAGCTTGTTGACGGCCAGCACGACGTGGCGGATGCCGAGCAGCGACACCAGGTAGCTGTGCCGCCGCGTCTGGGTCAGGATCCCCTTGCGGGCATCGATCAGGATCACCGCCAGCTCGGCCGTCGAAGCCCCGGTCACCATGTTCCGCGTGTACTGCTCGTGACCGGGGGTGTCGGCCACGACGAAGGTCCGGCGCTCGGTCGAGAAGAAGCGGTAGGCCACGTCAATGGTGATGCCCTGCTCGCGCTCGGCGGCCAGGCCGTCGACCAGCAGCGCGAAATCGAGCTCGCCCCCCTGGGTGCCCACCCGCTTGGAGTCCGCCTCGAGCGCGGCGAGGTGGTCCTCGAACACCAGCTTGGACTCGTAGAGGAAGCGGCCGATCAGGGTGCTCTTGCCGTCGTCGACCGATCCGCAGGTGATGAAGCGCAGGAGCGACTTGTGCTCCTGGCGCACGAGGTACGCGTCAATGTCAGTGGCGATGAGCGGGTCGATGTGGGCCACTCAGAAGTAGCCCTCCTGCTTCTTGCGCTCCATGGAGGCGGAGGCGTCGTGGTCGATGACCCGTCCCTGGCGCTCCGACGAGGTCGTGAGGAGCATCTCTTGGATGATCCGGGTCAGGGTGTCCGCCGTGCTCTCGATCGCCCCGGTCAGCGGGTAGCAGCCGAGCGTGCGGAAGCGGATGCTGCGGAGCTCGGGCGCTTCGCCGGGCTCGAGCGGGAACCGTTCGTCGTCGACCATGATCAGTGCCCCGTCTCGCTCGACCACCGGGCGCGGTGCGGCGAAGTACAGCGGGACGATCGGGATCTGCTCCTGGTGGATGTACTGCCAGACATCGAGCTCGGTCCAGTTGGAGAGCGGGAACACGCGCACGGTCTCGCCGATGCTGATCCGGGCGTTGTAGATGCGCCAGAGCTCGGGCCGCTGGCGCTTGGGGTCCCACCGGTGCTGGGCCGAGCGGATGGAGAAGACGCGCTCCTTGGCGCGGGACTTCTCCTCGTCCCGGCGGGCCCCGCCGAAGGCCAGGTCGAACTGGTTGGCGTCCAGCGCCTGCTTGAGACCCTCGGTCTTCCACAGATCGGTGTGCATGGCCGACCCGTGGTCGAACGGGTTGATGCCGAGGCGGACGCACTCGGGGTTCTGGTGCACGAGGAGCTCGAGGCCGAGGTCCGACACCAACGAGTCGCGGAAGGCGTACATCTCGCGGAACTTCCAGGTGGTGTCCACGTGGAGCAACGGGAACGGTGGAGGGGAGGGGTGGAAGGCCTTGAGGGCCAGGTGCAGCATGACCGAGCTGTCCTTGCCCACCGAATAGAGCATGACGGGGCGCTCCGACTCCGCCACCGCCTCGCGCATGATGTGGATGCTCTCGGCCTCGAGCCGCTGGAGATGCGTGAGGGTCCGGACCCCCACGGGGGCGTCACTGATCGAACCCTTCACGGCTGAAATGATACGGCGTGTCTCGGGGCACCCGCCTCTCGGGCCGGTCAGCCGTAGGCGAAACGGCGGATGTGGGCGGCCAGCTCCAGCGGGCGGTCGCTCTGCACGGAATGGCCGGCACCGGCGACGACCACGATGTCGAGCGAGGGCAGTCGACGCTTCATTTCGGCCGCGTCCTCGTCGACGACGAAGGGCGACTCGCCTCCGCGGACCAGCAGGGTGGGGACATCGATGGCGCTGACGTCCTCCCACAACGGCGTGAAGTCGAACCACTCGGGATGGCTCGAGGGGCCCTCAGCAATTTGGATCTCGGAGCGAAAGCGGTCGTAGCGCCAGGTCCAACGCCCTTCGTCCAGCCGGCGGGCATTGTGTCGCACGCCGAGCCGGACGCCCGCGGCCGGACTGAGCGGGCTCTGGGCCACCGCGGCGGCTGCGATGTCGTCGAAGCTGTCGAAGATCGGCGGGCCCATGACCAACGCGACCGCGCCCCGATCGGTCCGGGGGATCTCCAGACCCCGGTGGTAGACCTGGGGCGTCACGTCGACGAGGAGAGCCCGCCGGCACAGGTCCGGGCGCTGCGCGGCCAGGCGGATGACCGTGGCCCCCCCGTTCGACATGCCGACGATGCACTTGGCCGAGGGCGCGTGGGCCTCGAGAAGGGCGGCCACGGTCTCGGCGTTGCGCCAGGGCCCGTAGTCGCGGTCGGGCCGCCAGTCCGAGTGCCCGTGGCCGGGCAGGTCCACGGCCAGGGCGGGCGGAGACCCCAGGGCCAACAGGACGGTGTCCCAGGTGTGCGCGTTCTGGGCCGCGCCGTGCAGGAAGACCAGCTCAGGGTCCCCCCCGCCCCAGCGCAGGTAGGAGACGGACTGCCCCGAGGGGAGCTCAAAGGCCCACCGGGACACGGCCGGCGGCTTCTCGAAGGGGAGGTCCCACTGGGCCGCGTTGAGGTGGAGCAGGCTGAACTCGTCGTAGTCGTCGGAGCTCAAGGTCTCCTGCAGGGTGGTCGTCACGGCGCCCATTCTGCCAAGAGGACCCCGGTTCTCCGCCAGATCGGGCTCTCAGGTCAGATGCGGCCTTCCGGCCAGCTCAGCGGGGCGACGCTTCATTGCGGTTGTGTTGCAGTACGTTCGCACCAGCAGCGGTCACGTGGTGCTTCCCTTTTCGGCGGGCGGCCCATCGAGGCTCGTTCACCGGTCACGTGTCCGCTGTCATTTGGGGGGAGAGGAATGGGGCTGCTCCGGCAGTTCCCGCCTCAGCGACCGGGGACGGCCCGACGTATCCGCACGGCGGCCGTCCCCGGTTCGCTTCTGCCTTCACCGGCGTTCGCCGCCTCACCATGGGTTCACCGGGCGCGGGAACCCGGCGCCACGTGAGCTCCGAGCCTCCGTCGAGCCCGCTCAGCCTCCGGCGTTGTCGGGGTTGGCCTGAGAGAGCTCGTCGCGCAGGACCCGCCGCAACAGCTTGCCTGTCGGCGAATAGGGGAGCTCCCCACGGAACTCGACCACGCACGGCATCTTGGTGGAGCGCAACCGCTCCTTGACCCAGGTCTGGAGCTCGGGCTCGGTCGCCTGCGCGCCGGGGTGCAGCACCACCACCGAGGCCACCGCCTCACCCCACTCGGTGTCGGGGATGCCGATCACCGCCGCCTCGGCCACCGCCGGGTGGGCCATGAGCACGTCCTCGATCTCGCCCGGGGAGATGTTCTCGGCCCCCCGCACGATCACGTCGTCGAGCCGCCCGTCGACGTAGAGGTAGCCCTCTGCGTCGAACCAACCGGCGTCGCGCGTGGGGAACCATCCCTCGTCGTTGAGCACGCTGCGCCCGACGTACTCGCCGGCGACCTGCTCACCGCGCACCCAGATCTCGCCCTTCTGGCCCGCCGGCAGGGCGGCCTCGTCCTCCCCGCGGACCTCCACCTCGAGGGCGGGCAGGGGCCGGCCCACCGAGGCCAGCCGTGCTCGCACGGCCGGGTCGTCGGAGGCGAATGCCTCGCGGTGGTCGTCGGGCGTCAGCATGGCGATGGTCGAGCTCGTCTCGGTCAGCCCGTAGGCGTTGACCAGGTCGACCTGGGGCAGGTCGGTCAGGGTCCGCTCGACCAGCTCGAGCGGCATGCGCCCGCCCCCGTAGGAGAGGTGGCGCAGGGCCGGCAGCGTGGTGTGCGACTCCTCCATGGCGCCCAGGATCCGCCCCAGCATGGTGGGCACCACCATGGCGTGGGTGATGTGCTCGGCCGCGGCCAGGCGTACCCACTCGGTCGGGTCGAAAGCCGGGAGGTACATGATGCGGCGCCCGGCGTACATGGAGCTGAGCACGGCCGCGATCCCGGCGATGTGGTACGGCGGCACGCAGATCAGCTGGGCCTCGCCCGGTGAGCAGCCCAGGAATTCGACGCTGGTGATGATGTACGAGACGAGGTGCTTGTGGCGCAACACCGCGGCCTTCGGCTCCGACGTGGTCCCGCTGGTGAAGAGGAGGACGCCGATCTCGTCGGGGTCGACGAAATGATGCTCGCCGGTCACCGGCTCCGCGATGGCGACCAACAGCTCGTTCTTCGTGATGACGTGCTCGGCCCCGCACGCCCGAAGGCGGTCGACCTCGTCGTCGTCGGCGATCATCAGACCGCCCGTCACCCGGGTGAGGATGCCGCGCAACTGCTCGTCGGGCGCCCGGTAGTTGATCGGCGCGAACGGCACGCCCGCCAGGGCGGCGCCGAAGAGGGCGACGGGCAGGACGTCGGAGTTGAGGCCGAAGTAGCCCACGACCTCGGAGCCGCTCTTCTCGAAGAAGAGGGCGGCCCGCCGAGCCGCCTCGAGGAGTTCGGCCGCGGTACTCCCGCCATCGTGGGAACCGACGACGACCCGTGTCGGGATCACCCTCGGCCGCCATCTCGAGCAACATGGCGATGTTCACGCGGGACTTCCTTCTCCTCGGGCTGCCACTCGGGTCGGGTTCTCGGGTTCGGCTTCCGGACCCGGGTCAGTCCGAGGCCGGCAGCGGCTTGGCGCCCTTGAGCTCCAGGGGTTCCTCACCGATCGTGATGGTGCCGTCACCCCCCTTGGTGCAGAGCACCTCGACCCCGAACGCCTCACTGGCATAGCGCTTGCCGAGCTGGGAGCCCCCGTCGAGCCCGGTCTCGATACCCTGAGGCGTCACCTCGGCATCGGGAGCGACGAAGGGGTGTCCGCCGCAGCGCAGGTCCACGGGATCGGCCGGCGTCTTCACCACGACGATCTCGCACGCGTCCGTCGCACTGCGCAGTTTCATCCCGGCCTTCAGTTGGATCGCCACGGCTGTTCCCTCTCCCTGGTTGCGTCGATACTGCGTCTCATCGTGTCGGGCGGCTCCCGACGAACCCTGGGATTCTAGGCGGCCCGGGGCGGGTTCTCCCGCTGGGCCGGGTCAGTGTTCCCGGACGTGGCCCAGGAGCTCGCGCACACTCGGGCCTTCGACCCAGGCGGTGACATCCAACCGGTAGGCGCCGGGCCCTTCGGGACCCTCGTCGAGGTCGTGGGGCTCCGAGGCCACGAACCGGTTGTCGGACCTCCTCACCTCGGTGAGCACCTCTGCGTAGGGGAGCGTTGATGCGCCGGCCGACCCGAAGCCGAACACCCGCTCGGACCCCGTGACGGCGGTGGCGACGGCCCGCGCCCTGAGATAGCGCCGGTAATCGTTGCGCGCCAGCTCACCGTCGTAGGAACTGAGCACGTGCAGCGCGCGCTCGAGCATGGTCTCGTCGAAGGGGTAGAAGACGTTGGGCGCCGGCAGGTCACCCCAGAGCCCCCACATCCACCACCGGACGGTGTCGCTCAGAGCGGCCATGGCCAGCTGGACGCCGCGGCCGACGGTCTCGTGGCCGTGGTGGACGTCGTGCGGCGAGGGGGAGACCACCACCGAGGCGCGGTGAACGGCGGCAAGGGCGGCGGCCTCGTCGGCCACCCGCGCGGCGGCCCCCGAGAGGTCGGCGCCGAGGCCGAGGTCGCACGGCGGGTCCATGAAGACCGCCTCGAACCCCGCCCGTGCCGACGCCTCGACCGCCTCGGCCCGCCGGCGTGCGTGGTCCGCGACGGCGCCGAGGCCGACGAACAGGCTGATCACGTTCCAGCCGCGGTCGCGCAGGTGCAGGAGAGCGGCGGGGCACCCGAGCGCCTCGTCGTCGGGGTGGGGCGCCACGTGCAGGACCACCGGTGCCACCTCGGCAGGTTAGACAGCCTTTGCGAGCACCGCGCTCGCTGCAGGAGCAAGATGGCGGGCATGGCCACAGTGGGGGACACGTCGACGACGGTGACGCCCGAGGCGGCCAGGTCCTGGTACGCCGTGGACGTGGCCGCCGTGGTGGCCGCCACGGGGAGCGACACCGACCGGGGACTCAGCCGCGCCGAGGCGGCATCGAGGCTGTCCCGCTTCGGTCCGAACCAGATCGCCACAGAGGAGCCACCCTCCCTGTGGGCCGTCGCCGCGAGCCAGCTGCGCGACCCCATGAACCTCATGCTGATCGCCGTCATCGTCGTGAGTGCTCTGATCAGCCAGTTCTCGACGGCGGTCATCGTGGCCTTCTTGGTGCTGCTCAACGTCACTCTGGGCACGCGCCAGGAGCTCAAGGCCCGGGCCAGCGTCGACGCCCTGTCCAAGATGCAAGTACCCCAGGCCAAGGTGCTCCGCGACGGCGAACTGGCGCTGGTGCCCGCCGTCGACCTCGTGCCCGGTGACGTCGTCCAGCTCGAGCCGGGGGACATCGTCCCGGCCGACGCCCGCATCGTGCGCTGTGCGACCCTCGAGACCCAGGAGGCCGCGCTCACCGGCGAGAGCGCCCCGGTCTCCAAGGATGCCCACACGCTTCGGGCCGGTGACGTGTCCCTGGGTGACCGATCCAACATGGCCTTCCAGAACACCTCGGTCACCCGCGGCACGGCCACCATCCTCGTCACGGCCACCGGCATGGAGACCCAGATGGGTCAGATCGCCACCATGTTGACCTCGGTCACCCGGACTCGCTCGCCGCTCCAGAGGGAGCTCGACTCGCTCACCAAGGTGCTCGCCCTGGTCGCCTGGTCGGCGGTGGCGTTCATCTTCGTCGTGGGTCTGGCCCGGGGCATCCCCGGCAAGCAGTTGTTGCTCTTGGGCACCGCCATGGCGATCTCGGCGATCCCGACGGGCCTCCCCGCCTTCGTCTCGGGCCTGCTCTCCATGGGTGCCAAGGAGCTGGCCGAGGCAAAGGCGGTCGTCAAGAACCTCACCGACGTCGAGACGCTCGGCGCCACCAGCGCCATCAACACCGACAAGACCGGGACATTGACGATGAACCAGATGATGGTCTCGACCGTCTACGCCGGGGGTTCCTGGTTCAACGTGGAGGGTGAGGGCTACCGCAAGTCGGGCGAGCTCAAGGCCGTGGCCGGGGCGTCCACGCCGGACTTCACCCGCCTCGCTCTGGGTCTGTGTCTCGACAGTGATGCCACGGTTGACGACGTGGGCAACGTGGTGGGCGACCCCACCGAAGCCGCGCTGGTCGTGCTGGCGGCCAAACTCGGCGTCGACGCCGAAGAGACGCGCCGGGCTTATCCACGTCTGGCCGAGGTGCCGTTCGACTCGGACTACAAGTTCATGGCCACCTTTCACCGGGTGACGGCCGACGGGGACGAGCACGTGCTCGAGCTGGTCAAGGGTGCGCCCGACGTGGTCCTTGCCCGGTGCTCCCATTCGGGCGGACCGCTGAGCGGCGCGCAGGTGCCCATCGCCGAGACTCGGCACGCGATCGACGAGGCCAACGAGCGCATGGGGTCGCAGGGTCTGCGGGTACTCGCATTTGCCGCCCGCCTGGTGGCTGACAACGAGACGACGATCATGGGCGACGACCCGATGTCGCTGACCACGGGCCTGTCCTTCGTCGGCATGGTCGGCATGATCGATCCGTTGCGCGCCGAGGCCGTGGGCGCGGTGCACACGGCGCTGGGCGCGGGGATCGATGTCCGCATGATCACGGGGGACCACGCGGTGACGGCGACGGCGATCGGCCGCGAGCTCGGACTCGGTCCGGGAGCGATCAGCGGGAGCGAGCTACGGGCGCTCTCCGACGACGAGCTGCGACGCGAGCTTCCCGAGCTCCACGTGTTCGGCCGGGTCTCGCCGGAGGACAAGCTGCGGTTGGCCCGGGCCATGCAGCAGCAGGGATTCATCGTGGCCATGACCGGCGACGCGGTGAACGACGCCGCCGCACTCAAACAGGCCGACATCGGTGTGGCCATGGGGAGCGGCAGCGAGGTGACGAAGCAGGCGGCGCGCATGATCCTGACCGACGACAACTTCGGGACCCTGGTGCACGCCGTCGAGATCGGCCGGCGCGTCTACGAGAAGATCGTCTCGTATGTCCGCTACCAGATGACCCAGCTGCTGGCCCTGGTCATGCTCTTCGTTGTCGCCTCGGCCTTCGACATCAACAGCGGAGTGGCGCTGACGCCGTCGATGGTCCTGTACCTGCTGTTCTTCATGACGGCCGCCGGCGTGGTGGTCATCGCGGTCGACCCGGGGGACCCTGAGGTGATGCGCCGACCGCCCCGCGATCCCAAGCTCCCCATCACGAACCGGACCGCCGTCTTGTTCTGGCTCCTCTACGGGGCCGTCCTCTTTGTCGCCGCGCTCATCCCGTTGGTTGCAGGCCCTGACACGCCGCGCCCGAACGCCCCGAGTGCGTCCCTGACGATGACCTTCGTCGTCATGGGCCTCGGAACTGTCTTCAACGCCCTGACCAACCGGCGGGATCCGGCCGCCGGGCTCGGTCCCCCGGTGCTCAAGGCGGTGGCCATCTCGGTGGTCCCCGTCATCATGCTGGTGCTCGGCACCCAGCTTCCGTCACTGCAGAGTGGGCTCCTCACGCAGTCGCTCTCCGGTCGCGAGTGGCTGGCCTGCCTCGGGTTGGCCTTGATGCTCCCGGTCGTGGTGGAGGGGAACAAGTGGATCCGCCGACGGCGACTGCCCGAGCCGGGCCCGATCAGCGTGACCGACGCCGTCACCGGGGCCCGGATCGATTCCGCCGGACCACCTTCGAAGGAAGCAGCGTGAAGGACACCAAGGACACGAGGGATCCGCGAAACGCGGCGGAGCCGACGCCTCGGATGAAGCGTCGGGAGTACGAGGGGGAGTTGCGCCGCCTGCACGGTGAGCTCGTCGCCCTGCAGGAATGGGTCAAGAAGAGCGGGGCCAAGATCTGCATCGTCTTCGAGGGGCGTGACACCGCGGGGAAGGGCGGCACGATCAAGGCCATCACCGAGCGCGTCAGTCCGCGGGTGTTCCGCGTGGTGGCCCTGCCCGCTCCCAACGACCGGGAACGCACGCAGATGTTCATCCAGCGCTATGTCCCGTTCCTTCCAGCCGCCGGGGAAGTCGTGATCTTCGATCGCAGTTGGTACAACCGCGCCGGGATCGAGCGGGTGATGGGGTTCTGCACTGACGAGGAGGCCCGGCGGTTCCTCGACGCCGTGCCCCTGGTGGAGCGCACCATGGCCGAGTCGGGCATCATCTTGGTGAAGTACTGGCTCGAGGTCACCGCGGACGAGCAGACGCGGCGGCTCGAGAGCCGCATGAACGATCCCCGCAAGGTGTGGAAGCTCTCCGACATGGACCTCAAGTCCTACAGCCGTTGGTGGGACTACGAGAGAGCTCGCGACGACATGTTCCGGGCCAGCGACACCTCGTGGGCGCCGTGGTACATCGCTCACACCAACGACAAGCGTCGGGGCCGCCTCAACGTGATCTCGCACCTGTTGAGCCAGATCCCCTACCAGTCGATCGAGCATCATGAGGTGACCCTGCCGAAGCGCCAGAAGCCTCCGTCGAGTCTCCAGCCGGCACCGCCCGTCCGGGAGATCCCGACGCCTTTCGGCTGATCCGGTCGGTCCGGAGGATCGTCCGAGTTGAACGCCGTAGTGACACAATCCGCAAAGAACGAGCAAGGACGCACGATGACGGGAGGAACAATGTTGAAGGTCGTGGGAGCCGGGGTGGGTCGCACGGGGACGCACTCGTTGAAGCTCGCACTCGAGCAGCTTCTGGGCGGCACGTGTCACCACATGGTCGAGGTCTTCGCCCATCCCGAGGAGGTACCCGTGTGGATCGACGCCGTCGAAGGGCGGCCCGTGGACTGGGTCTCCCTGATGGACCGGTACGTCGCTCAGGTGGACTGGCCCGGGGCCAGCTTCTGGCCCGAGCTCTCCCGTGCTCACCCCGACGCCCTGGTGATCCTGTCGGTTCGCGACCCCGACGCTTGGTACACGAGCTGCTCCAACACGATCTTCGGTGGCATCAGGATGGCGGTCGAGGGTGGCGACGCCTTGATGGCTGCCATGATTCGCCTGCTCGGGGATCGCTTCAGCGACCGAATTGAGGACCGTGATGCGATGATCGCGGCCTTTCATCGACACAACGAGGCCGTGCGTGCCGGGGTGCCCGAGGACCGGCTGCTCGAGTGGACCGTGGCCGACGGTTGGGAGCCCCTGTGCGCTCGACTCGGAGTGCCGGTGCCCGATCAGGCCTTTCCGCACGTGAACACGACGGCCGAATTCCGGGCGATGGTCGGTCTGCCGCTTCTCGAGGGATAGCGGATCCGTCGTCGACGAGTGGCCGCATCACCGGCTGGACGTGTCAGGCGGCCGAACACTCTTTACAGATTACTCGGAACAGAGTATTCTAAGAATCCATGGCACCGCGGTGGTCGAGGAGCAACCCGCTGGCGCTGGCGGTCCTGGTGTGCTTGTACGAGAAGCCGATGCACCCCTACGAGGTGGCCCAGACGCTGCGCAGCCGGGCCAAGCACGAGAGTGTCCGCCTGAACTACGGGTCCCTCTACGCCGTGGTCGAGTCGCTCGAGCGGAAGGGCTTCATCAAGTCCACCGGCACGGTGCAGCAGGGGAAGCGCCCCCAGCGCACGGTGTACGCCATCACCGACGAGGGAACCGTCGAGATGACCGACTGGATGACCGAGCTGATCGGGACACCCAGCAAGGAGTATCCGGCATTCATGGCGGGCCTGTCCTTCATCGCCGCGCTCGAACCCGACGACGCCCTGGCCGCCCTGCGCCGGCGGGCCGAGTCGCTCACGGTCAAGATCGCCGCGCTGCGCGGGGTGATGAAAGCTGCCCGTGACGCCGGGCTGCCCCGCCTCTTCGGACTCGAATCGGAGTTCGAGGAGCGCCAGCTCGAGGCTGAGCTGAGGTTCGTGACCGCGCTGGCCGAGGAGATGTCCTCGGGCTCGCTCGAGGGACTCGAGCTGTGGCGGGAGTTCCATTCAGGCGACTTCGACCCCGACGCCGTGCACTTCACCTTCGAGTTGCCCGATGAATCGTGACCAGACGACCCGTCAACACGCCATGAGACCTCGACACGCCGTGATGCGCCACTCGGGACGACACGAAACGACACGAAATGAACGGACGACAATGAACGGACGAAAATGAACGGAGGCGCGCCCACATGCAGGCGTTGATCGAGGCCCGGGGACTCTCCAAGCGGTTCGGCAAGGTCCACGCCCTGACCGACCTCACGCTGACCCTCCCACCGGGTGAGCCCGTGGCGATCCTGGGACCCAACGGTGCGGGCAAGACCACGTTCATCCGCATGGTGGCCACGCTTATCGAGCCCGACACCGGGACGCTGTTGGTCGACGGATACGACGTCGTGCGCCAGCCCATGGAGGTTCGGCGCCGCATCGGGTTGGCCGGCCAGTCCGCCGCCGTCGAGGAGATGATGACGGGTCGCGAGAACCTGGTGATGGTCGCCCGCCTGTACGGCCAGGGCGCCCACGAGGCGCGGCGCAGAGCACAGGGCATCCTCGAGATGATCGACCTGGTCGACGCCTCCGACCGCCGCGTCAAGACCTATTCGGGCGGGATGCGGCGCCGGCTCGACCTCGGGGCGAGTCTGGTCGGCTCGCCGCGGCTGCTCCTCCTCGACGAGCCCACGACCGGGCTTGATCCCGGCAGCCGCAACGAGGTCTGGGACGGGATCCGGGCCATGGGCCTGGCCGGCACGAACATCTTGTTGACGACCCAGTACCTCGACGAGGCCGACCGCCTGGCCTCCAACATCGTGATCATCGACGGGGGGCAGGTGATCGCGCAGGGCACTCCGGCCGAACTGAAGTCGAGGGTGGGAGCCGACATGGTGGAGCTGCACACCGCCGACGTGCCCACCATGGGGCGGGCCGCCGAGGTGCTGCGCGCCTTCGGCACGGCGGAGCCCGCCACCGACCCGACCACCCGACGGTGCTCGCTGGCCGCGCCGGACGGCGCCAGGTTGCTCCCGCTCGTGATCCGCGCCCTCGACGAAGCCGGTGTGGTCGTCGAGGACATCGCGCTGCGCCGACCGACCCTCGACGAGGTGTTCCTCGCCCTGACCGGGCACCGGGCTTCGCCCGACCCGACGACGCCGCCCGATTCGGACCCGCCCCAGGGTCCAAGAGGCCCGGACACGGACGGCAAGAGTCACACCGGGAGCGACGACAACGGCAACGAGAAAGAGGCCGCGGCATGACGACCGAAGTGATCCTCGAACGAGCGCAGCCGGCCCCGCCCGACAGCGTCCTCAACCGGGGAGCCTCGTTCCCGGTGGCCGCCGGACAGGTGGCCGGGCGCACGCTCAAGAAGTTCATGCGCACGCCGACGCTGATCATCGCGGGCACGGCGCAGGGTGTGCTGTTCCTCTTGATCTTCCGCTACGTGTTCGGCGGCGCGGTTTCCCACACGGGCAATCTCACCTACGTCGACTTCTTGGTCCCGGGGTTCGTCGTCACCGGCGTCCTGTTCCAGGGCATGGGAGCGGCGAGCGGTGTGGCCGACGACAAGGACGGTGGACTCTTCGACCGTCTGCGCAGCCTGCCCATCCGGCTGCTGGCCATCGTCACCGGCCGGGTCGGTGCCGACACCGTGCTGGTGGCGTGGGGGACGTTCGTCATGACCGTCGTCGGCTTCGCCGTGGGATTCCGCATCGGCGGCTCCACCGTCGACGCCGTCGCCGCCTTCTTCTTGACCATCCTCTACGGCTTCGCCTTCGTCTGGATGTTCATCTTCATGGGACTCTCGGCGGGCAGCCCTCAGGCGGCCCAGAGCCTGGCCTTCCTGGTCTTCCCGCTGGTCTTCGTCTCGTCGGCCTTCGTACCCGTGGCGACGATGCCGGGGTGGATGCAGGGCTTCGCCGAGCACCAACCGATGACCCAGATGGTCAACACGGCGCGCATCCTCACCGGTGGGCCGAAGGCCGAGGCGCTGCTCGGGCACCCGCTCTCGACGTATCTCATCCCGTCGCTGTGGTGGACCGTCGGGCTGGTGGCCGTTTTCGCGCCACTGGCGGTATGGAAGCTCAAGCGGTCCTGAAGCGGCCCAGCGGCGAAGGGGCTCAGCGACGGTCGAAATCCCGTGTCGGGCGCTCGGGGTCCGGCGGCTCGGAGCCCGGCGGTTCGGGGGCGTGGGCGATCTCGCCGATGGCCCGGTGCATGCGTTCTTGGGCGTCGATCATCCAGTCGATGTAGAAGGCGTAGTCCTCGACGTGCGTGACGTCGCCCTCGCTGTAGTCGGCGATGCGGAAGGCGGAGCGGTCGGGCAGGCGCTCCCACTCGAGAGGCGCGCCGTAGAGCGACTCGATCTGCGAGCGCTGGCCGTAGAGCGCATCGAACTGCGCCGCGCTCGCCTCGGGTGAGCCGAGGTCGATGAAGAAGTCCGAACGCAGCCGGCCGCCGGCGGTGAAGCTCAGCCCGTAGTGCGTGCCGCGCAACGGCGAGGGGAGCGTGACGAAGTTCTGCGCCGGCAGCGTGGACATGCGGGTCCAGTGCGAGTGGCGCAGGCGCACCTTCTCGAGCCAGCGTGACCAGAAGTCACGGTAGAGCGCGCCCTTCCCGCCCCGCGAGGGGCTGGCCAGCTCGGCCAGCGTCCAGCCGTTGGGGTCGCGCCACCACTGGGTACCCACGTAGTCCTGGCTGATCCCGGTGGCCTGCTCCATGACGAGGCGGATGAGGGCGGCAGGGGTGTACGCCGCCTTGTCCACGTCCCACACGACCGGGGCGGCCATGTTGTTCTGCCAGTAGGCCGTCCGCCGGGCCGGGTCGTCGTGCAGCCACTCCTCGAGCTGGTTGCGTGTGTCGGCGCCCAGGTCGCTCGGCGGGCTGAGGGTGAGCACGGTGCCCTCGGCCACGGACTCGGTGCCCACCAGGCGCCGCACCGTGCTGGCGTCCTGCACGCGTCGCTTGGCCTCGCCCAGCTCCTTGGCCAGCTGGCGCTCGGGGCTGATTGTGAACTCCTCGACCTCGCGCAGCGGGTAGAGCTGGCGCACCGAGATCATGGGCACGTTGGAGCTGCCCGCCTGGTTGTACACGTACGAGCGGAAGGCGCTGATCTGCATCAGGGTGAAGTCGAGGCCCATCTCGCTGAGCCAGACCACGCTGGCCGTGACGAGCGGCGAGAAGTCGTGCGCCAGCAGCACGATGCGGGGCCGGCGGAGGGATTCGGGCGAGATGTCGGGTGCGTGCGCCTGCAGGTCGGCCAGGGCCTCCTCGGCGGTCATGGGGACCCCGAGGCGCGACTGGAGACGGGAGAACTGGCCGGCGAGCGACTCGGGGAGCAGGCGGCTGGCCATGGCGGCGTACTTGAGCGTGGGCACCTCGGTGTCGGGGGTCCGGCTGCTCTTGAGCTCGGCCACGACCAGACGACCGTCGGCGCCGAGCCCGAGCACGTTGATCCGGTCACGCTCGGCCCCGACGGTGGGCAGGCCCTCGAACTCGAACGTGATGACCTTGACGCCCTGCCCCAGGATGATCGGGTTGGAGAGCACCCATTCCTGCAGGTCGGCGCGTTCTTCGAGTCCCGCCTCCTCGAGCGAGATCATCTGGGCCGGCATCGCGACGGAACCAGCAACGGTGAAGAGCATCTCGTCCGCCATGTGTTCAGTCAGGGTAAGGCAGAGGCTGCTCAGGGGCAGGAACCGAAAGTCACAGATCGCCTCAACGGAGACTCAAATACCCGCTGTCACGTGGGGGTTTGTGAGGACCTCACGTGCAACCAGACCGCAACCGGCGCGCTACCCCCGATGGATGTTCGCACCGTTCGTGTTACCTACGTTTCCTACTCGGTCGTCCGCTTCTTGAAGAAGTGCGCGGCGGCCGGGCAGGCGACGGCGAGGATCGCCACGGACCAGAGCAACGAGGCGGCCACCGGATGCTGCATGGGCCAGGCATCGATGTGCCCCGAGGGGTTCGGGTTGCCCCACAGCACGCGGGCCCCGGCGCAGACGGCGCTCACCGGGTTCCAGTCGGCGATGGCCTGCATCCAGCCCGGCATGTGCGCGGTGGGCACCATGGCGTTGGACACGAAGGCGAGCGGGAACAGGACGATGAAGCCGAACGACGCCGCGGACTCGGGGCTCTTGGAGTTCATGCCCACGACGGCGGCGATCCAGGTGAGCGAGTAGGCGAAGAACAGCACGAGCAGGAATCCGGCCACCGTGCTCACCACGCTCGTGGTGGGGCGCCAGCCCACGATGAGGCCGGTGGCCGCGACGATCACCGCACACAGCACCGCGGTCATCAGGTCGGCCACTGACCGACCCACCAAGACGGCCGAGCGCCACATGGGCAGGGTGCGGAAGCGGTCGATCATGCCCTCGTTCAGGTCGGTGCTGAGGCCGACCGCCGTGCCCATGGTGGAGGTCACCAGGTTCAGCGCCAGCAGACCGGCCATGAGGTAGTCGGTGTAGCTGCCGCCGCCGGGGATGGGGATGGCGCCGCCGAAGATGTACACGAAGAGGAACGTGAAGAGGATCGGCTGGATCGTCACGTCCGAGAGCTGCATGGGCTCGCGTGAGATGTGCACCAGGTTGCGCCGGGTCATCGACCACACGTCGGACAACGGACGCCAGACGCTGTGCCCGGGGCGGGGCCGGAACGCTCCCGTCGTGGGGCCGAGCGTGGTGGTCGTCATGCGTTCGCCCCTTCCAGCTCGTGGTGACCCGCCGTGCCGCCACCGTCGGGGGAGTCGCCACCGTCCTCTTCGTCGGAGTCGATGTGCCCGCCCGTCAACGAGAAGAACACGTCGTCGAGCGAGGGCTGGCGCACCTCGATGTTGTCGACCAGCACTCCCGCTGCATCGAGCGCCCGCACCACGGCGGTGGCTAGACCGGCCGAGCCGTCGACGCCCGCGCTCAGGCGCCGGCCGTTCTCGCTCACGTGGACCGGGCCGGCGACCAACGGGGCGACGGCGGCGACCGCATCGGGGTGCGCCGCCGCCAGCGTCAGCACCAGACGGGCGGAACGGCTGGCCTCCTTCAGCTCGTGCGGGGTGCCGTCGGCGATGACCCGACCATGGTCGACGACGACGATGTGGTCGGCCAAGGCGTCGGCCTCCTCGAGGTACTGCGTCGTCAACAACACGGTCACGCCGTCGGCGAGCAGCACGCGCACGGCGTCCCACACCCGCTGGCGGCTCGTCGGGTCGAGCCCGGTGGTGGGCTCGTCGAGGAACAGCACGGGCGGGCGGGTCATGAGCGAGGCGCCGAGGTCCAGGCGCCGGCGCATGCCGCCCGAGTAGCCCTTGAGCACCCGGTCGGCGGCGTCGGTCAGCTCGAACTGCTCGAGGAGCTCGGCCGCCCGGGTTCGCGCCGCGGCCCGGCCCATGTCCGAGAGCTCGCCGACGAGCACGAGGTTCTGGCGCCCCGTCAGCAGGGGATCGAGCGTGGCGTCCTGGGCTGCTACGCCGATCTGGCGTCGGACCTCACCGGGATGCGTCACGACGTCGATCCCCGCCACCGAGGCCCGCCCCGAGTCGGGCAGGGCGAGCGTCGTGAGCACGCGCACGGCCGTGGTCTTGCCGGCGCCGTTGGGGCCGAGCAGCCCCAGGATGGAACCGGCGGGGACGGAAAAGGAGACGCCGTCAAGAGCCCGGGTGTCCCCGTAGCGCTTGGTCAGGTCCTCGGCCCGGATCATCAGCTCCGTATCGGTCGTGCTCATGGCGCTGGCGCTCCTTCGGCGTCGATGGCGTCCTTACCTGTCGGTTAGTAAACTGTTTCCCGTGCGCATGGTAGAGACGTCACTTACCTGTCGTCAAGTAAATTTGGGCCAAGTATCAATGGACTCACAACAAACGAGACCGGTTGGGGGTGCCTTCCGGCCGTCGACGCGCTGCCTGTGGACGCGCTCCCACCTGTATACGCCGCGCCCGTATACGGTCCGCCCCACATCACCACAGCGACGACCGGACGGAAAAGCAACGCAGTGACAACAACTGAACCGACCATCGACCCGTCCGCCAAGGACACCCGAGAGCGCATTCTCGATGCGGCGCTCGACCTCTTCATAGAGCAGGGCTTCGACGGCACCAGCCTGAGGGAGATCGCCGAGCAGCTGGGCGTCACCAAGGCGGCCCTCTACTACCACTTCGAATCGAAGGACGACATTTTGATGGCGCTCCATCTGCGCCTGCACGAGTTCGGCCGCGATGCGCTGACCCAGATGGGGGACGAGCCCGTCACCCTCGCGCTGTGGGGATCGTTGCTCGAGGAGATCCTCGGTCAGATGATGTCCCAGCGCAAGATCTTCCTCATGCACGAACGGAACCAGGCCGCGCTCGAGAAGCTGCACCGACACGACCACGAAGCGGAGCACGAGGACATTCAGAACCAGTTCCGCCGGGTGCTCAACGACACCCGGGTCCCGATGGCCGACCGGGTGAAGATGGCCGCCGCCGTCGGCGTGGTGTTCTCGAGCCTGTTCCTCTCGGGTGACTCCTTCGTCGGCGTGCCCGACGACGACCTGGGTGGCCAACTCCGCGTGATCATCCGCAACGTCCTCTTCGGATGACGGGAACGGTTCGGCCGGACCGGGACTGAATCCCGCGCCGCCACTACGCTCGCTGGTGTGGCGGATCCATCCTCAGTCGGCAACGGCAACGGCAACGGTAACGGCACCGGCGGTGCGAGCGGGACCAGCGGTGCGGGCGGGACCGGCGGCGGGGCATCGACCGAGACCCACACCCACCCCTACACGGTGGCCATCGACGTCGGCGGTACGGGGCTCAAGGCCAACGTGCTCGGCGCGACCGGCACCTTCGTGGCGAACCGCGTCAAGATCGCGACGACCTACCCGATGCCGCCCGATCTCATGGTCGAGAAGCTCACCGGACTGGCCAAGAAGCTTCCCGAGGCAGACCGGATCTCGTGCGGGTTCCCCGGCATGGTGCGCAACGGCTGCGTGCTCAGCGCCCCGCACTTCGTGACCAAGAAGGGTCCGGGGACGGCGACCGATCCCGAGCTCGTCAAGGCCTGGTCCCGCTTCGACCTCGCCTCGGCGCTGGCCAAATCGATCGGCAAACCGTGCCGGGTGGCCAACGACGCCGACGTGCAGGGGGCGGCGGTGGTGCAGGGGACGGGGTTCGAGGCCGTCATCACCCTCGGGACCGGCTTCGGGACGGCGTTCTTCATGGACGGACGGCTGCTGCCCCACGAGGAGTTCGCCCACGTGGAGTTCCGCAAGGGGGAGACCTTCAACCAGCAGCTGGGCGAGCCGACCCGCAAGCAGATCGGCGACAAGCGCTGGAACAAGCGGGTCCAGAAGGCCATCGCCTATCTCAGTGCGGTGACCTTCTTCGACCATCTCTTCATCGGCGGCGGCAACGCCCCCCGGATCAACCGCCGCGACCTGGGCGAGGTGCTCGAGCACATCACCGTGGTCGACAATTCGGCGGGGATCCTCGGGGGCATCAAGCTCTGGGACGACAACCACGTCGGCCTCACCGGCGGCTAGCCACGCTGCACCTTCTCGTCCGAACTTCCCTGACCTGCGATTTCCCGCCTCCCGGCTTCCCAGGTCGGTCAAGTACACTGGCTCACTCACCCAGCGCTCGTAGCTCAACGGACTAGAGCATCTGACTACGGATCAGAAGGTTGGGGGTTCGAATCCCTCCGAGCGCGCATCGTCTAATCCCAGCTTAGAAGGTATAAACCGTTCCGACGCGGAGTCAGGGATCCACGAGGCATCCCTACATTCGTCCCTACTTTTGTGCGTATGGCGTGGGGTGACGGCACCATGCGCGAGCGCAGTCCCGACAACTGGGAGATACGCATCGCCGTGGGGGTCGATCCGGTGTCGGGACGCACGGTGCAGCGCTCCTTCACCTTCCACGGCTGCGCCGGCAACGCCGAGTTACACCGCAAGGAGCTCGCCGCGGAGTGGGCCGAGCGGCGCGCCATCCGGCGGGCGGCGCCGTTCCTCAGCGTCGCCGAGCTGCTCGAGCGCTGGCTCACCGCGCACCATGACTGGCGGCCGGCCACATGGATCGGGGCGCGCTCGAATGTCAAGGTGCTCCGTACGGACCCACTGGCGCTGCGCCGCGTGTCGACGCTCAAACCCGAGCACGTGCGGGCGGCGATGGCGGCGTGGAGTTCGGCGGGCGCCTCGGTGGCCGTGGTCTCGGGGCGCTTCCGCGTGCTGCGTTCGGCCATCGGCTGGGCCCATGTGGAGCGCGTCATCGACGTCAATCCGCTCGCCGGCATGCGCGGGCCGCCGCGCCCGGGTACCCGGTTGCATCTCCGCACCGAGCAAGTCGTTCACCTGCTTGAGACCGCCGATGCGCTCGTACTCGCGGCAGCCGCGAACGATCCGGGGCGCCTGCACAAGGCCGAGCAGATCCGACTGCTCGTCCGCCTGGCCGCAGACTCGGGGGCGCGGCGTGGTGAGCTGGTCGCGTTGCGCTTCGACGACCTCGACGGTCGGGTGCTTACCATCGAGCGAGGCGTCTCAGCCGACGTGCTCGGTCCCACGAAGACGGGACGGACCCGCCGTCTCACCCTCGGGCGTCAGACGGTCGAGCTGTGGCGCTCGAGCGCACAGACCTGGGCCGACCGGCTTCCCGAGAGCGAGCCTCTCGGCCCGTGGCTGTTCTCCCCCGAGGGCTCCCATCACATCCGACTTACGGCTGGCGCTCTCGGCCACTGGTTCGCCGAGCTCGCCCGCGTGGCCGAAGTCCCCGGAGCCTCCTTGCACCGCTTGCGCCACAGCGTGGCGACCTTCCTGGTCGGACGCGGCGAGCTGCTGCGGGCCCAGCAGCGCCTCGGGCACCGGGATCCTTCGACCACGCTACGCAACTACGCCCATGCTCTTCCCCTCGAGGATGAGACGGTGGCCGACGACATCGACGAAATGCTGCTGCGCCGGAGCTCCGACTGACGGGCAGGTGGTCCGGACGGGAGTCCTTTCCCTCGGTAAGGGGCGATGGCAGGCTGTTGTCGTGGATCACCTGCGAGAGCTCGCCGTCCGAGAGGCGATGTTTGTCTATCTCGACTCTCTCGTCGCCCAGTCCGCTGAGGGCAACCTCACCTGGGAGCAGACGGCCGGGTTCCCTTGGTTCGACGAGACCATCGTGCTCCGACAGACGCGGGGCGCGGCATCCACAAGCCGCGCCAGCTCGACGCTGCGCTCTCAATAACCACAGCATTCACCGGCTACGGCCGGGAGCCCCGCTATCGCGACTCCATCGGCGAGGACGGCTATCCGCGGTACAAGTTCGAGGGCGACAATCCCAACCTGGCCACGAATCGAGCGCTGCGGACGGCCATGGAGTGCCGCTTACCGTTGACCTACTTCATCGGCGTTCGTCGAAGCGTGTACAAGCCCGTCTATCCCGTTTACGTTGCCGGAGAGGATGCGTCGCACCAGGAATTCATCCTCAGCTTCTCGCGTGCCGAGGTGGGCATCGATTTCTCGTCGCTGAGCGCACCTGAGAAGGTGTACGCCGCCCGGATGACGAAGCAGCGACTTCATCAGCCTCTGTTTCGCGAGAGGGTTCTGCATGCCTATGCCACCAGCTGCGCGGTGTGCAGGCTGCGACATGTCGAGTTGCTCGATGCCGCCCACATCATCGCTGACGGCGAAGATGGAGGAGACCCCGTCGTCCCCAACGGCATGGCCCTGTGCAAGATCCACCATGCCGCCTACGACCGGGACTTCCTCGGTATCACCCCCACGTTGGTGGTGCACATCAACGAGCGGTTGCTGGAAGAGACCGATGGTCCGATGCTCAAACACGGCCTCCAAGAGATGCACGGCTCGACCATCGGCGTGCCACGCAGCAATGCGGCGAAACCCGACCCCGAACGCTTGGAGCACCGCTATACACGATTTCTCGAAGCATCCTGATTCACGTCTGAGCAGGGTGGAGATCCGACCCTCGGTTCTCTCACGAGCGAACGACTTCTGAGCTGACAAAAGAGGGTCCTTCATTTGCGCGCGGGAACGACGCGCGGAGGTCGAGTGATGGCTGTGTCCGCAGCGGGCGAGGCGAGACGCCGCTCGAATTGGGTGATGGCATCGAGGAGATCTGCGACCTCGAAGACACGATTGCGTCTTCCGACGGTTCCCTGGCGCAGGACACCGCATGCGTGGAGATGGTTCACCGCGTCATTCGTCCTTTTGCGTGACCGGCCGATGGCTTGCGCGGCTGTTTCGACCGTGAAGATGGGGATACCCGGCAAGACCGACAAGAGGAGGTCGGCCGCAGAGCGTCGACGCACGGGATTCGCAGCCTGACGCCAGAGCTCCTCGATCTGATCGAGTTGATTGGCGAACGCTGCGGCATCTCTGCAGGCGCGCAGCAACGCATTGACGAACGCATCGATCCACTGGACCGCCGCCTCGGCCGCCACGGGGTCACTAGATGGAGCGTCGTAGCGGAAGGAGACGAGTCCGGCGATATAGGCACCTGCGTTTGTAGCCAGGATCAGACTGACCGCAGGCGCGAAGTTCGGAGCCAACCCGCGGCGACGCAGGACGAGGTGGATCAATGCGCGCCCGACTCGTCCGTTCCCGTCGACGAACGGGTGGATCGTCTCGAACTGGGCGTGTGCCAATGCGGCCTGCACGATGGGCGGGTGGTCGTCCCCTGAAATGTACGAGCACAGGTCCTCGAGGAGGCCGCGCACCTGTTCGTGGGGCGGCGGGACGTAGGCGGCGCGGCAGGGATTGACACCGCCGATCCAGTTCTGCTCCTGGCGCACCACGCCGCCCCAGTGCTCGTCTCGCGTTCCCGCCAGAAGCTCGCGATGCAGTGTGCAGAGGTCTTCGATGGTGATCGGCCGCTCGAGATCGGCCAGCTGAAGGGCACCACTCATAGCGCGTATGTTCCCGAGCACCGCCCGAGCGGTGTCGTCGGAGGTGGGGAGTCCAGCTCGTTCGGCGAACTCTTCCTGGGCGAGCCGGCGCGCGCTGACCTGAAGGCCTTCGATGTAGGAAGAACCGACCGCCTCGGCGCGCAGCAGCAACCGTGCCACGGACTCAACACTGGCCAGGCCCAACTGGCGGTCTTGAAGTGCTCCGACCGCCCGGTCGGCGTCGGAGAGATCGGCGACGAGGTCGGCTGGGAGCGCCAAGACGCGCTCGGCGAGGGAGTCGGGTAGGTAGGCCCGATAGGAGCACGCGGTGCGTTCCCGACGGGACTGCCCCGTCGGGCTCCCCTGCCAGATCAGTTCCTCGTACCGGGCCATGGACGTGTCCTTCTCTCCCGACCCATAGTACCAGTTATCTACTAACCGACATTATAGCCCCGGCCTGGCGTCACCTGTTTACCAATTGACGCCTGGCGCCTCCGATGAAAACGACGCGGTAACCCTCCGGCCTCTCGACCAGTGCTTCGTGGCCAGTGAATCCCGATCACGACCGGTCGTCGAAATCGGACCAATGCGCCGGGCCGCGAACGACCCCGGCCTGTAATACAGTCATGGACCAAGTGTGATACACTGGGTCCATGAGAAGCCTCCGGCTCGATCCTGAGCTTGACGAAAAGGTGCAGCGTGCGGCCGCTATCAGGGGTGAATCCGTTTCGGAGTTCATCCGCCATGCTGCCGACGAGCGGGCCGAGGAAACTCTGGCCAGCGCGGTAAGCGATCGCTTCGCCGATGTCGCCGGTGTCGTCCGGGGTGGCGGCGGTCAAGCCCGGCGCTCCGGCGAGGCGTTTACCGACGCCTTGGTGCGAGGGCGCACGAAGTAGTGACCCTGACGGACGCGGGTCCGCTGATTGCCATCATCGACGCGGATGAGCCGGACCACGAGGCCTGTCTCGAGACCCTTGACCAGGTGAGTCTGCCCTTGGTCACGACGTGGCCGGCGTTCACAGAGGCGATGTACCTGCTGACCAGAGTGGGAGGGCTCACCGGACAACGCGCATTGTGGCGGCTGATCCATTCCGGGCGTCTCGTTGTTGCCGACCTTTCGTCGTCGGCCGTGGAGCGGAGTGCGAAATTGATGGACCAATACGCGGACAGGCCAATGGACCTAGCCGACGCCACGTTGGTGGCTCTGGCCGAGGAGCAGGGCCATCGAAGGATCTTTACGCTCGACTCGGACTTTCACATATATCGAATCCGAGGGCGCCATCGCTTCGAAGTGATTCCATCCCGTTGATCTGCAATGGCGTCGTCTCCCCAAGGACAGAGGATGCCCGAGGCCGAGACACCGGTGAAGGCCCGTGTGCAACCCGGGGCGATTCTCAAGGAGGACTGGTGCGCCGAGGTTAGCGATTCTGCTAACCTGGCGATATGCTGGCTCCCCGTCCCGTAGGGCGATCTACCAGGCAGGCGAGTCGTCGACGTGCCCGGCAAAGCCCTGAATACCAGGCTGAGCTGGATCGACTTGAGCCTTACGAAGAGATCGCACGCCAAGTGATCCGGCTGCGGATGGATCACAACCTCTCGCAGGAGGCGCTGGCCCGTCGCGTGGGAACGACGAAATCTGCCATTTCACGGCTGGAGTCTGGCCACCATGCGCCGACGGTTGCCACACTTCACAAGGTTGCTTGGGCCTTCGACCGCCAGCTCGTGATCTCTTTCGGCGTACCAGCGGCGCCGAAATCGGGACGTCGCGTAACCAGACGCGCAGCGCCATCGGCGCGTATCGCTTAAGTACGCTGGCCCGACGCCCGAAGGCTTGCCCTTCGGAGCGGTTGGTCCGACCGCCCGGACTCATACCATTCGCCCCGTGGTCCTTCGCTGCACCAAGAAGCTCCTCGACGTCCTCAGGCCCCCTCAGGTATCGGCCGCCGAAACCGGTGAGGACGACTGGTACGCCAACCTGCTCGTCCTCGATCGCCGCAAGTGTCTTCTCCTTACGCACGCCGCGACGTTGTTCAGCGTCTTCGAACCGGATATTCGAGTCGGTCAGCTCCGATCGACCCGCGAGCTCGTCTCGGCGCTCGTCGAGCGGGAGCTGCGCGAGGAGCAGCTTCCGCCGGACACGTTCGGCGACCTGGGGAGCGAGGCCCTGGTCGTCGCCAAGACCGCCGATCGAAGCGTGCTCGGCTGCATGAACGACATGGCCTTCCTCGCCGAGGTGGCCGTCGGCCAGAGTGGCGGCCTGGCCTCGCTGGATGACCGGGCGCTCAACCGCAGGCTTCGGCGCAACATCAACAGCGCCCGGGACTACCGGCGCCCCATCGACCTCATCCGAGAGAGGCTGGCGCCGTAGCGGCCCGTTGCCTCGGCAGACCGACGAAGTCACCAGCTCGCCACCTGCTCCGAGGGTGAGTCCGGGAGCGGTGGCAACGCCGCGCCAATATGGGCGGGTGATCGTTCTCCATGCCGCCTGGCTGACCGGTTCAGGGCGCCTGGCTCTTTGGGCGGAGGGCGGAAACGGACAATCAACGCCGGGCCCCCGACGCCGTCCGGCACGTCGGATCCCGCCCCATCCCTTTGCCCTCGATCCGGAAGGTCTGCGTCTGGCCGTCTCGGACACTGCAGGGATCGCGGCGGCGGACCTGCTGGGGGAGGACGTGAAACTCACGCTCCGACTCCCAGACGCGGATGGAGTTCCGATCGCCTCCGCGCTGGACGACGAGCGCTCGGGCGGACCACCTGGCGGCTCCGCAGCGTTCTCGAGCTCCTGGGAGGACCTCTCGTTGTGGACGGCCCCGGGGTACCTCGTCGACCCCTCTGCTGCATCGAAGTTCCTCCGGTCGATGCCCTTGGTGAGGGGAAACGACCGGTCCTTCACCGACGCGGGACCCTCGGATGTCGAACTGGCGCCTGATATCCGCTTCGCTGCCCACGCGATCGAAATGGTGGTCGAACTCCTGGCCCGGGGCCGGTTGCTGCCCGATCTCGAGTTCGTCGCCGGTCACTGGAGGGCCTGCTGGCGTCCCCTCATCGACGGTCACGACCGCGGCCGGATCGAGGCGCTGGCGTGGGCCTTGCCGGCCTCGTTCACAGCGGTGCGCGTACCCGAGTCGAACACAGACGACTCGTTCGGTCAGCTGGGACCCGAACCCAGTGACGAGGTCCTCCGCTCGCTGATGTGGGCCGTGACGGACGCTCTTGCCCGCGACCTGATCACGCCCGCCACGCCGAAGGCCCGGAGACGGGGTGCCGGAGCGACCGTCGTCGATGCCTGGCTGCGTGCTCTCGGTTCACCCGACGGCTCCCTCGATGATTGCGAGGACGACGAGTTCGTGCAACTGGCCGGACGACTTGCCGTGTGGCACGCCACGAAGAGTGCGGAGGCCGAGGCGGTACGGACCTGTTTTCGGATCGTCCCTCCCCCTGATGAGGGCGAAGAGGGAGTGCTCGAGTCGGCGAACGTGCCCGCTCGAGCGAGGAGACGAAGGGACAGCTCGCCGGATTCGGAGCCGGTCTGGCGTATCGATTTCGCCCTCCAGGCGGTCGACGATCCGAGCCTGGTGGTTTCCGCCGAGGACGTCTGGTCCGACGGGCCCGAACTGACCGCCATCGGGCGCCACGTCGTGCACCCCGACGAGCACCTTCTGCGCGGCCTCGGTCAAGCGGCCCGTCTCGTCCCCGCGCTGGGGAAGACACTGTCCTCGGCAACCCCTTGCGCCTACAACACGGACGCTGCGGGCATCCTGACCTTCCTTCGCGAGGGCGCTCCTCTCTTGGAAGAGGCCGGTTTCGGCGTGCTCGCACCCCCGTGGTGGCGCTCGTCGAGGACCAGGCTCGGACTGCGGCTCAAGGCACGGACCCCCTCGTTGGGTGGGACTTCCACCGGCACCATCGGTCTCGACGGACTGTGCGACATCCGTTGGGAGGCCGTGCTGGGCGACGACACCTTGAGCGTGACCGAACTCCGCCAGCTGGCTCGGCTGAAGCAGCCCCTCGTGCGTGTGCGCGGCCAATGGGTCGAGCTGCATCCACGGGGAGCTCTCGGCCGCCATCACCGCGGTCGGGAAGCGCGGCGCTGCGGGCGACGTCCTTTCCGCCGGAGAGGTCCTTCGCTCGGCGCTGGGGCTCGAGCCCGGTCCGGGAGATCTGCCGGTCGTCGAAGTGGCGGCCGACGACTGGCTTGGCGACCTGCTCTCCGGTGCCGAAGATCGAACGCTCGAGCCCACGCCGACGCCCGACGGATTCGCCGGCGAGCTTCGCCCCTATCAAGAACGCGGGCTCGCCTGGCTGAGCTTCTTGGGCGAGCTCGGTCTTGGGGCCTGTCTGGCCGACGACATGGGACTGGGCAAGACGGCCCAGCTCCTCGCGCTGCTCGTCGACGAGCGGACCCGAGCCGCCGTCGCTCCGATCGGCCGGCAGCGGTCGGGTGCGTCGGGAACGGCTCGTCGAACGACGCAACGCAAACTGGGCCCGACGCTGGTGCTCTGCCCCATGTCCCTGGTGGGGAACTGGCAGCGCGAGGCTGCTCGTTTCGCTCCGAAGTTGGCCGTGTACGTCCACCACGGGCCGGACCGGCTCACGGACAAGGCCTTCACCAAGCACGCGGGCAAGGTGGACCTGGTCCTGTCGACCTACGGTCTCGCCACGCGTGACGCGGAGTTGCTGGCCAGCGTTCGCTGGCGCCGGTTGGTTCTCGACGAGGCACAACAGATCAAGAACAGCGCCGCCCGCACCACGCAGAGCGTCCGGTCGATTCCGGCCGAGCGGCGGATCGCCATGACCGGCACGCCGGTCGAGAATCGACTGAGCGAGCTCTGGTCGATCATGGAGTTCCTCAACCCCGGCATCCTCGGCTCCGAGCGCAGGTTCCGGGAGCGCTTCGCCGACCCGATCGAGCGCGAAGGCGACGGCGAGGTGGCGACCAGGCTGCGCCGGGTCACCGCCCCCTTCATCCTCCGCCGCCTCAAGACCGATCGGACGATCATCGCCGACCTTCCCGAAAAGCTCGAGATGAAGGAGTTCTGTCCCCTGACCCGCGAGCAGGCCACGCTGTACCAGGCTGTCGTCGACGACATGCTGGCCCGGATCGACGAAGCGGAGGGAATCGAACGGCGGGGCCTCGTCCTGGCCACCATGATGAAGCTCAAGCAGGTCTGCAACCATCCGGCGCACTTCCTGGCCGACGGGTCCTCCCTTGGTGGACGCTCGGGCAAGTTGACGCGCCTGGTCGAGATCCTCGGCGAGGCGATAGCCGAGGGCGACCGCTCACTCGTCTTCACCCAGTTCACCGAGATGGGCGGCATGCTCGAGCGGCACCTGCGCCACCGACTGCGGTGCGATGTCCTGTGGCTGCACGGCGGAGTGACCAAGCGGGCTCGCGACGCCATGGTCGAGCGCTTTCAGAGCAGTGACGGGCCGCCGGTGTTCCTCCTCTCCTTGAAGGCCGGCGGGACCGGCCTCAACCTGACGGCGGCAACCCAGGTCGTGCACTTCGATCGGTGGTGGAACCCGGCGGTGGAGGACCAGGCGACCGACCGGGCCTATCGCATCGGCCAAAAGCACAACGTCCAAGTCCGCAAATTCGTCTGCGGAGGGACGCTCGAGGAGCGGATCGACACGATGATCGAGGCGAAACGGGCCTTGGCGGAGCGGATCGTCGGCACCGGAGAGGGCTGGCTGACCGAGTTGTCGACCGATCAGCTGCGCGAGGTCGTCGCCCTGTCGGCCGATGCCGTGGAGGACGACTGATGCCACCGCGCCGTCGATCCCGTCGTCCGTCGAGCCCAACCGGGCGACCTCCCGACGGCTGGTGGCCACCGGCCTCGAAGCCGATTGCGGTCGAGGGAGGGGTGACGGCCCGGAGCAAGCGCGGACAGATCGGTGACACCTGGTGGTCACGGCGCTTCATCGGCGTGCTGGAGTCGTTCGGAATCGGCAGCCGTCTGCAGAGGGGCAAGCGCTATGCCCGCGCCGGGCAGGTACTGAGCCTGGATCTCGTGCCCGGCCAGGTCCGCGCTTCAGTTCAAGGTTCGCGCTCCAAGCCGTACCGCGTCTTCATCGAGACGGAGATCTTGACCGACCTCGAGTGGGCCGGCATCGAGGACGTCATGGCGTCACGTGCAGTGTTCTTGGCCAGACTCTTGTCCGGAGAGATGCCCGAGGAGATCGAAGAGGCGTTCGTCGAGTCCGCGACCACCCTGTTCCCTGCTTCGGGCGACGACCTCGTCTCGGCGTGTTCCTGCCCCGACTGGGAGAATCCGTGCAAGCACGTGGCCGCGGTCTTCTATCTGATGGCCGAGGCCTTCGACGACGATCCCTTCCTCATCTTCGCCTGGCGAGGGCGGGACAAGGACCAGTTGCTCGCCGACCTGAGGGCCCGAAGGCACAGTCCGGGTGCAGGTGAGTCCGAGGCACAAACGTCTGTCGACGGATTACATGTGGGGAAGTTCGGATGGCCTACGTTCGACTCTGAACACAGGAACGCCACTCGATCAGCTGATATTGCCTCGTTTTGGGGTAATCCCGAGGACGCGTCGTCCATTGAGCTCCGACCACGTTCAGCAGTCGCTGCCGATCTGATCCTCCGACAGCTCGACCCATCACCGCTCGGCGAAGCCGCCAGCATCATTGATGAGCTCCGTCCGCTCTACGACGGCATCACCGCCCACGCGATCGCATTGGCTTTGGGTGAGGAGTCGAAATCGGGTTCTTCGGAAATGAGCGGGGTGTAGTAGTCGGATCCGCGGGCGCGTAGCGGGGGTCCACCAGTCTGAGGTTGTTCTACGACTTCAGATGGAGGTGGACCCCCGTGATCACTGACCCTACGCGCGCGCTGGCCTGGATGATCGGACTTGGACGACATCGTGTTCCTCGGCGGTGGAGCCCGGCGAGGTGACGAGGCGGTGCATGTCGAGACGGTGCGACGACCGGCGGGGTGTCCGACGCTGCGGTGTCGGTCGCCCAGGTGAAGGACCGGCGCCCGCGTCGAGCTCGTCGACCTCCCGCGTCTACGGCCGTCCCACCCGTCTGGTCTGGCACAAGCGGCGGATGGAGTGCGCCGACGCCGACTGCGACACGGGTCGTGGACCGAAGAGGACGACCGGATCGCCTCTCCTCGCCAGCTCCTCACCACCCGGGCCGCCCGGTGGGCGACGATCCAGGTCGGCCGCCATGCCCGGAGCGTCAACGAGGTGGCCACCGAGCTCGGCTGTGACTGGCACACCGTGAACGACACCGTCATCGCCTATGGCGAGGCCCTGCTCGAGGCCGACGCTGAACGCTTCGGCGACCGTCAGCGCCCTCGGGCTCGACGAGGTGCTGATGGTGCGGCTCGGCCCCTACCACCGCCAGCACTTCTCCACCCAGATCGTCGACGTCGCGCGCGGCCAGCTCCTCGACGTCGTCCCTGGTCGCAGCAGCGCCGAGCCCATGGCCTGGTTGGCCGAACAGGGACCGCGGCTTCCGGGACAGCATCGAGCTACGGCACCCTGGATCTCTCCGGCCCCTACCGGCGGGTGTTCGAGCTCATGGTCCCTCGGCGCCACGCTGGTCGCCGACCCGTTCCACGTGCTGCAAGCTACGCCAACACCAAGCTCGACGAGTGCCGACGGCGGGTGCAGAACGAGACCCTCGGGCATCGTGGTCGCAAGTCCGATCCGCTCTACCGGGGCCGGCGGCTGCTCACCAAGGCCAAGGAACGCCTCGACGACAAGGGGCACGAGAAGCTGACCGGACTGCTGCGGGCCGGCGACCCGAACGGCGACGTCGCCACCGTGCTGGGAGGCGAAGGAGGCGGTCCGCGAGCTCTACGCCCACGCCGATGCCGACCTCGCCCTCGAGTGGGTGACCCAGCTCGGCCGCGACCTCCAGGACGCCGACTACCCGATCGAGGCCCGCTCGCTCGGGCGCACGCTCATCCGCTGGCGGCATCAGATCGCCGCCTGGCACGAGGCCCACGTCACCAACGGACCCACCGAGGCGGTCAACAACTTGATCAAGCGGGTGAAGCGCGCCGCCTTCGGCTTCACGTCCTTCCGGAACTACCGGATCCGCTCACTCCTCTACGCCGGCAAGCCCAACTGGGACCTGCTGGCCACGGTCACACCCCGCTGAAATCCGAAGAGCCCGAAATCGCCCGACTCGTAAGGGCACCGCAACATGTCCCAGGTGTTGCTGAGCATCGGACCCACGACGACAAGCTTGCCTTGACGAACCACCCGCTGCGGCCGACGTCAGCTCGAGCTGCACGATGCCGGATATCAAGGTGTCTTTTGGCGCAAATGCCCAGAAAACGGCCGCCCGGCGTAGGCTCTATTCGGACCTATGATTTGACAAAAAGGTAAGTCCCCGACCTAAATGTCAAACAATGTAGGCAGAGAAATCTCGCCATGAATGCAAATTTGAGATGTAAAGCCGGAAACGGCTGTCACTACGTATCATATGTTGGCCACTCAGGCGAATCTACAGACCAGTTCAGAGGCGCAACTGGGACATCTGGACGACAGTTGTCATCTCGCCATTTACTCAAATAGGTGCTACGGATCAAAAGGTTGGCGTTGGGCACTGATATTGGAGTGAGGCCGCCTCCGGAGTGTAGGCGGGCATCGGAGTCAGACCAGATGGCGATGGGTGTCACGTGAAAGCGCGGCGCCGGGTTGGTACGGACCGGTGCACCTGGACCATGATCCTCTGAGCCATTCGAGAAGTTGCAGCCGAGTTCGACCAGGGGAGGGAGATCCAGAGGTGTCGTCGCAGGACGGTTCGGGGGTGTCGGACGTCGATGCGTTCCGGTCGGAGCTGCGATCCTGGCTGCAGGCGCACCTGACCCCTGAGGTGGTCGAGGCGGGTGGCCGCAATATCGAGAGCAACCTCGAGGTGCTGCGGCAGTGGAACCGGCTGCTCGCCGACGGCGGCTGGGCCGCGCCGTCGTGGCCGGTCGAACACGGCGGGCGTGGCGCCGGCGTCCCCGAGCAGCTCGTCTACATGGAGGAGATGAGCCGGGCGCGGGCGCCCGGCCCGGTGAACGTGATCGGCGTTTCGAACATCGCGCCGGCGATCATGCACTTCGGCACCGACGAGCAGAAGGCGCGCTTCCTCACGCCGATGCTGCGCGGCGACGAGATCTGGTCGCAAGGCATGTCCGAGCCCGACGCGGGCTCCGACCTGGCCTCGCTGCGCACCAGCGCCGTCGAGGACGGCGACCACTTCGTGGTCAACGGGCAGAAGACGTGGAACTCCATGGGCCACTTCGCCGACTGGTGCCAGCTCTACGTGCGCACCGACCCGTCGGCCAAGAAGCACGCCGGCATCACCTGCTTCCTGGTCGACCTGCGCACGCCGGGCATCGAGGCGCGGCCGCTCACCACCATCACCGGCGGCCAGGCCTTCGCCGAGCTCTTCTTCACCGACGCCCGCATCCCGCGCACGGCCATGCTCGGCGAGCTCCACGCCGGCTGGTCGGTGGCCATGACCACGCTCAGCAACGAGCGCGCCGGGGTGGCCCGGCTGCACCTCTCCCTGGCCAACCGGCTCGACGACCTTTTGGCCGACCCCCGGGCGCGCGAGGGGTTGGAGGACCCGGTCCTGCGGCAGCGGCTGGCCGGCATTTGGGCCGGGATCCGTTGCATGCGCTACCTGACGGAGCGCTCGCTCGCCGATCCCGCCGCGGCAGGGGCGGGCGGGAGCCTGGCCAAGCTGGCCTGGTCGCAGAACGACCAGGCGCTGGCCGCGCTCGCCGTCGACCTGATCGGCCTGGACGCGCTCGTGGACGACGACCGCTGGGGCGAGAACCTGCTCGCCGTACGCCAGGCCTCCATCGCCGGCGGCACCACCGAGATCAACAAGAACATCGTCGGCGAGCACGTGTTGGGGCTCCCCCGGTGACCGGAACGCGGCAATGACCACGACGCAGGCACAGCCACCGCGGGGCTTCTGGGCGGCGGCGCAGGCGGAGCCGGACCGCATCGCCGTCATCGATCCCGCCGGCCGCGAGTGGACGGCGGGCGAGATCGCCGGGGACGCCAACCGCCTCGTGCACGCGCTGCGCGCCCGGGGCCTGACGGCGGGCGACCCTGTCGCCATGCTGCTCCCGAACCGGGCGGAGACCTTCGTGCTGCTCATGGCCCTCTTCCAGGCCGGCTGGAACTTCGTGCCGCTCAACAGCAACCTCACCGTCGCCGAGGTCGCCTACATCTCGCGCGACGCCGGCGCACGGGCGCTCGTGGCCGACGCGCGGTTCGCCGACGTCGCGGCGACGGCGGCCGAGGAGTCCGGCGTGCCCCGGTCCGGCCGCATCGCGGTGGGCGGTGCCGATCCCGGGCGGCTTCACCCTGCTCGAAGACGTCCTCGCCGAGCCAGCCCGACCTCCCCGCCGACGGACCGGGTCGCCGGCCAGTTCATGCAGTACACGTCGGGCACGACCGGCCGCCCGAAGGCGGTCGAGCGGGCCCTGCCCTCGTTCGATCCCGAAGACGTGGGTCCAGGTCTTCAGCGGCAACCTCACTCGCTACGACATCGAGCCCGGTGGGGACGCCGTGCACCTGGTGACGTCGCCGATGTACCACATGGCCCCGTTGTCCTTCGGCTACTTCTCGGCGCACTTCGAGCACACGGTCGTCCTCATGGAGAAGTGGGACGCCGAGGAGGCGCTCCGGCTCATCGAGCGCTACCGGGTCACCGACGTGCACATGGTGCCGACGCAGCTGCACCGTCTCATGCAGCTGCCCCCGAGGTGCGCGCCCGCTACGACGTGTCGTCGCTGCGCCAGGTGATCCACGCCGCGGCGCCGTGCCCGATCGACCTCAAGCTGCGGCTGTTCGAGTGGCTCGGCCCGGTGATCTACGAGTTCTACGGCGCCACCGAGGGCGGCGGCACGCTGGCCCGGCCCGAGGACTGGCTGGCCCACCCCGGCACGGTCGGGCGCCCCTGGCAGGGCGCCGACGTGAAGGTGCTCGACGACGAGGGCAACGAGGTCCCGCCGGGCACGGTCGGCACCGTCTACATGAAGCTCATGGGCGGCGACTTCCGCTACAAGGGCGACGCCGAGAAGACGGACGCGAACCGCCACGGCGACTTCTTCACCGTCGGCGACATGGGCGAGCTCGACGAGGACGGCTTCTTGTACCTGCGGGACCGCAAGATCGACATGATCATCTCGGGGGGCGTGAACATCTACCCCGCCGAGGTCGAGGCCGCGCTGCTCTCGCACCCCGCGGTGGGCGACGCCGCCGTCTTCGGGATCCCGAACGAGGAGTGGGGCGAGGAGGTGAAGGCGGTCGTGGAGCCCGCCGCCGGGCTACGCCGCCTCGCCGGAGCTGGCCGCGGAGCTGCAGGCGCACTGCGCCGGCCTCCTGGCCAGGTACAAGTGCCCGCGCAGCGTCGACTTCACCGACGCCATGCCGCGGGACCCCAACGGGAAGCTCTACAAGCGGCGCCTGCGCGACCCGTACTGGGAAGGCAGCGAGCGTGGCATCTGACACGCGCAGGACGCTGGAGGGCACAGGACTTTCGGCACAGGACTATAAAGAGGCACCCGCCGTGACCGAAGCGAGGAGCACATGGCCCGAGTCCCCATCGAGCCGGGGTTCTTCCGGATCCCCGACGACCCGGCCGAGCCAGCCGCGCCTGCTCGGGAGCCGCTGCCCGTCCTGCGGCGAGGTGTTCTTCCCCCGCCGGCTGGTGTGCGCCAAGTGCCTGCACGAGGGCACGGAGGACGTCGAGCTCTCCACCAAGGGCACGATCTGGACCTGGACCTACTGCCACGTGCCGATGTTCGGGAAGAAGGACGCCGACGTGGCCGGCTACGGCGTGGCCCAGGTCGACCTGCCCGAGGGGCCGCGGGTGCAGTCGATCCTCTCGGGCGGCCCCGACGACTTCGCCATCGGCATGGAGGTCGAGATCGACCTCGAGACCCTGCGCCAGGACAAGGACGGCAACGACGTGGTGATCTACCGCTTCCGCCCCGCCCGTGCCGCGACCGCCGGAGGTGCCCGATGAAGCACGGCCTCCGGTTCGACGGCGTCGCCGTCGCCGGCATCGGCATGGTGCGCTTCGGGATGTTCAAGGACATCCCCGGCGCCCACCTCGCCCGGGACGCCGGGCTGCTCGCGCTGCACGATGCGGGCATGACCCTCGACGACGTCGACGAGGCCTTCGTCGGGTACATCCAGCCGGCCTCCATGCTCGGGCATCAAGGCGATGAAGGAGCTCGGGCTGACCGGGCTGCCGGTGACGCACATCGAGAACGCCTCGGCCACCGGCCTGGTGGCGTTCCGCGAGGCCGCCTGGGCCGTGTCCTCCGGGCGGGCCGACGTCGCCATGGCGCTGTGCTTCGACAAGTTCACCGACATGACCGGCGGCGGCGGCCGCGGCGCCGGCCGCGACCAGATCGACGCGCCGATCCTGCCCGCCGCCTACTTCGCGCTGTGGGCGCAGCGCCGCATGCACGAGCGCGGCACCACGCCCGAGCACTTCGCCACCATCGCGGCCAAGAACTGGAACTACGGCGCCGCGTGCCCGTTCGCGCACCGCCGCTCGGACCACGTACGTCACGCCCGAGGAGGTGCTGGCCGCCAGGATGGTGGCCGAGCCGCTCACGACCATGATGTGCTGCCCGCCCGACGACGGCGCCGCCTGCATCATCGTGGCCCGCGAGGACCTCGTGCGCAGCCGCCAGCCCGGCCGCCCGGTCGTGCGCGCCCTGGCGTCGGCGCTCATGTCGGAGACCTACGCGCCGGGCCACACCTTCGTCGGCCCGGTGGTCGGCCCGTCCACCATGACCCGCGACACGGCCAAGCTCGTGCTACGAGGCGGCCGGCCTCGGCCCCGAGGACGTGAGCGTGGCCTACTGCCACGACGCCTTCGTGAACGAGGAGCTCGAGTACTACGAGCTGCTCGGCTTCTGCGCCGAGGGCGAGGCGGAGAAGCTCGTCGTCGAGGGCGAGACGGGCCCGGGCGGGCGCATCCCGTTCAACACCGACGGCGGGTTGCTGGCCCGCGGCCACCCGGGCGGGCCGACGGGCGTGGCCATGCTGCACGAGGCGGTGCTGCAGCTGCGCGGCGAGGCCGAGGGCCGCCAGGTCGAGGACGCCACGGTGGCGTTGACGCACCTCGTGGGCGGGGGCAGCATCGCCACCGTCAATCTCTTGGGTGTGGAGAGGAGCAAGACATGACGACGAGCGACGAGCGCCGGGCGGCCGGCAAGGAGATCCAGGGCCAGCTGTGGCCGGCGATCCTGAAGGGCCCGATCGGGGCAGTTCCCCGCGGCCAAGCTGGCGCCGGACTACTTCGACCACGTGCAGCAGAGCGCGTTCGGCGACATCTGGTCGCGCCCGGGCCTCCCGGTGCGGGACCGCTCCATGATCACCGTCGCCCTCCTGACCGCGCTGGGCCAGCCCGAGGAGCTGCGCTCGCACATCGCCGGCGCGCTGAACGTCGGCATCTCGCGCGAGGAGATCGTCGAGGTCATCATGCACACCTCGATCTACGCCGGCGTGCCCGCGGCGGGCTCGGCGCTGCGGGTGGCCGCCGACGTCCTCGGCACCGACTGACGGCGCGTCCTAGCCGCCTCCGGGTTCCAGCGCAGGCGTTCCAGCGCGCCGCGTCTGCCTGCTCGGCGACGGCCACGAGCTCGCTCCAGTCGGCGCCGCCGAGCCCGCTCGCCACCGCACCGTCGAGCACGCCCTTGACGGCGGCCGCCACCGGCGTCGGCGCGCCGAGCGTGGTGCCCCAGTCCACGATCAGGCCGGCGTCCTTCGCCGCCAGCTCCAGCGCGAACTGCGTGGGCCGGCCCCGGCCGTCGATCGTCTCGACCTGGCGGTCGATGTAGAAGTTCGACGCCCCCGCGGTGCGCAGGATCTCGACCGCCTTCTGCACGTCGATGCCCGCCTTGGTCGCCATGGCCAGCCCCTCGAGGCTGACCCACGTCGTGGTGAAGGCGATGAGGCTGTTGAGCAGCTTCATGGTGTTGCCGAGCCCGAGCGGGCCGACGTGGAACGTGGCCCGGCCGAGCGGCTCGAGCACCGGCAGGACACGGGCGACGGGCTCGTCGTCGCCACCGACCATGAAGACGAGCATCCGCTTCTCGGCGCCGATCGACGCCGCCGGTCAGGGGCGCCTCGACGAGGTGGTGGCCCGAGCCCGCCAGACTCTCTCCCAGCTCGCGCACGACGGCGGGGCTGTTCGTCGACAGGTCGACGAGGACGGCACCGGACGGCGCCGCGGCCGCCCAGGCGTCGGCCACGGCCGCCACGACGTCGGGCGTCGGCAGCGACAGCAGGGTGACGTCGGCCGCTCGGGCCACCGACGCCACGTCCGGCGCGGCCGTCGCCCCCTCGACCGCCGCCATGGCCTCGGCGTCGACGTCGTGCACCACGACCTCGTTGCCGTCGGCCACGAGATTCGCTGCGATGCACCCGCCGATGTTCCCCAACCCGATCACACCCGTCGCCATCGACCCTCCCCGAGTCGTGTTCCGTCCGAAACGACAAGAATCCCTGGTGGCAGCGCCTCCGTCCCGCGGAGTCCCGACGGACGAGAGCGTATAGTGAAGCCTGACTCGAGTGTCAGGGAACCCAGGGGGTGGGCCGAATCATGGGGCTGCGCGACCACGTCATCTGCGACAGCGACCTGCACGTCATGGAGCCGCCGGACCTGTGGGAGCGCTACATCGACCCGGCCTACGCCCACGCCGCGCCGCGGGGCCTCTCCGAGATCACCCGCGACATGCGGGTGCGGGTCAAGAACCACGTGATGCTCCGCATGGGCCCCACCCGCCCGATGCGCGTCGAGGGCCGCAAGACCGGCTGGCAGAAGGACCACGACACCGTCTACGCCGCGTCCGAGGCCCGGGGCTGGGACGCCCAGTCGCAGATCGACGCCATGGACGCCGAGGGGCTCGACCTCGCCGTGCTCTTCCCGTCGCGCGGGCCTGTTCGTGCTCGGCCTCGACTCGTCCGAGCAGATCGGCGCCGACGGCCTCGAGCCCGAGTTCGCGACGGCGATCGCCCGCGCCTACAACGACTGGCTGAAGGACTTCTGCGACGACGCGCCCGACCGCATGTACGGGGCGGGCATGGTGGCGGCCCACGACGTCGACGGCGCGGTCGAAGAGGCGCGGCGCTGCGTGGAGGAGCTCGGCTTCAAGGCGATCTTCCTGCCGCCGGCGGCGGTGAACCGCCGGCCCTGGCACCACCCGGCGTACGACCCGCTGTGGGCGGAGATCGAACGGCTCGGCGTGCCGCTGGCCTTCCACGGCGGCGGCCAGACGTACCTGACGCCGGACTTCGGGCTGGAGGTGCTCGACAAGCTGATGCTGTGGCACACCTTCAGCCAGCCGCTGGGGATCCAGTTCGTCGACGGCGTGCCTCTGCGGCGGCGGCGTCCTCGAGCGCTTCCCGAACCTGAAGGTGGCGCTCCTGGAGGGCAACTGCTCGTGGGCGCCGTGGTTCATGTACCGGCTCGACGAGCACTGGGAGTGGACGGGCTGGTACGAGGCGCCGGAGCTCACGATGCCGCCGTCGGAGTACTTCAAGCGCAACTGCTGGGTCTCGGTCGAGGTCGACGAGGTGACCGTGCCGCACTTCGTCGAGACGTTCGGCGACGAGAAGCTGGTCTTCTCGACCGATTACCCCCACGGGGACTCGAAGTACCCCCACGCCGTGGACTCGTTCGACAAGCTGCCGCTCTCCGACGAGACGAAGGCTCGGATCGTGAGCACGAACTGGTCCGCCCTCTACGACATCCCCCTCACCAAGCGAGTCTGATCGTCAGAACCAGCTCAGGCCCGCGCTCAGCGACGATTTGGCCTCAACGGTTCAACCTCATCCGTGCTGAACTCTGGAAACGACTAGTCCAACGACGGATCATTGATGAACCTTGCGGCGACGGACGACGATGCAGCAATCAGGGCAAGCATGTTTGCTCATCTCGACCGGTTGCTCGAACGGAACCCAGATGGGGCTCTGACTTCGGCAGCGATCAACCAGTTTGACTTTGATGGGCAGAACCTTCGGCTCATCGTTCAAAGCGGGATCTGGAAGCCCGCTCGACTATCCGCAGCGCTCACGATTCGCACCACCTACACGCCACCAAATCAGCCGCCACCTTACGTCGATCTCCAGGGAGATGACGGACGCGTCAGATACAAGTATCGCGGCATCGATCCCAACCATGCCGATAACCGCGGATTGCGCGAAGCCATGACGCGGAACTTGCCTTTGGCATATTTCGTTGGTGTCGACCGCGGAATTTACGTTCCCCGATACCCCGTGTGGCTCGTAGACGAGGAACCTTCGCAACACGAATTTGTACTGGCGCTAGACGAGGGCCAGCGACTGGCCCCTCTCGGTGGCAAGGACGCGTTGCAACGTGGATACATTGAAAGGCTGACAACGGCTCGGCTTCATCAGCCGGTGTTTCGAGCTCGAGTCCTTCGCGCCTACAGGGATCGATGCGCGATGTGTCAACTGAACCATCCTGAGCTGCTGGATGCAGCCCACATTCTGCCTGATCGGCATCCGAAGGGTGATCCCGTCGTTCCGAATGGGCTATCTCTCTGCAAGATCCACCACGCTGCGTACGACGTGAATTTGCTCGGCGTGCGACGGGACCTGACGATAGAAGTATCTCAGCGCCTTATGGATGAGGTTGATGGTCCGATGTTGAGTCACGGGCTGCAAGGCGTGAACGGCCTCCGACTCACAGTCCCGAGGGAGCGGAAATCGCAGCCCGACCCGGAACGCCTGGAACTTCGCTATTCGGAATTTCGACAAGCGAGCTGATCGCCTCGACGCGCGTTCTCAGCCTGGGTAGCTGAGGACGCGCCCTTCGTGTTGCACGCACGCTGTTGCACGTTTGTTGCACGACACGGATCAGAGCCGCTCGGTCGGAAATATGGAGCTGCCAAAAACCGAATGTGAGCTGCGGTTTCGGATGAGAGCGGGCGACGAGAATCGAACTCGCGTTCTCAGCTTGGAAGCATTTCGGCGAGGCCTTCCTGTCCAGGACATTCCCAGTACTCCCAGCACGGACGGCGATTCCTCCAGACCGTTAGTTACCGCGGGAGACCACTGAATGCCACTGCTTCGCGCACGATTCGCGCACGAACTTGACCATGCAAGACGGGCCCAAGTCCGCACGTCTCACGACGCGACCTGGCCGATGTCCAGCCGTAGGACTCGCGGGCGAGGAGACGCCACGGGCATTGCAACAAGAGTGAGTCGCCACTACGCTCCGCTCGACACACAGTGGCAGCCCCTCCGCACGGGCGAGATCGGGAGGAGGTTCCGGGATGAGACGACGACGAACAGGCGCGCCGATGGTGGCATTGGCACTCGGCGTCGTCCTCGCGTTCGCCACGGTCTCGATGGCCTCGGCCGGGCAACGCGGCACGACTAAGGGTGACCACGCGACATCGCCCGCTGGCCTTCTTGCCGTGTCCGGAGAACTCAGCGGCATCGCGGCGACGCACGGTGTGGCCTGGGCCGTGGGCTACTCGGGCACTCGCGAGAACAGCAAGGCCCTGACGCTCTACTGGAACGGCCACCGCTGGCAGCGCGAAGCCAACCCGAGTCCTCCCGGCGCCGAGCTTTCGGCAGTGGCCGCCAAGTCTCCCACCGACGTCTGGGCCGTCGGCACCGTCGGCTTCGAACCCAATCCCACCAAGACCTTGATCCTGCACTGGACCGGAAAGAAGTGGGTGGAGACGCCGAGCATCCCCGGCAGCCTCTCAGCGGTGGCCGCCACCTCGCCCACCAATGCCTGGGCCGTCGGCGGGACGCACGACGGTGCCGCGCTGATCCTGCACTGGAACGGCCAAAAGTGGCGACAGACGCCGAGCCCCGCCGGCTATCTCAATGGGGTGGCGGCGACGTCGCCCACCAACGCCTGGGCCGTCGGCGGGACGTCGGGCGGCAGCCAGGACACCCTGATCCTGCACTGGAACGGAGAAGCGTGGCAGCAGACCCCGAGCCCGAGCGTGGGCGGCGATCAGGGCCTGGGCAGCATCCTCCTCGGCGTGGAGGCCTCGCCGGACCGCCCGGTATTGGCGGTGGGCGACGGCGACAACTGTGGGTGTGGTCCAGGGACCCCCCTCGTCGAGCGGTGGAACGGGCACACGTGGGGAGAAGACTCCACATCGCAACAGAACAGCATCGACCTCTCAGGGGTGGCCGCCCTCCCGAGGGGCACGGCGTGGGCAGTCGGACAGAGCGGCTCGGGCGACGGCCCGACGAATGGCGTGATCCTGGAGTGGAACGGCTCCGCATGGACGAGCGTGCCCGTTCCGGGTCTCGGATCCCAGGTAGGCGCCCTCTCAGGTGTCGCCGCGACATCTCGTTCCAACGCGTGGGCCGTCGGATGGGAGAGTTCGGTCAGTATCGCGAGCGCGAACGCTGCGGGACCTGGTGACCCGGGAACCCCCGGGATCCTGATCCAGCACTGGAACGGCACGGCGTGGACACCCCAGACCAAGCTCGGCCCGGCTACGACGCCCGCCGCCGTTGCAACAACAACGACGACGCTGGCGCCGACGACCACCACATTCTCGACAACCACGACCACCACGCCGCCGCCCACCACGACGTCCCCTCCGTCGACGTCGGCGGCCGGGGGCCCCCTCCTCGGCAGCGCGGCCTGGGTTGGGGCATTGGGTTTTGCGGGGCAGGGGGTCCAGGGCTTTGGTGAAGTAGCTCCCGCCGCCATCAATGCCGCAGGAGGCAATGCACCGGGCTCGTATGTGAACTCTATTTCGTGGTCGAACTGGGGTGCACCGCAGGCGATGGGGCAGGGGCAATCTACCTACGTCTCAAATCCGAACGCGGCCCTCTCTGACGCAACGCAAGACACGGTCACAGTGGTCGCCTTCGACCTCGGGAGTTGCAATGGCGGTCCGCCGGCGTACGAGGAGGTCGAGTGGTACTCCCCCGGTCAAGGGCAGACATTCGACCCGAGCAGCGCCACCAACGCCTGCACCGGGCAATAGGACGCGGCGAGGTCAGTCCCGACCGTCCTGGTCGCCTTCGAAGTGTGCTGCGCGAATGGCGTGACCGATACCGACGCACTCGACGTGTGGCGACGCCGGAGCCTCGTCCGGAACGTGTCGCCCGGCCACCGGGGCCGGAGTGTCAAGCATCTCCGTCAGTTTTAGACCCCACCGGCGACACCCCACCGGCGACGTTTGTGAGAGCGGGCGACGAGAATCGAACTCGCGTTCTCAGCTTGGGAAGCCCTGCGAGGGGTGCCATGTGAACTGCTGAAACGCAGAAAAGTCCAGTTCAATCCGTTTCGCACGGAACCGCTGGTATTCGCTGTTGTCCCCTGTATGTCGTGGCTTGTTGCACGAAATGGGTCCAAATTGGTCTGTTGCACGCTGTTGCACGGAGCCCCGGCCGTTCTCGGCCTTGAGCGCTGAGAGGACCCGTCGACTTCCTGTGTCCTGCTGTCAGGGCACACGGAACCAGCGAACCGGGCGCCAGCTGAGCGAGGGTCGCCACGCACGGCGTGGGCCTCGTGAGCCCAGAATCTGCGAGGATCGGACCATGGCTCATCGTCCCATTCGCATTTTGGGCGACCCAGTTCTTCGCTCTACTTGTCGGGAGGTGGAGGCGTTTGACCACGGGCTCGTCAGCCTTGTGGCAGACCTCGAAGAGACCGTCGCCAACCCTGGTCGCGCTGGCCTCGCAGCAAACCAGATCGGGGTCGTCCGCCGTGTCTTCTCATGGCATATCGATGGTGAGGTGGGGCACCTCGTCAACCCAGTGATCGAAGCCGAGGAAGGTGAACAGGACGACGATGGCGAAGAAGGCTGCCTCTCAATACCTGGGCTGTTTTATCCCTGTCCTCGGGCAGAGTTCGTCAGGGCGCGAGGGTTCAATCAGCACGGTGAGGCGGTGGTGCTCGAAGGTCACGGCATGATGGCGCGCTGTATCCAGCACGAGGTGGACCACCTCAACGGCCGCCTCTTCATCGACCGGCTGTCGGGGGCAGTTCGCAGGCAGGCGATGCGGGACCTGCGGCAGCTCTCTGCTTCGGGCGACAGCCAGTCGGCCGTGTCCGAACCTCTCTGGCATTGAGTGTCGACTGGCGAACCGGGGCAGCCTCGGTGATGGTTGGTCAATCAATGCGCTGGCTAAGAAGCTGTCCCGGCCATCCATCTCGATCGAAAGCCCCCGTGGCAGTAAACCCAGCTGACTCGTAGTACCGGACGAGTTGTTGTTGCCCGCCTGCCCAGCAATCGACTCGCAGAAGGCTGAGGCCTCTCGAGCGGCAGTCAGCGCGTGCATGATCCAAGAGTTCGGTGCCGATCCCGTGCCCGATAAATGATCTCGATGTCAAAAGGAGATAGATGTACAGATTGCGTTCGTCGCTCACTGGAGCGTAGGAGGGCGAGCTCTCACTGACTTCAAGCGCACCGACTACGTCGCCGTCCTTTTCTGCGACGGTGAGGCCAGGGCTCCTCGCCAGTCGGGCAACCCGTTCCCTGGTCTCAGGTCGCTGTGACCAAGGCTCGCTACCCCATTGTCCGCTAAGTCCCCGTTGGGTGAGCCACAGGACCGCTTCGTCAAAGAGATTGAGCAGTGGTGACTCGTCATCGAGGGTGCCCGGACGAAGATGAACCGGCATCGCCATGACTCTATGGCGTCACTCTCGTCACCTGGACACGCCCAGCCTCGACCAACGGGGGCGGCGGAATCTGAGTCCACGGGGTCCGGAGTGCAGGCCGTCTAAGCAGCCAGCGATAGGCCAGAAGTGGCTCCCAGCCGGCAGTGAACGGGAGAAGTCACTAAGTGGCTGGATGGCCTAGATGGATGAGGCCAGCCGAAGTTGGCTCGAATCCGCAAGCTTCGTAGTAGAAGCTTCCGAGGTCATCCTCGAAGTCGACGTGCAGCCACTCGCAGCCAGCTCTGCCTGCCTCCTCCCTGGCCACCTGGACGAGATGTGTCCCGATTCCCTTTCCCCGAGAACCCGAGGCCACCATCGTGTCTTGAATCCAGGCGTGTACAGAGCCGTCCCAGATCACGTTCACGAAGCCAACGAGTCGACCGTTGTCCCGAGCAACGACCCACCCGAGGCTGTGTCGGGCGACAAGGGACTGCCAGTCCCACTCGTCCGCCGCGAACAGTCTGGTCTCGAACGCCTCAGCATGGAGGGCGTTCACCTCGTCATTCTGGAGGTCTCCGCGCCACCGGTACTTGATCGACATCCGTCCAGTATTTCAGGCCACTGCCACAGCACCCCGTCCCGGCATTTCGGGGCACTCTGATCCCACCTCGTAATCTCTACTCATGCGGCAGTTTCGCTTTGGCTTCCAGGTGGCTGAGTGCTCAGCAGACGAGCTGCGCTCACAGGCCCGAGCGGCGGAGGAAGCCGGATTCGACGTGATTCACATGTGGGATCACGTCGTTGACGGGTGGTCCCCCCTGACACCGCTGATGGCAATCGCCGATTGCACGACCAGCATCCGCCTCTGCCCTCTGGTCTTGAACAACGACTTCCATCATCCGGTCCATTTGGCCCAGGAACTGGCCAGCCTTGACCATCTGAGCGGAGGCCGCCTCGAAGTCGGCATCGGAGCAGGGCACTCGTTCACCGAGTACACCGCCATTGGTCAGTCATTTGACCCGCCGGCGGTCCGCAAGGCCCGCCTCGCCGAGTCCACTGAGATCCTCCGCCGGCTGCTCGATGGCGAGACTGTGACCCACAACGGCGAGCATTACCACCTCGACAACGTCCGCACCTTGCGATCCATGCAGGAGCACCTACCTCTGCTGGTCGGAGTCAACGGCAAATCGGCCCTTGCTCACGCAGCTCGCCATGCAGACATAGTCGGTCTCACGATGCTCGGTCGGACCCTTGAGGACGGTCAGCGACACGAGGTTCGCTGGGAAGCTGAGCGGCTCGACGCCACTATCGACCATATTCGTGAAGAAGCTGGTAGCCGCTCGGAAGATTTGGAACTGAACGTGCTGGTGCAAGCGGTCGTGGTGACGGATGATCGCCAAGCCGTTGCCCAGGAGCAGGCACGTCGGGCACTTGGAGGCCTGAGCGTTGACGACACGCTCAGCACTCCCTTTCTCGCTATCGGGACCCATGATGAGATTGCGGAGCACCTCGTCGACTGCCGGAATCGCTGGGGAATCTCCTATTTCAGCGTTCGAGATTTTGCCGCCTTCGCTCCGGTGATTCAGAGGCTCCGGGGCATCTAGGGGGTATCTCAGTCGTGCCGGGGGTGGGGCAGTCTCGGGAGCCTCAAACACGTCGATTGCGGAAAGGGCGAGCGCGCCTTGAGATGGCCATTCGAGAGTGCTCGGGAGCGAGCATCGAGTGACCCGAGTGCTGGTCTAAAGCTGTCCGTCGGGAGCCACAATGGGTCGATACCTGTCCAAGATGGCAGTTCGATGAGACACTATTGGCAGCACCGTAAGGCACGATAGATACCAACGTAGGGCTTTGGAGAGTCTGATGACGCTTGAGGTCGTGGTCGTTGATGCGTTTACGGATCGCCCGTTCTCCGGAAACCCCGCTGCAGTGGCATTTGTCGATGCATTCCCCGAGGACGCTCAAATGCAGGCAATTGCCTCGGAAATGAACCTATCCGACACGGCGTTCGTCTGAGGCCCGTACCGACGGAGACTTCGACTTGAGGTGGTTCACTCCAAAGACTGAGGTGGCTCTGTGTGGGCACGCCACCCTTGCGGCGACGTACCTTCTTGGGAAGCCCGCTCGATTTCACACCCAGAGTGGGATTCTCACATGTGAGAACAAAGACGGATTGGTCCAGATGGACTTTCCTGCGCTACCGCCCGAAGAGTGCCCCATCCCTCAAGGCTTCGAGATGCCCGGAGTGCACTGGTATGGCGTGGGTGGACCCGACGCAATGGTCGAACTAGACGAAGCCGCCACCCTTCGTGCGCTGGATCCCGACCTCGCCATGATCTCAGGGCTCGGCACACGGACCTTGATCGTGACTGCTGAGGGCGATCGTCCGGATATCGATTTCGTTTGCCGCGTGTTCGGGCCGAATGCCGGCATCCCTGAAGATCCCGTCACGGGTTCGGCCTATTGTCTTCTCGCGTGTTACTGGGGCGACCGCCTCGAGGGAGACTGGCTCACGGCCGAACAAGCCTCCTCCCGCGGGGGCATGGTTCAGACCGTCCGTCGGGGCCACAGCGCCTGATCGTGGAAGTGCCGTAACTGTGTCACGAGTGCACTTCGTTGCTCATTAACGCAGACGGCTCATCCGGTACCCGCCCGCGAACGTGATGCTCATGCATTCAGACCGGACTACGCGGTGTCAGCAAGCTCCTGAAGTTGCTCCAACGTCGTCACGTAGTGAGTATCGCGGCCCAATGCATATCGAGTCACGAGTTCGGTGAGGTGTGGCTTGAGGTCTCGGTCAACGTGCCAGATTGTCTCAAACAGCCGCCTGGTGATGGTTAAGTCATCGCAACCTTCAACCGGGTCTGCTCGCTCCTTGCCCTGGGCGATTGAGATCTGACGTTCAGCGGCGAGCCAGAAATGCATCCAAAGAGGCAGATCCACGAAGATGAGCGCTCCGCACCGTTCCATTCGCTCTTCAAGTGATGACCACGGAGCCCAACCGTCGATGATCCAGCGCTCTCGGTCCATTGCCGGGCGGACCCGTTCGACAACGACATCGTCGGGCACCTGCTCCCAGTCCGTCGTCCATTGGATTTTGATCGACCGAGCACCACTCCAAGTTGTGGCGAGGGGCAAGCTTGCAAGACAGCGTTGATTTGCCGCCTCCACCGTTCCCAACAAGTACAGCGCGGGTCATCGTCAGACCCTATTGCACAGCACCGGTCCGTCTTTCATGGCCACGCAAGCTGAGAACCAGGCCCGCCGGAGTCCAAGTTGATCAGACCGCGATGCCCTGTGCCCGAGTCACGAAAGCGATCGCAGCCTCGAGCAGCTCCTCTCCCGCGACCTCGGGATTCGAGGTACGCATCATGCTGATGCCACGGAACAGCGCAACGATGATGCGCGCGTCTGCTCTGCCGGTCGTCGACCTCGAGTCCTCGCTGCAGACGTTCGTCATCGAGGATTCGGCGATGGCGTCGATGTCCTCTCTTCGAGCTGGTTCATCCGGGCCCGGGCGGCGGGATTCCGCAGGGCGTAGAGGTGGAATTCAAGTAGAGGGCGCCATGTCGGGCACGGGTCCAACTCGCCGCCGATGAGACTGACAAAGTCACCGATGCGCGCTTCTGGGGGGATGTCTGAGCGCTCGATGGTGACCTTGAGCGCGGCTCATCTCTCGGGCGTAGGCGTCTTCAAGGAGGGCGAGGAAGAGGTCCTCCTTGTTCTTGAAGTTCGAGTAGACGGCCCCCTTGGTGAAGCCGGCCGCCGCCGCCACCTCGTCGAGGGAGGCGCCATGGAAGCCCCGCTCGGCGAAGACCTGAGCGGCGGCCTGGAGCAAGTAGTCGCGGGTCTGCTGGCGCCGGCGTTCAGCGGTGAGAGGTTCGAGTGGCCATGGGCTTGTGCTACCAGCGAGTATAGCTACATACTCACAGTATGAATGATCCGTGCTGGTATATGACGATCGACGGCGGACCGGTCGTCCTGCTGAATCCGAGGTGGCTGCCTGCTGCAGTCGTCACCCGGGGCCTGGTGCGGCGGTTCGGCTCCGTCGACGGCGGTCGACGGCATCGACCTCGACGGTCGGCCGGGGCGAGATCTACGGCTTCCTCGGACCCAACGGGGCCGGGAAATCGACCGCCGTCCGGGTGCTGTGCACGTTGCTGCGCCGCACGGCGGGGGCGCCTTCGTGGCCGGCCACGACGTGGCACGCCACCGCAGGAGGTGCGGCTGCGCATCGGCGTGGCCCTCCAAGAGACGGCGCTCGACGATCGTCAGACCGGCCGCGAGCTGCTCGCCCTCCAGGGCCGCCTCTACGGGATGCGAGCGACTGAGATCCGCGACCGGCTGACGAGGTGCTCGACCTGGTCGACATCGGCGATGCGATCGATCGCCGCATCGGCACCTACTCGGGGGGCATGAAGCGCCGGCTCGACCTGGCGGCGGCCCTCATCCACAACCCCGAGGTCCTCTTCCTCGACGAGCCGACCACAGGGCTCGACCCGCTCAGCCGGGCCAGCGTCTGGGCCGAGGTCCGTCGGCTCAACGCCGAGCTGGGGATGACCATCTTCCTCACGACCCAGTACCTCGAGGAGGCCGACGCACTGGCCGACCGGGTCGGGATCATCGCCCGAGGGCGTCTGGTGGCCGAGGGCACGCCCGAGGAGCTGAAGCGCTCCGTCGGGCAGGACCTCATCGTCGCCGAGGTCGAAGGGGACGATCCCACCGTCGATCGCCAATTGCGAGGTGCTCGGACGGCGTCGAGGCCGTGTCCTGCGAGCCGGGACGGATCACGTCAGCACCACGGACGGTCCGGCCGAGCTCGAGCCCGGTGGCGCATCGCCTGGAGTCGAGCACCTCGCTCGAGGTCGAGGAGCTCACTCTGCGCACGCCGACACTGGACGACGTGTTCATGGAGCTGACCGGGCTCGCACATCGACGAGCGGTGTCCGGCATGACGACATCGGCCGGCGCACAGGTCCTGGGCCGAGAGGCTGGGTTTCTGACGCGACATCACTCGGTGGCCGGACGGGCGCTGCGCCAGATGCCGCGGGAGCCCACCTCGGTATTGCCGGCCGTCTTCGTGCCGGCCTTCTTCTACATGGTCAACCTGGGCGCGCTGGAGAACCTGGCCAGCATCGCGGGCTCGACTACAAGGCCTTTCTCCTCCCGATGGCCATCGCCTTCGCCGTCACCGGCATGTCACGAGCTCCGGCCCTGGTCACCGACATCCAAGGCGGGTACTTCGACCGGCTCTGCATGACGCCGATCCGCCGGTCGGCGCTGCTGCTCGGACTGATGGTGGCCGACGTCGTCGTGATCGTGCTGCTGTGCATCCCGGTCCTGGCCATCGGGTTCGGGGTCGGTGTCCGTTTCGCCACCGGAGTGGCCGGCGTGCTGCCTTCGTCGGGTTCTCGGCGCTCTGGGGCCTGGTCTTCACCGGGTTTCCCTATGCCGTCGCCCTCAAGACCGGCAACCCCGCTGCGGTCAATGCGTGCTTCGTCGTCTTCTTCCCGCTGTTCTTCCTGAGCGACGCCGTCGTCCCCAAGCAGGCGTTCACCGGGTGGTTCTCGACGATCGCCACGTACAACCCGGTGACGTACCTGCTCGGGGCGCTCCGGTCCCTGATCACGACGGGTTGGCAGGCCACGGCGCTGCTGAAGGGCGTGGCCGCGCTGGCCGGCATCGGTGTCTCAGCATGTCGTTGGCGTTTCCTGGCATTGAGGGGCAGGGTCCGCAGCGGGGACTGAATTTCGTGGATTTCATAGCGGGCTTCAGTTCGATCACACTTCACACAGCGCGGCATCGGTGAAAGAGACCTACAACAGCACCCAGAGGATTTCGCCCGGTGGTCTGCCATAGTTGGTCCGTGCCAACTAACTTCGGCGGCCGCGGAGAGCGAACGTCTTCGCCTACGACCTCTGGCCCTGAGTGACGCGAGTCCGCTGCACGCTCTCCAGGCAGACGCCGAGATCATGAGGTATTTCGGCGGACCTTATGGACTCCACCAGACCAACCCGCTGGCTGGACTGGCACGTCGCGTCGGGAAACAGAGGGTTTCAGCCACTGGGCTGCGGAGCTCAACGACCATGGCACCTTCGTCGGGTGGATCGGGTTGACGAAAATGTGGGAACCCGATGAGCTCCTGCCGGCCACCGAGGTCGGATGGTTCGTGGATCGGAAGCACTGGGGTCGGGGACTGGCCACCGAAGGGGCCCGGGCTTCCCTGACCTTCGGATTCCACGACCTCGGGCTGGATTGATCCTCGCACGTACCACCCGAGTATCGTGCCTCGGGAGCCGTGATGGAAAAGATCGGGACGCATAATCTTTGCGACATGCCTCACGGAACGGCGATAGCACCTCTCGGACCACGAGATTCGCCCGGACGAGTGCTTTCGAGTCGCATGACAGAGCCGCATTTTTACCCCTTTATCGGCATCGACGAGCCCGCTACGGCTTCGCCGATGTTGTCGGGGCGGTCGGGGATCGGTGGGCTTGCGTGTCCCCTTGTACGGGATGGGGACGCTCGCGGGCTCCTCGAACATGTCATCGGATTCCACGAGGTACTCCTCCTTGCCTCTGGGTGTCAAAGCCACCCGGACCAAGACGGACGTGCCCGGTCGTTGGATCGCTACTCAGGTAGCATCTTCACCGCGCCGATGCCGATTTGGGCTACCCGGCGGCTCTGTCGGACGGCTCGACGCGCCATGTCGGAGCCATGCTCCCGATGCTGACTGTCGATGTGCTCGTGCACACCTGGGATCTGTCCAAGGCAATCGGCGAGCCGATCAGTCTCGATCCGGAGCTGGCACGGTGGGCCCTCGAGGACTCCGCAAGACACCAGGGCGAGCTCGATGCCTCAGGCCGGTACAGACCGCCGGTCGTGACCTCGTCAGAGGCCGACGTCACCTCTCGGGTGGTGGCGTCGCTTGGTCGGGATCCGAGCTGGCCCGCGGTCTGAGACGGTGGACGACAGCGCTCTGGCTGGGTTGCAAAGAGCTCGGGACCCACGAGGTACGCCTGGTTCGATCGCTGACCTTGGGCATCGCGTCCGATGTACAGCTGCTCGAGGCAGACGGCCAGCAGTTCGTCCTGAGGCGGTACCTGGACAAGAGCCTGCACGACGACGTCAGGGCCATGGTCTCGAACGAGGTCAGGGTTCTTCAGCTGCCGGCGAAGTCCTGAGGCATAGATCCGCCTCCTGTGGCCGCCGATCCTTCCGGCGACCGTGCGGGGTCCCCCACAGTATTGATGACCTTCTTACCCGGGGCAGCGCGGATCCACGGCCTCGATCCGTTCCGACTGGCTGAGCCACTCGTGGCACTGCACGCAAGCGAGCCACCGGCGGATCTGCCTCCCTTTCGCCACCGGGTCCACCGGACCCGTGCGCAGCACCTTCGTGGTCCAAGACGCCAGACGGATGAGGCTCGCTGACGCCGTGCAGGACTGGGCACCCGAGAGCCCTCTTGTGTTCATGCATCGGGATTTCCATCCGGCAATCTGTTGCGGGACCGGCGAGGATCTGGCTGGCATCGTCGATTGGGCCGTGGCGAGGCTTGGTCCACCTGGCGCAGACCTGGCCCACACTCGGCGCACCCTGGCTCTCGTGGACGGCCGGAGGCCCAGACGGCTTCCTCGACGCCTACCTTGCTCTTGTCCCCTCTTACGAACACCACCTTTGGTGGGATGCCGCAGAGCTCTATACCTGGGAGGAAGATTTCTCGGGCATCTTGGCGTTCAACGCCTTCGGCGCCAACCTGCACGTGGATCTCCTCCACGAAAGGGCCGATGCCTACGCTCGCTCCCTGTTGCTCTAACCGATACCTACTACGCCAAATGTGGCGAAGGTCCACGAAGGCGTTCGCCGCTTTGGTGCTCACGCGATGCAGCCGGGTGCGTCGCTAAGCGAATTTGCACTATCCGACAAACCGAGCTTTGGTCTGAAGGCATGGACGTTCTGATGGCCGAGGGATCGGACATCGCCGAGCTTGCCGGCTGCCTCGCAGCGTCGTATCGGGACAATCCGCTCTTCGGATGGATGTTCGCTGACGCACTCAACCACGTGCTGCTGTGTGAGATCTTCACGGGCCTTGTCGAGGCAGGACTCCCGGATCACTGTGTCTACAAAACCCGAGGGGGAGGAGGTGCGGCGATCTGGAGCCCGCCACGACATTACGAGCGGGCACCGTCTTCGTCGACCGATTCGGCGCAGGGCTTCGAAACGGCGCACGGCCGTCGATCGGCTGCACTCGCCGTGCTGAAAAGTCAGCGGCCAGCACGGCCACACTTACCTAGCCGCCGTCGGAGCGCTCCCGACTGAACGTCGAGGGGGTTAGCAAGCTCGCTCCTCTCCCCGGTCCTCGAGCGGAGCGACGCCATGGGCCTCGACGTGTACCTGGAGAACTCCGATCCCAAGAACACTCCGTTCTACGAAGGCCTTGGATTCCGGAGCACCATGGCGCTCCCCATGCCGAGCGGATGCCCTCCCGTCGTCGCGATGATGTGGAGGCCAGCTCTGGACCGAGCGAGCTAGCGTCGGGCCCAGGAACATCGCATCTGTTCTCGACTAGTTCGCGGCAAAGGGCCTCGCCAGCAGAACCCCTCACGGGACGAGCGCCTCGCGGTTCCGGAGGCTGCCCATGACGATCACCCCCATGTCATCGCTGCCGCTAGCAAGGTGCGGCGTCATTTCTTCGGAAACCGGGTGAAGCTCAATCTGATCATCAACATGAAGAGCGGGCTATGCCCCGAGGATTGCGGCTACTGCTCTCAGCGACGGGGATCTGACAGCGACATCCTGAAGTACAACTGGATCTCAGAACAGGACGCCGCGGCGGCCGCTGATCGCGCTGTCGCTGGCGGCGCCAAGCGAGTATGCCTGGTGGCGAGCGGCCGGGGCCCCACCAGCGGGACATTGATCGGATCACCGCGACGGTTGCAGCGATCAAGACCCGACACCCGGACGTCAGAGATCTGTACGAGTTTGGGGCTTCTCGGCGGTCGCCAGGCGGACCGGCTGCGAGAGGCCGGCGTCTACGCCTACAACCACAACCTCAACACGCCGAGATCCCGATACGAAGACATCTGCACGACCCACACCTACGACGATCGGGTGGCCACGGTCGGACGAGCGGCCGGCTCCGGACTATCACCCTGCTCCGGAGCAATCTTCGGGATGGGTGAGTCCGATACCGAGATCGTCGACCTCGCCCTCGATCTCCGCAAGGTCAACCCCGACTCGGTCCCTATCAATTTCCAATTCCCTTCGAAGGGACGCCGCTCGGTGGAGAGTGGCAACTCAGCCCACAGCGGTGCCTGCGCATCCTGGCGCTCTTTCGATTCGTGTTTCCCGACGTCGAAGTACGGATTGCCGGTGGCCGAGAGATCCACCTTCGGACCCTTCAGCCCCTGGCGCTCCATCTGGCGAACTCGATATTCCTGGGCGACTACCTCTCGAGTGAGGGTCAGGCTGGCTCGGAAGACCTTCAGATGATTGCCGACTCCGGATTCGTGGTCGAAGGCCACGAGGAGCAGACCCTTCCGACCGAGCGTCGTGACCTGGTCGTGCTGCGTCGTCGAGGGCCAGGTACCCAGATCCCTGTCAACGCCTGAGTCGTCAGCATCGTCACACCTCAACGCACCCGCCTGAGCAACTTCTCGTAGCAAAACCACAGGGACCGGGGTGGCGAGCTCGTTGCGTTTAACAGACTTACTGCCGAGCGAAGTTGATATCCCGCCGCTTCGTAGTACGGCTGCAGCCGGACACCACAGTCAAGGCGAACATAATCGACGCCAGACTCGACACCCGCTGCTTCGATCTCGGACAGGACTGCATGTCCGACCCCAGCACCCCGACGCTGAACGGCAAAGCGATGGAGGTACCACACGCTTCCCCTGAGATCTCCCCAGAACATGGGATCCTCTGTGAGAATGCTTGCCGTCGCGATGGTGTCTCCGTCCAACGCTGCAAGCAAGACCGTGTTGTGTCGGAGGTCGTGGTCGACTGTGGATCGAGGAAAGGGCGAAGGCCACTGTTTGACTCCGCGCGCTTCTAGCCAAGACGCCGCCTCGTCGAGGATGTCAAGGATGACTTCGCGATCGGTGACGTCGGCTGTCCGCAGACTGACCCTGGCTCGATCCACGGTGGCTCTCACGCCTCGGTAGCGTACGCAGGCCTTGGAGGTGAAACGTGTCTGTTGTGGCGGCTGTCTCGGGCATGGCCAGACCTCTGCCCTTGACCGGCTTCCGCATAGCTCGGAACCGCTCTGCGGTCAGCTCCATGCTCTCCTCGGAGGTAGCCCTGTGAGGCCCGTCGAATGAGCCGCGGTCGAATTGGTCTTCAGATTCAGAGAACACTCGGACCATGGCCGCCGTCATGAAGTATGTGGGATCGAGTGGCGTCGGACGACGCGTTCCCGATGATCTGCAAGAGCGGGGATGGCCATCCGCAGACCACGGACCTCAGTGATTGAGTTGGTCAGCCCGGCGTCGCCGGCACTTGCGCGGTGCGATGCTCAGTTCTCGCCGGCACCGGCGTAATGAACAGGATGGTGCTCGGGCGAACGGGAGCCGACGCGGTGCCAGATGCCGGTTGGCACGACGCAGCCGAATCCCTTCAAGATCCGAACTGGCCGCTCGCCAGCGCCGTCGTCGAGAAGAAAGTCAATAGACCCATCGAGCACGAGGGCCAGCTCTTCACCGTCGGGGTGACGCTCCTGGTAGTCCCAGGTGGTCGAGGAGCCAAAAACCGAGAGAATCTGCCCGGTGGTGAGCTGTGGTCGCCCTCTCTCTTCCAAAATCTCTCTTGCTTCGTCCAGCATGAGATCGGCCCAGGGCCGATGAGGTGAAGTGCGGAGTCTGTGATCGGAAAGGTTGCGGTCATAACGTCATCATGAGGCCTGCCGTTTGGCGCAAGTAGCCCTAAGGAGTCTCTGCCTAGTCATAAGATATACTTATGGCCCTGGAGCTTCGGGATCTTGCCGTCTTCTTGGCGGTCGAGCGTCATGGCAGCTTCGGGCGCGCTGCTGGCGAGCTCATGGTCTCGCAGCCGGCGGTGAGCGAGCGTATCCGTCACCTCGAACGGGTCGTAGGCCGGCCCCTGTTCGTGCGCTCTGCTCGAGGGGTGGTGGCCACCCCTGCGGGTGCTGCGCTCCTGCCGTATGCCGAACGTTGCGCCAGCCTCGGAGAGGAGGCGCTGGAGGCGGCCAGGCGCGCCGAGGCAAGCCCGCCCCTCGTCTTGGCGGTGCACTCCACCTTTGCGCTTCGGATCGTGCCATTGGTGCTCGGCGCTCTCGGCGCCACGCCTCGGCGAGTGTCGATTCGAGACGTCCATTCCGATCAGGTGGCCGCCCTCGTCCTCGACGGAGTGGCCGACCTCGGCATCGCTCTGTCGGGGGGCACGCTCAAGGGGCTGGTGCGGGCGCCGTTGCCCTCTGACGACGTCATATGTGTGACCGGTCCAAATCATCGAATCGTCAGGTTGAAGCGAGCCAAGATCGCAGATCTGAGGGACTGCCTCATCGCATTGAACGCCTGGGGCGACGGTGCCAGTGCATTCATGTCGAAGCTGCAGTCGACTGGGATCGATGACTGGCGCATCAGGCTCTGCGCCGACGCCGGCACGGCCCTGGCGCTCGCAAGAAACCATGATCACGCAGCTCTGGTGACCGGGTCAGTCGTCGAGCCAAGCGAGGGAATCCAGATCGTTCCCCTCGCGGGCCTCGGCGGCTGGACGGTACGACTGGATCTCCTCTATCGCGGCGCTGATCGAAATGAACCCGTCATTACCGCGGTTCGCGACGCCCTCGGCGCCGTGTGATCAGTGAGGGACTCCTGGCGAACACACCAAGCCGTCTCTGATCGCTTACACCGCGACTACGCCAACTGTCAGGAACGAGTCCAAAGATCGTAGAAGCGGTAGCCCAGATCTCGGAGAAGGGTCCGGAACACGGCCAGGGACAACCCCATCACATTGTTTGGATCGCCTTCCACACCCCTTACAAACCCTCCGCCACGCCCCTCGAGGGTGAACGCTCCCGCTACTCGCAGAGGCTCACCGTCATCGACGTAGGCCGCTAACTCGTCCTCGTCGGGCCGAGCGAAATGCACGACGGTCCGCGCAACCGACGCACTTTGCGTCTTCTGCTTCGTGTCGATGAGGCAGTGACCCGTCATCAAGGTGCCGGAGCGCCCAGCCTGGCTCCGCCACATCTCGAGGACCTGGTCAGCGTCCTTGGGCTTTCCTCTTGCGAACCGTCGACATCGAGCATCGAATCGCACCCGAGTACCAGTGCATCGCCGCAGCGATCCGCCACAGCGCCGGCCTTGCGTTGGGCCAGCTCAAGAACCAGCGATTCCGTTGAGTCTGTCTCAATGTCCTCGTTGACTCCACTGACGAGGACCTCAGGGTCAAAGCCGGCACCTCGAAGCAGTCGCAGCCTCGCCAGTGACGAAGACGCCAGAACCAGTCGAATGAGAACCCACCTCCCGTACGCGGTCACGACCATGTTATGAGCGTGGGAAACGCCAGCAGGTGCCTCGTCCCCGACGGTGCCGGTAACGTCGCTAGCGACCGGGAGGCGTAGGGGCGAAGACGCGACTCAAAATCTGCTTCATCTCGAGCGTCGAAGAAGCCCAGTTGGCCGTCGTACGCGGAGCATCGGCCCTCGGGTTGGTCTCGGAGATGCCCAGCGGCGTCGGATGGTCGACGAGGAGCTGATGGCCGACTCGAGATCTCCTCAGCCCTACAGCCTCTGCTGAACGGCATCGTCAGCCCGCGCCTGAAAAGCGTGAGGTCACCGGATCGACGCCGGTCCCGACCACTGGAAAGTCCCTGTTCACGGTTGTCTTGGCGAGCCGCACACGCAGTGGTTCGAAATGTCGTGCCCCCCACGTGCCCCAACGGAGCTAGAACCGGTTGGTCTCTCGCTACAACTTCGATGCAGGCGGGTTCGCCGAACGGGTCGTTATCGGTTCAGGCGGAGGTCAAGGAATGGTTAGCGCTCGCTTGTCCAGAGGGTGGGTTGTCGAGTCGAAAAATTGGATTCGCACTCTCGGAAGCACGTGAACGTACCTTGCCTTCTCTGCAATGATCTCGTCCCGTGCCCCTGGCCGAATGCTTATGGCGAGGCGCCTAGAACCTGCGAGTGCATTGCCGATGTGCTCGTCCTGTTTCCCGAGGCTGTGACCGAAGACGACCAACCCGTCAACGTTGTCGATGAGCGTCTGAAATGCGAAGGTCAGGTAGTCGCTACCTCTGATCGAGGTCAGTTTGTCGTGGGAGGTGCCTTCGCTGACGAACAGGGGAACATCCGTGGCACGTCGGAAGGACTCCAGGAGATTTCTGGACAGCGCTCTCCGCTTGCGGGCTGCACCGTTCGTTTCACGAACCAGGTGAAGACCCCCATGCAAATACAGCACTCTGGTGCGATCACGCCAAGCCTCGGAACGTGTGATGTCAAACGTGTTGTTGGTTCCCCAGAAGTAGTCGACAAAGTCATCGACGGGGTCCTTCGCCATGATGGTCCAGTAGGTGAGCAGGTCATAGTTCGTCGATACAACGACGTTGTACTCACTCAGTGCCCGGCGGATGCGCAATAGTGTCCGCTCGGGCATCTCGTTCCAATCGACATGAACCGACGCAACGGTCTCAACGAGAGAGGATCGAATCCGGCCGTACTGCGACTCTATCCGGCGAGTGGAATGGCCGGCGTTGTTGCACACGATTGCACCCGTGTGTAGATCCGTGAGCACACGTTCAAAGTTTGTTGTATCGAGAGACTCGAACAGGTCCTGATCGCGTTGCCGAAGAGTCGCTGCGTCAAAGAGGGAGGGGTAGGAGAATCGGGCTGAGACATTCACGCTCGCCCCATTGCCAATCAGTAGTGCGTTCCCGTACCGGTCTGCGATGTCGGACCAGTCGAACAGTGAGGCATCCACAAGGTGTCCACGTGGTGGCATCTCCCTCGACCCTATTCTGGGTCCGACATCAACCCAATCCAGCGCTCTCATTCGTCTGAGAACGATGCCGGATTGATAATCCAGCCTATGAAGAGCCAGCGTCCTCAATCCTGTAGATAGGAGTGGACGGCGCACTCTGTGCTCCTCCTCCGAGAGCGAGACACGCCCATGGGCGCGGACAGCTCACGTCGCCGATGCTCAGATATTCCTGGCCCAGGTAGTTGGGAGCATCGCTCGGGATGGTGAATGTCTCCTTGCTCCATGTCGCCCCACCGTCGGTCGTACCCACCAGAACTGGTGACCCCTCGTCGTGCACGTTGCCGATGACCTGGGGAACCGACTCTTGACCCGAAGCCCAGCAGACGGACGCACTTGCGCACGAGAGGCTGAAGAGCTGTGGCACGGGAACGTCGCTCGGGAGTGAGCTCGACTGCCATGTCGTCCCGCCGTCCGAGCTGCTGACAACGGCGCTCACCTCGGCCGTTGGCTCACTGTCGCAGGAGTCGAATCCTGGTGGCGGCACCACACGTGGTGGCGTCCCCTGACACTGCCTGGGATTCGGAACGCTTCTCGCTCCGATTGCCATGCAGTTGCTGGTAGTCGCACACGAGATAGCGGAGAGCACCGGAGCAAACCCAAAACCCTGCGGGAGAGTCCCCGTGACCCAGGTCTGGCCGCCGTCATTTGAGGTGAGTACGAACCCCGACGGGGTAATCCCCGGGTGCAGCCCCGAATAGCCGATGGCGACGCACGCGTGATCTGAAGGGCAAGAAACGGACAGGAGCGTTCCGGAGGCCGGTACGGGTGAGGGCGTCCACGACGTTCCTCCATCGGTCGTACGGATGAGCTCGTTGCCGGAACTCGGCATGTCCAGTCTGGTCCGAGCCGCCACTCCGACGCACAGGAGGCTGGTTGGGCATGTCACATCCCGAAGGACCCGGCCCCTCGCCATCGGAACCACACCCCATTGATGCCCTCCGTCGATCGTGACGGCGAAAGCCGGTTGCCTGCCGTTCGTCCCGCCGACGCTGCAGACCCGAGCACTCGAACACGAGAGGGGTGAGGTGGGCAAGAAGCCGGTGGGCATGGGCAGAACGGACCACGTGGTGCCGAGGTCTGACGACACGTAGAGAGAGACCGACTGAGGCTTTGCCCCTCCTTTTGGCGATGCATAGCGAACGGCGAGGGCATAGCAAGCCGTGACCGTTGGGCAGCTGAGCCACGCAGGCGGAGGTCCGGAGGTATCGACGTTCCACCCCTTGTCGACGACGAGGCCTACAATTGCCAACTCTGGGAGGTCTTCCCGCTGCTGGGAACGTGGAAGTTCACTGGTAGCGGTCGTGCTGCGTGCCAGGGTGTGACCCGGGCACCATTGGGGAGCGACGAGTGTGAAGCGTGCGGTCCCGTTCCGAGCCCGATCGTGAGGCCGGCTGCCAGCAGGACGAGTACGCCTGCGACGGAGATGAGTGCCGTGAGATGAGCGCGCTTGTGATGAGCAGTTTTGGGTCGCTCGCCCCCATGGTGTGATTTGGAATTCGTGCTGAGGGCATCATCTGCGACGAATTGGCCTGAGACGATTGCATCAAGGAGCTCGTCGAAGACGGGAGTTGCTTCGAGCACTTGAAAGTCCATTCCACGGGCGGGGTCAGCCGTGCGGAGGGCGGTCAGGGAATCGCTCATGTTTCTGGTGCCTCCTGCAGTGGTGGTGTCGCCCTCAGAGCGGTCACTGGGCGATCACTCCAGGCTTGATTGAGACGTGCGCGGGCTCGGTGCAGGCGGATGCGGGCAGCCGTCGGACTGCAAGACAGCACCCAGGCGAGTTCCTGAGTGGTGAGACCGTCCCATGCAACCAGTATCAGGATCTCGCGGTCCTCAGCGGACAGGCGATCGAGCGCATCGAGAGCGGCCAGGCGTTCGGGATCCAACTCCTCCGTGGCTGGACTCGAGGTTGCAAGCTCACGCGCGAGCTGTCTGACCACTGTGGAACGGGTCGAGTTCCGCCTCGCCCTATTGGCGATCACATTTCGCGCCACGGTGTACAGCCATGGCACTTCTCGTTCGTCGTCAGGAACGGTCTCTAGTCGGCTCCAAGCGATGGCGAACGTCTCCGCCACGACGTCAGCGGCGTCCTCACTGTTAAGGGTCCTCCGCATGGCGTAGGCGACTACGCGACCGCGTCCCAACTCATAGAGACGATGAAAACGTTCCTCGCGTGAGTCCACCCCGGCCTCTTCCTCCCCTGTCCCCATGTATGTCACGGCACGGCCTGATGTTTCAGGACTTCAAGGTGAATTACATGGCGTTCTCAGCGTGAGTAGCTGAGAACGCCGCACGTCCAAGGGCACGCTGGGGCACGTGGGGGGCACGACGGACCCTCTGAGTCATCGAACCTTCGTCGTAGACAATGCAAATATCGGGTTCGACCTGCGAGTTTCCGAGAGAGCGGGCGACGGGAATCGAACCCGCGTTCTCAGCTTGGGAAGCTGATGTTCTGCCTCTGAACTACGCCCGCGAGAACGCGGAAACTCTACACGCTGGGTAAACGCGATCTGCTTGGCGTCGACTGTGGCCGAAAACCGCTAAGTACGCCTTCAAGTGCCGCGCGATGTGGCACGAAAGTGGCTCGCGGGGCCTGGGGCACGGTGTTGCACGGACGCCTGAGGCCGATTCGGGAAGCGCCGATGAGGCCCTCCGAACCGGCCCGGCGGCCAGGTTTCGAGGCGGCCCGCCACGGGAATCCAACAGGGGTCGCCGGATACGGCGAACCGGCCGGTCACGGCCCCCCAACTGGGCCCCCCGTGGGATGCCCCACTATCCTCTGGGCCGCATCGAAATCCCAGGTGGCGCTCGCAACTCCGCCACCTCCCTGTTCGTAAGTAACCAGGCAGTAACCGAAGGCGAGGAGTATTCGTGCCGGTCAGAATCGTCATTGGCCTCTTGGTGACCGTCATCGGGTTCGGCATTGCCGCCCGCCGCTTCCACTGGCTGTCCAAGCTCATCCGTTCCGGGAAGAAGGACCCCAACCGGGCCCGAGGGCCCATCAGGTCGCAAGGTGGAGGCCGAGACCGTCGAGGTGGCCGGCCAGCGCAAGCTCCTGCAGTGGACGGTGCCCGGCCTGGCCCACTTCTTCACCATGTGGGGCTTCACCATCCTGCTGCTCACGATCATCGAGGCCTACGGCGACCTCTTCAACAAGTACTTCCACATCCCGCTCATCGGGACCTGGAACTGGGTCGGCTTCATCGAGGACTTCTTCACCGTCGCGGTGCTGATCGCCCTCGTCACCTTCTCCATCATCCGCCTGAAGAACGCCCCGAGCCGCCTCGAGCGCAAGTCACGCTTCTACGGCTCCCACCTCGATGCCGCCTGGATCACCCTCGCTCATGATCGCCGGCGTCATGATCACGCTCCTCCTCTACCGGGGCGCCCAGGTCAACACCGACCCGACCCAGTTCCCCTACGGCTGGGGCGCCTTCGCCTCCCACGCCGTGGCCAAGCTGCTGGCCCCGCTCGGTGCCGGGACCAACGCGGTGCTGGTGACCGTCTTCCTGCTGCTCAACATCGCCATCATCTCGGGCTTCATCGTCTTCGTCTCCTACTCCAAGCACCTGCACATCTTCTTTGCGCCCATCAACGTGGCCTTCTCCCGGCGGCCCCGGGCCCTCGGCGCGCTCTACAGCACGCCCGACATGGACATGGAGAACGTCGACGAGGACACCGTGTTCGGCGTGGGCGAGATCGGCCACTTCACCTGGAAGCAGATGCTCGACTTCGCCACCTGTACCGAGTGCGGGCGCTGCCAGTCGGCCTGCCCGGCCTGGACCACGGACAAGCCGCTCTCGCCCAAGCTCCTCATCATGGGCCTGCGCGACAACATGTTCGCCTCGGCCACCCCGCTGCTCAGCGGCGAGGGCGAGCAGACCGCCCTGGTGCCCAACGTCATCGACCCCGACGTGCTGTGGTCCTGCACCACCTGCGGGGCCTGCGTGAACGAGTGCCCGGTCGACATCGAGCACATCGACGCCATCGTCGACATGCGCCGCTACCAGGTGCTCATGGAGTCCGAGTTCCCGTCCGAGGCCGGGCCTCATGCTGCGCAACGTCGAGAACCAGGGCGACCCCTGGGGCCTCGGCCAGAACAAGCGCACCGAGTGGACGCAGAGCCTCGACTTCGAGATCCCGGTCATCACCGGCACCATCCCCGACGACATCGAGTACCTCTACTGGGTCGGCTGCGCCGGCGCCCTCGACGAGCGGGCCCGCAAGGGCGTGCAGGCCACGGCGCGCATGCTGCACCGGGCCGGCGTCACCTTCGGCATCCTCGGGCCCAAGGAGTCCTGCACCGGCGACCCGGTGCGCCGCCTCGGCAACGAGTACCTCTACCAGGAGCAGGCGAAGATGAACATCGCCACCCTCGACGAGGCCGGGCGCCAAGAAGATCATCGCCAGCTGCCCGCACTGCTTCAACACCATCAAGAACGAGTACCCCGTCCCTCGGCGGCAACTACGAGGTCATCCACCACGCCGAGCTGCTCGAGCACCTGGTGCGTCGGGCAAGCTCACCCCGGGCTCGGGCTACTACGGGCAAGGTCACCTACCACGACCCCTGCTACCTGGGCCGGCACAACCGGATCATCGAGGAGCCGCGCATCGGTGCTCAGCGCCATCCCCGGCGTGGAGCAGATCGAGATGAAGCGCTGCAAGGAGCGGGGCTTCTGCTGCGGCGCCGGCGGCGCCCGCATGTGGCTCGAGGAGAACATCGGCAAGCGGGTCAACATGGAGCGCATGGACGAGGCGCTCGGCACGGGGGCCGACGTCGTCTCGACGGCCTGCCCCTACTGCATGATCATGCTCGACGACGCCGTGCGCGCCAACGCCAAGGAGGACGACGTGCGCGTGCTCGACCTCTCCCAGCTGGTGGAGGAGTCGCTCAACGGCGGGCCGGCGGCGGCCGCCGCGCCCGGCGCCCGGCCGAGACACCGGCCTGAGCCGGTCGCCGGGCGACCGGGCGCGGCCGGAGCGCTCAGCCCGGCAGGATCCCGTAGGCCCGCTCGGGCCGCAGCGTGAGCGCGAGCCGCTTGTCGGCGATCATCGCCGCCCGGTACTCGTCCCAGTCCGGGTGCGCGCCCGAGCGCCGCCTCGTAGTAGCGGATCAGCGCCTCCACGGTGGCGTCGTGCGGGTCGGCCGCCACCGGTGAGAGCTCGGCCGCCGCCTCGATCACGACGTACTGGTAGAAGTTGTCGCCCAGCACGTAGAGCGAGGCCCGCGGGTCGCGCCGCAGGTTGGCCGTCTTGGCCCGGTCGTCGGTGATGGAGATCAGGAACGTGTCGCCCTCGTCGGGGACGTACACGATGTTGGACAGCTGCGGCCGCCCGTTGGCGCGGATGGTGGCCAGGACCCCCTGCTTGCGGTCCCGGGCGAATGCGAGTGCCTCGGTCAGATCCATGGATCCGACCGTAGCGGGCCAGTCTCGAGCGCCGGGCTACGTCGAGGCGGGCTCCGGCTTGAGCGGCTCGACGACGATCTCGTCCTTGGAGCGGTCGGCCACACCAGATGGATCACCGCCGCCACGATCGCGCCGACCAGCGGGGCGACGAGGAAGAGCCAGACCTGGCTGAGCGCCGTGCCGCCGACCACGAGGGCCGGCCCGAGGCTCCGGGCCGGGTTCACCGAGGTGCCCGTCAGCGGGATGCCGATGAGGTGGACGATCACCAGGCCGAAGCCGATGGCGACGCCGGCGGCGCCCTGAATGGCCGCCTTGTGCGTGGCGAACAGCACCACCATGACGAAGATCGCCGTCAGGACGACCTCGATGAGGAAGGCGCCCCCCTGGCTCACCAACAGGTGCGACTCCTTGCCGTACCCGTCGGTGCCCAGGCCCTGGATCGACTTCTTGTAGAGGGGGGACGTGGTGAACATCCAGTAGAGGAGGTAGGCCCCGGCGATGCCGCCGGCCACCTGGGCGACGATGTAGGCGACGCCCTCGCCCAGCTTCATGCGCCCCGAGGAGATGAAGCCGAGCGTGACCGCCGGGTTGACGTGGCAGCCCGAGATCGGCCCGATGGCGTAGACGAGGGCGACGAGCACCAGCCCGAAGGCCAGGGCGGTGGCGGCCACCCCGGCGGCGTAGCTCAGGCCGAAGAGCTTGAAGCCGAACGTCTCGGTGGCGACGCCGACGGCGACGACGACCAGTATCAGCGTGCCGAGGAATTCCGCGGCGAGCTTTCTGGGATCCAGACTCATGACCATGACCTCCTGTGTCCAGGCGAGGGGAGTGGACACAGGAAGTTTCGCAGCGCCTGTTGGCACAGGCGCGGATACCCGGAGCGAACTCCCAGCTCACAGGGCTGCCACAGGCGCTGCAGTGCGAAGCGCCCGTTGGGGTCCTAGATGGACGGCCATCGCCTTCTCGTCGGCCTCGCGCAGGCGGGTGGCCATGGCGGCCAGCATCTTGCGCGAGAGGGCCGGCACGGCGTCGAGCACGCCGTTGAACTGGCGCTGGCCCAGCACGAGCAGCGTCATGTCGGTCTCGGAGACCACCGTGGCCGAGCGGGGACGGCGGTCGAGCAGCGCCATCTCGCCGAAGTACTGGCCCGGCCCGAGGGTGGCGACCTTGCGGTTGTTGCGCCGCACCGCCGCCTGTCCCCTTCACGATCAGGAAGAACTCACGCCCGATGGTGCCCTGCTCGCAGAGCATGCGGCCGGGCGGGACCTTCACCTCCTCGAGCGCGCGCTTGATGGTGCGCAGGTCCTTGGCCGACGAGGTGGAGAACAGCCAGATCTTGGACAGGTCGAAGTTGTCGCCGCTCATGGCGCAAACAGTACCCCTCGACCCCTCTCACGTGCTTGTTTGCGCACGGGGGTGCGCACGCGGGGGCTCAGACGGGTGTCAGGCGTGGCTCAGACGGCGTCGGCCCCGCGCTCGCCCGTCCGCACCCGCACCACGGTCTCGGCCGGCACGACCCAGACCTTGCCGTCGCCGATCTTCCCGGTGGCCGCGGAGGACGACGATGGCGTCGACCACGGCCTCGGCCCGGTCGTCCTCCACGAGCACCTCGACCCGGAGCTTGGGCACGAAGTCGACCGTGTACTCGGCCCCCCGGTAGTTCTCGGTGTGCCCGTGCTGGCGCCCGAAGCCCTGCGCCTCCGTCAGGGTCATGCCGGCCACGCCCATGTTCTTCAGGACGTTCTTCACGTCGTCGAGCTTGAACGGCTTCACCACCGCAACCACGAGCTTCATCCTGTCGCTCCTCACGATCCGCCGGGCGCGAGCGCCCACTCGAACCACGCTAGTGACGCCAGGGGAGGGCCGTCCGGCCGACGTCGAGGTGCGGTCAAAGCGCAGACCAGGCCCGTTCCGGGCGTCTCCGTGCGGGAACCCCACTTGGGGTGAGCGCTAGCCTTCCCCGAATGGCCGTGAACGACGACGCCGACAATTCCGGGGGCGACGACGCGCCCCGGATGTCGGCGTGGCAGCGCATGAAGTACACGTTCGTGCAGCCAGACGCCATCGAATCGGACAAGGCCGTCGTCGACGACCGCTCGGTCGAGGAGCTCCAGGACGCCATCCGGCGGTCCGACGACAAGGAGCGGGCGATCGGCCTGATCGCCGCCCCGTTGGCGGCCCTCGTCGGGCATCATCATCAGCTCGGCCACCATCACGAACGCCAAGAACCTCCACCAGAGCACGACGGTCTACGTCGAGCTCACCTACGTCATCCTCGGGCATGGCGGTGCTCATCCTGGTGGCGTCGTTGCTGCGCAAGCGCCTCTTCCAGGGCGTCACGATGGCCCTCTACGGGCTGGCCGTCTTCAACCTGCGCTTCTGGGGCTTCGGCGTGCCCTTCCTGCTCGCCGGCGCCTGGTACCTCGTGCGCGCCTACCGCCTGCAGCAGGCGCTGAAGAAGGCGGAGGCGGCCGACGCGCCGCCGCGGCCGAAGGGCGCCAACCCGAGCTCGAGCGCACCGCGGCCCCGGCCGCAACAAGCGCTACACGCCGCCGACCTAGAGCTCCGCCGACCTGCGGAGCCGCCCGGCCGACGAGCCCCTCAGGCCGTCCCGCGTCGCTCAGGTGGTGGTGGGCTCGTCCCCCGTCGTCGTCCCGCTGCGTCCGGTAGCGCAGGAACAAGCAACGCGACGAGCGCCGCCAGGATCGCCAAGAGGATCAAGGGCACCAGGAAGACGCCGCTCGATGCGTGCTCGGTGGCGACCATGGCGGCCGGCGACACGAGCGCCGGGTCGCCCGGCACCGCGATGGCGGACACCGTCGAGCCCGGCCGGTGGAAGTCGTTGCCCGGCAGCTGCTCGCTGTAGGTGTGGCCGTTCAGCGTGTACGAGCCGTGGCACACGTAGCCGACCGGGTTGCTCCCGCTGCCGCCGACGAGGCCGGTGCAGCTCGACACCGTGAACGTGACGGGGACGCCGTCGTTGTGCAGCCGGTTGTCCTGTTGGTTCTTGTGCACGCCGACGAGCGTGAAGACGACGACGAGCACCGCCAGCGTCGACGAGGATGACCCAGACGATGATCTTCCCGAGGCGCCGCGTGTCGACGCCGCCCACGCCGGCACCGCGGAGCGCCGCCACGCGCTCGGCCGGCTCGCCCCCGGCGACGTCGTCGGGAACGCCGTCGCCGGGAACGCCGTCGTCCTTGCCGGGCTCGGGCGCCGGCGGGTCGGTGGCGGTCATCACGATCGAGCGATCGTAGTGGGGTTGCCCGCCCGAGCCGGAGACGCCCCTTCGGCACCGTTCGGAGCGGCCTAAACCCTGAGATTGGGGTGAGGGGCCGGATTAACAAGCCCGAAACACACGCGTGACCATGCGGAAACTCCTGACCTGCATTGTGTCTGCGGCGGGGAGAACCGTCAGCAGTGGCAATGCCGTACCGGCGCTGGTGTGACGCCTCGCTCACACGAGGAGCCGGGACCTATGACAGTTAGGAGAGCTTGAGTGATCCATCTGATTGGAGCCGCAGTTCCGGTTCCGTACCCCAGTTGGCTCAATCCGGCAGACAACACGTGGCAGATGACAGCCGCCACGTTCGTCGGCCTGATGAGTCTCCCTGGCCTGGCAGTGCTCTACGCATCGATCGTGCCCAAGAAATGGGCCGTCAATGTCCTCTCGATGATGTTCGCAGGGTTTTCCCTGGTTCTCGTCGCCTGGGTGTTGTGGGAGTACAAGCTCGGCTTCGGTTCGACCTCCATCGGCGGGGGGGTGAGAGTCGTCGACGGGTTGGTCACCCAGACGCAGAACGCGGGCACGACGGGAACCTTCACGCACTTCTTCGACAACTTCCTCGGGAAGCCAGGCGGCATCACCAACAGCCTCGGTGAACAAGGCCAGGCGATGTCGGCGGCGAACACCGCGATCCCGTTCCACTTCCCGACCGCGACGCTGGCGTACTTCCAGTTCGTGTTCGCAGCGATCACCCCGCTGCTGTTCCTCGGGAGCGTGCTCGGGCGCATCAAGTTCCTCGCCTGGTGCATCCTGGTCCCGGCATGGAGCACCTGCGTCTACTGCGTGGACGCGTTCCTGCTCTGGGGTGGCGGTTACTTCGCCCAGGAGGGCGCGCTCGACTACTCGGGTGGGTACGTCATCCACATGTCGGCCGGTGTGTCCGGCTTCGTGGCGGCCTGGGTCCTCGGGCCGAGACTCCTGCGAGATCGCCAGCATGCCTTGCCCAACAACCTCGTGATGGCGGCCGTCGGTGCCGGCATCCTGTGGCTGGGCTGGAACGGCTTCAACGGTGGTGACCCGTACTACGCCGGTGCCAGTGCCGCTGCTGCGGTGATCAACACGAACCTCGCCACCGGCGTCGGCGTCCTGGTGTGGATGCTCATGGACGCGCTGTTGTCCAAGGAGAAGAAGCCCACCTTCCTTGGAGGCGTGAACGGCATGATCTGCGGCTTGGTCGGGATCACACCGTGTGCAGGCTTCGTCAACGGCCGGGGCGCCATCTACATCGGCGCCATCTGCACGGCCATCGTCTGGGTCGCCTGGAACTACCTCTCGAAGGTGCGACCGTTCTCCAAGGTCGACGATGCGCTCGGTGTCATCTACACCCACGGCATGGCCGGTCTGGCCGGTGGGCTCCTGCTGGGCATCTTCGGTGACCCCAACATCCTGGTGACCGGCTGCGGCAAGCTCAACGGTGCCGGCCAGGTCGTCAACCAGGCGGCGTCGGGGGCCGGATCGCAGACGATCTACTCGACCTCGCACGGCGGCTGCTCGACCTTCAGCGTGCAGGGCCTGATGTACACCGGCTCGGCCCACCAGTTGTGGGAGCAGTTCCGAGCGGCGGTGTGGGTCATCCTGTGGTCCGCGCTGATCACCTTCATCCTCATGAAGATCATCGGCTGGATCCTCCGTGGCGCCCGCTACAAGGACGAGATCCTCGAAGTCGGCGACCTCGCCATCCACGGCGAGGAGGCCTTCCCCGAGGAGACGTTCGCCATGCGGACCGACACCAGTGGTGGCGGAGGTGGAGGCGGAGCATTCGCCCTGGCTGGCTTGGACAAGGGAGGTTCTGGATCTCCAGAACCCAATCCATCCCCACCACCCGGTGGCGGCGGTTCCTAGGCCCAGTCAGACAAGGACGAAAGGAGCTCAACAATGAAACTGATCGTGGCAGTCCTCAAGCCGTTCAAGCTCGACGACGTCAAGGAGACCCTCAAGAACCTCGGGGTGCAGGGCATGACCCTGACCGAGGCGCAGGGCTTCGGGCGCCAGCGAGGGCATACGGAGGTGTACCGCGGTGCGGAGTACGAGGTGGACTTCGTCCCCAAGCTCCGTGTCGAGGTGCTCGTGGACGACAGCCAGGTCGACGAGGTGGTCGACGCCATCGTCGCCTCGGCGTCGACGGGCAAGATCGGCGACGGCAAGGTGTGGGTCATCCCTGTCGAAGCCGTGGTGCGGGTGCGCACCGGAGAACGCGGGCCTGACGCGTTGTAACAGCGCAGCAGTCCTGTAGACGGTCGGTCAGGCCGGGGCGCGGCGAGGTGCCCCGGCCTGCCGCTGTCTGGGGGCATGTTCCGAGGGCACGCTGTTCGGGCCCGTCCGCAGGTGGCGAGCGGTGGGTGACCGGGCGGCGTGCCCTCGTGCTGTTCCCTTTTGGGTGCTGTGAGGGAGGTGCTGCGGTCAGTCCTGCTTGGCCGGCCGGCCCCGCTTGGGCAGCGGAGCCGCCTGCTTGGGCATGCGGCCGGCATCGGTCAGCGCCCGGCGCAGGAGCATCTCGATCTGGGCGTTGACGCTGCGCAGGTCGTCGCTCGCCCAGCGCATGAGTGCGTCGTGGACGGCGGGATCGATGCGCAGCAGGACCTGCCGCCGTTCGCTCACGTATAGAGCGAACCCGTGTTCACGACCGGCGACGGCGGCTGGTCGCCGCAGAGCACCACCATCAGGTTGCTCACCATGGCGGCGGTGCGCTCCTCGTCGAGGGTGACCACGCCACCCTCGTTCAGGCGGCTGAGCGCCATCTCGACCATGCCGACGGCGCCCTCGACGATGCGCGAGCGGGCGGACACGACGGCGTTGGCCTGCTGGCGGCGCAGCATGGCCTGGGCGATCTCCTGGGCGTAGGCGAGGTGGGAGATCCGCACCTCCACGACCTCGAGCCCGGCGATGGAGACGCGCTCCGCCACCTCGACCGCCAGCTCGCCGGCGACGACGTCGGTGGAGCCGCGCAGCGACGTGCCCGCCCCGGTGGTGTCGTCGTAGGGGTGGCTCACCGCGACGTGGCGCAGGGCGGACTCGGCCTGGACCGAGATGAAGTCGACGAAGTTGTCCACGGCGTAGGTCGACCGGGCCGTGTCGGCCACCTGCCAGACCACGATGGCGGCGATCTCGACCGGGTTGCCGTCGGCGTCGTTCACCTTGAGGTGGCCGGTCTCGAAGTTGCGCACGCGGACGCTCACCCGGCGGCGCACGGTCAGCGGGGCCGACCCACCAGAAGCCGGAGCGCCGCGCCGTCCCGATGTAGCGGCCGAAGAACTGCACGACCGAGGTCTGCCCCGGGGGGACGATGACCAGCGAGGTGACGATCAGGACGAAGACGAGGATCGGGAGCCAGATCCAACCGGTGAGTGCTTGGCGGCGAGGATACATGCCGCCGACGCAGACGGCGAGGGCGAGGACGCCGAACCAGCCGTTGACCGAGACGGCGGGCCGCTCGGTGATGTCGACCCGGACCCCCTGGTGCCCGACTGGTGTGGCGTTGATAGGTGACTCAGCGATGCTCATGGTGACTCCTCCGACATAAAGTGATATCTAATAGATATCACTTTCCGGGTCGCTTGCCTACCCCCTCTCTTGCATCGCTGCTCAGATCGAAGGCCGCTTGCATCACTTGCATGATCAGCGCAGCCTCTGCAGCTCGGCATTGACCTCTCCGAGGTCGAACTCGGTCGGGTCGAAGGGCCCGCCGAACCATTCGAGAACGTCCCCATGCTCCTCATGGGAGGGATCGGCGATGGCGACGAGGAAGTCCCCGTAGCCCCAGGTCCCGCCGACGTCGTCCGGTGGGCAGGCATTGGCCCCGTCGAGGCACACCGGGTGCTTCAAAGTGGCCGACGAGCGCAGCACTTCTTCGACGACAACGTCGTGTTCCCATGAGTCGCCAAAGTCGTACTCGAAGAGGAACGGCTGCTCGTTGCGCAAGGCCTGGAGCACGGTGATGGTCTTCTCGTCGACCTCCCCCTCGGGATAGTCGTCGAGGTGCATCCCGTACCGCGTCGCACCGACGGTGAAGGCATGCAGGTGTGCGTTCGACCAGCCCATCGCAACCAACAGGATGTCGGCCAACTTGGCCATCCGGTGGCGAGGGCGGTCAGAAGAGCGGCACGAGCGGACGAGCTGAACGAGAAGGGTCAGCCGGGAGGCTGGTCGGCCTGGCGGGCCACGGCGGCAGCGGCCGCGGCGGCGGCCTCGGGGTCGCCGAGATACTCGGCCGAGTCCACTCGCAGCTCGTCGGTCAGGCGCATGCGGAAGGGGATGCCGGTCGGGACCTCGAGCTCGGTGATCTCGTCGTCGGCGATGCCCTGGAGGTGCTTGCGCAGGGCCCGGATGGAGTTGCCGTGGGCGGCGATGAGCACGGCGCCGCCACCCTCGGCCGCGGCGCCGCGCAGGTCGGGGACGACGACGGAGTCCCAGTAGGGCACGACGCGCCGGACGACGTCGGCCAGGCACTCGGTGCGGGGGAGCTGGGCCGGGTCGAGGCCGCGGTAGCGGGGGTCGCCGGCCACGTCGTAGGGGTTGTCCGGGGAGAGCGGCGGCGGCGGGGTGTCGTAGCTGCGGCGCCAGAGCTGGAGCTGGTCGGCCCCGAACTCCGCCTTGACGGCGGCCTTGTTCTTCCCCTGCAGGTCCCCGTAGTGGCGCTCGTTGAGGCGCCAGTCCCGGCGGACGGGGAGCCAGCTGCGGCCCGCCGCGGCCAGGGCCAGCTCGGCGGTGCGGATGGCCCGGGTCAGGACCGAGGTGTGCAGGACCCGCAGGTCGAGGTCCTCGGTGGCGCCCAGGAGCTCGCCGCCGGCCCGGGCCTCGGCCTCCCCGGCGGGGGTGAGGTCGACGTCGACCCAGCCCGTGAAGAGGTTCTCGGCGTTCCAGGTGGACTGCCCGTGACGGAGGAGGACCAGATCGAGCACGGGACCAGCGTAGGTGGGTCCGGCGGCAGGGTGTAAACCACCAGCTCAGGCCGGGTAGAATCGGCGTGGTGGCCTTGCATCAAGAATCTTGACATTGAGGCACTCAACTTTGCTATACTTATCCACAGCAATCAGCGACAGCAGCGACGAGACGTAGAGACTCGAACGTAGGGACAGAGCCGTAATTGCAGAGGCGCCGGACGGAACCGGCAAGCGATCGACAAGCAGCAGCGATCGACAAGCAGCAGTACGACGAAGCGGAAGGAACGACAGAAATGGCCAAGGCCGTAGGAATCGACCTGGGAACCACCAACTCGGTGGTCAGTGTGTTGGAGGCGGGCGAGCCCACCGTCATCCCGAACGCGGAGGGTGGCCGGACCACCCCCTCGGTCGTGGGCTTCTCCAAGACGGGCGAGGTGCTCGTCGGTGAGGTGGCCAAGCGCCAGGCGATCACCAACCCCGACCGGACCATCCGGTCGGTCAAGCGCCACATGGGCACCGGCTGGACCGTCGACATCGACGGCAAGGCCGTACACGGCCCAGGAGATCTCGGCCCGCATTCTGGGCAAGCTGAAGAGGGACGCCGAGGCGTATCTCGGCGACACCGTCAGCCAGGCCGTCATCACCGTGCCGGCGTACTTCGACGACGCCCAGCGCACGGCCACCAAGGAAGCCGGCTCCATCGCCGGGCTCGAGGTGCTCCGCATCATCAACGAGCCGACGGCCGCCGCGCTGGCCTACGGCCTCGACAAGGAGGACTCCGACCGGACCGTCCTCGTCTTCGACCTCGGCGGCGGGACGTTCGACGTCTCCGTCCTCGACATCGGCGAGGGCGTCTTCGAGGTCAAGTCCACCTCGGGCAACACCAAGCTCGGTGGCGACGACTGGGACGACAAGATCATGGAGTGGCTCGTCACCGAGTTCAAGAACACCGAGGGTGTCGACCTGTCGCAGGACAAGATGGCCCTGCAGCGCCTCAAGGAGGCCGCCGAGAAGGCCAAGATCGAGCTGTCGACCGTGCAGGACACGCAGATCAACCTGCCCTTCATCACCGCCACCTCCGAGGGCCCCAAGCACCTCGACCTCAAGCTGACGCGGGCGAAGTTCAACGAGCTCACCGCCGACCTGGTCGAGGCCTGCCGCGGGCCGTTCGACGCCGCCATCAAGGACGCCGGCCTGAAGACCTCCGACATCGACCACGTGGTCATGGTCGGCGGGTCGACGCGGATCCCCGCGGTGCAGGAGCTGGTGCAGAGCCTGACCGGCAAGGAGCCCCACAAGGGCGTCAACCCCGACGAGGTCGTGGCCATCGGCGCCGCCGTGCAGGCCGGCGTCCTCAAGGGCGAGGTCAAGGACGTCCTGTTGCTCGACGTCACGCCCCTGTCGCTCGGCATCGAGACCAAGGGCCAGGTCATGCACAAGCTCATCGAGCGCAACACCACCATCCCGACCAAGCGGTCGGAGATCTTCACGACGGCCGAGGACAACCAGCCGTCCGTCGAGATCCACGTGCTCCAGGGCGAGCGCGAGATGGCGATGTACAACAAGACGCTCGGCAAGTTCCAGCTGGTCGACCTGCCGCCGGCACCACGGGGCGTTCCGCAGATTGAGGTCACGTTCGACATCGACGCCAACGGGATCGTCCACGTGTCGGCTCAGGACAAGGCCACGGGCAAGGAGCAGTCGATGACGATCACCGGCCAGTCCTCACTGGCCAAGGACGACATTGAGCGCATGGTCCGCGACGCCGAGGCACACGCCGAGGACGACCGGAACCGCCGCGAAGAGGCCGAGGTGCGCAACTCCGCGGACACGCTGGTGTACCAGACCGAGAAGCTGCTCAACGAGCAGGGCGAGAAGTTCGAGGGCTCCGAGAAGGAGGACGTCGAGACCGCCGTCAAGGGCGTGAAGGACGCGCTGGCCGGCACCAACGTGGAGGCCATCAAGGACGCCACGGAGAAGCTGGTCGGTGTCTCGCAGAACTTCAGCCAGCGCCTGTACGAGCAGGCGTCGGCCTCGGCTGCGGCCGGGGGTGACGGTGCCGGCGGTGACGCCGGCGGTGCGGGTGCAGGCTCGGGCGAGGGCTCCGGGGGCGAGGGTGCGTCGGACGACGACGTGGTCGACGCCGAGATCGTCGATGAGCAATGAGCTTCGGCGACGGGGCCGTTCCCGAGGAGGAGCCTGTCTTCTCTGAGGCCGAACTGGCAGAGGAGGAGAACGACGAGGCGAACGCCGCGGCGGTGAACGGTGTGCCCGGCAACGCGGCACAGGGTTCGGCACACGGTGCGCCTCACGGTGCGGCACACGGTGCGGCGCTGGCCGAGGAGGCCGACCCGCGGGAGCTGCTGGCACGCGAGCGGGACGAGTACCTGCTCGCGCTCCAGCGCACCCAGGCCGACTTCGAGAACTTCCGCAAGCGGATCGCCCGCCAGCAGGAGGAGCAGGCGGCGCGGGCGTCACAGCACCTGGTGGACAAGCTCCTGCCGGTGCTCGACACGCTCGACCTGGCCGAGAACCACCTCCGCGAGTCGCTCGACACGAGCGAGGGCGCCAAGGCGCTCCACGCGTCGCGGTCGATGCTGATGGACATCCTCTCGAAGGAAGGCCTCGAGCGGGTCGACCAGCCCGAGGTCCCCTTCGACCCCTCGGTGCACGACGCCGTCGCGCACGCGGACGGGGACGGCGGGCCCGGCGGCGAGACGATGGTGGAGGAAGTGATGCGCTCCGGTTACCGCTGGAAGGGGCAGATCGTGCGCCCCGCCATGGTCCGCGTGCGGGGGTGAACTGACCGATGGCCGCACAGCGCGAATGGTTCGAGAAGGACTACTACAAGGTGCTCGGCGTCGTCTCGACGGCGTCGGACAAGGAGATCACGCGCGCCTACCGGAAGCTGGCCAAGGAGTTCCACCCCGACGCCAACCCCGGGTCGGAGGAGCGCTTCAAGGAGATCAGCGCCGCCTACGACGTCCTCGGTGACGCCGAGAAGCGCAAGGAGTACGACGAGGTCCGCGCCCACGGGCCGGTCGGCGGCTTCGGTGGTGGCATGCCCGGCGGTGCCGGTGGTGGCACCTTCCGCATGGAGGACATGGGCGACCTGAGCGACCTCTTCGGGGGTCTCTTCGGTGGTGGCGGCCGCACGCGCCCGACGCAGCGCGGCCCGCAGCGGGGCGCCGACATGGAGGCGCAGCTGCACCTGTCCTTCCAGGACGCGGTGCACGGCGTCACGACGTCGGTCAACGTGCCCCAGGAGGTGCGCTGCTCGAACTGCCGCGGCTCGGGTGCCGCGCCGGGGACGTCCACCCACACCTGCCCGCGCTGCGGCGGGTCGGGGAGCCTCAACGACAACCAGGGCCTCTTCTCTCTGAGCACCGTCTGCCCGGACTGCATGGGCCGGGGCACGCTGTTCGACACGCCGTGCCCGGTCTGCCACGGGACGGGCCAGGAGCACAAGGTGCGCTCGGTCAAGGTCCGGATCCCGCCGGGTGTCGAGGGCGGCCAGCGCATCAGGGTCAAGGGACGGGGCGCGCCCGGACAGGGCATGGCGCCTCCCGGCGATCTGTACGTGGTCGTCCACGTGGCCCGGCACGAGATCTTCGGGCGCAACGGGCGCAACCTGACCATCACGGTGCCGATCACGTATCCAGAGGCGGCGCTGGGGACGACGATCACGGTCCCCACGCTCGACGGCAAGGTGACGTTGAAGGTCCCGCCGGGGACCCCGTCGGGGAAGGTGCTGCGCGTGCGCGGCCGCGGGGTGCCCTCCGGATCCGGTCGCAACGGCAAGAAGCCGGGCGACCTGCTGGTCAAGGTCGAGGTCGTCGTCCCGACGGAGCTCACCGACGAGCAGAAGGCGGCGCTGGAGTCGTTGGCCGCGGTGACCGAGCCGGCGCCGCGCATCGCGGTGGAGGGTTGAGTTGCATGAGGTGTGTCGGTCGTAGAAGCGGGGTGATGCAGTGATGGGCGACCGCAATGCCAACCAGGCGGTCTATGTGATCTCGGTGGCGGCCGAGCTGACGGGGATGCACCCGCAGACGTTGCGCATCTACGAGCGCAAGGGCCTGCTCGATCCGTCGCGCACGAGCGGCGGGAGCCGGCGCTTCTCGGACGAGGACCTCGAGCGCCTGCGCCACATTCAGGAGCTCACCTCGACGGGGCTCAACCTCGAAGGGGTGCGCCGGGTGCTGCAGCTCGAGGCCGAGCTGGCCCGGCTGCGCGAGGAGCTGGTGCAGGTGCGGGCCCAGGCCTTGGACGCCGTGGCGGCCACGCACCGCCAGTACCGGCGCGACCTGGTGCCGCTGCGCCAGATGCCGACGCCGTTCCGGCGGTCCCGGACCGGGACGAACAACTGAACACGGATTGTGAACGTGCAACGAACAGAACTCGCAGGCCTTGCAGAACGTGCAGGACTTGCAGAGCGCGCCGCATGACACGAGGAAGGTGAGCCGGTGCCGATAGACCCAGAACGCTGGACGAACAACACGAAGGCCGCCTTCAGCGCGGCCACGGGCCACGCCGCGTCCTCGAACCATCCCGAGCTGACGCCGGCCCACCTGCTCGACGCGCTGCTGCAGCAGCAGGAGACGATGACGCGCCCGCTGCTGACCGCGGTCGGGATCGACCCCGACGTGCTGGCCGGCAAGGTGCACGAGCAGCTGTCGCGCCTGCCGCAGGCCCAGGGTGGATCGGAGCCGGGCCTCTCACGTGAGGCGCGGGAGGTGCTGGAGGCGGCGGACCAGAACCGCCGCGACCTCGGCGACGACTACGTGTCGGTGGAGCATCTCGTGCTGGCGCTGGCCGACCAGATCGGGGTCACCAGGGACGCACTGCTGGCCGCCCTGCGCACGGTGCGGGGGAACCACCGCGTGTCGACGCCGGACCCCGAGCAGACCTACCAGGCGCTGGCCAAGTACGGGCGCGACCTGACCGAGGCGGCCCGGGAGGGCAAGCTCGACCCGGTCATCGGGCGCGACGAGGAGATCCGCCGGGTGATCCAGGTGCTGTCGCGCCGGACCAAGAACAACCCGGTGCTGATCGGCGAGCCGGGGGTCGGCAAGACGGCCATCGTCGAGGGCCTGGCCAACCGCATCATCGAGGGCGACGTGCCCGAGGGCCTGAAGGGCAAGCGCGTGATCTCGCTCGACCTCGGCTCCATGGTGGCCGGTGCCAAGTACCGCGGCGAGTTCGAGGAACGCCTCAAGGCGGTCCTCAAGGAGATCACCGACGCGGAGGGTGAGGTCGTCACCTTCATCGACGAGCTGCACACGATTGTCGGGGCGGGCGCGGCCGAGGGGGCGATGGACGCCGGCCAGATGATCAAGCCGATGCTGGCCCGGGGCGAGCTCCGCCTGATCGGCGCCACGACGCTCGACGAGTACCGCACCTCCATTGAGAAGGACGCCGCCCTGGAGCGGCGCTTCCAGCCCGTGTTCGTGGGCGAGCCCTCGGTGGAGGACACCATCGCCATCCTGCGCGGCCTCTCGGAGCGCTACATGGCGCACCACCGGGTGCGGATTCAGGACGCCGCGCTGGTGGCGGCCGCCGTCCTGTCGGACCGCTACGTCACGGGGCGCTTCTTGCCCGACAAGGCGATCGACCTCATCGACGAGGCCGCATCGAAACTGCGCATCGAGATCGACTCCATGCCGACCGAGCTCGACCAGATTTCGCGGCGCATCCGCCAGCTCGAGATCGAGAAGCTCGCGTTGGAGAAGGAGACCGACGAGGCATCGAAGGAGCGCCTGGACCGGTTGGAGCGCGAGCTGGCCGAGATGTCCGAGCAGCGCGACTCCATGGCGGCCCACTGGCAGCAGGAGAAGAGCACGCTCAACGCGGTGAGCGCGCTGCAGGAGGAGAAGGCCTCCAAGGAAGAGGAGGCGGCTCGCCTGGAGCGCGACGCCGACCTCGCCGGCGCCGCGGCCATCCGCTACGGCGAGCTGCCGGAGCTCGAGCGGCGCATCGCCGAGGCCACCGAGGAACTGGCCAAGCTGCAGACCGGCTCGCGGTTCTTGAAGGAGGAGGTCGACGCCGAGGACATCGCGGCGGTGGTGAGCCGCTGGACGGGCGTGCCCGTGTCGCGGCTCCTGGAGGGCGAGGTGCAGAAGTTGGTCCGCCTCGAAGGCACCCTCCACGAGCGCGTGGTGGGGCAGGACGAGGCGGTCTCCGCCGTGGCCAACGCCATCCGGCGCAGCCGCGCCGGCCTGAGCGACCCCAACCGGCCCATCGGGTCGTTCCTCTTCCTGGGCCCGACCGGCGTGGGCAAGACGGAGCTGGCGCGGGCGCTGGCCGAGTACCTCTTCGACGACGAGCGGGCGATGATCCGCATCGACATGAGCGAGTACGGGGAGAAGCACACCGTGTCGCGCCTCGTCGGCGCGCCTCCCGGGTATGTCGGCTACGAGGAGGCTGGGCAGCTCACCGAGGCGGTGCGGCGCCGGCCCTATTCGGTCGTGCTGCTCGACGAGCTCGAGAAGGCGCACCCGGATGTGTTCAACATTCTGTTGCAGGTTCTCGAAGACGGGCGCCTGACCGACGGTCAGGGGCGCACGGTGGACTTCACCAACACCGTGCTCATCATGACGTCGAACCTCAGGGGTGAGCCCGCCGATCACTTCAAGCCCGAGTTCATCAACCGCATCGACGAGATCGTGCGCTTCAAGCAGTTGAGTGAGGACGACCTGGCGGTCATCGTCGGGATCCAGCTGGGCCGGCTGCGTGGGCGCCTCGCCGAGCGCCGCCTCTCGCTGGTGGTCACGCCCGAGGCGGAGGCGTGGTTGGTGCGCACCGGCTACGACCCCGACTACGGGGCGCGGCCGTTGCGGCGAGTGCTGCAGCGGTCGATCGAAGACCCGTTGGCTCTGGCGTTGCTGGAGGGCCAGTACGTCGACGGGGCGACGGTCACCGTCGCCCTGGACGACGATCACATCGTGCTGCGCTGAGTCGGCGGTGGGGCGGCGCGGGCGGCCCGTCCGGCGCAGCTGGTCCACATTGCCGTTGCACTGCGCACACATGCCAACGCTTCGACAACGCAGCAGCGGCGCGGTCCGCCGGGTTGCACAGGCACTACTACTCTTTGAGCGACCGCACATGAGACCTTCCGGTCTCGCGGACGCCAGGGACGGGAGGCGCGCAACGTGACACGGCTGCTTCGAGGGTGGACAGGGCTGGGGGCGATGGCGCTTCTGGTCCTAGGTCTGGTGACGGGCGTGGGCGCCGGTGCCGGCGCGTCGGCGGCCGGGGCGCAGGACGCGCACGGTGGCGCGGTCGCCGCTCCGTCGAGCGCATCGGCGACATCACTGCAGACGAACCCGGCTCATTTCGTGACGCCACCGCAGCCCCACCTGCCGGGTACGACGAACGCGGACGAGTCCACCAACTGGGCGGGCCAGATCGCGACCACCAACGGGGGCCCCAAGTTCAAAAGCGTCGCGGGGAACTGGACGGTCCCGACGATCGTGCCGACGCAGTACCTCGGTGCGTCGGCGACCTGGATCGGGATCGACGGCGCCGGCACGTCGCCCAACTCCATCATCCAGACGGGAACGGCGCAGGAGACGGAGAACGGCGTCACGGCGTACTACGCCTGGTACGAGCTCTACCCGGCGGCGCCGGTGAACCTGGCCCTGGTGTCGCCCGGTAACCAGATGACGGCCTCTATCACCCAGACAAGCGGCACGAACTGGAACCTCACCATCAGCGACGTGAGCACCGGTCAGTCATGGCCGCTGACGGATCTGCAATACAACGGCCCCGGCGACTCCGCCGAGTGGATCGAGGAACTCCCGACGGCGGTCAGCCCGCCCCAGCCCACGCTGGCCAATTTCGGGTCGGCCACGTTCACCGGCGTGAGTGCCACGACGACGAGCCCCGCGGCCGAGGTGTTCGACACCACGAACATGGTCGACGCCGAAGGCACCCTGATCGCCTCGACCGGGGCCCTGTCCGGTCCGCCGGGGAACCAGGCGTTCACGATCACCTACGTGACGCCCCCGCACGGCTACTGGCTCGTCGGCTCTGACGGCGGCATCTTCACGTTCGGCACGGCCCAGTTCTACGGGTCGACCGGGAGCCTCAGGCTCCAACGGCCGGTGGTCGGGATCGTGCCCACGTTCGATCGCGCCGGCTACTGGCTCGATGCGTCCGACGGCGGGGTCTTCTCCTATGGCGACACCCAGTTCTACGGGTCCATCCCCGGCCTGGGACTCCATCCGGCGGGTTCGGGCCAGCCCCACAGCCTCAACGCGCCCATTGTCGGGATGGTGCCGTCCAACGACGACAACGGGTACTTCATGGTGGCCTCCGACGGCGGGGTCTTCGCCTTCGGTGACGCCCACTTCGCCGGGTCGTGCCCCGGCATCGGCGGGTGCTCGGGCTCCGCAGTCGCCGTGATGCCCGACTCCAGCGGCAACGGCTACTGGCTGGTGACCGCGACCGGGAACATCTACACCTTCGGGGACGCGCCGTACTTCGGGGCCCCCGGGCACGGCACGGTCACCTCGGCCGTGGCCACCCCCGACGGTGGGGGCTACTGGGTCTTGTTGGCCACCGGCCAGGTCCTGCCGTACGGCGACGCCACCAACTTCGGCTCACCCTCGTCGTCGAACTTCCTCGGCTTCGATGCGGCGGCGTCCGTCTTCAGCACGTCGGACGGCGGCGGCTACTGGGTCTCGTCGGCGCTCGGAGCGGTCTTCAACTTCGGTGACGCGCCGAACGACGGGGGCATGTCCGGGACCCACCTGAACGGGTCGATCATCGCGGCCACCGGGTTCTGAGCCGACTGGGCAACTGCATTCGAGACTCCGAGGGTCCTGAAGCCTGAGGGTCTCGGGACCATGGAGTCTCGAGACCAGCGGTCTCGAGCCGGGGTCTCAGAGTCCGGGGTGTTCGTTCAAAAACTATTCGCAAGGCTGTTTATAGTTTTCACGAACTCCCGGCGGCTTCGAGAGGAGCGCGGGAGCCTTCCCCCGGATAGCAACGGTTTCCGGAGAAGGTCCGAGCTCTCGGCGGCGGCTTCGAGCCCGGCGATCAGCTGGAGGCGAAGTACCGAGGCCCAGGTCCAGCCCCAGTTCCAGTTCCAGGTGACCCCGCGCTGTGGGCCGAGGAACCGCCGGCGCCCGCGAGGTGGGGCCGTATGGCCGGGACGTCGTTCGCGGCCTGGGCCGTCGGCTCGCCATTGGTGGCCATGCCGACGACCGGGCTCAGTCCCAGCCCGGCTCCGCTGCCGAAGAACGGGGCACCGCCGTAGTTGAAGAGGCCTCCGTCGGCCGCGGAGAACCAGTAGCCACTGCCGTCCGGCATGGCAGCCATGCCGACGATGGGTTGCACCAGCGGGAGGGAGCCGGCCGAGCCGTAGAACGAGGCGTCGCCGTAGCTGAAGATGCCGCCGTCCGACGCGACCAGCCAGTAGCCGGCGCCGTCAGGCGTCGGGGCCATCCCGACGATGGGCTTGTTGAGGTGGATGGAGCCCGTCGAACCGTAGAACTGCGCGTCGCCGTAGCCGAAGATGCCGCCATCGGACGCGACCAACCAGTACCCGTTCCCGCTGGGGGTGGTGGCCATCCCGACGATCGGCTTGTTGAGGTGCATGCCGCCGGTGGATCCGAAGAACTGCGCGGCGCCGTAGCTGAAGATGCCACCGTCGGACGCGACCAACCAGTACCCATTGGGCCCGTTGGCGTTGTAGGTGCCGGCCATCCCGACGATGGGCTTGTTCAGCGTGATGCCGCCGGTCGAACCGTAGAACGGCGCGTCGCCGTAGTTGAAGATGCCGCCGTCGGAGGCCACCAGCCAGTAGCCGCCGTTGTCGCCGGTCTGTGCCATGCCCACGATGGGGTGGTTGAGCGGCACCTTCGACGCGTCCCCGTAGAAGCCCGCATCGCCCGCGTAGGCGACCGTCCCGTTGTTGGTCACCTGGTAGTAGCCGATACCGCCGATGCCCTGGAGCGTCACAACAGCGGTCGGGTCGGCGGTGTCGCTGAGGCTCAGGCTGGCGTCCCTGTTGCCGAGCGCTCCCGGGTAGAAGTAGAAGTCCACCGTGCACGAGGAGTTGGCGGGAAGGGGGACCATCTCGCCGGCGGCGTCGAGCGGAGCGGAGCAGCCCGACTCGAAGTTCCACGCGTAGTCGTTCACGGCCGAGCCGCTGAAGGTGAAGGTGACGATCTGGGCGAGTGCCCGACGTGTTCTTCATGGTGAAGCTCTGCGGCCCGACATAGGTCCCGAGCGTGGCCTCCCCGAAGGTCAGGGCGCTGGTCGACACCTGGAGGGCACGAGGGCTCGCCGCGCCGGCTGCGCTTCCCGCGCCGGCCGCGGCCACGAGGGAAAGTGCCCCGCCGAGGATGGTGCACAGCGCGAGCGAGATCGAACGCCGCATCCGGGTCTTCATGGTTACCGCCTCCATGGTTCGCGGGGACCCGTCATCCCCGGCGCTGCGCACGCTAGCCAGGTCGGCCTCGGCGCGCGCGGAGCGCTCGGGTGGAGATCCCCTGTGGATTCGCGCAGACGTCGGGTCAGACCAGCACGCCGTCCGGCGCGAACTCGACCGTGAACTCGCGGCAGAAGGCGTCGAGGTCGTCAGGCCTGCGGCTGGTGACCAAGGTGTTGATGCCCAAGCGGCAGACCACGACGTCGCGGTCGACCCAGTAGGCGCCGGCATTGCGAAGGTCCGTCTGCAGGCTCGGCCAGGAGGTCAGCGTGCGCCCGGCCACCAGGTCGCCCTCAATGAGCGTCCAGGGACCGTGGCAGATGGCCGCGACGGGCTTGCCCGCCTCGAACATCGCCATGAGGAAGTCCACGGCCGCCGCGTCGGTCCGGAGGCTGTCGGGGTTGGCCACGCCGCCCGGGAGGATGACGGCGTCGTAGTCGGCGGCCCGGGCCCGCTCCGTCAGCTGGTCGACCGGGAAGCGGTCGGCCCGGTCGAGGTGGCGCATCGTCTCGACCATGCCCGAGTTGGGGGCCACCAGCTCCGCCGTCCCGCCGGCGTCGACCACCGCCCGCCAGGGCCGCAGCAGCTCGACCTGCTCGATGCCCTCGTTGGCCACGACGAAAGGCGACCCGTACGTCCTGCAGTTCGTTGGTCACCGCCAGTTCCTCCCTGGAACCCCCTCGAAAGACGCCCGGGCGATCCGGACGGTCCTTCCCCTGCCCGTCGCGGTCCCTACCCGGAGTGAGCAGGTGCGAAACACCGCAAATGCGGACCCCGATTTCGGGGAGGGGTACACTGGTGCGTAATCCGAGCGACAGAGCGAACGGAGAGGCGCGTGCCCGCAACCGTTGTGGTCGGGACCCAATGGGGCGACGAGGGGAAGGGCAAGCTGACCGACCTCCTTGCCCGCGATATGGACCTCGTGGTCCGCTACCAAGGTGGCCACAATGCCGGCCACCGCATCGTGGTCAACGGCGAGGCCTTCGCCCTCCAGCTGGTGCCGAGCGGCATCCTCTACGACCACATCACGCCGATCATCGGCAACGGTGTCGTGGTGGACCCGGCCGTCCTGCTCGACGAGCTGGACAGCCTGGCCGCCAAGGGCATCGACACCAGCCGGCTGGTGGTGAGCGGCAACGCCCACCTGATCATGCCGTACCACCAGGAGCTGGACCGGGTGACCGAGCGCTTCCTGGGCAAGAACGCGCTGGGCACGACCAAGCGCGGCATCGGCCCGGCCTACGCCGACAAGGCGACCCGCGTCGGGCTGCGGGTCCAGGACCTCTTCGACCCCAAGATCTTCCGCCAGAAGCTCGACGTGGCGCTCAAGGAGAAGAACGCCGTCCTGGCCAAGGTGTACAACCGGCTGCCGCTCGACGCCGGGGACATCGCCGACCGCTACCTGGGTGAGTACGCCCCCCGGATCGAGCCCATGGTGGGCGACACCGTCGGCATGGTCCACGACGCCATGGACCACGGGCGCCAGGTCCTGCTCGAGGGGGCCCAGGCGACCTTCCTCGACCTCGACCACGGGACCTATCCCTTCGTCACCTCCTCCAACCCGGTGGCCGGCGGTGCCTGCACGGGCTCGGGCCTCGGGCCCCGGGACATCGACCGCGTCGATCGGCATCGCCAAGGCCTACGTGACCCGGGTCGGCGCCGGGCCCTTCCCGACCGAGCAGGAGAACGACATCGGCGAGCTGCTGGTCGAGCGCGGCCACGAGTTCGGCACCAACACCGGACGCAAGCGCCGCTGCGGCTGGTTCGACGCCGTCATGCTGCGCCAGGCGGTGCGCCTCAACTCCCTGACCGAGGTGGCGCTGACCAAGCTCGACGTCCTCGACACGTTCGAGTCGGTCAAGGTGTGCGTCGCCTACGAGGCCGACGGCATCCGCTACACGCACCTGCCGTACCACCAGTCGACGTTCCACAAGGCGAAGCCGATCTACGAGGAGCTGCCGGGGTGGCGCACCGACCTCAGCGCGGCGACGGCACCCGGCGACATGCCCGCGGCCGCCCGCGACTACGTGGCCTTCCTGTCCGAGCAGATCGGCGTGCCCGTCCGCCTCGTCGGGGTCGGACCGGGCCGCGAGCAGACCGTTTCCTTCGCCACCGCGTGAGGGTCTGCGTCGTCGGCAGCGGCGGCCGCGAGCATGCGCTCGCCCACGTCCTGGCCCGCACGGCCGACGTCGTGGTGACGCCGGGCAACCCCGGCATGGCCGCGCCGATCACGGTGGTCGACGACCAGCCGATCGAGGAGATCGAGGCCGACCTCTACGTCATCGGCCCCGAGGCGCCGCTGGTGGACGGCCTGGCCGACACGCTGCGGGCCCAGGGCCAGCGCCGTCATGGGCCCCGGCGCCGACGGCGCGCTCCTGGAGGGGTCCAAGGCCTTCATGAAGGAGGTGCTGCAGCGCGGCGGGCGTGCCGACGGCCCGACTTCGCCGCCTTCGACGCGCTCGAGTCGGCCGCCGCCCTGGACTATCTCGAGACGCTGCCCGGTCCCTGGGTGATCAAGACGGACGGGCTCGCCGCCGGCAAGGGCGTGCTGGTGGCGCAGAACCTCGACGAGGCCCGCGCCGACGTCACGGCCAAGCTGTCCGGCTCGGCCTTCGGCGACGCCGGTCGCTCCATCGTCATCGAAGAGGGACTCGTGGGTGAGGAGTGCTCGCTGCTCGTCCTCTGCGACGGGACCCACGCCGTGCCGCTGCTGCCGGCGCAGGACTTCAAGCGCATCGGCGACGGCGACACCGGTCCCAACACCGGCGGCATGGGGGCCTACGCGCCGATGCCCCACGTGGACGGCGCGGCGGTCGACGCCATCATGGACACGGCCGTGCTGCCCGCTCGTCGAGGAGCTGCGCCGCCGCGGCATCGACTACCGCGGCGTGCTCTACGCCGGCCTCATGCTGACGGACGACGGCCCGAAGGTCATTGAGTACAACGTGCGCTTCGGCGACCCCGAGACCCAGGTGGTGCTGCCGCTGCTGGCCGACGACGCCGCCGAGCTGTTCCTGGCCGTGGCCAACGGCGAGCTCGACGGGCGCGGCCCCGCCCGCCTTCTCCGGCGACGCCGCCGTGTGCGTCGTGCTGGCCTCGCAGGGCTACCCCGAGACCCGCGGACGGGCGACACCATCGAAGGGCTCACGACCGCGGGCCAGTCCGTCGCCGCCGGTCGACGGGGTGACCGTCTTCCACGCCGGCACCCGGCGCCACAGCCCGACCGGGCCGTTCTACACGGCCGGCGGGCGCGTGCTCGGGGTGACCGCGGTGGCGCCGACGCTGGACCAGGCCCGCGAGCGCGCCTACGCCGCCGCCGCGCCGATCGACTGGGAGGGCATGCAGATGCGCCACGACATCGCGGCGCTGGTGGCCGGGTCCGCCGGTCGGCGCGCGGGAGGGAGCTCGATGATCCCGCGCTACGCGCCGGCCGACATGGCCGCGCTGTTCAGCGACACCGCCCGCTTCTCGCTCTGGCTCGAGGTCGAGCTGCTGGCCACCGAGGCGCAGGCCGCCGTCGGCGTCGTGCCGGCCGAGGACGCCGCCACCTGCCGGGCCAAGGCCCCGACCGTCGACGACGTCTTCGTGGCCGACGTGCTCGAGCGCGAGAAGATCACGGACCACGACGTGGCCGCCTTCGTCGACGTCGTGCAGGAGCGCATCGGCGCGCCGGCCGGCTCGCACATCCACTACGGGCTGACCTCTTCGGACGTGGTGGACACCGCGTTGTGCGCCACGCTCACCCGGGCGGCCGATCTGCTGCTGGCCGACCTCGATGCCTTCGTCGCCGCCCTCAAGGCGCGCGCCCTCGAGCTGCTGCACGTGCCGGTCACCGGCCGCACCCACGGCATGCACGCCGAGCCGACGACGTTCGGCGCCAAGTTCGCCCTGTGGGCGCTGCAGGCCGACCGCGACCGCCGCCGCATGCGGGCCGCCCGCGACGGGATCGCCGTGGGCAAGCTCTCCGGCGCGGTCGGCACGTACTCGAACATCGACCCCGCGGTGGAGGCGAGCGTCTGCGCCGCCCTCGGCCTGACCCCGGTGCCGGCCACCCAGGTCATCGCCCGCGACCGCCACGCCGAGTACTTCTACGCCTGCGCGGCCATCGGCTCCACCATCGAGCTGATGTGCACCGAGATCCGGCACCTGGCCCGGAGCGAGCTCGGCGAGGCCGAGGAGCCGTTCGGCGAGGGCCAGAAGGGCAGCTCGGCCATGCCGCACAAGCGCAACCCGATCCTCTCGGAGCGGCTGTGCGGGCTGGCCCGCCTGCAGCGCGGCTACCTCGGCGCCGGGCTCGAGGACGTGGCGCTGTGGCACGAGCGCGACATCTCGCACAGCTCGGTCGAGCGGGTCGCCCTGCCGGACGCCTCCATGCTGGCCTGCTACATGCTGCGCAAGGCGACCGGCCTGGCCGCCGGCCTGGTGGTGCACCCCGAGCGGGCGCTGCAGAACCTCACCGAGGGCACGCTCGGGCTCGTGTTCTCCCAGTCCGTCCTGCTGGCGCTGGTCTCGGGCGGGCTGACCCGCGACGAGGCCTACCGGATCGTCCAGCGCGACGCCCGCCTGGCCTGGGAGGAGCGACGCCCTTCCGCGCCGTCCTCGAGGCCGACCCCGAGGTGACGCTCGACGCCGCGCAGCTCAATGCGGCCTTCGACCTCACGCGCACGCTGCGCCACGTCGACCGCTTCGCCGACGCACTGGCCGACTGTGAACACTGTGCGCACCGACCCTGCCGTGACCGACGATGACGATGGAACTGCCCCGGGTCCACTCGGGCAAGGTGCGCGAGCTCTACGACGCCGGCGACGGGCGCCTGGTCATGGTGGCCTCGGACCGGGTCAGCGCGTTCGACGTGATCATGGCCGAGCCCATCCCCGACAAGGGCCGGGTGCTGACGGCCATGACCAGCTTCTGGTGCGACGAGATGGCGGACATCGTCCCGGGGTCGCAGATCACGGCGCGACCCGGTGGCCATGGCCGACGCGCTGGGCGGTGCCGACGCTGCCCGCCGACTGGGCCGGCCGGGCCGTCCTGGTGCGGCGGGCCGAGATGCTCCATCTCGAGTGCATCGTGCGCGGCTACCTCGCCGGGCAGGCCTACGAGGAGTACGCCCGCGTCCGGCACCGTGCACGGCACGCCGATGCCGGCCGGCCTGCAGCTGGCCAGCCGGCTGGACGAGCCCATCTTCACCCCCTCCACCAAGGCGGCCGAGGGCCACGACATCAACATCGACTTCGCCGGCGCCGTCGACCGGGTGGGGGCGGAGGCGGCGCTGGCGGCCAAGCAGATCTCGCTCGCGCTGTACCGCCGCGCCGCGGCGCGCTGCGCCGAGGCCGGCTTCGTGCTGGCCGACACCAAGTTCGAGCTGGGCTACGTCGACGGGGTGCTCTGCCTGTGCGACGAGGTGTGCACGCCGGACTCGTCGCGGCTGTGGCCGGCCGACCAGGTGGTGCCCGGCCAGACGCCGCCCGCCTTCGACAAGCAGCCGCTGCGCGACTGGCTGGCCGCGCAGCCCTGGGACCGCACGCCGCCACCGCCGCCGCTGCCCGACGAGGTGACCGCGGCCATGTCGGCCCGCTACGTCGCGGCCTACGAGCGCGTCACCGGGCGCTCGCTGGGCGACTGGTACGGTGCGAAGGCATGAGGTTCCGGGCGCGCGTCGAGGTGCAGTTGCGGCCCGGGCATCGCCGACCCCGAGGGGGCGACGATCGAGCGGGCGCTCCCCGCGCTCGGGCTTCGAGAGCGTGGCCCACGTCCGGGCCGGCCGCTCCTTCAGCTTCGAGGTCGACGCGGCCGACGAGGGCGCGGCCCGCACCACGGCGACCGAGCTGGCCGAGCGCCTGCTGGCCAATCCCGTGATCGAGCAGAGCCGGCTCGAGCTCGAGGCGATCTGAGTGGCGCCGCGCATCGGCGTCGTCGTCTTCCCCGGCACCAACTGCGAGCACGACGTGGTGCAGGGGGTCGAGGCGGCCGGGGGCGACGGGCGTGCTGCTCTGGCACGGTGACGACTACGCTCGGCCGGCGTCGACGCCGTCGTGCTCCCGGGCGGGTTCGCCCACGGCGACTACCTGCGCCCCGGCGCGCTGGCCCGCTTCTCGCCGGTCATGGAGGCGGTGCAGGCCTTCGCCCGCGCCGGCGGGCCCGTGGTCGGCATCTGCAACGGCTTCCAGGTCCTGACCGAGGCCGGCCTGCTGCCGGGCGCGCTGCAGAAGAACGGGCGGCTGCGCTTCCTCTGCCAGCCGGCGCGCCTGGTGGTCACGTCGACCGCGTCGGTGCTCACCGGCGGCGCCACGGTCGGCGACGAGCTCGTGATGCCCGATCAACCACTTCTCGGGCAACTACACCTGCGACGACGAGACGCTGCGGCGCCTGCAGGACGGAGGACCGCATTGTGCTGCGCTACGCCGACAACCCCAACGGCTCCATCGACGCCATCGCCGGCATCACGAACGAGGCCGGCAACGTGGTCGGGCTCATGCCGCACCCCGAGCGGGCCAGCAACGCGCTGCTCGGCTCCGAGGACGGGCTCGTGCTGCTGCGCTCGCTCGTCGCTGGCCGCCTCGGCCCGCGCCGCCGCCGCAGCCTGAGCCGGCCCGACGGCAGGCTCGGCTGAGGCTCAGGCCCGGGCCCGCGAGATCTCGGCCTTCTGCAGCACGGCGGCGCTGACGCCGGCGGCCCGCCAGGTCCCGTAGGTGATGCCCTTGCGCTCGCCGTAGGCCTTGGCCACCTTGATGAACTGCTTCTCCAGCGCGGAGAGGTCCTTGACGCCGTCGACCCGGGAGCGCTCGTCGAGCAGGTCCTTCTGCTCCTGCAGCAGGTGGAGGCGGGTCGAGCGCGTCGGCCCCGGCCAGCTGGGACTCGATGGCGGCCAGCCGGCGGTCGATGGAGGCCGGCGTGCGCTTGCGGCCCCGCTTGGGCTTGGAGGTCTCGAGCGCTTCGAGATAGTGGCGGACGGTTGCACTCTCGGCACGCCCACGAGCGAGCGCCGCCTTGTGGCCGCTGCTCATGGGCTTGCGAGGAGCCGGAGTTTTTCCCTTTGGAGGCATGCGCCCATTGTGCCGTACGGCGCGGACGCACTTCTGCCGCAATGCGACAAGTTTTCCTTTCTTTGTTCGGCCGACCCCTATTTCGGATGAAACGCGTCGCCGCTTTGCCCAATTCCGGAGCCGGCTCGGGAAACCGCGGAGGTCGACCGCGCGTATTCGGAGCGTCAGCGTGCAGCCCATTTCGGCTCGCGACCACCGGCGTTACCCTGCAAGGGTGACGTCCACGCAGCCACCGGGGTCGACGCACGTCAGCGGCGGGCCATGGCCGGCCTCCTGCTGGCGGCGGCGCTCCTGATCGCGGCCTACTGGCTGGCCTGGCTCGTGCACCGCTCGCTGGTGGCCTCGGAGACCGGCGCGGCATACACCCAGTTCGAGGACGCCTTTCCCCTGGCCGACGGCTGGCTGGCCCTCTGCCTGGTCGCCGCCTCGTACTGCCTCTGGACGGCGCGGCGGGCGGCCCTGTTCTGGCTGCTGGCCGGGGGCGGCGCCGGGATCTACCTCTTCGCCATGGACGTGCTCTACGACCTGCAGCACGGCGTCTGGGGCAAGGGCGCCAACGGGGTGATGGAGCTGGTCATCAACATCGTGACGCTGGCCCTCTCGCTCTTCGTCCTGCGCTGGACCTGGGTCCGTCGCGACGCCCTGCTTTCGCATGAGTGCGACCATGACGAGGCCCGACGACCGTCACCGATGCCCGCACCGATGCCCGGCGATGACCGGACCGATGAGCGAGTTCCGGTTCGACCCCGCCACCTACCTGGACCTGATGCGGGCCGAGGTCCCCGCCTACGAGCGCCTGCAGGTGGCCGTCGCCGCCGCCACGGCCGGGCTGGCGGTGTCGTCGGTGCTCGACCTCGGGACCGGGACCGGCGAGACGCTGGCCGCCGTGCTGGCGCGGCACCCCGGGGCGGTCGCCGTCGGGGTCGACAAGAACGAGGCCATGCTCGGCGCGGCGCGCCAGCGCCTGGCCGGGGCCCCGTCGAGGCTCCGGGTGGCCGACCTGACCGACCCGCTGCCCGCCGGCCCGTTCGACCTCGTCGTCTCGGCCCTGGCCATCCACCATCTCGACGGGCCGGACAAGGCGGACCTGTTCGCCCGCATCGCCGGCGTGCTGCGCCCCGGCGGCCGCTTCGTCCTGGGCGACGTGGTGATCCCCGTCGACCCGGCCGACGCGGTGACCCCGCTCACTCCGGCCACGACCGGCCCTCGACCCTGGCCGACCAGCTGCGCTGGCTGGCCGACGGCCGGATTCGACGCCGCCACCGTCTGGTCCGAGCGCGACCTCGTCGTGGTGCGCGCCGACGCGCGCCGGCTGAGGGCGCCCCGAGCTGGCCGTCCGGAGACGGGCGCGCGGCCACTATAGTTGGAGGGCATCATGACTCCGTCGGCCGAGGAGCTGCCGCCCGACCCGGCGCCGGCCGAGGAGTCGCTGCACCGGGCGCTGGGCCTGACCGACGACGAGTTCGAGGCCGTCGGCAAGATCCTGGGCCGCGCCCCCAACCACCTCGAGCTGGCCCTCTACGCCGTCATGTGGAGCGAGCACTGCTCGTACAAGTCGTCCCGGCTGCACCTGCGGCGGCTGCCCGACCGAGGGCCCGCGGGTCCTGGTCGGCCCGGGCGAGAACGCCGGGGTCATCGACGCCGGCGACGGCATCGCCGTGGCCATCCGCATCGAGAGCCACAACCACCCCTCGGCCATCGAGCCCTACCAGGGCGCCGCCACCGGGGTGGGCGGCATTCTGCGCGACATCTTCACCATGGGCGCCCGCCCGCTGGCCGTGATGGACCCGCTCTTCTTCGGCTCGCCCGACGACGCCCGCCAGCGCTGGCTCGTCGAGGGCGTGGTGAGCGGGATCTCGGGCTACGGCAACTCGGTCGGCGTGCCCACGGTCGGCGGCGAGCTGACCTTCGACCCCTGCTACGCCCAGAACCCGCTCGTCAACGTGCTGTGCATGGGCGCGCTGCCCGTCGAGCGCCTGGTGCTCGGCATCGCGTCGGGCGTCGGGCAACCTGGCCGTGCTGCTCGGCTCGAGCACCGGGCGCGACGGCATCGGCGGCGTCAGCGTGCTGGCCTCGGCCGGCTTCAGCGGCGACGACGCCGGCGCGGCGGACGACACCAAGCGCCCCAGCGTGCAGGTGGGCGACCCCTTCGAGGAGAAGCGCCTCATCGAGGCCTGCCTCGAGCTGCTCGACACCAAGCTCGTCGTCGGGATCCAGGACCTCGGCGGTGCCGGCCTGGCCTGCGCCACCAGCGAGACGGCCGGGCGCGGCGGCGTCGGCATGGACGTCGACGTCACGGCGGTGCCGCGGCGCGAGGAGGGCATGGAGCCCTGGGAGGTGATGACGAGCGAGAGCCAGGAGCGCATGCTGGCCATCGTCACGCCCGAGTCGTGGCCGGCCGTGGCGGCCATCTGCGCCAAGTGGGAGGTGCGGGCCACCGTCATCGGCACGGTGACCGAGCCCGAGCCCGACGGGGGCGGTCGCCTGCGCATCCGCGACGGCATGGACGGCCCGGTGCTGGCCGACGTCCCCGCCGCGTCGCTGTCCGACGACGCGCCGCTCTACGACCGGCCCCGCCAGGCCCCGACGCGCCGCGGCGTCGGCGCCGCCCGCCGCCACCGACCGACTGCGCCGGCGACCTGCTGGCGCTGCTGCGCTCGCCGGGCTGGGTCTACCGCCAGTACGACCACCAGCTCTTCCTCAACACCGTGGTCGGGCCGGGCGCCGACGCCGCCCTGCTGCGCCTGGCCGGACCCGGGCTGCCCGCCGTCCGAGCGCGGCGTGGCGCTGACGACCGACTCCAACCCGCGGGCCTGCGCGCTCGACCCGCGCGGCGGCACCGCGCTGGCGCTGGCCGAGGGCGTGGCCAACCTGGCCTGCGTCGGGGCGACGCCGGTCGCGGTCGTCAACTGCCTGAACTTCGGCAACCCCGAGCACCCCGAGGTCATGTGGCAGCTCTCGGAGTGCATCGACGGCATGGCCGAGGCCTGCCGCGCCCTGTCGCTGCCGGTCATCGGCGGCAACGTCAGCCTCTACAACGAGAGCGGCGGCGCCGACATCGACCCCACGCCCGGTGCTCGGCGTGCTCGGCCTCGTCGAGGCCGTGCACGCGCCGCCGCCCGGGTCTGGCGTGGTCCGACGGGCGACACCGTCGTGCTGGTCGGCCCGCGCGCCGCGGCCGACGGCTCGCTTCCCGCTGGAGGGGACGCGCTGGGCCACCGAGCGGCGCGACCACCGCACCGGGACGGTCCCGCCGGTCGACTTCGCGCGCGCACGCCGCGGCCTGTGCCTTCGTCGCCGGGCTGGTGGCGGCGCAGGTCGGCGCGGCGCGCGACGGCGACCGGACGCCGCTGGTGCACGCGGTGCACGACGTGTCGGGCGGCGGGCTGGCCGTGGCGCTGGCCGAAATGGCGGCGGCGGCCGGGATCGGCTGCACCGTGGACGTCGACGACGCCGCCGAGCTCTTCACCGAGCTGCCGTCGCGCTTCGTGGTGGCCACGGGCGATCCCGACGAGCTGTGCGCGCCGGGCCGCGGCGCGCGGGCGTCCCGGCCGCCGTGCTGGGTCGGGCCGGCGGCGACCGGCTCACCCTGGGCGCCTGCTCGACCTCCCCGTCGAGGCGCTGCCGCGAGGCCCACGAGGGGAACCTGGCCCTGGCCCTGGGCGAACCGTGATGGCGCGGGCCTGTGCGAGAATGAGTGACGCGTGAAGGAAGCCTGCGGTGTCTTCGGGGTCTACGCGCCCGGAATGAGGGTGGCCAACCTCACCTTCGACGGTCTCTTCGCCCTGCAGCACCGCGGCCAGGAGTCGGCGGGCATGGCGGTCAGCCGACGGCGACACCGTCACCGTCGTCAAGGACATGGGCCTGGTCGCCACCGTCTTCGACGAGCGCACCCTCTCGGGCTTGCAGGGGCATCTGGCCATCGGCCACACCCGCTACTCGACCCACGGGTCCTCGGACTGGGCCGGCGCCCAGCCCGTCTACCGCCCGGTCGGCCGCGCCGGCTTCGCGCTGGGCCACAACGGCAACCTGACCAACACGACGGCGCTGGCCGAGAAGGCCGGCATGCTGCCGGGCTCCATCGCCACCGACAGCGACGTGGTGGCCGAGCTGCTCATGCAGTCGTTCCCCGAGACCGAGGACCTGTCCACCGCGCTGCAAGCGGTGCTCCCCATCCTCGAGGGCGCGTACTCGTTCGTCCTCATGAGCTCCGAGCGGCTCTTCGGCGTGCGCGACCCCTACGGCTTCCGCCCGCTGTGCCTCGGGCGGCTCGGCCCGGCCGACGCGCCCGAGGGCTGGGTGCTGGCCTCGGAGACGCCGGCACTCAGCGTCATCGGCGCCACGTTCGTCCGCGAGGTCGCGCCCGGCGAAATGGTCGTGATCGACGCCGACGGCCCGACGAGCCTGGAGATCCCGTGGCTGCGCGACGTGGAGCCGCGCCTGTGCATCTTCGAGTTCGCCTACATCGCCCGGCCCGACAGCCGCCTCTACGGCCGCGAGGTGCACGAGGTGCGCTGCCGCATGGGCGAGCTGCTGGCGCTGCAGGCGCCGGCCGAGGCCGACATGGTGATGGGCGTGCCCGAGTCGGGCGTCCCCGCCGCCGAGGGCTTCGCCCGGGCCAGCGGCATCCCCTACGGGCAGGGGCTGGTGAAGAACCGCTACATCGGCCGCTCCTTCATCGCGCCCGGCCAGCAGGAGCGGGCCGACGCGGTCCGGCGCAAGCTCAACCCGCTCACCGACGCCATCGCCGGCAAGCGGCTGGTCGTGGTGGACGACTCCATCGTGCGCGGCACGACGCAGCGCTCGGTCATCCGCATGCTGCGCGAGGCCGGCGCGGCGGAGGTGCACCTGCGCATCTCGTCGCCGCCCTGGCGCTGGCCCTGCTTCTACGGCATCGACACGCCCTCGCACGAGGAGCTGCTGGCGACCGACCACACCGTCGAGGACATGGCGCGCATTCTCGGCGCCGACTCGCTGGCCTACATCAGCATCGAGAACCTGAAGGAGGCCATCGGGGCCGACGGCGGGTTCTGCGACGCCTGCTTCACCGGCGACTACCCGACGCCCGTCCCGGCGACGTCGGTCACGCTCCGGCGGCCCGAGCCGGTCGACCGTGACCGCGCACCAGGGCGCACTCCCCGGGGTCTGACCACCGTGGGAGAGGGCGGCGCCACCTACGCCGGCGCCGGCGTGGACATCGCGGCCGGCGACGCGGCGGTGGAGCGCCTGCGCGCCCTGGTGCAGGGGATCGGCGGCTTCGGCGGGCAGTTCCCGCTCGACATGGCCCGCTTACCGCGCGCCGGTGCTGGTGGCCTCGACCGACGGCGTCGGCACCAAGATGGTGGTCGCCCGCGACACCGGCCGCTACGACACGGTCGGCATCGACCTGGTCGCCATGTGCGTCGACGACCTGGTCTGCGTCGGGGCCGAGCCGCTCTTCATGCTCGACTACATCGCCACCGGCAAGGTCGACCCCGACCAGGTCGCCACGGTGGTGGCGGGTGTGCACGAGGGCTGCCGCCAGGCGGGCTGCGCGCTGATCGGCGGCGAGACGGCCGAGCACGCCGGCGTCATGCCGCCCGACGAGCTCGACCTGGCCGGCTTCGCCGTCGGCGTGGTGGAGCAGGGGACCCAGCTCGGGCCCGAGCGCGTGCGCGCCGGCGACGCCGTCGTCGGCGCTGGCCTCGCCGGGACTGCGCTCCAACGGCTACACGCTGGCCCGGCACGTCCTGCTTGGAGCGGGCCGGCCTGGCGCTGGGCGACCCCGCCTGGGCGGGGGCCGAGCACAGCGTGGCCGACGAGCTGCTGCGGCCGTCGGTCGATCTACACGCCGGCGGTGCTGGCCCTGCGGGACGCGCTCGGTGACGTCGCTCCATGCGTGCGCGCACATCACCGGAGGCGGCATCGTGGGCAACCTGCCCCGGGTCCTGCCCGAGGACCTCGGCGCGGTGCTCGACTCGTTCTGCGTGGGACGAGCCGCGGGTGTTCGCGGAGATCCAGCGGCTCGGTGCCGTGGCCGAGGACGAGATGGACCGGGTCTTCAACCGCGGCGTCGGCATGGCGCTGGTGGTCGACGCCGGTGCGGCCGAGTCGACGCTGTCGGTGCTGGGCGACGCGGGGCAGCCCGGCGCCGTCATCGGCGAGGTGGTGGCCGGCAGCGGGGTCCGCTTCACGTGAGTGCGAAGTCGAGTGGTGGGGGTTCGGCGGTGAGCGGCGGCGGCGAGTCCGCCTTCGCCGAACTGCGGGACCACCTGCTGGCGCACTCGGTCAAGACCGGCGACTTCACGCTCAAGTCCGGGCGCAAGAGCAGCTGGTTCATCGACTCCAAGCAGACGGTGTGCCGGCCCGAGGCCATGGTGCTCGTGGCCGATGCCGTGCTGTCGGTGGTCCCGGACGAGGCCACGGCCATCGGCGGGCTCACCATGGGCGCCGACCCGGTCGCCTTCGTGACGGCCGGCGTGGCGGCGACGCGGGGCCGGCCGCTCAAGGCCTTCAGCGTGCGCAAGGAGGCGAAGGATCACGGCGGCGGGCGGCCGCATCGCCGGCGCGCTCGACCCCGGTGACAAGGTCGTCGTCACCGAGGACACCGTGACCCGGGGCACGTCGCTGCTCGAGGCGGCCCACGCCGTGCAGGACGCCGGCGGCGAGGTGGTGCTCCTGGTCGCCGTGGTCGACCGCGGCGGCACGGTCGAGGCGATGGCGGCGGCCGAGGGCATCCCGTTCCGCGCCATCCTGACCGCGCCCGACCTCGGCTTCCCCTACGAGGGGGCCTGAGGAGCATCCCCGTGGCGCGGGGGTTCGTTCCCTAGATTGCACGGAGTTTCGTTGACACGAGAACCACTGCGCAGCGCCAGCTGAGCTGTCGTGCACGGGCGCACCTCCGTCGGCGCGTGTTGTGCGCAGGTTGTGCCCGTTGTTGCAAGAGTCGTTGCCCTGACCCATGCAATCCCTTAACGTGCTCCATACGCACCCCCCCGGAGGTACCTGATGGCGAACCGTGTGAGTCCTGGACGCACCACGACGAAATCGGGTCGGGTGACACGGGCGAAGCTCCGCCGTTCCGCCGTGGTCGCCGTCGACGGGGCCCTCGCCATCAGCGCCGGTGCGTTGGCCGGGCTCTTCGCCACGGGGCCCGCCGCCGCGCAGGCGCCGAGTCCGGGCTGGTCCGGGGCCACCGCGCCGCTGCCCAGCGCCCCGAACCCCGGCGCAACGAATCCGCAAGGGAACATCAACGACGAGTCCTGCATTTCCGCGGTGTCGTGCGCCGCGGTGGGTTCCTACGAAGACGGCTCGAGCAACACGCACGGGCTCCTCGAGGTCCTGGCGGGGGGATCCTGGTCGCCCACGGAGGCGCCGCTGCCGGCGAACGCCGGCGCCGCCGGCGTCTCCGACCTGGGGTCGACGGCGTGTGCCACCGGCCAATGGTGCGTGGCCGTCGGCAACTACACCGACAGCGCCAGCGGCAGCGACGGGCTGATCGAGACCTACACCGGAGGGAAGTGGACGGCGATGGAAGCGCCGGTACCGCCCGACACGTTGAGCGGGTCGAGCGCGGACACGTTCCTCAAGTCCGTCTCCTGCCCGGGCGTCAACGACTGCACGGTCTCTGGGACCTACGAGACGGCAGCCGGGCAAGTCGGGCTGATCGACACGCTCTCCGGCGGCCAATGGAGCACCCAGGTCGCGCCGCAACCTGCCGACGCTGCGGCCCACCAGCAGGTCAACGCCGCCGCGCTCTCGTGCCCCAGCGCCGGCGGCTGCGTCGCCGTGGCGATCTACGAGTCATCGAGCGGCGGCACCCAGCCCGAGGTGCTGTCGCAGGCCGGCGCCGGCGGTGCCTGGACGGCCCAAGATGCCCCCCTGCCCCCCGACGCGCTCACCGGCGCCAGCCTGGACTCCCAGCTCTTCAGCGTGTCGTGCTCCGCCGGCATCTGCGAGGCGGCCGGGCAGTATGCCGCGACCGGGAGCCTCGAGACCGGACTCCTCGAGCGCTTCGCCGGTGGCACCTTGACGCCCACGGAGGTCCCGCTCCCGAGCAGCGCCGGAACCGGATCCAACCACCAGGGAGCGTTACAAGCCGTGTCGTGCGCGCTCGACGGCTGCATGGCCGTCGGCGGGTTCCTCGACACCTCCGGAAACGAGCGTCCCCTCGCGGTGACGGTCAGCGGCACCGGCGCGGCGTCGTCCGCCGAGGCGCCGCAGCCGGCGGACGCGAACACGACGACTTCGAATGCCAGTCTCCTCGCGGTGTCCTGCCTCTCGGTCTCGACCTGCGCCGCGGGCGGTGACTACCAGAACAACACCAGCAGCAGCAACCAGAATGTCCTTCTTGATTCGCTGAGCGGCACCACCTGGAGTGCGGTGCCCCCACCCGTCCCGGCCGGCAGCAGCCAGTCGACGATCGAGACGGTCTCGTGCTCGAGCCGGGGGGCGTGCGGCGCGGGAGGCAGTCTCACCGACGCCGGGACGAACCGTCAGGGTCTGTTGGCCTCCTACGTCCCGGCCCAGGGCTACTGGTCCGTGGCCTCCGACGGCGGGATCTTCAACTACGGGCCCACGTCTTCCTTCCACGGCTCCATGGGCGGGCAGCACCTGAACGCCCCCATGGTGGGCATTGCTGCCACCCCGGGCGGCGCGGGCTACTGGGAGGTGGCCTCCGACGGCGGCATCTTCAGCTTCGGCAACGCCGCCTTCCACGGTTCGACCGGCAGCCTGCGGCTCAACAAGCCCATTGTCGGGATGGCGGCCACGCCCGACGGCGGCGGCTACTGGCTCGTCGCCTCCGACGGCGGCATCTTCAACTACGGCGACGCCAACTTCTACGGCTCGACCGGTTCGATCCGCCTCAACAAGCCGATCGTGGGCATGGCGGCCACGCCCGACGGCGGCGGCTACTGGCTCGTCGCCTCCGACGGCGGCATCTTCAACTACGGCGACGCCAACTTCTACGGCTCGGCGGGGTCCATCCACCTCAACCAGCCCGTGGTGGGCATGGCCTCGAGCCCGTCCGGCCTCGGCTACTGGCTCGTCGCCTCCGACGGCGGCATCTTCACCTACGGCGACGCCGGCTTCCTGGGCTCGCGCGGTGGGCAGCCCCTCAACAAGCCGATCGTCGGGATGATGAGCACCGCCGACGGGGCCGGCTACTGGCTGACCGCCTCGGACGGGGGCATCTTCAGCTACGGCGACACCGGGTTCTACGGCTCGGCCGGGTCGCTGCGCCTCAACGCACCGGTGGTGAACGGCACGGCCAGCTGAGCCGGGCGGCGCCGGCCGCCCCGCCCGGCGCTGTGCCGTGGGGCGGCTGCTCCCGACGCGGCTGCGTCAGAACAGGGCTGCTTCAGAACAGGGCTGCTTCAGAACAGGGCGATGGGGTTCACCGGCGACGCCGTGCCCCGGCGGAGCACCAGGGGCGCCACGGTGAAGAGGAACTCCCAGCGCGCCTCCTCGGCGCAGGCGGTGGCCGAGGGCGTCGAGGTCGAGGTTGTCGAGCAGGTGGACCCCCATGGCCACGATGACCACCGTGTGGATGGGCATCCCGACGCCCTCGACGCGGGACGGCAGCACGTCGGAGACGCAGTCGCTGCCCAGGGCGGCCACGTCGCGCGCCCGGAGCCAGGGGAGGCAGGACGCGTCCAGGCCGGCCGCCAGGCGGCCGGCGTCCCAGGGCCCGTGCTCCTGGCGCCACTGCCAGCGGCCGGTGCGCACCAGCAGCGCGTCGCCGGCGCGCACCGTCAGCCCGGCCCGCTCCTCGGCCGCCTCGAGCTCGTCGGGGAACACCGGCTCGCCCGGCTCGAGCGCGTCGACGCCGCGCAGCGCGGGGATGTCCAGCAGCACGCCGCGGGTGACGATCCCGGCGTGCAGGTGGTGGATGCCCAGCTTGGTGGCGCCGTGCGCGGTCACCGCCTCGGCGGGGTAGCCGTTGTAGAGGCTTCCCCTCGTGGAAGATGTGGCACAGCGCGTCGATGTGGCTGGTGGCGAAGCCGTGGGGCGCGATGGCGAAGTAGTCCGCCCCCATGCCCTCGGTGGCCGTGCCGGTCATGTGGTGGGCCACCGGGGCGGGGTTGTCCGCCGACGACACCGTGTCGAGCGGGCGGGCGCAGGACACCGAGCGGCCGGCGCGCACCGTGGCCGCCGCGGCGGCCGTGACCTCCGGCGTGATGAGGTTCAGCGCACCCAGCTGGTCGTCGTCGCCCCAGCGCCCCCAGTTGGAGAGCGTCTGGTGGAAGGCGAGGACGTCGGCGGTCTCCATCGGACGACGGGGCACGGTCGGACAGTAGCCCGCTCCCAATACGATCGGCCCATGAGCACACTCCAAGGTGACTACGAGCCCAGCCCGTCCGACTGGGTCCGCGACCAGGTGGCCGAGTACGAGGCTTCCGGGGGCCAGCGGGCCAACACGCTGCTCGACACGGGGATGCCGATCATCGTCGTGACGACCCGGGGCGCCAAGAGCGGCAAGGTCCGCAAGACCCCGGTCATGCGGGTCGAGCACGGCGGCGAGTACGCCCTGGTGGCGTCCAAGGGCGGGGCGCCCGAGCACCCCGAGTGGTTCTACAACCTGGAGGCCCATCCGGACGAGGTCTTCGTGCAGGACGGGCCCGCGCCGTTCGCCGTCACGGTGCGCGAGGTGACCGGTGACGAGAAGGCCACAGTGGTGGGAGCGCGGCGTGGCGGCCTATCCGCCCTACGCCGAGTACCAGGAGAAGACGGACCGGCAGATCCCCGTGTTCGTCGCCACCCCGAAGAACGCCTGACGCTCTCGTTCAGCGGCTGCCGGCGCCTGCGCCTGCGTCGGCGGCTGCGTCGGCGAAGGCCTGCGCCATCGCAGCCCGCCACGGGACGAGGTGCTCCTCGCGCTCGTAGGGCGTCTTGCCCAGGCGGATCACCATGAGGTCGAGGCTGGGGCAGAGGGTGATGGACTGGCCCTCGTAGCCCGAGCAGCGGAAGGTGCCCAGCGTGTCGCCGGCGACGCCCCACCAGTGCGCGCCGTAGGGGCTGGCGTCCTCGGGGTCCTCCGAGACCCAGGTCCGGGCGTAGTCGACCCAGCCCGCCGGGAGCAGGCGCACGCCGTCCCACATGCCGTCGCGCAGGTAGAGCAGCCCGAAGCGCGCGTAGTCGCGGGCCGTGGCGCGCAGGAAGGAGGAGGCCACCCAGGTGCCGGCCTCGTCGAACTCCGGATCGGCGCTCGTCATCCCGAGCGGGCCGAAGAGTCGGCTGTGCAGGAAGCGGGCGTAGCTCTCGCCCGGCCCGACGGTGCGCGCCACCACGCCCGACACGATGTTCGAGGTGCCCGACGAGTAGTTGAACCGCGTGCCCGGGCGGTGCCGCCAGCGGGCGGTCGGCGGCGAAGTGCGCCATGTCGGCCTGCCCGTCGCCGAAGAGCATCCGCATCACGTCGGAGACCTTGTCGTCCACGTAGTCCTCTGCGAAGTCCAGCCCGTCGCGCATGGCGAGGAGCTGGCGCAGCGTGATGCCGTGACGGGGGTCGCCCGGATCCGACCACTCGGGCACGGCGGCGGGCGCGTCGATGTCGAGCGTGCCGTCACCCACCAGCAGGCCCACCGTCGCCTGCAGCATCGACTTGGCCATGGACCAGCTGAGCAGCGGCGTCTCGGCGGTCACCGGCGTGGGCGGCCGGTCGAAGTGCTCCAGCGCGCCCTGGTAGCGCTCGACCACGACCCGGCCGCGGTGGACCACGAGGACGGCGAACGTCTCGGCCAGCGGCCCGTCGGGGTCGAAGGCCTCGTCGAGCAGGGGGGCCAGGTCGACGCCCGGCGCCAGCGTCGCCCTCGGGCCAGTCCTCGGTCGGCCAGGCCACTCCGGCGGGCTGCGGCGGCAGCGCGACGAGGCTCGCTCACACGTCGGAGAGGAAGGCGAGCAGGGCGGCGTTGGTCTCGGCTGGGCGCTCCTGCTGCACCCAGTGGCCGGCCCCGTCGACGACGGTGGCACCGCGGAAGTCGGGCATGGCCTCGGCCATCGCCTCGATCGCCCCCGGCATCATGGTGTTCACGGGGTCGAGCGACCCCGTGATGAAGCCGGTGGGCATGGTGTACACGGAGGCGCGGGATGTCCTTGGAACGCTCCCAGTTGGCGTCCATGTTGCGGTAGAAGCTGACGGGCCCGAAGAAGCCGCTCTCCTTGAACGCCGCCGCGTAGACGTCGACGTCCGCCTCGGTGATCCAGCTCGGGAGCGTGTCGGGTGCGGGGGACAGGATGTCCATGAAGCGGGTGCCCTCGCGTGGGTGGTCGCCGAGCGGGTTCCCGGTCGCCATCCCCTCGCCGCCGGCCGAGTAGAGCATGGTGCGCAGGAACAGGCGCGGGTCCGCCTCGAACTCCGCTTCGGCCGGCCCGACCTCTTGGAAGTAGAGCATGTAGAAGAACTTGCCCTCGAAGATCACCTCGAAGATCTGCGTCGGCGGTGCCGGCGCGTTCGACTACGGCACGCTCATGTTGCAGAGCGACGAGACGCGATCGGGGTGGAGGCGTCCCATCTCCCACACCACCATCGCCCCCCAGTCGTGGCCCACGAAGGCAGCCTGGTCGTAGCCGAAGTGGTCGAGCAGGCCGCCCGAGGTCGGCGGTGAGGTTGTCCGAGCCGTAGTCGGCGACCTCGGACGGACGGGAGCTGCTCCCGTAGCCGCGCAGGTCGGGCGCGTAGGCGCGGTAGCCGGCGTCGGCCAGCGCGCCGAGCTGATGGCGCCACGAGTACCAGAGCTCGGGGAAGCCGTGGCACAGGACGACCGGCGGGCCGTCGGCCGGCCCGGCCATGGCGACGTGCAGCTCGATCCCGTTCGTCGGCACCTGCTCGTGCGTCACCTCAGCCATTGGGCGTCACCTTCTCCTCTGCTTTGGCCGCTTTCTCGGCTTTCTCCTCCTGGTGCTGCTGGATGGCGGACATCACGGCGTTGACCGCGGCGCCGATGAACTCGGGCCGGTTCTCGGCGGCCCAGTCGCGGCTCGCGGTGAGGGACGCCGACGAGTCCTGGAAGCGGGGCGCCACGTAGCGGGCGATCAGCTCGTAGGAGTGCCGGGTGGCGGCGGTGTCGGCCCACTCGTGGCCCATCAACAGGTAGGTGCCGAAGCCCCCGGACTGCTCCTGCAGGCGCTCGATCTGCGCGATGGCGTCGTCGACGGTGCCGATGACGGCCATCCCCGAGGCGTTGAGCGCGTCGACGAGGGACTCGAAGTTCGTCGGTGTCGGGCGCGATCGGCAGCGCGGCGACCCGTTCGAAGTAGTCGACCCACTCGGCCAGGCCGAAGGCGACGTCGGCCACCGCCTGCTCCTTGGTGTCGGCGATGTGCATGGGCCCGACCAGCCGCCACCGGTTGCGGTCGACCGTGGTGGAGAACTCGGCGGCCCGCTCCTCCATGACCTGCCAGTGCGAGGCCAGGACGTCGAAGCCCCCGGTCGTGGTCGCGCCGAGGGAGAGGAGGCTGCAGCCGAAGCGCCCCGCCGCCCGCGGCCCGGCCGGTGACACCTGCGCGGCGACGGCCACCTCGGGGAAGGGGCGCTGGTAGGGGCGGAGCTGGAGGCGCGCCTTGACGAGCTTGAACCAGTCCGTCTCCATGGAGACCGTCTCGCCGGCGAGCAGCAGCAGGATCGCCTCGAGCGACTCCTCCATCATGTCGCGCTGCTTGGCCGGGTCGATGCCCATCATGAAGGCGTCGGACGGGAGGGCACCCGGGACCGACGCCGAGCATGACGCGACCCGCGCGTCAGGTGGTCGAGGAGCACCATGCGGTCGGCCAGCATGAACGGGTGGTGGTACGGCAGCGACGAGACGCCGGTGCCGAGTCGGATGTGCTTCGTGCGTTGCGCGGCGGCGGCAATGAACACCTCGGGCGAGGCGATGATCTCGTAGCCGGCCGAGTGGTGCTCGCCGAACCAGGCCTCGTCGAAGCCGAGCGCGTCGAGGTGCTCGATGAGCTGCAGGTCGCGCTCGAGCGCCAACGTCGGGTTCTGACCCACGGGGTGGAACGGGGCCAGGAAGATCCCGAACTTGAGGCGGCCGTCGGCGTCAATGGTGGTCATGGCTCTCCCGGTTTGTCATCGGTTGTTGCAGTGCGGACCGATTCGCGCGGTCGTAGCGCGGATCGGTGGAGGCAGAGCGGAGCGGCGCGTTGCACGGCGCTGTGCTCATCGGCGAGCGGTGAGGCGGCGGGGATGGGTTCCAAAAACTCTGCACAGACTTGTTTACAGTTTTGGGAACTATCTCGCCTGCCGACGCCAGAGCCGGATCCGCAGCCGCCCCAACCCCAGCCGCAGGGCCGCTCACGGCGCCACCAGGATCTTGCCGTGCTCGCCGGGCGTGCGCAGTGTCTCGAAGGCGCCGGGCGCGCCGGCCAGGTCAACCCTCGACGTGACCAGGAGCTCGGCCCCCGGCACGCCGTCGGCCAGGCGTCCGAGCGTGGCGGCGAACTCGGCCGGGGTGTAGCCGAACGAGAACCGCAGCTCCATCTCCTTGGTCACCGCCATGAACGGCTCGATGGTGTCGCTGTGCATGCACACACCCACCACCACGATCCGGCTGTGCGGCGGCCCGTCCGCGATGAGCGACTGCAGCATGCCGGGGACGCCCACCGCCTCGAAGATCACCGGGTCCGGCACGGACGCACCCAGCATGGACGACGCCGATGCGCTCCATGACGGTGCGGGCGATCCCGAAATCGGACCAGCGGTCGTGCGGCGACCCCTCGGCGGGGTCGATGACCTCGTCGGCGCCGAACGCCTCGGCCAGGCGCCGCCGGGTGGGCGAGAAGTCCGCCGCGAGCACCGGCCCATGGCCGCGGCCCTTGAGCGCGGCGATCACCGCCAGCCCGACCGGGCCGCACCCGACGACGAGGCAGGGCTGGCCCGGGTGGAGGTCGGCCAGACCCACGGCGTGCTCGCCCACGGCGAGCGGCTCGGTCAGCGCCGCCAGGTCGGTGTCCAGCGCGTCGGGCACCGGGAGCAACAGCAGCTCCTGGAGCACCATGTGCTCGGCGAGCGCGCCCGGGTAGGCGTTGGAATAGCCGATCTGCTCCACGCCGGTCGGGCCCAAGATGATGGGCACCGAGCAGACACGGGATCCGATGGGCAGGGTGCCGGCTGTGTCGGGCCCGTGCTCCACGATTTCCGCGCAGAACTCGTGACCGAAGACACAGTCCGCGGCCGGGTCCAGGGCGGGCACACCGACGGAGTCCATGAGCCCGGTGAAGTGGGCGAAATCGGCCAGCGCGTGCAGGTCGGATCCGCAGATGCCGGCGGAGAGCGAGCGCACCACCACATGGCCCGAAGACGGCACGGGCTCGGGCACGTCGCCCACCACCAGCCGTCCACCCCTGGTCACCGCGGCACGCATGGCAGAGCCACCCCCACGGACGGCGCGCCCGCCCGCATTCGTCGCTACGTTTGCCCCGTGAGTTTCACACACGATGCTGCGGCACGCCCGTTCGCCGGGAGCGTCGCGCTGGTCACGGGGGCGGCCCGTCCCCGCGGAATCGGGCGGGCCACCGCGGTCGCCCTGGCCTCGGGCGGAGCGGACGTGGCCTGCCTCGACATCGCCCGTCCCTACGACGACGCGCCGTTCCACGGCACCGGCAGTGGCGACGACCTCGAGGGCCTTGCCGCCGAGCTCGCCGGGCTGGGTGTGCGGGCAACCACCGTGCAGGCCGATGTCTCCGACGAGGCCGCGGTGGAGGCGGCCGTGGCCCGGGCCACCGAGGAGCTGGGGACGATCACCCTGGTGGCCAACGTGGCCGGGGGAAGCGGTCCGGGCTTCGGACTGGGCCCGCTGCTCAACGTCCCGGCCGAGGAGTTCCGCCGCGTGCTCGACGTCAACGTGGTCGGGACATGGCTGGTGTCCAAGGCCTGTGCCACCCGGATGGTGGATGCCGGCGTCGGCGGACGCATCTGCAACGTCTCGAGCCAGGCCGGCAAGCGCGCCTTCCCCTTCCTCGGTGCCTACTGCGCGGCCAAGGCCGGGATCATCCTGCTCACCCAGACCATGGCGACCGAGCTGGGCGCGTCAGGGCATCGCCGTCAACGCAGTGTGCCCCGGCACGGTGGACACCGACCTCATCAACCGGGATGCGCATGTTCGAGACCCTGATGGGCGGTCCCGAGGGCCTGGCCTCCTACATCGCCCGGGAGATCCCGCTCGGCCGCCTGCAGAGTGCCGAGGAGATCGCGGCCGCCATCTGCTGGCTGCTCTCCGACGCGGCCCGCGGCGTCACGGGTGAGGCGTTGAACGTCAGCGCCGGACAGACAATGGTGTAGCCATGCCGATCCTCGACGCCCGTCACGACCTGGCCCACCCCGTCGAAGGGGATACCGCGTGGAGCGAGTCGTACTACTTCAATGCGTACGACCCCTGCGACCGACTCGGGCCTGTTCAGCCGCATCGGCATCCGGCCCAACGAGGGGACGATGGACGTCGGCATGTCGCTGTGGCTCCCCGGCGGCGAGCTGGGCGAGTACCGCTGGGTCAAGGAGCAGCGCGAGATGGTCGACTCCGTGTTGGAGGTCGGCGCAGTCCGCTACGAGATGCTCGAGGCACTGCAGTCGTGGCGCCTGACCATGGACGGCGAGGTGCAGGCCCGCCCGTGCGTGCGCGGCGAGACGACGACGCACCCCGTGCAGATCGCGCTCGACCTGCGCTTCGACGCCGTGACCCCCGCCATCGGTACGGACGGCCAGCCGAGCGGCGGCCCCAAGTCGGCCGAGGCCGCCGCGGCCGCCGGCACCGTGGGCAAGGGGCACCTGGAGCAGGCGGGGCGCTGGACCGGCACGCTCACGGTCGACGGCACGCCGTACGAGTGGCGCGGCGCGCACGGCAACCGGGACCGCTCCTGGGGCCCGCGCCGCTGGGGCGGCCCGAAGATGTGGCGCTGGTTCTCCATCAACATCGGGGAGGACATGCACTTCGGGGGCATCCGGCTCGGCACCGATGCCGGCGATCTGCACCGCGGCTGGGTGTGGGACGGGACGCGGGCGACGTCGGTGGCCGAGTGGCGCGTGCGGACCGAGCTGGCCGACGACGGCGTGACGCACCGTGTGGTGCACCTCGACGTGGTGGACAAGAAGGGGCGGACCTACCCGCTGCGCGGCGACGTGCTCCGCGTGGCCGACATCGGCCGGGCCGGCGGCACCATGGTCAACGAGGGCTTGGCGCGCTGGACCTACGAGGATCCCGACGGTGCGCCGCACACGGGCTACGGCATCTGCGAGTACCTGCACCAGCTCGACGACAGCGGGAGGCCTGTCGTCCCCGTCGAGTAGGGATGGCGACACGGCTGAGCACTGAGGAGCTGGCGGCTGCGCTCGGGCGCCAGCTCGGCGGCGCCGTCGAGAGCCTGCACCGCCTGTCGGGTGGTGCCTCGCGCGTCACCAGTTCCTTCGACCTGCGGGCACCCGGCGGCGGCGTGCAGCCGCTCATCCTGCAGATGGATCGCGGTGACAGCGCGCCGACGGGCCGGGCGCGGATGGAGGCGGACCTGCTGCGTGCGGCCGCTGCCGCCGGCGTGCCGGTGCCCGGCGGTCGTCGCCATGGGGGAACGCGACGAGCTCGGGGCGAGCTGGTTGGTGGTCGAGCGCCTCGAGGGGGAGACGATCCCGCGCAAGCTGCTGCGTGACGACGAATGGGCCGGCGCCCGCGGCGCCCTGACGGGCCAGGCCGGGCGCGCCCTGGCCGCCATCCACACCGTCGACCCGGCGTCCATCTCCGGGCTCGCCGCCGTCGGACCCGCTCGGCGATCCCCTGCCCTTCCTCGATGCGCTGGGCGAGGTGCGCCCGGCGCTCGAGCTCGGCGTGCGCTGGCTCGCCGCCCACCGCCCACCCGACGGGCCCCGCGTGGCGGTGCACGGCGACTACCGGATGGGCAACTTCCTCGTCGGACCCGACGGGCTGCGCGGCGTCCTCGACTGGGAGCTCGCCCACACCGGCGATCCGGCCGAGGACATCGGGTGGCTGTGCGCCCCGGCGTGGCGCTTCGGCGGGAGCGGCGAGGTGGGCGGCTTCGGTGCGCTGCCCGAGCTGCTGGCGGCCTACGCCGACGCGGGCGGCGAGGCCATGACGCCGGCCCGGGTGCACTGGTGGCAGGTCTACGCCACCATCAAGTGGGCCACCATCTGCGCGCTGCAGGCGTCGGCCCACCTGAGTGGCGCGACGCGTTCGGTCGAGCTGGCCGCCATCGGCCGCCGCGTGTGCGAGAGCGAGTGGGATCTCTTCGCCTTGCTGGGCGACGCCGCCGCCGCCCGACCGCCGGACCGGTCGCGGCGGACGCTCCGACGGCGCCCTTCGGCCGACCCACCGCCGCCGAGCTGGTCGAGGCCGTGCGCGAGTACCTCGAAGGCGTCATGGAGCGAAGCGAGGGGGGTGCCCGCTTCGAGGCCCGGGTGGCGCGCAACGCGCTGGGCATCGCCGAGCGCGAGCTCCGTCTGGGTCCGGCCCTCGCCGCGGCACACGCCGAGCGCCTGGCCGCGCTCGGCTTCGCCGATGACGCCGCGCTGGCCGCTGCGCTGCGCTCGGGCGCGCCTCGATGACGAATTGGAGGTCGTTGCACCGGCACTCGCCGCGTCGGCGCGCGACCAGCTGCTGGTGGCGAACCCCGCCTACTTGCCCGCGGCGAGCGGGTAGAGCACGAGCGCGGGCGCCGGCGCCGGCACCGCAGCGGGCACCGCGACCGGCACGAATGGCCTCGGGGCCGGTGCATGCGGCTCCGCCTCGAGCGAGGCGTCGGCCACCTCGGTCACCGTGTTGCCGACGCCCTGCAGCAGCGCACCGGCCGCCAGGCTGCAGGCGATCATGAAGACCCAGGCGTGGTGGAAGGCCGTGCACGGCGCCCTGGCCCCGGTCGTCGTCCCGAGGATCGCCACCAGGCCGGCCACCCCGAGCGCGATGCCGATCTGGCGGGTCATGACGTAGAGCGCCGAGCCGGTGGCGAAACGCTCCGGCGGCAGCGGCGCCGTGGCGGCTCCGCCGAGCGAGGGGAGCATGAGGCCCGACGCCGATCCCGCTGAGCGATGCTGCCCGGCAGATAGGCGCCCGCCCAGTCCGGCGTCACGCCCACGTGGGTGATCCACCACACGCCCCCGGCGGCGAAGAGCAGCGCGCCGACGGTGCCGACGGCCCGGTGCCCGAAGCGGGCGCCGAGCAGCCCGCCCGGGAAGGCGGTGATCCCGGCCAGCAACGGACCGGGGGCGATCATGAACCCCGCCGCGCAGGACGGACTCGTGCCACAGGCCGGTGAGCAGCAGGACGCCGCCCAGCACCAGCGCCCCGAAGCCGCCGAAGAAGGCGAGCGAGCTGAGATCGGCCATCGCCACGGCGCGGTGGCGGATCACGGCCGGCTCAATGATGGGGTTCGGGTGCCGGAAGGAGCGCAGGACGAGCCCCGCTCCCGACAGCGGCGGCCAGCGCGAAGGCACCGAGGATCCGCCCGCTCGTCCAGCCCCAGTCGGAGCCCTCGACGATGCCGGCGACGAGGCTGGCCACGGCCACCATCAGGAGGGCGGCCCCGAGGAGGTCGGACTTCTGGGCATCTGGGTCGCGGACCTCGTCGAGCGTGCGGACGCCCAGGACGAGCGCCACCAGCGCGAAGGGCAGGTTGACGAGGAACACCCAGCGCCAGCTGGCCTGGACGAGCAGGCCCCCGATCGGGGGGCCCGAGTGCGGCGGCCGCCCCGCCGACGGCGGACCACAGGCCGATGGCCGCACCCTTGCGCTCGGGACCGAAGGCGGGCAGGAGGAGTCCGAGGGAGGTGGGCAGCATGAGGGCACCGCCGATCGCCTGGAGGACGCGGGCCGCGACGAGGAACCCGAGGGACGGGGAGAGGGCGCACAGCGCGGAGGCGGTGGTGAAGATGGCCAGCCCGAGGAGGAAGGCCCGCTTGCGACCGGCACGGTCGGCCCAGCGGCCGGCCGGGACCAGGACGGCGGCGAACACGATGGTGTAGGCGCTCAGCACCCAGGACAGCGAGCTCAGGCTCTCGCCGTGGTAGCTGGCCGAGATGCTGGGGAAGGCGATGTTGACGATGAACAGGTCCAGCGAGGACAGGAACACCCCGGTGAGCACGATCAGTGCGGTCAGCACCGGTCGGGCCCGCCTGGCCGTCACCGTCGGGGACTCCAGTGAGTTCTGTCATGCAACGCACTGTATAGGAAGAAGTTTTATAAAGCAACCCACTAGCCGGAATCGTGGGTTATACTGGAGGGATGCTGAAGCGGGACTACCCCACCCAGTACTGCCCGGTGGCCTCGACGCTCGAGGTCATCGGCGAGCGCTGGACCCTGCTCATCATCCGTGACGTCTTCCTGGGCATCCGCCGCTTCGACGACATCCAGCGCGACCTGGGGGTGGCCCGCAACATCCTGCAGGTCCGGCTGGAGCGCCTGGTCGAAGAGGGGATCCTGGTCAAGCGGCCCTACCAGGAGCGCCCGCTGCGCTCGCGAGTACCGCCTGACCGAGAAGGGCGCCGACCTGTGGCCGGTGCTGGTGGCCATGCTCCAGTGGGGTGACCGCCACGCCCTCGAGGGTGGGAGCGGCCGATGATCCTCCAGCACCGCGGCTGCGGTGGCGAGCTCGACGACCGCCGGCGCTGCCTGACCTGTGGCGCGGACGTCACGGTGACCGAGGCGATCGCCATCCGGACCGGGGCCCGCCGCCCCGGACCGCCGACCCGGGACCTGCCTGCGGTGGCGTCCGAGCCCGCTGAGCGACACCGACGCCCGCGTCCGGTCTGAGGCGCCCGGGCGCGCCGCCGCCCGCATCGCTACCGTGCATCCCATGAGTGACGACACGGCATGGATGGACGCAACGGCCCAGGCGGAGCTGGTCCGCACCAAGGAGGTCTCGCCGGCCGAACTGGTGGACGCGGCCATCGCCCGCATTGAGAAGCTCAACCCCGAGCTCAACGCGGTGATCCACGAGCTCTTCGAGCGGGCTCGGGCCGAGGCGGCCGGCGACGCTGCCCGACGGCCCGTTCCGGGGCGTGCCCTTCTTGTTGAAGGATCTCGGCGCCGAGCTCGCCGGGACGCCCTTCTGCGAGGGCCTGGCCTTCGCCGGCGACTACCACTCGACCGTCACCCAGACGCTGACGCAGCGCTACATCGACGCCGGCTTCGTCATCTGCGGCAAGACGAACACGCCCGAGCTCGGCATTCTGCCGACGACCGAGCCGCAACGCTTCGGGCCGTCGCGCAACCCGTGGAACACCGGTCACTCGACCGGCGGCTCCTCGGGCGGGTCGGCCGCGGCGGTGGCGTCGGGCATGGTGCCGGCCGCGCACGCCAACGACGGCGGCGGCTCCATCCGGATTCCCGCCTCGTGCTGCGGCCTCGTCGGGCTGAAGCCGACGCGGGCGCGCAACTCGGTCGGCCCCGCGTACGGCGACATGATGGGCGGCCTCGTGGCCGAGCACGTCGTGACGCGCTCGGTGCGCGACTCGGCGGCCATCCTCGACGCGACGGCCGGCCCGGTGCCCGGCGACCCCTACTGGGCCCCGCCGTTGCGCGGCCCGTCCTTCGCGGCCGCGCGCCGCCGCGCCGTGCGGGGCTGCGCGTGGCGGTCATGACGGCGTCGCCCACGGGCAGCGACGGTGGACGCCGAGTGCGTGGCGGCGGTCCGAGGCCACGGCCTCGCTCTGCGAGTCGCTCGGCCACCAGGTGGAGGAGGCGGCCCTGTCCGTCGACGGCGACGCCTTCACGGCCCACTTCGTCAACCAGTGGGCCTGCAGCAACGCCTGGGCCATCGAGGACTGGGAGCACCGGGTGGGGCGTGCCGGTCGCCGAGGGCGACATCGAGCCACTGAGCTGGGCCCTCGTCGAGCTCGGCCGCTCCATCAACGGGGGCCAGTACCTCAAGTCGGTGCAGGAGCTCCAGCGCATCAGCCGCGGCATCGCCGACTACTTCGAGGGATCGACGTCCTGCTGACGCCGACGCTGGCCGAGCCGCCGGCGCCGCTGGGCACGTTCGACTCGCCGCCGGGTGAGCCGCTGACCGGGCTGTTCCGCGCCGCCGTCCTACGTCCCGTTCACCCCGCCTTTCAACGTGACGGGACAGCCCGGGATCTCGCTGCCGCTGCACTGGAACGAGCGCCGGGCTGCCGATCGGCGTGCAGTTCGTCGGGCGCTTCGGCGACGAGGAGACGCTGCTCTCGCTGGCCGGCCAGCTGGAGCAGGCCGCCCCGTGGGCCGGCCGCCGGCCGCCGGTCTCGGCGTAGGCGGAACCCGGGCGGCGACCTACCCCGGAGAGCCGGTCACCAGGACACAACGCGTGCCCGAGTAGATGGTGGGCATGCACTTGTTGCAGTGGATGCAGAGCGAGGTGGTGGCGGCGTGCCGCCTGCATGCGGTTCGGGCAGGTCGGGTTCGCGCAGCAGGGCACGGGCCATGGCGACGAAGGCGAAGCCCTCGGCCAGCGCCATCTCGATGGTGGCCAGTTCCGTGATGCCGCCGAGGAGGATGAGCGGGCGTGGAGAGCGCGCGCCGGAACTGGCGGGCGTAGGGGAGGAAGAACGCCTCCTCGTAGGGATAGGACTTGCAGGAAGCGGTGGCCGACGAAGCGGAAGCCGAGGCGGACCGGCCCCGGCAGCGTGGCGCCGAACTCCTGCAGCGGCGCGTCGCCCCGGAACAGGTACATCGGGTTGGCCAGCGAGCTGCCCCCGGTGAGCTCGAGCGCATCGAGCGCGCCGTCGGCCTCGAACGAGCGTGGCCACCTCGACGCTGTCGTCGAGCCACAGGCCACCGTCGACGCCGTCGGCCATGTTGAGCTTGGCCGTCACCGCCACGTTCGGGCCGGGGCGGCGTCGCGCACCGTGCGCAGCACCGTGCGGGCGAAGCGGGCGCGGTTCTCCACCGACCCGCCGAACTGGTCGTCGCGGCGGTTGAGCTTGGGGCTCAAGAAGGCGCTCAGGAGGTAGTTGTGCCCGACGTGCACCTCGATGCTGTCGAAGCCGGCCTCGACGGCGAGGGTGGCGGCGCGCCGGTAGTCCTCGGTGATGCGCTCGATGCCGGCCGACGTCGACGGCGCGCAGGCGCGAGCCCATGGGCGTGAAGCCACCGGAGGGCGAGAGGGCGGGGGCGCCGGTTGGACCGGGCGTTCGCCACCGGCCCGGCGTGGCCGATCTGCGCCGCCGCGGCGGCGCCCTCGGCGTGCACGGCGTCGGTCAGCCGGCGCAGGCCCGGCACCGTGTCGTCGCTCGAGCAGGAGGCAGTGCCGATCCGTCCGGCCCTCGGGTGAGACCGCCAGGTAGGCCACCGTGGACAGGGCGGCGCCGCCGGCGGCGACACGGCGGTGGAACTCGATCAGCTCGTCGCTGACCTTGCCCCCGGGCGTCACGCCCTCGAACGTGGCGGCCTTGATGATGCGGTTGCGCAGGGTCAGGGGCCCGAGGGGCGGCCGGGGCGAAGACCGCCGGGGACGGCGTGCGGGTCGGGCGGGGCGCGGCATGGCGCCTACCTTTGTCCACCGGCGCGCCGGCCGCACGTTGGCGCTCAGGCGCGGACGGCTCGGCGGTGGCGGCCAGCGAAGGGTTGAGCGGGGGGCCGCAGACGCCGCAGTTCCAGGTGGGCTCCTCTGCTACGGCCTCGACGGCGGGTACGGCCGCCGGCGTGCGGGCCGGGTTGCGGATGGTCAGCGCGGCCAGCACGCCACCGGCGGCGGCAGACGAGGCCCGAGATCACCATGGCGGTGCGGAAGCCGCTGGCCAGCTCGGCGCTGCTCGAGCGCGGCGGCCCCGGTCAGGCCGGCCAGCAGCGGCAGCACGGCCACCGCCAGGAGTCCGGCGGCCCGGGCGACGACGTTGTTGATGGCCGAGGCGACGCCGGAGTGCTCGGGCGGTGCCGCGCCCATGGCGGTGGCCGTCAGGGGGGCGACGGTGATGGCCAGGCCGACGGCGAAGAGGAGGACGGCGGGGAAGACCTGGGTCCAGTAGCTGCCGGGGTCGGTGGCGCGGGTCGAGGAGGGCGAGGCCGGCCCCGACGATGAGCGGCCCGACGGTCATCTGCAGGCGGGGCCCGATGCGGGCCGACAGCGCGCCGGACCGGGCCGAGAGCGTCAGCATCACGAGGGTCACGGGGAGCAGGGCGATGCCCGATTCGAGCGGGCTGTAGCCCTTGACGATCTGCAGCTCGACGGGGAGCAGGAAGAGGGCGCCGCCAAGGGCGCCGTAGACGGCGAAGGTGACCCCGTTGGCCCCGCTGAACTGCCGGGAGCGGAACAGCTTGAGCGGGAGCATCGGGTGGGTCCGCCGGTGCTCGACGACGAGGAAGGCGGGCGCCGGCCAGGGCGGCCACCACGAGGCAGGCCACCACGGCGGGGCTGGACCAGCCGCGGGTCGGCGCCTCGATGAGCCCGTAGGTCAGGCCGGCGAGGAACACGACGGCCAGGGTGGCGCCGACGGTGTCGACGCGGCCGGTGGCCGTCGGGATCGCGCGACTCGGGCACGTGGCGGGCCGTGATCAGCACCAGGACGGCGGCCAGACGGGCAGGTTGATGAAGAAGATCCAGCGCCACGAGCCGACGGCGAGGAGATAGCCGCCCGACCAGCGGGCCGGCGGCGCCGGCCACGCCGCTCAACCCCGACCAGGCGCCGATGGCACGGGCCCGGTCGTCGGGGCGGAACGAGGTCTGCAGGATGGCCAGGCTGCCCGGCGCCAGCAGCGCGCCGCCGATCCCCTGGACGCACGCGGGCCCCGATGAGGAGGCCGGCCGTCGGGCGCGATGCCGCAGAGGGCGGAGGCGACGGCGAACCAGGCGACCCCGATGGAGAAGCACCCGCCTGCGCCCGTAGTGGTCGCCGAGCGCTCCGCCGAGGAGCAGGAAGGCGGCCAGCGTGAGCGCGTAGCCGGTGACGACCCACTGCAGGGTGCCGACACCGCCGTGGAAGTCGCGGCTGATGGAGGGGAGCGCGATGCCGACCACGGTCGAATCGAGCATGGCGATCCCCGAGCCGAGGACCGTGGCCGCCACCACCCAGCGCCCGCGCCCGCTCGAGAGGGCGAGTTGCGCGCTCGCCGCGCCCGCCGGGGGAGGGCCGCCGGCACCTCGGGCCACGGACTCATTGGGGGCAGATGTGCATGGTGAGGGACACCGTGCGTGCCGGGGTGGAGCACCGTGTCGGCGGCCGGGGCCTGCGTCAACACGGTCTGTCGCGGCTTGACGGTCGTGGTCGTCACCGCGTCATCGGCTGGTCGTCGCCGTGCGCGGCGGAGGCTGACGTGGACGAGTCGGTGGTCGTCGTGGGCAGCGTGCGTCGTCGTCGTGGTCGTGGCCTTGCCGACGGAGTAGCAGGCCCAGGTGAGCCCCACGGCGTGGATGGCCTGACGCGCGGCGGGAAGGTCAGCCCGACGACCGCGGGGACGTCGGAGGCGTCGCCGAAGCAACCCGACCAGATGATCCCGATCCGCGTACCGGGCGGCACGACCGCGCCGGGGCTCAGGGGCGACGGCACCGACGCGCAGGTCCGGGGCCTTGCCGGGGATGGCCAGCGAGGCCACCACGCTCTGGCTGGCCAGCGTGCCCTTGTTGCACGGCGTGTTCAGCGGGACACTGGGGAACCCGGCGGCACGCAGCGCGGCACGGGCGGCGGCGATCTTCGAGGCCGATCACGTTGGGGACGGCGACCCCGGTGTGTCGGTGGTTGACGACGGTGGTGGTCGTCGACGTCGAGGTGGTCGGTGTCGTGGTCGTCGTGGTCGCGGTAGGATGTGCGCCGCCTTCTTCTGCTCCGCGGTGGGCGAACTGCCACAGGACGACAGGACACAAACGGCGACGATCGCGACCGGGCCCCCGACGGCGATCCGGCCCCCCAGAGGCATGGATCCATCATGGTTCCTGTGCCGTCCCGGTGCGTCCCGGCGCGTCCCGGGTGCGTCCGGCCTGGCCGGGGGCGCTACTTCAAGATGTTGACGGCGCGGGCGACGACGAGGATGGCCACCACCAGGGAGATGGCCTCCTCGGCCATCATCATGAGCTTCATCCAGGGCTTCACGGCCGACACGTCGGTGGGGCTGAAGGCGGTGGCGGTGGCGAAGGCGAAGTGGAAGTAGTCGACGAAGGTCGGGGTCCAGTCCTGCCTGACGTGCTGGGGGTGCAGCATCTCGGGGAAGATCAGGGCGGGCGGATCGTCGGTGCCCGCGGCGCGGGCCGCCGGGCCGCCCCGGTCGAGGTTCCAGTACCAGAGCGCGAAGGCGATGATGTTGGAGAGCCAGATGGCGCCGCCGCTGGCCAGCAGCACCTTGGCGTTCTGGGTGAAGCTCGACACGTTGATGATCCCGACGACCAGGCGGATGGCGGCGTCCGCATTGGCGACGGAGATGAGCCCGATCAGCACGCTGGTGAGGTTGTGCAGCCAGGGCCGGTCCCGGTCGATGCGCCCGGGGTCGCCGATGATGAGGATCGCCAGCAGCCCCACGACGAGGACGAGGAAGAGCCAGGCCGCGTCGCCGTTGCGCAGCTCGTGCGGGAGCGCCGCCCGCAACAGGCCGGTGGCGATGACGGCGATCGCCATGGGCCAGCGGGGCTCGCCGAGGCGGGCCCGTGCGCTGTGCGGCTCGCTGGAGGACATGCGCCATCTCGCCACGGCAGGGTGGGAGCGGGACACGTCGAGGGCTAGGGACGTAGGCCCCTTGGAAGGCCAGCACGGCGTAGAGCGCCATGGCGGCGCCGCACAGCACGTAGGTCACGGCGGCGACCCGCGGCGAGCTGAGCAGGGTGGCGCCGGCCATGACGAGAGGGAAGGCGCTGAGCGCGTAGCGCTCGAAGGAGTCGAGGTTGGAGCCGGACAACGCGATGACGACGACGCACAGGGCGAACGCACCGTAGGACACGGGCAGGCGCCAGAACGCCACGACGAGCAGCACGACGGCGACCCCGATCCACGGCACATGCAGCCCGTCGCCGATGTGGTGCCCGTGCGCCAGGTTGGCGAGCGAGTGGTAGATGGTCGGAGACGGGGTCGGTGAGCGCGCCGTGGTGCGCCTGTTGCTGCTGGATCTTCAGCGGCTCGAGAAATCCGCTCCCGTACCGTAGCTGCTGACCCAGGCGAGATAGGTCACGGTGCCGGCCACGGAGGACACGATCGCCACGGCCTTGCCGGGCCACCGGCTCCAGCGGTCGGCCGGCCAGGAGCGGACCACCTCGATGACGGCCGGGACCACCAGCAGGCACCCGATCGGTCGGGCGGTGCCGGCCAGGTAGCCGAACAGCGCGGCCCACCACCAGCTGCCCCGCCGGATGGCGACGAAGAAGGCGACGGCCAGCAGGACGAGCAGCGCCTCGGAGTAGCCCATGACGAAGACGAACGCTGGTGGCGCCAGCATGATCAGCCAGACCGCACGCCGGGCGATGACCGTGTCCTTGTACTCGGAGCGGGCCAGCACGTAGATCCCCATGCCCACGAGCAGGCTCGGCCACGTTCGTGATCAGCAGCGAGGCGATGCCGACCGTCATGGTGGTGACGTCGCTGCAGCGCCGCGGTCGAGCAGCGGCAGCAACGGGAAGAAGCGGGTGGCCGCCCGCGGCAGCGGTCCGTACCCGTTGGCGGCGATGGTCTGGTACCAGCCGGCGTCGGACCCCAGCAGCCCGTCGTGCGTCTCGAGCACCGCCTTGGCGTCGGTGATGTGGAAGTGCTTGACCTCGTACTTGGCCAGGCCGAGCGCGAAGAGCGGTGATGACCCTCGCGGTCAGCCACGGCAGCCAGGCCACGCCGAGTGCTTCGAGGATCAGGCCACGACGACGCCGCCAGCGCTCGACGAGTCCCGGCGTCGGAGCCGAGCTCGGTCCGGCGTTCGGACGTCCGAGGTGCGCGTCACCGGGGACGCGGTATCCACTGCTCCCGACGGCATGGGTGGATGTTTACACGTACGCGGCGCGGGCGCGAGTTCTTCAGGCGCGGGCATCGGCCAGCGTGCGGTAGAGCCGCGCCAGCTGTTCTCCGGCTTGCGTCCAGGTGAACACGCCGGACCCGCTGCCTGCCGGCGGCGATCAAGCGATCGCCGGCGTCGTCGAGTCCTGCGAGCGCCGCCAACAGGGCCTCGGCCAGCGCCGGCACGTCGCGCGGCTCGACCAACACGGCGGCGTCGCCGACCACCTCGGGGATGGCCCCGGCGGTGGTGGCGACCACGGGGACACCGAGGGACATCGCCTCGAGTGGCGGCAGCCCGAAGCCCTCGTAGAGCGAGGGGTAGGCGAGCACGCCGCGCCCCAGCGATGAGCGAGCTCCTGTCGTCGACCCATCCGATGCGATGGATGCGGTCCCGCGTGTCGGGCGACGACGATGCCGGCGGCCAGCGCGTCCTCACCCCACCCCGCCGGTCCGGCGATCGTGAGCTGGACGTCGGGAACCGAGCTCGGCCACGCGGTCGAACGCCGCGACCAGATCGGGAATGCCCTTGCGGGGCTCGACGGTGCCAATGGCGAGGATGTACGGAGGCTTCGGACTCGTCGCGCGGCTGCGGAGGCGCAGCGGCGTCACGCCGTTGTGGATGACGTGCACACGATCGGCGCCGACGCGGAAGTGCTCCATGACCTCGTCGGCCATCGCCTGCGAGACAGTGTGAACGGACGCGCCCTGTGCGATGGCACGTCGGATGAGGCCGGGATACTGCAGCGACGTCGGGCTGCAGAGCTCGGGAAACCGCAGCGGCGTCAGGTCGTGCACCGTCACCAGCCGGCGCCGCCTTGCGCGAGGGTGGTACGACGAAGTTGGTGCCGTGCACCACATCGACGGGCCCCGTCCACCGCTCCACCGCCGGATGGTCGAACCGCGCCCACGCCCGCAGCAAGGCCGCCGCCGGGATCGGGACCCGTCGCCCGGGTCGGACCGACGCGGGGAGCAGTCCGGGCAGCGACCTCCCCGCGTTGGCGCTGAGGCCGAACCCGACGACCGTCAGATCGGGAGCGGCGCGCCACGGCGGCCATGAACCCGGCCACCGACTCGCCCACGCCCGTGCGCACCCCGAGCAGTGGCGTGGCGTCCATCGCCACGGCGACAGGATCGGCGCGGGCCGGGCATCGACCGAACCTTAGAGAGTCCGGTCCGACTGCCCCGATCACGCCTCCTGGCAGTTCCGACAACGACCGAAGATGGAGAAGTGGTGCGGGTCGATGGTGAAGCCGAATTGCTTCTCGGCGCGGTCGGCCAGGCTCACGAAGAGCTCGTCCGGCGCCTTGACGGCCGCGCCGCAGTGTTCGCAGACGAAATGACAATGCGCACTCGCGGCGAGGTGGTAGGTGGCCGGCCCATGCCCCAGATGGGAATGGACGACGACCCCGAGCCGCTCCAGCTCGTCCAGGTTGCGGTAGATGGTCGACAGGTGCACGTCCGGGGCCTTCGCCTGGACGATGACCGCCAGGTTCTCGGCACTGTGGTGTCCCGGCTCGTGGAAGATCGCCTCGAGCAGCAGGCGCCGGGAGTTCGTCACCCGGCCGCCGCTCTCGCGCACCAGGGCGAGGACGTCGTCGACCGTGCTGACGTCGTGCCGGGGTGCATCTGCGCCGAGAGGAACGCCCATGACCCCACCACTGTACGGCGGAGGAGCTTCTTGCAAGTCATTCGCATCTGCCTTACGTTGGCGATAGCGACATGGCTGCATCCGACGCACCGAGGGGGGCACACGACATGGCGGGGCCGATCGGTCGGATCAGCAAGATTCGCAACGGTCTGACCCCCCGGGAGTGGGCCGAGGTGGGGATGATGGCGGCGACCGTTGTCGGCCTCAACATCGTGGGGTGGGGGATGTTGGCCCTGGCGCTCCGCGGGCACCACCACGTCAACAGGACGGCGTTCTTCGGCTTCGGGACCGGGGTGCTGGCCTACACGCTGGGGATGCGCCACGCCTTCGACGCCGATCACATTGCGGCCATCGACAACACCACCCGCAAGCTGATCCATGACGGGCAGCGCCCGCTCAGCGTCGGGTACTTCTTCTCACTTGGCCACTCGACCATCGTCTTCGTGCTCGCTGTACTCCTGAACTTCGGGATCCGGGCGCTCAACGGAGCGGTGCAGAACAACACATCAGGCCTGCACCACTGGACGGGCATCATCGGCACCTCCATCTCGGGGACGTTCCTGTACCTGATCGGGCTGCTGAACCTCGTTGTCCTCTTCTCGATCCTCAAGGTGAGCCGGGAGATGCGTCAGGGCAGGTACGACGATGCCGAACTCGAGCGTCAGCTCGATGCGCGCGGCCTCATGAACCGGGTTCTCGGCGGCTACGCCAAGCGGGTGGACTCGCCCGCGGAAGATGTACCCGATCGGGGTGCTCTTCGGACTGGGCTTCGACACCGCCAGCGAAGTGGCGCTCCTGGTGCTCGCCGGCACCGCAGTCGTGGGCGGCCTGCCCTTCTACGCGGTGCTCTCGCTGCCGATCCTCTTCGCCGCCGGGATGTGCCTCTTCGACACCATCGACGGCTGCTTCATGAACTTCGCCTACGACTGGGCCTTCTCCAAGCCCGATCCGGAAGATCTACTACAACCTGACGATCACCGGCCTGTCGGTCTTCATCGCCCTCTTCATCGGGACGATCGAGATCCTGGGGCTGATCGCCCAGGAGACGAACCGGAGCGGCGGTGTCTGGGACGTCGTCGAGAAGTTCAACATCAACCGGGCGGGGTTCATCATCGTCGGGATCTTCGTCGCGACATGGGTCGTGGCCCTGGCGGTCTGGCACTTCGGCGACATCGAGCGGAAGTGGGAGACGCAGGCGGCCCAGGCCTACGCACAGTCGGCCGGGCCATCGGCCGAGTGACGGCCCGTCCGGGTCAGGACAGCCGGAACGTGACGGGTGCGGTCACCGCCTGCGGGTCACCCGCAAACGAGGATGCCTCGATCGACGACGGAGGCGGCGGCCGCCGTGAAGCCTTCGCCGGTCCAGCGCTGGAGCGGGCGCGTCGACCCTTCCACCTCCACGCGGGTCGCAGCGCCTGGCTCCAGCACGACCGGTGCGAACCCGAGCAGCACCCGATCGGGAAAGTCGTCGCCCTGCCTCGAGGTGCCCGTACAGCTGCACGACGTGGCGCCCGGCGCGACGGCCGACATTCGTCACGGTCACCGCGGCTGCCGAAGGAGTCGCCCACGAGGTCGTCGACCGAGAGGTCGGACAGCGCGAACTCCGTGTAGGACAGGCCGAAGCCAAGCGGGAAGGCGGCAGCGTGCCCGTCCCTGTCGAGCAGGCGCTGACCGAACCACTTGTCGTAGGTGATGGCCGTCGCCGTACGGTCGAAGAAGGGGAGATGGTCCTCCGACGTCGGGACGGAGAACGGCAGCCGTCCCGGACGCGTCGACGTGGCCGAGGAGCACGTCGGCCAGGGCATGGCCGCCCTCGGAGCCGGAATACCAGCTCAGCAGCACGGCGGGCACGGCGTCGCGCCATTCCTCCGTGATGACTGCGCCAGCCGTGATGATCGCCACGACCGTGCGCGCGTTGGCTGCAGCCACGGCACGGATGATGTCGGCGTCGACCGGGCGGAGACGCAGGCTGAGGCGGTCGCCGCCGGCGCCGTCGCTGCCCACGGTCGATGCGCCCTCGCCGCTCAGCATGGCCTCCAAGCGCTTCTGCAATGCGGGGTCGTCAGGAAATGGTGGGAAGACCGCCAGCAGCTCGGGATCGCCGAAGGCCTCGTTGTCGATGTACTCCCCCTCGTCCTCGGCGGTGTAGCCGACCAGGACCACGGCGACGTCGGCCGCTCGTGCCGCATCGGCTGCCAGGGCGGGGTCGTCCTCCGGTGTAAGGCTGATCTCCACCCCTGACAACGCGGCGCGTGAACCCTTCCAGCGGCGTGACGACCGCGGGCGAGCGCACATCCGATGATCCGTGGTCGCCCGTGTTGGCCATGTCGGCCAGTCGCCCGATGACGGCGACCGTGCGGAGGGCTCCACCGTCGAGCGGGAGGAGGGGCTGCCCGGCGACGGGCTCGTTCTTCAGCAGGACCATGGCCCGGCCGGCCACCTCGCGGGCAAGGCTGCGATGCGCCGCGGAGAACACCACGGAGGAAGGCGGCGCCGGGCCCGCACGCCGGAGCGTAGTAGCGGAGCTGCGTCCCGAGAATGCGGCGAGCGGCGCGCTCGATGTGCTCCTGGGTCACGCCGCCGCTCCGTATCGCCTCGGGAAGGTGCTGGGCTCGCTGCTGGACGAAGGGCTCCTCCACGTCGAGGCCCGCCCGAAGCGACTTGGCGGCGTCACGCAGGCCCCAGAGGAAGTCGGAGACGGTGACACCTTCGAAGCCCCAGCGCGCGCGCAGCACACCCTCGAGGAGGCCCTCGTTCTCTCCGACCCACTCGCCATTGACCGAGTTGTAGGAGGTCATGATGCCGTCGACGCCCTCGTCGACCACCCGTCGGAAGTGCGCGAGGAAGACCTCGTGCAAGGCCGCGTCGTCGGCCGAGACGTCCACGGTGAAGCGGGCGTTCTCCATGGAGTTGAGTGCGTAGTGCTTGGCCACCGCCATCATGTTCGGCGCGACCCCGCGGACCAGCGCCGCCCCCATCTCACCCAGGAGGAGCGGATCCTCGCCGTAGGTCTCCTGCACCCGCCCCCAGGCCGGATGCCGGGGCAGGTTGATGCACACGCCGCCGAAGAAGTTCGCCCCCTGGGCGCGCCCTTCGAGGCCGATGGCGGTGCCTACGCGCTCCTCCAGGTCGCGATCCCAGGTCGCTCCCCGGGCCATCGACACGGGAAAGGCCGTGGAGTGCCCCATAACCACCCCCCGAGGACCGTCCGAGAACAGCAGCCCCGGGATGCCGAGACGCTCGACGCGCCCCATCGGGATCGGTGTGCGGTTGTAGCCGGCCACGTTCATCTCGATGAGCCCGTCCCAGAACGGCACGTCACCATCCAACAGTCCGAGCATCTCGTCCATCGTCAGCTCGTCAAGCAAGTCCTCCACGACGGCACCGAGTGGTTCACCCAACCGGAGCCGCTCCACCGATTGCGAAAAGACGGTCGAAGCGCCGGGGGTGGCGACGGAGTCCGGAGGCATCCGGTCACAATAGGGACTCTCCCGTCCGGTGTCACCGAGGTCGCACTCGGGACCACCGCGCACCCGATGGGTCAGATCAACGACGGAGATCAGAATTCGTTCAATCGGAACGCATCGTCGTCCAGACGCGCAATTCTCGGACCACGCCGAAGGCGGCCGCGCCCACCGCCACGAGCATGAGGCCAACCGTGGCGACGAACCAGAGATCCCACGGTGAGCCCGCAGCGCCGCCGGGGCTGGCGCTCAAGAAAGCGGGTGCGTCATTCGCCATCGCCCCCCACCAGACTGCCGTGGCGCCGACCATGACGACCATCGCCACGGCGATGGCAGCGGCCAGGGCCGCCTCCGCGGTGAGGACGGCTGGCGAGAACTCCACCCGCCTGGCCGTCGCGATGGCGGCCATGGTCCACAGGGCCAAGCTGACGAAGATCAGCGCGGCCCAAAGCAAGAAGAGCGCGCCGTACCAGTGCAGACCGCCGTTTCGTTGGTGTGGTGTCAGGTGATGTGCCCACAGGAGAAGTGGCAGCGTGACAGCGCCCACGAGGGCGGTGCAGACGAGTGCTCGCATGAAATGCCGACGCACAGAGGCCCAGCCACCCGCTCGCAGGAATCGCACGAAGGCGGGCAGCGCGAGAAGGCTCCCGCGACCACCAGGACGCTCGCGACCCCAGCCACCGTCTGGAGCACGTGTGAACGCGAGGTCAGGCACGCGATGGGCGCCCGACCGGTGGGGTAACGCCTCGTCGAAGTGTTCGGCGAACTTGGCGAAGCTGGCGCCGGCGATCACGAAGGCCGCCCAGGCGGCGAGCACCACCAACGCCCCGGCCCGCACGCCGTCGGTCGCTGGTGCAGTATCACCGGCGAGCCCCGACTGCCGGGCCCGCTGCCGGAGGCCGCCAGTGACAAGGCTGAGGCGCACCTTGACGGGGACAGTGCCGCCGTACTCCTCGTCGAGAAGTGCGACCAGTTCGTCCCCGTATCGGGCGCGCCACGAGGGCGGATACCAGCGGAGGCGCGGATCATTTGCTGTGTGCGTGATGCTGCTCGGAGCGTCGTCCGTTCCTGGCTCTCCAGATCGCATCAGGCCAGCCTCGGTCGCGCTGTCCGGACGGTCTTGAGCCGGGCCTGTCCTACCTGCGACGAGCTCACGCATCTGGGCCACTGCATCAGCAAGAGCCTGCGACCCTGAGGCCGTGATCTGGTACGGGCGTCTGCGGTCGTCGGATTCGAGCGGCTCGATCAGCCCGCGCTCTTCCAACCTCGTGATCGCGCCATAGAGCGCCCCGGGACCGAGTTTCACACCGGCGAACGCCTCGATGTCCTTCAGCAGGGCGTGCCCGTGCTTGGCCCCGCCGGCCAGGCTCATGAGGATCAGGGTTGGCGGGTCATTCGACCGCCGCCGTGAGGACGGCTTTCCCTCATCGACAGCAGCGGGGCGTCCGTTTCGCATGCCTGGCACACTACTACGTCGTACGTAGCTACGCAAGGCGTAGATAACCCATGTGTGCATGGTGTGTGCTCGGTGTTCGGGGTCCGGTCCCGCGCCAGGTCTGACGTCGATCAGTGTCGCGGAACGTTTATTCGAATCTGCGGAGGGGAATTCATCGGACATGCGGACGTTACGGAACTCTGGCCCGAGCGCGAGGTCGTCTCTGGGAATCGTGTTGGCGGCGGTGGCGGCAGCGAGCCTCTCGGCCTGCTCGGCCGGGGGAGCGAGCCCGTCTGCGGTCAGCACCAAGCAGCATCTACGCGAACAGAATCGTCAGAGCGCCCTCAAGCCTTTGGTATCGGCCACCAACCAGATGTCGAACGGGTTCGCGGTCACGGTCGCCCGTGCCACCTACCCCAAGAACTCGGTCGGCGGCACCAACGCCGACAAGGGCGTCGTCACCGTCGCGCCGCTCGTCAACGGGAAACCCGGTGACATCGCGGGCTTCGCCGTGGTTCGCCACGGCACCTCGACGAACGTCACGGTGCCCGTGCAGGTGCAGCTGAGGAGCGGCACCTACCGGGTCGCGCTCTACCCGGGAGGCAAGTCCCCCTCGGACACGCAGCAGGCTCTCTCCGGGACCGATGTGACCATTACCGTTCTTTCGAGCTGACTCGCACTGGCGGGACCGCCACCTGATCCGTTTCCTCGTCTTTCCTTCACGCCCCGACCTACGATGCGAGGCGAGATGCACCGTTGGTTCACACCTCGCGCTTTGCTCCTGCACCTGGAGTTCGCGGTCATCGTCGCCGGGTGCGCAGGAGCGACGTGGTGGCAGGCGCGTCGGGCGCTCGCCGGGAACGGCCTCAGCTGGTTCTACACGTTCGAATGGCCGATCCTCGCCGGCATCGCCATTGCCGCGTGGTGGCACCTCATCCACGAGGATCCCGAGGAACGGGCGGCCCGCCGGCTGGAACGGGCAGGGACCGACCCGGCGCAGCGCCAGGCCGAGTGGTAGCGACCCCCTCGCGATCCCACGGAAGGCAACCGTCTTTGGCGCGCGACCCTGAGGTGTGGAATCGGGCTGACTAGCCTGAGCGAGTGCCTGTGGGGGGATCGGCGACAGTCAGGGGCAGGACGGGCCGATGAGGCTGCCCGGCGCCGCCGATCAGCCGAAACGCTCGAAGGATCGTCTCTTCAAATGGGTCGCAGCGGCTGGGGCCGCCTGCCTGATCGGTTTCGTGGTCTTCGTGATCGTCCGTGGCTCCCCACACCCGGCAACGGTGGGGTCCGCCGCACTGGAGGCCCAGCCGCCCCCGCTCCTCCAGGCGGGCACGACCGCCCCGACCTTCTCGCTCCCCGCGCTCCAGGGGAGCAGTCCCGTCGTGCTGTCGTCCTTCCGCGGCAAGCCGGTGATCGTCAACTTCTTCGCCTCGTGGTGCCACAACTGCAGGGCCGAGCTCGAGGCGGTGGCTCGCGTCGCCCGGGCGACGAGCGGGCGCCTGACCGTCGTCGGAGTGGACTCGAACGAGACCTCCACCACCACGGCCCAGCAGCTCCTCGCCGCGGCTGGTGCGACCTACCCCGTGGCGGCGGACGCGCAGGCCAAGGTGGCGTCCCAGTACCTCGTGCAAGCGCTCCCCGTGACCTACTTCCTCAACGGGTCGGGCCAGGTGGTGGGAGCCGCCCTCGGGCCCCAGAGCGTCTCCTCCCTCGAGCATTGGGTGGCCCGACTCGGAGTGGCCGGATGAGCGACACGAGCGAAGCCGAGGCGGGCAGTGCATCTGCCCGCACCCAGGACGGGGCAGGAATGAGTCCCCGGACGCGCGCATCGACCGGTCGGCGGCGCTCGCCCAGGGCGCGCCCGGAATCCCGCTCAAGTTCGTCTACTGGGCGCTCGGGGTGGTTCTCGTCTTGAGCCTGGGTGGCCTTATTGGCGAGCACCTGTTCTCGTCGGCCGGGCTCAATCCCGCCCCGACGACACCAACTCAGCCGCGCACCGCCAGCACGGTCACGACGCCCACCGTTCCCGCACCCGCAGGGTCTGTCCAGGCTTCTCTTGGTTCGTTCATGGGCGTCAGTGCAGTGACGCCCCGGCGGGCCCCCACCTTCTCGCTCACCGATCAAAACGGTCAGCCGACCTCCGTGCCGACCTCGCCACCACATGTCGTCGTCCTCACGTTCTTCAACGCGCCGTGTAACGACATTTGCCCGGTGTTGGCGGCTGAGATCGAACAGGCGGACCGGGATCTGGGCTCTCAGGCCGCGGACGTCGAGTTCGTGACGATCAACACGGATCCGAATGCCCTGGCCCAGTCGGCGGAGTCGCCGGTGCTCAGTGCGACCCAACTCGGAGCGCTGCCCAACTGGCACCTGGTGACCGGCCCGCTGGCCACGCTCAACGCGCTCTGGAAGGCCTACGGCGTGTCGATCTCCGTGCAGAAGAAGACCGGTGTGGAAGCGCACAACGACGTCATGGATTTCATTGATGCGCGGGGGAATCTGCGGGAAAAGGCAACGCCCTTCGCCGACGAGAGCACAACCGGGTCCTACAGCCTGCCCCCGGCCAGCATCGCCCGGTGGGGACAGGGGATCGCAACCTATGCCGAGCGGCTGGTGACGCCGTGAGCGACGACGGGAGCGACGACCTGCATGGCGGTGCGAGCGACGCGCGAGCGACGACGCGGTGTCTGCGAAGAGAGCCCCGATCTGGGTGCGCCGGCGTGGTCTGGTCATCGGCGCGGCGGTCGCCGCCATCGTCCTCATCACGGTGCTGAGCGACCTGCCGGTCGGCACCTCGAGGGCCAGCGACATCGGGGCCGAGCGCAGCGTCATGAGCGAGGTGAACACCGACCTCGCGCCGTGCGCCTACTCCGTCCACCAGGCCATCGGGATCTGGAACCTGCAGGCGACGCACCGGCTGTCCGCCGCCGATCGTGCGCCCACGCCCGGCCTGCTCGGTGACGACCAATCGGCCTGTTCGTTCACCAACGAGGACGTCTTCGATCTGTCCAACGTGCAGGTCCCGCAGACGGCGGCGGGCAAGCAGCTGGGTCAGATGGTGGCGACCGCCACGCTCTGGACGACCTCGGACGCGCTCCGGGCGATCGAGGATGTGCAGACGCTCACGAGCGACCCCGGCAACGCAGCCGCGCTCCACAGCCTTTCGCTCGCAGAGACCCAGCTGGCGGCGGATCGTGCGCAGCGCGCTGGCCCACGAACGGGCGGCTGACCGGGCTCTCGACACGCACCTGCCCCCCGTCGATCTTCCCGTCATCGCCAGGAGCTCACCGGGCTGACGTCCCCACTCACAGGCTTGCGGGGCCGCCGTCCTGATGGCCAGTGAGTGGCGGCGTGCCGCGCCGTCGCTCGGCCCGTGCCAGCGCCAGGAGCTCGGCGTCGGGATCCTCGTCGGTCCTCAGCCACATCATGGCGTTCCAGAAGATGACCGGCACGAAGGAGGCCGCGGCCACGAACCACAGCACCGCAGAGGCGACCTGCTGGTCGGCGGCCGCGCTCAGGCCGCCCGGCACGTGCGAGAAGTTCGGGTAGAAGGCGTGGTTGGACAGCCCTAGCACGTAGGCGAGGATCCAGAACGTCCACATGGCGAAGGCGGCCAGGACGGCCCTGCGCAGATAGCCCGAACGCGGGACGAGCGGGGGCGAGGCCACCAGTTCGCACCAGAGGCCGAGGCCGAAGACCAACAGCGTCAGCGCCTCCAGTGGGACGAGCCAGCCGTGCTCGGACACGTCTGCCACCGCCCTGGGGACATGCCAGGCGACGACCGCACCCAGGTCAAGGGCGATGAAGGCGAGCGACCAGGGGAGTTCCCGGTGACGGAGCCGCCGGTCGGCCACCCGGTCGGCGAGGCGCGGCGGATCGGACTCGCGGTCTCTTGCCAGGCCAAGGTGGCGCCACGGGGCACCGATGGCGACCAGAAGGGGCAGCACGATGGCGAGGAGGGAGAACTGCAGCGCCTCTCCGTATTCGAAGCGACGGGCCGTGCTCGAGAGCGGTGGGATCAGGCACACCGCGCCACCACGACAGCGCTCAGCAGGCACCAACCCCGCCATGGTGCGGTCAGCTCGTGGGGCCGCTCGCCGGCAGCCCCGCTGGTCATCGCGTCGGGCGGCGCTGGAAGAAGCCCCAGAGCATGACGATGCAGAGCACACCGATCGGAATGGCGAAAGTCAACGCCTGGGTCGCTGCCACATCAGCCGTGATCACGGGGTCACCTCTTGTCTCAGACCACGTAGAAGAGTAGCCAAAAGAGCAGGGACACGAGGCCGATGAAGCCCCAGAAGTAGTTGCAGCCGTTGAGATTGGCTCGGAACAGCCGCGCCACGGGCAGGGCGGAACCCGGGGCGCCCCCGTCCTGGGAGATGGCGCGTCGGAGCCGGATCTCCCTGGCCAGGATCGTCTCGAGCCAGTACGTCCCGCAAAGCACCAGGGCGATGTTCATCGCGGCCCAGGCGATGAAGCACGAGGCGTAGCCGCTCGACCCCGGGAAGAAGGGCAGGGCTGTCAGCTGCCAGATCTGCAGCCCGATGACGACCAGCCCGCCGAGGACGGCCGTCCAGCCGGCCACCTGCCAGTCGAGCGTCTCGTTCTCGCGGAACCGCCGCTCGCCGTACTGCACGAGCAGCGCGGCGGCCACAGTGATGGCGAAGATGGCGGCGCCTGTCGCGGTGGGCGCGGTGATCCCTTTGGGGCGCCACAGGTTCTCGTCGTTGGCCGAGCGCAGGTAGAAGTACGCAAAGGCCAGGGCGGCGAAGGCGAAGGCCCAGATGCCGATGAGCAGCCGGCCGCCCGTCCAGAGCGCCCCCTCCTGGGCACGCAGCTCGAAAGCGATCTCCTCCGGCGTCTCCTGGAGCTGGACGAAGCTCTCGAACTTCTGATTGTCGAACGTGCTCGATGCCATGTCTCTCTCTGACCTCACAGGATCGGGGGACGTGGGTCGCCGTCGCCGTCCACTCCGGTGGTGAGCTCATCGTGGCCCACGGAACCCTCCGGGGCGACCACCGACATTGCCATGCCGAGGTCGGCCACGGGCGCCGCGTCCGGCTCGCCGTAGTGGTAGGGGTCGTTCGTGATGACAGGAATGTGCTCGAAGTTGAACCACGGCACGGGAGTGGGCGTCTGCCACTCCAGACCGAGCGAGTCCCAGGGGTTGGGCGGTGCCTCGTGGGGCGTCAGGTAGATGGACCAGACGAAATTGATGATGAAGAAGATGAAGGACGCACCGAGGAAGTAGGCGCTGATGCTCGAGATGTCGTTCAGCGTCTGCAGATTGCTGGCGTACTCGAACACCCGCCGAGGCTGTCCGAGGAGCCCGACGAGGAACAGGGGGAAGAACGTGCAGTTGAAGAAGATGAAGAACGTCCAGAAGTGCCACTTGCTCAGCTTGCGGTTCATGGTCTTGCCCGTGATCTTGGGGAACCAGTAGTAGAAGCCCGCGAACAGGGCGAAGATGAGGCCGCCCATGATCGTGTAGTGGAAGTGCGCCAGCACGAAGAAGCTGCCGTGGACCGTCACGTTGACGGGGACGTCGGAGAGGAAGACGCCGGTGACGCCACCGATCAGGAAATTGAAGAGCATCCCGAGACAGAAGAGCATCGGGGTGTCGAAGCGTATTTTTGCTTTCCAGAGGGTCCCGAGCGTCACGAGGAACAAGAAGCCGGTCGGGATGGAGATCAGCTCGGTCGTGAGCATGAAGAGCGGCCGCATATCCGGGTTGATTCCGCTCTGGAACAGGTGGTGTTGCCACACGAAGAAGGAGAGCAACGCCACGCCGAGCATGCCGGCCGCGGCGACCTTGTACGCGAAGAGCGGCTTGCGGGTGAACACCGGCATGATCTCCATCACGATCCCGAAGCCGGGGAGGGCCATGATGTAGACCTCGGGATGGCCGAAGAACCAGAAGAGGTTCTGCCACAGGAAATTGCTGCCGCCGTGCTCGTTGACGAAGAAGGCGGTCTGGGCCGTCCGGTCGAGAATCCCGAAGAGGCCGGCCACGACGAGGGTCGGCGTCGCCAGGGTCAAGAGTGCACAGGTGGCCAGGATGCTCCAGGCGAAGATGGGGAGGCGGCTCCAGGTCATCCCGGGCGCCCGGTAGTTGATGATGGTGCAGGCCAGGTTGAAGCCGGCCAGGATCATGCCGATGCCAATGACCGCAAAGCCGACCAGATAGGAATCCATCCCGCCCGTCGCCTGCGTTTGCAGCGGGGCGTACCCGGTCCAGCCGGTCGGGAAGCCGCCGAAGAACAGCGCGCTGAGGATGACGAGGTATCCCGCCATGAAGATCCAGAACGAGAACGCCTCGACCCGGGGGTAGGCCATGCGCCGGGACCCGATCATCAGCGGGATCAGCCAGTTCCCAAGGGGCCCGACCACGGCGGAGGAGGCCATCATCATCATGATCGTGCCGTGCTCGCCGACGATGGCGATATAGGTCCCGGGTCCGAAGACGTGGTTCGTCGGGTTCAGGAGCTCCGTCCGGATGAGCATGGCGAGCAGGCCGCCGGTGAAGAGGAACAGGAGGACCCCGACGGCGTACTGCATCCCGACCACCTTGTGGTCGTCGGTCATGCGGAAGTAGCGCACCCAGCTCTGTTGCGGGGGAGCCGGTGAGAGCTCGTACCCGAGCACCTTGGCCAACGGGTAATTGAGGGCACCGATGCCCGCCATCCAGCCGAGGACGCCCAGCGAGAGCCCGAGCACGATGGCGACGTCGTTCTGCGCCGTCTGCACCTGGTCGTACCCGCTGGCGATGACGTTGCCCAACCAGTGCCCGATGAGGTAGCCGACGACGCCACCCGCCATGGCCCACAGGACGTTGGGACGGAGCCAGTCCGAGCGCGTCCCGGACCCCGGCATCCGCCCCGCGGCGCCGAGATCCTCCTCCCCGGGGTACTCGAACTCGCCAACCGTCGTGTCAATGGCCATGGTTGGTTTCCCTCGTGTGCAGGACAGGACGGATGCGGGCTTGGGGTCGGAGGCTCATGTCAGTTGCCCTTCGACGTCGACGCGCCGTAGGTCTCGACCTTGGAGTAGGGGTCGTTGTCGGGGTAGTAGCCGCCATCCGCGCCGTTGGCGTCGGGCGTGTAGGTCTGGGCATAGGGCGGGAGGAGCTTGGTGTTCTTGCGCAAGCGGAATGCGGTGACCTTCGCCCAAGACTCGAACTGCTGGGGCGTCACCACAACGCCGTTGTTGTACATGGCGCCGTGCCAGAGGCCACACAGCTCGGCGCAGCGGACGGTGAAGGAGCCCAGCTGCTGCGTCGTCGCGTAGGCCACGTTGTTGTAGTCGGGGTTAGCGTCGGCTTTCACCCCGAGTTGGTAGGCCCAGAAGCTGTGGACCACGTCCAGAGAGGTGACGTTGAATTGAACGGTGGTGTTGTCGGGGATGACGAGCTGGTCGGTCTCGAAGCCGCCGAAGGTCGGGTATCGGTAGGTGAATTTCCATTGCTGGCCGATGACCTGAATCGGCAGGATGGTCTTCGAGGTCGGAGTCCAGATCGGGCTCGACCCTTCGCCGCCGCCCGCGCCGCCCGGCTGCACGAGTTCGTAGGTGCCGAAGCCGGCCAGGAACAGCACGATGACGGTCGTGACCAGGATCCAGCCCACCTGGATCCCAAGGTGACCTCGAGCGTCCGGCCCGCCGACCGGCTCGGGCCCGCCGCGCGAGGCGCGCCACGTCACGAAGGCGTAAATGAAGTAGATCCAGACGGCGAGAAGGACGGGGAGGGCGATGACGAACAACACGTTGAAGTCGAACTGCGCTCCTTGGGCCGTGTCGGTCATGGTGCCGGGCGGGATGTGGGGCCCGGCGAGGAAGTAGTACAGCGGATCCAAGATGGCGGAGAGGACCACCCAGACGGCGAGCAGCCGCCACCAGTGGTGCGTCTGGTCGCCGGGTCCCTCGTTGGGTCTGCCGGCTGGTCTCCTGCGGGTGCCCCCCCTCCTCCCGGCGCCGGCCCGTCGCTCACGCGGGCACGACCTGCATGAAGCCGCCCATGTAACCGAGCGTCGACATGGGCCCTCCGTTGCCGAAGAGATAGCCGCCCCCACAGGGTACGAAGCACTGCCAGCGGTAGTTTCCAGGCCCGGGACTGATGAAGGAGAACTTGATCACCTGGTGCGGCGACTTGGTGGTGCACGGCGCGGCGGCGCAGAGGTTGGCATTGCCGTTGTTGCCGTACAAGGGCACGTTGATACCCACCGAGGGCATGGAGAAGGTGTGGGCCACGCCGTTGCCGACGTTGGAATTGATGACCCGGAACGGCTTCCCGTTGAGGAGGGCAGCGTTCGCGGCGGTGCCGGTCACCCGGCCCAGCTGCTGATTACGCAGCGGACTGCCCGAGTCGTACTGGACAATGGTGACGTTGATGCGGACGTGCTCAGGGACCTGGAAGTTCGTGGTGTGGACCCACTGTCCGTTGGGCGCCTTGACCAGATACGAGACCCAGGGTGCATGGCTGCCGGACCCGTACGTCCCCACGGACTGGAGGGTCACATTGACCGATTGGCCGGGCGAGCTCGAGGTGTAGTCGACCGTCGGCGGCGTACCCAGGAGGCTGACGATGAGGACGACGGCCGCCGTCGTCGCCACGACGAAGAGGATGACCGTCACGGTCACCTTCCACGCCAAGCTCATGGCCTACCCCCTATCCCCTGGACGAACGTCGGTGCTTCCCGGCTGAACCTTGGCTCATCCTTGGCGCAAGCTGTGCGCCGATGAAGCGGAGGTTACGTTTCGGTTTGACACCCGTCAACTGTTTCCGACGAAGAGATTCTCCCCGGACGACGCAATGGGGAGTGCTGTGCGTGGCGGACGACGCTCAGCCGCGGGGCGTCCGCTCGGCGGCAGGGGCGCTCGAGGCGCGGAAGGCCTCGAGCGAGGGCCCCGGGTCCCGGTGGAAGAGGCGGTCGACCCCGAGCGAGAAGCCCCCTTCGCTGTCGATGGCGCGGCGGATGGTCACCGCCAACGCCGGGACCGCCCAGAAGTCGCCACAGATCCAGAGGATGGCGGCTCCGATCTGCTGGTCGGCGACGGGCGAGAGGGTGATGCCGGGCACGTGGCCGTAGACCGAGTACCAGTTGGTGCTCGTGAAGAGCGACATCGACATGGCCAGGACGAACATGACGACGTTGGTGGAGATGATGGCCCCGACCTGCCACAGCGGGCTCGCCTTCATCCGGAAGGGCGAGGAGGGGATGATCTGCAACCAGAAGAGCACGCCGGTGAGGAAGAAGCTGGCGTGCATCAGCCAGATGTGGACGAGTTGGTTCTGCTGCGCAGTGTCGAAGCAACGCCGGGACATGCCAGAGCACCATCACGACGTTGAAGGAGATCAAGCGCGGTCCATGGGTTCACTGCGAAGCGTCCCACGGCCCTCAAGGGAGCCGAGAGACGTCCGAGCAGCACCGCCCGGAGGAGGCGTCGTCGTGGCCCGACAGGCAGGCCGTGCAGCAGGGGCAGCCACGGTGCACCGGCCACAATGAGAATCGGAGCGAAGAAGGCGATGAGGATGTGCTCGATCATGTGGACGAAGAAGTAGTCGTCGGCCCAATAGTCGATGGGCGACATCACCGTGATCAGGAGGAGGGCCAGACCGCCGTAGAAGAACAAGGAACGGAGCCGCCGGGCTCGGGTCCGATCGGGGCGGGAACGACGGCGGAGGTTGGCAAGGCCCGCCTCGTGAAGCACCACAACGACGGCCACGACGATCACGAAAGGGTCGAAGCTCCAATTGTCGACCAGATAGTTCACGCCGACCGTCCATGGGTCTCAGGGATTGTGCCCGTCACGGTACCCGGGCGGCGCTCAGCCCGACGAGCCGTAGGCCAATGGGATCTGGCTCGACTGGACCTTGGCCCATGCGCCACCCGAGGGTGTCAACGCGAAGACCCCGAGCGACTCGCCCTGCACCGTGAAGGCATCGATGTCGGGTCCGGCCGAAGTCAGGCCGCCCGCGGGCAGCGCCAGCGCCGCGGTCCGCGGCGGGAGCCGGGGCAGTTGTGTCCAGCGTCCACCTGGAGCGATGTCCAGCGCCACGCGCCTGCCGCTTGCACCGCCGCCAACGAGGACTGCGACATCGCCGGCTGGATTGACGGCGGTCGACCGGACCGACGTCCCGGAGCCCAGGGTCATCGCCCGCGCGACCGTCCAGGGCCCGCTGCCGCTCTGCCACAGTGCAACGACGGCCCGCCGATGACCCCTGCTCGCGAGGACGAGCACCGTCGTCCGTCGCCGCCGTCGACTGCACGCGGAGCACGGTGGTGGCTGCCCCTCGCAGATTGCCGCCCAGTGTGAGCCCGGCGCGCTGCCAGGTGGTGGCTGTCCGCGTGAACAGGCCGACGAGTCCACCTCGCCGGCAGCCAGTGGCGATCAACGGCGCCCCGCTGGGGAGCAGCGCGGCAGCCGTCGAGCCCGTCCACGTCGCAGGCTGGCGAAACCCGGTTCAGCGTTGCGGCCGTGACCAGTGGAGTCCAGGACGAGAGGTCGGCGGGTCCGCTCAGCGCACGCCCTCCCCGAGCAGGGCGAGGGCTCGCACCCGGGGAGGATGCGTCGTAGGCGAGGGCGTCGGGGAGTGGGGCCAGCGCCCCGGGCAGGAGCCCAGGGACCCAGGATGCTCCCGCTCGTGCGCGCTCTGCGCAAGGGGGGAGAAACGCAGGAGGTCGCTCGGCACGAAACCGACCAAGGCGGCGCCGCCGGAGGCGGACTCGATGAGGCCGCCGTTGTCGGCGACACCCGGCGGGGTGACCAGAGACCAGCGCGGCGGAACCCGGACCGGCATGGAACAGCTCCCAGAACGTGTTGGCGGGGTCGGAGAGGTCCCCCATGGGGAGCGTCACCCACGAATCGCTCGACGTCGAAACGGCGCTCACCAGTGGGTGCGGTCGACGCGGCGCTGGCGCCGGCGGGAGCGAGGCCCGCACCCCAGGAGAGCGATCGCAGCGGCCGAGCAGCGCAAGGCACCGCCGCGTCGGACCTGCAGCGGGCGAGCTCGGGACCTCACGAATTGAGGAGTGTCGGTCGATCCGGCTCAGGAGGAGAGAGGAGAAGGACGACGCGAAGGCCTGCGTCGGGCCCGGGTCGTCGATGAGCGCGTCACGCTCACGGCCGCGGCCGTCGATGATGAACGCGAGGTCGCTGTGGGCGACCATCGCCCCGGCCCCGACGGTGCTGACCAGGACCCCGTAGGAGTTCCAGACCCGTTGGAGCTGGGTGACCGAACCCGTGAGGAAGTACCAATTCGGCAGGCGGTTCATCGATTCCTGGCTGTCGAACGCCTTGGTGAAGGACGATGGACCGGTAGATCGGGTTGGCCACGATGGCGACGAAGTCGACGTTGCGCGCGGCCGGCGCCCAACTGCTGGTCCGTCTGGCGGAACTCCTGGGCGATCAGTGGGCAGTCCGACGTGCAGACCGGGTCGAGGAAGGTCAGCGCCACGCATGGCCCGCGGAGGCTGGCCAGACTGACGGTCTGGCCGTGCTGGTCGGTCAGGGTGAAGTGCGGTGCGGGCAGCTGCAGCGCGTTCGGGTTGCCGTTGAGAGCCTCGGACAGGATCGGGTCGGCGTTGCCGTTGACCGCAGCGGTGGCCATCGGAGCGGCGCCGACGAGGACGATGGCCAGCGCGGCGACAGCGGCTGCGGTCCGAACCGCGTAGGAGCAGCGACGGCCCGCTCCCACCAGCCCGTTGGTTCCGGCGTTGTCTCTGCGTCGCCGACGCTCGGCCGACTTCGGCGGGCGGCTCGCGGCAGCTCGCGATGGCAACCGGCACGCGCACCATGGCCACGTAGCCCGCGACGAAAATGAGGGCCATCGGCAGCATGGAGTTGGGATCGGTGCCCAACCCACCGAAGAAGCCCAGATCCTCCACGAGGACCCAGTCGGCGAGGCACAGCGACACGAGCGCGACCAGGCCGCCGAGGCCGAGCCGGGGTCGCCCGCTCAGCAGCAGGCCGCCGATGGTGGCCAGGGCGACGACGGCGAAGAGGTTGACCGCCCACCCGTGGGCGGCGACGAAGGACGCCGAAGGACGAGACCCACGACGAGAGGAAGCCCGGCTGCGGGGTTCGCGCCATCGTGCGGACCATGCCGGTCAGCGTCCCGCCGCGGCCCTGCCAGAACCCTCTTCCCGGCCAGGCCTGCAGCACGGCCATGCCGATCAGGAACAGCCCGCTCAGTGCGAGCACGATGCGGCCGAGACGGGCGGTGGCGTAGGCCCGTTCGGGCAGGGCGATGAGGACGCCGGCGACGCAATAGAAGAGGACGGCACCCGGGAGCTCCGAAGAGCCAGGTCAGCCCCGGGGCGAAGAGGCCGCCGAACGCCTCGCCGAAGGACCAGACCAAGAGGCCCCAGCCGACCGACGCCAATCCGCCGAACCGAGACCACCGGCCGCGTGGGGCGACCAGCAACCACAGGCCGATCCCGACCTGGATCCACACGGTGGCCGACGCCGCCTGGATCGGATGGTTCGACCAGATGGTGACGCCGCGTGTTCACAAGGTGCTGCACCCAGCCCGGGGACCCGCTGGCTGACGGCTGGATCACCCCCGACGGGAGTCCGAGGGGCATGGAGGACTGGATCTGCAGCAGCCCGTCGAAGATCCAGAGTGCGCCGAAGCCGATGCGGAGGATGCGCCGGGCCGCCGGCTCGGGGAGGGGTTCGGACCGAGACGAGGGAAACGACGCCATCCCGTGGGCCTTCAGGCTTCCGGTACTGAGCTGTGCGGAAGACGTTGAAGCCGATGGCGCAGAGGGCTCCGAGCACGAAAACGGCGATGAACTGATGGAAGAGCGCTGTGTGGAAGCTCGAGACGATCAGGCGCGTTGCCCGTCTGGAGCGAGCGTCCCATGCCGGGCATCGACTAGTTACGTCCCTCGGGCGGTCGTCGAGCCGTTGATCCATGCACTGCAGGGGGAGACTACAGCGGCGTCTCGGCGCCTTGAATTCGCCCCGAATCGTCAGCGAGGGGAATGAGATAGGCGAAGAAGGCGAGGAGCGCCCCGGCCAACATCAACCCCAGGCCCGGCAGCCTCCATGAGTGCGCCACGGAGAGCGCCCCACCGCCGGCGCCAAGCATGAGCCCGACGAGACCCAATCGCGCGCCGAGGCGCACCAACCTCGGTCCATCGAGGGTGCGCAGCAGAATGGCGAGCGCACCGATCCCAAGGAGACCCCCGAGTGCTGCGTGGGCGACATAGGCGCCCTTGCTCTGCGGAGGCAGCCACTGGTCGGGTCGTCCGATCGGGATGAGCACCAAGCACGCAACACCGAGCGCGAATTCGATGCCGACGCCGATCATCATGACGAACCAAATCCAACGCGCCACCACGCATCTGGTCTAGCCCCGTCGGAGGACCGGCGTGTGAAAACCCCTAGGAACGATGAGCGTCGTGTGTCGCGCCTGAGAGGTAGTTCCGGCTCCGGGACGTCGCTTCAGCCGTCCGACGACGATGGTCGGCATGCGACATGAAGATGAGCGGCAAGACGGCGAGCGCAACGGCCAAGGCCATCAGGGGAACGCTGATCATGAAAAGTGTCATTGATTTCGTAGGAACGGTCGGGTTGGTTCCTTCTCCTGGCGTCACTGTGGCGAACGGACGTCCATCGGAGGTCAGAGGAGCCTAAGCAGTCGCTGAGGATTGCTTTGCAGAATTGTGAACAGATCCGATTGCCGCAGGTCGTTCCTGTGAAGCCTGGGGAACCTGTGCGCGGGGTGAGTTCTCGACACCGGGGTGCAGGCATCGCACCGCGTCGATCCGGTGACCCTCACGCGGTCCATGTGGGAAGTTGGCAATTCCGAGCCGACCCTTGAAGGTCGAATGGTGTCGCATCAGCTGTTCAAAGGCGCAGATGCAGCGCTGCACTGAAAGACGGGGGCGCCCTGCGAAGCCCACGGTTGCAAGCGTCGGCCCGAGGCTCGACCAACGCTCAGCCTTGATTCCCAACTTCGAGGAGAATGTCGTCGAGTTGGCGCCCGAGCGCCCAACCGACATAGACAGCAAAATGCACGACGAGCTCGTGCAGCTCCTCGATCGTAAGCTCGTCGTTGCGCAGCGCTGCCTCAAGGTGGGCCCGGGTCTCCGATGCGACACCCACGGAGGCGCAGCAACAGATACTGATGATCCTTCGATCCCTTCTGGTCAGGTGACCTTCCCTCGTCCAGATCTCCCCATAGAGGTAGTCGAGGTAGGCGCTCCGTCGGAAGGGGGTCGCTGCTGCCGGCGCTGGCTGGCCGTGCACGGCCATGTATGCCGCATCGCCTCGTGCGTGGCGTTCCTCGACCGCGACCGGGTCCGCCCACGGCGCAAATGTGATCGACGGGGTCTCCTCCCCCCGCTGGTCGGCGAGCTTGGCCGTCGCAATCGCGCCGTGCATGCTGAGAATGGACGCCTTCGGCCAGCCCAGTTGTGTTGCGAAGTGCAGGACGAACTCATCGAACTCTTCGGGATTGACGTCACCGCTGTTGAGGGCGGCCCAGACGTGGGTCTCGATGGGAAAGGTCGAGCCCGTGAACCCAAGGCACGACAGGGTGATCCAACGACGGTCGCGAGCGGTCAGCACCCCTCGGCGCCACATTTCCCCGAAGACGAAGCCGATGACGCCCACGTCGATGTACGCCGAGGTGGGGTCGGGACTGGGCGTCGTCATGACGTGCTCGTACTCCGCACGAGCGGCTGCTTGCCGTTCGTCTCGATCTGCCCAGATGTCCATTCAGTCCTCTCTGAATTCCAGCGGCTCCGGCAACAACACCCAGTTACCGGCCCCTGTCCTGTCTGAGACGGTCTTGGTGAGAAAAGCGTCTGCACTCTAAGACACTTGACTTGCCCTGTAAAGGGTGGTCTCATACCGTGTGATGGTCCAGATGACGTCGGCGCCGACGATTCCCCGGTCGACCAAGGAGCAGATCGTTCTCGCGGCTGAGCAGCTCTTTGCCGAACGCGGCTACGAGGGCGTCTCGCTTCGCGAGATCGGCGCTGCAGCGGGGAGCAGCAACAACTCGGCGGTGCAATACCACTTCGGTACGAAGGAACAGCTCGTCACAGCGATCTTCGAGAACCGGCTGGGCTACATCGACGACCGCCGCTCCATCTTGATTGCACAGCTCGAGCCCCACGACATCCGGTCCTGGGTTGAGTGCTACCTCCTTCCTTTGCTCGAACAGGGCGAGATCGAAGGAAGCCACTACATGAGCTTCATCACAGCCGTCGAGCACCAGGTCGACATTTTCGATCACCTCCCCGAACGTTTCCGAGCAAGGACACAGACTTTCCGCGAGGAGGTGGGAGTCCTTCTGACCGACGTCCCGGAACCACTGCGTTCGCACCGGATTCTTCAAGTGGTGCGCTTCAGCGTCCATGCCGCCAGCGCTCGGGAACGCGCCAAAGCACAGCGCTTCAAGGTGCTCCCATTTGCCGTGCACGTCGCCGACCTCCTCGACGGCTTGTCCGGTTTCCTGCAGGCGCCGGTGTCGAGCGTCGCGCGTGCCTCCATCCATGGGTATCCGACCGAGGCCGCCGGTCCGCCATTCCTCGTCTGATGGCCTCTGACCTGCTCAGCGTGGGCTTCATCGGGCTGGGGAGCCAGGGTGCGCCGATGGCACGTCGGATCATGCAGGGCGGCTTCCCGGTGACGCTGTGGGCGAGGCGGCAAGAGAGTCTGGAACCCTTCCGCGACACCCCGGCGAGGACGTCACCGACTCCGGCAGCCCTGGCGGAAGCGTCGTCGATCGTGTGCCTCTGTGTGACCGGGGACGAGGATGTGCGGGAGGTTTCGCTGGGTGCCGATGGAGTGTTGGCGGGCATGGCCTCGGGCGGGACCCTGGTCGTTCACTCGACGGTGCACCCCGAGACATGCATCCGTCTTCGTCAGCAGGCCGCCGAGACTGACGTGAGCGTCCTGGACGCGCCGGTGAGCGGTGGCGGTCCCGCGGCCGAGCGAGGTGCATTGCTCGTGATGGTCGGAGGCGAAGCCGCCGCCCTGGACCGGGTCCGCCCGGTGCTGGCGACGTTCGGCGACCCGATCGTGCACCTCGGGAACGTCGGTGCGGGACAGACGGCAAAACTGGTGAACAACCTGGTCTTTACCGCACAGATCGCGCTCTGCCTCGAGACGTTCGCCTTCGTGGATGAGCTGGGCCTGGACCAAGGGGCCATGGCGCAGGTCTTCGAGCGTGGGAGCGGTGCGAGCCGAGCGGCGTCAATCCTTTCGGCGTCGGGCTTCGACATCAAGGGTCTCGGCCAGGTCGCTGGGACGTTGCTTCGCAAGGACGTGAACCTGATCGCTGACGTTGCACGGCGGCACGAGGTGGCGTTGCCGGACTCTGTCGGGAGGCTGGCCGAGATGGGCCTGCTCGCCTTCGGGGATGCGAAGGGGAGGTCCGAATGAGCGTCGACACGCGCACGCGGTCCATCAACGGAACCGGACCGGCCGACCCTGCATCGTTCTTCGCAGGAGAGTGGCGTGAAGCGGCCGCTCGTTTCGGCACGCGCGCCGCCGAAGACGCCGCGCGGCTTGGACTTTCACCGATCACGTTGCAGGTTGACGATGCGCAGTGGACGCTGCGACCCGGGCCCAAGGGCATCGACGTCGTGTCGGGGACGGCCGGCGCCACCCTGGCTGTTGCTCTTGACCCGACGGCGTTCGCGGACCTCTTCTATGAGCGCCGGACGGCGCTCGGTCTGGTCATCGGCGGGCGGGTCGAGGGCGATCCGGCCTCCAACGAGGCCTTCTGCTCCTGGGATCCGGTCCTCCGCTCACTTCTCGACGGGAGAGCCGTCTACCGGCCAGGCGACGTCTCGCTGTCGGCAAGCGATGGCTCGCCGCTCGATCTCGACCGCCGGTTCCGGCTCGACCAGACGCCGACAGAAGCCGCCCATTTCCTGTCGGAAACCGGGTTTCTCCTCCTGCAAGAGGTGTTCACGGAGGCAGAGATGGACGCGGTCGATGCCGACCTGCGGTCTGCCGTCGAGGCAGCCCGGCCGGACGACGGCACGTCGTGGTGGGCGAAGACCCGCAATGGGGAGGCGTATCCCTGCCGGATCCTCGACTTTGCAGAGCAGTCGCCCGCCCTCAGAGCGCTGATCGGCGATGACCGTTACACCTCGATCGGCGATCTGCTCGGGGACGGCCACCGACCGGGCGATCCCTTTGGCGAGCACTTCGCCGACGTGACCGCCGAAGGGCTCTTGAAGCGCGTCGACTCCGTCGAGGGCCTGGTCTGCCTTCCGTGGCACAAGGACTGCGACCGGGGCGGCCACTCCATGTTCTGTTCGGGCCTCACGATCGGGATCTGTCTCACGCCCATCGACGACGCACACGGCGGACTCGACGTCATGGCGGGATCGCACCGGGCCAACATCGCCCGGGCGCAGATCGATCGCACGCTCGACCTGCCCGCGGTGACCTTGCGCGCCGCGCGCGGCGACCTCTCGGTGCACATGTCCTGCACACTCCATCGTTCGACGCATCCGACGAGCCGAGAGCGCCGCGTGGCCTATACCGGCTTTGCCCTCCCGCCGAGGGCGGGCGATGGCCACGCCGAAGATGCCCAAGCAGGGCTGCGGCGAGACAGGGCCACAATCGGTGGTTCGAGCGGGCGTCAGCTGTTTCAGACTGACGGTGAATCGTGACCGCCGACGATCACCTTTGGCCTCTGGAGAGGTGGGGAGTTGCACCCCGCACTCCCGGTCTCACAACGTCTCTCTGATGATCGCGTCCGGCGTACGCCAGGCACAGGCGGGGTCCTGCACCACTGCTCGCCATATGACCCAGACTCGCTGCGGGATATGGTCGCTGGAGTCTTCGGAGTAGAGCGGATTCGGTGATCGTGAGCAGCGGCGACAAGAGCCGCTGGGGGAGGCTTCGCAGTGGGAAGGTGCAGGGTACGTTTCAGTCTCCGCGGAGTCTTGGGTTCGACAATCGGGTTCCTGGTGGTCCTCGCGTGCCTCGGCACCTCGCTCTCAGTTGCGGAAACGCCATCGAACGCCGCCGCGGCGACCAAACCCGCTTCGGTCGTGCCATCGAGCGTGCCCCGTGTCGCTGTGACTGGACCCGTCGCGCCCGCATCTGGAATCGATTTGCCGGGCACGACCAGCTTCAACCTGCAGAAGGTCGGCTACGAACAGAGCGAGTATTTTGTGTCCGGCACCGCGAGCAGTTACACGAGCGCATCACCGTTGAACCCAGACGGACGATGGACCGTGACGACAGCCCACACGGCTCCGTTCAAGACTCGAATCGTTGTTTATCGTCCGATCAACCCGAAGCGGTTCGACGGAACAGTTGTCGCTGAATGGCTCAATGTGAGTGGTGGCGCCGACGCCGGTGCGGCATGGCTGACCGACCATGTCCAGATGATCCGCAGCGGCATGGTCTACGTCGGCGTCAGCGCCCAAGCGATCGGTGTCAATGGAATAAAGGGTTCCGATCCAACCCGGTACGGCACCCTCAACCACCCGGGCGACGCCTTCTCCTACAGCATCTACCAGCAGGCCGGAGCTGCCATCCGCCGCGACGCGGGAACAGTGCTCAGCGGACTCCAACCGCGACGCGTGCTCGCACTCGGCGAGTCTCAGTCGGCGATTCGGCTCGTCACCTACGTCGACGCCCTCGGACCCGAATCCCGAGACATCTACAACGGCTACTTCGTCTACAGCAGCGCAAAGTTTGCGGGACCGTTGACAGATGTCGATACGCCGGAGCCCACCTTCATCCGTACCGATCTCCACGTCCCGGTCATGATGTTCGAAACGGAGACGGACCTGATCGTCGGCGGCTATGCAAGCGCACGCCAGCCCCCGACCCGGTTCATTCGAGAGTGGGAGATAGCCGGCGGTGCACACTACGACTCCTATGGGCTCGGGCCGTCGATGACCGACACCGGAAACGGGAAAGGCGACGTCACGACGTTTGACACGATGATCCATCCTGTGTCGTCAACATCCACAGGGGGCATATCGTGTTCCGCGCCCTTCAACGCCGGAGCCCACACATACGAGCTGCGTGCCGCAGTCGTGGCACTCGAGCACTGGGTCGCTACGGGAAAGGCCCCACCGCAGTCGCCACGACTCGACATGGCCAGCTCGACGACACTCGTGACTGACCAAAACGGCGAGGCGGCTGGCGGAGTACGCACCCCCCAAGTGCAGGCGCCGATCGCGGTTGTTTCTGGCGTGCCGGCCGGCGGTGGCGGTTTCTGCGTCCTGTTTGGCAGGACGGTTCCTTTCACCAGCGCGAAGCTCGCCAAGTTGTACCCGACGCACGCTGCATTTGTACACAAGTGGGACCGTGCTGTTGCCGCCGATGTTGCCGCCGGCTACCTCTTGCCGGCCGACGCAAAACACCTCGATCGAGTGGCGGCAGAGTCCACTATCGGCGCCTAACGCAAGACCACACGGGTATCCGGTTGTGCCGGAACCTTGACTCAGTGAACTCGAATGTAGAGCGAAATGGCCTCCTGACCGCCTACAGGTCAACCGACCGGAGGGGTGTCTCTCATCGCCGGATAGCCCTATGCCTCACCACAACCCTGGCGCTAACCTCAATTGCCGATGCCACTGAACGTGGGGACCGAAGAAGGTCGGAAGCGTGAGCAGCCGCCTCCATGGTTCTGGCCTTCGGGCTTGCTTCTGATGGTCGGCCTCTTGGTGTGTGCGACCATCGGTTGGTTCACACTCGTCGCACCTGTATGGCGATTGGCCAACTCGGGCGATCAAGGCAACGGTCTCTTCAACATTGCCTCCCCCAGCGGTGTTACGTGGAAGCCGTCGGCCAGTCAGTATTGCGGTTACCTCGGAGACTTCAACAGCCCCCAGGGACTCAATCAGACGACAACATTTATGGCGGCGCTTCTGGCGAACAGTGCTCCCACCCCGGGTTCACATGCCGCCGCACTTCGCTTGTTCAACGCGGTCCAAGCCGACAAGATCACCGAAGCGGTTGTCAATGGCGTGAACAGTGCCTACACATGTCCGGCGACTTCAACGACCAACTAGCAGCCGAGCGCCATCGTTGCCTACTGCGGCCCCAACTCCATCATTGTCCGTGGGTCAGGCGGGAGTCCGGGCTGTCCCAATACGCTGGGAGAGGAATTCCACGATGTATCACCCGCGTGGGAGGTGCGAACCGAGTTCGAGTGTCGTGCTTGTGGAGACGGTCGGAAGGATGCCCGTGCGACGATTGGGCTGTGCCACCGTTTCAATGATTTCTGCGCTCACGCTGACCGGTGTTGGTCTCATTGTGGTCTCACCAGTAGCGGAGGCATCCGGGTTTCATTGCTCTGAGAATGTCAGCCGCTCGTTCGCTTACAAGAGTGGCGTGAAGGGTCAGCCTGCACCGTCGAAGGCACTCACGCACTTCCTCCGAACGGGAAGCGATGGATTACACCTCCCGCTGAGTGGTTGGACTCATCCCTCCAAGAATCACTTCGCTTACTCGAGCCCTCAGGCGAGCATTCAAGTCACGACATACCGGGTCGCCAAGGGTTCTTACGTCGTCGTGGGGGCAACTGAATTCTGTGTAACTCGCAATCCTCTGAACGGTGGCGGCGCTCCCTGACGCCGGCTCCGGGAGCTGCCGGGGAAGCCGCCCCTAGCGATCCAGTCGACCCGGACGTGTAGGTGAATCAATCGTTACCGAAAGATGTCCCAACACCGGGCATTCCGCCCGCGTTCACCACGGTCGCGCCAGGGTGTTGTGCGCTCAGATCGAGCAGGGAGAGATTGGCAGGGGTCGTGGGCAGGTACTCGTAGGTTTGGAATTGCACGGTCTCTGGACACTGCCCCTGCTCACACGCCACGGTCCCCTGAATGAGCAGCGGGTGGTAATCGCTCTTGGCGATGTCATAGGTCGCATTGGCAAGCCCACTGCCAGCAGGTTGACCCGACAATGACAAGACGTAGGCGGGGACTCCGTCGACGACGGCCGAACCGTCGACGTGCGCCTGGCCCGACAAGATGAGGGAGCGGATGGTGGCGGCCACATCGACCGGCGCGTGGTTCGGAGGGCTGTATATCCCGACGTAGAGCGTGTTGGAAGCGGCGTCATAGCTGGACATCGTCGTTCCGTTCCACGCGGCCTCGTAACCGAACTTGATGAACCGATACGAGGTTCCGGCGGCCCACAGCTCGTAGGGCTGGGCCGGACTCGACCCCACGGTGATCGTGGCGGCGACGTGAAACACCGAACCGGGCGGCGGGGTGAGAGCGCCTTGAGCAGACGCGAGGATCGCTGCGTCGGCAGGGCTCGGGGTGCTTCCAGCTCCCAGCACAAGAGCGAGGCTGAGGCCCAACGCGGCCAGCCCCGCGGGCGTGCCAAGCGCAACCGCTCGCCTGAGGTGGCGCCGGTGATCTCGGTGGCGAACCAGGTCGGCCTCGACGGCTGTACGCAGCTCGTGGCGGAACGACTGGAGCTCAGGTTGGAGCGTGGTCATGTCAGAACCCTCCTAGGGCCAGATGGAGACGACGGAGCGATCGAGAGACGCGCAGGCGAGCTGCGACGGGAGTGCATTGGAGGCGCCGGGCAATCTCCCTATAGGGCCGTTCCTCGACCAAACGCAGAACGAGCAGTTCGCGTTCTGAGTCCGGGAGGTTCGCGACTTCTCGAAGGACGGCCGAGGGAAATGACAAGCGGTCGTCGACGGCCTCGAAGTCGGCGTGCACGACTGTGATCGGGAGGCCCAGACGCTCCCGAGCGCCGTACTCGACCCTTCGCTTGCGCAGGGATGACCGAAACACATTGTGAGCGATGCCATAGAGCCACGGAAGTGCGGTGCCATCGTGCTCGTCTCGGAACCGCTTTCGGCTCTGCCACGCCGCCGCAAAGACCTCGGCAGTTAGATCGGCGCCATAGTCACCCACCCGGACACTCGACCAGGCGAGGATCTGGCCTACGTGTCGGTCGTAGAGCTCGGCAAAGGCGTCAGGGTCGTCCAGGACCAACAGCTCGGCGTCCGACCGCTCAGTGCATGCGCTCACACTCTGTATATGACAGGTCAGCGGAGAATGTGTCACGGCACCTCACAACCAGGGCTTGGCCACGCAGGCAGCCATTCTCGAGGCCCTAAGGCACTGCCCTCTCTTGCCGGGTAGGTGCGCTATCTATGGACGCGCAGCCAGACCTGTAAGAACCAACCCGGATCGGACCGTCGCGAAGCCGAAGCAGTGCTTGGCGGTAAGTGCTGACCGTGAAGTCGGGGAAGCCCACGGCACCGAGCGTAGGTACAGGCCAGCGCTCCGATGTCTGCGAAGACTGTTGTTGCCATACCGACCTCGGCTTCGTCGATAGTCAGACCCGCGTCCTGCAGCTGGGCCACGGCCCTGTCGGACTCGAATGCATGAGGATCGGGAGATCTGTCTCCGAGTAGCTGGTGGAACTGCCTGGATCCCGAGTGCTCTTGCTGGGTGAGGAACGTGCCTCCGGGGTGGAGCGCCCGAGCCACTTCGTCGGCCTACGGGTCTCGCCTCCTCCAAGTCAGAATTTGTATTGGTCCTTGTTCCGTCGGGCACGTGGGGTGCACGAAGTTTGATACAGAAAACGGGCTGTCTGTTGAGGTAGCCCTTGAAGTGGGACTTTCCAGTGGTCGGGACAGGCGTCGATCCGGTGACCTCACGCTTTTCAGGCGCCGACAGGGGTCCGGCCTTGGGGCACCCTCAAACTCGGACCACCCCTCGGTCGCCTGCAGCCGGAATTGGTTGCATCGACCTGACTGGGGCGTGCCGGGGTAACACGGCCAAGAACCCGGACGACTGTCTGGGAAATAATACGGTAGCTTAGGGTATGCCGAACTCGGCGGCACCGGCGTTGCAGGTGAGCGCAGAGCAGCGGGCCGAGTTGGCGAGGATGGCGCGGTCAACGATGCAGCCGCGTCGCGTCGCGACCCAAGCGAGGGCGCTGTCGATGGCTGCTGACGGTGTCGCGAATGAGGAGATTGCCCGGTCCTGTGGGGTGACTTCGGACACAGTGCGTCGATGGCGGTCTCGGTTTGTACAGAGTGGGCTGGCAGGCGTCGGCTTGGTCGCCAAGGGCCGAGGTCGTCGGACGACGTTGCCGGCGGCAACGATCGCTGAAGTCCTACGGCTCACCCTGCACGAGCAGCCAGGACACGGCGCGACGGCCTGGAGCACCCGGGCGATGGCCGCCCGGGTCGGGATCGGGAAGGACGCGGTGGCTCGGATCTGGGCTCAGCACGATCTCCAACCGCACAGGAGCCGGCTTCGAGAGCCGCAAGGCCCTCGTGATGGATCGGACCGAGGAAAAGACGCGGTGCTGTTGCAGTACGCACTCCTGCGCGGGGACGTCTCCGAGATTCACCGGTTGGTCGATACCGAGCTCGCTGTGCAAGGCGAGCCTTCCCCGCGTCGGGCTTGGCTGTTGGCCGGGCGTTCCTTCGCTTCCATTCTCGATTCGCAGTTCGCCGCCGCCCATGATGATGCCAGCGCCGGCCTGCGTATGGGGGTGGAACAGCGCTTGTTCCAAGCACTGTGTGTGCTGTCGTCCGGGATGGGTGGCCTGGAGCGAGACGGATCCGACATCGTGTCAGTCGAACGTGCGGCCGGCGCCGTCCTGCGCCTGTCCGCGGATGAGCTCCTGAGAGAAGCCTGGACCGCTGCGCTCACGGCCGAAGCTGCGATGTCGGTCGGGCGGCTCGATTTAGCGGAGAACGTTGCCCGTCGGGTGTGGCTCGCTTCAGCCCAGACGGATCCACCAGAATCCATTTTTGCCGGGCAAGCGCTCGTGCGAGCCCTGCTGTTCCAAGGAAGACTCGAGGAGGCCAGTGCTCTGGGGCCGGACGTCGACGCGGGAGCTCGGCGTCATGGGTTGGATGCTTTGCGGTTGGTCGTTCGCGGCTCGCTGGCGTATGTCGATGCGCTGTGTGGTCGTTTTGACGAGTTGACACGGCATGCCGACACCATCGGTGAACTCGCATCGCAATGTCCCTCCGGGTACTTCGTGGCGGGGGGGATGGTCCTGACGGCGTACGCACTCGCCACGGCCCAACGGGCTCAGCAGGCGGCTGATGTCTTGTTGCATGGCGCTGGTGGTCCGCTGCTGCCGAACATCCAGGTGGTCGACCGCGCCTACGGGTACGAACTCCTCGTCACGGCGGCACTCAGCCTGGGCGACGTTGCTGCGGCCCGGCAATGGCAAGACGTCGCGTCCTCGCTGACCGGGTTGCCGCGAAACGGAATGGCCGTGGCAGCACTCGGTCGTATCAATGCGCGTCTGGCGGTAGCAGAAGGCGAGGCATCGGCGGGAGCGGCCCTGGCGGAGCGAGCCGCGGCGATTGCAGCCGGCAATGCTGGACATCTCGATGCCACCCGGGCCCAGCTCCTCGCCGGTTCAGCGCTGCTCTTCGACGCGGAGGACAATTGGCCTGCGCGGCTCGCCCTGTCCACCGCCAGCGAGCAGGCGTTGCTGTTGGGGGCGACATCGCTGGCAGTCCTGGCGCGCCGCGACCTGCGCAGTGTCGGCCTCCGACTCATCGGCGAACCGCAAGAGCCGATGTCTCCGCGCGAGCGCGAAGTCGCCGAGCTCCTCCTTGCCGGTGCATCCGACGTCCGGATAGCGGCAACGCTTGGAGTGTCCCGACGCACCGTCCAGAGTCACGTCAGACGCGTCCTGAAAGCCCTCGACTTGCCATCACGAACCGCCGTGCCCAGGGCACTCCGCAACGATCGGGACCGGGGAGCTCCATCACAACAGTTGACCCCGCGGCAGTATCGGGTCGCCGAACTTGTGAGTCGCGGCTACACCAACGATGGGGCAGCCCGCGCCTTGAATGTCTCGATCAAGACGATCGAGAAGCATCTCGGGGACGTTTATCGTCGTCTTGGTATCGATTCTCGCGCTGGCCTTGCCGCGCGCTGGTCAGGCTGACCGTCGCGGCGAAATCCGCCAATTCCCCACTACCGCTTCCGTCATGCGCCTGTCAGCATCAGACTGGAGAGACCGAGCGGGCTCGAGCTCGACCGAGAATCACCGCTGAGGTGACGGGTAGCCATGACGCTTGCCCGTTCGCACCAGCGTCGCGTCGCAGCGCACGAGCGACAAGTCAGGATGCACCATCAACATCAGAGACACCATCGGTCACCTCGATTCTCGGTCCGGAAGCTCTAGAAAGAGGGAAGAGATGAAAACCATTGCGATTCGGTCATTGATTGCGCTCGTTGGCGTGTCGTCCGCAATGGTCCCGTTCCTCTCTGTGACCAGTGCTTCTGCCGCCACCGACGTGTTCGCGGCCAAGAGTCATGCGTCCAAGACTGGATGTTCACAGCTCACCAAGACACAGGTCCAGCCTCTGATCGTCAATCCGATCACGAAGGTCACGGTCAAAGCCGTGACGGCGGAGCAGTACACGGGAGGCACGCAGCGAATAGGCCAGGAGTGTGTCTTTGCCGCCGGATCATCAGATTCGGAAGCATTGACGGTTACCGTCATCAGCGGTCCCGTTGCCGCCCGGGCCTACGCCGCGGACGTCCAGGGACTCGACGGAGCAGTTGCGGTGCACGGGGTGGGGACCAAGGCGGTGCGTGCTCCAGTTGATGACAAGGGGGCTGCGGCCACGACCACGCTGTCGGCGCTGAAGGGAACGATATATTGCGCGGTATCGCCACAGGACGGCAATGTCCCGGGTGAAGCACAGCTCGAGGAGGCCGCTGGCGCCACGGCTGACATCGGCAACAAGGCCTACGCCGAGATTGCGGCCGCAGTCGGCACGGTCTGTAACCGCATCTTCGGAAGTGGAAAAACGACCCCCGACCTGACGGGCCTGACTCAGGCCGGTGCGGCGGCGGCGGCGGCTCCGACCACGACGACCACCTTCCCCAATGGCCTCGACGTCCAACCATGACCGATTGAATCCTGCCCCGGCGCCCAGGGGCTTCCGATCGAAGGATCGGAGTGGCCTCACGGTCGCTGTGCCCAGCTGTATGGCGATAACGCTTTCCGAGATCAGTTCAGGAAGGACGGGGCACGTGAGAAATTGCGTGAGCTGCAGGGGTCCGACGGCTTCGATATCGACCTCCTGTTAGCGGCGGTCCTCACCGCTGGTGTATTGGTCCGAGGCGTAACGGGACCGGCGTCGATCCGGTGACCTCACGCTTTTCAGGTCGGAAATGGGCAAATCTCGTATCACTGTCGTGACGGGCGATTTCGACCGAAAAGCCTGTTCACAGCCGCAAATCTGGACCTCTCGCTGCTGTGCGATGGATCACACTGATCCGACCCTGTTACGCGGTCTATGGGCACGCTATGGGCACGAAACTTGACCAATCCAAAGTGTCTTCGGGGTTGGCGCTACGGGCGATTCCATCGAGGACAGAGCCGTGGGCAATGTGGTCCGCGGGAGTTCGATCCCCGGCTCAGGTAGCTCGGCGCTGTTGACTGAACTTGACAGCGTTCACCACGAGGCGGACCACCAGACCCAAGAACACGCAGATCCAGCCACATCTGCGACCGTGACCACCAGACGAGCAGCCTCGCTCTTTGCGGTGATGTCTCCGAAGCCGACGGTCGTAAAGATGGTGGAGGAGAAGTACATGGCGTCAGTGCGGCTGAGGGGTCCCGCGAAAGAAGCTCTGATTCGCCCGAGCCATGAGGAAATACGTCGTCGCGAAGAGCAGCACGTAGAGGGGAACACTGAGTGCGAGCGCTTCAACGGCCCGGCTGATGGGGTGATCGGATCCGACGATCCTTCGGATCTGCCAAACGATGATTGCCACGAGCACGAGGACTCCCAGTGCGAGTTCCGCCACCGCCCCAGCATTTGAGCCGTGGTCCAACGGGAGCAGAAAGTAGATGGCCACGACCAATGCGATCGTGAGACCTGTGCGCACGATTGCGAGCGACGGCGAGTCGTCTCCGACCACGGAGGCGAGGTCCCTAATTTGCGCTGGTTGTGCTGGCGCCTCGGTCGGGGCCACGGCGGTTTCCTCCTCTCCCTGGACCATTCGTCATGCCGTCTTGGCAGAGTGCTTCTGGAGCCGGTCAGCCACGAACATCACGAGCACCCCGATGCCGACACCAATCATGGTGAAGAGGACCCGCCGCCCCTCGGCGGCGTAGTCCGTCGGCTGCGGCAGGTCGGCAGCGATGAGCGCAGCACACGCGATCGCAGCGGCGTAGTAGGCGTAGTTCACACCCTTGATGGCTATTCCGAGTCCGGCCAGAAGGATGATGATGACCTCCAGCGCGTGCTTGCTCCCGACCAGGATCAAGATGGGAATGGCTGCCGCAGCGCCCATGGCCGCACCCACAAGGCGCTGCTCGCCGAAGAGCTTGGATTGTTCGAGGCTCGGCTTCATCGCGACAATCGTGGCGATGGGCATCCAGTCGGCGCTGGGCAGATGCCCCCCGAAGGCGATGGCGGCGGACGCGGCCAAGGCGAGCGACCGGATCAACGCGAAGAGGACGACGGGCCGGGTCAGCTGCACTGGGGCTTGGCTCCCGGGAAGGTCCATGACCGGTGCAGGCCGCCATCTGCCTCTGCTCGCCACCCACACGACGAACATGAGGACGATCCACGCCGCCGCCCCGATGAGCCAGGCCAGGGCTTGGTCCCAGGCGCTGATCTTGAGATGGTGTGTGTCATGGGTCGCGAGTGAGAGCACGACGAGGAACCAGACGTTGAGCAGCAGCCCAGCGGCGAATCGGTGAACTCCGAGCTTGACGGCCAAGCCGCACGCCAGCGTCACAACGAAGACCGCAAGGACCACGAAGCCCCAGGCTTCATTGCCCACGTAGAAGCCGAAGGCCGTCACCAGCGCACCGAGAACGGCGAAGAGAGACATTCCCTCCATTCGCTTCCCAATGCTTCCGCCTGGGTCACTCTGTGCCACCAGAAGGACGGCGAAGACGACGGGAACGAAATACTTCTGGTTATTCGTCTGGACGATGACGAGCCACAGCAGGAACAAGAGGGCCGCGACGCCTGCGCCGCTCTTGATGTTCAGCTTCTCGCCTTTAGTGGCGAAGACCGCCTCTATCTGGCTCTTCGTCCAAATCCGAGCCATCAGACGTGCTCGGGAGCGCCTGGACGGGTCGCCATCTCATCCTCCGGGTGAGCGACGATCGGAAGGCCGCCGTTGCCTACCTCAAGCGGGGTGCCGTGAAACCCGTGAGGCTCGCAGATCTGACCCATCGTCCTGAGTCGGGCAGAGCAGGCCATGTTTCGGGTGTTCATCCGTCCTGTCCGGGGTCTGGATTCACGGACACGAGTTCCATGCCAAGCTCCTGGGCACGCTCAATGATCCCGACAAGCTGGGACTGATCGACGACGTCGCCAGTGAGCACCGTCACACCCGCCTGGCGCTCCAAGTCCATCCCGTCAAACAGCATGCCGAACGAATCCCCCAGTTCCCCCCGAAGCACGAACCGATACCTGCGAGGTTGCGTCCGGTTATCGTTCATTTCGACGCAGCATGACAGTCTGATAGGCGACCCGTCATCACCTCCCGGCTGGATTCACCTAGGGGAAGCCTCCGGCTAACGGAGCGAAGAGAGGTCCTCATGACCGGCCCGCCCGACGATGGCACTGACAATGTGAGCCAGACGCTGGCGACGCCGCACAAGGGCGTCGTCCGCTGCGTTCGCCCTTGGAGTCTCGCTTAGAGAAGGCCCAGTTCGCGGCTGCGTTCGAGCGCATCGGCCCGCGAGCGCACGTCGAGCTTGCGGTAGATCGACCGAACGTGGCTATGGACCGTGTACGGAGACACATACAGTTCACGCCCGATATCCCGCTCCGAGAGATCGCTGCGCAGGAGCTTGAGCACCCCGAACTCCCGCGGCGTCAGTGCGCGGTCTTCGGAGTGGACGCGGCGGTTCGGTGCCGGCCGCTCGAGGGTGGACAGTGACTCGGCCAGGATCCCCGGATCAGGGCACTGCTCGAGGACGGAACTCGCATCGGCTACAGCGGCCGTGGCGGCCTTGTGCTCTCCCAGGGCCCGGAGCACCCTCGCCTGGCCGAGCAGCGCATGGGCCACCTGGAGTGGCTGGCCAAAGGACCGGGCCATCGCCACGCCGTGTTCGATCAGCGGCAACGCCTCCTCGGGCCGGCCACGTGCCGCCAGCGACGCCCCTACCGCGAGCGGAACCGTGCCGCCCGCCTCCGCCGTGCCATGCTCCCGTCCGAATCGGGCTGCCGCCTCGGCCAGGGTGCGCTGTTCGTCAACACGGCCCCGCTCGCCCGCGATCTGCGATCGGTAGGCCAGCGACGACGTGCCAGCCAGCCACTGGCCGCTCGCGGGCGCCAGTGCCGCCGCTTCCTCAAACCACTCGTCGGCTTCGTCACGCTCACCCTTGAAGTACAGGCCCATGCCAGCCGCCCAGCACGCCAAGGACCGCCAAGGCGACCCGGGACCCTCGAGTTCGACCGCCCGTCGGGCATGTTCGACCTGAGCGTCGACATCTCCCCAGGGAAAGCTGGCCCGCAGCAGTGTCAGGCTCGCTTCAGCGGAACAAAAGCCGTCGCGCAACGGTCCCACGCCCAGATCGCCGACCCGTTCGATCGCTGCGATGGCCCGTGCCGCCTCCTGCTGTTTCGCAGACAGTGAGAGCACCCACGCCTGAATCAAGAGCAGATGCACCTCGCTGGTCACGACCTCCTCGGGGAGCTTCCCCAACCAGGCCAGGACGGTGTCGTACTTCCACGTGTTGGCGTACCTGATCCAGAAGGTTTCGATGAGCTCGACTGCTTCGGCGTAGCTCTTCCGCCGCAACGGCGTGCTCGATCGCCTCGTCGGTCGTCCCGTGATCGCGGTGCCACGAGTAGGCACGGCGGTGCAGCGCCGGGGCCAGGCCCGGCTCGCGCCGCTCGAGTTCCACCCGGAGCAGCTGCCCAAAGACGTGGTGAAAGCGGTAGCACCCGGCCTCGTCGTCGAGCGGGACGAGGAACAAATTGCTCCGTGACAGCGTCTCGAGCATCTGCGCCGAGCCCTCCTGCTCCATCACGGCATCGCACAGAGGGCCGGTCAGTCGGTCGAGAATCGAGGCATGGAGCATCAGTGCCTGTGCTGGCGGATCATGCGCTTCGAGTACCTCTGACACAAGGAAATCCACGACGTGACGGTTCGACCCGCCAAAGGTGCGTACGAAAGCGTGGCGGTCGGCGGCAGATTGCAGCGAGAGCGCTGCGAGATAGAGCCCCGCCGGCCATCCTTCCGTCCTCAGCAAGCAGGGAGTCGACGTCTTCGGCTGTGAGGTCGAGCCCGAGGCGGCCGTTCAGGAAGGCGCTGGCTTCTTCGGAGGTGAATCGCAGATCGGCGGCTCGTAGCTCGAGGAGCTCGCCGTGGGCGCGCAGACTGGCGACTGGCAGGTTTGGCTCCGTCCTGCTGGCCAGCACGAGATGGAATCCAGGCGGTGCATGTTCGATGAACCACCGCACACTGGCGCGGGCCGATTCGCTGGAAACCCGGTGGAAGTCGTCCAAAATGAGGGTGATCTCAGCTTGGCCGTCCAGCTCATTGACCAGACGAGGCAGAACCAGATCAATAACCGGTGTGACGACTGGATCCTCAGACGCCGACTTTGCGACGTCCGGGTTCGCGCGACGTAGCGCCCCAATGGCATGCGACCAGAGGACCACCGGGTCGTTGTCGCCCTCGTCCAGTGTGAGCCACGCAACACTTCTCCGGGAGACCTCGGACTCGTACCAGGCCGAGAGAAGAGTGGTCTTCCCAAAGCCCGCTGGGCAGGCGACGAGAGTGAGCTTGCGGTCCGATCCTCTGCGAAGATCATTCAGAAGGCGCTGGCGCGGGATGGACTGTTCGCGCACAGCCGGCGCCCGTAGCTTCGTGCCCACCAGGGTCGGCGGCAGGACACCCTCGCGCTCGCCGGTGTCCGCGACGGAATTTTGCCGTTCAGGGGTGCCGTGTGAGGCCTCCGACGGTACCTGACGAAGTGACCGGATCGGCTCTCGCTCTTTCCCGGCGGACACCCTCGTTGCGGACACAACGCTCAGCCTGCCAGTTCAAACCTCGTAGGTCCATGGAAGAAAGTCCCTACTCCAGGGACCTCTTTCCTGGAAGTGGCCCAAGAGTGTTCGCCGGTAGCCATGACGGAGCTAGCTCAGGCACGCCACCCCGCAGGCAGCCACTCTCCGAGTCGGTGGAATCGGATCGGTCGCTGCGAGGCCTCCGATGGACCGGGCCCGTGCTCCATTTCGTGCCTGGCACCTCGCCCTCGATCCAGTCGGAAAGGGACAGCTATCCCCTAGGTGAATCCGCCGGCAGGTGATGACAGTTCGCCTACATGGGTGTGAACCTGGCATATGACGGACCGACCGCTCAAGGCGTTCGAGTTGGACGCCAGAGCGTTCGCCATTGTCGATTGAAGCAAGTAGCGCCAAGTTTTCCAACGAATGCACAGAAGAATGGAGAAGGCATCATGGCCAAATCTGACGCAGTGTTTGTCTACGTCGGCACCTACCCGAGCGAGGTAGCTGCTCGGGACGACTACGACGTCGTGAAGGACCTCCACGCCGCAGGGGCTGTCGGCACCTACGACGCGTCGGTCGTCACGAAGGACCCCGACGGCAAGGTCCACGTCGACAAGGACGAGACCTCGACCCGTCACGGCGCCTGGGGCGGAGCAGCGGTTGGGGCACTCGTCGGCATCATCTTCCCGCCGTCCCTCGTCGTCGGCGCCGCAGTTGGTGCGACGGTCGGCGGAGTGAGCGGTCACCTGTGGAAAGGCATGTCCCGATCAGACGTGAAGGAGTTCGGGGACATCATCGACGCCGGGCAGGCTGCCCTGGTCATCGTGGGCGAAAGCACCATCGGAGATGCCATCGAAAAGGCCAACCTCAAGGCCGAGAAGCATGCGGCGAAGGAACTCGACGTGAGCTCCAAGGACATTGACCAGGCAGTTCAGGAAACGGCGAGCGAGCTCAGCTGATGCTGGCCGTTCGGCCGAGCGGCATCGTCGAGATAGCGGCGAGCCCGCAAGTCCGCAAAGCACAGGTCCTCTGAGTCGCTCGTATCACTCCGACGTCGTCTTCTATGCCTACCGTCGACGGATCAAGGAATGACTGACGCCAAAGTGAGCAAGGGCGGGATCGCAATCGTCGCCTTGGCCTCAGCCCAGTTCCTCATGGTGCTGGACCAATCGGTGATGAACGTGTCGATCAGCTCGCTGGTCCACGACTTCCACACGACGGTCACCACGATCCAGGCCGTGATCACCCTGTACTGCCTGGTCATGGCCATGCTCATCCTCACCGGGGCCAAGATCGGCGACATGATCGGTCGCCGACGGGCGTTCGTCATCGGTTTGATCATTTACGCCTGCGGCTCGTTGTTGACCGCGCTCTCGCAGTCCGTGGCCACGCTTGCCCTGGGATGGTCGGTTCTCGAGGGCATCGGTGCGTCGCTCGTCTTCCCTGCGCTCGCGGCCTTGATTGCCGGCAACTTCGAGGGAACTCGACGCAAGGCTGCCTACGCGGTCATCGGTGGTGTCGCTGGAGCTGGCATCGCCGTCGGCCCGATCGTGGGTGGGTGGGCCACGACGGTGCTCACCTGGCGAGTCGTGTTCATCGGTGAGGTCTTCATTGCTGCCTTCATCCTGATCATGACGCGCAAGGTGGCGGATGCTCCTCGCCCGGATCCGCCCCCGAAGCTCGACGTCGTCGGTTCGGTGCTGTCGGCCGCCGGCCTGGGGGTCTTTGTCTTCGGCGTTCTGGAGTCGAGCACGTGGGGATGGCTCAAACCCAAGAACTCGCCGATCACCATCTTTGGCTTCTCGCTCACCATCTTCGTTATCGCGGCCGGATGTGTTCTGCTCTGGGGGTTCGTCGCGTGGCAGCGACACCGCGAAGCGACAAAGCGCGATCCACTCGTCCACCTCTCGTTGGCGAAGATCCCACCCGTCCGATCCGGCGTCATTGGGCTGTTCAGCCAGAACCTGATCCTTATGGGTACCTTCTTCGTGGTCCCCCTGTACCTCCAGCTGGTGCTCGGACTCAGTGCGCTCGAGACCGGGATCAAGATGCTGCCCATCTCGGTCACCATGTTCGTCACGGCCGCACTCGGCGCAAGGCTCTCGAGCCGGTTCTCGGTGCGCGCGATCGTCAGGACCGGGCTCGTCGTGACCGTTGCCGGAGTGCTCATCCTGCTCTCGACCATCAAGCCCACTCTCGCCAACGCCGGATTCGCCCTCGGCATGGCCGTCTTGGGCATTGGAATGGGCCTGATGATTTCCCAGCTCGGCAATGTCATCCAGTCATCGGTCGAAGAGTCGGGCCGTAGCGAGGCAGGCGGATTGCAGTTCACGGGCCAGCAGCTCGGCTCGGCTCTCGGGGTGGCGTTCATCGGCGCCATCGTGCTCACGGGACTCACCAGCACCTTCATCTCCAATGTCCAGCACGATCCCCGCGTGAGTGCCGACGTGTCAGCGCAGGTGGGAGTCGAGGCGGGCTCCGGGCTCAATTTCGTGTCCTCGACACAGATCGAGAGCGCTGGGAAGAAAGCGGGCCTTGACCAGCCGACCACGGCGGCCCTGGTGGACGACTACGAGACGGCCCAGCTCCGATCGCTCAAAGCGGGTCTTTTGGGTGCTGCTCTCCTCGCCCTCATCGCCCTCGGATTCACGAGAGAGCTACCCCATTCCCGGCCTGACCGTCGGAAGGCCACGGCGACGCCTGTGGCCCATTGACGTGGCGAGCCCGGGCACCCGCTCGATGGAGGGCCTGGCACCTCGAGCTGCCCGGATAACGACGGGCAGCTTTCCCCTAGGTGAATCCGGCGGCAGGTGATGACAGTTCGCCTACATGGGTGTGACTGTCTATACAGCACACCGAAAAGAGAAGAAATGACACACAGCTGTTGAGCACCCGACCCATAAGGAGCGTGCCGCAAAGCGGTAAGGCTGCCCGGGAAGAGTTGCCACGTGAACGCCATGCTGAATGGTCGATCGCCCAGCGAAAGCAAACGCCCCTCGATCTCTTGGCGGAGCAGGCGACGACTCGCGTTCCAGAGCTCGTGCCGATCCGTTACGGGCGGATGGCGGCGACGCCGTTTACCTACTACCGGGGCGCTGCGCTACCGATGGCCGCCGACCTGTCCACCGGGCCACGTACAGGTCTCGATGTCCAACTGTGCGGCGACGCCCACCTGTGCAACTTCGGAGGCTTTGCCTCGCCCGAAAGGGATCTGCTCTTCGACGTCAACGACTTCGACGAGACGGCCCCGGGACCCTTCGAATGGGATCTCAAGCGCTTGGGCGCCAGCTTGGAGATCGCCGCCCGCAGCCGCGACTTCCCGGCCAAGGAGGGTCGGAAATTGGTCACGAACTCGATGTGCTCCTATCGCGAAGCCATGCGTGAGTTCGCCGGCATGTCCAACCTGGAGGTGTGGTATTCCCACCTGGACATGGCCGGCATCGTCCAACGGTGGGGCTCCGAAGTCAGCACCAAGGTGCTTGCGGGATTTCAGAAGACTGCCGCCAAGGCGGAATCAAAGGATCAGCTCAAGGCTCGAGACAAGCTCACCGAGGTGGTCGACGGCGAGTTGCGGTTCCGGAGCGATCCTCCGTTGCTGGTCCGGGTGAGCGATCTCTACGGCGACACCGACGCTGGGCAGATCAGGCACACGATTCACGAGGGCATTCGCTCGTATCGACAGACCCTCAATGGGGACCGTCGTCACCTGCTCGAGTCATACGAGCTGGTGGACGTGGCCCGCAAGGTCGTCGGAGTCGGAAGTGTCGGCACACGGGCCTGGGTCGCTCTCTTTGTGGGAAACGATGCCGGCGACACGCTCATCCTGCAGATGAAGGAGGCCGAAGCTTCGGTGTTGGAGCGCTTCTGCACCAAGAGCGCGTTCAAGAACCATGGCCAGCGGGTCGTCGAAGGGCAACGGTTCATGCAGGCATCGAGCGACATCTTCCTCGGCTGGCATCGAGTCGCGAAAGGATTCGACGGCAATCCTCACGACTACTACTTCCGCCAGCTGTGGGATTGGAAGGTCTCCGCCGACGTGGACAACATGGCTCCGGAGGCTCTTCTGGTCTACGCGAAAATGTGTGGCTGGGCACTGGCCCGGGCTCACGCCCGATCCGGTGACCGGGTGGCCATCGCTTCGTACCTCGGGTCTGGTGACGCCTTCGACCGGGCGATCGCCGACTTCGCCGTCTGCCTACGCCGACCAGAATGCGCTTGACCACCAAGCGCTCGTCGACGCCATCGCCGACGGCTCGGTGCAGGCAGAACTCGGTATCTAGTCCCAACTGCGGAAGGAGAAGGAGGTTGACATCTGCAATTCAGCAGACCACTTGAAAGCACAGACGAGAGCGCCGTTGGTCCTACCCAAACGGGACTGACGAGCTGCCCCACCTATTGAATCTGGAGGAAATCATGCTTCTTCGCGTATACCTATCCGTTACTGAGCATCATTTGGACGCTTCTGGTCTTTGCCGGGCTCGTCCTCTGGGTATTCATCGTCATCTGGGCGTTCATCGACAACTTCCGGCGTCGGGACCATGGCGGTGTCGCCAAAGCCCTGTGGTTCGTCTTCATCGTCTTCGTTCCCGTTATCGGCGTGATCGCGTACCTCATCGCGAAGCCAGCTGCCGAGGAACTAGTAGTCATGACGTAGGGCGCATCAACGTGGCATCGAAGTCACTGATAAATCGGTGGACCGTCCTTGCTTTCAAAGGGAAGAGCTGGGATTGACGCCGCCGGCCGATGAGTGACGCGCAGGAGAGGTCATTGGGACCGGTTGGGGCATGTTCCATTTCTGCGTGGGCACGTTGTGGGCACGACTGGCCGATCGCAATCACCCATTCAGGCCTCTGCTGCGGACGATGCGGACACGAGCCGCGTCGACCTCACGCATATGCATCGCGAGGTCCTGGCCAGGAAATCGACGTCTCGCTTGAGGGCGAGCCCTGGTCAGGCTCTCCGGTGGTCGGGACCGGCGTCGATCCGGTGACCTCACGCTTTTCAGGCGCGCGCTCTACCAACTGAGCTACCCGACCGGGTAACCGGGCTCCCACCGCCCGAAGGCGGCCCGGAACTCGGTGGCGGACCTGACGGGATTTGAACCCGCGACCTCCGCCTTGACAGGGCGGCGTGCACTCCGAGCTGCACCACAGGTCCGTGGCAATGGCCATCCCGCTCCCCGGTCCGGATCAACCCGGCCGCTGAGCAGCCCTTCACTCTAGCCCGTCCCGGGTTCGGCCCCACCCTCGGGAGAGAGCCTCCGGCAGGCCTACGGCGTGGCGGCCCGCAGGGTGGTCACGCCGGCTTCGAAGGCCGAGTACCTGGCTTCGTCGAGCGCGGCGGCGAGGGCCGAGGCGCAGAGGCGGTCGGTGATCTCCTCGGCCTCGTCGTGCCGCTGCTTGATGGCGGCGAAATCCGGGAACGGCTCCGACCACCCGAAGAACTTCGCCTGGCCCGGGCCCTCATTGGTCAGGATGGCCTCCAAGCGGTGAGAGTCCGACGGCGGTCGTGGCGACCAGATGGACCCCGCCCCGCCACTCGCGCAGGATCTGCATCAGTTGCGCGGCTTGCCCTGCGGCGGATTCGGCCCGGGTGGCGTTCCGCCATCCGACGAAGAGCGGGAATGGCCGATCCCTTCGAGCCCGTCGACGAGTTCCGCGGTGACGGCGACGATCTCCTCGATCCCTTCCACGTCGCCGTAGTGCTTCTCGCCCCACTTCCCGTGCGCCTCCGCCATGCGCGCCGCCGCGCCCGCTGGCGCCGGCGACGCCGACACCCTCGGAGAACATGGCGTGCACCGTGTTCGGCTCGAACCACCCGAAGGCGGACGTCACGACGTCCGCACCGACATCGCCGAGCATGCCGCCCCGACCGGCGAAGTAGAAGGCGAACGGGTTGGACCATCCCCACTCGGCGGCCCAACCCGCGATGTCGGGGCTGAGGTAGGCGGCGGTGCCGATGTCGTGGATGGGGACCGACGTCGCCTTGACGACGGCGAGCGCGGCATCGTGCTCATGTGCGCCCATATGGGGTCCTCCCTTGGATCAGCTCGATTCGAGCGGGATGGATGACGTCGTGCGCAGGACGCGTCGCATGCCGGGAATCGTTCCGACGACGGCCTCCATGAGCCGAGCCAGATCGGTCACGACCGTGTCCAGGTGCGTGAATCGGTCATCGAGCAGGCCGACGACACTCGAGAGCTCCGGCGAGACCTCCTGCAGGGACCGGGTGGCCTTGGGGAGTTCGTTGGCCAATTCGATCGCCACGCCGCTGAGCCGCTCGGTCAGGCCGCGGAGCGCCAGAGGCGGAGTCCGACAGCGACGGGAGTGACGCGTCGAGGATGCCGACGGCCTGCTCCAGTCCCGAGACGGCGCTCGAGATCCCCAGTGCGGCGAAGTCCATGCCCGTCCCGGCCCTGTTGACGCCGCCCTCGAGCCGTTCGAGCAGCGTCGTCAGACGGTCCATGCGCTCGGCGACGTTGTTCACGGCTTCGAGCGTGGCCAGGGCCGAGGAGGGAAGACGAATGACCGCTGCCGGGAAACCGATCATCGCCTCGAGAAACGACGTGAGATTCCACACCTTGATCATGGGTCGAACGGGGCCAGGTGTCCAGTTCCTGCCTCTCGCTCGGGAGGGGTCAGTTCAGCTCTGTCTCAATGGCCTCGTGCAGCTCGTCGAGCACCGGCTTGCGGACGCGCATCTTGGTGGCGGCGTGTGCGACACGGTCGACCGCACCGAGGTCCTGGGCCACGCCGAGCGCGACCGACTCGAGGTCGCTGCGCCGACACCACCGTGTCGAGGAGGCCGGCTTCTCTTGCCGTCTGCGGGTCGAACATGTCACCGGTCACGGCGGCGTGATCGAAATGCGCCGGCGTGAGCCGGTGCCGGGCGAGGACGACGGCGAACCAGGGCAGCGTGAGCCCGATCCGGACCTCGTTGAGCCCCAGCCGGTAGGGCCCGTCTGCACCGATCCGGGCGTCGGCTGCCATCAGGAGGAACGCGCCCGCCGGAAAGGCATGCCCGGTGCACGCGACGACGACCGGTGCGGGGAAGGAGAGGATCCGTTCGGCCAAGGACGCGCCGAGCCGGAGGAGGGTGACGCACGTCGGCGCGTGGTCCGCCGAGCGTCTTCAGGTCGAAGCCCGCCGAGAAACAGCCCGGCCGCCCCTTCAAGAGCACGACCGTTCCGTCGTGCTCGGCCCGGTCGAAGGCCTCGTGGAGCGACGCGCAGCATGGGGATGGAGAAGACGTTGACCTTGCCGTCGTCCATGGTGACGGTGCTGACCAGGTCGGAGCGGGTGTACGTGACGGCGTCTGTCATGGCACCTCCTGGTGGGGTGGGGCACTTATAGTGAAACAATGTTTCGGAACACTGTTTCAATATGCGGGGCTCAGCGGTCAAATGACTCCCACGAGCTGCCCTTTCTGATGCCGCGGACCAAGCAGCGCACCCCGAGCTGCGAGGACGCTTGCTTGCCGCCGCGACCGATCTCCTGGCCGACGAGGGTGCGGCCGGTCTCACCGCACGGTCGTTGGCCGCCCGGGCGGAGACGTCGGCCCCGGCCGTCTACGAACTGTTCGGGGACAAGGCGGGTGTCGTGCGGGAGCTGTACTTCGAGGGATTCCGCCAGCTCGGTACCGAGCTGGCGGCGTTGGCGGAGACCGAGGACCCCGTGGCCGACCTCTGGAACCTCGCCAGCGCCTACCGCCGGTTCATCCGGGCCAACCGGGAGCTGGCCGAGGTCATGTTCTCCCGACCGTTCACGGATTTCTCACCGGGAGCGGAGGAGTTGGCGGCGACGAGCTCGGTCCGTGTCCTCATCGTCGGCCGGGTACGGCGGTGCATCGGACGCTGGGTCGGCTACGCGGCGACGAGACGGACGTGGCGCACGTCCTGGTCGCGTTGATCCAGGGCATGGCGTTCGCCGAGGCCGCGGGCCGGCTGGGGACGTCGACGGAGTCCATCGAGCGGCGCTGGCGCCTGGCCATCGGCGCGGCCCTCAACGGATTCGGTGTCCGCTCCGCCCAGTGATCGGGCGCGGCGGCGCAGCACTACCGCCGCCGGGCGGCGGCACCCCTCGTGAGGACTGACTGGTAGAGCGCGGCCGGCAGGCGCGCGACGAAGTCGATCACCTTCGCATCGGGACCGACGAGCGCGCGCCGGCGGTCGCGGCGGATGGCGGTGAGGATCTGCTCCGCTGCCTTCTCGGGGCTGGTGATGAAGGCACGCTCGAAGTCCCTGACCGCCTTCTCGGGATCCCCTGCCAGGTCACGGACGCTCGCGTCCATGCGGGCATTGCGCGCGATGTTCGTCTTGATGCCGCCCGGGTGGACCGTCGTCGCCGAGACGTTGGCGTGTTCGATCTCGAGCTCCATGCGCAGCGTGTCGGTGAACCCCCGGACCGCGAATTTGGCGGCGTTGTAGGCCGACTGGGACGGCACGCTGATGAGGCCGAAGACGCTGGAGATGATTCACGATGTGACCCTCGCCGGACTGCTTCAGGTAGGGCAGGAAGGCCTTCGATCCGTACACCACGCCCCAGAAGTTGATGTTCATCAGCCACTCGAAGTCCTCGTAGGACATCGACTCGACGGTGGCGCCCGAGCGCGACCCCGGCGTTGTTGATGATCAGGTTGACGCGACCGTGATCGGCGACAACCTGATCGGCCCAGGCGTAGACGGCCTCCCGATTGGCGACGTCCAGCTGCTGGGAGGTGACTTTGACCCCGAAGCCCTTCGCACTGCGCCACCGTCTCGGCGAGTCCCGCGTCGTCGATGTCACTGAGGGCGAGGTGCGCCCCGCGTCGAGCCAAGGCGTTGGCGAGCGCTCGCCCGATGCCCGAACCGGCTCCGGTGATGGCGGCCACACGCCCGCGGAAATCCTGCATCGTGTTCCCCTCCCCGTGTCAGGAGCCGACGCGCTCGAGGGTCTTCTCCGGGAGCCTCGAGCCGGAGAACTCCATGATGGCGTCGTCAATGTCGCTCATCTTCAGCGCGCGGTAGTCGCGCAGGTAGCTCTGGTGCACCTTCCAGGGGTACTTCGTCCCCTGCTTTGGCAGGAGGTGGGCCGAGCGCTGGATGTACCCCGAGGTCAGTCCGAGGATGGGGCCCGACGTCGGCGGCGGCGTCCCGGTTGCGGGCCACGCACTCGGTCAGGCCGCGTTCGTGCATGTAGGTTGAGCAGGCGGCACACGTAGTCGCACGTGAGATCGCACTTCAGCGTCCACGACGCGTTGGTGTAGCCGATGGCCAGCGCCATGTTCGGGACGCCCTCGAGCATCATCCCCTTGTAGGTGAGCCTGGTCGCGGCGTCGACGGGCTCGCCGTCCACGCTGAGCGCGATGCCACCCAGGAACAGCAACTCGAGGCCGGTCGCGGTGACGATGATGTCCGCCTCGATCTCCTGCCCGACGTGAGCAGCAGGCCGCTCTTGGTGAAGCGCTCGATGTGGTCCGTGACGACCGATGCCGCACCCGAGGAGATGGTCTTGAAGAGGTCGCCGTTCGGGACGGCGCAGAAGCGCTGGTCCCAGGGGTCGTAGCGCGGCGTGAAGTGGGTGCCGATGTCGTAGCCCGGAGGCAGCTGGCGTTCCAGGCCCTTGGCCAGCATCCGCCGCACCAGCTTCGGGTACTTCCGGCTCACCTGGTAGAAGGCCTGGGTGAGGAGGGCGTGGAGCCACTTGGCCGCGGTCCCGGCCTGTTTCGCAGGAAGGATCTTGCGCAACAGCGCCACGGCAGGGCTCTTCTCGGGCAGGGAGGCGACGTACGTCGGCGACCGCTGCAGCATGGTGACGTGGGCGGCCGACCGCGCCAGCGCGGGGACCAGCGTGACGGCGGTCGCCCCGCTGCCGATGACCACGATCCTCTTGCCGGCGAAGTCCAGGCCCTCGGGCCAGGCCTGTGGGTGCACGATGGTGCCGCCGAAGTCGTCCATGCCCTCGAAGTCGAGGCAGGTACCCGTGGTCGTAGCGGTAGTAGCCAGTGCAGGAGAAGAGGAACGAGGCCGTGAGCTCGACCGTCTCGTTGGTGTCGGTCCGCTCCGCGGTGACGTGCCAGCGCGCATCGGGCGTCGACCAGTCGGCGGCAGTGATGCGGTGGTTGAAGCGGATGCGCGCGTCGATGCCGGACTCCCTCGCCGTGTCCTTGATGTACTGCAAAATGGAGTCGCCGTCGGCGATCGACTTCTCGCCGTCCCAGGGTCGGAACGAATAGCCCAAGGTGTGCATGTCCGAGTCGGAACGGATGCCGGGATAGCGGAAGAGGTCCCACGTCCCGCCGATGGCGTCGCGGGCCTCGAAGATGGCGTAATCCGCCCAGGGACACTCGCTCTGGAGGTAGTGGGCGGCACCGATCGCCGGACAGCCCGGCGCCCACGATCAGGACGTCGAGGTGCGTCGACGCCGCCGTCCCTTCCGTCGTTGCTGCCATCAGGCTGCTGCTCCGATCAGTTTGTCGTTCAAGGTGCCGCGCTCGCCGAAGAGCTCGTCCTCCAGGTTTCCACCAACTCGGTGGTGTCGCTGTCGTCGGGGTGGAAGCCCGGTCGGTTGTAGTCCTTCAGCTGCGCCCAGATGGCCGGGTCGACGAGCGGCGAGATCCGCAGTCGCCGCCAGCTCGTGCGCGAGGTTGCCACGGCGGTAGGTGGCGCGGTCGCCCAGCAGTGAGAGCACCACGGCCAGTCCCATGCCGAGGACGAACCCGAAGCGGAAGAAGTTCATCGTCCAGACCCGCAGTCGTTCGCCACCACCGACCGCCTTGTAGACGTCGAACGCCACCGCTTTGTGCTCGGACTCCTCGAGTGCGTGCCAGACGAAGAGGTCGCGTACGGCCTCGGCACCCATGAGGTCGCGGATCTCCTCGTTCCTCAGCACGAGCTCCGCCAGCGTGGCGGTGAAGTGTTCGAGCGCCGCCGTCGCGGCCAGGTTCGAGATCGGCGGAAGGATGCGCTCGCGGAAGCGCAGCCCGACCCGGGTGACCCGCTCGTACCGTCTTCGTCGGATACCCCAGCTCGGCCGAGCCGGTCGTTGAAGACCCGGTGCTCGCGCCCGTGCACCGCCTCCTGCCCGATGAAGCCGGCGACCTGGCGCTTGAGCGCCGGGTCGGTGATCCGGTCGCGGTAGTGACGGACCGATCGGACGAAGTAGTCCTCCCCGTCGGGGAACACGGACGACAACGCCACGATGACGTGTCCCGAAATCAGGTCGCCGTCGGCGGCGAAGTGCCGCGGCAGGTCCCGCATGGACTGCCTCGAAGGACATCCGCCGGGTCGGGACCTTCCGCTCCGGGTTGCTGGTCTGGGCCATGGTGGCCGTGTGCGGTCATCTCTCTCTCGCCTCCCGCTCGGCTCGTGCGCTCATGGTAGACTAAATGAGAGATTTCACTCAAATTCTCTATTTTCTTGGAGCAGAGCGTTGACCCTGAAGCCGACCCGACCCCGGAGACCAAGGGAGCCCAGACGCGCCGGGCGATCCTGCAGGCGGCGATCACCCGGTTCGGCCGGGACGGGTTCCGCTCGACCTCGGTCGTGGACATCGCCCGGGATGCCGCCGTCGGGGGCACCGTGGCCTACGCCTACTTTCCGAACAAGGAGGCCCTGTTCCTGGCTGCCGTCGACGAGGACGCGGCGGGTGTGATCCAGGAGGGCCTGGCCACCGTCCTCGACGTGGCCGACGTCCGGCGCTGGCACGACACGTTGATCTTCACCCTGGTGGAGGCGGTCGAACGCCATCCTCTGGCGCGACGCCTCCTGGCCGGCCTCGAGCCCGATGTGACCTTCCGGGTGCTCGAGATCCCGGCCCTGAACGAGCTGCGCAAAGCCTGCACGGAGCTGCTGCGCACGGGTCAGGCCGCCGGGACGGTGCGGGCCGATATCGACCCCGCCACGGTCGGGAGCGGCATCATCGCCCTCATGCTGGCCGTCCTGATGTCGGTCACCCAGGTCGGCAACGAGGCGGCGGTGGCCTACTCGCACGACGTGGCCGCCGTCTTCGAGGCGGCGCTCACGGCCCCTCCAGCTCCCGGATAGCCGGAGACCCGCGCCACCCCGCGTCCGGGAGGGGGTCAGCCTGGCTGATTCATGACCCTGACGTTAACGTTAAACTTCTGGGAGTGGCGACCGCGACGCTGACCGACACCAACGGGGCGACCCCGGACGGGCTGGCCCCCGGACCCGCCGTCGGCGTACCGCTGGATCGCGCTGGGGACGGTGACCCTGGGCACCCTGATGGTGTTCATCAACCAGTCCATCGTCCTGATTTCGCTGCCCGACATCTTCCGTGGCATCGAGCTCAACCCGCTGACTCCGGGCAACACCGGCTATCTGCTGTGGATGCTGATGGGGTTCACGCGTGGTGCTCGCCGTGCTGGTGGTCACCCTCGGCCGGGTCGGCGACATCTTCGGCCGGGTCAAGATCTTCAACCTCGGCTTCATCATCTTCACCGCGTTCTCGCTCCTTCTGGCCGTGACCTGGCTCACCGGCACGCCGGCCGCCATCTGGCTCATCGCCATGCGCATCGGCCAGGGCGTCGGCGGCGCCATGCTCTTCGCCAACTCCTCGGCCATCATCACCGACGCGTTCCCCGCTGATCAGCGGGGCTTGGGTCTGGGCATCAACAACACGGCGGCCATCGCCGGTTCGTTCGTCGGGCTCGTCCTCGGCGGCGTGCTGGCGCCGGTCGAGTGGCACCTCGTCTTCCTGATCTCGGTGCCCTTCGGGATCCTCGGCACCCTCTTCGCCTACGCGAAGCTCGAGGAGCGGGGGATGCGCACACCGGCCAAGATCGACTGGTTCGGCAACGTCACGTTCGCGGCCGGCCTCATCCTCGTCCTGGTCGGGATCACCTACGGCCTGCTGCCCTACGGCGGGCACTCGATGGGCTGGACCAACCCCAAGGTCCTGGCCGAGATCATCGGCGGCATCTGCTGTGCTCGTCGTCTTCGGCATCGTCGAGACCCGGGTCAAGCAGCCGATGTTCCGCCTCTCCCTCTTTCGCATCCGCGCCTTCTCGGCGGGCAACGCGGCCAGCTTCTTGGCCTCGCTCAGTCGGGGTGGGCTGATGTTCATGCTGATCATCTGGCTGCAGGGGATCTGGCTCCCGCTGCACGGGTACAGCTTCTCGCAGACACCGCTGTGGGCCGGCATCTACATGATCCCGTTGACGATCGGATTGCTGGCAGCGGCGCCACTCAGCGGCATGCTCGCCGACCGCTACGGCGCGCGGCCGTTCGCCACGGGCGGTTTGGTGCTCGCCGCCCTCACCTTCATTCTGTTGAGCCAGTTGCCGGTCAACTTCTCCTACGTGGGGTTCGCCGCGCTCATCTTCTTGAACTCGGTGGGCATGGGCATGTTCATTGCGCCGAACCAGACCGGAATCATGAACAGCCTGCCGGCCAACCAGCGGGGCGCCGGGGCCGGCATGGCCGGGACGTTCAATGCCTCTGCCCAGGTGCTCTCCATCGGGCTCTTCTTCACCCTGATGATCCTGGGCCTCGCCTCGACACTGCCCTCGGCGCTCTATCACGGCCTCACGGCGCAGGGAATCAGCCCGGCTCTGGCGAACGAAGGTGTCGCATCTGCCGCCGGTGGGCAGCCTCTTCGCGGCGTTCCTCGGCTACAACCCGATGCAGGTCCTTCTGGGTCATGCGGAGTTGGCACGGCTGCCGCACTCGACCGCGGCGTACCTCACCAGCCGCCAGTACTTCCCGCACCTCATCGCCCCTGCCTTCTCGAAGGGTCTGACGGAAGCGTTCTCCTTCGCGGCGGGCGCCTGCCTGGTCGGTGCCGTGGCCTCGCTCCTGCGGGGCGGCAAGTATCACCACGAGGACGACGTGAGCGACGCGTCCCAGCCAGGATCGGGTGCCGGCCCAGGAGGCAATGGCCGAGACCGAATCGTTGCTGGTCGACTGACATGGCGGTCTCCACGCAACGGGACGACGCCGCGGCGGCACCTGACGAGCACGCTGCCGAGTCCGGCATCCGGATCAGCGACGCCGCCACCCGGGTCGGCGTCTCGGCCCGGACCCTGCGCTACTACGAGGAGCTCGGCTTGCTGACACCGTCGCTCTACACCCCTGGTGGCGAGCGGCGCTACACCGACGAGGACCTGGCCCACCTGCAGCGGATCCTGGAGCTGCGCGAGGTCCTCGGGATGAATCTCGACGAGATCCGCGAGTTCCTCGCCCTCGAGACCCGGCTCGACGAACTGCGCGCTTCGTACCGCGCCACGAAGGGCGCCACCAGCAAGAAGGCCTTGGCCGAGCAGAAGGCGACCCTCCAGGAGGCACTGGTGCTGAACGAGTCGCTGGCCGAGCAGATCAGCGCCAAGCTCGCCCGGATGGACGGCTTCCGGGCCAAGCTGACCAATGACGCCGAGCGGTGCCGGGAGCTCCTGACGCGAGCTCGAGTAGCCGGGAGAGCCGTCGGAAGGCCGGGCCGACCTTCCGCTGCATACGCTGGTCGGGTGCCGTACGACGAGGACCTGGCGCAGCGGATCAGGGCCCTGGTCGGTACCGAACGCGGCCTCACCGAGAAGCGAGATGTTCGGCGGGCTCGCCTTCCTCGTCGGGGGCAACCTGGCCGTCGCGGCCAGTGGCCAGGGTGGCCTTCTGGTCCGGGTCGGTGCGGAACGATCGGACCAGCTGGTGGCGACGACGAAGGCTTCGGTCGCCGTGATGCGGGGACGCCCGATGACGGGTTGGCTGCGGGTCGAGCCGTGAGGACCTCAGGACCAAGCGGTCAGCTGGCCAAGTGGGTCGACATCGGAGTCGGCGTCGCACGATCGCTGCCGGCGAAGGGGGCGACGGGATAGTGCATCCCAGCTCGTGACGAAGCCCGCTCGTGACGGACGCCCGCTCGTGAAAGACGACCTCGCGTCTCCGGCGGTCGCGCCAGCTCAGCAGGGGGTCGTGGGCTGGATCCGCTCCAAGGATCCCGACCTCCTGGTGTCAAGCGGTCGGTGCGCGCCGCCGTGGTCATCCCCATTGGTCTTCGCGCTCACGCATGCGATTTTCTCGGACCCGCAGATCTCGTTGTTCGGCGCCTTCGGCTCGTTCGCACTCCTTCTCCTGGTGGAGTTCACCGGGCGTCCCCACATCCGGCTGGCCTCTTACGGAGGGCTCTTCGTCGTGGGCGCCTGCTTCACCGTGCTCGGCACGGTGGTGTCGACCCACAAGGTGGCCGCCGTCATCACGATGGCGGTGGTCGGGCTTCGCCGTGCTGTTCGCCGGGATCGTGTCGCCCCAGGCGGCGACGGCGTCCACGGCCGCACTGTTGACCTTCGTCCTCCCCGTCGCCGTCGCCCAGCCGGCCTCGGAGGTCGGGCCGCGGTTGTTGGGCTGGACGTTCGCGGGCGTCTTCTGCATCACCGCCGCCATGGTGGTGTGGCCGCCGCCCTGGCACGACAACCTGCGCCGGCGGCTGTCGGCCGCGGTCTCGGCGGTGGCCCGTCTGGCTCGACGTGCGCGGTCCGCGGCGCGGAGGACCGTGCGGCATACGAGGACGTCTCGTCCGAACTGGCGCGCTTGCGCCGACAATTCTCCGGGACCCCCTATCCACCGACCGGCGCCGCGTCGGGTGCCGTGGCGCATCTCCAAGCTCGTGGGCCGCGTGGAATGGGTCGCCGGCAACACCGCGATGATCCGCGACGAGCACTGGTCGAACCAACCCCTGCCGGCACGGGCCGTCACCGAGAAGGTGGCCGAGACGCTCCATCAGGCCGCCGCCCTCATCTGCGACGGCGAGGGGCATCCCGTCCAGGACCAGGCGCACATCGTCGCGGTGCAGGAATCCACCCGGCGACTCGAGCAGCTGATCAGCGCCGAGCTCGAGGCTGACGTGAGCACATTGAGTGCGTCGGAGACGACACCGGTCACGACCGCTCGCACCTGCCGAGCCCTCCGGGGACGAGGACCTCGCAGGCTCGCTCGACCCGGGGTTCCACGCGCGGGCACTCGGCATCGCGACGGAGATGGTGGCTGACGCGGCACTGGAGGCGGCGGGAGCCGACGCCGTCATCGACCGCCGCCTGGGAATGGCCGACGAATCCTCCTCGTACGTCTTTGCACACCGGCTCCTCTCCCACTTCTCGTTCCGCTCCGTCTGGTTCCGCAACGCGCTGCGGGGGGCGATCGGGCTCGCCCTCGCGGTCGCCGTGGTCGAGGTGACCAACGTGTCCCACGGCTTCTGGGTGGTGCTCGGGACCATGTCGGTACTGCGGTCGAACGCGCTCGGGACGGGTGCCACCGCCTTGCGCGCCGTCGGCGGGACGGCGCTGGGCTTCGTGGTCGGATCGCTCATCATGATCGGCGTCGCCGATCACATGGTCCTTCTGTGGGTGCTGCTCCCGGTGGCGGTGCTCATCTCCGGGATCGCGCCTTCCATGATCTCTTTCGTGGCGGGGCAGGCGGCCTTCACCTTGCTGGTGATCATCTTGTTCAACATCATTCAGCCCATCGGCTGGAAGGTCGGGCTGACCCGCATTGAGGACGTGGCCATCGGGTGCGGGGTCAGCATCGTCGTCGGGATCCTCTTCTGGCCCCGCGGGGCGACGGCCGCTCTCGGCCGCGCCCTCTCCGTGGCCTTCGCGGCGAGCTCGGGGTACCTGGCCGACGCGGTCGAACGGCTGACCATGACGCAGCCGCCACGTCGACACCGAGGTCAGCCAGCAGGCGTCACACCGCGCCTACCTTCTCCTCGACGACGCCTTCCGCCAGTTCTTCGCCGAGCGGGGAGCGAAGGTCGTGTCCGTGGAGACGATCTCGCGGCTCTTCACGGGATCGAACCGGCTCCGGCTGGCGGCGTTCACGCTGGCCACGCTTCCCCGTCCGCCCTCCGGCGGCGGGTCAGCCCGAGCTCGAATCCGTCGCCGTCGCCGAAGCGGTCCTGCGTGACTCGTACGCCACCAGCCACCGTTGGTACGAAGAGTTCGCGGAACTGCTCGCCGACCGTCGCGCCGTGCTCGACGAGCCGCCCCCGCACGGTGAGGTCCTCCACGACGTGCTCCGCAGGGCCTTCGAGGACGTCAGGGACAAGCAGCGCGCCGACCGGGTGCAGACGACACTGCAGATGTTGTGGGCCGACGAACTGCTCGAGAACCAGAGCCAGATGCAGAGCGATCTGCAGGCCTCGGCCGATCTGTTCGTTCGGGGGAAGCGGCGGGGACGCCTGATCTAGGCGCGCCCAGGCGTGTCCCAGCCGTGATCGTGGTGATCCGGTCCTCCGTCCCCAACATTTGACGCATTCGTGGGTACAGTCGTCGGCTCGGCGGGACGATTGAGAGAGGTGCCGATGGGGCTCAGGCTCACCTATCGAAGGAAGGTTGCCCTTGCGGCGACCGCCGCCATCGCCGCCGCGCCGCTCCTCACTGTCGTCGCCGAGGCGGGCGCGGCCACCACGACGACCGTTGCACCGGGGCCCTCGACCACCACGACGACCAGGCCGACCACCACGACCACCAGGCCGCCCGCCACGACGACGACGGCGCCGTCGACGACGACCTCGGCCACGGCGCCGCCGACCACCACGCCCCCGGTCCCGGCGCCGGTCGGAGCGACGACCACCACCACGGTGCCCAGGCACGTGGTCAACCAACCCAACATCAATGCCCTGTCGCCACACGTGGTGCGACTGCACGGGAAGGGCGTGCAGTACCAATTCAGCAGCGCGGCCTCCACTCCGGGCAACGGCCCGAACGTTCCCAGCTATCTCAGCTCACCGGGTGGGCCGTACCTCTACGACGCCAACGGGCGCGTCGTCCTGCTGCACGGCGTCAACGTCGTCTACAAGCACGCGCCCTACATCGCGTACCCCGACCCGGGGACGCCCTGGAACTTCAGTGCCACGGACGCCGCCAACATGCAGCGCCTCGGGTTCAACGTCGTGCGCCTCGGCATTGAGTGGCAGGCGCTCGAGCCGGGTTCAGGCGGCCCGAACCAGCCGCAGGTCTGCACGCCGGGAGCACCCGGCAACGCGGCACGAATGGAACAAGGCGGTGGCCGAGGCCTATCTGAACCACGTGCAGGCCACGGTCAACCTGCTCGCCCGATACGGGATCTACACCCTGCTCGACATGCATCAGGACGTGTACAACACGAACTTCCGGGGCGAGGGCGCCCCGGATTGGGCCGTCTGCACCGACAACGTCCCGATTGTGCCCAAGGGTGGTCGGTGGTCGAACAACTACTCGAACCCGACGCTGCAGACGGCGGTCGCACACTTCTGGGCCAACGACGTGGTGGGGAACCTCCAGGGCAACTTCGACCTCGTGTGGAAGACGGTGGCACAGCGGTTCAAGAACGATCCCTGGGTCGTCGGCTATGACCCGTACAACGAACCCTTCTCGACCGAGACGCAGACCGCGGCGGAGTCCACGTTCACCGGGCAGCTGGAGTGCTTCTACACCGGCAAGGCCCATACCGGCTTCCTGGCCAACGGCGCGGGCGCGCTGAACTGCCCGACCGGAACGCCCGCCAACGGCGTCATCCCGACCATCCAGTCCGTCGACCGCCATCACCTGACCTTCGTGGAGCCGGACATCTACTGGGTGACCGGCGGGAACGTCCCCTCTCAGCTCGGCCCGATGCCGTTCAAGCGCATCGTGTTCAACTTCCACACCTACTGCGGCGACCGCAGCCCGCTCACGGGGAACCCGACCGATCTCCTCAAGTGCCTGCAGTCGGAGGAGACGTCGGCCTCGGAGCAGGACATCACCAGGCTCGGCATGAGCTCGGCCAACCAGCCGAGCGGGCCGGCCATCTTCATGAGCGAATTCGGCGCGACGACGAGCATTCCGCTCGCCGGCTTCGACGTGGAGTACGCCGGTCTGAGCCAGCTGAGCTGGATCTATTGGGCGTGGAAGTTCTACGACGACCCCACGGGCTCGTCGGCCGAGGGTCTGGTCGAGCCCGACGGGTCGTACTCGCCGATCGTGGGGGTGCTCTCGCGCGCCTATCCGCAGGCGGTGGCCGGCGACCCGAACTCGGTCATCTTCAACCCGTTCACCGGTGGCTTCAACATGGTGTACGCACCTACCGAGGCGGCGCACGGGGTGACGACCGTCGACATCGCGGCGTCGCAGCACTACCCCGACGGATGGTGCTCGGCGGTCAAGAACGGCCGCATCACCTCCAAGCCCGGGGCGACGCATCTCACCGTGCAGACCGTCGGGAAGCCGACTCAGGTGTACATCACGGTGACGGCCGGAGCCTGCCCGTCGTCGTGACCCTGGTGCCTACGAGCGCTCCATGCTCTGCACGTCGAAGTAGATCGGCAGCAGGTACTTGACGTAGAAGGCGTGGATCGTGAGGCCCGGGTAGACGAGGTCCTCGTAGCGCTTGATGGACACCCGGTCGTCCTTCTCGGCGTAGCGCTCGCAGGCCTCGAGCACGTCGTCGACCTCTTGTCGGGTGTCTTGGAGCAGTCCGAGGTGGTCGAAGCCGGGCGAGCTCATCGGCCGCTCGCTCTCGGCCAGCAGGATGAACTGATCGGGGTCGGGCATCAGCAGGTGGCAGGACTGCCCGACCACGTCGGTGTCGAGTCCCTTCCATCCGAAGACGGAGCCGTAGAAGGCGTCGATCTCCTCACGCAGCGCCGTGGTCAGGCTCCCGACCGGGAACGTCAACTCCATGTGGTTGAAGCGCATCGTCGTGCGCCCCCTCTCCCGTCAGCCTCAGCTCTCTCAGCTCAAGGTCCCAGTCTGACCGAGGCTAGAGCCACTTGCGGCGCTTGAAGAGGACGTAGAGGGCCGTCGAGCTCGCCACCATCAGGCCCAGCGCCATGGGGTACCCGTAGTACCAGTGGAGCTCGGGAATGTGGTCGAAGTTCATGCCGTAGATGGTCCCGACAATGGTCGGCGCGAAGCCGATGGCGGCCCAGGCGGAGATCTTCTTGACCTCCTCGTTCTGGGCGACACTCGTCTCGGTCAGGCTGCGCATCTCGTCGTTCTGTTGCTGCCCGACGAGCGTGCTGTGGACGGTGAGCGCGTTCTGGAGGAGGACCCGGAAGGAGTCGGCGCGCTCGACGATCCGGATGACGTGGTCGCTGACGTCGCGGAGGTTCCTGCGCAGCTCGAGCTCCACCTCGTACTTCTCGAAGCCCCCTTCGAGCGCCCGCAGCATGCCGAGGAGCGGCTGTGTCGCTCGCTGGAACTCGATCACCTCCCGGGAGAGCTCATAGATCCGCCGCGCCAGCGCCCTGTCCCCGCCCTTGAAGAGCTGGTCCTCAATCTCGTCGATGTCGTTCTCGAGACCTGACACGACCGGGCCGTACTCGTCGACGACCTGATCGACGATGGCGTAGAGCACCGCCTCTGGGCCGAGGCGGAGCAGGTCCGGCGTCTCCTCCAGCCTCTTGCGCACCTTGCTGAGATCAGGCGTCTCCGCGTGACGGATGGTGACGACGAAGTCGGGCCCGGTGAAGATGTGGAGCTCGCCGAACTCGACCTCCTCCGTCGCATCGACGTAGCGCGCCGGCCGCAGGACGGTGAAGAGCGTCGTGCCGTAGCGCTCCAGTTTCGGGCGCTGGTGCGCTGCGACCGCGTCCTCGACGGCCAGCTCGTGCAATTGGAATTCGTGCGCAACGGACCGGATCTCCTCGAGATCGGGCCGGTAGAGCCCGATCCAGGCCATGCCGTGCCGCTCACGCAACGCCTCGTAGGTCTCGTCGAGCGTCCGCGGGTCGGCCGTCCGTCGCCCGTCGACGTACACCGCGTTGTTGACCAGGGCCATGTGACCTCGACTCATTGACCGAAGGTGGTGGAGCCGACTCAACGTAGCGCCCAGCCCGAAGATCACCCCCAACAGGACGTTATCGAACTCACCAAACTTGGAAGCGAGCCAGGTCACAGCCTTGACGAATGGTCTGTGTGATCCCGAATTCGTCCGATTCTTCAATCCATGCTCAGGGAGCGGATCCAACACCCGCGACCATCGCAGGCAGTCGCAGGCGACCCAACTCGACGATCTTCAACCCCTTCACGGGGGCGTTCAGCATGGTGTACGCACCGACACGGGCTGCGAACGTCGAGAGGACCGTGTTCATCGCGGCGACGAAGAACGGAAGGATCACCTCGAAGCCGGGAGCCAGCCATCTCACCGTGCAGGCCGTGGGCCACCCGAAGCGGGTCTACGTCTCCGTCACGGCCGGAGCGTGCCCCTCCTCGTCGTGAACCGCCGGCCGCGGGCCGCTGTGGAGCCCATTGGCTTAGGTGTCGAATCGCGCGATGGAAGTGTGAGATGGTCGGGCCCGCCGTGCCGATCCACCGGTGAGGCACGGAGACCCAGGATCGGTTCGCTCAGGCCAGGTGGACATCTGCCTCGTCAGACCGGAGAAGGCTGTCCAGCAGACTCCCTCCAGACGACGTTCTGGCTCGAAGCGGTTCATCCTCGACAGAGCGACGCCCGCCGTGGTCATGTCTGGCCTTCCCGAACGTTGCGGCAAATTCGGACTCGAGGGGAGAAACGGCGCTTGCAGCCGCGTGTCCATTCGTAGTACGAGGTAGTGCGTGGCGTGCGCAACGACGTGACCGTCCGCAGGGTAGGGGCCGAGCTGACGAGACGTGAGGTGGGCGGATGACGATCGCCGACCGGGTCGGGTCCCGGGCAGAGGCGAAGCGCATCCACGAGTCCGCACCCGCCCGCCGCGATCGGGATCTGCAGCAGACCCTTCGCTTACTCCTCGCCACCGTGTGGCTCATGGACGCCGCGCTGCAACTGCAATCAGTCATGTTCACCGCGGGGCCCAACGGATTCAGCGGGAGGTTACACGCTGCCGCGGTGGGTAACCCCTCGTGGATTGCGCACACGATCACCTGGAGCGCTTCGTTGAGCGCCCACCAACCCGTCCTGACAAATGGGACCTTCAGCGCCGTCCAATTCCTGATTGCGTTCGGCATTGCGTGGCGTCCCACGTGCCGTGCCGCACTGGCTCTCTCGGTGGTGTGGTCACTGCTGGTGTGGTGGTTGGGAGAGGGTCTGGGCGGCCTGTTCACCGGCGGGGCGAGTCCATTCGGCGGCGGACCGGGTGCTGTCTTGTACTACGCACTGCTTGCCGTGGTCCTCTGGCCGGCGACCGCCGCGGCGCCCCCCAGCCGCTTCGTTGCCGCCAGATCGATAGGGGTGCCCGCTGCCCGCATCCTCTGGGCGTCCGTATGGACCCTGGTGGCAGTACTCACGGTGGTCGGTCACGGCCGTTCACCGCTTGCCTTGCGCGACGTAGTGGAGGAGACACGAGCAGGCGAGCCGGGATGGCTTGTTGGTCTCGATCGCTGGTCGCAGGCCATCCTGCTGCACGACGGGACGACGGTAGCGGTTCTCTTCGCACTTTTCTGCATGGTCGTTGCAGCGTGCGTCTACTTCCAACCCGCGCTGACGCAGGTGATCCTGGCCGTCGCGTTCATCGTCTTTGCCCTCATCTGGGTCGCAATCCAGAACATGGGAGGGGTGCTCGCTGGTGGTGCGACAGACCCGAACTCCGGGCTGCTGGTGCTCCTCTTCATTGTGGCGTACTGGCCCCTGCCCCCCGCGTTCGAATCGGGGGCCGACTCTGGTGCCGACACGGCAGGCGAGCTCGAGACCTGATGGTCGGCAACCCGGTCGGCCTGTACTACCTGTTGGGCGTCCTCATGCTGGTGACCGCCGCCTACGGTCTGGTGTTGCTACTCACGTCAATCTTCGACCGCCGCTCCGGGGGCCGGGACGTCGAGATCTCTCACGTGGCTATGGGTGTATCAATGGCGGGCATGTTCGTCCCCGCATGGGCTTCCGGCCCGAGCGTGCTCTGGGAAGTGATCTTTGTTGCCCTCCTGGCCTGGTTCGTCGTGCGCTCGATCCAGTCAGTGCAGGTCTGGGGTCTTCACGTCCCGCATACGGCCATCCACGCGGTCATGAGCTTTGCGATGCTCCTCATGTACTGGTTCCCCGCCGGCCGGCTCGCTCCCCGGCTCCATGTCCATGTCGATGGGCATGAGCACGGCGACCGGAGCGGCCCGGCTCGACCCGGGGCTGGCCTTCGCGACGGCCTTGCTTCTCTTCGGCTCGGCGATCTTCACCATCGCATCTCCAAACCGCGGTGCCACCTATTTCGGTACGCACTGCAGGGGGACAGGGCCGCCCGGTCCCGGGACCGGCATCGAACCCGAAGCTGGGAGGGATATTGGTGATCCGGGCGGCATTCGCTGCGGCAATTGCGAGGCCTGCCCTGCTCGACACCTCCCACGTGCTGATGGCGGTGGCCATGGGTGTCCTCTTGGTTCTCATCATCTGAGTCCTCACGACGTCGGTCGGCAATATCCTGACTGCTACCTTGGCGACCGCCGCGTAGCCCGTGGCGGGGTGGCCATGATGAGAGTCAGGGAACGGAGACGGATTGCAACTGCAGCGATGCTCAATGCTCATCACTTGTTTGGCTGCGACCGTGTCCGTTGCGGTCGGCGGCTCGGCCATGACGAGCACCGCCGCGTTCTCCGCGACGCCGCACGGCCAGACAGACAATGGGTCCTCGCCGGCGACGCTGGCGGCCACACGAACGATCTCGTCAGCGCCTGCTCCGGTGTACGAGGTCAATGCGGGGAAGGTGCGCGGGCTGGGAAAGGTGTTGCTCGACGGCCAGGGCTTCACCCTCTACGTCTTCGCCCCGGACAAGCAGTCCGGCAGCTCGAAATGCTATGGCCAATGCGCGACGGCTTGGCCACCGCTGCTCCTTCCCAGTGGAGTGACAAAGGTGCCATCCGGTCCTGGCATCAAGGCCAGGCTGTTGGGCATGGCGAAGCGCAAGGACGGAACCGTGCAGGTCACCTACAACAAGTGGCCGCTCTATCTCTGGGTGATCGATTCGGGCCCGAAGGAGTCGACGGGGCAAGACATCAACAACCTCGGGGGCAAGTGGTTCGTGATCGACCCGGCCGGTACGGTTATAAAGAAGCGACCATGACGACCGTCGAACTCGATGTGACCGGAATGCACTGCGAGTCCTGCGCTGCACTCATCGAGGAGGTCCTCGCCGACCAGCCGGGGCTCCTCACGGTTCAGGTGGATCTCGGGCCGCACGCGCCCAGCTGATGTTCGACGACGACGTGACCAATATCGGCGTGCTCCAGTCGACGATCGCCGAGCTCGGCTACGGATCATCACGGGTCGATCACGGGGACCCGCCGCCCACGCCGTGACCACGGCGCTCCCGACTGCTGATCGCCTGGTCGGAGACGCGGAGGAATTGGTCGACGTCCGAACTGCTGATCGGGGGCATGCACTGCGCGTCCTGCGCCCAGCGCGTCCAGCGCTCGCTCCGATCGAATCCGTCGGTGGCGAGCGCTGCAGTGAATCTGGCGACCGAACGGGCCTACGTCACTTTCGATCCCGCCACGACGTCGACCAGGGAGCTGTGCGCCGTGGTCGACGCGAGCGGGTACTCCGCCGAGTCCCGCCCCAGATGTGCCGTCGGGGACCGACGAGTCGGTTGACCGGGACGGCTGGTGGTGGCGTGCCGGCGCATCATGGCCGCTGGCACTCACCGCGCTGCTGATCGCCCTCCTTGCGCCCGAGTCGGCGACGAGCGGCTGGATCGTGTTCCTCCTGGCGTGCCTCGTCGAGATCATCGGCGGTTGGCCCTTTCTCCGCACCGCCGCACGCCTGCTCCGTCACGGAGCGACGAGCATGGACACACTGATCACGTTGGGCACGCTCGCTGCGCTGGCGGTCAGCGCCGTCGAGGCGGTGGCGTTGGGAGGCCGCCACCTCCACCTGGGCGGCAATGGGGCCTTCGCGGCGCGGCTCCACGGCGCCATGGCGCCGCTGATCATCGCTGTCCTGGCCACCGGGCGCGCCGTCGAGGCCCGCGCCCGTGTCCGCGCGGCGCGGGCGTTGCACTCGCTCCTCTCGCTGCGTCCCCCGACGGCGCGACTCATCACGCCGGCCGTCGAAGGGGTCATCTTCGACCGGGTGGTCGCGCCCGAGGCGGTCCCCGTTGGCGCCCGGGTGCGCGTGCTGCCCGGAGAGACCATCCCCCTCGACGGCGAGGTCGTAGAGGGCTGGTCGGCCGTCGACGAGTCCATGCTGACCGGCGAGCCCCTGCCAGTCGATCGCGGCCCAGGGGCACGCGTCACCGGAGGCACGCGCAATGGTTCCGGCATTCTGGTGGTCCAGGTGCGGGCGGCCGCCGGGGAGTCAGTGCTGGCTCGGCTCCAACGTGTGGTCGACGATGCACTGAGCCAGAAGGCACCGATCGAGCGGCTGGCCGACCGCGTGAGTGCCGTCTTCGTGCCCGCCGTCCTTCTCCTTGCGGCACTGACGTTCGTCGGATGGTGGGCCATTGCCTCCGATCTGGGGACGGCGACGCTCAGCGCCATTGCGGTTCTGCTGGTCGCGTGCCCTTGCGCCATGGGATTGGCGGCTCCCGTGGCGATGATGGTCGGGTGCGGCCGCGCATCCGCGCTGGGCATCCTCATCCGGAACGCCGACGCGCTGGAGCGGCTGGCCTCGGTCGAGGTCGTCGCGTTCGACAAGACGGGAACGCTCACAATGGGGACCGCCGCGGTCGTCGCGGTGTCGACGCTCCCGGGACACTCCACCGAGGATGTGCTTGGTGCGGCCTCTGCTGTCGAAGCAGACATCGAGCACCCCATCGCGGGCGCTATCCGGACGGCCCACCAACCCCGGCAGCGCGCCGAACAGGTCGAAATGCTCCCCGGCCTCGGGGTCACCGGCCTGGTCGACGGCCGGGTTGTCCGGGTCGTGCGGGCCCAGGTGGACCCCCTGCCGGACGAGTTGGAGCCGGTGGTGAGCGAGTACCGCGCGCGAGGCGAGACGGTGGTGGCCGTCGCGGTGGACGATGAGGTGGTTGGTGTCCTTGCCATCTCCACCCCTCTTCGTTCGGAAGCCGGCGCAGCCGTCCGCCGGCTGCACGACTTCGGGATGCGCACCGCCATTCTGAGTGGAGACAGCGACGCAGCGGTGACCGCGGTGTCCGCGGCGCTGTCGATCGATACGGCCCGCGGCGGCCTCGATCCTGAAGAGAAGCTCGCGGCCCTGCGCAACCTGCGCGGCAATTCCCGCGGGGTCGTCATGGTCGGTGACGGCGTCAACGACGCACCGGCACTCGCCGCCGCCGATGTGGGGTGTGCGATCGGGAGTGGTTCTGAGGCCGCGCTCACCACGAGTGACGTCGCGTTGATCGGAAACGACCTTCTGGGTGTGCCGGCCGCGATCGGCGTGGCCTCCGCCACGTACTCGGTGATCCTGCAGAACTTCGGCTGGGCGATGGGCTACAACGTGTCGGCCTTGCCGTTGGCGGCGGCTGGTCTGCTCGATCCGTTGGTGGCGGCAGTAGCCATGGGACTTTCCAGCCTCCTGGTCGTCGCCAACAGCCTGCGGCTGACACGCGTGGGCCGCCAGGGCGTGGCCTCGGTGCGCCCGCCGCAGCTCGTCCGCGGGCGCCGGGGCCTCGCCGCCGCCGTCGCTCTCCCCATCGCCTTGTTCGCGACCATCACCGTCGGCGCGCAGCTGATCTCACCGGCCAGGGGTCAGAGCCTCTTGCCCACTCTGCCGGACATCACGAGTGTCAACCTGCCGACGGGCGGCGCGGCACAGGTGTACCTGTCCCCGGGGTCGGCCGGCCCCAGCCAGTTCCACGTGGTCCTGCCTTCGGAGCCCTCGGCGACCCCGATCGTCACCGCGTCAGGGCCGGGCGTCCCTCGCCAGCGGCTCCGACAGTTCACGCTGAGTCCGGGCCACTACGTGGACATTGTGGTGACCACCCCGGGGACCTGGCATTTCTCGGTGACGTCGACGCTGCACCATCACACCGAAACCTTCAGTGTCGCTCGCACGGTACGCGGGTAGCAGACCAGATACAGTCCCCGTCGTGAGGGGCGGGATCCTGGTTCGTGTGGCTGCGTTGGCCGTGCTCGCCGGGTCGGTCTTCTTCGGGGCCGTGCCGGCGGGGGGCCAGTCGCTGCCGCCGCAGACGACGATCTCACTGCAGGCACCGGGCGCGTACACGCCACATCCGCCGAACGGCGGGACGGACGACTACCACTGCACCCTCGTCAATCCTCACGTGACGCAGAACTCGTTCATCGTGTCGAGCCAGTTCTACCCCAACAGCGACGAGGTCCATCACGCGATCCTGTTCCTCGTGCCACCGGCGCTCGCGGCCCAGGCGGAGGCGAACGACGTCGGGGGGAAGGGGTGGACGTGCTTCGGCGAGACAGCGTTGCCGGGAGCCGACCTCGCACACCTCGGGGAGACCCCATGGTTGTCGGCGTGGGCACCTGGGCACGGCGAGGATGTGCTGCCCGCCGGCGTCGGGCAGCCCCTGCCGAAGGGCAGCCTCGTCGTCATGCAGATCCACTACAACCTGCTGCTCGGCGACAGGCCGGTCCGCGCCAAGCTGGTTCTCCACACCGTGCCGTCATCGACGCCTTTGCGGCCCCTGAGCCTTGCCCTCATGCCGGCGCCACCAGATATCCCATGCCCCACGGGCGTGACCGGTCCGATGTGCAACCGCACCGCCTCGCTCGCTGACCTGGGCCAGCGATTCGGACAGGGCGCAGTCGGTTTCGTGAACACGATTGAGGCGGTCTGCGGGCGGAATAGCCAGAACCCACCGGCGGGCGACACCACGTCGTGCAGTTGGCCCGTCAACCAGGCGGGGACCGTCGTCCGCGTCGGGGCGCACATGCACCTGCTCGGCCAGAGTATGCGGATCACCCTCAATCCCGGCACCCCGGACCAGAGGACGATCCTGAACGTTCCCAACTACAACTTCCATTATCAGAAGGCCTACGACCTGGCGACACCGATCGCGGTGAAACCGGGGGACAAAATCCAGGTCTCCTGTACCTACGATCCGACGCTCCGTCAGGAGTTGCCCTCGTTGCGGAACCTCCCGCCGCGTTATGTCACGTGGGGGGACGGTTCGTCCGACGAGATGTGCCTCGGCCTCGTGATGACCGTTCCGCCCGCCGGGACCGTCGGCGCGGTGGGTTGGCCGAAGCAGGTTGACTCTGGCGCCGTCACCTTCTAACCGGGCGAGCCAGAACTTCCCTTCTCGGTTCGAGTACTCGCCGGACCGCTTAGTCCCCGGCCCAGCAAGCCAGGATCACATCAGCCACCGTCACGGCTATGTCGCTCCTCCTCGTGGGTGGATCACCGAACTGCGGCGGTAGCCCCGAGATGTCGACCGTCAGGATCTTCCAGTCCTTCCGGACGATGACCGTGCCATTCTTGGTCTGGTACGACCCCTGACCCAGGTTGCGGATGGTCTTCACCCGACCGAGTCGGCGTGCCTGGGCGCCGTAGTGGGCCAAGGTCTGTGACCAACTCGACAACTCTTTCACGGTGAGGGCGAACGAACCGTTCGGGTATCGATAACGGCAGGCATAGGCATGGTTCACCCAGGTCGGTTTCGAGACGACCGCCTTCACTCCGAGAGCTTCGGCCATCTCCTTCTGGGCTTCGCGGAACAGACCATCCTGGAGATCGCCGAAGGCGTGCGACCGGCCGGGAGCGGACGTGTGGAGCCGGCGGCAGCGGCCGACGGCGCGTCAAAGCCGACAGAGGTCGTGAGCACGATTATCACGGAAGCGAGCAGCAGGGCGCCGGCGTGGGTGCGGCCACTGTGTCGCCGTGTCCCCGTGGACCCGGTCATCGGAGGTGGGTGGGAATACGGAATTCGCCGAAGGTATCAGGAGCAGTGCCGCTGATGGCCGCAGGTCCGTTGATTCGACAACCTGGCGGTGATGTCAGCAGGCCCTACGACGTGAAGTCGCCCTGGGGTGGGGATGCTTCCGCAGCCGCCTCGTGTGGCGCAACCGATCTGTGGCGACGAGGACGCTCAGTCGGACGACGAGAAGGTCAAAGTAATGGTGCGCCATGGCGCGAGACCGGGCCATGAGTCACGGCCACCAACCCCGTTTGTAGATCGCCGGTTCCCAGGTCGTCGAGCGTCGAGTCGACTGTCTGCCCCGACCATGGCGGCGCCGTCGATGTGTGATACCCCCAACTGGCCGTCGGCATGGCCGACTACTTCGAAACATCTCCAACACGGCCCGGCCCCGCAGCGCCCGAACACCCTGAGCCCGACCGTATTCGCAAACCTACACACAACCATCCCGCTGGCCGCATCGTCATCACTGCGGTCCACCGAACGGGGCCAAGCCCAAAGAGCACCCCCAACCGGATTCGAACCGGTGCTGCCGCCGTGAAAGGGCGGTGTCCTAGGCCGCTAGACGATGGGGGCCGGGCCGTGCGGTTGGCACGGAACGCTCAAGCCTAATGGGCACCGATCGGGACCCCCTGCGTCGAGGTGTCGTGGACCAACGGGGCGGGCACCGCCTCGGGCGCGTGGTAGGTGCAGGCGAGGAAGGTCTGCACGGCCCCGATCACCAATGCGGTGGCGCCCAGGATGTGCACCTCCACCAAGAGCGCCGGCAGGTGCGTGAAGTACTGCGTGTACCCCACGGCGGCCTGGGCCACGAGCACCACCATCAGGATGCGGGCGGAGCGGCGCACCCGCTCGGGGACGTCGCCGATGTGCAGGGCGACCACGAGGCCGATGGTCACCCCGATCAGGAGGAGGGCCAGGCTCGAGTGGAGCTCGGCCATGTCGCGCAAGGCAATGGGGATGCGCTTGGCCACCTGCTGACCCGAGGCGTCGCCGGCGTGGGGGCCGGCACCGGTGGTGGCCGTGCCCGCCGCGATGACGAGGGCCAGGATCGCCAGGGCGCCGTAGAAGAGCCGGATCAGCGGCCGCGGCACGAGGAGGTGGGCCGACCCCGGGCCGTAGTCGCGGGTCGAGCGGTGGACCAGCACGACAGCGTCCACCAGCAGGAGCATCGTGGCGAAGAAGTGCACCATGACGAGATAGGGGTTGAGCTTCGTGTAGACGACGATCCCGCCCAGGACCGCTTGGGCCACGACACCGGCCACCAGGCCGCCGCTCAGCCAGATCAGGTCGCGCCGGCGCGGGGCGCGGAAGATGGCGCCCAGGAGGGCGGCGATCACCGCCACGGTCAGGACCACGGTGACCAGGCGGTTTCCGAACTCGACCAGGCCGTGGAACTGGACCGCCGGGGTCAGGTGCCCGACCGAGCACTCCGGCCAGTCGGCGCAGCCGAGGCCGGATCCGGTCAGGCGGACGGCGGCCCCGGTCACGACGATCAGGGCCGTCAGGACCAGGGCCAGGACGTTGAGCCGATGGCTCAGCGAGGGCGAGACGGTGGGGGTGCGGCGCCGCGACACTCCGGCCAAGCGTACCGGCGCCGGTCGCCTGGTCCCGGGCGAGTGCGGCTGGTCCCGGGCGGGTTGCGGCCGTAGAGTGCACCGAGATGTCCGTCGAGTCGCCCGCCCTCCCGGTCCGGCGAGCGAAATGGTCGTGGTCGACCGTCGGGGCCTATGTCGCCCTGACCAAGCCACGGATCATCGAGCTCCTGCTGGTCACGACGCTCCCCACCATGGTGGTGGCGCAGCGCGGCCTGCCCCCGGTCTGGCTCATGGCCGCCACCCTGGTCGGTGGCGCGCTGGCGGCCGGCGGGGCCAACGCCATCAACATGGTGGTGGACCGCGACATCGACCGGCTGATGAACCGGACCAAGAACCGGCCGCTGGTGACCGGCGCCATGACGCCCACCGCCGCCCTGGTCTTCGCCCTCGCGCTCGAGGTGGCGGCCTTCGTGGAGCTGTGGCTCGCCGTCAACCTGCTCTCGGCGGTCCTGGCCATCTCGGCCACGCTCTTCTACGTCTTCGTCTACACGCTGTGGCTCAAGCGCCGGTCGACCCAGAACATCGTGATCGGCGGCGCAGCCGGCGCGGTGCCGGTGCTCGTCGGGTGGGCCGCCGTCACCGACAGCCTGGCCTGGGCGCCCGTCGTCCTCTTCGCCATCATCTTCATCTGGACGCCGCCGCACTTCTGGTCGCTGGCCGTGCGGTACAAGGAGGACTACGCCGCCGCCGACGTGCCCATGCTCCCGGTCGTGGCCTCCATGAAGCGCACCACCACCGAGATCGTGTACTACACGGTGGCCTTGGTGGCGGTCTCGTTCCTGTTCGGTCCGGTGGCGCACCTCGGCTGGATCTACATGATCACCGCCGCCGTGCTGGGCGCCGGGTTCCTCTACTTCGTGACCCGCCTCTGGGGCCTGGCGCAGAACGGGCAGGTCACCGGGCGCGACGCCATGAAGGTGTTCGGGTTCTCCATCACCTACCTGACCGTGCTCTTCGTGGCGATGGCGGGCGACGTACTCATTCGTAACCAGATTCACTAAGTTCCCCGGCGGTATGACCGACGTCCCGCCTCCGGACCAGGAGCCTTCCCCCGAGCCGTCCTTCGCGCCGCCGTCGGCCGCGGCGCCGAGCACCGTGCCGATGGTCGGCAAGCCCCGCAAGCGCTTCATCTTCATCGGCCTCGGCATCGGCCTCCTGATCATCGTCATCGTCGGGGTGACCACCAGCATCGGCACGAGCCCGAGCTCGACCAGCGCACCGCAGGTGGGCGGGCGGGTGCCGGCGTTCAGCCAGCAGAACATCGGGCCCAGCGGGGGGTCGCGGGTCGCGGTGCCCTCCGACGGCGGCGGCAACGGCACGCCGGCGGTCCTCCTCTTCTTCGGGAACTGGTGCCCGAGCTGCCACCAGGAGCTCCCGCCGCTGGCCGCCGCCGTGCAGCGCCAGCAACAGGCCGGCGGCGCGCTCTCGCACATCCGCGTCATCGGGGTGGACAGCGAGGACACCCGATCGAGCGCGAAGGCCTTCGTCCACGAGGCCGGCGTGACGTTTCCCGTCGCCTACGACCAGCAGGCCGACATCACCAACGGGCTCTTCTACTTCGACGGCGATCCCTACGCGGTGTTCGTCAAGGGCGACGGCACCATCGCCAAGATCGTCCGCGGCGCCGTGCTCACCCCCGCTTCGCTCACGGCCGACGAGCGGGCGCTCCTCCCTTCCGCCCACTAGGGACGGGTCGGTCAGGAGACGGGTCGGTCAGGAGACGGGTCGGGTCATGCGGCGGCAACAACGCGCGCCGTGGCGAAGCGACGGCCCAGACCGACGAACGCGATGACGGTGGCCAACAGGGCCATGACGACATCGAAGGTGAAGGCGTCCGTGATGCCGCCGACGAAGTCGGTCGAGTCGTTCGGCGCGGCCGCCACGATGGCGGTCGAGATCCCGAGGCCGACGGAACCGCCGGCCACCTGGCACATGTAGACCAGGCCGCCGGCCAGGCTCGAACGGCTCGGGTCGAGTGAGGTGACGCCCGCCGTGGTGACCGAGGAATAGAAGAAGGCGATGCCGACGCCGAGGATCAGCAGGCCCGGCAGCAGGGACAGGTAGGTCGGGACGGGCGGGGAGCAGCGCCAGCAGGACCATGCCGATGGTGATGCAGGCGGCGCCGGCCGAGACCGACAGGCGGGCGCCGATGCGCGAGTAGAAGTGGCCGGCCACGAGCGACACCGCCGGCGTAGGTCGCCATCATGGGGAGCAGGCCGAGGCCCGCCATCGAGCGGGTCGTAGCCGAGCACCTTGATCATGATCTGGGGCACGTAGAGCAACACGCCGAAGAAGACGGGCGAGATGCACAGGACGCACGCGCAGGCGGCGACGAAGGAGCGGTTGCGCAACACGTCCGGCGGAAGGAGGGCGCTCTCCTTGGCACGCCGCTCCTGAGAACACGAAGGCGACGAGGAGCACCACGGCGACGGCGACGATGAGCTCCACCCGGCTGCTGCTCCAGCCCCACGAGCTCGAGAAGTCGAGGGCGAGCAGGAGCGCGATGAGCCCGCCGCTCAACGTGGCGACGCCGGCGTAGTCGAGGCGTTGGCCGGGCGCCACCGCCTTGTCGTGGGGGATCGTCCACCAGGTGGCGGCGGCGGCGAGCCCGGCGATCGGGAGGTTGACGAAGAAGATCCAGCGCCAGCTGAGCGCCTGGGTCAGCGCGCCGCCGACCAACGGGCCGATGGCGTTGCCCAGCCCCGCGGCGGCGATGACGAGCCCGCCGGCCAGGCCGGCCTTCGACTCGGGCAGGAGGTCGAAGGTGAGGCCGAGGATGGCCGGCCACATCATGGCGCCGCCGATCCCCATCAGTCCCCGGAAGATGATCAGCGTCAGCGCGTCGGGCGCCAGGCCGGACGCCAGCGAGAACAGGGCGAAGATGGCGGTGCCGATCAGGAAGACCCGGCGCCGGCCGAACATGTCGGCCAGCCGGCCGCCCGTGACGATGGCCACGCCGAAGACGAGCGCGTAGGCGTTGAGGACCCACTGCACGGTCGAGAGGCTGGCGTGGAGCTGCGTTCTCCATGGTGGGGATGGCGACGCTGAAGGCGGTGAAGTCGTTGGCGATCGTGATCACGGCGAGGCCCATGGCCACGAGGGCGAACGCGGTGCGCTTGGTGAGCCAGCCGTCGCCCGGCGCAGGCAGGGGCGATCCGTCGGGGTCGTTCAGGTGCACCGAATTGTTCTCGGTCATTCCCACTTGAACGTGAGCGCGGCGGCCACCGGCGCCGCCACCGCCCAGACCGCGAGGACGGCCCACGACTCGGCCGGCACCGCGGCGCCGGCTCCGAGGGTGGCGTGCAACGCCGAGGACAGCGCCTCCGCCGGCAGCAGCTTGGCGAAGTCCGCCAGCCCGCTCGGGAGCTTCGAGATCGGGACGATCATGCCGCCGAGCAGCAGCAGGATCAGGTACAGGCCGTTGGCCGCGGCCAGGTTCACCTCGGCCCGCAGGGTGCCGGCCATGAGGAGGCCGATGCCGGCGAAGGCGGCCGAACCCAGGAGCACGGCGCCGATCGCACCCGCCACGGCGGCGGCCCCGCCGCCACCGGGGTTCCACCCGAGGGCGAGCCCCACAGGGAGGAGGACGGCGGCCTGCAGCAGCTCGACGGCGACGATCGTGACGATCTTGGCGCCGAGGAGGCGCGGGCGACCGAGTGGGGTGGCACCGAGGCGCTTGAGTACGCCGTAGCCGCGCTCGAAGCCGGTGGCGATGCCGAGGGAGACCATCGCCGTCGACATGACGGCGAGCGCCAGAATGCCGGGCACGAAGAAGTTGGCCGGCGTGGTGGTGGGGGTGGAGACGACCGAGACCTTCGAGAAGAAGAGCAGGAAGACGACCGGGATGCCGAGGGTCAGCAGCAGCGTCTCGCCGCGGCGGAGCGTCATGTAGATCTCGGCGCTGGTCTGCGCGGTGAGCGGGCGCAGGGTGCGCGGTCGCTCTGTGCGCGGGGGTGTGCGCGGGCGTGTTCGCGGGCGTGTTCGCGGTCGTGCTCACCGGCTCCGCCTCCGGCCCCGGCGGCGAGCCGACCCAGCGTCGCCCGCCGGGATCTCGTCCGGGGTGTCGGCCGCCGCCGCCGCCGCCCGACGGTTTCGAAGTAGACGTCCTCCAAGGTCTTGCCCGCCACCAGGTCGGTGAGCGTGGCGCCGCGCGCGGCCAGGAAGTTCGCCACGGCCGCCGTCACGGCGGGCGTCGCCACCGTCGTGGTCTCGACCCGGTAGCGCCCGGGCGCGGTCTCGGTCACGGTGGTCCCCGGGCCGATGGCCTCGGCCAGCGCGTCGACGTCGAGGGCGGGCGGTGCCCCGAACGAGATGACGGGGCCGCCGCCGGCGGACGCACCGGCGCCGGTACCCGCGCCGGCGGTCAGGCCGTGGGGCGTCCCTTCGAGCACGACGCGCCCCGCGGAGAGGATCACGATCCGGTCCGCCATCTTCTCCGCCTCGCCGAGCTCGTGGGTGGTGAGGACGACGCACACGCCCCGTTCCTTCAGCGCGGCCACCACGGCGCGCACGGCGATACGGCCCTCGGGGTCGACGCCGGCGGTCGGCTCGTCGAGGAATGCCACCTCGGGCCGGCCGACCAGGGCCAGGGCGAGGGAGAGCCGCTGCTGTTCGCCGCCCGAGAGGTGCCGCCAGGGCGTGGCGGCGACGGCGCGCAGGCCGACCAGGTCGAGCAGCTCGTCGGCCGGCACCGGTGTCGGGGTAGTAGCCGGCGAAGAGGGTGAGGACGCGGCGCGGGCCGAGCATGGGGTACACGCCTCCGCGCTGGAGCATCACCCCGACGCGGCCGCTGAGCGAGGCATGGTCGGCGATCGGGTCGAGCCCGAGCACCCGCACGTGACCGGCGGCGGGGCGGCGATAGCCCTCCAACGTCTCGACGGTCGATGTCTTGCCCGCCCCGTTGGGCCCGAGCACGACCAGCACCTCACCCGCCGCGGCGGCCAGGTCGAGGCCGTCGACCGCGGCCGGTGTGCCGGCTGGTCCGTAGCGCACGGTAAGGCCGGTGACCTCGACGGCTGGCACGGCGTCGCAGGCTACTTTGAGCAGGAGTGATCGATATCCGGGCGCTCCGAGACGACCCCGACGCGGTCAAGGCCGCGCTGGCCCGGCGCGGCGTGGAGGCGGCCGAGGTGGACGCCGTGCTGCGCAGCCGACGCGGCGTGGCGGGCCCAGGTGGCGAGCGCCGAGGCGATGCGGGCCGAGGTCAAGGACCTCTCGCGGCAGGTCGGGCAGGCCAAGAAGGCGGGAGACGAGGCGAAGGCGGCCGAGCTCAGCGTGCGCAGCCGCCAGCTCGGTGAGGAGGAGCGGGGCGGCCGCGGCCGAGGCCGACGTCCTGTCCGAGCAGGTCCGCACGGGGCTGCTCTATCTCCCCAACCTGCCGGCGGAGGACGCTCCGGACGGGTTGGGTGAGGCCGACAACGTGGAAGTCCGCCGGTGGTGGCCGGGGCAGGAAGCCGGGCGGCCGGAGCCCGGGCGGGCGGAACACCAGGAGGTCCCGCACTGGGAGATCGGCGAGTCGCTGCAGATCCTCGACATGGAGCGCGGGGCGCGGCTGGCCGGCTCCATGTTCCCGCTCTACCGGGGTCCCGGGCGCGCGGTTGCTGCGGGCGCTGACCGCCTTCGCCATCGACCGCCACTCGCCGGCCTACGAGGAGATCCGCCCGCCGACCGTGGTGCTGACCGAGACGATGACGTCCACGGGCCACCTGCCCAAGTTCGCCGACGACGCCTACCACCTCGAGCGCGACGACCTCTGGCTGATCCCGACGGCCGAGGTCCCGCTGACCTCCATGCAGCGCGGCGAGATCCTGGAGGAGTCCCAGCTCCCGTTGCGCTTCACCGCCGCGACGGCCTGTTACCGCCGCGAGGCCGGGTCGGCCGGGCGCGACACCCGGGGACTGCTGCGGGTGCACGAGTTCGACAAGGTGGAGCTGTTCGCCTACACGACGCCCGAGGACGCGCTGGAGGCGCAGGCCGACATTCTGCGGCGGGCCGAATCCATGCTCCAGGACCTCGAGCTGACGTACCGGGTGCTCGACCTGTGCTGCGGCGACCTGGGCGGGTCGTCGGCCCGGACCTTCGACCTGGAGGCCTACGCGCCGGGGGTGGACCGCTGGCTCGAGGTGAGCTCGGTCAGCTGGTTCCGCGACTACCAGGCCCGCCGGGCCAACGTCCGCTACCGGCCGGACGGGGGCGGGCCGTTGCAGCTGGTGCACACGGTGAACGGCTCTGCGCTGGCCTGGCCGCGCATCTGGGCCGCGCTGGTGGAGAACGGGCGCCAGCCCGACGGGACGGTGCTGCTGCCGGAGTGCCTGGCGCCGTATCTCGGCGGGGAACTGCTGATCAAGGCGCCATGACATGCACGGCACCATGCACGACATGCACGGCACCATGACATGACGGTGACCGATGTCGAAGGGAGCGGGCCGGCCGAGCACTTCGGCTTCGGCGACAGGCTCGAGATCATCGCCGCGGAGAGCCGCCGCCTGTCCGACACGGTTGCGGCACTCGATCTCGAGGCGCGGGTGCCGTCCACTCCCGAGTGGTCGGTGCGCGACCTGGCCCACCACATCGGCGAAGTGCAGTGGTACTGGGGTCAGAACGTCCGGGCGCAGAACGCGGCCGAGCGCTCCGGGGCCGAGCTGACCGCGTTCCCCGAGGACGGCGACCTGCTGGCCTGGCTGGGCTGGTGCACCTATTCACTGCTGGGCGCCTTGCGCGAGGTGGGTGCCGACGCTCCCTGCTGGGCCTGGTGGCCCGAGCCCCATACGGCGGGTGCCGTGGGCCGTCACCAGGCGCAGGAGGTGTCCGTGCACCGTTGGGATGCCGAGGGCGTGACCGGTGCGTCGGCGCCCCTGCACCCCGGGCTGGCCGACGACGGCGTGCCCGAGTTCATAGAGATCATGGTGGGCTCCGACCTCGCGTCGCTGCCCGGCGTCGTCACGCTCACGGCGACCGACACGGGGGCGAGCTGGCGGGTCGCGGGGAGCGGTGGCGAGCGCGCGGGGCCGGGTCTCCGAGTTGCGGGCCACGGCCTCGGACCTGGTCCTCATGCTCTACCGGCGCCTGCCCGTCCCCGATGTCGCGGTGGAGGGGGACCCGGTGCTGGTGGCGGCGCTGCTGTCGCTGGCCGATACCCGGTGACCGAGCTGACCTTCCTGGGGACGGGCAACTTCCTCGCCCCGCCGGGCCGCTACTGGAACAGTTTCGTCCTGGACGCATCGGTCCTGGTGGAGCCCTCGCCGACGGCGCTGCCGCACCTGCGCCGTTGCGGCTTCCCCATCGAGGCCATCGAGGTCGTCGTCGTGTCGCATTTCCACGCGGACCACTGCTTCGGCTGGCCCTTCCTGCTCGAGGCGGCCGCCGAGATCGGCGGCGGGCGCACGCTGCACGTCGTGGGGCCGCCCGGCATTGAGGCCCACCTGACCAACCTCAACGAGGCCGGCGCCGTGGGCTCGGTCACCGCCATGGCCGCCGCCAACCTCGACCTGCGCTTCACCGAGGTCGACGGGAGCTGGCAGGAGGCCGGGCCGCTGCGTTTCCGGGGCGTGGAGGTCGTGCACGTCCCCTACCTGCAGTGCTTCGGCTACCTGTTCGACCGGGGGAACCAGATGGTCGCCTACTCGGGCGACACCACCGACTGCGAGGGGCTGCGCGAGCTGGCCCGTGAGGCGGAGGTCCTGGTGGTGGAGTGCAACGGGCGGCACACGCCACCCGGAGTCCCCACCTCGCACATGGACGAGGAGTCGGTGCGCACGCTGCAGGCGGCCCACCCCGACGTGCACCTGATCCTGACCCACCTGGGAGAACAGGTGGACACGTCGTCCGTGCCGGGAGTCACGGTGCCGGACGACTTCGAGCGCCTGACGGTCTGAGGGCGGTCCGACCGGGGTTGACCGTCCTCGGGTGTCCGTCGGCCCCGCTGCACCCGGGCCGGCAGCGACTCAGCCCGCGGCCCCGCCCACGACGGGCGCGTTCAGCGGCTGGCCGCCCATGGAGCCGAAGAAGCCGGCGTCCCCGAAGTTGAAGGCCCCGCCGTCGGACGCCATGAGCCAGTAGCCGGCGCCGGTCGTGGTGGCGGCGATACCCACCACGGGCCTGACAGGGGAGCGCCACCCATCGACCCCTCGAAGCTGGCGTCGCCGTAGGTGAAGACGCCCCCGTCGCTCGCCACCAGCCAGTAGCCGCCTCCGTCGGGCGTGGCGGCGATGCCGACCACCGGCCGGAGGAGCGGGAGCGAGCCGGCCGACCCGTGGAACGCGGCGTCGCCGTAGCTGAAGATGCCCCCGTCGGAAGCCACCTCCCAGTAGCCGAGCCCTGTGGCGTCGGTCGCCATGCCCACGATGGCCCGGTTGAGTGGTTGGCCGCCCCGGGAGCCGTGGAACGCGGCGTCGCCGATAGCTGAAGATGCCCCCGTCGGAGGCGACCTCCCAGTAGCCCCTGCCGTCCGGCGTCGGCGCGAAGCCGACGATCGGCGCGTTGAGCGGCTTGCCGCCCATGGAGCCGTAGAAGCGTGGCGTCGCCGTAGCTGAAGACGCCGCCGTCGGACGCCACCTGCCAGTAGCCGTGACCGTCCGACGTCTTGGCCATGGCGACGATCGGCGCGTTGAGCGGCTTGCCCCCCATGGAGCCGTAGAAGTTGGCGTCGCCGAAGCTGAAGACCCCACCGTCGGAGGCGACGGCGCGGTAGCCGTGGCTCGAGACGCCGCGCAGCGGAATGTTCTGAGTCCCGTTGGGCCCGCTGACGACCAGCGTGGCGTTGTAGACGCCGATGGCCGGCGGGTCGAAGTTGACGCCGAGGTTGCACGTGCCGCCGGCCGGCAGGTTGCACTCGGTGGTGTCGAGCGAGAACACGCCCTGGCCCCCGCTCTGGGCGAGCGTGGATGTCCATGGTTCTCGCCGGATGCCCAGAGCTGGATCGTCGACGTCTGCGACGTGCCCGGCAGTGACCGAGGCGTTGACGCCGTAGGGGAAGACCCCGACGGGCAGGAATGGCGTCACCTGCGACCAGGTGAAGTACGGCGCGTCCACCGTGTCTCCCCCCACGAAGAGCTGGGTGGTGCCGTGGCCGTAGCCGACCCCCATGAGGGCCGGTGCGGCGTACTGGCCCAGGATGATCTGCCGGTGGTCCCAGCAGCCGGGTGCACCGGCGGCGGGGCAGCCCACATTGGGGCTGTTCGGCCCCGTCGTCGTACATCCACAGGGCCATGGACGTGCCGAGCTCCGAGGTCGAGGCGTAGGTGCTCCCACCGCTCTTGGCGTAGGGCGGGAAGCGCGGATCGCGTGCCGGCGTTCGCTCCGGCCTGGGCATACGCGTCGAGGTTGGCGGCGAGCCCCGCAATCGGCGCAAGGCCCCGGTCGATCCGCTCCAGGTTGGTGAGCACGAACAGCTGCTCCGGCGGGGTCAGCGTGCCCCAGGTGCTGGGCAGGCTCATCGGGCTGACCCCTTCGACCTGCCGGTCGCCGTACACGGTGGTCAGGCCCGCCGGGCAGTAGGGATTCGGGGCAGCCAGGCTCCCGCAGGGCCCGACGTAGCCCGGCGCCGGGAAGATGTTGCTCGAGGGCGTCTGTGGCGGGACGATGGCCGCGCCCGCAGCATCGGATTGGGCGAGCGGGAGCAGCTGCCGCCACTGCGATCGCCACGCAGGCGGCCACATGTTCTGACAAAGCACCATGCAACAACCTCGACAACTCCCAGGAAGAAACTGAGTGATCCGGGTGCCCTCGAGAGGAGCAGTCTGCCGCCGGCGTCAGCGACCTCGTGCTTGGTGTCTGTGCGACCCGCACGGGGAGATGTCCCGAACGGCGCAACGACGAGATCAGGCGGCGGCGAAGCGGTAACCCACGCCGCGCACTGTCGTGATGAGAACGGGCGTCGAGGGGTCGGCCTCAATGCGTGAGCGCAATCGCTTGATGTGCACATCGAGCGTCTTGGTGTCACCGATGTAGTCGGTACCCCACACGCGGTCGATCAGCACGTCGCGCGTCAGCACGCGTCCGGAGTTCTCGACGAGCAGACGCAGCAACTCGAACTCCTTGCGGCGCAGATGCACCTCTTCGCCGCGCACGAACACGCGACGTTGGTCGAAGTCGACCTTGATCCCGTTGGACTCCCAGATGCCGTCGCTGCCGAATTCGATGGAACTCGTCATGTCGCCGGACTCCGAGCCTCCCGGTGCGCGTCGCAGCACGGCGCGCATGCGGGCGACGAGTTCGCGGAAGCGATAGGGCTTGGTGACGTAGTCGTCCGCGCCCACCTCGAGCGCGACCACGGTGTCGATCTCGGTGCCTTTGGCTGTCACCATGATGATGGGGACATGCGAGCGCGTGCGGATGGCGCGGCACACGTCGATGCCGGACAGCTTGGGCAGCATGAGGTCCAGCAGGAGGATGTCGGGTGCGGTCTCGTCGAAGAGTTGCAGCGCCTCGTTGCCGTCGCGCGCCACCGTCACCCGGAAGCCCTCGTTGGTGAGCCCGATGACCAAGGCTTCGATGAAGGACTCCTCGTCCTCGGCCAGCAGCACCTTGACCGGGACCCTCGCCGGGCGTCGGACGGCCGGCCTTCTTGGCGGTCTTGTTCGGCGCTGCCTTGCTCACGCCACGCGCTCCGCCTGGACGGGCAGGACGAGGGTGAAGGTGGAGCCCTCGCCTTCGCGCGACTCGACGTCGACCCAGCCTTGGTGGTTGTTGGCCACGTGGCGCACGATGGAGAGGCCCAGCCCGGTGCCGCCGGTGTCGCGGCTCCGGCCGTGGTCGACGCGGTAGAAGCGCTCGAAGATTCGATCGAGGTCGCGGGCCGGGATGCCGACGCCGTGATCCTGCACCGAGAGCCGCACGTTGTCGCGCTCCTCAATGCGCCAATTGGGGGACACGGCTGCAGCGCCGTCGCCCGGTCCGGCTCCGGCGGTGTCGCCCTCGGCGGTCACGACGGGAGGCACCGGCATGGTCGGCGCGGTCGTGCCGGTGGCAGCCGAGGCACCGGGGGCGGTCTGGTCCAGCGGTGAGTACTGGTCGAGGATCTCGGGGACGAAGACGGGCTCGACCGGGGTGTCCATCTGGGGCGCGTCGTCGCTGGTCGTGGCGCCATGGGGCGTGTCGCCGCCGGACCCGGACCCCGACCCGGAACCCGCCCCGACCGCCGGCATCTCCCCGGTGATCGGGTCGGTCCGACCCTCGTCGGCGGCCGTGTTGTCGCCGCCGAGATCGATGCCGTCACCGAGTGCGCCGATCACGGCAGGGGTGGCTCAGGTTGGGGTTGAAGCGCTGCACGGCACCGGTCACGACCACCTTGGAGTTGTCGTAGGAGTACGTGATGGCGTTCTCCAACAGGGCGTGCATCGCCGAGACGAGCTGGCGGCGGTCGCCGAGGACGGCAACCGGGGGAGAGGGCTCGTGCAGCACGATCTCAATGCCGCGCTGGTCCGCCGTGGCGCGCACGCGCTCAATGGCGTCGGCCATGACGAGGTTGACCAGGACGGGCTCGCGCGGCGGTGCCTCCTCGGACTCGATCCGCGAGAGGTCGAGCAGGTCGTCGATGATGCGGCTGACGCGGAAGGCCTCGTTGTGGATGCGGCCGGCAAGGCGCTGGGCCACGTCGGGGTCGGGCTCGGACACCAGCGTCTCGGCCAGGAGGCCCAGCGCACCCATCGGCGTCTTGAGCTCGTGGCTCACGTTCGCCACGAAGTCGCGGCGGATCTCCTCGAGCCGGCGGCGCTCCGAGACGTCCTCAATGAGTGCGATGACCCCGAGCGGCCGACGCCCGTCGTCGATCTGGCGGGCGCGGACCTGCAGCGTGCGCCGGGGCGGACCGTAGAGGTCGAGCGTGCGCTCGGCCGATCCCTCGTGCCAGGCGTCCTCCAGGACGTCGGTCACCGCCTGTGCGGCCAGGGCGTCACCGTGGCGGCTGACCATCAGGGCGTTGGCGCGACCGTTGCGATAGATCACCGTGCCGTTCTCGTCGCAGAGCACCACGCCCTGGGTCAGGGTGTCGAGCGAGCGCCGGAGGCGGATGGCGTCGGAGCTCGACTCGGTCACCGCCTGCGCGGCGCCGCCGGTGACCTGCTCCAGGTAGGCGAGGGAGGTCTCGACGTTGTACTCGTCCTCGGGCGGATCGAGGCCGAGGCGGGTGCCGAGGGAGGCGAGGCGCTGCGAGATGGCCCGCCGCCCCGACCGCCGGCCGAGCAGTGCGGCCACCAGGCCGACGAGGACGCAGACCGCGACGGCGACCGCAATGAAGAGGATCGCCTGGGTCATGCTCGAAATTGACTTCCCCCGGCCCACTGAGCGGCACGCCCCCAATATGACAGGGCTGGAGCGTGCCCGGCGAACAACCGGAGCGAGAACGACGTCCCGATGCACCGCTGTCCACGTGGCGCCTCTGTCGGGACCCGCGCCCTGAGCTGCCCTTCTGCAACCCCGAGGACCGTCCATCGGACGATCTCTCCGCATTGCGCATCATTGCAGGAATCGAAAGGCCAAACCCGTCTCCGGGCGAACCGTTCTCCGCCGAACGGCGTTCCGGAGGGTCCGGCGCCGGCATCCACCCACGGAGGGCACCCATGGTCGTGTGGCACCTGGCCGACGTCTCGCTGAACCCGAGCGTGAACTCCCTCCCGGGCGGGGGGACGCTGCAGGAACTGACCAACGGCCTCGGGGCCTGGGCCCTGATCGCGTCCCTCGCCGGGCTGCTCATCGGGGCCGCCGCCTGGGCGCTGGGCGTCCACGCCCAGAACTTCCAGCAGTCAATGGTCGGGCGCCGGGCCGTGCTGGTCTCTGGCCTGGCGGCGCTCCTCATCGGGGCTGCCCCGCCGATCATCAATTTCTTCTTCCACACCGGGGCCAACCTGCACTGAGCCGGGGTCCCCGATGCTCGCCGCCGGCTGCACCGGTCTCGACGCCCTCAACCCGATCTGCCAGGCCGGCAGCATCGGCGGCTCCATCGCGTCCTCAGGCTTCGAGACCGTCCTCAGCGGGATCAGCCAATGGGTGGCCAGCGGCGCCGAGTGGCTGCTCGGCCAGATCGGGGACGTGCTCAGCGCCACCACGACGGTGGACATCGGGGCGAGCTGGTTCCGCACCCACTACGGCCAGATGACGGCCCTGGCCGGCGTGGTCATCCTCCCGATGCTGCTGGCCTCGACCCTGCAGGCTGTCATCCGGCAGAACCCGGGCCAGCTCGTCCGGACCTTCCTGGTGCAGCTCCCGCTCGCCCTTCTGCTGGCGGTGGTGGCGATCCAGGTCGTCGTCCTGAGCCTCTCGGCGACGGACGCCATGAGCAACGCCGTGGCCGGCGGGACGAGCACCGACGTGAGTTCCCTCCTCGCAGGGGTGACCAACGGGTTGGTCGAGGCCGCCGCGGACCCGACCATCGCCAGTTTCGTGCTGCTGCTCATCTCGCTGCTGATCGCCGTGGCGGCGTTCGTCCTGTGGCTGGAGCTCCTGATCCGGGCGGCGGCGGTCTACGTGGCGGTGCTGTTCCTGCCGCTGGCCCTCGCGACGCTCGTCTGGCCAGCCGTGTCGCACTGGTGCCGACGCCTGGTCGAGACCCTGTCCGCCCTGATCATCTCCAAGTTCGTGATCGTGGCCACCTTGAGCCTGGCCGCGGGGGCGGTGTCGTCGGGGACGGCGGGCACGGGCAGCCATGGCGCGGGCTTCTCGTCCGTCCTGGCCGGCGGCGCACTCCTTGTCATGGCGACCTTCGTCCCGTTCGCCATCCTGCGCATGATCCCGGCGGTGGAGGCCGGGGCCGTGACGCATCTCGACGGGTTGCGGCAGCGGGGGACGGCGGCCATGACCCGGGTGCCCAAGACGGCGGCCAGCCATGCGCTGCACGAGGGGCTGGGGGCGCTGGGTGATGCTCGATTGCTGGCGCAGACGCCGGCTTCGGGTGGAGCGGCCAAGGGTGCGGCGAGTGGCAATGGCGGCGGTGGCGGTGGCGGCGGTGGCGGCGGCGACGGCGGTGGCGGGCGGCGGGGAGGCGGTCTCGGACATCCCCCTCGCCCCGGGCGATCCCGGATCGCAGCAGGCCTACGACGAGGCGGTCGCCCAGATGCGGGCCGACGGCGTCACGCCGAGGGACAAGGGGCCCAAGCCGATCCTGGCCCGGCCCCGTACCGAATCGGGGTCGGGGTCGGGTTCGGGGCCCGGCGCGGAGGCGCCGGCCGACGGTCCGCCGGCTGCAGCCGCAGCACAGCGGGGGCCCGACGTCTGGGACTCGACCGATGCCCGGGCCGCAATCCCCCGAGGACGCCTGGATGTGGGAGGGGGTGCCGCCGGGCCGCAGCCTGATCGGGAAGGTGGAGCCGGGCGAGCCGCGCTTCTACATGGGTGACGACGGCCACGGCCCCCAGATCGTCGGCCTGGCTCGGGCCTGGCCGCCGGGCGACACGCGGACCTGGCCACCGAGTGAAGGCCCCGACTCGTGAGCGGCGAACGGGGATCGCGCTACCGGTTCGGCCCCCGTGAGCGCGGGGGTGCGCTGGCCGGCTGGCGGGCGGGGCAGATCATGACGGTGGCTGTGGGCCTCGTCTTCGGGGTGCTCGTCCTGCGCTGGGAGCCCAACGCGGCCGGTGTCGCGGCGGCCATCGGCATCCTGGTGCTCTACGGCGCGCTGGCCACGGTGCCCCTCGCCGGACGGACCGGCGATGAGTGGCTGCCGGTCGTCGTGTGCTGGGGCGACGCGCCGGTTCGGGTTCGCCCTCCGGGGCGCCGGGCGCCTCGGCGCATTTCGCGGCCTGCGCCTTCTACGCGCCGGTTGGCGGGACATGGGCGTCGTGCACGATCGCGCCGGACGCACGTTGACGGCGGCGCTGCTGCTGCGCGGCCGGAGCTTCGCCCTCCTCGGAGCCGACGAGCAGGATCGCCGGGTGGGAGCCTGGGCCTCGGTGTTGGCGTCATTGGCCCGCGAGGGCTCGCCGATCCACCGGGTGCAGTGGGTGGCCGCCTCGTTCCCCGACGATGGGCAGGGCGTGCGGTCCTTCCTCGCCGCCGAGGCGGCGCCTGACGCGGGCTCGGCCTGCACCGCCTCGTACGACGCGTTGCTGCACGACATGGACTCGCACACCTGCGCGCACGATGTCGTGCTGGCCGTGCAGGTCCGGCTGACGAAGTCGGTCGAGGTGGGGTGCGCAGCGCTCGCCCGCGAGATGGGATCGCTCGTGCGCCTGCTGGGTGACGCCGACGTGCAGGTCGAGTCGGTGCTGTCGGCGGACGACCTCGCCCAGCAGCTGCTGCGCACCTACGAACCGCACGCGGCCTCTCCGGACACCGCGCCCGCACAGGACCACTGGCCCATGGCCATGGCGGAGAGCCTGGGCAGAGGTGCGCGTCGACGGCATGGTGCACGCCACGTTCTGGGTGGCCGAATGGCCGCGCATTGAGGTGCGCAGCGACTTCCTGGCGCCGATCCTCCTCGGCTCGGCCCGCTCCACCCTTGCCGTCGTCATGGAACCGCTTGGTCCCGACGCCGCGGTGCGCAAGGTCGAGGCGTCGCGGACGGCGGACCTGGCGGACACCGAGCTGCGCCGCCGCGGTGGCTTCGTCTCGACGGCGCGCCACGCCCGCGAGTCCGAGGTGCTGGCCGCGTCGCGAGGCGGAGCTGGCCGAAGGTCACGCCTCGTTCCGCTACTCGGGCTACGTCACGGTCTCCGCCCCGAGCGAAGAGGAGCTGGTGGCCGCCTGCGACATGGTGCAGCACGCGGCCGGGCAGAGCAGGCTGGCGCTGCGCCGCCTCTACGGCGACCAGGCTTCGGCCTACACCTGCACCCTGCCGCTCTGTCGCGGGCTGCGGTGACGCGGGCGCGCCCCCCTACGATGCAGGGAATGTCCGGAGAGACCGATCCCGGCCCGCTCGCGACGAGTGGCGCGCAACGACCCGGTGCCCCTCGCAATGTCGTCGTGCTGCTGCTCGACAGCCTCAACCGGCACATGCTCGGGAGCTACGGCGGCACGGAGTTCGAGACGCCGCATCTCGATCGCTTCGCCCGCGAGCGGGCCGTGCGGTTCACGTCGCACGTCACCGGATCGCTCCCGTGCATGCCGGCACGGCACGACATCCTGTGCGGCTCCCTCGACTTCCTCTGGCGGCCGTGGGGTTCCATAGAGGTCTGGGAGGAGCCGATCACCCAACGACTTCGGCGGGCCGGCGTCACGACCATGCTGGTGTCGGACCATCCGCATCTCTTCGAGGTCGGGGGCGAGAACTACCACACGGATTTCAGCGGATGGGAGTACGTACGCGGGCACGAGGGTGACCCGTGGCGCACCTACGCCGATCCCAGTTTCATCGGCACGCCCGCCCTGCCGGCACGTGGCGGCGGGTGGTTCTGGCGGGACCGCCTGGGTTGGGCGGACGCGGAGGACCGGGCCTACGACCGCTCACGCACCTTCTTCCGTGCCGAGGAGGACTTCCCCGGCCCGAGGACGATGCGCACCGCGGCTCGCTGGTTGCGCGAGGGCGCGCCGGACGACGCGCCGTTCCTGCTCTTCGTGGACGAGTTCGATCCGCACGAGCCGTTCGACACGCCCGAGCCCTGGGCGGGCCGGTACGACCCGGACTGGGACGGCGAGCTGTTGATCTGGCCTCCCTACGACGTCGGCGCGGTGGCCGCCGGTCGTCTGAGCGAGCGGGAGGGCCGGCAGATACGGGCCAACTACGGCGCCAAGCTGAGCATGATCGACCACTGGGTCGGCCGGATCTTCGACGCGCTGACCGAGCGCGGGCTCTGGGAGAGCACCGCGGTCATCGTCTGCACCGACCACGGGCACTATCTCGGCGAGAAGGACATCTGGGGTAAGCCGGGAGTCATGCAGTACGAGCCGCTCGGCCACATTCCGCTGCTCGTGTCCTGGCCGGGCGTCCGTGGTGGAGCCGAGTGCCCGTCGTTGACCACCAACGTCGACATCAACGCCACGCTCGTCGACGTGTTCGGCGTGCCGCCCCGGGCGGACGCGCACGGCGCGTCGATCGCTCCACTGGTGCGCGGCGAAGCCGCCGACGTCAGGGAGTGGGCCATCGGTGGCGTCTACGGGAACTGGGTGCAGGTGACAGACGGCCGGCGCAAGTACGCCCGCGGCCCCACGGGGCAGAACTTCCCGCTTTCCATGTGGTCCAATCGCTGGTCGACCATGCCCGTGCACGGCCTGGAGGATCAGGTCCGACTCCCACCGCCCGACCGCCGGGCCCGCCTCGACTTCATGCCGGGATCGGACGTACCCGTCATCCGCCAACCCTTCGAACCGGGCGACCGGCTCCCCTTCTGGGTGGGCAACAACGCCGTCGACGCGCACTTCGTCTTCGATGTCCGCAACGACCCGGAGGAGAACGAGAACCTGCGCGGCACTGCAGTCGAGGCCGACATGGTGGAGCTCTTGCGCGTGGCCTTGCAATCGGTCGAGGCCCCAGGCGAGCAGCTCGTCCGTCTGGGCATCGAGTGAGCAGCTGCGGGAGTCGGTGCCGATGACAGGCGGCGACGCCCCGTTCGTCCTGCCGCGCATCCCGGCGTCATCCGGCGCGCTGATCTTCGACGGGCGAGGGCGGCTCCTCATCGCCAACCCGACCTACAAGGAGCACTGGACGATCCCGGGCGGCATCATGGAGGCCGACGGCGAGACGCCGTGGGAAGCCTGCCGGCGAGAGGTGCGCGAGGAGGTTGGCCTGGTCGTCGAGCACGGCCGGCTGGTCGCCGTCGACTTCCTGCGGCCCAAGCCGTCGAAGCCCGGCGGCATGCGGTTCCTCTTCCATTGCGGGGTGCTCTCCGACGCCGCCTTGGACGGGATCACGTTGCAGGAAGAGGAACTCTCCGAGCACCGGCTGGTGGATCCGGCTGAGGCGCTCTCACTGCTCAGCGGCCCACTTCGGCGCCGGGTCGGGGCGGCGCTGAACGTCGGGGCGGGGTGCGTCTACCTGGAGGACGGGCGACAGGACTGACGGCGTCGACCTCGGCGGACACGCTTCTCCTCTTTTGGTGTGGTTGAGGCCCGCGTTCTTTGGTGTGGGTGTGGACCGCGTCGATTTGGCTCGGGCGTGAAGGCCCGGGAGTCGGGGGCCTGTCTCCACGGAGTGCCAACACACTTGTTCCGAGTTGCGGCAGACAACCACGGGCGAGGTCCGGTCACGGGGTGGCGCAGTAGAAGATCTGCACGTTGCCCGACTGTGGTGGCACCTGTTGCATGATCACGTTCGCCGTGGGACAGCTGCCACCCCACGGATGGGCAGAGATGCTGTACCCGGCCGCCTGCAGCTGTGCCTCAGCGGACGAGAGGCTCCGGCCCATCACGTTGGGTGGCGGTGCCGGTGACGTCGTTGAGGGTGGAACCGTCGGAGCGGTGGTGGCCGACGTTGGCTGGGGGAGGAGCCTTGACTTCCCGCGCCCGAACCACGTGGCGGAGACGGTGCCTCGATGGTGGTCGTTGTGGCGGATGTGGCGGATGTGGCGGATGTGGCGGATGTGGCGGATGTGGCGGATGTCGCCTTCGTCGACGTGGTGGTCGAAGCCTGAGGGGCCCGCGGGATTCCGGCGACGGCGCGCTTCTCCTGGGCCGAGAGGTGCGGTCCGGATCCACACGCCGTGACTGCGAGACCGACGGCAACGAGCACCGGCGCGATGGCGTGTCGTGCTCTGACTCCGTGCCGTGTCACCTGTCCGTTTCCGCCTTTTTACGTGCTCGTCAAAGGGTAGGACAGATGCCACAGAGACTGCCGAAATTACTTTTCGTCGAACATCCCTGCGTGCGTTCGGTAGTTCACCCTCTGGTCACGCTTCGGGGCTGAATCGTTCACCGAAAATTCGTCCTCCGTCTGTAGGGTCCGACTCGTCCCGTGAATCACAACAGACACCCAACTCACCCCAGAGCAAAGAGGAACTCTTGAGCGTGCTCCGGCTCTTGCATCGATCTCGGGCCAGCCGGGTTGCCTGTGCGTGCACCATGCTGGCCGTTGCGGCGGCGGCGCTCGTCGGCGGCCTCACCGCCGGAGAGGGAGCAGGGGCGGTCGGCGGTCCCAGTTCCTTGGGCGTGTACGTGGGCTACCAGGCCCCGAGCCTCGTCAGCACCTTGGGCCGCACGCTGGGCGACCAGCCGACGTTCGCCATGGATTTCTTGGACGGGGACTCGTGGTCGGCCCTCGTGAACTCGGCGCCGTCGTACATGGCGGCCTGGAAGAATTCGGGCGACACGATGATCTGGGGCATCCCGATGTTGCCCAACGCGTCGTCGAGCGGTGGTGCAAGTGGGCCCAGCCTCGGTCAGGGGGCGGCAGGCGCCTACAACTCGTACTTCCTGACGTTGGCCCAGGACATGGTCGCCGGCGGGCAGGCCAACTCGATCATCCGGCCGGGCTGGGAGTTCAACGGCGGCTGGTACTCATGGGCCGCCAACGGGCAGGCCGCCGCGTTCATCGGCTACTGGCAGCAGATCGTCACCACCATGCGGTCGGTTCCGGGCCAGAACTTCACGTTCGAGTGGAATCCGACCGCCGGCGACCAAGGCATCGGGAATCTCGCCAACTACTACCCAGGTAACGCCTACGTCGACTACATCGGGCTCGATCTCTACGATCAGGCCTGGGGGAACTATCCCGGCATCAGCTCGCAGTGGAATACCTATCTCACCGAGCCCTACGGCCTGAACTGGTTGGCTTCCTTCGCCGCCACACAGGGCAAGCAGATCACGCTGCCGGAGTGGGGCCTCGGCGAGGGACCGGGTAACGACGGGGGGCCAGTGAGCAACCCCGGCAACAACGTGAGCGGCGGCGACGATCCGACGTTCATCAACGACATGGCGCAGTGGATCAGCACCCACAACGTGTACGACGCCACGTTCTGGGACTACGGGTCGAGTCTGTCTGAGCACGCGTTCCAACCCGCTCAGCCTCACCGCCTTCGTGGCGGACTTCGGTACAGGACCGGGCGTCTCCGTGACCGGCCCGCCACCGTCAACGACCACCACGACGGTTCCTCCGACCACCACGACGACGACACGTGGAAGCGGCACATCGGGCTCAGGGACGCCGACGACGACCACGACGACGACCACCGTCCCACCGACCAGGACGTGGCCCACGTGGGGCGACGGGGACTGGATATCGACCTGGGGCACGTGGTCACCGCCGTCGGCCGGCTCGGCCTTCCCGGGCACGAGCGGCACCGACTCGTCGGTGTCGTTCCAGCCCGGGCCGGACCCGTTGGTCACCTCCCGGGGCGCCCAATTCACCGCCGTGATCGCAACGACCCATCCGTGGAGGCTGCATCGATCGGGCGCGGTCACGTGGAACATCGCCAGCCAGTCCGACGCTTCGGTTCCGTGCCACTGGGCCAACAGCGTCGCCTCGAGCACGACGGTGCTGACCTCTTGCACAGTGGCACCGGGTGTTCTGCGCGCCGACGACGGTCCGTACACCGTCTCCGTGAATTACCGCGGCGGGCACGGCGTCACGTCCTCCTCCGCCACGATCACGCAGGCTGTCGCCAAGGCGAGCTCGCAGGTCGGGGTTCGGGTGAGCCCCGCAGCACCGCCGGCCGACGGCGCCGTGATCACGGCGACCGTGCCCGGCTATCCGGTGACCGCAGGGACGCCCACGGGCACCGTGACGTTCGCCGTCTCGGGCCCATCGGGGGAGTCGTTGCAGTGTGCCGGTGGGAACGCGGTCGCGCTCACATCGGACACGGCGTCGTGTGTCGTCCCGCCGTCGGCGACACCGGGCACGCAGGACGTCGTCACCGCCACCTACGGCGGCGACGATTCGTTCGACGGGAGCACCTCGAACCAGTGGGGCTTCACGGACGGGTGACTCCCGCCTTAGTGGGCGAGCCCCAGTTCGAGCGGAGCCTCCCGGGAGAAGAACACGGCGGTCGCCGCGACGATGCCGGCGGCGACCGCGAGCGACCAGGTCGCCCCGGCGTGCAGCACCAGGACGGCTCCGACGAGCGCTCCGACGAACATGGAGACGACGGACGTCGTGCCGAGGCGTGCATGCGGATTGGTGCCGCCCGCTAACCGGGAACCAGAAGCCAGACCGGTCAGGGTGGTTGTCAGGACCGTCGTGGACATGTCGGGCACCCCGATACGTCGCACGGCCGCAGTTGCGGAGGCCCATGGCCACGGCGAGCAGGGCGATGACGGTGAAGCGGGGCCACCCCGTCCCGATCGCCGGGACGACGCCGGCGACGACGGCGGCGGCCGAGGTGCAGGCCGGCCTCGATCACCATGGCCACGAGCAGGAGGCGCCGCGGCGAGGTGACCTGCTGCAGCAGGCGGCCCCCGAGCGACGGCGCCGACGAGGAAGGACCCCAGTGCGCAGAGGCTGGCGGCCATGGAGAACCCGGGCGCACCGGCCGCGGCGAACCCGATCAGGACCACGTTCCCCGTCATGTTGGCGGTGAAGACGTGCCCGAGGCCGAGAAAGCTCACCGCATCGACGAAGCCGCTGACGACGGTCAGGGCGGCCAGGGTCACCACCAGGGGCTGGGGTGGGCGATCGGGCTCGCTCATGTGCGCTCAACCTTCCCCGCGACCGTCGATGGCCGCGCCTCCGTCAAGGTAACGGAGGCGAGTGCCACAACGGGCGACCGTTCACCACCATGAGGGAGCGGATGCCGCGGATGCCGGCCCACCAGGTGACGACGCGGAACCTCGGTGCGGCCTATCCGTTCATTGCCGAGGCGGGGCTCGGCCAGCGCGGCGTGGTGATCGGGGACGACCTGCTCGGGCGGCTCCTTCGTCTTCGACCCCTTCGAGCTCTACGCCGCCGGAGTGGTGTCCAATCCGAACATGGTCGTCTTCGGCCAGATCGGTCGGGGCAAGAGCGCCTTCGTCAAGACGTTCCTGTGGCGCCAGGCCGTGTTCGGCCGCCGGGCCTGGGTGGTCGACCCCAAGGGGGAGTACGGCGACCTGGCGGACGCATGGGGCGTCCGCCCCGTGGCGCTGCGGCCGGGCGGCGCCATCCGGCTCAACCCCCTCGATCCCGGACCCGAAGACGACGATCGGATCGCAGGCTGCCGACGACAGCGGGCGCCGGCGGATGGAGCTGCTCTCCTCGCTGGCCAGCGCCTGCCTCGGCCGGAGCCTGGTGCCCCGCGAGCGGGCCGCCTTGGGTGCCGCCCTGGCCGAGGCGACCACGCGACACGGCCGTGCCCACGGTGCCCGGTGGTCGTCGAGGCGCTGCTCACCCCGAGCTGCGGACGCCGCCCGAGCTCGCTGCGCACCGAGCAACGCGACCTCCTCGAAGACGGGCGAGACGTCGCGCTCGAGCTGCGCCGGCTGGTCCACGGCGATCTCGCGGCATGTTCGACGGTCCGACGACACCGGGCCTCGACCTGTCCGCGCCGCTCGTCGTGCTCGACCTCTCGGCGCTCTATTCGTCGGCCGCGCTGGGCGTCCTGATGGCGTGCGCCACCGCCTGGCTGCAGGCGGCGCTGGCCCGGACTGCCGCGCGCGAAGTGGCGGGTCTTCGTCGGACCGTGGTCGCTTCTTCCTGGTGGTCGACGAGGCGTGGGCGATCCTGTCGAATCTCGGCGTGGCGCGTTGGTTGCAGTCGTCGTGGAAGCTGTCCCGCGCCTTCGGCGTCTCCAACGTGGCCGTCCTGCACCGGGTGTCCGACCTGCGCTCGGTCGGCGCGTCGGACTCCGAGCAGGTGGCGCTGGCCCAGGGGCTGCTGTCGGACTCGGAGACCCGGGTGGTCTACGCCCAGTCGCCGGGCGAACTCGAGGCCGCGGCCGAGCTGCTGTCGCTGTCGGCCACCGAGGCCGATCTCCTCCCGCAGCTGCGGCGGGGCATCGCCTTGTGGAAGGTCGGCCAGCGCTCGTTCCTGGTGCAGCACCGACTCAGTGCGACCGAGCGGTCCATCGTCGACACCGATGCCGCCATGACGGCGGGGTAGGCCGTGGCCGAGCCTGCCCGACGTCGTCCTGCCCCTGGCCCTCGGGGGCGCGCTCGTCGCCGGCGATCTCCATGGCGGCGGGCACGGGCGAGGAGAGCGGCTGACCGGACTGACGGGCTGACCGGACGGCCGGCGACCGGGACGAGGGGCAGCGCCGCTGGGCCCGGTGGCGACGCGACCTGCGCCCGCTGCTGGTCGCCGCCGACGGTGCTCCGCCGGGCCGTCTCCTCCTCGGCGTGCTGCCCGGCGTGGCGCGGCTCGACGGGCCTGGCGGCCGAGACGGCCCAGTCCCTGGTCGTGGTCGGGCCCACGCAGAGCGGGAAGACCACGAGCCTGGCCGTGCCCGGCGATTCTGGGCTGGCGCGGTCCCGTGCTGGCCGCCAGCGTGAAGAGCGATCTCCTCCGCCACACGCTGGGGACGCGGGCGCGCGAGGGCCAGGTGTGGTGCATCGACCCGACGGGCTGCGACCGGGCGCGCGGGCCAGCACCTGGTCGCCCCTCACCGGCTGCGGCGAGTGGCGCGAGGCCTGCCGGGCCGCCGCCGAACTGTGCGAGGCGGCCAAGAGCGAGAGGGCACGACGGCGGACGGGGAGTTCTGGTACGCCACCGCGGCCAAGCTCCTGGCGCCACTCTTCGTCGCCGCGGCGCTCGACGGCCGCACCATGGCCGACGTCGTGCGCTGGGTCGACACGCAGGAGGTCGGCGAGGTGGCCGCCATCCTGGAGCGCGCCGCGCCGCCCGAGGTCGCTGCATGCGGCCGAGGCGACCTGGTGCCGCGACGACCGCACGCGCAGCTCCGTCTACACCACGGCCGAGACGGTGCTCGCCCCCTTCGCCCATCCGCCGCCGGGGCCGGCGGCCGGCGGCACCTTCGAGCCCGGCCATCTGCTGGGCGGCGCGAACACGCTGTACCTGTGCGCGCCGGCGCACGACCAGCGCCGGCTGCGCGGGTACTTCACGGCGCTGACCCAGGCGGTGTTGACGCATGCGCCTTCGCCAGCGCCACGAAGTCGGGCCGACCGCTCGACCCGCCGCTGCTCGTCGTGCTGGACGAGGCGGCGCACATCGCTCCGCTGCCCGAGCTCGACGGCTTGGCCGCGACCTGCGCGTCGCACGGGATCCAGATCGTCACGGTCTGGCAGGACCTGGCCCAGGTCCGGGGCCGCTACGGGGCCCGGGCGCCGACGGTCCTCAACAACCACCGGGCCAAGCTGTTCCTGCCCGGGATCGCCGATCCCGACACGCTCGAGTACGCCAGCCGGCTCATCGGGGACGAAGAGGCCCCGCACCCGTCGGTCACGCGTGACCCGACGGGCAGGCGCTCGACGACGTCGACGACGACGCCGCGCCGGCTGCTGCCGCCCGAGGCCCTCCGCTGCCTCGCCCGGGGTCGCGCCGTGCTGGTCTACGGGACCCTGCCTCCGGTGCGGCTGCAGCTGCGGCCATGGTGGGCGCAGGGCGGCGACGGCTGTTCAGGTTCGGTCCGGTCGGGCCCGACGTGACGGTGGCGCCGTCGGTGCCCGACCGCGGCGCGGCTGGCCCGGGCCCGCTCCTCGGACAGCGCGCGCTCCTGCGCGTTGGTGGCCAAGGTCCGCGGCCCGGTCGAACTCGTGCGCCGCCTCGCCGTAGCGTCCGAGCCGGTCGAGCAGGTCGCCGCGCACGCTCGGAGAGCAGGTGGTAGCGCTCGAGCGTGCCCGTCTCGACCAATTGGTCGACGAGGTCGAGCGCAGCCTCGGGGCCCGCGGCCATGGAGACGGCCACGGCCCGGTTGAGCTCGACGATGGGTGAGGGCGCGGTGCGGGCCAGCTCGCCGTAGAGCGACACGACGCTGTCCCAGTCGGTGTCCTCGGGACGGAAGGCGCGGGCGTGGCGGGCGGCGATCGCCGCCTGCAGCGTGTAGGGGCCGCGTGGGTCCGTCGAGCGCTTCGGCCGCGGGCCAGGGCCGTCCTCGCCCCGGTTGATGTGCAGGCGGTCCCAGGTCCGACGGTCCTGGTCGAGGAGCAGGACGGGCGTGCCCGACGGGCCGGTACGGGCGCGCAGGCGGGACGACTGGAACTCCATCAACGCGAGGAGGCCCAGGACCTCGGCCTCCTCCGGGGCCAGGGCGGCGAGCACCCGAGCCGAGCCGGAGCGCCTCGGCGCAGAGCTCGGGCCGCAGCCAGTCCTCCCCGGCGGTGGCCGAGTAGCCCTCGTTGAAGATCAGGTAGATGACCTGGAGCACCGACGCCAGCCGGGTGCCCGGTCCGGCGCCCTGCGGGACCTCGAAGGCGACGCCCGCCTCGGCGATCGTCCTCTTGGCACGGACGATGCGTTGCGCGATCGTCGGCTCCGGCACCACGTAGGCCCGGGCGATCTCGGGCACGGTGAGCCCGCCGACCAGGCGCAGGGTGAGCGCGGTCCGGGCGGCGACGGACAGCACCGGATGGCAGGACACGAACATCAGGCGGAGCGGTCGTCGGCGATCTCCTCCTCCGATTCGGGATCGAAGTCGATCTCGTCGTCCGCCGGGCAGTGCCACCGCCCGCTCGAGCTCGCGGCCGAGCTGGGCGTACTTCTCGCTTCAACGTGCGGTTGCGGCGGAAGAGGTCGACGGCCCTTCGCTTTGCCGACCGTGGTGAGCCAGGCGCCGGGGTTGCTGCGGGGTGCCGTCGCGGGGCCACTGCCGCAGCGCGTCGACCAACGCGTCCTGCGCCAGGTCCTCCGCCAATCCGATGTCGCCCGACGAAGGCCGCCAGGGTGGCGACCACCCGGGGGAACTCCATCCGGAAGACCGCCTCGACGCCGAGGCGGTCGAATCGGTGGCCGGCATGCCACCGATTCAACCACCCGGCCCTGCTCACCGGCTCCGCCAGGCTCACATGACGGGGCGGACGCGGACACTCGCCGTCGCCGAGCACGCTGAGGAAGCGCTTGGTCCACTCGATGGCCTCGTCCATGTCGCGGCACTCCATGAGGGCCCAGCCGCCGACCAGCTCCTTGGCCTCGGTGAAGGGGCCGTCGACGACGGTGAATTCGCCGTCCTTCAGGGTGACCTTGGCGCCCTCCGAGGTGGGGGCGATCCCGCCGGTGGCCACGATGACGCCGGCATTGACCGCCTCCTCGACGAACGTGCCCATCTCCTCGTACAGCTCGGGTCGGGGTGGCTCGGTCGGCGTCTCGGCCTCGTTGGCCAGCGTGTAGCCCAGGAATCGCATGGTGGTGCTCCTTTCCTTCTCGCTGGGGCGTCCCTCGCCTCACTCTGGCAGAGCGTCGAACGGGCTTCGGCAGAATCGACACGGTTCGGCGGAATTTTCTGGCCGAGATCCAGAAGAATTGCTGCAGCGTCGTCAGACCCGTGACGGCCGAAAGCCCGGCAGCTCGCCACCTTGCACCGTTCGAGGCGGCGCGTTCGTAGTGTCGCCTCGGGATTCCAGAGGAAGGGGGCGCAACATGGCCGACCAAACAGGTGGCGAAGTGCGCATGCTCATTGACGGCGAGCTCGTCGAGGCCGCGTCGGGCAAGCGGTTCGACAACATCAATCCGGCGACCGAGGAGGTGCTGGGCGAGGTCGCCGACGCGTCGGCCGAGGACATGCAGCGGGCCATCGACTCGTCCCGGCGTGCCTTCGACGAGACCGACTGGTCGACCAACCACGCGTTCCGCAAGCGCTGCCTGGAGCAGCTGCAGACCGCGCTGGAGGCGGAGCGGGAGGCGTACCGCGACGAGATCATCGCCGAGGTCGGCTCGCCGCGGATGATGACCTTCGCGGCGCAGGTCGACTGGCCGATCGACGAGGCCCTGGGCTGGCCGACCGAGATGATCGACGAGTTCGAGTGGGAGCGGTCGCTTCCCGACTCCGAGATGATGGGGATGAAGAGCCGCCGCGGCGTCATCAAGGAGCCGATGGGCGTGATCGGCTCCATCGTGCCGTGGAACTACCCGCTGGAGGTCACGCTCAACAAGCTGGGCCCGATTCTGGCCACCGGCAACACGACGATCATCAAGCCGGCGCCCGACACGCCGTGGAACGCCACCCGGCTCGGCCGGCTCATCGCCGAGAAGACGGACATCCCGGCCGGCGTCGTGAACGTGGTCACCTCGTCCGACCACCTGGTCGGCGAGGAGCTCACGCTCTCGCCCAAGGTCGACCTGATCTCCTTCACGGGTTCGACCGCCACCGGCAAGCGCATCATGGAGAAGGGTGCCGCCACGCTGAAGCGGGTCTTCCTGGAGCTCGGTGGCAAGTCGGCCCTCATCGTCTGCGACGACGCCGACTTCGCGTCGAGCGTCCCGATGGCCGCCATGGTGTGCGTGCACGCCGGCCAGGGCTGCGCCATGCAGACGCGGCTCCTGCTGCCCCGCTCCCGTTACGACGAAGGCGTGGAGCTCATCACCGCCGGCATGTCGGGGATTCCCTACGGCGACCCGTCGAGCGACGCCGTGGTCATGGGCCCCGTCGTCAGCGCCAAGCAGCGCGACCGGGTGCTCGGCTACATCGCCAAGGGCCAGGAGGAGGGCGCCAAGCTCGTCTTCGGTGGCGGCCGCCCGGCCGACCAGCCGAAGGGGTGGTTCGTGGAGCCGACCCTGTTCGTCGACGTCGACAACTCCATGACCATCGCCCAGGAGGAGATCTTCGGGCCGGTCCTGTGCGTGATCCCCTACGAGGACGACGACGACGCCGTCCGCATCGCCAACGAGAGCCACTACGGCCTGTCGGGCGGCGTCGTCGTCGGCGTCCGAGGAGCGGGCCACCGCCATCGCCCGGCGCATCCGGACCGGCTCCATCGGTGTCAACGGCGGCCTCTGGTACGGCGCCGACTCGCCCTACGGCGGCTACAAGGACAGCGGGATCGGCCGCCAGTGCGGGATCGAGGGTCTCGAGCAGTACCTCGAGACCAAGGCCATCGCCTGGCCCGGCTGATCGCCCGGACCCGGACGTGCAGGTCCGGATCAGGCTGACCATTCGGCCAGCAGCTCGTCCGTGGTGGCGAGGCGGGCCACGAAGGCGAGGCTGTGCCGGAGCATGGACGCATGGTGCTCCGGCGGGGGTGCCGACACGTGGCGTCCGTCGGCCACGGTGACGCGCGAAGTCCTCGTCGGCCGCGCCGACGGCGACGAGCGGGATGGCCAGATTGGTCGAGACGCCGGCCACCACGACCTCGTCCATGCCCATGTTGCGCAGGACGGTGAGCACCTCGGTGCGGTGCACCGGCGAGATGCCCTGGTGCCGCGGCAGGACCAGGTCGTCGGGGCCCGACCCCGATCTCGGGCACGATCTCGAGGGCGGGGTCGCGCGTCGCGCCAGGCCGCCGTCGACGCGGTGGCCCGCATGAGCGGCGAGCGCTGGCTGGCCGAGCGGCCGCCGGCCAGGGGCAGGTAGGTCAGGTGGACGACCTGCACGCCGGCACGCGCGGGCGCCGGCGGCCAGGCGGCCCATGGCGGCGAGGGCCGGCCGGGCGGCCTCGGCCAGCGCCGGGAGCACCGAGAGGTCGCCGATGACCCCGCGCTGGCACTCGACGAAGAGCAACGCCGTGGTGCGGGGCTTGCTCATCCGGTCAGTCCGGGCGCCGGTCCTGCCACTAGGCCAGCGACCCCGGCCACCTTGAGCTCGATCATCTCCTCGTCGCTGCAGTCGATGCCGGCGAGGATCTCCTCGCAGTGCTCGTTGAACTCCGGTGACCGCTTGGGCGGCGACGGCGCGCCGGCGAACTGCACCGGCGTCGTGACGAGGGTGAAGGGCGTGCCGTCGGCGGTGGCGGTCTGGCCGAGGTAGCCGTTGGCCTCGACCTGCACGTCCTTCGTGACCTCGATGCTGTCCTGGGCCACCGCCCACTGGCCCTCGAAGTCGGCCAGGCGCTCGCGCCACTCGCTCAGCGGCGCCGACTCGAAGGTCTCCTTGAGGATGGCGCGGGCCTCGGCGGCGTTGGCGGCCAGCTGCTCGTGCGAGGAGAAGCGCTCGTCGGTGATCAACTCCTCGCGGCCGATGACCCGGCAGGCGCTCGGCCAGTAGCGGAACCCCTGCAGGCACGAGAAGGCCAGGAACCGGTTGTCCTGGGTCAGGTAGGTGCCGACGAGGGGGTTCGGGCAGGCCGATGCCGCCGCCCTTGCTCGGGCCCGGGCGCCAGGGCATGTCGAGCTGGAGCGACAGCGCGATGGCCGGGCTCATGGCCCACATGCCGACGCCGAGCAGCGAGACGTCGAGCGGCAGGGCCTCGCCGGTGCGCTCCCGGTGGAAGAGCGCGCCGAGGATGCCGCCGGCGATCGTCATGCCGCCGATGGAGTCCCCGTAGCCGGGTCCGGGCTGCCCGGCGAGGTAGTCGACGTCGGTGGGCGTCGTCCCCATGGCGCTGCCGGCCCGGCACCAGTAGCTCAAGAAGTCGTAGCCGCCGCGGTCGGCCTCGGGCCCGCGCTCGCCGCCGCCGGTGCCGGCCACGTAGATGATGTTCGGGTTGTGGGCCTTGATGTCCTCGAGCTCGATGTGCAGCTTCTTCCTGACGGCGGGCACCTTGTTGGTCAGGAAGACGTCGCACGTGGCGGCCAGCCGGTAGATGAGGTCGAGGCCCTTCTCGGTGCTGACGTCGATGCCGATGCTCTTCTTGCCCCGGTTGGAGTGCTCGAGCAGCACGTGCACCGCCCCCATGGACGGCATGACCCCGCTGGAGGCCAGGCCGCGCATGGCGTCGCCGCGCTCGGGGTGCTCGACCTTGATGACCTCGGCACCCCAGTCGGCCAGGATGGCCGACGCCGCCGGCACGAAGGTGTGCTCGGCGACCTCCAGGATGCGGACACCCTCCATGATCTCTGACAACGTGAATCCTCCCCTTGCGTGCTGCCCACAGGGCCGCGATCGACCCGAGGAGCTTCCCTGACGCGGGTGTCAGTGCGCCAACCGGGCGGGGGCGCGCCCGAGGTCAGCCGCCGTAGGGGCCGGGCGACCCTCGAGGATGACGGTCTTCGTCTCCAGGAAGGGATGCAGCCCCTCCGTCCCGCCCTCGCGGCCGATGCCGGACTGCTTGAAGCCGCCGAACGCGATGCCGAAGTCGGTGCGGAAGGCGTTGTGGCCGACGGTGCCGGAGCGGAGCTGGCGGGCCACGTCGCGGGCCCGGTCCACGTCGTTGGTGAAGACCGATGCGTTGAGCCCGTAGATGGTGTCGTTGGCGATGGCGATGGCCTGCTGCTCGTCGTGGGCCGGGATGACGCTCAGCACCGGCCCGAAGATCTCCTCCTGCGCGATGGTCGAGGAGTTGTCGACGTTGCCGAAGACGGTCGGCTCAATGAACCAGCCCCGGTCGAGGTGCGCCGGCCGGCCACCGCCCGTGGCCAGCGTGGCTCCTTCGGCCACGCCCTTGGCGATGTAGCCCTCGACCCGATCGCGCTGGCGCTCGGCGACCAGCGGGCCCATGTGCGTCTGGGCGTCGAAGGGGTCGCCCACCTGCACCTGGGAGAAGGTGCCGGCCAGGGCGTCGACGAGCTCGTCGTGGCGGTTCTGGCTGACGACGATCCTGCGTCAGCGAGGAGCAGACCTGCCCGGTGAGGAAGCACTCGGACGCGGGCCAGGGAGGCGGCGGCGGTGGCCAGGTCCATGTCGTCGAGGATGACGGCGGCGGACTTGCCGCCGAGCTCCAGGGTGCAGCGGGCGATCCGCTCGCCGCAGATGGCGGCGATCTTCCGCCCGGCCGCCGTCGAGCCGGTGAAGGTGATTTTGTCGACGCGCGGGGTCGCGCACCAGGAGCTCGGAGACCTCCCGGTCGGCCGTGACGACGTTGAGCACGCCCGGGGGAAGGCCGACCGCCTCGGCGATCTCGGCCATGACGTACGCCTCGCCGGGAGCTTCGGGCGACGCCTTGAGGATGACGGTGCAGCCGGCCAGCAGGGCGGGGCGATTTTGTAGGTGATGAGGCCGAGGGGGGCGTTCCACGGGATGATCGCCCCCACGACGCCGACGGGCTCGCGGACGAGGAGGCCGAACTTGCCGCCCATGGTGGGCTGCGCCTCTTCCTCGAAGGGGAACGTCTTGGCCAGGCCGGCGTAGTAGTTGAAGGTCGCCGACGCGCCGGCCACGATCCCTTGGCGACGACGTGGAGGACGCCGGACTCCCGGGGCCAGATCTGGCCCAGGTCCTCGGTCCGCCCTTCCAACTCGGTGGCGATGGCCCGCAGGTACTCGGCCCGCTGCTCGTGGCTCAGGCGCGGCCACGGTCCCTCGTCGAAGGCCTGGCGGCCGCGGCGACGGCCCGCGCCATGTCGGGCTCCTTGGCCTCGGCGACGCTGAAGAAGAGCTGCTCGCTGGTGGAGTCGATGACGTCGATCACGTCGTCCGACGACGGCTTCACCCACTCGCCGCCGATGAAGAACTGATCGGCATGTTGCAGGGGTGCACTGATGTCGTTGGCGATGGCCATGGCGTCTCCAATCGTGAGGTCGAGTCAGACGTCACCGTAATCGGGGCGGTCGGGCGTCACACCCGCCGGGAGCGGCCGGGTCGGACTGGCGCGGCTCCGCCCGAAGGTCGATACTGGCAGAACAGAGTGTCCTCAATAGGGGAAGGGGTGGGGATGGACGAGGGGTACCCGGTCTGCGCCTTCAACGAGGCGACCACCGGGCCCGTCCTGTCGCACGCCGAGGAGATCGACGGCCTGCGGGCCGAGCATCCCTTCGTGCGCAGCACGTACGGGAACGGCTTCTGGGTGTTCACCGACGCTGCGTTGATCCGGGAGGCGCTGCAGCATCCGGACGTCTTTTCGAGCACGGTGGTGACCGTCCACGATCCCGACCCGCCGTACAAGTGGATCCCCGAGATGCTCGACCCGCCCGAGCACACCGTCTGGCGGCAGCTGCTGGCGCCGCATTTCGCACCGCGGGCCATGGAGCGGCTGGAGGACAGGGTCCGCGAGCGCTGCGTCGAGCTGATCGGGGAGATCGCCGGCTGCGGGCCATTGCGATTTCCTGCGCGACTTCGCCTGGCGCTATCCGACGACGATCTTCATGGAGCTGATGGGCCTGCCCGCCGAGGGGCTGGAGCAATTCCTGGCCTGGGAGCACGCCATCCTGCACCCCGCGGCGGGGGATGACCCGGAACGGACGGGGGCATTCGAGGCGATGTTGGCCGTCATGGGCTATTTCGCGGAGTTGCTCGAGGAGAAGCGGCGGGCGCCGGCCGACGACCTGTTGTCCGCGGCGCTGTCGTGGCGCATTGACGGGCAGCCCATTGCGCAGGAGGACCTGCTGTCGTGGTGCCTGCTCATGTTCATGGCCGGGCTCGACACCGTCTCGATCCAGCTGAGCTACGCGTTCTGGCACCTGGCGACGCATCCGGACGATCGCGGGAGGATTGCTGCGGACGTGTCGGTCGTCCCGGCGGCGGTGGAGGAGTTCCTGCGCCAGTTCGCCTTCGTCGCGCCGCTCGCGCAAGGTGATGCAGGACACCGACTTCCACGGCTGTCCACTGAAGAAGGGCGACATGGTGTTCGCTCCGCTGTGCGGTGCAACCCGTGATCCCGACGTGTTCGGTGACGACGCGGCGACGGTGCGATTCGACCGTGCGGTCAACAACCATGTCGCGTTCGGAGCGGGACCGCACAGGTGTCTCGGATCGCATCTTGCCCGGCGGGAGCTGCGGGTGGCCTTGGAGGAATGGCACCGGGCCATCCCCGACTACCGGCTGACCGAGGGGTCGAGGTGACCGAGCACGGTGGCGGTCTGTACGGGATCGATCGGCTCGAGCTGAGTTGGGACGTGTGAGGCGCTAGCGTGAGTTGGAGCGTGAGTTGGAGCGTGAGTTGGTGATGCAGATGAAGACGGAGATGGAGAGGACCGGATGACCTGGAACTACGAACTGTTCATTGACGGGGCATGGACGTCCGAAGGGGCGTCGGGTTCAATCGAAGTGCTGGACCCCGCGACCGAAGAGGTGATCGGGTCCGTCCCCGAGGCCTCGACGAAGACCGCCGTGCGGGCCATCGAGGCGGCGCGCCGGGCCTTCGACGAGGGGCCGTGGCCCTACATGAAGCCGGCCGGAGCGCGCCGCCAGGTTGGTCGCGATGGCCGAGATCCTCGAGGCACGGGCCGGGGACCTCCGCGAGCTGATCGTCGCCGAGACCGGATCGACGGGCTTCCTCACCGACGCGGTGCAGGGAGCGGGGTCGATCGGGATGCTGCGCTCGAACGCGGCGATCGTCGAGCAGCCGTTCCCGTGGGTCGAGAACGCCATGCCGACCGGCGGCCCGACCGGGCTGGGCGGCAGCGCCGATCGTCCGCGAGCCGATCGGCGTGGTGGCGGCAATCACGCCGTTCAACTTCCCCTTCATGCTGAACGTGGTCAAGGTGGCGCCCGGCCTTGGCCGTCGGCTGCACGGTGGTGCTGAAGCCGCACCCGTGGACGCCGCTCGACGCCATGATGATCGCCGAGGCGGCCGCGGAAGCGGGTATTCCGCCGGGCGTGCTCAACGTGATCACCGGGCACGGCGAGGTCGGCGACGAGCTGACGTCGAACCCGATGGTCGACATGGTCACCTTCACGGGGTCGACGGCGACCGGGCGCCGCATCATGGCGTCTGCCGCCGGGACGGTGAAGAGGGTCCAACTCGAGCTCGGCGGCAAGAGCGCCACGGTGGTGCTGGGTGACGTGGGCGAGGACTACGCCCGCTCCATCGGCTTCGGTCAGGTCCTCATGCACTGCGGTCAGGGCTGCGTGATCCATACGCGGGTGCTGCTGCCCGAGCACCTCCTCGACGCCTACAAGGAAGGCCTGGAGGCGATGCGGCCGATGATCACGATCGGCGACCCTCGTGCCGAGGACACCGTGCTGGGCCCGCTCATCCGCGAGCAGCAGCGGGCACGGGTCGAGGGCTACGTGGCCTCGGGACTCGAGCAGGGCGCCGAGCTCCTCTGTGGCGGGAAGCGCCCCGAGGGCATGGACAAGGGCTTCTACTTCGAGCCGACGGTGTTCGTGAGCAGCAATGACCTGCGCATCGCCCAGGAGGAGATCTTCGGGCCGGTGCTCACCGTGGTGCCGTACTCGGGCTCGGACGAGGACGCGGTGCGGTTGGCCAACGACTCCATCTACGGCCTTGGTGGCGGCGTCGTGTCGACTTCGGACTCCCGGGCCTTCAACGTCGCCCGTCAGATCCGGGCCGGACTCGTGACCGTGCAGAAGGTCGGCACCGAGCCGCTGGCCGACGTCGGTCCCGGCGGAGGCCAGGGACCCGGGTGGGGCTCGCAGTTCACGGGCATCGGACAGAGCGGGGCCTTCGGTGGCTACAAGCAGTCGGGCTTGGGCCGTGAGTGGGGCCGCCACGGGTTGGAGGACTTCACGGAGGTGAAGAACCTGGCCTGGAGCTGACGGGTCGCCTCGTCGAGGGCGCGCTCGCTGCCCTGTTGTCGCTGTGTTCAGCCGTCGATGCCGAGGTCGGCCAGGACCTGTGCCGTGTCGGCTCCGAGCTCCGATGCCTGCTCCGTGACCGGGCGCGGCGTGAGGGTCAGTGACGGTGAGGCCGGCGGGTACCGGAAGGGTGGGCCGGCGAGCCCGGCGCTGACGGAGGCCATGGAGACGTCGAGGAGCCAGCGTCCGCCTGAGCGGATCTTCTCGAGGCAGGCGTCGGCCGCCGTGAGCCCCGTGAGCGGATCGGCGATGGCATCGGCACAGAACAGTGGACCGTCATCGGTCACCGTCACGAGTCCGCCGGCTGCAGCGGCGTCGTCGCCGAACGCAACGCGTTGGGCGTCTTCGCCGGATCGGCCGTAGCCGGTGATGGAGACCCACACCTGAGGGCCGCCGCGAGCGACGGCGGTCTGCGCGTCAAGGCCGAACTGCGCCAGCGCACGCGGGCGGCTTGCTTCGATGACGATATCCGCTCGTCGGATGAGCTCATGGAGGATGCGGACACCCTGCGTGGTCTGGAGGTCGAGCGCGACGGATCGTTTGCGACCGTTCAAGAGGTCGTAGAAGGCGCGGGCGCCGCGGCGTGCTCCGTCGGGTCGTTGTCGTCGACTCAACCTTGATGACGGTGGCGCCGGACCCGGCCAGGAGATCACCGCACAGAGGGCCCGCCCACAGCGCAGAGAGATCGATGACGAGAGTGCCGGCAACGTCGGGTCGGGGCGGCGCCTCTCCGAGCCGCGCTGCCAGCACACCGGCACGTGGAGGTGTACCACCGGGTTGGGTCGCTTCGCCGACGCGAGCGACCGGAAGCCCGAGCAGGAGGGCCCGCTGGTGCAAGGCGTCGGGATCGCGCGTGGCGCAGGCTGGTGGCCACGGCGGACCACATGGCGGGCGCAGAGGTGGGTGTGGCGTCGAGTTCGAGCCAGGCGGGGACCATCTCCATGTCCTCGTCGCGGGGAAGCGAGACGGCCATGAACCCGTCGGCGCAGGGCAACAGGCGGCAACTGCCGCCACAGCTCGTGGCGCCTCGCCGCCAGAGGCCCATCAGCGCGGCCCGCTCGCCCAGGAGAGCAAGGGTGTCCAGTCCGGGGAAGGCCGGCCCAGTCGCTCGACTCCTTCCACCAGGCCCTCGGGCGGCCCGAGCGGCTCGTCGGGCAGCCCCGTCAGGGCCATGGCGCCGCTGTTCGCCCAGCGCTCCACCGGCAGGTCGTCCACGTCGGCAGGGTAACGTCTCGCGATCCTCGAACCTCTGAGCGCCGAAGCACTGCTCGCCGAGTTGCGCAGCGCAGTCACTCCTGAGCGCACCGCTGCCGTCCTGGTCGATCTGCACGACGGTCTGGCGGACCCCGGGTGAGCACGCCGCAGGAGAACCGGGCGAGCCTGCCCTTCGTCGTCGTCGGCGTGACTCACGGTTCGGTCGCCGAGCGCTGGCTCGACCTGTGCGACGTGGTGGTCGACGAGGGCGACCCGGCACTGGACCGGATCGCTGCGAACGTCGCCGAGCCAACCCATCACCGCGGCGACCTTGGCGCTGTTGCTGCGCGCGGCAGGACCGCCTCTCGGTGGGCGAGGGTCTCGTGGCCGAGTCGGCGGCGTACTCGGTCCTCCAGTCCGGGCCCGAGTTCGCGGCGTGGCGGGCGACTCGTCCCGCCGGGCCGAGAGGCCGACCGGGATCGGGACCACGAATCAGGGTCGAGCGGGATGGTGACCATGTTCTCCGATCACGCTGACCCGTCCGGAACGGATGAATGCCCTCGACGCGACAATGCGGGACGAGCTGGTCGAGGCGCTCACTTGGCTGCCGCAACGAGCGACGTGGCACGGGTGGAGCTGCGGGGCGAGGGCAAGGCCTTCTGCGCCGGCGGCGACCTGGACGAGTTCGGCAGCAGGTCGGATCCGGCGACGGCGCACCTCATCCGGTTGGAGCGCAGCGTCGGGCGGACGCTCTCGCGGCTCGGAGAAGTCGACCGTGACGTACCTGCACGGCGCGTGCATGGGTCCGGAATTGAGCTCGCCGCCTTCACCGACCGGGTCGTGGCCGCGCCCGACACGCAGATCGCACTGCCCGAGATCCGCCTCGGCCTGGTGCCGGGCGCCGGCGGGACGGTCAGCCTGACGCACCGGATCGGGCGTCTGCGGACGGCATGGTTGGCGTTCTCCGGCATCCAGCGATCGACGCCACGACCGCTCTCGTCGTGGGGCCTGGTCGACGAACTCGCGTCGTAGCCCGATGCACGGGTCAGCCGAGCGCGCCGCCTTCGCGCAGGGCTGTGATGGCGTCCCAGTCGAGTCCTGCTTCGAGGAGGACCTCTTCGGTGTGCTGGCCCAACTCGGGGGCGGGCCCGGGGGGCGCGGTGACGTGACCCGAGAAGTGCGCCGGCGCCGCCACAATGCGGTAGTCGCTGCCATCGTGCGCGGTCACCGAGGGGAGGAACCCGTTGGCGTCGACCTGGGGGTGGGTGTGGAGCTCGGACGGGCGCAGCACCGGGGCCCACACGCCGCTGAAGCCGGTGAACTTCTCCTTGATCTCGTCAAGGGTCAGCGTGCTGAAGACCGCGTCGAGCTCGTGGACGAGTGCGGAGCGGTTCTCGTATCGATGGGCGGCGCTGTCGTAGCGGGCGTCGGTGATCAGATCCGGGCGACCGAGGAGCGTGCAGAACTCGTCCCAGAAGCGGTCCGGTTGCAGGCAGACGAAGTAGATCCAGCGGTCGTCCTTGGTGGCGTAGCCGTTGACGAGCGGGTTGGGCGCCATGGTGCGGTCGCCGTAGGACGCGATGTCGCCCATGTAGGGACTGCCGGTGATGTCGGGCGACAGCGCCCACATGCCCACGTGCAGCAGTGACACGTCGACGACCGAGGTCTCGCCCGTGTTGGCGCGCTTGAAGAGCGCGAAGCCGATGGCGCCGGCGATCGTGTTGGCTCCCTGGAGATCGAAGAAGGCGGGTGGTTGCGGCAGTGGCTCGATGCCGCCCGGGGTCATTTTGAAGGCCATGCCGCTACTGGCCCAACCGCATGCCATGTCGTACCCACCGACGTCGGCCATCGGGCCTTCGGGACCCCAGCCCGTGCCGCGCACGTAGATGATGTCGGGGTTGATGGCCCGGATGTCGTCGACGTCGATGCGCAGCTTGGCGCGGATGGGCGCCAGGTTCGATGTCACGAAGACGTCCGCGGTGCGGACGATGGCGGCCAGGGCGTCGCGCCCGCCGTCGGTGGTCAGGTCACAGGTGACGCTGCGCTTGCCCCGATTGGGGATCTCGATGAAGGGGTTGGGCCCGCCCCCGCCGAGGTTGAGCATGTTGAGCAGCGCCCGCTGCGGGTCCCCGTTGGGCGGCTCGACCTTGATGACGTCGGCCCCGAGGTCGGCGAGCACGGCGCCGGCGGCCGGGACGAAGGTCCAGTTGGCCACCTCGACGACGCGCACTCCCTGCAACGGGCCAGCCATGATGCTGCCCCGATCTGCTCTCTGCCGTCGAGAGATGGGTACACCCTATTTCCGGCCGGGGATCAGGCCAGCCCGGCTCGGCCGGGCGACCTCGTTCGAGCCCTCGGTCGAAGGGGTCGTCACTCAGATAGGGCGAGACGGCGATGCACGTCGAGGGAGCGGGCCAGGTCCTCGGGGCGGTCGTCGACGAAGACAGCTGCGGCGACGTCTGCGGGGAGGTGTCGTGGTCCGGTAGCAGCCGTCGGCATCCCGACCGTCCTTGGCGAAGAAGGCGTCGACGAGGCGTCCACGCCGAGCTCCTCGGCGCGGACCCGTGCATAGGCGTCGCCGCCCGCGCTCCAGAGGATCGACCCGCCGGCCCTCCGCGGCGAGGTGCTCGAGGATGGCGCGGGCGCGCTGGGCGCAACGACGTGCCCGTGAGGGAGTCGATCAGGCAGCCGTCGACGTCGAAGATCCAGCACTCGGGCCGGGGCGGTTGGCGAGGCGCGAGGCGGAGGACGGGTCGGATCGTCGCTGGCCAGGCGATCGGCGGGCATTATTGGTATACTCTATTCGCCATGCAACACCCTTGGGATCGGCGGCTGGGATTCTGGTATCATCGCCGAGGAATATCCCGGATCAGCCGGCGGTCGTGGCGTGCCCGTCGGGCGTGACGCTGACCTTTGCGGAGCTGGCGGGACGGGCCCACCAGCTCGTGCACGGGCTGCGGGCGCGGGGGCTCGGTGCCGGCGACATCTTCGCCTACGCGCTGCCGAACGACGTCGACATGCTCGTGGTGGCAGCTGGCGGCGCAGGAGGGCGGGTTCGCCTCCATCGCGCTGAATCCGGCGCTCTCGGGCGCCGAGGTCCGGCAGATTGTGGATCACTCGGGAGCGGTGGCCGTGGTCCTGCACCACGACTTCGCGGACCGGGCGGACCAGCTGTCGGGGACCGGGTCGGTCGCGCTCCGCGTCTCGGTCGGGGGCGACATCCCCGGCTTCACGAGCGAACGAGGAGCTGGTCGACGGCCAGCCGACGACGGAGCCGGCGGACCGCGTGCTGGGCCTCCCCATCAACTACTCGTCGGGCACGACCGGTCAGCCCAAAGCGGTCGATCCGGCCGCGCTCGCGCGCCGTCGACCCGTCGGTGGCCGCCGATCGGCGCCAAGACGTTCGGCCACGCCTTCCAGTTCCAGCCGCTCGACGGGGGTGCACCTCGTTTCGGCGGGCATGCACCACGGGGGCTGCCAGGGCTTCTATCTCGGCGCGCTCAACGTCGGCCAGGCGGTGGCGATCCTCGGGAAGTTCGACCCCGAGGCGACGCTCGACGCCATCGCGCGCGCACCGCGTCACCACCGCGTACATGGTCCCGACGCAGTTCGTCCGGTTACTCCGGCTGCCCCAGGATGTGAAGGACCGCTACGACGTCTCGAGCCTGGAGGTCGTCGTCCACTCGGCCGCGCCGTGCCCGCTCGAGGTCAAGAAGCAGATGATGGAGTGGTGGGGGCCCGTCATCTGGGAGACGTACGGCGGCATGGAGGGCGCGGCCACCATCGCCAAGCCGCTACCGCTGGCTGGAGAAGCCGGGCACGGTCGGGCGGTCCGTCGCCGGCATGAAGGTCAGGATCCTGAGCGAGGACGGCGACGAGCTGCCCGCGCGGTCAGGTGGGTGACGTGTATCTCGAGCCGGAGCGGGGTGCCACGTTCGCCTACAAGGACGATCCCGAGCTCACGGCGTCGGTCAGCCGGGGCAAGGCCTTCACGCTCGGCGACGTCGGCTACATGGACGAGGACGGCTATCTCTTCATCCTCGACCGGGCCAAGGACATGATCATCAGCGGTGGGGTGAACATCTATCCGGCCGAGATCGAGGGCGTGCTCTGTCCGAGCATCCGGCGGTGGGCGACGTCGCGGTCATCGGCGTGCCCGACCCGGAATGGGGCGAGCAGGTCAAGGCGGTCGTCGAGGCTGGTCGACGGTGCACAGCCCGGCTGACGAGCTGGCGGCGGAGCTGATCGGGTTCTGTCGAGAACGCTGGCGCGCTACAAGTGCCCGCGCAGCGTGGACTTCCGGGACCACCTGCCCCGGACCGACGGCGGGAAGCTGTACAAGCGGCTGTTGCGCGACGAGTACTGGGCCTCGGCGGAGCGCAGGGTCTGATGGACCCGGTCAGGGATCCCTAACCGTGGACTTCGGGTTCGGCGAGGATCAGGACCTGTTGCGCGCCACCACGCGCCGCTTCCTTTCCGAGCATCAGTCGCTGGCGGACGTGCGGCGATCGCTCGAAGAGCCCGACGTCTTCGACGCCGCGCCTCTGGCGCCAGGGCGCCGCGCTCGGGATGGACCGCCATGCTGATCCCGGCCGAGCTCGGGGGAGGCAGCGTCACCGATCAGCCGCTGGTCGACCTGGTCGTCCTGGCCGAGGAGCTCGGCCGGACGCTGCATCCCGGCCCGTTCGTCCCCTGCAACGTGGTCGCCGGCGCCATTGCCCGCTTCGGCACCGAGATCCAGGCCGCGCGAATTCCTGCCCGGCCTGGCCAGTGGCGAAGCGACGGCGGCCTGGTGCCTCAGCGGCGACGGGTCGCCCGGGCCCGGCTCGGTCGAGGTGCGGGCCGTCCCGGCGGGCGACGGCGGCTGGCGGCTCGACGGGGTGGCGCGCTACGTGCAGGCGGCCGAGAACGCCTCGCTGCTCCTGGTGCTCGCGACGGAACCCAACGGTGCGGTCAGCTCGTTCCTCGCCACGCGCCGAGTCCCGGTCTGTCGGCGCGGACGCTGTCGGGGCTCGATGTGACGCGGCGCTTCGCCGAGGTCCGGTTCGAGGGTGTGGCGGTTCAGTCCGCCCACCAACTGTCCGGCGGACGCGACGTGGTGGAGTACTGCGTCGCACTCGCCACCGTCTTGCAGGCGGCCGAGTCCGTCGGCGCGGCGGACGTCCTGTTCGAAGCCACGGTGGAGTACCTCAAGAAGCGGGTGCAGTTCGGCCGGACGATCGGGAGCTTTCAGGCGATCAAGCACCGCCTTGCCGACCTGCTCATGCAGCTCGAGGCCATGCGAGCGGCGGCGCACTATGCGGCCCTTGCCCTGGGTGACCGCCTGGACGACGCGGCAGAGGCGGTCGCCACCGCGGGGCGTACGTCGACGACACGTTCGCCTTCATATGTCGGTGAGGCGCTGCAGCTGCACGGCGGCATCGGCTTCACCTGGGAGCACGACGTCCATCTCTTTACTCGCCGGGCCAAGGTCGAACCAGGTCCTCTATGGCGACGGGGCGTGGCACCGCGAGCGGCTCGTGCATCTGCCGCGAGGACGCAGCGGCGGGATCGGGGCAGGAGGGTTGATGACATGGACGTGACCGTTCCCGCCATTCCCGACGGCTACGACGACTACCGGACGACGTTGCGCGCGTTCATTGCGGCGCACAAGCCGGCGTTGACCTGGAAGCAGCGCACCGGGGTGCGTGTGCCCGACCGCGCCGATGACGTCGCCCTGCTGCGGCGGTACGTCCGTGCCCTCGACGAGGCCGGGTACCGGCTGGACCGTTTCTCCGTGGCGACCGCACGGAGCGATCCGTACGAGCAACGGATTCTGGAACAGGAGCTCGGCGCGGCCGGTGTCCCGTACGTGCTCGGCAACCCGCTCGTGGCGGGCGCGCTCAAGCACTTCGGCACGGACGAGCAACGCGCCACCTACCTCCCCGCCATGGCGCGGCGGCGAGCACATCTGGACCCAGCTCTTCAGCGAGCCCGATGCCGGCAGCGACCTGACGTCGTTGCAGACACGCGCCACGCGCGACGGCGACGAGTACGTCGTGATCGGGCAAAAGGTGTGGAGCACGTGGGCCCAGTGGGCCGACTTCGGCTACCTGCTCGCCCGCACCGAGCCGGTCGAGGGCGCGGGCGGCATCACCGCGTTCATCCTCGACATGCGCAGCCCCGGCGTCGACGTCCGCCCGCTCCGGGAAATGACCGGCACGACCGACTTCAACGAGGTCTTCTTCGACGAGGTGCGGATTCCCGCCGCCAACATCATCGGCGCTCCCGGCGAGGGCTGGCGGGTCGCCGGTGCCAGCCTGGCCGAGGAGCGCACGGGTGTGGGTCGGCGCCGGAGGCGGGGGTGGGAACGACCCGCGGCAGCGGCTGGTCGGCCTGGTCGCGCGCACCAGGCGCCAGGGCCGGCCGGCCATCGAGGACGGAGCGGTGCGTCAGCAGATCGGGGACCTGGCGGCCCGGTCCCGCATCCAGCGCCACCTGGGGCAACGCATGGCGACCAAGGCGGCGAAAGGCCAGATCACGCCGGCCGACGCCCCGATCGCCAAGATCTGGTTCAGCGAGCTCAACCTCGAGACGACCGAGGCTGCCCTGGCCTTACTGGGCTCCCGCTCCATGGCGGTTGAGGGCGACGAGCTCGGCGGAGGAGGATGGGCGCTGGCAGGACGCCTTCCTTTACGCTCGTGCCTGGACCATTGCAGGAGGATCGAACGAGATCATGCGCAACCTGATTGCCGAGCGGGGACTGGGCCTGCCCCGGGAGCCCCGCGGGCCGTCGTCGTCCCCGTCCCAGTCGTGACCGAGACGTCGCGTCACGAACACACGCATTCGCATCCGCCCCAGGGCCCACCGCATGCCCAGCGGGCGCGGGGCGCCGCCGCGGCCAACGATCCCTTCCCCGGCGTCGAGAAGGTCCGGGACGGGCTGTGGAGCATTCCGGTGCCGCTCCCGAACAACTCGTTGCGCTACGTGCTGGTCTACGTCTTCGAGACGGACCGCGGCCCGTACCTGATCGACGCCGGCTGGAACACCGATGATGCCTTCGGCGCGCTGTCGGCCGGCATGAAGGAGGTGGGGTGCGACATCGCGGACGTCCAGGGCGTGATGGTGACCCACATCCACCCCGATCACTATGGGCTGGCCGGACGCATCCGGGAGGCCTCCGGCGCGTGGATCTCGCTGCACCCGGCCGACGCCGAGCTCATTCACGACCGTTACGACGAGCCCGACGACCTCTTGGACCGGGTGGCTGCCGCCCTGCGGCGCATGGGCGCGCCGGCCGAGGAGCTCGAGCCGCTGCAGAACGCCGCCATGCCGGTGCGGCAGCTGGTCGATGCCGTCGTACCCGACATCCTCTTCGAGGACGGGGCGCGGCCAGAGGTGCCCGGATGGGACCTGACCGCCATTTGGACGCCGGGGCACTCGCCGGGCCACCTGTGCTTCTACGAAGCGACCAAGGAGCTCATGCTCTCGGGCGACCATGTCCTGCCGCGTATCACGCCGAACATCCCGTACCATCCTCAAGCCGGTGCCAACCCGCTGGGGGACTACCTGGCGTCACTCGACAAGCTCGAGCCCTACGTCGTCAACGAGGTGCTGCCGGCTCACGAGTACCGCTTCGACGACCTGCACACCCGTCTGGAGGAGCTGCGCCAGCACCACCGGGAGCGCTTCGGCGAGGTCGTTGCCATTCTGCGCGAGGGGCCGCAAAGCGCCTGGCACGTGGCGCAGCACATGAAGTGGTCACGTGCCTGGGACGACATCGCCGGGTTCATGCGCCGGGCCGCAGTCGGCGAGGCCGTCTCGCACCTGCGCGTGCTGGAGATCGACGGCGTGGTGCAGGTCGAGGACGGCGAGCCGGCACTGTGGTCACTGACGGAGCACGCCACGCCCTGACGACGCGACGTCGGTGCAGTCAGGTCCCGGACGTCACTCCCAGCGCCCGCTCGCAGAACGATCGCACGTGGCGCGCCGCCTCGACCCGTGAGGACGGCGTGTCCCGGGCCGCATTGAGCCCCGCCGCCGCCCAGACGACCGACTGAATCAGCGGCGCGTCAGCGGCCGGATCGGCGTCGGGGAAGGATCCGTCGGCCGCGCCCTCGGCGGAGAAGCTCCTCCAGCGGTGCCGTCAGGATCCGCGCCGCATGGCGCATCTCCTCGGCGTAGCCCTCGGCCCGCATGGCTCCGGGCAGACCCGAGCACGCTGACGCGGGCCGCCTTGACCCGATCGTGGCCGAAGCTGAGGATCTCGTCGATCCAGGCGCGCAGCGCCTCGCGTGGGGTTCGTGTGGCATCGACTTTGGCACGGAGGCGCGTCGCCACCGTGTCGGCCTCGCGGCGAAAGAGCGCGCAGAGAAGTTGATCCTTGGATTCGAAGTGGCGGTAGAACGAGCGGGTCGAGAGATCCGCCTCGTCGAGGATGTCGGCCACGGCCGCGTCGGTGTAGCCGTTGCGCTCCATGACGACGAGCGCCGCATTGAGCAGGATGCGGACCTCGTCCTCGGTCTCGAAGCGCCGGGGCCGTCCACTCCGTACCGCAGGGACGACGTCGGTCTTGCCCACGTCTCTCAGTGCGTCCGGGCGTCGGGGAGGAGGGCCGCGAGGATCGGCACTTCGGCCAGCGCGCGCAGACCCGTCGTTGAGATGGGTGCAGCAGTCGCGTGTCGCGCAGCCGTTCCAAGACCTGCCGGCGCATGGCGCGCAGCGGCGTGCCCTCCATCCATGACGGCGTTGGGTGCCGCACCAGGGCATTCGGAGTAGGGCAGCACGCGGGGGACGGCGGTCACCGAGACGAGTGTCCCGGTCTCCGCATCTGCCGTGCCGAGGATCTCGTACTCGTGCACGACCTCTTCCTCGCCCGCAGGGTTCCAGCAGCTGTCGCGGAACATGGCGTCGATCCGGATCTCTCCGTTCTCCTCCCAGACGTCGATCCGGCGGGCCCGGCGCATGGCGATTGCGGGGTGGTCGGGGAGCTCGTGCCAGCCAACAGGGTCCGCGGGATCGACCAGGGGCCCGGGCCGTCCGGTGTTCTTGCTCACGCTCTTGAGCGTGCCGTCGAGGTTCGAGCGCGCTCGATCCCTGCTGGAAGCCCGAGCAGATGCCCGATCATGACCGGCGGTGCGGCGGCCATCCGCTCGTGGAATCCGGGGATCTCGTCCGCCCAGACGAAGAAGGCAAAGCCGGAGATCAGCGCGGCACCGGCGAGGTCGTCGAGGAGCAGGTAGCAGCGGGGTCCCCGCCTCCACTTCTTCGGGCAGCTCCTCCGCGATGGCCTTGCGGAGGTTGCCCCCGGCGCGCCGGCCGATCGAGTCGGTGCAATTCGTCGACTCCGGGCACTGCCTCGATCTGCTGGATGTCGTGTGTCGGGCCGGTGACGGCGTCGAGGTCGGTGGCGGCGAGCACGACGGGATCGCCGGCGACGGGGGTCAGGAGGTCGCGGGCACGACCGTTCAGGTGCAACTCCGTCCCCAGCCCACCGGGCCAGGACATCAGCATGGTCGAGGTGCGGCGGACGGAGCCGGGGCGCCGGGCCGGCGGCGTGGCAACGGGGTCGTTGGGGGCGGGGGCCAGGAGCGAACTCACGGGTGACGACGACGCCGACAGTCTTCGCAAATCATGTTTTCAACTTAGTCACGCGTCGCGCACGGTCGTACCTTTTCGGACCACTCTTTTGACGAACATGCAGGTCAAGGGGTAGGAGCGACGCAGGGGCCGCGGGTAGGCTTGGCCGATGACGATGCCCGCGGCCGACCGTGACGTGCCGCGGCCCGGGGCGGACTCCAATGCCAAGCGGGCAGCCAAGGTGGCCGACCGCATCATCGAGGACGTCATGGCGATGGGCTGGCCGGTGGGGGAGGTGCTCGGGTCGGAGGCCGATCTCCTCGAGCGCTACCAGGTGAGCCGCGCCGTGTTCCGGGAGGCGGTCCGCCTGCTCGAGCACCAGCAGGTCGCCCGCACCCGCCGCGGTCCCGGCGGTGGCCTCGTCATCACCGAGCCGACGATCGGTGCGGTGATCGACGCGGTCGTCCTCTATCTGCATCGGGTGGACGCCCGGCTCGACGAGATCTTCGAGGCCCGCATCATTCTGGAGGAGCTCGCCGCCCAGCTGGCGTCGCGAACGGACCGACGAGATGGAGCTGACCGAGCTGCGGCGCTTTGCCCACAGCGACCCGGTCGAACCCGAGCACGACCCGCGGGAGCTGCACGCGCTCGATGGCCGCCAGCAGTCACAACGCCGGTCTCGAGCTCTTCGTCGACGTCTTCAACCAGGTGGCCCAGCTCTACTCGCCCGACTGGCGGCGGCTCGGGCAGCAACGTGGAGAAGGAGGCCGTCCACGCGCACGCCATGATCGCCGAAGCCGTGATGGCAGGCGATGGCGGGCTGGCGCGGAACCGAATGCGCAAGCACCTCCAGGCCGAGGCCGAGTTCTTCCGCCGCCGCCGCTCGACCCGACAGCTGCTGCCCGACTCGGTGGTCCTCGCCGAGTCGGGCCTCGGGCAAGGGCGCCGAGACGGTCGCCCGCCACATCACCCAGACCATCGTGGCCGAGGACCTGCAGCCGGGTGACCTGGTGGGGACCGAGCCGGAGCTGATCGCGCGCGAGGGCGTGAGTCGGGCGCTGTTGCGCGAGGCGGTGCGCCTCCTGGAGCATCACCACGTGGCCCGCATGCGGCGGGGTCCCGGCGGCGGGCTCTTCGTGCTGGCGCCGAGTGCGGACGCGGTCACCGAGGTAGCCGCGATCTACCTGGCCCGGCGCGGCATGAGGCTGGACGAGCTGGCGGAGATGCGGACCGGGGTCGAGGTCGCCATCACCGACCTGGCGGCCGAGCGCATCGACGAGGCGGGCATCGGCGGCCTGCACGACGCCTTGACCCGTGAGGAGAACGCCACGGACGCCGAGCGGGTGGAGGCGGTGCACGACCTGCATGCGGCGGTGGCGGCAGCTGCTCAGAACCGGGTGCTCAACCTCGTCGCGCTGGTCCTCATCCGGCTCAGCCGCCTGCACCAGATCGAGCGCCTCGCCCCGAAAATGCAGCGCCAGATCCAAGCGGAGGTCCTCCGCACCCACACCGGGATCGCCGCTGCCGTGGCGGCCGGCGACCGCGAGCTGGCGCGCCACCGCATGCGGCGGCACCTCGAGGCCCTCGGCTCCCTGGTGCGCTGACCGGCCCGTCGGGCCGTCGGACCGCCGGACCGCCGGACGGCCGGATGGTGGATGCCCGCGGCTTTTAGTATCCTCTTTAGGCGGAGCGGCCGATTCACCCCGGGCTGCGAAGAAGAGGAGCCATGGCGTCCAGCACATCCGCAGAGTTCGAGAAGGCCACCGACTACCAGTTCAAGGACGAGGACATCGAGCGGGCCAAGGCGCTGGTGGGCCGCTGGTCACCCGTCGGCGGACGCGAATTCCTGACCACGGCCACGCCCGACGTCATGCGCAACTTCGCCCGTGGGTACGGCGACGACAACCCCCTCTTCACTTCGGAGGAGTACGGGACGACGACCCGCTGGGGTGGCCAGATCTCGCCGCCCATGATCGCCATCGCGCTGAACCGGCCGCTGTACGGCGACCCGCACAAGGAGAAGATCAAGCGGCCGTCGTTCCGCGGCATCCACGTCTTCGTCTCCGGGAGTACCTGGCAGTGGTTCCGCCCCCTCCAAGAGGGCGACGGTCTCTACAGTTTCGGCGGCACCGAGTCCGTGGTCGAGAAGAAGTCCGAGTTCGCCGAGCGTTCGCTGCTGACGACGTACGCCAGTGTCAAGATGAACCAGCGGGCCGAGATCGTCGCAATCTCGCGGACGCTTGCCATCTACACCGAGCGCAAGACGGCGCGCGAGAAGGGGAAGTACGCCTCCCTTGAGCCGGCCGTCTACACCGAAGAGGACATGGAGCGGATCGATGCCATGTACGCCGCCGAAGAGGTCCAGGGTGCAAAGGCCCGCCACTGGGAGGACGTGCACGTCGGCGACGTGCTCAACCCGATGGCCAAGGGCCCGCTGACGACCACCGACATGATCGTGTTCCACGCCGGCGGCTACGGCTTCGTCCCCTACGAGCCCTGCTCCAACCGCATTGCGTACAAGAACCGACAACGCATCGCTCCCTTCTACGTGAAGAACGAGTACGGCATCCCCGACGTGGCGCAACGGGTGCACTGGGACAATGCGTGGGCCCAGGCCATCGGCAACCCCATGGCCTACGACTACGGCGTGATGCGCGACTGCTGGCTCAGCCACTTCATGACGGACTACATCGGCGACGACGGTTGGCTGGTGTCGCAGTCTTCGGAGATCCGGAAGTTCAACTACATCGGTGACACCCACGTCTTCACGGGCGAGGTCGTCGACAAGCGGCAGGAGGACGGTCGCTGCGTCGTCGACATCGAAATGCGGGGCACGAACCAGCGGGACACCGTGACCTGCCCGGCCAAAGCCACAGTCGCGTTGCCGAGCCGGGAACACGGGCCGGTGCGCCTGCCCGATCCCCCGGCCGACCTGGCGGCCCAGGCGGTGCAGATGCTCGAGCGGCACCACGAGATCGTGGCGGAACGAGGAACAGCGGGCGAGGGCTGAGCAACCCGGGCTGGCACCCCGCGATGCCGGCGCTGCGGACGAGGTCTTCGCGGATTCTTATGCCTTCCCCGAGTTCTTCAAATGTTCCGGCACAACAGTGCACGAATGAGAAAGCGCCGAGGCGGTCTGATCGCCGCCATGTCTTGTGTGCCGTTGCGGCGAACGGTCGGCGTCTGGAGCGGGCCCTTGGCCGCGGCGTCCGGCGCCCTGCGCTCGTCCGCCGGCACGAGTGTCACGCATCAGGCCGCATCGGTGCACTCGGCGACGACGTCAACCTCCACGGGGGCGTCCAAGTCCCCACTCTCGAAGTAGCCGAGAGGGACCGAGAGGGACGCAGCCGCAATCAGCTCCGGAAGGTCGGTCCGCCGCCGCTCGCTTCTGTGTCATGCGTTCGACGAGGCCACGGCCGGCGGCTCTCTGGTTCTCCGCCTCGTGGGCGAAGAGCCAGCGTCGCCGCTCCATCTCGTCTTCGGCTGCGTTGAGGTTGTCCTTCACCAGACTGAGCACCTCGCCGGTGATTGCACGAGTTGGCGGGCGACCGGTTGGTATAGGAGCGGAGCTCTTCTGGAGGCACCACCGCGTGCACCATGCCGAGCGTCATGGCCTCGGCGGCGCCGATCTTCTCGTTCAGGAGGTAGAGACGCCGGGCCAGACCCGTTCCGCCGATGCGGGTCCAGAAGAACGAGCCGCCGTAGTCGCCAGCGAGGCCGTTCGGCAGGAACCCCGCCGAGAAGACGGCGTCCTCCGAGGCGAAGCGCAGGTCGCAGGCCGCGGCGAGGCTGCAGCCAGCCCCCACGGCCGGGCCGCCGACCATGGCGATGGTCGGTTTCGCCATGAGGTGGAGGAGCATGGCTGCGTGCCCATCATGGCGGGAGAGGTCGCCCGAGAGAGCGTCAGGCGGCACGCCCTTCTCGCTGCCGGGTGCGCCGCGACCGCCGCTCTTGACGTCGCCCCCGGAGCAGAAGCCTCCGTGACGGCCAGCGGCGGCTGTACCGGTGAGGACGACGACCTTGACCTCGCGGTCGTCGGCCATGTGCGTGCACCGCTTCGTCGAGCGCGCCGATCAGCGCACCGTTGAGTGCGTTCCTCTGGGCGGGGCGGTTGCAGGGTGATGCTGCCCACGCCGTCCACCACGTCGGTCAGGATCACCGGCCCGCTCTCGTCCCCGGTCGAGGGCTCTCCCACGGCTGTGCCCTCCTCGGTCGTCCGTCCGCCAATTCAGTATACTGAACCACGCTCCAGCGCTCTGAAAGACGCGGCTGCCGGCAACGCTGCCGCTGCCGCGGATGACCGGGAATCTTTGGTGGCTTCACACGCGGAGGCCATACTGAGCGCACTCGGCGACCCAGCTGAGACCATCGCGAATCTGCGAGACAGAAAGGTTGTCGCCTGATGACGGACACTGCGACGGACGCGCCGGCCGAGCCGGTGCTCGTCAAGGAGCGACGGGGCGCCGTGCAGATCCTGCGGCTCAACCGGCCCGAGGCGCGCAATGCGTTGAACCCCGAGCTGCTGACGGCCATCGGCCTCGCCATGCTCGAGGCCGAGAAGGATCCCGACGTGCGCGCGGTGGTACTCACCGGCACGGGCGACCGGGCGTTCTGCGCCGGCATGGACCTGCGCGGTTTCGCCGAGGGCGGTTCCGGCGGCATGAGCGGGAATCCCGATGCCATGCGCGGCTTCGTCCGCTTCACCAACGGCGAGATCGCCGTCCCCATCGTCGGGGCAGCCAACGCCACCGCCGTGGCCGGGGGCTTCGAGCTGCTGCTGGGTTGCGATGTGGTGGTCTCGTCGTCGGCGGCCTCCTTCGGGGTGCCCGAGGTCAAGCGCGGACTCTTCGCCGCCGGTGGAGGTGTGTTCATCAGCACGCGCATCCCGTTGGCCGTGGCACTCGAGCTGACGCTGACAGGCGACTCGATCGACGCCGCGAGGGCGCTGTCCCTCGGCTTGATCAACCAGGTCGTGCGAGCCGGCCGAGGTGCTCGATGCCGCGGTGGCGCTGGCCGAGCGGATCGCTCGGAACGGCCCGCTGGCGCTGCACGCCACCAAGCAGATGGTGCGGACGGCGTCGACCGACCTGGAGCGGGCCAAGGTGTTGGCGGGGGAATGGCAGCCCAAGGTGTTCGGCAGCGAGGACGCCAAGGAGGGTGCCACCGCCTTCATCGAGAAGCGCGACCCAGTGTGGAAGGGCCGCTGAGCGCAGGCGTCAGGTCTTGCCGGCTCCGGGCCCTGGCGGGGATTCGGGCTGTCCGACCTCGGCCTGGTCCTTCGCCTTGTCGTCGGACCCGGGCACGGGCGCGGGCTGCTCCAATGGCACGGTGACCCGGGCCACCACGACGTCATCCCGGTTCCGCAGTGCGGCGGAGAGGACCAGATCGATCTGGTTGTGGAGGATCCGGTAGCGCAGCTTCGACGGGCGCACAATCGGGATCAGGACAACCAGCTGATCGTCGGGGTGCGTTGCGCGCAACTCGTCGATGAAGGCGACGATGGGTTGCACGACCGAGGCGTACTCGGTGTGCAGCACCTTCAGCGGTATGCCGCAGTTCCACCTGTCCCAGTGGTCGAAGAAATGCTCGGCCTGGGTGGCGGCGCCCTCGTCGGCTCCTTCGAGAATGACGGTCACGGCGATGACTTCCTGACCCAGTGACTCGGCCTCGCTCAGCGCGTGCTCGGTGAGCCGGGAGATCCGGTTCACCGGCACGACCACAATGGTGCGCTTGGGCGCGGGCCGGCCCGGGTCCTCGTCGAAGCGGAGCTCCTTGGCGGACCGCTCGTAGTAGGCGTGAATGCGCAGGAAGAGCCAGATGAAGGCGGGAATGGCGATGACGACGACCCAGGCACCCTCGGTGAACTTGGAGACGAGGAACACAATGGTGGCGATGGCCGTGATGACCGCGCCGATGCCGTTGATGGTGGCGCGGCGGCGCCACCGGGCAGGGCGCTCGCGCCACCAGTGCACGACCAGGCCCGCCTGGGACAGCGTGAACCCGATGAACACCCCGATGGCGAAGAGGGGGATGAGGGCATTGGTGTTGCCGTCGACGGCGACGAGAAGCGCGCCCGCCATGATCGTCAGCACGAAGATCCCGTTGCCGAAGGTCTGCCGGTCGCCCCGGATGGTGAACAGGTGGGGCAGGTAGTTGTCCCGCGCCACGAGGCTGGCCAGCACGGGGAGCCCGCCGAAGGACGTGTTGGCCGCCAGCGCCAGCACGACCGTGATGGTGATGGAGATGATGTAGTAGGCCCAGCCCCGTCCGATGGACATGGCCATGATCTGGCTCAGCACCGTCTGTCCGGTCCGGGGGCCGATCTGCCAGCGCTTGGCCAGGACCGCCAGGCCGAGCAGCATGGCGCCGAGAATGAGACCGAGCAGCATTTCGGTCCGCTTCGCCCGGACGGTCCGGGGCTCCCGGAACAGCGGCGTGCCGTTGGCGATCGCCTCCACGCCGGTCAGCGCGCTGCACCCGGCCGAGAAGGCCTTCAGGATCAGCAGGAAGGTCACGGCCTTGAGGCTGGTCGTCGGCAGCTGGGACGTACCGAGCTGCGACTCGTTGAGCCCGAGTGGGTGGATGAGGCCGATCGCAATGATGGCCAGCAGGCCCACGATGAAGAGCAGGGTCGGCAGCAGGAAGGCCCGTGCCGTCTCACCGAGGCCACGGAGATTCAACACCATGATGAAGAGCAGGATCCCGAGGCAGAGGGGGATGGTCGCGCCGTCCAGGCTCGGGAAGGCGGATTGTAAGGAGGCCACGCCCGCGGCGATGGAGACGGCGACCGTCAGTGTGTAGTCGACGACCAGCGACGCCGCGGCGACGAGACTGACGTGCGCGCCGAAGTTGGCCCGTGAGACGGCGTAGGCCCCGCCGCCCATCGGATAGGCATCGATCACCTGGCGGTAAGAGAACACGAGGATCGCCAACAGTCCGACGATGGCGATCGTGATCGGCAGCACCAGGTGCAGTGCGCCGGCACCCGCCACCGCCAGGACGAGAATGATGGCTTCGGGGCCGTACGCCACCGACGTCAGCGCATCGAGGGAGAGGGCCGACAGTCCCTCGACCGGGGTGATGCGATCCTTGCCGCCACCCAGTGCCGATTTGGGTGGGCCGATCAGCAGGTTCCAGACGCCGGAGCCCCGGCCGCCCTGGGCGTCAGCGTCTGCCATAGGCGCACTCTAGAAGCAGGCGACCGGCGCGTCGGGTACGACGGCGCGGCAACGCCCGGGCCGCCAAGCCCCACGTAGGATCGCATCGTCCGTCCCATATCGAGAAGGAGTCGACGCCGCCGTGGAACTCTGGGAGCTCGTCGCCCGCGAGGCATGCCGCGACACGCTGGCGCAATACACGCACAGCGGCGATCGCTACCTCCTCGAAGACTTCGCCGGGGCCTTCTGCGAGGACGGAGTCCTCGAAATCCGCGGTGCGGAGCCGCTCCAGGGCCGTGTGGCCATCATGGCGCGCTTCGGTGGCCCCACCGCAGCGACGCAGGCGCAGGCGACAGCGGCCAAGAAGCGCGACGCCGGGGCACTGCGCCGCATTGTGCGCCACAACGTGACGAACGTCAGGTTCGAGTCCCTCCAGCCGGACGAGGCCGTGGTCGCCAGCTACTTCACCGTGATCACCGAAATCGGCCTCGACCACATGGGCCGCTACCGCGACCGACTCGTCCCCGTCGGCGACCGCTGGCTGATTGCGCACCGTTTCGTGTCGACGGACTGGCGCTCCCCGGAGACGACCTTCGGGGGGCAGTAGTCGGCGCGCGCAAGACGGCAGCGTGCACCTGATGGGCGCCGGGTGACCGTCAGCGGCCTGCGTTCGAGCATGTCGCCAAGCCAGGGGACACGTTCGGGTGGAACTCCTCGAAGCCGGTACCGCGGGCGCCCTAGTTGATGAGCGGGTCCCGGGGCAGACCGAGGATGCGCTCGCCGATCTGGTTGCGTTTGATCTCGGAGGTGCCGCCGGCGATCGACATGCCCCGGTGCATGAGCACCATGCCCGACGACCATGGCGCCGGCGCCGTCGGTGAGAGCGTCTCGGCATCACTCGACCGCGGCGAGTGATCGCCGCCGCCTCGTGGCCGATCTCCGAGAGCACCAGCTTGGTGACGTTGCCCTCGGGTCCGGGCCCGCCCCCATGACGGCCCGATGGGCCGTGCGCATGTTGAGCAGCGCCATCGCCTCGGTCTGGGCGATGTAGCGGCCGATCCGTCCGGCCCCGCCGGCCAGGCGCTCGGGGTGGGCGTCGAACGGTGCGATGGCCATGCGGGCAGGCATCGTCTGGCCGCCCTGCCCGCCACCGATGGAGACGCTCTCGTTGCCGAGCGTGGCCCGCGCCACCTTCCAGCCGCCGTTCACCGGTCCGACCACGTCGTCGTCGGGCACGAAGACGTCGTTGAAGAAGACCTCGTTGAACTCGGAGTGGCCCGTGATCATCTGCAGCGGTCGCACCTCCACGCCCTCGGCGTGCATGTCGATGACCATGGTGGTGATGCCGTCGTGTTTGGGCACGTCGGGGTCGGTGCGGATGGTGGCGAGGCCGAAGCTGGCGTAGTGCGCGCCGCTCGTCCAGACCTTCTGGCCGTTGACCAGCCAGCCGCCGTCGACCCTGGTGCCGCGCGTCTTGACGCCGGCGGCGTCGCTGCCGGCGTCGGGCTCGCTGAAGAGCTGGCACCAGATGACGTCCTGGCGCAGCGCGGGCAGGACCCAGCGGGCCACCTGATCCTCGGTGGCGTGCTGGATCAGGGTGAGGATGACCCAGCCCGTGATGCAGTACTGCGGCTTTGCCACGCCGGCCGCGGCGAACTCCTGCTCAATGACGAGCTGCTCGACGGCCCCGGCGTCGCGACCCCACGGCTTGGGCCAGTGCGGCATGACGTAGCCCGTCTCGATCATGGCGTCGCGCTGGGCCGCGGCATCGAGCCCGTGCATGCGCTCGGCGAAGGCGCGCACCTCGTCGCGCATCGGCTCGGCCTCGGGTGGCAGGTCGATGGTGCGCGTGCGTTTGGCCCCGTCGCGCACCAGGTCGGTGATCGTCGCGGGCGGCCGCCTCGGCGTCCGACGAACGCCTCGAGCGCGGTGGCCCGGCGGAGATACAGGTGGGCGTCGTGCTCCCAGGTGAACCCGATGCCGCCGTGCACCTGGATATTGAGGTTGGCGCACTCGTCGCCCGCGGCGAGTGCCAGCGCAGCGGCGATGGCGGCGGCGTAGGTGAACTGATCGGTGCCCTCGCTCGCGGCGCGGGCCGCGTCCCACACGGCGCCGGTCGCCAACTCGGAGGCCACGAGCATGTTGGCGCAGTGGTGCTTGACGGCCTGGAACGTCGCGATGGGCCGACCGAACTGCACGCGCACCTTGGCGTAGGCGGCGGCCTGCTCGGTGCATTCGGTGGCGATGCCGGTCGCCTCCGCCGCCACAATCAGTCGGGCGAGGTCGACGAGCGCCCGCCGCCCGCCGGCGATCACCTCGGCCGCTGCAGCCGTCGAGCGTGACCCGTGCCGAGCGCCGCGTCGGATCGAGGTTGGGTGGCACCTCCACCTGCACGCCGTCCCCCGAAACGTCGACGACGATGACGTCGTCCCCCGCCGGGAGGACGAGGATCTGGGCGAGGCCGCCGCCCAGGACCGCCGGCGCCGTCCCGGCGGCCCTGCCGCCGCGCACGCGTGACGTCGCTCTCGAGCGCGACACCGGCGCGGACGGACCCGTCGGCCAGACCGGGCAGCAGTCGGGCCGCCAGCTCGTCGGAGCCGGCGGCGTCAATGACCGCGCTGGCGATCACGGTCGGGACGAAGGGCCCGGGCGTCAGCGCGCGCCCGAGCTCCTCGACGACGACGACCAGCTCGGGCAGGCCGAAGCCCGAGCCGCCGTGCTGCTCGGGCAGGTGCAGGCCGAGCCAGCCCAGCTCGGCGATGTCGCCCCAGAACGGAGGGCAGGGACTCGGTCTCGGCGTCGAGCAGGGCCCGGGCGGCCCCTCGGGAATCGTGCTTGGCCAGGAAGTCCGAGGCCGTCTGGCCCAACGTCCGGTGGTCTTCGGTGATGGCGATCGGCATGGCTAAAAGAGTATCCTCTATTGTTCGGTGGTGACCCGGCCACCCTGCCACCGCGGGCCGCCGCGGCGCCAGAAGCCGTCCCGGCGGCTCAGTCTCCGGCTGGGATGCTGCCCTCGCGACGCCGCACGCGCCGCCGACCTCCTCGGGGTCGCCGCTCTCGGCGGCGAGGTCCTCGTCGTCGGGGAAGACTCCTGCCCGCAAGTCGGCCGCCGAGCCGGGGATGAGCAGCTGCTCCTGATAGATCGTGGCGCCGAGCGCGCCGTCGCGATCCCGCAGCGAGCCGTGATAGGCCCCCCGCGCGCTGCGGGCCTTGATCGGTCGCAGGTCGACCAGGACCCACTCGTCGGCGCGGATGTCCTCCTGGAACCAGACGGAGTGGTCGATGGAAGGACCACCGCGCCCGATGAGCTTGCGGTCCTGCTGACCGAAGCCGGTGCCGAGGTCGGACAGGTACGTCAGTCCGGCCCGGTGCACGAGCGGATCGTCGCCGAGGGAGACGGCGGACTTCACCCACAGGCAGTCGGTGAACACACCCTTCAAGAAGTCGGTCGGCGTGACGGGGCGCACGTCGAGCAGCGGGTTCCACCCACCGAGGGTGGTGTCCTCCGGCGCGGGCACCTCCCGACGGGGCGCGTCGTCGAACCGGGTGCCTTCCTCGGTCTCCACATGGAACGACGTCACCATGGAGAAGATGACCTCGCCGTCCTGAATGGCGACCACGCGCCGGGCCGAGAACGAGCGCCCGTCCCGGTCGCGGTCGACTTCGAGGATCACGGGGATGTCGCTGCGGCCGGCCCGGAGGAAGTAGCCGTGGAAGGAGTGCGGCAGCCGGCCCGACTCGACAGTGGCCGCGGCGGCGAGGAGGCACTGCGCCGCCACCTGTCCGCCGAAGAGGGTGCGGCGGGGGCCGTAGTTGGCGTTGCGACCGCGGAAGAGGTCCTTGTCGACCCGCTCGAGGGTGAGCAGCGAGCGCAGGTCGGCGGCCAGGTCCATGCCCAAGAATGTGCAGGGCGGCGGCCGCCGGGGCAAGTGGACCCGTGGACCGTCTGCGGCCACGTGCGCTAGACAGGCCGAGTGATGCCCAGGGACATCAGGGAGCTGCTCGACGATCCCGAGGCCTACGCCGCCGAACTGCGCCGGCGCTGGGGCGGCTTGCTGAGCTACCGCTACATCGGCCGGCGCTGGTCCTCCATGGACGTCGGGCCCGCCGACGACACGGTCACGCTCCGCCGCGACATGCGGAGCCCGACTGGCGCCATCCTCCTGGCCGTGCTCGGGCATCGCCGCACCCGAGGGCGGGGGCAGGAGCGACCTCGAGGCGGTGCCCAACCCGGTGATCCATTCGTGCCAGGTCCTCGATCCCGGGCGCGACGTCCGGCGCATTGCGGTGGTGTCGGAGGTCCTCAAGCAGGGCCGGCAGATGGGGTACAGCCGCTCGCGCATTGTCGACGCGGAGCAGCCGGACCGGGTGCTCGCACTGACGCAGGGCCAGGGCGTCAGCATCGGCACGCCGCCGGCCGGGCTCGACAAGATGCCGGTGGACCCGATCGTGGTCGAGGACGGTCCGGACCTGCCGCCGCTCTGGCAGGTCTTCGGGGCCGCACGCCGCCCCGACGGTCACTGGGCGCTGCCGGTGCTGTCGTCGGAGGTCGCCTCGCCCGACGCGGCGTTGCACCTCGGTCCCCAGTTCGTCCTGTTGGAGACGGCGGCCTTCGACCAGGCCGCCGAGGACGCCGCAGAGGCCAGCTGCGGGACGGATCGGCTCGAGGCGCTCTCCTCGCACGTGATGTTCCTCGCCCGGGGCAAGGTCGGTCCGTTCCGGGCCGACGCGGAGAGCGGTCGGCGGGCTCGATGGCGTGGTGGCGGTGCGGGTCGTCCTCCACGACGAGGGCGACGGCGATCGCGCCGTGACCGCCGCCTCCTATCAGTTCCGGCTGGCGACCTAGCCGGAAGCGCCGGAGCAGCTCGGAGCCCGTCAGCCTCGCCGGCGCACCCCGGCCGGCTTCCCGGACCGCCCGGACCCACTCCGCCCACGTCTCCAAGCGGCGCCAGAACAGCTCGCGTGTCCCAGCGAAGTTGTGCATGTGCGCCATCCGTGGGCAGACGAAGAGGTCGACGCTGGCAGCCGACTCGTACGCCCGCGGCTCGCCGCGCGGATCGACCAGGACGTCACGCTCGCCCAACGCCACGAGGACGGGTGCCCGGATGGCGGCGGCCTCCGCCAGTGTGGATCCCGGTGCGAGGCACCACAGCACCGCGGTGGCCGGGATGGTGGCGGATCCCCACGGCGGGAGGTCGCCGTGCCGGGCCGGGTAGTCCTCCATGTCGCGCCGCACGACCGCGGGATCGACGTCGTCGTAGTGGAAGCCCCATGCCATCGGCTGCGCGTCCGGCGCCTCGGCCAAGGCCGCCGGATCAGCAGTTCGGCAGTTCGGCCAGCGCCGGCCCGTTGGTGAAGACACCGTCGGACAGCTGCGCGTCGCGCGGCACCCACGGGAAGCGGGAGCGGTGGCTGCGCCGGGCGCCGTCGGCGGCTGCGTCCGCAACGGGCTGTAGCCGAGAACGGCGACGCCGTCGTACCCGTGATGCCGTCCCTGCTGCACGATGGTGAAGGCGCCACCCATCGACTGGCCGATGCCGATGGTGACGGAAGTCCGTCACGGGGTCCAGCCCGTCCATCAGGGTGCCGGCCGCCAGCCTCTGCCTCACTTCGGTCTCTGCGGCCTCGACTGGCCGCGATGACGGGCGCGAACGTCAGCCGGTCGGGATCGTGCAGCGAGCTCTCGCCCACGCCGAGGTGATCGACCGAGACGAAGATCCAGCCGCGTTCGGCATGCCAGGCGGCCTGGGCCCCGGGCCCGGGACCGGGCAGGTCCTCGGTGTAGTAGCCGCGGCTGTAGCCGGCGCCCGGCTTGGCGAAGCAGACGACCGGAGATCGTCCGGCAGCGCGTCGGGCGCGGTGACGGTGAGCGCAATGTGCGCCGGCTCACCGAGCCCGGCGGCTTCCGTGACATCGATCTGCAGGTCGATCGACCGCACCGGCGGCACCGTGCGCCCCGCCTTCTCGATCGCCTATTTGGGGGCGAAGCGGGTGCCGGCGTCGAGCCGGATGCAGAGGCCGTTGAGCATCGGGTTCTCGACGATCGCCACGGCGAGCTTGCCGTACTCCTCGGGCCGGCCCAGGCGCTTGGGGAAGGCGGCGTCCTTGGTCAAGGTGGCGGCGAACTCGTCGGGGATCCCTTCGGTGAGTCCGGTGGCGAACAGGCTCGGCGCGATGGCCATGGCGCGGATGCCGAGGCTGCCCAGGTCGCGGGCCATGGTGAACACCATGCCGACGATGCCCGACTTGGCCGCGGCGTAGGCCACCTGCCCGATCTGGCCTTCGTAGGCGGCGATGGAGGCGGTGTCGATCATGACGCCACGCTCGCCGTCCTCGGGCTCGTTGGTCGACATGTGGAACGCCTGCAGGCGGTTGAGGTTGAACGTGCCGATCAGATTCAGCTCAATGGTCTGGCGGAAGGTGTCCAGCGGGTGCGGGCCGTCCTTGCTGAGCGTGCGCTTGGCGGCGCCCCCGCCGGCGGTGTTCACCGCAATGTGCAGTCCGCCGAGCGCATCGACCGCGTCGGCCAGGGCGGACTCGGTCTGGGCGTCGTCCAGGATGTTGACCTCGTGGAATGTGCCCCCGAGCTCCTTGGCGACTTCGGCGCCGGCGGTGTTCGGCAGGTCGAGGATGGCGATGTCCGCACCCTTGGCCGGAGCAGCTCCGCCGAGGCCTTGGCCATGCCCGACGCCCCGCCGACGATGACGGCCTTCTTGCCCTGGATCTCCACGTCGTGTCCTCTCTGTCCTTCTGTTCTTTCGTTCAGTTTGCTTGCGATTGGACTACATCGCTGCCGTTTGCTCCCGGTTACTTTTCTGGGTCGTTGCCAACCGGGTGATCCGCCTCGCCTGCGTTGCCGTGGGCGGGTCTGTGTGATGCTGGCTGGCCGCGCAGGCCCGGCCGCAAACCGGGAAAAAGAGTGTACCATTTTCGCCTCGCATCGTCACGGGGCCCAGGAGGATCCATGGAACGCGCAGCCATCCAGTTCGACGTCGCCGACAACGTGGCGACCATCACGCTGAACCGGCCCGACAGCCTTGAACTCGTTCAACAACGACATGGCGGCCGACATGCAGTGGGCCTGGGAGACCGTCCGCGACACCGATGACATCTACTGCGTCGTGCTGCAGGCGAACGGCGACCGCGCCTTCTGTACGGGCGTCGACATCCGCGGCGGCGATCTCTGGTTCATGAAGGACAACGACTTCAACAGCTTCGACCCTGGCGAGACACTGGGGCCGAAGCTGCAGTACAAGGTCTGGAAGCCCGTCGTCACTGCCGTGCACGGGCTCTGCGCGGGCGGAGCGCAGTACTTCTTGAACGAGTCGGACATCATCATCTGCTCTGACGACGCCGTCTTCTTCGACCCCCACGCCAACGTGGGGATCGTCAGCGCGCTCGAGCCGATCGGCATGCTGCACCGCGGCGTGCCGCTCGGGGACGTGTTGCGCTGGGCACTCATGGGCAACGAGGAGCGCATCACGGCCGAGACCGCGCTCCGCCTGGGCCTCGTCACCGAAGTGGTGAGCCGGGACGCGTTGCGCGACCGTGCCCGCGAGATCGCCTTGTCGATCGCCCGGCGCAATCCCAAGGCGATTCAGGGGACCATCCGGGCCATTTGGGAGTCCCTCGACATGACACGGACGCCGGCCCTGCAGAACGGGTTCTCCTACACGCTCATCGGCAACTACCCGTCCAACCCGCCGGCGCCCGGGACAAGTCGGAGACGCAGTACCGCTAGGTCGTTATCCGGCGGAAGGGGCGGCCGAGACCGCAGCGGCCGCCTCTAGGTAGGGCCAGGCGACGTCCGGTGGGATGCCCCCGACCAGTGGCTGCAATCCGAGCACGTTCCCGGCGGCGATGAGTGCACGGGCTTCGTCCGGCGTGACGACCTGGTAGGCGCCCTTCTCCGCGGCCAGCTCGGCGACGCTCGACGCGCGGGAAATCGATGCCGTGCCCTCCCGATGGGCATTCCAGCCCGAGTAACTGACGGCGTCGAGCAACAGGTACTCGCCGATCTCCGCCCAGGCGCGCTCGGGGTCGTCGGCGACGAAGACGGTGTTGGGGATCCCGGCCGGCGAAATGATGCAGCCCGGCGCGTCGGGCCCGCCCTCGTCCCGGTAGACGTCCTCGAGTGCGAGGTCGTGCGACTCGGCGAGGAACATGAGGCCCAGACGAGCGGCGCGCCTGGCAGCGACCTCCGTTCCCCCGCCGTAGGCCAACATCGGCCCGCCCGGAGTGAACGGTCCCGGTGTGATGCGGATGACGCGCCCATCGATCTCCACTGAGTCGCCCGCCCAGAGCCTTTGCAGCAGTCTGATGCGGTCCTCGACGAGATGGCCCCGACCGGCGCGCTGCACGCCGAACATGGCGAACTCCTCGTCGCGGTAGCCGATCCCGATCACGTACGAGACCCGACCCCGGCTGAGGAGGTCGACGACGGCCAGGTCTTCTGCGAGTTTCACGGGCTCGTAGAGCGCCAGCAACAGCGCGGCCACCGTGATGGGGATGCGGGTCGTCGCGCGCCGCCATGGCCGCCGCCAGGGGGACCGGAGATGGCAGGTAGCCGTCGTCAGCGGCGTGGTGCTGGCTCAGGATGGCGGCCAGCCCGCCGTGGTCCTCGGCCCAGGCGGCCATGTCGACGGCCGCCCCGTAGAGGTCGGCGCGCACCGCCGGGTCTGCGGTGGCCGATCGCATGGCAAAACGCATGGTGAACACGCACGATGCGTAGCACGGGTCCCGCGCCGCTCTCAACCGGACAGGTCGGCTCAGATCCGTTCGATGATGACCGCCGGCGCCATGCCGCCACCCGCGCACATGGTGACGAGGGCGACCTGCTTGTCCTGGCGCTCCAGCTCGTCCAGTACCGTGCCGACCAGAAGGGATCCCGTGGCACCGATGGGATGGCCGAGCGCGATGGCGCCCCCGTTCACGTTGATCTTCTGGCGGTCGATGTCGAGATCGCGGATGTACTTCTCCGGGACGACGGCGAACGCCTCGTTGACCTCGAACAGGTCGATGTTGGCCAGCGACATGCCGGCCTTGGCGAGCACCTTCTTGGTGGCCGGCACGGGCGCGTTGAGCATGAGGGTGGGGTCGTCGCCCATGTTGGCGGTGGCGACGATGCGGGCGCGGGGCTGCAGGCCGTGCGCCCGGGCGTAGTCGGGGGTCGTCAGGAGGATGGCGGCGGCCCCGTCGACCACACCCGAGGAGTTCCCGGCGTGGTGGACGTGGGCGATTTCCAGGCCGGGGAACTTCTGCAAGACCAGGGACCGGTACGTCGTCCCCTCCTCGTCGAGCGGATAGTCCGCCAGCGTCTCGAACGAAGAGGGCAACGAGGCCAGGGAGTCCGCCGTCGTGCCGGGGCGCGGGTACTCCTCCCGGTCCAGTGCGACGGACCCGTCCAGGTGGTGCACCGTCACGAGCGACCGGTCGAAGCGTCCCTCCTTGATGGCGATCTCGGCCCGGCGCTGTGACTCGGCGGCCAGCTCGTCCACGGCCCGGCGGTCGATCTTCTCCAGTGTGGCGATGGCATCGGCCGCGACGCCCTGGTTGGTCTGGGGATGCAGGGCCCGCAGATGCTCGTTGCCGCTGTCGAGGAAGGGAGAGCGTGTCTTCAGGGCGTTCGCGCCGTAAGAGGACATCATTTCGGTCCCTCCGGCGATGACGACGTCCTCCATCCCGGACATGACCGATGCGGCGGCGAAGTTCACCGACGAGATGCCCGACCCACAGAAGCGGTCCAGCGTGACACCGCTCGCGGTGGTGGCGTAGCCGGCATCGAGCGCTGCCATGCGGCCCAGGTCGCCGCCCTGTGTCCCGGCCTGATTCGAGGTGCCCCAGACGATGTCGTCCACGTCCCCGGTATCGAGGCCCGTGCGCTCGGCCAGTGCCCGCAGGACGGTGGCGCCGAGGACCTGCGGATGGAGCTCGGCCAGGGCGCCCTTGCCCACCTTGCCGATGCCACGCGGAGTCCGGCAGGCGTCGATGATCCAGGCCTCAGTCACGTCCTATCCTCATCCCTCTCCGCGCAGTGCGGGGTCGTGTCACCGCCCACAACGGGCCGGTGACAAAGAGTATCCCCAATTTGGCAGGCAGACCGAGCCGGTCCTCCTGCTGCCCGACCAGGGAGGATGACCCGTGGCCAGCACACGAGAGACAGCGTTTCGCGAGATGCCGGGCGCTGCACCGGACGTCATGCGGGACTACGACCTGGCGACGCTCGGGTACGAGGAGACCGAGTTCAGCTTCGAGGGGACGGCGGCGTCGTACGAGCTGCAGGGCGAGCGGGGCGCCGACGGGCAGTGGGACGCGACACCGGGCGCCGAGGCTCCGTTCCGGACCCGCATTGTGGTGCGGAAGCCGAAGGACGCGTTGCGGTTCAGCGGGACGGTCGTCGTGGAGTGGCACAACGTCTCGGCCGGCATCGACGCCGCGCCCGACTGGGGCTTCTTCCATCGCTCGCTGGCCGCCGCGGGCCACGCCTGGGTCGGCGTGTCGGCGCAGAAGGTCGGGATCGACGGCGGAGGCTTCGTCGAGAGCATCCACCTGAAGCTGCTGGCGCCGGAGCGCTACAAGGACCTGGAGCATCCCGGCGACGCCTGGTCCTTCGACATCTTCACGCAGGTCGGCCGGCTGCTGCAGCTGCCCGAGCGACGAGAACCCGCTCGGCGGCCTGGCGCCCTCGCAGATCCTGGCGGCAGGCGAGTCGCAGTCGGCCGCCTGCCTGGTGACCTACATCAACGCCGTCGATCCTCATGCGCAGCTCTTCGACGGGTTCTTCGTGCACGGCCGACCGGCGTCGGGCGTGTCCATCGACGGGGTGTTCATCCCGGCGTCCGCGCGCGGCTGGGCATGGAGGCGACGCGCGTGGCGATCTCGTCGACAGGCGAGCGCATCCGGGACGACGCTCGGGTGCCCGTCCTCGTGCTGCAGAGCGAGACCGACGTGATCCTGCTGGGTGGCGGCCTGGCCGAGCAGCCCGACTCCGACCGCCTGCGCGTGTGGGAGATGGCGGGGGCGGCGCACGCCGACACCTACACCGTCAGCGCCGGACGGCACGACGACGGTACGTTGACCGCCGAGCGCATGGCCGAGCTGCTGCGCCCGACCACGAACCTCATGATCGGCCAGACGGACTACGCCGATCAACGCCGGGCCACAGCAGCACTACGTGGCCCAGGCGGCGCTGGCGCACCTGGTCCGTTGGGCGGCCGGGGGCGAGGCGCCGCCGTCGGCGCCCTCGCTCGAGCTCGACGCCGACCGAACCGGCTACGTCCTCGACGAGCACGGCATCGCCAAGGGTGGGATCCGCACGCCGTGGGTCGACGTGCCGACTGCCGTCATGGCCGGTCTCGGGCAGACGCGGCGAGACCTTCGCCATGCTGTTCGGCCGTACCGAGCCCTTCGACGACGCCACCCTGTCGACGCTCTATCCCGGTGGCGAGGACGAGTACCTCGAACGGTTCGCCGCTTCGCTTGGACGCCGCCATCGCCGCCGGTTTCCTGCTGGAGGAGGACCGCATCGAGATCCTGGCCGTGGCGGCGCACTCCTACCCGCTGCGCCTCGCCGACGGGTGACGTCGTCGAGGGGCGGAATGCAGCATGCTCTTTCCGCCGACGCGTCGCTGTCGACGTCGGGCGCCGAACGTGGATCGTCGCTCTTGACCTGAGACGTCCCTCCCGACCTGAGGCTGCGGACCCCCTCTGATAGGGTGCAAAAAAGAGGGTCCTCTTTTCCCTTCGGGAGGGTGCATGGAGCAGTCAATGTTGCGCTGTGAGGGCCTGCGCAAGAGCTACGGCGACCGGGAAGCCGTCGAAGGGCGTGTCCTTCTCCATCGCCGAGGGCGAGTGCTACGGCCTGCTCGGGCCCAACGGTGCCGGAAAGACCACGACCATCTCCATGCTGTGCGGGCTCATCGTCCCCGACCAGGGAGAGGTCACCATCGACGGGTTCGCCGGCGGCAGCCTCGAGGCCAAGGCGGCGGTCGGTTACGTCCCCCAGGACCTGGCCCTGTACCCCGACCTCTCCGCCGTCGAGAACCTGACCTTCTTCGGCCAGCTCTACGGACTGGGCGGCAAGGAGCTCCAGGGCCGCATCGGCGAGACGCTGGAGCTGGTCGGGCTGGCGGACCGGGGCAAGGACCGCATCGGGACCTATTCGGGCGGCATGAAGCGGCGGGCCAACATGGCGGCCGGACTGCTGCATCGGCCCAAGCTGCTCGTCCTCGACGAGCCCACCGTCGGCGTCGACCCGCAGAGCCGCAACGCCATTCTCGAGACCGTCGGCGCGCCTCGGCATCGCCGTCCTCTACACGACGCACTACATGGAAGAGGCGGCCCGGCTGTGCGACCGCATCGGCATCATCGACGACGGGCAGCTCGTCGCCGAGGGGACGGCCGAGTCGCTGATCGGCACCCACGGTGGCCGGGACAAGGTGCACCTGTCCTGCGACGGTGCCTCGCTCGACGATCCTCTCCGCCGCCTGCCTCGAGCTCGCCAACGTGCACGACGTCCACCAGCACGAGGGCAGCCTGGAGCTGACGACGGACCACGGTCCTGCCGTCCTCTCCGCCGTCGTCGCTGTCGCCACGAAGCACGGGGTCGATCTCACGGGGGTCGAGGTGCGCACGCCGAACCTCGAAGACGTCTTCTTGAGCTCTCACCGGGAAAGAGCTCCGGGATTGATTCGCGTCATCGCGTGGAACGAGCTTCACCGCCGGCTGCGCGATCGCTCCGTCCTGATCGGGTGCCTGGCCGCGCCGCTGTTGATGGCGGCCGTCCTCGGGTTGTCGTTCGCAGGCGGGGCCAACGTGGCCCCCGTGCGCATCGGCGTGGCGGGGGCGTCGTCCCAGACGTTGACGGCCGCGCTGGCGGCCAGCCAGCTCCCGAAGAACGTCACGGTCTCCACGTTGCCCAGCCAGCAGTCGGTCAAGGACGCCGTGGCGAACGGCACCCTCGATGCCGGGGTCGCGGTCTTGCCGTCGCAGTTGCGCCTCCATACCTTGCTCGTGCCGATCGTCGACCCGGGCGCGACGCACACGCCGGGCTTCGACGTGGTCACCAAGGGCACGTCACCGTTGGGGGAGGAGTACGCCGAATCGGTGGCGGCCGGCATGGCGAGCGTGATGTACGCCAGCCGGGTGCCGCACATGGAAGCGACGGGGGCGACGGGCGACGGGGGCGACAGGCAGACGACCCGGCGACGGTCGCGGTCAAGAGCCGGGACGTGGGTCACGGCGGCAAAGTCAACCTGAACTTCTTCGCGCCCAACATCGCGGTCGTCTTCCTCTTCATCGGGAGCGGTCTCGGCATGCGCTCCTTGCTGATGGAGAGGGCGGCCGGCACGCTCGCCCGGATCACGGCGGCACCGGTGCGGCCCACCCAGATCGTCCTCGGCAAGCTGCTGGCGATCTTCCTCACGGGCCTGGCCACCGTCTTCGTGATCTGGGCGGTGACGACGTACGGCTTCGGCGCCGACTGGGGCAACCTGTTCGGGGTCCTCCTGATGGCGATCGGCGCCACGGCGGCAATGTGCGGCATCGGCGTCTTCCTCACGTCGCTGGCCAAGACGGAGCAGCAGGCCTTCGGCATCACGTTGCTGGTGGGTCTGTTCCTGGCGTTGGTGGGCGGGAACCTGTTGCCGTCGGGCTCACTGCCCGACGCTTTCCAGGTGCTGGCGCTGGGCACGCCGAACGGTTGGGCGCTGGTCGGCTTCGGCCGTCTCGACCAACTCGGTGAGCCGGCGAGCAGCGTCATCGGGCCCTTCGTGGTCCTCCTGGTCATCGCCGTCGTGGCCGGCGGCCTGGCCATGACCCGCGTGCGCAAGATGGTGGAGCCGTGACGTGATTGCCGTCATCTGGGTGAACCTGCGCCGGGCCATGGGCGACCGCCGACTGCTCATCATCGGCACGCTGGTGCCCGTCGTCATCATCCTCATCACGGGTCTGCTCGAGGGCAGTCCCAAGGAGCCGATCGGCCTCTACCACCCTTCCGCCCGCTTGCTGCACCTGGCGCAGACGACCGACGGTGTGAAGGTCCGGGTCGAAGCCACCAAGCAGGATCTGACCGACGACATCCTGCGGGGCCGGGTGGTGGCGGGGATCGTCCAGCTGCCGGCACCCGGCACCTCCGTGCGGGCGGACTTCCTCGTGGAATCGTCGACGACCGACGCCGTGCAGGCCCGCACCGACGCGGTGGCGCTCATGGACCTGATGGCGGCCGAGGGCTCGAACACGTCGTTCACCGACGCAACGTTGAAGGCGACGCCGGTGGAGGCGCCGCTCAGTCCCTTCTGGTACGTGGCGCCGGCCAACCTGGTGTTGTTCATGGGCATCGCCGTGCTCGTGCTGGCTGCGGGCATGGTCGAGACGCGCCGGTTGGGGGTGTTGCAACGGTTGTCGGCCGCTCCCGTGAGGAAGCGCTCCATCGTGTTCGGGCAGATGGCCAGCATGATGGTCACCGCCGTCAGCATGGCGATCGGGTTGATATTCGTGGGGTACGTGCTGTTCCGGGTGCACTGGGGCAATCCGGCGAGCGTGTTCCTGGTGGTCCTGTTCTTAGGGATCAGCGTGGCGGCACTGGCCGTCATCATCGGGACGTGGTCGCGCTCGCAGGAGCAGGCCATCGCCACGGCCGTGATCGTCGCCATCATCGCCGGCATGCTCGGCGGATGTGTCTACCAATTCGAGCGCGGTGAGTACGACCGTGAAGGACGTAGGGCACATCGTGCCGCAGGCATGGGCCATGGACACGTTCGTGAAGCTGATATCGGACCACGCTTCGTTTGGCGAGACGTTGCCCGAGCTCGCCGCACTGGCGGCCTTCGCAGTGGTCCTGACGCGCAGCGGTCACGGCAGTGTTCTCGACGACGTATCGGTCAGCGCAATGGCTGCCGGCCTCGAGATGACGGCGCATGCGGCGCGGTGGTCTGAGCGCACGGATGGTCGGCGGCGACATGGGCGGGCCCCGGCACGACGAGGGCGGGCAGTCAGGCGGCGCGGCCATCAAAATAGGGTATACTCTTTAGGTGTCAGGCGGATGAGCCCCAGGTGGAGCGGCTGGTGACCGACACAGTGACGGATCTCGCCGACCCGGTCATGTTCGCCGATCCGTTCCCACGCTACGCAGAGTTGCGGCGGCGGGGAGCGGTCTCGCCCGCGTACTCCAAACAGCTCATGGGCGGCGCCGGGTTCATGCTGACCCGGCACGAGGACGTGCTGCTGCTCCACAACGACGTCCGCTTCTCGAGCGACCCGACGAGCGGCGGCTCCGAGTCTCATGATGCGGCACCTGCCCAAGATGTTCCGCCTGCTGACCGACTCCATGGTCTACAAGGACGACCCGGACCATGCCCGCTTGCGGCGCCTGGTCAACAAGGCCTTCACGCCCCGCATGGTGCAGCAGATGACGGGGGACATCGAGCGGATCGTGGAGGGTCTCTTGGACGACCTCGAACGGCGGGCCAGCTCGACGGTCGACCTGGTTGCCGATTTCGCCACCCCGCTGCCCTTGTCGGTGATCTCGACCATGCTCGGCGTGGGGGACGAGGACCGGGACGAGTTCCACGTCTTGATGGAGCGCTTCGTGGCCCGGTTGGGGAGCGGGTCCGGCGTCGACGCGCTGCGGACGATCCCGACGGCGCGGAAGCTCTACGCGGTGCTCGAGCACCTGGCCGAGCAGCGTCGTGCCGTACCCGACGACGGGTTGATCTCCGGCTTGCTGGCGGCCAACGAGGACGGTGACTCCTTGAGCGACGACGAGGTCATCGCCATGATCTTCTTGTTGATGTTGGCGGGGCACGACACGACGGCGAACCTGATCGGGAGCTCGGCGGTGGCGTTGATGGAGCACCCCGACCAGGCGGACCGGTGGCGGGACGAGCCCGAGCTGTCGGCGTCGGCGGTCGAGGAACTGCTGCGCTTCACGACGCCAGTGCCGTGCGGGACGGCCAGGACCTTGTTGGACGAGGTGACGATCGAGGGCACGACCATGCCCAAGGGGTCCAAGGTGATGGGGATGATCATTTCGGCCAACCGGGACGAGACTGTCTTCGAACGGCCTGACGCGCTTGACTTGGGTCGGGACCCGAACCGGCACCTGACCTTCGCCTTCGGGAAGCACTTCTGCCTCGGCAACCAGCTGGCCCGGCTTGAAGGGCAGATCGCCATCGGCGCGCTGGTCCGACGCTTCCCTGGGATGCGCTTGGCGGTGGGGCGTGACCAGTTGCAGTACAAGCCCGTGCAGGCCCTCCGCGGGTTCCGGGCCTTGCCGGTGACGCTGCGCTGACGACAGGGGAGCCAGCGACGGGGCCGCGTACGGATGTACGCGGGCGACGCTATCGCCGGCGGTTGGCCTCCCACTGGTCACGGCTGAAGTAGCTCTGGTCCTCGCCCCAGCCTTCGACTCCGTCGTCCCAGCGCCAGTGGACCAAGGAGTCACCGCCGTGACCCCGCCAGTGCCGGCTTACCGCGTCGCCGCGGACCGACAGGCGGCGGTCGAACTCGTCGACCGCTTCGAACTCGATCGAGAGCGGCCATCCGGTCTGTGCGTCGAAGGTGACCCGGCGCTCGCCCGCCAGGATGTGCCCGTACTCGCCGGCCCGGAGCAGGAAGCCGCAGGCGATGGGCTCGACCTCGGGGCCGGGGATGGCGTAGGTGAGCCAGGCCTCGCCGGGGCCGGCGGCGCAGAACGAGTAGCCGACGCCGCCGAACGACCTTGCTCCTGATCGCTCGGCGGGCTCTTCGCGGACGGCCGACCTTGGGCGGCGCCGTGGCGGGGTTTCGGGCGCCCCAACGGACGAGGTCCCCAGGACCGGTCGCGCACCGAGTAGCAGTCGATCGGGATCTCCTCGCCGTGGAGGACCATCGTCCCCGTCACATGGCCGGCCTGATCGAAGTGGGTGCCCTTCAGGAACGGGGACGACGCCGTTCGGGTGCGGGTTGGGCTTCATGATCGCCTCGAAGACGAGGTCCACTTCGAGCGCGCCGGGGTCGCTAGTAGGTGATTGCGTAGGTGGTCAGGGGTTCGATGACCCGGACGTGGACGCCGTTGGGCCACTCGAAGTCGCGCATGTCCCGTTCGGGCCGGGGCGGAAGCTGCAGGCCCGAGTACTCCGCCCGGTAGGCCAACTCCCACGGATAGGCGGCACGGTCGTCCCAGACCCAGGCCCCGCCGTTGCAGATGTTGGCGTTCGGTCGGGCCTGGCAGTACGCCCAGCCACCCGAGGTTCCGCTCGGGCACGTTCCAGGAGAACCAGCACGTCTCGGTCTCCCACCAGCGGTCGGTGAGTTCCTCGTCGTGGAAGTCGTCGTCGGCTGGGACGAGCTCGCGATACGTGCGCTCGTCGCGGCGACTGGTCCAGGTCGACGCCGAAGGTCGTGCTCATGCGCGTGCTCAGTCTCGGAGCGGGGGCCAGTGCCGGTCGGCGAGCACACCCATGGACGGCCGGGCCAGCTCGGTCTCGCGGGCGATCCGTCGCCACAACGTCAGGATGTAGTCCTCGTCGGACACAGTCTCCGCAGCGACCGCCGCGGCGGCGTCCGCCCGGCCGCTCACGACCGAGTTCGGGCGTCGGCCGAGCAACGTCGCCAAGTCCTGCAGCTCGCACTCCTCGTAGTAGGGCGCCGTACGTGTCGACCTGAGCGAGATACTTGATGATGCGGGCGACCCCTTTCGCACGCGCCTGCGCCAAGGGGTCCGTCGTGCGGGGAACGATGACGTCGCGCAGCTGCGTCGAGGACGGCGTCGTACATCCAGTCGCTGTCGCGGGCGTCTCGTGCCGAGGCGTCTCGGCGGGCGTCAGTTCCAGGCCGTTGGCGGCGGCCAGCGCCTCCAACCACAAGCGCCGATGGAGGACCTGGTAGATGAAGCCGTTGCCCGACGTCGTTGCCGCCCCCGCCTCTGCCGTCCCCGCCCTCGCTCGCCGTCCCGAGGTCCCCGGTGGCTCATCACCTGGAGCTTGGTCTCGGCCATCACCTGGTAGTAGCGGACCCGGGCCTCGTCGACGACGTTGCCCGAGAGCGCCTCGTACTCGCGCAGCCGCGTCGGGAAGTCGGTGAACGGCTCCTGCGTCGCCCGCAGCGACAGCCACGCGATGTCGTCCATCGGGTCACCGAGGTGGGCCAGCTCCCAATCGACGACGGCGTCGACGCGCCCGTCGGCGTACATGAAGTTCCCCGGCCCGGTGTCCCCCTGCACCAAGACGGGCGGTCCGTCGTAGGCGGGGATGTGGCGCCGCAGCCAACGAGCGAGAAGACGAGCGCCGGATCGGGCGTCCCGCCACGCGCTGCGAGCACGCCGCTCCCACTCGTCGAGCTCGGCCACGACGGCCTCGGCGACCGTCGTGCACCGTCGGGAAGGCGGGCAGGTCCAGTGCTGCCGCGTCGAGGCGAGTGCAGCGCCGCGAGCTTCGTCATGAAGTCGCGCGCCGTCGCCTCCTGCTCGGCCGGGTCGGTGATGCGGGAGAACCAGTTCTCGCCCTCGCACCCGCTCCGACAACATCGCCTGGTGCACGGGATGCACGCCGAGCACCCGGGGTACCGGAACGGGCCCGTCCTGCAGCGCGAGGTACACCGTCGCCTCGCGGTGCAGCGTCCACGGGTCCTTCGTCAGCGCCGGGTCGGAGCGGTCGTAGCGCAGGAAGCAGGGGTCACGGTGCCGTCCGGGCCGGCGGCGAGGTCGACGAACCACGCCTCCTTGCGGGCGCCGCCGGGCATGCGGTCGGCCAGCACCACCCGCCCGCCGCCGACCTCCTCGATCCACGCCACGAGGTCGTCGGGCAGGCCGACGGCGACCGTCGCTCACACGATGCGCGTGTCGTGCGACGCCCAGTACTGCTCGCGCAACACACCCTTGTACAGCTTCCCGGTGGGCAGCCGGGGCAGCTCGTCCACGAAGTCCACGCTTCGTGGGCACTTGAAATGCGCCAGGTGCTCCCGGCAGAACGCGATGAGCGCACGCTCGAGTGCCGCATCGCCGACGACCCCGTCGACGGGCTGCACGACGGCCTTGACCTCTTCGCCGAGATCCTCGTTGGGCACGCCGATGACGGCGGCGTCCATCACCGACGGGTGGGTCACCAGAAGGTTCTCGGTCTCCTGCGGGTAGATGTTCACTCCGCCGGAGATGATCATGTGCGCCTTGCGGTCGGTCAGGAACAGGTAGCCGTCTGCGTCCAGGTAGCCCACGTCGCCCACCGTGCTACGTCGTCCCGTCGTCCCGCCGGGACGCCGGCCGTCTTGTCGGGGTCGTTGAAGTACTCGAAGTCGGTGGCGCCGGCGAACCACACCGTCCCCGACGTGCCGACCGGACACGGCCGGCCGTCGTCGTCGAGGATGTGGATGTCGCTCAGGACCGAGCCGCCCGACGCTACCCCTGGTGGGCCAACCAGTCCTCGGAGGTGATGAACGTGCACCCGTTGCCCTCGGTGGCGGCGTAGTACTCGAGCAGGATCGGCCCGAACCACTCGATCATCTGTTCCTTCACCGGCACCGGGCACGGCGCCGCGGCGTGGATGACGACCTCCAGCGACGACACGTCGGCCGCCGCGCGCACGTCGTCGGGCAGCTTCAGCATCCGGGTGAACATGGTCGGCACGACCTGCGAGTGCGTGACCCGGTACCGGCCCACCAGCTCGAGATACAGCGCCGGGTCGAAGTGCTCCATCACGACCGCCGTCGACTTCATCCGCAGCGCAATGGCCACGCTCACCTGGGGGGCGGTGTGGTACAGCGGCGCCGGCGACAGGTACACCATGCCCTCACGCAGCCGCCACAGTCCGGCGATCCCGAGCACGCCGATGCTGGTCTCGGACGGATGGATGTCGGACATGGGGCGGAGGATGCCTTTGGGTCGCCCCGTCGTGCCGGACGAATACATCATGGGGGCGCCCAGCTGCTCGTCGGCGGACATGGTCGGTCGGCTGGGCGCCGACGGTGTCGGCCCATGACTCGTAACCGTCGACGACGCGGTTGCTGTCGGTCGTGTCGACCATGATCCAGCGCTCGACGTCGGGGCACAGCGCGGGTAGTTGTGCGGCGACGTCGGCCTTGGCCGTCGACGTCACGACGACCCGGGACCGGGAGTCATTGACGACGTAGGCGACCTCTTCCGCCGAGAGGTACGAGTTGACCGGCGTGAAGTAGAGGCCCGTGCGCTCTGCCCCCGCCTCGGCCACCAGCATCGCCGGGTGGTTCTCCATGAAGATCGCGACGTGGTCGCCCTTGCGCAGGCCGGTCTCGCGCAGGACGTGGGCGACCTGGTTGGCTGCCGCTTCGTACTCGGCGAAGGTCACGCGTGCGTCCCGACGGCGCCATGATGATGGCCGGCTGATCCGGGTGCGTGCTTGGCGTGTTCAGCTGCGTACACCGGCGCCCCCTTTGTCCCCGCCGCCAGGCACGAGTACAGCATCGTCGACCAGGACGGCGCCCATGAGCGGGAGCGCCTGGTTCTCCAGGTGGTTGCGCACGAAGCCGACGCCGACGCGGGCCGACGGATCGGCGAACCCGATTTGGCCGCCGGCCCCCATGTGACCGAACGCGCCGTCGTTGGGGCCGTGCATCGGCGGGGTGCGCCGGGGACGAGCGCCGGCGGCTCCAGCGAGTAGCCGACAGCCCATCGGGTGGGGACGCCCATGACGGCGTCGCGCCCGCAGACCTGTTCGGTGCCGGAAGCGCTCGATCGACGCCCGCGAGACGAGGTCCTCGCCGTCGGCCAGCGCCATGTAGATGCGGGCCAGCGCCCGTGCTGTCGCCGTGGCGCCGAGGGCGCCGATCTCGGCGGCACGCACGTCCGGTTGGTTCATGAAGTCGGCGAATCGGGGCTCTCCGTGCTCGTCGGCGAACAGGCTGCCGTGGGCGCCCGCAAGGACCGCGCGACCGGACTTCGAGTCGGGGTCGATGGCCCGCAAGGCGCTCCGCGCCCCGGGTCGCAATGGGAACTCCATGACCGTCGCCACCGACGCCGTCTCCGACGCTGGGGTGCCGATGGAGCAGGCGACGCCGAGTGGGGCGGCCACCTCCGCTTCGAAGAAGGTCCCGAGGCTCTGGCCCGTGATGCGGCGCACGAGCTCGCCGACCAGCCAGCCGAACGTCACACCGTGGTAGCCGTGGCGCGTCCCGGGTTCCCAGGCCGGTTCGCCGCTGGCGATGGCGGCGGCGATGGCCTCGGTGTCCTGCCAGCCCCTGCCGTCCCACCCCAGCAACTCGTCGGCACCGGGCACGGCGATCGCCCCGGACTGGTGGCTGAGCAGCTGGCGGACCGTCGTGGCCGACTTGCCCGCCTGGCCGAACTCGGGCCAATAGCGGGCGACGGGCGCGTCGAGGTCGAGCTCGCCCCGGTCCTCGAGGATGTGGGCGCACAGCGTCGTCATGCCCTTGGTCGACGACATGACGACGGCTCGCGTGTCTTCCTCCCATGCCGTCCCGTCCGGTCCGGCCACGCCGGTCCAGATGTCGACGACGCACTCCCCGTCGACGAAGGCACAGAAGGCGCCGCCTCCGTCACCGAGGTCGGCCCGTCGCTCGCCGGTCGCCCAACGTCAACGGTCGCACCCAGCCCGAGCGTCTCGGCCACCCGCTCGAACCCCGGAGCGGCGAACCCCTTGACGCCCTCGGCCGTCGTCGCCCCGTTCACAGCGCCCGCAGCTCCCGCTCGACGCCGGGCCACCAGTCCTTGCGCCACCACGAGACGTTGATCCGGTCGACCAGCCCGCCGTAGCGGGCGGCCACCTCGCCGGCCAGGGCATCCGGTGCGCACACGATCGTCAGCGTGTCGAGGACCTCGTCATCGATGAGACGTGCCATCTCGTCCCAGCGGCCTTGCTTCGAGCAGGCGTAGAGCTCGGTCTGCAGGTCGCCCCAACCATGGAGCTCCAAGACGGGACGGTAGGCGGGAGTCGAGGCGTAGTAGCCGACGTGGTTCCGCATGGCGTTGCGGGCCTTCTCCATCTTCGACGGGTCCTCCACCACCGAGATGAAGCCCGGGCACGTCACCTCGAACGCATCCCGACGACGTCCCGCTTTGGCCAGTCCACGGTCAACGGCGGGAAGGATGACCTCCTGCAGGTACCGGGACGTACAGATGCCGTGCGTGATGACACCGTCCGCCACCTCACCGGCGACCTCGTTCATGAGCGGCCCGACTGCGGCGAGGAAGACGCGGGGCGGCCCGAACGAATGGGGCGTCGGCGCGAACACAGGCGTCATCAGGGTGTGCGTGTAGAACTCGCCTTCGAATTCGAGCGTCACCCCGTCGTTCCACGACGCCCAGATCGCCCGTAACGCGAGCACGTATTCCCGCATGCGGGACGCAGGATGCGACCACGGGGAACTGAACCGCTTCTCAATGTGCCGCCGAACCTGCGACCCCATTCCCAACACGACGCGCCCGCCTGAGTACTCCTGCAACTGGTTGGTCGTGTAGGCCATGCTCATCGGGTTGCGGGCGAAGGCCACGACGATCCCGGTCCCGAGCGACACCGACGTCGAGTGCTCGGCCGCCAGCGTCAACGACAAGAACGGGTCGTTCGTCGTCTCGGCAGCCCAGACGCAGTCCAGCCCGGCCGCCTCTGCGGCACCCACCCGGTCGGCCACCCGTGGCAGCTCCATCCCGAGCCCGCTGTCGATCTTCAACGAGGTCGCCCCCTCACGTCGCCGACGCCGCCGTCGTCTTCTTGATCCGTCGCCGCACAGGCGCCGGCGTCGGGGCCGGTCCCTTCACCGCCGGCGCGTCCACCGATAACGACAGGGGCAGTCCGACCTGCACGAACCGTCCGGCCGCCGGGTGTCGGTACCGGCGCAAGAGCTCACGGGCGACGACCTGGGGGTCGTCGGGTACCGCCGAGGGGTGCACGCTCAACGCCGCCGGCACACCCTCGGACCGCAACGCCGTCAAAGCGGACGACACCGTCAGCAGCCCCACGGCGTCGGCCACCTCTTCGACGAGCGGCGCCCCGTCCCCGTCCCGGCCCCGTCCCCATCGACACCTTCGCCGAACAATCCCAGTGCCCGCAGCAACCCCGTTCGGTGGGCATCGGTGACGCAGCAGACCGTCACCCACCCGTCGGTCGCTCGATACAAGTGGAACCACATCGACGGTCCCCACAGGTCGGCTCCCACGCGATCCGGCACGACGGCCGCACGATCACCGTCGCCCGTCGCCAACGCCGCCACGTCCTCGGACTGGAACACCGTCGCCGTCAGCGCCAGCGACGCATCGACGCCCGTCACCGCCGCGCCACGGGCCCGTCCCAACAACGCCAGCACGACCCCCGCCCCGAGCAGCAGCCCCGTCCCGTAGTCGTTCGCCGTGAAGTTGACCGGCACCGGCCGCGCGCCCCCGCCCTGCGTCATCTCCATGCCGGTGGCGGCCTGGACGACATAGTCGAACGAAGGGCGGCCGGCCAAAGGTCCCGCCACACCGAAGCCTTTGGCCCTCGCGTAAATGAGCGTCGGGTTGACGGCCCGCAGCGCGGCCTCGTCGAGCCCGAGGCGCTCCCAGGCGCCGGCCATGGCGTTCTCGACCACCACGTCGGACGCCGCCACGAGGTCGAGCAGCCGCACCCGGTCCTCGGCGGTCTTGAGGTCGAGGACGATCCCCCGCTTCGAGCGATTGGCATCGACATAAATGTTGGGCAGCACCGGCATCATCTGGAACCCGCCCTCGCCGCCGGGCGGCTCCACCTTCACGACGTCGGCACCCAGCTCGGCCAGCAGGCGCGAGGCGAGTGGTCCGGCCCAGAAGGAGGAGAGGTCGATGATGCGGTGCCCACCGAGCGCGCCCTGCTCTCCGCCGTGCCGGCGTCCGGGACGTCGTCCGCCGGGATCGGCCGCGTCGACGGCGATCCGCACCGGCGGGCCCACCAACGGCACCCGCCCCAGCACCGGGTCGTCGACCTCTGCAATGAGTCGTCGACGCGGGCCTGCTCGCTCGCCAGCCACTCGGCGAGCGAGTTGCACTTGGCCACTGCGGCGGGTTGGCGCAGCAGGGCGCCCTCCCACTCGTCGGCGGTCTGGCTGCCGAAGCGCTCGATGACCTGTTCGAGCATCGTGCGGTTCCACTCACGGTCCGAGAGCTTGGAGAGTCCTTCGGGCGTCGAGTAGTCGAGCCCGCCGTCGTCCATGCCCAGGAGCCGGCACAGCTCGCGCCAGCGCTCCGTGCCGCTCAGGTTGACCATGACGGCGCGGCCGTCGGAGGTGTCGAAGACGCGCAGGATTGGCGACTTGGTGTGGCGGATGACGCGGGGTCGGTGACCCTCGCGATGGAAGATGGCAGCGGCATTGAGGAAGAGGAGCGCATCGAGGAGGGACGTCTCGACGTGCTGGCCGTAGCCGGTCGAGGCGCGCTTGATCAGCGCGGCGCCGGCGCCGAGGACCGCCATGAACGCGGCGGAGACGCTGGCCACGGGGAACGGGAGCCAGATCGGATCGTCGCCCGTGAACAGTCCTTGCTGCGCGCCGGCGCGGGCGTGCACCAGCGGCTCCCAACCGGGCTCGTCGCGTGACGGCCCGTCGGAGCCCCATGCGCTGATGGAGCAGGTGACCAGGCTGGGGCGGCTCGCCCGCAGGGTGGCGGCGACAAGCCCAACCGGTCCAACGCGCCCGGGCGCAGGTTCTCGACGAGCAGGTCGGCCTCATCGACCAGGTCGAGCAGGGCCTCGGCTTGCCGGCGGCCGTGCGCAGGTCGAGCTCGACGCTCTCCTTGCCCCGGTTCCAGGCGGCGAAGCGGGCGGGATCGGCCCGCAGCGGGTCGCCGCCTGGCCGCTCGACCTTGACGACGTCGGAGCCGAGGCCGGCGAAGATCGTGCCCGCGAGGGGTGCGGCGACGTACTGGCCGATCTCGACGACCCGCAGACCACTGAGCACCTGCGCCTGGCTGCCGGGGGGGAGCGGCGCCGGCGGATGCTCAGTGGCCACGGTCGTTCCCGTGCCCGCCGAAGTCCGGAGCGTCGCCAAGATCGCCCGGCATGAGGTCGCCCTCCTCGTCCCTCGGCAGGCCGAGCACCCGCTCGGCAATGACGTTGCGCACGATCTGGTTCGTGCCGCCGCCGATGGAGGCCGACTGCGAGCTGAGCAGCTGGTCGGACCAGCGCCCGCCGTCGGGATCGTCGGCCGTCCAGGCGATCGGCGTGCATGCCCGCCGTCTCCACCGCGACGAGTGCCGATCCTGGACCAGTTGCGCCATGGCCAACTTGAGCAGCGAGGCCGCCGCCCCGTCGCCCCCTTGGCCTTGACCTGCAGGTAGCCGGTGAGATTCCGGAGGACCATCTGGCGGATGCGGAGCTGCACCAGGCGGTCACGCAGGACGGGACGCGTGGCCAGGTCGCGCCGCGTGGCCTCCGCCGCCAGGGCGGCGAAGCCGCCCTTGCCGCCACCGCCACCGCCCATGTTGCCCAGGGCCTGGCGCTCGAAGGCGAGCATGGACGAGCCACGCGCCAACCGTCGTTGACCTCGCCGACGACGTTGGCCACCGGCACCCGCACCTCATCCAGGAAGACCTCGTTGAAGTGGGACTCTCCGGTGATCTGGCGCAGCGGACGCACCGTGATGCCGGGCACGTGCATGTCGACGATCAGCATCGTGATGCCCTCGCGCTTGGGCCGCGACGGGTCCGTGCGCACCAGACAGGCCGCGTAATCGCTGTGCTGCGCGCCCGACGTCCAGACCTTCTGGCCCTGGAGGACGAACTCGTCGCCGTCCCGCCTCGCTCGCGTCTGCACGCTGGACAGGTCCGAGCCCGCGCCCGGCTCGCTGAAGAGTTCGCACCACACGTGCTCGCCACGGAGCATCGGTGGGATGTACGCCTTCTTCTGCTCCTCGCTGGCGTGCACCAGCAGGGTGGGCCCGCACATGCCGAGGCCGATCTCCAGCGAGCGGGGCGGTACCCGGAAGGCTCTGGCCTCCCGGTCGATAGATGCGCTGATAGCGACCGGGCAGACCACGCCCCCCGTACTCGGCCGGCCACGTGATGCCGGCCAGGCCGGCGTCGGCCAGTTGGCCCTGGTAGGCGACCGAACGCGGGGAGCCCCGAGCCGCCGAACGAGATCACGCCGCTGGCCTCGTCGCCCTTGGCCGGGAGGGTGGTGCGCAGGAAGGTCAGGACCTCCTGGCGGAAGGCCTCCTCGGAGGGCGGGGAGTCCGGACCAGCGGAGCTCATCCGTCATGCCGTCGCCGCCGTGGTCGACGTCGTCGTCCGGAAGGCCGTCTCGGGCCGGGGGATGCCGACGGCCAGCAGGCCACCGAAGACCATGTCCTTCATGACCCGGGCCAACAGTTCGGGGTCCGAGCGGTCGAGCGTCGGTGATGGAGCGCAGCATGCCGTCGAGCATCGTCACGGCCGCTCGCGCCTCGTCCTCGCCGAGACCCGGACTGACCTCGCAGAGGAGGTGGACCCATTCAGCCATACGCACCCGCTCGATGCGGGCGACCCGCCGCCGCGCATCGTCGTCGAGCGAGCGGTATTCCTTGACGAACACGTCGCGCAGATTGCCGTTGCGCAGCTGCAACACGATGGCGGCATCGATGAGCAGCTCGAGCGCCGACATGCGGCGGCAGGTCCTCGTTGAGGACCTCGTCGACGGTTCCTCTCCAGATGACGGCTGCCTCCTCGATGAGAACGGAGAGGAGCTCGCCCTTGCTGTCGAAGTACCGGTAGATGGCCGGCCCGCTGACACCGGCCGCCGCGCCGATGTCGCCCAGGCTTGTCTCGCGGAAGCCACGCTCCCGGAAGAGGTCGGTGGCGGCCGCCATGATCGCGTCGCGGGTCCGCTCGCCCTTGGTCTTGGGTGCGTCCCCAGGCGGGCTCATATGGGCACGGATGTTAGTCATCCGTCACAAATCTGGCTGAAACACGTTGACTCGACCCCCGAACCACGCTTAAAGTTTAACCATCATTAACAAAAGTGCAAGGGTACGGGGAGGGCGAGCGTGGAGTTCGGCTTGTTCATGGAGTTGTCGGTGCCGCGTCCGTGGACGGCGGACTCAGAGCGCCAGGTCTACGAGAACGCCCTCGAGCAGGTGCGCCTGGCCGACGAGCTCGGCTTCGACTACATCTGGGCCGTCGAGCACCACTTCTTGGAGGAGTACTCGCACTGCTCGGGCCCCGACATCTTCCTGTCGGCGGCGGCGACCATGACCAAGCGCATCAGGGTGGGGCACGGGGTGGTGGCGTGCGTCCCGCAGTACCAGAGCCCGATCCGGGTCGCGGAGCGGGCGGCGGTCCTCGACATCATCTCGGGCGGACGATTGGAGTTGGGGACGGGCCGTTCGGCAACGTGGCCCGAGTTGAGCGGGTTCGGGGCCAACCCCGACGACACCAAGAAGACCTGGGACGAGTTCGTGCGGGTCATCCCCAAGATGTGGATGCAGGAGCGCTTCGCCTGGAACGGCCGCATGTTCTCCATGCCCGAACGGGCCATCCTGCCCAAGCCGCTGCAGAAGCCGCATCCGCCGATGTGGGTGGCCGTGACGTCGCCGGGGACCGAGATCGACGCGGCTGATCGGGGGCTCGGATGTCTGGGATTGTCGCCGGGGGGCTTCGCCGACTCGGAGAAGAAGGTCTTGAACTACCGCAAGCACATTGAGACGTGTGACCCGGTCGGTGCCTTCGTCAACGACAAGGTGCTGACGGTCAACTTCCTTTCGTGTTGCGAGGACGGTGACCTGGGCCGGCGCAACGGGCTGAAGGTCGCTTCCATGTTCTCGTATATGGCGGCGCAGCTCCTGTCGGCCAAAGAGGTGCTGCCGACGCACTCCTATCCGTCGGAGGGGCTGCTGCCGGCGCTGCGCCGTGAGTCGGGGTCGCCCGGCGATGCAGCGAAAGCCTTCAAGGGCGTGACCATGGGGACGCCGGACGACGTGGCCGACGCCATCGCGGCCTGGGAGAACGTCGGTTTCGACGGCATCAACTTCATCCACCAGTTCATGGAGGTCGTGCCGCAGCAGTACGTGCTCGACTCCATGCGGCTGTTCGCCGAAGAGGTCATGCCGCGGTTCAAGACCAGGGACGGAGCTTCGCGTCGCTCGGTGTCGGTACCCGTTGGCGCGGCGGCCGGGGCGACCGTCACGGCCGGGGCGGAGGTGGCCTGATGCCGCTCGCCGGGTCGCTGGACATCCGCTCCCTCATCGATGGCTCGCCCGAGGTGGTGCTCGACGAGGACGCTGCACTTCGGGTCGACGACGTCGACATCCTGCAAGTCCTCTACGAGGTCCGCGTGGCCGATCGGGAGTCGCTGGTGCCCCCCGCGTTGAACCCGACCATCCCGCCAGTGATCTCCTTCCTGGTCTATCGGGCCAAGGAGAGCGCATTTGGGCCCTTCGCCCTGGCCCAGCTGCGGTTGACGGCCCGATCTGGCGTGCGCCCCCGGGCCTATCTGATCTCTGCTCGTTGCGACAACCCTGCGCTGTCGGAGTTGCTGGCTCGTTCGTGGGGCTTTCGGATAACGCCAGGCGACATCGCCCTGCGGCGCTTCCACGACCGGGTCGATTGCACGGTGTCGGACGTTCCGTCGGACGGGGGGCGGGGGTCCCGGACGATCCTGGATGTGTCATTGGTCGACCCGGTTCCGGTGACGGGGCACGACGTGCAGTACCCGCCTGGCATGCACCTGGCCCGCATCGCCCGGGACGGCGTCCTGCTTCCTCGCATCGTTCAGGTGGACTCGGAATACGAGTTCCGCCGGGCCGACCGCGGCCGGCCCTCTTTGAACTCCTTTGACGCCGCGGCCTGGGGCGACGACCGGTTGGTGCCCGACATCGCCGTCTCGGCGAGCTTTGCCGCCTGCGACATGACGATCGCCAACGTGCGCTACATCTGCAATCCCGACATACCGGCCTCCGAGGGGACCGAGAAGGTCTCGGACAAGTGAGCCGCGTCGGGGCTGCAGGAGGCGGCCTGTGGTCGCTCTCCGTATCCTGAGCAGCCGTGCCCTCTGACGACCCGACCTCGATCGTCGCCGACGAAGGATTGCACCCAGCCGCCGACGACCCCGACTGGCAGGAGTCGGCCTACCTGGCCTGGCGGGATCCTTCGAGCGGGCTGGGCGGCAACCACCGCATCGGCAACGAGCCGAATCGGCAGACGGCGAACCTGTGGTGCGGGCTGTACCACCAGGACGGGACCCGCTTCCGCTGCAACGGTGAAGGGCTCGACCAAGTGGTGATCGACGACGCTGCTGCCGGCGTGTTCGGTTTGTCTGCAGGGCCTCAGCGCATCTTCCACGACGGCGCGCTGCTTCGTTACATGCTCGATGGTGACGGCTGCCGGGCCGACCTCGTGATCACGGACGAGGGGGAGCGGTCGTTCGCCACCGCAAAGACGTTCTCCGGCTCCTCGGGAGCGACCGGCACGATCTTCTCCAACAACTTCCACGTGGCCTGTCGTGTGACGGGCACGGTGGAGCTCGACGGTCGACACGTGCAGGTGATCGACGCACCGGCCTGGCGGGACCACTCTTGGGGCGTGCGACGTTGGGACAGCTTCGTCTCCAGCCGCAGCTTCGGTGGTTCGCACGGGGTGGGAGACGACGCACTGCACTTCCGCTTCGCCTCCATGGTCGGGTCAAATGGAAGCTTCTTCCGCATCGGCGCCCTCACCCGGGCCGGCGAGAAGATTCCCGTGGCGGACGCATCCATGCTGGTGCACGTGGATGACGACTCTCTGTCCTGCCCCTCGGCAGAGGTGCGCTACGACCTCGAGGACGGCGGGACGACCGTCGTCCGGATCGACACCATCGGCGGCATGATCGGCGTCACGGCGCAACGCCACGGCTGGGAGTCGGTGGGTGACGTGACCGTCGACGGCGTGCCGGGAGGTTGGGGCTTCCTCGAAACCACGCTCAACGCTCGCAACGGGTCGGAGCCCCCCGGGTTCGTGCTCGCTGCGGCGATGACCAACGGCATCGTTCGGCCGACGTGAGGCAACCGTCCGAGGACCGGGCGCTTTACTACCGCCAGTTGCGGCGGACGATCGCCACGGTCTTTGCTCCTGAGTTGACGAGCGCCACGGCGAAGGACGCGGCGGGTCTCGTCGATCGGATTCTGGCTGAATTCGTCGTCGAAGAGGAGTGGGCGGCCGCGCTCAGCCAGCAGTACGGGGCCGAGTTCGAGGCGCTCCTCGACCTGTCCGGCGACTGCCCGGCGACGAGATGGTGACTCCGGAGCGCTTCGTCGACTTACGGCGCCTGGCGGCCGACGTCGTCGCGGCCGAGGCGAGTAGTGAGGATCCGGCCGAACGTGCCCAGAGTCGCCGGCTCGTCGACGTCGAGCGCCGCTTCTTGGAACGCGTCGACGAGTTACGACAGGCGGTCCTCAGCGAGGAGCGCACGCCCGACGCCTCGGCCTCACCCACCGAGTGCTCGGTGACGGCCGACGAGCTTGCGACGTACCTGCGGCGGCGGTTCCCGGACTCGCCCGACCTCCGCGTCACCCGGCTGGAGGTGGTGCCTGGGGGTCGTTCCAAAGAGACGTTGCTGGTCTCGCTGTCCGGCACGACCGAGCTTCCGAGAGAGGTCATCCTCCGCAAGGATCGGCCGATCGGGCTGCTCGCCACCAAGGCATCGGACGAGTTCGCCATTCTCCGGGCAGTGCACGACCACGGCGGGGTCCCCGTCGCACGGCCTCTCTTCGCCGACGACTCCCTCGGGCCCGACGACATGGGCGGCCCGGGCACCCTGCTTGTCATGGAACGGGTCAGAGGCGAGAAGGCGGGTGAGTACTTCCCCGACCTGGCCATGCCACCCGAGGAGTATCGACACGCCATCGGGACCCAGCTGGCGACGGCGCTGGCCCATCTGCACGCGGTCCCGCTCGACTCGCTCGTCGGGACGGGCCTCGACCTGGAGACGCAGGTCAACGAGGCGTCCCTCTCGGCAGCGGTGAACGGCATGGCCGCCAGGATCGGAGAACTCAGCGGACCGCCCATCGTCGCCGTCCCGGCCGCGCGCCGATGGCTGCACGACCACATCGACGACGTCGTCCCTTCCGGCCCGTTGTCTCTCCTTCAGGGTGATTTCGGGCTCCACAACACACTGGTCGACGGCGAGCGCGTGACCGCGTTGGTGGACTGGGAGGCGGCCACCATCGGGCCCCCGGCCCGCGAGCTGGCCGCGGCGTGGCCGGCGGCCACGACCCTCATGGAGTGGCCGGCCTTCATCGGCGCCTACTGCGCCGCCGGCGGGTCTGCTCAAGCGACCGACGAGTTTGCAGTGACCTACTACCGGGTCTTCTTGGCGCTCGGCGCCTGCATGTCGAGTCGGACCGGCGGCCACCTCTTCCGCACCGGTGACAAGCGGGACCTCCTGACCGCGCACTCGGGGCTCGACGCCCACTTCCGAGCGCAGCGCAACCTCGTCCGGGCCTTGGCCGACGCGGAGGCCCTGACCGGAAGGGGTTGACGGACAGGGCCGCCGGTCGTCGGCCGCCCGTCGTCAGAAGCTTCGGATGTGCACCACGTCGAGGCGCTGCTCCCGGGGACGGGTGACGATGAAGACGTGCACGTCGCCGATGTCGTCGACGCTCTGTCCGCTGTAGCGACCCAGCACCTCGCCGAGCAGGCCCCGCTCGGTCCACAGCGCAGAAGCCGCCGCGGTGTGCTCGGGGTCCCACGCGAAGTCCGTGGCCCCGCCGCCGGCGCCCGCAGCGGTGCCCTGCACCACCGTCGTCACCCGAATGTCGTCGTCGCGCACCTCCTGTGCCAGCACCTTGCCGAACGCCTCCAACGCGGCCTTCGAAGCGACGTACATGGACAGCATCGGGAACGGGTGCAACGTCGACTCGCTGGACGTATTGACGATGTCGCCGCCCCCGGCGGCCCGCAGCAACGGCACCGCAGCTCGCGACGCATACACGGGCCCGAAGAAGTTGGTGGCCATCTGGCGGGTGATGTCGTCGTCGTCCAAGAGCTCGACGGCGCAGGGGCGGTAGACAGCGGCGTGGTTGACGAGGACGTTGATCTGACCGAAGCGCCGCCCGACCTCGTCAAAGGCGGCCCGGACGCTGTCAGGGTCGCCGACGTCGGTGGCGATCGGAACGGCGGACGGTCCGAACTCGGAGGCGACCTGTTCCAGGCGCGGTCGGGCCCGGGCCAGCATCACCACCGTGGCGCCTTCTTGGACGAAGCGCCGGGTGATCCCGACGCCCGATCCGCTCGAGGCACCGGAGACCACGGCGATCTTCCCGTCCAGGCTCCCCATGTCCTCAGCCCACCTTCCCCAACGGCGCTGTCATGCGCTCGATGATCGCAGAACGCCGACCGGCCGGTGCCCACTGCCCGCCGCCAATCGCCCAGAGGCGGTCCGGACCGATCGATGCCCGCCGTGCCCACCTCAAACAGAGAAGAGTTACCCCAATACCGCCGCGCCGGCGCAAGAGTCCCGGAAGATTTCCCCGTCCCTGCCAGCGATTTCAAGAAGTGTTGCAGTATGTTGACGCTAGGAACCGCTAAACGGTATCCTCTTTTCACCGCAGCCTCCGGGGGGCTGGTTGCGGCTCGATGAGCACATCGCCGGCCCCCTGACCCGAGGAGGAACAGTGCTCACATCAGGTGCGATCAGGCGACTCTGTGACCGGCGGGGGCTGAGAAAAGGGGCCACGGGAAAGGTGGTCGGACTCGGCCTCCTCGGGGCGGCGACGCTGACGACGATGACCCTCTCGACGACCATCGCAGGCCCCGCCGGTGCCGCAGCACCGGCGGGCGAGACGCCGGACCCGGCCACCCAGTCGGCGGTGACCATCGGCATGATCACCGACGGTGGAGGCGGCAGCGCCATCGGCACGGCGGCACTGGTCGAGCAGGGCGCCAAGGCCGCCGTGGCCTACATGAACAAGTACGGCGGTGGTCTCGCCGGCCACAAGGTCAACCTCTACGTGTGCGAGAACCAGTCGACGCCCGCGGGCGGTCAGACCTGCGCCAACGACATGGTGCAGCACGGCGTCGTCGCCGTGGTCGAGCCCTTCACCGGGCAGGGCGCCACCGAGGTGCCGACCATCGTGGCGGCTGGCATCCCCTACATCACGGTCAGCGGAGGATCCACGGCCGAGCTCACGACGCCAGGCGCCTACGACCTCGAGGGTGGATTCCCGGCGTATCTCGGTGCCATGGCGCTGAGCGCCAAGCAGCACGGCCTGAAGAAGGTCGACTTCCTCGTCGAGAACGTGCCAGCCGCCATTCAAGGCGCGCAGGTGTTCGGCGCCATGGTCTACAAGGCGGCCGGAGTCGGCTTCGACGTCGTCCCGGTCAACCAGGGCACGGCCGACATCAGCCCGCAGATGCAGACGGCCGTCTCGAGCGGCGCCGACGCGGTGGGCATGGTCGGCGACGTGACGTTATGCACGTCCTTCCTGCAGGCCTACAACACCCTCGGACTCAAGATTCCGAAGTATGTCCTCTCCACCTGCCAGGACTCGAGCATCCTCAACTCGCCCACCCTCGACAAGGCGCTCACGGGTTCGTACATCACGACCGCGACGGCCACTTCGAAGGCGGACAATGCGCAGTACGCCTTCATGATGAAGAAGTTCGCGCCGAAGGTGAGCCCGAACCCGAACGTGAGCAGCAACCAGGCTGACGGCGTGACGCCTGTACTCGCACTGGGCGCCATCATGAAGGGGTCGACGCAGCCCGTGACGGCGGCGGGCGTGAAAGCGGCGACGGCGGCGGCCACGAACGTCACCATCCCGCTCTCGGGCGGCCTGAAGTTCACTTGCAACGGCACCGCCATTCCGCTGCTCAAGTCGGTGTGCTCGGCGAGCGCCGGCATCGGCACCGTCCAGAGTGGCAAGGCGGGCAAGGTGGTCGCCGTCAAGGTCTACAACCCGACGCCACTGTTCTAGGGGGAACTTTGGCGAGCCGGCCCTGCAGGCTCCTCCGGACCAAGCTGCGGGACAGTACCTCTCACCGGGGGACCGCCCTCGTGGCGCGTCCTGGGAGACTGACGTGGTGCGACTGACCACGGACGAATGCTGGGCCCGCCTGGCGGCGGCGGAGCACGGCGTCCTCTGCACGACGAATGCGGCGGGGGCGATCGACGCAGTCCCCACCTGTCTGGCCGTGGTCGGCGCACGCATCGCCACGCCCATCGACACCGTCAAGCCGAAATCGACCGCGGAACTCGGGCGTCGCACGAACCTCGATCGCGATCCTCGGGCCACCCTGCTCTGCGATTACTGGGATGCGAGCGACTGGTCCCGCCTGTGGTGGGTGAGAGCGCGTCTGGTCTGCGTGGCCGCGAGTGTGCACGATGTCGCTGACTCCGAGGTGGCCTTGCGGGCCAAGTATCCGCAGTACAGAACATCCGACTTCGCGGCGATTTTTGTCTTCGAGATGACGGATGTCGTGGGCTGGTCCGCCGTCGGCTAGTTCGGGGAGACCGATCCGCTCATGTAGGCGGACTCCACGGCACCGATGTCGTTGCGGTAGTTCTCCGCCGGGCCCGACAACACGATGCTCCCGTGCACCAGCACCATGGCCTCGTCGGCCACCTCGAGCGCCAGTTGGACATGTTGCTCGACCATGATCACCGACGCGCCGTGCTCATCGGCCACCTGCCGGATGACGGGCATGAGCGACTCGACCGCCACCGGCGCCAACCCCATCGACATCTCGTCGATCAGCAGCAGCTTGGGAGACTGCACGAGGGCGCGCGCAATGGCCAGCATCTGCTGCTCGCCGCCGGAGAGGTCGCCCACGCGCAGCTTCTCTCGGCGCTGCAGGGCGGGGAAGAGCGTCAACACTGGATCGAGGTCGGCGCCCTTGGCGGCCAGCTTCAGGTTCTGAATCGGGGTGAGTTCTGTGAAGAGGGCGCGGAAGTCCGGGACGAGCACCATGCCGGCCCGGTTCATGCGTCGCGGCGACGATCCGCGTACGGGCTGTCCGTTCAAGGTGATGGTGCCGGCGCGGGGTGGGAGAAAGCCGGCCAGCGTCATCAGCAAGGTTGTCTTGCCGGCGCCGTTGGGCCCGAGGATGGTGAGCACGGTGCGCGGTCGCAGGCTGAACGTGATGTCGCGGGCGACGGTCAGCTTCCCGTATCCGACATCGAGTCCCTTGACTTCGAGCACGGGATCCTCCGAGGCCGGAGCAGCTCCGTTACCCGCCGTTGCGCCGTCGAACACCGTGGTGTCGCTCACGACACCGCCAGCCGCTGGTGCGTGGCGCCGAGATACGCCGTGGAGACCACGTCGTTGTGACGGATCTCCTCCGGCGTACCCTGCGCGATGAGCGCTCCGAAGTCGAGCACGTCGATGCTGTCGCACAGGTTCAGGACCAGGCTCATGTCGTGATCGACGAGCAGGATCGTGACGCCGCTGTCGCGTACCGCCCGCAGGCGCTCGGCCAGCCACAGGCTCTCGGTGCTGTCGAGCCCGGCCGCCGGCTCGTCGAGCAGCAGCAGCCGTGGTTGACCGGCGAGGGCGCGGGCCACCGAGACGAGTTGACGCTGACCTTGGGAGAGGACGGACACCTGCAGCTCGCGCATGTCGGTGAGCCCGAGGTCGTCCAGAATGCGGTCCAGGGTCTCGGCCGCCTCGTTGCCGCTCGAGCGTTGCTGGCCGACCTGGACGTTCTCCGCCACGGTGAGGTCGTCGGAGACGCCGGCCAGCTGGAAGGTACGCGCCAGCCCGAGGGAGGCCCGGACGTGGGGCGAGCAGCCGCCGACGTCGCGACCGTCCAACAACACGGTGCCCTCATAGCCGTGGAAGCCGCACAGCGCGTCGATGGTCGTCGTCTTGCCGGCGCCGTTCGGCCCGATGAGGCCGATGATCTGTCCCTCGCCAACCGTGAAGCTCACGTCGTCGACTGCCACGACGCCGCCGTAGCGGACGGTGAGGTTCTGCACCTGAAGCAAGGAGCTGGCGGCCACGGTCGCGGGAAGGGAACCATTGGTCCCGAAGTCCGGCGCGATCAGCGGGACCCCAGCCGGTCGGGGCATCGGGACGCTGGGCGCGGCCCCGGAGGGCACCAAGGCGCCTTGCGGCCGGGCCAGTGCACCCTTCGTCCGTTGCTGCTCGAGGAACACGTGGGTCGGGCCGACGACGCCGTCCGGGTTGAAGATCACAGTCAGGATCACGCCGATGCCGGCCACGACTCCGTACCAGCTGTCGACGCCGCCGCTGCCGACGCCTGACGAGATGAGGGCGACCAGCAGGCCGCCGGACGTCAGCATGCCGGCGAGGATGCCGCCGCTGACCGATGTGATCCCCGCCACCACGACGATGGAGAAGGCGACTAGGCCGAGGTAGGCGTCGAAGTCCTGGAACGTCACGTTGCCGAGTTGGTAGGCCAGCAGCGAACCGCCCAGACCGGCGATGAAAGCAGCGATGGCAAAGCCGATCAGCTTCACCCGCACCACGTTGATACCGGCCGCGGCCGCCGAACGCTCGTCGGAGCGCACTGCGAGCATGGCCGTGCCGAGCCGGCTGGTGCGCAGCCAGCTCACGCCGAGCGCGACGAGGACCAGCACGACCAGGCAGAGAATGCCGAAGGCGGGCCGGGGGAAGTCCTTCCCCGACCCGATGCTCAAGTCCATGCCGAACAAGCGCGGGGTCGGAATGTTCAGTCCTGCCGCACCCCCGTCAATGGAGTTGTTGTTGAACCAGATCGCCTCCACCCCCGCCGCGAACGTCAACGTGACCACGCCGAGCATGAGCCCGCGCACGCGCAGGGCCGGGATGCCGATCACGACGCCGGCGGCAGCGGCGACGAGGGCGGAAAGGATCGGTGCAATCGGAAACGGAATGCCCCACGAGGTGGCGAACGTGCTCAGGATGTAAGCCGAGACTCCCGCCAGGGTGAGTTGCGCCAGGGAGATCTGGCCCGTGTATCCAGTCACGACGACGAGCGACAGTGAGATCACGGCCGTGATGAAGCTCGTGTAGAGGGCGGCGCGGTCGTTGCCCGTGAAGAAGTAGATGGCGCCGAGGCCGACCGCAGTGCCGACGATGGCGGTGGCGAGTCGCCAGTGCGGGCGGGGCGCCCGGCCCAGCGTGACCTGCATGAGGCTGCCGCGGCTCGGCATGGTCTGGCCGCGGAAGGCCAGCACCACGAGGACGAGGACGAGCGGGATCAGCTGGCCGGCGCCGGCGGGGAAGTCCGGATGGACCCCGTTGACGTAGACCGAGAGCGACTCGAGCGCGCCGATGCCCAGGCCAGCGGTGATGGCCCAGCCGAGCGAGTGGAAGCGACCGACGACCGCCGCGGCGAGCGCCGGCACGATGAAGAGCGTGTACGTCCCCGGCTGCAGCGGGACGAGCGGGGCGATGAGGATGCCGGCGATGCCGGAGACGACGAAGCTGATGATCCAGTTGACCAGTGCGATGCGGTCGGGCGAGAGGCCGCTGACCAGCGCGCCCACTTCGGTCTCTGCCGACGCTCGGGTGGCCAGGCCGAAGCGAGTGAAGCGGAACAGCACCGTGAGGACGATGCCGAGGCCGATGATCGTGCCGGCCAGAAGGAGGCGATCGGTCGAGATGTCGATCCCGAGGAACTTCACGTGGTCCTGCGGGAAGATCGGGTTGACGAGCACGACCTGGGTGCCAACCTGATAGGTGACGACAGCGGTCAGCACACCCATGAGGCCGATGGAGGCGACGGCTTTCGCTACGGGCCGGTGGTTGCGGAGGGGGCGGAAGACGAGCAGGTAGACCACGGCCCCCATGACCGCCTGGATGCCAAGCGTGATGGCGAGCGCGGGCCAGAAGCCGAGATCCGAGCCGACGCTGACGGTCGGGCCGAGGCCCGGGATCGGGATCAGGAGCTGCCCGTTGCGCAGGAGCGAGTACGTGTACGCCGCGTAGAGCGCCTGGGCGCCGGTGGCGAAGTTGAGGACCCCCGACGAGCGGTAGGTGACGACCAACGCCATGGCCAGGGCGGCGAAGACGCCGCCGTTGCCCAGCCCGAGGAGCAGGAACTCGACGTAGGTGTTCAACGAGGTCGCTCCGGGCCGCAGCCCAGTTCAGGACGGCCATCCTGTTGCTCCCCCCGGGAGTGACGCACGGATTAAGGATACTCAAATATGCCGTCGGGCGCACGGGCCCTCCTGGGCCGAATTCGGCCGTCGGGCGCACGGCCCTCCTGGGCCGAATTCGACAGTGTGCGGCTGAGGTCCTGACGTCCCACGGCACACAGACGAGAGCGATCTCACGATGAAGACGAAGGAGAGCGAGCATGAGCGACAGCCGCCCCGCCCTGGAGCCTGGACGCCGACCGTGTCGCCGTCACGACCGACGTGTGAGACCGGGCGCGACGAGTTGGGGGGCGCAGCGAAGACTGACGGCGAGCGTCAGGAACCGGATGTGGACAGCTCGTCCCGCAGCACCCGGCGCAGCAGCTTGCCCGTCGGCGAGTAGGGGAGCTCGTCCCGGAAGCGATGACGCCCGGCATTTTGGTGGAGCGCAAGCGTTCCTTGACCCAGACCTGCAGGTCGGCCTCGGTGACTGTCGCCATTGGGGTGCAGGACGACGACCGCCGCCACCGCCTCGCCCCATTCGGCGTCGGGGATGCCGATGACGGCGGCCTCGGCGACGGCGGTGTGCGCCATGAGGACTTCTTCGATCTCGCCGGGCGAGATGTTCTCCGCCCCCCGCACGATCACGTCGTCCAGCCGGCCGTCGACGTAGAGGAACCCGTGCTCGTCGAACCAACCGGCGTCACGCGTGCGGAACCAACCGTCATCGGTCAGCACGTTGTTGCCCACGTACTCGCCGGCCACCTGCTCGCCGCGCACCCAGATCTCGCCCTTCTCGCCCGGGGCGACGGAGCGCGTCGTCGATGTCGCGGACCTCGACCTCGAGGGCCGGCAGCGGACGCCCGACCGATCCCAGCCGCGCCCGGATGGCTGGGTCGTCACTGGCGAAGGCCTCTCGGTGCTCGTCCGGGGTCAGCATGGCGATGGTCGAGCTGGTCTCGGTCAGCCCGTAGGCGTTGACCAGGTCGATGTGGGGCATGTCGCGTCAGCGTGCGCTCGACCAGCTCGAGCGGCATGCGCCCGCCGCCGTAGGAGAGGTGGCGCAGCGCCGGGAGCTCGGTCCCCGCTCTCCTCAATGGCGTTGAGGATCCGTCCCAGCATGGTCGGCACCACCATGGCGTGCGTGACGCTGCTCGTCGGCGGCGAGCTGCACCCATCGAGCTGGCTTCGAAGGCCGGCAGGTACATGATGCGGCGTCCCGCGTAGAGCGAGCTCAGCACCGCTGCGATCCCGGCGATGTGGTACGAGCGGCACGCAGATCAGCTGTGCCTCGGTCGGCTCGCAGCCGAGGAACTCGACGCTCGAGATGATGTAGGAGACGAGATGGCGGTGGCGCAGGATGGCCGCCTTCGGCTCCGACGTCGTGCCGCTCGTGAAGAGCAGGACGGCGATCTCCTCGGGGTCGACAAAGGGGTGCTCGCCGGTGACCGGCTCGGCGATGGCGGCGGCGAACTCGGCCTTGGTGAGGACGTTTGTCGGCGCCGATGCCGTTGAGGCGCATCGACTTCCTCGTCGTCGGCGATCATGACTCCGCCGGCGACACGGCCGAGGATCCCGCGCAGTTGCTCGTCCGGGGCGCGGTAGTTGATCGGCGCGAACGGGATGCCGGCAAGGGCGGCGCCGAAGAGGGCGACCGGCAGCATGTCCTCGTTCAGCCCGAAGTAGCCGACGACCTCGGCGCCGCTCTTCTCGAAGTAGATGGCCGCCCGCCGGCATCGCTCGAGGAGCTCCGCGGCGGTGATGCCCCCATCGTGCGAGCCCAGAACGACGCGGTCCGGGATCGCCCTCGGCCGCCATTTCGAGCAGCATGGCGATGTTCACGACTGCGTCCCCGTTCTCGGTCGTTCAGTCCGAGGCGGGCAGCGGCTTGGCGCCCTTGACGGCCAGGACGGTGTCGCCGACCGAAATGGAGCCTTCGCCCGCCTTGGTGCAGAGGAGCTCCAGGCCCAGTTCGTCGTCGCTGTAGCGCTTCCCCAGCTGGGTCCCGCCGTCGAACCCCGCCTCGATGCTCTCGGACGTGGGCTCGGCGTCTGCCGCCAAGAACGGATGTCCCCCGCAGCGCAGGTCGACGGGGTCGGCAGGCGCGCGGACGACGACCACCTCACAGGCGTCGGTCGCACTGCGCAGTCTCAAGCCTGCCTTCAATTGGATAGCCACCGCGGTCCTTCCATGTTGAGATCGTTGTCGTTCGATCGTTGTCCTGTTTGCCGGCCCCGGCCACGCCGGAGCGGACTCAGAATCCTATTCTGCCGCCGCCGTGCACTCCGCAGCCAAAGGAGTCACCCCGTTCACCCGCCCGCGCCGCAGTACAGCCTCCCCACGTGCGCCTTTACACCGTGGCACTCGGGAGATCCCACGTGGATTCGGGGGCGATCGACGGACACCACGCCGGGTCGCCGCAGGCGAAGCGGGGACTCTTCCGCCGCCGCCTGCCGCTGCCCCCTACGAGATGGCGCGCACCTGCCGGGCCAGCGCACCCCACCGCTCGAAGGCGTCGGGATCGCGCACCACGTCTGATCCGGTGAAGTAGCTCACGACTCTCGTCGCCACGCCGCCGTACTTGGCCACGATGGTGTCGGCGATGTCGTCCCAGGTGCCCTCGGTGACGAAGTTCTCCAGCAGGTCGTCGTCGATCTCCGCCGCCATCCCGGGGATGTCGCCCGCCCGCTGACGCTCACGGATCAGGTCGGTCGTGCCCTCGCGGTCGAGCTGCTCGAAGATGAACGCGTAGTTGGGCGTCGACCCGTAGAACGCGACCTGCACCCGGGCGAGCTCGCGCCAGCGAGCCCGCTCCTCGTCGGTGTCGCCCACCACCAGGAAGGCGGGCACAATGATCTCGAGGTCCTCCACGGTGCGCCCGGAGCGGGCGGCGCCGGCCTCCAGGTTCGGCAACACCGTCTCGCGCAGGTAGGTCGGCGTGTTGAGCGGGTGCACGTGTACCCCGTCCGCCACCTCTGCGGCCATGCGGAGCATCCAGGGGCTGACGGCGGCGATGTCGACCGGCGGATCCGCACAGTCGATCGGTCCGGGCGCCCACATCGCCGGGAGGAGCGACAGGTTGTAGAACTCGCCCTCCACCGCGAGGGGCGACCCGTGGCGGAACGACTCGAAGATCCGCTTCACGGCGAGGACGTACTCGCGCAGCCGCGGCCCCGGATGGTCGAAGACCGAGCCGTAGCGTCGCTCGATGTGCGCCCGCACCTGCGAGCCCAGCCCCAGCCGGAAGCGGCCCCCGCTGGCCTCGGCCAACTCCCACGCCGTCGCCGCGGTCACCATCGGGCTGCGCGGGAAGGCCACGGCGATGCCCGTCAGCACGTCGATGTCGGCCGCCGTCACCAGCGCACCGCAGGTGAGATACGCCGTGCGCCCCGCCTCGGTCACGACGAGACCGGACAGCCCGGCCTCGCTGGCCCGTTGTCCGAGCTTGGCGGCCAGGCGGAGCGGCTGCGCCGGCAGCATGGCGTCGAACTTCAGCGCCATGAGCCCGTCCGGTCGCGACGACGTTTCGGTGCGGTCACGCCGCCGCCGGTGGCACTGCTCGCCCGTCGCGCCCGACGGCGACCCAGTCGTTGGTCGACGGGAAGTACTCCTCGGAGTGGTCGACGGTGCCCGCGCCGGCGTAGTGGTACACCATGGCGGCACGGATGCCGTCGGAGCCGTTGTCCGTCGAGCAGTGCATCAGGTGGCTGTCGAAGATGAGCAGGTCGCCCGGATCCATCAGCACCGGCTCGGAGGCCTGCATGTCGTGGTCGACGATCTCGAAGTAGCCGTAGTTGGCGCCGGGGCGGCGATCGGGGACGTGCGTGTGCACCTGCTCGGTCTGCGAGCCGGGCAGCACATGGAGGCACCCGTTGCTGCGCGTCGCCTGCGTGACGGCCAGCCAGATGCCGACGACGGGCCGCGCCGGCTCGAAGGGGAAGTAGAAGGAGTCCTGGTGCCACGGCTGCCCCCACGCACCCGGCGTCTTGAAGATGAATTGTGACAAGAAGACATCGATATCCGGAGCGATCAGCTCAGCGACGACGTCGACAACGTCGGGCGAGTGGGCGAAGCGGGCAAAGACAGGGTCGCGGTGCAGTCGGAAGATCTTGGAGACCCCGTCCTCGGGCTGCTCGCGCACGACACCCGCCTTGTTGCTCTCCGGCAGGACCCTGACGCCAAGATGCTCCGCCAGCACGGGGTCACGGACCACGTCGGTCGCGCGTTCGAGCATCGCCGTGCAGATGGCCGGATCGGCAAAGCCGCCGATCCGGATGAAGCCCCGCTCAGTCCACGAGGCGCGCTGTTCGCGCCGTCAGCACCGGCATCAGGCCATCGGCACCACGGGTGGATCGGGCAGCGCGCCGTCGGGGCGGGGCCAGGCCAGCGGCGTGACGTCGCTGGCGATGACGGCACCCATGGCGATGCCGGCCCGCTCCACCGCGGGATGCGGGAAGGATCCCTCGCCCCGGGTGGACCCGTCGGCGAAGTAGATGACGGTGTGCACGCGTCGGACCGTACCGCTCCGGTTGGGCTTGGCCAAGTGGAAGGTCAGGCCGTGATGGAAGGCGACCGACCCGCTCGGCACCTCGACGAACACCGGATCGATCCCCTGCAGCTCCGAGCCGGTCAGCGGGTCGTCGCCGCGGCCGCTGAAGATGTCGACGAACTCGCGCACGCCGAGCCGGTGACTCCCGGGGAGATAGCCCATGGCGCCGTTCTCGAGCGTGGAGCCGTCGAAGGGTATCCAGGCCGTGAGGGTGTCGGTCTGGACGATCGGCCAGTACGGATGGTCCTGGTGCGGGTCGGTCTCCCGCCCGCCCGCCTCCTTGTAGAGGGCCTGGTCGTGCCAGAGCCGGACGCGCGTCGACGTCGAGCAGCCGGGCTGCTGTCTCGGCGAGCAGTGGGTGGAACGTCAGCGGCCGGACATCGGCGCAGTCCTCCCACAGGTTCTGGCACTGCGTGAAGCTCTGCTCGTACAGGGTCTTGTCGGCGAGGTTCCGCGCGTCGTGCCGGCTGCGGCGGGCGACCCCCTGGTCCACGGCCGCGCCGAATCGCTCCAGCTCCCCGGCGGACAGGAGGTCGGGCACCACCACGAACCCGTCACGCCTGAAGTCCTCGACCAGGCGCGGCGTGAGCGTGGCGATGGCGGTCACCCCGCCGGGTCCTCCCCGTCGCCGCGTACTTCGCGGATGTAGCCCACCAGCTCGTGCGCCGTGGAGGCGTCGAGCCACGGCGTGAGATCGACGTCGTAGAGCGCCGAGGGCTCGGGGCCCTGGTCGAGGTAGTGCGCCTCGGACGCCATGAACCGTCCGTCGACCAGCCTCACCTCCGTCACGAGGTCGGCGTAGGGGTGGGGGCTGGCGGCGGGCGAGCCGAACCCGAAGACGCGCTCGGATCCCATCACGGCGTTGGCCGCCGCCCGGCCCGACAGGAAGGGCCGGTAGTCGTTGCGCTCGAGCTCGCCGGCGTACGCATCGAGGATGTGGAGCGCGCGGTCCAACACCGCGGCGTCGTAGCCGTAGTAGACGTTCGGAGCCGGGAGGTCACCCCACACGCCCCACATCCACCAGCGCACGGTCGGGGGCAGCGCCGCCATGGCGCGCTGGACGCCCGCGGCCGACGCTCTCGTGCGCGTGGTGCACGTCATGGGGGGAGGGCGAGACCACGATGGAGGCGTCGTGCGCCTCGACGATCGCCGGGAGCTCGGTGGCGATCCGCCGGGTGGCCAGGGCGAGGTCACCGTCGAGGTCCAGGTTCAACGGCGGGTCCAAGAAGACGGGCACGAAGCCGGCCCGCTGCGCCGCCTCCTCCGCCTCGGCCCGCCGCCGGTCCCACTGGCCCGAGAAGCCCAGGCTGGCCACGACGCTGACCACGGTCCAGCCCCGGTCGAGGAGGTGGAGGAGGGCGCCGGGGCAGCCCACCGCCTCGTCGTCGGGATGCGGAGCCACATGGAGGATCGTCGGTGCCATTTCGAGCGAGGTTATGCCCGGCGCCTCGCCGCCTGCCGCCCGAATCGGGTCATTGGTCAGAGCACTCTTTACAGATTACTCTGAATCAAATATACTGACCGACTATGCCCAGGTGGTCACGCTCCAATCCACTCGCCCTCGCGGTCCTGGTCTGCCTCTACGAGAAGCCCATGCATCCCTACGAGGTGGCCCAGACGCTGCGGGCCCGGGCCAAGCAGGAGAGTGTCCGCCTCAATTACGGCTCCCTCTACGCCGTGGTCGAGTCCCTCGAGAAGAAGGGCTTCATCAAGGCCACGGGCACCGTCCGCGAGGGGAAGCGGCCCCAGCGGACCGTCTACGAGATCACCGACGCCGGCGCCACCGAAATGACGGACTGGCTCACCGAGCTCATCGGCACCCCCACCAAGGAGTACCCCGCCTTCATGGCCGGGCTGTCCTTCCTGCCGGCCCTCGACCCCGACGACGCGCTGGCGGCGCTCCGGCGCCGCGCCGAGATGCTGACCGTCAAGCTCGCCTCCCTGCGCGGCGTCGAGCGGGCGGCCCGCGACGCCGGCCTGCCCCGCATCTTCGCCCTCGAGGCGGAGTACGAGGAGGGCCAGCTCGTCGCCGAGTTGCGCTTCGTCACGGGGCTCGCCGACGAGATGCACAAGGGCACCCTCGAGGGGCTCGACATGTGGCGGCTCTTCCAGACCGAGGACTTCGATCCCGAGGAGGTGCACTTCTCCTTCGAGATCCCCAAGGAATGACCCCCGAGAAATGACACCCGAGAAAGAGCACCCGAGAAATGACCCGAGGCCGCGTGTGACACCACGCGACCCCGGGCCGGTACGACCACGAGCAGTCCACGAGGGACCTTCGCCCGAGGCAGCACTTGAGAGCGTAGGCCACCTCCGTACGAAAGGAGGCGTGCATGCACGCGCTCATGGAGGCCGACGGCCTCAGCAAGAAGTTCGGGAAGGTGCAGGCCCTCGCCGACCTGACCCTCACCCTGCCGCCGGGACAACCGGTGGCGATCCTCGGGCCGAACGGCGCCGGGAAGACCACCTTCATCCGCATGGTGGCCACGCTCATCGCGCCCGACCGCGGCACGCTCGACCGTCAACGGGCACGATGTCGTGCGCGACCCGATGGCGGTGCGGCGCATGATCGGCCTCGCCGGCCAGTCCGCCGCCGTCGAGGAGATGATGACGGGGCGGGAGAACCTCGTCATGGTGGCCCGCCTGTACGGCCAGGGCCGCGCCGAGGCGGTGGCCTCGTCCAACCGGATCCTCGCGCAGATGGATCTGGTGGAGGCCGCCGACCGCCAGGTCCGGACCTATTCCGGCGGCATGCGACGGCGGCTCGACCTCGGGGCGAGCCTCGTCGGCTCGCCCCGGCTGCTGCTGCTCGACGAGCCGACGACCGGTCTCGACCCGGGCAGCCGCAACGAGGTGTGGGACGCCGTGCACGTGATGAGCCAGCACGGGACCGACATTGTGCTGACGACCCAATATCTCGATGAGGCCGATCACCTCGCCACGTCCATCGTCATCATCGACGGCGGCCGCGTCATCGCGCAGGGCACGCCGAACGAACTGAAGTCACGGGTGGGCGCCGACATGGTCGAGCTGCACACCATCGACGTCGCCACCCTGCAGCGGGCGGCCGAGGTGCTGGGGTCGCTCGGGATGGCCGAGCCGTCCACCGATCCGGCGACGCGCCGGTGCTCGCATCGCCGCGCCGAGCGGTCCGAAGCTCCTGCCCGTCGTCCTCCGCGCCCTCGACGACGCCGACGTCCCGGTGGAGGACATCGCGCTGCGCCGGCCCACCCTCGACGAAGTGTTCCTCGCCCTCACCGGGCACACCACGACCGACACCCCACCACTCCGAAGGAGGACGCAGCATGACCATGGATCTCACCCTCGACCCGCCGCGCCAGGCCGCACCGATCGACGCGGTCACCAACCAGGGGGCGTCGTACCTCGTCGCCGCCAGCCAGGTGGCCGGGCGCACGCTCAAGAAGTTCGTGCGCTCGCCCGCGCTGCTCGTCGCCGGCACGGCACAGGGAGTGCTCTTCCTGCTGATCTTCCGTTACGTCTTCGGCGGCGCGGTGGCCCACACCGGGAACCTGAACTACGTCGACTTCCTGGTCCCTGGCTTCGTCGTCACCGGCGTGCTCTTCCAGGGGATGAGCGCCGCCAGCGGTGTCGCCGATGATCAAGGCCGGCGGCCTCTTCGACCGGCTGCGCAGCCTGCCCATCCGGCTGCTCTCCATCGTCACCGGCCGGGTCAGCGCCGACACCGCGCTGGTGGCCTGGGGCGTCGTCGTCATGACGGTGGTGGGGTTCGCCGTCGGCTTCCGGATCGGCGGGTCCACGGCCGACGCCGCTCGCCGCCCTCGGGCTGACCGTCCTCTTCGGCTTTGCCTTCGTCTGGATGTTCATCGCCATGGGCCTCTTCGCGGGCAGCCCCCAGGCGGCACAGGGGCTCTCGTTCCTCGTCTTCCCGCTGAGCTTCGTCTCGTCGGCCTACGTGCCGGTGTCGACCATGCCGGGCTGGATGCAGGGCTTCGCCACCAACCAGCCCATGACGCAGATGGTCAACACGGTGCGCTTGCTCACCGGGGGCCCCGCGGCGCAGGAGCTCCTCGGGCACTCCGGTCTCGTACTACCTCGTGCCGTCGTTGCTGTGGACGGCCGGGCTCGTCATCGTGTTCGCTCCCTTGGCCGCCTGGAAGCTGAAGACGTCGTGACGCTCAGCGCCGGTCGAAGTCGTCGTCGGGCGGTTCGCCGGTCTGGAGGACCGAGTTGACGGCGCGGCGCAGCCGCTCCTGGGAGTCGATCATCCAGTCGATGTAGAACGCGTACTCCTCCACATCGGTGATGTCGCCGTCGCTGTAGTCGGCGACGCGGAAGGCGGAGCCATCGGGCAGCTGCTCCCAGGACAGCGGCGCGCCGTAGATCGACTCGACCTGTTCCTGCTGCAGCTGCAGCACGTCGAACTGTGCCGCGCTGGCCTCGGGGGTCCCGAGGTCGACGTAGAAGTCCGAGCGCAGGCGCCCGCCGGCGGCGAAGCTCAGCCCGTAGTGCGTGCCGCGCACGGGGGAGGGGAGGGTGATGAAGTTCTGCGCCGGCAGGGTCGTCATCTGGGTCCACCGCGGGTGCCGCGCCGCGCACCTTGTCCAGCCAGCGGGACCAGTATTCGCGGTACATGGCGCCCTTGCCGCCGCCGAGCGGACCGGCCAGCTCGGTCATGCGTCCAGCCGGTCGGGTCGCGGAACCACTGGGTCCCCGCGTAGTTGCCGCCGACGCCGGTGGCCTGCTCCATGACGTGGCGGACCAGGCCGGCCGGCGTGTACGCCGCCTTGTCCACGTCCCACACCAGCGGTGCGTGCATGTTGTTCTGCCAGTGCGCCGTCCGCCGGGCCGGGTCCATGTCGAGCCACTCCTCCAGCTGGCTCCGCAGGTCGAAGTTGAGGTCGGTCCGCGGGCTCAGCGTGAAGATCGTCCCGTCGGCCACGGATTCGGTCTTGACGAGCCGGCGTACCAACGCGGCGTCCTGCACCCGCCGCTTGGAGTCGGCCATCTCCTTGGCGAGCTGGCGCTCCGGGCTGATGGTGAACTCCTCCACCTCGCGCACGGGGTAGAGCTGGCTGACCGAGATCATCGGCACGTTGCTGCTGCCCAGTTGCCCGTAGACGTAGGAGCGGAAGGCGCTGATCTGGATGAGCGGTGATGTCCAGGCCCATCTCGCTGAGCCACACCACGCTGGCGGTCACGACGGCCGAGAAGCCACGGGCCAGCAGGACGATGCGGGGACGCCGCAGCGTCTGGGGCGAGAGGTCGGGCGCGTGGGCCTGCAGCTCGGCCAGCGCCTCGTCGGCGGTCAAGGGCGTCTGGTGGCGCGACTGGAAACGGGCGTAGTGATCGGCCAGCGACTCGGGCAGCATGCGGCTCGACCATGGCGGCGTACTTGATCGGCCGGCACCTCGGTGTCGAGCGGTCCGCCCGCTCTTGAGCTCGGCCACGACCAGGCGGCCGTCGGCACCGAGCCCCAGCACCGAGATGCGGTCGCGGCCGGCGCCACCGGGCACCGTGGGCAGCCCGTCGAACTCGAAGGTGACGACCTTGACGGCGGGGCCGAGGATGGCCGGGTTCGACAGCACCCACTCCTGCAGATCGGCGCGCTGCTCCAGGCCCGCTTCCTCGAGCGAGATCATCTGTGCTGGCATCGCGACGGATCCAGCCACTGTGAACAGCATTTCTTCCGCCATTTCTCAGGACAGGGTAGGACAAACGGTTGTTTTTCCGCAGGTACCGAAAGTCACACGAGAATGTCAACAGAACAACAAAACTGGTGGCCAGGCCCGTGCCGGGCGGCACGGCCGACGGTGGCGCGCACGGCCGTTCCGGTGCCGTCGGCGGCGAGCCGTCGCGCCCCGCCCGGACGACGGTGCAGCACGCGACTCACCGTCGACGAGCCGCGATGTGCCTGGAGATCGCCGGACATGCAAACGATGTGATTGGCAGGCCGAATTGCCGCTGCAAACGTGGTGCAACCGGGCCGCCGGCGATCAGACCGGCGCGCCCGGCGCCACCAGCGGCCACGGCCGCTCGAGCTCGACCACGCGGGCCAGGTCGAGCAGCAGTTGCTCGGCGTGCCGGCGGCCGATGATCTGCATCGAGACGGGGAGCCCGTCGACCAGGCCGACCGGGATGGCGACGGCCGGGTGCCCGGTGGTGTTGGCCGGGATCGTCAACGCGCCGTTGTTCCCGACCGCCGCCTCGAACCCGTGCTCGGCGATGAGGTCGACGCCGTCGATCGTCGTCGGCATCGGGCCCTGGGCACCGAACGCCACGTCGGGGTTGGTGGCGCAGATGATGAAGTCGACCTGCTCGAAGATCTCGGCCATCTGCACAATGATCTGGCGCCGGAACGCCTCGATGTTCTTCGCCGTGTCCACGTTGAAGTGGTTGGTGGCGATGTTGGTCGCCAGCATGATCTCGGGGGTGAGCTCGGACTCGCAGCCGGGGTAGAGGTCGCCCAGGCCGACGAGCAGGCTCGCCGTCCCGGCCAATGCCCACTCCAAGCCGCCCCGGGGCAGCGCGAACGGCAGGTCGACCCGCTCGAGCCCGGCGTCCTTGATCAGCAGGTCGGCCGCTTCGTCGACCTTATCCCGCACGCCGCCCGCGACGATGGCCGCACCGAGGTCGACCGAGACGGCCACCCGCTGCCCGGCCAAGTCCTGCTGGCCGAGTCCGGCTTCCCAGCCCCCGACCCGCGGCAGGGAGAAGGGGTCGTACTCGTCGGCGCCGTTGCAGGCGTCGAACCAGCGGGCCGTGTCGCGCACCGAGCGCGAGAGGCACCCGAGGACCGCGGTCAGCGGCTCGATCTCGGTCTTCGGTCCCTTCGGGATGCGGCCGAAGGTCGACTTCAACCCGAAGAGGCCGGTGAAGCCCGGCGGGAATGCGGATGGAGCCCCCGCCGTCGCCCCCCGTGCAGAGCGGGAGCAGACCGCCCGAGACCGAGGCGGCCGAGCCCCCGGACGAGCCGCCGGGCGTCCGCTCCCGGTCGTAGGGGTTCGACGTGGCGCCGTGCAGGCGGGTGTAGGTGCAGTTGATCCCGCCGAACTCCGACGCCGTGGTCTGCCCGACCAGCACGGCGCCGGCCTCGCGCAGCCGGGCCGTCATCGTCCCGTCGTACGCAGAGGTGCGGTCCTTGAAGACGAGCGAGGCCTCGGTGAGCGGCCAGCCCTCGACCGGGTCGAGCTCCTTGACGCCGATGGGGACGCCGCCGAAGGGAAGGCTCACGTCGGCCCGGGCGGCCGTGTCCCGGGCCCGTTCCTCGTCCACGAAGCACACCGCGTTGAGCTGCGAGTCGGCGATGGCTGCCAGCGACCCCTCGAGTGCCTCGGTGGGCGAAATCGTCCCGGCCCGGTAGGCGTCGACGAGGGAGCAGGCGTCTCCCATCCACGGTTCTGTCATGGATGGGAGAACTGCGGCCGGCATCGACTCTTCCGAAGTCCGCGTTGACGAAGGTTGCTCCTGCCCATGAGCCGTATTCCTAGCCCGTCCTACTCCGTCGTGCGCTTCTTGAAGAAGTGCGCCGCCAGCGGTGCGGCCACCGCCAGGATCGCCACCGACCAGATCAGCGCGGCCTCGACCGGATGCTGCATCGGCCAGGCCTGCACCATGGCGGACGGGTTCGGATTGCCCCACAGGTCGCGGGTGCCCGCCACGACGGCGCTCACCGGATTCCAGTTCGCCACGACCTGCAGCCAGCCGGGCATGTGCTGCGTCGGCACGAACGCGTTGGACACGAACGTCAGCGGGAACAGAACGATGAAGCCGAACGAGGCGGCCGACTCGGGGCTCTTGGAGTTCAGCCCGACACATGCCGACACCCACGACACCGCATAGGCGAAGAACAACAACAGGCGAACCCACCGACCACGGAGATGGCGAGGAACCCGGGCCGCCAGCCGACGACGAGACCGGTCACGGCGACGATTGCGGCACACACCACGGACGTCAGGAAGTCGGCCGCGGAGCGCCCGACCAGCACGGCAGAGCGCCACATCGGCAGCGTGCGGAAGCGGTCGATCATGCCCTCGTGCAGGTCGGTGCTGAGACCGACCGCCGTGCCCATGGTCGAGGTCGTCAGGTTGAGCGCCAGGATGCCGGCGAGCAGGAAATCGACGTAGCTCCCACCGCCCGGGATCGGGATGGCGCCGCCGAAGATGTAGACGAACAGCACCGTGAACAGCAGCGGCTGGATCGTGACGTCCGAGAGCTGCATGGGCTCCCGGGAAATGTGGACGATGTTGCGCCGCGTCATGGCCCAGATGTCGGCCAGGGAACCGAGCGCGTTCCCGCCCGCGTGCGGCCGGTCGAAGCCGGTTGCGGACGGCGTCAACGTGGTGGTTGTCATGCGCGCACTCCTTCCAGTTCGTGACGGCCTTCGCCGGATCCGACGGGGCCGGCGGGACCGAGCGGGACCGGCGGCCCCGTCGCCCGGCCGCTGCCCGTCGACGTCATCGGCGCCGGCGCCTTCTTCTTCGATGTGGCCGCCCGTGAGCGAGAAGAACACGTCGTCGAGCGACGGCTGCCGTACCTCGATGTTGTCCACCAGCACCCCCGCGTCGTCGAGCGCTCGAACGACCAGGGTCGCCAAGCCCGTCGATGAGTCCACGCCTGCGGTCAGCCGCCGCCCGTCGTCGCTCACGGACACGGGGCCCGACACCAGCGGCGCCATCGCGCCGACCGCGGATCGCGTGCGGCTCGGCCAGCGTCACCTCGAGGCGGGCGCCACGGCTCGCCTCCTTCAGTTCCTGCGGCGTCCCCTCGGCGATCACCCGGCCGTGGTCCACGACCACGATGTCGTGGGCCAGCTCGTCGGCCTCCTCGAGGTACTGCGTCGTCAGCAGCACCGTGACGCCCTCGCCGAGCAGTTCCCGGATGGCCTCCCAGACCCGCTGCCGGCTCGTCGGGTCCAACCCGGTCGTGGGCTCGTCGAGGAACAGCACGGGCGGCCGCGTCATGAGCGAGCCGGCCAGGTCCAGCCGCCGGCGCATGCCCCCCGAGTAGCCCTTGACGACGCGGTCGGCGGCGTCGGTCAGCTCGAACTGCGCCAGCAGCTCCTTCGCCCGGGCCCGGGAGTCGGCTCGGCCCAGGTCGGACAGCTCGCCGATCAGGACCAGGTTCTGGCGGCCCGTCAGCAGGGGGTCGAGCGTCGCGTCCTGGGCGGCGACGCCGATGTGGCGTCGCACCTCGGCCGGGTGCCTCAGCACGTCGATCCCCGCGACCGTCGCCGACCCCGAGTCCGGCCGTGCCAGCGTCGTCAGCACGCGCACGGCCGTCGTCTTGCCGGCGCCGTTCGGCCCCAGCAGTCCGAGGATCGTGCCGGCGGGGACGGCGATGTCGACGCCGGCCAGCGCCTGGGTCTCGCCGTAGCGCTTCGTCAGCCCTTCCGCCTGGATCATGAGATCAGTAGCCATAGACATCCTTACCGGTCGTTAAGTAAACTTTGGTCCCAGGGGCATGGTAAGTCGGACTACTTACCTGTCGTCAAGTAGAATTCGGGCAGTGCATCCGGGTAAGGTGCGAAACGAGATGGCCGAGTCACATGACACCGCAGAGCCAGGACACGTGACACAGACAGGCCGGCGAGCTCAGGCAGGCGGACGCCATCGGAGAGCTGGAGGCCGTGATCGGCGAGGAGCCGGCCATCGGGCCGCTCGTCGACGACCGAAGTCCAGCGTCGGAGCATACCTGTGGCCTCCACCGACACCCGACAGCGCATCCTCAGTGTGGCGCTCGACCTCTTCACCGAGCAGGGCTACGACGGCACCAGCCTGCGGCAGATCGCCGAGCAGCTGGGCGTCACCAAGGCGGCCCTCTACTACCACTTCGAATCCAAAGAGGACATCCTCATGGCGCTGCACATGCGCATCCACGACTTCGGTCGGGACGCCCTGATGCGGATCGGGGAGGAGCCGGTCACGCTGGCCCTGTGGGAGGAGCTGCTCGACCAGATCGTCGGCGAGATGCTGGCCCAGCGCAAGCTCTTCCTCATGCACGAGCGCAACCAGGCCGTGATGGAGAAGCTGCACCGCGAGGACCACGACGCCGAGCACGAGGACATCCAGAACCAGTTCCGCCGGGTTCTGGGGGACGAGCGGGTGCCGGTGCGGGACCGGGTGCGCATGGCGGCGTCCTTCGGCGTCGTCTTCTCGAGCCTCTTCCTGGGCGACGACTCGTTCGACGTCGACGACCAAGGAGGAATTGGAGGACATGCTCCGCGAGATCCTCCACGACGTCCTGCCGGATGACGGGACTGGTCCGGCCGGGCAAAAGGCCAGCCCAGCATGACTACAGTTCGTGCCGGTGACTGACACTCCTGCAGACACGGCCACTGCCGAGGCCACTCCCGCTGAGACGCCGCACGAGCACCCCTTCACGATCGCCATCGACGTCGGCGGCACCGGGCTCAAGGCCGACGTCCTCGACAAGGACGGGCAGCCCGTGGCGGCGCGGGTGCGGGTGCCCACCACCTACCCGATGCCGCCCGACCTCTTGGTGTCCACGCTGACCAAGCTGGTGGCCAAGCTGCCCGAGGGGGACCGCGTGTCGTGTGGCTTCCCCGGCATGGTCCGCCAGGGGCACGTCCTCAGTGCGCCGCACTTCGTGTGCGACGAAGGGCCCGGGCTCCAAGACCGATCCCAAGCTGCGTGACGGCCTGGTCGGACTTCGACCTGGCCGGCGCACTCGAGAAGTCGATCGGCAAGCCGTGCCGCGTCGCCAACGACGCCGACGTCCAGGGCGCGGCCGTCGTGCAGGGGCAACGGGCTTCGAGGTGGTGATCACGCTCGGGACCGGGTTCGGGACGGCCTTCTTCATGGACGGCAGCCTGATGCCGCACCTCGAGTTCGCCCACCTGGAGTTCCGCAAGGGTGAGACGTTCAACGAGCAGATCGGCGAGGCGGCGCGCAAGAAGGTCGGCGACGAGCGGTGGAACAAGCGGGTGCGCAAGGCCATCGCCTATCTCGACGCGCTCTCCTTCTTCGACCATCTCTACATCGGCGGAGGCAACGGACCCCGGGTCAACCGGCGCGACCTCGGCGAGGTGCTCGAGCGCATCACGGTGGTGGACAACAAGGCGGGCATCCTCGGCGGGATCAAGCTCTGGGACGCGCACCACGTCGGTGTCGAAGGGGGATCGACAATGACCGCTGTCGACACCGAGCCACTGGCCTGGGACCCGCTCGACGAGAAGTACAAGGGCGACCCGCACGCCATCTGGCGAGCGCCTGCGCGACGAGCAGCCGCTCTATTACAACGAGCAGTCGACTTCTACGCCGTGAGCCGCTTCGCCGACGTCGACGCCTTCAGCCGCGACCCCAAGACGTTCATCTCGTCGCACGGCACGGTGCATGGAGATGATCACGGCGGACCCGATCGACATGCAGATGATGATCTTCATGGACCCGCCGGAGCACACCCGCTACCGGCGGCTGGTGTCCAAGACCTTCACGCCGCGCCGCATGAAGCTGCTCGAAGACGACATCCGCGCCCTGTGCGTCAACCTGCTCGACGGCCTCGTCGGCCGCAGCTCGTTCGACTACGTGCAGGACTTCGGCGCCCGCGTCCCGGCCTACGTGATCGCCGCGCTGCTCGGCGTGCCGCCCGAGGACCGCGACATGGTCCGGGGCTGGATCGACGAGTCGTTCCATCTCGATCCCGAGACCGGCATGTCGAACGACATCTCGATGGCGGCCATGTTCAAGTTCATGGAGTACCTGGGCGAGACGCTGACCGATCGCCAGACCAACCCGCGCGACGACATGTTCACGGACCTGGTGAACATGGAGATCACCGAGGACGACGGCGTGCCCCGCCGGCTGACGCTCGAGCAGGCCGTCAACTTCGCCGCACTCATCGGCAGCGCCGGCACCGAGACGGTGGCCCGCATGCTCGGCTGGGCCGCCCTGGCACTCGACGACAACCCGGACCAGCGGGCCGAGCTGGTGGCCGACCCGAGCCTGATCCCGAACTGCCGTCGAGGAGGTCCTGCGCTACGAGGCGCCGTCGCCGGTGCAGAGCCGCTGGTGCACCGAGGACGTCGAGGTGCACGGGGGCAAGATCCCGGCGCGGTCGAAGGTCGTCATGATCACCGGATCGGCCGGCCGGGACGAGCGGGCCTACCCGGACGCCGACCGCTTCGACATCCACCGGAAGTTCGACCACCACCTGTCCTTCGGCTACGGCATCCACTTCTGCCTGGGCGCGGCGCTGGCCCGGACCGAGGGGCGGATCGCCCTCGAGGAGACCTTCAAGCGCTTCCCCGAATGGTCGGTGGACATGGCCGGGGCCGTGCCGCTCTACACGAGCACGGTCCGGGGCTACACGAAGCTGCCGATCAGCGTCTGACCTGGTCGGGGGCGCCTCGGGGGCCCGGCCAAGGCTCCGGTACACTGTCCTGTCTCACCCAGCGCTCGTAGCTCAACGGACTAGAGCATCTGACTACGGATCAGAAGGTTGGGGGTTCGAATCCCTCCGAGCGCGAACACCCACTCAAGCCCCCGTCCCTGGATCGGGTTGGTCAGGATCGTCTCAGTGGGTGGTCGGCAACGTCCCCGCCTTCACCAGCGGAGCGCAGGTCGTGGTGCCGCCGTGGAGGGCGACGAACTTGCCGTTCTTGACGCCCATCTCGAAGAAGCAGCTGTTGTTTGCCGGCTGCCCCTTGACGAAGTGCAGAGCGGGTGACAATCCGCCGAGCGTCTCGCCTGCAGGGAGCCCGTAGAGGCCCTTGAGGATCTCTGCCGAGGTCAGTGGAGCGGTGCTCGAGGCGCCGGCGGCTTTGACTGCTTCCTGCATGAGAGCGCCGTCCGACCAGGATTGCAGCACGACTCTCGCCGAAGTTGGGCCCGCTGGGCACCTGCGGCGCGTACTTGTCCAGCGCCGCATACATCGTCGACGTCGCGGAGTTGTGGAGGAACCACAGGTTGTCCGACTGCGTGTCGATGTTGCCGTTGAACGCCGGAATCTTGAGCCATGCGGCCGCGACCGTGCCGTCGCTCGAGAGCTGGCGCGGCGTGTAGCCCTGCGCTGCGCAGTCCGAGACGACGTGCTCGACGACCGAGGAGGCGTCGCCCACCGTCATAGCGGTGGCACCGGATTGCTTGGCCGCCAGGCACTGGGCCGTGTAGTTCGGGGCGGCGAACCCGATGCTCGACGTGTAGACGTACTTGATTCCGTAGTGCGGCTGCCACCTGCTCGCCCTGGTGGACCGACTCGGCGCAGATGGCGACTTCCACGCAGTAGACAGCGGCCATCTTCTTGACTCCAGCTGCCTTGGCGATGATGGCACCCACTGAATTCGTGTAGTTGAACGTGGCTCCGGCTGGGAAGAAGTCGGAATTCTTGTAGCCCGAGTCACTCTCCTGGCCGCCGAGCACGGGCACGTGTGCCGCCTGGACGCTGGAGGCGAACGACGGATCTTCGTCGCTGTTGTCGAAGATCGCGACCGCATGATCCTGGTTGATGGCCGTCTCGGCATTGGTCAAGGCCTTGGCCGCGCTGTACCCGTCGTCGAGGATGACCAGGTGCACCTGGTGACCTGCCAGCCCGCCGTGGCTGTTGACCCACGAAGCCCAGGCCTGCATGGTGTCGGAGGTCTGGCTGATCGTCGAGGCCTCGGGTCCGGTGCAACTGCAGAGGTCGGCGATCGTGACCGTGCTCGCCGAGCTGGCTGCACCCGCCGGCGCGGCAGGCATCACGGCGACGCTCACCGCACCCGCGCTGGCAAGTGAACCAATCGCCAATGCCGCCACAGTCTTCTTCACACGTACGAACACGTGCACCCCCTTGGGCCCCCCGGCCCACTCAAACGGCGTCTCGCAACACCGTCCCCCATGTGTCCCCCACGCGGTGACCCGAGCAGGTACTCACCTATCGCTTTCCCGGACTATACCGACCCCTTAGTGTCCTGTGTTGGCACATCAACCTCGTCACGGAGGGCGTGAGCATGGCCATGGGGGCGTGGGCAGGGGCATCCGCAAGGCAGGTGAGCTGAGCGATGCAGGACTTCCTGCCGTTCATCGTCATCGGCATCGCCACCGGTGCCGTCTACGGGCTCGCGGGCGTCGGGCTCGTGCTCGCCTACAAGACATCGGGCATCTTCAACCTTGCCTACGGCGCCATCGCCGCGCTCACCGTCTTCGTCTTCTACTGGCTGCACGACGAGCACGGATGGCCGTGGGGTCTGGCTGCCGCCGTGTGCGTCCTCGTCATCGGACCGGCCGAGGGGCTGCTCATGGAGCTGCTCGGCCGGGCACTCGAACGGGTGGGCGCCACCCTGAAGGTGGTCGCTACCGTCGGCCTCCTGCTCATCGTCCTGGGTGTCGGCGAGCTCTGGTACGGGAACAACGAGGTGAACTTCCCACCGTTCCTTCCCACGTCGACCGTGCCGATTCTGGGCGTGAACGTCGGGTGGGACCAGATCACCGTCACGATCATCTCCGCTCATCGCCACGGCGGTCCTCTACTGGTTCTTCCGCTCCGTGCGCATGGGCTACGCCATGCGCGGCGTCGTCGACAACCCCGACCTCCTGTCGATGACGGGCGAGAACCCCATACGCGTGCGGCGCTGGGCCTGGATCATCTCCATGACGTTCTGCTCCATGGCCGGTCTGCTGCTGGCGCCCGGGCTCAGCCTGAACGCCGTCATCATCTCGACCCTCGTCGTCTACGCCTTTGGGGCTGCGGCGATCGGCGGCTTCTCGAGCCTGCCGCTCACGTTCCTCGGTGGGCTGCTCGTCGGCATCGCCGGGTCTCTGGCCACCAAGTACTCGGGCTCGATCACGCTGGCTGAGCGGCCTGCCGCCGGCTATCCCGTTCATCGTCCTCTTCGTCGCCCTCTGCGTCACGCCCAAGGCGAAGCTGGCGGAGCGCCGGGTCGTGACCACGCTCCCGGTCAGGAAGTCCTGGTACGCGCCGTGGCGGGTCCGGGGCGTCACGTTCGCGGTCGGACTCGTCGTCCTGTGCCTGATCCCGAACCTGGTGGGCGACCATCTGGCCATCTGGGCCAGCTTCCTGGCCGACGCCATCCTGTTGCTGTCGCTTGGCCTCCTCGTGCGCGTCTCGGGACAGATCTCGCTCTGCCACCTCGCGTTCGCGGCAGTCGGCGCGGCCTCCTTCGCGCACTTCACCGACAGCTACCACCTGCCGTGGCTCCTCGCCCTGCTGCTGCGCCATGCTCGTCGCCGTGCCCGGTGGGAGCGATCGTGGCGATCCCGGCCATCCGGCTGTCGGGCCTGTTCCTCGCCCTGGCCACGCTGGGCTTCGGGATCCTGCTGCAGTACCTCTTCTACTCGACGAACCTCATGTTCGGGCTGACGACGTCGGGGATCCCGGCGCCACGACCGGACGTCAGCGTCTTCGGCCTGTCGCTCGCGTCGGACAAGGGCTTCTACTACGTGCTGCTGATCGCGGCGGTGCTCAGCACTGCCGTCATCATGGTGATTCAGCGCAGCCGCATGGGTCGCCTCCTGGGCGCGCTGGCGGACTCGCCGCTGGCGCTCGAGACGCAGGGCGCCACGACCAATGTGGTCAAGGTCCTCGTCTTCTGCATCTCGGCAGCGTTCGCAAGCCTCGCCGGCGCACTGATCGCCGTCGAGTTCCACTACGCGGTCGGTGCCAACTACGACCCGTTCCTGTCGCTCGTCTACGTGGCGTTGGTCGTCATCGCCATCGGCGGGGAGCCGTGGTACGCGCTGCATCGCCGCGCTCGGCGTGTCGATCATTCCCGGGTACTTCACCTCGAACAACGTCACCACCTACCTCCAGATCTTCTTCGGCGTGATGGCGGCGGCATATGCCGTCTTCGCAGAGCAGGACGGCGACCGTGCCGCTGCGGGTCCGCCAGTTCCTCGACCGTCTGGGTGGCCGCCAGCCGGAGCAAGCGGTGACGGCAGGAGCAGGTGCGGACGCGCCGTGGCGGAGGCCGCCGCAGCCGAAGAGGAGGCCGCCCGCCTGGACAGCGGCCTTGCCGCCGCGTCGCGGTCGCAGCGAACGAGGCTGCGGCAGTCGAGCCCGGGCAGGCCAGAGCCGGGCTGCGAAGTCCGGGGGCTCTCCGTCCGCTTCGGGGGCGTGAGCGCCGTGCAGGACGTGAGCCTCACGGCGCCGATGGGGTCGATCACGGGCCTGGTCGGGCCCAACGGCGCCGGGAAGACGACGACGTTCAACGCGTGCTCGGGGCTGGTGAGGCCGAGCGAGGGCGAGATCATGCTGCACGGACGCGACGTCACGTCACTCGGGCCCGGCCGGACGGTCCCGGTTCGGCCTCGGGCGCTCCTTCCAGCGGGTCGAGCTGTTCTCCTCCCTCACCGTGCGTGAGAACGTGGCCCTCGGCCGGGAGGCCTCGCTGGCCGGGGCGAACCCCGTCCGCCAGCTGGTGAGCGGCACCGCGCAGCGCGCCACGGTGCGCAGGGCGGTCGAGGACGCGATGGAGCTGACCGGGATCGGACCGCTGGCGGACCTCCAGGCCGGGCTGCTCCCGACCGGTCAGCGCCGGATGGTCGAGCTGGCCCGCGTGCTCGCCGGGCCGTTCGACCTGCTGTTGCTCGACGAGCCGTCCTCAGGGCTCGACGCCGCCGAGACGAGGCGTTTCGGGGAGATCCTGACGGGTGCGGTCGCCGAGCGTGGCGTGGGCATCCTCCTGGTCGAGCACGACATGGCGCTGGTGCGCCAGGTCTGCCAGAACATCTACGTGCTCGACTTCGGCCAGCTGGTCTTCGAGGGGACGGCTGCCGAGATGCTGGCGAGCCCGATCGTGCGGAGCGCGTATCTGGGCTCGGAGGGAGGCATGGCCGACGCCGTCGGCGGCGGTTCGAGCCGTCCCGGTGCACCACCTCGCGGCGGCCGTCCAATGGGAGCGAGCGGTGCTTGAGCTCGAGGGAATCACGGCCGGCTACGGCGAGACGGTGGTCCTGCGCGACGTCTCCCTCTCGGTCCCCGACTCGGGTGTCGTGGCGCTCCTCGGTCCCAACGGGGCGGGCAAGACGACGACCCTGCGCGCCGCCTCCGGCTTGATCAAGCCGATCAGCGGCCGTGTCCTGCTCGACGGGGAGGACGTGACGGGGCTCAAGCCCTACGCCATGGCCCGGCGGGGGCTCTGCCACCTGCCCGAAGGGCACGGCATCTTCCCCTCGCTCACGGTCAAGGAGAACATCGTCCTGAACTCGCCCAAGGGCAAGGAGAAGGAGAGCCTGGTCAAGGCGGGCGACCAGTTCCCGGTGCTGGCGGCGCGCCTGGGGCAGCAGGCGGGCAGCCTCAGCGGCGGCGAGCAGCAGATGCTCTCGCTGGTCCGGGCCTACCTCACGAATCCCAGGATCGTCGTGGTGGACGAGGCGTCACTCGGGCTGTCGCCGCTCCTGGTGGACCAGGTGTTCGACGCACTGAGACAGATCGTCGCCGGTGGCACCGCCCTGCTGCTGGTCGAGCAGTACGTGACCCGTGCGCTCGAGCTCGCGGACACCGCGTACCTCATGAACCGCGGCCAGGTCGTCTACTCGGGTGCGGCGGCCGAGCTCCGGGGGGAAGAGGTCTTCGAGCGTTACCTCGGCATCGAGGTCGGCCCGTGAAGCCCCCGACCCGTCGTCTGTGCAGTCGTCAGGACGCCGGACGGGTCTCGTCGGGCTCCAGGAGCTCGAGCAACTCGTCCATCGATGCGACCAGGGGGGCCAGCCGTCGGCGACCGGCGATGGAACGCTCCCATCCATGGAGGTCCTCGTTGACGGACACGACCAGCGTCTGGCCGGCCCGGGTCAGGCGCAGGAGCACACGCCGGCGGTCGGAAGGAGTCTGGTGCGCGGGTGAGCCATCCCGCCGCCTCCAGCCGGTCGAGCGTCAGCGTCATGCCTCCCGAGGCGCGCCGCAACACCTCGCACACCGTCGACGGGCGCGCACACCCCGTCGGGTGCGCGGCGGATCACCGCCAGCACGAGGTAGTCGCCCAGGGCCAGTCCGTGGGCGGCGGTGACCGACTCGAGCTGCTGGCCGGCCACGAGCTGGAGCGCCACCAGTCGCGCCATGAGGCCCGACTCGCCGGCCCGGGTCCAGGTGTCCGGGCGCATCGTCCCGGCGCCGTATTGTCGGCGGCCGGAGCCGCGGATACCGACGATGCAGGGGAGGACGGCGTCACTCGGTGATCCCGAAGCGCTGGAGGCCGTACACGTCGATGGCGTTGCCGCGCACGAGCTGGTACACCTCGCGCGCGTCGAGACCGGCCTTGGAGGAGAGCTCCCAGGCCCGGCGTCGTGAGTCCGGCCACGAGCCGTTGGAGTGGGGGAAGTCGCACTCGAAGAGGATGTGCTCCATGCCGACCTCCTCCCGGCTGCGCAGGCCGTGGAGGTCGTCGAAGATGCAGCCGAAGACACGGCCGCGCAGATAGGTGGAGGGGGGTTCGGGCAGGTCGACCTCACCGACCGACTCGTGCCACACGCCGTCCATGCGCTCGTACTGGAAGGGCATCCAGCCGACCTGGCTCTCCGCGTAGGCGAGCTTGAGCGAGGGGAAGCGCTCGAGCGTGCGGCTGTAGACCCAGTCGCAGACCGAGCCCTGTGCGTTGTGGGCGTTGAGCGACATGGACACCGCCAGAGGGGCGTCGGCGGAAGTCGTCGGCATCGACGAAGAAGACCCGATGTGCATGGAGACCGTCGTATCGGTCTCCTCGCAGGCCGCCCAGAGCGCGTCCCAGTCGCCGGTGTAGAGCGAGGAGAAGCCGAGCTTGGCCGGGTTCTCGCTGAAGGCGATGGCGTGGCTCCCCTTGGCGGCGCAGCGCCGGACCTCGGCGGCGGCCGCCTCGGGGTCCCAGAGCGGAATGAGGGTGAGCGGGACCAGGCGGCCCCGCCCGGCGCCGCCGCACCACTCGTCGATCATCCAGTCGTTGTAGATCTGCAAGGCAGAGGAGCGCGAGCGCCTTGTCGGGCCGCTCGGCGAAGCCCTGGCCGGCGAAGCGCGGGAACGTGTTCGGGTAGTTGATCCCGACCTGCTGGTGGTTGGCGTCCATGTCGGCGCAGGCGGGCCGCCTGGTCGTAGGCGCCCGGGCGGAAGTCCTCGTAGATGGCCGGCACGTTCTTGTGCCACTCGAGCGGCATGCCGCCGGCCGCGTGGAGGCGGTTGGTGCCCATGACGAGGTCGTCGAAGATCCAGACGTCGGTCCACGTGCCGTCGTCGACGCCGCGCTCCATCGTGAGCACGCCGCCCTTGAACGTGCTCTTCGTCTTCTCGCGCACGCAGCGCGGCCCACGCGCGCGCAGCGAGGCGGGGAGCTCGCGCTCCCAGAGGTCGCGGGGCTCGAGGATGTGGTCGTCGACCGAGATGATGAGGGGGAAGTCCTCTTCGGCCGGTGTCGGCGGCGAGGTGGGCATGGCGGCTGCGTCATGGTTCCGGGAGCGTTCGCACAGAATAGCTTGTTGCAAAGATACTTTGTGCGGCGTAATCTCGCTCGCCGTGGCCGAGCCGCGCCCACGCCGCCCTCGCCCAAGATCGAGGGCCTCGAGCCCACCTTCCGCCAGCTCGACGACCCCGAGGTGCCCTGGCAGGCGATCAAGGCGCAGCGCAACGCCGACGGCTCGGTGGCCCACGTGTGGGAGAAGTGGCTGGCCTTCTCGCCCGATCCCCAGTACCTGACGATCTACGCCCGCTACGACCCGGGCATGGTGGTGCGCCGTCACGGCCACTTCTCGCCCCACGTCGTCTTCGTCCTGGAGGGCGAGGTCAGCTTCGGTGATCGGCGCTGCCCGGCGGGGACCCACATCGAGCTGCCGCTCGGCGCCGCCTTCGGTCCCGGTGGTGGCGGGCCGCGAGGGCGCGGTCATGTTCGAGGTGATGATGGGCGACCCGCGGAGCTGGGGCGACGAGCCCGAGGCCTATCGAAGCGGCGCTGGCGGCGCAGGGAGCCGAGGCGTTGCCCGATCCGCCGCTCGAGTTCCCCGGCTGGCTGGAAGACCTGCGCACACACTGGGCCGGTTCGGCGGCCGAAGGTGCTGGTCGGGACTGAGCTTCCGGCCCCGTCGTCCGGCTTCAATGGACTTGTCTCGACCCGTGGAGCGCCCCGAGCCAGGTCGAGCCCTGCGGGATTCGGAGGGGACAGCCCCGAGCACGTGTTCCCGACAATGTTCTTGTTGATCCTTGTGTCCGGCGATGCTCCCGGTCGTCATGATTGTCTCGCGCCGTCGTGGCGACCAGGATGTCGTTCGTGACGAGAAACCGTTTTGCCGGAGAGCCGTTCGAGGACGGCGACGAAGTCATCGCCGAGGCGCTTGAGGACGTGAGCATCCCCGCGCTCATGTGCTCGCTGGTGCACATGAGCGGTGACCCGTCGTGGGTGCGGGGTGCGATTCAGCCGAACGTGGGCGTCTCGTTGGACATTCAAGGTGCGATGTCAGAAGAGGACATGGCAGACGTGCGCCGCCGCGCCCTCCCCGTCATCGCGGCCTACCGCGACCACGGGTGCGTCCCGGTGCCGGTTTCGCAGGACTTACTGCAAGAGATGATGGGCTTCCTCGGCCGGCGTCCCGTCGAAGGCTCGCTGGCCGGCCTCTTCTTCGACGACCTGCAGTTCGAGGGCGGTGACAGCGGAGCGATCTCCTGGGGCGACGAGATCTCAGAGACCCAGAAGGTCGCGACGCCCGTCGTCGTCATCGGGTGCGGCATGGGCGGGATCCTCGCCGGCATCCGCCTCAAGCAGGCCGGGCTGCCCTTCACCATCATCGAGAAGAACGGGGGCCCAGGCGGCACCTGGTGGGAGAACCGCTACCCCGGTGCCCGGGTCGACGTCGGGAGCCATCAGTACTGCTTCTCGTTCGAACCGGCCGAGTTCTGGAGCGAGTACTACTGCCAGCATCCGGAGCTGCGCGCCTACTTCGGCTCGGTCGTCGACAAGTTCGACCTCGGGCCGCAGTGCCGCTTCGGGACCACCGTCACCGAGGTGGTGTGGCAGGAGGACCGAGCCATGTGGCGCGTCGAGTACGACCGACGAGCGCGGAAGCGCAGAAGTGCTCGAGGCCCGCTTCGTGATCAGTGCCGTCGGATCGCTGAACCTGCCCCGGCTGCCCGAGATCCCGGGCATGGAGACATTCGCCGGTCCGTCATTCCACTCCGCCCGCTGGCCGGAGGACCTCGACATCCGGGGCACGAGGTTCGCGCTCGTCGGCGCCGGTGCCAGCGGTTTCCAGATCGGTCCCGCCATCAGCGGGGAGGTCGAACAGCTCACGATCTTTCAGCGCACGGCCCAGTGGATGCTGCCCAACCGGATCTACCACACGCCCGTGCCGCCCGGCGATGCATGGGCATTGCGGCACCTGCCCTTCTACGGGCGCTGGTACCGCTTCGTCATGACCTTCGCCGGCATTGCGGCGGGGATGGAGATGTATCGCATCGACCCCGAGCACGACGACCCCACCCACCAGTCCATCAACGCCCTCAACGCGAGACGGTCGACGGCCCTGCTGGGGTGGATCCGTTCGCTCGTCGCCGATGACCCCGAGCTCCTGGAGAAGGTCGTGCCCGACTACCCCGCCATGGGCAAGCGCATCCTGCAGGACGACGGCTCCTGGTTCCGCTGCCTGCAGGAGCCGAACGTCGAGCTTGTCCGGACGGGAATCGAACGGGTGGTCCCCGACGGGATCGTGACGACGGACGGGCGGCCTTTCCCGGCCGACGTCATCTGTTACGCCACCGGGTTCCAGCACAACGAGTTCCTCGCCTCCATGCGGGTCATCGGGCGGCACGGCATTTCGTTGCGCGACCAATGGGGGGACGAGCCCACGGCGTACCTTGGCATCACCATGCCGAACTTCCCGAACCTCTTCTGCATCTACGGTCCGGGGACCAACCTGGCCTTCGGTGCGAGCCTCTTCTACCACGCCGAGTTCCAGGTGCACTACGCCCTCGAAGCCATCCACGAGACCCTGGCGTCGGGCGCACAGTGGGTCGAGGTGCGAGCGGAGGCGCACGATGATTACGCCGATCGGTACCAGGAGGAGATCGACCAACTGGTTTGGTCGCATCCCGTCCATCACGCACAGCCACTACAAGAACAGCGCGGGCAAGGTCTTCACGCTCTCCCCATGGCCGCTCGACCAATACTGGGAGTGGACCCGTCAGATTGATTGCGAGCACTACGAGTTCGGCCGGGCGTGATGGCCCGGCATGAGTGTCGCCAGGACATCAACTGAAGTACGACTCCAGTGACGACCGCGGCAAGAACCAGCAGGTGACCTGGTGGCACTCCGGGGCCGGCGTTTGCTGGCTCTGCCCATTTTGGGGTTGGCGGTCCTTCCCAGGACGGTGCTGGTCCGGCACCGGCGAAAGGCCAAAGACCCGCTGCGTGCGGCCCGAACGGGAAGCAGGGAGGTCGGTGGTGAAGGCCAAAAGGGCAGAGCCACAGTCCCCGAGCCCGCCGTTCCAACCAGCCCCCATGTCCGTCGGCCAGATCCGCGAGCTGCGGAACCCGCACCGCAGTCCACAGCGTCCAATTCCAGCGAGCAGGTACGCACAGGGCAATTGTCGGGAGAACAGATCCGATCAGAAATAGTCCATTTGGCCCAGCCCGCCGTCTGGACGAGAGTCTCCCTCCCCTCTGGACTCTCCGAGGCCAACCGTTCTTCTGCAAGAGAGCCAGGAGGACGCCATCGCCGCGTTGTCTCCCGTGGAGCCCATCCCGCTCATCGAACCCACCAATTTGGTGACGGGCCAGGGCCCGGTGGACCTCGCGGGACGCGAATGTCCACGACACGCGGTCGGCGTGGAAGATGCAGCCGGAGACGTCGCCTCGCCGAGCGGACAGCGTCGTTGCTGGCAGCCACGGCAAGGCCGCCCTTCATGCGTTCGTCTAGGGAGTAGCCGACGAGAAAGTCTCGGACAGGGGTTCTTGACAACGCATCGCGTCATCTCAGATCGGCCGTTGCTTCTGCTTGCCGCGTGATGTCCCGTGCCAGATCGATGAACCGCGCGGCCGCCGTGGAGAGTTCGAGATATCGGTGGACGAACCCGACGGTCACGGTCTGCGGGGGCGTGAACGGCCGGATCTCAATACGTTCGTGATCGGCCACGACGCAACGATAGGAGAGGAAGGATCCCATTCCAGCCTGGGCTGCGGCGACCCAGGATCCTCGGTCCTCGAAGACGACCGTCGCCTGCGGGGTCGTCCCTGTCGCCATCATCGCCATGTCGTTGATCAACGCACGGCGTCCTGAGTCGGGCGGCGGCACAATGAGCGGTTGCAGCACGACGTCAGTCCACGACACCTCGGCCGGGAGATCGGTGCCGATCGGCGAGACGAACACCACCTCCAGCTCGGCGATGGGTAACGTCGTCAATTCGCTGTCACGGGCCAGAGGGGTCAGCTCGCTGAATCCGAGTTCCGCGACTCCCTCGTGGACATTGCGGAGCACGTCGTCAGCGTCATTGGCCCGGCACACCCTGATGACGAGACCGGGCTCGCATCGACGGAGCTCGCTCAAGGCCCTGGTGAGGAGCAGCCCGTTCGTGGGCGTGGTGGCGATGACGAGATCCCGCCTGTCTCTCACCGCCTGTGCCGCCTGTCCGACGGCATCGATGGCGGTGAGGGCATCCCGTGCCGCGTGCACGATCGCCTGGCCCTCCTCGGTGATCACGAGGCGGGTGCCCGAAAGCCCGAATACCGTGACGCCGTGTTCGGTTTCGAATGCATGGACCGACCGCGAGATGACCGGCTGAGTGACACCGAGCGCCCGAGCCGCAGCGCTCACTGAGCCGAAATCACTGACCGCGACCAGGTAGCGCAACTGCTGGACGTTCATGTTCGGAGAGCATAGGTGGTATGCCCAGAATGAGGGTTGTGGTGGCGCACCGGCGATGGTCTCCTAGGGCGATCGAAGTCTATGGAGGTTGTCGATGACGGGACTCAGGCGAAGAATGACGACGGGTGGCATCGCGGCGCTTGTCGTGTTCGCGAGCGCAATGTTCGGTCAGATGGCACGAACCGGAGACGCGGGAGCCGCAGGCCCCGTGGTACGTGCTGCTCTTCCACCAGGTTCGATAAACAACGTCCTCGTCATCGAGCTCGAGAACGAGGACGCCACCTCGACCTATGGGCCCAGTTCGGTGGCGACGTACCTCAATGGGACACTCGTCCCGAAGGGTGAGTTGCTCCAGAACTATTACGCCACCGGTCACGTGAGCCTGGACAATTACATCGCCGAAATTTCCGGGCAGGCTCCCACACCCTTGACCGACTCGGACTGCAATCTGACCGGGTTCAGCAACGTCACGCCTGGGACCGACGACCCGAATACCGCGACCTATCCCGGGCAGGTCGACGGCAACGGTTGCATTTACCCGGCGCCGACCGCCACCAGCAGAGGAGCGCCGACCATCGCCGATCAGCTCGACGCGGTCTCCCCTCCCAACCCCGCCACCCACGTCGCCTCCTGGCGAGAGTACGCCGAGGACATGGGCAACGATCCGACGCGAGACGGTGGGGTCACCGACCCTCTTGGTGGGACTGATTGCGCACACCCCACCGTGGGAGGCACCGACGGCGCCGCCCTTGCTGAAGCGGCCGACGGGTACGCCACACGGCACGACCCGTTCATGTATTTCCATTCCATCATCGACAACACCGCAGAATGTGACGCCAATGTCGTCCCACTCGGAACGGTGGCCGTGGGAACGTCCAGCACATTCAGTGGCACACACCTTCCTGACACGTTCACCGGCCATTTGGCCAATGACCTCTCCAGCGAGGCGACCACTCCCAAATTCGGGTTCATCACTCCGAACCTCTGTGACGACGGCCACGACGCGACCTGCGCCGGTACCAACGTGGAGGGTGGCAAGACCGGCGGGCTCACGGCGGCGGATCTCTGGTTGAAGCACTGGATGCCGCTGATCATGGCGTCCCCCTCGTACCAATCTGGTCAAATGCTCGTGGTCATCACGTCCGACGAGGGCGACACCTCGGACACGACTGCTTGCTGCAATGAGCAGCCCGGTCCCAATTGGGCCTTCCCCGGTCACAGTCCCCTGCTCGGTGCTGCACCGACCACTCCCGGCGCGGATCCCGGAGGCGGGAGGATCGGAACCTTGCTGCTCAACTCCTCGTACATACAGCCCGGGACCGTCGACACGACCGGGTCCTACAACCACTACTCGGCCCTGCGCAGCTACGAAGACCTGCTCGGATTGACCACCGGCGGCGCAGACGGGAATGGGCACCTCGGCTTCGCCGCCGCTCCGGGGCTGACGCCCTTCGGCCAGGACATCTTCCAGCCCAATCAGGCACCGACCATCAGCATCGACCCGCAGAGTCAATCAGTCGTCACGGGGGGATCGCTGACCTTCACGGCGTCGGCAGACATCACCACGCCGACCATCCAATGGCAGGCCTCGGTCAACGGCGGTGGCAGTTGGAGCAACGTGTCCGGGGCGACCAACCCGACCCTCTCCATCGGGCCGCTGGCCGGGTTCGAAAACGGTTGGGAGGTCAGGGCCATCTTCACCAACTACTTGGGATCGGCGACGACCGACCCAGCCACAATCACGGTGACCGCGCCGACGACCAGTGTCGTGGTGCCGTCGAACAATGCCACGCTGTCGGGAAGTCAGTACCTCGACGCCCTCGCCTCAGCCGGCGTGACCAAGGTCCAGTACGAGCTGACCGGAGGAAGCCTGAGTCACACGGTGATCGCTACCGCCACCCCGACCATCTACGGCTGGCTGGCGACCTGGAATACCACCACCGTGCCGAACGGGACGTACACCCTGCAGAGTGTCGCTTCCTCGGGCGGGCTCACTGGCACCAGTCCGGGCATCACGATCACCGTCAACACACCGCCTCCGACGACCAGTGTCGTGGTGCCGTCGAACAATGCCACGCTGTCGGGAAGTCAGTACCTCGACGCCCTCGCCTCAGCCGGCGTGACCAAGGTCCAGTACGAGCTGACCGGAGGAAGCCTGAGTCAACGGTGATCGCTACCGCCACCCCGACCATCTACGGCTGGCTGGCGACCTGGAATACCACCACCGTGCCGAACGGGACGTACTCCCTGCAGAGTGTCGCTTCCTACGCGGGGGGTGTCAGTGCCGCGAGCGCTTCCATCACGATCACGGTGACGAATTGAGGTCCACCAGAGGCCGGCGCCCGGAGATCGCAGGAGAGGACCGCCCTGATCCCGTTGTACACCGACGAGGGAGCACCTCCCGGATCAGATCGAGGTCGTGAGCAATGACGCGATCGGGCTCGTGAGCAACTGGGAGAGGAGTTCTTCCACGTCACGATAAACCCTGACAGCGCCTGCTTCGTTGAGCTCATGTTGGCTGAAGCCGCCAGTCTCGACGGTGATACAGGCGATCCCAGCCGAGCGGGCGGCTCGAATATCCCACACGCTGTCGCCGACTGCGAGCGCCCGCCTGGGATCGATGGATGCGTTTTTCATCGCGGTCAGGAACACTTCGGGATCGGGTTTGGCGTTGGAAACCTCGTCGGCGGTCGTTTGCCCGTCAATCGCTTTATCGGCGTCCAGAACCTTGCGGAGCTCTTCCAGCTCGGCAGCGGGAGCAGATGTCGCCAACACTACGGCTGGACCGAGGTCATGGATGCGGTGAAGCAGTTCACCGGCGCCGGGGAATGCCTTCACTTCGCTCACCAGTTCCGCGTAGCGGACTGGACGAGCCGCCGTGGCGGCCGGGCTGTCGTGGCCGAGGAGCTCGGGCACCAGCTGATCGCCGCCCATTCCGATCAGACGGTGGATTGCGTTCATGGGCGCCCATTCACCCGCGTCGCGGAAAGCCCGGGACCATGCAAGGCAATGGAGATAGTTGGTGTCCATGAGCGTGCCATCCACGTCAAAGAGAAGTCCGGGTCGCAGTCTCTCGCTCACGCTGGGGATCACCCTTTCTGCTGATTGTCGCCTTGATCACTCCTGTGCAGCGCATTCGGGTGCCCATCGGTGTGCCCCCTGAGTCGCTGTTGCTGCCGCCGTCGACACTGAACGACAGTGGTGAGAAACGATTGTGCGAAAGCCTGCTGTCCGTACCCGGTTGCGCCTGACACAAACGTTGCGGTTGGCTGGTACGTCGTTCCCCAGGGACGGCGCAGTAGGGGATACGGCAGTTCGGGGATACGGCAGATTTCAAGGAACCGTGCGGTCGGGCCTCACCAAACCGCGATCGAGCTATGCAGTGCTGTGTGCGGGTCGGACTTCCGGCAACGATGAGTGGAGTGCTCGCGCGCCCAGCCGAGCCGCGTCTGCACGCCGGGCTGGGTCGTTCAACCAGAGTCGGGTCCTCCGATGGGCTTGATCGGACAACGCTGCGCTACGCCGGTAGTCGAACGGTCCGGGAGCAGTGGGTTCGGCCGAGGGCACGACGTGGACGTGACCACCCATTTCTCTGGCTCTGCGGTGTGCCTCGTTCAATTGAAGGAGCGCGACGCGGGCCGTCAACAACGACACGGAGTTCATGGCGACGGCGACGGCACCTCTCGGTGGAGCGGTCCGAGGAGCAGTGGCGGTGGTGATGAGATAGATCTCCTGAGCCCCGAGGTCTTGGGCTTCGAGCACAGGCTGGTTCGACGACAGACTGCCATCGATCAGCCACCGCCCCTCGACATTGATCGGCGGGAAGATCCCAGGAATGGCTGAGCTGGCAGCAAGCGCGTCGCCACGTTGCCGCTGCTGAGCACGACGGCTTCGCCGCTCAGGGCATCGGTGGCCACCGCACCGAAGGGGAGTGCTGCGTCTTCGAACCGATCGATCGGGATCCACTTGCTGATCAGTCGGCGCAGCTGCGCGGCCGAAATCAGGTGGTCGCGCAGTCCGAAGAATCCCATCAGTGCCACGAGGGGGTTGAGCTGGACTGCCTCTTCTCGTCGTAGCGCTGCCCAGGCATCTCTGAGCGAACGTACGCCCTCCAGGCCCGGGTGAGTGGCCAAGAAGGCCGAATTCATCGCGCCGACGGCGGTGCCCACCAAGAGGTCGGGCTCGATCCCGGCCCCCATGAGCGCAACGACGCTTCCCGCCTGCAGGGCACCGAGATTTCCACCACCAGAAAGGACGAACGCGGTCTTCATGTCAGGCTCGCCGTCGGATGTTCCCTTGAGGACGTGCCGGTGGACTCGAAGTCGTTGTTGCCCGGCACCCTCGAGGATGCCTCGGCGCAGGTGGGAATGGATCCAAGCTGGACTCGCCACTGGGTGGCATTCATTCTTGGAGGGCACTCCGAGTTGGCGGCCGAGCACGGCGCCACGGTCCGACGCTGTGCCACTTGACTCAAGGACCTGTACCCAGTCCGTGGCAAATCTAGCCGTGTGTCAGCACGACCTGAACGGCTGGTCGTGAGCGTGTGTCGATGAATTGGCTCCAGGGGCATTTGGCCCTATGCGTACACCGGACCAGGCCGTAGCCTCGCCTGGTGGACGTCGGAGAGGACGCGGTGATCGATCGGGACGGCTTCGACCTCTTGATCGATGCCCTTCGGGAGCGTGGCTTGCGGATCATGGGCCCGGTTGTGCGGGACGGGGCGATTGTGCACGGGGAGATCGGCACAACCTCCGACCTGCCCGAGGGCTGGCACGACCACGCCGAGCCTGGAAAGTATCGGCTCACCTACGACGGAAGCTCCGAGCTGTTTGGGTGGGCCGTCGGCCCTGCGTCGTGGAAGTCCGAGTTCTTCGTCCCCACCGAGACCGTGTGGCGGGCCGGGGTCGCCGGGGGCGAGGTGACCCTGTCTGAGCCCCGGGAAGAACCGGTCCCTGTGGCCATCATCGGGGCCCGGCCCTGCGAGGTGGCCGCGCTCGGAACACTCGATCGGGTGCTCCGTGACGGCGCGGTGCCTGATGACCGGTATGCGGCGCGCCGTGCGGGAGCGTTCATTGTTGCAATGGAGTGCGGAACGCCGTCTGGCACCTGCTTCTGCACGTCTATGGGCACGGGCCCGGGGGCGAGTGCCGGGTACGACCTGGCCCTCACCGAGCTGGCAGGTCCGGACGATGGTGAACGTGCCTACTACGTCCAGGTCGGTTCGGTCGCCGGGGCGGAGATCCTGACCGAGGTTCCTCACGAAAGAGCCGACGACACCGTGCGGGCGAGTCGACTGGCGGTCATCGAAGGAGCTGCCGACCGAATGAGCCGGTCTCTCGACACCGATGACCTGCCTGGACTCCTGGCCCGGAATCTCGAACATCCACGCTGGGGCGAGGTGGCCGAACGCTGCCTTTCGTGCGGCAACTGCACCCTGGTTTGCCCGACTTGCTTCTGCAGCGACGTCAAGGATGTGACCGACGTGAGCGGCACGGTCGAACGTCAGCGTCGCTGGGCGTCCTGCTTCGACCTTGACCATTCCTACCTGCACGGGGGCTCGGTGCGAACAACGACGTCTTCGCGGTATCGGCAGTGGATGACCCACAAGCTCTCGACGTGGTGGGATCAGTTCGACGAGTCTGGTTGCGTGGGATGTGGCAGGTGCATCGCGTGGTGTCCGGTCGGCATCGACATCACCGAGGAAGCCTCCGCCATTCGGGCAACCGACGGTGCGTCGGTCATCGACACGATCAACCAGATGGTGAGGGAATCGTGACTCGTGGGGAGAAGCCGATCGACGAGATCCTGCGCCAGCACGGATTTCTGGCCGGGGTCTCACCGGGGACGATCGCCCTCTTGTCGGAGAAGGCGAGCCTCGTGCGTTTCGACGCGGGTACCTTGCTCTTCCGGGAGGGCGAAGATGCCGGCACCGTCTTCCTCATCACCCGGGGAAGGGTTGCCATTGAGATCCACGCACCACCCCTTGGACCCATCGTCATCGAAACGGTCGATCCGGGTCACGTCGTTGGGCTGAGCTGGGTGGCCGCCCCCTTCCGGTGGCAGTTCGATGCACGGGCGCTCGAGCCCGTGGAAGCAGTCGCGGTAGACACGCAACACCTGAGGGAGGATCTGGCGGTGCACCTGGAGGCCTCCGCCGAGCTCCATCAGCGCCTCTCAGCGGTGCTGCTGGAGCGCTTACAGGCAACTCGGATCCGTCTCCTCGACCTCTACGCCAATGCCAGTGCCGGCCACTGATCTGGCGGTCGGGTCGCTGGCCATGCGGAGCCCGCTCACCCCGGTTCCGTACCGGATCGTGCAACGGCGGGTGGAGCTGGACGATGTGGTCACCATGTCCGTCGTGCCAGTGTCGGCAGAGCCTGGCGGGTCCTTCCACTTCACCCACGGCCAATTCAACATGCTGACCTCTTTTGGTGTGGGGGAGGTGGCGATCTCGATCTCGAGCGCACCCGGACAAGAGGGCCCCATTGAGCACACCGTGCGCGATGTGGGAGCGGTGACCCACGCGCTGTGCACCGCTCCGGTCGGTTCGGTGATCGGCGTGCGAGGCCCCTACGGGCGCGACTGGGGACTCGGCAGCATCGACGATGCGGCAGACGTCGTGGTGGTCGCGGGCGGAATCGGCCTGGCTCCGCTGCGCGGGGCAATACGCGATTTGGTCGAGCGTCGCCGGTCGCGCACGGGTCGCGTCTTCGTACTGGTCGGTATGCGCTCGCCTGCCCAGGTCCTCTTCCCGGACGACCTCGAGGCGTGGCGAGCGGCCGGGATCCACGTCGGTGTCGCGGTCGACGTCGGCGCACCCGGTTGGGATGGTTCGGTGGGTGTGGTGACCGTGCTCCTTCCGCAAGCGCCATTCGAGCCGGTGGGGGCGGTGGCGCTGCTCTGTGGTCCCGAGATCATGATGCGTTTCGTCGGTCGTCAACTCGTCGAGCAGGGAATCGATCCCTCCCGGATCAGGGTCTCGTTGGAGCGCAATATGCAGTGCGGGGTGGGACTGTGCGGCCACTGTCAGCTGGGCCCGCTCTTGTTGTGCCGCGACGGGCCGGTGGTGCCGTACGGGGGTGTGGCCGACGAGCTGTTCATGGAGCGCGACCGGTGACGCCGGTCCCGTCCGGCAGCGCTCAGGGTGCCGGTGACGCTCGTCCCACGTTGGCCGTGTGGAAGTTCGCCTCCTGCGACGGTTGCCAGCTCAGCCTGCTCGACTGCGAGGACGAACTGTTGACGCTGGCCGGTGCCGTGCGCATCGCGCACTTCACCGAGATGTCGCGGGCGACGGTCGAGGGTCCCTACGACGTGTCATTGGTTGAGGGTTCGATCACCACCACTGAGGACGCCGAGCGAATCCTGGAGATCAGGGCCAACTCGCATCGGCTCATCACAATTGGCGCCTGCGCGTCAGCAGGCGGTATTCAGGCCCTCCGTAATTTCGCTGCCGAAGGCGCCTACGTCGGTGCCGTCTACGCCCATCCCGAGTACATCTCCTCGCTGTCCACCTCGACTCCTATCTCGGCGCACGTGGCAGTCGATCTCGAGGTTCAGGGATGCCCCATCGACCGGCACCAGCTTCTCGAGGTGATCACGGCCGCGCTCGCCGGTCGCAAGCCCGTTATTCCCTCCCACACGGTCTGCCAGGAATGTAAGGGGAGGGGCACCGTGTGCCTGCTGGTGGCCCACGGTACGCCGTGTCTCGGTCCGGTCACGCGGGCTGGTTGTGGTGCCCTGTGCCCGTCGATCGGCCGGGGTTGCTTTGGCTGCTTCGGGCCGTCGGAGGGGGCGAACACTGACGCCCTGGCGCAACGCCTGCTCGACAGCGGCATGGCCCCCGTCGACGCCTCGCGCCTGTTTGCGACGTTCTATGCAGGGAATCCGGTGTTCGGCGAGCAGTCCCGGTCCTTGGCCGGCGAGAGAGCCGTCGCCGCGGCCGAGGAAGAGGGGAAACGAACATGACCCACGGGTCAGGTGGGCAGCGTACGGTCTCGGTGGAGGGTCTCTCGCGCGTGGAGGGCGAGGGTTCGCTCCATGTGGAAGTGCGCGACGGCGTGGTCGGGGAAGTGGCGCTGAACATCTTCGAGCCGCCCCGCTTCTTCGAGGCACTCCTGCAGGGACGTCGGGCCACCGAGGCCCCCGATATCACGGCTCGCATCTGCGGCATCTGCCCGGTGGCGTACCAGATGAGCGCCTGCGCGGCAGTGGAGAGCGCCCTCGGTCTGGAGGTGAGCCGGGAAGTGGCGGACCTGCGACGCCTCCTCTACTGCGGAGAGTGGATACAGAGCCACTCCCTGCACATCTACCTGCTCCACGCGCCCGATTTTCTCGGCTGCGCCGACGCGGTGGAATTGGCAGAGCGCGATCGAGTCGCCGTCGAACGCGGCCTCGCCATCAAGAAGATCGGTAACCTCATCATGTCGACCGTGGGCGGTCGGGCCATCCATCCTGTGAACGTCCGGGTGGGGGGCTTCTACTCAGCACCGGCTCGTGGCGACATGGCGGCCCTGGCTGAACACCTGCGCCGTGCCCACGAGCAGGCTCTGGAAACGGTCTCATGGGTATCGGGTTTCGACTTTCCGGACGTTGAGGGGGACTACCGTTTCGTCTCGCTTCGCGGCCCTGGCCGCTATCCCATTGAGGCGGGCCGGGTCACCTCGAGCGACGGGCTGGATCTGAGCGCGTCGGCCTTCGATCGGCTCGTGATCGAGGAGCATGTGGCGCGCTCGACCGCGCTCCACGCGCGCCTGGGCGGTGAGCTCGACTACCTGACCGGTCCGCTGGCCCGATACGCACTGAACTCCTCGGTCCTGCCCGAAGTGGCACGCCAGGCCGCCGCGGGGGCTGGGCTGGGGCCGGTCGTCACCAACCCATTCCAGAGCATTATCGTGCGCGCCGTCGAGCTCGTGTTTGTCTGTGATGAGGCGCTGCGTCTTGCGGAGTCGTACGAGCCCCCGCGGCCGCCGGCGGCCGCAATTCCGATTCGGGCGGGCATGGGCGCGGGGGTCACAGAGGCGCCGCGCGGCCTGCTCCTGCATACCTATGCACTCAATGCAGACGGCGACATCACCCGCGCTCGTATCGTCCCGCCGACCTCGCAGAACCAGATCAGTATCGAGGCCGACCTCAGACGCGTCGTGGAAGGTGGTCTGGACCTTTCGGACGCCGACCTTTCCTGGCGCTGCGAGCAGGCGGTGCGCAACCATGACCCCTGCATCTCGTGCGCCGCACACTTCCTCGACGTCAAGGTGGTCCGCGTGTGAGCAATACCGGGAGTTCCTCGAAATCGGGCCGCTTGACCGGCGATGCCTGCAGGGTTGTGGTGGCCGGACTGGGCAGCGAGTACAGGCGCGACGACGGTGCCGGTCCTGCCGCGGTCGCCATGGTGCTGCAGCAGTGTCCCAGAGTGACAGTGGTCGGGCCGCTCGACGACCCGCTCGACCTGCTTGGTCTCTGGGACGGTGCGGCACTGGCCGTGGTCGTCGATGCCGTCTCATCGGGCTCGCCGCCCGGAACGGTCCAGGTGGTGGAGCTCGATCCGGTGGCCGCGAGGCCGACCCGCGAGCAGGGGGCATCCGGAACCAAGAGCACCCACGGCATCGGGCTGGCCGGCGTCTACCGCCTGGCCCGGGCCATCGAGCGCGCTCCGTCGAGGGTGGTGGTGGTCGGTATCGAAGGCTCCGATTTCGGTCAGGGCGTCGGTCTGACCGAGGAGGTCGAAGCGGGTGTGGAACATGCGGCGTACCACGTGGTGGAGATGATCAGGGAGGTCAGCCGGTGTGTCTGAGCAGGTTGCATCAGGTCCGGGCGGTGTGCGGTCCGGGCAAGGTACTGGTCGAGGACATGGATGGGCGTCGGCACGAAGTGTCGCTGCTGGCCCTCGATCCGCCGGACCCCGAGCCGGTTCCAGGGGATTGGTTGGTCGTGCACAGCGGCTATGCCATTGACCGGGCGGACGTACAGGAGGCAGAGACGGCCCTGGACGAAATTGCCCGGGGCAACGCCCGTCTTGAGAAAGTGAAGGGTTCGCAAGGTGAGTGAGGAGACCACACGTCGGAACGCCTCGCGGGCCGGGATGAACGGGTTGCTGGTGGCTGGCATCACGGCCGTCATCAGCGGGATCTCGGTGTTCGCCAACAGTTACGGGGTGCATCACGTGCCGTCGCCATCGGTGTACACCACAGGGAAGAACCTGGTGGCGATGCTGGCTCTTGGAACCTGCACGCTGGCGGCCGCGGCCTGGAGGCGGCGGGCATCGGTGAGCGGTGAGACAGCTGCCCGCTGGGTCACGGCCCGGGTGCGAACGGCGCCCGGCACGCGGAGCACCCTCACGTGGTTGGGACTGGCCTACGTGGGCGTTATTGGCGGGGGCCTGGCCTTCGTGCTCTTCTTCAACGGGCTCGCCCGCACCACGGCGACCCCCGCCGCCTTTCTGCATGACACCCTGGTGATCTGGGTGGTGCTCCTGGCCGCACCCTTTCTCCATGAGCGCGTGGCGAAGTGGAACATCGCCGCCATCGCTCTCCTCGTCGGGGGCGAAGTGGCGCTCTCGAAGGGGATCGGCCATCTGGCCTGGGGGAGTGGCACGGCCCTCGTCCTCGCGGCCACATTGCTCTGGGCGGTCGAGGTGGTCGTGGCCAAGAAGCTGCTCGCTGAAATCGCTCCGGCCACGGTTTCGCTTGTCCGCATGGGGGTGGGATCCGCCGCCCTGCTCGCCTACCTGGCGGTCGACGGCAGCCTCGGTTCACTGTTCGCTCTCAGCCTCGGCCAGCTGGGTTGGGTCGTGTTCACCGGGCTCTTGCTGGCTGGCTATGTCGGCACATGGATGACGGCCCTCAGTCGAGCCCGGGCCATCGACGTCACCTCGATCCTGGTCGCGAGCACCCTGATCACCGCTGTGCTGCAGGCGTTGTCCGGGGCCCAGCCGCTGGCGCCGGAGTGGCTCGGACTGCTGCTGATCACGGCCGGCACCGCGTTGGTGGCGTGGCGCATGCCGCGCCAGGTGGCGGCGGCGTGAGCGATGTGGTGGCCGACCCGCGGCATGCCGGCGTGTCCCGATCGGCTGCGCCCGGGCCGGTGCTGTTCGCCCGCTACGCCTACCCGCCCAACGAGCTGGGGTACTGCGGGCCGTCCGATCCGGGAGCGCTCATCGAATCGGCCTCCGACGGCCGCGATCTGGCGGAGCTGGCGCACCTGGCCACGGGGTTCGCCGGCGCGTGGCCCTACCTCGAGCTGATCGCCGGGTGCAACGGCATTGCCGACCCCCTCGATCCGCGAGTGGTCGAGGCCTACTGGTTGGGCAACGCACTGCTCGAGAAGGTGTCGGACTCCTCCCTGCTGTCCTCTCTGAGCAACCGTTTCGAGGACCGCGCTGGCCGGCGGTTCGGGCATGTCGCATCTGCCGTTCCGCTGGGCGGGGTGTGCCAGCACAGCTTCCACGTCTTTGCGGTGTACCCCTGGCTGGGGTTGTTACGGGCTGGGATGGAGGGCGCCCCACTCACCGTGCTCGACCGTTGCCGCATCCGTTGGGGCTACGTGGAAGCAGTCACCGGTGACCTGGTCACCGTGCGGAATCGTCTCCTGGGTTTCGACGGGTCACGGCTGGTGCTCGGCCCAGAAGAGGTGGAGGTGGCGCGGCGCAGCCTGCACGGCGTGGGCTTGGCTCCCCCGGTGACGGTAGGCGACATGGTGTCGCTCCACTGGGACTGGGTGTGCGATCGGCTCACGCCGGTTGGGCTGGCGAACTTGGCCCGGTGCACAGCAGCCAACCTGGCCGCTGTGAACGCCCTTCCCACGCCCGGCCCCGCCGCGGTCTGTGGTGCCTGATCTTTGGGGGCAAGGATCACCGGCCGAAGCGCCCACCCGGGACTCGTGCGCGGTGGGCTGGCGGCGGAGCGTAGGCGGAGGAGTATTCCGTCCGGTCGCTACTCGAAGATCGGGACCCGCAAGAGCAGGACGGTCCCGCCCGTCGGGGCGCGTGAGATTTCAAATGTGCCATGGAGCTTCTCGGCTCGCCGTCTCAGATTGGTCAACCCCAGGCCCCCCTCACGACTCTGACGGTCGATCCCCTTCCCATTGTCAGCAACTTCCAGCAGGCATTCTTCGTCCTTCACGCTGAGCGCGACGGAGCCTCTGGTGGCATTGGCATGACGTTCGATGTTGGTCACAGCTTCGCGGATGGTGGCCATCAGATGTTCTGCCATGACGGCCGTGACCGCGGCATCGACCGGGCCGTCGAACGAGACGTTCAACTCGAAGCCCACCATGTGGCGCAATTCTCCGACGAGGTTGGTCACATCGTCACGGACGCCTCGACTCGTCTCTCCCATGCCGAGTGCATAGATAGTGGATCGGAGCTCGGTGATGACACCGTCGAGTTCGCTCACCTGGCGCGTCAAACCTTGGGAGAGATCAGGGGTCGCTCGAATGGCCAGACTCTGGAGGCTCAGACCGACGCCGAAGAGTCGTTGAATGACGTGATCGTGCAGATCGCGGCGCCAAGCGATCTCGATCCTCGAAGACGGCGGCAACCTGGACCTGTTGGTGTAGGCGCGCGTTCTCGATGGCGACACCTGCTGCCAAGGCCAGTGCTTCGACCAAGGCCACATCGTCTTTCGTGAACTCGGACCATCCGACCTTGTCAGTGAGGTAGAGATTTCCGTAGACCTGGTCTCGGGTCTTGATCGGCACACCAAGGAACGACGTCATGGGTGGATGGCCCGGCGGGAAGCCGTAACTATCGGGGTGATCCCCCAGATGCGATAAGCGAAGTGGCTCTGGATCGACGATCAGCGCGCCCAGAACTCCCTTCCCGGTCGGAAGCAGACCGATTGTGGCCACCTGCTCGGCGTCGAGTCCGACGGTGACGAACTCTGCCAGGGCCGAGCGGTTGTCGTTCAGCACCCCCAAAGCGCCGTAGCGCGCACCGGTCATTGAGCAGGCCTCTTCGACCACATGCCGCAGAAGTGCGGGCAGCTCAAGGTCCTGCTCAATCAGCAGGACCGCTTCGAGGACACGACGGAGCTTCGTCGGATCTTCGATTGCTTGGAACGGCATGGCTCAGAGAGTCCTAACTCGCAATGCCAGAACAAGCAACGACCCAGGCGATCTCTTCATACGATCATCGCAGTCGCACGCGGATCCGATCCGAGCATTCGCTACCGAACGACGTGGGTAGCAAGAACACTTCCCAATCAACCTACTTCTTGAGCTTGGTCGTGGCAAGGGCCACCCAGAGGCCATTCGACCTTCGGCGTGCGTCACACAATGCCTCGGAGCGGGAATTGGCATCTGTGGAGGACGCTGGGACCTTTGGCACTTCCCGAGGTACTCCCGGGCCGTCAACCTTGGGATCCATCGCTACCGAAGACCTCGATCGTCACATCCTGCGCCACCTGACTGAGACACTGTCGAGTGCAGCAGTCCCCCTCGTGACACGCGTGGAGACGTGGAAGGGCTGGGGGGACATGACCATCGTGACGGTCTTTGTCGTCCTCTCGAAAAGAGAGGCTTCACCCACGCTGGCAAAGACGATTCACGAGGAGGTCGGCCGTATCTTGAAAGGGCGTCATTACGTCGACATTCGTTGGGGGACGCTCTCAGACGAGTGAACAGATCGGAGAGAGTGCCTGCAACATGAGCCGATCGCCCTCGCTCAGGACCGGGAGTAGGAAGAAGGAAGCGCCAGCAAACCGTGGACGCGAGACGGGCTGACGAGGGCCTCGGCGGCGTCCGGTCATATGGAGCTGGTCGCGCCTGTCCCCATTTGCCGGGAGGGTTGGCCGAAGAAGAAGTCCAGTGCCGAGGCTGCTTTGCAGAGACGTGGCAGGTCAAGCGCTGGAGACGTTCCCGGTAGAGGTGGCCATACCCATCCACGAGTAGCAGGAGCTTCTGCGGGGTGGGAGAATGCTGCTCGTGGGTCTGACCGTTTTCCTGCTTGACGACCATGAAGTGGTCCGGCGTGGCCTCCGTGCACTCATCGAGGCGAGCGACGACGTCACCGTTGTCGGCGAGGCCGCCACGGCGGCCGAGGCAATGGCCCGGATACCGCCCACCAAGCCCAACGTCGCCATTCTCGATGTGCGGCTGCCCGACGGCAGCGGGATCGAGGTCTGCCGCGAGGTCAAATCGAGTTTCCCGGAGATCGCCTGCGTGATGCTCACGTCGTATGCCGACGATGAGGCTCTCATCGCCTCGGTCATGGCGGGGGCAGCCGGCTACATGCTCAAGCGAGCTAGTGGGCTCGACCTACTCGAGACAATCCGGCGTGCTGGGAACGGTCAACCGTTACAAGACTCCGCATCGACGGAGCGAGTGCTCAGGGTCCTCCGCAAAGGGCCCAAGGCCGACCCGCGTATTGCCAGCCTCACCCCGCAGGAGCGGCGGATCCTTGATCTCATCGCCGAGGGCTACTCAAACCGCGAAATTGCCCAGACCATGTTCCTGGCCGAGAAGACCGTGAAGAACTACGTGTCGAACCTGTTGTCCAAGCTTGGCATGGAGCGCAGGACCCAGGCTGCGACTCTCGCTGCCCGGCTTGACGAAAGGTCGCAGGAAGAGGCTCGGATCGACGCAACCGGCACGTGAAGTGCCGGTGCTCGAAGTGTCAGCGGACCTCGATCGCGCGGCGCAAGGATGGGTCGAACACCGCATTGCGGGCAACTGGCGGTAGCAAGTAGGACGGAACCTCCGAATCTCCTGATAGCGCCAGCATGAAAGCGAGATCGAACCTGAGCAGGGCCAGATGTCACAAGCATGAGCGAAAGCGAAGTGCGTGCCCCGGAGTGGACCTTCGGCCCTAGTCGTGAGGATCCAGGTGGCTGAAAGTGACGACTTGTAGGCCGCATTCAGATCGGCCACAGAGTGAATGGAGCCGGGGTGAATCTCGTTGACCAGAACTCGTCGAAGCAGAGAAAGAGCCCAGGCTTCAGCGAAACGCCCGCTCCCCGTTGGGAGCACGAGATCGATCAGGTTTGGCGTGACGACGTGGCACTTGAAATGTGGATCGATGTATCGAGCGTTCCGGTTGTGGTCCGGCTTGCCGGTGATCTGAAGGATTCGACCGGTGCGAATTTGATCGGAGTGGTGATGGAATGCATGGCCCAAGGAAGCCTTGATTTCGACTTCGACATCAGCGGTCTGCGTGTCCACAGATCGGGCTGGGCGCTCATGGACCACATTCGGACGACAGTCAAGCGGCGCGGCGGGCGGGTAAACCTGATCCGCGGACCCCGCGATAAGCAGCGGGGGCGAACTGCATGTCTCTACGGCCCACGGTGGCCTACGGCGGGCTGGGTCCGGCCGTGAGGCGGCTCAGTCCTCGTCCCGTCGCCGCACGAAGGCGAGGTAATGAGTCAGCGACCTGTGATGGCGGCGTCCCATGCAGCGGCTCCGGCGAGGCCGGCATCGTCGCCCAGGGCGGACCGCACGATCGACAGAGAGGCAGGGTGATGCTCCTTCCGTCTGAAGACCAACTCACAAACCCGCTGGAAGAAGTCTTCGGTTCTCCCTAATCCACCACCGATCACGACGACGTCCGGGTAGAAGGTCATGATCAAGCTGTGCACCCCTGCCGCGCAGGCAGCCATGGCGTCCTGCCATATGCCCATGCCTCTGGGGTCACCGGCGAGCGCCGCCTCCTCCACATCACGGGCTCCGTTGTTGCCAAGGCCCGCCTCTTGGGCGAGTCGTGTGAGCCCGCTCCCCGATCCCAATTCCTCGAGAGTGCTCGGGCAGCCGTCTCGCCAGGCGCGCCAGTCGATGATGGTGTGACCCACTTCAGCGAGCGAGCATCGCCCGCGCAGCAGGCGACCGCTGTTGACGACGCCTGCCCCGATGCCCGTCGACACGGTGAGATACGCCACATCGGTGCCGCTGGCTCCAGCACCGAAAGTGGCCTCGCCGACCGCGGCAAGGTCAGCGTCGTTGGCGATGTGAACCTGGAGTCCGAGCCGCCTGGACAGCTCGCCACGGGAGAGCAATGCCGGCCACTGCTCGGGTAGGTGTGGCGCCCACAGGAGTCGTCCCGCCTCGTAGTCGATGCCACCTGGCAGCCCCACCACGGCATGGGATGGCACGCCGAACTCTTGCTGGTCGCCTACAGAGCTGATCAGCTCGATCAGCGCGCCGGGCACGGCCGAATGTTCGGGTGTACGTGCAGATTTCCTCACCAGCACAGTGCCTTGAGCGTCAACCAGGGCGGCGCGCATCTGTGTGCCGCCGACGTCAGCTGCCAGGATGGGGCGCTTCGTCACGAAAGTGTCCCGTTCACCGGGTTTCGGAAGAGAGAGGGTGTGTCGGCTCTTGCACCTCACCGCTCGTCACCATGTCGTGACCGCGTAGCCCTCGGGAGCGGCCTTGAGGTGCGTGAGCAGTTCGTGTTCGCGCAGGAGGCCGCCCTGTGACCCGACTTCTTGCACCACGCTCATCGCGTTCACCGGAGCCCAGGCGAGCGCTCGCTCCAGTGGGAGGCCTTTCACGAGTGCCGCCACGAGCGTTGAGGTGAACGCGTCTCCGGCGCCGGTTCGTTCTTTCGGAGGGGTCGGGTCCGGGTAGGCGGGGACGCGGTAACGCTGCGACCCATCAGATGCGTAGGCCCCGTCGGGGCCGTCCGTGACGACGACGGTCCTCGGTCCCAGCCGATGGAGCGACTCCAAGAGCTCCGCCAAATGACTGTGGTCTCCGCCTCCGATCTCGACCGCCTCTTCCCTGTTGCAGACGAGTACCTCCGCCCGCTGGTAGAGGCCACGCATCGCCTGGACGCCTTGGGCGATCTGGAATGTTCCCGGTTGGAGCACCAGACGAACGGAGGGTTCGGCGTGAAGCCATGCAACGATCTGCTCGTAGTAATCCGTACAGTCGGAGCCGATCGAGCTGAGATAGACCCAGGCCGGAATCTCACGCCGGCTCAGGTGGGCCCAGTGGTAGTCGTAGCGTTCGTGTCGCACCAAGATCGTGCGGTCTTGGCCGAACCAAAGCACAAAGTTGCGGTTGCTGGGTTGGCCAGGGTCGAACCGCATCAGGTGGGTGTCGATGCCTTCGCGCTCGAGCGCCAGTTGCATGGCGCGGCCGATGTCGTCGTGCCCAACGTGGGTCGCGATCGCGGTCGAAAGCCCGAGGCGGGAGAACCCGACGGCGGCATTGGCAGCGTTCCCACCAGCCTCGATCGTCGGCGAATGTTCGAATTGAACCTTTCCGCCATACGGCAACTCCATCCATTGCCCGTCATCGTCCTCACGAATGCGGATGTGCGTGCCGGAGAGGGGAATGAACACATCACTGGCTGCGTCACCCACGGTGAGGACGTCGTAGAGCGTCATAGGAGAACTCTGGTCCGCGCATTGATCGCCGAACCAGGGACTTTGGTCACCAAGGTCGACGAAGGGCGGGGACTTTGGTCACCAAACGGCGCAGGATGGCCGACCTGAACGCACCCCTCGCTGACCGAGAGGCAATGGAATCAATGGTGAAAATGGAATAAGTGGTGAATCGGTTAGTCGAGGTCTCCCAGTCCGAGGCGAGCGCTCGCCTCGAGGAGGTCCGCCCGGGCCCGGGGGTCTGCCACCTGCTCAATCAGAAGCTGGGCCTGCGCGTGTTGCGATCGCCCGAACAGCTCTGCACACCCGTGCTCACTGATCACCGCCGAGTGTTGGAACGACGTCACCGGGTTCGTCAGGACGGGGACGACCGCCGACGAATCCGTCTTGTCGTGCCAGGCGTGCAGCGCCACGATCGCGTGGCCACCGGGTGAGTGCAGCGCTCCTGATACAAAATCGGGCTGTCCGCCGAAACCCGAGTAGATGTGCTCGTCCACGAAGCTGGCATTGGCCTGGGCAAACAGATCGACTTGCATGGCCGCGTTGACCGAGAGCATGCAGTGGTGCGCGGCGATGCGCGCCGGATCGTTGACGGTCTCGGTCCGCAGCATGTGGAGCTGTCTGTTGCCGTCCGCCCAGGCGTAGAGCTCGGGCGAGCCGATCAGGAAGGAGGTGTAGATCGGTGCGTCCGGATCGAGTGCACCGGCGTGATCGAGATCCATGACGCCGTCGCTGATCATCTCTGACCACACCCGCAGACCACGGCGGCTGGACATCATTCGGGCCGCCACTGTGGGAATGAGGCCGATACCGAGTTGCAGGGTCGTCCCGTCGGCGGCGAAGGCGGCGATGCGCTCACCGATGGCCGTTGCTGCCTCCTCGGATCCATGCGTCACCGGGGAGGTCAGCGGCTCATCGACCTCCAGCAGCCCGTCAATCGACTCGACGGGGATCTCGCTCGCCCCGAATGTGTAGGGCATGTGCGGGTTGACCTGGGCCAGCACGAGTCCGCCGCGAGCCCGGGTCTGATCGATCGCGGCCGGCAGCACGTTGACCTCAATCCCGAGGGAGACTTTCCCGTCGCGGGGGAGTGACGTGTGGAGGAGCACAGCATCCGGCCGGCGCACCGTGTCGAAGAGTCGGGGCACCAGCGAGAGCCGCATCGGCAGGTAGTCGAGCATCGGGTCATGGCGCATGCCGGGCCCGACGAACGGGGTCTCGCAGATGAAGCCTGCGTGAGCGGCAAAGTCGTACTGGGCGTTGAGCTGGAACACGCGGCAGGTCTCCAGCGCCTGGGTAAGCGCCCCGACCAGCGTGAACGGTGTCGCCGAATTGCCAGATATGACGATCCGCGGTTCCCGCCCCTTCAGGGCGCTGATGCGCGCGACCGCCTCGTCGAAGCCGAATGTGGACACGGGACCCAGTGTCACAGACCAACGTCCCTGCAAAACAGGGACGTTGGACCCTATCGGGAGGATCGTCGCTGAGAGAGGATCGTTCCAGGTAGTGCGCCCCGGGATCGTCGTGGAGGTCTGTCTCTCGTGAAGGAAATTCGATGGTTTGACGAGATCGGGCTCCGGGACACGGCGTCGGTGGGGGGCAAGGGTGCCAACCTCGGCGAATTGACCGCAGGAAGTCTTCCCGTGCCTCCCGGCTTCGTCATCACGGGTGAGGCGTACCTCGACGCGGTGGGTCGGGCCGGGATCCGCGAACGGCTCGTGGCCATCCTCGCCGAGGCCCGGACCGCGTCGCAGGACGAGCTCGACGCCTTGGCGTCGGAGGCCCGCGATCTCGTGCATGCAGTCCCGGTTCCCGAGGAGTTGGCGGCCGTCATCGTGGCCGCGTACCAGAGAGCTCGGCCCTGAGCGGCGCGTCGCCGTACGGTCGTCGGGCATCGGGGAGGATGCCGAGGGTACCTCGTTCGCCGGCATGAACGAGACCTTCACCAACGTTTCCGGCAAGGAGCAGCTGCTTCGCCGGGTCGTCGACTGCTGGGCCTCGCTGTGGGGCGCCCGCTCCATCTTCTATCGAGGTGACAAGGAGCTGACCGCGGAACCGGCCATCGCCGTGGTCGTCCAGGAAATGGTGGCTTCGGAACGCTCCGGCGTGATGTTCACGATCGACCCCTCGACCGGGGACGCGATCCACATCGTGATCGAGGCGGCCTTCGGACAGGGCGAGGTGGTCGTGAGCGGACTCGTCGAGCCCGACACCTACGTGGTGGCGAAGGACGGGCCGCGTCTCCTGCACGCCAGGGTCGGGACACAGTCGTTCAAGATCGTGCGCGGGCCCGATGGCGAGGATCAACGGGTGGATCTCGACGCAGCCGAGGGCGGACGCCGTGTGCTCAGCGACGAGGAAGTTGTCGAGCTGGCGCGCATCGGCCTCGCCGCTGAGGCCCACTATGGCTCGCCGCAGGACACGGAGTGGGCCATGGCGGGTGGCAAGACCTACCTCGTGCAATCACGTCCCGTCACGGCCGTCGGCGGTGTCACGGCGCAGGCCTCGACGGCCGAAGCTGGCACGTTGCTCGTACAGGGCCTGGCGGCTTCAGCCGGCCGGGCCTCGGGCGTCGTGCGCGTGCTGCAGTCGCCCGACCAGGGCGATCGCCTGCAACCTGGCGAGGTCCTCGTCGCGCCCATGACCAGTCCCGACTGGGTCCCGACCATGCGCCGCGCCGCAGCCATTGTGACCGATGGCGGCGGCATGACATGCCACGCCGCAATTGTCTCGCGCGAGCTCGGCGTCCCAGCAGTCGTGGGGGCCCGCACCGCCACCACCGTGCTGCGCGACGGCGAACTGGTCACCGTCGACGGCGCCCAGGGGACAGTGACCGAGGGAGGCATGGCCGAGGCGCTCGCACCTGCAGTGGTGGGTACGCCTGCTCAGTACGTGCCTGAGGGGCCGGGTCCGCTCGCCACGAAGATCTACGTCAACCTGGCGTTTGCCGACCACACGGAAGAGGTGGCCGCGTTGCCGGTCGACGGCGTGGGCCTGTTGCGTGCCGAATTCATGGTGACGGACGCCTTGAAAGGGGTCCATCCGCGCAAGCTCCTCCAGCGCGGCGACGAGAAGTCGTTCGTCGATGAGATGGCGAAATCACTGGTACGCATTACGAGGGCCTTTGAACCGCGGCCCGTGGTGTACCGGAGCATCGACTTCCGGTCCAACGAGTTCTCCAACCTCGAAGGCGGGGACCAGTTCGAGCCCCATGAGGAGAACCCCATGATCGGGTACCGGGGCTGCTACCGGTATGTCAAGGAGCCCGACCTGTTCCGCTTGGAGCTCGACGTACTGGCCCGCGTGCTGCAGGAGACACCGAACATCGTCCTCATGATCCCCTTCGTGCGTACGGCCTGGGAGCTCGAAGCGTGTCTCGACGTGGTCGATGCCAGCCCGGTGGCGGGTGCGCTCCCGGTGTGGGTGATGGCGGAGGTGCCCTCCGTCGCGTACTGGATCCCCACCTACGTCGGCATGGGCATCGAGGGCGTGTCGATCGGCAGCAACGACCTGACCCAGCTCATGCTCGGTGTCGACCGTGACTCGCAGATTTGCGCCGATGTCTTCGACGAGGCCGACCCCGCCGTCCTCGATGCCATCGGGCGCATCATCGAAGGGTGCCAGTCCTCGGGGGTGACGTCGTCCCTCTGCGGCCAAGCGCCTTCCAACCGGCCGGCCTTCGCTGAATACCTGGTTCGTCGGGGTATCACGTCCATTTCGGTCAACCCCGACGCAGTGTCGGCCGTGCGCAAGACGGTGGCTGCCGCGGAATGGCGAATGCTGCTGCAGGCCGCTGTGCCAGACCGTGCGCAGGTGTCGGGTGGCGTGGCGGCACGTCACTCCTACGGGCGTCGGCGGGCCGCCCGTCCCGGAAATCGCCCGTGACGCCGGCCAAGGCTTCGTGTCGTCGGTCGCCGGGAGTTCCACGGGTCCTTCGTGTCGCAGTCGGAAGGAGCTGACCCGCCGGAGGTCACCGATCCGAGAGAGCCGCTTGCGCTCCTCTTCCGCGACCTCCGCAGCTCGCGGGACGGCTTAAGCGATCGAGAAGCCGCCCGGCGTCTCCTCACCCACGGACCGAACCGCCTTACACGCCGGGGTGGTCGTCGATGGCCCCGGGAGCTTCTCGCACAGTTCACCCACCCGTTGGCGGTCCTGCTCGCCGCAGCGGCGGCCCTGGCGGCTGTCAACGGCACGGTGACCCTCGCCGAAGCGGTGGTCGCTGTCATCGTGATCAACGCCGTGTTCGCCTTTTTTCAGGAGCTCCATGCCGAGCATGCCGTCGAGGCGCTCGCAGCCTTCATTCCTGAGGAAGCCGTCGTGATCCGGGAGGGCACGCGAAGGGTTGTCGATGCCTCCGAACTCGTTCCAGGTGACGTGCTGGTGATCGAGGAGGGTGATCGGATCAGCGCCGACGCTCGGATCTTCAGCGGGACGGTCGACGTCGACATGTCAACCATGACGGGCGAGTCCCAGCCGGTGACGCGGTCGTCCTCGTCAACGGGCATGGACGGGGACCTCCTCCAGGCCCCCGACATGCTCTTCAGCGGAAGCGCCTGCGTGGGCGGAGAGGCCTCGGCCGTCGTGACCGTCACGGGGATGCGCACCGAAATCGGACGGATCGCAGCACTCTCCGAGCGGACGGGTACCGACTCGAGTCCGCTCGAGGTGCAGGTGCGGGCGGTCGCCAAGCTGATCGGCGTCGTCGCAGTCATCGCCGCCGTGGCGTTCTTGCCCCTCGGCGCGGCCGCAGGCCTGTCGCTCACCGCTGCGGTCAGCTTCTCCATCGGCCTCATCGTGGCCAACGTCCCCGAGGGCCTGTTGCCCACTATCACCCTGGCCCTTGCCGTCGGAGTACAGGACCTGGCCCGGCGCGGTGCGGTGGTCAAGCGGCTCTCCGCCGTGGAGACCTTGGGGTCAACCTCGGTGATCTGCACAGACAAGACAGGGACGCTGACACAGAACCGAATGCAGGTCGAGGCCGTCTGGACCGCGCAGGGGGAATCGATCCGCGACAAGCAGGGCGGAGGGAGTGCTCTGGCATGGGCTTCAGTGGCAGAGCTGGATCGAGATGTGGCCCGGGCCGTCGTGCGCTGTTGTAATGCCGAGCTGAACGCCGACACGGAAACGGGAGATCCGACCGAGCTCGCCCTGATGAAGTGGGGGCGGGAGCTGGGCGTCGATGTCGATCCGGCTCAGCGCCGAAGCCATCGTCTGGAACTCTTTCGCTTCGATCCAGCTCGTCGACTCATGACGACGGTCGACGACACCGGGGACGGCACCCGTTTCGTCCACACCAAGGGCGCGCCCGAGGCCGTACTGCCTCTGGCGAAGTCGATCGCCACCGGGGCCGAAGAACGGGCTCTGACGGCCGAGGATCGGCGCCATCTCGACGCCGTGATCGAGGACTACGGCCGCCGCGGGCTGCGGGTCCTGGCGGTTGCGCGCCGTCCGCTGGGTCAGGCGGAAGGAGTCCCGGTTGAGCGCGAGGATGCCGAACGGGATCTGACCTTGGTCGGGGTCGTCGGGCTCCTGGACCCCCCGCGCCCAGAGGTTTCCACGGCGATCACCCGCGCCCACCGGGCCGGGTTGACCATCCACGTCGTCACCGGCGACAACGGCGCCACGGCCGCTGAGATCGCCCGTCAGGTCGGAATCGGGTCCGGAGACGCCGGGTGTCGCGTCGTCAGCGGCGAGGAGCTGGCCGCCATGACCGACGCCGAACTGGAGAACTTGCTGGCCTCGGGCTCTGAGGTCGTCTTTGCCCGTAGTTCCCCTGAGGCCAAATTGCGCATCGCCGACGCGCTGCGCGCCGAGGGTCAGGTGGTCGCGATGACCGGTGACGGTGTCAACGACGGCCCGGCCCTCCGGGCGGCCGACATCGGTGTCGCCATGGGCCGGTCAGGAACGGAGGTAGCTCGCCAGGCAGGGACGATGATCCTGACCGACGACAACTTCGCAACGATCATCGACGCCGTCGAGCAGGGTCGGCACGTGTACGACAACGTGCGGAAATTCATCCTCTACATCTTCACGCATGCGGTGCCGGAAGTGGCGCCCTTCCTGCTCTTCGCACTGGCGGGCGGTGCGATCCCACTCCCACTGACGGTTCTGGAGATCCTGGCCATCGACCTGGGCACGGACACGCTTCCAGCCCTGGCCCTCAGCCGCGAGAAGGCCGAGCCGGGCTTGATGGACCGCCCCGCGTCCGCCCACTGAGCCGGTTATCCGCCGTTCCCTCCTGTTGCGTGCGTGGGGGTTCCTGGGTGTCATTTCGGCTGTCCTCGTGATCGGGGGGTATCTCTACACGCTTCGCGAGGGTGGATGGCATTTCGGTGCGCCGACCGGACCCGGGACGCCGCTCCACCATCTGTACCGGCAGGCCACAACGGTGACGTGGCTCGGCATTGTGGCCTGCCAGATCGGGACGGCGTTCGCCGCTCGGACCGACCGGGTGTCGCTGCGCAGGATTGCGCACGTGGAGCAACCATCTTCTCCTTGCCGCCATCGCCGTGGCGCTGTGCTTTGCCGTCGCCGTCGTATACGTGCCGTCCTTCCAGTCGATCATTGGGACCGCACCCCTCGCGCCACGACAACTCGTCATCCTTGTGCCGTTCCCGTTCATCGTGTGGGGCGCCGACGAGTTACGCCGCTGGTGGATCCGACATCGGTCCGGAGCGGCTCAGTGGACCGGTGCCGTCGCAACCCCGATCGACGGGACAGCTGCAGGATGGAGGCTCGATGTGGGCGGGATCGCCGAAGATCGCTGAGCCTGCCCGCAGAGGTTGTTGCCAAGTCCAACTCAGGCTTCCTCGGGCACCATCGTGATCGCGCCACACGGGCATTCCTGCACGCACAGGCCGCATCCCTTGCAGAAGTCGTAGTCGAATTGGTACCCGTGCGCCTCGTCGATCTTCATCACTGCGTTGTCAGGGCACACGCCGAAGCAGTTGTCACACTGGAAGCAGTTGCCGCACGACATGCAACGCCGGGCCTCGAAGAGCGCCGTGGATTCGTCGAGGCCTCCGACGACCTCGTCAAAGGTGGAGCTGCGGCGCGCGGCCTCGAGTCGCGGGCGTACCGCATGGGGCACGTCGGCGTAATACCAGGTATTCAGGTGCTCCGGTGTCGCAAGGTCGTGGCGCGGCGGGCGCTCGTAAGTACGGCCGGCCATCCAGGCGTCGATTGCCCGGGCGGCCCGCTTGCCGTGTCCGATGGCGTCGGTCAAGGTGCGGGCACCTGCCACGATGTCGCCGCCAGCAAACACCCCTGGCCGTGCCGTCATCATGTCGGACCCGACGGGGACGGTCCCGTCCACCACTGCGATGTCCCCCATCCCCTCCAGGAGCGAGAGGTCTGCCTCCTGCCCGAGCGCCAACACCACTGAGTCCGCGCGCAGTTCTTCGATATCGCCGGTGGGTTGAGGAATCCCGTCATCGTCGAGCTCCATCCGCTCAATCGTGAGGACGTCGCCCGCCGAACCCACGATGGTCGAGAGCCACTTGAGCTGCACGCCCTCGTCCACGGCGTCCTGCACCTCCTCGGCGTTGGCCGGCATGCGGGCGCGGGTGCGCCGGTACACCACGACGGCGTCCTCAACTCCGAGCCGTCGTGCCGTGCGGGCGGCGTCCATGGCGGTGTCGCCACCGCCGTAGATGACCACGCGGCGGCCCAGAGCCGGTGGCTCACGCTCCTCGGTGTCGTGGAGCAGGGTGACGGCGTCGAGGATGCGGGCCGAGTCCCCGGCCGGGATGTCAGTGTGCTTTCCGCGTTGTGCCCCGACGGCAAGGAACGCGGCCTCGAAGCCCTCCTCGTCCATGGTCGCCGCGAGGTCGTCGACCGTGCACCCGCACACGATCTCGACGCCCATCGACTGGATCCGGGCGATCTCACCTTCCACGATGTCCCGCGGCAGGCGGTAGGAGGGGATGCCGTAGCGCATCATGCCTCCCGGAAGCGGTGACGACTCGTAGACGACGACGTGGTGCCCGAGGAGTCGCAGGTGATACGCGGCCGCGAGCCCACCCGGTCCGGAGCCGACGACGAGCACCCGCTTCCCCGTGGCCGATCCCACGGGGTCGGGGGACCAGCCCTCGCTCAGCGCGCGGTCGCCGAGGAATCGCTCCATGGCATTGATGCCCACCGTCTCGTCCACTTCGGCGCGATTGCAGGCCGTCTGGCACGGGTGGAAGCAGGCACGACCCATGACGGCAGGCAGAGGGTTGTCGCGCATGATCTGGCGCCAAGCGTCCTCGTACGAGCCGTCCTCGGCGAGGTAGAGCCACTGCTGGATGTTCTCCCCGGCCGGGCACGCGTCGCTGCATGGAGGGAGCCGGTCGACGTACACGGGCCGCTCGACTCGCCATGAGCCAGTCTTGTTGGCCAGGCTCGAGCCGACCTCGAGTGTGATGGCGAAAGGCTTCACCTTCACGGGGTCCGCTCCTCAGCACTCTCCAGCAGGTTGTAGCGGGCGATGTTGCGGTCTGCTCTCGCCTGCAGCTGGGCGATCACGTCAGGCCGCGCCGGGTTCCCCCCGGAGTCGAAGAGATGGGCGTAGCGGCTCTGCAGCTTCAAGTACTCCTCGACCGGAGCCGGTCGTCGGATGGTCGACGCCCGTGTGACCTCTCCGTGCTCGGCCTCGAAGACGGGGAAGAGCCCGGTCTGGGTGGCCAGCCGCGCCACGCGCACCGTGTCAGATGGCGCCGAGCCCCAGCCGAGCGGGCAGGTCACAAGAATGTGGATGTAGCGCGCCCCGTGAAACTCCATGGCCCGCGTCACCTTGTCCTCCAGATCGTGCAGGTCGGCCACTGTTGCCGTCGCCACGTAGGGGATGCCGTGCGCCATCGCCAGCTCGGGCATGTTCTTGCCCTGTCCGAAGACATTTCCCGGATTGGGTCCGACCGCCTCGGTCGTCGCCGTACGCGCGGCCGGCGGGGTCGCTCCCGACCGCTGCACGCCGGTGTTCATGTAGGCCTCGTTGTCGTAGCAGATGAAGAGGACGTCGTCGTTGCGTTCGAACATGCCCGAGAGGCACCCGAAGCCGATGTCCACCGTGCCGCCGTCGCCTGCCTGTCCGACCACTCTCGTGTCACCACGTCCCTTGACACGCATGGCTGCGGCGACGCCAGTGGCCACCGCCGGCGCGTTGCCGAACAGGGAGTGCATCCAAGCGATCTGCCACGACGTCTCGGGGTAGGGCGTCGAGAACACCTCGAGGCAGCCGGTGGCGTTGACGGCTACCAGCTTGCCCCCGGTGGCGCGCATGGCGGCGTCGAGGGCATACCGGGCCCCGAGCGCCTCGCCGCAACCCTGGCAGGCACGATGCCCCGAGGTAAGCGAGTTGGCGCGTGCCGCGTCCGACTGCACGGTGCGGTCGGAACGGTTGACCAGCCGGTTGCCGACGGCGAAGCTTCCAACCTGATAAAAGCGGACGGCCACGGTTCAGCCGATGCCCGATGCGACCACGCCGAGATCGCGCAACATGTTCTCGGCGGTGGGCCCGGAGCGGCGATGGAGCGCCATACGCTCGAGCTCGCGTTCGACGAGGCCCATATTGAGATCGAGGAAGGTCAGACGCGCCAACCCGCCCTGCAGCGCCGCCTCGAAGACGCCGCTGAGAGAAGTCTTGGTGATCGAACGGCCTCCCAGTCCCGCGACCACGGTGGCAACGGTGATGGGCAGGCCGCTCAGCGTCATCGCCACGTCAGTCGACAGCACCCCGCCGAACCCCACGCTGATGGCTTTCTCGACGACGACGACCTGCCGTGCTCCCTGCAGGGCGCTCCTGACGGCATCAATTGGGAAGGGTCGGAACGAGGTGATGCCGAGCGCGCCGATCCGGTGACCGGCTTCCCGTTGCGTGTCGATGACGTCCTTGATGGTCCCCAACACCGAGCCCATTGCCACCACGACCACGTCGGCGTCGGCACTGCGGTACGGGTGCACCAATCCTCCCGAGTCGCGCCCGAAGGCTTCAGCGAAGCGCTCGCCCAACTCCTGAATGCAGTCGAGAGCGGTGAGCTGGCGGGCATGGGCGAGGTAACGCACTTCCTCGAAAGCTTCCGGACCGACCATGGCACCGATGGAATACGGCTCCGCAGGATCGAGGACCTGGCGCGGCTCGTAGGACGGCAGGAAAGCGTCCACCTGGTCCTGGGCGGGAAGGTCGACCCTCTCGGTGGCGTGGGTGAGGATGAAGCCGTCCATGCAGACCATGACCGGGACTGACACCTCTTCCGCGAGGCGGAAGGCCTGAATGTGCAGGTCGGCTGCCTCCTGGACCGTCTCGGCGAACAGCTGGATCCACCCGGCGTCTCGCGCCGCCATGGCGTCGCTGTGGTCGTTCCAGATGTTGATGGGTGCGCCAACCGCGCGGTTGGCGAGTGTCATGACAATTGGCAATCCCAGCCCGCTCGCGTTGTAGACGGCCTCCATCATGAACAACAGTCCCTGACTGGCTGTCGCGGTGAAGGCCCGGGCACCGGCGGCGGAGGCCCCGATGGAGACGGACATGGCGGCGAACTCGGACTCGACGTTGATGAACTCACAAGGAGACAGCTCCCCTGTCTTCACCAGCTCGCCCAACGCCTCAATGATGTGAGTCTGGGGCGAGATCGGATAGGCGCACACGACCTCGGGCCGGCACAACGCAACGGCCTGCGCGACGGCTCGCGAGCCCTCAAGTTGCTGGAGCACTGAGCACCGCCCTCCCATTGTTCGTCATGATGTGGCGCGCCATCTGGAACAGTTCGGCCGCCGCCGCAACGTTGCGCTCGGCCACTGACGGTGTCCGGCTGAATCGCTCCCGGATGGCCGAGCCGACTGCGCTGATCGTCACCTCCGCCGTGAGTGCGGCGAAGCTGCCGAGCAATGCGGCATTCGGGAGCGGCAGGCCGATCTGGCGCCGAGCAACCTCGGTGGCGGGCACCATGAGCAACCGCTCGGGTCGGAACCTGGCTGCCAAAGATGCCAGCCCGAGCTGGTCGAGAGTCTGGGCCGAATTGACGAGTACGTAGCCGTCGGGTCCCAGTCCAGCGAAGAGGTCGACCTGGTGGACCAGTGTCGGGTCGATGATGATGAGGCAATTCGGTGTCACCACCGGTTCGCGGGTCCGGATTGCCCGCTCCCCGAGCCGGCAGTAGGCAACCACGGGCGCGCCCATGCGTTCGGACCCGAAACTCGGGAACGACTGCGCATACCGACCCTCTTCGAACGCGGCGAGCGCCAGGAGGTCAGCCGCGGTCACGGAGCCCTGCCCCCCCCGGCCGTGAAAGCGCACTTCGAACACCACTCCAGCGTGCGCCCCACCTCCGGAACCGAATAGAGCCAAAGGTCCCCGCTCACCCCTGGCAATAGTGACCGAAGTCCCTGGTGACCCACGATGATCCAGTCATCAAATGGACGTTGACGTGCAGCCGGTTGTCATTGCCGCTGTGAACATGAAATCCCTGAGGAAGAAGGAGTGCACCGTGAAGATCGAACTGACGGACCAGCAGGTCACGGACCTACGCGAACTGCTGAGCGGATCCCTCGGCGATCTGAGTTCGGAGATCGCAGCGACGGACAACCCCGTCTACCGCGATGGTCTGCGTGCCCGGCGCGCCTCGTTGGAGCGTGTCCTGGCCCAGCTCGGGGCGGGGGGCGAGAGCTCAGGGGACACCTGACGAGGGACCTTTGGCACTACTGCGCACCTGATGCTGGTGGGACCATCGAGTTCAGAGGCCGGCTGGCCTCAAGGATGAGTGGAGTCGCTGATGGCCGTGAGAGTCGCAATCAACGGATTCGGACGGACGGGCCGTGCATTCCTCCGTGCCGCCCTCAAGATGCCCCGTGACGTCGAGGTAGCGGCCGTGAACGACCTCGGCGATCCCGTTGCCCTTGCCCGGCTTCTGGCCCGGGACTCGGTACATGGGCACTTCCCGGTTCCGGTGTCCGTCGAGCACGACACGATGATGGTCGGCTCCTCGGCTGTCACCATGCTCATGGAGCCCCAACCGGCGGAGCTGCCCTGGCGCGAATTGGGCATCGACGTGGTGATTGAGAGCACGGGCCGCCTCACCAGCCGGGCGAAAGCGGCTGCGCACATCGAGGCGGGCGCCCGGCGGGTGATCATCTCCGCGCCGGCCAAGGATGCTGATGCGACGTTCGTCGTCGGCGTCAACGAGGACACGTTCGACCCAGGACGCGACTTCGTTGTTTCCAACGCGTCGTGTACGACGAACTGCCTCGCAGTCTTGGCCAAGGTGCTTGACGACGAGTTCGGTATGGAGCAGGGCTTCATGACCACCGTGCATGCCTACACCGACGACCAGCACCTCGTCGATGCGCTGCACAAGGATCCGCGTCGCTCTCGGGGCGCTGCGATCAATATCGTGCCCACGACGACAGGTGCTGCCCGGGCGACTGGCCTGGTCCTGCCCGAAATCTCGGGACGCCTTGATGGCCTGTCGTTGCGAGTTCCGGTACCTGACGGCTCCATCACCGATTTGGTCGCCACACTGCGGACGACGCCGACGGTCGACGAGATCTGTGCCGCATACCGGTCAGCCGCCGAGGTCGGACGCCTCGCAGGTTTGCTCGAGTACTCCGAGGACGATCTCGTGTCGAGTGACATCATCGGCTCCCAAGCGTCGTGCATCTTCGATTCGAAACTGACCATGGCGACTGGCAACCTGGTCAAGGTTCTCGGCTGGTATGACAACGAGACCGGGTACTCGAGTCGCCTGGTCGACCTGACCGCGGTCGTCGGCGTCGGCTGAGAACACTCCGCAGGTCCTGATGACGTGTTCCTTTCGACCGTCATGGGTCTCAGGCTGGACGACATACCATCCTGAAATGATGTGGACCTGGAGCGGCGTGGCTGCATGATCCAGCGAGCTGCTCAGCCACGCGCTCCCGGACGATCGGACCCAATGTCGGGACCGTGGATGCGTGCACGACCAAGGGACGCCGTCCGGCGATCTCGTGACCGCACCGTGGCCGCGACGATTGTTGGCATTCCAACCATGGGTGATGCGCGGTGATCACCGCCGGGCTGTTCGGCCTCCGATCAGTCAGCAGAAAGCGTGGGCTTTTCTACCCACCATCATGACGAGCGCGCACCCTCTCACTCCTCTTGACGCGGCGTTCCTGCTCGTCGAATCGAAGAGTACGCCGATGCACATGGCATCGATCGGAGTCTTCGATGGCAGCAACCTGTACGATGAGAGAGGAGAGTTCCGCCTCGCTGATATCCGCCGACTGATTGCCGGACGCCTCGATCTCGTGCCGAAACTGAGGCAGCGAGCCTCCTCAGGGTTATTCGGTCAGGCACCTCCTGTCTGGCTCGATGATCCCGATTTCGATGTATCAGAGCACGTCAGGGTCGCGCGGCTTCCCCTCCCGGGTACCGAAGTGGAGCTGCTCCAGCTCTGTGCTGATTTGATGGCGGCTCCCCTCGAACGGACACGGCCCTTATGGGACCTGACCTTTGTCGAGGGGTTGGCAGAAGGCCGGGTCGCTCTCATTGAACGGCTACATCATTCGATGGCCGACGGGTTAGCCGCTGCGGAACTTGCCACCGTTCTCTTGGATCTGTCGCCGGAGTCCTCACAACCAGAGCAAGTCGCCCCATGGAGTCCATCAACCGGACCGTCTGCATGGCGTTCAGCAGCGGACGACCTGCTGCGTCTCGCGGCGTTCCCTGTCCGAGCGGCCAGGTGGTACGTGGAATCCATGTTGCACCCAGCTCGACGTACGCGGGAGTTGACTGATCTCCGTCGGGCCTTTGGCACCATCGTGTCGCCGAGGATCGTTGCTCCCGCATCTTCTGTGAATCGGACGATCACACAATCCAGGTCGGTGGCCTTGGTCCGACTGCCCCTGGAAGAAGTGCACGATGTCGCCCGCTCCTTCGACACCACCATCAATGATGTTCTCTTGACGGTAGTTGCCGGTGGTTTGCGCGAACTACTCGCAAAGAGGGGGGAGCTGAGGGTCAACAGTGAGCTTCAGGCGCTCGTACCTGTTGGGTTGGTCAACGTCGAAGGTCGTGGGCTCGCCAACGACGTTTCAGCTCTCTTTGTACGTTTGCCGATCGGTCTGAATGATCCTGTAGAAGTTCTGAGGTCCGTCTCGAGGGAGGTGGGGGAGGAGAAGCGCCGTCACCAAGCCTTAGCCGCTGCGACCGTCCTGCGGATGCTCGAACCGGTGCCCCAGGACATCTTGGCCGTTGGAGCTGGCGTGGTGCACCGCCAGCCGTTTTTCAACCTCGTTGTCACGAATGTCCCCGGGCCATCGGTACCGCTGTATGCGCTCGGAGCCAGACTTCTCGAAGCGTTCCCACTCGTGCCGTTGGCGGGGAATCAGAGTCTGTCCGTAGCCGCACTCTCCTACGAGGGTCAGCTGAATCTGGGCGTCCTCACGAACCCCGCGACGTGTCCGGACGCCGAGCACTTCTGTCGTGGTCTCCGTGCATCTCACAAACTCCTGGTTGAGAAAGCGCAAGATGTGGCACCTGCGTGAGATTCATGATTATTGAACGCCATTGACTGCAGTGTCCGGCACTGAGTGATCTTCCGCGCGGGTGAGTACGGCAGTTCGATTCTTGCTCTGTCGGACGAACCATGCTCGTGATCATTCTCCCTGAACATCTCGCCTTGTGAATGCCGCTCCTCCAATGAGGGCACTCGTCGCGCCAATCGCGATCATGATCCCGTTTACTTCCCAATTCGGAGGCACGGCGGGTGATGACGCCATCTGATGGAAGACGGAAGTGTCCAGCACCCAGTGGTTCACGGCACCGATGCCTCCAACAATCACCAACAGGAACGACCAGCCCAGCGCACCGTAGACGGCAATGGACGTGAGTTGGGGCCGCACTCCGAAGACGAACACGCCGAAGCCCAAAATCGCTGTCGCCGGTGCAACGAGGTTGATCCCAGCCCCGAGCAGGGTCGTGAAGCTCACCTCAGCGTGCTGGCTCATCGTACCGAACCAGGTGAAGACCCCCGCGGCGAGGCCGCTGACGAGCAAGACGACGAAGGCAATCAAGAGCCGTCCGCCAAGCCACGACGTGCGGGAGACCGGGCCGATCAACATGTGGTCGAGCGTGCCCCCTGACTCCTCACCGCGGGCTGCCGTGATATGGCCGGCGGTGCTGATGGCGACGAGCACTGCGAGGATGAGGAAGCAGGCGCCAAGCACGGCGTCGGCGCCGGTGCCGGGGGCGCCGAGTTTGGCGAACACCTCTTCGGCCGAGCCTGAGATGGTGCCACCGGCCGACTGTGCGACCAGCCCGAAGAGAAGTGCGGACAAGGCGATCGCCGCCCACCAGCCGATGACCCTGGCGCGCAAGAGGCGCATGGCCAGCCCTGTTGGGCCATAGAGCAACCGCAGGTGGGGCTGACCGTACGCCCGGTCCGAGATGATGCTCTTCCCGACGTCGCGCCTGCCGGCGAGGTACACGGCGCTCATTGCGAACAGCGCGCTGAAGCCGGCGATCGGAAGAAAAGCAATGGGTTGGGGCGCGCTGAGGGGCTGCAGCTGCTCTACCCAACCGAGAGGGGAAGCCCAGATCAATCCGTGAAGGCCCACGCCGGCATCGGCGATGAGCCGTAAGGCATAGCTCACGCCGAGGATGGTGGCACCGAAGGAGGCGGCCTGGCGACGCGTGGCCGCCAACTGGCTGGTGGCGGCCCCGACGGCGAGGAACATCACCGCGGTGGCAACCATGGCCGTTGCGAAATACAGAGTCGGAGCCGCGGCGACCTGCACCTTCGAGTCCCGGCCCGAAAGGATTGCAATTGCCGCCGTGGCTCCCCACAGAGCGAGGACGCCGACGCCGAAGCCCGCAATCGCCTGGGCGGCAGCACGCCGGCGCGTGGTCAGGCCCACAAGCAGGAGGTCCCATCGGCCGGTGTCCTCCTCGCCGCGTAACAATCGAGTGCTGGTCAGGAGTCCCCACACGGCGCCGAGAACCATGAGTGTCATGGAGATCTTGAAGACCGTGAAACCCCCGATGGTTTGGAGTTGGGGAGCAGGCCCGAAGAGAGCGCTCACAGCCTTGTTCGAGCCGTAGGCGGCGGCCAGGGCATCGCGCTGGGCAGAGGTGGAGTAGATCTTGGCGTAGCTGACTTCCGACGAGGCAATGGAGATGCCGAAGATCAGACCCCAGAGGACACCCGACCGGGCTGCCTTGCGTCCGGTCAATCGGCCGATCACTGCGCTGGCAGAGTGCACAACTGGGACAGGCGACTTCGCAGGCGTCCGGATCGCGAGGTCAGGGAGCAACGGCGTCGTCTCCATAGAGTGCGAGGAACAGTTCTTCGAGCGAGGGTTCACGGCTCACAAGTCGCGTGACGCCGGAGTCAGTCAGGAGCCTGAGGAGTGGGTCGATGGGCCCCCGGACCTGACAGCGAACCATGTGTCCTTCGATCTCCACGGAGCTCACGCCGGGCACGCTGGAAAGATCTGGGACTGGGCCGACGAGGGTCGCCTCGACACTCAGCGCGCTGAGATGGCGCATTTCGGAAAGGGTGCCCATCTCGATCAACTTGCCGGAACGCAAGATGCCGACGCGGTCGCACAGGGCTTCCACTTCGCTCATACTGTGCGAGGAGAGAAAGACTGTCTGGCCGCGATCACGGGCTTCTCCGATGCAGCGGCGGAATGCTTGCTCCATGAGAGGATCCAACCCGCTGGTTGGCTCGTCCAGGATGAGCAGATCGGGCCGCCCCATCAGCGCAGCGATCAGGATCACCTTCTGGTGGTTCCCCTTGGAGTAGGCACGTACCTTCTTGTTCGGATCGAGATCGAACCGGTCGATGAGCTCGTCTCGATAGGCGATGTCGGTCTCTCCGTGGACGTGTCCGAGCAGGGCCAGAGTCTCGGCCCCGGTCAGGGACGGCCAGAGATTGGCTTGTCCGGCCACGAATCCCAGCCGGCGATGGGTCTCGACGGGATGACGCAGGCAGTCGAGTCCAAAGATGTGGCACTGCCCGCCTGTCGGTTGACTGAGCGCGAGAAGGAGGCGGATCGTGGTCGTCTTGCCTGCACCGTTGGGTCCGAGATAGCCGACCACCTCACCTTGTGAGACCTCGAGATCGAGGTGATCGAGCGCAAGCGAGTCGCCGTACCGCTTGGTCAGACCCACGGTCTGTATGGCTGCAGCTTCCGTCAACCGACTCAGCTCCTCATTCGAACACTGTTGCTAGGCCCGCCGCCGAAGCGAGTTGGCGTCTTTTGGTGTCACGTCGATCTTGAGATCCGAGCTGGCCGTTCACCTAGGGACCAAGGTCCTGCGAAGCGGGACATTGGTGGCCAATGGGCGCCATCAGGTGAGTCGCTGTTGAGAGCATCTTCCACCGATTCGTCCCGGCAAGTGTGGTCTCTTGAGCGAGCTGGGGCAAGGGATATCACGAATAGGGACCATGGTCCTCATGTGTCCACACCATTGCCCCTACCTCCGCGGTTCCCAGTTCCATATCGTCAAGGTGTGCTCGAGAAGACGCAGCATCTGTTCCGAACTCCCACGAAGCGGGTGCCGCGCCTTACCCGACCCAGCATCAGCACCCGCGGACGAGTTCATCCGATGAGGGCGGCGAGTCTGGACGAGGTACCAGGCCAAAGGATGAGACATCCATCCCTCTGGCTGACCCCGGTCATCACGGGGACGTATGCGGGCTCACAGAACGTGCAGAGTCGCTCCCGGGGGGACGAGCGAAGGGGGGAATGAACGTGTATGCCGACATCCTCCTCAGTGTCCTGGACGACTGGGTCGAGGAGCTCGACGGTGACGCACTTATCGAATTCGCGCAACTGTGTCGGGCACAGATGCTTGAGGTCTCTCCCACCCGCGACAGTGCTTCGACCGCTCTGGCCGCTGAACTCTCTTACGACCGGGCCCTGATCAAGGTCTGCCAGGCTCATGGAGTCGATGTGATGCCAATACGGTTCTCGCGCCCCGGTGAGGAGCGGGCTCGACTCGAAGATGCGCTCATCGCGATTGGCATCGACCTCATTCGGCCTTCGAGGCCTCGCGGAGAGAACTAACGCGTGGGGGCTTCTGGCATGCCTTTCGCTGCGTTGAGCTTGGTGGCATAAATCGCCGCCTCGGTGCGACTCGACATCTTCAGCTTGCGCAAGAGCCCCGTGATGTAGTTCTTCACCGTATGTTCGGCTAGGAACATGGTTTCTGCAATCTGTCGGTTGGTCTGTCCTTCCGCAATGAGGTCGAGGATTCGCCGTTCCTGAGGGGTCAGTGCCTGAATCTCAGGATCTGGTTTCGGTGGGTTCGCAATGCGCTCGACGACTCGCGCCACAATCCTCGGATCCATCAGGCTCTCCCCCGCCGCGACGCGGTGCACGTCGTTGATGAGGTCGCGAGCTTTGATCTGTTTCAGGACGTACCCGGCCGCTCCGGCCATCACGCTGGCGAAGATCGCCTCGTCGTCGGCGAAGCTGGTGAGCATCAAGCAGATCAGCTCGGGCATCATCGATCGCGCGTCTCGGCAGACCTCGATACCGCTGCCACCTTCGAGGCGAACGTCGAGTATGGCGACATCCGGCTTCGCCAGGGGGATCCGATCCATGGCCTCGGCCGCCGTGGCCGCTTCGCCGACCACCTCTATCTCGTCGTCGGATTCGAGCAGGAGCCGGATTCCCTCTCGGACCAGCTCATGGTCGTCGAGGAGAAACACGCGGATCGTCATGTTGCCATTGTGCCAGCGTCAGACACCACGAGCGTTCACCGCCTGGTCGCGGGCCGCTTTTCGGCAGGAAGCCCCGAGTACGATCACGACCGTGCCGTACCACCGAGTCAGCGACCCCGAGAAGCTGGGCCGGCTGATGGACGCCGTGCTCATGATCGAGGCCGATATCGATCTCCCCACCCTCCTTGGTCATCTCGTCGCGGAGGCCCGCACCCTGGTCGAAGCCCGCTATGGCGCCCTCGGGGTGCTGAACGAGGCTCGGACCGGTCTCGAGCAGTTCCTGACCGTCGGGCTGACTGAGCAGGAAGAGGCGGCCATCGGACCCCGGCCAACGGGTCGAGGCGTCCTCGGGCTCTTGATCAGCGATCCAGCGCCCCTTCGTCTGCGCGAGCTCGGATCGCATGAACACAGCTACGGGTTTCCCCCGCACCATCCACCGATGGAGTCCTTTCTCGGAGTGCCCATCCGGGCGAAAGGCGAGGTCTTCGGCAATCTGTATCTCACAGACAAGGTGGGTTCGGACCAATTCACGGACGAGGACGAAGCGCTCGCTGAAGCCCTCGCTCTGGCTGCGGGCATTGCGATCGACAACACCCGCCTCCACGACCGGGTCCGGACGATGAGCGTGCTCGATGACCGAGAGCGGATTGGGCGCGACCTCCATGACAGGGTGGTGCAAAGGTTGTTCGCCGTCGGTATGGCTCTGCAGGGGGCTGCCCGGCTCCCCGATCTCGAGCTGGTGCGGAAGCGGATCGACAAAGTGGTGGACGACCTCGACGCCACGATCACCGAGATCCGCACGACGATTTTCGAGCTTGGTGACAGCGCGTTGCCAGGAGGACTCCGCCACGCCGTCGTCGGTCTGGCGGACGAGCTGGCACCCACCCTCGGTGTCCGTCCAGAGCTCACATTTCAAGGTGCAGTCGACAACGTCATTCCGGAACAGACCGCTGATCACTTGCTGGCGGTCCTGCGCGAGATGCTGGCAAACGTGGGGAAACACGCGCGAGGCTACGCGTGTCACGGTTCGTCTCATTGTGGGCGACGACATCACCCTTGAAGTAGTCGACAACGGAGTCGGAGTGAACATCACTCCCGACGCGCGTGGTCATGGATTGGGGTTGACGAACCTTCGCAGCCGAGCCGAGAAGCTCGGCGGCACGTTCGAGATTCAGGCAGCTTCAGCAGGAGGCACCAAGGCCACCTGGCGTGTCCCCATTTAGGCGTCGAAGCATCCCGGGTTCGATCCAGAACCGGTTCGACGACCATCCTTAACAGATGGGACAGATGGGACCCCTTTCCCTGCCCACCAGGACCTAGGTCCCTAGCTGCTGAAGGCGCTGACCAGGCAGTATCGACAGATGGCGACACCCACGAGCAGAGAAGGCGTCGAGGACCACGCCAACGAGCTTCGGGTCGTTGTCGGCGTCGATGGCTCTGAGTGCGGCACACGAGCCCTTGAGTTCGCTGCGCACGAGGCAGCGCTACGAGGTGCGCTGCTTCACGTCGTGATCGCTTACGAAGAGGCCCCCTTCGTCGCGGTATGGCCGGCGGTGCCCCTCGAGCCCGACCAGCAAGCTGCCGCAGCCATTGTGGACGAATCCCTGGCCCACGTTCGCGAGATCGAACCGACGATCGTGAGCAAGGGCGAGATGCGGTACGGGGTGGCTGGCAGGGTGCTTGTCGAAGCGAGCCATGGTGCAACCTTGCTGGTGGTCGGGTCCCACGGCAGAGGACGGGTGGCCAGCGTCCTGCTCGGATCAGTGTCGGGCTATTGCGTGCATCACGCGCTTTCGTCGATCACGGTCGTTCGCTGACAATGCGCACCCTGCCGCGCCGACGGACTGTGCAAGCCCGCGCCCTCCAGAAGCGGCTCGCTGGGCCCATCCTCCCCAACGGCGGCTCGCTTGGAGAACTCGGAATCCTAGGAGGTCATCTGATGTCAGCGCTTGATGAGGAGCCAGCTCCCGCCCGGAGGATCGTCGTGGGTGTCGACGGCTCCGCAGGGTCCAGCAAGGCACTCGACTGGGCCATTGCGGAGGCGGTCCACTTTCCGGCCACCCTGGAGTTGGTGACCGCATGGATGTTCCCCATGGCATTGGGCTATGTCTTCGCCAAGACGCCGGATGAGGTCCGGCGCGAGGTGCAACGGATTGCAGAAGCGTCCGTTTCTCACGTGGCGGAGGTTGCACCGGAAGTCCTCGTGACGACCACGTTGCGCGAAGCGGAAGCAGGGCCAGCGCTCATCGACCTCAGCACCGGAGCCGATCTGCTGGTTGTCGGATCGCGGGGCCACGGCGGCCTTCACGAACTCCTGCTGGGCTCGGTCGGGAGCTACTGCGCCCGGCACGCTCCTTGCCCCATTGTGATCGTCCGTTAGGTCAAACGTCCGTTTCCCTGGATCGACCGCCTAAGCTCGGGTCCACGTGTCCCTCAGACGACCCTGAGAGCAAGGTCATGTCCCATCAGGACCTTTCTCTCTATGGGTGGCCTCGCGAGAACATTCAGAATAGGTGTCATGACGCCGACCACCCACCCTGAAACGCCATCGGGTCCCACCGAGAGCACCGGCTCCGGTGCGCCGCCGACGCCCACCGCTGGCCCCCCGGGTCCAGGAGACCTCGCCCGGCGGGTCGTCCACCGGCGGAATGAGCTTGGCCTGACCACCGAGGAGTTGGCGAAGCGTGTGGGCATTGATCCCACCTATCTCAAGTACTTCGAGCGGAATGCGGACGCCCGCTTGAGTGCTGGAACCCTGAACCTGATGGCGCTCGTTCTGGGTACGACGCCGAACGCGCTCACAGGCGGCGACATTGACCGCGCGCCCGGAAGAGGGCGAGCAGGCAGCCATCCATCGCTCGAAACTCTGGCGCGGGAGCACTGCGAGGCGCATCTGGCCGCGGGGGGCGTGGGACGAATCGTCTTCTCGACGGAACGGGGCCCCGTTGCGCTCCCGGTCAACTTCGAGTTCACCGACGGAGCGGTCATCTTCAGCACCGATGAAGCGAAGGCCGATCTCCTTGCCACGCAGCCGGTGGTCGGATTCGAGATTGATCGCGTCGACGAGGCGTTCAGTGAAGGCTGGAGCGTCCTCGTCAGTGGCCCCGCGCGATCGAGTGGTCGATCCTGATGAAGTGCTTCGCCTCTCCTCACTCGACCTTGAGGCCTGGGCCGGCGGCGACCGCCACACGCTGGTGAAGTTGACGCTCGTCACGGTGACCGGTCGTGTCATTGTCCACAATCCAGTTCCGGACGAAGACTGAGCGCCGCCAACACCTCATGGGTTGGTCAGATCCAACCCATGGACAACCGCTCGTGACGGAGCCTTCCTCCCCGAGCGTGTGAACCCTCGGCTCCTGCGTTTCGACGAAGCCGGACCTGAACTCTGACGGCCTAAGTCGACATCGTGGTTCAATGGGGGTTCGTCGTTTTCAACGGGGGTTCGTCGTCGCCAACTGCGCTGCCATTGCGTCGAGCAGACGGCGACGCTCGAGCAACGTCTTTCTGATCGCATCGCTATCGGTGCTGGCGATCTCTGTGTCGAGGTCCCACTGCGCCTCATGCAGGACGGCGGAGAGCTCCTGGGCGGCATCCCCTTCGAGATGCAGTTCTCTCGGGTTCTCAGCGACTCCTTCGAAGAATTTCGAAGAGTCCCTGTGTTCGCCACGGAGGTCGGGTTCGACGGCGCGACCAGTCACCTTGTTCGGGACAATCTCAAAGACCCGGACTCCCGGAACGGTGACGATTGGATTCGGGAGGTTGGCCCCCAGCCGTGCGACATCGTCGTACGGGACGAGATGAGCAACGCCTTCCACGACGACACTCCAGGCACTACGGCGGCCCGCCGTTGTCTGGTCGGCCTCAAAGGTCACCGCCGAGCCGTCGAGATGGAATGCGGCCCATCCCGCCCCGAGGCGGATCACGATTCCGCCCTCGATCACTCTGAAATTCACAGGTATGACGTAAGGCGACGGGTCGCCATTGATGGCGACCCGGCCGACGCCTGTCGAGGCCGCTTGGCGAGCCAGGTGCTTGCGGCACTCGTCCTCACCGAGCACCATCGAACCCCTTCTGTCGAGCTTCACTGGGGACTCCTTTGTTGATTCGCTTCTGTTTAGCGCACCACGATCGTGGTACACGGTGCATGGTGCAGGACATATTGGGAGACGGAGCCCAAGAAGATGCCAGCTACCTCGCTGTGGCCCCGTGTGCCCACCACGAGTGCAATCGCTCCACTGCTGAGTCGAGCAAGTGCCGGCCCAGGCGCGTCGAGGACGGCCTCGCCCTTGACCACGACTGAAGGATCGAGTTCGCCGGCCACTCGGAGTGCGTCCGCAACGATGGCGTCGGCAGATTCATGGATCAGACTCACAGGAAAGACGGCACTGCCTTCAGTGGGCATGTCGGAATACGCACTCACCACATGAAGCACGGCATCCCATCGGGCCGCCTCTGTCACGGCAAACTCGACGGCTCGGCCAGCGCACGCTGATCCGTCGACTCCTACGACAATTCGACGCTCAACGCCCCTTTCGGTGTTTCGGTCATTCTGTCCCACGGCGACCTCCTTGAGTCCTGGGCGACAACATCTCCCATCGTCCCCGGGGAACACCCAGTTCGGCTAGGGAGGAAGGTCCTGAGGACCAGGGACGGCAGTCCCCGGCGCTGGCGGGATGGCCTGTCTCTTCCGGGGGATGACATGCTTCCGCTGTTGAGGTCGGACCAGAGGATGACGGCATGGATCTCGCCGGCGCAGGGCGGAGAAGCAAGTTCGACAGCGGAAGCAGGGAACTGAGTCCGACGATCGGCCGTTCGCTCGTCGAGCCATGGCGTCATCAGCCTCCCGGCTCGAACTTGGTGCGACCATCTGAATCGTCAAATCAGCGGACAACGGTGGTTGTGCAGTGTCCGTGATGGATCACGTGCTCCGAAACTGAGCCCAACAGAGCGCCCACAATCTGACTACGACCTCTGGTCCCGACGACGAGTGCCGACGCTCCTTGGCTCACTTCCACCAGAACGTCCCCCGGGACTCCGTAGACGATTTCACCCTTTGTCACGACGCCGGGGTGAGCTGCGTGGACTCTGTCCATCGCGAGACGCGCAACGGACTCGGCACCCTCCTGGTCAAGGACAATTGGGGTCACGATTCCATACCCCGGGAGCCCGTTGTAGACGGTGACGATCTGCAGGATCGACCCGGTCGCAGCGGCCTGGTTCGCGGCGTAGTCCAGTGCTCGCAGCGACCCAGACGAGCCATCCACGCCCACGACAATTCGAAGTTCGTCTGGCGTGTCTGCGTTTGCGATCTCGTTACTCATCAGTCCCATCCTTTCCACGGTTCTGCGGTGAAAAAGGGTGCAGCTGTACCTCTCGGAAAACGTGTGATCGAGACCTCAGTCTCGTGAGATGACGGCCTGCACAGCGTCGAATGCTTCATTGATGTCGTGGAGGAATTCATGAACACCGACGCGCAGAGTCTCGGCTGTGCCCGCAGCGTCTTGGTAGGCGTCGCGGAGCTTCGAGGCCGCAACAGAATTCACATTGCGGGCAAGGTCGAGCTGCTTCGCCGCCTCATCGCGCAAATCCAACTTGGCCAGGTCGACTTGAACCCTGAGCTCGTCGATTCGGGTCTTCCAATCGTCGAGGATTCGCATGACTTCGTTGAAGCGGACCGTCTGGTCGTCCGTCGCTGTGCCGTTTGGGCTGGTGCTCTCTGAGCTACGTGTGATGTCAGACATCTTCATCTCCTCTTTCGGTGTTGCTTGCTCGGACTATTCGGAAGTTGCGGACGCGTCTCCGGCGACAGCTGTGCCATCGGATCGCTGCACCTGGGTGCGGTCGTCAGTGCACGTCGCTTGGCCTGTCGGACCGTGCGCGGCGTATCTCGGTGAGAGTGGGGGCGATGTCATCGAGAACATACGGATTCAAGGACGGCCGCCCGCTGCGACCCGTGGTGCGCTGCGACTTGGGGGCCTTCACCTGCCGCATCAGAATCTCCTTTTCGTGTACAGAACTCGTCGATGCATCTATTGGACCGTGATTTGGGGTCCGGTGGTAGAGAGAAAGGGCCTGACCACCTGGGACCTAAGTCCCTGCCGGGGAGCTGGGCGCACGCGGTCTTCCCCAATGGGGCTGGGACCACGGCTCGGGTACCCGATTGTCACTCAGCGGCTGAGCGTGCGGAGTGCCCTCTCGACATTGACCGACGGCGCGGTATGCGAGGTGTCGATGGCAGCTGCCGACCTCCAAGGGTCCATTCCCGCCTCCATCACATTTCTGACGGCAACGGTGGCCTCCGAGACGTCCTCCCCGCGCGCGAGCCGTTGTTGGATCCGTTCAGCTCCTATGGATTCCTCGCATGTACAGCAGATCGCGAGGAGTTCGGTTCCCGTTTCCTCGGCGACGCCAGCGGCCTTGGCGCGTTCCTCGGCGCTCACCCATGACGCATCGAGAATCACGGACTCCCCTTCCTCAAGATGCTCTCGGGCGTTCCCGAGAAGTTCCCGGTACACGGCAGCGCGGGCTTCGGGTGCATAACGATCAGGGTCCGATGGTCGACCTTGCCGGATCTCGTCGGATCGCAGGAGCACCCACCCGGTCTCCTTCGCCAGTCCAGCCGCGAGCGTGCTCTTCCCTGTACCAGGGAGCCCTCCAATCAGCACAAGTGCCGACTGGGCGCTCCGGATGTGCTTGAGGGCCAAATTCTGGAGAGTCACGCGCTGAATCCGACAGCGACAGTTTCCTGCTCGGAACGAAGGCACGCGACCTTGGCTCTCACGTATGCGCGCAGTGCCATATGAAAATGCAAGAGAGGCGGCGGCAGTCGGGCACCTGCATGATGCTCATATGCCCGGACGAACATGCCAGCTGCATCCCCCCGGCCAAGACGCTCAAGGTCCATTGCGAGGAATGCAACGTCTGCACAGACATCATCCCACCGCAATGCGTCTGAGAACTCGAGGCAATCGAGGATGCGGATTCCGTCCTCCAGACAGTAGATGTCCGAGGCTTGCAGGTCCCCGTGACCATCACAGATTCGCCCTTCGGCGATTCTCGCTTCGAGAAGTGCGCGATGTGAATGCAGCCAACGGGCGACGAGGCTTCCAATCTCAGTCTCGACCCTTGGATCCAGCGTGGTATGGGGAATGCGTGCGACCTCTTCGAGATTGTCCCTCCACTTGCGTGCGACTGCCGAAGGGCTCGCAGACGCTGAGATCTGCGCGGACCGCGCTGCGCTCTCATGGAAGGACGACAGGACCGCTGCGACGGCGTCAAGCCATGCCTCGGTGTCGCTCATCCGTTCGCAGCAGGGAGGACAACTGGCGCTCCTCAGGGAGTGCACGCATGACGACCATATGCTCCAGCAGCTCGCCATCCATGACGAGGTCAGCGACGCCGAGATAGACGTCAGGAGACAGTCGGGCATTGAGCTCGACCTCGCGGCGGCAGTCCGCGAGGCGAGCAACGCGCTCCCTGAAGTCCAAGAAGTCGAAGTGAACCGGCTTGCGGATCTTGTAGACCCTGTCGCCGCTGAAGACGAGGACAGAGATATGCGTCTCCGCCACCCGGACTGATGAACTCGTCGAAGTTGGTGGCTCCATGGTCTCTATCTCCCGGAAACCCTCGGTGCTGGCCCGAGTACGCGTCCGACCTCTGGATTCATTGATATGTTGACCTGTGTCGAGCTGGGTGAACCAAGGTCTGCGTCGAACTCGCCTCCGATCAGAATGTATTGACCGTCAGTGGGGTTCCAGCAGAGACAAAGGTCACGGTCATCGGGACCTTGGTCCTAAAGACCCGACGCGGGGGAACTGATGCGGGCTGTACGCAGCATCTCTCGGCAATGTCCTCTTGACGCTGGTCAGCGGTGATCCTCTCGACCCGATGCTGAACCCAGAAGGGACTCTCGGACTGATGCGCCGGGACCAACGTCCCTAGCTCGCGGGCGGCCGAGCGGGGACGATAGAAGCATGCCCACAACGATGCCTGTCAGGGATGACGCAGCTGGGGAGCGTCCAGTCGGTCTCCCTCGTGAGGGCGGCTCTGAGGGGGATTGTCTGTGTTGACGTCTCCGCCGAACTATCCGAGCGATCTCGAGGCCGATGTCACCTTGGTGGACGGGACTCGCTGCAGCCTGCGCCCGATCCGGCCCGACGATGCAGAGGGCGCTCATCGAATTCCATCGGCATTTGTCTCAGCGATCGACGTACCTGAGGTTCTTCACGGTTCATCCGACCTTGTCAGCAGCTGAAGTCGAGCGTTTCACCACCGTGGACTACACGGACCGTCTGGCTCTCGTGGTCGAGACAGAAGTAGGTCTCATCGCCGTGGGTCGGTTCGACCGCTACGTGGGTTCCCCAGAAGCCGAGGTCGCGTTCGTCGTGGCTGATGACTATCAGCATCACGGGATCGGGTCGCTCCTGCTCGACGAGCTCGCCCGGGCTGCCAGGTCGCGTGGTATTGGAACATTCCTGGCTGAGACGCTCTGTGAGAACAAGGCAATGCTGGACGTGTTCCATCACTCTGGCTTCGACGTGTCGACGAAGATCGAGTACGGAACCGTCTGGCTGCGCTTTGGAATCGAGATGACAGAGCCGTACCGCGTCGCCCTGGCCACCCGCGACGAAACGCGGCGAGTTACTCGTCTCCCGTCGGTCGGGACCGCCGAGCGAGTTCGCAAATGCTGATTGTCGCTGGTCCATCTGGCGCCAGTGCACATGACGGGGGCGCATCCCATCCGGAGCAGCAGGGCCGGATCTTCTCCGTGATGGATGGAGTGCGCGATCTCCATCTCGAAGGCGAGATTGACTACGTCGGCTCCCCCGAGGCCGAACTCGGGGACCTGGCACGGGTGCACACGACCAAGTATCTCGACGAGCTCGAGAGCTTCTGCCGGGAGGGTGGCGGAGACATCGATCCCGACACCTATGCCCGGTTGGACTCGTTCGCTGCGGCCCGCCGCGCCGTTGGCGCCGGCCTTGAAGCGATCAGAGCCCTAGAGGGGCAGGGTGAGGGTGTTGCCTTCGTCCCTGTGCGACCACCCGGACATCACGCCGAGGCAGACCGAGCAATGGGTTTCTGCCTGCTCAATAACGTCGCCGTGAGCGCGGCAATGCTTGCGGCGAGAGGCCAGCGAGTCCTCATCGTGGACTGGGATGTCCACCACGGCAATGGAACGCAATCCATTTTTTGGGATGATCCCCGAATTCTCTACGTCTCGACCCATCAATGGCCCCTCTTTCCGGGCACGGGCCGAGCTCAAGAGGTCGGAGGCCCCAACGCCGTCGGCCTCACGGTCAACGTCCCACTGCCACGAGGTGCGACCGGAGACATTGTTCTCGGTGGTCTTGAGGAGATCGCTCACCCGGCGATCGATCAATTTGGGCCGGATTGGGTCCTGGTGTCGTGTGGTTTCGATGCTCACCGGGCCGATCCCCTGGGTGAGCTCGCCCTCTCCACAGGGGACTTTGCACAGCTCGCTCGCCTCGTGCGTTCGTTTGCCCCTCGTCCAGGTCGTCTCGCGCTGTTCTTGGAGGGCGGCTACAGCTCCCGAGCATTGCGTTCGTCTGTGACTGCCGTCTTGGGCACTCTCCTCGATATGGAGGTGGGGCTGGAACCCCCCTCGTGTGGAGGGCCTGGGCGGGAGGACGTCACGTCCGCAGCCATGGCTCGCCACTCGGCAATCGCTGATCTGCACGAAGGGGGTGGCAACCGGTGAACGGAATTGACAGGGTCGCGGTGGGTTTCGACGGCTCAGGTGACTCAAGAAGCGCACTCCGCTGGGCAGCCGAACTCGCCGGGCTCGTTCATGCGCACCTGAAGGTGGTCCACGCGGTGGGCCTGTTGGAGCACGCAGGCCTCTTGGACCGCCAGAGTCCACATCAAGAGGCTGCGGTTGAGGTTGCTGTCGCCGCAGGAATGGATCCGACTGCGGTGGAGTGGCTCGTCATCGACGGGGACCCGTGCTCTGCCCTCCTTCGAATGATCGCTGCGCCTCACTCGGTCGATCTGATCGTCGTCGGATCTCGTGGGTCCGGGCAACATTCCGGCACGCTCTTGGGGAGCACCAGCCTCGAGCTCGTCGAACACTCCAGTATCCCGGTCGTGATCGTGCCTCTGCCGGTCCCGCACCATTCCAGGATTGAGCGCACAACGAAGTAATTCTCCCAATTCCTCTTGACAATCTCGGCCAGGCCATCCCGCATCGAGTCGTCGCCCTCGTGCGCGACCGCGCCTGTGTTCCCCTACAGAACGAGGTGTTCGTACGTCTCGGGGTTCTGCATGTTCTCGGCGATGCGCGCCCGTTCCTCCTCGGGCGTCTCGTGCGTGCGGAGCAGGATCGGCGCCAGCACCAGGCCGAGCAGGACGCAGCCGGCCGCAACAACGAGTGCAAGTTGGTAGCCAGCGGTCAGCGAACCGATGACCGCATGGCCTTCGGCCACCAACGAGCGGGTGCGGGTCGTCGCGATGGAACTGAGGACGGCCAGGCCCACGGCCGCGGCCATCTGCTGGGAGACGTTGACGATGCCCGAGCCCAGGCCCGCATCGGCGGTGGGGATCTCGGACATGCCGATCTGGAGCAGTGGCATGAACGACGCGCCGGCACCCACCCCCAACATCAGGAAGGCGAAGAAGATCGTCGGAAAGTAGCTGGCTCCCTGGCCGGCCGAGGCGAGCAGGAGCAAACCGCCTGCGGCGAGCAGCATGGCTGGGTACATCACCACCTTGCCGAACCGGTTGACCAGCCAGGCGGTCACACCCGCCGACATGAGAGCCATCCCCGCCGTCGCCGGCATGAAGGCCAGGCCAGTCTTGATGGGGCTGTAACCCAGCACATGCTCGAGATAGAGCGCACCAATGAAGAATGTGGAGAACATGCCGGTCGCCAGCAGGCCCCGGATGGCGCTCGACCCGGTCAACGTCCGGAGCTTCAGGATCCGGAGCGGCATGATCGGGTTGGTCAGCTTCGCCTCCAAGACGATGAAGGCGACGAACAGCACGACGGCGGCCGCGAGGATGCCCAAAGTGTGGAACGAGCCCCAGCCGTCGGAGGACGCCGTCACGATGCCATAGATGCCCACCATGAGTGACAGCGTCACCAGCACCGATCCGACCACGTCGACGCCCTGTTTGAGGCCGAGGCCGACGTTCTCCACCACCAGGATGCGGCCCAGGATCAGCGTGGCGATGCCAATAGGCACGTTCACGAAGAAGATCCAGTGCCAGCTCAGGGCCTGGGTGAGGACGCCGCCGACAAGCAGGCCGATGGAGCCGCCGCCCACGGCGACGAACACGTAGGCGCTCATGGCCTTGGCCCGCTCAACCGGGCTGGGGAACTCCGTGACGATGATGGCGACGATCACCGAGGAGGAGAGCGCCCCGCCGATACCTTGGACGAAGCGAGCACCGACCAACAGAGCCTGGCTGTCGGCCGAACCGCAGGCGATGGAGGCCAGGGTGAACAACGCCACACCGGCGAGGAACACCTTCTTGCGGCCGACGAGATCGCCCAGGCGGCCGGCCATGAGGAGGAAGCTGCCGAAGGAAATCAGGTAGGCGTCGACCACCCACGTCAGGCCCGACTGCGAGAAGTGGAGGCTCTTCTGCACGTCGGGCAGCGCCACGTTCACGATGGAGCCGTCCAGCGCGTTCATGAACATGGCCAGGCAGACGACGATCAGGGCGATCCAGCGCCGGCGGTCGCCGGCATCGTCGGTGCCGAGGCGCGGCACGGTCATCGTTCCGGAGTCGGGGATAGTCATGATCTCGGGACTATCATAGAGGGGTGATTGAAATGACCGTGCGCCGCCCGCCCGGAGGAGCCATGGCAGGATGCGCGTCGTGACAGCGAGGGAGGCCACCACCCCGACCACGGGGACGATCGTCCTCCTGACCCGGCTGTCGCGTGCTGTCTTCGTCCGCAGCACAGTCGACCTGGTGGGCATGAACCTGAAGAACATGGTCGTCCTGGCCTATCTGCGCGATCACCCGAGTTCCGCTCAGCAGGTATTGACCGAGGACCTGTCGATGGACTCCAACACGGGAGTGCTGGTGCTCAACGACCTCGAGGACCTCGAGTACGTGGAGCGGCGGCGGGACCCGGCCGACCGGCGGCGCCACATCGTCGACATCACGGAGGCCGGCCTCCAGGCGCTGGAGCGGGCGGAGGTGGCGCAGGGCAGCATCGAGGATGAGATCCTCGGCGGTCTGAGCGACTCGGAGCGGGTGACGTTCCGACGGTTGTTGGTCAAGGCCCTCGAGGACCACCTCCCTCAAGGGGGATAGCGATCCACCTTGGCCCGGCTAAGGGGAGGTGGCTGGTTCCGAACTCCTGCGTCGCTCGTGGGGTCCACCAGGCGACCACGCTGCACCGAGCCGAGTGCCGTCCGTCTCGGTCACGAGGGGAAGCAGACCTTCGCCCACGGCATAGGCCTCTTCGAGGTGCGGATGGCCGGACAGGATGAACTCATCGAGCCCGAGGTCGTGGTAGTCGAGGATGCGCTGAACCACCTGCTCGTGGCTGCCGACCAGGGCCGTGCCGGCCCCTGGACGCACCAGACCGATCCCGGCCCAGAGGTTCGGGCTGACTTCGAGATCCTCCCGGGTGCCACCGTGCAGCGACAGCATCCGCTGCTGGCCGACTGGTTTGCTCTTGTCCAGCAGCTGTTGTGCGGCGTCGATCAGAGCCGGGTCCAATGTGTCCAGCAGTCGATCTGCCTCGGCCCAGGCCTCGCGTTCGGTGTCGCGGGTGATGACGTGCAGACGCATGCCGAAGCGGACGCTCCGACCCTGCGCCGCAGCCTTCTCCTGCACTCTCTTGATGCGCTCTTCGGCCATGGCGGGCGGTTCGCCCCACAAGAGATAGACGTCGACGTTCCGCGCGGCAACATCTTCGGCGACACTCGAGGCGCCGCCGAAGAACACCTCGGGAATGGGGTCCGGTGGAGCCATCGTGGTCGCTCCCCGGATCTTGTAGTGCCACCCATCGAAATCGAAAGGCTCGCTGCGCCACGCTCCCCGCAGAATCTGGAGAAATTCATCGGTGCGGGCGTAGCGCTCGTCGTGGGAGAGCCAGTCGCCGAATCGCCTCTGCTCGAACGCATCGCCACCGGTCACGATGTTGATCAAGAGGCGCCCGTTCGTGATCCGTTGGAAGGTCGCTGCTTGTTGCGCGGCGAGCGTCGGGTTGGTGATGCCCGGACGGAATGCCACCAGGAACCGCAGCCTGGTGGTCTGCTGGCTCAGGGCGGTCGTGACCAGCCAGGCGTCCTCGCACGTCGTCCCCGTCGGGGTGAGGACGGCATCGAATCCGAGATCGTCGGCGGCGTGCGATCTGGGAGAGGTATTCGATGGACGCGGCACGACCGTGGCCCCCCGCTCCGGGCACCACGTTCCGACCGTCGCCCGATGTCGGCAGGAACCAGTGCACCGAAATCCCCATTGCGCGTCACCCACTTTCTCGGGAGGATTGAAGGAGCCCGTACAATAGTTGACTAAATCAGTCGGGTTTGTAAAGATCCGGGATCCCGGGTTGCCGCGATCCCCGGCCAGCTGATCCGATCCAAGGAGACCACCACCATGCCCGATTGGGGATTCGAGACTCGCCAGGTTCATGCAGGAGCTGCTCCTGATCCCACAACTGGCGCCCGCGCCGTGCCGATCTACCAGACCACGAGCTACACGTTCCGCGACACCTCGCACGCGGCGGCCCTCTTCGGGCTCGAGGAGCTGGGCAACATCTACACCCGCATCATGAATCCCACCCAGGCCGTGTTCGAGGAGCGGGTCGCTGCCCTGGAAGGTGGCGTGGCCGCCCTCGCCGTCGCCAGTGGTCAGGCCGCCGAGACCATCACGCTGCTGAACCTGGCCGAGAACGGCGGTCACATCGTGTCGTCCGCTTCGCTCTACGGGGGCACGTACAACCTCCTCCACTACACGCTGCCGAAATTGGGGATCGAGACGACATTCGTCGATGATCCTGACGACCTCGAAGCCTGGCGTTCGGCCGTGCGACCGAACACAAAGGCGTTTTACGCCGAGACACTCGGGAATCCGAAGGGCGACGTGCTCGATTTCGAGGGCGTTGCAGGCGTCGCCCATGAGCACAAGATTCCGCTCGTGGTCGACAACACTCTGGCGACCCCGTATCTGGCCCAACCGCTCCTTCACGGTGCCGACATCGTCGTGCACTCGGCCACGAAATTCATCGGCGGCCATGGGACCTCCATCGGTGGTGTGATCGTCGATGGCGGCAAGTTCGACTACGAAGGAAGTGGGCGTTTTCCGAGCTTCACCGAACCCGACCCCAGCTATCACGGGCTCGTGTTCGGGAGCCTGCCCGAGGCTCTCTTCCCCGCCCGGTTCGTCCTCAAGGCGCGGCTGCAGTACCTCCGCGACACGGGGCCGGCGGTCGCGCCCCTCAATTCGTTCCTGTTCCTGCAGGGCCTCGAGACCCTGAGTCTGCGTATGGAGCGACACGTGCAGAACGCCACTGCGGTGGCGAACTGGCTCGAAGCTCGGGATGAGGTGTCGTGGGTCGCCTATCCGGGGTTGCAGTCCAGCCCGTGGCACGAGCGCCAGAAGCGATACCTACCCAACGGAGGGGGCGCCATCATTGCGTTTGGCATTGCGGGCGGAGCGGACGCAGGGCGACGGTTCATCGAAGGCCTCGAGCTCTTCAGCCACCTGGCGAACGTGGGCGATGTGCGGAGCCTGGCGATCCACCCGGCTTCGACGACGCACTCCCAGCTCACTGAGGCCGAGCAGACCACGACGGGTGTGACGCCGGACCTGGTCCGGCTCTCCGTCGGCATCGAGTCCATTGAGGACATCCTGGCTGACCTCGATGCAGGGTTCCGCGCCGCAAAGGGAGAGTGACCCCGACATTTCTGCCCGGTGTGTGGGTGCCCGGAGACGATCCTGGGCGCCGCCGGTTCGCCACGCTCCGGGGAGAGGGAGGGGCGGGCTTCTCGCTCGAAGGCGGTGGGCGACTCGACGAGGTGACTGTTGCCTACGAGACCTGGGGGGCCATCAACGCGTCCGGGTCCAACTGCGTCCTCGTGCTTCACACGCTCAGCGGTGACGCGCATGCCACGGGCCCTCCGGGTCCCGGACACCCCCAGGCCGGGTGGTGGGACGGCCTGATCGGCCCCGGTGCGGCCATCGACACGGATCGTTATTTCGTGGTGTGCCCGAACGTTCTCGGCGGATGCCAGGGGACAACCGGACCCTCCTCGCTCCGACCCGATGGCGAGCCGTACGGTTCACGTTTTCCGGTCATCACCATCCGCGACCAGGTGGCGGTGGAAGTCGCCCTGGCCGATGAGCTCGGGATCGCGCAATGGGCATGCGTCGTGGGCGGCTCCATGGGTGGCATGCGCGTGCTCGAGTGGAGCGTCGGGCAGCCCGAGAGAGTTGCCCGCGCCGTCATCCTGGCGGTGGGCGCCGCCGCCTCGGCCGACCAGATCGCACTGTGCTCTCTCCAGGTCCGGGCGATCCGGTCCGACCCGGCGTTTCAGGGTGGTGACTACTACGGGAGCGATCGTCGACCCGTTGACGGGCTCTCGATTGCGCGAGGCCTCGGCCAGTTCGGCTACAGGACGGGGGACGAGTTCGAGCAGCGTTTCGACCGGCAGCCTCAGGGTGAGGAGGAACCACTCAAGGGCGGGCGCTACGCAATTGAGTCGTACCTGCAGCATCAGGGTGCGAAGCTGGCGGAGAGATTCGACCCGAACTCCTACATCACCCTCAGCGAAGCCATGAACCACCACGATGTCGGTCGAGGTCGCGGTGGGATCGCGCCGGCCCTGCAACGGGTGCGGGCGCAGACCGTCGTTGCGGGGATTGCGTCTGATCGGCTCTATCCGCTCGCGCAACAGCAACAGTTGGCACGAATGCTGCCCGGCGACCCATCGCTGTCAGTCATTGAGTCCAACTTCGGTCATGACGGGTTCCTGCTCGAGATCGAGCAGGTTGGAGCGATCGTCAGATCCTGTCTGCCCTGATGTCCAGCGGGGATGTCGGGTCTAGCTCTGGGGCTTGATGACCGATCCAGTCGCGTACTGCGTGGCGTAGCCCTGCGCATTGAGGGTGGTGCCGATGACCGACCCCGAGTTCGGCACGATGTACTTGGGTGAGCAGTCGAAGGTCCCGAGCTTCTTCGGGTAGTACTGCACCCACTTGGTGTTGTCGAGCTTCATCAAGATCCCACAGGACGAGGGCAGGTTCTTGGCCGGATCGGATGGCGCGTTGAGGCCGCCACCGGTCCAGGTCGTCACCTTCGAAAGATGGTTGATCATGCACTGGCGGGTGAGGGTGGAACCGCAGGCCTTGGCTTCGGTGGCCCAGAGCAAGAAGGAGGACGTGGCCTGCTCCCCGAGCGCCGAGGTCTGCCCGCCGGACTTCTTCACGATGGAGAGGTACTGCGCCACCGCCGGAACGACCTTGGCCGCCTCGAGCGGCTCGTAGCCGACGCGGACGTAGACGTTGTTGGCGAGGCCGCCGGTGTTCCACTGGGCGAAGCCCTCCGTGTACTCGGCGGCGTCCATCAGCCAGACCGGGTTGTAGCCGATCTGGTTCTCCGCCTGGAGGGCGCCGTAGAGGGTCGGACCCGGGGTGGCGTTGTCGAAGACGATCTGCGCACCGCAGCTCTGGAGCTTCTGGACGAACGGGGTGTAGTTGGCCTCGCCGTTGTAGTTCACGAGGAAGGGACAGTCGACCCACTTCCATCCGGCCTCGCCGTAGGCCTGGACGTCCTTTGCCATCGACTGCTGCTGGGTGGAGAGGGTCGAGTCGTACTGACCGACGTGCTTCGTCTTCGAGCCGAAGAGCTTCTCGCCTTGATAGGCGATCGACACCGGGCTGTGGTTCGCCGGGTTGGGCGTGGCCTGGTACATCTCGTACGCGTTGGCGACCACCGGGGAGACCGTGAAGCCGGGGACCGCGGCGAGGTTGCAGCCCAGCCGGGTCTGCTCCGCCAGACCGTCGAGCGCGAAGCCCTCGCCGACGAGCATGAAGTCGGTCTTGCACGCCTGAGCCACGACATCGCCGACCTGGGTGACAGCGCTGTCGTAGTAGTCGCCGACTATTTTGCGCCCGTTGATTCCGCCCTGGGCGTCGCACCAGGCGATCATCGCCTTGACCGCGTCGCCCATCTCCTGGTCGAGTCCGGGGCTCCCCGAGAAGCCGCGATCGTCGCCGTATCCGATGTTGATGGTGGAGTTGGTCACTCCTTGTTCAGTGGCGCCGGTGGCGTGCCCTTCGCCGCAGGGCGACGGCAGCGTCCCGAACGTGGAGGACGTCGAGGACGCTCCGGTCACCCCCGGCGCGAGCACGATCCCCGAAGCAGTCAGGGCGGTCAGCAGCAATGCTGCCCCCACGGCTCGCATCCCCGTGATCCTTGTCATGGCCGAACCCCCGTCTGCACAACGCGGTTTCTGCGCCTGCCACCCCTCAGAACCCAGAACCGGTTCCTGTGTGCGTGGGAAGACTACCAACCCGGGGTGCCGAAATCTTTGGGGCGAGGAGTCACGAAGCGGGCAGATGGACAGACGGCCAGGCGGTCTGATCCGTCGATGAGGATCGTCGATGGAGTTGCCGGGGACCACAACGTGTCCGCCTTTGCGACGAGCCACCGGCTTCTGAGCCGGGAGGAATGGTGGCGGTCTTCCCGGAGGGAATCAGGCATGACGAGCTGACGCTCGGAGCAGGGAGGGGGCAGTCGAAAGCGCTCTCGGCCACACCCAGGTGGGAAGCACTTTTGCCAACGCAGGAACCACATTCCGGAGGCCTCCGCGGTGATCAAGTTGCCCCACCGAGGTGTCGATACAAAGAGCTGAGCTCTTCAAACAAAGTGGGGGACATGGCGGAGGCTTCTCAGGATGCCGCGATGACGTCTGCCCGAACAGGCTCGCCCGAACCTCCCGTTCGAGCGTCCTCGGCGGCGCGACAGTGGTTGGATCCGACAAAGCTGGCCTACCTCATCGGGCCCGTTGCGTTCGCGGTCATCTTGGTCCTCATGCGGTTCGGCTACGTCGGCACGGGTGTCGCCGTGGGCGTGGTTCGGCGTTCTCGCCGCCATAGCCGTCATCAACGCGTCGGTGGACCACTTGTACACAATCCGCCCGAGCTGGCTGACGCTCAACCTCCGAGTGGTCAGCCAGGTTGCCGCGGTGACCGTCGCCATCTACCTCACGGGGTGGGGGCCGGTCCTCTGGGCGGCGTACGCCTTCGTCGCCCTGGAGAACCTGGCGCGGGTCGGATCCCGCATCTGGCGGTCGACGGTCGTCTGCAGTCTCCTCGGCATGGCGGTGGGCCAGTTCTGCCTTTCTCGGGGCTGGCTCCCATCAGAGCTCTCGCAGACCCAGGCCGCCTCACTGACCGTGATGGGCGCCTTCGTCATCTTCTTCGTCATCCGGATGGCCGGCGCCATCATGGAGCAGAACGAAACAGCGATGGAGCAGAAGGAAGAGGCAGAGACGACCCTCCGCCTGAGCGAGGACCGGTTCCGCTCGCTGATCCAGAACTCCTCCGACGTGACCATGATCCTCGGCGAGGAGAGCGTGTTCCGCTACGTGTCCCCGGCCATCAAGGAACTCCTGCAGTACGAGCCGGAGGAGCTTGTCGGCCGGCTCTCGACGGACTTCGTCCACCCCGAGGATCTCGAAACCGTCCGGAAACTGCTCGGGGGAGATTTCCAGTCACATCCGGAACAGGCCACGCTCGAATTCCGCATGTTGCGCAGGGACGGAACGAGCCGGGACGTGGAGGCCGTGGTCTCGAACCAGATGGACCGTCCCTCGGTGGCGGGGTACGTCGCCAACATCCGCGACGTCACCGAGCGCAAGAAGTTCGAGGCCTTGCTGGCGCATCCGCGCGCTGCACGATCCACTGACGGGCCTGGCCAACCGTCAGCTGATTCTCGACCGGGCGCAGCAGATGCTGGTGCGGGCGCGGCGGTCGGGCGTGCCGGTGGCGGCACTGTTCATCGACCTGGACAACTTCAAGGACTCCAACGACTCTCTGGGGCACGGGGCCGGTGACAAGTTGCTGCAGATGGTCGCCGGGCGGCTGCTCGGCATTCTCCGCTCAGGCGACACGGTCGGCCGTCTCGGTGGGGACGAGTTCGTGATTTTGGCGGAGGGCGTCTCGTTCGCCCACGGGCCCGAGATGATCGCCGAACGGGTGCACGAGGTGCTCAAGCCCGCCTTCCACATCCCGGGGATCGACGGCATGTCGATCACGGTCTCGGCGAGCATCGGGATTGCGGTGGGGGACCGTCCATCGGCCGAGGATCTCCTGCGTGACGCCGACATCGCGCTCTACCGGGCCAAAGGAGCCGGGCGCGACCAATCCGTCCTCTTCGAGCGCTCGATGCAGTCGGCGGCCAAGGAGCGGCTGGTCCTCAAGTCAGACCTGGAATCAGCGCTGGAGGACGACGAGTTCACGTTGCTCTACCACCCGATCTTCGACCTCGACGGGATTCAGATCCAAGGCGTCGAGGCACTGCATCCGGTGGCAGCACCCGACCAAGGGCGACGATCGCGCCCGACGTCTTCATCACGGTGCTGGAGGAAAGAGGCCTCATCGTCGACGTCGGCCGGTGGGTGCTCAACCAGTCCTGCCGGGAGGCGGCGGCATGGCACCGCCTCGGGCACCGGGCCAGCATTTCGGTGAACGTCTCCATGCGGCAGCTCGAATCGGACCAACTCGTCGAGGACGTCCGCAACGCCCTGACGGTGAACGGGCTCGATCCGGACATGCTCATCCTGGAGGTCACCGAGTCGACCTTGATGCGGGACTCGGTCGCCACGGTGGCCCGGCTCAACAGCCTGAAGGCGCTGGGGGTCAAGGTGGCCATCGACGACTTCGGGACCGGCTACTCGTCGCTCGCCTATCTCCGCCAATTCCCGGTCGACGTGCTCAAGATCGACCGGTCGTTCGTCGCCGACATGACCCGATCCCCCGATGCAGCCGCGCTGATCCACACGCTCATCGAACTCGGCCGCACCCTCGGGCTTGTGACATTGGCCGAAGGGATCGAGACCCACGAACAACTCGAGGGACTTCGCAGCGGAGAATTGTGATCACGGCCAAGGGTTCCTCTTCTCGGGACCAGTCGAGGCGCAGGAGATCGGCGCGCTGCTCGACACTGCACGAGCGGCGCGATCGTTTCCCGCGTTGGGGCCGGGCCTTTCGGGCCCCGCCGCCTCGCGATCCGCCCTGGAGGTCCGTCGACGTGTTCCGACGGTCAACCGGGCGGCCGCCGGTCAGCAGTAGCGATCAGGACAGCGAGAAGCTGCGGCTGCGTCAGTCCCCGAGGCGGAGCGCCACGGCGGCGTCGGGCTCGAGCACCCGGAAGTTGAAGCTCTCCTCGATGTAGAGCCGCACCGTATCGGCGTCGTGGTCGAGGTAGCCGATGGAGAGGTCCTGTCCACAATCGATCTGGAAGTCCCCGCCGCGCAGGCTGAGGACGACACCGCCCTCGATCCCGGGCGCCCACACCAGGGGGCCGCCGAGGATCTTGCGCAAGTGGTCCAACAGCAGATGTCCGCCGTACTCCGTGCTCTCGACAATGCGGGTGTACATGTCCGGGCATATGGCCAGCCCGTAGGGCCCATCGATACCGGCCTGACGAAGCACGTTGACGCCGCGGGCCACCCCGTCGGGCGCGCTGGCAATGTCGCCGAGGGCGATGGGCTCATGGGAGGTGCTTTCGGTGATGCCGCGTAGCCCGGCGGCCTCGTGGCCGTGGAAGACGGTGACGTTCTCGCCCAAGGCGATTTGGCGCACCGCTTGGTCGAGCTCGGCCAGGTCAGGATTGTCGGTGCCCCGCTCGACGTCGTCGAGCTCGACGCGTGACACCTTGAACTCGGTGCGGAATTCGATGAGAGGGAGGACGATTCGCCGCGCGGCGGCAACGCCTTCGGACGGGCCGGAGATGGGTGCGATACGGCCCAGGTCGGTGGCCGAATGGGTCCACCCGTACGGGCCGCCGAAGTCCACCAGTTTGCGGGCGGCCAAATAGGTCGGGAGCCGGGATTTGGCTTCGTCGTCGATGACGTCCCAGCCTGCCTCGGAGATCGGTGCCAGTTCGCGGTGGAGGTGGTTCATCTCGCAGTTCCCTTCAAGCTTCCGATGCCGAGCGACCCGGCGACGCTGACCGTGGATGCGGACTCGTTGGATCCCTGTTCACCGACCTCGGTGATCGGGCCCGACGAGAACAAGAACTTCCGGAGCTGGGTGTCGAGGGCCACGTCGCGCCGGCGCAGCCATTCGAGCGCCATGGCCGCATGTTCCTTCTCGTCGTCCCGGTTGTAGGCCAGGATCGCCGCCAGGCTTTCGTCCGACGTCGCCTTCACCCGCTGGTCGTACCAATCGATCGCCTCCAGCTCCTCGCACAATGACGTCATTGCGCGGTGGTGGTCGACGCTGGCTTCGTCCAGCAGCTCGCGCGGCTCGTGCAATCCTTCGCTGGCCAAGGTCCTCTCCTCGCGTTTCTCTCCGACAACCCGGGATGGAAGCCCGGAACGACGACCACAGTGAAGCATCTGCGGGACCTGTGAGTCTACGGCGGGCCTCCCGCACCCTGCCGTGGGCCTTCCCGCCCAGTCGGCGGGTGCAGGCCTCGGAGGCTCCGGGTGTTGATCGGCGCGGCGCCGGTGTGCTCCGGCCCTTCCGGGTGGAGCCGTTGGGCCAGCGCCCCGTAGCGTGACGCGAGGGGCGACGCACTGACGCCGTGGAGCAGGACGCTGAGCGCGACCGTCAAGGTGACCGCGCCCAGCACGACCTTGGATTGCTCGGGCGCCAGGGCGTCGACGGCGATGAGGCCGAACACCACCGACGCCAGGCCGCGGGGTCCGAACCAACCGACGAAGCCCACGGTGGCCCGGTCGAGGCCGCTTCCGACGAGCGCGAGGGCGACCGGCACCATCCGGACGACGGTGAGGGCAAGGACCGCGAAGACGGCATCGCGCCAACCCACGTCGGCCAGGCCGGGGCCCAGCATGGCGGCCCCGAACATGAACCAGACCAGGAGGGAGAGGAGGGTGCCGCCCTCCTCAGTGAAGCGCAGGTCGGCCACGTCGTCGCGGCGGTCGATGGCGCCGAAGGCCATGCCGGCCACAAAGGCGGCGATGAAGCCGTTCGTGCCGGCGACCACGGAGGCGGAGTAGGCGAAGAGCGCCAGGGCCAGCACTGCGATGGGCCGGAACCCAGTGGTGCTCCAACCATGGCGGCTGGCCAGGCCCAGGAGAACGGCACCGACCACACCCACGCCGATGCCGAGGCCGGCCCCGCCGAGGAGCTCGACGGCGGCCGTGGTCGGATGGACACCGCTCACGGCCTCGACGCTGACCGCCCCCGCGATGAAGAGGTTGACGAACGGGGTGGCGATGCCGTCGTTGAGACCGCTCTCGACGTTGAGGAGGCGGCGCACGGCCGAGGGCACCCGTTCGTCGTCCATGATGGTGGCGCCCAAGGCGGCATCCGTCGGGGCGACGATGGCCCCGATGGCGGCGGCCACCCAGAGCCCGCTTCCCCCGAAGAGCAGCGCGGCCACCCCGGCCCCGGCCCCGATGGAAAGTGGCAGGCCGATACCGAGGAGGCGTGCAGGGAGCGCGGCGTCCGCCCGCAGGGCCCGGACATTGACCCTGGAGGCGTCGGAGAAGAGCACCAGGGCGAGGGTCACCTCGGCCAGGGAGCGGATGGTCGAGGAATGCAGGTTGACGTGGATCACCGCCGTGGGCCCGTGTGTGGCGCCCAGGCCGAGAAGGACGAACGCGATCGGCCCCGAGACGTCCCAGCGCTCCAGGCGCGCCGAAATGAGGCCCCAGAGGAGGACACAGGCCGAGATGACGGCCAGGGTGGTGATGTTGAGCTCGGGGTTCATGGACCAGTTGGCATTGTCGGTGGCGCATATCTTTCCTGGTCGATCTCGGTGGTCGCGCCATGGTGGGCATGGGCGTCCGTCGGTCTCGGAAAGCGTTCCGGCGGGTGAGGCGAGATCGCCTCCCCGGAGGGCAACTCCCGAGGCGCCATCCCAGCATCGGTTCAGGCACAGGGGCTAGACATGGACGGTCGGGTACTCGCCGACCATTGACAACAAGGAGTTTTTCGATGCTTGCTTCCAGCCTACCCGATCCTCGACGCCTTCCTGACGATGCTGTACTTCTTCCTCTTCATCATCTGGATCTGGTTGCTGATCATGGTGTTCATGGACGTCTTCCGCAGCCACGACATGGGCGGGTTGGCCAAGGCGCTGTGGGTGATCTTCATCATCGTCCTCCCGTTCCTCGGGGTCTTCGTGTATCTCATCGCCCGGGGCGGCAAGATGCACGAGCGGGCCGCGGAGCAGGCGGCGCAGCAGCAGAAGGCGTTCGACCAGTACGTCAAGCAGGCGGCGGGCACGCCGGGCTCGGACTCGGCCTCGCAGCTGGCCAAGCTGGCCGACCTCAAGTCACAGGGCGTGCTCACCGATGCCGAATTCGACGCCCAGAAGGCCAAGATCCTGGCCAGCTAGGCAGGCCGCTGGTCCGTCACCGAGAGCTGCTCGCCGGTGGCGAGGCAGGAAGACCACGAACCCGAGGAGTTCAGTACGGGTGAACCGGGGCTGAGCGCCGCCGACAGCGACGCCATGTCGCAACGGCTCGCCAGTCGGATCGAACACGATGTCGAGTCACCACTGCCGTGGCGGTCCATCGCGAAGAAGACCGTCATGGTGGTGGTTGCCGGCATCACCATCTACCTGGTCTTCCCGAGCCTGGCCGAGGTCTTCGACGCCTTCCCCAAGCTGTCCTCGCTCGACCCGATCTGGTTCTCGATCGCCATCGCGCTCCAGGTGGCGCATTTCGCCTGCACCATCGCCTTGCAGCGGATCGCGCTCCGGACCACGGCCTGGTTCTCGGTCACGACGTCGCAGCTGTCGGGGAACGCCATCAGCCTGATCGTGCCCGGAGGCGCCGCCTTCGGGGCGGCGACCCAGTTCCGCATGCTCGCCGCGGCGGGCAACGATCCGGCGACGGCGGTGGCCGGACTGACGGCCTTCTCCCTCCTCGGCATCGCCGGGTTGCTCGCGCTCCCGATCTTCGTCCTGCCGGCCATCCTCGCCGGCACTCCGATTGCGAACGGTCTCCTCCACGCGGCACTGCTGGGCCTGGCGGCGTTCGTGCTCTTCGCCGGCTTCGGCGCGCTGGTCCTCACGCTGGACGCGCCGCTCCGGTGGGCCGGCCGCGTCGTGCAGTCGGCCCGGAACCGCCTGAGGCGCAAGGCCGAGCCGATGACTGGGCTGCAGGACCGGCTCGTCTTCGAGCGCAACCGGATCCGCAAGGTGCTGGGCCGAGCGCTGGAAGGCCGCCATGCTCCTGAGCAGTGGCCGCCTCGCCTTCGACTTCGGGACCTTGCTGGCGACGATCCGGGCCACCGGGGTCAAGCCCAACCCTTCGCTGGTGCTGTTGGCCTACGCGGTGGCCGGGCTGCTCGCCCTGATCCCCATCACGCCGGGAGGCCTCGGGATCGTCGAGGCGGGACTGAGCGCGCTGCTCATCCTGGCCGGGGTGCCGGGCGGCGATGCGGTCGTGGCCACGCTGGCCTACCGCATCATTTCGTACTGGCTGCCGATTTTCGTCGGCCCGTTCGCCTACCTCGCCTTCCGGCTGCGCTACGGGAAGCCCGGGCAGGGCGGCGGGGCTGCCGGCACCGGGGGCGCGGCCCTGGCCGCGGGCTGACCATGCATGCGGCGTCGCAGGCGGCGCTTTCACATGCGAGAATCCACCACTCATGTATGAGGGGACGTGGGAATCCCTGCGGACCCACCGGGTACCCGTCTGGTTCGACGACGCGAAGCTGGGGGTCTTCATCCACTGGGGCCTCTACTCGGTCCCCGGATGGGCGCCGCGCGTGCCCGACATCCAGCAGCTGCTCATTCACGACGGGCCGAGGCGGATGCTGCGGGAGAACCCGTACGCCGAGTGGTACCTCAACTCCATGCAGATCAAGGGCAGCCCCACCCAGAAGTACCACGCCGAGGTCTACGGAGACGACTACCCCTACGACAACTTCGTCCGTACGTTCAACGACGCGTCATCCGGGGCCAACCTCGACGCCGTGGCCGAACTCTGCCAGTCGGCGGGTGCCCGCTATGTCGTGCTCACCACGAAGCACCACGACGGGTTCGCCCTCTGGCCCTCTGCCATCCCGCATCCGGTGAAGGGTGAGTACCACGCCCGCCGCGACCTGGTCGGCGACCTGACCGAAGCGGTGCGGGCCAGGCGCATGCGCATGGGGCTCTACTACTCCGGCGGCTACGACTGGCCCTACAACCGGGTGGTCCTCTCCCAGGCCGCCGATGCCGTGCTGGCCGTTCCGCATGACGATCGCTATGTCGAGTACATCACCGGCGCACTGGCGCGAGCTCATCGACCGCTATCAGCCATCGGTGTTGTGGAACGACATCGCGTGGCCGACGGACCCCCGCCTACCCCAGCTCTTCGCGTACTACTACAACGCAGTTGAGGAGGGACGTCATCAATGACCGGTGGAAGGAGCCCGGTCTGCCACGCAACCAGTTCACCGACGCCATCGTGCGCGGCGCCGGCGCCGTGGTGCAGGCGTTGTGGCGCTTCATCCCCGAGAGGCAGAAGCATCTGACCTTCGCCAGCGCCGAAGCACTACGACTTCCGCACGCCCGAGTACGACGTCCTGCGCACGGTCACGCCAGCGCAAGTGGGAGCTGGCGCGCGGCGTCGGGCATTCGTTCGGCGCCAACCGTCACGAGCGGCCCGAGGACATCATTTCCGAGACCGAGCTCATCCAGATGTTCTGCGACGTCGTGTCCAAGAACGGCAACCTCCTCATCGGCGTCGGGCCCGCGACCGGACGGGACCATTCCCGACGTGCAGCAGGCGCCGCTGCGCGGCCTCGGGGCGTGGCTCGCCGTCAACGGCGAGGCGATCTACGGCAGCCGGCCCTGGGTCGTGACCGAGTCGGCCACGCGTGGACGGGACACCGCTGCGCTTCACCAAGAGCGGCGAGGGCGTCTACGCGATGCTGCATGGGGATGCCGCGGCTCGCGGCGGATCACCATGCGGGCCATCGACGGCGCACGGGTGCGGCGGGTGCGCCTCGTCGGGACCGACGCGCAGCTCGAGTGGTCGGTCGAGCCCGGCGGCGACCTGTCGGTAACCATGCCCGAGCAGATGCCCTGGCGGCCGTCACCGTGCTCGACCTCGGGACCGATGTCCGGGCGCGGGTCGGCCGGACGTCCTAGCGCAGCGCTGTCTCCCGGTCTGCCTGGGGCGGCACAGTGAGGTGCAACGGGCCGTTGGCACCTTGGGACCTTCGGAGCAGTCCGACGGGACTCATTGGCCCTAGTCGACCGCGCGCCGTGGACGCCAAGATCCATGCATGGACGAGGGTCGCCGGCGCTGCGGTTCGCCTTCAACAGATCCGGCACGATCCCGTTGTCGGGAAGAGTCTTTATTGAGGGATACGGGGTCCCGAGCCCCCGGCGACTCTCGTCCGACTATCTGTCCGCGTCGAAGTATGTGACGCGGTGGGGGAAACTGTGGCGCTCAGGGCCACGGGTGGCTGGGGCACGGCCACGAACGGGCGGTCGACGCGTGGTGGTCCGAGGGAGAGCCACCACGCGTTGACCGTCGATCTCCCGGTGCCGTCGTGTCACGTCGTGGTCGTCGTCGGCGTTCAGTGCGCCGGCTCGTGTCGCCGTGACTGGCGGACGCCTCGCCGTGTAGGTTCGGCGCCGACCTGGCCGACCCGGGGGTGCGCCGTTGCTGCTGGACCTGTTCCTGATCGGACTCGTGGTCACCCTCGAGCCCATCCCGCTGACCGCGATGATCCTGCTGCTGGCGACCGAGGGCGGCCTCCTCAAGGGCCTGGGCTACGTCCTGGGCTGGATGCTCACGCTGGTCGCCATCGTGGCGCTGACGGTGCTCGTGACCGGAGGGAACCGCTCATCCCGAACAGCAACCCCTCGACCGGCGCGCTGGCGGTGAAGCTGGCCATCGGCGTGGTGCTCGTCGTCATCGCCTACCGGCGCTGGGGCAAGTGGGGGGCGGCCGAGCCGAAGGGCCAGCCGCGTGGATGACGCGGCATCGACCGCGTCAACCCGCTGACGGCGGCGGGCCTCGGCTTCCTGCTCCAGCCGTGGGTGCTGGTCACGGCCGGCGTGGCCGACATCACCACGGCCAAGCTCTCGTCGACCACGCAGTACATCGCCGTGTTCGCCTTCTGCCTCTTGTGCTCGGCGAGCTTGCTCGCCATGGAGACCTACGCCGCGCTGCGACCCGCCAAGGTCAAGGACAGGCTCGCCGCGCTGCTGCAGTGGATCACGACGCACCGGGACCAGGTCATCGTGTTCCTGTCGCTCGGGCTGGGGCTCTACCTCATGGCCAAGAGCATCTACGGGCTGGTGAGCGGGTGCTGACGCAGGCCGGCCATCCACCGGCGTCCTGCCGCGAGGCCGTTAGCTTCGGGCGCCGGAGGTGCACACGATGTTCTCGTACACGTGGCCGCTGCTCGAGCCTGTTCTGGACGTTCCTGATGTTCGCCGGGATCTTCCTGCTGCTGTTCTTCGTCATCTGGTGCTTCGTCGACAACTTCCGCCGGCGCGACCACCACGGCCTGGCCAAGGCCGGCTGGACCGTGCTGATCCTGCTGGTGCCTTTCTTCGGCGCACTGATCTACATCATCGCCCGGCCAGCGGACGCGCAACTGGCTGCCTGATCGTCTCGGCGAGCACTCCGGAGCAGGCGGACCCAACGCTGTTCGGAGCTGGTGGGGGACCCTGCCGGGCGCGTGGCAGAGCGAAATGGGAGTTTCGCATCGGGTTGCGCGCTCGCTATGGTTTTGCCTCTCAGGGAACGTCGCAGGAGCCGGCAATGCAGAACCATCATCCTAAGATCGTCCCAGCGTCCGGACCGGACGTGGGTGGTCGAGTGCGCCCAGTGCCGCAACGACCCGACCTCGACGGTGCCGATCGGGATCGGCATGCCGCTGCAGGGACCGGGAGACGGCCGAGCGCCTCCGCGACAACCACGCGGCCCGGCCCGTGCGGGCCGCCGCCTCCTGAGGCCCGTCTCCGTGGCCGGCGCCGGCTGCGGGTCGCCCGACGCCGCGGGGGTCGGTGACCAAGACGCAGCCCCCGCTCCGTGGCCGACACCGTGGCCCGGCTGCTGGAGCTGCTCGGGACCAAGGGCGTCAAGGTCTTCGCCGTCATCGACCAGCAGGCCGAGGCCCGCGCCGTCGGGACTCGAGCTGCGGGAGACGACGCTCGTCGTCTTCGGGAACCCCGCGGCCGGGACGGGCGTCATGGTGGCCTCGCCACTTGCTGCGCTCGACCTGCCCCTCAAGGTCCTCGTCTGGGCCGAGCCCGGCGGGGCCACGTCGTCAGCTACACCGCCCCGGCCACCCTGGCCGCCCGCTACGGGCTCACGCCCGAGACCGCCGCCGCCCTCGGGGCGATCGACGGGCTGACCGACGCGCTCGTCGCCGACTGAAGGTCCTGGTGCCGGCCCGGGTTGGAGGGCTCGGGAGCGCTGTGCCACGCTGCAGGGCAGAGCACCGATGGGTCGGCGGTCCCAGTCGTTCGAAGCGCCTGACAGGGGATCGCCACGTGTCCAGCAGTTCCTTCCCGTACTCGGCGACGGAACTCGACCAGTTCCGTCAGGTCCAGCGCCTGGGCTACGACATGGCGCGGCGCGGTCGAGGCGCAGCTCCAGCGAGGGCATGACCGAGACCGAGGTCTGCCGGCTCGTTGCCGCGGCCCAGGCTCGCCTCGACGTCGTGCAGGTCTTCCACCGAGCCCTACGCCTGGTTCGGCGGCCGCACCGTGCTCGGCGCAGCGCCTGGGCCCCCGAAGCGGTGGGCGTCCTGGACCTCGCGGGCGCCCGGCGTGCGGCCGCACCGCTTCCTTCCTCCCAACGGGCGCCGCACTGGCCGAGGGCGTCCCGCTGATCATCGACCTGGCACCGGTGGTCCACGGCATCACCGCCGACGTCGGCTATTCCTGCGTCTTCGGGAACAACGTCATGTTCGACGACCTCGACCGGGGCCTGGCCCGGATCCGGACCTTCCTCCTCGAGGGCGTCCGCGCCGGCGAGACGATGCAGAACGCTCTATCGGCGAACTCGACTTCCTGTTGGCCCAGCGAGGCTGGGAGAACTGCCATCGAGCACTATCCCGACCGGGCGCTCGGGCACCTGGTCTTCCCGCTCGGAGCAGGAGCCGGACGGCCGTTCGCTCCATCCCCGGGCTTCGGCACCGCCGCCGCTGAGGGCCTGCTGGCGGCCGGGCGCGCCGCCCTCGAAGACGAGCGTGCATACCCGGTGTGGAACGACAGCCCCGGACCCGATCACCCCGCCGCCCCCGGCATCGTGGGCGGTCGAGCCCCACATCGGCCGGGACGGCGTAGGGGTCAAGTTCGAGGAGCTGCTCGTGGTCACCGAGGACGACGCGTACTGGCTCGACGACCATCTCCTCCACGCCCAGCGCTGGGCCGCCGCCGGCTACAGCATCAAGCCCCTCGGGAGGGTGTGACGCCGACGGCACGTGACGCCGCCGTGCAACAACGCCGGGCGGCCACCGGTCGGGCATCACGCGGCGGAGATCCGACCCGCCCCAACGAGCATATGGCTTGGTGTTTTCGTCCCGTTGATATCCGGCGGTCCTCGCCCCGCCTGCGCTGACGCGGACGGGGCCCGAAGTTCAGCTCAGCCGAGGAGCGGGAAGGGTGTGGCGTATTCCAGCGCGAAGTAGCCACTGGGGTCCCGGCACCTGGGCGGCCGCGGCCGGACCGATGTCGATACCCGGGCAAGCCGGGGAAGAGCGGGTCATGGTGGCAGAAGGCGACCCGACCAGGACGCAGGCGCTGCACCTGCTCGAGCATGAAGTCGGCCGAGGAGCCCTGGAACGGCTCGCCGTCGACATTGGGCCGGCCGCCGAGCGACAGTAAGGCCACGTCGGGCCGCAGGCCGTCGAAGATGCCGCGCCAGTAGCCGGCGCTGCCGCTGACCAGTATCGAGCCGTCGGCCGTCATGAGCAGATAGGCGAGCTGCCCGCCGTCGTGGCGGGAGCACACGTCGTTCATGGCGATCAGCGCCGGGCCGGCGGGCGCCGGGGCGGCATCCATGGCGCCGAACAGGGCGCGTACGGTGGCGGCGCGGTCCTGCGCGCTGATGCCGAGGTCGCCGAAGCAAGCGACGGACGTGTCGGGGTCGCTGTGAGCGAACAGGCACGAGTGGAGCGCCGGCAGCACGCGCACGCGGGTGGTCGGTCCGCATTGCACGGTCTCGCCACCAGTGACGACGAGCAGCTGGTCCTCGGGTATGCCGCGGGCGCGGAGGCACCGTGCCGACTCGGGCGAGGCGACGATCACGGCGCCAGTGCGCAGCGCAATGGCGTCGGCGCCGTAGAGGTGGTCGAAGTGTGCGTGGCTCACGAAGACGAAGTCGGCCTTGTCGACATCGGCCGTGCTGAGCCCAACCGGGTCGAGGCCGGGCAGGCGGTCGAGGTAGGCATCGAAGAAGAGGTCGAGGCCGGCGTGGCGGATCCGGAAGGTGGCCGTCCCGAACCATTCCAGCGTCGTCAGCGCCATGGCGTTCTCACCCGGCCTGCGGCTCTGCGATCTCGGACGGGTGACCCACGAGCTTGGCGGAGAACTTGACCGCCTTGACCGCGCTGGTGGCGCCCGTCTGCAGCGTGGCCCCGATGATGATCAGGATCACGCCCGAGCCAGAAGACGTAGGGCCAGCCCAGCATCAAGATGCCCGAGGCGGCCCAGCATGTAGGGCGGGGAGCAGACGACGGCGCCCGACGGCGCCGCCGACCGCGGTCGCCGCCAGGGCGTCCCGGCGCGACTGGTTCTTCTTCTCGACGCCGACGATGCGGGCCGGGACGGCGAGATAGCAGAGCATCATGATGCCGACCACGATGCTCTGGCTGATGACGAACGGCCAGTGGCCCCAGCGGGTCGCGATCGAGCGCGGAGAAGGAGAGTGCGAGGCCGATGGCGCAGCCCCAGGCCAAAATGACGCGCAGGTGCCCGTTGGCCCGGCCGAAGGCGGGCCGGATCTCCGGCTTTCCCGGCACCGAGATGGCGAAGGCGAACACGCCGTTCAGGTAGAAGCTGGCCGCGGTGAGCGACGGTGACCCCGAGCACGCACGGGATCAGCAGCGGGCCCCGGATGACGTGGAACTGCTTGCCGTGCAGGACATGGAGCTTGATGTCCAGCATGGCGATCCAGATCCACATGGCCGGCACGATCTGGACCAGGGCGAGGCGCCAGTTCGTATAGAGCAGCTTCACGCCCTGGAACAGCATGAGGAAGGCGCCGACGATCAGGGCCAGCGGGGCGAGCCAGCGCCGGCGCTTGCTCAGCTGGAGCACCGCCTTCTCCACGGCCTCATCGTCACCCCGGCGGATGGCGTCGATCAGCCGCCCGATGGAGGCGCTGACGCGGTCGCGACGCCGGGAGTCGGTCCGGTGGCCGGGTCGGGGCCAGCGGTTCCCGACGGCTCGGAGCCGTCCGGTGCGCTCCGCTCTTCGTGGTCCACCGTCACTCGTCGCCCCTCATCCGGCCCGCTCCGGGGCCACGCGCGGTTGTCGCCCTCCCGGCTGTCCCAGCTGGCGGCACCGCACCTCGACTCCGCCATTGTGACTCCGGGGTCGAAGGCGTGGAAAGGGTCAAAGGCTATCCGGAGCTGGGCAGTGGGACCCGACCGGACCCCGGCACAGGCCGGCGGCGCGCAGAGGCCGCAGGGAGTCGTAGCCTCGGGTCCGGATCGATGGCGCGGGACGCGTCCGGGGAGGAGCCCGAGCATGGTGAGGACGAGGGAATCCGTTTGGCCGAGCGCCCCGTGTCGATCATCCCCCACAAGAGCGAGGCGGAGAGCAAGGCGCTCGGCAAGGAGGCCCGGGTCAAGGTGCCCCGGAACAGCCATGCCGCCTTCGAGCCGTCGCCGGATCGGCCCGACCCGGTCTCGCTGCTCGAGGAGCAGGCGACGACGAGGGTGCAGGAACTGGTGCCGATCCGCTACGGCCGGATGCTGGTCTCGCCCTTCACGTTCTTCCGCGGCGCCGCGCTGATCATGGCGTCGGATCTCTCGACCACCCCGCACTGCGGGCTCACGGCCCAGATCTGCGGTGACGCCCACCTGTCGAATTTCGGCGTGTTCGGTTCGCCCGAGCGCCAGCTCGTCTTCGACTGCAACGACTTCGACGAGACGCTAGCCCGGCCCGTGGGAATGGGACATCAAGCGGCTGGCGGCGAGCGTCGTGATCGCCGGCCGCCAGCAAGGGCCACCCCAAGTCGGTGCGGGCCGACGCCATCGTGGCGCTGGGCCAGACCTACCGGGAGTCGATGCGCCAGATGGCGACCATGTCGAACCTCGAGGTCTGGTACTTCCACGTGAACGTGTCGGAGGTCGTTGCCGCACTGGAGTCCCAGGCGGCCGCATCGGGTTCGAAGGTGGAGTCGCGCATGGCGGCCACGGCCACCAAGGCCGATGGCGAAGGCGCGGACCAAGGACAGCATGAAGGCCCTCGACAAGTTGACCGCATGTGGTCGACGGCGAGCGCCGCATCATCAACGATCCCCCGCTCCTCGTCCCGGTCGAGGAGCTCTTTCCCCGAGGTGGAGTTCGAACAGGTGCGTCGACATGTTCCGGGACATCCTGCGCCGCTACCGCCAAAGCCTGTCGACCGATCGCCGGCACCTGCTGGAGCAGTACCGCTTCAGCCAAATGGCCCGCAAGGTGGTCGGCGTGGGCAGCGTCGGCACCAGGGCATGGGTGCTCCTGATGCACGGGGCGAGCCAGGAGGACGTCCTGTTCTTGCAGGCCAAGGAGGCGGAGGCGTCGGTCCTCGAGCGCTTCACCAAGAAGAGCCAGTACGGCAACCATGGAGCCCGGGTGGTCGCCGGGCCAGCGCCTGATGCAGGCCAGCAGCGACATCTTCCTTGGGTGGCAGCGCGCCGACGGCATCGACGGGGTCAGCCGCGACTACTACGTCCGCCAGCTGCAGGACTGGAAGGGGTCGATCGACACCGAGACCATGGTGCCGGAGGGCCTGGAGGCGTACGGGAAGCTCTGCGCCCTCACGCTGGCCCGGGCCCATGCCCGCTCGGGCGACCGCTTCGCCATGGCGGCGTACCTCGGCAACAGCGCCACGTTCGAGAAGGCGTTGGCCAAGTTCGCCGAGTCCTATGCGGACCAGAACGAGCGGGACTACGAGGCCTTCGCCGCGGCGTGCAAGAGCGGGCGGCTCCGACGGCATCGGGGATGTGACGGGCGTGGGACGACAATTCGGTCTCGGCCTGGCTGTCGGCATTCCTGGGATCGGCATGAGTCGTCCGGCCCGAATACCCTCTCGAGGGTGGAAACGCCGTGAGAGCGACACCGCGATGGGGACCTTCGGCCCTACCCCCGTTGCTCTGATGTGCGATGCTTAGGGGCCGCACGAAGCGGGCCTGTCCCGTGCGCGTAATCACAACCAAGACGTAAGGAGTCCTCATGCTTGCTGCGACCTATCAGTACCCGATCCTCGATTTCTTCCTGACGATGCTGTACTTCTTCCTCTTCGTCATCTGGATCTGGTTGCTGTTCACGGTGTTCATCGACATCTTCCGCAGCCACGACATGGGCGGCTGGGCCAAGGCGCTGTGGGTCATCTTCATCATCGTCATGCCGTTCCTCGGGGTCTTCGTGTACCTCATCGCCCGCGGCGGCAAGATGCACGAGCGGGCGGCACAACAGGCAGCCCAGCAGCAGAAGGCGTTCGACCAGTACGTCAAGCAGACGGCGGGCACGCGCGGCCGACACCACGGCCGACCAGCTCGCCAAGCTGGCCGACCTCAAGTCCCAGGGCGTCCTCACCGATGCCGAATTCGAGGCTCAGAAGGCCAAGATCCTGGCCAGCTGAGTCCGCCCGCCCGCACGGCGGCACGGCCAGCGAACCGCAACGGAAGACGAGGAGAGGAAGAGGAGACACAATGACCATCGGACCAGTCAGCTACACGGTGATCGCCTTCCCGGGCAATCACTTCAACGGCGAACATCGCGCCGGAGGTGGCGAAACTGGTGGCGAACGGCACGGTGCGCATCCTCGACCTGGTCTTCGTGGCCAAGGACGAGCAGGGCGAGACCATCAGCCTCGAGTTCGACCAGATGGACGAGCTGGCCGCCTTCGGCGACATCGACGGCGAGGTGGGTGGCCTCGTCAACATGGAGGACCTGGACCACGTGGCCGCCAACCTGCCCGAGGGAAACTCGGCGCTGGTGATCCTCTGGGAGGACCTGTGGGCCGTGCCCCTCGTCGAGGCGATGCGCGGACTCGGGTGGGGTGCTGATCGACAGTGCACGGATCCCGAACGACCTCATTGAGTCGGCGTTCGACGATCTGGCCCAGGCACTGAAGAGCTGAGAAGCACGAGACCGAGAAGAGAAGGAGCACGACCATGCCAATGATGCGACGACGTCCAGTGATGCGGACGGTGGCAGGACGGCAGTGATCGCCGGAACGGCCACCGCCGTGGCCGGCGGTGTCAACCGTCATCAGCAGGCCAAGCAGCAAGCTGCGGCGCAGCAGGCCGCCCCGCCGGCAGCGGCTGCACCCGAGCCCGTTGCGGCGCCGGCTCCGGACTCCGACGACCTCATCAACAAGCTGAAGGAACTCGCCAACCTGAAGGACCAGGGGATCCTGACCGAGGCCGAGTTCAACGACCAGAAGGCCAAGATCCTGGCCGAGATGTCCTGAGTTCGAGAACGTCCGGCCGGCCTGAGCCGGTGATCTGCTGAAGAGCGGCACCCTTCGGGGTGCCGCTCTTTCGTGTCTCGGGCTCACGCCACCGAGATGCACACGTCTTCTCCGGGCCGCACGAGTGGCATCCATGCCGACGGAACCGAGTGCGACCGGTTCGGGATCATGCGGCGGAGGCGGAAGGAACCCAGGAGCCGGCGGTCCTGTGTCACTTCGAGGCGTGGGTGGTCCAGAAAGTCTCGCGATCGCAGCAGAAGGGACCCGGTTCCGTCCCGGTGCGGTTGCGCCACGTTCGGGACCACCCAGAGCAGGGGGTCGCGCGACGCGGATCCGGACCGTCGAGGTCAGTGTGGGGCGGTCACCGCCAGTCTGCAGCCACTTCGCGACGGCGCGACCGACCGTGCGCGCCCGCTGCGCGGCCACGTCGGCCGTCTCGGCCGGGTGCACCAGGTTGCCCGTGGCGAAGATGCCGGGAGTGGTCGTGGTGCCGTCGGCCTGGCACGCCGGACCTCTCGTCCCCCGATCGATCACCAGGCTCGCGAGCCGGGCCAGCTCGTTGTCTGGAATGAAGTCCCCGCTGAACACGACGGTGTCGACGGCAACGGCTCGCTCAGCGCCGTCGGGGCCCCGGAGCAGCACCCGGTCCACTCGCGTCGCGCCCGCCTATACCGGTCACGGAGGTCCCGGTCCAGACGGGCACCCGGAGGCCGGCGCGGGTCACGAGGTCGAAGAGCCGGAATGTCTGCGTGCGGGGGAGGTCGGTGACGAGTGCCACCGGGCGGACGCCCGCCTCACGCAACGTCAGGAGCGCAGAGTAGGAGACGTGCTCTGCACCCACAATGAGGGCTCGTCCTCCCAGGGGCAGATGCTGGCGGTGCACCCACTGCTGGAGCTGACCGGTCGTGAAGATTCCCGAAGGCCGAGTCCCTGGGACCAGGCGCGCCGCCGCGCGGCCGCTCACGCGCGCCGGTCGCCAACACGATGGCGCGAGCGTCGATCTCCGACAATCCGTCCGGGCCCGTCACCGCGGCTCGGCCTGGGCCGATCCACGCCGTCACCATGGAACCGGTCCGGATGTCCACGCCACGAGCGGCGGCCCGCTGGACCCATCGACGGGCGTACGCCGGGCCGCTCATGACCCGCCGCAGATCGCGCAGGCCGAAACCGGAGTGCTCACACAAACGAGGTGTCCCTCCGGCCTCGTCCTCGCGGTCCACGACCATGACGCCTCCCACGCCCTCTTCCTTCAGCGCGGTGGCGGCAGCCAGACCGGCGGGTCCGGCGCCCACGACCAGCGCGTCGACGGACACGACGGCGCGGCTCACGCCTGTCACCTCCGCCAATCGGGCCGCGATCGCCGCGCCGCAGAAGAAGCCCTGACAGCGTCCGTTGGTGGCTCGGGTCCGGCGCCGTATGCCGCCGAGGTCCGTCGCCGGGACAGGCGCGTTGCGCGCGTCCCGGATTTCGCCGTCGGTCACCCGCTCGCAGAAGCACACGATGTGGCGGTAGGCCGGATCGGCCTCCGTCCGCCGAGCATCCTCGAACGGTCGTGTCGCGCGTTCGGCGAGCTGGGGCATGAGGGGGATCCGCGGCTCCTGCTCTGCCTCGACGAGCGGCAGTCCGCCTGCCCCCATGTGCTCGACGACGTACTCGGCGATGGCCAGTGAAGCGGTGAGGCCCGTCGACCTGATGCCCCCGACGCAGGCGTAGCGCTCGCTGCTCGTAGATGGTGATCTGGTAGTCCCGATGCTCAGTGGCGGCACGTATGCCTGCGTAGGTGGCCGTGACCTCCTCGTGGACCAAGCCGGGCACAATGCGGCGCCCGGCTTCGAGCAAAAGGTCGAGACCCGTTGCCGTGGTAGCGGAATCTCCCCGATCAGCGATGTCCTCAGCCGTCGGGCCCACGAGCACATTGCCGTACACGGTCGGCGCCACCAGGACACCCTTCGTTCGCTCGGTGGGAACGGGCAACACAATGGAGGACACGAGCGGACGGGCCAGTTTGTCGAAGACGATGAGCTGGCCCCGGCGGGGCGCAATGGTGAATTCGTCGTGGCCGAAGAGGCGGTTGAGGAGATCCGAGCCCAGGCCGGCCGCGTTGACCACCCATGTCGGTCCGGATCGGTCCCCCGGGGTGTGCAGGAGCCACGCGTCACCGTCACGCGCGACGTCGGTGACCTCCACGCCGAGCCGGAGCTCGACTCCGGCGCCGATTGCTTCGGTGGCGAAGGCGATGCTCGGGCTCCACGGGCAGATGATCGATTCATCGGGGATGGCCACGGCCCCTGTTGCCGTCCTCTCGAGGTGCGGCTCTCTTTGGTAGAGATGCGCGAGCTCGATCCGGGCGGCACCGCTCGTACCCATTGGCTTGGGCCTTGGCGAGGACGTCGTCGAGCCGGGCTGCCTGTTCCGCATCCCAGGCCACGAGAACGGCCCCGGTCTCTTTCGAGCGCGATGCCCGATGCGCGCGCGTAGGAAGTGAGCAGCTCGTGGCCTCGGCGCACCAAGGACGACTCGAGGCTGCCCGGATCGGCGTCGAACCCGGTGTGCACGATCGCCGTGTTCGCCTTCGACGTTCCGGTGCCGACATCGTTGGAGCGCTCGAGCACCACGGTGCGGAGCCGATAGCGGGCCAGTTGGCGCCCGATAGCGGTGCCGACGACGCCGGCCCCGATGATGGCGACGTCGTACCTCGGGGAATCGGTCATGGCAGGGGCGCGGGGGCATCCCGTCGAGGCGCGCCACGGCGCGCTCGAAGCGAGCCAGACGGCCTGCAGCCTCGTCGGGCGCCATCGTCGGTTCATACCGTGTGTGTTCGGGCCGTCCCAATGGACGACGTCCTGGAGCGTCGCGCCTCCCCCCGCACCGAGCCGGGCCAACGCGCCCACGCCCGCCGCGGTGGCATGCGGCGAAGCAGCGACTTCGACGGGAAGTTGGAGCAGGTCGGCCTGCAGCTGCATGAGCAGGCGTGAGCGGGTCAGCCCTCCGTCGACCCGAAGGAGCGCGAGCGGACGCCCGAGATCGATCGCCGCGGCGCGGGCGAGGAGCGTGACTTGGGCCGCCAGGCCCTCCACGGTGGCCCGCACCACGTGGGCGGGCTGGGTGGCCGGGCCGATCCCCGCGATGCTGGCGAGGGCATCGGGTTGCCACCAGGGGGCTCCGAGGCCACTCGAGTGCGGGGACGACGGTGAGGCCTCCGCTGTCGGCGACCGAGCCGGCGACGGCGTCGAGGTCCTCCGCCCGGCGCAGGAATCCCCAGCGCAGCAGCCAGGCGATGGCCGCGCCGGCGGCATAGACCTGGCCGTCGATGCAGTACGTGGCCTCGTCGCCGAGCTGCCAGGCCACCGAGACGGCCAAGCCGCCCGAAGACGCGAAGGGCCGCGGACCGGCGTTGGCCAGCAGGAAGGCACCGGTCCCGTAGGTGCACTTCGACTCTCCCGGTTCGAGGCAGTGCTCCCCGACCAGCGCGGCCTGTTGGTCGACACTCAGCCCGCTCAGCAGCAACGAGGGGCCGAAGACGTCGGTGTGGCCGACCTCCTGCGCACTGCCGACCACCTCGGGAAGGTACTTTGCGTCCAGGCCGAAGGCTGCGCACGCCCCCTCTGACCACGTCCGTGTCGCGAGGTCAAGGAGCAGCGTCCTTGATGCAGTGGTGACATCGGTGACATAGGCGCCCGTGAGGCGGTGTACCAGCCAGGCGTCGCTGGTGGTCACCACACCCTCTGCCGTGACGTTGCGCCGGAGCCATGTCATCTTCGGTCCCGCGAAATAGGGATCGAGCGGGAGTCCTGTCGTGCGGGTCAGGTCATCAGCCTCGCCTGCCATGGCGGCACAGATGGCGCCGGCACGCCGGTCCTGCCAAGACACCGCCGTGCTCAGTGGGCGGCCCGTGTTGCGATCCCACGCCAGCACGGTCTCGCCTTGATTGGCGAAACCGAGCGCTGTGACGCCGGCACCCGCGTTGGCGATCGCTTCACGGCCTGCGGCGCAGACCGATTCCCACAACTGCTCGGGATCCTGTTCGACACCGCCCCCGGGGACGGCCTGCGGCGTCACCGGGGTCTCGACCGATGTCAGGATCTCGCCGTCATCGCCGAAGACGACCGCCTTCGTCGCCGAGGTCCCCTGGTCGATGGCGAGCACCCGCACGGTCAGGACCCGTTCTCTCGCATCGTGTTACTCCGCTTCCAGGGCTGACGGCGTCGATTTCCCGCACATGGGGTCATCCTGTCAGGTGAAAAGGGGCTCCCAAAGCCCCTGGAGTCACTATTCCCGTCACGCGCCGGAATCGCTTGCTAACGTGCCCGCAATACCCGATGCGGTCCTGGCCCTAGGGTCGCCGAACAAGGGGGATGCCCGTGCCGGAAGGTGTCCGTAGACGAGGTCCCAGGAGGCGTCGCGACGCTGAGCGCGGACGAGCAGCAGCTCGCTGCGATGGGCTACAAGCAGGAGTTGAATCGCTCCTGGTCGAGCTTCTCCAACTTTGCGATCAGCTTCTCCATCATCTCCATCCTCGCCGGTTGCTTCACCACCTTCTCGAGCGGGTGGAACGGTGGCGGTCCTGCCGCCATTGCCTGGGGCTGGCCCGTCCTTGCCGCGCTGGTCCTCTGCATCGGGCTCTGCCTTTCCGAACTGGTCTCCGCCTTCCCGACCTCGGGCGGCATCTACTGGTGGGCATCGAAGCTCGGCGGCGCCAAGGCCGGGTACTACACCGGATGGCTGAATCTCATCGGACTGCTGGCCATCGTCGCATCCGTCGCCTACGGGTGTGCCACCTTCCTCGATCTCACCCTCGGCTTCCTCTTCCCGGGTAGTTACACCTCGGGCAACCTCGACACGATCTTCCTCTACTTCATGATCATCCTGGTCGTCGCGGCACTGGCCAACATCTTCTCGAGCCACCTCCTCGCGATCTTCAACAACATCTCGGTGTACTGGCACGTGATCGGCGCCGCAGCAATCATCCTGATCCTGATCTTCCTGCCCCACCACCACGCCAGCGCGAGCACGGTCTTCACCTCCACCGTGAACAACACCGGGTTCTTCAACGGCAAGACCAGCGGGTTCGGGTTCCTCTTCGTGGTCCTACCCATCGGCGCTCTGCTGACCCAGTACACGATCACGGGATATGACGCCTCGGCCCACCTCTCCGAGGAGACGCACTCCGCCGCCGACTCGGCGGCCAAGGGGATCTGGCGATCGATCTTCTACTCCGCGATCGGTGGCTGGCTCCTCCTTCTGGCCTTCCTCTTTGCCGTGCAGAACGAGGGCGACGTGACCAAGGGCGGCGGCGGCGTGGCGCTGATCTTCGCCCAGGCGCTCACCTCGAAGTGGGGCGGTACGGTCCTGCTCATTGCCACCGTCGGCCAGTTCTTCTGCACCATGGCCTGCATGACGAGCTGCACGCGGATGCTCTTCGCGTTCAGCCGGGACGGGGCGGTCCCCGGCCACAGGCAGTGGTCGAGACTCAGCTCGAAGCGAGTTCCCATTGCCGGCGTGATCCTCGTGGCCGTGTCGCCATCATCCTCACCCTGCCGGCACTCATTCAGGTGGACATCAATGGAGCACCGGTGCCGGTGGCCTTCTTCGCGGTGGTCTCCATCGGCGTGATCGGCCTCTACTGGTGCTTCTGCATCCCGATCTGGCACCGCTGGCGGCTGGGTGACAGCTTCGAGACCGGTAACTGGAACCTCGGGACCAAGTACAAGTGGATCGCAGTGATCGCGATGCTCGACATCGTGCTCGTGAGCTTCATGGCCTTCATGCCCAACTCCAATCTCGGTGTGCCATGGGTCACGGGCTTCGCCTGGAAGTACGTGAACTACACCATCCTCGTCTTCCCGGCGTTCCTGATCTTCTTGTGGATCTACTGGCACGTGTCGGTGAAGAACTGGTTCACCGGGCCGAAGCACACGATCGACATCCTGCCGGAGACCCCCGCGTCGTCGCTGCCCTGAGCACCATCCCCGTGCTGCGGCGATGAGCGCCGGCGACCGCGCCGGGCTCGCTTCCGCCCTGCTCGAGAAGATCGCGGTCCTCCATGGACAGCCGTGTGTGGTCGAGCCCCTCCCGGGGGGCCTGACCAATCAGAACTACAAGGTCTCGACGCCGGCCGGCACCTATGTCGTGCGGCACTCGACCCCGTCGTCCGCCGACGAATTGGCCGTCGACCGCGAGGCTGAATACGAGAACAGTGTCCGTGCGGCGGCGGCCGGCGTTGGCGCGCCCGTCCTCGAGTTCCTTCCCGATGACGGCGTGCTCGTTATCGGCTTCGTCGAGGGGGAGACGCTGAGCGACGAGCTCCTCCAGGTTCCCGGCATGATGTCGCGGATCGCAGCGGCCTGCCGGCGTCTGCACGGGGGGACGGCGTTCGTCAATCGCTTCGACATGTTCGCGCTCCAACTCGATTATCTGGCGCGGGTGGAGCGCCGCGGCTTCCGGCTCCCGGCGGGCTACGTCGGCCATGCCGATGCGGTGGATCGAATCCGACGTGCCTTGGCCGTCCGACCCGTGGCGCTCCGCCCCTGCCACAACGATCTGCTTGCGGCCAACTTCATCGACGATGGTCACACGGTGTCGATCATCGACTACGAGTACTCGGGCAACAACGACCCGTACTTCGAGCTCGGCAACATCTGGAGCGAGTGTCACCTCACCCTGGAGCAACTCGAAGAGCTGGTCGAGGCCTACGACGGATCTCACTCGTCCAGCCACCTCGCGCGCGCCCGCCTGTGGGGCCTGATGTCCCAATACGGATGGACACTGTGGGCGTCCATCCAGGATGGGACGAGCTCCATCGACTTCGACTTCTGGGGTTGGGGGTTGGAGAAGTACGAGCGGGCGGAAGCCACCTTCCGTGGGTCCGACCTCGAACGCCTCCTGGTCGACGTGACGCGGGCAGACTGAGGCGTCGTGGTCGAGGACGGAATGGTCGTGGATACTGCACCGAGAGGTGGCGACCTGCCCGACCGCGCGCGGGTCGTGGTCATCGGGGGTGGCGTGATCGGTACCTCGACTGCCTACCACTTGGCCCGGCTCGGATGGAGCGACGTCCTCCTGCTCGAACAGGGGCAGCTCTCGTGCGGCACCACGTGGCACGCGGCGGGCCTGCTCGGCCAGCTCCGGGCCACGGAGTCCGGGACCAGGCTCGTGCAGTACTCGGCCCGCCTCTACGGCGAGCTCGAGGCGGAGACCGGCCTGGCCACAGGCCTCAAACGTTGTGGTGGTGTCACGGTTGCCCGTACCCCTGAGCGACTGGTCCAACTCCGCCGGACCGCGGCCACGGCTGAGGCGTATGACCTCGAGTGCCACCTGCTCACGCCTGCAGAGGCCTTCGAGCGCTACCCGATTTTGGAGACAGGCGATCTGCTCGGTGCCCTCTGGTTGCCCGGCGACGCCACGGTCAACCCGGTTGACGTGACGGCGTCGCTGGCCCGCGGTGCCCGGATGAGGGGGGTCCGCATTGTCGAGCACACCCGCGTGATCGGCGTCTCGACGCGGGAAGGACGAGTGACGGGCGTCGCCACCGACCGCGGCGCCATCGAGTGTGACATCGTCGTGAATTGCGCCGGTCAATGGGCGAAGGCAGTCGGCCTGTTGTGTGGCGTCGTCGTGCCACTCCACTCAGCGGAGCACTTCTACGTGGTCACCGAGGCCATTGAGGGCGTCCATCCGAACCTGCCCATCCTGCGTGACCCCGACGGGTACACCTACATGAAGGAGGAAGTCGGCGGCCTTGTCGTCGGTGGGTTCGAGCCGACGGCAAAGCCCTGGGTCGCCCCCGATGCGCTGCCCTACCCCTTCGAGTTCCAGCTCCTCGACGAGGATTGGGACCACTTCAGCGTGTTGATGGAATCGGCTGCGCATCGCATTCCCGTTCTGCAGCAGACCGGGCTCAAGAAGCTGTACAACGGTCCTGAGAGCTTCACTCCCGACAATCAGTTCGTCCTCGGCGAGGCGCCAGGGCTCCGCGGCTTCTTCGTGGGAGCCGGGTTCAATTCGGTTGGCATCGCGTCGGGCGGTGGCGCCGGACGCGCACTCGCTGAGTGGATCGTCGAAGGCGAGCCGACGACCGACCTGGTGGCCGTCGACATTCGGCGCTTCGCCCCCTTCAACGCCAACAATCGATGGCTGCGGGACCGCGTGGGGGAGGTCCTCGGCCTCCACTACGCGGTGCCGTGGCCCAACCGGGAGCTCGCGACGGCCCGTCCGTTCCGCCGCTCGCCCCTGCATCACCTGCTCGCCGACAAGGGAGCGGTCTTCGGTTCGAAGATGGGTTGGGAACGACCGAACGTGTTCGCTCCAAGCGGGGCAACAGCCGAACTCGACTACACCTGGGATCGCCCTGATTGGCTCGCGTGGTCGGCCGTCGAGCAGACGGCGACCCGCGAGCGTGTCGCCGTCTTCGACGAAACGTCTTTCGGCAAGCTCCTCGTCGTGGGCCGGGATGCCGAGGGGGTGCTGCAGCGCCTGTGCACCGCCGACGTCGCGGTGGCAACGGGCCGCGCCGTGTACACGGGAATGCTCAATGAACGGGCTGGCTACGAGGCCGACGTGACCGTGACGCGGTTGGCCTCCGACAGATACCTGCTGGTGACCAGCGCGGCCTCGCCCGTGCGTGATACGGACTGGATCGAGCGGCACGTGCGCCCCGGCGAACACGTGTCCGTGGTCGACGTATCTTCCTCATATGCCGTGCTCGGCGTGATGGGGCCGGCATCGCGCCAACTCCTCGGGCGCCTCGGCTCGGCCGATCTGTCCGACGAGGCGTTCCCGTTCTCGACGAGCCGCGAGATCGCACTTGGCTACGCCACCGTGCGGGCCACCCGGATCACCTACGTCGGCGAGTTGGGTTGGGAGCTCTATGTCCCGACCGAGTTCGCCGTCGGCGTCTACGAGGACCTTGTCGAGGCCGGTGGTGACCTCGGTCTGGTCGACGCGGGGTACTCCGCAATCAACAGCCTCCGCCTCGACAAGGGCTACCGGGCCTTCGGCTCCGACCTGACCCCCGACCACACGCCGGTCGAGGCCGGTCTGCGCTTCACCTGCAAGCTCGCCACCCCGATGGACTTCGTCGGACGGCGTGCCCTGGAGACATCCATTGAGGAGGGCCCTCGCCGCCGACTTGTCTCGTTCCGGGTCGGTGACCCCGATGCCATGCTCTGGGGCGGCGAGCTCGTCCTGCACGACGGTGCACCAGCCGGCCAGGTGACTTCGGCGGCGTGGTCGGCCACGTGCGGGACGGCCGTCGGGCTCGCCTATGTCTGGCGATCTGACCGGGGGCCCGTGGCTGCCGACGACCTGGCGGACGGGACTTGGGAAGTGACGGTGGGCGACGCGGTGACACCGGTCGAAGTCCGTCTCGGGGCACTGTACGACCCGACCTCAGCTCGGGTCAGGGGTTGACCTGCTCGCACTGGCAAAGGGAAGACGGCTCGGAGTATCCCGGACGAATGGCCGAGCCAGCGAGGACGGTGTTCCCAAAGCGGATTCCGGGTATGGGGCGGAGCTGAGGGAGGCTGTACACAGGCAGGTCAACCGGCAGGAGCTCGCGCGTGCGGCGTGCAGGCGGATGCGTCGAGGCAGGAGGACCATGGGGAGGTTCGTGGTTGCAGCCATCGGCTCTGGCATGGCGTACTCCTTCGACTCGGAGAACAGTGCGTGTCGGCGGAAGGAGCTCCACCGGACCGTGCACCGGGTCACTCGGAACGGCAACGCCGGCATGGGTCCGGACGCGGTCGACCCACCGACCGTCTTCCGTCCGGTGCCGGAGGCCCAGAGCGGCCAGAACCGTTCCGGTCGCCCAGCGGGCCAGCTCCGGGCCGCCCGCTAGTGACCTGAGTCAGAAATAGACCCGTAGGTCGCACGTCGGTTGCGCGTTCTGTCGTCGTCAGCGACGATGGGAGACGCAATGCCAAGTCCGAAGTTGGTGCCGATCGAGTTGAGCGACGACGAGCGAGAGGCGCTCGAACGTTGGAGCAGGCGGCCGAAGTCCGCGCAGGCCCTGGCCCTGCGCTGTCGGATCGTGCTGTTGGCGGCGAAGGGCCTGAACAACACACAGGTGGCCCGTGACCTCGGGATCGACATCACCACGGCGCGCAAGTGGCGGTCGCGCTTTGTCGCCGGGCGTCTCGAGGGTCTCCATGACGAGCCCCGCCCGGGCGCACCGCGCACCATCGGTGATGACGACGTCGAAGCGGTCATCGTCAAGACCCTCGAGCAGACCCCCGCCGATGCCACCCACTGGTCGACGCGATCGATGGCCAAGGCGACGGGCATGAGCCAGAGCGCGGTCAGCCGGATCTGGCGGGCCTTCGGGCTCAAGCCGCATCTCGTCGACACCTTCAAGCTCAGCTCGGACCCACTGTTCGTCGAAAAGGTGCGCGACGTGGTCGGTCTCTATCTCAACCCGCCCGATGGCGCTTTAGTGCTCTGTGTCGACGAGAAGTCCCAGATCCAAGCACTCGACCGGACCGCCCCGGTGCTCCCGCTGCGGCCTGGACTGCCCGAGCGGCGCACCCACGACTACGTGCGCCATGGCACCACCAACCTCTACGCCGCCCTCGACGTCGCCTCGGGCCGGGTCATCGCGGACATGACCGAGCGGCACCGGGCTCAAGAATTCCGGCGTTTCTTGAACCTGATCAACCGAAGCGTCCCCGAGGACCTCGACGTCCATCTCGTCGTCGACAACGTCTCGACTCACAAGACACCCGAGATCAAGCGCTGGCTGTTGCGTCACCCGCGCTTCACCCTCCACTTCACTCCCACCTACAGCTCGTGGATCAATCTCGTCGAGCGCTGGTTCGCCGAACTGAGCACCAAGTGGCTCAAACGCGGCACCCATCGATCAACCAAAGAACTCGAAGCCGCCATCACTCAGTGGATCGACGTCTGGAACGAGGATCCCAAGCCCTTCGTCTGGCACAAGAGCGCCGACGAGATCCTCGAGACGCTCGCCGGCTACTGCGCGCGAATTACTGACTCAGGTCACTAGCTCGGCTTTCCCACCCGCCATCCTCCTGTTCACAGGCCCAATCCCTTCCGCACGGGTCGCCGAATTCATGGGTTTCCTGAGCCCTCCGGGGAAGGGAGGGCCGGTAACGTGATCCGGATGTGGCCGAACGGCAGTGGTTCGAGGGACACGTTGCGCCGCGCAGGCTTGCACCCGGTCGCGCGTGACTGAAATGTCCGGGCCCGAGGCCATGACCGAGCAGGCGCCTCCGTCGGCCGAACCTGCTCTCCAGCAGGCTGACACACCACCATCGTCGCGCGGGAGCTGGTGGTGGGTGCCGGGCGCGATCACCGTGGTGACGATCGCCAGCGTCATCGTGGTCACGTTGTCGCAGCTCCACCCCAGCATGTTGCTGACGAACACCACGACGACAGGGGGCGACACCGGCGCGCACATCGCGATGCCGAAGTTCCTCGAGTCACTGGTCAGCCACGGTCACCTCACCGGCTGGGATCCGGGGTGGTACGACGGGTTCCCGCTCTACACCTTCTACTTCACGATTCCTGACCTCTTCATTGCCATCGGCGGATGGATCATTCCCTACGGCGTCGCCTTCAAGTTGGGGACGATCCTCGGCTCGGTCCTGCTACCCGTCTGTGCATGGGCGTGTGGCCGCTTCTTTCGGCTCCGGGCTCCAGTTCCAACGCTTCTGGCAGCCGCAACGCTGCCGTTCCTGTTCGACTACACCTTCACCATCTACGGCGGAAACCTCTTCTCGACATTGGCGGGGGAGTACGCGTATTCCTTCAGTCTGTCGCTGGCGGTGCTGTTCCTCGGACTCTTTGCCTGCGCCATCAGGGAGGGCAAGTACCGCGGCTGGGCCGCGATCGTGCTCGCCGGCTGCGTCCTGTCGCACATCGTCCCTGGCATGTACGCCTTGGGCGGCGCGGTCATCCTCACGATTGTTGAACTCCTCCCAGCGCGCTGGGGAATCAGCGATACAGGTCTTCGCGTCTGGCGCAGCGACCCGGCGATGGAGCAGGTGCCTCGAACGCGCACTGTGTGGTGGGCTGGTTCGACGGTGGCCATCGGGCTGCTGCTCTCGAGTTGGTGGCTCGTCCCCTTCGGGCTGGAGCATGCGTACTCGTCGTCGATGGGCTACACCAACGTCGAAGGTTGGGCCCAGTACTTCCGAGAGGCCGACGCGTGGGCCCTCGTGCTCGCGGGAATCGGCGCCGTCACCGCTGTCGTGGTGCGGAGTCGCTTCGGCATCACGGTCACGGTGCTGGGCATCGTCTCGGCCGTGGCCACCGCGGTCGACCCGCAGGGCAGCCTGTACAACGTCCGCCTCCTGCCGTTGTGGTTCCTCTCGGTCTACTTCATGGCGGCTTGGACGTTCGGGACCATGTGCATCGCCGTGGCGAAGGCCTGGCGCCGGGCTCAAGACCGTCGCTGGCAGGCGACGGCCGAAGCGGACCCCTGGTCGCCGGGATCACCGCCGCAACGCCCCTGGGAAGAACCCCTGACCGCGGGCGCACCGGCCTCCGAGCCAGACCACCTGCTCACGCCTCGGCGGGCGCCGTCCCGCCGTTGGGGACCAGCGGCAGTGAGCGGCGCCATCCTCGGGCTCCTGGCCGTCATGACGGCCGTCGTGCCCCCCTTCTTCGTTCCGGCATCCATGCTGCCGGTCACCATCGGGCCCAACGAGGTCACGAACTGGTCCAGCTTCAACTACAAGGGCTACGAGGGTCAGGCGTCCTACCCGGAATTCAAGTCGATCATGCAGACCATGAATGCAGTGGGGAAGCGTTACGGCTGCGGCCGGGCGATGTGGGAGTACAGCGCGAGCGAGAACCGATTCGGCACGCCCGAGGCGCTCATGCTCCTGCCGTACGAGACGAACGGATGCATCGCTTCCATGGAGGGCCTGCTGTTCGAGTCCTCCGCCACGACGCCGTACCACTTCCTCAATCAGGCTGAATTGTCGGCTGGACCGTCGGAGCCAGAAGTTGGACTCCCCTACGGCTCGCTCAACGTCACCCTCGGCGTGCAGCACCTGCAGCTCCTCGGGGTGAGGTACTTCATGGCGGAGACGCCGCAGGTCGAGCAGGAGGCCGCTGCCGACCCAGCCCTCAAGCTTGTCGCCCAGACGGGTCCGTGGGCCTACAACGACGGTGGCACCAACACGAGCACCACGTGGAACATCTATCTGGTGAAGGACTCGCCCGTGGTCGTTCCACTGGCCAACGATCCTGTGGTCCTGTCAGGAGTGAAGCCCGGCCCGGCGAGTTGGCTCGGGGACGCAACCAAGGAAGGCCCGGCCTTGAGCTGGTACGGCGACCCGAGCAAGTGGGACGTCGAGTTGGCGCAGGACGGACCGTCGGATTGGCCCCGCACCTCAGTCGACAGCATCAAGCCGACGGTCAAACGCGTCGGCACGACACAGGTCTCGGCGGTGACGCAGACCAATTCGTCAATCAGCTTCCACGTGTCGCGGGTGGGCACTCCCGTGCTGGTCAAAGTTTCCTACTTCCCCAATTGGCATGCCAGCGGAGCTGACGGGCCGTGGCGGGTGACGCCGAACCTCATGGTGGTCGTGCCGACCAGTCACGACGTCACACTGATCTACGGATCCTCGGGAGCGGACGACCTCGGGCTGTTCGCCACGTTGATCGGCCTCATCGGCCTCACGTGGCTGTGCATCGTGCCATCGGTGCGCCGACGATTCGGCAAAGCGGGGCGGGCGGCGCACAGACCCTGACGCCGAGGGTCCGGGGCAACCCCGCGGCCGCCCTCGTCGGGGCCGAACCACGCCGAACCAATTGCCGCAGCGAATCAGCGAGGAACCGCGGCGAAGGCAGCGGCGAGCCGCCCGGCCTGCATCAGCTGGTTCCACTCGTGGACGAGTTGGGGGCTTTTTCCGCAAGGCCTGTTGATAGACACAAGGAACAGAAAGTGTCTAAAATGTCCGTTCGATGACGGCGACGCTTCAGGATGCGATCCCTGTAATCCCTGGTGTCACCCAAAGCCCCGCTTCGGAGACCTCGTTCGGTCCGACCGAGGAGCGGATTCTCATCGCCGGGCTCGGCCTGATCGGGCGGCGAGGCGTGCGCCGGCTCGGCATGCGGGAGATCGCCGAGACCGCCGGCGTGTCGAGAGGGACCCTCTACCGCTACTTCCCCAGCAAGGATCACGTGCTGGCCGCCGCCGCCGCCTACGACGCCCAGCGGTTCTCCGATGGACTCGACCTGGTGCTGGCCGCGGCCCTCTCGCCCGAAGAGCGGATCACCGCCTTCATGGCGTACGCCTTCGACTTCATCCGCACCCACCCCTGCCGTCCCCTCTTCGAGTCCGAGTCCGGGTTCGTCATGAGCTACCTCCTCGACCACCTGCCGTCCTTGCGCAGCGAGCTGGTGGAGCGACTCGGCGACGCGCTCGACGCGGTACCTGCCGTGGCCGCCGGAGCCCTGAGCCGGGACCAGCTGGCCGATGTCATCGTCCGCCTCTTCGCGTCGAGCTGGATCATCCCCGAGACGGACGACGCTTCGCTCGTGCAATCAGTCAACCGCATCCTGCAGATCAGTTCGGAGGAGTCCAATGGAGAGTGAAACCGAGGCCGAGACCACCGGGGCAGATTCCGGCGAGAGTCCGATGTTGGCCATGGGCCCCGAAATGGCTGCCAATCCGCAGCCCACCTTCAAGATGTTGCGCGACGAGATGCCGGTGCTCTCCATGGACTTGGGCTCCAGCCCCGGCGTGCTCCTCTCGCGCAAGGAGGACATCGACTTCGCACTGCGTCACACGGAGATCTTCTCGTCGAATATTGACGCCGTGGACCTCAAGAACAAGCGGCCGATGATCCCGCTCCAGATCGACCCGCCCGAGCACAAGAAATTCCGCAAACTGCTCGACCCGATCTTCGCGCCGCGCAAGATGGCGGCCATGGACCAGCAGGTTTCGGACTTGGTCAACCACCTCATCGACGGCTTCATCGACCGGGGAGAGGTGGACTTCGCCAAGGAGTTCTCCGTTCCTTTTCCGTCGGAGGTCTTCCTGACGCTCCTCGGCCTTCCGATGGACGAGCTCGACACCTTCCTCACCATGAAGGACGGCATCATCCGGCCCGAGCACGTCACCGGCACGGCGCAGGGGTCTGCCGAGGCCGGCGCCTACCAGCAGAAGATCGCCGACTCGGTCTACGACTACTTCAACAAGGTCCTCGACCAGCGCGAGAAGGAGCCCAAGGACGACCTTCTCTCCCACTTCCTCGCCGCCGAGGTCGAGGGTGACCGGCTCACCCGCGAGGACATCCTCGACATCTGCTTCCTCTTCTTGATCGCGGGCCTCGACACCGTCACGGCCACCCTCGACTGCATGTTCGCGTTCCTGTCGGAGCATCCCGAGCACCGCCGCCAGATTGTCGAGAATCCCGAGATGATCCCCAACGCCATTGAGGAACTCCTCCGCTGGGAGACGCCCGTGATGATGGTGTCGCGAGTGGCCGTGCAGGACACCGAGCTCGCGGGCTGCCCCGTGCACAAGGGAGACCATGCGATCGTGGTCATCGGCTCCGCGAACTGCGACGAGGCCGAATTCCCCGATGCCGACCAGGTGCGGTTCGACCGCGAGGTCAACCGCCACATCGCCTTCGGAGGCGGTATCCATCGCTGCCTGGGGTCACATCTCGCCCGGCTGGAGTTGCGGGTCGCCCTGCGCGAGTGGCACAAGCGGATCCCTGAGTACCGGATCGAGCCCGACCACACGCTCGTCTACACGACCGGCATCCGCTCCATCGATTACTTCCCCATGCAATTCACGGCGCGGGGGTAGGCGCGTCCGCGCTGCGTCTCCCGCCGTTGGCCACGTGCTCGGTCCAGCGACCTTCGTGCCAATAGCGCAACTCGTGGCGACCACCGGGGTCCTGGTACCAGCCTGACGGCGCCGCATCGGCTGCCGACGGTGGGGGACTGGTGCGGGCATGCACGCGGGCCGTCCGGCTCAATGCGGTCAACTCGGCGACGAGCATGTCCGCCTCTTCCACCTCGCGGTCCCGGAATTCGGCCCGCGCCCGCTTCCCCGCCACGTCCACGTGGACGGTGGCGAGCCCGAGCGGGCGCTGGAGCGGGCCCTGCACCCGGCGGATGCTCTGGGACTTCTCTAACGGCACCCAGGTCGTCGCCCGGTTGAGGCGGCCCGTGACGCAGACGGCGTGGGCGCTGTCGTGGCCGGCGGACAGGAAGTGAAAGCTCAGCGGAGCCTTCAGACGGGCCCGGCTGGGAGGCGCCGTGCGTACCGGATCCGGTGCGCCGAGGAGACGCGCAATGAGGTGCCAGGAATCCTGCTGGGAGCCCACGGGGAGAAGCGCCTTGCGGACGACGCCCGTTCCCTCGCTGCGCTGATTGCGTGCCGTTGCGCCGGCCACGTCGACCTCGAGGCGGACCCAGCCGAAGGGCCTCCACAACAAGGGTTCCACCTGGCGGACCGCCTGGATCCTGGCGTAGGGAACGGTCTCGGAGATGGTCTGCAAGAGTCCGCGCCGGATGCGCACCCCCTCGGGCGCCTCGACCGCGATGAAGGCGTACTGGCCCGAGAGCCGCCGCCAGATCACGCCGGCGGCGCTGATCAGGTAGACGGCGAGGATCCCGGCTGCGGCGGCTGCGGTCTTCGGTTCGAACTGGTCGAGCACGGCCAGCGCAGCGATCGTGCCGGCCACGACGATCGTGATCAGCGACAGGAAGGTCGAGGCGAGCAGGCGCCCCGTGTCGACGCTGGCCATCGGCAGGCCGGTGTTGCTCGACACGGCGACCTCGGCGTCGATGTGCCCGGCGAGGAGGGCCACACGAAGTTCTGCTGCCTGGGCCTCGGAGAGGAAGGCCAGCTTGCCGTCGGTCGAACCCGACCCGGCCAGGCGAACGCGCAACTCGGACACACCGAGGAGCCGCGCCAGCAGGGGCCGGACGATGTCCACCGCCTGGATACGGGCCAGCGGCAGCCGGCGCGAGTCCTTGCGGATCAGTCCGGTTTCGATCCGTAGCGTGTCGCCCTCGAAGCGCCAGCGGGTCACCATCCAGTGGACGTAGCCATAGACCACGGACGCCAAGGTGAAGACGACGAGATAGGCCGTTTCGGCGCTGCTGTTCTCGGCCTTCGAGTGGATGTTCGACACCACGAAGAGGAGCACGAGGGCGGGGAAGATCTTGCCGATGCGCGCCACGGGCGTGAGCGGGTGAAGTCTGCACCAGCCGTCGTCGGACAGCGGCGGAGCGGGGCCGGCCTCGGTCACATGCCCGCCGCCATCGACTCACCCAGCTCGGTCAGCCGGTCCCGCAGGCGCGCCGCCTCGGCTTGCTCCAGCCCGGGAATGCGGGCATCGCTGGCCGCGGCCGCCGTGTGCAGCTTCACCGTCGACAGCTGGAACAGGCGCTCAATCGGTCCGGCGGTCACTTCGACGAACTGCATCCTCCCGTAGGGGACGACGGAGAGCCGCTGAACCATGACGCCGCGGGCGACGAGGAGGTCCTCGTTGCGCTCCTGGTAGCGCCAGGCTCGGAAGCGGCGCCGGAGGAACCACGACCACAACGCGCCGAGCAGCAGCATTCCGACCGCGCTGATGATGCCTGCCAGCGGCCCGCCCGCGGCGAGGAAGATGAGTCCGACGAACACCGCGAGGACGACGGAGACCGTCGCGACCTCGGCCTTGCGCATCCGCCACAGACCCGGAGAAGGATGGAGCCAGGGCTGTTCGTCCCCCACCGACATGCCTACGACGTTAAAGGAACGTCTCGACCTAGGGTGGCAATTGTGACCCAGTTGCGCAGTTCTTCGACAAGAAAGCTGGCCATGGCGTTGGAGCCGGTGGCCGCCCAGGTCTACTTCTCCCCGGAGTGCCACGCCGGTTACGCCGCGCTCGGGTTCTCCCCCAGCCCGGGGACGCTTCCCGGTGGTGTGGAGCTCCCCGATGGGCCCGCGTACTTCACGAGCCGCGGGTCGGTCATGGGGCAGGTGCCCGGCGAGGTGGTTGCTGCCGCGTTCGCAGTGTTCAATCCGGAGGCGGCCGTGCCCGCGGTCCGCTTCGGGTGGAGCAAGGTCGATGCCGCCACCATCTGCGCGGCGCGCACCAAGGGCGCAGTCGCGCAGCTCGAGCGTGTGTTGGGTCCGAGTCCTGACGGGCTCCAGGATGCGACCGAATTATTGGCCAGTGCCGTGGCGCCGCTGCGACCGGAAGGCAAGCCGCTCTTTGCCGGACTGCTGAGCCTCGGTCTCCCGGGCGATCCGATGGGGGACATGTGGCGGCTGGCCGACCTCCTGCGCGAATACCGCGGCGACGCGCACGTCGCAGCATGGACGTCTGCTGGCCTCGATGCCACCGAGGTCGGGCTGCTGACCGAGCTCTACTGGGGCCTCCCGCTCCGCACGTACGTCCGCACTCGCGCCTGGTCCGACACGCAACTCACCGCGGCGGAGACCCGGCTGGTGGAGCGGGGATTGATGGCAGACGGCGCGTTTACCCCCGAGGGGAGGGCGCTGCGCGAGGCCGTCGAGGTCGCGACCGATGCCCAGTGTGCCATCGCCCTTGACGCGCTCGGGGACGGCCTCGACGCGTTGCTCAGCCTTCTCCTGCCGTGGGGTGCGGCCATCCGCGACGCGGGGGGCTACCCGCCGCAGGGTCCCCACGACCTGGCCGCAGGCGGGCGCGGCTAGGTCTGCCGACCCGGCGAGCGACCGTTCCTCGGAGGCTCAATACAGCGGCGACCACGATGCGCTGCGTAGCAACCGGGATTCCCAGCGATCGCGCACCTCGAGGGCGTCGTGCAGCCATGTCCCCGGTGCAGACGCCTCGGGCGGGAGGTCATGTCCGAGCATCCACATGACGGCCTTCGTGTTGACGACGCGCTGCCACAGTATGACCTCGGTCGTCATGTGGGTCCCGAAGACCGGCTGGAAGGCGGCCTCGAGCTCGATCATGCCGGTGCCCTCTTCCTTCTGGCTGCTCAGCGTGTGGTCGTAGAGCGTGCCCGCCTTGGCGAGGTAGGCCTGCAGCCCGCCGGCGAAGGGCCACGCCGTGTCCTCCATGAAGAGCGAGTTCTTGTGGGTCTCCCCGTCGACGGGCACGCTGGCAAGGTCAATGTCCTGCAGCGGCGACCAGGGCACCGGCTGGACCACCTTGGCGGTCGTCGAGTGCCGCATGGCGTCAACCTTGGCCGACCATTCGGCCAGGTCGCCCCCGCGCACGCGCTCGGCCAGCTCGGCCCATGCCGCCGCGTCGCGGCAGCCGGTGATGGAGACGACGGTGTAGGCCTGCCCGCTCCCGTGGGACAGTCGCAGGTACCAAAGCAGTCTGGAGCCGTCCGACTTGGCCAGCGCCGGCATGTACTCCTCGCGGAAGGCGTCGTCGAAGGCATCCTCTTGGGCGCCGGCGACCTGGTGGACCTGATGGAGCAGAAACATGGTGGGTGTACCCCCTGGTAGTAGTGGTGTGCAGCGAACTCGCGCATGGACTACGGCTCAGCGCGTGGTCGCGATTCCCCCGTCCACCGGGATGATGGCGCCGGTCAGGTAGGCCCCCGCCCGGGAGGACAGGTAGATGGCGGCTCCAGCCATGTCGTCGGGCCGGCCGATCCGCTGCAACGGGGCGCTGGACGCGATCTGCTCCCCGAAGGCCTCCAGCGTGGCCGCCATCATCTTGGACTCGAAGGGCCCGGGCGCAATCGCGTTCACCGTCACCAGCGGGGCCAGGCGCTTGGCAAGATGCCGGGTGAGCTGGTGCACGGCGGCCTTCGACGCGCTGTAGGAGTAGGTCTCCAGGGCCGGCACCTGAATGCCGTCGATCGACCCGATGTTGATGACCCGCGCCGGGGCCTCCACCGTCCCGGCCTTCTCCAGGAGCGGGACGAGGAACTTGGTCAGGTGGAAGACGCCCTTGACGTTGAGTGCGAGCACGCGTTCGAATGCGGCTTCGTCGAAGTCCGCCAGGGGCGTGCCCCATGTGGCACCGGCGTTGTTCACCAGAATGTCGAGCGAGTCCTCCCGCGCTCCTATCTCGTCGGCCAGACGCCGGCACTCGGCTTCGGTGGAGAGGTCGGCGGGAACAGCGATGCAGGTCCCCTTCTGCGACAGCTCGTCGGCCACCTCCTCGCAGACCTCCGCCTTGCGCGAGGAGATGTAGACCTTCACCCCGGCATCCACGTAGCCCTCGGCGATCATCTTGCCGATGCCGCGGCTGCCGCCGGTGACCAGGGCGGTCTTCCCCGCGATGTCGAAGAGGTCTGAGGCTGTCATCGCGCCATTGTGCCCGTTGGGCTCACGGCGCGCCCAATGCCAGCGCGCCGCGGGCCAGGACGCTGGCCCCGACCCGGAGCGACTCGTCCTCGACGAGAAAGGTGGGGCTGTGGTGCGTCCCGCTCGAGCCGTCCGCCGCTCCGCCGCCGACGAAGAAGTAGCAGCCGGGCAGGTGGCGCAGGAACTCGCTGACATCGTCGCTGGGTGAGACCGGCGGCATGCGGAAGACCCGATCGGGTCCGAGCACGACGCTCGCCTCCGCCTCCACCAGCGCGGTCGCCTCGGCGTCGTTGACCACGGCCCGCGTGTGCTCGGGCAGCTCCAGCTCCACATGGACGCCCTGGTCGTCGCCGACATGGTCGCACAGCTCCTGCAGGCGGACCAGGGCCTCCTCGTGCTGGGCCTCCGTGAAGGTGCGCAGCGTGCCCGTGACCCGGGCCGAGGTCGGCACCACGTTGACCGCCGTGCCGGCGTGGATGGTGCCTGCGCTGCACACGCAGTCGGTCTCCTCGTAACGCAGTCCGGAGGTGACCTCACCCAGGCGGCTCACGAGCTCGGCCGTGGCGCGGATGACGTCGCCCTGGGCCGACGGCATGGCGCCGTGCCCGCCCGGCCCGGTCAGGGTGATGCGCAACGAGTTCGCCTCCGACATGGCGATGCCTGCGCGCAGCGCCACGAAGCCCGAGGGCAGCTGCGAGGTGACGTGGAAGCCGACGAGGCGTGACCCCTCCATGGCGGTCAGCGCTCCACGCTCGAGCATGCGCTTGGCCCCGCACAGCGCCTCCTCGGCCGGCTGGAAGAGGAAGACGTAGCGGCCCGGGAGGTCGTCGCGCCGCGCCGCCAGCAGCGATGCTGCGCCGAGCAGGGAGGCCACGTGCACGTCGTGGCCACAGGCGTGCATGACGCCGTCACGCTCCGAGTGGACGGGCCGCGCCTCGTCCTCCTGCACCGGCAGCCCGTCGATGTCGCCCCGCAGGACCACGCTCCGTCCCGGTTGGCCGCCCTCCATGGTGAAGATGCCACCGGTCTCGGTGGTGCGCAGCGTCTCGGGGATCCCGAGCGCCGCCATATGGTCGCGGATGAGCGCCGTCGTCTCGTGTTCGTCGAAGGCCAGCTCGGGCCGGCGGTGGAGAACCCGTCGCGTGTCGACCATGTCGTCGAACACGGCATCGGCGGGTGCCGGTCCGAACAGGTCGGTCACGTCATCGGCTCAGCAGGTCCCGCGGAATGTGGGTGACCTGGATTTCGTCCGTCCCGGCGTAGATCTGGAAGACCTTGGCGTCGCGGGCCAGCTGCTCCACCCGGAACTCCGACATGTAGCCGTTGCCCCCGAAGAGCTGCACCGCCTCCATGGCCACCTCTGAGGCGGCCTGCGCCGAGTAGAGCTTCATGGCCGAGGCCTCGGCCAGGGTCAGGCTCTTGCCGGCGGCCGCCATCTCGATGTGGCGGAACACGAGGTTCTCGACGTTCAGCCGAGCGATCTCCATTCTGGCCAGCTTCAGCTGAATCAACTGGAACTCCGAAATAGGCCGCTCCCACAGCATGCGGTCCTTGGCGTACTGGACCGACAGCTTGAGGCACTCCTCAATGAGCCCGAGCGACATGGCGGCCACGCCGGCACGCTCGGTGACGAAGTTGCCCTTGGCGCTCTCGCGGCCCTCGTTGCCGCCGGGCGTCCCTTCCGACTCGCCGAGGAGCCGGTCCTTGCCGACGCGCACGTCGGTGAGGAAGAGCTCGCCGGTCGGGGAAGAGTGCAGGCCCATTTTGCGGAAGGGCTTGGACTGCTCGAGCCCGGGCATCCCGGTGTCGAGGATGAAGGTGAGCACGGGCCGCTGGCGCAGCGGCGTCCCACTGCCGTCGTCGAGCTTGGCGTAGAAGACGATGGTGTCGGCGTAGGGGCCGTTGGTGATGAACGTCTTGTTGCCGTTGAGGACATACTCCTCGCCGTCGCGCACGGCGGTCGACTTCATGCCGCCCAGCGCGTCGGAGCCCGAGTCGGGTTCGGTGATGGCCCAGGCACCCACCTTGTCGAGCGTCATGAGGTCCAGGCCCCAGCGTTCCATCTGTGCCGGCGTGCCGCCCTTCATGATGGTGCCGCCGGCGAGGCCGGTGCTGACCCCGAGCGCGGTCACGATGCCGGGGCAGTAGTGGCACAGCTCGATGATCGGGATCATGGTCATGGCCGCGTTCGACCCGCCCTCGGCCCGCTCGGCGGACTTGCCCGGGGCGTCGCCACCCGCGGCCTTGCGCTCGATGGCGCGCTTGGCCGAATCGCGGGCGAGGGCATCGAGCCCGAACGTCCGGTACAGCTTGCGGATGACCTCGTAGGGCGGTGTGTCACCGTGCTCGAGCTCCTCGACGTTGGGCTTGACCTCTTCGTCGACGAAACGTCGCACCGCGTCGCGGATCGCCAGCTGCTCCTCGGACCACTCGAACATGTCGTGCCTTCCTGCCGGCCCCCGCCGGGGCGACCCTACCGGGCGCCTCTAGGCGTCGGCGATCTTCCGCAAGGTGTTGAGGTCGGTGTGGATCACTTCCTCCGGCAACCGCGCGTGCTTGATCACGGTCGTCTCCGTGTAGGAGAACTCGTCCTCCACGCTGGTGTCGATGGTCACCTCGTACCGGATGGCCTGGGCGTTCTTGTCCAGCCAGTTGTTCGACAGGATCCCGTAGGTCTGGCTGCCCACGCTGGCGTGCAGGGTGAATTTGGTGGCGTCGGCCCCGACCACGGCGCCGGCCACGATGGCAGAGCCCCGCGGGATCAGGAAGCAGCGGACGACCTCGCTGTCGCGGGCGTCCCACATCCAGTAGCCGACCTCGGTGTGGAAGGGGTTGTCCTCCCCGCCCCGCCAGGCCGCCATGCGGTAGTCGAGGCCGTAGAGCACCTGGCTGCCGTTCTCCACCGGGCCGAAAGGCTTGAAGTCGACGTGCTCGCGGTAGGGGGTCAGGCCGATCTCTGCCTTGTCGTTGGCGTAGGCCACGTCCTCGCCCTTCTCGCCCTCCCAGATCCCCGCCAGTCGGGCCAATGGCCCCCACTCAGGTCCTGCGCTCACCATGCCTCCTCATCCGGTTGGTCCTGTCGGTCTGACGGCGCCACCTTAGGTGGTGGAGGTGCGGTCCAGGCTAGGTCGTCGGGAGGCCGTCGAGGCCGGGCCCGACGTTGGGTGGTGGAGGCGGCGGCGTGGTGGTCGCCGGCAACGGCGCCCGGGTGGGATCGCTGCGGAACCGGCCGAAGACCCGACGCTCGGTGGTGCGGGCGCTCTCGGAGTGGCGCTGGGTGCGCGCCACGATGACGCGGCTGGCCACCAGCAGGAGCAGCACGATCACCACCAGGATCAGCGCGGCGTCGTAGGCCAGGTAGTGCTTCTGGACCGAGGGGTCGTTGTAGAAGGTGAAGACCACGTAGGTGAGGTAGGGGAACTGCGCGTGGGTGATCCCGTGCGGCAGCGTGTTCGAGAAGCCCGCCGTGTAGAGCAGGGGCGCCGTTTCGCCACAGGCAATGGCCAGCGCCAGGAGGAGGCCGGTCACGATGCCCGGCAGTGCGCTCTTCAGCACGACCTTGCGGAGCGTGTAGCCGCCGGACATGCCCAGGGCCTCCGCGCCCTCCCGGTAGCCCGTGGGCACCTGGCGCAACGAGTTCTCCGTCGTCTTGGCGATGTAGGGGATCACCATGATGGAGAGGATGATCACCGCGGGGAGCAGCGACAGGCTCCAGCCGAGACCGACCACGAGGGCGACGTAGCCGACGTAGCCCAGCACAATGGAGGGGAAGCCGGAGAGGACGTCCGACGCGGTCCGCAGGGGCCCGCCCACCCGCCCGCTGAACTTGTTCGGGCGGGTGAACTCGGAGAGGTGGATGCCCGCCATGACGCCCACCGTCCCGGCGACCACGAACACGGCCACCATGAGGATCAGGGTGCCGAGGATCTGGTCGCGCAGGCCGCCCCCCGTCGGCGTGAGCGTGGTCCACAGCACGCTCCATTGCCAGTGGGACCACGCTCGCGCCACCACGCCGAGGAGCAGCCAGGCGGCCGGGCCCATGATGAGGATGAGCGCGAGGTAGGTCAGCGCCCGCCAGGACTGGGTGGCGACGCGGCGGCGGCGCGTCGCCGGTGCGGCGGCCAGCGAGGCCATCAGGCGCCCCCGAGGGGGGCGGTCACCCGTCCCGTCCGGTTGACGATGAGCCGGGCCACCAGGTTGACGGCGACCGAAATCACGGCGAGCACCAGGGCCAGCTCGGCCAGCGTGGCCACATAGAAGCCGGTCCCGTCGGTCTGCGCCCCGTCCAGCTGGGTCAGGATGGTGGCAGCCACCGTGGTCATCGGCTGGTAGATGGTGTGGGGGATCTGCAGGATCGCCCCGCCGATCATGACCACTGCGATGGTCTCGCCCAGGGCCCGGCCGAGCCCGAGCACGGTGGCGCCGATGATGCCCGAGCGCACCCAGGGCAGCGTCACGCGGTTGGCCACTTCCCAGTCGGTCATGCCGAGGGCGGACGCGCCCTCCTTCGGGAGTGGGGGCACCTGGGAGAACAGATCGCGGGTGGTCGAGGTGATGATCGGCACGATCATGAGGGCGAGCACGATGCCGGCGGTCAGCAGGCCTTCCCCGCCGCCGTGGGGGTTGCCGAAGTAGCGGAGGACCGGCACGTCGGGGACGTTGTTGGCGATGATCGGATAGACGTGGTCGGCCAGCCACGGTCCGAAGGTCAGGATGCCCCACAACCCGATGACCACGCTCGGGATGCCCGCCAGGATCTCCACGGTGAGCCCGAGGGGCCGCGAGATCCAGCCGGGCATGCGCTCGGTGAGGGCGAAGGCCGCCCCGATGGAGAGCGGAATGGCGATCACGATGGCGATGAGCGAGGAGGCCAGGGTGCCCCAGATGATGGCCCAGGCGCCGAACCTGGCCCCTCGAATGTGGGCGACACCGTCCGTGTGGACGGTGGCGGCGTAGGCGCCGCTGCCGTCCGTCCAGGTGCGACCGTAGAGGAAGTACCACCCGTTGACCCGCACGGCCGGCCAGGCCTTGATGGCCAGGACGGTGACGGCGAAGACGAGCGCGGCCAGCGGGAGCAGCACGGCCACCCAGGCCACGGTGCGCCACCCGCTCTCCTCGTTGCGCCGGATGCTGTCAGCGGCGCGCCGGTGCCAGGGTGGCTTGCGCAGCGCCGTCGACTGCGGTGTGGCGGGGATGCTCCCCGCCACACCGCCGACGGTGGTCATCTACGAGATGCCCAGGATCTGCTTGACCGACTGCGCCACGACCTTCGCCGGGAGCGGCTGGAAGTCGACCTGCGAGAGGTACGACGAGGCCGAGCCCTGCTTCAGATTGATGGCCCACTCCAATACCGAGCGGATGTTCTTGGCCGTCGACGAGGATGTCTGGTCACTCGACACGATGGCGTACTCGTAGTTGATGATCGGGTAGCCACCGGGTGCCGCGCCGTAGATCATGGAGATCGTGCCGTTGGCCGGCGTCTTCTTCACGAAGTACGTCGGCCTCGGCCTGAATGCTCGACGAGTTCGGCAGGACGTACTGGCCCTTTGCGTTCCCGAGGGCGGCGTAGCCCAGGGCGGCCTGGAGGGCCTGCGTCTGGTAGCTGATGCCGACGTAGGCGATGCAGCCCACGGTCGCCTTGCAGCCCGACACCATGCCCGAGTTCCCGGACTCGCCGAGCGCGCCCGGCGCCGCCGGCCACGGGACGGTGGTGTTGTAGCTGATCTTCGCGCCCCAGCCCGACGGGTCGGCCTTGGAGAGGTAGCTGGTGAAGAGGAACGTGTCACCGCTGCTGTCGGAGCGGTGCAGTGTCACGATCGGCGTGGCCGGGCAGCGTCACGCCCTTGTTCAAGCTGGCGATCTGCGACGCGTTCCACGTGGTGATCTGGCCCTGGTAGATGGCGGAGAGCACCTTGCCGCTCAGCTTCAGGTGCGCGGTGACGCCCGGCACGTTGTAGGTGACGAGCTGCGCCGAAATCGCCAGCGGGATGTTCTTCAGGTGCGGGTTGGCCTGGGTCACGCTCGGCGCCAGGTAGGCGTCGGAGGCGCCGATGTCGATGGTGCCGTTCTCCGCCTCGGAGATACCGGTTCCCGATCCCGTCCCTGCCGTCTGGATGTTGACGCTCGGGTACTTCTCGTTGTAACCGCTGGCCCAGAGGTTGAACAGCGGGTAGAGCAGCGTGCTCCCCGTCTCGGACACGGTGCCGCCGGACGGCTTCTCCACGCCGCCGGAGGGCAGCTTGACGGCAGCCGAGGCGGCCGTGCTCAGGACGACCGAGCTCAGCGCAAGTCCCGCCGCCGCCGCTACGGTGATCGCGGCGCGCCGTACTCGCGTCGCTCTCATCAAGTTGTTCACAGGTTTTCTCCTTGTGGTGTGGTGTGGTTGGTGTTGCTCTGGTGCCGGTCGATCTGAGGACTGTGTCCGGTCGATCTGCGTGTGGGTCGATCTGTCGTTGCTCGCTGCCCCTGCGCTCGCCCTCGTCTCGAGAAGCAGCCCGAAACGCTGTGGATGGAGTCGCCGCTGCACTGATCCCGGTTCGTGCCGTGCGGGCCAGTCCCTCGCCTAGCCCATCCGTCCTGTGACGTAGCGCTCGGTGTCCGGATGCGACGGCCGGTTGAAGAGGTCGTCGGTCGCTCCGTACTCGACGAGCGCCCCTTGGTAGAAGAACATCGTGTGGTGCGAGACGCGCATCGCCTGGCCGAGGTTGTGCGTCACCACGATCAACGTGAGCGCGGGTGTCAGCGTCTTGAGGAGTGCCTCGATCGACTCCGTGGTGACCGGGTCGAGCGACGACGTCGGCTCGTCGAGCAGCAGGACCTCGGGGCCGACGGCCAGTGCACGCGCCAGGCAGAGCAGTTGTTGCTGCCCACCCGACAGGCGGAACGGCGAGTCGTTCAAGCGGTCCTTGACCGCGTCCCACAGTCCGACTTCGGTGAGCCGGCGCTCGCACACGACGTCGAGCTGCTTGCCCTTGGCGATGCGGTGCGCCTTGACGCCGGCGACGACGTTGTCCTTGATCGACATCGGGAACGGGATTCGGCCGCTGGAACAGCATGCCGACGCGCCGGCGCAGTGTCAGGAGGTCGACGTGCTGAGCCCACAGAGCTCTCGTCGTCGAGCGTGACGTCGCCCTCACGCGTGAAGCCGGGCACGCGGTCGTTCATGCGGTTGAGCGTGCGCAGGAAGGTGGACTTGCCCGATCCCGTCGGACCGATGAGCGCGGTGATCGATCCGCGCTTCAGGTCGACGTTGACGTCGTTGAGGACGATGCGGCCCGAGAAGCCGAGGTTCAGGTTGACGGAGCGCATCACGCACTCGGGCCGCGTGGCGTCCGGGTCGAGGGCCTGCAGCGCCTTGTCGACATCGGACTGCGCCTCGGTCGTAACAGGATTGAGACTTGCCTGGGTGATCTCTCCGTCGGCCACTACCAGGAACGTAGCGAGGCAAGGTGAACGCCAAGCAACAACAGCGCAATCCCGAGGTGAACAGTTCGTAAGTTCGAGTTACCAGTGCCGATGCCGGCGATCAGCCGAGGCACGGACCTGGTCGGTCAGCCGTGCAGCACCTCGGCTCGCCCCGTTTGTTCTGCCATGACCTGCTGGTGCGAGGCGGCGATGGCCAGCACGATTCCGGGCGCCCAGGCGATCACGGCCAGTGAGGCCAGGGCGGCGGGGATCGAGAGGACCAGCGCCGGTCCGGTCGAGATCAGGGCGGTGATGGAGGCCGCCAGGGCTGAGGAAGCCTGCGCAGAGCAGCGCGATCCACCACCGCAACACCCGCTGTCGGTCGGGATGCCCGGGAGGCAGGCAGTCGCGCACGGCCGTGTAGGGCATCCACAGGTTGACGACCGGTACGAACCAGGAGCCCACGCCCCACGCGGGCGAAGCGTTCGACGGGATGTCCAGGGCGCGCGCCGCCGACGCCGCCCGGTGTTGCCAGATGCAGGCGAAGACGATGGCGACCACGGTGATGACGCCCATCGAGGAGCCCGACGGGGGTCAGCGCGTTGCCCGGTGCGTGATAGGGCGGGGGGGTGATGCCGTGCTGCGCGTCGTGGAAATCGATCCGGAATTGATGGCCGGCGGACCGCAATTGGTCGGCGTTCACCCGTTGGAGGAGGAGGAGGACGATGAAGTACACCCCCGGCACGGCCACGGCGAAGCGTGCCACCGGGACCATGCTCCGCTCGACGTCTATCGATTGCGTCGCGTTGAACGCGCTGAGCCGTTCCGACGCCACGGCCCACGGCGCCACGTGCGACGCGGGTCCCTGGGGCGCCGGGGCGCCGGCCCACTGCGGCGGAGGTGGCGGTGGGGCGTCCTGCGGCAGCACCGTCGCCTCCGTCCAGGCGTAGCCGTCCCACCAGCGCTGGCCCGGGCCCCCGGCGGGATCCTGGTACCACCCTGGGGGTGCACCGGGGTAGCCGGTGTGCTCGCTCATCCTCCCCATCCTGCCAAAGCCAGGGGGTGGCGCCGGACCGAAACCGCGGTCGTTGTGCGTACGGTGCGCGAGCTGACCTGCTCGGGGGGCCACCACCGCCACGCACGGCGGCCCGTTACGTTCCGACGGGCAGCCCCAACGCCGCACCGACCGCACCGATGGTGCCGGCGGCGACAAGGGTGAGCACGACGCTTCGTCGCAGTCCCACGATCGCCACGAGCGCGGCGGCGAGGATCGCCACCTGCCAGGCGTGCGTGAGCGCCAGCGCGAGGGGGATGGATGCGCCGGCGATGGCCCCGATGGCGGCCGGGCCCGCCCCTCCGAGGAAGGATTGCGCCAGGCGATTGGTTCGCAGCGCGCCGAAGTGGCGGGCTCCGGCCAAGACAAAGACAAAGGATGGTGCGAACGCGATGCCGGCTGCCAGCAGTGCCCCACCCACCCCTCCCGCCGCGTAGCCCACGACGGCGATCGTCTGGACGACCGGGCCCGGTGTGATCTGCCCGAGCGCCACCGCGTTGAGGAACTGGCTGTTGGTCAACCAGTGGTAGTGGTGGACCGCGTCGGCCTGCATGAGCGGAATGATCACGAACCCCCCGCCGAAGGAGAGCGCACCGACCTTCGAGCGCGACCCAGGCCGAGCGCGCCCAACCCACCGACGACCACGACGCCCAGAGGCGCCAGTGATCAGACCCTGGAGTTGCGCCGGCGGCCGCGACCGGCCGGAGAGGGCTGCCTCTATCAGCCCGCAGCAGACCAGCACGACGACGAGAAAGGGCCCGAGCGTGATGACCGCGAGCCCCCCGCCACGGCGTAGGCAGCCCACCGGGTTTGTCGCGCCGGGCGCGGACCGGCACGGCGCCAGCTGGCAGGAATGAGACCGAGTGCTGCGTTGAGCGCGACCGGCGCGACCGCCGCTCCGGCACCGAGCGCCGCGCCCTTGATCCAGGTGGGCGGGTTCGTCGCCAGGAAGACCGCCGCCAATGCGATGATCGCAACCAGCCCGGGGACGATGAAGCAGGCGCCCCCGACGAGAGCGCCACGCACACCACGCAGGCGCCAGGCACAGAAGATGGCGAGCTGCGTCGAGGCCGGCCCCGGCAAAATGTTCGTCGCCGCGATGGCATCTTCGAACTCGGTCTCGTCCAGCCATCCCTCCCGTTCGACGACGAGACGGCGCAACATGGCGATGTGGGTCGGCGGTCCGCCGAAGCCAGTGCAGCCGATGCGACCCCATTGGGCGGCAATGGTGGAGAGCGCGACGTCAGGCCGGGCGTCCGGCGTCGGCTCGTCCGGCCCCGGCTCTTCCGGCATGCCTCATGTTGGCATGACGGAGCCGGGGGATTCGATCTACAGGAGCACCGCCGCCATCTCCTCGAGCGCGCTGATGTGCGCGTCGGTGTCGGCGAGGTCGGCGTGCATGGTGTTGAGCGACAGGTGGCTCGCCCCCGCGGCCTTCCAGCGTCGGGCATGCTCGGCGATGGTGTCGTGGTCCCGGACGGAGTACTCCAGCCGCCCCTCGAACTCCAGGTTCGACACGTCTCGACCGACTTCTGCCGCGCCCTCACGGATGTGCTCGAGTGCTGCGTCGAGTCCGCCGCCCGGCCGCACCATGGGGAACCAGCCGTCGGCGATACGGCCCACCCGGCGGAGTGCGGCCGGAGCGTGGCCGCCGATCCAGATCGGGATCGGCCGCTGCACCGGCAGCGGGGCCAGCCCGGACGCTCGGATGTGGTGGTAACGGCCGTCGACGGTCACGCTGCGCTCGGTCCACAGCGAGCGGAGCACGGCGACCTGCTCTTCGAGAATGGCGGCGCGCTCTTCGAAGGGCATGCCGAGTGCGTCGTACTCGAGCTTGTTCCAGCCGATGCCGAGCCCGAGCCGGAAACGTCCGCCGCAGAGCAGGTCGACCTCGGCCGCCTGCTTCGCCAGCAACGCGGTCTGCCGCTGCGGCCCGATGAGAATGGACGTCGCGAAGGCCAGGTCGGTGCAGCCGGCCAGGTAGGCGAACATGGTCAACGGCTCGCGGAACGTGCTGTCGATGGTGTACGGCCCCCCGAGCTCGCCGAGCACCGCTGTGTCACCTCCGAGGACGTGGTCGTACGCGGCCAGGTGGCGGTAGCCGAGGTCGGCCACGGCCTGGCCGAGTGCGCGCACCGCGCCGCGGTCGCCGCCCACTTCGGTCTGGGGGAAGATCACACCGATGTCCATATGTGCAGTCTGCCCCGTCCGGCCGCGTCGCTGCAGGCCCGGGTGCCGGATGCGACCGACCGGGCGCAGGCGCCGCCGGTTAGCTTGAAGCCGATGAAGCTCCGTATCTTCGTGGAGCCCCAACAGGGCGCGTCCTACGAGCAGCAGCTGAGGATGGCGCAGACGGCCGAGGCGGCCGGCTTCGATGCGTTCTTCCGTTCCGACCACTTCCTCACCATGGGTGGGGACGGCCTGCCCGGCCCGACCGACGCGTGGCTCACGCTCGGCGCCATCGCCCGGGAGACCGACCGGATCCGCCTGGGGACGCTCGTCACCTCCGCCACCTTCCGGCTGCCCGGGCCTGCTCGCCGTGCAGGTGGCGCAGGTGGACGACATGAGCGGCGGGCGCGCCGAAATCGGTTTGGGCGCTGGCTGGTACGACGACGAGCACAGCGCCTACGGCGTCCCGTTCCCGCCTCTCGGAGAACGCTTCGAGCGGTTGGAGGAGCAGTTCGCCATCCTCACCGGCCTCTGGGACACGCCCGTCGGGCGAGACGTTCGACTTCGAGGGACGCCATTATCAGCTCAAGGACAGTCCCGCCCTGCCCAAGCCCGTCCAGCAGCCGCACCCGCCCCTCATCGTCGGCGGCGGTGGTGCCAGGCGGACGCCGCGGCTCGCTGCCACCTACGCGGACGAGTTCAACCTTCCGTTCTCGTCGCTGGCCGACACCGAGGCCCAATTCGCCCGTGTGCGTGCCGCCTGCGAGGACCGGGGGCGTGATCCCGCGACGCTGCGCCTGTCGGCGGCCCAGACCGTCTGCTGCGGGGCCGACGCGGCGGAGGTGGATCGGCGCGCCGCCAACATCGGCCGTAAGGCCGACGAGCTGCGCGCCAACGGTCTGGCCGGCACCCCGGACGAGGTGGTGGCGCGGCTCCAGGAGTTCGCCGGCCTCGGTGCGCAGTCGATCTACCTCCAGGTGCTCGATCTCGACGACCTCGACCACATTGCGCTGCTCTCCGAGGAAGTGCTGCCCAGGGTCGCCTGACCAGGTCGAGTTCGTGCGGGGGCCCCACGAACAGTCGTGTCGGCCGTCGCGCCGAATGCATCGCCGGGCTCCCTCGGTACGCTTGCGGTAGGCCGGCGACGTGTTCCGGACCCGCTCGGGCGGCAGCGAGCGGTTCGAGGGGAGGATGACATGACCATCACGAGCCGGGGGGCGGTGTCGCCGACCAGTGATCAGCCCGGGTCCGGCAGCGCTGCCGATACGGCGCAACTGACAGAGTCGGACAGGACCGAACTCGATGCGATCGTCGGCGTTGTCGCCGGCAGCGCCGACGCCTGGGCGAGGACGGACGCGGCCGCCAGGGCCGATCTTCTCCAGCAGGTCATCACCGACACCATGGCCGTGCAGGACGAGTGGCTGGCCGCCGCCTGCCGCGCCAAGGGGTTGACGCCGGGCACGACCGAGGCGGGTGAAGAGCTGTCCACCGGCGTCGGCACCTTCGTGCGCATGGCGCGCCTCTTGCGCGACGCCCTGCGCGACATTGCCCGCGACGGCAAGCCCGCCTTTGCCGGGCCGGTGCGCGAGGCGCCGGACGGACGGCTGCGTGTCCAGGTGTTCCCCGCCGGCGCCTTCGACCGGATCACCTTCCCCCAGACGACCGCCGAAGTCTGGATGCAGCCGGGCGTCACCCGGGACAGTCTCGTCGCCGGCCAGGCGGCTGCCTACGCCGACCCCGTGGCCCACGCCGGCACGGCGCTGGTCCTGGCGGCCGGGAATGTCGCGTCGCTCGGCCCCCGGGACGCCCTCTCCAAGCTCTTCGTCGAGGGCAAGGTCGTCGTGATGAAGGCCAACCCGGTCAACGACTACCTGGTGCCGTACTGGCGCCGCGCCTTGGCGGCGCTGATCGACGCCGGCGTGCTGCAGATCGTCGACGGCGGCGCCGCGGTCGGGCGTCTACCTGACGCCGGCACGCCCTGCATCGACGAGGTGCACATCACCGGTTCGGACAAGACCTACGACGCCGTCGTCTTCGGCACCGGTCCCGACGGTGCCCGGCGCAAGGAGGCCGACGAGCCCGCGCTGGACAAGCCGGTCACGGCCGAGTTGGGCAACGTCTCGCCCGGTGATCGTCGTGCCGGGGCGGTGGTCGACCGCCGAACTGCTCTACCAGGCCGAGCACGTCGCGACCATGCTCGTCAACAATGCCGGGTTCAACTGCATCTCGGCCCGCGTCGTGGTGACGCACGCCGCCTGGCCCCAGCGCGAGGCGTTCCTCGGCGCGCTGACGCAGACGCTGGCCGGCATCACGACGCGGCGGGCCTACTACCCGGGCGCCGGCGAGCGCCGGGACGCGTTCGTGGCCGCGCATCCGGAGGCCGAGGAGTACGGCAGCGGGCCGGACGACGCGCTGCCCTGGACCTTCATCCGCGGCGTCCCTCCGGGCCAGACCGGCGACATCTGCTTCAACGTGGAGTCCTTCGTCGGCCAGGTGGCCGAGACGGCCCTGACCGCCCCCTCGCCGGCGGCCTTCGTCGAGCCGCCACGGCCTTCTGCAACGACGTCGTCTGGGGCACGCTGGGCGCCACCATCATCGTCAGCCCTTCCTCGCTGAAGGACGACGGACGTGGCCGAGAGCGTCGATCGTGCCGTGGCCGACCTGCGCTACGGCTCCATCGGCGTGAACGTCTGGCACGGGCTGTCCTTCGCCATGGGCTCGACGAGCTGGGGCGCCTACCCGGGGCACGCTCGCACGGACATCCAGTCGGGGACCGGCGTCGTCGGCAACGCGGCGATGTTCGACCGGCCGCAGAAGTCGGTGGTCCGGGGCCCGTTCCGATCCCGACCCAAGCCGCCATGGTTTGCCACGGCGGCTGATTCCTATGACGTCATGCGTCGGTTCGTGGCCTTCGAGGCCGACCCGTCCGCGGCGAAGATCCCGGGGTTGCTCCTCGCCGCCATGCGGCACTGATGCGCGATCCGGCTCAGCCCATGGTCTTGGCGCGCAGCTGCGGAATGGCGTAGGGCGCCGCGGCGACGACCGCCGCAATGAGAGCCAGGAAGGCGCCGAACTCCCAGCCGACGCCCGACCCACCCGGCTTGAAGATGAAGCCGATGAAGACGATGACGAGGTTGACGAGCGTCGCCACCAGCATGACCGTGAGGTGGGGGAGGTTGATGCCGCCCGGCAGTTCGTCCCACCCGGCTCGCAGCACCAGGTAGGCGACGATCAGGATGCAGATGATCATCACGAGGTAGAGGTAGCCGTGGGCAGACACGCCACTCGCCGTCACCGTGATGCCGATGACACTGACACCGAACCAGGCCAAGAACAACGAGATGAAGAGCACGATCGTGGCCACACCAGCAGATCCGGTCGGCCAGCGACCAGCGGGCCGCGTTGAAGCGGTAGGCCGGCACCGCTGACGCGCTGGCGGGCGCTCCGGCCGGCGCTGCGGTCGCTCCCGCGGGAGCGCTGCCCGGCGGCCGGACGCGGCGGCCGCGGTCGCGCCCTCCGAGATTCGCTCCGCAGCTCGGGCAGAAGCCTGCCTCGTCTTCGGCTTCGGTCTGACACTGCGGGCAGGTCTGCGACATTGCGCTCCTCCATCCTTCGGGCGACGGGAGTCCGCGTACCCCCGCACGCTTCCAAACACAGCCTCAATCCGGATTCCGAGTGTACGGGGGTTTGGCCCTCCTGACGAGGGATCCTTCTTTTTGGCGGCTCAGCTTGGGTCCCGGCCTGCCCCTGGGGCGTCATCGGCACCGCGACCTGGGGCGTCAGGCGGCGGCAGCGTCAGGTCGCGGCAGTCTCCTGCGGCGAGGTGGGGGCGGCGTGCCGCTCCGGATGGAGGAGCGTGATCCGGGCCACGGTGTCGCCCCCGACCGCGATGCAGCCCGGGTCGCCGACGGGCAGGCCACCGCGGTCAAGGTCATGGGGATGTACGAGGTCGGCGATGCTCGGAACGTGAGGCCGGCATCGAGTGCTCTGGGCCACGGCGCCGACGTCGACCGCCGGAAAGCCGATACCAGAGCGTCCCGACCATGGCGCATTGCTCGGCCGAAGGGCAGGCCATGCCGTACACGTCATCGACCGGCAGCGCTGCCGGTCGCTCGTGTCCAGGTGTGGCCGCCGTCGCTCACTGCGGAGCAACTCGCCCTTGGCCGGGACCACGTCACTGACCGTCGTCCCCGTCGTGCCGGCGGCGAGGCAGACCGAAGCGGAGAGACAGGTCGTGGACTGGAGCACGCCGAGCCCCGAGGGGACCGACGCCAGCGCCCATGTCTGACCCCCGTCTGCGCTCACGGCGACGGCTCCCTGCCCGTGGCTGTTGCTGGTCGGTACGTAGCCGGCGTCGATGCACGTGCCGCCGGCCATGCACGTGAGGTCGTTTGCGGGAAGGAACGGGCGACGGGAGCGTCCCTTCTTGCTGCCAGCTCGCACCGAAGTCGGCGCTGTGGGCGGACCAGGTTGCGGTGCCGTCGCTGACCATGACGGTGCAGTCCGATGGACTGGCGCAGGTCACGCTGGAGAGCACCAGGGCGTTCTGGGGCGACGTGACCGGGGACCAGGTCGCTCCGCCGTCGGACGTCGTGACGACGACGCCGCTCCCGGGCAACGATGCCCCGTTCGAGCCGACCGCCATGCAGTCCGTCGGCGTCGGGCACGAGATGCCGCTCAGCTGGGGCGTGCTCCCTCCGGCGACGCGCTGGGCCTTCCACGAGACGCCCCCGTTGAGTCGTGGCGGCGATCACCGTGACACCGGTGGGCGGGGCGGGGTTGGGCCCGGCGATGCCCACGGCCCAACAGCGCTTCGCGGTGGCACAGGAGACGGCGCCGAGGTCGCCCGTGCCGCTCGGGGCCGGCTGGCCGACCGCCAGCGGGTTCCCCTTGGCCTGACCGAGGACGCGCGCCACCTTGGGCGATCCCGGGTGCCCGGACAGCGCACAGCCCGACGCGGTGACGGCCAGGGCAGCGAGAAGGAGGGACAGGCCGCCACTGCGTCGCCTGACACGCCGGTGTCGAGGCACGGAGCGTGGAAGCACGGCACCGTGACAATAGCGGTGGGGGGCGCATTTCCCGGTGCACCGTTCGCTACCCTCGCAGCGGTGGATTGGGTCGACCTGCTGATCATCGGGCTGATGCTGCTGGCTGCCGTCCACGGGCTGCGGCTGGGGGCCGTCGTCCAGATCCTCACCTTCGGTGGGTTCTTCCTCGGATTCCTGCTCGGGACCGTCGTCTGGGTGCCGCTGTTGAGCCGGGGCCACAGCGAGGACGTCACCCGCTCGGTCGTCGTCGTCTCGCTCGTCCTCCTGACCGCCTGCGCGTTCGGATACGCGGGCCGCGTCCTCGGCACCTGGAGCAACGTGACGGTTCGTCGGCATCATCTGGGCCATGTCGATGCGGTCCTCGGCGTCGCGGTGGCCGTCTTGATGGTGCTCCTGTCCGTCTGGGTGGTGGCCGCCGTGATCCTGTCCCCCAACAGCCGGTTCACCTCGCTCGACGCGCGCCGGTCGCCCGCTCGGACATCCTCCACTCCATCGACGGGGTGTTGCCCCAGGCCCCCTCCATCTTCAACGACCTGCAGACCTTCCTGAACGACCAGGGCTTCCCACAGGTGTTCTCGACGCTCACCCCGCCGTCGACACCGTCGGTCTCCACGCCGACCGACGCCGAGACGAAGGCGCTGGCCGATCCGGCGATCTTCTCGACGGTCAAGATCCTCGGCACGGCCTGCAGCAGCGAGCAGGAGGGCTCGGGCTTCGTCGTCGGTCCCGGGCTGGTGGCCACCAACGCCCACGTCGTGGCGGGGGAGAGCAACGGCAACACGCAGGTGCTGCTCGGGAACAGTGCCTACAACGCGACGCCGGTGCTGTTCGACCCCGACTTCGATCTCGCGGTGCTGCGGACGAATGCGCCGCTCGGTCCGGCGCTCGTCGATCAGCTCGAACCTCGTGTCCTCGGGGCACGCAGGCCGCAGCTCCTCGGCTATCCCGAGGACCGGGGGCTGAGCATCGGTGCCGCCGGCGTGACCGAGGAGGTCACCGCCATCGGAAAGGACATCTACAACAACGGGTCGGTCACGCGTGGCGTCTACGCCCTCGACGCCAGCGTGCTGCCCGGGCAATTCCGGCGGACCCGCTGCTCGGGCCCGGAGGCCAGGTCATCGGCGTCGTCTTCTCGCGGTCCACCGTGTATCCGAACGTCGGCTACGCCCTCGACCTCCCCCGGGGTGCTCTGCCCGCGTGCAGCAGGCGGAGCGGCACCACTCGGCCGTCAGCACCGGGTCCGTGCATCTCGGGCTGAACCGGCAAGAATGAGCCCATGAGCCAGCGCATCGAGGACTACGCCGTCATCGGAGATCTCCACACGGCGGCGCTGGTGGGCATCGACGGATCCATCGACTGGCTGTGCCTGCCGCACTTCGACTCTGCCGTCGTGCTTCTCCCGCTTGCTGGGCGACGAGGATCACGGGTATTGGAAGATCGCGCCGGCCGGAGGCCCTTCGGTCATTCTGGCCACGCGGCGCTGGTACCGCCCGGACACGCTCGTCGTGGAGACCGAATACGACACCGCCACCGGCACGGTGCGCGTCACCGACTGCATGCCGGTGCGCGAAGGCCATCCCCACCTGGTGCGCTCCGTCGAAGGAGTGAGCGGCAAGGTCGAGATGCGCATGGAGCTGGTGGTGCGGTTCGACTACGGCGAGGTCGTCCCCTGGGTCACGTCGCACGACGGGTTGACGCGCCTGACCGCCGGCCCGGACTCGGTGGCGCTCTGGCACCGGGTCGAAGCCGTGGGGCGAGGACATGCGGACGGTCGCCGACTTCACGGTCACCGAGAACCAGCGCTTTCCTTTCACGCTGGTGTGGTATCCCTCGCACGAGGATCCGCCGCCGCCCCTCGACAGCTACTACGCCGTGCATCTCACCGAGGCCTACTGGACGGAATGGGCCACCCAGTGCTGCTACGAGGGGCCGTACAAGGACGCCGTCGTGCGCTCGCTCATCACGCTCAAGGCCCTGACCTACAACCCGACGGGTGGCATCGTGGCCGCGGCAACCACCTCGCTCCCCGAGGCCCTCGGCGGCAACCGCAACTGGGACTACCGCTTCTGCTGGCTACGCGACGCCACACTCACTCTCGAGTCGCTGATGCGCGGCGGCTACCACGCCGAGGCGCTCGCGTGGCGCGACTGGCTGCTGCGCGCCGTGGCCGGCGACGTGTCGAAGCTTCAGATCATGTACGGGCCCGGAGGCGAGCGCCGGCTCGACGAATGGGAGGCCGACTGGCTCCCCGGCTACGAGGGTTCGGCTCCGGTCCGGATCGGCAACGCGGCCTCGGGGCAGTACCAGCTCGACGTCTACGGCGAGGTCATGTCTGCGCTGTACTCGTCGGCCCAGGCCGAGGGAGTGCAGAGCCGGGCCGCCTGGGGCCTGCAGACACAGCTGGTCGAGTTCCTCGAGACGGGATGGAAGGAGCCCGACGACGGCATCTGGGAGGTGCGGGGCCCGCGCCGGCACTTCACCCACTCGAAGGTCATGGCGTGGGTCGCCGTCGACCGGGCCGTGCGCACCCTCGAGGAATGGCCCGACCTCGAGTGGGCCACTCGAAACGTGGCGAACGTTGCGCGACGACATCTTCAACGAGGTGTGCGAGAAGGGCTACAACGAGAAGATCGGCGCCTTCACCCAGTACTACGGGTCGGACGAGCTCGACGCCAGCGTGCTCATGATCCCCCTGGTGGGCTTCCTGCCGCCGGCGATCCGCGGGTGGTGAGCACGGTGGAGGCGGTGCAGCGGGACCTCATGGACCATGGCTTCGTGCTGCGCTACCGCACGACGCGACGACGGGCGGTCGACGGGCTGACCGGGCGCGAGGGCGCCTTCTTGGCCTGCTCGTTCTGGCTGGTCGACTGCCTCCACATGATCGGGCGCGTGGAAGAGGCCGAGGAGCTCTTCGAGCGCCTGCTGGCCTGCGCAACGACCTCGGGCCTGCTGGCCGAGGAGTACGACCCGCTGGCCGGCCGGCTCGTCGGCAACTTTCCCCAGGCCTTCTCGCACGTGTCGCTGATCAACTCGGCCTTCCGCCTCAGCGGCGAGGGACCCGCTGGGCTTGGCCGACGACGGCTCCCGGGTCCTGGTTGACAACACGTTGACCACGCCGACCATCGGGCGGATGAAGCGGCTCGGTCGTGTCGCGGTCAAGCGCCGTTCCGGAGCCGGCGCGCGAGCGATGCGGTGACGCCCTTGCCCGCTGCCGGCCCGGCCACGTGGAAGGTCGTCAGGCCATGAGCGGCACCCACGACGCACGGCGGCCGGTCGCACCGCCACGCCGACGCCGGCCTGCACGTGCACGACCCGGCCAGTGGCGACGCCATTCCCGCCGTGCCGCCGCCCCGTTCGATTGCGCCGGGCGTGCTCGAGATCGACACCATGCTCGGCGGCTGGGAGCGGGTCACCGCCGGCTACCTGATCGAGGGTCCGGCGCCCGTGCTGATCGAGACCGGGAGCCAGACGTCGGTGCCGGTGCTGCTCGCCGCGCTGGACCAGATCGGCGTCGGTCCGGCGGAGTTGGCCGGCATCGCCGTGACCCACATCCACCTCGACCACGCCGGAGGGGTCGGTGACGTCGCCCGCGCCTTTCCTTCCGCCACGGTGTACGTCCACGAGAAGGGGGCGCGGCACCTGGCCGATCCCACACGCCTCATCGATTCCGCCGCGCGCGTCTACGGCCCGCTGCTCGATTCGCTCTACGGCCGCCTGGACCCCACGCCGCCCGAGCGCCTGCACGTGCTCGACGACGGGGAGGAGATTGACGGTCGGGACCGGGGCGCACCCTGGTGGCGGTGGACTCGCCGGGACACGCCAAGCACCATGTCGGGTCTGCACGACTCAGTGAGCGGCGTGCTCTTCGCCGGCGACGCGGTCGGGGTCAAGCTGCCCGACGGCGGCGTCCTGCGCCCGGCGACGCCGCCGCCCGACTTCGACCTCGACCAGGCGCTGACGTCATTGGCCAAGTTCGCGGCCCGGCGGCCGTCGGGCGATCGCTTTGGCGCACTACGGCCTGCTCGACGCAGCCCGAGGAACTGCTGGCGGAGGCGGACGAGACGCTGCGGCTGTGGGCCGAGACGGCCGAGAGGGCCTATCGCGAAGGGGCGGACATCGCTGCTGCGCTGTCCGACCGCTTCGACCCGCTCCTCGGTGACATCGACGCCGGCCCACAAGGAGAAGCTCGAGACCCTGAACGGCGTCCACTCCAATGCCGCCGGGTTCCGCCGCTGGCTCGAAGGACGCGGCGCCGCTCCTGCTCCCTGAGAAACCTCGGGCTCGGTGCCCTGGCACAGACCGTCAGACGACGAGCTTGGCCCGCAGCTCCTCCTGGCGGATCTCGAAGTCGTCGAGCGAGATGCGGCCTTCGGCCAGGTCCTCGTGCAGTGCGGCGAACTCCTCGAGCAGCCGGGTCTGGTCCACGTCGTCGGCCGAGAGGGACGGTCCCGGCCTGCTCGTTGGCCGCCGCCTTGTCCTCCTTGCGCGAAATGCGGTCGTCCATCTTCGCCTTGGCCCGGTCCTTCTTGGCCTGGTCGCGCTGCAATTTCCCAAATGTCGAACGTGCACGTGCCACGGTTCACTCCTTTCCGGCCGCTGGGGAGCGGCCAGGTGCTGCCGGCAAGGCGCTTGCCCTGCCGATGTTCTTGCCGCACCCGCCCATGCGGTGGGCCTGTCCGGCCCCGAGCGGAGGAGGTGGGATTTGAACCCACGGTACCCATGAGGCACAACGGTTTTCGAGACCGTCCGATTCGGCCGCTCTCGCACTCCTCCGGGCGAGATGCTAGTCGCTCTGACCTGGTCCGGAAGCTCGCCGAGGCGTCCACGGGAGCCCGATCGGAGCAAAGGGCGAGGTCAGGACGATCCCGCACCGGTTCGCCCGCCCGGACCCGCCTGGTGCAGTCCGAAGCAGGAAGGTGGCTGCTTCGAGCGCCGCCCCTGGCTCCCGATCAGGCGCCGCCGTCGGTTCGGACGTTGCGGCAGAGTCGGCACGATCCGCCCGCTTCTCGGAGAAGAAGGTGGAGAGCAGGGTCGCCGCACTCGGCGGCACGCGACGCCACCCGAGACCTCGAGCTCGTGGTTGAGCCGGGGGTCGGCACAGAGGTTGTAGAGCGTGCCGCACGCACCCGCCCGCGGGTCGCTCGCCCCGTAGACCACCCGACCGACTCTGGCGGCCACCAGGGCGCCCGCACACATGGGGCAGGGCTCGAGGGTGACGACCAGCGTCACGTCGGACAGCCGCCATCCGCCCAGCTGCTGCGGCAGCATCCCGCAGCGCCAGGATCTCGGCGTGCGCCGTGGGGTCGCCTGCCCCCTCGCGCTCATTGTGCCGGGCCGCCACGACCCGCCCCCTGACGACGGCAACCGCTCCGACAGGGACCTCTCCGGCTCCGGCGGCAGCGCGTGCCTCTGCCAGAGCGATGCCCATGGCGTCGTCGTCGCTGAGCGGATCGGTGGCGTCAGGGGTTGCGATCGCCCCAGTATGCGAGGTCGGGCGACGGAGCGGAAGCCCGGCGGAGCCGGCCGCATCATCTCGGGGTCGAGCTGCGCAGCACTGTTCGAAGTTGGAGAGGGTGGTCTGCAGCTCGACCTCGTCCGTGCCGAACTGCTCCAAGTAGGTCCCGAGTCGCAAGGACGCGCAGCCCATTGATGGTGTCGAGGTGCTGCAAGTCCCGGTTGACCACGGCGGCGGCGTTGTTCCTTGCCCCCCGGGCCGCCGCCGGCACCTTGCTGCCCGCCAGGAACGCCTGGTACCGCTGCAGCGACGAGATGTACGGGGTGATCACCGCCGTCACCTTTGGGATCGTCGGGATACCGGACAAGCGAGTGAAGGCCCTGCTGCGCCGTCGTCGTGGCGGTGAGGGCGGACTCGGTGGCCGACCGGGCCCGAGAGATCTCAGAAGAAGTCGGGGCCCTGGGGGTCGATGCCGCCGGTGGTCCGGCTGGGGTCGGTTGGTGCAGCGAGACGACGATCGCCGTCGCCGCCACGAGGACGACGACGACACAGGCCAGGACCGACAACGTGATGACGGTGCGGCTCGGTCTCCTTGGTCCCGGGCGCCCCGCCGGGCGCGGGTGCAGGATTCCTGACGGGAATGGCGGATCGCCCGCGAGCTCCCAGTGCGCCCCCGCCCTCGACGCGGAGGTGGGGGCGGGCTCGAAGTTGGGGATCTTCGGGGGCGTGACGTCGGGCGCGGGCTCCCACCCGGGCAAGGGCGCGATGTCAACGTCGGGACCTTTTTCGGCGCTGCGATTGGGCCGCTGCGTGGCTCCGGAGCCGGACTCCTTCAAGGAGTGTTGCACTGCGGCCACGTTACGCCCTGAACGCGGGTCGTGCGCTGGGACCTTGTTCCGTCCGGGCCTCGTCCGCCCGGCGCCCCCGGCGCCCTCGTCGTTCAGCGGGGAGGTGGGGTCAGCGGTGGAGATGCCCCAGTATGCGAGGTCGAGCGGGGCGAGAGAAAGTCCCCTGGCCAACCCCTGTGGACGGCCTCACGGGCTGGGGGTCCCGAGGTCGTGCTCGAGCGTGCCGAGGGTCGTCTGCAGCCGTGTGGAATCGGTGCCGAACTGCTGCAGATACGCGCCCAGCTGTTCGGGGGGAGCGCGCGATGGTGTCGAGGAACGTCAAATCCTGACGCACTTGCGTTGCGGCACTGGCCGCCGCCGCCCGCGCCGGGTGCCGGAACGGTGCTGCCTGCGAGGAAGCTCTCGTAGAGCTGCAGCGACGAGATGTAGGGGTTGATCACCTTCTGCCACGTTGCCCGTCGTCGGGAAGGTCGAGAGCGAGGTCAGGCCCACTTGGGCCGCAGTCGTCGCCGAGTCCACGGCATCGGTGGCCGACTGCATCCGGGCGGCGTCGGGAGAGGGCGACACGCGGGGCGCCGATTGCGAGTGCGCAGGTCGCGGCTCGGGGTGCCGGCAGTCGAATGGTGGAGCGAGCGCACGGCCACAACGGCGGCGACACCCACCAGGACAAGGACCGCCAGCACGACGGTCGCGGTGAAGACCCGGCTCCTCGGCTGTCGTTTGCCGTCCTTCCTGGAGCGCCTCTTGGCCGGGACCTCTGTCGTGTCGTCACTCGCCTCGAGCACCGGTCGCTGACGACGCCGACCACGGAGCTGCCTCGGGCTCGGCTTCGAACGCCGCGGGCCACGCCGCCGCCGCCGGGACGGCCTCCACCGCGGCGGCTTCTGGCTCGAAGATCGGTACCGGACGTGGCTCGGGCTCCGGACGCGGTTCCCATGCGCCCTCCTGGCTCAGGTCCGGCTCCGCCCAGGGCGCCACATCGTCGTCCGGTCGCCTGATGGCCGTGCTCGTCGGCTCTCGGCTCGAATGCCAGCGACGGCGGTCGCCGGCACTTCGAGGTCCGGCTCGGTCCGGGGCACGAGCACGGCGCCGGGCTCCACGTTCGTGATCCGGGTCCGGCTCGTCGTCGAGATCGGGCCACGACGTCCCGGTCGCCGCCGCTTCTGGCCCCTGCGCCTCGGCCATCTCGTCGGCCCGCTCGCTCGGTCTCTGCCTCGGCGTCCGTCGGTCTCGGTCTCGGGGTCCTCGACGGAACGGCGCACCGTATCGACGATCCGATCGAAGGCGGCCCCGGCGCGTGCGTCGCCATCCGCCCCGCCCATGGTCTCCGGTTCTTGCAGGGCGGCTTCCCAGTCGATGTGGGAGTCATCGAGGTTGAGCTCGGCCCGGTCCTCCAGCGCGGCCGCTTCGGCGGCGATCTCGGCCTCGTCCGGGTCGGGCGCGAACACGTCCCAGTCGAAGTCCTCTTCGTTCAGGTCGGAGCCGCCGGTCAGATCGGTTGTCATCGGACCCTCCTCGCGATGGCATGGTCCCGCGGGCCGGGTCGTGCTGTGCGCACCCCTCAACGGGCGCGTCAGCCCCGATCACTTGCGCGGGCAGCCCGTCAGAGGGCGCCGCGGCCTCCCGGCCGAGCCTTGGGTCCACGCCTGCCCTATCGGTCAGGAGCACACGCCGGTTGAGTCCTACCTGAAGCGGAGGAGGTGGGATTTGAACCCACGGTTGGTTGCCCAACACACGATTTCCAGTCGTGCCGATTCGGCCGCTCTCGCACTCCTCCGAGGTTGCAGCCTGGTCAGGCTAACGGCCCTGCCAGGCACTGTCGGTCCGGTTCGGGCGAAACCGGGCCCCGGGCCTCCGAGTTGGCGTCGTCTCCAAAGCAACTCTGGTTCGTGTTTCGTTCATCATTCGGAACGTTTGGGAATTGATCGTTCGTGGATCAAGGGGGGCTCGTGGAGCGCCGAAGAAGCACGCACAAGGCCACGCGCAAGCGGAGCGGGCCTGACCGATGCACGGAGGCTGATGGTGTTCCGACGGATTCTCGTGGCCCTCGATGGCTCCGACGACGCTCGTGCGGCGTTCGTGTTCGTGAGCAACGTGGCCCGTCACTTCGACGCGCAGGTGTGGTTCATTCAGCTCACCGACGAGTCCTCGCGGCGCCGCTGCGAGATCGTGACCGACGTCGGTCAGCGCGGGCGCCGCGTGGCGAATCAGTTCTCCGTGAGCGGGGCCACCCGTGGTGCGCGCAACCAGCAGCTCGCGAGCGGCATCGCCGAGGCGGCCCAGACCTACGGGGCTGATCTGATCGTCCTGGGGCTCGACCGCCGCCGCGTGACGCGTCACGGCTTCGGCTCCAGCGTGCGAGAGCAACTGACCGCGGCGACGAATGTCCCCGTGCTGATGGCCCCGAAGCGGGCCACCACCCGGGTCCCCGTCGCGACGCGACGCGACGTCGTCATCGCCCTCGGCCCGGCCCCAAGACCGGTCATGGCGGGCGCCGGCTTGGCGCATGTTTGAGAACGTCGTGGTCGGCGCCGCCGACACCGAGGGTGGGGCGCGTGCGGTCAGCCGGGCGCTCGAGGTGGCCCGGACCTCGGGCGGCACGGTGCACCTCGTCACTGCGTTCCGCCGCGAGCCCGTCGAGGCCATGCCGGCCCGGTTCCGCGACCTGGCGGCGCGGACGTCCGTCAGGGTCCGGACACACCCGGTGCGCGCCGACCCTGTCGAAGCGATCACCAGGGTGGCGGCCGAGGAGGGCGCGGACCTGATCGTGCTGGGGGCCCGGGCAGCAAACCAGGGCTCCCGCCGCCTGTCCGGCGTTCCCCAGGGCGTGATGGACAGTGTGGAGTGCGCCGTCCTGGTGGTGTAGGGAGCCCGGAGGGGGCCAGCCGCTAACCTGACCCTCGCGCCGCCCGATGTTGGGTGCGGTGGCCGGGTCCTGCGCAACGGCCGCTCGTGAATCGAGTCAGGGTCGGAAGGCAGCAGCTCTCAGCGGGTATGGCCGGGTGCCGTAGCCAACCTGGCCGCCGCACCGAGCACCGGGCGGCGTTGTCCGGGCGCAAGGGGTTGTCTGAGCGCATGGGTAGGCTCGGCCGCCATGGCCGACGCTCCTTTCGTTTCCCTCTACCGGCGCTTCCGGCCGGGTCGGTTCGACGAACTCAGAGGCCAGGACCACGTGGTGCGCGCCCTGCGCAGCGCCGTTCGGGACGACCGGGTCTCGCACGCCTACCTCTTCAGCGGGCCGAGGGGGACGGGCAAGACGTCCTCGGCGCGGATTCTGGCCAAGGCGCTCAACTGCGAGGCGCCCGTCGACGGCGAGCCCTGTGGCATCTGCACGTCGTGCGTCGAGATCACCCAGGGCAGCTCCCTCAATGTCCACGAGCTCGATGCGGCGTCCAACAACGGCGTCGATGCCATGCGCGATCTCGTGGCCCATGCCGGACTGGGCACGCCGGGACGTTGGAAGGTGTACATCGTCGACGAGGTCCACATGCTGTCGACGGCGGCGGCCAACGCCCTGTTGAAGACGCTGGAGGAGCCACCGAGCCACGTCGTCTTCGTGCTGGCGACCACGGACCCGCAGAAGGTGCCACCGACCATCCGGAGCCGGACCCAGCATCTCGAGTTCCGGCTCCTGGGCGCGGAGACATTGCACAGCCTGCTCGAGTCGGTCAACGAGGAGGCGGGGCTCCAGGTCGACGAGGAGGCGCTCGAAGCTGCCGTGCGGCGAGGCCGGGGGTCGGCCCGGGACGCGCTCTCTGCGCTGGATCAGGTCGTCGCGTCCGGGTCGGCCGACGCGGCCCGCCCCGAACTCGCCGCTGTCCTCGGCGCCCTGGCCGATGGTGACGTCAATCAGGTGCTGGTGGCGCTCAGCGCGTTGCTGGCCGGCGGGTGGGGCCCGCAGCAGCTCGCCACAGAGTTGATCGATGATCTCCGCCAGGTCTTCCTCGCCGCGCTGGCGCCCGAGTTGTGCACGGTGTCCGGGCCGTCGCTCGAGCGGTTCCGCGCGGTGGCCGAGGCGATGGGCCTCGCCCGTGTGGTGCGCAGCATGGAGATCCTGGGGCACGCGTTGGTCGACATGCGCGAGGCACCCGACGCGCAGGTCGTCCTCGAGATCTCCGCCGTGCGCGCGGTGCGACCGGACCTCGACTCGGGCATGGAGGCGCTGTCGGAGAGGGTGAGCGTCCTGGAGCGTGCGCAGTCCGGTGCACCTGCCTTCCCCCGGCCGGGCGTCCCGGCCGGGCGGGGCGCCCCAGCCGGTGCCGATCAGGCCGCGCCCGTGCCGGACGCCGCCGTGTCGCACATCCCGGCGGCACCACGTCCGCCCTCCGAAGTGGCCCGCAAACCCTCCATCGGTGCGATGCGGCGCAGCAAGGAGGGAGCCGCGCTCGCCGGCGTCATCACCGGCGTCATCGCCGAGGGCACCGTCAGCGTCATCGGAACCGTCTCCGGCTCCACCTCCGCCGTCCGAGACCGCCGCCACGGAACACGAAGGGGAAGCGGGCACGCCCGCCACCGCCACCGCACCGCACCCGCACCCGCACCGGCGCCGCACCGTCGCGCTCGATCGCGACAGCCTCACGGAGGCCTGGGGCGACGGGATCCTGCAGTCCCTGCCGGCACGGGCCAAGGCGCGCTACGCCAGTGGCCGCTTCGTCGCCGTCGACGAGGAGGGCGCCCACTTCGCCTTGCCCAACGCGGCGCACCGGGAGCAGTGCACCGAGCAGAAGGCCGTCGTGGAAGCGGCCCTGAGCGACCACTTCGGGACGAAGGTCACGTTGGTCCTCCAGATCGACGAGACCGCGTCCCCGGCAGCGCCGCGCGCCACGCCGTCCCCGGGTGCCGCCCCGCCGCCGGCCCCGCCGCCCGACGACGTCGAGGACATGGACCCGCACGACCTGGCGGAGGACTCGTCGGGCGATCATGCATCCGATGCGGAGGCACGCCTCTTGCAGGCGTTCCCCGGCGCCAGCGAGGTCCCCGGCTAGATGTACACGGGCCCTCTCCGCACCCTCATCGAAGAGCTCGGTCGGCTGCCCGGCATCGGGCCCAAGTCGGCGCAGCGCATCGCCTTCCATGTCCTCAAGGTCCCGGGCGAGGACGCCCGTCGACTCGCCGACGCGATCGTGGCCGTCAAGGAGCGCACGACGCTCTGCGGCGTCTGCTTCAACGTGGCGGAGTCGGGTGAGCTGTGCGCCGTGTGCAGTGACGACCGGCGTGATCCCGAGGTCATCTGCGTGGTCGAGGACCCGCGCGACATCGTGGCGGTGGAACGCACCGGCTTCAGGGGCCGCTACCACGTGCTCGGCGGCGCGCTGAGCCCGCTCGACGGCATCGGCCGGGATCAGCTCCGCCTGCGCGAGCTGCTGGACCGTATCGATGCCGGGATCATCCGGGAGGCCATCGTCTGCACCAACCCCACCATCGAAGGTGAGGCCACCGCCATGCTGGTGGCCCGCGAGCTCACCCCTCGTGGCGTCGTCGTCTCCCGGCTGGCCAGCGGCCTCCCCGTCGGCGGGGATCTCGAGTACGCCGACGAGCTGACCCTCGGACGCGCACTCGAGGGACGCCGGCCGCTCGAGGTCTGATCAGCGGGACGGGGCGCACCCGCCCGTCCCGTACAATTGGCCGATGCGGATCGCCATCGTGGGAGCAACAGGGCAGGTAGGCGTGGTCCTGCGCGCCATCCTGGCGGAGCGCCGCTTCCCGGTGGAGTCCATGCGGTACCTCGCGTCCGCCCGTTCCGCCGGCTCGACGCTGCCGTGGGGCGACGGCGAAGTCGTCGTCGAGGACGCCGACACGGCCGACCTCTCCGGCATCGATCTCGCCCTGTGCTCCGCCCCGGCCTCGGTGTCGCGGGCACTGGCGCCGAGGCTCGCCGCGGCCGGGGCAACCGTGATCGACAACTCCTCGGCCTGGCGCATGGACCCCGACGTCCCCCTCGTCGTGCCCGAGGCCAACGCCGCCGAGCTGCGCTCCATCCCCAAGGGCATCGTGGCGAACCCCAACTGCACCACCATGGTCGCCATCCCCGTCCTCAAGCCCCTCCATGACGAGGCCGGCCTGCGGCGACTCGTGGTCGCCACGTACCAAGCGGTCTCGGGAGGGGGCGTCGAAGCCGTCCGTGAACTCGCCGAGCAGCTCTCGAAGACGGCGGACCGGGCTTCCGACCTCACGTTCGACGGGTCGTCGGTCGACTTCCCGGCCCGCAGCGTGTATCCGGCCCCGATCGCGTACAACGTGATCCCGCTGCAGTTCACGATCGTCGACGACGGCTCCTTCGAGACCGACGAGGAGCAGAAGTACTGCAACGAGGCCCGCAAGATCCTTGGCCTCCCCGACCTCGCGGTGACCACCACCTGCGTGCGAGTGCCCGTCTTCACCGGGCACTCGGCCGCCGTCGTCTGTGAGTTCGAGCGGCCCATCAGCCCCGAACGCGCCACCGAGGTGCTGCGGACCGCCCCGGGGGTCGAGCTGGCCGAGATCCCGACGCCGCTGATGGCAGCCGGCCGCGATGTCTCCTATGTCGGCCGCATCCGGCGGGCCCAGGGTGCTCCCAACGCACTGGCCCTCTTCGTCTCCGGTGACAACCTGCGCAAGGGTGCTGCGCTCAACGTCGTGCAGATCGCCGAGGAACTGCTGGCGCTGCGCTCCTGATCCGGAGGAGGATCAGTCAGGCCCCGACGAGACAGGCTCCGGGCCGCCGATCACCAAGGTCGACATGCGGCGGGCCAGGTTGACGGCGTGGTCGCCGAAGCGCTCGTAGAAGCGGGCCACCATCGCCAGCTCGATCGCCACCGGAAGCGGCATCGTTCCCGCCACCAGCTCCGCGGTGAGGGTGACGTGGAGGTCGTCGAGCTCGTCGTCGAGGTCGTCGATGGAGGAGGCAGCGTCGGCGGAGCGCTCGGCGAAGGCATCTGCCGTCTCCCGCCAGATGGTGGTGGCCACTTCGCCCATCCGCTCCACGAGTCCTCTGCTGCGGGCCGACATCTCGGCGCCGAGACCCCGCGCCGCCCTCCGCGCGATGTGCTCGGCCAGGTCGCCGTTGCGCTCCATGTCGGGGAGCATGCGCAGGATGGCCACGTACTCGCGGCGTTCGTCGGGAGTCGTCTCGCCATGGACCAGCTGGTGCTGCACCGTGGTCGAGATCTGCCCGATCAACTTGTCGATGACCTCGTCGCGCTTGACCAGTTCCTTGGCCGCGTCCGCGATCGCCGGCGAGCAACGCGTGCGTCGCGCCGGCGATACCCTCGCCCACCAACCCGAAGGCCTGGGCGAACAGGCGGTCGACCTCGTGAGGCTCGGGCATCGTCCGGGGCCAGAGCGGTTGCTCCGTGACCAGCGGCCCGATCTGCATGTGGGACATCCTCGGCTTCGACCTGCTCCGGGATGGTTTTCGTGCTGCCACCGAGCTTGAACGGCATCCTGGCCACGCTACCGGCTCCGTTCGGGGCTGACGACCCCCAAGTGCGGGCTGCTCACGGCACCTGCACGGGGCGGTCCCCGTTGTCGACACAACCCATCGTTACATTGGCCCCATGGTCCTCGGAGTGGTCATCGGCCTTGCGGCCGGTCTCGCCATCGGCATTGCCTGGCACATGGCGCGCATGGCCCGTACGGCAGGCGCCGCACGTCTGGCCGAAGGCCGGCTCGCCGATGCGCAGGGGCGGTCGAGGGAGCTGGCGGCGCAGCTGCAGGCCGCAACCGAGGCGGCGGCGGCCGCCGAGACGGCCCGGGCAGTCGCCGTCTCCGAGCTCGAGCTGTCGCGCAAGTCCGAAGACGAGGCCTCGCGCCGGGCAGAGGAGGAGCGCAGGCTGCTCGCCGGAGCCTTCTCGGAGTTGTCGGCGCAGGCGCTGGCGAAGAACAACGAGCAGTTCCTCACCCTGGCCGACTCCAAGCTCAACGAGGTCCGCACGGCCGCCCAGGGCGACCTCTCGCAGCGCCAGCAGGCGATCGCGCAGCTGCTCGACCCGCTGAGCGAGACACTGGCCCGCTACGAGCGCGGGCTGCGGGACATGGAAGCGGAGCGCCAGGGCGCCTACGCCACGTTGAACGAGCGGGTGGCGGCGTTGCACGTCGGTCACGAGCAGCTGCAGAAGGAGACCAGGAACCTCGTCACGGCGCTGCGGTCGCCACAGACCCGCGGCCGGTGGGGGGAGATGACCCTGCGCAACGCCGTCAAGGCGGCCGGGATGGCCGAGCACTGCGACTTCGACGAGCAGCGGACGACGACGACGACGGACGGCATGGTCCGGCCCGACATGATCGTGCACCTGCCGGGCGGCGGCGAGGTGGTCATCGACTCGAAGGTCCCACTCGACGCCTTCTTGAAGTACAGCGAGTCCGAAGACGAGGACGAGCGCAAGGCGCTCCTCAAGAAGCACGCCGGCCCAACTGCGCACCCACGTGGACCAGCTCTCCAAGAAGGAGTACTGGAGGCAGTTCGAGCGCTCGCCGGAGTTCGTCGTGGCCTTCATTCCCGGCGAGTCGCTGCTGGCCGCCGCCTGCGAGGCCGACCCAGGGCTGCAGGACCACGCGCTCGCGGAAGGGCATCGTGCTGGCGACGCCCGAACACCCTGGTGGCCGCGCTGAAGACCATCGCCTTGTCCTGGCAGCAGGAGACGCTGGCCGAGAACGCACGCGAGGTCCGACAGCTGGGCGCGGAGCTGTACGAGCGATTGCGCACAATGACAGGGCACATGGAGTCGCTGCAGCGCAACCTCTCGTCGACGGTCGAGGCGTACAACAAGGCCGTCGGTTCCTTCGAGTCACGGGTGCTCGTTACCGCTCGCAAGTTCCCCGGTCTCGGCGTCGTGGGCATGCAGTCCGGCGAGATCGCCGAGCTTTCCCCGATCGAGAAGGCCCCGCGCCATCTGCAGACCTACCAACCCGAGCTGCCCGACGACGAGTTCACGCAGCCGACCATCGTGGCGCTGCCCGAGGGCGGCGCCAGCACCGGCACGGCGTAGACCCTCCTTCGGCCGGTCTCCCAGCAGGGGGACTGGCCGGGCCGGCTGGCCTGAGAACACCGCCGACGTACTCTGCCGGGGTGCTGCACGTCCATCGATCCGAACGGGCCGACGCGCTCGTGGCGATGCTGCGGGACTCGTCGCCGATCCGCTCGAGGATCCCATGGCGCCGAGGTGGTCTCGGTCCCCACCCGCGGCATCGAGCGCTGGTTGACGCAGCGGCTCTCGGCGCACCTGGGCGCCAGCCCGGTCGGCAGGACGGCGTCTGCGCCAACATCGAGTTCCCGTTTCCGGGGACTCGTTGGTCAACGGGCGCACTGGCGCGGGCGATGGACACCGAGCCCGACGCGGACCCGTGGCTGCCCCAGCGTGCGGTCTGGCCCCTGATCGAGGTCGTCGAGGACCATTTCGACGAGCCGTGGCTGGCGCCGCTGGCGCAGCACATCAAGAACTCGACCACGGTCGAGGGCTCCCGGCGGTTCTCGAGCATCCGCCACATGGCGGACCTCTTCGACCGCTATGCGGTGCACCGTCCCGAAATGCTGCAGCGCTGGGCGACGGGCTCGACCGCAGCTCGGACGAGGCGACCTGGCAGGTCGAGCTCTGGCGCCTGCTGCGGGAGCGCATCGGGCACGCCGAGCCCGGCCGAACGGCTGGTCGACGCCTGCACCCGGCTCCGGGCCGAGCCCGAGCTGCTGGACGCTTCCTTCCCGGCTCTCCCTGTTCGGCCTGACCCGGCTGCCCGGCCAGCTACCTCGACGTGCTGGAGGCGATGGGCGAGGACGCGAGCGTCCACCTCTTCCTGCTGCACCCGTCGCCGGCGCTGTGGGACCGCATGGCGCCGTTGATCGGGCCGACGTCGCGCGCGGTGCCCGGTGCGAGGACCCGACGGCCGGCGTGCCCCGCAATCCGCTGCTGCGTCGTGGGGCCGGGACTGCCCGCGAGATGCAGCTCGTGCTCGGATGGAGCCGATCCCCGGCGACGTGGAGGAGGTCCTCGAGCCAGCGGTACGCCAGACGCTGCTGCAGCAGGATCCAGGACGACATCCGGGCCGACCTCGCTCCCGGCGGGAGCGCGGCGAGACGGCAGGAGCGGCCCGCCGCTGGCGCCCGACGACGACAGCATCCGGGTGCACTCGTGCCACGGACGGGGCCGACAGGTCGAAGTCCTGCGCGACGCCATCCTGCACCTGCTGGAGGACGATCCGACGTTGGAGCCGCGCGACATCATCGTGATCTGTCCGGACATCGAGAACTTCGCCCCGCTCATTCAGGCGACGTTCGGCGGGCACGGCTGGCGACGACCGCTCCGAGGAACCCCGAGCGAACGCTGGAGATCCGCCTGGCCGACCGGTCGCTCCGCCAGACCAACCCCGTGATGGGCGTCCTCGCCGAAGTGCTCGACCTCGCGACGGCGCGGATCAGCGCAACCGAGGTGCTCGACTTGGCAGGGCGAGAGCCGGTGCGCCGCCGATTCCAATTCAGCGACGAGGACCTGTTCCGCCTGGAGGAATGGGTCGAACGAGGCGTGCGTGCGCTGGGGCTTCGATGCCGAGCATCGACGGGCCTTCAAGCTCGAAGGCATCGAGAGCCAACACCTGGCAGTCGGGCTTGGAGCGGATCCTGCTCGGCGTCGACCATGGCCGACGAACGGCAGCGGCTCTTCCACCGTGCTCTGCCGCTCGACGACGTGGACAGCAGCGACATCGAGCTGGCCGGCCGCCTGGCCGAGTTCCTCGACCGGCTCCGCGCCGCGGCTCGACCAGCTCTCCGGCGCCGCCACCGTCGACGTCTGGGCAGGCCGGCTGGCGGACATCTCGGAATCGCTGACGGCGACGGCAGTCCGCGACGCCTGGCAGCGTGCGCAGCTCAAGTCGTTGCTCGACGAGCTGGTCAACGAGGCCACGACGGACGCCGGTGTCAGCCCGGTGGAGCTGAGTTGTGACGATGTGCGGTCGATCGTCTCGGACCGGCTGAAGGGGCAGCCGACACGGGCGAACTTCTGCACCGGTCATCTGACCGTCTGCACGCTGGTGCCGATGCGGTCCATCCCTCATCGAGTGGTGTGCCTTCTCGGGTTGGACGACGGCAGCTTCCCCCGTCACATGGAGCGCGACGGTGACGATCTCACGGCGCGCACGCCGCGGGTCGGTGACCGTGACGTCCGCAGCGAAGACCGGCAGCTCCTCCTCGACGCGCTGCTCGCGGCCCGGGACCACCTCGTCGTGACGTACTCGGGGCGCGACGAGCGATCGAACCTTCCCCGCCCGCCAGCCGTCCCGGTGGGGGAGCTGCTCGACGTGATCGACCATACGGTCGACACTGGACGGAGGCACGGCACGCGACGTCGTGGTCCTGGCGCACCCGCTGCAGCCGTTCGACGCGCGGAACTACGAGCCGGGCGCGTTCGATCCGCGACGGCGCGTGGAGCTTCGACACACTGCACCTCGCCGGCGCACGCGCCGCGCTCCATCCGCGCCGCGGCGCAGTTCCTTTCCTTGGCCAGCCCCTGCCGGCTCTCGCCAACGACCAGATCGGTCTGGACCAGCTCGAGCGGTTCTTGCGACATCCGGTGCGGGCATTCCTGCGGGAGCAGCTCAAGATTTCGCTGCGGGAGAAGACCCGGGACTTCGAGGACGCCATCCCGCTCGAGCTCGACCCGCTGGAGCAATGGAAGATCGCCGATCGCGTGCTCGTGGCGCGATTGAGCGGTGCCAGCGAACAGGACTGCGAGGCCGTGGAGTTGGCGCGGGGCGCGTTGCCGCCGGGCCTTCTCGCCAGCCCGGTGCTGGACAAGATCGCCGCCCCGATCGACGGGCTGGTCGTGGCCGGGCAGAGCGATCTGGTGCCCGTCTCTCTCGACGTCCATGTCGACCTCCCCGGCTCGTCGAGCCTCGTCGGCACCGTCGCCGGCGTGCGGGGCGACACGGTGCAGACGGTGACGTACTCGAGGCTCTCTCCGGCCGTGCGGCTGCTGGCGTGGCTGCGGCTGCTCGCCCTCACGGCGACGTGGCCCGAACGGCCCTTTGACGCCTGCACCATCGGACGAGCGAGCGGCCGCGGGCACTCCATCTCGGTGGCCACCCTCGGGCCCCTCGGGGCGGACGCATCCAGCCGGAAGGCGGCCGCCGAGTTGCAGCTCGCCGTGCTGCTGGACCTGTTCCACCGGGGCATGCGCGAGCCCCTCCCCTTGTATTGCAAGACGTCGGCCGCCTGGGCCGGGGCGACCGCGGGGCGGGATCCCGGCCGGGCCGCCGCCCAGTCATGGGAGTCCGGGTGGAAGGGGCACAACGAGGACAAGGACGCCGAGCACGAGCTCGTCCTCGGCGAAGGCATCACGTTCGCGGCCATGGTGGAACGCTCCGGGGCGCCGCGGGACGACGAGGGTCTCTGGGGCCTGTCGGAGTCCTCACGGTTCGGGCTCTATGCACACCGTCTGTGGGACGGGCTGCTCGCCCACGAGCAGGTGGTCGACCGGTGACGAGTGGAACCGAGACGGTGGGATCGATCCTGGAGCCGGAGCCGTTCGAACTCTGCGGAAGGCTGCCGCGGGGGATGACGCTGCTGCAGGCGAGTGCGGGAACGGGGAAGACGTTCACGATCGCCGCTCTCACCACCCGCTATGTGGCCGAGGCAGGGCTCCCGATCGATCGCCTCCTCGTGATCACGTTCACCCGCATGGCCACGGGCGAGCTCCGCGAGCGGGTGCGGGACCGTCTCGTCCTTGCTTTCGACGGGTTGGTCGACATTCTCGACGGCACGGGGACGCACGAGGACGACGAGATCGTGCGCCATCTCGCTGACGCGCCACGGCGCGAGGTGGAGGCCCGGCGCGACCGGTTGGGAAAGGCCATCGCAGACTTCGACGCCGCGACCATCGAGACGACGCACGGGTTCTGCCTCCAGGTCCTGTACGGCCTCGGGACGGCGGGCGATGTCGACCGCGAGGTCACGCTCGTCGAGGACGTGCGGGACATGCGGGAGGAGGTCGTCGACGACCTCTTCCTGCGCAAGTTCGCCGGCCAGCCCAACACACTCGAGTTCGAGCCGCGCCCAGGCGGGTGGAGATCGCCCGGCACGTCCTGAACCATCCCGACGCGCTGATCGTTCCCCCGTGGTCCGAGGCTGACTGACCGCCGTCCATCCGACGCCGCTTCGCCGAGGCGGTGCGGCACGAGATGGAGCGACGCAAGCGGGTGCAGAAGATCCTCACCTATGACGACGTGTTGCTCCGTCTCCGGCACACGCTCATGGACGAGCAGCGCGGGCCGCGCCGCCTGCGCCCGGCTGCGAGAGCGCTACGACGTCGTGCTGGTCGACGAGTTCCAGGACACCGACCCCGTGCAGTGGGAGATCATGCACAGCGCCTTCGGCCGGGGCGGCACGACGCTGGTGCTGATCGGTGACCCCAAGCAGGCGATCTACGCCTTCAGGGGCGCCGACGTCCAGGCCTATCTCGAGGCCCGACACGTGGTGGAGACCGAGTGGACCCTCGACGTCAACTGGCGCAGCGACGAGGAACTGCTGCAGGCCTACGACCGGCTCTTCGCCGGTGCAGAGCTCGGCGACGCCGGCATCACCTACCGGGACATCGCGGCCGCCGACGCCAACCGGTCGCCACGGTTGGTCGGCCTGGTCGACTCCGCGCCGCTGCAGGTTCGCATCGTCCACGCCGACGACAGGTTGGTCCCGCTCACCAAGACGAAGGGTCAACCGCAGGCGGGCGACGCGCGGGCCCTCATCGCCCGTGACCTGGCGTCGGAGGTCGTTGCGCTGCTGTCGACCGCCCCGGAGGTCGTGGTCCGGCGGAGGGACGGGAGCGAGCTCCGTCGCTCCACGCTGCATCCTGGCCACATCGCGGTGCTGGTGCGCTTCAACAGCCACGCGGTGGTGGTGCGGGACGCGCTGCAGGCGGCGGGCGTGCCAGCCGTGATCGGCGGCAGCATCTCGGTCTTCGCGACCCAGTCCGCCAAGGAGTGGCTCCGCCTCCTCGAGGCCCTCGAACGACCGACTGCCCGCGACCGGGCCTCGCTGGCGGCCCTCACCTGCTTCGTCGGTTGGACGCCCGAAGAGGTGGCGACCGCCACGGAGGAGGAGTGGGAGGACCTCCACTGGTCGCTGCACCGGTGGGCCGCCCTCCTGCGCGACGAGGGCATCGCGTCCCTCTACGAGACAGTGAGCAGTTCCCACGACGTCCCCGCCCGGGTGCTGGCCGGGGTCGGCGGCGAACGCTCCATGACCGACCTGCGTCACATAGGCCAACTGCTGCACGAAGCCGGGGTGTCGGAGGGTCTGGGGCCCACCGCCATGGCCACCTGGCTCGGGCGACGCATTCGTGATGCGGACAAGGACGCCGAGAACGAGGAGCGGGCACGCCGGCTCGAGTCGGATGCGGCAGCCGTGCAGGTCATCACGATCCACCGGAGCAAGGGACTGGAATTTCCAATCGTCCTGTGTCCCTACATGTTGGAGGGCCGACCGCAGAAGAACGACGTGCCGGTGTTCCACGACCCCGACAACGGACATCGGCGGACCATCGATGTCGGACAGGACGGCAAGAGTTTTGCGGTGCACCAGAAGATGGAGCTGGAGGAAGGGCGGGGTGAGGACCTCCGCCTGCTGTACGTCGCGCTCACCCGTGCCCAACATCGCGCCGTGCTCTGGTGGGCCGGCGTCCAGGACAGCGAACACTCACCCCTGGCCCGCCTGCTGTTCGACCGGGACGACGACGGCGTGGTCAGCCCCTACGGTGCGACCCGGCGCAGCGACGACGAGGTGGAGGCCGCCTTCGCCGGGTTGGGACCGTTGGTCGACGTCGCACGGGTCGGCTGGCCGGCCGGTGCACAGTGGCGTCCCGACCCGGGCGTGCCGCCGGACCTGGAGCCCGCTGTCTTCGACCGTTCGTTCGACGTCGGCTGGCGGCGGGTGTCGTACTCGGGCATCACCCGGGACCTGCACGACGAGCCGGCGGTGGGCAGCGAGCCCGAGCTGGTGCTCACGTCGGACGAGGACACGACTGCGCTTCCCGCGCCACGGCGCGCGAAACCCGACGAACGGCACGCCGTGCCCCTGCACCTCGGTTCGATGCCGGGGGGCGCCCTCGTCGGGACCGTGGTGCACGGCGTTCTCGAACGGACAGACTTCGCGGCGCCCGATCTCGAGGTGGAGGTGGGCGAAGCACTGGGTAAGGAGGTGGCCTGGCGCAACGTCGACCTGGGAGATCCCGACGACGGTCGTCCGGGGGCTTTGCACCGCGATCGAGTCCCCGCTCGGCCCGTTGGCCGGAGGGCTCTGTCTGCGTGACATGGCGCGCCCCGACCGCATCGACGAGCTGGGCTTCGAAATCCCACTGGTGGGAGGCGACATGCCGGCGGGCCGGCTCGACGTGGCGCATCTCGCCGATCTGCTGCAGGCGCAGCTGCCCGCAGAGGATCCGGTCGCCCGGTACGCGCCCGCATTGCGCGATCCGGCGCTGCAGCGGCGCGCTGCGCGGCTACCTGACCGGGAGCCTCGATCTCGTGCTGCGGCTGCCCGACGACCGTTACCTCGTGGCCGATTACAAGACGAACCGGCTCGGGGCACCGGGCGAAGAGCTGACCGCGTGGCACTACCGCAGCGAGGCCGTGGAGGACGAGATGGCGGCGGCGCACTACCCGCTGCAGGCGCTGCTGTACTCGGTGGCCCTGCACCGATACCTCCGCTGGCGGGTGCCGGACTACGACGCGCGGCGCGGCACTTCGGGGGCGTGCTCTATCTCTTCGTCCGGGGCATGAGCGCGGTCGGAACCCGTGAAGGGCGGTCATCCGCCGCCGGGTGTGTGGTCCTGGCAACCGCCGCCGAGCCTGGTGGAGTTGCTCAGCGACCTCTTCGACCACGGAGCGGGCTCGTGACCCTCGGGGAGGTCCGGCGACCCGTTCGACGCCACGTTGGCGCTCGGCAGCGCTGGACTTCTGCAGGCGTTCAACCGTGCCGGCGTCCTCTCGACCTCGGACGTCCACGTCGCCGCGACCCTGGCGCGGCTCGGTGGGACGACGGACGAGGCGGTGCGCCTCGGCGCTGCGTTGGCGGCTCGGGCGCCGCGCCTGGGTCACGTCTGCGTGGACCTGGCCTCCATCGCCGGCACCGCCAGCACCGACACGGAGACGCAGGCGGATCTTGCGGCCCTGCCCTGGCCCGACCCGACGGACTGGCTCGACCGCCTTGCGGCGAGCCCGCTGGTGGGGGACGACCTGCCCCTCCACCTGGCGGGATCGAACCTGTACCTCGACCGGCTCTGGGCCGACGAGGTCCTCGTCGCCGCCGACATCTCCGCCCGCGCCGACAGGCCGTCGGCCGGGGTCGACGAGGAAGCCCTGGCCGCCGGCGTCGCTGCCCTGTTCCCTGACGCGGGGGAGTCGGATCTGCAACGCCTCGCCGCCGTGACCGCGGTGCGCCAGAGGTTCTCGGTCATCGCGGGCGGGCCCGGCACGGGAAAGACGACGACGGTTGCCCGAGCCCTGGCCCTCCTCCTCGGGCAGGCAGCGGCAGCGGACACGCCCGCCGCTGATCGCTCTGGCGGCACCGACCGGCAAGGCCGCGGCTCGCCTGGAGGAGGCAGTGCACGGCGAGGCGCGCACCATGGCGGTGGACCCCCAGGTGCGGGAACGCCTGCAGGCCTTGGAGGGTTCGACCCTCCACCGCCTGTTGGGGTTCAGTCCCGGAAACCGGACACGCTTCCGTCACGATCGCTTCCACCACCTGCCACACGACGTGGTCGTGGTCGACGAGACCTCCATGGTGTCGCTCTCCATGATGGCCCGCCTGCTCGAAGCCGTTCGGCCCGACGCCCGCGTGATCCTGGTCGGTGACCCGGAGCAGCTGGCGTCGGTCGAGGCCGGGGCCGTCCTGGGTGACATCGTGGGGCCGGCCGCTGCCGAGCGGTCGATCCGGGCCTGAGGAGCTCTCGCCGTCGGGAGTCGGGGCTGGCATCGTCGTCCTGCGGCGAGTCCACCGCTACGGCCGCGCCATCGCGGACGTGGCGGAGGCGATCCAGCGCGGCGACGCCGACGAGGTGATCGCCATTCTGCGGGCAGGCACCTCGAACGTGGAGTGGATCGGCGAAGGCGCGGCCATCGTCGGCCGACGGGATGGATGCGGTTCGGACCCTGGCCGTCGAGAGCGGGCGTGCGGTGATCGAGGCGGCACGGGCGGGGCGCGCCACGGACGCCATCGCTGCCCTCGGAGGCTTCCGCCTCCTCTGCGCGCACCGGCAGGGTCCCGAGGGTGTGGCGACGTGGACTCCGTCGTGGAGAACTGGCTCCGGGCAGAGGTCGCGGGATTCGTCCCCGGGAGAGACTGGTACGTCGGCCGGCCGCTGATCGTGACCGAGAACGACTACGGGCTTCAACTCTTCAACGGCGACACGGGTGTCGTGATGGAAGGCCCGGACGGCCGGCTGGTCGCCGCCTTCGAGCGGGGTGGTGCGATCGCCCAGGTCAGCCCGACCCGTCTCGCCGCGGTGGATTCGGTCTATGCCATGACGGTCCACAAGAGCCAGGGCTCCCAGTTCGGCGCCGTGGCCTTCCTCTTGCCGAGTCTCGACTCACGCGTGCTCACCCGCGAGCTGCTCTATACGGCGGTGACCCGTGCCCGGGAGCGCCTCATCGTCGTTGGTCCCGAATTGTCGATCCGGGCCGCCGTCGAGCGGCCGATCACCCGGGCCTCGGGGCTCCGCGACGCCCTCTGGGGCGGAGGCGCCTGAACCGCCTCACGGAAGAGGGGTCCGGGCCGTCACCCGTCCACCTTCGCGGATTCCCGACTGCCTAGGCTGCCGCCCTCAGTGAAAATCCCTGGTCTCACGGTGTTTACGGCCTCTTCACAGCGTGAGATTCAGGGTTCTGCACGATGATGAAGCTGACATGACTCCGTAACAAAGGCGGGGCCTGAGTGAAACCACGGGTGAAATGAAGATTCTGGTTCTCGGAGGAGACGGTTACCTGGGTTGGCCCACCGCACTGCATCTTTCGGCGCTCGGGCACGAGATCACCGTCGTCGACAACCTGGTGCGCCGGGAGTACGACCGTGAGATGGGCGTCGACAGCTTGGTGCCCATCGCGTCCCTGCAGGAGCGGGTGACCCGCTGGGAGCAGGTGTCGGGCCACGCCATCAACGTCCGCATCGGGAACCTGACCGACGCCGCGTTCACCTACAGCGTCGTGGCCGAGGGCGAAGCCCGACGCCATCGTGCACTTCGGCGAGCAGCGTTCGGCGCCCTACTCCATGATCGACCGTGAGCACGCCGTCTACACCCAGGTCAACAACGTCGTCGGGAACCTGAACGTGATGTACGCCATTCAGGAGACCGATCCGGACATCCACCTCGTCAAGTTGGGGACCATGGGGGAGTACGGCTACCCCAATATCGACATTGAAGAGGGCTTCATCGAGATCACCCACAAGGGCCGCACCGATGTGCTGCCCTACCCCAAGCAGCCCGGGTCCTTCTACCACCTGTCCAAGGTGCACGACAGCAGCAACATCATGTTCGGCTGTCGGATCTGGGGCCTGCGTGCCACCGACCTGAACCAGGGGATCGTCTACGGCCAGTCGACCAAGGAGACGGACGTCGACCCGCTGCTGGCGACCCGGTTCGACTACGACGGCGTCTTCGGTACCGTGCTCAACCGTTTCTGCGTCCAGGCGGTCACGGGCCACCCGCTGACCGTCTACGGCGCCGGCGGCCAGACCCGCGGGATGCTGAACATCCGCGACACGCTGGCCTGCGTGACCCTGGCCCTCGAGAACCCCGCCGACCGGGGCGAGTTCCGGGTCTTCAACCAGTTCACCGAGTCGTTCTCCGTACGTCGAGATGGCGCAGATGGTCAAGAAGGTCTGCCCGACGCGGGTCGACATCGCGGAGGGGCTCTCCAACCCCCGGGTGGAGAACGAGGAGCACTACTTCCATGCCGCCAACACCAAGCTCCTCGACCTGGGCCTCGAGCCCCACCTCCTGACCGACGAGGTCATCTCCGACATCCTCGAGCTGGTGGAGCGACACCGCGGCCGCGTGGACGTGCGGGCCATCGCCCCCACGGTCCAGTGGCGTTCGAGTGCCAGCAGGCTCACGACGTCCGGCGAAACCCCGGACGCGTCCTTCCTCGCGGTGTAAAGGTCGTCCTCCCGCTGTAGGTTCCTGTGGCGATGCCGCCACGCAGGCCACGCCGCCGCGCCCGGCGTCGATCACCGGCCCGGCCGGTCATCCTGCTGATCGCAGCGGTGGTCGTGCTGGCGATTGTTGTGGGTGGCCTCACCCAGGTGTCGCGGCAGTCGCAGGGATACGACGCCAACTCTGACCGCACGCTGGCGGCGCAGGGCACCGTGGTGGCCGATCAGTCGAACGCCACTGCGGTGACGGTGCGCAAGGTGATCAACGATCTGTCGTCGGAGACCCGGCAGCAGCTGCAGGCGGCGCTCGACAGCGCGGTGCAACAGACGCGCCGACCAATCGGCCCGGGCGAACGTCGCCGCGGGGTCGACGCCGCTGGGCTCCGTGGCGGGCCAGTTCACCACCGTCTTCGCCGAGCGGGCCCAGTCCATGACGCAGCTGCGCGCCGCCGTCGACGGATTCCTCGGCCTCCGGCCGATCGCTCCGGCCGACTCGCCGACGAGCGGCACCACGGCCGACGCCCGCAACGCCGGCCAGTTGTCCGCCGACCAGGCGACGAACCGCATTGCCGGCGCCGGCGCGCTCCTGGCGCGCTCCGACGCGCTCTACCGCTAGGTCCGGCGGTCCCTGGCCGACGCGGCCGGGCACGGGAGCGTGCCGCCCTCGGTCTGGGTGACCCGTCCGCAGATCTGGCAAGTGGGCAGCGTGGCGGCGCAGGTCGATCTGCTGGCCACCTCGTCGACCTTGGAGGCGACGCACTATGTCGTGCTGCGCACCGTGCGCCTGAGCCCGCCGGCGTTGCCGACACCGCAGGGCACCCCGTCCGGCGTGTCGGTGCTCAGCCCGACCTCCCACATCGGCGTGACCGTGGTTCTGGCCAACCAGGGTTCATCGGACGAGCCGCACGTGTCCGTCCGCTTCTCGCTGGCGGATCAGACCTCGGGCGCAACCGTGACCCAGGTCCGGACGGCGTCGCTCGCCCTGGGCGCCTCGGTGACGATCCCGTCCGTGACCATGCCGGTCAAGCCGTCCACGACCTACGTGCTCACCGTGCAGGTGATTCCGCCGGCCGGCCAGACGCTCACCGCCGGCACGGAGACACAGCAGACAGCTGCAGGTGGCCCCGGCGACCTGAGCGGGCGGACGTCGACATTCCGGCCGGGCCGCGTGTCGACCCCACCCGTTCCTGGTCCTAGGATCGGGAGGCACCGAAATCAGGAACTGGAGGGCTCTTCACGTGGCCGAGAGCATCACGATCACGGACAATCGAAATGGTGAGTCCATTGAGATCCCGCTCGTCAACGGCGGGGTATCGGCCGAGCAGTGGGCCAAGCTCCTCCCTGGAGTGTGGTTCTTCGACCCGGGCTTCATGTCGACCGCGGCCTGTGAGAGCGCCATCACGTATCTCGACGGGGACGCCGGCATCCTGCGGTATCGGGGCTACCCGATTGAGCAGCTGGCCGAGAACTCCACCTATCTCGAGGTGGCGTATCTCCTCTTGAAGGGCGAGCTGCCCAACGAGGAGCAGTTCGCCGACTGGCGTCACGACGTCACGTACCACACGTTCATCCACGAGAACGTGCGCAAGCGGTTCCTCGAGGGCTTCCACTACGACGCCCACCCGATGGGGATGCTGGTCTCGGCCGTCGCCGCACTGTCGACCTTCTACCTCGACGCCAAGGACATCTTCGACCCCGATTCCCGGAACAAGCAGATCATCCGCCTGATCGCCAAAATGCCGACCCTGGCCGCCGCCGCGCACCGGTTCAGCGTGGGCATGCCGTTCGTCTACCCCGACAACTCCCTCGACTTCGTGCCGAACTTCCTGTCCATGCTCTGGAAGGTCGCCGAGCCACGGTTCGAGGCCGACCCCGTCCTGGCCCGTGCCCTCGACATCCTGTTCATCCTCCACGCCGACCACGAGCAGAACTGCTCGACCACCGCCATGCGCGTCGTCGGCTCGTCGCACTCGGATCCCTACTCGTCCACCGCGGCCGCGGCGGCTGCCCTCTACGGACCGCGGCACGGCGGCGCCAACGAGGCCGTCATCCGGATGCTGACCGAAATCGGGAGCATCGAGAACGTGCCCGACTTCATCGCCACGGTGAAGGCGGGGACCGGCGGGCAGCGCCTCCAGGGGTTCGGGCACCGCGTCTACAAGAGCTACGACCCGCGGGCCAAGATCATCAAGCGCACGGCCGACGAGGTGTTCGCGGTGACCGGCAAGAACCCGCTGCTCGACATCGCGCTCGAAGCTCGAGGAGATCGCCCTCAACGACGAGTACTTCACGTCACGACGGCTCTATCCGAACGTCGACTTCTACTCGGGCCTCATCTACCAGGCCATGGGTTTCCCGCTCGAGATGTTCCCCGTCCTCTTCGCCATCCCGCGGACCACCGGGTGGTTGGCCCACTGGCAGGAGATGCTCGACCAGGACTCCAAGATCTCCCGGCCGCGGCAGTTGTACATCGGCTCCGAGGAGCGCGACTACGTCCCGATGGGCAGCCGCTGAATCACCGGGCCTTCCGCTTGCGCATGCGGACGAGCCCCTCCTGGGCGAGGGAGACGCACAGGCGACCCTGCCGGTCGAAGAGGAAGCCACGGGCCAAGCCCCGGCCCTGAGCGGCGACCGGTGAGTCCGTGTCGTAGAGCAGCCATTCGTCGGCCCGGAAGGGCTGGTGGAACCACATGCAGTGGTCGAGGCTCGCCCCCATGAACTCCGGATCGTCCCAACTCGTGTCATGGGGGGCGAGGATGGTGTCGAAGAGGGACATGTCCGACGCGTAGGTCGCCACGCACGCGTGCAGGAGCGGGTCGTCGGGGAGCTGCCCGTCCGCCCGGATCCAGAGGCGCTGAAAGGGCTCGCCCTTCTCCCTGGAGTGCCACGGGAGGTCGCCGATGTGCCGCTGGTCGATCGGGTGGGGCCGGTCGAACCACTCGGTGAGCTCGTCCTTCCATGGCTGCAGCCGCTCGAAGAGGGGGGCGAGCGATTCGGGTTCTGGCACCTCGGGCATCGGGAGCTGGTGCTCCAGGCCGTCTTCGAGGTCGTGGAAGGAGGCCGAGAGGTTGAAGATGGCCCGGCCGTGCTGCACGGCGACGACCCGTCGGGTCGTGAAGGAGCGCCCGTCACGGATCCGGTCGACCTCGTAGAGGATCGGCACCGTGGGATCGCCGGGCCGCAGGAAGTAGGAGTGGAGCGAGTGCACCCGGCCGTGCTCGACGGTGCGCCCGGCGGCCATGAGCGCCTGCCCCGCCACCTGGCCGCCGAAGACCCGCTGGCGCTCCTCGTTCGGCTGGATACCCCGGAAGATGTTGACCTCAATGGGTTCGAGGTCAAGCAGGTTGACGAGGAACTCCAAGGACGCGCTCATGCGCACATGTTCGCAGGCCGCCGAAGAGGGCGTCGCCGATGTCGCCGATGTCGCCGAGCGGGTCACGGTGACCCCAACTACCCTGCGGCAGCGTGACAGCCAGGACGGCAGGGCCAGGAGGGCGACCTCGAGTTCCCGGAGGGCTTCATCTGGGGCGTCGCCACCGCGGCGCACCAGATCGAGGGCGGCAACGTGAACAACGACTGGTGGGCGTGGGAGCACAATCCTTCGTCGGGCACGCTCGAGCCGAGCGGCGACGCCTGCGACTCGTTCCACCGCTGGCGCGAGGACGTCCAGCTCGTGGCCGACATGGGTCTCGGGGCATACCGCTTCTCCCTCGAGTGGAGCCGCATCGAGCCTGCCGAAGGCGAGTTCTCCATCGCGGCGCTCGAGCACTACCGGCGTCTGTGCGCGGCCTGTCACGGGCACGGGATCCTTCCGGTCGTGACGTTCCACCACTTCACCACCCCGTTGTGGCTCGCCGCCCGCGGCGGGTGGGAGGCAGCCGACGCCCCCGAGCGCTTCGCCCGGTTCGTCGAGCGGGCGACGGCGTACCTCGGCGACCTGATCGGCTGGGCCTGCACCATCAACGAGCCGAACGTCGTCGCCGTCATGGGGTACTTCCAGGGCGAGTACCCGCCCGGGGTCAAGGACGACTTCACCCGTTACGCCGCCGTGAACGAGGCCATGGTCCGCGCCCACCGGTTGGCCGTCGACGCCCTGCGCGCCGGTCCCGGCGACTTCCCCGTCGGCCTCACCCTCTCCATGGCGGAGATCACGGCCGCCGAGGGCGGGGAGTCCCTGCGCGACGCCGCCGAGGAGATGCTCGAGAACATCTTCCTGCGCGCCACCGAGGGCGACGACTTCGTGGGCGTGCAGTGCTACACCCGCATGCACTTCGGCCCGGACGGGCTGGCCCCCAACGACCCCGCGGTCCCGTTGACGCAGATGGGGGACGAGCGCTGGCCTCAGGCGGTCGAGCACACGGTGCGCCGTGCAGCCGAGCGTGAGCGGCCGGCCGGTCGTCGTCACCGAGAACGGGATCGCCACCGCCGACGACACCGAACGGATCGCCTTCGTCTCCGACGCCCTGCGCAGTGCGCACCGGTGCCTGCGAAGCAGGGCATCGACCTGCGGGGATACTTCGTCTGGAGCCTTCTCGACAACTTCGAGTGGCACCTCGGCTACGGCCCAAAGTTCGGGCTGGTCGCCGTGGCCCCGGGCACCTTCGAGCGCCGCCCCAAGCCGAGCGCGCACTGGTTCGGGGAGGTGGCGCGGACCAACCGGCTGCCGCTCACAGCGGGTGCATAGCCAGCCGACAGGGGGTCGAATTGGACTCCAAGCTAGGGTTGGCCCGTGCCGATCCCGCCCGCGGCGTTCAGCGTGCGATCGCGAGGCTCCCGTGACTGACCACGGCGGGCACCCGCCGCTCTCCCACATCTGGTCGTCGGACCAATCGCTCTACGCCCGCGTCCGGCAGATGATCGCGCACCCCTCGAGCGTCAAGCTGATCAAGTACGCCTCCGTCTCGCTGATCTCGACGGTCGTGTCGCAGGTCACGCTGCTCCTGACCTTCGGCATCTTCCACGTCATGTCCGAGGTGCCGGCCAACATCGTCGCCAACGTGCTGGCCACCATCCCCTCCTACTGGCTCAACCGCCGCTGGGTCTGGGGCAAGGGCGGCAAGTCGCACTTCTGGCGCGAGATCGCCCCCTTCTGGATCCTGTCCTTCGTCGGGCTGGCGTTCTCGAGCGTGGCGGTCTGGATCGCCGGTGACTTCGCCCGGGCGCACGGCCTGACGCCACGGCGCCGACCGCGCTCCTGGTGAACGCGGCCAACCTGCTGAGCTTCGCCATCCTGTGGGTCGTGAAGTTCTTGATCTACAACAAGCTCTTCCACATCGACCCGGTCGAATACGAGGAGCACCACGCCGAGAAGGTGGCAGCCGGCTCCCACAGCGCCGGGGACCCGTCGGACAGACGACCGCAACAGCTCGACCCCCGTCTGAGACCCGTCCCGGGCCCGGGTTCAGTCCCGGAAGTTGTCGAACTGCAGCGGGATGCCGAAGTCCTCCGCCTTGCACTTGGCGATGACCTCTTGGAGGTCGTCCCGCTTCTTGCCGGTGACCCGGAGCTGATCGCCCTGGGTCTGGGACGACACGCCCTTGAGCCCGAGGTCCTTGATGAACTTGTTCAGCCGCTTGGCATGGTCCGACGAGATGCCGGCCCGGATGGCGATCTTCTGGCGGGAGGTCCCCTTCTGGGCCTCCTCGACCTTGGCGTCCTCGAAGGCCTTCAGCGACACCTGCCGCTTCACCAGCTTCTCGTCGAGGACCTGGTGGAGCGCCCGCAGGCGGTCTTCGGTCGAGGAGCGGAGGACCAGCTCGTTCTCGCTCAGGTCAATGGCCGAGTCGGTGTTCTTGAAGTCGAAGCGGGTGGCGGCCTCCCGGTTGGCCTGGTCGACCGCGTTGCGCACCTCTTGCATGTCGACTTCCGAAACGATGTCAAAGGTAGGCATGGAGCTCAGCGTACCGGCGCCACCTGCCGGTCTGGGGTGCCGGGCCGGGCTAATCTCACGCCCTGCGGGTCGGTGTCCGAGTGGCCAAAGGAAGCAGGCTGTAAACCTGCCGGTTAACACCTACGGAGGTTCAAATCCTTCCCGGCCCACGCATTTCGCCAGCACAGCCGTCCGGGCCGCCCTGGCCCTTGGCGGTCCGCCGGCGGCCGTTACAATGCTGTTTCAGATCGATTGCGGGTACATGCTGCCCTGGGTGCAAGCCCCCTCCCCCGGCCGGGTTCCGTTGTGCCCGGACACGACAAGCGAGACTGACTACCCCGTGGACGAGAGCACGATGTCGACGTCAGCCCCGGTGATCGACCGGGTCGGCGCGCGCCTCCGCCGCCTCTCCATGCGGGCCGACGCGTTCGCATCTCCGCCTCACCCGAGGGGTCACGCTCACCGAGCGCGTCGAGCCGGACTCAGGACGATCCGGAGGACTGGTCCTTCCTGCGCCGGCCCGCGCTCCTCGGCCTCCTCGCCGTCGTCTCCATCTGCGTCGGGGCCTCGCTGCCGAGTTCGCCCTTCAAGTTGGAGATGGGCGGCACATGGTTCTTCGGAGAGGCCGACTGGCCGTCGACCACGCTGATGCTGCCGGGCGTCGTCGCCGTGTACGGCGGAATGATCCTCTTCGTCCGCGTCTGGTTCGGGCTCTTCCAGACGCTGCGGGCCCGTGGCGGGGTCCCGATCCGCCCCCTGGCCTACATGCTGGCGCTCGTGGATCCTGCCGCTCCTCGTGGTGGCGCCGCTCTTCAGCCGCGACGTGTTCTCGTACGCCGCGCAGGGCGAGATGATGAGCCACCACATCAACCCGTACCACTACGGGCCGGGCACCATCGGCTCGGGGCCGTACGTCGTCGGGCGTCGACCCGCTGTGGGCGAACACGCCGGCCCCTTACGGGCCGCTGTTCTTGATGCTGGCCGGGTGGTCCGCCTCGCTCAGCTTCCACCACGCGCTGATCACCGTCGTGCTGCTGCGCCTGCAGTCGGTCGCCGGCATCGCCCTGATCGCCTACTGCATCCCGAAGTTGGCCCGTTCGTTCGGCCGCGACCCCGGTCCGGCGTTCGTGCTCGCCGTGCTCAATCCGCTCACCTTGCTCGCCCTCGTCGGGGGCGCGCACAACGACGCCATCATGGTGGGCCTGTTGTTGGCCGGCGTGACGGCGGCGCGCTCGTTCCATCCCGTCGTGGGGCGTCGTGCTGTGCGCGCTGGCCGCCTCCATCAAGGTCCCGGCCGCCATCGGCATCGTCTACGTCGCGTGGGACTGGGCGGGGCCGTTCGCCGACTGGCGCCGGCGCGCCCGCATGCTGGTCCGCGCCGGCCTGATCACGGTGGCGGTCATGGGGGTGCTCTCGCTCGTCTCGGGCCTCGGCTGGGGCTGGATCGCCAACCTGGGCACACCCGGCACCGTGCGCTCGTGGATGGCGCCGGCCACCGGCTTCGGCCTCCTCATCAGCGGGACGGCCCACCTGGTCGGCATCGGGGTCGGCCTGGGCGGCGTCCTCACGCTGACCCGGGCCATCGGCCTCATCGCCGCCGCCGCCATCGCCGTCTACTGCCTGCGCAACCGCGAGCGCATCGGCATGCTGGGCGCGCTGGGCGCCACCATGATGGCGTTCGTCCTCCTCGGCCCGGTGGTGCAACCCTGGTACCTGACCTGGGGGATCATCATCGTGGCGCCGGTCGTCACCGGCCGCTGGCTCTACGCCGTCCTCGGCCTCTCGACGGTGGCGCCCTTCATCGGGCTCACCGGCGGGCGCAGACCTGCTGAGCGAACTGGTGCACACGGACCCGGCCAGCATGGTCCTGGCCGTCATGGTGCTCTGGGCCGTGGCCATCGTCCCGCTGGGGAACTGGACGACCTCGTGGCGGCTCGACCGCTCGCGGCTGCCGGCCCTGCCGGCCACCAGCGCCGCGCTCGAGTCCTGAGCCGACCCGGCTGAGCGGCTCCTCGAGCCGGAGCTCGGCCAGAGCTACAGCAGGCGCTGGAGCTCGACCACGTCGAGCCACTGGCGGTGCTTGCGGCCCGACCTCGCGCTCGACCCCGACCAGCTCGAAGCCGGCCGCCTCGTGCAGCCCGATGGAGGTCTCGTTGTGCCCGGCGATCCGGGCGATGACCGAGTGGAAGCCGTGGGCGGAGGCCAGGACCAGGAGCTCGGCCAGCAGGGCCTTGCCCACCCCCTTGCCCCGCTGGGCCCGGTCGACGTAGACGGAGTTCTCGGCGGTGGCCGAGTAGCCCGAGCGCTCGCGGAAGGCCGAGAGGGAGCCGAAGCCCAGGACGATCTCGCCGTTGGCCCCGATCCGACCCGGTTGCCCCGGGTCCGGGCGGCTCGGTGGCCACGAGGGCCGGGTGGACACCGCTGTGCTCGAGGATCCAGGCCTCCTGCTCGGCCTGGCTGCGGGGCACCATGTCGAAGGTATTCGTGCTCCCGAGCACCTCGACGTTGTAGATGGCACGGATGGCCTCGGCGTCGGCCAGCTCGGCGAGTCGGATCCGCATCCGCCGATGGTACTGTTGACGTGGCGAAAGCCGGGGGGCCGGAGGCAGCCGCTCCACCAGCCCTGGCTATCATTGACCCTTCGCGGAACGTACCCGCGGCGCCCCTGTAGCTCAGTGGCAGAGCACCTCCATGGTAAGGAGGGGGTCGTGGGTTCAATCCCCACCGGGGGCTCGCCCATGGCGGCGTAGCTCAGTTGGTCAGAGCACACGGCTCATAATCGTGTTGTCGCGGGTTCGAGTCCCGCCGCCGCTACCAGGTCCGGGTCAGGTCGCCCCGGGCAGCCAGTAGGAAGGATTGAAGATGGCGAAGAACGAGAAGAGGGTCCAGGTCACCCTGGCCTGCGAGGTGTGCAAGCGGCGGAACTACATCACGACCAAGAACAAGCTGAACGACCGCGAGCGGATCGAGATGAAGAAGTTCTGCCGCTGGGACCGCCAGCACACCCTGCACAAGGAGACCCGCTGAGCCACCCGGTGCCTGCCGGTGCTACTCTGGCAGGCCGATCCCCAGGTCAGGGGGAAGAACCACCTGCTCGAGGGAAACCGAAGGCACCCCACCGAGGGCAGTAGCTCAACTGGTAGAGCACCGGTCTCCAAAACCGGCGGTTGGGGGTTCGAGTCCCTCCTGCCCTGCCCCGGACGTAGCCACCCGACAACGAAGTATGTGAGGCAAGAGTCGTGAACCGCGAGACCAAGCGCTTGATGCAGCGCCAAGGGCAGATGGAGGCCGATGGGTCTCCGGCTACCCGCAAGGCGCCCGCGGGTTCGGGATCGGGTGGTCCCCGCCAGCCGCGGAGCAGGCAGCAGGGGCGCAAGCGCACGACGCCGGTCCAGTTCGTCCGCGAGGTGCGCGACGAAATGCGCCAGGTCGCGTGGCCCTCGCGCTCCGAGCTCATCAACTACACGTCGGTGGTGCTGACGACGCTGATCATCATGATCAGCCTGATCTTCGTGTTGAACCTCGCCTTCGGGAAGCTGATCACGCTTCTCTTCACGAAGTAGCGCGTCATGAGCGACATGACGCATTCAGAGGCAGAGGACGCATTGGTCACCGGCGACGAGGAAGACGTCAACGAGGCGTTGGCGGCGGAACGGGAAGAGGCCGAAGCGGCCCCCGAGGAGGCGGCTGTGCACACGGACGCGGTGGCAGATCTGGTTGACGAGGTGACCGCCGAGGAAGAGGCGGAGCTCGAGGCCGTGGTCGAAGAAGCGGTGATCGAGGAGATCGTGGAAGAAATCGTGGAGGAAGCAGTGCTCGAGGCGGTCGAAGAGGCGGTGGTCGAGGAGATCGCCGAGGAAATCGCCGAAGAGATCGCGCTGGAGACTGCGTCGGGTGAGCCCGACCTCGTGCTCGACGCCACCGGCGGCCAGGAGGCCGCCGGGGAGGACGACGAGCTCGGCGGCTGGGTCAAGGACGACGAAGAGGACGAGGAGCCTGTCCCCGTCGAGAGCCCCTACGACCGGCCCGGTCGCTGGTACGTCGTGCACACCTACTCGGGTTACGAGAACAAGGTGCGCTCGAACATGGGCAACGTCGTCGCCTCCCGCGGCATCGAGGACCGTGTCTTCGAGGTCGTCATCCCGATGGAGGACGTCGACGAGTTCAAGGGTGGCAAGAAGGTCACCGTCCAGAAGAAGGTCTTCCCGGGCTACCTGCTCGTGCGCTGCGACCTCGACGACGACACGTGGGGCGCCATCCGCAACACCCCGGGCGTGACCGGCTTCGTCGGTCCGGGCACCAAGCCCACGCCGCTGTCGCGCCGCGAGGTCGAGAACATCCTGCAGGTGAAGGTCGAGGGCGGGCCCGGCAGTGCGCCCAAGCGCACGCGGGCCCGCCTGGAGTACGAGGTCAACGAGACGGTCAGGGTCAAGGAAGGCCCGTTCGCCGACTTCTCGGGGCAGATCTCGGAGATCAACGAGGACCAGCTCAAGCTCAAGGTGCTGGTCAACATCTTCGGCCGGGAGACGCCGGTCGAGCTCGAATTCAGCCAGGTCGCCAAGCTCTAGGCGCCTGGACACAGATACGGAGAAGGAGAACAAGGACGATGGCACCGAAGAAGAAGGTGCTCGCCGTGGTGAAGATCCAGCTCGAGGCCGGCTCGGCGACGCCGGCGCCGCCCGTCGGCACGGCGCTCGGACCACACGGCGTGCAGACAATGGAATTCTGCAAGCAGTACAACCAGGCCACCGAGAGCATGCGGGGTCAGGTGATCCCGGTCGACATCACGATCTACGAGGACCGCACATTCAGCTTCGTGCTGAAGACCTCGCCCACGCCGGTCCTGCTGCGCCAGGCGGCCGGGCTCGACAAGGGTGCCGCCACGGCCGGCCGCGAGCAGGTCGGGACGATCACCGACGCCCAGCTGGCCGAGATCGCCACCACGAAGCTGGCCGACCTCAACACCAACGACCTCGATGCGGCCAAGAAGCAGGTCGCCGGCACGGCGCGCTCCATGGGCATCAAGGTCGCCGGGTAGCGGCAGGAACGAGGAGAGAACGATGACCCAGCACGGCAAGAAGTACAAGGACAGCCTGACCAAGGCGGACCGCGAGTCGATGCACGGCCTGGCCGAGGCGGTCGACCTGGTCAAGTCGCTGGCCAGCGCCAAGTTCGACGAGACGGTCGAGCTCGCCGTCCGCCTCGGGGTCGACCCCCGCAAGGCGGACCAGATCGTCCGTGGCACGCTCTCGCTCCCTTCGGGGACCGGGCGCACCGAGCGCGTGGCGGTCTTCGCCGCCGGCGAGGCGGCCGCCGAGGCCCGCGCCGCCGGTGCCGACGAGGTCGGTGCCGACGACCTGGTGGCCAAGATCAACGGTGGCTTCCTCGACTTCGACGTGGCCATCGCCACGCCGGACCTCATGGGCCAGGTCGGGACGCTCGGCCGGGTGCTCGGGCCCCGCGGCCTGATGCCCAACCCCAAGACGGGGACCGTGACCACCGACGTCGGCAAGGCCGTGGCCGAGTTCAAGGGCGGCCGGGTCGAGTACCGCACCGACAAGGTGGGCAACGTGCACATCCGCGTCGGCAAGGCCTCCTTCACCGCCGAGCAGCTGGTGGCCAACATCCGCGCCGTCGTCGACGAGCTCCAGCGGGCCAAGCCGCCCTCGTCGAAGGGTCGCTACTTCCTGTCGGTGACCGTCTCGACGACCATGAGCCCCGGGGTCCGCATCGACCCCGTCAAGGCCCGTTACGTGCGACGAGGAGCTCGCCGCCCGGCCTGATCGACGCAGCACGGTCGGACAGGCTCCGACCGCCGTACTACGATTTCCCGCACAGCTCGCCGCCACCGGGCGGCATGGGCACTGAATCCGAAACGCCAGAGACCTCCGGTGCACCCCAGGGTGCCGAAGCGGCCCGATGGGCCGGCCTGACGAGGCGACACCATGCACGCCGGACATCCGGGCCTGCGCCGTCGCACCCGGAGACTCTGGCCCGCTTCCGGGCAGTGAGCCCGGTGGAGGACACCGATGGCAACGCAGAACGCAGCAGAGGGCACACAAGGTCGAGGTGGTCGACGAGGTCAAGACGCGCATGGGCGCGGCCACGGCCTCCATCGTGAGCGAGTACCGCGGCCTGACCGTGGCCGAGCTCGCCGAGCTGCGGGGCACCCTGGCGGCCGCCGGCGGCGACTACAAGATCTTCAAGAACACGCTGGTCCGTCTGGCCATCGACGGCGGCGAGTACCAGCCGCTGTCGGAGTACCTCAGCGGCCCCAGCGCCCTGACCTTCGTGCAGGGCGACATCAGCGCCGTGGCCAAGGCCCTGCGGGACTTCTCCCGCAACAACCCCCTCCTGGTGATCAAGGGCGGGCTGGCCGACGGCTCGCTGCTCTCGCCGGGCGACCTGGCTGCGCTGGCCGACCTGCCGCCCCGCGAGGTCCTGCTGGCCCGCCTGGCCGGTGCCCTCGCCGCACCGATGCAGCAGATGGCGGGCCTCCTGCAGGCCCTGCCGCGGAACATGGCCTACGGGATCTCGGCGCTGGTCGAGCAGCGGCAGGCCGGCGGGGAGACACTGCCTGCGCGAGGCGGCCGACGCCCCGGCCGAGGCACGACGACGCCGCCGCCGCCGAGGCTGCAGCTGAGACGCCCGGCCGAGGCCGCGGCCGACGCTGCGCCGGCCGACGAGGCTGCGGCGACGCCGAACCGGCGGAGGCCGCCGCGGAGGCGGAGGCGGAGCCCGAGGCGGCGGCCCCGCCCGAAGCCGCATCCGAGTAGCCCAAGTCGTATTTCCCGACCGAACCGAACCAACAAGACCGAAGGAAAGAAAGGAAGGCCAGGCAGATGGCAACCCTGACCAAAGAAGAGATCCTCGACGGGATCGCCGAGCTCTCGGTGATCCAGCTGAGCGAGCTGTTGAAGGACTTCGAGGAGCGCTTCGGCGTGACGGCGGCAGCGCCTGTCGCCGTGGCAGCCGCGGCCGCCCCGGCCGCCGGCGGTGGCGACGGCGGCGGTGGCGACGAGGAGAAGTCGGACTTCGACGTCATCCTGACCGCGGCCGGCGACAAGAAGATCCAGGTCATCAAGGAGGTGCGCGCCCTCACCAGCCTGGGCCTCAAGGAGGCCAAGGACCTGGTCGAGGCGGCTCCCAAGCCGGTCCTCGAGAAGGCCAACAAGGAAGACGCCGAGAAGGCCAAGGCCGCCCTCGAGGGCGCCGGCGCCACCGTCGAGATCAAGTAGCTCCGGGTCGGGGGCCGGGCGGGACACCGTTCCGACCTGGCCTTCCGACCAGGATCCTTGACGGCGGGGGAGGGCACCTTTACCCTGTCGGGGACCCCGGGCACTGCCCGTTCGGCCGACCAGGCCCAAGGGGTTGTATCCAGGCACGCCCCACGATAAGATGCACGGTTGCCGTGCGTCTCCGTGTCTTCGATTCCGTAATTCCCCGGTGTCGGCGCGCGCCCGCGAAGCCCTGATCCGCCGTCCCGTCCTCGTCCGCCCCGATTCGCAGTCACCGCCCTCACCCGCCGCATTTCTCCTGGGAGGAGTTGACCGTTGCCCTCACGGTCCCGCAGTCCCGAACGTGTCTCGTTCGCCAACATCAACGAGGCGTTGCCGCTTCCTGACTTGATCGCCATCCAGCGCGATTCGTTCCAGTGGTTCCTCGACAAGGGCCTGGCCGAGGCCTACCACGACATCAGTCCGATCGAGGACTTCACCGGCCAGCTGAGCCTGGAGCTCGAGTTCGACCCGACGGACGCCGACCTGCGCCCGCCGCCGAAGTTCTCGGTGGAGGAGTGCAAGGAAAAGGACATGACGTACGCGGCGCCCGTCTTCGTGCGCGCCCGCTTCCTCAACGCCACCACCGGTGAGATCAAGGAGCAGACGGTCTTCATGGGGGACTTCCCGATGATGACCGACCGCGGCACCTTCATCGTCAACGGCACCGAGCGGGTCGTCGTGAGCCAGCTCGTGCGCTCGCCCGGCGTGATCTTCCAGCCCGGCCGCGACGCCAAGACGGTGTTCACCGGGACCATCCACCCGTACCGCGGTGAGTGGATCGAGCTCGACATCGAGGCCAAGCCGGGCAAGGACGTCACCGCCGGCTGCCGCGTGGCCCGCAAGCGCCGCCTCTCCCTGTTCGTGCTGCTGCGCGCCCTCGGCTACGGCGACGAGGCCTTCCTGGACCGCTTCGTGCGCCACTTCGACTTCCTCGAGGGGCAGTGGGAGAAGGAGCGCAACCTCGCTCCGACCCGCGAGGAGGCCCTGCTCGAGATCTACAAGCGCGCCCGCCCCGGCGAGCCGCTGTCGGCCGAGGCCGCCCGCGTCTACTTCGAGAACGCCTTCTTCAACCCGAAGCGCTACGACCTCACCCGGGTCGGCCGCTACAAGTTGAACCGCAAGCTCGGCCCGGAGATCGACCGCCTGCACGACCTGTTCGGGATCGAGATCGAGAAGCCGACGCCGAACCAGTCGGTGCTGAGCCCCTCGGAGATCCTGGCCTCGGCCACCTACATGCTGCACCTGGCCCAGCACATGGCCGACGGCGAGTCGACCTACCGCATCGACGACCAGGACCACTTCGCCAACCGTCGCATCCGCTCGGTCGGCGAGCTGATCCAGAACCAGGTGCGGGTCGGGCTGAGCCGCATGGAGCGGGTCGTGCGCGAGCGCATGACCACCCAGGACGTCGAGGCCATCACGCCGCAGACGCTGATCAACATCCGCCCGGTCGTGGCCGCGGTGAAGGAGTTCTTCGGCACCTCGCAGCTGTCGCAGTTCATGGACCAGAACAACCCGCTGTCGGGCCTGGCCCACAAGCGCCGCCTGTCCGCCCTCGGGCCAGGCGGCCTGTCCCGGGAGCGTGCCGGGTTCGAAGTGCGAGACGTGCACACGTCGCACTACGGCCGCATGTGCCCGATCGAGACGCCCGAAGGCCCGAACATCGGCCTGATCGGGGCCCTGGCCACCTACGCCCGGGTCAACGAGTACGGCTTCATTGAGACGCCGTACCGCACCGTGGTCAACGGCAAGGTCACCGACGAGGTCAGCTACCTGGCCGCCGACGAGGAAGAGGAGCACGTCATCGCCCAGGCCAACGCCTCGGTCGACACCGACGGGCGCCTCACCGAGGAGCGCGTCCTGGTGCGCCGTGGCCCGCAAGGCACCGGCGTGCGCATGGGCGCGGTCAACACCTCCTACGGGACGACGTCGGAGATCGACTTCGTGCCGCCGTCCGAGGTGGACCTCATGGACGTGTCGCCGAAGCAGATCGTGTCGGTCTCGACCGCGCTGATCCCCTTCGTCGAGCACGACGACGCCAACCGGGCCCTCATGGGCGCCAACATGCAGAAGCAGGCCGTGCCGCTGGTCGTCCCCGAGGCGCCGTACATCGGCACCGGGGTCGAGGCACGGGCCGCCCGCGACGCCGGCGACGTGATCCTCTCCGAGGGCAACGGCACCGTCACCGAGATCAGCGGCGACGCCATCACCGTGGAGTACACCGCGGGGCAGAAGGACCGTCTCGGCACGGCGCTCGGACGCAAGGTGTACCGGCTGTCCAAGTTCCGCCGCTCCAACCAGAACACGTGCATCAACCACCGCACGCTGGTCACCGAGGGCCAGGCCGTGGCGCCCGGCGACCTGCTGGCCGACGGTCCCTCGACCCACAACGGCGAGCTGGCGCTGGGCAAGAACCTGCTCGTCGCCTTCATGCCGTGGGAGGGCTACAACTACGAGGACGCCATCATCCTGTCCGAGCGCCTGGTGCGCGACGACGTGCTGACGTCCATCCACATTGAGGAGCACGAGGTCGACGCCCGCGACACCAAGCTGGGCGCCGAGGAGATCACGCGGGACATCCCGAACCTGTCCGAGGAGATCCTGGCCGACCTCGACGACCGCGGCATCATCCGCGTCGGCGCCGAGGTGGAGCCGGGCGACGTCCTCGTCGGCAAGGTGACCCCCAAGGGTGAGACGGAGCAGACGCCCGAAGAGCGCCTGCTGCGCGCCATCTTCGGTGAGAAGGCCCGCGAGGTGCGCGACACGTCGCTGAAGGTCCCGCACGGCGAGTACGGCAAGGTCATCGACGTGCGCGTCTTCTCCCGTGAGGAGTCCCACGAGCTGCCGCCCGGTGTCAACCAGCTGGTCCGCGTCTACGTGGCCCAGAAGCGGAAGATCTCCGAGGGCGACAAGCTCGCCGGCCGCCACGGCAACAAGGGCGTCATCTCGAAGATCCTCCCGGTCGAGGACATGCCCTACCTGTCGGACGGCACGCCGGTCGACATCATTTTGAACCCCCTCGGCGTGCCGAGCCGGATGAACGTGGGCCAGGTGCTCGAGTCGCACCTCGGCTACGCCGCCCGCCACGGCTGGGAGGGCGTGGTGGTCAACGAGGGCGTGGGGACGAGTGCCAAGGGCGACGACGCGGCGCGCAAGACGCGGCCGCGCACCGAGCCGGCGGCGTGGGTCTCCACCCCCGTCTTCGACGGCGCCCACTGGGACGAGACCGAGGACGCCGGGGCACACCCGACGATCCAGAAGGTCTTCGGCACCCTGAACTCGGACTCGGCCAACGGCGACGTGCAGATCGGCACCGACGGCAAGGTCACGCTCTACAACGGGCGCACCGGCGAGGTCTACGACAACCCGATCTCGGTCGGCTTCGTCTACATCCTGAAGCTGGCCCACCTGGTCGACGACAAGATCCACGCCCGCTCCACCGGCCCGTACTCCATGATCACCCAGCAGCCGCTGGGTGGGAAGGCGCAGTTCGGTGGCCAGCGCTTCGGGGAGATGGAGGTCTGGGCCCTGGAGGCCTTCGGCGCCGCCTACGCCCTGCAGGAGCTCCTGACGATCAAGTCCGACGACGTGCTGGGCCGGGTCAAGGTCTACGAGGCCATCGTCAAGGGCGAGAACATCCCTGAGCCGGGCATCCCCGAGAGCTTCAAGGTGCTCATCAAGGAGATGCAGTCGCTCTGCCTCGACGTCGAGGTCCTGGCCGTCGACGGCCGAGAGATCGAGATGCACGAGCTGGACGAGGACGTGTTCCGCACGGCTGAAGAGCTGGGCATCGACATCAGCCGCAACGAGCGCGGCTCCGACGAAGAAGACGAGCGGCGTGCCGCAGAGAGGAGCTTCTACTAATGGCTCTGGACGTCAACACCTTCGACCAGCTGCGCATCGGCCTGGCTACGGGCGACTCCATCCGTGGATGGTCCAATGGCGAGGTCAAGAAGCCCGAGACGATCAACTACCGCACGCTGCGGCCGGAGAAGGACGGGCTCTTCTGCGAGAAGATCTTCGGTCCGACCAAGGACTGGGAGTGCTACTGCGGCAAGTACAAGCGGGTGCGCTTCAAGGGCATCATCTGCGAGCGCTGTGGCGTCGAGGTCACCCGGTCCAAGGTCCGTCGCGACCGCATGGGCCACATTGAGCTGGCCGCGCCCGTCGTGCACATCTGGTACCTGCGCGGGACCCGGTCGTGGCTGGCCTACCTGCTCATGGGCACCGAGCCCCGCGAGGAGCTCAAGGCCAAGCAGCTCGAGAAGGTCATCTACTTCGCGGCGAACCTGGTCACCTGGGTCGACGAGGAGAAGCGGCACCAGGACCTGCCCCAGCCTCGAGAACGAGATGGCCGAGGAGATCGCCGACATCGAGAAGAAGCGCGACCTCGACATCGACCGCCGCTTCAAGGCGCTCGAGGAGGAGCTGAAGGCGCTCGAGGGCGAGGGTGCCCGCGACGCCGAGATCAAGGCGCGCCAGCGCGCCGTCGAGAAGGAGATCCAGTCCGCCCGCGAGCGGGCCCAGGAGGACGCCGAGATCGCCCAGCGCTCCCTCGACGAGTTCCGCAACCTGCACGGCCGCAAGATCATCGAAGACGAGATGCTGTGGCGCGAGCTCCGCCTGCGCTACGACGAGTACTTCGAGGGCGGCATGGGCGCCGAGTACATCCTCAAGCTGATCGACCGCATCGACCTCGATGCCGAGGAGATCAAGCTGCGCGACATGATCGACGCCAAGGACGGCCGCCGGCCGCTGTCGGCCCAGCGGCGCCAGAAGACGATCAAGCGGCTGAAGATCGTCACCGCCTTCAACCGGCGCGACGACCACGGCCGCCGCATCAACGACCCCCGGGCCATGATCCTCGAGGCCGTGCCGGTGATCCCGCCGGACCTGCGTCCCATGGTGCAGCTCGACGGTGGCCGTTTCGCCACGTCGGACCTCAACGACCTCTACCGCCGCGTCATCAACCGGAACAACCGGCTGAAGAGGCTGCTGGACCTCGGCGCGCCCGAGATCATCATCAACAACGAGAAGCGCATGCTGCAGGAGGCCGTCGACGCGCTGTTCGACAACGGCCGCCGCGGCCGCCCGGTGACGGGCCCCGGCAACCGCCCCCTCAAGTCCCTGTCGGACATGTTGAAGGGCAAGCAGGGCCGGTTCCGCCAGAACCTGCTGGGCAAGCGCGTCGACTACTCGGGCCGTTCGGTCATCGTGATCGGCCCGAACCTCAAGCTGCACCAGTGCGGCCTGCCCAAGCTGATGGCGCTCGAGCTGTTCAAGCCCTTCGTCATGAAGCGGCTGGTCGACGCCGAGCTGGCGCAGAACATCAAGTCGGCCAAGCGCATGGTCGAGCGGCGCCGTCCCCAGGTGTGGGACGTGCTCGAGGGGGTCATCCGGGAGCACCCCGTGCTCCTGAACCGTGCCCCGACGCTGCACCGCCTCGGGATCCAGGCCTTCGAGCCCGTCCTGGTCGAGGGCAAGGCCATTCAGGTCCACCCGCTCGTGTGCACGGCGTTCAACGCCGACTTCGACGGCGACCAGATGGCCGTCCACCTGCCCGCTGTCCGCCGAGGCCCAGGCCGAGGCCCGGGTCCTGATGCTGTCGGCCAACAACATCCTGTCGCCGGCGACCGGCCGCCCGATCACCGTGCCCACCCAGGACATGGTCTTCGGCGCCTACTACCTCACGCTGCGCGTCGAGACGGGCGAGGGCGCGGGACGCGCCTTCCGCCACATCCACGAGCTGGAGGCCGCCTTCGACGCCGGCGACGTGGGGCTGCAGGTGCCGATCACGCTGCGCCCGGCTGCCGGGCTCGACGCTGGCCGGCCGCCTGGCCGCGGCCGGGGTCACGCCCGACGAGGACGGCGTGCTGAGCTACGAGACCACGCCGGGCCGCGTCTTCTTCAACGAGGCGCTGCCCGAGGGCTTCGCCTTCGTCAACGACGTGGTGGGCAAGCGCAACATCCCCATCGGCGTCGATCGTCGAGGAGCTCTCGGCCAGCTACCCGAAGAACGTGGTGGCCGCCAGCCTCGACCGGATCAAGGCGCTCGGCTTCCGCTTCGCCGCCCAGTCGGGCCTGACCATCTCCATCAACGACGTGCAGACGCCGCCCGACAAGGCGGCCATCCTCGACCGCTACGAGAAGGAGGCCGAGAAGGCGGAGACGCAGTTCAAGCGGGGCATCATCACCGACGACGAGCGGCGCCAGAAGGAGATCGAGATCTGGACCTCGGCCAACTCCGAGGTGGGGCGGGCCATGGAGGCCCAGCTGGCCACGATCGCCTTCAACCCGCTCGACATGATGGTGGACTCCGGTGCCCGAGGGAACTCGCAGCAGATCCGCCAGATCGCCGGCATGAAGGGCCTGGTGTCCAACCCGCGCGGTGAGATGATCCCCCGGCCGATCAAGTCCTCCTTCCGTGAGGGCCTGTCGGTGCTGGAGTACTTCATCTCGACCCACGGTGCCCGCAAGGGACTGGCCGACACCGCCCTGCGCACGGCCGACTCGGGCTACCTGACCCGTCGGCTCGTCGACGTGGCCCAGGAGCTCATCATCCGGATCGACGACTGCGGCTCGACCCGGGGCATCTGGATCGAGGGCGTGGCCCCCGACGGCCCCGGGCACCGCAACTACCTCGAGACCCGCGCCTTCGGCCGCCTGCTCACCGAGGACGTGAAGCTGTCCGACGGCACCGTCTACCCGGTGGGCACGCTGCTGCTCGACGACGTAACATCGCCGCCATGCGCGACGACGAGGCCGTCGACCGCATCCGGGTCCGCTCGGTGCTCACCTGCGAGTCGCCCCAGGGCGTCTGCGCGGCCTGCTACGGGCTGTCGCTGGCCACGGGCTCCATGATCGAGCTCGGCGAGGCGGTCGGCGTCATTGCCGCCCAGTCCATCGGCGAGCCGGGCACGCAGCTGACCATGCGGACCTTCCACACCGGTGGTGTCGTGGGTGAGGACATCACCCACGGCCTGCCCCGTGTCGTCGAGCTCTTCGAGGCCCGCACGCCCAAGGGCGCCGCGGTGCTGGCCCACCACTCGGGCGTGGTCCGGGTGGAGGACGACGAGACGGGCCGCCGCATCACCGTGGTGGCCGACGACGGCACCGAGGACTCCACGCTGGTGGCCGCACGCGCCCACCTCGAGGTGACCGACGGCCAGGAGGTCGGTGCGGGCGACGCGCTGGTCGAGGGCCCGAAGGACCCCAAGGAGCTCCTGGAGGTCAAGGGCATCCGCGAGACCCAGCAGTACCTCGTCGAAGAGGTGCAGAAGGTGTACCGCGACCAGGGTGTGTCGATCCACGACAAGCACATCGAGCTGATCGTGCGCCAGATGCTGCGCCGGGTGCTCGTGGCCGAGCCGGGCGACGCGCCCTTCCTGCCGGGCGAGCGCGTCGACAACCAGATCTACGCCGAGGTGAACCGCACCCTGGTCGAGGACGGCAACGTCCCCGCCGAGGGCCGCCCCGAGCTGATGGGGATCACCAAGGCGTCGCTGGCCACCGAGAGCTGGCTCTCGGCCGCCTCCTTCCAGGAGACGACCCGGGTGCTGACCGAGGCGGCCATCGAGGGTCGCAGCGACCAGCTCTTCGGGCTGAAGGAGAACATCATCATCGGCAAGCTGATCCCGGCCGGCTCGGGCATGGAGCACTACCGGAACATCCGGCTCGAGATGCCCGACGCCGAGGCCATGCCCTTCTGGGCCATGGGCTCGGGCGAGTCCGACACCGAGGACCTGGCCAACTGGCTGCGTGACATGGGCGAAGGGGTCAGCGAAGACCCCTTCGACTCGTCCATCGACGCCAGCTGGCTCGGCGCGGCGCCGACGGCCGAGGACGCCTTCGGGAACCCGATCGTCGACGACCGGCAGGCCGACGGCAGCGCGGCGCGCCGAGGAGCCCGGCGACGGGCGCCGCGGAGGCCGGGGCCTAAACTTCTCTCCGTTCGCAGGGGGACGACGAAGGGGAGGGATCCGGTGGCGACACCGCGGATGGTGGCTGACTCCGACGGCCCGGACGGCGCGCGCGCCGGCCGGGCCGGGCCATTACCGCCTGTCCGCACCTCGCGAGCCCTCGAGGCCCAGTCGATCCACGTCTTCCGAGAGGTGGCGGCCGAGTTCGAGCGGCCCGACGCTGCTGTTCTCGGGCGGCAAGGACTCCATCGTCATGCTCCACCTGGCCACGAAGGCCTTCTGGCCGGCGCCCGTGCCCTTCCCGGTGCTCCACGTCGACACGGGGCGCAACTTCAGCGAGGTGCTCGAGTTCCGGGACCGCCACACGGCGGACGCTGGGCGTCCGCCTGGTGGTGGCCAAGGTGCAGGACGACATCGACGCCGGCCGCACGGTCGAGGACGCCGTCGCCGGGAGCCACGCGCAACCGCCTGCAGACGCCGACCCTGCTGCGGGCCATCGCCGAGGGTCGCCACGACGCCGTCTTCGGCGGGGCACGCCGGGACGAGGAGAAGGCGCGGGCCAAGGAGCGGATCTTCAGCTTCCGCGACGAGTTCGGCCAGTGGGATCCGAAGAACCAGCGACCCGAGCTGTGGAACCTCTACAACGCCCGGCACAACAAGGGCGAGCACATCCGGGTCTTCCCGCTGTCGAACTGGACCGAGCTCGACGTGTGGAACTACATCCGCGACGAGGAGATCGACGTCCCGCCGATCTACTTCGCCCACCGGCGCCAGGTGTTCCAGCGCGACGGCATGCTGATGGCGGTCACCGAGCACCTGGCCCCGGACCGAGGACGACCCGGTCTTCGAGGCCATGGTGCGCTTCCGGACCGTGGGCGACGCCGACTGCACCGGGTGCGTCGAGTCGATGGCCGAGACCATCGACCTCGTCATCGCCGAGGTGGCGGGCACCCGGATGACCGAGCGGGGCGCCACCCGGGCCGACGACCGGATTTCGGAGGCCGGCATGGAGGATCGCAAGCGGGAGGGGTACTTCTAATGACCGAGCTCCTGCGCCTGGCGACGGCCGGCTCGGTCGACGACGGCAAGTCCACGCTGATCGGCCGCCTGCTCTACGACGCCAAGGGGATCTTCGAGGACCAGCTCGAGGCGATCCGCCGCACCAGCGAGCAGCGGGGCGGCATCGAGACCGACCTGGCCCTGCTGACCGACGGCCTGCGGGCCGAGCGGGAGCAGGGCATCACGATCGACGTGGCCTACCGCTACTTCGCCACGCCCAAGCGCAAGTTCATCATCGCCGACACTCCCGGGCACACCGAGTACACGCGCAACATGGTCACGGGGGCGTCCAACGCGCACGTCGCGCTGATCCTGATCGACGCCCGCAAGGGCGTGATTGAGCAGACCCGTCGCCACGCCTTCCTCTCCTCCATGCTCGGCGTCCCGCACATGGTGGTCTGCGTCAACAAGATGGACCTGATCGACTGGGACCAGGCGCGCTACGAGCGGATCAAGTCCGACTTCATGGAGTTCGCCGCCCGCTTGAACGTGCACGACATCACGTTCATCCCCATTTCGGCGCTGCGCGGCGACAACGTGGTGCAGCGCTCCGAGCACATGTGGTGGTACGACGGCTCGCCCCTGCTGAACCACCTGGAGTCGGTCTACATCGGCAGCGACGAGAACTTCATCGACCCGCGCTTCCCGGTGCAGTACGTCATCCGGAGCCAGACGCCCGAGAACCCCGACTTCCGCGGCTACGCGGGCACGGTGGCCAGCGGCGTCCTGCGGCCGGGGGACGACGTGCTCGTCATGCCGACCGGGCACGACATCGCGCATCGCCTCCATCGCCACGGCGGACGGCGAGGTGGCCGAGGCGTTCCCGCCCATGGCCGTCGTCATCACGCTGGAAGACGACATCGCCGTGTCGCGGGGCGACATCCTCTGCCGGCCCAACAACCGCCCAACGGTCACCCACGACATTGAGGCGACGGTCTGCTGGATGGACGAGCGCTCCTCGCTGGCCGAAGGGCGCACCTACCTCCTCAAGCACAGCACCCGGACGGTGCGGGCGACGGCGCAGAACCTGCACTACCGGCTCGACATCAACGGCCTGCACCGCGACGAGGCGGCCTCCGATGCTCGAGCTCAACGAGGTCGGCCGCCTGACGTTCCGCTGCACCGAGCCGCTCCTCGTCGACGACTACACGACCAACCGCTCCACCGGGAGCTTCATCATCATCGACCCGACGACCAACGCGCACGGTCGGGCGCGGGCGTCATCCGGGTCATCGCCACGGCGCACGCCAGTCCCGAACGTGGTGCGCCACGAGACGGCCGGCTGTCTCGTCCGGAGCGCTTCGCCGCGCTGGGGACGTCGGGAGCGACGCTCCTCTTCACCGGCCTGTCCGGCGCCGGCAAGTCGACGCTGGCCGCCGGCGTGGAGGAGGCGTTCGTGCGCACGGGCCGGCCCGCCTTCCTGCTCGACGGGGACAACCTGCGCCACGGGTTGAACGCCGACCTCGGCTTCTCCGACCGGGACCGCACGGAGAACGTGCGCCGGGCGGGCGAGGTGGCGGCATGTTCGCCGAGTCGGGGGCGCTGGCGCTCATCGCGCTGATCTGCCCGTTCGAAGAGGACCGCCAACTCATCCGCTGCCCTGCACGAGCAGGCCGGGCTGCCCTACGTGGAGATCTTCGTCGACACCTCGCTCGAGGAGTGCGAGCGGCGCGACCCCAAGGGCCTCTACGCCCGGGCCCGGGCCGGGCAGCTCCCCGGCTTCACGGGCGTCGACTCCGCCTACGAGGTGCCGGCGCGGCCCGACCTGGTGCTCGGTCCGGGCTCGGGCTCGCTGCCCGAGCAGGTCTCCAGCGTGCTCGAACTGCTCGAGGGATTCTGCGCTAGAGACTCGGGCGCCAACGGCCGGCGGTACGGCGGTCGTGTGCTCGTTGCGCAATTATCAATTCCCGCCCAACTCTTGACGCACCTTTGCGGCTGCCTCTTCCTTTCTGAGGGGCGAACTCTTACCATGCAACCCGGGAAGAGGAGCGTGGGTGATGCCGCGAGCCTCGGCAGCTCCACCCCCTCGGAGCCGCCACTGCCCTTGTCGGAGGCAACGCTCAATGGCCACACCCATAGCGAACCACGCCCACTCGTCCGTGCATGTCGTGGAGCCGGAGAGATACCTCGAGCCTGACACGTCGGGCGCCTACAAGCTCAGTCAGTTGGGCGAGCTCGAAGCGCAGTCGATCTACATCATGCGCGAGGTGGCGGCGGAGTTCGAGCGCCCGGCCCTCCTCTTTTCGGGAGGAAAGGACTCCATCGTCATGCTGCATCTTGCACGCAAGGCGTTCTTTCCGTCCCCGCCGCCCTTTCCGGTCGTGCACATCGACACTGGCCGCAATTTCCCCGAGGTGTTGCAGTTCCGTGATCGCACGGTCGAGGGACTCGGGATCCGGCTGGTGGTCGGTCGCGTGCAGGACGACATCGACGCGGGAACGATTGTCGAGGAGGCGGGCGCCCGAGCGACCCGAAACAAACTGCAGACCCCGACGCTGTTGCGCACGATCCGCGAGCACGAGTTCGACGCGCTCTTCGGAGGAGCGCGCCGCGACGAGGAGAAGGCGCGGGCCAAGGAGCGGATCTACAGCTTCCGAGACCAGCATGGGCAGTGGGACCCGAAGAACCAGCGTCCTGAGCTGTGGAACCTGTTCAACGGCCGCCATCACAAAGGCGAACACATACGGGTCTTCCCCTTGTCGAACTGGACGGAACTCGACGTATGGCAGTACATCGCCGACGAGCGCATCGACGTGCCGTCCATCTATTTTGCGCACCAACGCACCGTCTTCGTGCGGGACGGCATGCTCATGTCCGTCAACGAGCATCTGGCTCCGACGAGGGGGCGGACCAGTTCGAGGCACGGGTCCGGTTCCGCACGGTCGGAGATGCAGACTGCACCGGCTGCGTCGAATCGCCGGCTCGAACGGTTGAGGACATCATCGAAGAAGTGGCAGTCACCAGGCTGACGGAGCGAGGCGCCACCAGGGCGGACGATCGGATCTCCGACAACGGCATGGAGGACAGAAAGAGGGAGGGATACTTCTAGTGACGGAGCTCCTGCGCCTGGCTACGGCAGGCTCGGTGGATGATGGGAAGTCCACCCTGATCGGACGCCTTCTCTACGACTCAAAGGCGATCTACGAGGACCAGCTCGACGCCATTCGGCGGACCAGCGTACGGCGGGGCAATACCGAGACCGACCTGTCGCTCCTCACGGACGGCCTGCGGGCCGAACGCGAACAGGGCATCACCATCGACGTGGCCTACCGATATTTCTCGACGCCAACGAGAAAGTTCATCATCGCCGATACTCCCGGGCACGCGGAGTACACACGCAACATGGTGACGGGCGCCTCCAACGCGCACCTGGCCATGATCTTATCGATGCCCGTAACGGGATCGTCGAGCAGAGCCGGCGTCATGCCTTCCTCTCGCACCTGCTGGGAATCCCGCACATGGTGGTGTGCGTGAACAAGATGGACCTTGTTGACTGGGATCGTCAGCGATTCGAGGACATACAAGAAGAGTTCATGTCGTTCGCCTCTCGCCTCGATATCCGAGACGTGGCGTTTATACCCGTCTCCGCCCTGCACGGTGACAACGTCGTGAATCCCTCGGACAACGCCTGGTGGTACAGGGGGCGGCCCGTTCTCAATCACCTCGAGACGGTGTACATCGCCAGTGACGAGAACTTCATCGACCCGCGGTTCCCGGTGCAGTACGTCATCAGGTCACATGGCTCAACCGGCGTCGACTTCCGTGGGTACGCGGGAACGGTGGCCAGCGGCGTCTTCCGCCCGGGCGACCCGGTCGTGGTGATGCCGTCAGGAGTGGCAACCACCATCCGGACGATCGAGACTGCGGACGGACAGGTCGATGAGGCGTTTCCGCCCATGGCGGTCGCCATGACGCTCGCCGACCCGGTGGGGGTGGCCAGGGGCGACATGATCTGCCGTCCTAACAATCAGCCGAGCATGACGCAGCAGATCGAGGCCACGGTGAGTTGGATGGACGCGCAGCGCGATCCTCACCATCGGCACCCCGCTCCTGGTCAAGCACACGACGAAGATCGTTCGGGCCACCGTCGAGGCACTGCACTACAAGATGGACGTCAACGGGCTACGCAGGGACGAGTCCGCCACCGAACTCGCGCTCAACGACATCGGCCGGGTACGGTCTGCACACGACGGAGTCGTTGGCGATCGACGACTACCAGGTCAATCGTGCGACGGGAAGCTTCATCCTGATCGACCCCACACCAACCTCACCGTGGGCGCCGGGACGGTCAAGTTCGCGGCCCAACATGCACCCAGCCCGAACGTCGTTCGTCACACGGGCAAACTCACAGCGGAGGAGCGATACCGCCATCTCGGGGTGCGTGGTGCCACAGTGCTCTTCACCGGCCTCTCGGGCTCGGGCAAGTCGACGCTTGCTGCCGCCGTGGAGGAATTGCTGGTCAAACGCGGCCGGCCCGCCTTCATGGTCGACGGGGACAACCTCCGACACAATCTCTGTAGTGACCTCGGGTTCACACCTGAAGACCGTGCCGAGAACCTCCGGCGTGCCGGAGAGGTGGCACGATTGTTGGCCGAGGACGGCACGGTGGCCCTCTTCTCCCTCATCAGCCCGTGTGGAGAGGAGCGGCGAAAGCTGCGCGAGGCCCACGCCGACAGGGGGATGACCTTCTTCGAGGTCTACGTCAACACCCCGCTCGAGATCTGCGAGCAGCGGGACCCCAAGGGCCTGTACGCGAAGGCGCGCGGCAGGCGAACTCCCAGAGTTCACGGGAATCGGTGCTGCGTACGAGGCGCCCGCCTATCCCGACCTCGAGTTGACTCCCGAATGCGGCGAGATCTTCGACCAGGCACTCCGGATCGTGGGCTTGCTGAGCGGGGTACATCAGCCATAGACGGAGTGCGGTATTAGCGGAAAGTCGGCGTCCCGTTTGCATTCATATTTCACGAACTTCATTCATCTGTTCTGCAGCGATCTCTTTTTGCGATCCAGTCGGCCCGATACCGCCGCTCACCTCGGCGATATTCATCAAATTCCCTATGCACTTGGTGTGATTTAGACCGAATGGACCCCGCTCCTATATCGGATATCGCGTCGGCAGTTCTTTGGGATCTGAAATTGCGTCTGTTATTGTCAAAATCGCCCGTGACTGTGCAACCAAAATATGACTAAAGTCATAGCCGTGTCATTCGGGACCCCCTCTCCCGCTGACCACACGCCAGGTCCCCTCGACTCGCTGTCCGGTGCAACGGGCCCCCAGGCGGTGTCGGCGCTGCCTCTGTCGAGGCCGCGCTGCGTCACGCCGCGCCAATCGCAGTGCGGGGTCCCCGACGAGCCTGTCGGTCCCAGAAATGCGGCCCGCACACTGCTTACCGAGGCCGGGTCGGAGACGGGCCCGAGGGTCATCCCGTGCCGCCCGAAAGATGGGATCGCTCGGAAAGGGCTCCAAGTTCGCGCCGGCCGTTCTGGCAGCGGGTCTGGCGGCGACGGTTGCGGCGGCCGCACTGTTCGGGGCCGTCTCCGAAGCCGGTCTCTGGCCGGCTCGGCGTCGCCGGCGACGTCGGTCCAGCCACCCGCCGTCCCGGGCGCGGGGACGGCCTATCTCGGTGCCTTCATCGACCCAGCGGGGCATCCCTGAGTGCAACGGATCCGACCGGTGGTACCGCCAGCGTGCAGCCAGAGCTCGCTGCATTGCCTGAACTTCGATGATCAGGAAGGTCGTTCGCCGTCGATCCTGTCGACTACCAGAGCTGGACTGAGCCGGTCGACGTTGCGGGCCTCGACACCGTGGCCGCGACCGGTGCCATCCCGCTCGTCACATGGGGCTGCGGGGACACCGACGCAAACGTCGTGGCAGGATCGGACGAGCAAAGGTACGGGCGGAGGCCCAGGGACTGGCGGCCATCGATGTCCCCGTCCTCCTCCGATGGTTCCCGGATCCGAACCGGCGAGGATCCGGGGCGGCCTCGTGCCTCGGGGCGACGGGAGCGTCCGGGCTATGTCGCGGCGTACCAGCACATCCGAGACCTCTTCGCGGCGGCCGGCGCCGTCCAACGTCGGCTTTCGTCTGGTCGGTCGACACGTCGGCCACGGCGGACTCGGACATGGCCGGCTACTACCCGGGTGGGAGCGTGGTCGATTGGATCGCGGCAGACGGTGGTACCTCACCCGGCGACCGAGCCGCACCGGACTTCGTTCATCGGCGGAGTTCGGGTCCTGGTACTCGACGTTCTCCAGCACGGGGAAGCCGATGATGGTGTCGTCGACCGGAGCCAGACTCCGGATCGCAGCCGGCCTACCTCGGCCAGATCCTGTCCGATCTCCCGAGTCTGTATCCACAGGTCAAGGCATTGATCTACTTCGATGCGCCGGAGCAATCGAACGGCAACCAGTACCAACTGGACGCAGCGGGCGCCGCATCGTTCGGGCAGTTGGCCGCCTCACCCGACCTTCACTCCCGACCGGTCCAGAGCCAGCACGACGACGGTGTCGGTGTCGCAAGCGTCGGTCGCCGCCGGGACCAGCTGACGTTGCGCGCTGCCGTGGACGCGACGGACAACAGTGGAAGCGTCAGCTTCGTCGACAACGGCACACCGATCAAGAGCTGTGTCTTCATCCCGATATGCGGCGCCAATCAGCTGTCAGACGCCAGAGCTAGGTGACGGAGTGCACAGCTTCGTCGGCCATCTACGGAGGCGATGCAACGTTCGCGACCCTCGATGTCGGCGCCTGTCGGCGCGACCGTGCACGGGCCCAGCGGCCCCCCTGCACGTCGCGGGGACCATCTCCCGGTCCAACCATGGCGACTGCCGCCGGGATCACGCGGCGAACGTCTCTTCCCACCGGGTCGGCTACCCCAGTGGGAAGCGCCGGCCAGGCCGCGAGCCACGTCGAAGGCCCTCGTGCCCGCGGAGGGGTCCGCCTATCTCGGGTCTTTCGTCGACCCGTCCGGGAGTGGGCTTCGCTCAGGCAATCCGACGGGCGGAATCGCGAGCCTGTCGAGTGAACTCGCCGCTTTGCCGGCCGTCCAGCAGACCTTGGACGCGACCACTCTCGATCGTCCCGATGTTCCTGAATTGGAACGATCCCATCACGGTGACCGAACTCGACCAGGTGATCGCCACCGGTGGGATTCCCATGATCACGTGGAACTGTGGCGCCAAGGACTCAAATGTGATCGCCGGCAGGGATGACAGGCAGATCGACTCGCTTGCGGCAAAGCTGGCGCTGTTCCGACTCCCGGTGTTTCTTCGCTGGTTCCCGGACCCGAACTCCAATATCATCCGGCACCGCATGTCTGGCGAGCGGTGGTGCACACGGGGTACGTGGCGGCGTATCAGACACATTCACGACAGGTTGGTGGCTGACGGCGCATCCAACGTGACCTACGTCTGGTCGGTCGACACCACCACGCCTCAAGCCGACCGTCGTGGAGCACGTTCTATCCGGGGGCACCCTACGTGGACTGGATCGGCGCTGACGGTTACGCCACGTCAGGGACGACATCGACTGTCACGAACGACTTCGGCACCTGGTACGCGGAGTTCTCCGCCGAGAAGCCCCTGATGATCTCACAGACGGCGGCAATTCCCGGCTCTGCAGCCGCAGTACATCGAGCAATTGGCGACTGTGCCCGCCCAATTCCCACAGTGCGGGCGGTGATCTACTTCGACGCGCCCGACGTGAAGAGTGGACATAGTTACGAACTGGAGCCCCAGAGCGCCGGCGAACAGCAACTGGTCGCGTTGAGCGGGCTGCCCGCCTTCCAACCTGTGAGAACGGTCACGACGACGTCGGTCACCGTTTCGGCGAACCCCATTGCCGAGAATCAGGCCGTCTCCTTTTCGGCCCAGGTCAGCCAACGCGGACCCGGGCGGAGTATCTCACCTTCTACGACAACGGATCGAGCATGCCGGGGTGCGAGCTGTTCCGCTCGACCTCGCCGGGAGTTGCGACACTTCCTCGCTTCAGCTCGGGGACCAACCAGATCGTCGTCGACTACAGCGGCGATGCGGTCTCGGAGTCGTCCGCATCGCCGCCGGTGGACGTCGTCGTCACGTCGACACCGCGGTCCAGTCGGACCACCGGCGATACCCGGACCTGGTCACGTGTACCTCGGAGCGTGGGTCAGGCCCGCAGGTCTCACATATCGACCTCCCCTCCCACGAGGCCATTCTGCAGGAACTGCAGGACCTCACATACTTCAACGCCGGGCTGGAGCGTCCACTCTCCATCGTCCACATGTACCAATCGTGGGCGAACCCGGTGTCGGCTCGGTGAGACTCAACAGGTCCTGGCCGACGGGGCGATCCCGATGATCGACTGGCGTTGCGGTGATACCGACGCAAACATCATCGCCGGGAGCGACGATGGCCTGATCACCGCTGAAGCCAAGAGTGCTGGCGGGCCTCAAGGCGCCGGTCTTCCTCCGGTGGTACTACGAACCCAACTTCACCGGCTCGGCGAACTATTGCCGACTGCATCGGCAACCTGGGTCCAGCGGGCTACCGGGCGGCCTTCCGCCACATCCATGATCTCTTCGCAGCTGCCGGTGCTTCCAACGTCGCCTTCGTCTACTCAATGGCGATCGTCAGGTAACGACCAAGACCTCTATGAGTACTACCCCGGATCGTCCTACGTCGATTGGATCGCGGTAGACGGCTATTCGAAGACCTCACTCCCGCCGACGACGGACTTTGTTGACCGCTTCAGTCCCTGGTATTCGGATTTCGCCGCCTTCGGCAAGCCGATGATGATTTCCGAGACGGGCTCCTTTGCCGGAGGCCAGGCGAGCTATTTCCAGCAGATCGAAGACCCAGTTGTCGTCGTCCGGGGCCTTTCCCACTCATCAAGGCGGTCATGTACTTCGACGCGCCGGGCCAAGGCGGGACGCTTTACGTACCCGCTGGACTCGGCGGGGCTGGCGGGAATTCCAAAGCCTGTCTGCGAGCCCGATGTTCCAGCCGTCACGGTTGGCCTCGACCGTGGCGGCGAGCGCGTCACCGGCCTCCACGATCGTCGGACACCGTGTGCGCCCTCAACGCTCAGGTGTCCAACACCGACTTCGGTGGTTCATTGAGCTTCATCGCGAACGGGACGCCGGTGCCGGGTTGTCAATCCCTTCCACTCACTGCCGGCTCGTCGTGTCACACCACGACTCTTGCCCGCGGGTGACAACTCGATCTCGGCGGTCTACAGCGGCGACGCCGAGGCCGCCGGGTCCACGGCGACCACCGGCAGCAAGGTGGTCTCGGTCCCGCCGTACCCACTCCTTCTGGCTCCGGTTCGATTCCGGTGCGGGCCCGGTTCCCGGTTCGATCCACTCGAAGTTTGCGTTCCTCCCGTTCCTGGGTCTCCCCGACTTCGGGGGAGTGGCGTCATCGGGTGGTGCCCGGACGGGCCGGGACGCTCGTTCTACGTTCCCGATCACACTGAGTCTCCCTGACTTTGCCGGCCCGTCCACAAGCCGAGCGGGTCGAATCTGGATCCGATCGACATGGAGAAAGACCCTCCTGCGCGGCGGTGCCGGCGCCACGGCGGTCTGGTGCCGGTGGGCGGCGTCATCCTCTTCCTGCTCGTCGCCTACATGGTGTCCACGTGGACGCAGGACCGCGGAGAAGGGCAAAGACGAGTCCTGCCCGCTCTGGCCGGCAATGCCTCACCCGATCAAGAGCTCCAGATCATCGACAGCCAGAGGAGCCAGAGGAGCAAGCGCAACTGCCATGACTGTGGACACGAAAGTCGAAAAGGTGCGGGGAATGAATGCCTCGCTCATGAACGGGAGCGCGGCCGGGTCGGCGCAAGTCCGCTGGCCGAGCGCGATCCGGGCCGACTGCACATCACACGACGCCAGATGGCCTTCGCACTGGCGCTCGCCGTCGTGGCGATTCTCGCCACCATCTTCACGGTGAACTCGGTCAAGGCCGGGGCACAGTCGTTTCCCGCCGTCGTGACGACGTCGAAGGTCTACGACTTGAACTTCACCAACAACGGGATGGTGTCGGCCGTCCTGGTAAAGGTGGGCGACCGCGTGAAGCCGGGTCAGATCCTGGCGACGCAAGCCGATTCGTCGTTGCAGACGCAGCTCGCTGCAGACGAGGCCACGGTGAAGGCTGACCGCGAGGTGCTGGTGCAGGCAGGATCGCCGGCCCTCACGGCGGCCCAATTCGAGCAGGACAACCTCCAGGCGCAACAGGCTCAGACTGCGCTGAACAACGCCAACGCCGCGCTCGCAGTCGGCGGAAGCTTCGGGAAAGGCCAACGTGGCTGCGGCCCAATCGGCCGTCACATCCGCACAGTCACAGGAACACCTCGGACAGCGCCACGTACACGAAAGCATGCCCCAACGGACCCGTCACGCCCGACCCCGGCCTTACGGGAATTCAGCTGCAGGCGGCCCAGTCGTCCTTCACCCACTGCCAGAACCTGCAACTGACACTGAGCCAGGACCAGGCGGCGGTGAGCAAGGCGCAGGCCCAGCTGCCGGTCAGCGAGGCGCAGGCGCAGCAATCAATCGACACCGCGCAGGCGAACCGTCAACAGCGCTCAGTCCGCGCTGAACCTGGCCAACTACCAGTAGACATTCAGTCGTCCCCGGGAAGCGCATCCTGCGCAGGCCCAGGCCCAAGCGAATCTGAATCAGGCCGAATCACAGTTGGCGCAGGTGCAGAGCGAGGTCAACGCTGCAAGCCTGGTGGCTCCCGACGGGGGCGTCGTCACCGCGGTGTACGGAGCGGCCGGGGAGACATTGGGACCGGATGGAGTCCACAACTACCAGCCGCCGGCGGCGATTCCCGCGAACCAGTCGTCAGGCTTCTCGCTCTTCCCAGCGCAGCCCACGTCGCAGGGTGCATCGACTTCCGGCCAATCGTGGATCCGAGCCGCTGATCGAGACTCGTCGGTGGTCGGCAGCAGATCATGGCGCAGATTCCGGAGGCCGAGGTCGCATCGGTGCAAGTCGGAAAGCCCGCGACCGTGAACATCTCCGCTTTGAACATCAAGGCGTCGGGCCAGGTGACCCAGTTGGGATCTGAGCCCAACGAGGGGCTCCAACGGGGTGACCTACACCGTCATCGTCGCTCTCGATCGAACGGTGCCCGGTCTGCTTCCCGGAATGAGCGCCACGGTCGAGTTCTAAGGCCACGCGTGCCCGCCTCGACCGCCTTCAGTCTCCACGGCTTCGCTCCTCCTGGTACTCGATGCCGCCATCCTTGCCGTCGTCTTTCTGAGGCCGTTCACCCGCAGCTACGACGACGACTCGGACAAGGGATCCGGGAACCTCGTCGTGATGAGGCCGCCGTTGAAGCCCAGCTACAAGCGCTGCAGCGTCTTCATCCTGACGAGCCTTGCGGTCTCCGTCGTGATCGTCGGGAACGAAGACGCCGAACCTGTCCGACGCCTACCACAACCTCGTGACGGAGCTGCTGTTGTCCGTGATTCCCGACCCGTCGGTGGTCGACGGCTATGCCAACTCGCTGCTTCCCGTCTTCCAGGTGAGCGTGCTTTCCTTTGGAGGTGGCCTTTGCCGTCGCCTTCAGGGCGTCGCTCGGGCGGCGGTGTCATGATCCTGCTGAACGTCGTGTTGTTCCTCCTCGTGTCCGCCGTGGTGGACGCCTTCTTCGGGATCTTCGTGATAAAGACCGGATTCCCCCTTGGGTCCGACGCCGGTCGTGAATCTCCTTGGTGCAGTACACCATCGCCGGCATCGTGGTGTCTCGCGTTGCATTTACGAGCTTCCGCTTACCCGAAGAAGACGACAACTTCCCATCGGGCGCGCAAGCCGGACTGATCTGATCGACGACGTGATTGTGATCATCTGCGTGCTCACCGCAATCGGGGTCGTGATGGCTGGAGCGGTCTATCTCGAGTCCAAGTTCGGCAAAAGCCCGTTCGTCGCCGCTGCAATCGCCTTCGCGTGTCCCCCCGTACATCTTCATGTGCATCACCGTGTTCCTGGGGTTGGTGCGACTCGTCCATCACCGTCAAGTCAATCCGACGCAGGAACGACCTCCGATTGAGGTGATCATCCCGGCCTTCAACGAGGAGCTCAACATCGCCCACCTCCTCAGAACCATCGATACCGCCGCGGGGCGGTATGAAGGGCCGGTTCGCGTCATCATGTGCGACGACGGCTCGACCGACGACACCTTCCGGCTCTCGTCTGAGCGCGATCGCCGCCTTCCAGTTCGCGACGGGTGAAGTGATCAAGGGAAACCACAACGGGAAATCGGGCGCCTCTGAACCTGGCCCTGGCTCGATGCAGCGCCGACATCGTCTACCGGGTCGATGCGGACTGCCTGGTGCATCCGGACTGCTTCTTGTACTCCGTGCCCCACTTCCTTGGCCGATCCCAAGGTGGGAATCCTCGGAGCATTCACGCTGCCGAAAGAGCCGTACACGACCTGGATCGACCGAATGCGGATGTTCGAGATGATCGTCGGATTCGGAATGGTCCGCCGGCGAGTGACGTGGTTGACGGCATCGTGTGCATACCGGGCACGTTCACCGGGTTCCGGCGGGACGCAGCACTGGCCATCGGCGGGTTCGTCGAAGGCATGTACGGGGAGGACCTGGATTTCACGCTCGCCATCGCCCGGACCGGCTACCACGCCGCAATCGACACCCGGGTGCGCTCCTACGAGGATGTCCCGAACACCCAGCGTCAGTTGCGAATTCAGAGGACGCGTTGGAACCGGGGTGCAACTATGGCCTTCGCCCGGTATATCCCCGCCGCCACGGGGTCTCGCCGGTTGCCGATTCTGGTTCTTCATGACGCGGTCGTCGTTCAAACGGTTCCTCGTCCCGTTGCACATAACGGCGCTGGTCTACGTGATGACCTGGCCGTGTTGGACCCGACCAGCCATCTCAACCTGGCCCGGGTCCTGTTCCTCCTGCTGTTCAGAGAGGTTCCGGCGCTCGTCCAACTCATTGGATGCACTGTCTACTACGGGAAGGCGGCCGGCTCGGCTGGCTCCCGGTTCGCTACGCGCTTCATCATGCTCAAGCACTACTACGGGCTGGAGGCGTTCCTCGGCTTCAATGCACGACCGGTGGTGACCGACCGTGTCAGAGAGGCCCTCTACCCCGCGTCACGGCCTGCCGGCCGCTGCGCGATCATATCCGAGCTTACAGAGTCGTAGACCTAGTAACCGAGTTGCGGAGCGAGCGCTTGAAGAAATGCCACGGCGACCTGAGGGTCGCGAGGACCGCCCTGTCCGCCGGGGATATTCAGCCAGTAGCCGGAAACCAGCGGCCTCGTCGCGTTGTAGTCGTTGAGCAGGATCTGCGGCGTGACGACCTGGTGGGGAGCGGCCGTCGTCAGGCCCACCATGATCAAGGCCTGCGGATTGGCCGCCTGGGCCTGGCTCACCGCGGAGGAGACAAAGCTGTTGAATCCGCTGGTGCCCTCGTCCTGTTGGGCCTGGATCTCCAAGACATCGGTGTGCGGCGCCGCCTGCGAGGCGATACCGAGACTGGTGTAGCCGTCGTACTTCGTTGCATTCGAATACGACGGGCTGAGCACCATGGACAGGTTCGCCGCCGGCGTGAAGATGAGGCCCAACCCGTGTTGGTGCGCCAAGGTCTCGGCCTCCGCCTCGTAGGTGAACGGTTGCTGTTGTTGTGCGGCAGGGGTGGACGGCCACTTCTCGTTGTCGTAGAGGACGCAACTTGACGTAGGGGGGTATCGATCCCGAGGAGATCGAACTCGCCATCTGCTGGTAGTCGGCAAAGTTCATGACGTAGGTGGCATTCGGCAAGGACGGGTTCTTCGCGGGGTCGGCGGCCTTCACGATCACAAACGTCTGAGGATTGTTGAAGAAATCCTGGAGGAGCACTGGCGAGAGCCCTGCCCCGAGCAGGGCGGAGACAGAGAACTTTTCGAGAAGCCAATAGGGCTTGACGTTGCCCACAGACGCCGGCAATTGGAACGCGGAAGCGGCTGGAGGCGTCGAAGGTGAATTTTCATGGTTGTGGGGGCCACGGCGGATGTTGAGGTGCTCGACGTGCTCGTCGTGGGGAGTTACGTGGCGTGGGAGGACGGCGCCGGTCCAGTACCGGACGAACACCCGAAAGTCAGAAGGCGGCGGCGACGAGTGTCACCGGCACGGCCACCATCCGTTGTGTCCATGTTGTTCTGCGTGTGTTGTGGAAGGGATGACGCATCTTCTTTGTGTACTACAGAACGCCTCCAAGGATGCGTCGAGATCATGCCCACCACGGTCAGTTTGTCGCACTGCCGTATTCATTTGCATGGGAAAAGGGGTCGAAAATGACGAAGATGAACTTGTCGAGAGTTCGCATCGCGTGCGCGGTTGTGGCCGTGTGCGCGGTCGTCTTCGGGGGGAGTTGGTCTCTTCCCGTGGGAGCGTCGAACTCGGGGTACACGTGGCCCCAGTTCCACGGGAACCCCGGGCTCTCGGGAACGAGTGCGGACCCGACCATCTCGTCGGGCAACGCCACGACGTTGGGAGTGAAGTGGATGGCACAAGTGGGGGCCACAGAGGGATCTCCGGTCGAGGCATGGAACGTGTCCCTCGGGGAGCCTCTGGCGTACGTCGGCGACGAGGACGGCTACATGAACGCCGTCAATGCCAGAACCGGGGCCATTGTGTGGTCGGTCCCGTTCGGATCCGCCTTCACGGCGACTCCGCTTGTGTCGGGATCGTCCGTCTGGGTGGCACCTCTGTCCAGTGGCCGCATCTACAAACTCGACGCAGCGACCGGCGCAATTCAATGTGCGGTCAAAGAGGTCGGATCGATCCAGGGCTCGCCGGTCGTGGCCACCCTTCCGGGTGGTCAGACGCTCGCGTACTTCGCAACATTGGACACGGGAGCCACGGACGGGAGCGTCTATGCCATCAATACGTACTCATCCGCGACGGTGTTCGCTTGGAACGGCAGCGCGGCGTTTTCGACGCACGCCGGGATCTGGAGCCCGATCAGTTACGGCGTTGATGCCGACGGCGTGCCCTTGGTTCTCTTCGGCAGCGCGGATCCCGATTCCAGCGAGTACGCAATCAACGCAGCCACCGGATCATTGGTCTGGCGGTACTTCACCAGCGACCCCCTGGGGGAAGATTGGGACATTGGAGCGGGATCGACTATCTCCGCACCGGGCGTGAACGGGTTCGCCGACGGCGTCGCCTACTTCGACGGGAAGGATGGGGTCTTCTATGCGCTGGACTTGACCACGGGTGCACTGATCTGGTCCTGGGACTTCGGGAACGGGGCCAACACCGACGCTCTTTCGACGCCGGCCCTGAACGGCTCCACGCTTGTCTTTGGCGACAATGGGGGCATCTCCGCCATCGATGCCGTCAACGGGAGTCTGCTCTGGCGGTACAGCACGGGGGGCGATACGGTGAATTCGTCGTCGGCCATCGTCGGACCTCCGGGTCAGCAGGTTGTCGCCTTCGGCACGCTCAGCGGGGTGGTCCACGTCGTGTCACTGGCCACCGGCACGTCGCTGTACTCCTACCAGACGGGTTCGTTCATCACGGCATCGCCGGCAGACTTCGACGGAACTCTGCTCATCGACTCCGCCGACGGGTTCCTCTACGACTTCGGGCTCGGCGGTGGGAATGGGGCAGCGCCGACCACGGCGGTGACGGTGCCCGCGAACGGCTCCACTATTGCCTACCCGTCGGGAGAGCTCAGCATCAGCGGGACGGCCACTGCGCCCGACGGCGTCCGAGCAGTCTCGGTAGAGATCCAAGAAGATGGGACCTCGGGCCCTTGGTACAAGGCCGCGACCAACAGCTTCACTCCTGGTCTGAGCGCCACCGACGCCACAATCGGGTCGCCCGGCGCAACGTCGACGACATGGTCGCTCACGGTTCCGGTGCCCGAGCAGGGAGCGTCGTACCTGGTGGATGCGGCTGCAGTCAATGAGGACGGGATCGCCGACACCTCGAGCGGATCCGGCAAGGCGACGGCAGCCGCATCAAGCTTCACTGTTCGCGCAAGCCCGAGCGCGCCGGTAGTGAGGCCGGCCGGCGAATGGGTCCCCCCGGGAAGTCCACTCACGGTCTCGGCCAGCGGGTTCCAGGCGGGGGAGCACGTGACGTTTACTCTTCCGGTCAACGGCGGTGGCTCGGAGGTGCTGGGGACTGCGACGGCAAACGCCAGCGGATCAGCCGGACCGGTCACGGGCACCGTACCTTCCAACGAGCCGTTCGGGCCTCAAACCATCACGGCGACGGGAGCCTCCTCGGGCAGAGTCGGTGCCGCAGTCGTCACGATCTCGAACAGCTCTCCGCAGCTCGGGTACGGGCCGCAGCGGCTGGGGTTTGAGGGCAACGACAGCGTCATCTCCAAACACCAGGCGGTCGGTGCGTCCTACTTTAGCCAGGCCTGGGCGGTGACCGCGGGTGCGGCGATCACCTCCCAGCCTGCGGTCGTCGACGGTGTCGCCTACTTCGGCGACTCGGGCGGCGTCTTCCACGCCGTCACGGTGTCGGACGCCAAGAGCAGCTGGACGGATTCGATAGGGAGCGGCTTCTCGTCGTCACCGGCGGTTGACGGCGGCAGCGTCTTCGTCGGCGACCAGGCTGGAACCGTTCTGGCGCTCAACACCGCGACCGGATCCAGTGAATGGTCCCGATCGCTCGGGAGCAGCATCACGTCGTCCCCGGCGGTCAGTGGAGGGATTGTCTTCGTCGCTTCTTCGGCGAGGCTCTACACGCTGAGCGAGACGACCGGTGCGGTCGTGTGGTCCGACGCACTGGGTGCCGCGACGGCGGCCAGCCCCAGTGTCGACTCCACTAATGACGTCGTAGTCATCGGTGACCATTCGGGAGTACTTCACGCCGTCTCGACGTCCAATGGGCAGGTCCTCTGGACCCACGCAACCAACGGACAGCCCTTCGTTGCGGCGGCGACATTCGAGGATCATCTGGTCCTGATCGGCTCCGAGAACGACACGTTCTATGCCGTCGACGAAGCCAGCGGAAAGGTGACCTGGGCGCGCGCAACCGGTGGTCCCATCGTCTCGTCGGCGGTGGTCACCCGCGGGGGTGACGTGGGCGTCGGGAGCGGAGACGGCGACGTGTACAACTTCTCGATCCCCTCGGGAAAGCTCGACAGCACACAGTCGGTTGGATCACCGATTGACGGTTTGACGGGGACCAATGGCATCTACATCGTGGCCACGTCTGCCGGCCTCTCGCTGCTGCGAGGATCGGGTGGCACCAGGGTCGACTGGCACTATGCCAAGGCGGATACGTTCGTCGCTCCGGTCGTCATCTTGAACGGAGAGGTATTCGCGGCAGGCGCAGATGAGGTGCTTCGGGCCTTCGTCATCCCTGGCAATGCCGTCTATTAGTGCCGTGACGCCCACCATTTACCCGGCCCTCTCGTCGCAGCACCACGGGTACGTACGTGCAACTCGATGAGTCAAACCACTGGTCATTCAGTCGATTGACCTCCGCTAGCCACAAAGGAGACAACGTGAACGTCATCTTCATCTCGATGGACACGCTGCGAGCAGATCGTCTGGGCTGCCTTGGTTACGATCGTGGGCTGACCCCGAACCTTGATCGCATCGCGGGCGAGGGTTCGCTCTTCACCAACGCCTTCGCGTCGGACATTCCGACGCAGCCGTCTCACACGGCCATCTTCACCGGGAGGTTCGGGGTCACGACGAACATCGTGTCGCATTTCCATCCGGCGGCTAGCCTGGACGCTGACTTCTCGTGGTTGCCGACGATCTTCCGGGATGCTGACGTACGCGACGGGAGCGGTCGACCATCTCTTCGCAATGAAAGACTGGTTCCTGCGGGGCTATACGGACTACATGCCGCCTCCGGGCCGGTCCCGGTCGCCGGGCTCGGTCATCGTTGACATGGGGACCCAGTGGCTGGACGAGCATCGCAAGGAGGCGTTCTTCTTGTTCTTGCACTTTTGGGACCCGCATATCCCGTACCTCCCACCCCAGTCGTACAAGAACCTGTACGGAGGCTCCTCGGCATTGCATCGAGACCCCCTCATCTCGGAGAAGCTACGGAGCAGGCCTACGTACCCCCTGTTTGCCGAGAACCTGTACAACCATCTCGACATCATCCCCAGTTTGGACTACATCTCCGACCTTTACGATGCCGAGGTCGCCTATCTCGATTACGAGATCGGTCGACTCTTCGAATATCTGGAAAGGGCAGGGCTCCTGGACCAGACCATGGTCGTCCTCTTCGGCGACCACGGGGAGAACATGACCGAACACGATGCATGGTTCGACCATGCCGGTCTGTATGACTCGGTGGTCCACGTCCCCGTGATCATCTGGGCACCCGGATTGGTGCCGGAGTCGGAAGTCACGGCGCTGATCTCCACAATCGATGTGAAACCGACGGTGCTGGACTTCCTCGACATGCCCGCCGTGGACGGTCTCGACGGGTGGACGCTTCGGCCGTTGACGGAGGGAAGCAGCACTCAGGCCCGTGACGCGGTCTTTCTGAGCGAGTGCACCTGGCAGGCGAAACGGGGCGTTCGCACGCCGGATTGGAAGTACATCCGATGCGTCGACCCGGGTGTGTATCCGAGGGACGGGATCGAGGTCTACGACCTCAGGATCGATCCTGCCGAGCAGGTCAACCTGGCCGCGGAGCGGCCGGACATCGTTCGGCAAATGGACGCGATGCTCGTGGACTGGCTGAGTGAGCGGCTGGACGGCCGGCCGGATCCGATGGATGAGGTCGTGACCGCGGGGCTGCCGGCCGTCCGCAGACTCAATGACCTGATCGCAGAGTTGAACGCCGAGATCCCACACCATGCGTAGCGGTTCGCGTTGCCGGTATTAGCCTGGGGGAGCCACGGGCTCAGGAGTCGGTGGAAACGTGACGTACGTTGTCGTGGAGTGTGACGGGCATGCGGATCATCCATTTCGACATCGACACGCTTCGAGCTGACCACCTCGGTTGCTATGGCTACGTACGCCCAACCAGTCCGGTCATGGATGCCGTCGCCGCGGACGGCGTCAGGTTCGACAACGTGTACGCGTCCGACCTTCCTTGCCTCCCGTCACGAACGGCTCTCAGCAGTGGGCGGTTCGGCATACACAACGGGGTCGCCGGGCACGGCGGGACCGCTGCCTCTCCGTTTCCGGAAGGAAGTGACAGGGGCTTCCGGAGCCGGGATGCTGCCGAGACCTGGTGGAGCACGATGCAGGACGTCGGTATCTGGACCGCCTCGATCAGCACGTTTCCGGAGCGCCACTCGGCGTACCACTTTCTTGCTGGCTTCAACGAGTCGTACAACCTGGGTACTCGTGGCCTCGAGACGGCTGATCAGGTCGCGGAGGTGGCGCTCGATTGGATCGGTCGAAACTCCAGCCGTGAAGATTGGTTCCTCCACGTCCACATGTGGGATCCCCACACGCCGTACCGGACACCCGACTCCTTTGGTGACCCGTTCGTCGGCATGCCGATGCCGGGATGGCTCGACGAGGAGGTGCGGGAACATCACTGGAGCCTTCCTGGACCACATTCTGCGCAGGAGATCACGGGCTTCGGTCCCCATGCACGTTGGGGCGCCTTCCCACGCCAGCCGCTGGTTGCCCATGACATGACGCAGGTGCAGCGGATGTTCGACGGGTATGACACCGGAGTCCGCTACGTGGATCACCACATAGGTCGCATCCTTGGCCGCCTCGTCACACTCGGGATTGAGGACGAGGTCGGGGTGATCATCACCGCCGATCACGGAGAGACGCTCGGCGAGCTGGGCATCTACTGCGATCATCAGACTGCCGATCAGCATGTCGCGCGGGTACCCATGATCATCCGATGGCCCGGCCTGGCGCCCGGGGTGGACGATTCGCTCCACTACCAAATTGACGTGGCGGCGACCCTTCTCGAGCTCAGTGGAGGCAGTGTCCCGAACCGGTGGGACGGGCGGTCGTTCCGGTCTTCACTCGATTCGGGAGAGTTTGCGGGAAGAGAAAGCCTGATCCTCACGCAAGGCGCGTGGACCGCTCAGCGGGCCGTGCGCTTCGACGATTGGATCTGCATCCGGACGTTTCATGACAGCTATCACGGGTTCCCCGACATCATGTTGTTCGACCTCGCGACGGATCCGCACGAGCAGGACGACCTCTCGGAATCGCGACCCGAGGTGGTGCAGGTCGCCATGACCCTCCTGGAGGAGTGGAAGCAGTCGGCCGTCGCTCTCTCCCCTTCGGGCGTGGACCCGCTCGACACGGTGCTGCAAGAGGGAGATCCCTGGCACGCACGCTGGCGCCCAGCCGAGTACGACGAATGGCTGGCGCAGACCGGCCGGGCCAACTGGGTGAGCCGAGTGGTTTCCGACTGAGCCTTTGCAGATCTGCGGGCACCAACGGCTGAGCCCGCCCGGGGTCTCTGGTGACTGCCGAGGGCAGCGGAATGACGTCGGTCCCGGTGGTGAGGCAACCGGATGGAACCGCAGGGGAGACCGGCGGCCGAGTGAGTCGACGGCCTACTCCTGCACCAGCTCGATGAGCGTGCCGAACGACGTCTTGGGATGCACGAAGGCCACCGTGGTGCCTCGTGAGCCGGGTCGCGGCGCCTCGTCGATCACCCGGCCGCCGGCGTCCTTGATCGCCTGCAGGGCCACGCCGCAGTCGTCGACGCGGTAACCGATGTGGTGCAGTCCTTCGCCCTTGTTGGCGAGGTACTTGGCCACGGGGGAGGTGTCGTTGATGGGCGTGAGCAGCTGCACATAGGAGTCGGCCACCTTCAGCAGGGCCTCCTCCACGCCGTCGGACTCGACACGCTCGCGGTGATCCACGGTGGCGCCGAACACCTCGGCGTACCAGGCGATGGCGGCCTCGAGGTCGTGGACCGCGATGGCCACGTGGTCGATCTCGGTCAGCAGGGAGTCGCTCACGCGCCGTGCCGCCGGAACAGGGTGATGCGGTCCTCACCGATCTTGGCCCGCAGCTCGGGGTCGTCGATGCCGAGGCCTTCCTCCGGGGCGAGGCACAGCACGCCGATCTTTCCTTCGTGCAGGTTGTGGTGGACCTGGTAGGCCGCCTCGCCGACCTGTTCGAGCGGGTACACGGCGGAGAGCGGCGGGAGGACCTTGCCGTCGCAGATCAGCTTGTTGGCGTCCCACGCCTCGCGGTAGTTGGCGAAGTGCGAGCCCTTGATCGTCTTGAGCTTCATCCAGAGGTGGCGGTTGTCGTATTCGATCATGTAGCCCGACGTGGCGGCGCAGGTGACGATCGTGCCCGCCCGCTTGCAGGCGAAGACCGAAGCCCCCATCGTCTGGCGGCCAGGGTGCTCGAACACGATCTCGGGCTCCGAGCCGACCAACCCGCGGATGTCCTTGCCGAAGCGGCGCCACTCCGACTCGTCCTGGGTGTGCTCGTCCGACCAGAAGCGGTAGTTCGCCGCCCTGCGGTCGATGACGGCTTCGACCCCGAGGTCGTTGAGGAGCTTGACCTTCTCGGGTGACGAGACGACGCCGATGGGCGTGCCGCCGCCGTTCAGCACGTGCTGCACCGCGTAGCTGCCGAGGCCACCGCTGGCGCCCCACACGAGCACCTTGTCACCCTGGGTCATGCGGGCCCCGTTCGGCGAGACCAGCATGCGGTAGGCGGTGGAGTTGCACAGCGCGTTGATGGCGGCCTCTTCCCAGCTGAGGTGCATCGGCTTGGGCATGAGCTGGTTGGCCTTCACGAGCGTGATGTCGGCCAGCCCGCCGAAGTTCGACTCGAAACCCCAGATGCGTTGGTTCGCCGCCAACATGGAGTCGTCGTGGGCCGACGGGTCCTGGTCGTCGACGTAGTTGCAGTGGACCGTGACCTTGTCGCCCACCTTCCAGTTGCGCACCTGCGAGCCGGTCCGCAGGACGACGCCGGCGGCGTCGGAGCCCACGACGTGGTAGTCGAGCGCATGGCGAGCGGCCCAAGGCCCCTCCTTCGCCAGGCGGTCCAGGAAGCCGAACGTGGGGAGCGGCTCGAAGATGGAGGTCCAGACGGTGTTGAAGTTGATCGACGATGCCATGACCGCGACGTAGGCCTCGTCGGGAGCCAGCTCGGGCAGCGCCACCTCCTCGACGTGGAGGGATTGGCGGGGGTCCTTGGCGGAGGATTCCATGCCGTCGAACATGGCCGTTTCACTCCGTTTGACCAGGGCAGCCCGGTAGGAATCGGGCATCGCGAGCCCGGCCAGCTCGTCGGCGGACGCACCCGCCAGGGCAGCAGTGAGGATGTCGCTCATGTGACCTGACGATAGTTGGCCCGTAAGATGGAGTTTCCGACCGGTAACCAGACCGGCGGGAATGCGGAGGTGCAAGGAATGGCCGAGGCCGTCATCGTTGCCGGGGCCCGGACCCCGATCGGGAAGCTGTCGGGTGCGCTGGCCGGATTTACTGCCATGGACCTGGGTGGGTTCGCCATCGCGGAGGCGCTGTCGCGCGCCGGTGTCTCCCCCGACCAGGTCGACCACGTCCTGATGGGTCAGGTCATCCTGGCCGGGCAGGGGCAGATCACCGCCCGCCAGGCCGCCGTCAAGGGCGGGATCCCGATGACGGTCCCCGCCAACACCATCAACAAGGTGTGCCTCTCCGGCCTCAACACCATCTACCTGGCCGACCAGATGATCCGTGCCGGCGACGCCGACATCGTCGTTGCCGGCGGCATGGAGTCGATGACGCAGGCCCCCTACCTGCTGCCAGGGGCTCGGGCGGGCTACCGCATCGGTGACGGCGCGGTGATCGACTCCATGATGTACGACGGTCTCACCGACTCGTTCGACCACATCGCCATGGGTCTCTCGACCGAGCAGCACAACGCCAAGGTCGGCGTCTCTCGGGAGCGGCAGGACGCCTTCGCCGCCGCGAGCCACGAGAAGGCCGCCGCCGCTGCCAAGGAGGGTCGCTTCGCCGAGGAGATCGTCCCGGTGCAGGTGCCCCAGCGCAAGGGCGACCCACTGCTGGTGGACACCGACGAGGGTGTGCGCCCCGGCACGACGGCCGAGTCGCTGGGCGCGCTGAAGCCCGCCTTCGACAAGAACGGGACCATCACCGCGGGTAACGCGTCGCAGATCTCCGACGGCGGCTGCGCGGTCGTCGTGATGTCGGCGGCCAAGGCGAAGGAGCTCGGGCTCACGCCGCTGGGCCAGGTCGTCGGCTACGGCATGGTGGCCGGGCCGGACAACTCGCTGCTGACGCAGCCGTCCCGGGCGATCGCCAAGGCGGCTGGCAAGGGCGGCGTCGACGTCGGTGCCATCGACCTCTTCGAGATCAACGAGGCCTTCGCCGCCGTCGGCCTCGCCTCAGTGGACGACCTGGGCATCGACGAGGACAAGGTCAACGTCAACGGTGGCGCCATCGCGTTGGGCCACCCCGTCGGCATGTCCGGCGCCCGGCTGGCGCTGACCGCGCTGCTCGAGTTGCGCCGCCGTGGTGCGTCCACCGCAGCCGTGGCGCTGTGCGGCGGCGGTGGCCAGGGCGACGCCGCCATCCTGCGCTCGCTGGCCTAGGAGCGCCGCCCGGTCAGGGCCCTCAATAGGGCGGACCCAGCAGGGCGATCAATTTTGCCGTCCCGGTCGCCACGTCGGCCCAATGGGCGGTGGCGAAGGAGTACACGCCGAGCGCGCACGTGGGGAAGCCGTGCCGAACTGCGCTGGAGAGGCCCTTCTTGTCCCGCGCCGACAACAGACTCTGCGAGAGGGTGTGCGCCGTCGGGTTGTGGCCGACCACCATGGCCGCTGCGACGTCGTCGGGCAGGGCGCGCAGGAAGGCGAGCACCTCCTCGGGTTCGGCGCCGTAGAGCGCCTCGTCGAAGCGGCACTCGGGGGGGTCGGTGACGTCGGCCAGGACCAGTTCGGCCGTCGCCGACGTGCGGGCGGCCGGCGACACCAGCGCGACCTGTGGCCGGGGGACCCCCTTGAGGCCCGGTCCCAGCGCCTGGCCGGACCCGGCGAACAGGCGCCCGAGCGCCGTGGCATCGCGCCGACCCCGCGGCGCCAGGACACGGTCGAAGTCAGAGCCGCCGGGCGGCGGGTCGGCCACCGTCTTGGCGTGGCGTAGCAGCCACAAGGTGCGCCCACCCGGCGTCGTCTGCGGCATCAGCCCAGGGCGAAGGCCGCATGGAGGGTGCGGACTGCCCGTTCGACGTCGGCTTCGGCGACGATGCAGGAGGTCCGGATGGTCGAGGTCGAGATCATGTCGATGTTGATCTCCTCGTTGGCGAGCGTCTCGAACATGGTGGCGGCGATCCCGGGGTGCGACTTCATCCCCACCCCGACGAGCGAGACCCGGGCCACGTCCGAGTCCGCCGTGACTCCTGATGCCCCCAGCTCGTCGGCGTGGGCCCGGGAGGTCTCCACCGCCACGGGCAGGTCGGCCGTGGGGACGGTGAACGAGATGTCGGTCGTCCCGTGGGTTGACGTGTTCTGCACAATCATGTCGACGTTGATCGACTTGTCGGCCAGCGCCCGGAAGAGCCGGGCCGCGACGCCGGGCCGGTCCGGGACCCCGCTGACGGTGACCTTGGCCTCCGAGGTGTCGTGGGTCACTGCGGTGACGACGGCGTCTTCCATGTCTGCATCCTCCTCCACCACCCAGGTGCCGGGCTCCCAGGTGAAGCTGCTCCGGACATGCAGCGGGACATTGTGGTTCCGGGCGAACTCGACGGCGCGCAACATCAGGACCCGCCCGCCGGTGGCCGCCATCTCGAGCATCTCCTCGAAGGAGATCCGGTTGATCCGGTGGGCTTCGGGCACGATCCGGGGGTCCGCCGTGAACACCCCGGTCACGTCCGTGTAGATCTCGCAGACGTCCGCCTCCAGGACGGCGGCCAGCGCGACGGCGGTGGCATCGGACCCGCCCCGGCCGAGGGTGGTGATCTCCCGAGCCGCCGAGACGCCCTGGAACCCGGCCACGACCGGGACCCTCCCGGCGGCGAGTGCCTCGCGCAGGCGATCGCCCTTGACCTCCTTGATCTTGGCCCTGGTGTGGTCGTCGTCGGTGATGATGCCCACCTGGCTCCCGGTGAAGGAGGAGGCGTCGACGCCGAGGTCGGCCAGGGCCATGACCAGGAGCGACATGGAGATGCGCTCGCCGGTGCTGACGAGCATGTCGTACTCGCGGGGCGGCTGGGTGGCGCTGACCGAATTGGCCAGGTGGATGAGGTCGTCCGTGGTCTTGCCCATGGCGCTGACCACGGCCACCACCTCGGAGCCCTGCCGGCGCGTGCGGGCGATGTGGTCGGCCACGGCACGGATCCGATCGGCGTCGCCGACCGAGGTGCCCCCGTACTTCTGGACGACCAGTGGCATCCGGACGAGGCTACAGACTGCGCACCGGTCCGATGGCCCCCCGGCTCGCCGGTTGCCGCCCCGGTTGCCCAGCGGGGAGGGCGATCCGATGCCGGCCCGGGGATTGGGTAGGGTCTCGGGCCGTGCCCAGCGACAAGAGAGCCCGTCAGCGCGCGGCCAGAGAGGCGCGGCTGGCCGCCGAAGCTCAGAGCCAGAAGCGCCGCAAGCAGATCCGGAACGGCGTCATCATTGTGGTCATCGTGGGAGTCATCGTCGGGATCGTCTTTCTGGTTTCCGGTGGGAACAGCAACAACAATGCCTCCAACGCCAAGGCGACCACGCCGCAGGAGAAGGCGAACGAGGTGGCGGTCAAGGCGGGTTGCCCCGCCAGCACGAAGACCACGGTGAACACCCAGAAGTACCCGTCGGCACCGGCCATGACGATCGACACGTCCAAGACCTACACCGCCACGGTCGTGACGACGACCGGTACATTCGACATCACGCTCGACGCCAAGACGGCCCCGACCACGGTCAACAATTTCGTGTTCCTGGCCAACAAGGGCTATTACCACTGCGTGATCTTCCACCGCGTCATCCCCCAGTTCATGGACCAGACGGGTGACCCGACGGGCACGGGTCAGGGCGGTCCGGGGTACACGATCAAGGACGAGAACCCGCCGAAAGCCGCCAACGCCGCACAGCAGTATCCGCTCGGATCGGTGGCTATGGCCAATACGGGGCAACCCAACTCGGGTGGAAGCCAGTTCTTCATCGTCGCCGGGCCACAGGGGGAGGGACTCCCGAACACCTACGCCCTCTTCGGATCCGTCACCTCGGGCATGAACGTGGTCGACACCATCAACAAGCAAGGTTCCGCCCAAGGCGTCCCACCGGACGTCACGCAGCGCATCATCTCCGTCACCATCCACGAAAGCTAAGGACGCGCAGACCATGGCCACCCCCACCGCACCAGCCGTCGACGGCTCGAGCCCGCAGCAGCGCAAGTTCGATGAAGAGCCTGCGATGTTCATCGACCCCACCAAGCGCTACGTGGCGACCATGGTCACCTCGCACGGCACGATGGTGATCGCGCTCGACGCTCTGGCCGCACCGAAGACCGTGAACAGCTTCGTGTTCTTGGCCCGCTACCACTACTACGACGGCATCGTGTTCCACCGCATCATCCCGGGTTTCGTGCTCCAGGGCGGCGACCCCACCGGGTCGGGCTCCGGCGGCCCCGGCTACCGGTTCGACGATGAACTGCCGGCGGAAGGCCGCTACAAGGTCGGCTCGCTGGCCATGGCGAACGCGGGACCGAACACCAACGGCAGCCAGTTCTTCGTGATCAGCGGTCCTGACGGGGTGCGCCTGCCACCGCTCTACGCGCACTTCGGCGAGGTCGTGACCGGGCTCGATGTGGTGGAGAGGATCAACGGGGTCGGCAGTCGTTCCGGCACGCCCACCGAGCGCGTCGTCATCGAGAGCGTCACCATCGAGGAGAAGGACTAACTAGCCGGTCGATCTCGGGCGCTTCAGCTCCCGAGCGCGCCCAGCCCCTCGGTCTGGACCCCACCGACGAACACGGCTGGCGTCCCCGCTCCCTCGGAGCGCCAGGAGCCCTTGCCGTCCCTGATGAGCGCGGTGCGCGCCGGCAGGGCCACGACGGGCAGCGCCGCCGGGGCCATGGCCACTGTCCGCTCCAACTTCTGGCCGTGGGCATCGTCGTGCTCGTCCCCGAAGTGGGGGACCACCGTGACGTTGTCGACGAGGCCCAGCCCGAGCGTCAAGGCGCCGCCGCGCGGGTCGGCCATCGGGTCGGTCAGCACCATGGCCCCGGCGCCCGCCCCGGCCACGACGGCACCGCCGGCGAAGGCCCGCAGGAGCGCCTCGAAGACGGCTGACCTCTTCAGCACGGCGCGCAGGTGCAGCGGCGAGCCCCCCGAGAGATAGATGAAGCGGGCCCCCGCCAGGGTGGCGGCCATGCCGGCGTCCTCGGAGGAGGCCCGGTCCACCACCATCAGCCCCTCCACCCGAGCCCCCAGCGGCTCGAACCATTCGGCCGCCCGGAGCACGACCCGCTCCGGGTGCTGGTACGCGGCCGCGGTCGGCAGCACCACCACGTCGGTCCCCCCGGAGGCCTGCAGCAGGGAGGCGTCGAAGGTGCAGCCCTCGGTCCATTCATCGCCCCCGACCAGGGCCAGCGTGCCTGACGTGTCCATGGGGCCACTCTTGCACGCGCCGGCACCCGCTCTCGCTTCGACGCCCGTGGTTACCGACCGGTAAACTCGCCGCCCATGTCGATCACACGGGTGGGAATCATCGGTTCGGGAATCATGGGAGCGGGCATCGCAGAGGTGGCGGCCGCAACGGGGCACGAAGTCGTGCTGCGCAGCCGGAGCTCGGCGGGCGCCGACGCCATGGTGGCGGGCCTCGCCCGCTCGTTGGCCAAGCAGGTCGAGAAGGGCAAGCGCACGGAGGAGCAAGCGGCCGAGATCACGGGCCGGGTCCGCGCCACCACGCACCTGGGCGAGCTCGTCGATGTCGATCTCGTCATCGAGTCGGTCGTCGAGGATCTCGGAGTGAAGAAGGAGCTCTTCGCGGAGCTCGACAGCATCTGCAAGCCCGAGACGATCCTGGCCACCAATACGTCGACGCTCCCGGTGGTGGAGATGGCGATGGCCACCGCTCGGCCCGACCTGGTGTGCGGGATCCACTTCTTCAACCCCGCACCGGCCATGGCCCTGGTCGAGGTCGTGCGGCCCATCACCGCGAGCGACGCCACCATGGCGGCGGCGGTCGCCTTCGCCGGTGCCTGCGGCAAGGACCCGGTCGAGGTCAAGGACCAGGCGGGCTTCATCGTCAACGCGCTGCTGTTCCCCTACTTGAACAACGCCGTGCGCCTCCTGGAACAGGGCGTGGCGACCAAGGAGGGCATCGATGCCGCCATGAAGGGGGGCTGCGGGTTCCCCATGGGGCCGTTCGCCCTGCTCGACCTCGTGGGCCTCGACACCTCCCTGGCCATTCTCGACGCGCTCTACGAGGAGTACCGCGACCCCAACTACGCGGCGGTGCCCCTGCTCCGGCGCCTGGTGACGTCCGGGCAGCTCGGCCGCAAGACCAAGAAGGGCTTCTACGACTACAACCGCTAGCTCGCGCGGCCGTGCTGCGAACCCGGGCACAATGGTGGGGCGCGCCACTCGTCTGGAGGTGATGTGAATGGCGACTGATCCGCAGCCGCAGCGCGATGCGCCGTGGGTGATGCGCACGTACTCGGGCCATTCGACGGCGCGCGCCTCCAACGAGCTGTACCGGACCAACCTTGCCAAGGGACAGACGGGCCTCTCCATCGCCTTCGACTTGCCCACCCAGACCGGCTACGACCCCGATGCCCCCGAGGCGGCCGGCGAGGTCGGGAAGGTCGGCGTCCCGGTGGCGCACCTGGGCCACATGGAGGAGCTGCTCGACGGCATCCCCGTGGAGGCGATGAACACCTCCATGACGATCAACGCCACCGCGGCCTGGCTCCTCGGGCTCTATGTGGCCCACGCACAGGACAAGGGCGTCGCCCCGGCGTTGCTGGCCGGGACCACGCAGAACGACATCGTCAAGGAGTACCTGAGCCGCGGCACCTACATCTTCCCGCCCGGTCCGAGCCTGCGCCTCATCGTCGACACCATCGCCTACACCGTGCGCCATGCGCCCAAGTGGAACCCCATCAATGTGTGCAGCTACCACCTGCAAGAGGCGGGCGCGACACCGGTGCAGGAGATCGCCTACGCGCTGGCCACCGCCATCGGCGTGCTCGACGGGGTGCGCGCGTCGGGCAAGATCGACGACGCCGAGCTGCCGGCTGTGGTCGGACGCATCAGCTTCTTCGTGAACTCCAGCGTCCGATTCGTGGAGGAGACCTGCAAAATGCGGGCCTTCAACCAGATGTGGGACCGCATCTGCCGCGATCGTTACGGAGTCGAGGATCCCAAGCTCCGGCGCTTCCGCTACGGCGTGCAGGTGAACTCCCTCGGCCTGACCGAGCAGCAGCCTGAGAACAACGTCCAGCGCATCGTGCTCGAGACGCTCGGCGTCACCTTGTCCAAGAGCGCCCGGGCCCGCGCCATGCAGCTGCCGGCCTGGAACGAGGCACTCGGATTGCCGCGGCCGTGGGACCAGCAGTGGTCCTTACGCATGCAGCAGGTCCTGGCCTTCGAGTCGGACCTGCTCGAGTACGACGACATCTTCGAAGGGTCGGTGGTGATCGAGGCCAAGACCGCAGAGTTGGCGGAAGCGGCCGGTGCGGAGCTGGCCGACGTGGAGGCACTCGGCGGTGCCTTCGAGGCGATCGACGAGCTCAAGCGACGGCTCGTGCGCAGTCAGGCCGAACGGGTCCGGCGCATCGAGACGGGCCAGCAGAAGGTGGTCGGCGTCAACTGCTACACCGAGACCGCCCCGTCCCCGTTGCTCGGCGACGGCGAGTTCGAGAACATCCTCAAGGTCGACCACCGCGTCGAGGCGGAGCAGATCGAAGAGGTGGAGCGCTGGCGGGCGGGGCGCAATGCCACCGCAGTCCGCACCGCGCTCGACGAGTTGCGCCGCGTCGCCGCCGACGACGGGCCCGAGGGCAACATCATGGCGGCGACCATCGCCTTCGCCCACGCCGGCGGCACCACGGGGGAATGGGCCGGCGCGTTGCGCGAGGTCTTCGGCGAGTTCCGCGCGCCGACCGGCGTCAGCGGCGGCGTGGGCCGCCGCGGTGACGACCTGGCTCCCATCCGCCTCCGGACCCAGTCCCTGGCGGAACGCACCGGCGGCCCGCCGCGCCTGCTGGTCGCCAAGCCGGGCCTCGACGGGCACTCCAACGGCGCCGAGCAGATCGCGGTGGCGGCGCGCGACGCGGGGTTCGAGGTGATCTATCAGGGCATCAGGTTGTCGCCGGCGCAGATCGTGGCGGCGGCCCGGGACGAGGACGTCGACATCGTGGGGCTGTCCATCCTCTCGGGCTCACACCTCGAGCTGGTGCCCGACGTGCTCGACCGCCTGCGCGCCGCCGGCAGCACCGCCGCCGTGGTGGTCGGTGGCATCATCCCGCCGGACGACGCCGAACTCCTCATGGGCAAGGGCGTGGCGTCGGTCTACACGCCGAAGGACTATTCCTTCGACCGCATCATGGAAGACCTCGTGTCGCTGGCGGAGCGCCAGCGCGCCGCCACGCACGGGTGAGCCGGGCCATCTCGCGCCACGTGACAGCGACGGCGCCCAGTTCGATGGCACGGACGCGCAGGGCCTCGGGCACGTCGTAGTGGTTCAACACCGCCGAGCGGCGGTGAAGCTGGTAGCCCCGGGGCGGGATGCCGAGCGCGGCGGCCATGGTGTGCAACTCGTCGGGATCGTCGGCCAACAGGTGCGACCACCGGTCGGTGCGGTCGCGCACTGTCGCCCGTTGGCGCCAGTCGTCGACGTAGACGGTCAGCGGCGTGCCCAGGGACGATCGCGGCGCAGCGGCACGGGCTTGTTCCACCAGCGTCCGCTGAAGCGCCACGGCTGGTGCACCGGGTCGTACTCGTCGGCCGGCGACGGGCGGGGCCAGGTCAGCTGCACAGCGGCGGTGATCGCTGCCAGGACCGCAGGGTCGGGGGCGGGCCGGTCCAGCAAGGTGAGCTGGTCCGCCTCGACGGGCAACGTCACAGCGGCACGTTGCCGTGCTTGCGCCGCGGCAGCTCCTCGCGTTTGGAGGCGAGGATGTCGAGGCTGCGGCAGATGACCGACCGGGTGTCGGCCGGAGAGATCACGTCGTCGATGTAGCCGCGCTCCGCTGCGATGTACGGGTTGGCGTAGCGTTCGGTGTACTCGTCGATGAGTTCGGCCCGGCGCTTGGTCGGGTCGGTCGCCTCGGCCAGCTCGCGCCGGTAGACGATCTCGACGGCACCGTTTGGCCCCATGACGGCGAGTTCCGCCGACGGCCACGCGAAGGCGAGGTCGGCGCCGATGGACTTTGAGTTCATGACCACGTACGCGCCGCCGTAGGCCTTGCGCGTGATGATCTGGATGCGCGGCACCGTCGACTCGCAGTAGGCGTAGAGCAGTTTGGCCCCGTGGCGGATGATGCCGCCGTACTCCTGGTCGGTGCCGGGCATGAAGCCGGGGACGTCGACGAACGTGAGCAGCGGGATGTTGAACGCGTCGCAGGTCCGCACGAAGCGCGACGCCTTCTCCGACGAGTCGATGTCGAGGACGCCGGCCAGCACTGCGGGTTGGTTGCCCACGATCCCGACGACGCGGCCGTTCATCCGGGCGAAGCCGCAGGTGATCGACATGGCCCAGTGGCGGTGCACCTCCATGTACTCGCCGTCGTCGACGACCGCCGTGATGATGCGCTTCATGTCGTAGGGCTGGTTGGGCGACGTCGGCAGGAAGTCGATCAGCTCGGTCACGGCGCGGTCGGGCTCGTCGCCGCTCAGCTCGATCGGTGGTTCCTCGAGGTTGTTCGAGGGCAGGAACGAAAGCAGGTGGCGCACGTCGTCGAGGCAGGCTTTTTCGTCGGGTGAGACGAAGGTGGCCACGCCGGACTTGGTGGCGTGGCTCATGGCACCACCGAGCTCCTCGAGGGTGACGTCTTCGCCGGTGACCGTCTTCACCACGTCGGGGCCGGTGATGAACATGTGTGACGTGCCCTGCACCATGAAGATGAAGTCGGTCATGGCGGGCGAGTAGACGGCGCCGCCGGCGCAGGGCCCCAAAATCACGCTGATCTGGGGGATGACCCCCGAGGCCGTCACATTGCGGTGGAAGATGCCGCCGTAGGAGTGCAGCGAGACGACGCCTTCCTGAATCCGCGCGCCGGCGCCGTCGTTGAGCCCGATCATGGGAACCCCGGTCGAAGCGGCCAGGTCCATCACCTTGTGGATCTTCTCGGCGAAGACCTCGCCGAGGGCGCCGCCGTAGACGGTGAAGTCCTGGCTGAAGAGGCAGACCCGCCGGCCGTCGATGGTGCCGAACCCGGTGACGACACCGTCGGTGTAGGGCCGGTTGTCCTCCAGCCCCATGCCGTGGGCCCGGTGCCGGGCCAGCATGTCGAGCTCCTGGAAGGAGCCCTCGTCGAGCAGGTACTCGATCCGCTCCCTGGCGGTCAGCTTCCCCTTGGCGTGGTGGCGCTCGACTGCTCGCTCGCTACCGGCGTGAAGGGCCTCGTTCTTGCGTTCGGCCAGGTCGGCCAGGCGTTCGGCCATGGAGTGTTCCATGCGGTTGAGGCTAACGCTCGCGAGCTGCCGCCAGAAATTGGGACCGTAAGTCTCGAAAGTGGAAGCCGTTCTCATTCGCAACCGACAAACCTGTTCTGACCAGGAAAGAAAGTTCGAGGCCCGCGGCCAAAAGCCGTGGGAGCCGGCCTGACCGCACTGGGGGGAGACGAAGACGAATGCCACTTCTGCAGGTGGCGGAAGCCGAGGTCCGATTCGGCGGCGTCCACGCGCTGCGCGGCGTCAACCTGACGGTCGACGCCGGCTCGGTGACGGGTCTCATCGGTCCCAACGGTGCCGGCAAGACCACGTGCTTCAACGCAATCTGCGGCCTGCAGTCGATCACTGCGGGCCGGATGACGTTCGACGGCACGGACATGACCGGGCTCAAACCCCACAAGCGGGCCCGGCTCGGCATCGCCCGCACCTTCCAGCGGCTCGAGATCTTCGGCTCGCTGTCCGTCCGAGAGAACGTCCTCGCCGCGGCCGAGATCCGGCGCCGTTGGTCCCACGACCGTTCTGACGCCGGCGCCAACGCCGACGGTGTCCTCGCCCTCGTCGGCCTCACCCACCTGGCCACCAGAGGCGCCGACACGTTGCCCACCGGACAGGCTCGTCTCCTCGAATTGGCCCGGGCCCTGGCCACCCGGCCCCGCCTTCTGCTCCTCGACGAGCCGTCCTCGGGCTTGAGCGACACCGAGAGCGAGGAGCTGGGCGACCTGTTGTGCCAGCTGGCCGACGCCGGCATGGGCGTGCTCCTGGTGGAGCACGACATGGGGCTGGTGATGCGGGTCTGCGCGCAGATCAACGTGCTCGACTTTGGCGCGGTGCTCATCGCCGGGAGCCCCGCCGAGGTGCGCGCCGACGAGCGCGTGCGCGCCGCCTACCTCGGCGCAGCCGACGATCCCGAAGAGCACATGACCGAGCATGAGCTGGCGGGGGTGGTGGCGGGGGTGCCTCGTGGCTGAGCCCGCCGTGCTCGAGCTCCGGCGCGTCCATGCTGCCTACGGGCAGATCGAGGTGCTCCACGGCATCGACCTCGCGGTTGCGGACGGCTCGGTGCTCGCCCTGCTGGGGCCGAACGGGGCCGGTAAGTCGACCACACTGCGTGTGGCCAGCGGGCAGATGGAGCCGACGAAGGGCTGCTTCCACGTCCTCGGACGCCACGTCAACGGCATGCGCCCCGACAAGCTGGCTCGCGCCGGGTTGTGCACGCTGCCCGACGGGCGCGGCATCTTCCCCAACCTCACGGTGACGGAGAACCTGCGCCTCATGACGTTCGGCGGGCCCTCCCGTGCGCACGTGGAGGACATGGCCTTCACGCGCTTCCCTCGCCTGTTGGAGCGCCGCCACCAGGTGGCAGGGACCCTGTCGGGCGGCGAGCAGCAGATGCTGGCCATGGCGCGCACGTTGAGCGTGGAGCCGGCCGTGCTGCTGCTCGACGAGATCTCCATGGGACTGGCGCCGATGATCGTCGACGAGCTCTACGGGCTGGTCGCGCAGATCGCCGCCGAGGGAGTGGCGGTCATCCTCGCCGAACAATTCGCGGCCACCGCCCTCGGGGTGGCCACCGACGTCGCTGTCGTCGTGCAGGGCCGCATCGTGGCGGCGGGCAAGCCCGACGAGCTGCCGGACGACCTGGCCGACGCCTATCTCGGAGGTGCCGCCGCATGAGCCCGATCCACCGCCGCTCGGGGCGGCGGCTCCCCACGCTGGCCGGTACCGCGTTGCTCCTGGTCGCCGGCGGCTCCGGGTTGGTGGCCGCCGCGTTCTGCGACGGTCCAGCAGGAGCGGACAGCTCGCTGGGCGGCTTCACCGTGAGCGGCCTGGCCGAGGCGGTCACCGCGCAGTACGAACAGCCCAACTTCCCCTTGCCGGCCACGCCGTCGCTGGAGTTCGACGAGGGCTACGCCTCCACCACGGACAACTTCGGTCCGAGCGGCACGGCCACGGCGTCGAGCCTCTACCCGGGTCAGGTCGTGGCGAACGCCGGTCCCGAACTCGCACTCCTGGTGCCCGGCGTTCCGCTCCCACCGGCCCCGGTCTGGCCGGCCCAGGCCACCAGCGAGTACCCCCAGGCCCCCAACTCGGGGTCGACGGACCAGCCGGGCGTGAACATGGATGCCTCCAGCACGACGAACGGCAACACGGCCAGCGCCACCCTCGGTGACGACGCCGCCACCGCCGGCTCCAACGGGGCGGACCCGACCCAGCAGGCGCCGTCGGGCGCGGGCAACCCGCTCGCCGGCTCTTCCGCCATCATCGGCGTGGGCGGCATGTCGGCGACGTCGTCGTCGCTGGCCCCCAGCACCTCAGCCAACGCGCAGGCCAGCGCCGACCGACACGGGCGTCTCCATCCTCGGAGGCTTCATCACCATCGGTAGCGTCACGTCGACCGCCACCGCGGCGTCGGACGGATCGACCGGCAAGCTCACGGGCTCGACAGCCGTGCAGAACATGGACATCGCCGGAGAGCAGGTGACGGTCACCTCCAGTGGTCTCGCCGCGGCGGGGCAGAGCACGGGGTCGTCCCTCCCCATCTCGTCGATCAACACGCTGCTCGGGGAGCTCGGCATCTCCCTGTCGATGACCAACGCCACGGACACTGTGAGCGGTCCGTCCGCCAGCCGCACGCTCGACGGGCTCAAGATCACGATCGACCTCAAGACGCTCGACGCCGCGGCGAACACGTTTGCCACGCTCCTGCCGGCATCGTTGACGTCCCAGCTCCCCGTGGCGCTGCCCAACGAGCAGCAGCTGACCCTCGACCTGGCCACGGTCCAGGTGAGCTCGACCGCCTCGCCGTCCTTTGCCGCGGGGAACAGCGGCAACTCTGGCGCCGGCTCGACCTCGTCGGCGGGGGCATCCCCGTCGGCGGTCACCTCCGCCGACACCGGCAACTCCGGCAGTGCCGGCTTCACCGGCACCACGGGCACCGGCGGCACCTTCTCGGGTGGCACCTCGGGCGGCAGCACCCCGAGCGGGTCGGCCGCGGGGGGCGCGGGCGGTCCGACCACGGCCGTGTCCGCACCCGCCTCGGTCATCGCGCCGGCCTTCAAGGGGATCGGCGCGGCGCTCGTGCTCCTCGGGCTGCTCGCCGCCTCGGCCCTCGCCTACGCCTACCGGCGCGCCGACGAGGCCGGCGAACTGCTCGGCACCTCGTGCGCCGACGGCGACCCGCTCATGGAGCGCTTCACGGCCACGCCTGACGACCTCACCGCATTCGGAGGAACGACCTGATGAAGCTGAACCTGCTGGGACGATCGTCCCCGGCGCCCGGCCCGCTCACCCGCCTCAATCGGATGCCGGCCGAGGCTGATGCCGACGCCGTCGACGACCTGCCGGCGCCGCCCGTTCCCCAGCTCGAGCCCTCCACGCCGGTGCCGACCCGCCTGCAGCGCCTGGCCGCCGTCGTCGACCGGGCCCGCCCGGGCCGCAACGGCCGCAACGTGCGCAAGTGGATGGAGACGATCGGCATGTCGCTCATCGTCTTCGGCTTCGTGTGCATCCTTCTCGGCTGGTACGGCGCCGCGCACAGCCCGTACCTGTACCAGGAGGTGCCCTACCTCATTTCGGGCGGCTTGCTCGGCGTGGCCCTGGTGATCGGCGGCGGCGTGTTCGTGCACTGCGCGTGGAACATGCGCCGGGTGGAGGAGGACCGTCGCAACGCGCTGGCAATCGTGCGCTCGGTCGACCGCCTGGAGCGCATGCTGCGAGGCCTCGACGAGACGCGGCGCGCCGAACAGGAAGAGCCGGTGCGGTGAGCGCCGGCCGCACGCCGCACCGCCGCACCGGCCGCTGCCGCCAGCAGCTCGCCGTCGCCCTCTCCGTCGCCGTCCTGGCCCTGCTCGGCTCGGCCTGCGGGTCGCGGCTGGGTGGGAGGCAGGCCGCGCTGGCTCAGGGGTCCGGGTCCGGCCGCGCCGGTGGCGCGAACGCGGGCACCGGCAACACGGGGGCCGGTTCCGCCGCCGCCACGACGACCACGGTGGCGACCGCCTCCTCGTCGGGCGGCACCGCGGGGACGCCGGGCGCAGCGGGGACGGCGGGCCACGCGGCGAGCGGCCCGCGGCGGGCAGCCCCGCGGCCAATCCCGCCACCGCGGCCGCCACCGCGGCCGCCCCTTGCGGCGCCAACGGGAACTCAGGCCCCGGCCGGGGGCAACGGCGGGGCGACCGGCCCCGGGGTCACCGCCACCACCATCACGGTCGGCAACATCGCCAGCATCAGCGGCGTGGCGCCCGGCCTGACGCAGAGCGCGCAGCAGGCCACCGAGGCCTGGGCTGCCTACGTCAACAGCACGGGCGGTATCTGCGGTCGCCAGATCAAGGTGCAGCCCTTCGACGACGGCAACGACTCGGGCACCAACTACGCCGACGCGCAGCAGGCCTGCTCCAGCGACTTCGCCATGGTTGGCAACGCCTCTGGCTTCGACGACGGCAGCGCGCAGGCCGTCGGCGCCTGCAGCATCCCGACGATGGCGGCCGAGGTCTCGACGGCAGCCGCCGGCAACACGGCGGACATCTTCGGGGCCAGCCCCGGCAACGCCCACTACTGGGCGCTCGGCCCGGCCAACTACCTCAAGACGACCTACCCGAACGCCATCTCGAAGGCGGCCATGATCTACCTCAACGTCTCGGCCACCCAGACCCAGGCCGCCCACGAGGTGTCGTCCTACACGGGAGACGGCTTCCACTACGTGTACAACACGTCGACGACGCCGACCAACGCCAACTACGCCGCCAACGTGCAGGCCATGCAGAGCGCAGGCGCGCAGTACGTGACCGAGTATTCCGACGCCTCCTCGGCCGAGCGGCTCCTCCAGGCCATGCAGCAGGCCAACTACGCGCCGCAGGTGGTCGACTGGTTCTCGGAGGAGTACTCGCCGCAGTTCGCCCAGCAGACCGCGCCCGAGTCCAACGGTGACCTCGTCTTGATGTCGGCCACCGCCGCCTACTCGGAGGCCAACGTGAACCCAGGCCTCCAGCTGATGGAGAGCTGGATGAACCGGGTGGCCCCCGGCTACCACCAGGACATCTTCGCCATGCTGGCCTGGTCGGCCGGCCTGGCCTTCGAACAGGCGGCCAAGGAGGTGGGCCCCGACCTCACCCGCGCCGCGCTGATCACCAAGCTGCAGGGGATCACCAACTGGACCGGGGGCGGCGTCACGCCGCCCGTCAACATCGGGCAGAAGATCCCGTCGAAGTGCTTCTTCTACGTGAAGATCGACAACGGGGCCTTCCAGCGCGTCTACCCGACCGCGCCCAACACGTACGACTGCAACAGCGGCTACGCGCAGTACTAGGCCGGCCTCGACCAGTGCACGAATTCCTCGAATTCACCATCATCGGCATCGTCCTCGGCTCGGCCTACGCGGTGGCCGCCAGCGGCCTCGTCGTCACCTACGCCACCTCGGGCATCTTCAACATCGCCCACGGCGCCATCGGCATGTTCATGGCCTTCGTCTACTGGCAGCTGTCGGTCGGCTGGCACATGAACTCCGGCCTGGCCTTCGTCCTCACCGTGTTCGTGCTGGCGCCGCTGCTCGGCGCCGTGGTGGAGCGGGGGGTGATCCAGTGGATGGACCCGCGCAACGTGGCCACGGCGCTCGCGGTGACGGTCGGGCTGACGCTGCTCTTCTTCGGTCTGGTCAACAGCTACATCTGGCCGCCCGACCGCCCGGGCGGTGCCCCAGTTCTTCGGCTTCGACGGCTTCACCCTCCTCGGGGTCAAGATCACCTGGGAGGAGGTCATCACGGTCGGCGCCGCCATCGCCATCGCCGTGGGCCTGCGGCTCTTCCTCTACCAGACCCGCACCGGCATCGCGATGCGCGGCGTGGTGGACAACCGCAGCCTGATCGGGCTCTTCGGCGGCCGCTCCACCCGGCTCTCCACCCTCAGCTGGTCGATCGGGGCCTCGCTGGCGTCGGTGGCCGGCATCCTCGTCGCCCCCCGCCTGCAGCTGCAGCCACTCATCCTCACGCTGCTGGTCATCGACGCCTACGCGGCGGCCGTCATCGGGCGCCTGCGCAGCCTGCCGATGACCTTCCTGGGCGCCCTCATCGTCGGGCTCGCCTCCTCCTACGCCGTGGGCTACGTGCCGAGCACGGGGTTCTGGTCCTCGACCCCGGTGCAGGGGACCCTCACGCTGTCGGTGCCCACCCTGATCCTCTTCATCGCGCTCCTCATGCTGCCGATGGACCGCATCCGCAGCGGCGCCAGCCCGCTGCGCCACGTGCCGCTGCCCCCGGCCAGCTTCCTGCGCTCGCTGCAGGGCGGGGTGCTCCTGGTGGCCGCCGTGGTCGTGGCGGTGACCTTCATGGACCCCGGCAACGTGGCCAAGCTGGGTATCGGCCTGGCCTTCGGGCTCATCTGCCTCTCCCTCGTCCCCCTCACCGGGTGGGGCGGCTACGTCTCCATCTGCCAGCTGACCTTCGCCGGCCTGGGCGCCTACGCCATGTACAAGTTCGGCACCGGGGGCTCGCTCCTCGGCCTGCTGATGGCGGCGGTGCTGGCCGGAGGGGTCGGGCGCGGTGATCTCGCTGCCCGCACTCCGCCTGCGGGGCCTCTACCTGGCCCTCCTGACCATGGCCTTCGCCAGCCTCATGGACAATGCCTTCTTCCCCTGGTCGGCCGTCTTCGGCTTCGACGGCTCCGTCCCCATCCACCGGCCCGACCTCTTCGGCCTCGACGTGAGCTCGGACAAGGCGTTCACCATCTTCCTGGCCGTCGTCTTCGCCCTGTTCTCCATCGCCCTCCTGGCCCTGCGCCGGGGCCCCTTCGGCCGGGTCCTGGTGGCCGCCAAGGACTCCGAGGCGGCCTGCGCCACGCTCGGGCTGTCGCTGACGACCACCAAGCTGGTCGTCTTCACCCTCTCGGCCGCCATGGCCGGCGTGGCCGGGCGCCCTCTTCGCGGCGGCCGAGGCCGTGGCCGGCGGCACCAACTTCGAGATGTTCGAGAGCCTGCTTGATCCTGGCCGTGGTGGCCATCGGCGGGGCCTCGGTCTGCTCGGGGGCCCTGGCCGGGGGCCTGGCCATCGGCTTCCTGCCCGCCAACGCCCAGGACGTCTTCATCGGCGCCGGCACCCTGGCCCTCGCCTTCTACCCCGACGGGGTGCTGCCCCTGGCCTCTGCCCGCTTCCACCACTGGTGGAGCGGCCTGACGGCACCCCGGGGCGTGCCCGCCCCGGCCGCGGTGGAGGAGCGGGCCGGTACGCTCGCCGGTACCCGGGCCGCCTGAACCGGGCGGCGGCCCACCCGCCGCACCGTCGGCTGCCGCGGTCGGCCGCCCGCGATTGTCGGAACCCCAGGCAGCCGCTATCATTGAATCCCTGCCATGTGCGGCTTCGGCCGGCGCGCCAGCGCCATGCGCATGGGATTCACATTCTGATTAGCGAGAGGTAGCGCGTGCCCACAATCGCCCAGCTCGTCCGCAAGGGACGGCAGGCCAAGGTGACGAAGACCAAGACCCCGGCCCTGAAGGGCGCGCCCCAGCGGCGGGGGGTGTGCACCCGCGTCTACACGACCACCCCGAAGAAGCCGAACTCGGCCCTGCGCAAGGTGGCCCGTGTGCGCCTGTCCTCGGGCGTCGAGATCACGGCCTACATCCCCGGTGTCGGGCACAACCTCCAGGAGCACTCCATCGTCCTCGTCCGCGGCGGCCGTGTGAAGGACCTGCCCGGTGTCCGCTACAAGGTCGTGCGCGGCGCGCTCGACACCTCGGGCGTGCGCGAGCGCAGCCAGGCCCGCAGCCGCTACGGCGCCAAGAAGGAGTCATAGGCAATGCCCCGTAACGGACCCGCCACCCGCCGCGAGCTCGCTCCGGACCCCGTCTACCGCTCGGTCCTGGTCACCCAGGTCGTCAACAAGATCCTCTCCCGCGGCAAGCGCACGCTGGCCGAGCGCATCGTCTACAACGCCCTCGAGCAGGTGCAGGAGAAGTCGGGCGGCGACCCGGTGGCCGCGCTCAAGCGCGCCGTGGAGAACACCCGGCCCGAGGTCGAGGTCAAGTCCCGCCGCGTCGGTGGTGCCACCTACCAGGTGCCCGTCGAGGTGCGGCCCCGCCGCGCCACCACCCTGGCCATCCGCTGGCTGACCACGTTCTCGCGCCAGCGCCGGGAGAAGACCATGGCCGAGCGCCTGGCCAACGAGATCCTCGACGCCTCGAACAACATCGGGGCCTCGGTGAAGCGCCGCGAGGACATGCACAAGATGGCCGAGTCAAACCGCGCCTTCGCCCACTACCGCTGGTAGCGGTCCGAGCACACACGAGATCACTGCACCATGGCTGAAGCCCTCCCCACACGCGACTTCCCGCTGGCCAAGACCCGCAACATCGGGATCATGGCCCACATCGACGCGGGCAAGACCACCACGACCGAGCGCATCCTCTATTACACGGGGCGCAACTACAAGATCGGTGAGGTCCACGAAGGCGCCGCCACCATGGACTGGATGGTCCAGGAGCAAGAGCGCGGCATCACCATCACCTCGGCCGCCACCACGTGCTCGTGGCGCGACAACTGGATCAACATCATCGACACCCCGGGCCACGTCGACTTCACGGTCGAGGTGGAGCGGTCGCTGCGCGTCCTCGACGGCGCCGTCGCCGTCTTCGACGCCGTGGCCGGCGTGGAGCCCCAGACCGAGACGGTGTGGCGCCAGGCCAACAAGTACAACGTGCCCCGCATCTGCTTCGTCAACAAGATGGACCGCATCGGCGCCGACTTCGAGCGCACCGTGGAGATGATCCGCGACCGCCTCGACGCCCTGCCGGCCGTCATTCAGCTGCCCATCGGCGCCGAGTCCGAGTTCAAGGGCGTCATCGACCTGCTCGAGGAGAAGGCCCTCGTGTGGTCCTCGGACATGGGTGAGGAGTGGGAGACCCTCGAGATCCCCGAGTCCCATGGCCGCCGAGGCCGAGGACGCCCGCCACCAGCTCATCGACGTCGTCTCCAACTTCGACGACACCATCATGGAGAAGTACCTCGCCGAGGAGCCCATCACGGCCGACGACCTGCGCCGCGCCCTGCGCACGGCCACCCTGGCCGCCGCCGTGGTGCCGGTCCTGTGCGGGTCGGCCTTCAAGAACAAGGGCGTGCAGCCGATGCTCGACGCCGTCGTCGACTTCCTGCCCAGCCCGCTCGACCTCCCGCCGACCGAGGGGCACCGGCCGAACCACCTCGAGGACATCGAGGAGCGCAAGGCCGACGACAGCGAGCCCTTCTCGGCCCTCGCCTTCAAGATCATGACCGACCCCTTCGTCGGCAAGCTGACCTACATCCGGGTGTACTCGGGCACGCTGCAGAAGGGCGACTCCATCACCAACTCGACCAAGGACAAGAAGGAGCGGGTCGGGCGCATCCTGCAGATGCACGCCAACCACCGCGAGGACAAGGACGCCATCTTCGCCGGCGACATCATGGCGGTGGTCGGGATGAAGAACACCACGACCGGCGACACGCTGTGCGACCCGCGCAGCCCGATCGTGCTCGAGGCGCTCGAGTTCCCCGAGCCCGTGATCCACGTCGCGGTGGAGCCCAAGACGAAGGCCGACCAGGACAAGCTGTCCCGCGCCCTCTACTCGCTCAGCGAGGAGGACCCCACCTTCCGGGTGCGCTCCGACGAGGAGACGGGCCAGACGGTCATCAGCGGCATGGGCGAGCTGCACCTCGAGGTGCTGGTCGACCGCATGCTGCGTGAGTTCAGCGTCGACGCCAACGTGGGCAAGCCCCAGGTGGCCTACCGCGAGACGATCCGCAAGCCGGTCGAGAAGATCGAGGAGAAGTACGTCCGCCAGACCGGTGGCCGCGGCCAGTACGGCCACGTCGTCATCAGCCTGGAGCCGACCGGGCCCGGCGGCGGCTACGAGTTCCTCGACAAGATCAGCGGCGGCGTCATCCCCAAGGAGTACATCCCCTCGGTCGACGCCGGCATCCAGGAGGCGCTCACCTCGGGCATCCTGGCCGGCTACCCGACCGTCGACGTGCGGGTGACCCTGACCTACGGGTCGTACCACGACGTGGACTCCTCGGAGATGGCGTTCAAGATCGCCGGTTCCATGGCGGTCAAGAAGGCGATCCGGGCCGCCAGCCCGGTGTTGCTGGAGCCGGTCATGGAAGTGACCGTCACGGTTCCCGACGACTTCCTGGGCGCGGTCACCGGCGACCTCTCCTCCCGGCGTGGCCGCATGGAGGGCATGGAGCAGCAGGGGACGAGCCACGTCGTCAAGGCGCTTGTCCCGCTCGCCGATATGTTCGGCTACTCTACTGACCTGCGTTCGCGCACCCAGGGTCGCGCCACGTACACGATGCAGTTCCATTCGTACAACCAGGTTCCGGAGTCGATCTCCAAGGAGATCATCGCCCGGGCGCAAGGGGAGTAACCCCGGGTCCGCCCCGGCGCGGACCGGGCGGATCGCACAGATCAACGACACGCCGCAACAGATTTCAGATCACACGGATCGCAGAAAGAGACAGCGTCAGGGCCACCGTGGCCATGACAAGGAGCAGGGAGTAGCCAGGCGATGGCCAAGCAGAAGTTCGAGCGCACGAAGCCACACGTGAACGTCGGGACCATGGGTCACATCGACCATGGCAAGACGACGCTGACGGCCGCCATCACGAAGGTGCTCTCGGAGAAGAACCCGAACACCTCGTTCACGTCGTTCGACAAGATCGACGCCGCGCCCGAAGAGAAGCAGCGCGGCATCACGATCACCATCGCCCACGTGGAGTACGAGACCGACAAGCGCCACTACGCGCACGTCGACATGCCCGGCCACGCCGACTACATCAAGAACATGATCACCGGCGCCGCCCAGATCGACGGCGCCATCCTGGTGGTCTCCGCCGCCGACGGCCCCATGCCCCAGACCCGTGAGCACGTGCTGCTCGCCCGCCAGGTCGGCGTGCCCTACATCGTGGTGGCGCTCAACAAGGCCGACATGGTCGACGACGAGGAGCTCCTCGAGCTGGTCGAGCTGGAAGTGCGCGAGCTGCTCAGCCGCCTACGACTTCCCGGGCGACGACACGCCGATCGTGCGGGTCAGCGCCCTGAAGGCGCTGGAGGGCGACCCCGAGTGGAGCGAGAAGATCGTCGAGCTCATGGACGCCGTGGACTCCTACATCCCCGAGCCCGAGCGTGACGTCGACAAGCCCTTCCTGATGCCGGTCGAGGACGTCATGTCCATCACCGGCCGTGGCACCGTCGTGACCGGCAAGGTGGAGCAGGGGATCATCAAGGTGGGCGAGGAGGTCGAGATCGTCGGCCTGAGCGACACCCAGCGGACGACGGTGACCGGCGTCGAGATGTTCCGCAAGCTGCTCGACGAGGGTCGCGCCGGCGACAACATCGGCGCCCTGCTGCGTGGGACCAAGAAGGAGGAGGTGGAGCGCGGCCAGGTGCTGTGCAAGCCCGGCTCCATCACCCCGCACACGCAGTTCACCGCCGAGGTCTACGTGCTGAACAAGGAGGAGGGCGGCCGTCACAAGCCGTTCTTCACCAACTACCGCCCGCAGTTCTACTTCCGCACCACGGACGTGACGGGCACCATCACGCTGCCCGAGGGCACCGAGATGGTCATGCCGGGCGACAACACGAAGATGACGGTCGAGCTGGGCAAGCCCATCGCCATGGACAAGGGCCTGCGCTTCGCCATCCGTGAGGGTGGCCGCACGGTCGCCTCCGGCGTGGTCGACGAGATCCTCAAGTAGTCCCGACCACCACCGAACGAGAGCAGGCACCGCGAGCATGGCCGACGGCCCGAAGCAGAAGATCCGCATCAGGCTGAAGGCCTACGACCACGAGATCCTGGACCAGTCGACGGAGAAGATCGTGCAGACGGTGCTCCGGACCCAGGCCAAGGTGCTCGGGCCGGTGCCGCTGCCGACCGACAAGCACCGCTACACGGTGATCCGGTCGCCGCACAAGTACAAGGACTCGCGCGAGCACTTCGAGATGCGGGTCCACAAGCGCCTGGTCGACATCGTCGAGCACACGCCCAAGACGGTCGACTCGCTCCAGCGGCTCGACCTCCCGGCCGGCGTGGACATCGAGATCAAGATCCAGACGGCCTGACGGCCGATCACCCCGCCTCCCCGCCGGACGCCTGGCAGGGGGGCGGGCCATGGTGTAACGTCGCGGGCTGCCCAATCGGGCAGTTCAGAGGCGAAAAGGCGGCACTCCGGTGCTGCCGACGACAACAGACGTGCGTGAGAGCCGGTCTTCGAGTCGGGACCTCACGCCGAACCAATCGAGCGCTCCGCTCGGGTCTCCCGGGCGGAGCGTTGGCATGCGCCCAGGAAACTCGAACGGCGCAGGGAGAAAGAGACGTACGTGGCAAGCAAGGCGATCGTCGGCGAGAAAGTCGGCATGACCCAAGTCTGGGACGACCAGAACCGCGCCGTACCGGTGACGGTGCTGAAGGTCGCGCCCGTGCGCGTGGTCCAGGTGAAGACGCCCGAGACCGACGGGTACGCCGCCCTGCAGGTGACCTGGGGCTTCCGGCGCAACTCCACCCTGACCAAGCCCCAGCTCGGGCACTACGCCAAGGCCGGCGTGAACCCCGGCCGGGCGCTCGTCGAGCTCCGGCTCGACGACGTGGCCGACTACACGGTGGGCCAGGAGCTGGCCGCCGACCTGTGGGAGGCCGGCGAGCGGGTGGACGCCATCGCGGTCAGCAAGGGCAAGGGCTTCGCCGGCGGCATGAAGCGCCACAACTTCAAGGGCCAGGGCGCCTCGCACGGAAACCACCGCAGCCACCGCGTGCCCGGCGCCATCGGCGCCTGCGCCACGCCGTCCCGCGTCTTCAAGGGCACCCGCATGGCCGGCCAGATGGGCGGCACCCAGGTGACGGCCCTGAACCTCGAGGTGGTCTCGGCCGACGCCGAGCGCGAGCTGGTCCTGGTCAAGGGCGCCGTGCCCGGGGCCCGGGGCAGCGTCGTGGTGCTGCGCAACTCGGTCAAGGCCCCGATCGAAGGCCGGGGGGTCGCGATGACGACCGCCGCGACTGAGTACGGCGCGGACCGGCACGGTGCTGCGCCACACCGTGCGCAAGGAGCGTCCCGCGCCCGTCGCCCGCACGCGCCCCGCACCGCAACGCCGCCGGGCACGACCTGGGCACGGTGGACCTCGAGCCGACGGTGTTCGGCCTGGAGCCCAACCGCGCCGTGCTGCACCAGGTCGTCACGGCCCAGCTGGCCGCGGCCCGGGCCGGCACGCAGTCGACCAAGACCAGGGCCGAGGTGCGCGGCGGCGGCGCCAAGCCGTTCCGCCAGAAGGGCACCGGCCGGGCCCGCCAGGGCTCGAGCCGCTCGCCGTCGATGATCGGCGGCGGCGTCGCCCTCGGGCCGAAGCCGCGCAGCTACGCGCAGCGCACCCCGCGCAAAATGGTCCGCCTGGCCCTGCTCTCGGCGCTGAGCGACCGGGCCGACATCGGGCAGATCGTCGTCGTCGACGACTGGAAGATCGAGGCGCCCAAGACCAAGGACGCCGCCACCCTCGTGCGCAAGCTCAAGCTGAACGGCTCGGTGCTGGTCGTCCTGGGCCAGGACGAGCTGGACGTCGAGCGCTCCTTCGCCAACCTGCCCCAGGTGCAGACCACCACCTTCGGCGAGCTCTCCGCCCACGACGTGCTGCGGGCCGACTGGCTCGTCTTCTCCGACGCCACGCTGCCCGACGGCCACCCTCGGACTTCTCCGGGACGCACGTGGTCGAGGCAGACGAGGTGCCCGAGGCGCCGGCCAAGGCCGAGCCAAGGCCGCCAAGGCGACGAAGGCTGCCAAGGCGGACGAAGCGCCGGCCACGCCGAAGGCGAAGGCCACCCCGAAGCGCCAAGGCGGCTGCCGAGCCCGAGGCTGCGGCCGTCGACAAGGACGAGGCCGCCGACGCGGCCAGCGACGAGGAGGCCGACACCGATGCGTGACGCCATGTCCGTGCTCATCCGACCGGTCGTCTCCGAGAAGAGCTACGCGCTCATGGACCAGAGCGTCTACGTCTTCATCGTCGACCCCCGGGCCACCAAGATCGAGGTCCGTCACGCCGTCGAGCAGGCCTTCAGCGTGCGGGTGACCAAGGTCAACACGCTCAACCGCAAGGGCAAGGCGACGCGCAACCGGCGCACCAACGTGAAGGGCAAGCGCCCCGACACCAAGCGCGCCATCGTGACGCTCCATCCCGACGACTCCATCGACCTCTTCGCCAGCTGATCAGGGAATCGCATGCCACTTCGCTCACGTAAACCCACCAGCCCCGGACGCCGGTTCCAGACGGTCTCGGACTTCTCCGAGATCACACGCGACCGCCCCGAGAAGTCGCTGCTCGCGCCCAAGCCGCAGACCGGCGGGCGCAACAACCACGGCCGCAAGACGGCGCGCCACCGCGGCGGCGGCCACAAGCAGCAGTACCGGATCGTCGACTTCCGGCGGAACAAGGACGGCATCCCGGCCAAGGTGGCGTCCATTGAGTACGACCCCAACCGCAACGCCCGCATCGCCCTCCTGCACTACGCGGACGGCGAGAAGCGCTACATCCTGGCGCCGGCCGGTGTGAAGGTCGGCGACAAGCTGCAGAGCGGCCAGGGTGCGGACATCCGTCCCGGGCAACGCGCTGCCGCTGCGCTACATCCCGGTCGGTTCCACCATCCACAACGTGGAGCTGCGGCCGGGCGGTGGCGGCAAAATGGCCCGCGGCGCCGGCATGAGCGTGCAGCTCGTGGCCAAGGAGGGCGTCTTCGCCACCCTGCGGCTGCCCTCCACCGAAATGCGCCGTGTCTCCATCGACTGCCGGGGCACGCTCGGCGTGGTCGGCAACTCCGAGGCCGAGCTGGTCAAGGTCGGGCAAGGCCGGCCGCAACCGCTGGAAGGGCAAGCGCCCGCAGACGCGTGGCGTGGCCATGAACCCCGTCGACCACCCGCTGGGTGGTGGCGAGGGCAAGTCCTCCGGTGGCCGGCACCCGGTCTCGCCGTGGGGCAAGCCCGAGGGCCGGACCCGGTCCCGCAACAAGAAGTCCAATTCGATGATCGTGCGCCGGCGCCGGACCCGCGGCGCGCGGCGGTAGACGAGGGGTTGAGGAAACATGCCGCGTAGCCTGAAGAAGGGACCCTTCGTCGACGACCATCTGCTCAAGAAGGTCGACGTCTTGAACTCGAGTGGCGACAAGAAGGTCATCAAGACCTGGTCGCGCCGCTCCACCATCATCCCGGACATGGTCGGGCACACCATCGCCGTGCACGACGGCCGCCGCCACGTGCCGGTGTACGTGACCGAGTCGATGGTCGGCCACAAGCTGGGCGAGTTCGCGCCGACGCGCACGTTCCGCTACCACGCCGGGCAGGAGCGGGGAGCCCGCCGATGACGGCGACCAAGACGAACGAGCGCCCCGGGACGCGGGCGGTCCACCGCCACTGCGGGCATGTCGGCCTCCAAGGCGCGTCAGGTCCTCGACCTGATCCGCGGCGAGGACGTGCAGCGGGCGGCCGAGATCCTGAACGGCGTCGAGCGCGAGGCGGCCGAGGTCATCGGCAAGGTCCTGCCTCCGCCGTGGCCAACGCGGCGCACAACGACCAGCAGAACCCCGAGGAGCTCTACGTCTCGGCCTGCTACGCCGACGAGGGCGCCACCATGAAGCGCTGGCGCCCCCGGGCCCGCGGCCGGGCCACCCGGATCCGCAAGCGGACCTGCCACATCACCATCATCGTGAGCCGGCTGCCGGCCGACAAGCTCGAGCTGCGCCGCAAGCGCATGGAGGCCGTCAGCGCCAACCGGTCCCGCCGGGTCGACGCCTCGCGGCGCCGGGCCGACCTGTCGGGCCGCCTGTCACGCCGCCGGGCCGCCCAGGCCACGGCCGAGGCCGAGAAGGCTGCCGCGGCGGAAGCCGAGGACGCAGAGGTGGACGAGGACATCACCGACCAGGCGTTGGCCGAGTCGGCGGTGGCCGATGCCGAGCCCGAGGTGACCGAGGCCGACACGGTCGACGGTGGCGTGGACGAGGACGACGCCGTCGAGGATTCGACGGCTGACGAAGGGTCGGCCGATGCCGACGCGGACGAGAAGAGCGAGGACGAGTAGATGGGCCAAAAGGTCAACCCTTACGGCTTCCGGCTCGGGATCACGACGGACTGGAAGTCCCGTTGGTTCGAGGAGCGCCACTACCGCGAGTTCGTGGTCGAGGACTGGAAGATCCGCGACTACCTGATGCGGCAGCTCGAGGCTGCCGCCGTCAGTCGGATTGAGGTGGAGCGCACGCGCGACCGCCTGCGCGTCGACATCCACACCGCCCGGCCCGGCATCGTCATCGGCCGCCGCGGTGCCGAGGCCGACCGGCTGAAGAAGCACCTCGAGGAGCTCACGGGGCTGCAGAACCGGATTCAGCTCAACATCCAGGAGATCAAGCAGCCCGAGCTCGACGCGGCGCTGATCGCCCAGGGCATCTGCGACCAGCTCGTGCGCCGGGTCGCGTTCCGGCGGGCCATGAAGCGCGCCATCCAGACGGTGCAGAAGGCCGGCGCCCAGGGCATCAAGGTGCAGTGCTCGGGCCGCCTCGGCGGCTCGGAGATGTCCCGCAAGGAGCAGTACCGCGAGGGCCGGGTCCCGCTGCACACGCTGCGGGCCGACATCGACTACGGCTTCCGTGAGGCCCGCACCACGTCGGGCCGCGTCGGGGTGAAGGTCTGGATCTACAAGGGCGACATCCTCCCGTACAAGGTCTCGATCGAGGACAAAATCACCCGTGAGGCCGCCATGGCCGTGGGCGAGACGTCCGGGCCAGGGAGGCCCGCGCCGGCTCATCACCGCCGGAGGCGGCCGCCGCCGCGCCGAGGGGTTCCCCGCCGACGAGGAGGGCGTCGCCGATGACGCCGTCGAGGAACGAGGTCGTCGAGGAGCAGGTCGCTCGAGGTCGCTGCGGTCGCCGAGGCCGCGGCCGAGGCTGCCGCCACTGCCGGTGTGACTGCGGCCCCCGAGGTGGAGGCCGAGCGAGGAAGCCGAGACGCCGCCGGCCGACCTGCTGCCCTCGCCGACGGAGCCCGACGACCTGGATCGCCAGCTGACCCAGGACGAGGAGATGGAGCGCCAGAACCGCCACCAGCACCACGAGACGCCGCACTTCCGCAAGGAGTCGGACTGACATGTTGATGCCCAAGAAGGTCAAGCACCGCAAGACACAGCGGGGCCGGCTCTCGGGCCAGGCCAAGGGCGGCACGTCCGTGGCGTTCGGCGACTTCGGGATCCAGGCGCTGGAGCCCGGGTGGCTCACGGCGCGCCAGATCGAGGCTGCCCGTATCGCCATGACCCGTCACGTGAAGCGTGGAGGAAAGGTGTGGATCCGGGTCTTCCCGGACAAGCCGGTGACGCAGAAGCCGGCCGAGACGCGCATGGGATCGGGCAAGGGCAACCCCGAGCTGTGGGTCGCCGTCGTGCACCCCGGCCGCGTGCTCTTCGAGCTGGCCGGCGTCGACGAGGAGCTGGCCCGCGCCGCCATGGAGCGCGCCATTCAGAAGCTGCCGTTCAAGGCCCGCTTCGTCGTGCGCCCCGGGACCCACGGCCACGCCGAGGTGGCGATCTGATGCCCACCGCACACGACCTTTCCATGCTGGACGGCGACGAGCTGTCCTCCCGCCTGGGCGAGTCGCGCCGCGAGCTGTTCAACTTGCGCTTCCAGCTGGCCACCGGCCAGCTGGACAACCCGTCGCGCATCAAGCAGGTCAAGCGCGAGGTGGCCCGCATGCTGACCGTGCTGCGGGCGCGCGAGATCCTCGAGGCCGAGGGGGCCTACGTGGCGCCCACGGCGGCCGAGCACGAGGCGGCACGGGCGAAGCTCGCAGCCGAGGACGCCGAGCGCGAGGAGAAGGCGGCGGCTCGACAGGCGGCAGCCGAAGCCGAGGCGGGGGCGGACCACGTGCACGACCACGATCACGACCACCTGGACGACGACGAAGAGGATGAGGCCTGATGGCCGACGAGACCCCAGAGAACGAAGAGGCTGTGGCAGCGGCCGAGGATGCAGCGAAGGCCCTCGACGCGATCGAAGCCGAGGCAGCCACTGAGCTGGCGGCCCCGGACGCCCCCGCCGCCGCCGGCGACACCCGCGGCCAGCGAGCCCGAGGAGGACGGCCCCCGGGCCAACCGCCGCAAGGTGCGCGAGGGCATCGTCGTGTCCGACGCCATGTCCGCCACCGTCGTCGTGGCGGTCGTCGAGCGCGTGCGCCACCCCAAGTACGGCAAGACGGTGCAGCGCACGAAGAAGCTCTACGTGCACGACGCCGAGGACAGCGCCAAGGTCGGGGACCGGGTCCGGGTGCAGGAGACCCGCCCGCTCTCCAAGCTCAAGCGCTGGCGCCTCACCGAAGTGGTGGAGCGGGCTCGATGATTCAGCAGGAGTCCAGGCTCCGGGTGGCGGACAACTCCGGCGCACGCGAGGTGCTCTGCATCCGCGTGCTCGGCGGGTCGCGCCGTCGCTACGCCAGCATCGGCGACGTGTTCGTGGCCACGGTCAAGGACGCCATCCCCGGTGCCGCCGTCAAGAAGGGCGACGTCGTCAAGTGCGTCGTCGTGCGGACCAAGAAGGAGAAGCGGCGCCCGGACGGGAGCTACATCCGCTTCGACGAGAACGCCGCCGTTCTCATCAACGACCAGCAACAGCCGCGCGGGACCCGCATCTTCGGGCCCGTCGGCCGCGAGCTGCGCGACAAGCGCTTCATGCGCATCGTGTCGCTCGCCCCGGAGGTGCTTTGACATGCGGATTCACAAGGGAGACCAGGTGATCGTCCTGTCCGGCAAGGACAAGGGCAAGAAGGCCGAAGTGGTGCGGGCCATCCCGAGCCGCGAGCGGGTGATCCTGGAAGGCGTCAACGTGGCCAAGCGTCACGCCAAGCCGACGCGTGCCACCCAGCAGGGCGGGGTGATCGACAAGTTCATGCCGGTGCACGTCTCGACGGTGGCGCTCGTCTGCAAGGGCTGCGACAAGCCCACGCGGGCCGGCTACCGGTTCGAGGGTGACGAGAAGGTCCGCTTCTGCAAGAAGTGCGGGTCGGCGCTGTGAGCGCCACGACCGCGCCGGCGCGGCCCCGGCTCAAGGAGCGGTACCTGAGCGAGGTCCGGGACAGCCTGAAGGAAGGGCTGGGCCTGGACAACGTCATGGAGGTGCCGCGGCTGGAGAAGATCGTCATCAACATGGGCGTCGGCCGCGCCACCCAGCAGGCCTCGCTCATCGAGGGGGCACAACGCGACCTCGAGACGATCACTGGCCAGAAGCCGATCGTCACGAGGGCCAAGCAGTCCATCGCCGGCTTCAAGCTGCGCGAGGGCCAGGCGATCGGCGTCAAGGCGACCCTGCGGGGGGACCGGGCGTGGGAGTTCTTCGACCGCATGCTCAGCCTGGCCATTCCCCGTATCCGCGACTTCCGGGGGCTGTCTCCCCGCTCGTTCGACGGCCACGGCAACTACACCTTCGGGGTGACCGAGCAGCTGATCTTCCCCGAGATCGACTACGACAAGATCGACACGACCCGCGGCATGGACATCACCATCGTCACGACCGCGCGCACCAACGAGGAAGGACGGGCGTTCCTGGCAGCGTTCGGCTTTCCGTTCCGACAGGAGACCCGGTAGCACCATGGCGAAAAAGGCTTTGATCGAGAAGCAGCAGCGCACCCCCAAGTTCAAGGTGCGGGGATACACCCGGTGCCAGCGGTGCGGACGGCCGAAGGCCGTGTACCGCAAGTTCGGGCTCTGCCGCATCTGCCTGCGCGTCATGGTGCACGCGGGCGAGGTGCCTGGCGTCACGAAGGCAAGCTGGTAGGCCGCCATGACGATGACTGACCCCATCGCGGACATGCTCACCCGCATCCGCAACGCCAACTCCGCCATGTTCGACACGGTGAAGATGCCCGGCTCCAAGCTGAAGGAGTCGCTGGCCTCCGTTCTGGAGCGTGAAGGTTTCATCGCGGGCTACACGGTCGAGCCGAACACAGGCAAGCCCGGCTCCACCCTGGAGATCACGCTGAAGTACTCGGGCGACCGCACGCGGACCATCGCCGGCATCAAGCGCGTCTCGAAGCCCGGCCTGCGCATTTACGCCCGGGCCGACGGCATGCCGCGCGTGCTCGGTGGCATGGGCGTGGCGGTCGTCTCGACCAGCCAGGGGCTGCTGACCGACGCCGAAGCGCGTCGCAAGCACCTGGGCGGGGAGGTGCTCTGCCATGTCTGGTAGTGCCCCGACCGCGACGACCCGAGAGGAGGCCTGATGTCGCGCGTCGGACGCTCCCCCATCACGGTCCCGTCGAATGTCACGGTGACCCTGAGCGGGGCCACGGTCAACGTCAAGGGCCCCCAGGGCTCCCTCGAGCGCGAGCTGCCCGAGGGCATCACCATTGCGCAGGAGGGCGACACGCTCGTGGTCAGCCGTCCCGACGACGAGCGCCGGCACCGTGCGCTGCACGGCCTGTCGCGCTCGCTCGTGGCCAACATGGTCTCGGGGGTCACGGACGGCTTCTCCAAGGAGCTCGAGATCGTCGGCGTGGGCTACCGCGCCACGGCCAAGGGTCCCAGCGCCCTGGAGCTGGCGCTCGGCTTCTCCCACCCGGTGAACGTCGCCGCCCCCGATGGCATCACCTTCGAGGTGCCGGTGCCGACACGGGTCATCGTCAAGGGGATCGACAAGGAGAAGGTGGGCCAGGTGGCCGCCGACATCCGCAAGCTGCGCAAGCCCGAGCCCTACAAGGGGAAGGGCGTGCGCTACGCCAACGAACGAGTGCTGCGCAAAGCAGGAAAGGCTGCCAAGTAATGGCACGAACGAGCGATCGCACCCGGCTGCGCCTGCGGCGTCACGCCCGCGTGCGCACCAAGGTCAGCGGCACCGCCGAGTGCCCCCGCCTGGCCGTGCACCGGTCCAACCGGCACATCTCGGCCCAGCTCATCGACGATGCGACGGGCCGCACCCTGGCCTCGGCCTCGTCGGTGGAGCCCGACCAGCGTGCGTCTTTGGGCAAGAGCGGTGGCGGTAACGTGACAGGCGCAGAATCGGTCGGGCGGCTCCTTGGCTCGACGCGCCAAGGCGGCCGGTATCACCAAGGTGGTTTTTGACCGTGGGGGCTTCGTGTACCACGGGCGTGTCGCCGTCCTGGCTGACGCGGCACGGGCCGAAGGACTGGAGTTCTGAGCATGGTCGACACACAGTACGAAGAGCGCACCATCAAGGTGAACCGGGTGGCCAAGGTGGTCAAGGGTGGCCGGCGCTTCTCCTTTGCCGCCCTCATGGTCGTCGGCGACGGCAACGGCAAGGTCGGCCTGGGCTACGGCAAGGCCAAGGAGGCCGGGCTGGCGGTCCAGAAGGGTATCGAAGAGGCGCGCAAGAACCTCTTCGAGGTGCCCCTTGCCGGCAGCACCATCGTCCACCCCGTCATCGGAGAGAGCGGCGCGGGCCGGGTCCTGCTCAAGCCCGCCGCACCCGGGACCGGCGTCATCGCCGGTGGTGCGGCCCGCCACATCCTCGAGATGGCGGGCATCCGCGACATCCTGGCCAAGTCGCTGGGCTCGTCCAACGGCATCAACGTGGCGCACGCCACCATCGCCGGGCTCAAGCAGCTGCGGCGCCCGGACGACGTGGCCGCGCTGCGGGGCAAGTCGGCCGACGAGGTGACTCCCGGCGGCGTCCTGCGGGCCTACCGCGAGCGCAAGCGCGAGACGGACCTGTTCGCGGCGGAGGCACGCTGACCATGGCCGCCGCGACGAAGAAGGCCACTGGGGAGTCCGTGCTGCTCGTCACGCAGACCCGGTCGGCCATCGGGACCAAGCCGAAGCACCGCGGCACGCTGCGGGCCCTGGGCCTGCGCGGCATCGGTCAGTCCAACGAACTGCCGGATCGCCCCGAAATCAGGGGCATGCTGGCCCGCGTGCCGCACCTGATCCGCATTGAGGAGGTGTCCAAGTGAAGTTCCACGATCTGGCGCCGCCCAAGGGCGCGACCACGGCCAAGCGCCGGGTCGGCCGCGGCACCGGGGGCAAGGGCCACAAGACGGCCGGCCGTGGGACGAAGGGCCAGAAGGCCCGGAACACCATGCCGGCCGGGTTCGAGGGTGGCCAGCTCCCCCTCATGCAGCGCATTCCCAAGCTGAAGGGGTTCAAGAACCCGTTCCGGATCGAGTACACCCCGGTCAACCTGGCCGCGCTCGAGGAACTGGGTGCGGACGAGGTGACGGTCGCAGACGCTGGTCGAGGCCGGTCTCGTGCGGCCGAAGGCCCTGGTCAAGATCTTGGGGCAGGGGTCGCTCAGCCGCCCCGTCCGGGTCTCGGCCCACGCCTTCTCCAAGTCGGCCGAGGCGGCCATCACCGCCGCCGGGGGTAGCGTCGACCGTGTGGCATTGCCCTTCGCGACACGGGCGTCCGCCCGCGTCGGGCAACGCCCTGATGAACCGCTAGTGACCACCGCTCCGGGACTCCACTGAGAGGAAGGGCCATGCTCTCCCGGCTCGCCAACATCTTCAGAGTCCCCGACCTTCGCAACAAGGTCATCTTCACGCTGGCCATCATCGCCCTGTACCAAATCGGGGCGAACGTCCCGGTCCCCGGCGTCAACTGGTCGCGCCTGCAGAGCCTCGAGAGCCAAGCGTCCGCATCGGGCGTGCTGGGCTTCCTCAACCTCTTCAGCGGCGGCGCCCTGGTGCGCCTGGCCGTCTTCGGCCTGGGCGTCATGCCCTACATCACCAGCTCCATCATCATTCAGCTGCTCTCGACCGTCATCCCCAAGCTGGAGGAGTGGCGGGACCAGGGTGCGGTCGGGCAGAAGAAGATCACCCAGACCACCCGCTACCTCACGGTGGCCCTCGCGGTCATGCAGTCCTCGGGCCTCGTCTACGCCTTCCACGGCCACGACTCGGCCCTGCTCGGCACGAGCGTCGACCTGATTCCCAGCTTCAACTGGCCGCTCGCCCTCTTCATGGTGCTGATCCTGACGGCCGGGACCGCCTTCGTGATGTGGCTGGCCGAGCTCATCACCCAGCGCGGCATCGGCCAGGGCATGTCGATCCTGATCTTCGCCAACGTCGTGGCCGCCATCCCCACCGGGTTCAAGGCGATCTACGAGGAAGGGGGGAAGACAAAGTTCGGGATCATCATCCTCGTCTCGATCATCTTGCTGGTCTTCATCGTCTTCATGGACCAGGGGCAGCGCCGTATCCCCGTCACGTTCGCCCGGCGGGTGGTCGGGCGGCGCATGTACGGCGGCAGCTCCACCTACATCCCGCTCAAGGTGAACCAGTCCGGCGTGATCCCGATCATCTTCGCCAGCTCGGTGCTCTACATCCCGGTTCTGCTCTCGAACGTCGTCCCGTGGAACTGGTTCCAGAACTTCGTGCGCAACAGCCTGACGCCGACGAGCTTCTTCTACATCCTGGCGTACTTCCTCCTCATCGTGATGTTCACGTTCTTCTACGTGTACGTCGCCTTCGACCCGCACCAGCAGGCCGACCTGATCCGCAAGCAGGGTGGGTTCGTGCCCGGCATCCGGCCCGGCCCGCCCACCGAGCGCTACTTCGCCCACATCCTCAGCCGCATCACGGTGGTGGGAGCCCTGTTCCTGGGCTCGGTGGCCGTCGTGCCCTCGCTCCTCATGGCGCTGTGGCATCTGAACAAGTTCCCCTTCTACGGGACCACGCTGCTGATCTCGGTCGGCGTCGCGCTCGAGACCATGCGCCAGATCGACAGCCAGTTGATGATGCGCAACTACGAGGGCTTCCTCAAGTAGGCGACGGTGATTCCCGGGGTCAGGCTCGTGGTCCTCGGCAAGCAGGGGGCCGGCAAGGGGACGCAGTGCGTGCGCCTCTCGCATCACTACGTGGTTCCGCACGTCTCCACGGGGGACATGCTGCGCAGCGAGGTGAAGTCGCGCTCGCCCCTGGGCCAGCGCGCCCAGTCGCTCATGGAGCAGGGTGAGCTCATCCCCGACGAGATGGTCATGGAGATGGTGGGGGGTCGACTCAGCGAACGCGACACCACCGGGCGGGGCTTCGTGCTCGACGGCTGCCCCCGCACCACGGTGCAGGCGGAATCGTTGGAGAAGATCGTGTCCCCGTTCGGCCTCGACATCGTGATCGACCTGCAGGTCCCGACCAACCTGGTCATGAAGCGCCTGGCCTCGCGCCGGGTGTGCGTGGACTGCGGCGCCAACTATTCGACGGCCGCCCCGCCGCTGGTCAATTGGACGTGCGACGTCTGCGGCGGGGAAGTGGTGCAGCGCGAGGACGACACCGAGGAGGCGATTGAGCGCCGGCTCAACCTCTACGAGGAGGAAACGGCGCCCCTGCTCCACTGGTACAAGGAGCGCAGCCTCCTGGTCGAGATCAACGGCACCGGCTCGCCCGACGCGGTGACCCGTAGGGTGGTCGGGGCGATCGACACGCTGCGCCGGAAGATGAAGGGAGATGGTCCCCAGTGAGGCGGAACGACGACGAACTGGCCAAGATGCGCCGGGCCGGCAAGGTCGTGGCCGAGATGCACGAGGCGACCCGCGCCGCCGCCAAGCCGGGCGTCACCACGCTCGAGCTGGACGCGGTCGCCCGTGAGGTCCTGGAGCGCCGGGGCGCCACCTCGAACTTCCTGGGGTACCACGGCTTCCCGGCCGTCATCTGCACCTCGCCCAACTCCATGATCGTGCACGGCATCCCGGGCGGCTACGTGCTCGAGGAGGGGGACATCCTCTCCATCGACTGCGGCGCCATCATTGAGGGCTACCACGGCGATGCCGCCTTCACCATGGGCATCGGCACCATCTCCAAGGAGGCCCAGAAGCTCCTTGAGGTCACCGAGCGCAGCCTCTGGGCGGGTATCGAGCAGATGACCAGGGGAAACTCCCTCAACGAGATCGGCCGGGCGGTCCAGGACGTGGCCGAGGCGGCCGGGTTCAGCGTGGTCCGGGAGTACGTGGGCCACGCCATCGGGACGGCCATGCACGAGCAGCCCCAGGTGCCCAACTACTGGCCGGGGAGCAAGGGCCCGACGCTCAAGGCCGGCAACGTGTTCGCCGTGGAGCCCATGGTCAACGTGGGCTCGCCCGAGACCCGGGTGCTCGACGACGAGTGGAGCGTGGTGACCGCCGACGGGAGCCTGTCGGCCCATTTCGAGCACACGATCGCCGTCACCCCTGACGGCCCCGAGGTCTTCACGCTCGCCTGAGGATCCCGATCCGGGGCCCGGCCAGGGATTTCACCATCTCCGGCTGGAAATCCCCCCAGGATGCGGTAGACTTTTTCGCTGGCCCTGGGGCCTGGTCTTTTCCTGTGGGGACGGACTGCCCGACGGCCACACCCGATTCCGCCCCGTTCCGGCCTCGCGCCACCGGTGCGGTCGGGAGAAGCACACGAGAACGACGATCAGGAGAGAGTCACCTGCCCAAGCCCAAGGAAGATGCCATCGTGCTCGAAGGCACGGTGGTCGAGCCACTGCCCAATGCCATGTTCCGCGTCGAGTTGGAGAACGGACACAAGGTGCTTGCGCACAGCTCGGGAAAGATGCGGATGCACCGCATCCGAATTCTGCCGGGGGACAAGGTGCAGGTCGAGATCACTCCCTACGACCTCAACCGGGGTCGGATCACCTACCGGTACAAGTAAGTAAGGACGGCGATTCAAGTGAAGGTTCGGCCGAGCGTGAAGCCGATCTGTGAGAAGTGCAAGGTCATCCGACGCCGCGGCGTTGTTCGGGTGATCTGTGACAACCCGCGCCACAAGCAGCGCCAGGGCTAGGAGAGGAAAGACAGATGGCCCGAATTTCCGGAGTGGACATCCCGCGTGAGAAGCGGCTCGAGATCTCGCTGACCTATATCTACGGCATCGGCCCGACCCTGTCGACGCAGATCTGCCAGGCGTCCGACGTGAACCCCTCCACCCGGGTGCGCGACCTGACCGACGAAGAGGTCGCCCGGCTGCGCACCTACATCGACGCCAACTTCCGCGTCGAGGGTGACCTGCGCCGGGACGTCTCCCAGGACATCAAGCGGAAGATGGAGATCAACTGCTACCAGGGCGTGCGTCACCGCAAGGGCCTGCCGGTCCACGGCCAGCGCACCCACACGAACGCCCGCACCCGTAAGGGCCCCAAGAAGACGGTGGCCGGGAAGAAGAAGGTGAAGAAGTAGTGGCCAAGCCAACGAAGCCCGGCGCCCGCCGGCCCCGGCGCAAGGAGCGCAAGAACATCGCCTACGGCGTGGCGCACATCAAGAGCTCGTTCAACAACACGATCGTCTCCATCGCCGACCCCGAGGGCAACATCCTCGCCTGGGCCTCGGCGGGGAACGTCGGCTTCAAGGGCTCGCGCAAGTCCACCCCCTTCGCCGCCCAGCTGGCCGCCGAGGCCTGTGCCAAGAAGGCCATGGAGCACGGCGTGCGCAAGGTCGACGTCCTCGTCCGCGGGCCCGGCTCGGGCCGCGAGACCGCCATCCGGTCGCTGGCCGCGGTCGGCATCGAGGTCGTGGGCATCAAAGACGTCACCCCGATCCCCCACAACGGCTGCCGCCCCAAGAAGCGGCGCCGGGTCTAGGTCGAAGAGGAAGAGGAACACACCCCATGGCTCGATACACCGGTCCCGTCTGCCGACTCTGTCGGCGCGAGCGGACCAAGCTGTTCTTGAAGGGCGAGCGCTGCTACTCGCTCAAGTGCCCGGTCTCCGAGGCGGTCACCGACCGTCACAGCCGCGCCTACCCGCCCGGCGAGCACGGCCGCGACCGCATGCGCCAGGGGTCCGAGTACCTGGCCCAGTTGCGTGAGAAGCAGAAGGCGCGCCGGATCTACGGGATCCTGGAGAAGCAGTTCCGCAACATGTACGAGGAAGCCAACCGTCAGGGCGGCATCACCGGTGAGAACTTGCTGCGCAACCTCGAGCTCCGCCTCGACAACGTCGTCTTCCGGGCCGGCTGGGGCGCCAGCCGCCGCCAGGCGCGCCAGTTCGTGCGCCACGGCCACGTGAGCGTGAACGGCAAGCGCGTCACCATCCCCAGCTACCGCGTGCGGACCGGCGAGACCGTCCTGCTGCGCGAGGCCACCCGCGGGAACTTCCTGGTCCGCCGCAACATGGACACCCTGGAGCGCCAGACCCCGGCCTGGCTCGAGACCGGCGACGCCGGCTTCTCGGTGTCCATCCTGAACCCGCCACTGCGCGAGCACATCGACGAGCCCATTCAGGAGCAGTTGATCGTCGAGCTGTACTCGAAGTAGCCCCGTCCCCTGCAACAGGAGTACCCACCATGCTGATCATCCAACGGCCGACCGTCGAGACCGTCGACGAGGAGCAGAACAACCGGCAGCGTTTCGCCATCGGCCCGCTCGACCCGGGCTTCGGCACCACGCTCGGTAACTCGCTGCGGCGCACGCTGCTCTCCTCCATCCCCGGTGGAGCCGTGACCCAGCTGCGCTTCGACGAGGCGCTGCACGAGTTCACGACCCTTCCCGGGGTCAAGGAGGATGTCACCGACATCATCCTGAACCTCAAGGACCTGCTGGTCCGGGTGCAGTCCGACGAGCCGGTCACCCTCCGCCTCGACGTGCGCGGCCCCGCCGACGCCACCGCCGCCGACCTGCAGCTGACGGCCGACGTCGAAATCCTCAACCCCGACCTGCACATCGCCTCGGTCAACGCCAAAGGCCGCCTGGCCGTCGACGTGACCGTGGAGCGCGGGCGTGGCTACGCCTCCGCCGACAAGAACAAGCGGTCCTCGACGATCGGCGTCATCCCGATCGATTCGATCTTCTCCCCGGTCCACCGGGTGACCTTCGACATCGAGCCCGTGCGTGTGGAGCAGTCGACCAACTACGACCGCCTGGTGCTCGACATCGAGACCGACGGGACCATCTCGCCCCGCGAGGCGCTGGCCTCGGCCGGTGACACGCTGCGCAACCTGGTCTCGCTGGTGGCCGACCTCGAGGAGGCCCCCCAGGGCCTGGAGCTCGGCGACACCGGGACCACCACGAGCGGTTCGCCCGACCTGGACCTGCGCATCGAGGAGCTCGACCTCTCCGAGCGTCCCCGCAACTGCCTGAAGCGCGCGCAGATCAACACGATCGGCGAGCTCGTCGAGCGGACCATGGAGGACCTCCTGGCCATCACCAACTTCGGCCAGAAGTCGGCCGACGAGGTCGTGCAGCGTCTGGACGAGCGCGGGTTGTCGCTCCGCACGAGGGACTGACGTCATGCAGGCAACCCCCAAGCGCGGCCGCCGGTTCGGCGGCTCGTCCGCCCACCAGAAGTCGATGATGGGCAACCTGGTCGCGTCGCTCATTGCTGCGGAGTCCATCGTGACGACCGAGGCCAAGGCCAAGGCGCTGCGCCCCGTGGCCGAGAAGTGCGTCACAGCGGCCCGCAAGGGCGGCCTGTCCAACCACCGCAACGTGGTGGCGCTCATCCGCGACAAGGACATGGCGCACAAGCTCTTCGAGGAGATCGGGCCGCGCTACTCGGACCGGCCGGGTGGCTACACCCGCATCCTCAAGCTGGGCCCGCGCCCCGGCGACAACGCGCCCATGGCGCGGATCGAGTTCGTCTAGGGGTGGAGCAACCCGCCGGCGCTGCCCTGCAGCGCTGGAGGCTGCTGATCGCCTACGACGGTGCAGCCTTCCGGGGCTTCGCCGCCCAGCCCCAGGTCCCCACGGTCGCCGGCGCGCTGCGTCTGGCCATTGAGCGGACGGCCCGCCTGAGCGAGGCGCCGGTCATCACCTGTGCCGGCCGCACCGACGCCGGTGTGCACGCCCGGGGCCAGGTGGTCCACGTGGACCTCCCGCACATCCCCTACGACGGGGTCCGGCTCGCCCGCGCCCTCAACCGCCAGCTGGCGCCCGAGGTGGTGGTGCGCCACGCCGAGGTGGTCGACCCGGCGTTCGACGCCCGCCGCTCGGCCACCGGACGGACCTACCGCTACCTCGTGTGGAACGCCCCCGCCCCTGATCCGCTGCTGGCGTCGGTGTCCTGGCACGTGCGGGACCCCCTCGACCTGGGCTCCATGCGGACTGCCTCTGACGTCCTGCTGGGCACACACGACTTCCGTTCCTTCTGCCGCCGGCCGGTGGGATCCGACGCCGGCCGGCCCCTGGTGCGCCGGGTGACCACCGCCCGCTGGAGCGTCGACCGGGGGCCCGAGGCGCTGGACGCCGACGGGGGCGAGGAGGAGACCCGCCTTCTCCGCTTCGAGATCTCCGCCGCTTCCTTCTGCCATCAGATGGTCCGATCCCTGGTGGGCAGCCTGGTCGAGGTGGGCCGGGGCAAGGAGAACGCCGCCGGTCTCATGGAGCGGCTCCGGGCGGTCTCACGGCACCGCATGCCCGATCCGGCCCCCGCGCACGGTCTCTGCCTGGTCTCGGTGACCTACGACGCGCCGCCCGGCTCCCCGGCCGCCTGAGTCCGTTCGGGCGATCTGGCGCCGCGGCTTGCCCCTCCCTGCCAGGGGCCCTATCCTGGTACGTCGGCTCTCGGGACCCCCGGGACCGTTGAGCCAGCCCCGGGACCCAGGTCCGGAGGCAGTCTCGCCCACCACGCGGAAGCGAAAGATCGGTCTTGTGCGCACATTTTCACCGAAGGTCACCGAGATCCAGCGCAGCTGGTTCGTCGTCGACGCCGACGGCCTCGTCCTCGGGCGCCTGGCCTCGTCGGTGGCGGCCGTCCTGCGCGGCAAGCACCGTCCCTACTTCGCCCCGCACGTCGACACCGGCGACCACGTGATCGTGATCAACGCCGACAAGGTCGTCCTCACTTCGAACAAGGCCGACGCCAAGATGGCCTACCGGCACAGTGGCTACCCCGGTGGCCTCCGCTCCACCAGCTACGCCGAACTGCTCGAGGAGAAGCCGGCCGAGCTCATCCGGCGCTCGGTGCGCGGCATGCTGCCGAAGAACACGCTGGGCCGCCAGATGCTCGGCAAGCTGCAGGTCTATGCCGGCCCCGACCACCCGCACTCGGCGCAGAAGCCCGAGCCACTCGAACTCCCACAGGCCCGCCGCGCCGGCTGAGCCGGCGCACCAGGAAGGACACCACCCTCGCAATGCCTGCACCACTGAGTCAGACCACCGGACGCCGCAAGCAAGCAGTGGCGCGCGTCCGCTTCCGCCCCGGCCAGGGCGCCATCACGGTCAACAAGCTCCCCATTGAGCGCTACTTCACCTCCGCCACCCACCGCATGCTGGTGACGGAGCCGCTGCGGCTCACCAATACGAGCGAGTCCTACGACATCGACGCCACCATCGACGGCGGCGGGATCTCGGGCCAGGCCGGCGCCATGCGCCTCGGCATCGCTCGCAGCCTGATCGAAATGGATCCCGAACTGCGCGGGGCGCTCAAGCGCTCCGGCCTCCTCACCCGCGACGCCCGCGAGAAGGAATCCAAGAAGTACGGCCTCAAGAAGGCCCGCAAGGCGCCGCAGTACTCCAAGCGGTAGCAAGCAGGACTGCAATGGCGCCGACCCGCTTCGGCACCGACGGTGTGCGCGGGGTTGCGAACGAGGAGTTGACACCCGAGCTGGCCCTTGCTCTCGGGCGTGCCGCTGCCCGTGTGCTGCCCGCCCCGGCGTTCGTCGTCGGCCGCGACACACGCCGCTCGGGCCCACTCCTGCAAGCCGCCTTCTCGGCCGGCCTGGCCGGCGAGGGCGCGGACGTCGTCGACCTCGGTGTGCTGCCCACCCCCGGCGTGGCGGCCGTGGCCGAGGCGCGGCACGTGCCCGGCGCCGTGATCTCGGCCTCCCACAACCCTTTCGGCGACAACGGGATCAAGCTCTTCAGCCTCCACGGGACAAAGCTGCCCACGGAGGTCGAGAGTGAGATCGAGCACGAGCTCGACTCCATCCTGGCCGACCCGGACGGTCCGCCCCGCCGCCCGACCGGCCACGGGGTTGGGCGCATCAGCGCCGAGCCCGAGGCCGTGGAGCTCTACGAGGCGCACCTGGTGCAGACCCTCGAGGGCCGTCGGCTCGACGGGCTGCGCATCGTCGTCGACTGCGCCAACGGGGCCGCCAGCGCCATCGCGCCACGGGTGTTGGCCGACCTCGGAGCGCAGATCACTGCGCTGCACAACACGCCGGACGGGGCGAACATCAATGACAAGTGCGGCTCGACCGACCCGGGCGAGTTGGCGCGGACGGTCGTGGCGCACGGGGCCGACCTCGGCCTGGCCTTCGACGGCGATGCCGATCGGGTCATCGCGGTCGACCACGACGGGACCATCGTCGACGGCGACGTGCTGCTGGCGCTCTTCGCCCTCGACCTGGCCGAGCGGGGCGAGCTGGCCCGCAACACCGTGGCCGTGACCGTCATGACCAACCTCGGCTTCCGCCTGGCCATGGAGGCCCGCGGCATCGGAGTGCGCGAGACCGACGTGGGGGACCGCCACGTCCTGGCCGCGCTCGACGCCGACGGGCTGAGCCTGGGCGGCGAGCAGTCCGGGCACATCATCTTCCGGTCGCGCTCGACCACCGGGGACGGCATCCTGACCGGGATCGCGCTCGCCGACCTGGTGCTGCGCGCCGGCCGGTCGTTGGCCGAGCTCTCGGCGGGGCTGGTGGAGCGGGTGCCGCAACGCCTGGTCAACGTGCCCATCCCCCAACCCGAGCGCCTGGCCGACAGCGCCGAGGTGTGGGAGGCCGTGGTCAAGGCGGAGGCCGAGCTCGGGCACGAGGGCCGGGTCCTCCTGCGCCCGAGCGGCACCGAGCCGCTGGTGCGCGTGATGGTCGAGGCGCGGGTGGAGGCCCAGGCCAACGCAGTGGCGGCTCAGCTCGCCGGTGTCGTCAAGGCCGCGCTGGGGCAGATCGAGCCGCAGGCACCCAGGTAGGCCCAGGTAGCCTGGGTCCTTATGTGCGGCATCATCGGCGTCACGGGCGAGTCCGACGCCATCCCTCTCCTGCTCGGTGCCCTGCACCAGCTCGAGTACCGCGGGTACGACTCGGCCGGCGTGGCCATGGTGGTCGAAGCCGGCGCGGACGGCGCCGGCGCCGCTGAGGCCGAGCACCGGCGGAAACGGGGCCTCCATCTGGCGGGCCCGGGCGGCCGGCGGCACCGAATTCCGTGGCCAAGCTCCAAGACCTGGCGGCCGACGCCCCGACGGGGCATGCGGCGGCGATCGGTCACACCCGCTGGGCCACCCACGGCGGCCCCACCGCCGAGAACGCCCACCCGCACACGGACTGCACCGGGCGGCTGGCCCTGATCCACAACGGCATCATCGAGAACCACGCCGAGCTGCGGGCCGAGCTCGTGGCCGCCGGGCACACGCTCATCTCGGCCACCGACACCGAGGTGATGGCCCACCTCATTGAGCAGGAGATGGCCGGCGGCGGCCTCGCTGGCCGAGGCCACCCGCGCCATGCTGCGCCGGCTGCGGGGCGCCTACTCCATCGCCGTGATCTCGGCGGACGAGCCCGACACCATCGTGGCCGCCCGGCGCAAGACGCCGCTCGTCCTCGGCCTGCAGGACGGCGTGGCGTATCCTCGCCTCGGACATCCCCGCCCTGATCGGGCACACCCGCGAGGTCTACGCGCTGGCGGACGACGAGCTGGCCGTCCTCACGCCCGGGCGCGTTGAGGTCAGCACGCTCGACAGCACGGCCGTCGAGCCCGAGCAGCTGACGATCAGCTGGGATCTCGAGGCGGCCCAGAAGGGCGGCTTCGAGGACTACATGTCCAAGGAGATCAACGAGCAGCCGCAAGCGGTGGCGGACACGCTGCTCGACCGCCGTGGCCCGGACGGCGAGCTGATCCTCGACGAGATGCGGCTGAGCGCCGACGACCTGCGCGACATCGACAAGGTGTTCATCGTCGCCTGCGGCTCGAGCTATCACGCCGCCCTCGTGGCCAAGTACGCCATTGAGCACTGGGTCAAGCTGCCGACCGAGGTCGACATCGCCAGCGAGTTCCGCTACCGCGACCCGGTGCTGAACGAGCGGACGCTGTGCGTCGGGGTCTCGCAGTCGGGCGAGACGCTCGACACGTCCGAGGCCATGCGCGAGGCGGCGCGCCTCGGAGCCAAGGTGCTCGTCGTCTCCAACGTCGTCGACTCCTCCATGGCCCGGGCGGCCGACGGCGTCCTCTACACGCGGGCCGGACCCGAGATCGGCGTGGCCTCCACCAAGTGCCATCTGGCCCAGATTGTGGCGCTCGAGGTGCTGGGGCTGTACCTGGCCCAGATCCTCGGCACCCGGCCGGCGTCGGAGATCAACGAGATCCTCAACGCCATGGAGGTGCTGCCCGGCCTGGTCTCCGAGGCATTGGAGCGGGCCGGTGACGTCGACGACGTGGCGGCCAAGCTGACCGACGCCCGTGACTTCTTCTTCCTGGGGCGCCACGTCGGGTTCCCGGTCGCCCTGGAGGGCGCGCTCGAAGCTGAAGGAGCTGGCCTACCTGCGCGCCGAGGGCTACCCGGCGGGCGAGCTCAAGCACGGGCCGATCGCGCTGATTGAGCCGGGGACCGTGGTCGTCGGCATCGCCACGCGCAATCCGCTGTGGGAGAAGATGCTGTCCAACATCGCCGAGGTGCGCAGCCGCGGCGCCACGGTGGTGCTGCTGGCCGACGACGGCGACGAGGAGTCGGCCGCCGCGGCGGACCACGTGCTGTGGGTCCCGCCGACCTCGCCGCTGCTCTCGCCCGTGGTGGGCGTGGTGCCGCTGCAGCAGCTGGCCTACCGGCTGGCCCGCCTGCACGGCCACGACCCCGACCGCCCCCGCAACCTGGCCAAGACGGTGACCGTCGAGTGAATCGGGTGTCGCCGGCGCAGCGGGGCCATCGTCGGCGTGGGCGTCGACGCGGTCGACGTGGCGCGGTTCCGGCAGGTGCTCGAGCGCCGCCCGAGCTTCGCGCGCGCGTTGCTTCACCGAGTCCGAGCGATCCGACGCCGTCGGGTCGGCCGACGTGGCCCAGAGCCTGGCGGCCCGCTTCGCCGCCAAGGAGGCGGTCATGAAGGCGCTCGGCACCGGCATCGGGGGCTTCGCGCTGACCGACGTCGAGGTGTGCCGGACGACCGGGAAGGGCGCCACCCGCAACGCGCCCTACCTCGGCTGCACGGCTCGGCGGCCGAGCTGGCCGGCGCCCAGGGCGCGGGCACCTTCCACCTGTCCCTCACCCACACCGACGGCGTGGCGATCGCTTTCGTCGTGGCGGAGCAGGCACCGTGCGCGCCGTCCTGACCCGCGACGAAATGCGGGCGGCCGACGCCGCCGCGCTCGAGACCGTCTCGCACGAGACCTTGGTGGCCCGCGCCGGCACGGCGGCGGGCCACGCCGCGCTCCGCCTGCTCGGGGGCGCCTACGGCCGGCGCGTCGTCGTGGTGGTGGGCAAGGGCAGCAACGGTGCCGACGGCCGGGTCGCCGCGGCGTTCCTGGCCCGGCGGGGCGCCCGGGTCCGCGTCCTGGAGGCCGACGGCGGCCGACGTCGGGGGCGGGGCCGCGCTGCCGCCCGTGCGACCTCGTCATCGACGGCGCCTACGGCACCGGGTTCCGCGGCTCCTACGACGCGCCGGCGGCCACCGGCGGGCGCCGCGGTGCTGGCCATCGACATCCCCTCGGGCGTCGATGCCGACAGCGGCGACGCGCCGGGCGACGGCCGTGCAGGCGGACCGCACGGTCACGTTCGCCGCGCTGAAGCCCGGGCTGCTGCAAGGGGCGCGGCGCCGTGTGCAGCGGCGCGGTCGAGGTGGCCGACATCGGGATCGGGTTCCCCACGCCGCAGGCGCTGCTGGTCGAGGACGCCGACGTCGCGCTCGTGCCGGCCCGGCCGCGCCAGGTCAACAAGTGGACGACCGCGGTCGGGCGTGGCCGCCGGCTCGGCGGGCATGGAGGGCGCCGCCATCCTCTGCACCCGCGGCGCCATGGCCGCCGGCGCCGGCATGATCCGGCTCGGCTCGCCGGGCGACCCCGCCGCGGCATGGCCCACCGAGGCCGTCCGCATGCACCTGCCGGCCGAGGGTTGGGCCGACGCGTTCGTGGAGGCGACCGCCAAGTGCAAGGCGGTGGTGATCGGGCCCGGGGCTCGGCACCGGCGAGGCCACCGGCGGAGGAGATCAGGGCCGTGATCGCCGCCGTGCCGGTGCCGCTGGTGATCGACGCCGACGCGCTCACGCGCGCTGGGTGAGCGCCGCCGCGGCGCGCGCGCCTGCTCGACAGGCGGAGCAGCTCCGAGCATCCTCACGCCCCACGACGGCGAGTACGCGCGCATCAACGGGTCGGCTCCGAGCGACGACCGCCTGGCGTCGGCGCGGGCGCTGGCCCGGGCCACCGGCGCCGTCGTCCTGCTGAAGGGACCGCTCACCGCGGTGGCCGCACCCGACGGCGACGGCGACGCCCGACGTGCTGCTGGCGGCGGCCGGCGGGCCCTGCCTTGGCCACGGCCGGAAGCGGCGACGTCCTCTCGGGCATCATCGGCGCCTTCTGCGCCCGCGGGCTGCCGGCGCTCGAGGCGGCGGCCGTGGCCGCCCACGTGCACGGGCGGGCGGCGTCGCTCGGGCCGGTCGCAGGGCCTGGTGGCCGGCGACCTGCCCGACCTGGTGGCGGCGTTGCTCTCGGAGACGGATCCGGCGGCCGATCGGGGGACGGCGATGACTGAGGGCGCACGGCGGTGCGGCTGGTGGCGCCGGTGCCGGCGGACGAGGACGCCGCGGTGACCATGGCCCAGGGGCGCTCGCGCCCGGCGTGGGCCGAGATCGACCTGGCCGCGGTGGCGCACAACGCGGCGGTGCTCGTCCCGCCTGGCCGCGACCGGCCGAGCTCTGCGCGGTCGTCAAGGCGCACGGGTACGGCCACGGCGGGCCGGCGGTGGCCCGGGCCGCGCTGGCCGGCGGCGCGGGCCGGCTCGCCGTGGCGCTGGTGGACGAGGGGGTGGAGCTGCGCGAGCACGGCGTCACCGCGCCGGTGCTGCTGCTGAGCGAGTGCGATCCTGCCGCGGCGGCGACGGCACTGTCCTACGGGCTCACGCCGACGCTGTACTCGGCCGAGGGGATCGCCGCCTTGCAGCGCGGCCGCCGCGGCGGCCGGTCGGCCGGTCGCCGTCCACGTCAAGGTCGACACCGGCATGCACCGGGTCGGCGCGGCGCCCGAGGACCTGCGCGCCATTGCGGCGGCCGTGGTGGCCGAGCCCGCGTTGCAGCTCGAGGGCATCTGGACCCACCTGCCGGTGGCCGACGGCGAGCGCGGAGGACCGCGCCTACACCGAGGGCCAGCTCGACGCTGTTCGACCACCTGGTGGCGGAGCTGGCCGCGGCCGGCATCACGGCGCCGTTGCTGCATGCCGCCAACACGGCGGGCGCCATCGCCTTCCCGCAGGCGCGCCACGACATGGTGCGCTGCGGGCTCGGGCTCTACGGCTACCTGCCCGGGCCGCTCGGTGCAGGAGGCCTTCGACGCGCAGGCGGGCGGCGAGCAGCTGCGCCCGGCCATGGCGCTGAAGGCGCGGGTGGTGGCGGTGCGCATCCTCGACGGCGGGGGAGCGCCCCTCCTACGGCCGGCTCCGTCCGCTGCCGACGCGCTCGCTCGTGGCCACCGTCCCCATCGGGTACGCCGACGGCGTGCCCCGCAGCCTCTTCGCCGGCGGCTACGAGGTGCTCATCGGCGGGCGTGCGCCGGCCTCTGGCCGGGGCGGTGACGATGGACCAGCTCGTGGTCGACTGCGGCGACGACGACTCGGTCCGGCCGGGCGACGAGGTCGTGCTGCTCGGGCGGCAGGGCGACGAGGAGATCACGGCGGACGACTGGGCCGCCATGGTGGGGACGATCAGCTACGAGGTGGTGTGCGGGGTCGGGCCGCGCATGCCGCGCATCGTGCTGAACCGTCCCGACGTGCCCGGTGTCTGACGTCGACGCCCTCGAGCGGCTGCGCGTCGCCGCGTCGACGTGCACGCTCTGCCCGCTGGCCAAGGGCCGGACCCAGGTCGTGTTCGGGGTGGGCTCGCCGACGGCCGATCTGCTCTTCGTGGGCGAGGGCCCGGGCCGCGAGGAGGACCTGGCCGGCGAGCCCTTCGTCGGCCGCTCGGGCAAGCTGCTCGACCGCCTCATGTGGGAGGAGGTCGGCCTGACCCGGGCCGAGTGCTACATCGCCAACGTCGTCAAGTGCCGGCCGCCGCAGAACCGCGACCCGGCGCCCAAGGAGATCGAGGCGTGCCGGCCGTACCTGGCCGAGCAGATCGAGCTCATCGACCCGCGGCGTGATCATCACGCTGGGCAACTTCGCCACCAAGCTGCTGCTCGAGACGACCAAGGGCATCCGGGAGCTGCGCGGACAGGTCTTCGAGCGGGGGCGGGCCGACGTCGTCCCGACGTATCACCCGGCCTACGTGCTGCGGGCGGGCGGCGAGGCCATGGCCGAGATGCGGGCCGACTTCGTCCGGGCCAAGCGCCTGATGGCGACGGACCGACCGTGAGCTGGCCGGTCGACGTGGACGAGCGAGTCGCCCGAGCGAGACCCGGACGCTGGCCGGGCGGGTGGCGGCACTGTGCCGGCCGGGCGACGTCGTCCTGCTGGTGGGCGACCTCGGCGCGGGCAAGACGGTCTTCGCCCAGGGCTTCGCCGCCGCGCTCGGCGTGCCGGGCCCGGTGACCAGCCCCACCTTCGCCCTGGTGCGCCAGTACCGCTGCGGGGAGGGCAGCCCGGTCGGGCTGCTCATCCACGCCGACGTCTACCGGACCGGCTCGCTGGACGAGGTGGTCGACCTGGCCCTGGCCGAGCTGGTCGAGGAGGACGCGGTGGCCCTGGTCGAATGGGGCGAGCTGGCGGCCCCGGCGCTTGGGCGACAGCGCGCTCGAGGTCACGCTCGTCGCCCCCGACCCCGTGGGGGCGCCCGAGCGGCGCGAGCCTCACCCTGGTCGGCCGGGGCCGCTGGGCCGAGCGATCCGACGCGGCGGCGGCGCTGCTCGACGCGCGGCCGCGGGAGCGGACGTCGTGAGCGGCGGCGACGGCGGACGGCGCCGACGCCGGCGCCGCGCCATGGTGGCGATCGAGACGGCGACCGAGACGGTCGGGGTCGCCGTCCGGACGGCGGCCGGCGTGCAGGCCGAGCTGACGTTGACGGGCCGGCGCCGCCACGTCGAGACGCTCACGCCGGCCTTGGAGCACCTGCTGGCACCAGCTCGATCTCGTGCCCGGCCGACCTGGGCGTCGTGGCGGTCGACATCGGCCCCGGGCTCTTCACCGGCCTGCGCGTCGGCGTGGCGGCGGCCAAGGGGCTGGCCCAGTCGCTCGGCCTCGGGGTCATGGGGGCGACCAGCCTGGACATCCTGACGGCCGGCGCCGCCGCGGCGGGGCTCCGCGGCCTGGTGCTCGCCTGCGTCGACGCCCGGCGGGGCGAGGTGTTCGCCGCCGTGCACGAGGTCGACGTGGCCGGACCGCTGCCGCCGTGCAGCGGCTCGCCTCGCTGTCGGCCTGTTCGCGCCCGAAGACCTGGCGACCGCGCTGGGAGACGTTCGCCGGCGAGCCGGTGCACGCCGTGGGAGACGGCGCGTTGCGCTACGCCGACGTGCTGCGGCAGGTCCCCGGGTGTGGACCCGGCAGCGCCGGGCCTGGCCTTTCCACCACCGGCGGCGCTGCTCGACCTGGCCCGGGCCCGGCTGGACGCGGGAGAACCGCCAGTCGAGCCCGGCTGCGGTCGTTCCTCTCTACATGCGTGAGGCGGACGCAGTGAGCAACTTCGCCCGGGCCGTGCGGGCCTGAGGCTGCGGTGGCGACGGTGACGCTGCGCATCGAGAAGCTCAAGCGGAGGGACCTGCGTCACGTGCTCCGCATCGAGAGCCAAGGTCTTCCCCGAGCCGTGGTCGGTCGCGGTGTTCAACTCCGAGCTGGCGCTGCGCAAGGGCCGCCTCTACCGCGCCGTGTGGGACGGCGACGAGATGGCGGGCTACATCGGCTTCATGATGGTCGACGACGAGGCGCACATGACCACCATCGCCACGGCGCCCAGCTACCAGCGCTCGCGGCGTGGCGATCACCATGATCGTCGACGGCATCCGCACGCTGCGCGCCGGCGGCACCAAGCACATCTCGCTCGAGGTGGCGGCCAACAACGAGCCGGCCCAGGCGCTCTACCGGCGCTTCGGCTTCGCCCCGGTCGCCGTGCGCAAGAACTACTACCCGGTGACCGGGCAGGACGCCCTCGTCATGTGGGTCTACGACATCGACTCGGAGGAGTACGCCGTAGCGCCTCGAGGAGCTGGCCGCCACGGGCCAGCGGATCGAGCACGCCCGCACCTCGTAGGCGGCGCTCCGCCCTAGGGTGGGATCCGATCCGGAACCCGGAGGTCCGCCCGGCGTCGACGAGCGCGGGGCGGACACGACGAGAGGAGCCCAGATGGCCATGGAAACGATCGCGCTCGGAACGCAGGGGCTGCATGGTCTCGCGCCAGGGCCTCGGCTGCATGGGGATGTCCGACTTCTACGGTCCGACGCGACGACGACGAGTCGACCGCCACCATCCACCGGGCGCTCGAGCTCGGGGTCGACCTTCTTCGACACGTCCGACATGTACGGGCCGCACACCAACGAGGTGCTCGTCGGCAAGGCACTGGCCGGGCGCCGCGACGAGGCGGTCATCGCCACCAAGTTCGGCATCGTGCGCGACCCCGACGACCCGACCAAGCGCGCCGTCAACGGCCGACCCGAGTACGTCCGCCAGGCCTGCGACGGCTCGCTGCAGCGGCTCGGCGTCGACCACATCGACCTCTACTACCAGCACCGCGTCGACCCCGACACGCCGATTGAGGAGACGATCGGGGCCATGGGCGAGCTCGTGACCGCAGGGCAAGGTGCGCTACCTCGGCCTCTCCGAGGCGGCGCCGGCCACCATCCGTCGGGCCCACGCCGTGCACCCGATCTCCGCCCTGCAGACCGAGTACTCGGTCTGGTCGCGTGATCCCGAGAAGGAGATCCTGCCCACGCTGCGCGAGCTCGGCATCGGATTCGTCCCCTACAGCCCGCTCGGCCGCGGCTTCCTCACCGGCGCCCTGCGCTCGCTCGACGACCTGGACGAGAGCGACTTCCGCCGCTACCAGCCCCGCTTCCAGGGGGACAACCTGGCCGACAACGTCGCCATCGTGGAGGTCATCGACCAGCTCGCCTCGGCCAAGGGCTGTACGCCCGGGCAGATCGCGCTCGCCTTCGTGCACGCGGCGGGCCGTGACGTGGCGCCGATCCCGGGCACGAAGCGCCGCACCTACCTGGAGGAGAACGTCGCCGCGCTCGACGTCGAGCTGACCGAGGAGGACCTCGCCGTGCTCGACACCGTCGCGCCCGCCAAGGGTGACCGCTACGCGGACATGTCGCCCGTCAACCGGTAGCGACAGACACTCGGGTCAGCGGGCGAGCTCGGCGCCGCACCTTGGCGAGCGACCCGCCGCGGCGTGGCCTGCGTCCCGCCGACGCGCCACCAGGCTCGCTCCAGCGGACGCCCGCACCGAGGGGTGGCGCGGTCGGCGGCACACGTAGGCCAGCAGGTAGCACTTCTCTATGTCGTCGAACACGCCACGCTTGGTGGCGAGCTCGTTCGGATCGAAGACGCCCGCGGGCCAGCGAGTCACCGCCGTAGTTGATGCCCTCGCGCCCGCTCAATGACGAAGCCGTTGCCGCGCAGCATGGCCGCCAGTTCCGGCGTGCCGGTACTCGTACTTGTGGTCGGGGTCGATGAAGGCGTCCTGCTGCAGGCGGGTCAGGTTGGCGTTGGGCGTGTCGAGGGCGAGGACGCCGCCCGGCCGCAGCACGCGGCGGGCCTCGGCCAGGACCTGCTCGGCCTCGGCCCGCGTGATGTGCTCAATGCTCTCGACCGCTGTAGACCATGTCGAACGATGCCGACGGGTAGCTGCTGAGGTCGGTCATGGAGTGGTAGCGGTAGGAGACCCGTCCGCCTGCTACGTCGACCGAGGAGTCTGCTCTGGCCGTCCTGGTACAGCTCGTGGCGGTCCTCGCTCGGGCAGGTCGACGATGACGATCTCCTCGAACGTGTAGGGATACCCCATCAGCACGAGCGCGCCGTAGGGGACGCCGAGCGCCACGCCGCCGATGTCGAGGATCCGCCGCGCCCTGCGGCAGGCTGCGGATGAAGACGCCGCGCCCGTAGTGCAGCGACGGCCCGAACTCGGTCATGGGCGCCGAGTGGCTCCATTCGGCCGAGTGGATCAGCCACTCCATGAACTGGCGCGGGGCTCTTGGTGCCGTGCTCGAGCTCGGCCACGAAGGGGTCGTCTCGGGGCCGGCTCCCGCCCGAAGAGGAGGTGGAAGAGGCCCCGGTGCAGCTCGCGGGCCGGCAGATCCTCGAGCAGCCCCGACTCGGGGAACGAGTCCGGGAGCGCCGGCCCTGTGCGCGCTCGCTGCCAGCGCACCCGGCCGGACCTGGGACTCGGCCTGCATGCCGCCGACTGTAACCGGCCCCGCTCGGCCGACCCTTGGCCAGGCGGACCCGGGTCAGACGTCTCGGGTGCACGGCCACGTCGTTGGCCGTCGCACAGCGTCGGCCAATGCGGCGCTGATGGTGGCCAGGGGATCGGTGGCGGCGATCTCGGCCTGGAGTGCCCGCGCCCGCGGGCGGTAGGAGTCGCGGGCCAGCACCCGGCGCACGGCGCGCCGCCACCATGGCGGGCGAGGGCCGGCCGGTGTGCAGGTTGATGCCCGCGCCGGACCACTGCACGCGGGCGGCGACCTCGGGCTTGTCCTCGCTGTCGCCGGCCACGACCAGGGGGACGCCGTTGGCCAGCGCCTGCTGCACGCCGCCGTAGCCCCCATTGGTGACCATGACGTCGACGTGGGGGAGCAGCAGGTCGTGGGGGACGAAGCGCTCCAGGCGGACGTTCGCCGGCAGGTCCCGCCGCAACGGCTCGGGGTCGGGCCCGCCGGTGGTGGCCACGACGAGCAGGTCGTCGTGGGCCAGGGCGCGGGTCGTCACGCAGCAGCAGCCGGCCGAGGTCGGCGTTGTCGAGCGTGCCCTGGGTGACGTGGACCACCGGCCGGCCGCTGTCGAGCTCGTCCCACCAGCCGGGTTGCTCGAAGGAGCTGCCGCGGCGGGGAGAGGATGGGCCCGACGAAGCGCACGGAGGCGGCGAGGTCCGAGCGCGGGTACTCGAAGCCGGCCACCGTCGCCTGCAGGAAGGCGTCGACCACCTTGGGCTGGAGGTCGACGAAGTAGCCGGGGAACCGCCGGGCGCGCCGGCCTCGGCCAGCCGGCGCCGGGCGAAGCGCTGAATGTCGGCCAGCACGAGGTGCTCGGTGGCCCAATTCAGGGTGGCGTTGCGCAGCCGGCGCAGCGGCCCCGTCCCGGGCTGGAACGCCACCCCGAACGGTGCGGTGTCCCGGCTGTTCGATGCGTACGGCATGACGCCGAGGCGGCGAGCGCGGGCCGCTCCGGCGCGGGGGCCCAGCGCCAGGGGAAGGGCGCCGAAGAACATGGAGTCGACCACGATGCAGTCGGCGGCGAAGTCCTCGAGGATGGCGCGCAGGTCGCGGCACTGGCCCGGGCAGCGGGCCGATGAAGATCCGGCGCAGGTCGTCCTTGACCCCGCGCACGCCGCGCTTGGACGACGACTCGCGCTCGGGGTTGGCCACCATCAGATCGTGGGCGTCGTCCGCCGCGGCGAAGGGGACGAAGCGAGCGCCCGTGGCCTCGACCGCTTCCCGGTAGTGCTCGGTCGTGAAGAAGACCACGTCGTGGCCTTCGCGCGACCAGGCGGCCGGACAACGCGACCAGGAGCGGGCGGTATGGCCCTGCGCCGGCGTGGTGCAGAGGACGAAGCGCCGCCGGGTCGGACGGTCGTCGCCGGTACCGTCGCAGCGCACGCGCCGCCGACTCGCTCATGGCGCGCTGACGACCGCCCCGCCCCAGGGCGGCAGCGCCAGCGTGCCCTCGACGCTCGAGCCCTCCAGGCCGTGCTCGGTGCTCACGGTCACCGTCCCGGCCACGCCGTCGAAGGACGACCGTGTCGCCTCGACATGTTGAGCAGCACGGTGGCGCCGTCCCCCCGGGCGTAGGCCCAGGTGCCCGCAGGCGACGGGAGCGACCGGTACGGGCCCACGGCCAGGTCCTCGCTGGCCTGGCGCGCCGCGATGACCCGCCGGCACAGCTCGAGCACCGAGCCGGGGTCGCCCTCCTGGTCGGCCACGTTGCACTGCGCCGGGTCGGCCATCGGGCAGCCAGGGGCGCACGCCCGGCGGCAGTGAAGCCGCCGCCGGGCTCGCCGTTCCAGGGCATCGGCGTGCGCTCGGCGTCGCGGCCCTTGTAGACGGGCCAGAAGCGAGCGCCCACCGCATCGAGGACGTCCTCGCGCTGCACCGGGCCGTCGACCAGGCCGATCTCGTCGCCGGCGTAGAGGAAGGGAGTGCCCCGCAGGGTCAGCAGGAGCAGCAGCGCCAGCTTGACCTTGGCCGGGTCGCCGGCGGCCCACCGGGTGGCGAGGCGCGACACGTCATGGTTGGATGCCGTCCAGATGGGCCACGCCCCGTCGGGCAGGAGCGCCTCGGTGTCTTCGACGACGCGACGCAGCGCGGCGGCCTCCAGCGGCGCGTTGATGAACACGAAGTTGAAGCCGCCGTGCAGCTCGTTGCGCCCGTCGCCGTAGAACTCCATGAGCACCGGCAGCTTCTCCACGTTGGTCTCGCCGATGAGCAGGCGCTCGGGCTCGTAGGAGTCGGCGATGGCGCGCCAACGGCGCAGGATGTCGTGGGCCTCGGGACGGTCGGTGTTGTAGACGGCACGCTGGCCCATGAACTGCTGGTCGAGGGGATCGTCCTCGGTGGCCGGCGGGTTGTCGCGCAGCTCCTTGTCCTTGATCATCATGTTGCACACGTCGATGCGGAAGCCCGCCACGCCACGGTCCCACCAGAAGCGCACGATGTCGTCGAACTCGCGCCGGACCTCCTCGTTCCACCAGTTGAGGTCCGGCTGCGGCCGCCTCGAAGTTGTGCAGGAAGTACTGGCCGCTGGGCTCGTCGAAGCTCCCAGGCCGGTCCGCCGAAGATGCTGACCCAGTTGTTGGGCAGGCTCGCCGTCGGGCTTGGGGTCCGCCCAGACGTAGTAGTCGCGGTGCGCCGAGTCCCGCCCGCGCAGCGCGTCGACGAACCACGCGTGCTGGTCGCTGGTGTGGTTCGGGCACCAGGTCCATCAGGATGCGGATGCCGCGGCTCGCCGGCCTCGCGCACCAGTGCGTCGAGGTCGTCGAGTGTGCCGAAGGAGGGATCGATGTCGCGGTAGTCCGACACGTCGTAGCCCCAGTCGCGGTTGGGCGAGCTTGGTCACCGGCGACAGCCAGACGCCGCTGATGCCGAGCCGTGCCAGGTGGTCGAGCTTGGACACGATGCCGGGCAGGTCCCCGACGCCGTCACCGTTGGAGTCGGCGTACGAGCGGGGGTAGATCTGGTAGAAGACGCCGCCGTGCCACCAGCGGTCGGGGTCAGGCTTCGGGCTGGCTGGCGCCATGGGCTCCCCTTCGGGTCGTGGTGGTCGCCCGGGAGCGTATCGACCGGCGCCGAGCACCGAGGGCGCGTGCGGCTCAGAGGCGACCGGCCGCCACCGCCATGATGTGCTGTTGCAGGGGGATGGAGAACGGAGACCCGATGGCCGTGAACGTCACCTGGTGGCCGAGCTTGCCCTTCACCGTGAAGAGCTCCGTGGCGGTCACGTTCACCGTGACGCCGTGGGTGGAGATCGGGACGCTCATGGAGAAGCCGCCGACACCGGTGCCGAACGCCCCCGGGGCGACGGCGGACACGAGTGGCGTGCCAAAGGTCGTCCCCTTCGGTGTCTTGCCGAAGAGCTTCGTCTTGAGCGGGCCGGACGCCAGCTGGGTCATGCAGGCCGCCGTCTTCGGGTTCTGGGCGACGGCGTACTCGGTCGCCGCGTTCTTGGCCGACGGGAAGACCGTGACGTTGTCGGAGACAAGCATGGTGCCCTGGTCGCCCTGGAACTCCCGGCTGTTCACGGACGGCGGGTTCTCCGAGACGAGCGACGCGGGGACGCCGATGCACTTGGCCAGCTGCGTATCCCCGAGGGTGCTGTTGCCGGTGTCCGTGTTCTTGGTGGAGGTCCATCCGGCCGGCATGTCCGAGAGAACCAGCAGGGCTTTCCGGGCCTGTGCCAGGTTGGGCGAGCTCGCTGCCGCGGGCGTCGCCGACGACGCGAGCATTGCCAGGCCGAGGGTCCCCGCGCCAACCAGGCCAACCACGCCCACCAGGAGCTCGCGCGCCGACCGGCCGCGCTCGCGTTGCCCGCCGTTCCCCATCACGTGCCCCCTCCGTCCGCCGTTGCGTCAACGATACGCGGCGCCCACCCGGTTCTGAACACAACACCGGCACAAGGGGCCGGAACACAACACACGCACACACGGCACCGGCATGGCGTCGAGCAACCACACCCCAGAGTCCGGGTGGCCTCAGTGCGTGGCCGCCGCCGCCAGCACCTCCTCCTCCAGCTGGGCGGGAAACGCCGTGCCGTTGCCGTTGAAGGTGACCTGGTGCACCAGCGCCCCGTCGACGAAGTCGACCTGCGTGCTCGTGACCATGAGGAGCCGCCCACCGCGGGCGATCGGGATGGAGACGGTGAAGCCGGCGAAGTGCTCGGCTGCCGCCCCGACCGGCAGCGCCCTGAAACTGACGGATCCGACCGTCGTGCCGCTGCCGGCGTCCTTCTGCATGGTCGCCTGCAGCGTTTGCCCGGCCACGCTGTTCATGCAGCTGACCGTCCGGGCGTCGGCCATGGCGGCGTACTCGGCCTCGGCCATCGACGTCGAGGGAAACACCGAGACGCTGTCCTCAACGGCGTAGACCTTGTCTGCGCTGGTGAAGTCGGGGCTGTCGACCTTGGTCGGCGCCACGGCGGCGACCTTGGGCGGGATCCCGATGCAGGCGGCCATCTTGGAGGACCAGGGCGTGGCCTTCGTCGGCGCTGACGGCGTCTGGCCCGAGGTCCACCCCGCCGGCAGGTCGGTCACTTGGAGGAGCGCCGTGGCTCCCCGGGCGGCCGTCACCGGGGAGACGGGCCCGGACCGGGATCCGGCCGGAGACCGCGGCCGACGACGCCGCCGCTGCGGCAGCGGGGGAGGTCTCGTACGGGGGACGCCCCGCTGCGGCAGCGACGTTCAGTGCGCCGCCCCGGGTGAGGGTGCCGACGAGGCCGCCGGCCATGGCGACGGCGAAGATCCCTGCGAACGTCCACCTGACGGCGCGCCGCCAGTGCTCCATGCCTTCCTGGGCGCCTTCCTGGGCCATGCTCGCCCCCTCCTGCTCCGTGAGCTCCGGCCACCGGGGCGCCCCGGGTCAGGGCGGTGGTGCGCGGCGCTCTCCCGGGAGGAGAACGTGGACCGGGCCCGGACCACACGGCGGTTCGCAGACCCGAATCGGCGGGATTGCCCAACCGGGCGCCCCTCCCCCCTTGCCAGTCCCGGGCTGGCCCGCTATCGTTGGCACTCGCAACCCGAGAGTGCTAACGAGTGCCAAGGAGGCCCGTTCCAAATGAGTCTGCAACCCCTCGATGACCGGATCGTCGTCCGCCCCGGCGAGTCCGAGGAGACCACTGCCTCTGGCCTGGTCATTCCCGACACCGCCAAAGAGAAGCCCCAGCAGGGCGAAGTGCTTGGCCGTCGGCCCCGGCCGCCGCTCCGAGGACACCGGCGAGCTGATCCCCCTCGACGTCGAAGGTCGGCGACACCGTCGTCTACTCCAAGTACGGCGGCACCGAGTACGTCCTCGATGGCGAGGACGTCCTCATCCTGTCTGCCCGCGACATCCTGGCCAAGATCGCCTGATCGGTCGCACCTTTCGGTCTGCCCGCCGCCCCGGTGATTCCCGGGTCGGCGCGGCGGCCGCCCTGCAGTTTCCCTGAGATTCGAGGACTCGAGAGGAGTTCGACACAGCCATGCCCAAGATCCTGAAATTCGACGAGTCCGCCCGCCGCGGGCTCGAGGCCGGCGTCAACAAGCTGGCCGACACCGTGAAGGTCACCCTGGGGCCGAAAGGCCGCAACGTGGTGATCGAGAAGAAGTTCGGCGCCCCGACCATCACCAACGACGGCGTGTCCATCGCCCGTGAGGTCGAGCTGGACGACCCGTTCGAGAACATGGGTGCCCAGCTGGTCAAGGAAGTCGCCACCAAGACCAACGACGTCGCCGGTGACGGCACGACCACGGCCACCGTGCTGGCCCAGTCGCTCATCACCGAGGGCCTGCGCAACGTGGCCGCCGGCGCCAGCCCGACCGGCCTCAAGAAGGGCATCGAGAAGGGCGTCAAGGCCGCGGTCGAGAACATCGCCAAGCAGTCCAAGGAAGTCGGGGGCAAGACGGAGATCGCCCAGGTGGCCTCCATCTCGGCAGCCGACAACGCCATCGGCGACGTGCTGGCCGACGCCATCGACAAGGTCGGCAAGGACGGCACGGTCACCGTCGAGGAGTCGAACACCTTCGGCATCGAGCTCGAGCTCACCGAGGGCATGCAGTTCGACAAGGGCTTCCTGTCGCCCGTACTTCGTCACCGACCCGGAGCGCCAGGAGGCCGTGCTCGACGAGCCGGTCATCCTCTTCTACAACGGCAAGGTCAGCGCCGTGCACGACCTGGTGCCCGTGCTCGAGAAGGTCATGCAGACCGGCAAGCCGCTGCTGATCATCGCCGAGGACGTCGATGGCGAGGCCCTGGCCACGCTGGTCGTCAACAAGATCCGTGGCACCTTCACCTCGGTCGCCGTCAAGGCCCCTGGCTTCGGCGAGCGCCGCAAGGAGATGCTCCAGGACATGGCCGTCCTCACCGGCGCCCAGGTCATCAGCGAGGAGATCGGCCTCAAGCTGGAGAGTGCCACCATCGACCTGCTGGGCAGCGCCCGGCGCGTCATCGTGACCAAGGACGACACCACGATCGTGGAGGGTGCCGGCTCGTCCGAGGACGTGAAGGGCCGCGTCGCCCAGATCAAGCGGGCGATCGACGACACCGACTCGGACTGGGACCGCGAGAAGCTCCAGGAGCGCCTGGCCAAGCTGGCCGGCGGCGTGGCGGTCGTCAAGGTCGGTGCCGCCACCGAGGTGGAGCTCAAGGAGAAGAAGCACCGCATTGAGGACGCGCTGTCCGCCACCCGCGCTGCGGTGGAGGAGGGCATCGTGGCCGGCGGTGGCACTGCTCTCATCCGGGCCCGCAAGTCGGTCAACGACCTGGCCGACACGCTCGAGCAGCGACGAGGCCACCGGTGCCCGCATCGTCGCCCACGCGCTCGAGGCACCCCTGCGCTGGATCGCCTTCAACGCCGGGCTCGAGGGCGCGGTGCTCGTGAGCCACGTGGAGGCGGCCAAGGGCAACCACGGCCTCAACGCCGCCACCGGCGAAATCGAGGACCTGGTCAAGGCCGGCATCATCGACCCGGCGAAGGTGACCCGTTCCGCACTGCAGAACGCGGCCTCCATCGCTGGCCTGCTGCTCACCACCGAGGCCCTCGTGGCCGACAAGCCCGAGAAGGTGGACGCCGCAGCCGCGGCTGCCGCCATGGCCGGCGGGGGCATGGGCGGTATGGGTGGCATGGGCGGGATGATGTAGTTCTGCTGCACGTTTTTGCGGCACGCCGGGCAGTACTGTCCAAGGCGTGTCGGGCATCGTGGCCGGGCCCTCGGGCCCGGCTGCGGCGCGTCTGGGCTGATGTGTCAAGCCGATGTGTCGACCGAACGTGTCGACCGAACGTGTCGATCGATGTGTCGACTCTCGAGTGTGTCGACCGATGTGTCGACCGGGTGAACGGGTTCGCCATCCGTTCTCACTCAGCTGCACCTCGGGGAGATGCCGCAAAGAGCTGTGCCACACTGGCCGCGTGGCGGCAGTGACGGCGCGTGGACGCCGCAGCGCGGTGACCCGGTGCGTCGCGTCCGTTGCGTCCGTCGCATTCGCCATGGTCCTCGGCGGAGCGTGTGATCTCGCCGCCCCCATGGGATCCGCTGCTGCGCTCTCGGCGCCGATGGTGTCGCCGCCATCACACGGTACGACGACCTCTCCACCTTCGGGTCCGCTGCAGCCGCCGAAGACCTCCGCCGCGCAGGACACGAAGTTCTTCACCGACGTTGCTCTATGCCGACTCGGTGTTGGCCTCCTATGAGCAGAAGCAGGAGAACGTCGCCCTCCGCGCCCTCTTGACCGACGGCTCCGCATTCTGCGCCTTGCTCAAGCGCGGCGGAGGGCTCGACGAGGCCCTGCTCGAGGAGGCGACGGGAGCCCGTGGCACCGAGACCCAGACGCATCTGCCGCTGTCGGTGACGACCTTCAACACCATTGAGAGCGTGGCGCTGCTCACGCTGTGTCCGGTCCGAGCAGAAGCTGCTTGCCGCCCTCGGTCCGCAGCAAGATCCGCAGCCTCGGAAAGAGCCTCTCCAAGCGTCCGGGCTGAGCGGTGGACATCGGCACGGCTGTTGCGCCTTCCCGCGCGCACGAGAGCCATGCGCTCCATCACGCGCGTCCGTTCAGTGAGCCGTTCAGTGAGCCGATCAGTGCGGCGCTCCAACGCTGGTGTTGCAACACAGGTGTGAATTTCGTTCGCGGTTCGTTCGCGGAGAAATAAGTCGCTCGTAGCGAAACGTCATCGTCGGCGTAACCCGACGACCTTAGGTTTGCGCCGACCCCTTGTTCGTATCTCAATGCAGATTGAGGAGGAATTGGTGCGAATCTCGCAGAGGTTCACGCAACACCGAGTACCACAACGCCGACTGCGGAGTGCGGCGATCGTCTCCGCTGCCGTCGGGCTGATGGCCCTGTCTGGCGCGAGCATCTCGACCGCGGTCGGCGCCGCGCCGACGCCGTCTCCGGCTGCCCCCGGCACGACGACGTGCCCCGCCGGGAGCACGTTGGAGCTCCCCAGCGGCGGATCCAACAACCAGGCGCAATGCGTGATCACCTCGACCGGCACCCCCGTGGGCGGGGTCAAGCACGTGTGGCTCATCATCTTGGAGAACAAGTCCTACGACGAGACCTTCACCGGCCTCAACCAGAACAGCTACCTGTGGCAGACGCTGCCGCAGCAGGGCGCCCTCCTGACGAACTACTACGGGACCGGCCACTTCAGCATGGACAACTACATCTCGCTGGTGTCGGGACAAGCGCCGTCCTACGCCGTGCAGGACGACTGCTCGACCGCGGCGAACATGACGAACAACAACAGCGGGATCATCACCAACGGCACGGTGGGGACGGCGACGGACACCGACCACACCACCGACGGTGCCGGGACCAACACCACCGCGCCGAACGCCACCGCGGCCAACAACGGCAACTTCGGGCAGCTCCTCGTGCACGGTGGCATCGACGCCGCGTTGGCGAACAACGGCTGCGTCTACCCGACGGACGTCTCGACCCTGTTCAACCAGTACAACGCGGCCGGCGTCTCGTGGAAGGCCTACGCCCAGGACCTCGGGGGCGCCCAGCCGGTCGGATCGACGTCCTACGTGACGGGTTCCACGCCGGGAGTGAGCGACACCGTGCCCGGGCGTGACGACGGAGCGTGCGGGTACCCGGGGATGTCGACCAACGATCCCGTCGACCAACCCGACCAACCTGGTGGCCCCGACCGGCGACGTGACGAGCTTCACGGGTGCCCAGCCGGCCAACGCCAACAACAACGGCGACCCGGCGGACCAGTTCGTCGCCAAGCACTTCCCGACCGGCTGGTTCACCTCCCTGACCGGCGAGTCCAGCGGGGCGCAGAGCGGCGTGACCTACCCGGCCCAGCCGGCCCTCAACCAGCCGACCGTCCCCGAGTACGACGGACCGGGCGCGCCGACGAACGGGAAGACCGACACCAACTGTGACGCCAACCACGTGTCCAACCTCGACGACCCCACCTACGGCCTGGCCCACGACCTGAGTCTCCCGTCCAACCAGGTTCCGGCGTTCAACTGGATCACGCCGAACAACTGCAGCGACGCCCACGATGCCAGCTGCCAGGGCAACAACCTCTCCGGTGCCTTCAACGCGAACGGCACGCCGAACTACACCCCGGCGGGCCTGCCGGCCGACGACCCCGAGGCGACCACCCCCGTCAACTACACGGGCGGGCTCTACGCCGCGGACCTGTTCCTGCGGTACTACATCCCGATGATCGAGCAGTCCAAGGCCTTCGCCGACGGCGGCATGATCGACGTCACCTTCGACGAGGCCAATCCGCCGTTCACGGTCGGGAACAGCTTCAACAATGTGCCCGCTCCCGGGGACAGCACCACCTTCCCGGCACCGGCCGACCAGCCGTCCTTCGGCTCGGCCGGCACCACGGCGCCGGGCGCCGACAGCCTCTACGGCGCCTACGGCCTGCTGGCCGACGCGGCCGGCGAGAACATCAACGGCCACAACGTGAACACCGAGCCCACGGGCCCGAACGACCCCGAGGTGACGAACGGCTCGGGCGTGCAGCTGCAGCCCGGCCCGGGCGCCGCCGGATTCATCGACCGGCCGACCGGGCTTGCCGGTGAGAGCCCGAATGTGAGCGGTTCACCCGGGTTCGTCGACCGAGCCGGCCCTGGTCGGCACGAACTCGAGCCTGGTGGCGGACTCGAAGATCAACGCTGACGACACCGGCCGCCTGGTGTCGGGCACCGATGCAGCGGGGGACACGATCCCGCCGGACACCTTCGTCGGTGCCGTGAGCGACATCGGGCCGATCGCGCTCTCCGGAAACGCCAGCACGACCACGGCTTCGAACAACTTCGCCAAGCCGTGGATCGGCACCTTCCAGCTGCTCAACGACAGCGGTCAGCCTGTCACCCTGCCGAACGGGTACAACGGCAATGTGACGCTGAGCGCCGAAGGCGCCACGTCGACCGTCGGGAGCACGACCTGCCCCAGCGGGAACGAGGCCGCGACGACCGCCGGCTGCGTGACCAGCGACCCGCTCTTCGACCCGACCGACTTCACGCCGGGCGGCGGTGACACCGGGACGGTGTTGATCAGCCCGCTCATCAAGCCGGGCACCGTGTCGGCACGTACTACAACCACTACAGCACGCTGCGCACACTCGAGGACCTCTTCCTCGTCGGGCAAGTCCTGCACGAACCCATCCAACGCCGACACGCCGCTTGCCGGCCGGCACGGTCTGCGGAGGCCTCGACGGCCAGGGCCACATCGGCTACGCGGCACAGTCCGGGCTGGCGAGCTTCGGACCGGACGTCTTCACCGCCGAGCACTTCACCGCGGTTTCGGTTCCGCACGGGTACGCGGCGGTCGGCGGGAGCGGCTCGACGGCGTTGTACTGCCCGGTCCACGTGAACCTCGGTTCCGCCGGTGCGCGACGCCAAGCCGGGAAGCGGCGGTTTCGGCGGCAGTCCCGGCGTGGCCGGAGCGTCCGGCTGCGGGACGGGCGGTGGCAGGGGTGGCGACGGTGGCGACGGCTTCACCAAGGCCGGCCACGGAGGGAAGGGCGGGAACGGAGGGAATGGCGCCTGCCCACCCGAGGAATGGGTCGGCGGCGCGTGGCTGACCGCGGCGGGCACCCCGACGATGCCACTCGACACGCCACCCTGCAACGGCGCCGGCGGCAACGGTGGCAACGGTGGCACAGGCGGGGACGGGGTCGGCCTGCATCCAGGTGGCAACGGTGGCAACGGTGGCAACGGCTACCCCGGGGTGCCTGGCAAGAACGGCGCAAAGGGCGCCAGGGGCTAGGAGGTCCTCGGCAACCGATGCGCTCCACCGTGCGCAGGGAGCATCACGGCTGGGGCCGGGTACTGCAGCCCGGCCCCAGCGTGCTGTGCGTCGTCGTGCTCGTGGCGGCGCTCGTCCTCACCGGCTGTGGCGGCGGGGGCGCCCGCACGCCCCTCCGCCCTGCCGGGGAAGAAGACGGCGCAGTACCCCTCCTTCCTCCCGAAGAAGACGCTCGACCCGACCATCGACGCCACACTGATCGGCACCGAGGCCAAGCCGGCCCTGCAGACCGAAGGGCTGGCGATCGAGGCGAAGACCAGGGCGTTCCACGTCGACGTCACGGTGAGCGGGCCGATCGTCCCCGGTGAGGGGCTGCCGGATCAACCGGCCGCCACGACGTGCACCTGGACCGTGACGATGAAGGACGCCAATGCGGACGTGCCCGTCTCCATCGCTGACTTCCACTCGGTCGACCACCTCGGGTCGGTGTTCCTCATGGGACTGGTGCCCGGCGAGCGGCCGCCGCCGCCGGTGCTCCACCCCGGCAGGACACTCACCTTCAAGCTCCGCTCCTACGAGCTGGTGGGCGAGGGGATGATGCAGTGGGCGCCCGATCACAAGCACGTGGTCGGCGATTGGGACTACACGGTCGAGAACGACTGAGACCGGTACGCGACGACGACGCCCGCCCGCGGCCTCGAGGAGCAGTGCCCTCGGGGGCTCAGTGCGCGAAGGCGTGCACGACGGCGCGGTAATTGGCGCTCGGCGCGGACGGTTTCGACACCGGGAAGCGGCCGATCCGCCGCGCCACACGCGTCCGCAGGTCGTCGGGGGAGGGCTCGCGGCGGGCACCGGCGGCCCGACGATCGTCTCGACACGGGCGAAGCCGGCCGCGTGGCAGAGGTTGTGCAGTGCCTCGATGGTGGGCACGTACCAGTTGCCGAAGTCGGTGCGCAGCGAGCTGCCCGCGTGGAATTGCAGCAGCGTCTCGCCGTCGTGACCCTGGAGGTGCAGGGCCTCGGTCTCAATGACGGCCACCTCCTTGGTCACCGCTCGCACGCGCTCGAGGCAGGTCAGCGGCTCGCGCATGTGGTAGAGCACGCCGAGGTAGAGGACGACGTCGAACCGCCCGACTTCGTCGAGATCGACGGTCTGGAAGTCGGCCACCAGCGGCTCGACCTTCGAGCCCAGCGCGGCCGCCGCCAGCTCGAATCCCCGTCGCCCCGGTAGCTCGGGCTGCCAGAAGTCCCTCTCGTCCCGGGACTGGTCGGGGAGCGTTCCGTTCTGGATGCACTCGGCCCAGTAGGCGCCGCGGGCGGCGAAGTCGACGCCCCACGCGTAGTGGTCCAGCGCCACGACGCGGGACGCGCCCGCCTTCTCGGCCAGGAACGAGTACTTCCCGTCCCACGCGCCGATGTCGAGGACGCTCCGACCGGCGACGTCCGGGAGGATGGTGGACCCCTCTTCTTGCGCGCTGTCACCCTTGGTGACCACGCCATTGCCCAGGTCGATGGTGTGATACCAGTGGAGCGCGTCGGCCTGCGCCTGCAGATCACCCGGGGACGTCATCGCTGCGAGAGCGTAGCGAGGAGCACAGGGCCCGTCGGATGCCGCGACGCGGGACGAGGGCAACCGGGACACCGATAGCGTGCGTGGCGTGTCCCGCCCGGTGCCACCGCAGGTGATCCCACGCCCGTCCACCTGGGAGCCGGGTCCTCCGGCGCCCTGGGCCGCGGCCCCGCAGGCCCAGCGGACCGGGATCGATATCGACCGGGTCCTGCACGCCCTCGAAGGCCTGGGCCAGCGTGGTCCCGTACCCGAGGACGTCGGAGGGGACGCCATGCTCGGCGGGGCCACCATCGTGAACGAGTCCGAGCTCCCGTCGGTGGATCACGTCAATGCGGGCGTCCTGGTGGCGCTCTTCGACGAAGGGCGTGAGGCGCGGGTGATCCTGACGCGCCGTTCCTCGGGGTTGCGCACCCACAAGGGGGAGGTCAGCTTCCCTGGCGGGCGGGTCAACGAGGGGGAGGAGCGCCGCGGCGGCGGCGCGGCGTGAGGCCCATGAGGAGGTCGACCTGGACCCCGCCCAGGTGACGATGGTGGGCTGGCTGCACCCGGTGACGACGCTGGCCTCCCCGGCGCTGATCATGCCGGTGGTCGCCGCCCTCCCCGGGCGGCCGCGCCTGATGGCCAGCCCACACGAGGTGGAGCGGGTCTTCGATGTCGCCCTGGCCGAGCTGGCCGACCCCGCCGTCTTCCACGAGGAGCGCTGGCGGGTGCCCGGGCGCGTCATTCCCGGGAGCCCGGACAACTCGTTCCCGGTGCGGTTCTTCGAGGTGGCCGGGGAGATGATCTGGGGCGCAACCGCCCGCATGATCTCGGAGCTCATCACCATCGTCGTGACCGGGCGGCACGGGATCTAGCGGCCGTGACCGGCAACGTTGTGGGGGTGCGTCCGTCACGCGAAATCCATCGCTGCAGGGGCAAAGCTGGATAGGCTCTGAAGTGGAGCCACCATCCCGGTAAACCCCCGTTTTGCGGTTCTCCTCGCCCATGGGGCCGTGTCATTCCGTCGATGACGGAGATATCAGTCACGGCAGTCTGACGGCTGCCCGTGATCGCAGTCACGGTGGCAACGAAGGGCCGAGGACCAGGAGTTTCGCCAATGGCGCAGAGCACCACCACGAAGACTCGGGCTGGTCACCTGGACCCAGCCGACTCGGGGCGGGGCCCCGACGGCCGCACCGCGCGTCGAGGCAAAAACCGGCTGGCGGTCATTGATGCCGCCGTCGAACTCTTTTCCGAGGGCAACCTGCGGCCGAGCGCAACTGAGGTTGCAAGTCGGTGCGGCCTGTCCCCGAAATCTGTCAGCCGGTACTTCGAGGACATCGACTCCCTCATCGCGGCGGCCGCCGCACGTCAGATGGAGACCATCTTCCCGCTGTTCCAAATCCATGCCATCGGCGAGGGTCCTCTCGAGCGGCGGATCGACGATTTCGTGCAGATGCGGCTCAAGGCTCACGAAGTCATGGGTGGGACTTCCCGGGCGGCCAACTTTCTGGCTTTCAAGCAGCCGTCGGTGCGAAAGCATCTTGACGAGGCACAACGCCTGGGTCGGAAGCAGATCGGGCTCCATTTCGCGACCGAGCTCGATCCGCTCCCCTCGGCCCGGCGAGAATCGAGGACTGCGGCCATCGACGCCCTGCTGCAATTCGACTCCCTCGACTATTTTCGGCAGCGGCGAAAGTTCTCCTTTCGCAGGTCGCAAGCGATCCTGGTTGATGCGCTGACGCTGCTCCTCGGGGACTAGCGAACGTCCCACGACGCGCTCCACTCAGGTGGCCGGGAGGCTCAACGGATGGACCGGCTCGCGGTTTCGGCGAGGGCATGACGTCTCGGCGATGGAGCGTGTGACTGCCGCTGGCTCAACGTCAACCGGAGCCCTAGCTTTCGGCGTGCATCACCGCGCGCTGCGGTCTTCGAATCCTTCGGTCTTGGGCTGAAGTCCGTCTGCAGCGCGACCACCCGACGGGCGGTGCGACCGGACGATCTCGAGGTCGTTGAAACGCTGTCACCGGGGCAAATGGTTGAAATGAGGGTGTAACCGGGAAAAAGAGAAGAAATACTGTCTTGACTCCGGACAAAACTTCATTTAGAAAGTCCCCCAACGACCGTTTGTGTGACCAAATACGGGTGACGCGGCGGTTGCGGCGGTTCCGGATACCAAGTGGTGGCATCCGGCTCGAGGGTCTAGGTACGGGGGAGTGCAACCATGGGTAAGTGGTGGGGTAGCCGTTCGGTGCCCGAGCAGGGTCGGGACACGGCACAGGCGGAGAATGCAACGAGGGTCGCAGGACGATCGGTCCGCCGTCTCTTCGGCAGCTTCGTTCTTGTCTTGAGCGCGTTCACCGGGATTGGTGCGGCTCGCACTGGTCACCGCTGGGCCCGCAGCCGCGGCCGGTGCCCCCACCGTCGCCGACGGGTACGGCGCCTACGGCAACAGCCCCGTCGTCAACCTGACCGGTTGCACGGGTGCGAGTGGCCAGGCCACCCTCACCTGTACGACCAACCCGATCACGGCCGGGGTGACGGTGGGGATGGGGGCCTACGGCCCGGGCATCGCCAGCACCACGCCCAACACGGTCTCGTCGGTGACCGCGACCACCGTGGTCCTCTTCGGCTAACACGTCGGCCGCGGTCACGGCAGCCCAGACCGAGTCCTTCTCCGGCACGCAAGGGATCGGGAACGCCGTGGACGCCACCCCGACCACCACGGTGACCTCCGCCGCGAACTTCGCCGACTACGGCATCGTCGCCGGCCTCGAGGTGTACGGCCCGGGCATCGCTCCCCAGACGACGGTCGCCAGCGTCAGCGGCACCACCATGGTCCTCTCCCAGGTTCCGACCGCTCCCCTGAGCGCAGCGACGCTCTACTTCAACGCGCCCGACGTCAACAACGTGATGACCCAGGTCACGGGCGGGGCGTCCAACGTCAACACCTCCTCGCTCACCGTCGTCAGCCAGCCCCCGGCGAACGACGGCTACGTCACCACCAGCACGACCGCCACCACCGGCATCGTGAACATGTACCAGGCACTCAACCCGGCGGACAACACGTTCACCGCCACCCTCGCCTACTGCGCCCCGGGGTTCACCTACCCGAGCGCGGGGAACTGCACCACGTTCACCGAGCACTACGCCATCACCCAGAGCCAGGACATGGGCGAGCAGATCGTCGAGGTCATCGCAACCGAGAACATCTACGAGGGCGCCGCCCAGGCGCACTTCGGACCCACCACGGCTGCGCAGGGGCAGACCGTCACGCTGACCGAAGCTCCCCCGGCGGTGCCGTCCCGACCACGAGCAGTGGTGCCACGGTCAACTACATCGACGGTGACACCTACATCATGCCGATCCCGGCCGGGACTCACCTACGTGCCTGGTTCGGCGCACACGATCGGTGGCGACGCCCAGACCTCGGCTGCGGGCGCCACGACCGCCACCTACTGCACGGCCACAGGCCCCGGCTGCACCGCCTGCAACTTCGCCTCAGCCGGATGCCCCTCGAAGGCGCCGAACGGGAACGCCTCCTACCCGACCACCTACCCCTACCTCGAAGAGCAGTACGGCACCGCGACGGCCAACCAGGCCAAGGGTGGCGCGCTGCACCAGTTGCCGGCCATCCAGGCCCAGTTCGTGGCCAGCGGCCCCCCGGGTTCGGTGCAGAACCAGCTCATCACTGAATACCTGGTCCAGACCAACGTCACCGAGGTCCTCAACATCAACGTGGCCTTCGACGGCTACCCGACCTCTGGGAGCAACGGGAGCGTGCTCCCGCCCGTCGCGCCGCCGACCGTCCAGGCTTCCCTCACGATCACCCCTTCGGTGACGGCGACGTCGACCAGCAACGGCAACGACAACGGTGCCGACACCGGTGGCCAGACCGTGCAGATCACCGGCACGGGCTTCACCAACGCCGGCGGTGAGCAGGTCAACTTCGGGGCCAACCCGGCCACCAGCTTCACCGTGAACTCCAGCACGAGCATCACCGCCGTCGCTCCCGGCCTCGACCACCGGCGACGGTCCGGTCGACGTGACGGTCACCAACGGGGGCCAGACCTCACCGGTCAACGCGCCCGCCGACCAGTTCACGTACATCCCACCGGGCGCACCGGACTTCCCACTGAGCGTGTCACCCACGTCCGACAACTGGCCAGGCCGAGGTCTGCTGGACCCCAGGGTTCAACGAGGGATCGCCGACCCAGTCGTACACGGTGACGGCGACCGACGTGTCCTCGCCCTCCAACGACCCCAACAACGGTGGTCAGCGGCCTCGAGACGTGCCCTTCACGGTGACCGGGACCGACGGTCCCGACCGACACGTGCACCGTCCCCGGTCTGACCAACGGGGACAGCTACACCTTCCAGGTCGCGGCGACCAACGGACTCGCCACCAGCGTTCCCTCGCCGGCCACGACGGCCATCGCCATCGGCGCCCCGACGGCACCGACCGGCGTTTCCGCCACGGCAGCGCAGAACGCCCAGTCGACGGTGAGCTGGACCGACCCGGCCAACACGGGCGCCGACCCGCTGCTCTCCGACACGGCGACCGCCACCGACACGTCCAACCCCTCGAGCCCCACGAACGGCTCTGACCTGCACCTACTTCGAGCCGGCGAGCCCGAGCTACGACTCGGGGGCCCCGGCGGATCAGTGCATCGTCCCGGGCTGACCAACGGTGACACGCTACACCTTCGCCGTCACCTCGACCAGCGCCGCGGAACGGGTGTTGCCAGCGCCCCGTCCGCGCCGATCGTCCCGTCGACCGTCCCGGGTGCGCCCACCATCGGCACGGCCACGTCGAACGCCAACGCGCAGTCGGTGGTCAGCTTCACGGCCCCGGCCAGCAACGGTGGCGCCGCCATCACGGGCTACACCGTGACCGCGTCGCGACACCACCAACCCGGGACCCCGATCGCCGCCTCGGGCGCGGCCAGCCCGATCACGATCACCGGCCTCACCAACGGTGACACCTACAGCTTCACGGTCTCCGCCACCAACGTCAGCGGCACCGGTCCGGCCTCGGGTGCCATGACCGCCACGCCGGCGACCGTGCCCGGCGCCCCGACGAACGTGACCGCGGTCGTCGGCGGAGCCACGGGCAGCGGCACCGCGGCCGTCAGCTGGACGGCGCCGGCCAGCAACGGCGGCACCGGTCATCACCAAGTACACCGTCACGTCGTCCACCGGGTCGAAGACCTGCACGACGACGTCGACCCCGCCGGCGACTCCGGCGACCACCTGCAACGTGACCGCTCTGACCAACGGGACCAACTACACCTTCACCGTGGTCGCCACCAACGCCAGCGGCAACAGTGTGGCTTCGGCCCCCGGCCCCGTCGGCGGCGTGGTGCCCTCGACCACTCCCGTCGACGCCGTCCGCCCCGACCGTCGTCGTGGCCGGGCTCAACGGCCAGGCCACCATGACCTGGACCGCGCCGGGCAATGGCGGCTCGCGCCATCACCGGGTACACGCTGAACCCGACACCCGCCTGCGCCGGCTGCACCGGGCTGACGGCTGCGGCCAGTCCCACCACGGTGAGCGGCTTGACCAACGGGACCAGCTACACCTTCACGCTGGTCGCCACCAACGCCAACGGCAACAGTGCGGCGTCGTCGGCCTCGACGGCCGCGGTGGTCGGGATCCCGGCCACACCGGCCGCAGCCGACCACCACGTCCACGAGCACCGCCGGGCAGGACTCGGTGTCCTGGACGGCGCCCGACCTCGGCGTCCGGCCCGATCACCGGGTACACGCTCACGCCCGTCGCCGGCCTGCGGGGCCTGCACCGGGCTGACCGTGACGGGTAACCCGGCTGCGACCTCGACCACGGTGGGCGGTCTGACCGCCGGGACGAGCTACACCTTCACGCTCAAGGCGACCAATGCCTCCGGCACGTCCGCCGCCTCGACGGCCTCGGCCGGCGTGGTGACCGGGTCCCCGAACGCCGCCGACGAACGTGGTGGCGGTGGGTGGGATCCCCGGCCGCCGAGCGGCGCCCTCATCGTGACCTGGTCGGCTCCGGCCTCGAGTGGCGTCGGCACCATCACCAGTTACACCGCCACCTCGTCGACGGGCTCGAAGACCTGCACCTCGACCTCGACCGCGCCGGCGACACCTGCTCTGACCTGCACGATCACCGGTCTGACCAACGGCACGTCGTACACCGTCACGGTGACGGCGACGAACAGCGCCGGGACCGCCTACAAGAGCGTCGCCTCGGCCGCCTCGCCCGGCCGCCTTCCCGTCGACGACGTTCGGTGCGCCGACCATCGGCACGGCGACCTACGCCGGGAACCAGTCGGTGACGGTCAAGTGGACCGCCCCGGCCGCGCTGGCCGGGACGCAGCCGCCACTGACCGGCTACGTCGTGACGCCGTTCATCGGCACGACGGCGCAGACCCCGCAGACGTTCAACAGCACGGCGACGACCGAGACGGTGACCGGCCTCGCCGCCGGCTCGACCTACTCGTTCTCCGTGCAGGCGATCAACGCCAACGGCACCGGGACCGCGTCGGCGAAGTCGGCCACCGTGGCCGTGACCGGATCGCCGGTGTTCACCTCGGACCCGAACACCACGTTCACCGAGAACACCGCCGGGACCTTCAGCGTGACGGCAACCGGCAACTCGGGCATCACGTTCAGCGAGACCGGTTCGCTTCCCGTCCGGGGTCACGCTGGGCCCCGACGGCACCCTGGCCGGTACCCCGGCCTTCGGGACCGCTGGCAGCTACCCGATCACCATCACGGCGACGGACTCCAGCTCCAACACGTCCACCCAGGCCTTCACGCTCACGGTGACGGGTGTGGCGCCGGTGTTCACCTCGGCCGCCGGCCACCTCGTTCGCCGAGGACACGGCCGGCACCTTCGCCGTCACGGCATCTGGTGACGTCCCGATCAGTTTCACCGAGACCGGGTCTCTGCCTTCCGGCGTGTCCCTGGGCACCGACGGCACCCTGGCCGGCACCCCGGCCTTCGGGACGGCCGGCAGCTACCCGATCACCATCACGGCGACCGACGCCAACTCGAACACCTCCACCCAGGCCTTCACCTTGACGGTCACGGCGACCGGGCCCTCCATCACCTCGGGCGCCTCGACGACCTTCGCCGAGAACACGGCCGGGCACCTTCTCGGTCACGGCGACGGGCGACACCCCGATCACCTTCACCGAGACCGGGGCCCTGCCCTCTGGCGTCTCCCTGGGCACCGACGGCACCCTGGCGGGCACGCCCGCCCTCGGGACCGCGCGGCAGCTACCCGATCACCATCACGGCGACCGACGCCAACACCGCGACCACGACCCAGGCCTTCACCTTGACGGTGACGGCGACCGGACCGGCGTTCACCTCGGACGCCTCGACGACGTTCGCCGAGAACACGGCCGGGACCTTCTCGGTCACGGCGACGGGCGACACCCCGATCAGCTTCACCGAGACCGGGACCCTGCCCTCTGGCGTGTCCCTGGGCACCGACGGCACCCTGGCCGGCACGCCGGCCTTCGGGACCGCCGGGAGCTACCCGATCACCATCACGGCGACCGACGCCAACTCGAACACCACGACCCAGGACTTCACCCTGACGGTGACGGCCACGGCGCCCGTGTTCACCTCGAACGCGTCGATCTCGTTCGCTGAGAACACGGCCGGGACCTTCGCGGTCACGGCGAACGGTGACACCCCGATCAGCTTCACCGAGACCGGCGACCTGCCCTCTGGCGTGTCCCTGGGCACCGACGGCACCCTGGCCGGCACGCCGGCCCTCGGGAGCGCCGGGAGCTACCCGATCACCATCACGGCGACGGATGCCAACACGAACACGTCGACCCAGGCCTTCACCCTGACGGTGGCCGCTTCGGTGCCTGTCTTCACCTCGGGCGCCTCGACGACGTTCGCCGAGAACACGGCGGGCACCTTCTCGGTCACGGCGACGGGCGACACCCCGATCACCTACACCGAAGACCGGGACCCTGCCTTCGGGCGTGACGCTGGGCACCGACGGCACCCTGGCCGGCACCCCGGCCTTCGGGACCGCCGGGAGCTACCCGATCACCATCACGGCGACGGACGCCAACTCGAACACCGCCACCCAGTCCTTCACCTTGACGGTGACGGCGACCGGACCCTCCATCACCTCGGGCGCCTCGACGACGTTCGCCGAGTCGACGGCGGGGACCTTCAACGTGACGGCGATCGGGGACGCCCCGATCGGCTTCACCGAGACCGGAGCTCTGCCCACGGGTGTCACGTTGGCCGCCAACGGCACCCTGGCGGGCACGCCCGCTGCTGGATCTGCCGGGAGCTACCCGATCACCATCACGGCGACCGACGCCAACACCACGACGGCCACCCAGGCCTTCACCTTGACGGTGTCGGCCACCGGACCGGTCGTTCACCTCGGGCGCCTCGACGACGTTCGCCGAGAACACGGCGGGCACCTTCTCGGTCACGGCGACGGGCGACAACCCGATCGGCTTCACCGAGAGCGGGTCCCTGCCCTCTGGCGTCTCGCTGGGCACCGACGGCACCCTGGCCGGTACCCCGGCCTTCGGGACCGCCGGCAGCTACCCGATCGACCATCACGGCGACCGACGCCAACTCGAACACCACCACCCAGGCCTTCACCTTGACGGTGTCGGCAACGGGACCGACCTTCACCTCGGGCACGTCGAAGACGTTCGCCGAGACGACGGCAGGCACCTTCTCCGTCACGGCGACGGGTGATGGCCCCTTCACCTACACGAAGACCGGGACCCTGCCTTCGGGCGTGACCCTGGCCACCGACGGCACCCTTTCGGGCACGCCGGGCTACGGGACCGCCGGGAGCTACCCGATCACCATCACGGCGACCGACGCCAACACCACGACGGCCACCCAGGCCTTCACCGTGACGGTGACGGCGACCGGGCCGGTGTTCACCTCGGGAGCCACGACCCCGTTCGCCGAGGCGCACGCGGGGAACTTCGCGGTCACGGCGAACGGGGACGCCCCGATCACCTACTCGAAGACCGGAGCCCTGCCCACGGGTGTGACGTTGGCCAGTAACGGCACCCTGAGCGGCACGCCGGCCTTCGGCACCGCCGGGAGCTACCCGATCACCATCACGGCGACCGACGCCAACACCAAGACGGCCACCCAGGCCTTCACCCTGACGGTGACGGCGACCGGGCCTTCCATCACGTCGGCGGCGGCGGCCACCTTCACGGCGGCCAGTGCCAACACGTTCGCCGTGACGGCGAACGGGGACACCCCGATCACGTTCACGGAGACGGGGCCGCTGCCTTCAGGGGTCGGCCTGGCCACCAGCGGCACCCTGTCGGGCACGCCGGCCGCCGGGACGCAGGGGACGTACCCGATCACCATCACGGCGACGGATGCCCACTCCAGCACCGCGACCCAGGCCTTCACCCTCACGGTCGGCAACAACCCGCCGACCACGTCGGTGATCGCGCCCTCGAACAATGCGACCGTGAGCGGGACCGCCACGACGCTCGACGCTCTGGCCACCGCGCAGCAGTCGGGCGCGACCATCAGCAAGGTGCAGTTCGTCCTGACCGGGGGGACGTTCAACAAGACGGTGCTCGGGACGGGTTCCGCCACCATCTACGGGTACGTGTACTCGTGGAACACCGTCGGCGTGCCCAACGGGTCCTACACGGTGCAGAGCCTCGCCACCGACAGCGCCGGGAACACGGCGTACAGCGCCGGCATCACGGTGACGGTCAGCAACGCCCCGCCGACCACGTCGGTGATCGCGCCTGTCGAACAATGCGACCGTGAGTGGGACCGCGACGACGCTGGACGCTCTGGCCACGGCCCAGCAGTCGGGCACCACCATCAGCAAGGTCCAGTTCGTGCTGACCGGGGGGACGTTCAACAAGACGGTGCTCGGGACGGGTTCGCGCCTCCATCTACGGGTACGTGTACTCGTGGAACACCATCGGCGTGCCGAACGGGACCTACACCTTGCAGAGCCTCGCCACCGACAGCGCCGGGAACACCGCCTACAGCGCCGGGATCACGGTCACGGTCAGCAACAACCCGCCGACGACGTCGGTGATCGCGCCCTCGAACAACGCGACCGTGAGCGGGACCGCCGACGCTCGACGCTCTGGCCACCGCGCAGCAGTCGGGCGCGACCATCAGCAAGGTGCAGTTCGTCCTGACCGGGGGGACGTTCAACAAGACCGTGCTCGGGACGGCGACCGCCACCATCTACGGGTACGTGTACTCGTGGAACACGGCCGGCGTGCCCAACGGGACCTACACCGTGCAGAGCCTCGCCACCGACAGCGTCGGGAACACCACGTACAGCGCCGGGATCACGGTTAAGTCAGCAACTAGGGAGTTCCGGTCGCAGCGGCGTGAGCTCCCCGGGGTCCTGAGGCCCCGGGGAGCTCAACGTCGTTCTTGCGTTCCTGCCTCTCTACGCCGTCCGTCCGGGCCGGCGATCCACCGAGGAGATGTTGTGCGAAGGTCGTTCGTGGTGCTCATGTTGGCGTTGGCTGCATCACTCGCAGCGTGCGGGAGCTCGTCGCCTTCGTCGTCCTCGTCCTCCTCGTCGACCTCGCCTTCGGCGACGGCCGCCCACGTCACCTCCAGGCACACCGTGGCCGGTGTGGGCCAGCTCACGTCGATCTCGTGTCCGACGGCGACACTGTGCGAGGCAGTCGGCTCGAACGCGCTGAATGGCGCAGGGGTCGTCGTGACCATCACCAAGGGGTCGCCCGGCGCGCCGCACATCGTGAGCGGGGCGAAGTCGCTCCTCTCGGTCTCGTGCCCCACCTCGACCAGCTGCGAGGCCGTGGGCGTCGGTGGCGGCCACGGCGTGGTCGTGCCGATCACGGGAGGCACCCCCGGCACGCCGGAGGTGGTCCAGGGCGTGACGACGCTGCAGACGGTCTCGTGCTCCTCAGCGACGGCCTGCGTGGCCGGAGGGCGGGGCACCGACAGCGGCGCCGTCTCGACCGGGACGGCCGTGCACGGGGTGTTCGCCACCACCTCCGTCAACGCCATCGACTGCCCTGGCACGAGCTGCACCAGCGTGGCCTCGACCTCCAACGGGAAGTACAACGACGTGCTCGTCCCCGTCACCGCGGGGACCCCCGGAACGTTCCGGGTCGTTCCTCCCGGCACCTCGACCTTCAGCGCCATCGCCTGCGCGACCGCCGCCAGCTGTGTCGTGGTGGGCCGCGGCGTGCACGACGTCAAGGGAAAGAACACGCCCGAGGCGGTCGTGCTCACCGTGCAGCGGCGGGAAGCCCGGGCACTCTGGTGGGGGTCACCGACTCCGCCGCACTGCTCCTGCAGGCCGTGGCCTGTCGTCCCGGGAGCAGCGACTGCGTCGCTGTCGGCACCAAGGGATCTGCCACGTCGGGTGGGACGGCCTCGCAGCATGGTGCCTTCCTGAGCATCGCCGGGGGAGTTCCGGGGTCGCTGCAGTCCGTGGCCGGGCCCCCGGTTGCGCTGACCGGCGTCGCGTGTCCCACGGCGAGCACGTGCGAGGCGGTGGGCGATGCCGGCACCGGCGGAGCCGCCGCCGTCGTCGTGACGCTGTCGACTTCCTGATCGCTCGGGCGGACCGCCCGTCGAGTCTCAGGCGTCGAAGCGGACGGACAGCCTTCCGAGCGGCCCGAACGAGACGTCGAGCTCGTCGCCCGGGGCGACGGCGACCGGGGCCACGACGGACCCGGCGATGATCCGGTCACCCGGCTGGAGCGCAGCGCCGTGGGCCGCCAGGTAGGAGCGTACGAACAGCAGCGGTCGCCGCCGGGTCCTCCGTGAGCGCGCCTTCGGCCACGACGTCGCCCGCCATGGTCACCGTGGCGACCATGGCCCACGGGTCGACCCCCGGGACCTCGTCTCCGAAGATCACGCCGCGGTGACAGATGTTGCCGGCGAGGACGGGCTCGATGTCGTCGAAGGAGATGTCGAGGTCCACCAGCTCGAGGGCAGGCGCCAGCCCCGCCACCGCACCGTCGTCCCCGACCCGGACCGCCACCTCGACCTCGACCGCCGGTGCGCCCCACCCGGTCAGCGACACCGTGGCCCCGTCCGCAGACACCCCCGTGTCGAGCAGGTACCCCACAACGGGTTCGCTCAGGCCGAAGTGCTCCTGGATGGCCGGCGTGTTGAAGCCGATCTTCCATCCCACCGGCATCGCCCCGGCCGCCAGCGCGGCGTCCCGATCGGCCAGCATGGCGCGCATGCCGCGGGAGACGGAGGCCGCGGTGTCCTGGTCAGCCATCCGGCGAGTCTCGCGCCGGCGGCCCGCCGGGGCCACAAGAGGTTAGGGCGCCTGGGTCCGGCGGGACCGAGCCCGGCCGCCCTGATGGGCCTGGTCGGTGGCGGTGGGGTTGCCATCCCGGCTCGATTCGGGCCGCAGACGAGCCTGAGGCGAGGCGGCCAGGGAGTAGGATGAGGGTTCGTCGGCGTGTCGGCCCGGCGTTCGCAAGAGTCGCAATCATGCCGGTGTGGTTCGTGAGCCGTACCGGCCCCACGAATGCCGGAGGGCGAGCACATTGGCTGAGATCGAGATCGGCATCTTCAAGTCAGGCCGGCAGGCCTACGGATTCGACGACATCGCCATCGTCCCGAGCCGGCGGACCCGGGACCCCGAGGACGTCGACGTCTCCTGGGAGATCGATGCCTACCGCTTCGAGCTGCCCCTGCTGGGCGCGGCGATGGACGGGGTCATCAGCCCGGCGACCGCCATCGAGCTGGGCAAGCTGGGTGGCCTGGGGGTCCTGAACCTCGAGGGTCTGTGGACCCGTTACGAGGACCCGACCCCGCTGTTCGACGAGATCCGCGAGCTCGACGACGACAAGGCAACGGCCCGCATGCAGCAGATGTACCAGGAGCCGATCATCCCCGAGCTGGTCACGGCCCGCATCAAGCAGATGAAGGAGGCCGGCATCACGACGGCGGCCTCGGTGACCCCTCAGCGCACCGAGTCCCTGGCCCAGGCCTGCCTCGCCGCCGAGCTCGACATCCTGGTGATCCAGGGGACGGTGGTCTCGGCCGAGCACGTCTCGAAGACCTCCGAGCCGCTCAACCTGAAGCGCTTCATCCGTGAGTTCGACATCCCGGTGATCGTGGGGGGCTGCGCCTCGTACCAGGCCGGCCTCCATCTCATGCGCACCGGCGCCGTCGGTGTCCTCGTCGGTGTCGGACCGGGCAACGCCTGCACCACCCGCGGCGTCCTCGGGCTGGGCGTTCCCCAGGCCACCGCCATCGCCGACGTGGCCGGCGCCCGCATGCGCCACCTCGACGAGACGGGCGTCTACGTCCACGTGATCGCCGACGGCGGCATGTCCAAGGGCGGGGACGTCGCCAAGGCCATCGCCTGCGGCGCCGACGCCGTCATGCTGGGCTCGCCGCTGTCGTCCGCGGTCGAGGCGCCGGCCCGCGGCTTCCACTGGGGCATGGCGACCTTCCACCCGACGCTGCCCCGAGGCGCCCGCGTGCGCACGTCGGTTCGGGGGAGCCTGCGCGAGATCCTCTACGGCCCCGCCCACGAGAACGACGGCCGCATGAACCTCTTCGGTGCGCTGAAGACGGCGATGGCGACGTGCGGCTACGAGACGGTCAAGGAGTTCCAGAAGGCCGAGGTCATGGTCGCCCCGTCGCTGCAGACCGAAGGGAAGTTCTTCCAGCGCTCCCAGGGCGTGGGGATGGGTCACTGACCTCCATGGGCATGCGTCGGTGACGACCGACACGATCCTCGTCGTCGACTTCGGCGCGCAGTACGCCCGCCTGATCGCCCGCCGGGTGCGCGAGGCGCACGTCTATTCGGAGATCGTCGCGCCGACGATCTCGCTCGCCGAGATCAAGGCCCGCGCCCCGAAGGGCATCATCTTCAGCGGCGGGCCCAAGTCGGTCTACGAGTCCCCGGCTCCGTCCATCGACGCCGGCGTCTACGAGCTGGGTATCCCGATCCTCGGCCTCTGCTACGGCGCCCAGCTCATGGCGCTCCAGCTCGGAGGCACGGTCTCGCGTACCGGCCAGGGCGAATACGGGCGCACCGAGCTGACCCAGAGCGGCCCCTCACCCCTGTGCCCGGACTGGCCGGCGACATCGAGCGTGTGGATGAGCCACGGCGACGCCATCACCGCCGTGCCCGAGGGCTTCACCCCGAGCGCCACGAGCGCCGGCGCTCCGGTGGCAGCCATGCACGACTCCGAGCGTCGCCTCTTCGGCCTGCAGTTCCACCCCGAGGTCGTGCACACCGACCGGGGCAGCGAGATCTTCGACCACTTCCTCATCGACGTGTGCGGCTGCCTCCCGGGGTGGACGCATGTCTCCATCATCGAGCAGCAGGTGGCGGCCGTGCAGGCCCAGGTGGGAAGCGACCGGGTGTTGTGCGCGCTGAGCGGTGGCGTGGATTCCGCCGTGGCGGCGGCCCTGGTGCACAAGGCGGTCGGCGACCAGCTCACGTGTGTCTTCGTCGACACCGGCTTGATGCGCGCCGGCGAGGCCGACCAGGTCGAGGACACGTTCCGTCGCCAGTTCAAGATGGACCTCGTCCACGTGAAAGCGGCCGACCGCTACTTCGCCGCGCTGGCCGGCGTGACCGACCCCGAGGCGCAAGCGCAAGATCATCGGCGAGCTCTTCATCCGGATCTTCGAGGAGGTGGCACGCGATCTCGGCGCCGGCTCGGAGAGCGCAGGGTCCGCCGCCGGCGCCGCCTCGGGCACGGCCGCACCGGGCATCGACGCCGCGACCGGTACCGGTGAGGGCCCGCGCTTCCTGGTCCAGGGCACGCTCTACCCCGATGTCATCGAGTCGGGGAGTGACACCGCCGCCAACATCAAGTCGCACCACAACGTCGGCGGCCTGCCCGACGACCTCGCCTTCGATCTGGTCGAGCCGCTCCGCCTCCTGTTCAAGGACGAGGTGCGCGCCGTCGGCGAGGAGCTCGGCCTGCCGCATGAGATCGTGTGGCGCCAGCCCTTCCCGGGCCCGGGCCTCGGCGTGCGCATCATCGGCGAGGTGACGCCCGAGCGCGCCGAGATCCTGCGCAATGCCGACGCGGTGGTCGTCGAGGAGATCCGCCGGGCCGGCCTCTACCGCGAACTGTGGCAGAGCTTCGCCGTCATGCCGGCCGTGCGCACCGTCGGGGTGATGGGCGACGGACGCACCTACGCCTACCCGGTCGTGATCCGGGCCGTCACCAGTGACGACGCCATGACGGCGGATTGGGCCCGGCTGCCCTACGACCTGGTCGAGCGCATCGCCTCCCGCATCATCAACGAAGTGGAGGGCGTGAACCGGGTGGCACTCGACGTGACGTCGAAGCCGCCCGGGACCATCGAGTGGGAGTGACCGTGACGCCGGAGAGCGGCGAGCACGCACGCCTGTTCGACTTCACCGACGAGGAGGCGGGCGCGGCCGCCTGCCGAGGACGAAGCGGTGGGCACGACTGACCCGGAGGCCCTCGCGACCGGGGACGCGACCACCGGGGACGCGACGGCCGGGGCACCCACCGGCGAGGCCCGTCCCCCAGTCGACACGGCTGTCGAGGGTGCCGACGACGGCCGGCGGCGACGCCGGCGCACGGCCACGGCGACCGGCGCGTTCTCGGGCCGGCCGGCCGCACTGGTCGACGACCTGACCATCCCGCAACGTGCCGCGGTCGAGCACCGGGGCGGACCGTTGCTGATCATTGCCGGTGCCGGCTCGGGCAAGACGCGCGTGTTGACCCGCCGCATCGCCCACCTGCTCGCCACCGGGGACGCGCCGCCCTGGGGCATTCTGGCCATCACCTTCACCAACAAGGCAGCCGGCGAAATGCGCACCCGCGTCGCCGACCTGGTCGGACCGCCGGCCGAGAAGATGTGGGTCTCGACCTTCCACTCGGCCTGCCTCCGCATCCTGCGCACCAATGCCGACCGGCTCGGTTACCGGTCGGCCTTCACCGTCTACGACGACACCGACTCCCGCCGGCTGATCGAGATGATCACGGCCGAGCTCGGCTTCGACCAGAAGCGTCTGCCGTCGCGGGCGGTGCAGGGCGTCATCAGCCAGGCCAAGTCAGAGCTGATCGACTTCGAGGCGTTCCGCGAGGACGCGCGCAGCGGACCCGACCCTTTCCGCAAGCGCATCGCCGACATCTACGCGCAGTACCAGACGCGCCTGTTGGCGGCCAACGCCTTCGACTTCGACGATCTGCTCATGGTGACGGCGAACCTGCTGCAAGCCTGTGACGACGTGCGCGCGTCGTACCAGGAGCGCTTCCGGCACATCCTCGTCGACGAGTTCCAGGACACCAACCACGCGCAGAACGAGATCGTCAAGCTGCTGGGCGAGGCCCACGGCAACGTCTGCGTCGTCGGCGACTCCGACCAGTCCGTCTACCGCTGGCGCGGCGCAGACATCCGCAACATCCTCGAGTTCGAGCGCGCCTTCCCCAACGTGACGACGATCATGCTCGAGCAGAACTTCCGCTCGACCCAGACGATCCTCGATGCGGCCAACGCCGTGATCGCCAACAACGTCGGCCGCCAGCCCAAGGAGCTCTTCACCGTCGGCGACACCGGCGGCCCCGTCACGCGGTATCGCGCCGAGGACGAGCGCGACGAGGCGAACTGGGTCGCCAGCGAGATCCTGCGTCTGCATGCGTCCGCCGGCCTCACGTGGGGTGACTGCGCCGTCTTCTACCGCACCAACGCGCAGAGCCTCCCGCTCGAGACCTCAATGAAGTTCAGCGGCATCCCCTACAAGGTGGTGGGTGGGGCCAAGTTCTACGACCGCCGGGAGATCAAGGACATCCTCGCCTTCGTCCGCCTGCTGGCCAACCCCGACGACGAGGTCTCCGCCCGTCGCATCGTCAACGTCCCCAAGCGCGGCATCGGCGACACCTCGGTGGCCCGGCTGGCCGCCTGGGCCCAGGTCGAGCACGTCCCCTTCAGCGAGGCCATCGACCGCGCCGAGGAGGCCGGCCTGTCGGGCAAGGCTCTCAAAGGGGCCGAGCAGCTCTCGAAGACGCTGGCCGAGCTGCGGCCCCTCGTGCAGACCGTGAACCCGGCCGACTTCGTGCAGCTGGTGGCCGAGCGGACGGGTTACCTCGCCGAGCTGGTGGCCGAGCACAACCACGAGGCGGACGGGCGCATTGAGAACCTGGCCGAGCTGGCCACCCAGGCCTCCGACTTCGACGACGTCATGGGATTCCTGGAGACGGTGGCGCTCGTGGCGGACTCCGACGAGATCGACAGCGACGGCACCCGGGTCTCCCTCATGACGCTGCACACGGCCAAGGGTCTCGAGTACCCCGCCGTCTTCGTGGTCGGGCTCGAGGAGGGGATCTTCCCGCACTTCCGCTCGCTGTCCGAGCCGAGCGAGCTGGAAGAGGAGCGCCGACTCTTCTACGTGGGCATCACCCGGGCCCGCCAGCATCTGGCGATTTCGCACGCCTGGTCGCGCACGACCTGGGGCCGCACCCAGCCGGCCATGCCCAGCCGCTTCGTCACCGAGGTGCCGTCGCACCTGGTCGAGGACGTGGGCCTCGGCTCGCCCCGGCGGGGCACCGGGTACGACACCCTCTCGGGCGAGGAACACCTGCCGGGGGCCGTCTTCTCGCCGGCCGTGCCGCTGGCCACTGCCTCCCGGGTCCGGGCTGGTGGTGGTCCGGGCGGTGGCCAAGGCAGGCAGGGCGGACGCGGTTCGGCCGGTGCCCCGGCCGGCCCCCGGGGCAGCACCGGCGCCGAGGACCTCGGACTCAAGGCGGGCGACGAGGTCGTCCATGACCACTGGGGCCGCGGCGTCGTCATCAGCGCCAAGGGTGAGGGATCCCGCGCCCAGGCCACGGTGCGCTTCGACTCGGTCGGCAAGAAGAACCTCCTCCTCACGGCGACGCCGCTGCGCAGGGCGTGATCGTTCCTGGTCTGGCGTCCGGACCAGGGCATCCGTATCCTGGGCAGCGCATGAAACGTCCGTACAGGGTGGTCGTGGCCAAGCCCGGTCTCGACGGCCACGATCGGGGAGCCAAGGTCATCGCCCGGGCCCTGCGTGACGCCGGGTTCGAGGTCGTCTACACGGGCCTCCACCAGACGCCCGAGCAGGTGGTCCAGGCCGTCGTCCAGGAGGACGCCGACGCCGTCGGGCTCTCGCTGCTCTCCGGGGCGCACCTCACGCTGGTGCCCAGGGTGGTCAAACTGCTGGCGGACGCCGGCCGCGGCGACGTGCTCGTCTTGGTGGGCGGCATCATCCCCGAAGGCGACATCCCCGTCCTGCAGGACCAGGGCGTGGCGCATGTCTTCACTCCCGGCGCACCGCTCGACTCCATCGGCTCCTGGCTGTCGGAGGCCCTCGACCAGCGCGAGGAGGCGCTGGGGGCCTGACGCCTTTTTCGCCGCACCCGCTTCCCCCCACCCCTAGACGTGCCGTCGTGCGAGAGACAAGGAGACAGCACCCAAAGTGGATCTGTACGAGTACCAGGGTAAGCAGTACTTCGCCCGCTTCGGCATCCCCACCTCACCGGGAGGCGTGGCCGACACGGTGGACGAGGCCGTCGAGCAGGCCGAGTCCGCGGGCTACCCCGTCGTCGTCAAGGCGCAGGTGAAGGTGGGTGGCCGCGGCAAGGCCGGTGGCGTGAAGCTGGCCGCCGACGCCGACGAGGTCCGCCTGCACGCCGGGAACATCCTCGGGCTCGACATCAAGGGTCACGTAGTCAAGCGCTTGTGGGTCGAGCATGCCTCGGACATCGCCAAGGAGTACTACGCCAGCTTCACGCTCGACCGGCAGGCCAAGATGCACCTCGGCATGCTCTCGGCGGAAGGCGGCGTCGAGATCGAAGAGGTGGCGGAGACCAACCCCGACGCCATCGCCAAGATCCACATCGACCCGGTGACCGGGCTGAGTGAGGAAGCGGCCCGCGAGTGGGTCGACCGGGCCAACCTCGACCCTGAAGCGCGGGAGCAGGCGGCGACACTGCTCGTGCGCCTCTACCACTGCTACGTCGAAGGCGACTGTGACCTGGCCGAGATCAACCCGTTGATCCTCACGCCCGAGGGCAAGGTGCACGCGCTCGACGCCAAGGTGACCCTCGATGAGAACGCCACCTTCCGCCACCCCGAGTGGGAGGAGTACGAGGACGACTCCGACATCGACCCCCGCGAGAAGATGGCCAAGGAGAGGGGTCTGAACTACATCGGCCTCTCGGGCGACGTCGGCATCATCGCCAACGGCGCCGGTCTGGCCATGAGCACGCTCGACGTCGTGACCCAGGCGGGCGGCGCAGCGGCCAACTTCCTCGACATCGGCGGTGGCGCCAACGCCGACGTGATGGCCGCCGCGGTCGAGGTGATCAACGCCGACCCGGCGGTGAAATCCATTCTCGTCAACATCTTCGGTGGCATCACGCGGGTCGACGATGTGGCGAACGGCATCATTGAGGCCATGAGCCGGGTCAAGCTGAGCTCACCTGTCGTCATGCGCCTCGACGGCACCAATGCGGTCGAGGGACGAGCACTGCTGGCCGATCACCTGTCGGACACCCTCATCGCCGAGCCCACCATGCTCGAAGCCGCTCGCCGGGCCGTCAGCCTGGCCTCGGCATAGGCACCCCGGACCCGAGACTCGACAGACAGAGAGAACAGGAACCAACGTGAGCATCTTCGTCGACGAGACGACAAAGGTCGTGATCCAGGGCATCAGCCCGACGAGCCAGGGGCTCTATCACGGCCTGCGCAACAAGGCGTACGGCACCAAGGTCGTGGGCGGCACCAACCCCAAGCGGGGTGGTGAGGAGATCGAGGGCATCCCGGTCTTCGCATCGGTGGCCGAGGCGGTGAAGGAGACCGGCGCGACAGCATCGTTCATCTCCGTGCCACCGCGGGGCGCCGCCGACGCCATCATTGAGGCGGCAGAGGCCGGCATCGCCTTCATCGTCTGCATCACCGAGGGCATCCCGGCCCAGGACGAGGCCGTGGCCTACAACCGCCTGGTGCAGGAGTTCCCGGGCAGTCGCCTCCTCGGACCGAACTGTCCGGGGATTATCAGCCCCGGGAAGTGCAACATCGGCATCACGTCGGGGGACATCGCGCTTCCGGGAGGACCGGTGGGCATCGTCTCGCGGTCCGGCACGCTGACCTACCAGGCCCTGCACGAGCTCTCCCAGCAGGGCATCGGGCAGACCACGTGCGTCGGCATCGGGGGCGACCCCGTGCCCGGCACCAACTTCATCGACTGTCTGGCCGCGTTCGAGGCTGACCCCGAGACCAAGGCCGTCATGATGATCGGCGAGATCGGGGGTTCCGAAGAGGAGCGCGCCGCCGACTTCATCGCGTCGAGTATGACCAAGCCCGTGGCTGCGTACATCGCCGGCGTCACCGCGCCCCCCGGGCGCAAGATGGGCCACGCCGGCGCCATCATCTCCGGCTCTGCGGGGACCGCCCAGGCCAAAATGGAAGCGCTGTCTGCCGCCGGCGTCCAGGTTGCGCAGAACCCGACGGAGTGCGGCGAGAAGATGGTCGCGATCGTGCGGGGCCTGGGCTAGACCCCGCACATCGCACATCGCACATCGCACATCGCACATCGCACATCGCACATCGCCTCCTGCCGGACGTCGCTCTGATCGCGGCCGCGACCCTCGCCGGTGTGCCCGTCTGGCGGTGAGGGCGCGGCGGCTACGTCGTCAGAAGCCGTGCCTCGGTCGGGCCTCCCGTCGCCGACGTCGCCCTGGACTCCGGTGACTGGCCGAGCGTGCCGCGACGCTGCTTGGTGGCGATGACGAAGCCCGTGGCGATGAGCCAGATCGGAAAGCCGAACAGGAAGTCGACGAAGGCGAGCGGGCCGCCCAACGCCAACACGCCCACCAGGATCGAATACCAGCCGAGCGTCTTGGGGAGTGGCGCCACGTCCCGGTTGAGCAGGATGGCCAATCCGGCGGTCAGGGTGACCGTGCACATGCCGAAGATGATCGCCAGCTCGTTGTTGTCGCTGAAGAAGTTGAGCACTTTCACGATCGTGTACTCGTGGTTGTGCGCAGCAAGGACCAGGGTCACCTGGAACGTCCCGAGCACGACGATGCCGGCGACGAGGATGATGCCGGCGGCGAACGACGCGTTGGGCCATAGATCTCCGCTCCCCGCCCGGCGCAGGACCGACCGCAGCTGGGTTGCGTAGACCAGCATGAACGCCAAGCCCAGCCCCACGAGATAGATGGACGCCCAGTTCTGCGTTGCGTGGGCGTTGTACCAGTGCGCCACGACCGCGCCCGATGCGTTCTCACCCGGTGCTCCGCTCCCCAGCGGTCCGAACCCTACGAAGAGGGGCACCACCACCAAAATGCCAATGAAGCCCATCCACCGGCTCACTCCTGCCGCTTTCATCACTATCCCTCCCTTTGTCCGTTCTGCCGGACATACGGGATCGTGACCCAGCGTGCGCCTCTGGAGGCGCTCGCCCGCACGCTCCTGCCGCCAGTGTGCGCCCCCCTTCGCCGGGCAAAAAGGGGGTTAGCACGGACCTGGGAACGGGTGGCTACCACTACCCTCAGCCATGCACCCGCCAGCCCGGCATACCCCACCGAGAGCGCCTGTCTCGTTAGCGTCTGGTGACAATGGAAGAAAGCCCGGCTCCGGGAGCGACAGGATCACGCACCCCGCGGAGGGGTAAGAACCGCATACCGGCGTCAGCGGTCAGCCTGTCGGACCTCGACAAGACGCAACGGCGGCGGGCCATTGCCTACTCCGGCGTCATTGTCGTCTCCTCCTGGATCCTCATCTTCGGTGCCTTCTTCGCGCTGCCCATCGGTCACGAGTCCGGACTACGGGCCGTGCTTCGCCTCGGCGCCGATATTGCGCTCATCGGTGCGGTGTTCGCCTGGCAGATCCGCCGGATCGCCTTCGCGGAACTCCCGGAGCTGCGCGCCGTCGAGGCCCTCGGCGTCGTCATCGCGCTCTTCCTCGTCCTCTTCGCCGCGATCTACCTCTCGCTCTCGCACGGGAACGGCGGGACCTTCAGCGAGCCGCTGGACCACATACGGGCCATCTACCTGACGATCACCGTCTTCTCGACGGTGGGGTTCGGCGACATCACGCCGAGAACCGACGGCGCACGAGTCCTGGTGTCGGCACAGATGCTTCTGGATCTGGTCATCATCGGCGTCGGGGTCCGGCTGCTCTTCAGCGCGGCAAAGAGCAGGATTTCGCCCGCTGCGCCACGGCCGGTCGACGGGAGCGACTGAGCCGGCGTGACGCCCCGGCGTGGCCGATGCCCTCAGTCGATGGGCACCGTCGCCCGCGCAACCTTGGGCTCGCCGCTCCGGCGACGCACCATGAGCCCCGCCAGGGTCACCAGGCCGAGCCCGCCCACGGCGATCGGGAGCCCCTCGGAGAGGGCGGGCAGCGGATCGACGGTATTCGGGATCGGCTCGCCGTAACCGAAGGGATCGAAGCCACTCTGCTCGCTGCCGGAGAGTGAGGCCACGAAGAGGCTGCCGTCGAAGGCTCCATTGTTCGAGAGCGTGACCGCCGAGGTGGGGGCGACGACCGTTCCCTGCCACGCACCGATGGTCAAGGCATACCCCGACAGGAAGCTCGTGGGTGCGAAATTCCAGACAGTGTTGTCGCGCTCCTGCCCGATCGTCGAGGTGTTGTCACCCTGGCTGGGCTGAGTGCCACAGTTGCCGTTACTCCAGCTCGCCGGCGTGGGCGCGGTGTTCGGGCAGCCGTAGAAGATGCCGGAGCTGACGCCAGAGAGGTTGAGCGACGCAGCGTGGTCAGCGGATGGCTGCACCTCTATGAGGCTGGTGGACCCCGCCGGGACGCTGAAGTCGAGACGTTGCGCCGCCGCCAGCTGGTCGGCGGTCACACTGAAAACATTCACGCTTCCCGTGCCCCAAAATCCAAGGACCGCAGTGAACGGCGACGAGAACCCGACACCGTTCACCGTCCCGGTCGTGCTGCTGGCACTGGGGCCGTAGTTGTTGGAGCAGGCGACGAGGGCGCTGCCGATGGACGCAAAGCTGAACGGCAAGGTTCCGGCACCGCCACCGATGGTCTTGCCGGCGCCAGACTGGTTCAGGTTGACGGGTCCACCCGCCGTGCCCGCCACGACGGCGCTTCCCTTGTTGACGTTCAGCTGGCCGGTCTCATTGCCACCTATGAGGGTCGTGAGTTGGTTGGCCGGGGGCGTGATGCCATTCCCGACGGACCAGTTGGTCGCGGTCAACGCACCGCCGTAGGCGACGGAGCCTCCGGCATCGGAGCCTGAGCGGGCCGCATCACCGGCGGTGAACTCGCTGAATTGATACGTGTGCGAGTCCGTCCCGCTGATGTCGAGTGTCCCGCAGTTCAGCGAAGCAGGGTTCGCCGCCCCTGCGCTCGTGACCGGGCCCGTTGCGAACGATCCGACGGTGAGGGAGAGGGCGCCGAGCAGGCCAACACCGATAACACCAGCACCCGCGCGGGTCCGCCTGCCTCGTGGCCGGTGGTGCCAGAGTCCCATCGGATGGAATCCTGCCGGAGGCGGGTACGCGTTGTCCGAAACTTGTGTGATGTGAGGATGAACTCTCTCCGAATTCCGAATGTTCTCCGATCAGGGGAATGAGGAGAGAGCCGGCAGTCCGAGGTCCTGGCGCACCTGGTTGTCGGTGGTCTGCGCCGCCCCGCCCCGGATGTGCAACCCGGACAGCCAGCCCGTGACGTTGGCAGTTCCCGCCGTGGCGTAGGCCTGGAGGAAGTTCACGAGAACCTCCAGCTGTGTGTGGTCGGCCGCGATCGCAGCCGCCATCGATGGTGGCCACTGGATGAACCGGAGATCGAAGTCGTAGAGGTTGACGGCGGTGCGGTATGCCGCAACCGGGGCCGTCAGCTGGGCGGCTGTCGGCGTGTTCCCGGAGCTGACGAACACCTTCGTCGCAGCTGCATTGCCCTTCTGGAGACCTTGGGCATACTGCTCGTACTGGGTCAGCTGTGCTGTGGTGATCGGGAGCACAAACGCAGCGTGGGGAGGTTGACCCGGAGCGGACCGCGCCACTGTCGTCGCCGTTGTCGAGGGCGGCGTGTCCGACCCGGGGTTCTTGTGCGCCATCCGGATCCCCCAAATGATCGCCACCACTGCGACAATGGCGACGACGCAGAGGACGGCCATTTTGGTCGTGCGGTGTGACCAGGCTCGGCGAAGGGGGCCGACCGGAGCGCCGTCTGGTGAACCCGACGCAGCTTCAGGCTCCGCTTCGGGCGCGGGGAGGAGCGGGACCGATTCGTCTTCGTATCGAAGCGGCGCCACATCTGCCAGCAGGGGGTCGGCAACGAATGGAGCGTGCAGTGCAGCAGCGTCTGCTTCCTGGACAGCATCGGCGGAGAGAGCCGAAGCTGCGACGACGACCGGCACTCCTTGGGTCTCGTTCTGCGTCTCGTTGATGGTGGGTGGTTCCTCGACACGCGGTTCGTGAACGCTGGGCACGTCGGCAACAGGGGGAACCCCGGCAACAGTCAGAACTTCGGCGTGGTGAGGGACAGCGGGAACCTCCGCGGGACGCCCAGGCGGCACCTCGCGCGCTGTCGTCGAGCCTGCCTCGGCCGGCTGGACGGGGTTCCTTGCCGCGACTGGGCGCGCGCGCACTGGGGCAGCGCGCCAATCCCATGTCTGAACAGTGCGCAGCAGCGAGTCCAAGCGCTCCTCGATGGACTGGTTGCTGAAGGAGCGTGGCTCGTCGTCGGGAAGCGCCGGGGCGTCGGGGCTGGCAACCCGGCCCGACCCGTTCGTCGTCATGCCGGGGGTGTCCGTGCCGTCACTCATTGGGGTCCTTCGCCCGGCGTGCCATCGGCAGTCGAGCGACTCCACGCCTCACCGCATTGAGGCCGTCGACGGCCCTGTGCCAGAAGTGGAAGGCGGAACATTCGCCTCAATGTAGCGGCATTGAAAAAGTCCCATTTCTGTGTCACCTGAAGTTCGGACTGCGGTTACTCGGGTGTCATCCGCGTCATGCAATTGCGGGCCAGAACGCGGAAAGGTAGCGAAATCAGAACGGAACGCAGCACGGGTGACATCCCGGCGTGACCGTTTGGTGAACGGGTCCGAAATCAACCTCCCGGGCCTCCTTGTTAGAGTCCCCGCGATGCGCCCCGTCGCGATGAGTGAGGTCGAGGCACAGCTGCGACTCGAAGCCAGCGTCTCCGGGTTCGCAGACCGGGTCCCACTCCTGTCGGCGCGCAGCCTGCTGGCGCGCGGGCAGCGCAATGTCCTGATCGTCGTTGCGCTCCTCGTCGTCGTTGGCCTGGTGCTCAACGTCCTGCTGACGGTCACGGTGATCTGTGCGTGCCTCACCTTGGCCTATCTCGTCGCAGTGATCTACCGGGCGTACCTGTTCACGCGCTCCTCGAGGAGCAATGCGCTGGTTATCGTCAGCGACGAGGAAGCCCTCAGCGTCCCCGACTCCGATCTGCCCTTCTACACGATCTTGCTGCCCGCCTACAACGAGGCATCGGTGATCAACAAGCTCATCGAGAACCTGGCCCAGATGAACTACCCGGCCAGTCGCTTGGAGGTCCTCCTCTTGGTCGAGGAGGACGACGAAGAGACCCTGGATGCGCTCCACAGCTCGATGCCGCCGGAGCATTTCAAACTTGTGGTCATCCCCCCGGCCGAGCCCCGGACAAAACCCAAGGCGCTGAACTTCGGCCTCACGCTTGCACGGGGCGATGTCGTCGCGGTCTACGACGTCGAAGACAAGCCGGATGTCCTGCAACTGCGCCGCGCGGCGGTCACCCTGGCCCGCTTCGGACCGGAGGTCGGGTGCGTCCAGGCACAGCTCTCTTATCGAAACGCGACGCAGAACATCATCACGAAGTGGTTCACCATTGAGTATGCGATGTGGTTCTCCTTCTTCCTTCCGGGTCTCGTGACGCTGCATGCCCCGATTCCCCTTGGCGGGACATCGAATCATTTTCGTCGTGACGCCCTCCGGGCGCTCGGTGGATGGGATCCGTACAACGTCACGGAGGACTGCGATCTCGGGATCCGCATGTTCCGTGAGAAGTACCAGATCAAAGTGCTCGAGTCGGTCACGCTGGAAGAAGCGAACAGCGACTTCGTCAACTGGGTCAAGCAACGGTCGCGCTGGTACAAGGGCTATCTGCAGACCTTCCTCATCCATCTCCGATCGCCCCGGAAGCTCACCAAGGAGATCGGCCTCAAGGGCGATGGCCACCTGTGCGCCTTCGTCGGGAGCACGCCGATCCTGGCGATGCTCAACCCGCTGTTCTGGCTCCTGACCCTGGTCTGGTTCGTCGCCCACCCTGAGTTCCTGAAGGAGATCTTTCCGGGTCCGGTGTACTACGTCGGCCTTCTCCTGTGGGCTTTCGGGAACTTCCTGCTCTGGTACCTGACCCTTCTGACCGCAAGGCATACGCGGTCCGACGGGCTGGTCCTCGCTGCCGTCATCGTCCCTCTCTACTGGGTGATGATGTCCGTCGCCGCGCTGAAGGCAATGTGGCAGCTGGTCGTCACCCCTTCATTCTGGGAGAAGACCGCGCACGGCCTCGACTCGGGCCATGAACCCGCAGAACCAGAGGACGTCGAGCGCCTGCGTCTTGTGTCCTGACCGAGGGACGGGCACGGGCGGGCTACGGGCGCGGCAACGGTAGCGAAGCGCGTTGGATTCCCGGAGTGGTCGGGCCACGCGGGGCCAGGCCGGGCCAAACGGCGCCGCGCAAAGATCATCTTGCCGTCGCGCTCAGGTCACACGGGTTGCGAGACACGCCGCTACATTCCAAGAGCGAATCGATTGACCCGGAAATGACGATGCGCGCCACGATGGGATGTCGCATCGCGAGGGTCCGCGGGACACCGTCCCCCGGGCGGCGAGGTGGAGACATGACGTCGAGAAATGTTGGTGCCTTGGTACGGATTGACGGGAGTCGCACAGTCTCCGTGATCGTGCCCACACGGAATGAAGCCGACAACGTCCTGGCATTGACGCGGCGGCTTGCCGCGAGCATGGGTGACGCAGGTTGCACATGGGAGCTCGTGTTCGTGGACGACTCCGATGACGACACACCGGATCGAATAGCCGCTCTGTGCCGGGAGCATCGGTTCGTCAGGCTTGTCCACCGCGTGCCCGCGCGGCGCCAAGGCGGTCTCTCTGGCGCGGTCGTCGAAGGCTTCGCCGCGGCAGAGGGAAGCGTGATGGTGGTGATGGATGGCGATTTGCAGCACCCCCCGGAAATCGTCCCAAGTCTGGCCTGGGCGGTCCTGTCGGGCGGGTGCTCCATCGCCGTAGGGTCCCGCTACGTGGGAGGCGCCGATCTGAACGGGCTGGCCGGACCGTACCGGCGCATGGTGTCGCAGGTTTCCCGCATGGTCGTTCGGAGTGTCTTCCCGCGCATCCGGGAGGTACGCGACCCCCTCAGTGGGCTCTTCGCCGTCGACCAGAAGGTGATCGCGCACACGTCTCTGGCCCCGGAGGGTTTCAAGATCCTGTTGGAGGTCCTGATGCGGGGCGACTGGGATCGCGTCCGTGAGGTGTCGTACGTGTTCGCGGCGCGGCAGTCCGGAGGTTCCAAGGCCGGCTGGCGTGAAGGGACCCAGTTCCTGCGACACGTACTGAGGCTTCGGTTCCCCGGCCGGCATGCGTACGGGCCGCTCACAGCCGCGTCGCCCCGGGCGGAAGCCGGGCAGACCGGCGACCGGAGTGGCAGTGACGGCGCCGAAGTGTCGAGGACGGGACGCGAGATTCCGTCACCGGTGTTCATCCGCTGAGTCCTGGTTGCGGGCGACGTCCTTCGGTCGCTCGGGACAGGTCACCGCGGGCTCCGGTCCGCCGACGAATGCGATTGCTACGAAACGGTGTCGGAGTGCCGGACCACATGGAAGAGGCGAAACTCAGGGCACGTGCCTCGCGACGGGATCTGGTGCACCATTTTCGTGAACCCGCTACCCGTGTCCCAAAGGCGCGGGTATTGCATGTTCGTGGCCGAGATGGGGACCTGCGCGGGGTCGGGTTCGAGGATGTAGTGCACGTGGAACGTGATCGGATCAGCGAGGATCCGCTGAAAGTCCTGATCGTTGGGGATGACGAACAGCTTCGGCTGACTGATCGTGGTGATGACTTCGGGGATACAGCCGGCTGAGTTGTCGACGACAACGTCTCCGTTCGGGAGGTGGAGGCCGGCGAAGTAGGTGCCTAACGCCAGGATCTGCGGACGGCGCGCCTTCCATTGGATGTCGGTGGTAGTGGGATGCGCATGAAAGATGAAGCCAATGTCCTGGCTCTCTTCCCTGGCAATACTCGGATTGACCATGCCTTTCGCTGTCGTGTACGCAGCCGGGACCATCACCACCAGGATGAGGCAGACTCCTGCGAGCGGCCCCAGCGTGTGCGCGTTCGGCCGGGCCGTTCGGGGACCGGCTCCCGCCGCCACAAGTGCCGCTGCCCGGCGGGGGTTCTGAAGGGCTGCCACGAGGCTTCCGATCAGCAACACCTGAATCGGGACGGTCGCGATGTAGAACCGGAACCAGCTGAACACCGTGTTGTCGAGGTAGGCCAGCATGTCAAAGGCCATTGCACCACCGAGCACTGCCAACGGCGCGAGGATCCGCGGATCCTTCCACGCGAAAGCGACGACGATGGCGGCGATCACGACGATGGGAAGCAACGGGGCGAGCGCGTTGCTGGCATGGAGGAGGAACAGCACTCGACCGTCAAACGGTGGGTTGTGAGCGTTCTGCACCTGTTCGGAGTTGCCGTAAACGGAGGAGAACTGCCCGAAGAACTGTCCAGTGATCACGTAGCTCGTGATGGCCCACCCCGCCGCTGCCACAAAGCCAGGGGTAGCGAAGATGGTGAGATCAGCGAGGGCCGTCTTGGCTCGCGACAACCGCCCCCCGTGGGTCCGCCCGTAACTGACGGCTCCGACGATCACGGCTCCGAGGAGGACCGCACCCGCAGCCTCGTTGCGGGCCAGATAGCCGAAGCCCAACGCAATGGCGGCATAGGCCAGAGACCGAAGATCGTTCTGACGCATCCAGCGCAAGAGGTAGCGGGTGGATGCTGTCAGTGTGAACATATAGAGGCCTTCGCTCATCCCGTTTCCCCCGTACAGGAGGATCATGGGGCTCACGACGAACAAGCCCGTGAGGAGGAGGCGAGGGCCACGGCTGACGCCCCATTCTCGTAGCGCCGCCAGGATCTGATATGCGACGCCCGCCATGGCGAGCGAACTGACCAGGCTCCCGGCCATGTTGTAATGCGAGAGATCGGGCCAGAGGTGATTCCCGAGCAGGAGCACCATGTCGGCGATTGATTGCAACGGGGTCCAGACAAATCCGACTGCGGCGAGGTGTGGGTCGCGGGAGTAGACGATGTAGAAGCCGTTCGCCATGCGGGAGAACGCGTCGCCGGTCATCGATCCGTATTTGAAGGCAAGGAGGAGCGCGACGGTGAGATAGCAGCAGAACGCCAGAACGAAGACGATGGCCCCCTCGCTGAGGAGGCGGCGGGACCATGAGCGCCGCTCGGTCGGGAGCGTCGAAGGAGTCTCCGGGGAAGGGAGGCCCTCGGGCGTCTCCGAGAACGTGTCGACGCCGGTCTCGAGGTCGTCATCCCGGACCAGGGTCGGTGTGGCGGAGTGTTCCATCTAGCCGACCGAGACCTCTGCGGTGGTCATCGTCTTGGGCTAGGTCGCGACCGAGAACGTGAAGGTCGCGTTCGCGCAGTCAGCAGGTTCCGTGGCCACGGCGACGTACTGTCCGGACACGCCGGGGAGTGGCTCGACGGTCAGGTTGGGCCCCGCCGCCAGACACGACACTGCCGTATCCGTCGTGGCAAAGCCGGTGAGCTGGCCGACGGGCGCTCCGACATCAGGAGCTGTGCCGGTCCAGGCCGTCAGGACGACAACCTGGCCGTTCCAGGTACCCGTCGACACGTACTGGGGGCCTGACGGCGTCGTCGAAGTCGTCGTACTCGAGGGGATTGCGGTGGAGGAGGTCGTGGTGGACGAGGTGGGCGTGTCCGTCCTCACCGGAGGGACTCCCGTCGTCTGGGTCGTGGTCTTCGGGGGGCTGGTCGTCGCCGTGGTCGTGGACGTGGACGTGCCGGAGGTACTCGTCGTGGAGGGTGACGCACCGGATGGGATCGTGCTGCGGGGGCCAACGACTCCGTCCTTCACCGCCGGGGAGAAGCCGAGCAGCGCGGACAACATGTCCGGGTTGTTCCCGTCCATTCCGAGCGCCCAGATCCCCACTCCCGCCAGGTTGTCTGCCGATGCGAGCTGGGCCGCGCCGTACAGGGACGTGGGGTCCTCGAAGAAGGCTTCGTGCCACTGGTTTCCTACTTCGTACGACGTCCACGCCGTACTCGTTGTCGTGTCCCAATACACGGGGTGACCGCCCGACGTGATCTGGCTGACGGCGATCTGCGCCGCCGGCCCGGTCGCTTGCGCGGTGAGCGTGCCGTCCGTGGTGGGCCAGTCGATGCCGAAGTAAGGGAGTCCGAGAATCATCTTGGACGCCGGCACCGCGGCCAGGTACTGGTTGACGGCCTTCTGGTCGCTGAACATGCTGCTGGTGAGCGGCGACTCCGCCGATCCATTCGACTGGAGATTGAGCTGGTACTCCATGACGAAGAACCCGTCGACCGCGGGGGCCAATGCGCGCACGTTGTAGAACCCCCCCGAGTCGCCTGCGGAGCTGGCATAGGTGTCCATCGTCACTTGGAAATGCGGGTTCGCCGCATGGATCGCCCCCGACACCTGGGTCACCAGACTGGTCAGGCCCGTCTGGTCAGCGCTGCCGGAACCTTCGAAATCGAGATTGACGCCATCGAGGTTCTTGGACTTGATCGCAGCGATCAGAGCAGTCGACAGGGTTGCAGGAGCGCTCGACGACGACGTGAGCGCGTTGAGGGCGCTCTGGTCAAAACTCGTCACGGTGAGAACGACGCGATCGCCGGAGGCATGGGCGCGGGTGACCAGGTCGGAAAGGTCCTGGCTCTGGAAGCCGTTCCAACCGGGTCCCGATTCGTCGAGCGACCCATCCGGATTCACGTCGATGCTGAAGTAGGCGATCGTCGAAAGCTTGCTCACATCGAATCCGGCACTCTGGTTGAGCGTCCAATAGGGAGCAAAACCGAAGACTTCGTGGGGCCGTAGGGGCGCCGCGTTGGCCAACGATGGCGGAGCTGGTGCAGGGGCAGTGGTTGCGGCCACCAACGGGGTCGTCAACGCAGTCGCGGCAGAACTCTTCAGGAGCGCCGCATTTCCTGCCGCCACCCGCGCCACATGCGTGCCGGGGTCGGATCCGGAGGGTCCTTGTCGCGCAGCCTGGTAGGCGACCCCGGCAGCGAGGAAAATGGCGATGACGACGGCCACCACTGCGGACGTGCGCCGTGGCCTTACTATCCGGGCGACCCGTCTTGCCACCCGGCTCCGGTAACGGCTCTCGTCGCCAAAGTCAGCGTCGACATCGACCATGCTGAAGGCGAAGAACGGATCATCACCGTTCGGACCGGCCGGAGGCCCTTCGAGGGGGGCCCCTTCGACAAGGCCGCGTGCCATCCGATCGGCGATGACGACAGCCCTTCCAACGGCCTGCTCGATCGTGGTGGAGTCGGAGACTGCTGATTGGACTGCGCCCCAGTCGATCGCGTGGCGATGCGGGACGTCGTCACCAGACGAGTCCCGGAACAACACCGTCTCGACAAAGGTCCGCACGAGTTCAAACGAGGTGACGTCGAAGGGGGTCGCGGAACGGGCGAAGTCGTCACGTCCCCGCGCCTCGGATCGTACGTGACGGCCGGTGACGGTCGAAGAGAGAAGGCTCTCCGGGTCTTGTCCGCTTGTCGAGCATTCGGGTCGGGTATTCAAAGCGCTCTTTCACCGTCTTCGGTGCTTGCGGAGCGAGACGCTCCGCTGCGTGTCGGGTGGTCTCGTCAGTGGCCGCCGGGAGAGGCGGAGCCAGGGATTCTCTCGTCGTTCACTGGCTCACTTCCCGGGGTCAACATGGAGTTGAGCGCGCCTAGTTCTTTGACCAGCTCATTGTTGATAGTCGTAAAGCCGGCAATCGCCACCCGAAGTTCGCGTGCAGTCTGCGTCGACTCGAGTGCGTCCTCCTGCGCCTGTCGGCGAATGTCGAGCGCCTCTTCTGTCGCCTCGCGAAGAATCTGCTCGGCCTTCGCCTCGGCTGCGAGAAGGATTTCATTGATCTGTTGCTCGAGCTTGGACAGCGATTCCTCTGAGAACCGTTGTGCCTGGACGAAGAGCCGGCCTATTTCCAGCTCGGTCGTCTCTACGGCGGATGCCGCGCTCAGGCGCTCGTTTGCGTCGACGAGCCGTTGCTGGAGTTCCTCGATGGTGCTGGCAATCGAATGCAGTTCAGCATTGGACCACTCGACGTCGCCGCCGGGCGCGCGGACATCGTCGGCCGCAGCGACTGGTCCCTGGTGGTCGGCGATGCTCGATATGCGAGCACCCGCATAGGAGTCCACTGGCTGGCTGCCGGAGTGACGGCCGGGAGAGTCGGGGACGCCGAACACCGAATCGAGAGGTCTGGTGCTCATTTCGCCCCCTTCCTACCCGCGGCCCGAGGCGGACGACAAGCAGGAGTCGAAGGTTTTGCCTGCCGTTCATACTCTCGTAAGACGGGAAACTCCCACGTCACCCGAAGGATATGTGTGGCAGCCTGCGGACCTTCGAGTGAGATCAACGAGCAAGCCTCGGACAGCCAAACCCGCCCATTCCCGGCTTGATTCACGAGGATGCAACGGCAACGATGACGGCCCGCATGTGCCTGCCACCTTCCCTTCCGGCACCTCCGACCCAAGGGCGCAGGGCGGGCTGAGCCGTGGCGGAGCAAACCAGATGGAGAGCCGACCCCGACGGCATACACGAGCTCCGGTTCTTCACTGCCGACGGCAGGCCGACGAACCTCGTGATGGACGGTGGGGTGACGGCGTACGACCACGGACAGCGGGCCGAGCCACAGCCGACGCAGAAATCCCCGGCCGTCACGGAGGATGCTCTCACCCAACACCGGACGTCGGAAACCCAACACCGGACGTCGGAACCGGAGCCGGAACCCGAGCCGGAGCCGGAGCCGGAGCCGTCGCCCGTCGTCGTGCCCTCAGGAACCTCGATCGACCTGGACACTGACGAACTCGTGACCCAATCAGTAGCCGGTCGTCCACCGGCGCCACTGGCCGTGCCGCTGTCCACCCCGGTCGCGACTGGACCCACCCGTAACGTGCCAGACGTCGATCCGACAGGGAGCCCGCCGACCGATCTGTCGCCGACAGACGTGGAGCAATCCGCGAGCGTCGATCAACAGCCCGGAATCGGGGCGCCTGTTGTCTCTACGAGCGACGCCGATCCGCCCGTCTCCACGATGGCAACACGGGAGGAGCGGCCGTTCAGTCGAACCATCAAACTGGCGTACATCGTGGTCTTTGCACTATTGGCCGTGAGCGCACTGGGTTTGCTGTACGTCCACGTGAAGCCGTCGGGAGGGCACCCCTCGCACTCGGCCGCTCCGACGACGACCACCTCCGCGCCGGCTTCGACGACCACAACGGTCGCCATTCCCACGGCATTGAAACCAGGAGCGGAGGACGCAGCGAAGGCGCTGGTGTCGAACTGGGCTGCGGGAAACCGTGCCGCCGCGCTGACGGTGGCAACGCCGGCAGCCGTCACTGCGCTGTTCGCCACGCCCTACACCAGTGGCCTCGCCATTGACCGAGGCTGCAGCACTTCGTTCTCGCCCATCGTCTGCACGTTTGGACCCCCGGGAGGCGCCTCGCCGACCGACCCGATTTATCAGATCGACGTGACGCAGACTCCGGGGGGCTGGTATGTCAGCTCGGTCAGGACGGAGAACTGAGGATTGACACCGAGGACCGCGATCCCTGCGCCGACGAGCGACGGGCGATCCGACTTGGAGGACGCGGCAAGTTTGCCGGCCGTTCACCGCCATGACACTGCGGCGAACGTGACTCACGGTGGGATGCATCGATCAGCGCACGCCCGTCTTGACGCAAATCGAATTCCCGGCCACCGTTAGGGAATGTCAGTCCTTCCTCCCCAATCAAGAAGCGGGACCGAGACGGCTGCCGGCGAGGCCGGATTCGAAGCAAACGGCGCTGATCCGTGGCCGGCGCCGGGCGAGCTCCAGATCAAGGAGCGGAAGGCCTGGAAGACGTGGCAGATGGCAGTCGCCGTGGGCGTTGCAATCCTGGTCGGGTTCTGGCTCAACGGCACGACGGGGGGGTCCACCTCATCACAGTCATCTGAGGCTCCGGCGTACAAGTTGCCGACGTCGAGCACTGCCACCACCACCACCACGACCGCAGCGTCGAGCGGTTCCACGACCACCACAGCTTCGGGCGGTTCCACTACGACGACGACGGCAGCGCCGGGCGGCTCGACGACGACGCCGTCGGTGGCCGCGGCGGGGCCGCCCCGGGTCCTCCTCGGACCGACGCAGATGCAGGGCAACTGGACGAGCCCGGCGTTCACCATCACCGCCGCCAGCTGGAACATCGGTTGGGCCTTCAGCTGTACGCCGGCTCCGGCCTCAGGGCCGTCGTTCCAGGTGTCCGTCGCACCATCCGGGTCGTCCCCCTCCGGGACCCCGGCGATCAGCGAGACCGGGGCAAGCGGTCAATCCGTCAGCGCACAGACCACGACCGGAGCCCAGACGCTCGTCGTGCAGGCCCCTGCCGGGTGTACGTGGGTGGTGAAGGTGACGGGCTCTTGATCCCGAGTCGCTGCCCGTCCTGCGTCGTGGTCAGCCGATGCGCAACTATGCAGGACTGTCAGGACGCTGTGTCTGGTCCTTCAAGGTCAGCGAGACGCTCATCGAGGTCGTCGAAGAAGTTGTAGTTGCGATCTGCCGCACTGTGTGCGTTCGACGGTGATGAGTCGACAGCGTCCGAACCCAGAGTGTGTGTAGTGGTCTGTGTCGCTGTCTCCGTCGTGGGGTCATTGAGCGGGAGAACTGTCACAGCCGGCACGCGACTGGTGACATTCGAAGACTCCGCAGACGTCGGCGAAATCTGCGACGCAGACGCCGGCATCGCGCGCTTTGCAAGGGCAGCCGTGTCATCCTTTGACACCTCGTCAAGCCCGACGGATGGTGTCACGTTGATGACGTTGGCAGCCCTACGTACTGCCCCGCTGCGGGTGGATCCGGCGATCTCTGTGCGCATGCGCTGAATTTTCAGCAAGAGCAGCTCTTGCGCGTCGGTGAGCAGGTACAGCACGTCGGTGAGCTGCGGGATCGATCCTTTGGACGAAATATCTGTCACGCCTCAGCCCTTCTCGTGGATCGGACCGCCACCGTACTCCCGGGCTTGGAATCCTGAACCTTCGCTGGGCGGTGCCTGAAGGGTCGGTCAGATTACTGACAACGGGATGGGCTTGCAACTTCGGTGAACCCTTTGTGACGGACTCGAGACGAGCGTCCAATCTGGAGATGTTTTGTTCGTGTCAGCAGGTCTTTTCGCTTGTTCATGGTTAAGACATATGTAAAAACTCGTTCTGCAACCTCCGATCCCCAGTCCCCCCAAGACCCCCGCAAGGAGCCCTTCAATGTCCATCCGACACGCTGCCAGGCGAGTCGCCATTTCAGTCGCCGCGACCGCGGCCGCTGGAACATTTGCCGCGCTGGCATTCACCGCCTCACCGGCCGGTGCATCCGGTCCGACCACCGGCACCATCATCCCGAACTCGGCACAGTGCTCGGACACGTGCACGGGTGGCGTGCCGTTCTCGAGCGGTCAGAACATCAATGTCGTGATCCCCACGAATGAGACGTTCTCGTCTGACGACGGCCTGAACAACAACAACAGCGGCATCAACATCGTGGAATGCGCTGCACCGAACGGCGTCGTGCCCACGAATCCCGCCTCGTGCGACGGGAACACCATCGACGCCGGGATCCTGCCGAACCCCGATGGCTCGTTCAGCATCAGCAACTTCACCGTCTACGCGCTGCCGGATTCGATTCAGCTGGGTGAAGGCTCGAGTGGACCGACGTGCGGGAGCACCTCGGCGACGGAGTGCATCCTCTACATCGGCAACAACCAGAACGACTTCACGCAGCCCCATCTCTGGTCGCAGCCGTTCTTCGTCAGGGCGAACGGTGACGACGCTGGAGGGAACCCCGGCGACGGAACGCCCGAAGTGCCTCTGGCTTTGATCCTCCCGCTCTCGGCCATGGGCCTTCTTGGTGGCGCTCTTCTGATTCGTCATCGGCATCAGCGCACCGCGTAGGTCCAGGACCGCGCTACCGGACACGTCCAGATTCTCCATTCCTCAAGATCCCCACATTCAACAGAAGGAGCATTCAGAAATGCACAAGCACAAGCTGCGGAGCGGTGTGGTGAGGGCGACGGCCATCGGCGCCGCTGCTCTCTCCGCCTCGCTGATCGTCGGAGCGGGAGTGGCCTCGGCCGCCCCGGCCGACCCCCCAGGAGGTGCGACGCCAGTAGCACCGCACTTCTACAACGGAAACGTCGAGGGCATCCGGGACTCGGGGTCGGACACGACCTTCTTCATGATGCAGAGGATCGGTGACCTCTACACCGGGGCCGGCCTCTACGGCTGCACCCTGAACTCGAGCGCCGGTCAGACCCTCTACAACTCGAGCGACCCTGCCTCGGCAACGACGAACCTGAGCTTTTTCTGCCAGTCGGGTCAGAACCAGTCCACCACCGATGTCAACGACAACTGGGACCGCACGGAAGTGACCGAGGGTGTCGACAACGTCGGTTCGGGCGCCGGTCAGAACCAGCTTTGCCAGGCTGCGTCCACCCCGCTCGCCGTCGACTTCGCCCGCTCGTCCAAGACTGCGGGCACGGCCTGCTCGACCATGGTGCAGACGGGCTACGCCAAGGACGGAGTGGCGGTCATCGCCTACCCGGTGAACCCCACGACGTACGGGACGTCGTCCACAGCGCCGTACTCGTCCATCAACGGTGGCGTTGTCGGCCCGGTGGCGCTGGGCTGGCTCCCGGGTGACCCGAACAGCGGCCCGTTCACGGGGACGACCTACAACCCGCAGACCAACGCGAATGGCCTCTCCAACGTCGACAACGGCGGGGGCGTGGGGAGCACGGCCTTCCGGCTCTGGTGCGCCACTGACTCCACCCGGATCACCGACTGGGGCGGCCTGACCAACCTGGGCCCGAACCTCGAGGTCCAGGACGTGCACCTGACCAACGGCTCGACCTCGGCCACCGTCTCGGGCACGTTCCCGTCGACGGTTGCCTCCGGGCAGGCCATCACCGGGTCCGGCATTCCGTCGGGCACGACGGTCTCCTCGGTCTCGGGCGGGACGCTCACGCTGTCCCAGGCTGCTACGGGCACGGCCACCGAGAACGTGCGCATCACGACGACCACCAAGCTGGCTGTCGGTTCGGGCGCACCGATCGGCGTACCGATCCGGCTCATGGGCGTCAACACCGCCTCGGGGACCGAGGCCACGTTCACCAGCTACGCCAACTCCGGCGCCAGCTCCGGCGGATGCTCGTCGAACATGAACACCAACGCCGCCACCGACCCCAACCCGGTTACCGACACGGGAACGAACGCAACGGCTCACGTTGCGCTCGAGAACAACTCGGACCAGATCGACCAGTTCGCCAACGGGGACTTCCCGTCACCGGACTTCGTCGACCAGGCCATTGAGGTCGCCTCGACGCTGTACATCGAGTCCAACGGTGTGTACAACACCAACCCGTACGCGGCCTCGTCGACAATCAACGGCACCTCGTACACCGGGCTCAAGGTGAACATGAACGCACAGTCGCCTACGACGGCTCACCTGTTGTCGAACACTTACCCCACGGCACGCACCCTGTTCAACATCTACAACACGAACACGGTTCGGGCCTCCACGGGTGGCTTCCTCAACTGGATCTGTGACGGGAACAGCAACTTCGCCAAGGGCCTCGACAACTCGACGGGTCTGAACTTCGACTCCGAGCTGACCACCGCGATCAGCACGGTCTTCGGGTTCCCCCGCCTGACGGACACGTCTGCGCAGCCGGCCATCGCAACTCCGGCTGACGGGCAGGCCGCACCTGGCAACTCGTGTGCCGCCAGCCTCTCGGTGAACACGACCAACGGGTCCAACCAGATCACCTTGGCGTCGGGCAACTTCCCGGCCGACATCGTCAATGCCGGCGGGTTGGTCGGCGGTGCAAGCGTCGCCATCACCAACGCGAACTTCCCGGCGGGGACCACGGTGGTTTCCGGTGCAGGGACGTCCACGTTGACCCTGTCGAACAGCGCGACGGCCACCGGTTCCGGTGTCGCAACGGTGTTCGGAGGCGTGCCGGCCGTCACCACGGTGGCCAGCAGCAACAACTAACACCAGTACCACCCAGGCGCTCCCACGAGCGACCTGACAAGGATGGCCCGGCCCGGGGCCCAGCGAGTGATCGCGGGGTCCCGGGCTTTGGGCTTGCTGGAGACCGGGGCGGAAACGCCTAGTACGGGACGAAAATCGACATGGACGGAGATGGAAAAAGGGTGCACGAAGCGAGAGGAGGATGGCGTCTGACACCTCGACACCGGCGGAATGGGAGCCGCCCCTTGTATTGGACCGTCCTGCAGCTTTCGGGGGCCGCGCTCTTCATCGCCGCCGCGGTGACCCTGGGGCTGAGCGTCGGCGCCGGTGCCACCGGACCCACCTCCGGCTCCATCATCTCGAACGCGGCGCAATGTTCGACGACGTGCGCCGCCATCCCTTTTTCGAGTGGCCAGAACATCAATGTGGTCGTTCCGGCCAATGAGACCTTCTCGGCCGACGATGGCTTGAACAACAACAACAGCGGCATCAACATCGTCGAGTGTTCTGCCCCCAACGGCGTCCTTCCCACCAACACGGCTGCCTGTGACGGCAACACCATCGTGGCTGGCATCTTGCCCAACCTCGACGGGTCGTTCAGTGAATCGAATTTCACCCTCTACGCCCTTCCGGACAGCATCTCGCTCGGTGAGGGCTCGAGTGGCACCCCCTGTGGTCAAACGGCCGCCACCGAGTGCATCCTCTACATCGGCAACAACCAGGGCGACTTCACTCAGCCGCACTTGTGGTCCGCCCCCTTCTACATCGCACCCGACACCGGCGATGCCGGGACGAACCCGGGCGACGGCTCGGCGCCGGCGGTGGCGACCACCCCCTCGGCCAGCCTCTCGACCGCCGTCGCCTCGCCGACGACGGTCACCGCGGACGGCGTGGACCTCTCGACCGTCACCGTGACGCTGCTCGCCACGGGCGGGGTGCCCGTCCAGGGCAAGACGGTCGCGCTCGAGCTCGTCGTCTTCGACCACCACTGTGTCGGGGCCCTCGCCCGCCGTGACCGACGCCAACGGGCAGACGACGTTCACCGTCACCGACACGGCCCCTGAGACAGTCACGCTCACCGCGAGCGACAGCGCCGACAGCGTCACCGTGGCCCAGAAACCGACCGTGGTGTTCCAGGCGCCCAAGGTGGATCCGACCCACTCGACAGTGAGCGCCAACCCGACGAACGTCGCCAGCGGCTCGACCACCATCACCGTCACCCTGCGGGACCAGGCCGCCAACGCCCAACCCGTGGCCGGACAGACGGTCACGCTGGCCGGCACAGGAAGTGCCGTCATCACGGCCCCGGCGACCCCCAACATCACGAACGCACAAGGGGTGGTCACGTTCAGCGCGACCGATACCGCTTCGGAGATCGTGACGTTCACCGCGACCGACACAACGGGAAGCACCGTCATCGCGAACACTGCCTCGGTGACCTTCGGGACGCTCAGCGTGTCAGGATCCGATTCCACCGTGACGGCTTCGTCACCGGCTCCGCTCGGGTCCAGTGGGACCACGGCGGTCGTCACGCTGTTGACGTCGACCGACAGCCCCGTGGCGGGCAAGACCGTCACGCTGAGCTCGTCATCGGGGACTGCTGTCATCGGCGCCGCGTCCCCGGCGGCGACCGGGGCGAACGGGCAGGTGTCCTTCTCCGTGACCGACACCGTGGCGGAGACGGTGACCTTGACCGCAACCGATACCACCGACAACGTGACCCTCTCGTCCACGCCCTCCGTGGTCTTCGCCTCGGGGGCACCGTCCGGATCCGCGTCGACCGTGACAGCCTCCGCCACGACCTCGACGGCCGACGGAGAAACCCAGACCCTGATCACCGTCACCGTGAACGACCAGTTCGGGCACCCCTTGGCCGGCAAGACCATCACGCTCCAGGGCGCGCCCAGTGGCGGAATCCAGACGCACCCCATCGCGGTCGGGAGCTCGACACCTGGGGTGACTGACTCCTCTGGCATCGCGGAGTTCGAGGCGGACGACAGCGTTGCCGAGTCGGTCACCTTTACGGCCACCGACACCACCGACAACGTCGTCCTGACCAAGACGGTGTCGATCACGTACACCCCGGGGCCGGCCGACCCCGCTGGACTCGGGACCACGGTCACGGTGAACCCGGCCAACCCTGCGGCTGACGGTACGACGCCGTCGACCGTCACCGTCACCTTGGCGGACTACTTCTCGAATCCGGTGGCCGGCAAGACCATCACACTCAAGGCCCTGAACGGGAGTTCCACGATCACGACGGTCAGTGGCGTGACAAGTCAGGCCGGACAGGCAACCTTCACGGTCACCGATTCCACTGCAGAGGTGGTGACGTATCAGGCCACCGACGTCACGGACTCGAACGCCGTCCTCGATTCGGAAGGGGTCGTGACGTTCGGCAACCCCCCGGCCCCTCCTCCGACCGCTGCCGACTGCTCTGTGACCGCGAACCCGAGCAACCTTCCGGGGGACGGGAAGCAGACGTCCACGGTGGTGGTCCACCTCTACGACGACAGCGGAGATCCGGTCTCGGGCAAGACGGTGAAACTGACCGCGGCCAGCGGCAGCTCCACGGTCACGGCGACGAATGCCACGACGGACAACACCGGCGTGGCGACGTTCGCGGTGAGCGATACGACGGCGGAAGCAGTGAAGTACATCGCCGAGGACACGTCGGACAGCCTGACGTTGACGGCGATCCCGGTCACGATCACGTTCACTGCGGCCACCACCACGACTACCAGCACGACCACGACGACGACGTCGTCATCGGGGACCACCACTACGACAACGACGGCACCTGGCGCGGTCGTATCGTCTGGCACGACTGGGGGCGGCTTCACCGGGACGACGGGTAACACGGGAACCGGGTCCAGCGCGGCGCTCGCCTCGACCGGCTCCCCGGCGCTTCTGCCGTGGTTGATCGGGGCCGGCGCAGTGTTCATGTTCATCGGCGCCATTGGGCGCCGCCGATTCAATGGAGACCGCAATGACGCTTGACCGTGCCGGCAGAGGGGTGAGAGTGCTCGTTTCGTCCTGCATCGGAGCGACGGTGTTCGCCGGGATCGTCGTCGGCTCGGCGGGGACGTCGGGTGCGGTCGCGCCGCCCGCTCTGAAGATCACCGCCGGCCCGTATCACAACGGACAGGAGATCAATCTGTCGGTCGGTCCGAACAAGTACTTCACGCCCTATTCGCGCATCAACATCCTCGAGTGCGCGGACCCTGGTGGGCTGACAAAGAACCTCCCCGTCAATGTCGACAGTTGTGATGGGAACACCATCCAAGGAGTCACCATTCTCGTGGCTCCGAACGGCAGCTTCTTCGAGCACGGATATCAGCTGTACTCGCTTCCGAATTCGTCACAGCTCGGGGAGAGCTCGAACACGCTGCCCAAGTGCAATCAGACGAAGGCGTGTGTGCTCTACATCGGGCAGAACCAAGAAAAGTTCACGGCGCCGAAAATGTTCTCACCGGCCTTTCGGATTTCGAAGGCGGGCAAGCATTCGTGAAGACGCTTTGGAGCGTGCGGGGCGTTCGATCCATCGTGATGATCGTGTTCGCGCTCTGTGTCGCCACGGGTGCGGAGGCCGTGTTCGTCGAGATCGCCTCGGCCGACGCCTCACCGCCGGCACTGCACGTTTCGCCCGGGGGCAATCTGAGCGACGGTCAGACGATCACCGTCGCAGTGGGGCCGAACGGTTACTTCACCCCTCATGCCGGCGTGAAGATTCTGGAGTGCGCCGATCCGGGCGGCACGCAGGCGAACCTTCCCAAGGACGACTCGACCTGTGACGGGAACACCATTCAGGGGATTTCGATCCTGATCGGTAGCGACGGGAGCTTCTCCGACAGTACCTATCAGGTCTACATGTTGCCGAGCCAGACGCTTGGCGAGCAGTCGAACTTCAAGCCCATCTGCAATCAGACCAACGACTGCGTTCTGTATGTCGGACAGAATCAGAACGACTTCACCGCCCCCAAGGTGTTCTCCGCGCCTTTCTTGATCTCTCCGGGCTCGGGGGCTGCCACCACGACTTCGACGACCGGGGCGGCCTCGAGCGGGAGTTCCGGCGCCGCCGCGACCACCAGGCGTCCAGCACGTCCAGCACGTCCGGCACGACAGCCAGAACATCCGCCTCGTCGGCCGACGCGAGCGCGACCCTCACCGGCGCCACGAGCCTGGCCAATACCGGCGCTCCGGCCGACATCGTCTGGATCGTTGGGTTCGGCACCACGCTTCTCCTCACTGGCGCCATCGGGCGCCGCCGGGCCATGCGGTGGGAGCGATGAGCACCATCACTCCCGAAAGGAGCATGCCCGCCTCGGCCCACCGCGAGGACATCCCGATAGACCTGAACATCAAGCCGGTTGGAGCTGACAGGATCTTCAACGGGGTGCTGGCCAGCAGCAGTGGGTTCGTTCTCGCGTTGCTCTCTGCCGTCGTCGTGTTCCTTTGCTACTACGGGTTTGAGGCCTTCCGCGAGGGCGGGTTCGGGCTCTTCACGGATCCAACTTGGTCCCCGGACTCACATCACTTCGGCATGATGTCCCTTCTGGTGGGCTCCATCGCCATCGCGCTCATCGCGGTTGCACTTGCAGCGCCGATTTCGTTGGCCGCCGCGCTAATGATCAACGAATATGCGCCACGACAGATGAAGGCCTTCCTGACGGGGGTCATCGACATGCTGGCGACAGTTCCGAGCATCGTGTACGGCTTCTGGGGGCTGCTTCTCATCTCGAACCTGCAGGCTGCTCCCGCTCGGTGGCTCGTGACCCACGCCAGCTTCGTGCCGATCTTCCGCTCGGTCAGTCCGACGCAGTTCGTGAAGTCCATCTTCGCCTGCGGGTTGATCTGTGCCGTGACCATCATTCCCATCATCACGTCAATCAGCCGTGAAGTGATGGCACAGGCGCCTCGCGACGTCTGCGAGGCGGCACTCGCGCTGGGGGGCACACGTTGGGGAATGGTGACCGACGTCATCCTGCCTTTCTCGCGCAACGGCATCCTGGGTGCGGTCCTCTTGGGTATCGGCAGAGGCCTCGGAGAGACGATGATCGTGTTCCTGGTCCTCTCCCAGGGCAACCATCTGACCGTTGCGCTGATGGGACCGGGGGGCCTCGGGTCGATTGCCGCCGAGATCACGGCCAACTTCGACACCGCCTCGCACATTTCGCAGAGCGGGTTGATCCTCCTCGGCCTGATCCTTTTCGCGACGACCCTGGCCATCAACATCGTGGCCAGGCTGGTCGTCGAGCGCTCGGGCGGGAGCGGGCTGTGACGCAGACCCTCGAGCGCCCGGTGGCGGCGGAGCCACTGGTCGAGCTGCCACCCGATCGGCCGCAGCGCAAACGGTCAGTCCCACGCTCCACGGTCATTGAGATGGCTGGTTCGGCCGTTTCCGCTTTCGCCCTGGTGTGGCTCGCCTTCACCGTGGCGGGGATCGCCGGCCCTCTCGGGTTTGCGTTCTGCGCCATCGCGGCCTTCCTGATCATCTACGGCTTCGTCTGCTGGGGTCGCTACGGCGTCCTGGCCATGAAGGACCGGTTGGCGACCGTGACCATCTGGACGGGGGCGCTCGCCGCGTTCATCCCACTGGCCGCGGTCATCCTCTACGTCATCTTCAAGGGCGCTGCCGTGGTGTTCGCCCGCTTCCCGCATTTTCTGGTGGCGGACATGTCAGGCCTGACGGCGAGGTCGCCTGTGACGGCCGTGGGCGCCGGGCCGGCCATCGTCGGGACCATCGAGCAGGTCGGTCTGGCCACGCTGTTCACCGTCCCCCTCGCTGTCCTCACGGCGACCTACCTGGTGAACAACCGAAATGCCTTCTCCAAGGTTGTGAGCAACGTGGTCGACGCCATGACCGGCGCACCCGCCATCATCGCCGGCATCTTCATCTACCTGCTCTGGGTGGTTCCGCAGAAGGAGAACGGCCAGACAGGGCTGGCCGCCGCGCTGGCCCTCTCGGTCATGATGCTGCCCATCGTCACCCGCGCCTCCCAGGAGGTGATCGCCATCGTCCCAGGATCGCTGCGGGAGGCTGCGCTCGCGCTCGGGATCTCCCCAATGGCGGTCCGTGCTCCGGGTCATGCTGCCGACTGCTCGCGTCGGGCTGGTCACTGCCATGATCCTGGGCATCGCCCGCGTCGCCGGTGAGACCGCGCCCGTCCTGTTCACCGCCGGGGGCAATGCGCACTACAACTGGAATCCGTTCTACGGGAAGCAGGACGACCTTCCTCTCCGCATCAAGGAGCTCATCTTCCAACCGGGCGCCAATATCACGCGGGTCGCGTGGGGGGTGTCCTTCGTGCTGGTCCTCGTCGTCCTGACGCTGTTCATCCTGGCCCGCCTCATCGGAGCGAAGAAGCCCGGCCCTAGTGGCTTCACCGTTCCGTGGCGTACCAGGCGCTCACCCGAGGAAGTAGCAGAAGATCTATGAGCGGCCATCCGAGAACCACGAACCCGGTGGCCCAGGCCCAGCACGAAGTCCGTCCAACCGGAGAGACCAAGGAGCCATTGAGGATGCGAATCGTCCAGCGAGGCACGCGGCAGCACCGAACCATGAAGCCCTTGGGGTGGTGCGGGCGGATCATCGGGATGGGAGTCCTGTCCGCGCTGTCAGTCGCCGCCGTCGGCACCGCGGCGGGAGCGGACGGGGCGACGGCCACCAGCAGCACCGCCAGCACGACGACCAGCACGCCGACAAGCACAACATCTGGTGTGCCGAGCGGAGTGACCACCACGACCGCGGTGAAGGGGACCGAACCCTCGCCGGGTGTGAAGTCCACGTCCCTGTTGCACACACCCGACGTGAGCGCGCATACGACCCCGTCGCCCATCAACGGCACCGGTTCTTCGTTCGCCTCACCGGCGATCGAGACATGGGTGAACACAACTCACGGTGCCCCGTACAACCTGTCCATGAACTGGGCCCCCTCCAACTCGGGAACAGGCCGGTACGAGTTCACAAACCAGACCACGGACTTCGCCGTGAGCGACATCGGCTACGTGGGCAACACGGACACGACACCGCCCAGCTTCGCCTTCAACTTCATTCCGATTACCGCCGGCGGCATCGCGTTCATGTACCACGTGCCCGGGGTCAACAAGCAACTGCAGCTGAGCAGCTTGACGGCGTGCGGCCTGCTGACCGGTGGCATCAAGAACTGGAACGATCCCACCATCGCCGCCGATAATCCGGGTGTCAGTCTCCCCAATCTGCCGGTCGTCCCGGTGACGGAGAGCGACTCGGCCGGGACGAACTACGTGCTCGAAGAGTGGTGCATCGACGAGCAGCCCGCGTTGTGGTCGGCCTTCGTGTCGGCACAAAACTCCCAGTCCGGTGGCCCGACCGACGGCGTTGCTCTTTCCCCGACTGCCCCCAACTCGAACTGGCCGGGGATCAAGGGCGGTCTCGACGACCAGTCGACCACGGCGGTGGCGAGTGACGTGGCCAACAACGGAGGTGGAATCGGCGCCGTCCAGGTGAAGTACGCCGAAGAGGAATCCGGGTTCGGCGGCACGGACCCGTCGAAGAACGTGGCACTGGTGAAGAACGCCAGTGGCGACTTCACGGCTCCGACCCCGGTCGACGTCGCTTCGGCCCTGGCCTACGCGTCGCAGCTTCCCAACGGTACACACCAACTGAATTTCAACGGGTTGGGCCCGCACGTCTACAACCCGTCCACCTACAGCTACCTGCTGACACCGACGACGGGATGGGCCGCCTCCAAGGGTGACACCATGAGCCAGTTCGTCAACTACGTGCTCACGCTGGGCCAACAGACGGCGCCCTCGTTCGGCTACGCAAGCTTGGGACTCTCGCTCGAGCAGTACGGCATCACCGCGGTGCAGCACAATGTCCCGGGTGCGGTACCGCCGACCGCAGCCGAGCAGCAGGCGTACTCGTGTGGCGACCTGACCCCGGCGGAGGTCGCCGCAGGGCAGACCACGCCGACCTGCGGGGTGGTCAACCAGACCGCCGCACCCCCTGGGGCCAATCAGGGCACTGCCACCGGGGGCGCGGTGTCCGGGACGAAGACGGCAAGTGCTGCGACGACGGCCGCCAGCAAGGGCGGGTCCGGGTCCGGGTCCGGCGGGGGATCGTCCGCTGGTGGCGCGAATGCGGCCGTCTCACTGGCGGGAACCTCCGCCATGGCGGGCACCGGCATCGACGCAATCCCGTTCACGGTGTTGGGACTCTGTCTGCTCGTGATCGGTGTCGTCGGCCGCCGGCGCTTCAAGCGACGAGCGGGCGGTGTGGTGTGAGGTCCCTGCTGAACGGGCGTCACGTCCTCATGGTTGCGCTGGCGGCTGTGCTGTCTGCGGCGGCCTGGACATGTCCCTCGCCAAGCGTCGTCGGCGCCTCCACACCGGCCGGCACCCTCTTCGGCGAAGGCGGCGACGCCATGACACCTGTCATGATAAAGCTCCTCCACGACGACGCCACTGCTTTGTCGCCAGATGTCGCGTCGTACACGAACGTCAACCTGGAGCATGGGATTACGGACTTCATTGGCTCTTCGCCGGGTACCTTCGGCAATGACTTTGCGGTGACCGAGCGGCCCCTGACGGCGGCAGAAGCAGCCACGGCGAAGGCGAACGGGCGCACGTTCGCCTACGTCCCGTTCGTGGCGGGCCCGGTGGCACTCATGACCCTGGTTCCGGACTCGAGCTACGCCGGCTCCACCACGATTAATTCCAATCAGTACTGCCAGAACATCCCGCTCAGCCTCGAGAATCTCGACGGCATCTATGGAGCCGAAACACCCCAGTACAGCGGATGGGGCGACTCGCGGATCAGCTGCACCAGTCCGCCCACCGCACCGACGCCTGCGGACTCACTGAAGTTCTTCCGCTGGGCCAACCTCGACCCGACGATGGAGAACTACGCGCTGATGTCGCTGCTCGACAGCACGACGACCTCACAGGCGTCGTTCGCTGCCGGTTTGACCGCGGCCACCACCGCGGCTTCGACCACGGACCCGACGGCAAGCGAGCACTGGCCCTATTCGGGTACGGCCCTTACCGGTGGCGATAACGCCACGGTGGGCAAGCTCATCGGATTGGACGCACGGACCGGAGCGCCGAGCTCGGTGGCCACTCAGCTCAGCCTCGGCGCCATCATGCCGGTGGCGTCCGTGTGGACTGGGGACCCATTGGGGGTGAGATGGAACCTGCCCACCGCCGCAGTCCAGAACGCTGAGGGAGCCTATGTCCCCCCGTCCACTGCTTCAGCCCAGGCCGCCGAGGCGGATGCCACGTTCACCACGACCTCCGATCCGACGACGAGCAACCTCGTCACCTTCAATGCGAACGCCACCGACGCCAGCGCCTACAACAACTACTTGATGCTCGAGAGCTACCTCGTCGTCCCGACAAACGGGCTCTCCGCCGACAAGGCGCTGGCGTTGGCCCAGCTCATCCGGTACGCCGTTGGCACAAAGGGGCAGGCGGCCATCGAGGCGCTGGGGGCGGCCCCGGCCACCTCCGCCATGGTGGCAGCCGACCTGACCGTGGCCCAACAGCTCGACGCCGAGGCGGCCGCCGCGCCGCCCACGACCTCAACCACCACGACCACGGCGGCGGGCTCGACCACCACGACGACGACGGTCGCAGGGTCGGGTGTCGGAACTGCGGGCAGTTCCCCGAGCACGTCGGCCGGAACTGCGGGTTCGTCCTCGGGCGGCCTGGCCGTCACGGGCAGCGATCCGCTCCCGCTCGTAGGTCTGGGCGTCGCCCTCTTGATCTTCGGCGAGGTCTCCCGGCAGGTCGTGCGACGACGAAAGGGAAGGGCATGAGCGGACAACACCCTGCCGGGCTGCAGAGCAGCCGCATCTTTGGTGATCTGACCAATCCGGGCCGGTCCAGCTTCGATTGGGCCGTCTTCTTCTCCGCCGCCGCGCTGATCATCCCGCTGTCGGGTCTTCTCGGGCTGCTCTTCGCTGACCGCAGTCGCCGCAAGGGCTATGGACGCTGGAAGGCCGCTTTGGCCGCCGTGATCTGGTGCATGTTCCTCGGAGTCGTGTTCCGGGGGGTCCTCAACGTGGGGCTGATCCCGTGACCACCATCGATCAGCGCCCGCCTCCGCCCGATGCAATGCGACCTGGATCCCCCCCTGTGGTCGGCCCTGCGTCGCTCCAGGCCACCAACGTCAGCGCCTGGTTCGGAAGCAACAAGGTGCTCGAACGTGTGAGTCTCGTGATGGAGCCGCGAAAGGTCACCGCGCTCATCGGGCCGTCCGGTTGTGGGAAATCCACCTTCTTGCGGATCCTGAACCGCATGCACGAGCTGATCCCGATCGCCGCGTTGTCTGGTTCGGTCCGCCTCGACGACACCGACATTTACGTGCCCGGTGTGCCGGTGACGCAGACGAGAAGCCGGATCGGCATGGTGTTCCAGCGCCCGAACCCGTTCCCCTCCATGACCATCGCACAGAACGTGCTCTCGGGACTTCGGCTCTCGGGCATCAAAGTCCCCAACCCGGATGCCTTGGTGCGCGAGTGCCTGGAACGGGCGGGTCTGTGGAAGGAGACGCGCAATCGGCTCAATGAGTCCGGGGCCGCCCTGTCCGGTGGTCAGCTGCAGCGCCTCTGCATTGCCCGCTCCCTCGCCGTTCGCCCTCGCGTATTGCTGATGGACGAGCCCTGTTCGGCCCTGGACCCCATCTCGACCAGCGTGATCGAGGGCACCATCAAGGACCTGAGCCACGAGATCACCATCGTGATCGTCACCCACAACATGCAACAGGCGAACCGCGTCTCGGACATTTGCGCCCTCTTCCTGGTCGACGGCGAGGGGATGCCGGGCCACATCGTCGAGGCCGGCCCTACCCAAGAGGTCTTCAACAACCCCATCGATCCTCGTACGTCCGACTACGTCCACGGAGTGTTCGGCTGATGACCGAGTTGATGACCACCGCACGGCCGCAGGAGTGGCCCGGGGCGGCCAGGAATCTGCGGGACAAGGCGAGGCTCTCGTGGAGTGAGGCGCTGCCGAGGACGCGGACCGCGGTGCAGATGGGGGCCCTGCTGGCCGTGACCATCATCGCCTACAGCTACTCGCTCACGACCCTGATGCAGTTGGCCGACCTCAACTCTCCGCTGGCCTACGTCAGCCTCGTCCCGGTCATCGCGCTGGTGCTCGCTGCCATCAACAGGCGTCCCCGCGCGAACGAGCCGACCATCCACGACCGCCAGACGGACTACATCATCGGTGTGCCCCTCATGGCGGCGGCACTGTGCGCCAACCTCTTCCTGCCCAGCCGGTTGTCGGCCATGTTCTGGGTATGGCGGATCGACCTCCTGACGCTGCCGTTCTTCGTTGCCGGCGCGGTCGCCGTGATCTTCGGTGTGCGCGTGCTGTGGCGCCAGAAGGTGGCGGTCGCCTTCCTCCTCCTGGCCTGGCCGTATCCCTATACCTCGGTGCTGTTGGGGGTGTTGAACGCGTTCACGACGGCCACGTTGTTCGGCATCACCAAAATTCTCCGGGTCGTTCACGTCGCGACGCCCGGATCCGGCGGGCTGAACAATGCCGTCTTCACAGTGGTCCACGACGGCCGCCCCTTCCATCTCAGCGTCATCTCGGCCTGTTCCGGGGTGAACGGTGTTGTCGGGTTCCTGCTGATTGGGGCGGCGTTCGCCGCTGTCATCCGTGGGCCCTTGATCCGGAAGCTCCTGTGGCTGGCGGGGGGCATGGCCCTGCTCTGGGTGCTCAACCTCGGCCGGCTGATCTTGGTCTTCTGGGCCGGCCAGCAGTACGGCGAGCACTTCGCCATCGACGTGCTGCACCCCTACATCGGTCTCGTCCTCTTCGTCGTCGGCATCGCGATCATGATCCTGTGCATCGGCCCCATGGGTCTCAGGCTCGGGATCGAGAGCCGGGATCGGGCCGACGCCAGTCCTGAGGGATCGGCGCTGCACGCCAAGCGCAAGCCCAAGAACGTCGCCGTCCCTCGGGTCTATCTGGCGCTGGCGCTGGTGCTGGTGCTGGGGATCATCGTCGGATTCAGCAATGTCGGATTGCAGTCGTACAACCTGGTGGCCAACGTGTCCGGCACGCCGAAACTCGATTCCTTCATCAGCGATCCCGTGACGCCGGTTGGGTGGACGAGTCGCTACGACGCGACGTTCCAATGGGCGGCCCCGCTCTTCGGCGAGGGCTCGGTCTGGAACCGGTACGAGATCGCCCCAGGAATCGGTGGTGACCTGCAAGCCCAGACGGATGTCGTCGCAGACGTGATCGATACCTCTGACCTGCAGTCTTTCGCGGCGTTTGGGATCGAGCAGTGCTACCAGTTCCACGGCTACTCCCTGGCGAACATCACCAATGTGAGTCTCGCCGGGGGTATCACCGGTCAGGCCATGGCGTATACCTCACAGCAATTCGGGAGCTGGTCGATTGTCTACTGGATCCTGCCCGTGATCACCGGTTCCACGACCTCGTACGAGCGCGTCGTCCTCTACGTCCGCAATCAGCACGGCATCGTGGCCGAAGCGACGCGCGGGCAGCAGGCGAGCATCAAGAACCAGGCGGGTGCGAACGGGTCGGCGAACTCGAAGCAGACGGTCCTCCTGCAGAACCAGGACTTCCTCGTGGCCTTCGCCAGGGAGATGATTCGTGATCAGGCGACACGAAGTGCCGCGGTTGGCGCCGGTAGCGTCTCCGCGTAACCTCTGGCTCTCATGCGCCGACGACCGGGCCTGTGATGGCCCCACGTGACCGCCGCGCAGGCGGCGAGGACGTCCTCGAGCGACCATTCACCGGCATCGACGCCTGGGATCTCTGCCGCGAGTTCGTCGACCAGGTCGTGTCCGATGCTGTAGCCACGTCCGGATCGGGCCAGGCGGGCATGGCTGCCCCGGAGGTCGACTGGGACGCGATCTGGCGGGCTGGGGACGGCGCGCCTTCTGACGAGGTGGCGATCGGCCGCATCGTTCGTGCCGCGTCGGGGGTGGCCACCGAGATCGCCGGGCAGCGACCACGAGTGACGCAGGATCGTCCGTCCGGTGTGATGCCGGCCCACGTCGCGGTGGTGGATCCGGGCGTTCCGGTAGGGGAACGCACCGTCGCCGGAGGAGCCCACCCGTGCCACGGAGGAGCCCGTCCGTTCCACGGAGGAACCGGTGACGACGGTCGTGGCACTGGTGCCCGCACCGCAGGAGCCCGCGCCGACCGGACTGGTCAACACGTCAACGGTGGTCGAGGCACCTCAAGACGAACAGCGGGGGACCCACACCACCGCGGTCCTCGAACCGGCCGAGCCGGAGCCGCTGCTCGTCGCTCCGCCCGTCCTGATCGAGAGCGAAGAGAGCGAGGACGAGAAAGCAGCCGCCGCCACGGCGCGGAGGCATTTCGGATGGGCCACCGCCTTCACGTGGATCCGCAATCTCGGTGCCGTCATCTTGCTCTTCGTTGCCTGGCAATTGTCGGGGACGTCCATTTCGCAGCATCAGGACCAGAGCCAGCTGAAGTCCGCGTTCGATGCCGCGGTGCGGGCACACCATCCGCCGAAGTCGTCCGGCGCCGGTCCCGCGTTGATTCCCGCCGCGACCCACGTCGCGTCTCCTCCCGACGGCACGGTCGTCGCCCGGATTCAAATCCCCGCCATCGGTGTGGACCAGTACGTCGTGTCAGGGACCAACGCCACCGACCTGTCCAAAGGCCCAGGTCACTACATTGGAACGGCGGTTCCCGGGCAGGCGGGCAACGTCGCCATCGCCGGCCACCGCACGACCCACGGAGCGCCGTTCAACCGGCTGGGCCAGCTCGTCAAGGGCAGCCAGATCTACTTGACCACGATCGCCGGTGAACATCTGACCTACGTGGTGTCCGGGACGCCGCAAGCGGTGTCACCGAGTGATGTCGGCGTTCTGAACTACTTCGGGGACAACCGGATCACCCTCACGACGTGCACGCCGGAGTTCTCGGCGGCACAGCGCCTGATTGCCGTGGGCATGCTCAAGGAGTCAGGTTCAGCCGCCGCAACCGCGCCTCCCGACCACGTGACGTATCACGTCGAGAACGCCGCTACAGCAAGTTGGAACTGGTCGTTGCTTCCGGGCGTCGGGTTCGTGGTCTGCCTCTTGTTGCTCCTCGGGCTTTCCTACCGGCGGTTCGACGGCTGGTTCGGCAAGATCGGAAAGTGGTTCATCCTCATTCCGGTCTGGAGCGCGGGCCTCTATGTGCTCTTCGCACTGCTCACCACATTCCTGCCCGAGACGTTCTAGGTCGACCGGAATCTGACTCGGGATCAGGCCGGCGGTGTCGCGGCCATCGTCGATTGGAGCGCACTGTCAGCTGGCCCGGTGTTGTAGCTGCACGGTCCCAACGGGTCGAGGAGCCAGTCCCAGACCAAGAATGCGCTGTCGCCCAGGGCGACCTGGGCCGCCATCTTCGCCGACATGTCGTGGGCTCGTTGCTGCAGGCTCTCGCATCCCGCCTGACCGTTGCCGGCGACGATCCCGGCCTCCCCGGTGATGATGGGCTTGTCGAGAGCCTTGGCCTGCGCGAACCGGACGGCCATCCCGTTCCACTGGTCCCCGCCGAGTGGCGCCGATCCGTAGTAGTCGTGGACGCTCAGGACATCGATGCCTGGAGATGCCCCGACATTTTGGTAGTCGGGGCCGGAGGTGCCGCACTGGCCCCCACCCAGAAAACCCCCTTCGACCAGGTGTTCCGGGTCCAGTTGATGGATCTGCGCCCCGACCGTGTTGAAGAAGTACTCCAGCGCGGATGCGGCCGCCGTCTCGCTCGGACAGGTCTGATGTCCTGAGCAGTTGCTCGGTTCGTCGGCCGCCGGACACGTCGATGCCTCGGCTTCGCTCATGGGTTCCCACATGCCCAGCGCCGGCGAATCCGCATACCGGTTCACAATGTCGTTCATGTAGGTCCAGTAGGACAACGGCGTGAGGCCGCGGCCGTCGGAGTTGCCGGCGGCGTTGTCGACGTTCCTGAACCCACCGGCGTACCACGAGGGATCCTGCCAGGTGCCACCGTCACACGTGCCCGCCTGATCGCTGATTGCCGGAATGAGATAGACGTGGTACTTGGCCGCTTGGTAGAAGATGTTGTCGAGCGGAGCCCAGTCCAGCTGACCGGTCCTGAAGTTCGTCGCCAGCGTTCCCTGGAAGGCCCAGAAGCGGACGAGGGAATGCGGACGGAGCGACGCGAAGAACGAGTCGATCTGCGCGGTCGTGGCCATTCCGCCGCAGCCCGCATTGGTGCCCCACTGCGTGGCGAGCTGGTACGCGTTGAAGCCGGTGAACACGGTGGGCACCCCGCCGACTTCGAGGCTCTGGCCATGGGCGGTGATGGGCGCCTGACCGGTGGGATTGTAGGTGAACCGGTCTGCGCCGCCCGTGCTCGATGTGCCGGCCGGCGTCACCACGCGGACATCGACCGAGCCCGCCCCGACCGGGGCGACTGCGGTGATGGTCGTCGGGGAGGTCACCGTGAAGTCGGACGAGGCGTTTCCACCGAAGATGACGGCGGTGGCTCCGGTGAACCCGGATCCAGAGATGCCGATGGTGTCGCCCCCTCCGGCCGTCCCGCTCGACGGGGTCAGGGCCCGCACCGATACGGGGTTGGTGCCGCTGCCCGAGTTGCCACTCGTCCCGGCGTTGCTCGAGCTCGGCTGTCCCACGGCCGGCGCGACAGTGGCCGACGGGCGCACCGTGACAGGGCCCACGAGCGGCGACCCGTAGTCCTCCGCGTTGCCGAACGGATGCACCGCGCCGTCTGCCGTCAGAACCCAGTAACCGCCGTCCTTGCCGGCCAGGGAGGTCGCAGGCGCGGGCGCTCCCGTCACAGACCCGTACAGAACGGCATCACCGAACGAGTAGACCGTGCCGTCCTGGCTCACCAGCCAATAGCCGTTGTTGTCCGGTGTCGGCGCCATGTAGACGATCGGAGAGCTCGGGGGCACGGCCCCGAGCGACCCCTCGAAGGGAGCGTCACCGAAGGAGAAGATCCCGCCGTCGGAAGCGACCATCCAGTACCCGCCCCCGTCATGGGTGGGAGCCATGCTCACGATCGGCTTGTTGAGGTGCTGCGCGCCCATCGACCCCTCGAAGGGTGCGTCGCCGAAGGCGAAGATCCCACCGTCGGAGGCGACCATCCAGTACCCCTTTCCGTCGTGGGTGGGGGCCATGCCGACGACAGGCTTGTTCAAGACGAGGGAGCCGGTTGAACCCCAGAAGCCTGCGTCGCCGAACGTGAAGATGCCGCCATCGCCGGCATCGAGCCAGTACCCACGACCATCCGGAGTCGGTGCCATCCCGACGATGCTCTGGTTGAGGGCAGTCTTGGACATGTCCCCGTATGTGGTCGCGTCACCGAACGACTCCACGGAGCCGCTGCTGGACACCGCCCAGTACCCGTTTCCGTCATGGGTCGCGGCGAGGCCGAACCAGTTCTGCTGTGTCCCGACCGCAGCGCTTGCGCCGCCATTGGTGTGAGCGGTTGGTGTGGCGGAAGAGTTGGAGTCCGCCACGGCAAAGGTGGGGACCACGTACCCGGCGATTCCCACGGCCACGACGCTGGCGAGCAGCAGGCGGACGACGACGGCGTGCTTGCGCTCTCCGCCGTGTCGATCGGATCGGTTCACTGTGCTCCCACGTTGTGAGGGAACCCGGTGGCAAGGTCCGTTTCGGGCCTGAACCGAAGCGCGGCGTCCTGGTCGCGACCCCGCGTCGATACGGACGAGTCGTCAAACCCTAGGCGCCCGCCTTCTTTGGCCCGACAAGCACGACCTGAACTCCGGATCCCCCGTCGTCGTCATCAAGAATGCATAATCACCATTTCTTTCGGGATGTAAACGCGTTGCCGTGAGGTTGGATGAATCGCCGGCACCGCAATTGTCGCGGCATTGTGAATGCAAAGGGCAGCACTCGTGGTCGTCGACGGGCACGAATCCCCTTGTCAGGGTATGTGTCGGGTGTGTGTCAGGCCGTCAGCGTGTGTCAGGCCCGGATCCCTCGCCCGCGGGCGGTCGGGTGGCCTGAAGGGCGGACAGTGGCACTGCTGTCGTCGGGGTGGCGACGTGCACGGGTTCCCCCCAATGCGAGAACGTCACGATTTCGCCCGTTGCAGACTTGCCGGAGCCGTTCGACTCCACGGCCTCCACAGGCAATGCCCGTTTGCTCGCCGCCACGAAGAGCGTGAGCTTTCCGGCGCCCCCGGGTGCAGCCCCGCCGATGCTCCGCACCTGCTTTCCGCCGATTCTCGATCGCTTCCCGGCCACGAGCGTGCCTCCTGGAGTGACGTTCGCCAAGGCCGACGTGAGGTCCACGTTGGCGGAGACAGAGTGGAAGAAGGAGTCGCTGGGTTGGATCGATACCCACTTGCCGGTGAGTGTGGATGCGAGGGAACTCGGTAGCCCGAAATAGGACGTCAGTCCCTTGGTGTTGCCCGAGATGTAGGCCACGCCGCCGACGAGAACGATCGATACCACTTCCTTCTTGATAGCGGTTGTCTGCTTGCCGGTATGGAGCGTCGAGTCCTGGACCACCCTTCCACTGGTGGAGCCGTTGAAGAACTGTACGGAAATCCTCGCCGATCCAGCGCTCTTCGCCGCGGTCATTGCCGCTGCGAGAGAGGACTGCAGCGAGGACGCCGGCGCGGGAGTCGCTGCCCCTGCGTCGCACGTGGCAGCCAGGCTGACGAGAACAAGGCCGATCAATGCCGTTGCGCGTCGCGTTGTCTTTGCCGTCAGCACAGCCGCACGCTAACCCGCGAAGGAGCGAGCACTGACGAGCCACCAAGCGACGGGGCGCGAGTCTGCGTTCAAGGGAGCCGCGGCGATGACGGCGGCCACACGAAGGTCACACGGAGGTCATACGGAGGTCACGCGGGAAGCTCCCGAGTCGACACGCGACCGACGCGGTGAAGACACGTGACGTTCGCCGTAACGATACGAAGCACCTCGCGCTGAACAGCCGGAGCGGGTTTTGGTGTGTCCTCGAACGGAGCATGGCCGGGAGGTGAATTGTTGGTGACGCCTGAAAGAAACCGCAGGCTGGCGCTTGAACAATTTTTTGACCGTCAGTGATCATGGGCGCACACAAGTCGGCCGGTTCGAGGTTCGTGGGATCGCAGCTGCGTCGAGAGCGGGGCTGAGGCATGCGGGTTCATACACGGAGGGGAGGCTGGGTCGTTCGTGGCCTCAGCACACTCTTCCTCGGTGGTCTCTTGCTCGCCCTGACGGGGTCAACGGCGTGGGCCTCGTCGGACTGCACGTCGGACCACCGCGCCCGACCGACTTTCGGTGGGAACCCGAGGACCTGTCGGTCGCTCGGTTTCCGTGGCGACACCTTGCTGGGATTGAACTCGGACCACGGCGCCGGTGACCCCGCTCTCGTCGGGACGGTGACGGACAACGACGGCCCGGTGCAGCCGGGATACGGACAAGAGGTCGACCTCAGCACGAAGAGCATCCCTGGCGTCGTCATCGACGCGGTGGTCGTCGGCGGAGCCGGTTGGTACAACACGTACCGCAACCCTGCGTACCTGCTGCCTGGGCGGGGTTCGAAGCAGCACTACATCCCCCCGCTGGACGGCAGTCACCAGGTGTCATGGGTGAGCTACTGGTTCGCCTGCTACCACTGCGACCCTCCGTCAGTCCTGCCCCAGGCTCCGTTGGCCCTCGAGGTGCCCCTGGCCGGCGGGGCGATCTTTGCTGCGTACATGGTCGTGCAACGCAGACGGCACGAGGGCGCAGCAGTCTCGTAAGGCGACCCCACGCACCCCACGGTCCGAGGCGCACGCGGCACTAGATTGACGGCATGCGCCTCGCGGTTCTTGTCTCGGGTTCCGGGACGATCCTGCGAGCCATGGTCGAGGCCGTCTCTCCCGGTCTGCGTCGTCCTGTCCGACCGGCCCTGCGCCGCCCTCGGCCTGGCTGAGCAGAACGGGTCGCGCCGAACTGGTCGACCGGGCCGCCTACGGCGGCTTCGGCCCGGACTTCGACCGCGAGGGCTTCACAGCCACGGTGGCGGCCACGCTGGTGGCGCACCAGGTCGACCTTGTGGCCATGGCCGGCTTCGGGACCGTCATGACGGAGGCCGTCCACCGGGCCTTTCCCGACCGGATCCTGAACACCCACCCGGCCCTGCTGCCGGCGTTCCCCGGCTGGCACGGGGTGCGGGACGCGCTGGCGGCCGGGGTGTCGCGAGACCGGCTGCACCGTGCACCTGGCCACGTCGAAATGGACGCCGGGCCGATCCTGGCCCAGGAGGCGGTCCCGGTCCTGCCCGGCGACACCGAGGAGTCGCTGCACGAGCGGATCAAGGTGGTCGAGCGGCGGCTGTACCCGGCCACTGTGGCCTGGGCCCTCGGCCGAGCTGGCCGCCGGACGATGGTATTCGATCGCCGGACCGTCGGAGGAACGAGAGAGGGAGCAGTGCGAGGAGATCAAGTCGTGAGAGCCCTGCTGTCCGTCTACGACAAGGAGGGGCTGGTCGAGCTGGCCCAGGGTCTGTCGGACCTCGGCTGGGAGCTGGTCGCCAGCGGGAACACGTCGGCCAAGCTGCAGCGAGGCGGGCATCGCCCACCTCGAGGTGGCCGAGGTCACCGGCTCGCCCGAGATGCTCGGCGGGCGGGTCAAGACCCTGCACCCGAAGATCCACGGCGGGATCCTGGCCGACCGATCCAAGGCCGAGCACCTCGACGACCTGGCGACCAACGGCATCGAGGCCATCGACCTCGTCGTGTCGAACCTCTACCCGTTCTCGTCCGACCCCTCGATCGAGCTGATCGACATCGGCGGGCCCGACCATGGTGCGCGCCGCGGCCAAGAACCACGAGCACGTCGGCATCGTCACCTCGCCGGCCGACTACCCGGTCGTGCTCGAGGAGCTGCGCGCCACCGGCGCGCTCTCGGCCGCCACGCGGCGCCGCCTCGCCCGCGCCGCCTTCGCGCACACCGCCGCCTACGACGCGGCCATCGTCGCCTGGCTCGACGCCGGCGGGCCGACGCCGGTCGGCGGAGCTCGAGGGCGCGACCGACGGCCGACGTCGAAGAGGCCGAGCTGCTCGGCCGTCCTCCCGCCGACCCTGCACCTCACGCTCGAGCGCACCGAGGTGCTGCGCTACGGCGAGAACCCGCACCAGCGCGGCTCGCGCTACCGCATGGCGGGCGCGGCGAGCTGGTGGGACGGCATGGTGCAGCACGGCGGCAGCCCGCTGTCGTACCTCAACATCTTCGACGGCGACGCGGCCTGGCGTCTGGTGCACGAGCTGGCGGCGCGACGCCGGGCGACGGGCGCAGGCGGCCGTGGCCATCATCAAGCACGCCAACCCGTGCGGCGCCGCGGTGGCCGGCAACCTCGTCACCGCCTACGAGCGCGCCCTCGAGTGCGACCCGCATGAGCGCGTTCGGCGGCGTGGTCGCCATCGGCGGCGACGTCACCGCCGAGGTGGCCGAGGCCATCGCGGCCGGGCCGCAGGCCGACGTGATCATCGCCTCCTCGTTCGCGCCGGAGGCGCTGGAGAAGCTGATCGAGCCGGCGCAAGGCCACCCGCCTGCTGTCGGGGCCGGCGCCCGAGCAGGCGGTGCGCCAGCTGCGCAGCCTCGGCAGCCAGCGTCCTGGTGCAGGACGTCGACGCCTTCGTCTCGCCCCGCTCGCGAGTGGCGGGCCGTCACCAAGCGCGCGCCCACCGAGGACGAGTGGCGCGACCTCGTGCTGGCGTGGCGGGTGTGCGGCCGCACGACCTCCAACGCCATCGCCGTCGTCACCGGCGGGCCAGGCCGTCGGCGTCGGCGCCGGCCAGCAGTCCCGGGTGGTCGCGGCCGAGATCGCCGTGCAGAAGGCGGGCGAGCGGGCCAAGGGCGGCGCCGGGGCGAGCGACGCCTTCTTCCCCTTCCCCGACGGGCTGCTGGTCCTGGCCGACGCCGGGGTCACCGCGGTCGTCCAGCCGGGCGGGTCGGTGAAGGACGACGAGGTGATCGCCGCCGCCGACGAGGCGGGGCTGGCGATGGTCATGACCGGCGAGCGGCACTTCCGCCACTGATGGGCGCCATCCTGCTCGACGGCGAGCCGGTCGCCGCCCGCATCCGCGGCGAGGTGGCCGAGCGGGTCGCAGCGGCTGCGCGTCGAGGGCGTCACCGTCGGCCTCGGCACCGTGCTCGTGGGCGACGACGTGCCGAGCGAGCGCTACGTCGCGCTGAAGCACGAGGACTGCGCCAGCATCGGCATGTACTCGGTGGGCGAGCACCTGCCGGCCACGCGCGACCCAGGCGGAGGTGCTCGACGTCATCGCCCGCTTCAACGCCGACCCCAAGGTCAGCGCCTTCCTGGTGCAGCTGCCGCTGCCCGCCGGCCTCGACGAGGAGCGGGCGCTGCTGGCCGTCGACCCCGACAAGGACGTCGACGGGCTGCACCCGGTGAACCTCGGGCCGCCTGGTGCTCGGCACGCCGGGCCCGCTGCCGTGCACGCCGGCGGGGATCGTCGAGCTGCTGCACGCCTACGACGTCCCGGTGGAGGGGCGCCACGTCGCCATCATCGGGCGCGGCGTGACCATCGGCCGGCCGCTTGGCCAACCTGCTCTCGCTCAAGCGCCCGGGCTGCAACGCGGCGGTGACGGTGGTGCACACCGGCGTGGACCCCGCCGACATGACGGCGATCGTGCGCACGGCCGACATCGTCGTGGCGGCGGCCGGCCGGCCCCACCTGCTCACGCCCGGACATGGTCAAGCCCGGCGCGGCCGTGGTGTCGGCCGGCACGAGCTTCGAGGGGAAGAAGCTGATCCCCGACGCGCACCCGGACGTGGCCGAGGTCGCCGGCTGGATCACGCCCCGCCTCGGCGGGGTCGGGCCCATGACCCGTGCCATGCTGTTGCGCAACGCGCTGCGGGCGGCGGAGATGGCGGCCAGGTGAGGCAACCGGTGCCGACGACGCAGCAGCCAGGGAGGCGAGCAGCCAGTGAGCGAGCGGGAGTACTCCGAGCGCCCGTGGGGCAACTACACGGTGCTCGACGACGACGCGCCCGACCACAAGGTCAAGCGCATCGTCGTGCACCCGGGCAAGCGCCTCAGCTACCAGCGCCACTCCCAGCGGGCCGAGCACTGGTTCATCGTGTCGGGCACGGCCACGGTGACGCTCGACGGCAACGTGACGCAGGTGCACGCCGGCGAGGCCATCGACATCCCGCTGCGAGAGCGCGCACCGCATCGCCAACGAGGGGGACACCGACGTCGTCTTCATCGAGGTGCAGCAGGGCACGTACTTCGGCGAGGACGACATCGTCCGGCTCGAGGACGACTACGGCCGGGTCGACGCCGAGGCGCGGGCGACGGGAGGCACCGGGAAGGCATCGGCGCATGACGCGCATCGCGGAGCTGCTGGCGGCCGGGCCCGACCTACTCCTTCGAGTTCTTCCCGCCGAAGAACGACAAGGAGCTGGCCACGCTGGCCCGCACGATCGGCGAGCTGCAGCCGCTGGAGCCGTCGTTCGTCTCGGTCACCTACCGCGGCGGGGCCGAGTCGCGTCAGCGCACCTTCGACCTCGTGTCGGGCATGCTGCACACGACCAAGCTCAACCCGATGGCCCACATCATCTGCGTGGCCCACACCCGGCTGGAGCTGGCCGACATCCTGGTGTCGCTGCGCAAGGCCGGCGTGGAGAACCTGATGGCCCTCGGCGGCGACCCGCCCGAGGACCCGTCCGCCGGCGCCGGGCGAGCTGGCCTACGCCGCCGAGCTGGTGGAGCTGGCCCGCGCCATCGGCGGCTTCTCCGTCGGCGTGGCGGCGCACCCGGCCGGCCACCCCCGCTCGCCGACCTGCCGAGCGACCGCGACTACCTGGCGGCCAAGCTCGCCCTGGCCGACTTCGGCGTCACCCAGTTCTTCTTCGAGGCCGCCGAGTACGAGGGCCTCGTCGCCGACCTGCGCGAGCGGGGCGTCGACACGCCCGTCCTGCCCGGCATCCTGCCCGTGACCTCGCTGTCGACCATGGGCCGGCTGGGCGCCATGGGCGCGGCCGCCCCGGACTGGATGCAGGATCGCCTGCGCGCCGCCGACGAGCGGGGTGGCGCCGACGCGGTGCGCAAGGAGGGCGTGGAGCTGGCCACCGAGCTCTGCTCCCACCTCCTCGAATCCGGCGTGCCGGGGCTGCACTTCTACACGTTCAACACCTCGAGCGCGACGCGGGAGATCTACGCCGCGCTCGGCCTGGGTCCCGCCACAATCTGATTGAGAGCCCAAGGGACATCACCCGCCTGGGGAGAATCGGGTGGATGTTGGCCCGAGCCTAGTGGGTCATAGTGGGTATCTAGTGGGTATATACTCGTGAGACGATGGCATACGTGGTCGCCCGTCGAAGAGGCCGGTTCGAGATACGAGAGTCGGTGCACACGCCGAAAGGGCCCCGTGCCCGAACCTTGGCCAACTTCGAGTCGCTCACCGACGACGTGTTGGAGACAGCGAGCCGGCGGGCGAGCCGGCCCTTCGATCGCGACGCCGTGCGTGCCTCAGCCCTCAAGGCAACCGCGTCGGCCGCCGCCCGCCGCCCCGGCCGAGGGCGTGTAGGAGGCGTGGCCACGCCGGTTCGTCAGGACACGCGCCGGTTCGTCGAATCGTCCCGCCGTATGGCTGCAGCACTCGAGTCGCGGCCCCCGCAGGCTGGCTCGACGAGAGACCCAGGTGACGCCCTGATGGATCTCCTCGGCCTCGTCGCCCAGGTCTCGGCCTTCCAGGCCCGCCGACCGCCCGAGCCCTTGCGCTTCCCTCCGCTCGCCCGCTTGCGGGCCACGCGGAGGGCCGGGTCGTCGGGCTGACCTCGAAGAAGGCCGATGACCACGACGGAACAGTTCGGCAATTTGGTGCCCAAGATCATCTCCCTCCACGAGATGCTCAGTTCCGCGGGGGTTCCGCACCAGTTCGGGGGGGCCATCGCCCTGACCTGGTACCGCAATCCCAGGGCGACGACCGATATCGATATCAACCTGACTGTGCCGCCTGAGGCCGCCGAACCGATTCTGGAGATGCTGGGCCGGTTGGGTGTCGCGGTCTCACCGGAGGCTCGGGAGGCCATCGCCCTCGACGGGCAGGCGAGGCTCGACTGGGACGGTTCCTACCTCGATGTGTTCTTCGCCACCATGGACCTGCACCTCGAAATGGCCGAGCGCGCCCGCTCCGTCCGGTTTGGCCCCGTCGACATCCCCATCCTGGCCCCAGAGCACCTCATCGTCTGTAAGGCGATCTTCGATCGCCCGAAGGATTGGCTCGACATCGAGGAGATGCTGCGGTGGGGCACCGAGGTCGACACCGCACGCACGCTCCACTGGGTGCGCGACATCCTGGGTCCGCAGGCTGACCAGTACGGCCGCCTGGTCGGCCTGCTGGAGGCAACTGGCGTCGTCCCGTCCCCTTAGCGCCCTGCCCCCTCATTCCACCTGTCCTCCTAACTTGTAAATTCCGGGCCGCTTCCCAAGTGGGCCCGGTTCCTCTGTGCTCAGTGGCACAGCTTCAATTGGGACCTCGCCGCCCCGCCCCGTAGCATCCGGTCCATGGCAGAGATCATCCGCATGGGCGACGACGGCACGCTCCAGGTCCCCGACGAACCCATCATTCCCTTCATTGAGGGCGACGGCACGGGGGTCGACATCTGGCCCGCCGCCAAGCTGGTCCTCGATGCCGCCGCCGCCAAGCACGGCCACAAGGTCGCCTGGAAGGAAGTCCTGGCCGGCCAGAAGGCCTTCGACGAGACGGGCAACTGGCTCCCCGACGAGACGGTCGACACCTTCCGGTCCCACCTGATCGGGATCAAGGGCCCGCTGACCACGCCTGTCGGCGGCGGCATCCGCTCGCTCAACGTGGCGCTGCGCCAGATCCTCGACCTCTACGTCTGCCTGCGCCCGGTCCGCTGGTTCACCGGCGTGCCCTCGCCGGTGGTCCACCCCGAGCTGGTCGACATGGTGATCTTCCGGGAGAACACCGAGGACGTCTACGCCGGCTACGAGGTGCAGTCGGGCACGCCGGAGGCCGAGAAGCTCGCCACCTACCTGCGCGACGAGATGGGCTGGCCCATCCGCGAGCTCTCGGGCCTCGGCATCAAGCCGATCTCGCCCATGGGCTCCAAGCGGCTCATCCGGGCCGCCATCGAGTACGCGCTCGAGCGCAAGCGCGAGTCCGTGACGCTGGTCCACAAGGGCAACATCCAGAAGTTCACCGAGGGCGCCTTCCGCGAGTGGGGTTACGAGCTCGTGCGCGAGGAGTTCTCCGACGTCGCCGTGGGTTGGGACGACTGCGACGGGCAGCCGGGCGACAAGCTCCTCGTCAAGGACACCATTGCCGACATCACGCTGCAGCAGGTGCTGACCCGACCGTCGGACTTCGACGTCATCGCCACCACGAACCTCAATGGCGACTACCTTTCCGATGCCCTGGCCGCACAGGTTGGTGGCATCGGGATCGCCCCGGGGGCCAACATCAACTATGTGAGCGGCCACGGCATCTTCGAGGCGACGCACGGCACGGCACCGAAGTACGCCGGGCAGGACAAGGTGAACCCGGGCTCGGTCCTGCTGTCGGGTGTGCTCATGTTCGAGCACATCGGCTGGAACAACGCCGCTTCGGACATCGTGCACGCGCTGGAGGCGACCATCGCGGACAAGGTCGTGACCTACGACTTCGCCCGCCTGATGGAGGGCGCCACCGAAGTGAAGTGCTCCGAGTTCGCCTCGGCCATCGTCGACCGCCTCTAACCGATCCTCGCGTCACCCAAACATCACCGTCGAACCAGACGAACTGTCGGAAAGGACCACCCTTCCATGGCGAAGCCCCCCGTTCACGTGACCGTCACCGGCGCCGGCGGCCAGATCGGCTACTCCATCCTGTTCCGCATCGCCTCGGGCCAGCTGCTCGGAGAGGACCAGCCGATCGTGCTGCGCCTCCTCGAGATCGAGCCCGCCATGCGCGTGCTCGAGGGTGTGGTCATGGAGATCGACGACGGGGCCTTCCCGTTGGTGCACGACATCGTCGCCACCTCCGACCTGAAGACCGCCTTCGACGGCACCTCGTGGGCATTGCTCGTGGGCTCCATCCCGCGCAAGGCGGGCATGGAACGCGGCGACCTCCTGAGTGTGAACGGCGGGATCTTCAAGCCCCAGGGTCGGGCCATCGCCGAGAATGCGGCCTCCGACGTGCGCGTCCTCGTCGTCGGCAACCCCTGCAACACCAACTGCCTGATTGCGCGCTCGAACGCGCCCGAGGTGCCCGCCGACCGCTGGTTCGCCATGACGCGCCTCGACGAGAACCGGGCCAAAGCGCAGCTGGCCGCCAAGGCCGGGGCGCTGGTGGGCGACGTGACGAACGTGGCCATCTGGGGCAACCACTCGGCCACCCAGTTCCCGGATTTCGCCAATGCCCGCATCGGCGGCAAGCCGGCGACTGAGGTCATCACCGACCACGAGTGGCTGCACGGGGACTTCATCACGACGGTGCAGAAGCGGGGCGCGGCCATCATCGACGCCCGGGGCTCGTCCTCGGCGGCGTCGGCGGCCGCGGCGGCGATCGACACCGTGGTCAGCCTGCGCACCAAGACAGACAAGGGCGACTGCTTCTCGGTCGCTGTGGCCAGCGAGGGGCAGTACGGGGCGCCCGAGGGTCTCCAGTTCGGCTTCCCCGTGCAGGCGGACGGCAAAGGCGGTTGGTCCGTGGTCGAAGGCTTCGCTCGCGACGACTTCGCCGCCGAGCGCATCGGGCTCACCACCGACGAGCTGCTGGCGGAGCGCGACGACGTCAAGGGGCTCGGGCTCATCGGGTAACACCCCCGGTACGATGCAGGCTTGACCCCGCTCCAGCCGATCTACCCGTCTACCTGCACTCGCGGGCCCCGTGACCACCGTCACCGGCTGTTCGCGGCCGTGAAACCAGGGCGAAACACATGCCTGGCACCCTGAGGTCCGTGGGAGACCTCTTCGACGGCTACGGCGCGTCCGCCCGTGGGCTGACCATGGACGCGTTCGACGAGATGGTGGGCCGTGACGGCACGGCCCGGGTGCCCTATGCCGCCGTGGCCTCCTCGCTCGCCCAGATGGGCCCAGACGACGTCTCGGCCCGCGCCTCCCGCCTGGCCCGCGCCTTCATGGACCAGGGGGTCACCTTCGACCTCGATGGCGAGGAGCGACCGTTCCCCCTCGACGTGGTGCCCCGGATCTTCACCGGAGCGGAGTGGTCCAAGGTGGCGGCCGGGGTGACCCAGCGCGTCCGGGCGCTCGAGCTCTTCCTGGCCGATGTCTACGGGGCGGCCCGCATCGTCAGCGACGGGCTCATCCCGCACGACGTGATCACGAGTTCCCCGGGTTTCGTCCGGGCGGCCTACGGCTACTCGCCTCCCAACGGCGTGCGCATCCACGTGGCGGGGATCGACGTGATCCGCGACGAGGACGGCGAGTTCCGCGTCCTGGAGGACAACCTCCGGAGCCCCTCTGGGGTGAGCTACGTGCTGGCCAACCGCGCCGCCATGGCGCGGGTCCTGCCCGAGTTGTTCTGGGGCCAGCCGATCCAGATGGTCACGGACTACCCAGCCCGCCTGATCAACGCGCTCCGCCGGGCAGCGCCGGCGTCGGTGCAGGACCCGACGGTCGTCGTGTTGACACCGGGCGTGCACAATTCTGCGTTCTACGAGCACGCGCTGTTGGCACGGCTCATGGGCGTGCACCTGGTGGAGGGCCGTGACCTCGTGTGCCACGGCACCGACGTCTTCCTCCGCACCACCGAGGGAGAGGTCCCGGTGCACGTGATCTACCGTCGCATCGACGACGAGTACCTCGACCCTCTGCAGTTCCGGCCCGAGTCGTTGGTCGGCTGCCCGGGCATCGTCAACGCGGCGCGGGCGGGACGGGTGACCATCGCCAACGGAGTGGGAAACGGCGTCGCGGACGACAAGCTCGTCTACACCTACGTGCCGGCCATGATCCGCTACTACCTCGGCGAGGACCCGATCCTGCACAACGTGGAGACGATGCACCTCGTGGACGATGCCGTCCGCAAGGACGCGCTCTCCCGCCGCGGCGAGCTCGTCTTCAAGCGGGTCGACGGCTCGGGCGGCAAGGGACTCGTCATCGGCCCGTCCGCTACCGGGGCGGAGCTCGACGAGCTGGCGCTCGAAGTGGAGGCCGACCCTCGCCACTGGATCGCCCAGCGCGTCGTCGCCCTGTCGACCTCGCCCACCTGGGTCGACAACACCATGGTGCGGCGCCATGTCGACCTGCGCCCGTTCGCCGTCAACGACGGCGAGGACATCTGGGTGCTGCCCGGCGGCCTCACCAGGGTGGCGCTCGGCGAGGGCAGCCTTGTCGTCAACTCCAGCCAAGGCGGTGGCTCCAAGGACACCTGGGTGGTCGGTGGAGGGATCTCCATGCCGGTGCTCCCGCCGCGGCAGGTGCTGCCGTTCCAAGCCGGGCCGCCCATGGATGTCGGCCCGGCGTCCGACGGCGAGCTCGGCGTGCAGCAGCAACAGCAGCAGCAGGGACAGCATGATCAACAACAACAGCAGGGCAAACATCAACAAGGTCCGGCGAGCCGGTGACCCGTGCCCTCCTGAGCCGGGTTGCCGAGTCCATCTTCTGGGTCGGGCGCTACGTGGAGCGCGCCGAGGGGACGGCGCGCATCCTTGACGTCTCGGTGTACCAGGCCCTCGAGCAGAGCGACGTCGAGGGCTCGCACGCAGCCCGCCGCCTCCTTGCCGTCATGGGCCTGCCCGATTCGGGGACGGAGACGCTGTGGCAGGCGACCGAGCGATTGGCCACCGACCCCACCAGTCGTTCGTCCATCGCCGGCGCGCTGGCGGCCGCCCGGGAGAACACCCGGGCCGTGCGCCACGTCGTACCGGTGGAGTTCTGGGAGCACATCAACGCAACATGGGCAGAGCTCCCGCTGCAGTGGGAGACCGGTCGCAGTGCCGGGCCCGCCTTCTACCTCTCCTTCGTGAAGACCCAGTGCGCCGGGATGATGGGTCTGGCCGACACCATGATGAGCCGCGACCAGACCTGGCTCTTCTTCACGCTGGGGCGATGCCTCGAGCGCACCGACGTGGTGGCCCGCCAGCTGGCGACGGTGGCCTTCGACGAGGTGTTCGACAGTGGACTCGTCATGCTGCTGCGCTCGTGCGGTGGCTACGAGCCCTACCTGCGCCTGTCGCAGGGGGTCGTGGAGCCCGGCCGCGTCCTGGACTTCCTGCTGCGCGACCGGCTCTTCCCTCGGTCCGCATTCGCCTCGCTCACCTTGGCGGAGGAGTGTCTCGATCTGATCAACGCCGGCCGCGAGGGAGCCTGGGACGACGCCCGCGGCCTGGTCGGCCTCGCCCGGGCCGAGCTCGAGTACTCCGCGCCGGCGACGCTGTCCCGTGGGCTGGAGGCTCGACTGGAACGCCTGCAAGCCTCCATCTCCTCGGTGAGTGACGCCGTGACACGGCGCTACTTCGCCCAGGACCTCCCGATGCAATGGCGCCAGGGAGGTGCAGGCGGGTGAGCCGCATGGACGGCTGGCGACTCCGCGTCTCGCATGAGACACGCTTCGACTACGACGCCCCGGCGCGGGCGTCGTACAACGAGCTCCGCCTCACGCCCCGCACCGAGCTGCGCCAGACCGCGCTCGAGACGAGAGTGGTCACCGTGCCGCCGGCGCCCCAGTACTCGTATCTCGACTACTGGGGCACGCATGTCGTCGCGTTCAACGTCGACCGCGGGCACGAGGTCCTCAGCATCACGGGCAACTCGCTGGTCGACACCCAGAATTCCGCCGACCCCGAAGACTGCACCTGGGAAGACGTGTCCGACGCCACCATGACGATGGCGGACCACCTGTCGCACCACCTCTACACCGCGCCCGGACCAGAACTGTCCGACATCGCCCAGGGACTGCGGACGGACCGTCCCCTCCAGACGGCGCGGCGCATCATGGAAACGGCACACGAGTCGCTGCGCTACGTGCGCGGCGTGACGTCGGTGCACACTTCGGCCGACGAGGCCTACGCGGACGGCGCCGGCGTCTGCCAGGACTTCGCCCACCTCGCGCTTTCTCTCACCAAGTCTGTCGGGCTGCCCTCGCGCTACGTCTCGGGCTACTTCCACCCCGACGGGGATGCCGCCATCGGCGAGGAGATCGCCGGTGAGAGCCACGCCTGGGTGGAGGTGTGGACGGGCCGCTGGTGGGCCTATGACCCGACCAACGACTGTCCGGTGGGGGAGCGCCACGTCGCCGTCGGGCGCGGGCGCGACTACGGGGACGTCCCTCCGGTCAAGGGGATCTACGCCGGCAACGCCGAGAACACCATGCGTGTGGTGGTGCGCATGGCCAGGGTTCACTGAGCGGCAGGACAAGGGGTGAGGCCGTGCTGACCAGAATGCGGATCTGGCTTCCCGACGCGCCGGGTGTGCTGGGCGCGGTGGCGGCCGAGATCGGCGCCGTGCAGGGCAACGTCGTCGGGCTGGAGGTCCTCGAGCGTGAGGCGGGCGTGGCGATCGACGAGCTCGTGGTGGAGTTGCCCGACGAGCCGGGGGCGGTCGACGCCGTCTGCCGGGGCGTGCGCAACGTCCCTGGGGCGGGCGTCGAAGAGGTCACCGAGCTGAAGGCGGAGGCCAAGGACCGCGAGGACACCGTCCTGGCCGCCGCCGCCGGCATTCTCCAAGCGGCCACGCCGACCGCGGCGATGAACGCGTTGACCGGCCACCTCATGACGCTGTTCGACCTGGCGTGGCTGGCGCTGGCGGACGACGACCTCGCCGGCTTCGTCGAGGTGCACGGCGACGTGCCCCCGGTGCAGTGGGTCGCCGCCTTCGCGGAGGGCTCGCGCAGTGGTGCCGACCCCGCGAACGACACCACGGGCTCGGGCGTGTTCATCGAGCTCGTCCCGGAGACCGGCTTCACCGTCTGCGGCGGCAGGCCCGCGCCGATCAGGCAGCGGGAGCGTCTTGAGATCGCATTGCTGGTCATGGTGGCTTCGCGCTTCATGGACGCGCTGGCCGGCCGCATCGCGGCCGAGCCCATCACCGGGTAGTCAACCCACACCACAGCCGAACGGGGTGACGAAACCGAACGTCGACGAACTGACGGCTCTCGCGCCAACGCCTAGTCTCGCCGCCATGTTGCGCGTCGGCTTCATCGGGTCCGGGCTCATCGCCTGGGCACACGGTCTGGGCCTCAAGGCCATGATCGACGGCGGTGTCGTCGACGCCGCGATCGTGGCCGTGCACGACCAGCACGAGCGCCGTGCCCGTGGTTTCGCGGAGGCTCTCGGCGGCGACGACGTCGAGGTCGTCGCCGATGCGGCCGAGGTCGCCCGCCGCTGCGATGCCGTCTGGGTCTGCACGCCGACTTCGGCGCATCGGGAGGCGGTCGACGAGGCGCTTGCCGCCGGCTGCGCCGTGTTCTGCGAGAAACCGCTCCATGTGGACTTCGCCGGCGCCGCGGCGCTCGTCGAGGCCGCCCGTGCTGCCGGCGTGGCCAGCCAGTGCGGCCTGGTGCTGCGCAGCGCGCCGGTGTTCCGGGCATTGCGGGACCTGGTGCAGGGCGGGACCTGGGCGCGCCGATGGCGGCGGTGTTCCGCGACGACCAGTACTTCCCCATTCAGGGGACGTATGCCTCACAGTGGCGGGCCGACGCCGCCCAGGCCGGCGGCGGCTGCCTGATCGAGCACTCCATCCACGACGTCGACATCCTGCGCTTCTGTTTCGGCGACGTGGACTCGGTGGTCGCCCGAACGGCGAACCACGCCGGCCACGAGGGGATCGAGGATCTGGCCGCGGTCACGCTGTCCTTCGCCTCCGGGTTCGAGGCGCAGCTCACCAGCGTCTGGCACGACATCTTGAGCCGGGGCTCGACCCGCCGGCTGGAGGTCTTCTGCCGCCGAGGGCATGGTGTGGCTGGACGACGAGTTCCGGGGGCCCCTGCACATCCAGACGAGCGACGGCACGGAGGCGAGGCGCTGCCCGTCGCCACCCTGGGTGGACGCACTCCCGCTGGCCGACGACGAGGTGGGCCTGGCCGTACGGGCCTATGTCGAGGCGGACCGGGCGTTCGTCGACGCCGTGACGGAGGGCCGGCGTCCCGAGCCCGGGCTCGACGTTGCCCTGGAGGCGCACCGGCTGGTCGACGCCGCCTACCGCTCCGCCGCCGACGGCGGAGCGCCGATCGGGATCCCCCCGACTCAAGGATGAATTCGGCGACCGACGGCGTCATCCCCAAGTCGGAGAGACAGCACCAGAACTGCCCGGTGAACTGGGAAAACAGCCAGGCGAAGCGCAACGTGGGCGCCTGGGCGGCATCGGTACCATGACCGTCGGCGCCATCGGTCCACGGGCCGACTGACGTTCTCCCCGAGACGCCCAGACAAGGAGATCCAGAGCGTGCGCTCGCTGATCCGCATCTTCACCCAGCAGCCCCTCGCGGCGAAGGTGCCCGAGGTCACAGCCCTCTTCTGGGTGATCAAGATCTCGACGACCGCCGCCGGCGAGGCGATCTCGGACATGTTCGTCTCCAACAAGGGACTCGGCTTCGTCGTCGAGGTCTCGGCGTTCGTGGTCGCGCTCGTTCTGCAGTTCGCCTCACGGCGCTACTCGGCCATCACCTACTGGTTCCTCGCCCTGGCGATCGCCACCGCCGGCACCGGTGTCGCCGACACCATGCACCTGGTGCTCGGCCTGCCCTATGCCGTGACCTCACTGTTCTGGTTGGTCGTCCTCGCCGTGGTCTTCTTCCTGTGGAACCGGAGCGAGCACACGCTCGACATCCACAGCATCACGACGAGCCGGCGCGAGAAGTACTACTGGTGCGTCGTGTTCGCCACCTTCGCCCTGGGGACGGCGGTGGGTGACTTCGCCGCCACGCACCCTCGGGTTGGGCTACCTGGCGTCGGCGGTGCTCTTCTGTGGCGTCATCCTGATCCCGTGGGCCGGCTGGAAGCTGCTCAAGTGGAACAGCATCTTCGCCTTCTGGTTCGCCTACGTCATCACCCGGCCGGTCGGGCGCGTCCTTCGCCGACTATCTCAGCAAGGGCCACGACGTGAGCGGCGCCGACTTCGGGGACTGGCAGACGGCGCTGGTGTTGACCTGCGTCGTCGTGGTCCTGGTCGCCTACACGGCCGTGGCCCGCTACGACATCCAGCCTCCCGGCATCGAGGTGGCCGGCGGCACGCTGAGCCACCGACCACGCTCGGCATGCCGGCACCGACCGCACGCTGCGCCGTCCCTAAGGTGCGCCCATGGACACTGCGCCGCTGCTGCTCGAGCTCTACGGACGGATCCCGCCTCTGGCGGCCGGGGCGGTCGAGGGTCTCGACCGCGACCAGCTCTGCCGTGCCCCCGAGCCGGGCGCGAACACGATCGGCTGGCTCGTGTGGCACCTGGCCCGGGTGCAGGACCATCACGTCTCCGAGCTGCTCGAGACCGAGCAGATCTGGGCCGGCGGCGACTGGGCCCGCGCTGCGGGCTCGAGCCCGATCCGTCCAACACGGGCTACGGCCACAGCGCCGAGGAGGTTCGAGCCGTGCGGCCCGAGAGCCCGGACGTGCTGCTCGGCTACCTGCGACGCGGTGGACGCCCGCACCAAGACGATGCTCGAGAGTCTCGCCCCCGGCGATCTCGACCGGGTGGTGGACAAGCCGCTGGGACCCGCCGGTCACGCTGGGGGTGCGTCTCGTCAGCATCGCCGACGACAGCTTGCAACACGTGGGGCAGGCGGCCTACGTGCGGGGCCTGCTCGGCGTCTGAGCTGCGGTCAGCGCGCCGGCGGCTTGGGCCAGCGCACGTACTCGGCGTAGTGGTAGATCGTCTCGTAGCCGAGCTTGCGGTAGACCGACTCGCCCATCGGTGAAGCCTGGAGCGACACGGACGACGCACCGTGCTCGAAGGCGAGGTTGGTCGCCGCCACCGTGACGAGCGCACCCGAGCCCCAGGCCACGCGCCGCGGGCACCGTGCCCACCCACTGCAGGCTGGCCACCCCGTCGCTCTCGTACGACCATCGCGGTCGCGATGGCTTGGCCGTCGCGGCGGGCGACCACAATGGTCGCGGCCGTGTCCTCGAAGCACCCGGTCCGTCTCGTCGAAGAGGTCGGCGTGCACGTCGGAGCGGCATGCCGTACGTCGCGTACGCCTCGGCGTTGACGGCGATGAATTCGCGCACGCCGGCCTCGTCGTCGACGACGCGCACCGTGATGCCGTCGATCGGCGCCGGCTCGGGGAGCGGGGCCCGGCAGACCATCTCCGGCACCGGATCGCCGAAGAGCTCCAGGCCCGCTTGCAGGCAGGCATGGCGCAGGTCGTCGTCCTCGCCGCTGTCGCGCACTTTGACGGTGAAGCCCCGACCCAGACCTCCGAAGAAGGCGTCCGCCTTGGCGATGAGTGCGGCGCCGCCGAGTGTGTCGTCGGCGCGGAAGGCGCCGTTGGCGACGACGGGGATCCATGTTCCGCTGGCGCACAGCACGGCACCCTCGCTCTCCTCCAGCACACCGCGGCTGCTCCAGCGCGGTGAGCGCACGGTTGAAGGCGATGAGCGTGCGCTGGCCGAGCTGCGCCTCTGACAAGTGTTGTGGTGAACCGGAGGTATCCGTCTTCCTCAACACTCCTTCGCGCGGAGTGGCCATGGAAGTCATGATGCCCCACGCGAGGTCCGTACCGGCGGGATACTGCGCGATCGCGTCGGCCTCAGTCCAGTTCGAAGACCGGGTGGCGGGCGGCGACGGCAGCCCACTCGGCGTCGGTCGAATCCGGGGTCACGCCGTCGAAGAACATCCCCGTCTCGAACTTCCAGCGCCGGAGGTAGGCCCGCAGGATCGGCACGCTGTCCGCCACCGGGATCTCCGTGGCCGTGCGCAGCTGACGGCGCCGCCCCAGGATGAGTACCAGGTGGCCGCCGGCGTGGCGCACGTTGCGGACCCACTGGGTCTCGCCCGCGGGGGGCGACGAGATACTGCTTCCCCTCCATCGTCAGGAGGTTCACCGGGACGTGGTGCAGCTTGCCGGTGGTCCGGCCCCGGTGCTCGAGGACCCGGGAGCCCATGACGCTCACGCCCATGCGGGTCAGGCCCTTGACCAGGGTGTTGAAGACGTTGCGGGTGAACCAGTCGGGGCGCTTGTAGTGGGCCGGGACGGGCTCGTGGGTGGAAGGGATGCTGCTGGTGGTGCTCATGGCGACCTCCTCGGGCTCGGGTTGTTCATGAACATTGATACTAAATGAGAACAGTGTTCTTGTCAAGTACTTGTGTTCTCGATTCAGAACAGTCAGACTTGCTCCATGCCCACCGAGCCGACCGACCACTCCCGACCCGCCCCACGGCACCGCCGCACGGCCCGGGAGCGGGTCCGGGAGGAGATGACGGCCGAGATCCTGGCCGTCGCCAGCGCGCACGTCGCCCGCGACGGTGCCGCCGCCCTCTCCCTGCGCTCCATCGCCCGGGACCTGGGCATGGCGCCCTCCGCGCTGTACCGCTACTTCGACGGACGTGATGCCTTGCTGAGCGCGCTGATCCTCGACCGCCTACGAGGCGCTGGCCACCGTGGCGGAGCGGGCGGCGGACGAGGCGGAGGCCCAGAGCATTGCCGCCGCCCGGACTCGGAACGGGCCGTCGGCGACGCCGAGCGTTGGCTGGCCGTGCCCCGCGCCATGCGTCAGTGGGCCCTCGAGCACCCCCACGAGGTGGGGCCTGATCTTCGGCACCCCGGTCCCGGGCTACCAGCGCGCCCGAGGACACGGTCGAGCCCTACACCCGGATGGCGGCGGCCCTGGTGCGCCCGCTGGTGGCGGCGTACGAGGCGGGCCGGCTGCGCCCGACCCAGCTCGTCGACGTCGGCATCGGACGAGCTGCGCGGCGGCGGTGGCTCCGGTCACCGAAGGGCTCCTCCCCGGCATGCCGGTGGAGACGGTGGTGCTCGCGCTCGAGGCGTGGACGACGATCGTCGGCGCCATCAGCCTCGAGGTCTTCGGGCACTGGCGCAACACGGTGCTCGAGCCCGGGCTGGCTCTTCGAAGCCACGATCCGCCAGGTGGCGGAGTCACTCGGCCTGCAGTAGCGACCCCGCGGGCGACCGAGCCGCCGGCATCCGGCCGAGCCGGGCCAGCCAGCACCGGCCGGCACCGCCGGTTCAGCGCAGCGACTCGCGCAGCACCTGCGCCCGTGCCCGCAGGTCGTCGAGGCGGTCCTCGGGGACCCACTCGGCCATGGCCCCCACGAGGTCGAAGACGAGTGCGGCCAGCTCGGCCAGCTCCTTGCTGGGTTCCTCCACCTTGATCTGCGAGAACGGGAACGCGATGTTCACCCGGTTCGACGCGCGCGTGCACCTCGGGGGCTCGACCCGGGTTTCGCCGCGCCCACGCCGTTCAGCGCGGAGGTGGATGCGTTCTTCTCGTGATGACTTTGGCACTCCACCATCCTGGTCGCGCCGCGACGAACCGCGGGTGATGCTCCAGCTGGATACGAGGCGCAGGCAGCGCGCAGAGTGCCGGCGCCGATGGGCTAGCCCAGAACGGGCAGCTTGACCTCGAGCCCGGCGTTCGCCAGGAAGACGAGCTTGTGCTCGAGGGCGTTCTGCCAATCGATCATGTCCTTGTCGAACTGCGTGCGGTCGCCTTCTTCGCACGCGTGCTCGAGCTCGTCGAATGCCACGTCTTCAGCATCCAGCAGGGCCCGATACTTCAAAAGGAAGTGGTCGTCGATCGGCTGATGCACGTCGTCCCTCCTGCCTGCGGCCCGACCTTTGCGAGCCGGTGGCACAACGATACTGCCGTCGCCCGAGCCCTGCTCGGGCGGCTGCCCCGGGAGTGCGGGTGGCCAACTGCGCCCCGCCGACGGACCGCCGCCCGCAGGCCCAGGCCAGCCGGCCCTTCCGGCTTCGCACCGCCGGTCCTACCAGTGGCGCCGCAGGCGGTGGTAGGTCCGGGGCATGACGGAGCGGAAGACCATGGCGGCATCGATGAGGCCCGACACGCTGATTTCGAGCGACGGGCCGCCCGCCTGGGCCAGGATCCGCCGTGACACGGTCTCGACGCTCCGGGTGGTCAGGCGCGGGGGCCGGCGCAGGCCGCGCCCGAGGGCGCCCAATCCCAGTTCGGTGGCCATGAAGGCGGGGTAGACGACGTGGACGTGGACGCCCTTGGGGCCGAGGCGGAACGAGGTGGACTCGGTGAAGGCCGAGAGCGCCGCCTTCGACGACGGGTAGGCGCCGGGTCCGGGTGAGGGCAGGCGGCCGCCGTCCGAGGAGACGTTGACGATGGTGCCGCGGCCGCGTTGGAGCATGGAGGGCAGGACGGCCAGGGTCGCGGCGACCGGGGCGAAGAAGTTCACGTCGAACGTGTGACGGAAGTCACGCTCGGCGATCTCGGCCAGCCGGACGCCGGGATCCTGCGCCGCGTTGTTGACCAGGAGGTCGACGGGGCCGTGGGCCGCCGTGACCTCGTCGAGCGCCCGCCGCAGGGCATCGGTGTCGGCCACGTCGCAGGTGATCGTCCCCGAGCCCGAGGTGAAGGTGCGCAGGTCGGTCGCCAGCTTGTCGAGCCGCTCGGCGTTGCGGGCCAGGCCGACCACGGTGGCGCCGCCGCGGGCCAGGTCCATCGAGAGCTGTGCGCCCAGGCCGGCCGAGGCGCCGGTGACCACGGCCACCTGGCCCTGGTAGCGGCCACCGAAGTCAGGCGGGCGGGCGGAGCCGGGCGAGAGGTGGGTCGAGAGGTGGGTCGAGAGGTGGTCGACAGGCGGGTCCGGTGCACGCGACGTGTCAGGAGGCCGGGTCCGGCGGGTCCGTCAGTCCCTCCAGCTCGGTGCCGAGCCGGGCCGTCGCGTCGGCCAGCACGTCCTGCCCCGCCACCAGCGCCGCCAGGTCGCCCTCGCACCCGCACCCGCCCGGCGGCCAGTGCGTCGGCCGGGTCGAGCTCGCCGCGCGCCATGGCCACCGCCTCGGGATAGCCGAGCACGATCGTCGCCGTGCCGGTCGCCGTTCCCGCCTCGTCCAGCGCCAACCGCGCCCGCCCGTCGGCCACCGTGAGGACGAGGTGCACGTCCCCGCCGCCCGCCTGCACGTCGTCGGGCACGCCGGTCACCACCTGGACCACGGTGAAGCGGCCGTCGGCGGCCGCCAGCGAGCCGGCACCGGCGGCCGCGATCGCATCGGCGAGGTCGAGCACGCTCAGCGCAGCGTCGAACGACTCGACCCACTCGGGTGAGAGGTAGCGGGGCATGGGCGAGAGTCTGGTCCCGTTGCGGGGTGGCGTGCGGGCGCGGGTCCGGTGAACCCCCGTGGGGATCGCCGGGGCGTGGTCCCGTTCAGCCGGCGGAGGCCTCTTCGGCCGTCTTCTTCGAGCGCCCCGAGATCTTGCGCCCGAGCCAGGCGACCGGGTCGTAGCGGGCGTCGACCACGCGCTCCTTCATCGGGATGATGCCGTTGTCGGTGATCTTGATGTGCTCGGGGCACACCTCGGTGCAGCACTTGGTGATGTTGCACTTGCCGAGGCCGCGCTCCTGCGCCAGCTCGCGGCGGTCGTTGACGTCGAGCGGGTGCATCTCGAGCTCGGCGAAGCGGATGAAGAAGCGGGGCCCGGCGTAGGTGGGCTTGTTGTCCTCGTGGTCGCGGATGACGTGGCAGATGTCCTGGCACATGAAGCACTCGATGCACTTGCGGAACTCCTGCCCGCGCTCGACGTCGACCTGCATCATGCGGTAGCCGCCCTCGGGCTCGGGACCCGGCTTGAAGGCAGGCACCGTCTTGGCCACCTCGTAGTTGAAGGAGACGTCGGTGACGAGGTCGCGGATGATGGGGAACGTCTTCATCGGCGCCACGGTGACGGGCTCGCCCTCGGGCAGCGTGTCCATGCGCGTCATGCACATGAGGCGCGGCAGGCCGTTGATCTCAGCCGAGCACGAGCCGCACTTGCCGGCCTTGCAGTTCCAGCGGCAGGCCAGGTCGGGCGCGTCGGTCGCCTGAATGCGGTGGATGACGTCGAGCACCACCTCGCCCTCGACGCCGGGCATCACGTAGTCGGTGAACTCGCCGCCCTCGTCGTCGCCGCGCCAGACCCGCATGGTGACGGTGGCCCTGTTGGGCGTGCCGGTGTCGGGGGTGTCGGTGCCGGTCGGCGTCGGTGTGGTCGGTGTCGGTGTCGGCCATGGCTACTTTGCCTCCTCGAACAGGGCGCGGAGCTCGGGCGGCATCTCCGGCAGCGGCTCGGGCGCGATGGAGATCGGCGCCAGGAATCCGTGCTCGCCGGTCTGGCGCTGCACGAAGTTGACCTTGCCCATCTCGGGGTCGGGCCCCGGATAGTCCTCCCGGGTGTGCCCGCCCCGGGACTCCTTGCGGTTGAGCGCACCCTGCGCCACGGCGATGGACGTGGTGATCATGGAGGGCAGGTCGGTGGCGAGGTTCCAGCCAGGGTTGTAGGCCCGCCCGCCCTTCACCTGCACCTTGGCCGTGCGCGCCTTGAGCTCCTCCAGCTTGACCAGCGCCTCTTCGAGCTCGGGCCCCGTGCGGATGATGCCGACCAGCGCCTGCATGGTCTCCTGCAGCTCCTCGTGGACGTCGTAGGGGTTGTCCCCGTCCTCGCGTCCGAACGGAGCGAAGGCTTCGTCGATCACCGATGCGACCTCCGCCGCGTCGACGCTGGGCAGGCCGGCCCGGCCCTCCGCGAAGTCCGACGCGCCGATACCGGCCCGACGACCGAAGACGATGAGATCCGAGAGCGAGTTGCCTCCCAGGCGGTTCGCCCCGTGCATGCCGCCCGAGACCTCGCCGATGGCGAACAGGCCGGGGACGGTGGCGGCCTGGGTCTCGGCGTCGACGCGCACGCCGCCCATCATGTAGTGACAGGTCGGGCCGACCTCCATGGCCTCGGCGGTGATGTCGACGCCGGCCAGCTCCATGAACTGGTGGTACATCGACGGGAGCCGGCGGCGGATGTACTCCGCGCGTGCGGCGCGTGGCGATGTCGAGGTACACGCCGCCGTGCGGTGTGCCCCGTCCCGCCTTCACCTCGGAGTTGATGGCGCGGGCGACCTCGTCGCGCGGCAGGAGGTCGGGCGTGCGCCGGTTGTTGTTGTGGTCCTCGTACCAGGCGTCGGCCTCTTCTTCGGTCTCCGCCGTCTCGGCCCGGAACATGTCGGCGACGTAGTTGAACATGAAGCGCGTGCCCTCGGAGTTGCGCAGCACGCCGCCGTCGCCGCGCACGCCCTCGGTCACGAGGATGCCGCGCACCGACAGCGGCCAGACCATGCCGGTCGGGTGGAACTGCACGCACTCCATGTCGATGACGTCAGCCCCGGCCCAGATCGCCATGGCGTGGCCGTCACCGACCGACTCCCACGAGTTGGAGGTGTACTTCCACGACTTGCCGATCGATCCCGTGGCGAGCACGAACGACTTGGCGGTGAAGAGCACCATCTCGCCGGTCGGGCGCATGTAGCCCACGGCACCGGAGATGCGGCCCTCGGCGTCGGGCAGCAGGCGCAGGATCTTGCACTCCATGAACACGTCGGTGCCCATGGAGACGACCTTCTGCTGCAGCGTGCGGATCAGCTCCAGGCCGGTGCGGTCGCCGACGTGGGCCAGGCGTGCGTAGCGGTGGCCGCCGAAGTCGCGCTGGGTGATGCGGCCGTCCTCGGTGCGGTCGAAGAGTGCCCCCCAGCGCTCCAGCTCGTAGACGCGGTCGGGGGCCTCCATGGCGTGGATCTGCGCCATGCGCCAGTTGTTCAGCATCTTGCCGCCGCGCATGGTGTCGCGGAAGTGGACCTGCCAGTTGTCCTCGGTCCACACGTTGCCCATGGCGGCGGCCATGCCCCCCTCGGCCATGACGGTGTGCGCCTTGCCGAGCAGCGACTTGCACACGAGCGCCACGCGCAGGCCGCGCTCCTTGGCCTCAATGGCGGCGCGCAGGCCGGAGCCGCCGGCGCCGATGATGATGACGTCGTAGTCGTGGGTTTCGTATTCAGGCATGCGGATCCTCGCGGCCTAGAAGTGGAAGCCGGGGTCGTGGATCGTCCCGCTCGCCACCAGGCGCACGTAGAGGTCGCACAGGGCGACGCCGAAGAGGCTGATCCAGGCGAAGCGCATGTGGCGCGCGTTCAGCGGAGTGACGAACTTCCAGAGCTTGTGACGCGTCGGGTGCTTGGCGAACGACTTCACCTGGCCGCCGCAGAAGTGGCGGCAGGCGTGGCACGACAGCGAGTAGAGCCACAGGAAGGCGGCGTTGAGGCACAGCACCACGGTGCCGACGCTGATGCCGATACCGAGTCCCGGCTGGCGGAAGGCGAGGATGGCGTCATAGGTCAGGATGCAGTTGAAGACCAACAGGATCCAGAAGAAGTAGCGGTGGATGTTCTGCAGGATGAGCGGGAAGCGCGTCTCGCCGCTGTAGCTGCCATGGGCATCGGCCACGCCGCAGGCGGGCGGCGACAACCAGAAGGACCGGTAGTACGCCTTGCGGTAGTAGTAGCAGGTGAGGCGGAAGCCGAGCGGGAAGATGAGGATCAGCAACGCCGGCGAGTAGTTCCAGAAGGGCAGCGTGCCGAAGCTGTGGCTGCCCGGGACGCAGCTGTTGGCGATGCAGGGGGAGTAGAAGGGCGAGATCAGGTCCCGGTGCAGGGCGACCCCGGCGTAGTAGTTCTTGCCGACGAAGGCGGCCCACGTCGAGTAGACGACGAAGGCCAGCAGGATGGACGCGGTGATCGACCGGCTCGACCCACCAGCCGTCCTTGCGCAGGGTGGGCACGTCGGGCCCGCCCCGGGGCGCCCCGATCACCACCGGCGTCGTGGTTGGGCTCTCGACCGTCGTCGTCACTCGCACCTCCTCAGTGCCTGCCGCGCGGGCACACGTCGTCGCCGCACAACGCCGCGACCCTACGGTGCACCCAGAGGCACGTCAAAGACATAAAGAGCATGAAGATCAGAGCGATAAGCTCTGAATGTAACTGGCAGTGCAGCTGCACCAGTTCGACCTACACCCTGGCCGTGGCCGAGGAGCAGAGCTTCACGCAGGCCGCCGCCCGCCTGCACCTGGCCCAGCCCTCGCTGTCGCGCCAGGTCCGGCTGCTCGAGCACGAGCTCGGCGTGGTGCTGTTCAACCGGGGCCCGGGGCAGGGGCCCGTCACCCTCACGCCCGACGGCGCCGCCCTCGTTGCCCTTCATGCAGCGCGTGCTGGCCGACGTGGAGGCCACCGGAGCCGAGGCGCGCGCCCTGTCGGGCATGGCCCGCGGCCGCCTGTCCGTCGGGGCCACGCCCAGCCTCATCACCAGCGCGCTGGCGCCTGCCCTGGTGGCCTTCCACGCCAGCCACCCGGGCATCGACCTGTCGGTGGTGGAGGCGGGGTCGCACCAGCTGGTGCCCCAGGTGGCGGCGGGCGAGGTCGACCTGGCCCTGGTGGTGCTGCCGGTGACCGACCCGCTGGTGGTGACGACGCCGCTCTTCGACGACCCGCTCGTCCTGGCCACCGCGCCCGACCACCCCTTCGCCCGCCGCCGCCGGGTGCGGGTGCGCGATCTCGACGGGCTCGACCTGGTCATGTTCCGGGAGGGCTACGACCTGCGCGCCGTGACGCTGTCGGCCTGCGCAGGAGGCAGGGGTCGAGCCGCATCTCGTCAGCGAGGGGGCCGAGATGGCCGGCGTCCTCTCCTTCGTGGCGGCCGGGCTCGGTGCCGCGGTGGTGCCCGGCCATCGCGCTTGCCGGGCGACGGATCGCTGGTCGGCATCCCGTTCGCGGCGCCGACGCTGAGCCGCACCGTCGCCCTGGCCCAGCGGGGCGACCGGGCGCTGGCCCGCCCGGCCCGCGCCCTGGCCGAGCAGCTGCTGGGGCAGCCGGCCGGCCCGACCCGATGATGCCGCCGCGCCGACGCCCGGAGCTCGGGGTTTAGGCTTCGTCCATGGCTGGCTCTTCCCGCCACGACCCCTCCGCGACCCCGCTGCCCCGGCGGCATCAAGCCCCCCGCTGACCTGCCCGGATCGCATCGCCGACCTGCGCGCCTCGGGCTGGGAGTCGGTGCCGGTGGCCGAGGAGATGCGGCGCAACACCGCCAAGCTGATCGCGGCCGGCGACACCCTCGTGCCCGGCGTGCTCGGCTTCGAGGACACCGTGGTGCCCCAGCTGGAGAACGCCATCCTGGCCGGGCACGACATCATCCTGCTGGGCGAGCGGGGCCAGGCCAAGACGCGGGTGATCCGCTCCATGGTCGGGCTGCTCGACGAGTGGATGCCGATCGTCGCCGGCTCGGAAATCAACGACGACCCCTACAACCCGGTCTCGCGCTACGCCCTCGACCGCGTCGACGAGCTGGGCGAGGCCACGCCGATCGCCTGGGTCCACCGCTCGCAGCGTTACGGCGAGAAGCTGGCCACCCCGGACACGTCCATCGCCGACCTCATCGGCGAGGTGGACCCCATCAAGATCGCCGAGGGCCGCTACCTGAGCGACGAGCTGGCGCTTGCACTACGGCCTCATCCCTCGGGTCAACCGCGGCATCTTCGCCATCAACGAGCTGCCGGACCTCTCCGAGCGCATTCAGGTCGGCCTGCTCAACATCCTCGAAGAGCGCGACGTGCAGATCCGGGGCCACCGCATCCGGCTGCCGCTCGACATCACGCTCGTGGCCACGGCCAACCCCGAGGACTACACCAACCGCGGCCGCATCATCACGCCGCTCAAGGACCGCTTCGGCGCGCAGATCCGCACGCACTACCCGTTCGAGACCATGACCGAGGTCAGGATCATGGAGAGCGAGGCCGACCTGCCGACGGCGGGCGTGCCCGTCACGGTGCCGCCGCTACATGAAGGAGGTCGTGGCCGAAATCAGCCAGCTGGCCCGGCGCAGCACCCATCTCAACCAGCGCAGCGGCGTCTCGGTCCGCCTCTCCATCGCCAACTACGAGACGCTCGTCGCCTCCGCGGTGCGGCGCGCCCTGCGCACCGGCGAGCCGGTGGCCGTGCCGCGGATCAGCGACCTGTCCGCCCTGGTGCCGTCGACCCAGGGGAAGATCGAGGTCGAGGCCATGGAGGAGGGCCACGAGGACGAGGTGGTGGCCCAGCTGGTGGCCGCCGCCACCCTGGCCGTGTTCCGCCGCCGCGTCACGCTGGACGATCCGCAGGTCGATCGTCGCCGCCTTCCACGAGCAGGTCGTCGTGCACGTGGGCGACGACCTCCCGTCTTCGGCCTACCTGGCCGTCCTGGCCGACGTGCCCGAGCTGGAGCCGCCGACGCGCAAGCTGGCCGGGCCCGAGGCGGCCGAGGCCGAGTCGCCCGCCCTCATGGCCAGCGCCCTCGAGTTCCTCCTCGAGGGGCTGCACCTGACCAAGCGGTTGAACAAGGACGCGTCCGGGGCCCGCGCCCTGTACCGCGGGCGCAAGTAAGCCCGCGGCGGAGAGGACTCGCACATGAGCGCCCGCTACGACTACTCGGAATGGGACGGCACCCAGGAGTTCGCCGACCTCGATCCCGACGACCTGCTGGCCGGGCTCACCGACGACCTCCTGGCCGGGGGCGACCTCGACGACGCGCTGCGGCGCCTGCTGCGCAGCGGCTTCCGCAACGCCGACGGCGAGCAGGTGCCGGGCCTGCGCGACATGCTCGACCAGTTGCGGCGGCGGCGGGCCGAAATGCTGGCCGAGGGCGACCCGGACGGCCGCATGGCCGAGCTCACCCGCCAGCTCGACGAGATTGAGCAGGACGAGCGCGCCGCCATCGACGAGCTCGTGGACGAGGACGCGCACAACTCGGGCGACGAGCGCCGCTCCGAGGTGACCGACGACGTGGCCACCGAGCGGCGCATGGCACTCGACCTCCAACCCGACGACCCCGCCGGGCGCGTCAGCAGCCTGCAGCACTACGACTTCGTCTCGTCCGAGGCGCGCGAGCGCTTCGAGGAGCTGGTGGAGGAGCTGCGCCGCGAAATGGCGGACACCTTCTTCGAGGGCGCCTCCGACGCCCTGTCCAACATGGACACCGAGCAGATGCAGCGCATGCGCGACGCCTACGACGCGCTGAACCAGCATGCTCGAGCAGCGCGAGCGCGGCGACGACCTCGACCCGAGCTTCGAGGAGTTCATGGCGCAGTTCGGCGACATGTTCCCCGGCAACCCGCAGAACCTCGACGAGCTGCTGGAGCAGCTGGCCGAGCGCATGGCCGCCGCCCAGGCGGTGTGGAACTCCATGAGCCCCGAGCAGCAGGCGCAGCTGCGCAACCTGATGGACTCGGTCCTCGAGGACATGGACCTGCGCTGGCAGGTGGAGCGGCTGGCCCAGAACCTCCAGCGCGCCGTGCCCGACGCCGGCTGGCAGAAGTCCTACGACTTCAGCGGCGAGGGACCCATGGGCATGAGCCAGGCCACCGACCTGGCCACCCAGCTGGGCCAGCTCGACCGCATGGAAGAGGTGCTCCAGTCGGCCTCGACGCCGGCCGCCCTGGGCGAGATCGACCTGGACCAGGTGCGCCAGCACATGGGCGAGGACGCGGCACGGGCGCTCGACCGCCTGGCCAACCTGACCAAGTCGCTGGCCGACGCCGGGCTGATCGAGCAGCAGGGCGGGCGCATCGAGCTGACGCCCCAGGGCGTGCGCCGCCTGGGCCAGAAGGCGCTGGCCGACCTCTTCGGCCAGATCAACAAGGACCGCATCGGCGACCACTCGGCGCTGCGCACCGGAACCGGGCACGACCGCGAGGAGACGACGAAGGCCTACGAGTACGGCGACCCGCTGAACCTGCACCTCTCGACGACGGTGCACAACGCCGTGCGGCGGGGCGGCTCGGGCGTGCCGGTGCGCCTGACGCCCGACGACTTCGAGGTGGTCGAGGTGGAGGCGCTCAGCCGCTCAGCCACCGTGCTGGCCGTCGACCTCTCCATGTCGATGCCCATGCGCGACAACTTCGTGCCGGCCAAGCGCATGGCCATGGCCCTGCAGACCCTGATCTCGTCGAAGTTCCCCCGCGACTATCTCGGCATCGTCGGCTTCTCCGAGGTCGCCCGCGAAATCCGCCCCGACGAGGTGCCCACGGCCATGTGGGACTACGTCTACGGGACCAACCTGCAGCACGCCCTGGCCCTGGCCCGGCGCATGCTGGCCCACGAGCACGGGACGAAGCAGATCATTGTGGTGACCGACGGCGAGCCGACGGCGCACATCGACGACGCCGGCGAGGTCTGGTTCAACTATCCGCCGATCCCCGAGACGCTGCGCCGGACCATGGCCGAGGTCATCCGCTGCACCCGGGCCGGCATCGTGATCAACACGTTCGCCCTCGACCTCCAGCGCACCCACTACCCCTTCGTGGAGCAGATCGCCCGCGTCAACGGCGGCCGGACCTTCTACACGACGCCCGACGCATTGGGTGGCTACGTGCTGGTCGACTTCCTGCAGCACCGCCGCGTCCTCCGCCCCGCCGGCTGAGCGCCCCGCCGGCTGGCCCTTCCGGGGCCGCGGCGCGGGAACCCTGCGCCAGCATTTCGGCTGTTCCGGGGCCAATTCGGGCCAGGCGGCCCCTCCGGAGCGAAATACTCCGAGAAACCCGCCGTCGTACCGGGTGACGGCCGAAAACCGCCTCTCACCTGGGATTCTTCATCGGGTCAGCGTCCGGTTCGTGGCTCGATTCCGCACATTTCGTGCCTAGAGAGTTGGATTTCCCCTTGCGCCTGGTGGGTGACTAGTGAAAGATGACTACACCGTTGTAACTACACCAATGCCACCTGAGGCGAAGAAGGGGGGCGAACCAAGTGCCAGTTGACATAGTCACCACGCTCTACGGTCGCCAAGAACGAAGCTGGCAGTTGCAGGCCAACTGCATGGGAGTCGATCCCGATCTGTTCTTCCCAGAGCGCGGCGCGTCCACCCGGGAAGCCAAAGAGGTCTGCCGCGGTTGCGTCGTGCGGGAGGACTGCCTCGAGTACGCCTTGGCCAACGGCGAGAAGTTCGGCATCTGGGGAGGCATGAGCGAGCGGGAACGGCGTCGTCTGCGCCGGGCGCGCGCCCTGGCCCGCCGGGACGTGGCCAGCGCCTCGTAGCGCTTCCGGCCGGGAGGCCGGTACAGCGGCTTCCTCGGTCGCTGCTGCACCCGTGTGGCTGACCTCCCCGGTCTATCGATCCGCGCGGAGTCGGGACTCCACGGTCACCCCGTCCGAGAGGCCGAGCTCCGCTCGCCTCGCGGGAGGCACGGCCGCCAGCACCACCTCGGGGATGAGCCCCACCAGCTCGCCCCCTTCGACCGTGCCGCCGGCCTCGCTCACCAGGGCGGCCACCGCGTCGTAGAGCCGCCCGGGCCCGTAGCGGTCCGGGTCGAGCAGGTTGCACGACACCTGGGCCCGCGACCCCGACGGCCAGGCCCAGCGCCCGCACCTCGGGGCCCCGCACGACGGGGCGCCACCTGCCGGGCCACCTCGACCGAGGAGACCCAGACGTTGTAGGCGAGCAGGACGCGCCGGGCGCCCACGGCGGTGGCGCCGTGGCGGGGGTCGGCCTCCGGCGGTCCCCGATCGGGGGCGAGCCCGTCTGGAGCCGGACCGAACGGCGAGGCGGCGGACCTCGGGCAGTGTCCGGATTCGGCCGCCGGGCAGGGGGCCGTAGACGAAGGCCGGCACCCCCAGCTCCTCACCCAGCCAGTGGGCGAACCCGTCCCGCTGGGCCACGGCGGCGCCGAGGTCCTCGGGCGCCGCCCGCCCGGGCGAGTAGGGGACGAAGGGCACGACGTCGAGCACGCCCAGGCGGGGATGGGCCCCGTGGTGGTGCCGAAGGTCGAGGGCGCCGACGGCGGCCCGGGCCAGGGAGCGGGCGGCGTCGGCCACCAGGTCAGCCGGACCGGCGAGGGTCAGGACGGAGCGGTTGTGGTCGGGGTCCCGGTGCTGGTCGAGCAGGGCAGGACCGGCAGCCGCGGCGAGGAGGCGCAGGTTCGCCTCATCGCGTCCCTCGCTGACGTTGACGACGCACTCCAGGAGCACGGCGCCAGCGTGGCACGCGAAGCGTGGTCAGGAACGCTCGGCGGTTCGTTCGCCCGTCGGGCAGGCGAGCCGGCGACGCCCGCCGGCTTCAGGGCCTACTTGGCGACGACGGCGTGTGAGAGGCGGCGGCGGCGCAGAATGCGGCGGCGCTCACGCTCGGAGGCACCACCCCAGACGCCGTGGTCGATGTGGTGCTCGAGCGCGTACTCGAGGCAGGCCTCGGACACGGGGCACTCCGCGCAGATGCGCTGGGCGACCAGCACGCCCATGCCGTCATTGGGGAAGAAGACATCGGGTGCAACTTCTTTGCACTTCCCCCCGGCCATCCAATCGGTATTCATTGTTCGGCTCCCTTTTCACGCATCATTCTACGGGAGCCCCCAGTTCAGAGCCAGGTTTTGCGCATAGGAAGTTCCTAAGAATCGCTGGGCCGATTCGCTTTCTACCAGGGAGAATGTCGCTCCGCCCCCCGGGGCTACGCTGGCCAGGATCGCCGATGCAGGAGGGTGCCATGTCCCCGGACACCGAGGAAGAAGTAGTCGAAGAAGGTGAGCCGGTCGAGCCAATCGGGCACGTGCGCGTCGTCTATCTCGGCCCCGTCGCGCCCCACTGGGAGGTGCAGTCGGACTACGGCCCGCCCGAGGTGATCGAGCAGTTCCGCGAGCGTGTGCTGGCCCGTCTGGTGCTGCTGCCCCCGCACGACCCCCAATTCCGCCGCAACAGCGAGCGGGTCGTCCGTGACGCCGAGCGCGAGCAGCTGGCCCTCGAGTGGGTCCTCGACTGGGGCGACGAAGCCGAGGCCTGAGCCCGGCGGGCACTGCTGCGCCCCAGGCAGGGGGCCTGGCCACGCCGGAGCGAACCCGGCGGCGCCGCCGCATCAGCTGCACCCAACTTGCTCCCGACGAGCCACCCTGGCGACACCCCCGTGGTGACAGCATGACGCCGTTGTTGTTCGAGCGTTGCGGACAGATTGTCCGCCCGAAGGGGAGGACAAGCGGGATGGGGGACACCTACACCATGGAGACCATGGACGAGGCAGCTGTCGTGCGGGGCATCCGCGAACTGGTCGGCGAACTGACCGACGACGAGGCGGCGCTGGTGCGCACACTCACGCCGGCGGACCTGACGGAGGCGGCCATGGCCGAGCACCTCTTCGACCTGGTCGACCTGCTCACCACGATCCGTTTCGAGGAGGCCATGGCCGAGTACGTCTACGCCATCGCACCCGGGTGGGACGGCACGATCGAGACCCTGCTCCTCGGTGGACGGGTCACCACCGCGTTCACCCGCTTCGAGCTCGAGAGCTGTGCCGGCGGCGTGCCGGGCACCACTGAGCGTTGTGCGCCGGCCCGGCGGGCCCGGCTGCACCGCGTGCCGCTGTCGGTGGGCTGAGCCGCCAGCGCGGGGGCGACCGACGCGCCACTTGGCGAACGGCGGATCCACGGGCCATGTCGCCCGTGGGGCGCCGGGGCGTGTTCAGTCGAGCAGCCCGATGCGGGCGAGCCACAGGCCAGGCGCGTCGACCTCGGCGGGGGTCGGCAGATCGAGCTCGTCGGACCACAGGCGGGTGAGCGCCCGCTCGTCGGCCCGCTCGAGGACCCCGGTGACGAAGGCGCGTCCCCGGTCGACCTCTTCCTGGCCGACGTTGAGGCCGAAGAGGCCGGCGAAGGCCTGCTCGCCCTTGCCTTCCTCGATCCGGTAGCGATACCAGGCCTCGCGCAGTGCGGAAGGCGAGGACGTGAGCTTCTCCGCGATCCCCGCGGTGATGTGGTCGACGTAGGCACCGATGGCGGTCGTCTGTGCGGTGAGCGCAGCCGAGATGTTGCGCTGCTCGGGGCTGATCAGATCAGAGAGCAGTGCCTCGGGATCGCCCAGGGCCTCCTCGAGCGAGGCCTGGTCGCCGAGCCCGTCGCCCAGGCGCTCGACGATGGAGCGCTGCGCCGCCGCCGCATGCGCCGAGGCGTCGCCCAGCAGTGTCATGAGCGAGGCGCGCACGCCGGGTCGGCTCAGCACGGCGTGCATGGTGAGCTCGCGCAGGCAGACCCAGAGCTGGACCTCCTGCAGCGGGAGGCTCCAGTCCTCGGCGAAGCGGCTCACGTTGCCCGGCACCAGCAGCAGGGTCGACGACTCGGGCCACGGGAGCGGGAGGGCGTACTGCCCGAAGGCGCGGCGGGCGAGGTGCCCCGCGGCCGACCCGAACTGCATGCCGAGGAAGACGGGGCCGAGCGTGAGGGCGAACTGCCCGAGCAGCCCGCTGAGGCCGGCGCCCGAGTCGGGGTCGAGTTCGCTCAGGTCGAGTGAGGACGGCACGGCCGCCGCGCCCTGCTGCTGCGCCTCGACCATCGATTTGAGGACTGGGCGGTAGGCCTCGAGCACGCGGAAGCTCCACTGCCCCGGGCCGACCGCCTCGAAGGAGACGCCGCCGCCGGTGGCGGGCCCGATTCCCGTGGCCTCGACCACGTGCATCTCGGCCACCCGGGCCAGCTCCTCGAAGGCGATGCGCACCAGCGGATCGGGGTTCTCGTCCTCGCCGCCGTCCGTGGCGACGCCGAAGGCCAGGGTGCGGGCGGCCTCGAACCAGCTGTCGGCCGCACCGGGGCCCGACCCGATCACCTTCATCAGGTCGCCGAGGAGGCCCCCCATCGGATTGTCGGGGTCGCTCTGTCCGAACATGCTCACCTCCGCATGCTAGGAGGACCCGCCCAGGGTGACGTCCACGACCTTGGTCCCGGCGGGCTGCTGCACCGAGAGCGAGACGGCCGCCCCCGGGGGGAGGACGTAGAGCATGGCCCGGAGCTCTGCCATGGAGCGCACCGGGGTGGCGTTCACCGCCGTGATCAGCTGCCCGACCAGCAGGCGGCCGGACGCCGGCCCGCCGGACTGCACCAGCGCCACCTTCGCCCCCGCATCATTGGGGGCGTCGGTCCCCTGCACGCCCAGCCAGCCGTGCACGACCCGGTTCTGGGAACGCAGGTCGTTGGCGACGCCGACGACGAGGGCGCTGGGCAGGAAGGTGGCCGGCGAGGTGCCCGGCTCGGCGTCGTAGAGGATCCCGACGACGGAGCCGGCGGCGTTCAGCAGCGGCTCGCCCGCGATGACCGACGGCGCGGCGGGAGACGAGGTGATGGAGGGCATCGTCGTGGCGGGACCGTTGCCGATGGGCGCTCCGACGGCGCTCACCGCACCGGGGGTGCAGTGCAGCGCGATGGCGCTGCCGCCCGCCGGCACGAAGGTGAGGGCCAGGTCGGCGTCGCCGCTGTCGAGGTTGGTGTCGGCGGCGAAGGGAGCGACGGGGAGATCCTCGGGCACGTTGACCAGCGCGACATCGGACGTCTTGTCCATGGCGACGACCGACGCCGGCTTGACCGCGCCGTCGGGGCCGATCATGACGATGCGCTGCAGGCCGCCCAGGAGGTCGGCGGTCGTGGCCACGAGCCCGCCTTCGGCCACGGCCACGCCGACGAGCAGCACCCGGCCGTGGCTGGTGGTCGCCTGCAGCTCCACCAGGGAGTGCCCGGCCGCCACGGCGGCCGCAGGGAGTGCGTTCTGTGCCCCGGCCAGCGTGGTCAGCGGTCCGTTGGCGGCCGTGTCCTGCGTGGGTGCGGTGTCCAACGGGTGGTCCGACGCGGGGGAGAGCAACACGATGACCCAGGCGACCACGGCCATGACGGCACCCACGCCCACCAGGACCATGACGGCGCTGCGGTAGTTGTGGCGGGCCGGGGGGTCGAGCGGGAAGCGGAGGTCCGGAGCGGGACCCGGGCCCGCGACCTCACTGGGGTGGCGCCACAGCCGGTCGTCGGGGTCGATCCACCCCCGCTGCGGTGATTCGAACCCGTCCAGGGTGCTTTCCCCACCCTCTTCGGGGCCCGGCGTGCCGTCCTCCGGCTCCTCGGGCGTGTCACTCACCTCGGCGACGATACCGAGAAAGTCCAGGAAAGTGCCGTCGGCCAACGGCCCGGCCTTACCATGAGGCCTCATGTCCCGCGACCTGGCCATCGATCTCGGCACGGCCAACACGCTGGTCTACGCCAAAGGGAAGGGCCTGGTGCTGAACGAGCCGACGGTCGTCGCGCTCGATTCGCGCAGCCGTGAGGTGCTCGCCATCGGCACGGATGCGTGGCAGATGATCGGTCGCACGCCCGGCTACATCGTGGCCGAGCGGCCGCTGCGTGGCGGCGCCATCACAGACTTCGAAGTCACCGAGCGGATGCTCAGCGTGCTGCTGCGCCGCGTCGGTGTGGGGCGGCTCAACCGGCCCAAGGTCCTGATCTGCGTCCCGTCCGCCATCACCGCGGTCGAGCGCCGCGCCGTCAAGGAGGCGGCGCGACGGGCCGGCGCGTCGGCCAGCTTCCTCATCGAGCAGCCCATGGCGGCGGCCATCGGCGCCGGGCTGCCGATCCACGAACCGGTGGGCAACATGGTGGTCGACGTCGGCGGCGGCACGGCGGAGATGGCGGTCATTTCGCTTGGTGGTGTCGTGGCGGTGCAGGCGTTGCGCTGCGGCGGCTTCGACTTCGATGCGTCCATCCAGAGCTATGTGCGTCACCGCTACGGCGTGGCCGTCGGCGAGCGCACGGCCGAGGCGGTGAAGCTGGCCATCGGTTCGGCCGCTCCGCACACCGGGGAGCAGCAGGCCGAAATCCGCGGCCGCGAGGTGGCGACCGGCCGGCCCAAGACGGTGGTGCTCTCGCCGCTCGAGATCCGAGGCGCGCTGGAGGACAACGTCGCCTCCATCATCGCGGCGGCGGCCGAGTGCCTCGGCGAGGCGCCGCCGGAGCTGGCCCAGGACATCATGTTCCAGGGCATCCACCTGACCGGCGGCGGCGCGCTGCTGCGCGGCATGACCCAGCGGCTCGCCGATGCGACGGCCGTGCCGGTGCACTTGGTCGACACGCCGTTGGAGTGCGTCGTGCACGGGGCAGGCGTCTGCCTGGAGTCCTTCGACCGCTTGAAGCGGCTCTTCACCGACGAGGACTAGACGCTCGGGCTCCGGCGCCGCGGCAGGCCCGGGTTCAGGCTCGTCGAGCAACTCGCCGGCCGCCTGGCGCACTTGCCAGTCGCGGTCCTCGCGAGGCGGTGCGCAGCGCGGGTGTCACCCTCGGGTCGTCGAAACCGGCCAGCGCCACCGTGGCCCGGCGCCGGACCGTGGGCGAGTCCTTCAGCGCGGTGAGCACCGCCGGCAGACCAGCGGGATCGCCGATGGCGCCCAGGGCGGCGACGGCCGCCTCGCGGCAGCGGGCATCCCCATGCCCCGTCGCGATCGTCGCCAGGGCCGGCACTGCGGGCCGGGCCCGGCGCTCGGCCACGTACCAGGCCGCGCCGACCACGACGAGTGGGTCGGGATCGTCCAGCGCGGCCAGGACGGCGCGGGGCAGCGAGGAACGGGTGCCCGACCCGCGGGCGTCGAGCGCCACCTCGACCGCACGTCGTCGCACCACCGGCTCGGGTTCGCCGAGGGCCGACTCGACGTCGCCGGCCGTGAGCTCCGCGAGGCGGGCGAGGGCGCCCAGTGCCGCCACGCGCACGCCCGGGTCCGGATCGGCGAGGCCACGGCGGGCCAGCGCTGCGTCGCCCTGGTGCCCGGCCATGCTGACGCGCCGACGCCGGGCTCCGGCGCGGCCGTCGCGGCCCGCATCCGTGGCAACATCGTCGCTCACCTTCCGAGTATGTCCGAACCTGACGCGACCGCCGACGGGGAAGCCGCGGCGACCCCCACTCCGAGCGACGCCGAGCCCTCCGGGGCCGGCGCGGTGGCAGCGCCAGCGGTCGCCGTCCCCCCGGCACCGCCTCCCGCCTCCCGCCGCCGACGGCGGATCTGGCCCGCCATCTTCGGGGGCTTGGCGGCGATCCTGATCGTGACGGCGATCGTCGCCGCCCACACCTCGGTCGACCAGTACGTCATCACGCCGGGGGACGCCACGCCAGTGGCGCACTACATCGAGGTGCCGGCGGCGGACAACCATCCACTCACCGGGAAGATTCTGCTGACGGACGTCTTCGTCACCCAGCTGAACGCGCTCAACTACCTCCAGTACCGGTTCTTCGACTCCGAACAGCGAGGTGGTCTCGGGGGGCGAGCTCCTCGGTCCGACCGTGAACGAAGACCAGTACCTCGACCAGGGCTACCTCCAGATGGCCCAGGCCCAGTCGTTCGCCACGGCGTCGGCCTTGTCCCGCCTCGGCTACACGGTGACGTCGACGAACGCGGGCGCCCTCGTCTACGGGGTCGAGCCCCACTCGCCCGCGGCCGGGACGCTGCGTGTGGCGCAGGTGATCACCGGAGTGAACGGGCACCCGACGACGACCGACTGCGCCCTCGTCGACGCGCTGCACGGCATGGCGCCCGGCACGAGCGTCGCGCTCTCGGTCGAGCAGTCCTCCATCAACGATGTCGGCCAGGTCGTGCGCGGGCCCGTCGTGACCAAGTCGGTGACCCTCGGCACGCCGCCCAAGGCACTGGTGGACACCGGGTGCGGGAAGCCGACCAAGCCGACGGCCTACCTCGGCATCGACCCGCAGACACAGCAGGACTGGCACTTCCCGGTTCAGGTCACGGTGCACACGCAGAACATCGGCGGCCCATCGGCCGGCCTGGCCATGTCGCTCGGGATCATCGACAAGCTGAGTAGCGGGCGCCTCACGGGCAACCGGATCATTGCTGCCACGGGCACCATCGACCAGTACGGCAACGTCGGCGACGTGGGGGGCGTGGCCGAGAAGACGATCGCGGTCGAGCGGGCCGGGGCCACCGTGTTCTTCGTCCCCTCGGTGGAGCTCAAGACGGCCGAGTCCAAGGCCACGCCGCAGCTGCACGTCTACGCCGTCAGCAACCTGAACCAGGTGTTGCGCATCCTGAAGCGGCTGGGGGGCCACGTGCCAACCACGCCCGTGCCGCCCAAGCCTGTGCCGGCCCAGGCGGCGCCGTAGGCTCTGGCCATGGCAGAAGGACGCGCCCCCATCTCATCGTCCCGGATCGCGACCGGCGACATCGCCCAGCACTCCTTCGCCGTGGTCCGGCGGGGATTCGACCCCGACGAGGTGCGTTCGTACCTCCAGTCGGTGTCCCGGAGCCTCGAGGCGCTCGAGGGACGAGAGGAGGAGCTCCGGACGGCCCTGGCCGAGGCCGAGGAACGGGCCGCCCACCCCGTGGTGGACGAGGCAACCCTGACCACCTCGCTGGGCCAGCACAGCGCGCAGATCCTGCGCCACGCCCACGAGGAGGCGGCCCGGATCGTCGTCCAGGCCCAAGAGGGGGCGGCCACGCTGCTGCGTGAGACGCAGAGCCAGGTGGACGAGCTGCAGGCGCGCACCGAGGCATCGTCGGCTGAGCGGGTCGTCGAGGTCGAGCTACTGGTGGCCAATGCGGAACAGGAGGCCCGAGTGGAGAGCGAGCGCATCATTGCCGAGGCCGTGGCAGCAGGAGAGGCGATCATCACCCGCGCCAAGGATGAGGGCCGGGCGCTCCTGGACCAGGTCCAAGAGGCGCGCCGCCGGGTGCTGGCCGACCTGGCGTCACGGCGCCGCGGGCTCGGCATCCAGATCGAGCAGCTCGCGCGCGGCGCGGGACGAGATGGCGGCCTCGGTGCACGGGGTGCGCGACCGGGTCGACGGGATTCTGGCTCACCTGGATCGGACCGACGAGGAGGCACGGGCCGCGGCCCAGGGCGTGGCCGACCAGTTCCGGCTCGGCACCGCGGAGATGCCGCACGATCAGGAAGACGCGGACACGACGGGGGAGGTTCCACCGACGGGCCCGACGCCGATCACGGCGGTGAGTCCGATGGCGGGACTGCGGAGGACGAGAACGGCACGCCTGGGCCCTCGGTCGACGAGCTGTTCGCCCGTATCCGGGCGGGCACGGGGGAGACCGAGGAGCCGGCGCCGGGCGCAGCCCCCCGACCGTGGTGCCGGCCCAGCCGGCCGACGGCGACGCGACCACAGCGGCCGGCCCGGCCACGTCGGCGACCGCGGGCAGCGAGGCCGGATCGCGGCCGGGGCAGCGAGGCGGTGGTCGGCGAGACAGTGGCCGGGAGCGTCGATGCGGGCGGCGCAACAGGGGAGCTCGACCCGGAGGAGGCCGAACGCCGCCCGGCCGGACGACGCCATCATCGCCCGGCGCGACGAGCTGCTCACGCCGATCACGTCGCGACTGAGCCGGACCATCAAGCGCACCCTGGGCGACGACCAGAATCGGTTGCTCGACCGGCTGCGCAGCGCGCCGACGCTCGAGGTCGACGAGCTCATGGGGTCCGAGGACGAGCACGTCGCAGCGTTCGCCGGCGTGGCGCGGAGCCATCTGGACGAGGCGTTCGCCGCCGGCACGGTGTTCGTCGGCGCCGGCGCAGCGACCATCCCGCGAGGCGATGCGGTGGAACAGGCGTCGACGGGATTGGCCCGCGCGGTCGTGACCACGCTGCGACGGCAGGTCGCCGAGGGCACCGGCGACCCGGCCGACCGCATCGGCGCCGCATTCCGGGAATGGCGGGGCGAGCGCGTCGAGCGGCTGGTCGGCGACCAGGCCACGCAGGCCTTCTCGGCCGGGGTGGCGGCGGCCAGCGCGAACGGCAAGGTGCGCTGGGTGGTGACGACCGCGACCGGCTGCTCGGACTGCGAGGACAACGCGCTGGCCGGCGCAGTGAGCGGGTCCGAGGCGTTCCCAACGGGGCACGCCCACCCGCCGGCGCACTCGGGCTGCCGCTGCCTGATCACGCCGGCGACCGACTGACCAGGACTTCTGGCCGCGGCCGCTCCGGCCTGGCCATAAGGGGAGGTGCAGCGGACGTTAGGCTCCCCTCGTGCGCATCCCCAGCGACTGAACGCTGACCCCTCGCCGCGCCGTCGCCACCGTGCCCGGTGGTGGCTGATCGGCTTCGTCGTCGTCATCATCATCCTGCTGGTCTCGCTGCGCTCACTGGCCGGGCTCTACACCGACAGCCTCTGGTTCTCGTCGGTGGACCTCCACAACGTCTTCTCGACGCTGCTGGCGATCAAGCTCGGGCTCTTCGGTGTCTTCGGGGCGATCTTCTTCGCCATCCTCTGGGTGAACCTGGTGGTGTGCGACCGCATCGCGGGCCACGACGTCGTCCTGGCCCAAGAGGACGAGCTGGTGCGCCGCTACCAGCAATTCGTACGGCCCTATTCGGGTCGCATCTACGTCGGCCTTGCCTTCGTGTTGGCGCTGATCGGCGCGTCGGGAACGGTCGGTCAGTGGAACAACTGGATCCTCTTCCTCCACGGCGGCAACTTCGGCTTCACCGACCCCCAGTTCCACAAGGACATCGGTTTCTACGTCTTCAACCTCCCGTTCATGACCTTCATCGTGGACTGGACGCTGGCCATCCTGATCGTGACGTTGGCGGTCTCGGTGGTGTTCCACTACTTCAATGGCGGGATCCAGCCTCAGCGCGGCCTGCCCAGGGTGCGGCCTCCGGTGAAGGCCCACATCTCGGTGCTGCTGGCGCTGATCGCCCTGGACAAGGCGGCCGGATACGTCCTGCAGCGCTGGTCGCTGGTCAACTCACAGGACGGCTACGTCAACGGCGCCGGGTACACCGACGTGCACGCCCGTCTGCCGGCGGAGACGTTGCTCATTTACGTCTCGATCTTCGCCGCCGTCATCCTCTTGTTCAACATCCGCCGACAGGGCTGACCTTCCGGTCCTGGCCATCGGGATCTGGGCCTTCGTGGCGCTGGTGGTCGGCATCATCTACCCGGCTCTGCTGCAGGCGCTCAAGGTGACGCCGGCGCAGAGCTCGCTGGAGGCGCCGTACATCAATCGGAACATCACGGCCACCCACGACGCGTACAACCTCAACAACGTGCAGGTGCACCAATTCCCTGCCAACACCAGCATCACCGCGGCCCAGACGGTGGTGGCCGCCCCGACCATCGACAACATCCGGCAGTGGGACCCCGACCCGA